>NZ_JAHXYZ010000009.1 GCF_019969685.1 Microbacterium sp. EST19A | reverse complement strand
CGCGCGATCGGCTCGATGAAGCCGCGCACGATCATCGCCATCGCCTCGTCCTCGGGCATGCCGCGGGACTGCAGGTAGAAGAGCTGCTCCTCGCTGACCTTCGAGACGGTGGCCTCATGGCCGAGCTGCACGTCGTCGACGCGGATGTCGATCGCCGGGTACGTGTCGGACCGCGACTTCGTGTCGACGAGCAGCGCGTCGCAGCGCACGGTGTTGGCGGAGTGGTGCGCGTTCGCATCCACCCGGACCTCACCGCGGTAACCGGCACGACCGCCGCCTCGCGCGATCGACTTCGAGACGATCGACGACTGCGTGTACGGCGCCATGTGGATCATCTTCGCGCCGGCATCCTGGTGCTGGCCGGGGCCGGCGAAGGCGACCGAGAGCGTCTCGCCCTTGGCGTGCTCGCCCATCAGGTAGATGGACGGGTACTTCATCGTCACCTTGGAGCCGATGTTGCCGTCGACCCACTCCATGGTCGCGCCCTCGTGGGCGACGGCACGCTTGGTGACGAGGTTGTAGACGTTGTTCGACCAGTTCTGGATCGTCGTGTAGCGCACGCGGGCGTTCTTCTTCACGATGATCTCGACCACGGCGGAGTGCAGCGAGTCCGACTTGTAGATCGGGGCCGTGCAGCCCTCGATGTAGTGGATGTAGCTGTCTTCGTCCGCGATGATCAGCGTCCGCTCGAACTGGCCCATGTTCTCGGTGTTGATGCGGAAGTACGCCTGCAGCGGGATCTCGACGTGCAC
>NZ_JAHXYZ010000008.1 GCF_019969685.1 Microbacterium sp. EST19A | reverse complement strand
GCGTTGCGGCGCACGACCGCGTCGATCCCGCCGAAGGACTCCTGTCCGTCGATGGCGTCGACCACCGAGTCGGCCAGCATGATGAGGCCGGCGCAGGTTCCGAGCACGGGCATGCCCGCGGCGATCGCGGCGCGGATCGGCTCCTGCATCCCGAAGATCCGGGACAGCTTGTCGATGACGCTCGACTCGCCCCCGGGAATGACGAGCCCGTCGACGGACGCGAGCTCCTCCGGGCGCCGCACCAGGGTGACGTCGGCGCCGAGTCCCGCGAGCAGGGCGGCGTGCTCGCGCACATCGCCCTGCAGCGCGAGGACGCCGACTCTCGGGTTACCAGCCACGCTCGGCGAGACGGTGCGGAGCAGGGAGGTCCGACACGTTGATGCCGACCATCGCCTCGCCCAGCCCGCGCGAAGCCTCGGCCACGACCTTGGGGTCGTCGTAGAACGTCGTCGCCTTGACGATCGCCTTCGCACGCTCGACCGGGTTGCCCGACTTGAAGATGCCCGAGCCCACGAACACGCCGTCGGCGCCGAGCTGCATCATCATCGCGGCATCCGCGGGGGTCGCGACACCACCGGCGACGAACAGCACGACGGGGAGCTTGCCGGTCTCGGCGATCTCGGCGACCAGCTCGTACGGGGCCTGCAGCTCCTTGGCGGCGACGAACAGCTCGTCCTTGGGAAGCGCCGTCAGCGCGGCGATCTCACCGCGGATCTTGCGGATGTGCTTCATCGCCTCGGAGACGTCGCCGGTGCCGGCCTCGCCCTTGGAGCGGATCATCGCCGCGCCCTCGTTGATGCGGCGGAGGGCCTCACCGAGGTTCGTGGCGCCGCAGACGAACGGCACCGTGAAGCCGAACTTGTCGATGTGGTTCACGTAGTCGGCGGGCGACAGCACCTCGGACTCGTCGATGTAGTCGACACCCAGCTCCTGGAGGATCTGCGCCTCGACGAAGTGTCCGATGCGCGCCTTGGCCATGACGGGGATCGACACCGTGTCGATGATGCTGTCGATCATGTCGGGGTCGCTCATCCGCGAGACACCGCCCTGGGCGCGGATGTCTGCAGGCACCCGCTCGAGCGCCATGACGGCGACGGCGCCGGCATCCTCGGCGATCTTCGCCTGCTCGGCGGTGACGACGTCCATGATGACGCCGCCCTTGAGCATCTCGGCGAGGCCGCGCTTGACGCGCGAGGATCCGGTCGTGGGGAGGTCGGTCATGA
>NZ_JAHXYZ010000007.1 GCF_019969685.1 Microbacterium sp. EST19A | reverse complement strand
TAAAAGAAGTCCGGCGGTGTCCTACTCTCCCACAGGGTCCCCCCTGCAGTACCATCGGCGCTGTGAGGCTTAGCTTCCGGGTTCGGAATGTAACCGGGCGTTTCCCTCACGCTATGGCCGCCGAAACACTATTGATGTTTCAATCAAACACATAACAAAGTCATTGTTGTTATGCGGTTCTCGACCGTACATCGAGAACCACTCAGTGGACGCGTAGCACCAACAAACGGTGTGTTATCAAGTCATCGGCTTATTAGTACCAGTCAGCTGCATGCATTACTGCACTTCCACATCTGGCCTATCAACCCAGTAGTCTGGCTGGGAGCCTCTCACCCGAAGGTATGGAAGTCTCATCTTGAGGCCGGCTTCCCGCTTAGATGCTTTCAGCGGTTATCCATCCCGAACGTAGCTAATCAGCGGTGCTCCTGGCGGAACAACTGACACACCAGAGGTTCGTCCAACCCGGTCCTCTCGTACTAGGGTCAGATCCTCTCAAACTTCCTACGCGCGCAGCGGATAGGGACCGAACTGTCTCACGACGTTCTAAACCCAGCTCGCGTACCGCTTTAATGGGCGAACAGCCCAACCCTTGGGACCTACTCCAGCCCCAGGATGCGACGAGCCGACATCGAGGTGCCAAACCATGCCGTCGATATGGACTCTTGGGCAAGATCAGCCTGTTATCCCCGAGGTACCTTTTATCCGTTGAGCGACAGCGCTTCCACAAGCCACTGCCGGATCACTAGTCCCGACTTTCGTCCCTGCTCGACCTGTCAGTCTCACAGTCAAGCTCCCTTGTGCACTTACACTCGACACCTGATTGCCAACCAGGTTGAGGGAACCTTTGGGCGCCTCCGTTACTTTTTGGGAGGCAACCGCCCCAGTTAAACTACCCACCAGGCACTGTCCCTGAACCGGATTACGGTTCGAAGTTAGATATCCAGAGTGACCAGAGTGGTATTTCAACAATGACTCCACACGAACTGGCGTCCATGCTTCAAAGTCTCCCACCTATCCTACACAAGCCACACCGAACACCAATACCAAGCTGTAGTAAAGGTCACGGGGTCTTTCCGTCCTGCTGCGCGTAACGAGCATCTTTACTCGTAATGCAATTTCGCCGAGTTCGCGGTTGAGACAGTTGGGAAGTCGTTACGCCATTCGTGCAGGTCGGAACTTACCCGACAAGGAATTTCGCTACCTTAGGATGGTTATAGTTACCACCGCCGTTTACTGGGGCTTAAATTCTCAGCTTCGCCTTGCGGCTAACCGGTCCTCTTAACCTTCCAGCACCGGGCAGGCGTCAGTCCGTATACATCGTCTTGCGACTTGGCACGGACCTGTGTTTTTAGTAAACAGTCGCTACCCACTAGTCTCTGCGGCCACCACACCCTTTTCGGAGCAAGTCCGTATAAGTGGATGGCCCCCCTTCTCCCGAAGTTACGGGGGCATTTTGCCGAGTTCCTTAACCACGATTCTCTCGATCTCCTTGGTATTCTCTACCTGACCACCTGAGTCGGTTTGGGGTACGGGCGGCTAGAACCTCGCGTCGATGCTTTTCTTGGCAGCATAGGATCACCCACTTATTATCCGCATCGTGTCTCAGCCTATGTGAACGGCGGATTTGCCTACCGTTCGGCCTACGCACTTGCACCCGGACAACCATCGCCGGGCTGGGCTACCTTCCTGCGTCACACCTGTTAATACGCTAACCGCACCAGAATGGGGTCGTGCGCTAGGCCCAGAGCGTCACCCCGAAGGGATCAGTCACTGGGATTCAGACACTTAGCACTACTGGATTAGCTTGGGCGGTTCTTCGCCGGTACGGGAATATCAACCCGTTGTCCATCGACTACGCCTGTCGGCCTCGCCTTAGGTCCCGACTTACCCAGGGAAGATTAGCTTGACCCTGGAACCCTTGGTCTTTCGGAGGACGTGTTTCTCACACGTCATTCGCTACTCATGCCTGCATTCTCACTCGTGTAGCCTCCACGGCTGGTTCACACCGCCGCTTCGCTGGCCACACGACGCTCTCCTACCCATCAACACGGCTGGACCACGAAGGCCTACCAATAATGTCAATGCCACAACTTCGGTGGCGTGCTTGAGCCCCGTTACATTGTCGGCGCGGAATCACTTGACCAGTGAGCTATTACGCACTCTTTCAAGGGTGGCTGCTTCTAAGCCAACCTCCTGGTTGTCAAGGCAACTCCACATCCTTTCCCACTTAGCACGCGCTTTGGGACCTTAGTTGGTGGTCTGGGTTGTTTCCCTCTCGACTATGAAGCTTATCCCCCACAGTCTCACTGCTGCGCTCTCACTTACCGGCATTCGGAGTTTGGCTGACGTCAGTAACCTTGTAGGGCCCATCGGCCATCCAGTAGCTCTACCTCCGGCAAGAAACACGCAACGCTGCACCTAAATGCATTTCGGAGAGAACCAGCTATCACGAAGTTTGATTGGCCTTTCACCCCTATCCACAGCTCATCCCCTCAGTTTTCAACCTAAGTGGGTTCGGTCCTCCACGACGTCTTACCGTCGCTTCAACCTGGCCATGGATAGATCACTTCGCTTCGGGTCTAGGACATGCGACTGAATCGCCCTATTCAGACTCGCTTTCGCTACGGCTACCCCACACGGGTTAACCTCGCCACATATCGCTAACTCGCAGGCTCATTCTTCAAAAGGCACGCTGTCACCCCTACTAAGGAGGCTCCAACGGTTTGTAAGCAAACGGTTTCAGGTACTATTTCACTCCCCTCCCGGGGTACTTTTCACCTTTCCCTCACGGTACTTGTCCGCTATCGGTCATCTGGGAGTATTTAGGCTTATCAGGTGGTCCTGACAGATTCACACGGGATTTCACGGGCCCCGTGCTACTTGGGATACTCTTCGCGCCAAGCAAGGCATTTCGACTACGGGGTTGGCACCCTCTATGACCGGCCTTTCAAGACCGTTCGTCTATACCTTCTTGTAACGCCGCCACCTCGGCAGAGATGACTGAAAAGTCCCACAACCCCCAACGTGCAACACCTGCCGGCTATCACACACGCTAGGTTTAGCCTGTTCCGGTTTCGCTCGCCACTACTAACGGAATCGCGGTTGCTTTCTCTTCCTGTGGGTACTGAGATGTTTCACTTCCCCACGTTCCCTCTACCCGCCCTATATATTCAGGCGGGAGTCACTAGGTCGGCACGCCGCCCAGCGGGGTTTCCCCATTCGGACACCCTCGGATCAAAACTTGCTTATCAGTTCCCCGAGGCTTATCGCAGATTGCTACGTCCTTCTTCGGCTCCAGATGCCAAGGCATCCACCGTTTGCTCTTAAAGACTTGAAATCACATGAGTTTGAATCAGAATCGACACCAAACTCCCGAAAGAGCTTGGATTGAAATTGACTAATGATCTTTAAGATCATCTTGTGCAACCAGCTCGAAAGCCGGCTGCAAGATGCTCGCGTCCACTGTGTAGTTCTCAAAGTACGGGCGGTACCCCTCACCGCCACCCCAACCGGGGAAACGACAAAAGGTCCAGAGGTACGGTCCGAATCCCAAAGGATCCGCATCCGGTCCCTCAGGACCCAACAGCGTGCAGACACCCGCCCCCTCACCCAGAACCTTCCAACCGCTCCGAAGAACGACGTACTAGCTCCAAGATCAGATCTTGATGTCATGTCAAATGTTCCACCCATGAGCTCCCAGCGAGAAACGAACGTTCCCGATCTGGGTTCTGGAAGTCCGAAGACTCCAAGTGCTCCTTAGAAAGGAGGTGATCCAGCCGCACCTTCCGGTACGGCTACCTTGTTACGACTTAGTCCTAATTACCGATCCCACCTTCGACGGCTCCCTCCACAAGGGTTAGGCCACCGGCTTCAGGTGTTACCGACTTTCATGACTTGACGGGCGGTGTGTACAAGACCCGGGAACGTATTCACCGCAGCGTTGCTGATCTGCGATTACTAGCGACTCCGACTTCATGAGGTCGAGTTGCAGACCTCAATCCGAACTGGGACCGGCTTTTTGGGATTCGCTCCACCTCGCGGTATTGCAGCCCTTTGTACCGGCCATTGTAGCATGCGTGAAGCCCAAGACATAAGGGGCATGATGATTTGACGTCATCCCCACCTTCCTCCGAGTTGACCCCGGCAGTATCCCATGAGTTCCCACCATTACGTGCTGGCAACATAGAACGAGGGTTGCGCTCGTTGCGGGACTTAACCCAACATCTCACGACACGAGCTGACGACAACCATGCACCACCTGTTTACGAGTGTCCAAAGAGTTGACCATTTCTGGCCCGTTCTCGTATATGTCAAGCCTTGGTAAGGTTCTTCGCGTTGCATCGAATTAATCCGCATGCTCCGCCGCTTGTGCGGGTCCCCGTCAATTCCTTTGAGTTTTAGCCTTGCGGCCGTACTCCCCAGGCGGGGAACTTAATGCGTTAGCTGCGTCACGGAATCCGTGGAATGGACCCCACAACTAGTTCCCAACGTTTACGGGGTGGACTACCAGGGTATCTAAGCCTGTTTGCTCCCCACCCTTTCGCTCCTCAGCGTCAGTTACGGCCCAGAGATCTGCCTTCGCCATCGGTGTTCCTCCTGATATCTGCGCATTCCACCGCTACACCAGGAATTCCAATCTCCCCTACCGCACTCTAGTCTGCCCGTACCCACTGCAGGCCGGAGGTTGAGCCTCCGGATTTCACAGCAGACGCGACAAACCGCCTACGAGCTCTTTACGCCCAATAATTCCGGATAACGCTTGCGCCCTACGTATTACCGCGGCTGCTGGCACGTAGTTAGCCGGCGCTTTTTCTGCAGGTACCGTCACTTTCGCTTCTTCCCTGCTAAAAGAGGTTTACAACCCGAAGGCCGTCATCCCTCACGCGGCGTTGCTGCATCAGGCTTGCGCCCATTGTGCAATATTCCCCACTGCTGCCTCCCGTAGGAGTCTGGGCCGTGTCTCAGTCCCAGTGTGGCCGGTCACCCTCTCAGGCCGGCTACCCGTCGACGCCTTGGTGAGCCATTACCTCACCAACAAGCTGATAGGCCGCGAGCCCATCCCCAACCGAAATTCTTTCCAGACGCAGACCATGCGGTCACGTCACATATCCAGTATTAGACGCCGTTTCCAGCGCTTATCCCAGAGTCAGGGGCAGGTTGCTCACGTGTTACTCACCCGTTCGCCACTGATCCCACAGAGCAAGCTCCGTGTTCACCGTTCGACTTGCATGTGTTAAGCACGCCGCCAGCGTTCATCCTGAGCCAGGATCAAACTCTCCGTAAAAAAGAAATGCATACCCCATCGGGAAAACGATGACGCAGCGAGTTTGATGCTGACCAAAGAGACAAATTCATTGCTGACTTCATCCGAATGCCAACCCCACAAGGAGGTTGGTCTTTGATCCAAAGGAATTCTCACCCAGCCGAAAAACGACTGAACGAGGATAATTTGGCATTTGACAAGTGCACGCTGTTGAGTTCTCAAGGATCGGATGCTCCCACGACCCAGTCATCACAACCAGGCCCGCAGGGCAACTTCTCTATCTTA
>NZ_JAHXYZ010000006.1 GCF_019969685.1 Microbacterium sp. EST19A | reverse complement strand
GGGCCGTGCAGCCCTCGATGTAGTGGATGTAGCTGTCTTCGTCCGCGATGATCAGCGTCCGCTCGAACTGGCCCATGTTCTCGGTGTTGATGCGGAAGTACGCCTGCAGCGGGATCTCGACGTGCACACCCTTCGGGACGTACACGAAGGAGCCGCCCGACCACACGGCCGTGTTGAGAGCCGCGAACTTGTTGTCGCCGGCCGGGATGACCGTGCCGAAGTACTCCTCGAAGAACTCGGGGTGCTCGCGCAGCGCCGTGTCGGTGTCCATGAAGATGACACCCTGCGCCTCCAGGTCCTCGCGGATCTGGTGGTACACGACCTCGGACTCGTACTGCGCGGCGACACCGGCGACGAGGCGCTGGCGCTCGGCCTCGGGGATGCCGAGACGCTCGTACGTCTCGCGGATCTCGACAGGCAGGTCCTCCCAGGACTGCGCCTGCTTCTCGGTCGAACGCACGAAGTACTTGATGTTGTCGAAGTCGATCGCGCTGAGGTCGGCGCCCCAGGTCGGCATCGGCTTCTTGCCGAAGAGCTGGTATCCCTTGAGACGGGTCTTCAGCATCCATTCGGGTTCGTGCTTGAGAGCCGAGATGCCGCGGACGACATCTTCGGAGATTCCGCGTTTCGCAATGGCTCCGGCGGCATCTTCATCGTGCCAGCCGAACTCGTACACCCCCAGGCTGTCCAGCTCCGGGCGGTCGATCAGAACATCCGACATCTCACACTCTCCTCGCGTCACGCGGCGGACGATTTTAGGAACGGTGCAGGCGCGCTCAGCCCGACCCTGCATGGTTCCCGTCGACCCCGACTGACCTATTCTGCGCAGGTAAGGCACCCCTAATCCGTTCAGAATCACGCGTGACACGGACTCTGCGACGCACGCTTCCCGGTTACTCCCCATCACAGGAACTCGATTGACAGACTGACCGCGTGAAGAAGGTAATTGTCGCCGGTTCGACCGGTTCAGTGGGGACTCAAACGCTCGATGTGATTGCGGCGAATCCAGATCGATTCCGTCTTGTCGGCATCTCAGCAGGCCATGACTCCGCCCTGCTCTCGTCTCAAGCGGCCGCATTCGGTGGCATCCCAAACGTTCTCGGGATCAGGGATTCGGTCTCGCTGGTGCAGAACACCGATGCGGACATCGTGGTCAACGCCGTAACAGGGTCCCGCGGGCTCGGCGTCTCTCTGGCGGCGCTGGATGCCGGCCGTGTCCTCGCCCTGGCGAACAAAGAGAGCCTCATCGCGGCCGGACCGCTGCTTTCCTCCCACGCAGGAGCGCACCGCATCGTTCCCGTGGATTCCGAGCACGCAGCGATCGCGCAGGCTCTGAGAGCCGGACACCAGCAAGAGGTCCGGCGCCTCATCCTGACTGCTTCGGGAGGCCCCTTCCGAGGCCGACAGCGGAAGGAGCTTCAAGATGTGACACCCCAGGATGCTCTCCGGCACCCTACCTGGTCGATGGGAAGGACCATCACGACGAACTCCGCGACACTGATGAACAAGGGATTCGAGCTGATCGAAGCCCATTACCTCTTCTCTGTCCCCATCGAGAGCATCGAGGTGGTGGTTCACAGACAGTCGGTGGTGCACTCAATGGTCGAATACGTAGATGGGTCGACGATTGCTCAAGCGGCTCGTCCCGATCTCCGCCTCGCGATCGCCTCAGCGCTCAACTGGCCGGATCATCTTCCAGGAGCCGTCGAGCCGCTCGACTGGTCTGTCAGCCACTCCTGGGATTTCGAACCGCTCGATGATGTGGGATCCCCCGCAGTTGAGCTCGCTCGCTCGGCCGTGAGGATGGGTGGCTCGTATCCCGCGGTGCTGAACGCGGCGAATGAGGTGGCCGTGGACGCGTTCCATTCTCGTGCGATCGGGTTCCTCGACATCGTCGACGTCGTGGACGCCGTCCTGAACGAGCATCGGCCCCCGGAGGTCTTCGCTATGGAGACACTGCAGTCGATCGAAACCGAGGCTCGCCGATCTGCGACCCGCTTCATACGCCGTTAGGACTCGCAGGAGACGTCGGCGACGCTTTCCTCGAGTCGAGGAGAGTCCGGTAGATGCCCTCGAATTGTTCGATGGTCCGCTCGATGCCGTGCTCTCGGACAAGCTCGAGACTGGCCGCCTTCATAGCCAGGTACTCCGCTCCCGGCAAGGTCAGTATCTGTTCGAGCCGTCGAGCGAGATCATCCTCATCCCCCGGGGTGAACAGATAGCCGTTGACTCCGTGGTCGACGAGATGCGGCAGAGCCATCGCCCGAGCAGCGATGATCGGCAGGCCGGATGCCATGGCCTCCAGCGTCGCGATGCTCTGCAACTCAGCGGTAGATGGCATGACGAACGCCACCCCCATCGACAGTCGGTGGCGAAGGACGACCTGAGGTGTGGCGCCGAAGAAGGTCACGGTGCTCTGCAGACCCAGCTCCACGACCAGATCCTGAAGACACTGCAGCTCATCGCCGTCGCCCAGTATCGAGAGAGTCGCTCCGAGGCGAGAGTCCAGGTGCGAGAAAGCTCGAATCAGAACTTCCAGATTCTTTTCCTTCGACAGACGTCCGACGTAAACCAGGTCGGTGCTGCTGGAGAGTGCGGGCTGAGGAAGAAATGCTCCGACATCAGTGCCGCAGGATATCGCGCGGACATCCTCGATCCCCGCGCTCTTGCTGAGATACTCCGCGGCGATCCGGGTGGGTGTCGTCACCACATCCGAACGGAGGAAGGACCGCCGCGCGCTTCTCCAGAGATACCGGACGACTAATGCACGTAAGACGGAGGGAATCCCCGCCGCGTCGACCACGTTCTCCGGCATCAGGTGGTTGGTGCCGACAACCGGGAGACCACGCTTACGCGCGTGACGAATCAGAGCACGGCCGACGATGATGTGCGACTGATGATGGACGAGATCAGGCTGAAGGTCATCGAGGATACGCGCGGCGCTTCGCGACGCGAACCACGGACGCGCGAACCGCACCCACGGATACGACCGGAGACGGGAGGACTTCAGCCGATGGACGGCGATGATCTCGCCCTCATGCAGTTCGGAGCCGTAGCCGACCTCCGACGAGTCCGCGGCTGGGGCAACCACGGTCACGGAATGACCGCGACGTGCAAGCCCCGCCGCGAGCTGGGCGGTGAACTTCGCTGCGCCGTTGATGTCCGGACCGAAGGTGTCGGAGCCGATCACGATGTTGATGGGTCGCGTGTACAGAGAAGCTCCCTACTCAGAGTGTGGCTACTCGGCGCGCGGAAGGAGCGTCGAGCAGTGGCTGTGGAATCAAGCCTTCCGCCTGCGGTATGGCGTCGAGCGCCGCTGGCACGCATGCATAGGAACCGGCAGCGCATCTTGGTTCGGCGTCGTACCCGATCTCTCCCATCGATGACGTCAATGACTACCATGGGAGGGCGGGTCGCGGACGGAGTCGGCATCCCGGATCGGAACAGTCTCCTTCAGCCGCCCGCCTCGCCAACCGAACGAGGAAGCGACATTCCGTGGACAAGCTCAAGGGATCTGATGTCTTCACGACAGAGGACGCCGGAGTGCGCTTGGAGCACCTGAAAATCTCTCGCACCGTCAGCGCTCACGCGCATGAGTTCGCCCTCGTGTCTGTCGTGATGAGTGGACGCGGGCTGCAGGTCACGGAAGCAGGGACGACCGAGTTGTCGATGGGTGTCATCTCAGTTCTGGCTCCGGGCACGTGGCACGGATACGCTCCCCAGCCGAGTCTTGAAGTGGCCAACGTGTACATCAGCCGCGAGCTTCTCGGGCACGAGCTGTTCTGGCTGTCGCGATTGCCGAAGATCGGGCCGCTGCTCGCGCCAGAGGTTCAGAGAGACGCTTCCCTGACATTCCAGGGCACATCCCGCTTTCTTCGAGTCGCCCGGAGCTCGTTCGAGCGTTTCAGGAACTCCGAAGGGAGCTTCCTCAGTCAGGTTTCCGCGTTGCTGGAACTGCTGGCTGCAGTCGAGCCGTCACTGTCACGAGAACCCATCGGTTCGCGCCCAGCGCAGACAACCGAATCCGCGATGGCTTCCGTCCACCGGCCGACCGTAGCGCGGGCGATCAGCCTCCTCCATGCCGAACTCGAACGGACATGGAGGCTCGCGGATCTCGCTGCCGAAGTCTCGCTCTCACCCTCCCAGCTGGTTCGGGTCTTCAAGGCAGACACCGGGCAGTCGCCACTGAGTCACCTGCAACAGTTGAGAGTGGAGAGGCTCGCGTACCTGCTGCGCACTACTGATCTCCCTGTGGCGACGGCAGCCCGACTAGTCGGCTGGCACGACGGAAGCTTCGCCGCACGACGATTCAAGAGCTCATGGGGAATCGCGCCCGGAGAATACCGTCGTCGGTACAACTGGACGTGAGATCTACTTCACGAGGGCTTCCCGCGCGTGGGCAGCGTCGTGGCTGATGACGGCCGGCACGGACGAGGCCACGAGCAAGCCACCGAGAACGAAGCTCACGATGATCCCGACGAGCATTGCCGATGATGGGTCAGGGATCCATCATGTTCAGCGCGCGCGAGTCCGATCCGTGCTTGCTCACGTTGTCCCGGCCGGATCTGTGCCCTGCGATGCGGACGGTTCGTCAGCCTTCGCCGGGTCTGGGAGGTAATGGGCCCAGAACCACGCCATGGCTTTTCCACTGAGATGAGGGCCGTCGGGAAACGCCGAGTGGCCCTCTTCATCCTGTCGGTCGTGGCGAGGCCTGCGATACAGGGGTTGGGGTACGAAGCGGACGGCGCCGTCGTCGTCCGCGAGCATCGCGGCGGCGGCCTTCCGATCGAAGGAGTCGCCCGCGATCGCCAGACGCGACGCGTCCAGTCCCTTTGCAGCGCCGTTCGCGGTGATCCATCGCACCGCGGCGTAAGCCTGTTCGACGGTAGGCCCTTGGTCGGTGAAGGACGGGTGACGCCCTACGAGGACGACCGCAGTACCGGCGCCTGCGACGAACTCTCGGATGAGTGTCTCTTCGACGCGGGCGTCGTCGACGGACCATCCCTCTCCGTGCACATACAGCATGACGGGCACCAATCCCGTGGTGCCGGCCGGCTTGAGGACACGAACGTGCACGTCTCCCACGTCGGCGCCGAAGACGACCCACTCCTCATCGAGACGACGGGATTCCTCGGACGTGCTGCGCGCGACGCCCTGCGGCCGCTGGATCGCCGTCACGATCTTGTCGCCGTGTCGATTCGTCAGGGCGGTGGTGTCCCTGAAAGCTCGACCGTTCGACGGAGAGACGATGTTAGTCATCGTGTGTCCTTTCGTTGGATCTGTCGGTTCGCCGTCGCGACGCTTGGCCGGGGCGAGTTGCTGTTCTGACAGGAATCAGTCAGCGAGCCAGTATGCATTCCCGTGCCGGAGGTGATCCGGGTGTAGTCGAACCCAGACGAGGCTGACCAGACGTCCGGTGAAATCCACAGTGATCAAGGCTGTGAGCTCGTCGTCAGTCGTCATCACCAGCCCCGCCTGACCATCAACCGCGCGTTCCGCGACGACGACTCCCGGGCCACCCTTGAAGCCATGGATAAGGACCGGTGCGGCGTCTCTGGTTCCACGCGCCACAACTGTCTTCTCGTGGCCTCCGCGCGTTGAGGTCACTGCCACCGTCACGTCCGGATGGAGCACTGAGATGAGGGCGGCGAGGTCCTGTTGTTGTGCGATGCTCCTCAGCCTGCGGACGGCCGAGTAATGCGTCGGACGTGCAACCCATTCCCACAGCACGTCGCGCAGAGAGGTCGTGTGCTCGTCTCTCACTTGCGCGTCCGTGCGAGGTGTGAGGGTCTTCATGTTCGTCGCCTCCTAGCTGATCCTGAACGATCGGGTCCAGCCGTCTGCCGAATCCGACCCTGTTGCCAGTTAAGACTTGACAGCGAGCGGAAGTGTGACGTTTTCCAGCGTTATCGGGTTCGACCGATCCGTCCCCTCACATATCGATGCCCTGTCCGGTCATCCTCTCGGCACCACTCTGCGGAGTATCTCCGCGAGCAGCCACGATACGAATCAGTTCGAGAAGGAGCAGCACTTGACCTCCACATCCTCCCGTCCGCTCAACGCCGTGATCATCGGGTGTCTCGGAATCCTCATCGCCTATTTACCTGTTGTCGGTGTTCCTGTGATCCTCGGCGACATCGCGGCGAGCACCGGAGCAGAGACATCCGACCTGCAATGGGTCACCGCATCGGGGCTGCTCGCGCTCGCCGCCGCCGTCCTGTCCGCGGGCGTGGCGAGCGACATGCTCGGCCATAAGCGAGTGCTCATCGCTGGATTCGGCCTGGTTGCCGCTGGCTCGCTGATCGGCGTTCTGTCGGGCTTCCCGGACGGTTCCGACGGGCTCCTGTGGTTGTACGCGGGGCAGGTTCTCATCGGGCTCGGTGGTGGCGCGCTTCTCACATCCACGCTGTCGATCGTCGGTCACGCGGCAGCGTCAACCCATCAGCGCACGTTTTTCATTTCCCTATGGGCGAGCGGTCTCGTGATCGGTTCGGGGCTCGGGCCATTCGTCGCCGGCGTGGTGACTCTCGTCGCTGACTGGAACTGGATGTTCCTGCCGCTGGCGGTGATCTCCGTGATGATGATTCCTGTCGCCGCAGTGTCCCTGAGACCCTCCGCACGGGTACCGGGCAGAAGTATGGACCTCCGCGGGCAGCTCACCGCCATCGTGGCCGTCATCGCCCTCGTGTTCAGCATCATCCAGGGCCCGGTTGTCGGATGGGGGGCACCGCAGACGGTGATCGGATTCGTGCTGGCCGCGGCGCTCACTGTGACCTTCGTGTTCCTCGAACGTTCCGCCAAGGCTCCGCTGGTGAGAATGGACATCTTCCACTCCGCTGGGTTCGTTGTCTCCGCACTCGCCGCGATGGCCATCCTCTTCGCCATCGTGGGCATCGCTTTCGTGCTCACACTCTTCCTCACCCGCTCGCAGCATCTCAGCGTGCTCGAGATCGCCACGCGCCTCGGTTTCCTCTACCTGTTCGCCGCCATAACCGGACCCGTGGCCGGCCATCTGCAACGGACGATCGGATCGCGCGTCTTCCTCGTTGCGGGCCTGGCCATCGCCGCCGCCGGGGTAGCGGTGCTCTCGGGAGCGCCCGAGGACGCGACGCTTTTCGACCTTGCGTGGCCGTTGAGTGTTACGGGTGTCGGTGTCGGTGCCGTCTTCAGCACCGTTTCATCGGTTGCCGTCCATTCGGTGCCGACTCAGCTGGCGGGGATGGCCGGCGCGACCAACACTCTTTTCCGACAGATCGGGGCTGCGCTCGGGCCCGCGATCGCCGGCACCGTCGTCGCCACGCAACTTGCTCACGGCAAGCACATGGGACCAGCGATGCAGCTCACGATGAGCGTCATCGCCACGACGCTTTTTTGCTCCGCCGTAATTGCCGCCATCGGGCTCTTCGTCATCAGAAGGCGAAGCGGCGCCTCTGATGCGGACGGTGGTCACGACGGATCGGACAAACCGAACACGGCTGCGGACACGCGATGACCATGCGCTGCTTCCCGAGGAGGTTGTTGAAGGTCCTCAGGCAAATCGCGCTATCGACGGCGTTCATCACGGCCCCAGGAATGGAACGCTATCAATTCGGTCTCGTGCAGATGCTCCTGGCTGACGCGCCGATCGACTCTTCGACCATGCACGATGGCAGGCGAGCAAACCGGGCGTCCCCGGCGGGATCGCGGGACGATTGATCTCCCCGTGCGTCTGCGCTCGCCGCACGTGCAGACGCACGGAGGGATCACGCGATCGCTGTCAGCACCTCCGTGTATAGTCCGTCCGAATCACCGGTGGGCGCCAGCAGGGCGACGTTACGTGCCACCTGTTCGGCGGAGTCGGCGCCCACCGCGACGGAGACGACCGGTGGGGCGGGCCGGCGCGCGAATGCGACAGCCGCCTCGGGAAGCGTGAAGCCGTGGCGCGATGCGATCGTCGCCATGGCGCGTGCACGCTCCAGCACTGCCGCCGACGGCGGGGCGTAGTCATAGTGCGAGAGTAAGTCGGGAGCCTCCTTGGCCAGAATGCCGCTGTTGAAGATCCCGGCTCCGATGATCGCGACCCCACGCGCTTCGCACTCGGGAACGAGTTCGGAGAGAGCGGAGTGGTCGAGGAGCGTGAGGCGACCGGCGACCATGACCACGTCCACCTCGCATTCGCGCACGAAGCGCAGCAGTGTCCGAAGATCCTTGGTTCCAACCCCGATCGCGCCGACGTCACCCGCGTCTCGCAGACGTATGAGCTCTGGCATGGCGTGACGGATCGCATCGTCCGCATGATCGTCCGGGTCATGCACGAAGGCGATATCGATGCGGTCGATCCCCAGTCGTCGACGCGACGCGGTGAGGGATCCGGTCACCCCTTGCCTGCTGAAGTCCCACCGTCGACGCGCGGCGGCCCCGGCACCTTCGATGATCCGCCCCACCTTCGTGCTGACAATATAGTCATCGCGATCATGTTGCCGGAGGGCGCGACCCAATCGGCGTTCGGACAGCCCGAGGCCGTAGTGCGGCGCGGTGTCGAAATGCCGGATCCCTCGCGTCCAGGCGGCATCGACGATCGCATCGACATCGCTCTGCTCGAGCGATACATAGAGATCACCGAATTGCGCTGTGCCCAGCCCCATCTCTGTGACGCGCACGCCGGTCTCGCCGATCGCGTTCCACTTCACGTCGCCGCGCCGATCAGCTCTGCCGCGAGCGCTCGCTGTCGCGCCATGCCTCGTACTCGGCGCGGCTGTTGGTCGATAGCGGGTAGTAGTCCGACAGACGCGCGCCCTCTTCCAGCCGAATCCGACTGAACACCTCCCAGTTCTCGTGATCCTCGGCAGACTGCACGAGTTCGAGCGCCTTGCCCTGCGGCACGATCACTGCTCCGTCATCGTCGGCGATCACGACGTCGCCGGGGAGGGCGAGCACTCCCCCGACGGCCACCGGAACGTCGTACGCCCACGGGAAAAGGTCCGTCTGCGAGGCATAGTGCGGAGTGGTTCCTGTGCACCAGATCGGGACGCCGAGTTCACGCACTCGCGCGGCGTCGCGAATCCGGCCATCCACCACGATGCCCGCTCCACCGCGACGCTTGAAGTACCGCACGAGCATGTCGCCGAAACACCCGGTGAATGCACTGCCGTACGCCTGGACCACGAGGACATCACCCTCCTGTACGGTCTCGAGGACCTCCCACAGAGCGGTGTGGCGCTCGATGTACTCTTGGTCGACTCCGCTGGCGATGTCCTCGCGCTGCGGCATGAACTGCAGGGTCAGCGCCGAGCCCACGATGCGGCTCCCTCGTTCGAAGGGGACGGGGCCTTGCACCGCGGTTCGGGTGATGCCCATGCCGTTCAGCTTCGCGCACGCCGTCGCGGCGCTCACGATGTCCAGGCGCTCGATGATGTCGCGGTCGGCACGTTGAAAGACGTCACCACGAACAGGCAGCGGCCAGACGTTCGACAGGCTCTCGGATGTGGTGTTCATTATTTCTCCTGGTTCGAGCGGATGAATTGGTGGGTGGCGCGATTCGCGCGTCGCGTGATCGCGAGTTCTAAGGTGATCCGGGTCCGAGGCGGGAGCGACAAGACCAGCGATGAGTCGTCGACCTCTTCGGCTCGCCAGGTGACGGTCGGCTCGGGGATCGCGTAGACGAGAGGGCTCCCGGGGTAGTCCGAGCCGGCATCGAACGCGACCGAGTCGATCCGGTCCTCGCCGAACCCGCCCGCCGTCAGCCGGACCTCCCGCGGCTCGTCGCCGGGGTTGACCAGTTCGAGCGATATCGCGTCCTCGTCGGCGCGTCGGACGAGTGCTCCAACATCCGGGGGGAGTCCCGGCCGTCCTTTCAGTTCGTCGGAGATGAGGATGCGGGCGAACGTCAGTCCGCCGTAGTACACGGCGGGCGGGGCGCCTGTCACCAGCTGGGTCAGGATCTCCGTGACGACGGGATTCAGCCGCTGCCAGAAATGGATGTCGCCATCTGCCGGCGCTTCGTCGGCCTTGTCGATGAGGGCGAGGCGTCGCAGCACCTGCCCGATCGCCATCTCGAGCGCGCGTTCCGGGTAGTCGGCGTTGCGTCCTTCGAGGAACTCGCGCCAGGGAGCCTCATGTCCTTGTTCCTCTTTGTCGTGGAACCAGCGCACCTCGCGCCAGTCACTGCTGGACGATTTTCGTATCCGATCGAGGAGATCCCGGGCCGCCGTGCTGTGGTCGATCCACTCCATCCACATCGCCGGCTCGATTGGCACCGGGTGGTAGTCGAACCATCCGTGTGGGCCATGGCGATACGGGACCAGGAGCTCCACGGTGCTGTCGTCAGCGCCCAGGCGATCCGCCCACCCGGGTCCCAGGCTGCCCTGCCCCGAGATGCGATCGCGTTCTTCCGCATGCTCGAGCACCGTGTCCAGAAGGCCCTGAGCGAGATCCATCCGAGTCGTCTCACCGGTGAGGATGACGCTGTTCAGCACGGCGACCGTCGCGGCTGCGGCGATGGTGTGGAGGCCGTGCGGCCATGTCCATCCGTAGTGTCCACCGAACCACGCGCCCTGGTGCAGCTCGCCGACTCGTCCGCTCGGGCCGACGTTGTCAGGCAGTACGCCGCAGTTCGCCTCAGCACGCTCCCGCCAGGCGTCGATGTATTCGAGCGCCCACGCACGGTAGCGCTCGTCGTGATCGTAGAGCCAGGCGTTGGCTGCGAGCGTCGTCGCCGCGAGATTCACCGCGGTGTCGCCGCGACCCATCCGCTCCTGCATGGCCGATCCCATGCGGGCGGCCGCTCCGCGGGTGCGCAGGTCGTGCCAGGTATCGATCCCCTCGAGATCCTGCAGCGGGAGCCCGTAGATCTCCATGCCCGCCTGATCGGCGCTGTACTCCGTCCAGTCCTCTCCGACGCCCCACCGCGGGCCTCGAGAACCCGTGTGCGGAGCCACGATGGTGCGGGTCGACGGGTCGTAGTTTCCGGTCTCGGAGTCGGGAAGGTAGAACCCGGCGAATCGGAATGCGCGGTCACGGAACCGTTCGTCCGCAGGGTCAGCCGCGCAGATGCCGAGGAACAACGGAAGCGATTCGCCCTGATGGAACCAGTCGTAGCCGATCTCGTACTCGTCGTGGACGAATCCGAAGCGCGACATCTGCCGGGTGACGCCTTCCCAATGCCGTTTAGCCGATAGAAGGAGATCGTCGGCCCCGCCGAGCCGATACAGCGTCGGCCAATTGAAGAACGGCTCGTAGAAGTCGTCGACCCCATCGCGTCCGTACATGCGCCCTCCGTATCGAAGGCTCCCGTCCGGTTCGCAGAATCTCTTAGCGAAGCGCCTCCACCCGAGGTCGAGAAGACGCAGCAGCTCTCGTTCGAGGAGCGCCCATCGGGGGATCGCACGAAGAGGCACGGACGCCGTGATGTGCGTCATCCCTTCACCGCTCCAGAGGTCAGCCCACCGATGATCTTCTTCTGGAGCAGAACGTAGAAGACGATGACCGGCACCACAGCCAGCAGCATGTTCGAGTAGACGAGCGTGTAGTCGGTGGAGTATTTGCTGATGGCCGCGAAGACGCCGGTCGTCACCGTGTACAGGCCGGATCCGGGGCCGAGGATGATGCGAGGGTTCACGAAGTCGGCCCAGACTCCCACGGCGTTGAGCACCACCGCGGTGGCGATCGCGGGCGCCATGAGTGGGAAGATCACCCGCCAGAAGGTCCCGATCCGTGACGCCCCGTCTATGCGAGCCGCCTCGTCGAGCTCTCTCGGAATGCTCTGCACGTAGGCAGTGAAGAGGAAGAGGGTCGTCGGGATGGTCAAGGCGGTCTGGAAGAGGATGAGTCCGGGCATGGTACCGATGAGTCCGACCGACTTGAGCACGTAGATGACGGGAATGACGATCGTCTGGCTCGGGATGAAGAGCCCTGCGAGCATCACCAGCATCACGATGCGATGAACGCGCCGGGTGCCCCGCGCGATCGCGTACGCCGCCGGACCGGTGACGACGATGGAGAGCACGTTCACGACCACCACCAGGAAGGCCGTGGTGCCATAAGCGGCGACCACGTTGAAGTCGGTGGACGTCGCAGCCGCGATGATGTTGTCGAGGGTGAACCCCTCGGTGGGCCACGAGAAGGGTGCGCTGACGATATCGCCCTCGGTCTTGAAGGCATTCGTCACGAGGAGGTAGAGCGGTGCACCCATGAGTGCGACCAGGACGATGATCGCGATTATCCAGCCGATCCTGCGAGCGGTCATGCGGACACCGCCTCTTCACTTCGACGGCGCAGTTGCGTGAGCGCGACGGTCACCGCGATGATGACGATCATCAGCACCACCGACTGCGCGGCGCCGTATCCGAGCTGAGAGCGGCTGAATGAGGTGGTGAGGATGTTGAACACCACCGTCTGTGTGGACCCGGCGGGGCCTCCGGCCGTGAGCGCGAGCACGATCTCATACACACGGAGCAGTCCGATCGCGACGAGCACGATGTTGAGCGTTACGGTTGGCGCGAGCACGGGGAGCTTCACCTGCCAGAAGGTCGCCCAGGGGCCTGCGCCGTCGATCGTCGCCGCCTCGAGAAGCGATGCGTCGAGTGTCTGCAGACCGGCGAGATACAGGATGACGTTGAGTCCGAAGCTCGCCCAGATGATCACGAGAACGGTCGTGATCATCGCCCATGCGGGATCGGCGAGGAAGGGGACGCGCTCGATGCCGAGCGATGTCAGAAGGGAGTTCACAGCGCCGTTGGTACCGAGGATCGAGGCCCAGAGAAACCCGAGGATGATGGGCCCGATGACATAGGGAGAGAAGACAAGGACACGCATCACCGTGTTGACGCGAGAGTTGCGGTTGAGGAGCACTGCGATGGCGAGTCCGAGCGCATTGCACACGAGCGTGCCGACGACGGCGATCACCGCGGTATAGGTGGCGGCGCGGAAGGCCTCGGGGTCCTGGAAGAGCCGCTCGTAGTTGCGCGTGCCCACCCAGGAGGGCGGAATGGTGAACCCATCCCAGTTCGTGAAACTCAGATATGCGGCGATGACGATCGGAATGAGCACGAACAATGCGACCAGCGCGAGCGCCGGGCCGATCATCGCAGCGTCCGCCAGGAACTCGGCGCGGCCACGACCGCGCCGACGCCGTCGAGCGGCCGAGGCCGAGGCCGACGAGGAGAGTCCCCCGCCGACCCCGGCCTGTACATCACTGCGCGGCATTGAGGCCCCACCATGCGTCGAGCGCAGCAGCGGCATCCGCCGGGGTCGCCCCCACATACAGCGCCTGCACCTGCTTGTTGAGTTCGTCGCCGAACCCTCCAGGGATGCCGGGACCCGAGGTACCGATGACCAGACCGGGCGCCGCATCCAGAATCGCGCCCACCTCCTGGTTCAGCGCGCTTCCTTCATACGAGTAGCCCTGACGGAAGTTGCCCTCGGACTCCAGAGAGGCCGTGACGGCCTTCTCATCGGAGACGAGGTACTCGACGAGTGACAGCGCCAAGTCCTGGTTCTGCGATGCCTGCAGGATCGAGTACGGCTGTGCCGGTCCGCTCATCTGCGGCGCGATCTCGCCGTCGAGCGAAGGGGACGCGAAAACGCCGACCTCGAAGTCCACGCCAGCGTCGTCAATCGACGGAACCAGCCAATTTCCCATCACGAGCGCTGCAGATGAACCACTCGTGAACGCATCGATCGAGTCCTGATACTTGAGCCCCAGGGCGTCAGGATCGACGAGCCCTTCGGAGATCCACCCCGAGTATGCGTCGAGGTACTCTGCGTACGGACTGTCGCTGAACGAAGCGTCGCCGTCCGTGACCTCGGTGAAGAAGTCACCCGATTCGAGCAACGCGGGATTGGACATCATCGCGAACTGTGCCCCGGTGACCCATTCACCTGCCGTACCGAGGGGCGTCGCCGTACCCGCGGCCTTGACTGCCGCGAGAGCCGCCGTGAAGTCCTCGACGCTCGTCGGAACTTCGGTGACGCCCGCCGCTGAGAAGAGATCCTTGTTGTAGAAGACCAGCGACTGGATCTGCGCCCCCGTGGCGACCTGCCAGATCTTGTCATCGACGGCGTTCTCCTTCGCGAGTGGCGTGTCGAGTACCCACGCTTCGTCGGGAAATGCCAGCAGCTGTGGTGCGACCACGGGGTCGAGGTTGCTTGCGACGATGTCGGGGACATCACCGGACGCCAGTTCTTGCTGCAGCGTCGACTGAACGTTCTCCCCGCTCGGCACCTCGATGGTGACGGTCACGCCTTCGTGCTCGTCGACCCAGGGCTGCACGAGCGCCTGGTAATACTCCTTGGTCAGCACGGGCGTGATGTTGGCGAGGATGCGCAACTCTGTCTCATCGCCGCCGCCTCCACCGCCGTTCGTCGAGCAGCCCGCCAGAACCACGACTCCGAGAGCCGAGACGGCGGTCAGCGCGACAACGCGTCGGGTGTTGTGTCGCATGAATCCTCCTTGATCAAGTGCAATCGCCTATCGATAGGCGATTGCACTCTAGCGCGGATTCACGTCGAGCCACAACTAGGCCGTCGGGTGGTCGAGCGCTCCGGAGGCATGCTCGGCGAAAGCCGCCGCAGCCGCCTCAGGGTCCCCGTCGACGAGAGCCGCAATGAGGTCGCTGTGCCAGGAAACCACCCGACTCCTATCCCCGAGATACCCCGGATCGCCAATCGCTCGCTGACTCACCAGCATCGGCTCGAGGGTGTCCCACAGCCGCGCTAGCACAGCTCGGCCGGTGGACGTGATCACACTGCGGTGGAATTCGACGTCCAACGCGCGGAACGCCGCGCGGTCGTCGGAGTCGATGGCTCGCTGCATCTGTGCGACGACGGATCGCAATCGTTCGATGTCGGACGAAGTCGCCTCGCTCGCCGCGATCCGGGCAGCTTCCCGTTCGATGGATGCCCGCATGGTGCGGGCGATCGCGAACTCTTCCTGTGAGATATCCGTCACATAGCTTCCGTGGCGCGGCACGGACTCGACGAGCCCCGCGTGGACAAGGCGCTTCACGGCCTCGCGCACGGGCGCTTGGCTGATCCCCTGCTGGCGAGCGATCTCCGACTCGACGACCCGGGTGCCCGGGGCACGGCTGCCGTCAAGAATGGAGGCCAGGATGATCTCGTACACCTGGTCGGACAGCAGCCCTCTGCTGATCATCGTGTCGGGCATTTCATGCTCCTCGATCGTTCGCGGTCCTGTCACACTAGCGATAGTCGATAGAGAGGGAGCGATGGGCACGGTCATTGAGGGATATCGGACACGGCTCCGGCCAGGCGCCGCCGCGGCGTACGTTCGGGTCCACGCACAGATCCCTTCGCCGTTGCACACTGCTCTGACCGACAGCGGGATGGTTTCGTGGCGAATCTGGATCGACGGCGATACCTTGTTCCACGTCATCGAGACCCGTGATGGCAGGGAGCTCATGATCGACAGAATGATTGCCCGCGGCCCGGTTGATCCGCAGTGGGATGCCGTCATCGAAGGACTCGTCGACGACGCGCCGGAAAGTACGTCGCCACTCGCACTCGTCTGGGATTCGACAACCGACTGAGATTCGAAGCCCGGCGCCGCGGCGGAGCCTGCGATTGCTCATTGACGCCGCCCCTCGGACGTGCTTTCATTTCGATCGACGATAATCGCCTATCGATTGGACTGATCAATGAAGATCCGGAGAGTTATCGCGATCGCGGCTGTCAGCGCGATCGCGGTCGGCGGGTGTGCGGGAATATTGACGCCGCCTGCGGCGAGCGCGAGCGTGCTCGGCCGCACCCTGTACGTTGCCAAGACCGGCGACGACAGCCACAGCGGCTCCTCGTCTTCGCCCTACCTCACCATTCAGCACTGCGCCGAGGTCGCCCGCCCCGGCGACACCTGTGTGATCGCGGAAGGCACGTATCGCGAGACGGTCACCCCTGGGCGCAGCGGTACCGCGTTGCTCCCGATCACCTTCCAAGCGGCGAGCGGCGCTCATGTGGTCATCGACGGATCAGATCAGATCACTGGCTGGGAACAGGTCGACGCGGCGGACCTGGCGGATCTCATCGGAGCGGACCCGGGACTCTCGGACTCCGAGTTCGCGGCATCCGTGACCGCCGGAACCGTCTATCGCGTGGACGCGGAGCTGCCGACCTCGCTCCCTGGGCAGCAGATCTTCATCGATGATTCGATGGCCCCGGAGGCGGCATGGCCACATGCAGGGGACGATCCCGCACACGCTGCGAAGTCGCATGCCGATTGGGGCACTCAGACGCAACTCGGCGACGACGCTCTCTCACAGCCCGAAGGGTATTGGGTGGGCGCACGCCTGCTGTCGCACAACTGGTTCGTGAGCGAGACAGGTCGTGTGACGTCGTCGGCTCCGGGCTCCGTCACCGTCGACGGACTGCCCAGTTGTGTCGGGCTGAGCCCGAACACGACCAACTACTACGCCCTCTCCGGCAAGCTCGCGCTGCTCGGACGAGACCGCGAATGGCATTACGACGACCAGGCGGACGCGCTCTATGTGCGCATTCCGGACGGCGATCCCGAAGCAGTACGCATCGAGGCGAAGCAGCGGGAGTTCGGCTTCGACCTGTCGGGCCGGTCGTACGTCAACGTGATCGGGGTGGGGCTGAAGGGCACCAGCATCCTCACGTCAGCGTCGACGACGCATGTCACGCTCGACGGGGTGTCCGTCCGTTACGTGTCCGAATACGCCGACCTCGGCATCGACCCGAACACGGTCACCCCCTCCGATCCGTGCGATGTGCTCACGGCCGGTGAGACGACCAGCGGCATCCAACTCCATGGCTCCGACAATGTGCTCCGCAACTCCTCGATCGCTTACAGCGCGGGCAACGGCGTCGTGGTGACCGGCGAGCGGAACACCGTCCTCAACAACGTCATCACCGACACCGACTACATGGGCAGCTATGCCGCTGGCGTCAACCTGCTGGGAACGGACAACTCGGTGATGCACAACACGATCACCGGCACGGGCCGCAGCAGCATCAACATCGACAACAAGGTCGCCGGTTACGATGCCTCCGGACACCGCATCGGCTACAACGACCTGAGCCACTACGGCAAGCTCGTACACGACGTCGGAGCGGTCTACGTGTGCTGCCGCGTGGACCTCGGCGACACCCTCATCGATCACAACACCATGCGCGACGCCGCTCCCGTCTCCACGGTCGCCCCCGCGCCGGGCGTCTACCTGGATCTCGAGACGATCAACGGCGTCGTGGCCGACAACGTCACGTGGAACCGGACGACCTACGGGGTCGTCCTCATCAATCCGAACGGTGGTCATGCCTCGGGAACCAAGGTGATCAACAACACCAGCGGGACCGATCGCAAGGCTTTGAGTCTCTTCGGCGGCACGTACGAGGACATCGAGGTTACAAACAATCTCGGTGACGTGGACAGCGCGACCGGCGTGACGCTTGCAGGCAATGTGCCCAACGACAACGCGGCCTTCACGAATCCCGCGACGCACGACTTCACCGTCGGCGAAAACTCGCCTGCCCGAAACGCCGCGACGACGCGCCCGCCCTACAGCGACGGATCGGTCGATGCGGCGCCTACTGCCGGCGCGTACCAGTACGGTGCTCCGACGTGGCGTTCCGGCGCGACTCTGACCGGTTCGAACATCGAGGCGGAGTCATTCTCCGCGAGCTCGGGCACGTCGACACGCCCCGGCGCGAGCGGAACCGTGGTCGGCAGCTTCGATGGCGGCGACTGGGTCTCCTATGCCGGTGTCGACTTTGGCGACGGACGCGACCTTGTCCGCATGACGGTCGCCACCGATGATCCGTACGAGAATCAGGAGTTCGAGATTCGCATCGACGCTGCGGATGGTCCGGTCATCGGTCAGTTCCGAGTCGACTCGACCGCGGGGTTCGACAAGTTCTCCGAGCAGTTCGCGAGCATCTCCCCCACTTCCGGAATTCATGACGTCTTCGTCAAGGCGATCGGATGGGCCGGCGTCGGCGATCTGGATTCGCTGGCGTTCCTCACCACCGGCACCCATCTGGAGGCGGAGTCGGCGTTTCTGAAAGTGGGAACGTCGACAGCAGCGGGCGGCACGGGCACCGTCGTCACCGGGATAGATCGCGCGAATGTGCTGGTCTTCCGCGACGTCGACTTCGGGGCGGGGCGTTCAGAGTTCCTGGCATCGATCGCGTCGGACGCGACCGGGGCGAAGTACGCAGTGCGGCTCGATTCGTTGTTGGGGACCAAGATCGGCACGTTGAGCGCGGATTCAACCGGATCCACCTCCCGATTCGAGACGCGCTCCACGAACATCGCGGCGACCGCCGGTGTGCATGACGTCTACCTGATCCCTTCGGGCGGCCGGAAGCTTGGCGCCCTCGACTGGGTCGCAATGCGCTAGAAGCGCGATCGGCTCAGGCTCGCGTCGACGCTAGCCTCGTAACGTTAAGAGCCGTGCGCGCCCTGACCGCTAGGCCAAGGGCGCGCACGGCTCGGTCGCGTCGGGCGTCAGACGGCCCGGCGGTGAAGGCGTTCCTCGAGCTCCTCCGGCGTGACGAACGTCAGCATGGGTTCGCCGGGGACGCCGAACATCGTGACCACGAATCGGGTGACGGCGTCGTCGAGGTTATTGCCGTCCTGGTAATGGATCACGTCGCCGCCCGGCTCCCAGAAGGTCTCACCCGCGCGAACGACCCGCGCCGGCGCACCCTCGAGCTCGAAGACCATCTCTCCCTCGATGACGTAACCGAAAGCGGGGCCACTGTGGCGGTGCGGGCGCGTTCCCGGACCGCCTGCAGGAACCTCTACGAGGATCGTCATGGCTTCCGCCGGATCCGGGATATTGGCTCCCTCCACGGAGGCGAGCGTCGTGATGACAGACTCCTTGGAGCTGTCGATGGTGGCATTCTCTTCAGTCATTTTTCCACTTCTCTCGTGATTTTTTCGGATATGCAGGTCAACGTGCGAGCCACTCGTCGAGGCTTGTCTCGGCAATTCGGTGGCGCAGGGCGGGGTCGTTCCCAGGAGTCAGGGACTGGTCGTTCACATTCCCGCCGAAGTAGCCGATGGCCGGGTCTTCGACGATCGCGCGTGTGTCGCCGGCATGCGCGAGCACGCGGCGGCCCAACTCGACGATCGGCAGCGCCTCGGGTCCCGCCAATTCCCACGTGCTGTTCGTGGGCAGCTTCGTGGCGACCTCCGCGAGGACATCGGACACGTCGGACGCGGCGATGGGCTGCATGAGCACCGGCGACAGCCGTACCGTCGTCTCGTCCGCAGTTCCTTCCGCGATACCGGCGAGGAATTCGAAGAACTGAGTCGCCCGCACGATCGTGTATGGGGTGTCGCTGGCTTTGACGATCGACTCCTGGGCGACCTTCGCACGCATGTATCCAATGTCCGGCATGCGGTCAGCACCGACGATGGACAGAACTACGTGATGACCAACGTTCGCGCGCTGGGCCTCCTGAGCGATCGTGCGGGTGGACCTTTGGAAGAAATCCATCACCGGCTCATCTTCGAAAGAAGGCGAGTTCGGGATGTCCACGACGACATCGGCACCGGCGAATGCTGCACGGACTCCCGCCCCCGTCAGCGTGTCCACTCCCGTCGAGGGAGACGCGGCGACGACATCGTGGCCCGCGTCACTCAGGACTTCGGCGAGCCGTGTGCCGATCAGCCCGGTTCCTCCGACAATGACGATTCTCATAGTTTTCCCTTCGCGATATGCCAGCGCAGCCTGGCGGCCGCTCGCTGGACCTTCACTATGAGAGACCGGGCAGACGAGAGGAATGTGAGGTGGCCCCCGGAGTCGCGTCGAGAGCGGCGTAACCGTCCCCAAAAGGTGACCGACCAGCGCGGGGACAAGAGGCCCGCACCCCGCAGATCCGGATCTCGCGACGTCCAAAGAGCAACCCTTAGGCTCTCCGGGCGATGACATCCCGCCTGAAGTGGTGAACCCGTGTCATGCGCCCGGACTGGAAACATTTGAAGTCTTCTTGACCTCGGTAGTCGCGTGTGCCACCGCGACATGCGCCTCACCATCCCCGGCAAACGGCGCCCCGTTCGAACGCAACCTTGCTGATGAAAGCATGCACGTATCGCTGCAGTGCTGGACATGCGTGACCAAGGAGCGCGAAGCAAACGCAGAACACCTCACAGAACCGACGTCCCAGGCATTCCTCAGCGTTGGTGTCGGGCTCTGGTCCTTTCGATGCGCAGGATTCTCCGAAGGCCTATCGGGCAGGAGGTCGCGCAGCACCGGAGACATCAGCGATTCTCGACCTCCCGAGCATCAAGCACGGGTCCGTCGACCATGAGCGATCCATACTGTGACACGCATCTTATGGACTCTGGGCGCGCGCACGCACAGCTGGCAGAAGCGCTCGCGCACCCGGGTTCGAGGGAAATCAAGATGGAACGGGCCAACTCAATCCAGAGATCCAGCGGTCCACCGACCCAGGATCAATCACCATCATAAGTGTCGCTTTATCTGGGCTTTTTTTCAGTCGACCTTCGCTTCATTCGCCACCCAACCAGACCCCACTCACGCGGGCTCCGTTGCGGCGGAAACATAAGCGCGTCGTCCGGACCGCCGGCAAGTTGGAGAGCACTCAGCTAAGCCTGACCTAGCTAGTGACCACCCACACGCTCTGTTTCACTGGCGTCACGCCCCAGCCAGAACCGGAGACCAAAATGAGAACTCCAGACCCGAATCTCGCGCCCGCGCCGGTCGAAGCGAACGAAAATCCCGCCATCCGCGGAAAAAAGCTAATAGGTCTGATATCGCTATTGACAGCCAGCTTCATGCTGGCCGTCGACTTCTCTATCCTTAGCGTGGCACTGCCATCAATCGGCGTAGAGTTCGATATCAGTCCCGGAAACTTGCAGTGGATCATCACAGCTTTCGCGTTGGCCTCGACGGGGTTCACTCTATTTTTTGCTCGAGTGGCTGATATTTGGGGGCGCCGCAAACTATTTCTTTTTGGAATCGGATTGCTTGGGCTAGCCTCTTTCGCAGGGGGAATCGCCCCAGACTTCACGTCTCTGATCGCAGCGCGATCGCTGCAGGGATTGGCCACCGCGGCGGCGGTGCCGACGGCGCTCGCACTGATAACCACCAGCTTCCCCGAGGGACCAGCACGCGCACGGGCGCTAAGCCTAAATGCGGCCCTTATGGCAGCGGGCTTCACCACGGGTGCAATCCTGAGCGGAGTCATCACCGATGCAGTGGGTTGGCGATGGACGTTCTTCGTAAATGTGCCAATCGCGGCTGTCGTGCTATTGCTCGTCCCGCTATCAATCGCCGAATCCCGTGGCACCCGCAATCAGCGGCTCGACTTCTGGGGAGCCGTCACAATCACTCTTTCACTGACTGCCCTTGTCTACGGCACAGCAAACTCAGTCAATCAGGGATGGGGAACGTTGACGAGCGGCGCCATGGTTGCCTGCGGTGTCGCGGGATTCATCGCCTTCTTCTTCATCGAACGACGTTCAGCAAGCCCTCTCCTTCCCAGTCGACTGATGTCTAAACGTGCCACAGCAATCCCGAACTTGGCAGGTATTCTCGCGTTCCTGACGGAGACGTCGCTCGTGTTCTTGCTCACGATTCAGCTACAAGACGTCCTAAATTTGTCACCACTGCAAACCGGATTCTGTTTTGGATTCCTCGGGCTCGGCACCGTCATCGGAGGCACCTTCGGCGGAAGAATTGTCGGGCGAATCGGCGCAGGTCGCGCAATTACGTTCGGTTTCACCCTTCAAGGACTCTGTGTGCTGCTTTTGATCTTCACAACCGCCAGTATCACGCTGCTCGGCCTCACGCTCGCCCTTCTGGTCGTACAGGGTGCGGCCAGTCTTATCGCGACGGTTGGATTCGTTGTAGCCGCGACGAGTGAAATCGAGGAAGAACTGCAGGGCGCAGCGACTGGACTTGTCACAGTAAGCCAGCAAGTGGGAATTGCGATCGGCACGCCTGTCCTGGCCACGATCTTCGCTTTCGCTGCCGATGGCGGCTCGACGACCCACGCCATCGCGGGTGCGTTTATCACCTCCATAATCGCGAATGCGGTATTTTGTTTTGTTGGAGCCATCCTCGGTCTGACAATCTCCAAAATACGTCCTGTTAGAAGCGTCCCACTTGAGTGAATCGGGTCGGGAAAGAGCAGCGGCGTTGACCCTCCCGTCCGAAATAGACTGCGTCATCGCGGCGACTCAATCCGAGCTTATGACGCCACGGAAAGCGATACCACAAGAATGAGGATATTCTCACCTTCGACGCCGACGGACGTAATGCGTGCATTGGACGTTGTCCATATGACCCACAGCACGCTCTCCGTGAGAGGTGGCGGTCATAGCCTCGCTGGTCACACCTTCGCTCCATCTGGGGTTCTATTAAAGACTGCGAGGATGAGTACCGTCTCGGTATTACCAGGCGCCGAACCGCTGGTCCGAATCGGTTCAGGTGCTACGTGGGGAATGGTTGCTCACGAACTCGCGCCCCATGGGCTGGCGATCTCGTCGGGAGACACCGCAAGTGTCGGCGTTGCCGGGCTTACATTAGCCGGCGGAATCGGACGGATGGCCCGGCATCAGGGACTCGCGATCGACAGCCTTGTCAGCGCGCAAGTCGTGACGGCGCAGGGAGACACAGTTGAGGCCAGTGAGCACTCCCATCCAGAGCTATTCTGGGCAATACGAGGGGGTGGCGGTAACTTTGGTGTACTTACTCAGTTGACGTTCAGGCCGCGTCGGATCAAGAACATCTTATACGGAGATATTGAATACGAACCGGTGGATGTTGCGGGCCTTGTGGCACGCTGGGCCGACGAAGTAAGAGGCAGCGACGATCGCCTCACGACCGTTCTCACCGTGTCCGTGAATTCCTCCAGGACGTCGAGCAGCGTGAACGTGCGTTGGTGTTACGCAAGCGATGATGAGGGTGCTGCAAGATCGGCCACCGACAGGCTACGAAGGCTCACGTCGTTGCGAAAAGAAGCCGTGAAGATTGCCCCGTACTCCGATGTCCTAGAAGACGTCTCCAATTTTCGCGCTGATCACATGGCGATGCGGAATGCTTTCGTGCCAATCTTGAACGATCGCGTCATTTCGAGAGCTTTGGAATTTGTTGCAACCTCAGCACCCTGCGTTATATCTTTCCGCGGACTTGGTGGTGCTATCGCACAGGTTCCGGAGACCGACACCGCTTACGCGCACCGCACGGCTGAGACGCTTATCGCGGTTACAAAGAACGCCTCGGAGGATGACGCGGATGCTGTGTTCTCAGCCTCTGCCGACCAGATATGGGCGGGCATCTCATCGCGGAGCGACGGTGCGTACGTCGGGTTCCTGGATGGGGCGACGCAAGATGAAATCAAACAAGCGTACCCCGAGGCTACTCTTCGACGCCTTTCGGCCGTCAAGCGTCTTTACGACCCTACAAACATCTTTCGCAACAATCACAACGTCCTCCCATTCCCAGAACCACTGTCGTACGCACCATTGGGTCGCTCTCGTCGCTGCGGAACGACGTGACGCGTCATCTCCGGATACCGTTCACTGGCTCCGAAGCGCCGAAATCGCAACCGGTCTTCGCGGCCTCAGGGGGCACGAGGGATGCTGATGTTCCGGGTCTCACTCACGGTTCTGAATAGCTTGGAATCGTCTTGCGTGCCACACGAGGTGGCCGTGAGACCGCACATAGCCGTGCACACGCATTCACCCGCGGTCACCTCGAGCAAACCGATCAAGTCTTCGTCGCGCTTGGGGTGTTTGGGCGGTCCCCATTGGACGACTCAACCCCGTGTGAACCGGATCGGTTGGCCGCTTGTTGACAGGCACCGGCCGATCTTCAGGCCCCTCGACCAGTCGCGCACGCTGCAGGTCAGGATGCACAGCCTGCAGGCCACTGGCCGTTCACTATGAGAGTCCATGCGGAGGAGAAGGATGTGAGGTCGGTCGCGGAGCCACTAGTTCGGGAGGGGCGTCATCGTCCTCGGAAGAAGCCCGTCGAGCACGAGCACAAGGTAGCGACGCCACAGCTCCGGCTCGTCGGACGCCAAAGGAGCAGCCGTTTGATAGATGCCGCTGAGGAGAAGCGCAACGTCTCTGCCGGTCAAGTCCGGACGAACCACACCGGCCCCGACGGCACGCAATGTCAGCTGGTCGACGAGCTCGTGCAAACGTTCAACGGCTCGTCGAATCCGCGCCTCGTTTCTCTCCGCGCCTGCGACAATCTCGCAGAACGCCCTGTCCGCCGCCTGGAGGGCGATCGCATCCGTCATGAAGTCGTGTAGGGCCTGCGCAGGGTCCCGGTTCTGCAACAAGGCGCGACCCCGAGCATGGAGTCCTTCGAGAGCTTCGCTCACAACCTCCGCAACGAGCAGCTCCTTCGACGCGAAGTGCCGGAACACCGTGCCCTTTCCTACGCCGGCGCGTTGTGCGATCTCGGCCACCGAGACGTCGACGCCTCCGCGGGCCAGCAGCACGCGAGCAGCTGCGATCACTGCTTCCCTGTTGCGCTGCGCGTCCTGCCGCTGCGCGCCCACGACCTCGCCCGTCTTCGTCTCATAGCCAGTTTGACTCATCGCCCCAGCATATCCGGACTGACCGGTCCGTATATGCTGAGATTAAACGGACCTATTGGTCCGTTTAAGTGGAACGAGCTGAAGGAGAAGGAAATGACCGATAGAAGAGACCTGCCTGCGCTCTTGAACGGCAAGGTGGCGCTGGTCACCGGCGCATCCTCAGGCATCGGCGAAGCGATAGCGCTCTCACTGTCCGCTGCCGGAGCCCGCGTGGCCATCGGAGCTCGACGGGGGGATCGGCTGAGGGAACTTGCTGACCGCGCGGACGGCGAGATCCTTCCGCTAACGATGGATGTCGGAGACCAATCGTCCGTGCGACACGCTGTCGCAGCGACCGTGGAGCGATTCGGCCGACTTGACGTGCTTGTCAACGGCGCCGGGGTCATGCTGACCGGGATGGTCCAAGGCGCCGACACGGCAGAATGGGACGCGATGATCCGCACCAATCTGCTCGGCACTATGTATGTAACCCATGCGGCGTTGCCTCATCTTCTGCTGAGCAAGGGTACGGTCGTGCAGGTCTCCTCGACCGCGGCCAGGGTGTCCTCTGCAGGAAGCGCGGTGTATGCGGCTTCGAAGTTCGGCGTCGCAGCATTCTCCGAGGCGTTGCGTCAGGAGGTGACCGCGCAGGGTGTTCGGGTCGTCGTCGTGGCACCCGGGTTCACGGACACCGAGCTCGTGAGTCACATCACAGACCAGACAACCCGCGAGATGGCCGCCCAGATGAAAACTCGCCTCCGACTCCTGCAGCCGGCAGACATCGCATCAGCAGTCATGTATGCCGTGACCCAGCCTGAGCACGTGTCGGTAAACGAAATCCTCATTCGTCCGACCGACCAGGCTCAATAGCCGCACCGTAGATTGGTCAGCCCGAGGGGCGGAGGGCAGTATCAACGGCCTCCGCCCTCCTCGTGGACCGAATTGGGTGGCCGCTCGTCGACAGGCACCGGCCCGTCTTCAGGTCCCACTTCCAGTCGTGCATGCTGCACGTGAGGACGCCGTCCTCGTCGACCTTGCCGGTCTTCGTGAGGTCGGCCCGCAGGTGCGGGCAGCGGCGCTGCACGAGCCAGTCGCCGATCTCGGCATCCTCCGTCTGGTCCGTCTGCTCCTGATACCAGTTCTCGACATACTCGATGCGGTCGACCGACAGGCACTTGAGGAACGTGGTGAGGAACTCGTTGAACTTGCCGCTGCGGCCCACCTGGAACTGCATCGACAGGAAGATCGAGTTCGACCAGTCGATCTCGTGATCGCGGATATTCGTGGACACGAGATCGGCCGGGATCGTGTACCAGTAGATGCACTCCTCCCCCGCGTATTCGCGGACCTTCGCGCGCGGGAAATCGACGACCATGTCGAGCTCGCCGATCTGGAACCGCACGCATCCCCCGACGCCGAGACGGATCGTGCGCGACTTCTTCAGCAGCGGCTCCCACCACTCCTTCAGCGTCTCCAGCATCTCGGCCGGCGGGATGATCTCCGCACGGGAGGCCTCCTCGTCACGGATCTCCTGCTGCCGGCTCGCCCGCTGCGACTCGAGGTAGTCCCACTTCTCGTCGAAGATGTGCGCGATCTCGGCCTCGGTGTACAGGGACTGCTCGGTGCTCACCGACGCACCCTCGACCGTCACGACGGTGCCCGGCACGAACAGGTGCCCGTCGTACTGCGGCGCGAGTTCCTTCATATGCGCGAGGAACTGCTTCTGATCCGTGAAGATCGCCTCGCCGTTCTTCCCGAAGCCGTTGAAGTCGAACAGGTCGTCACGCAGGAACATCGGCGGCCCAGCGAAAGGGAAGACATGCGGGGCATCGACCTTCTCCACGTAGTACATCGCGCGCTTGTTCTGCGCGTCGCGCTTGAGCTTCGCGAAGTTCTGCTTGGCGTCAAGCGGCAGATCGTAAACCATCGGCCACCAGATCGCACCGGACACCTGCGTGAAGTAAGCATCGGGCTTACCGAAGCTCAGCAACGCCTCGAGATCGAGCGGATGGGAATCGTTCTGATTCAGCACCGACGCGGTGCCGTCATCGAGGCTCAGCGAAGAGTCGCCGATCGGACCGTCGCTCGGCGCGCGCAGCGGCGTGATCATGATCTTGAGATCGCCGCGTTCGATGACCTCTCCCGCCGGCGCGTACGTGATGTTCGTGTAGCCGAGGGCACGGATGTCCTTCTCGAGATCGTCGATCGGGTACTCCGGCAGCAGCACCTCGATGTCCTTGCGGATGTAGCGCTCGAGGAGCCTCGGATCGAAATGATCCTGGTGCCGATGCGAGATGTAGAGGAAGTCCGCCTCCTGGCCGAACCGCTCCCAATCCAGGCCGCGATTGTCGGGGAACGGGAACCAGGAACCGAAGTAAGACGGCCCCACAACGGGGTCGCAGATGATGTTCCCACCCACCGTCTCGATGAACATCCCGGCATGGCCAAGCCCTGTGATCCGCACTGCATTCCTCTCGAAAGTGAACCGTAAGAGTCTACCGAGGGGTTAGCCTGCACCATCCCGTCCGGCGCCGGACACCTCACATTCGCGGGGGCGATCCGGTCGTATATATGGCGTCGGGCCGCACTGGCAGAAGAGGCAAGGATGCATCATGAACGCAAGACACAAGGGCCGCTTCGCTAACCGCGATGAGGACTATCAGCGCCTCGGTATCAGCCGAGATGACGTGGCTACCTGGGAAGACGGCGCGCGCACCGACGGCCGTCGAGGCACCTATGAATGGTGGCATTTCGACGCTCATCTCGAGGGAGGTGCGAAGCTCGTCGTGACCTTCCTGACCAAAGACTTTTCCGCGCCTGACAAGCCACTCAGCCCCATGATCCGTCTGAACCTGGATCTGCCAGACGGACGAAGTTTCCGCGTGATCCGCGCGTACCGGGCAGAGGACTACTCGTCGCGACGAGACGGAGCCGACGTCCGAATCGGTCGAAACACCTTCACCGGAGACCTCGACCACTATGAGATACATGTCGAAATCGACGACCTCCAAATCGACGTGACCCTTGATGCGGAAATAAGGCCGTGGCGTCCGCACACGGGCTGTCTCGTCTTCGATGAAGTTCGCGACCTCGAATTCTCGTGGCTGCCCGCCGTACCACTGGGAACAGTGGGCGGGTCGTACGAGATCGACGGCGTACGCCATGCGGCGATCGGGGTTGGCCACCACGACCACAATTGGGGGAACGTCGGCATGGAATCGATCATCAACGACTGGTACCGAGCAACGGGGCAGGCTGGCCCCTACACGGTGATCGCCTCATACATCACCTCGCACGGTAAATACGGCTACGAACCCGTGCCGGTCTTCATGCTCGCGAAAGACGGAGAGATCGTGGCCGACGACGCTTCCCTGACGAGGTTCCGCGCGAGTAAGGCATACTTTGACGCCAGGACGGGAAAGCCGGTCGCTGCCGTCACGACCTATTTCCACGGTGACTACGCCGACAGGTACGTCGTCGCCTTCACCAAGAGCCGCGACCTCGTCGCCGACACCTTCATCGAACGGATGAAGGGTCTTCGCAGACTCACCGCACGTCTCAAGCAGCGTGACGGCGCATATCACCGTTTCGTCGGCGACGTGACAGTCGAGCGATGGCAGGGGACCACGCTCGTGGAGAAGTTCGCGAATGAGGCGAGCTGGGAATTGATGTACTTCGGGCAGCCCCGCATCGACGAATGGGCCCCGGTGCGCCCCAAACTGCGCTGACGACTTCGGGTAGACGGACTCCTGAGTGACGTCTCGCGCTTTTTCGGCGGCGGGCTCCAGAGACCGGCAGCTATCCTTCGCTCGGCGTGCCGATCTCGGTCAACGGTTCGCCCGTGATCGCTTGCGGTGCGCTGTCGATCCGGTCAGCGAAGAAGCGTGTGGCAAGCCACGCTCGCGCACGCTCGACCCGGCTCAGATGCCCCTTCTCGTCCGGTCGCGCCTCCACAGCGTGCTGGTGAGCGGGCATCGCGCGCCGCCAGCGTTCGAATTCGTCGAGCGGCTGGTGGATCTCGACGTACTCACCGCCCGGCATCCGCACGATTCTGCCGGTCTCGTAACCGTGGCGAACGAGGTCGCGGTCCTTGCGCTGAAGCGCAAGGCATACACGTTGAGTGGTGAAGAACGCCAAGACCGGGCCGATGATGAGAGTGACCTGCAGGCTGCCGATAATCGATTCGAACGATGCCTGAAACACGAGCGCAAGAACGTCGGCACTACCGGCCAGCCAGAGCACTCCGAAGAACATCATCCCCGCGACACCCGTCGCTGTGCGATTGGCCGTGTTGCGTGGACGGTCGAGGATGTGGTGCTCTGTCTTGTCCTGCGCTATCCATCCTTCAAGGAACGGGTACAGGACGACGAGAAGGAGGAACAGCCCCACGACGGCCAGAGGAGCCAGTAGCGCAACGGTCCACGTGCGATCGAAAAGCTCGAATTCCCAGCCCGACGGCACGAGTCGGAGGGCGCCGTCAAGGAAGCCGGTGTACCAGTCCGGCTGGCTCCCCGCCGATGCACCGCCTGGGTCGGACGGGCCGTACGCCCAGATCGGACTGATTGTGACGAGCGTCGCCATGAGAACGAGAAGACCCACGACGATCGCAGAAAGGCCTCCCGCGCGCATCACGGCGTTGGGAAAGAGAGGTACGCCGACGACATTGTTCTCTTCCCGGCCACCGGCGGCGAACTGGGGAGGCTTGTTCTTGTATGCCGCTCGCGCCCGACCGGCGATCAATACGACGATCCCGACTGGGACGATGAGGACATGTATCAGGTTCAGATTCTCGATGATCCTGCCGGGAAACTCTCCGCCGAAAAGCACCGACGACAACCAGGTTCCGATCACTGGAATGCCGAGCGTAATCCCGTTGACGATGCGCAGCCCGGAACCGGAGAGCATGTCATCAGGTAGCGCATACCCGCTCCATCCGCCGGCGAGTGCGACGATCAGAAGGAGGAAGAGCATCACCCAACTGCCGCGCCGGGGACGTCGGAAAGCTCCGGTGAAGAACGTCACGAGCAGTTGGATCATGATCGATGCGGGCAAGATCAGCGCCGACCAGTGGTGGAGCTGTCGGAGCAGAAGACCGCCCGGCACCTCGAACGACACCCTCATGACCGAGTCGAATGCGCGCGACACCTCTCGATCGAACAGCGGCGCATAGTGCCCCTGATACGTGACGGGCTCGCTCGAGGGCGTGTACACGAACATCAGCAGGATGCCGGTGATGAACAGCACCGCGATGCTGGCCACCGTGATCACACCGAAGAGGTTCGTCCAGTGCAGGGGGACGGAGCGTCCGCGCAACTCCTTTCGCGCTGCGGCGATCGCGCCACCCATGCGCGTGGCGCGAAGACGATTCGACGCCGCCTCGGTGAGTGACCGTGGCCGACGTCGATCAACTGGCACGGGTAACCTCCGCCGGCGTGGGCACCGCCAGTGTCACGATCGGGGGGATGGCCTCGAGGAACGCTGCCCGCGGGTGCTGCACCGACTCGAGCGAGACGATGTCCCGCCCGAAGAGGAAGGACGCGATCCATAGAAGCAGCACTCTTGCCTTGCGGTCCCAGGTCGGCACCGCCAGAACGTGATACCCGCGGTGCATCAGCCAGGCGAGCAGCCCCTTCACAACGATGCCTTTGTATTGGAAGATCCCGTGGCCGAGTCCCAGCGTCGCGACCGTACCGAAGCTGGGGTGACGGTAGTCGCGGGGAAGCTCCCCTCGAACGACTGCGGTGATATTCTTCGCCAGCAGACGCCCTTGGCGTACGGCGTGCTGCGCGTTCGGCACGGTGCGCGCTCCGGATTCCGGCAACGCGAGATCCGGAATGGCCGCATCGTCTCCGGCAGCCCAGGCGCCTTCTACGATTTCGTCAGAGGTCCCGATCCGGAGATCAGGTCGCGTGATCACAAGTCCTCGAGCATCGATCGGCAGGTCGGTGTGCGAGGCGACCACCGGATTGCTGGCGTTGCCAGCCGCCCAGACGAGGATGTTCGACGCGTACCGCTCTCCGGTGGAGAGCTGCACCTCTCCCCCGGCCGCTGAAGTGATCCGCGAGTTGAGGTGCACAATGCCCCCGCGCTGGGTCAGGTGCTCGACCACCCATCGCCCGGGCTTGTCCGTCACCTCCGGGAGAATCCGTCCGTTCGCTTCGATGAGGTGGAAGCTGAGTTCGGAGAAGCGGAGCTCCGGGTAGGACTTCAGCAACGAGGTGGCCAGTGCAAGCATCTCTCCGAACACCTCCACCCCCGAGAAGCCTCCGCCGACCACAGTCGCTGTGAGAAGGCGACGCCTTTCGAGCCCCGGAGGAAGCGCGGCTGCGTCCTCGAAGGCCGTGAGGATCTGGTCGCGGACCGCCACCGCTTCTTCGACGGTCTTCAGGCCGATGGCGTGCTCGGAGATCCCGTCGATCGGGAACACGCGCGACACGGCTCCCGCCGTCACCACGATGATGTCGTAACGGAGCGTCTGCGATGAACCGTCCGGCATCCGCACCTCTACCTTCTTGTCGGCGTGCGTGATCGAAGTCACGCGCCCCGGCACGACAGTCGTACGGCGCAGGTGGCTGCGCAAGGACACCACGACATGACGTGCTTCGACCGAGCCGGCCACCACCTCAGGCAAAAACGGCTGATACGTCATGTAGGGTCTCGGATCAACGATCGTGATCTTCGCCTCGGCCCGACGCAACCGCCGCTCCAGGTTCCACGCCGCGTAGAAGCCTGCGTAGCCACCTCCGACAATGAGGATGTTCTGCATTTCTTCTTTCCTTTCTTTACCAATGAAGACCTCGCAGCCCGTCCGAATGTGACCTCGCGGGAACTCGGTCGCACGGCCTCACAACTGAGCCCCCTGCACGGTCTTTCCTTTTGGTGGGGTGAAAACCGCCTCCCCTCGTTCGAGATGCGTGATTGGTCGATCGCGGCTCATGAAGCTCGTGGTCGCCCCGACGGCGCTATAGGAAAGGATCCGCATGTCTCCGAAAATGAAGACCGCCCGCCGCGAAGAGACCCCAGCGGTTCCGTCAGACGCAGACCGATCCATGCTGAACGAGCTCGCCCTCGGCTTCTACCGCCAGATGGTGATGATCCGCCGCTTCGAGGAGCGCGCGAGTCGCTCATACTCCGAAGCGAAGATCGGCGGGTACTGCCATCTGAATCTCGGTGAGGAGGCCACCGTCGCAGGACTCTGCGCGGCGCTCGCGCCGGAGGACTATCTCTACACGAACTATCGCGAGCATGGGTACGCGCTCGCCCGCGGTATCTCTGCCGAACGCGTGATGGCGGAGCTGTATGGGCGCAGCGACGGCGTTTCCAAGGGCTGGGGAGGTTCGATGCACATGTTCGACATCGCCTCCCGGTTCATGGGCGGATACGGCGTGGTTGGTGGCCAGGTCCCCTTGGCCACCGGAACGGCGCTGGCCATCGACTATCGAGGCGGTGGCGATGTCGTCGTTTGCCTGATGGGCGACGGCACGACCAATATCGGCGCGTTCCACGAATCACTGAACATGGCCGCTCTGTGGAGTCTGCCGATCGTCTACGTCGTCAACAACAACGGTCTCGGGATGGGGACGACCGTCGCGAATTCGTCCGCCGAACCCGAGCTGCACCGGCGCGCGGCGTCTTACCGGATGCCCGCAGCGAGAGTTGACGGCAACGATCCGGAGGCGGTGTACACGGCGATGCAGACCGCTCTCGCCAGCGCCAGGTCTGGAAACCCGTATCTGCTGGAGACAATGACGGGACGCATGAAGGGTCATTCGGTCGTCGATCCGGCCCGCTATCGCAGCAAGGACGAAGCAGCGCACGCGATCGCCGCTGACCCCGTGGCGTCATACGCCGACAACCTGAAAGTCCGCGACATCCTCACCGATGAGATGATCGCGCAGATCGATGCCGAGTCGATGAAAGCAGTCCTTCGTGCAGTCGAGTTCGCCGACGCGAGTCCGCACCCGGAAGTCTCCACCCTGTTCGACTACACGTATGCGACCCCCGTCGTGAACGACTCCCGCCGCCTACCGGGGGACGCCTTGTACCCGGCCGCGCCGAGACCTGCAGCAACCACTCGTCTGGAGGTGATCGCATGACTGTCATCACCTATCGGCAGGCAGTTCAGGACGCTTTGCGCGAGGAGATGCTCCACGACCCGAACGTGTTCCTGATCGGCGAGGAGATCGGCGTCTTCGAAGGGTCGTACAAGATCACCGCGGGGATGCTGAAAGAGTTCGGTCCCAAGCGGATCCGCGACACCCCGATTGCAGAAGAGGGGTTCACGGGAGCCGCAATCGGCGCCGCAATGGTCGGTCTTCGTCCGGTGGTGGAGATCATGACCATCAACTTCTCGCTTCTCGCGCTCGATCAGATCGTGAATCACGCCGCCAAGATCTACGGCATGTTCGGCGGCCAAGCCCGGGTGCCCCTGGTGATCCGCACCCCTGGCGGCGGCGGACAGCAATTGGGCGCGACCCACTCGCAAAACATCGAACTGTACTACGCCTTCGTCCCCGGGATGAAGGTCGTCGCCCCGTCGACTCCGGCTGACGCCAAGGCACTCATGCGCGCGGCCATCCGCGACGATGACCCGGTGCTGGTTCTGGAGAACCTCGCCCTCTACAACACGACGGGTGAGGTGCCCGACGAGCCCGAGCGCATCGAGATCGGCAAAGCCGCCATCGCACGCGAGGGACGCGACGTGACAGTCGTGGCATATTCGCGAATGGCAGTCGTGGCCAGAGAGGCCGCCGAGCGGCTTGCCGGGGAAGGCATCGATGTGGAGGTGATCGACCTCCGCAGCCTGCGCCCACTCGATCGCGGAACCATCGTCGAGTCGGTGAAGAAGACCGGTTGCGCCGTTGTACTCGAAGATGACTGGCTGACTTACGGAATCGGCGCGGAGATCGCCGCGACGATCTCCGACGGCGCTTTCGACTGGCTTGACGCTCCCGTGCGCCGCGTAGCCATGGCCGAGGTACCCATGCCCTACGCGAAGACGCTCGAGACAGCCGCGTTGCCCTCCCTGGATGACGCGATGAGCGCGATCCGCGAAACCATCGACGCCGTCACACGCCGAGCCTGAAAGGACTCTCTCATGATCGACATCCTTATGCCCCGACTCTCCGACACCATGACGGAAGGCGCCATCGCCTCCTGGCACAAGAAGCCCGGCGACGCAGTCGCTCCCGGTGACCTGCTCGTCGAGATCGAAACCGACAAGGCACTGATGGAACAGGAGGCATACGATGCTGGCGTCCTCGTCGAGATCCTCGTCCCCGAAGGAGAGAACGTCGCCATCGGCACCCCAATCGCCCGACTCGACGATGGAAGCGATGACGATACACCGAGCGCCGCACGCACCATTCCGGCGACGTCCGATGATGTCCCCGAGTCGATCGCGGAGGCGCTCCCGTCAGCCGAGCCCCCGGCGATCCCCCTGTCGGACGCCGGCGAAGTGCCCGCTGATCTCGACCCGCCCGACAATCGTGCCGCGACGCCGCTCGTGCGCCGGCTCGCCCGCGAGCGCGGCGTCGATCTCGATCAGTTGACCGGCACCGGCCCCGGGGGGCGCATCATCCGCGCGGATCTCGACGACGCCGCGCTCGAGATGCCGTCAGCAGCCCCCGAGTTCGACACCGCGACGACGTCCGGCGACGCGCGCGAATCGCAGGCCGTGCCGTTCGACCGCATCCGCCAGGCCATCGCCGCGCGACTTACCGAGAGCGCCATCGAGGTTCCGACATTCACCGCCACAATCTCCGCAGATGTCGACGGCCTGCTGACCCTCCGCTCGCAGATCAACCAGGCGAACGCCGAGTCCGGAACGAGAATCAGCGTCAACGACCTCTTGGTTCGTGCCGCAGCGCTCGCACTGCGCATGCACCCCGGACTGAACGCCTCGTACAGCGACTCCGGTCGCGGCACGACGCTTGTACACGGGCGGGTACACATCGGCGTAGCCGTCGCTTCGCCCGCCGGCCTAGTCGTCCCCGTCATCAAGGATGCGGATCGGACCGCGGTCAGTGCGATCGCCGCGACATCGCGGAACCTGATAGCGAAAGCCACCGAACGGACACTGACTGCTGAGGATATGAGCGACGGCACGTTCACGATAAGCAACCTCGGAATGTTCGGCATCGAGCACTTCACCGCGATCATCAACCCTCCGCAGGGTGCCATCCTCGCCGTCGGTGCCGCCAAAGAGGAGCTCGTTCTCGTCGATGGCGACGTCACGCCACGTACTCGCTTACGTCTCACCCTCACCGCGGATCACCGCATCATCGACGGCGCACTCGCGGCGCGGTTCCTGGCAACCATCGTGCAGCTGCTTGAGCACCCGCTCCGCATCGTCGCATAGTCGGTCGGTGATCGAATGCGTCCGACCTCACATTCGCTCAGTCCGCATCGTCGATATAGTGAGGGAAAGGTGACCCATGACGATCAATTCACATCACCATGAGCAGGATGAGATCCTCGGCGAAAGGCGCCACCTGATCTCGCTGGCGTTCCGCATGCTCGGAACGATGGCGGATGCCGAGGATGCGGTTCAGGAGACGTACATCCGGTGGTACCGGATGAGCGAGTCTGAGCGGAACGAGATCCTGGTTCCTCGAGCGTGGCTGACGCGAGCTGCTAGCAGAGTCTGCTTGAACGTGCTCGCTTCGGCCCACCATCGACGGGAGACGTACGTCGGCCCGTGGCTGCCCGAGCCAGTACCCACTCAGTCATTCAGACCGCCGACGGGTGCGTCGACGGATCCTCTTGAGAGGGTGACGCTCGACGAGTCGGTCAGCACGGCTCTGCTCGTCGTGCTCGAATCGATGACACCTGCCGAGCGAGTGGCGTTCGTGCTGCATGATGTGTTCGCAATGCCCTTCGATGAGATCGCCGAGATCGTCGGTCGCACGCCTGCCGCGTGTCGGCAACTGGCGACGTCTGCGCGGCGACGCGTTCAGCAGAGCAGGAGTCGACGCGCCTCGCATGCGGAGCACGAAGAGGTCGTGAAGGCGTTCGCCGCTGCCGCCCGCGCAGGGGATATCGCCGGACTGGTCCGCGTTCTCGATCCGCAGGTAAGGCTACGGTCCGACGGCGGGGGAATCGTGTCGGCTGCGCGCAATCCGGTGGTTGGAAACGACAAGGTCGCACGCTTCCTCTTGGGGACGCTCCACAAGCACCCCGATGTCGTGCTACTCGAGCAGGAGATGCCGGACGGGACCGGCTTCGCGATGTGGGATGAAGGACGGATCTTCGGCGTCGTCACCCTGGACGTGCAGAACGGAGTCGTCTCCGATGTGCGGATGATGATGAATCCGCAGAAGCTCACGCTCTGGAACTGAAGCAGAACCCGGCATGAGACGGCGGTCGGTTCTGACGTTGGACGTAGACGTGGGGGTCCTTGATTCGGCAGTCGTAGTGCGCGACGCGCGCCGAATGAAATGGCGTGGTCGGATCACAGGATCCTGAAAACGAAAGCCGCGCCCGGCACGCGCACCGGCGCGGGAAGCAGCCCACAACGCAGCGTGTGGGGCGGTTGGCACGCTGGTTGACGCTGGGCTGGCAGGCGGTGAGGTCTCCCGTTTCTTGCCGCGGCGCTCCTGCACGGCACCTCGTCGGCGCGCTTCGGCTATCGCGCGCTCGGAGTTTCGGCGGGTCATATATTGATGGTATCGACGACCAGTGACGCACCTTCTAAGAGAGCCCGGTCGGGATGCCACTGACGCCATCTAGAATTCTGCAGAGGTCAACCGAAGAACTCCACGCCATGTCGGTGTTTGAGGGCTCTTCCCAGATGAAGGTGTAGGTCGGCCGGGCGCGTCGGTCCGCAGATAGACGTCGAGGTCTCCCGACGATGGAGGTTCCTACGCCATCCATCCGAAAGACCTCGACGTGCCCGACGCTACCCCGCCGGCCGGCTTCGGCCGCCCTGACCTAACCGCCTTCGCGGCTCATCCCAATCGGCTCTGATCGGGTCTGCTGACCCTCTCGACGAGAACGCAGCGACATCACAGCCACCCAACCCCGACCGTCCGGGAAGCCGGGGCACGTCACATGGGCTGTGCTGCGGGCGTGTCGAGTGGGTAGTCCAGGGGCGACGCAGGAGCGTCGACGCGACGTGCTGAGAGGTGGTTCCAACCGAGCGCTAGGACACAAGCTACAGGCATGGCGATAGGTCAGGAACGGCGTCGCTCCCTGCGCAGGAGGGAGCGCAGAGTCTCGGCGTTCGCGTAGCCGACCCGTAGCGCGATCTCGGCGGAGGTGAGGTCCGTGGTTGCTGAGAGGTGTCGAGCTCGTTCGGTGCGAAGCCGTTGGACGAAGCCGAGCGGAGTGAGGTTGAGCGCCGCACGGACTCGTCGTTCGAGGGTGCGCCGGCTGGTGCCGAGCGACTGCGCGACGAAGGCGACGTTGAACGGTTCGTCCAGGCGGGCGCGCACGAAGCGTTCGAACTCGACGACGATCGGGTCCTCGTGCCGGAGATGTTCGTAGGCGACGAAGGCCGCCTGCGACGGGCGCTCGTCGATGATGAGGAGCTTGGCGACATGTTGGGCCAGGTCGGGGCTGATCGATCGCACGAGTGAGAGCGCGAGGTCGATGTGGGCGAAGGCGGCGCCGGCGGTGACGAGGTTCCCGTCGACCACGACCATGGTGTCGAGATCGAGGGCGACGGTCGGATAGCGCTTCCGGAACTCCGGCCCCAGGAACCAGCTGGTCGTCGCCCTCCGATGATGCATCCGTCCGGTCTCGGCGACGGCGAACACGCCGGTGCACGCCGCGGCGATCCGGGTGGTCGCGTCGTCGAGGCGCCCGAGTGAGGCGATGACCGAACGAGCATCTCGACTCTGGAGGGCGTCGTGGGTCGCGGCGGCCGTGAGGGTTCCAAGCGCAGGGACGACGACCACGTCGAACTCTCCGGACTCCGGCAGCGGGTGGTCCACCGACAGGGTCATCGATGCCGTCGTGGTCACTCGCCGTTTCGGTCCGAGGATGGCGAGTTCGATCGGGTCGATCCGCGGGTCGACATCGCCGCGGGCTCCGTCGGCCACCCGCACGATGTCGATGATCGACGCGATAGCCGAACCGAAGCAGCCGTCGATCGCGATCAGTCCGATACGCATGACGTAAACAATAGCAATACTGCCGTATACGCCACTCCCCACCGGCCCTCGCTCGTCATACGCTGAACTCGTCCCACGAAGAACCCCGACGTCAAGGAGAGTCCCTCATGTCCACACCCGCATCACTTCCGTATGCCTTCGTCGCCAAGATCGTCGCGGCCGATGGACAGCACGACGCGGTCGCCGATCTGCTCGCCGGCGCTGTCGCACTCGCCAACGAAGAAGTAGGAACGATTGTCTGGTTCGCGGTCAGGACCAACGCCGACACCTTCTGGATCTTCGATGCATTCCCCGACGAAGCCGCTCGCGACGCCCACGCCAACGGCGCCATCGTCGCAGCCCTGATGGCCAACCAGCACCTCCTCGGCGCAGCACCCGAGATCCTGGCGGCCGACGTCCTCGCGTCCAAGCTCCCGTAGTCCGCCAACGCACGAGACGATCGCGCCCCGCCGAGTCGGTCCGCAGATAGACGTCGAGGTCTCCCGACGATGGAGGTTCCTACGCCATCCATCGGAAAGACCTCGACGTGCCCGACGCTACCCCGCCGCCCGGCTTCGGCCGCCCTGACCTGACCGCCTTCGCTCGACTCGACGGCCTCGGTCTGAGCGTGATCGGGCAACGACTTGAACCGGATCGTGCGGTCCTCGCGTGCCGCGTGGTGGAACCAGATCAGTGGTGCCGACGGTGCGGCAGCGAAGGCGCCGCTCGTGACACCGTGATCCGGCGGTTGGCCCACGAGCCGCTGGGCTGGCGACCGACCGTGCTGGAAGTTATAGTGCGCCGCTACCGCTGTGCAGACTGCGGACACGTGTGGCGCCAAGACACCAGCGCCGCGGCGGAGCCACGCGCGAAGCTCTCGCGCACCGGGCTGCGGTGGGCGCTGGAAGGGATCGTGGTCGCACACCTCACCGTCGCCCGTGTCGCCGAGGGACTCGGGGTCGCGTGGGACACCGCCAACAACGCGGTCCTGGCCGAAGGCAAGCGGCTGCTGATCAACGACCCCACGCGGTTCGAGGGCGTGAAGGTGATTGGCGTCGATGAGCACGTCTGGCGCCACACCAGGCGTGGCGACAAGTACGTCACCGTGATCATCGACCTCACCCCGGTCCGCGATGGCGCCAGCCCAGCAAGGCTGCTGGACATGGTCGAGGGCCGGTCGAAGGCGGCGTTCAAGACCTGGCTCGCCGACCGCGACGACGCCTTCCGTGACGCGGTCGAGGTGGTCGCGATGGACGGCTTCACCGGGTTTAAGACCGCCGCTGCGGAGGAGATCCCGGACGCGGTCACGGTGATGGATCCCTTCCACGTCGTGCGCCTGGCCGGTGACGCCCTCGACAGGTGCCGGCGCCGGATCCAACTCGCGATCCACGGGCACCGTGGGTTCAGGGACGATCCGCTCTACAAGTCGCGGCGCACGCTGCACACCGGCTCGGACCTGCTCACCGACAAGCAGAGCGACAGGCTACGCGCGCTGTTCGTTGATGACGCTCACGTCGAGGTCGAGGCGACCTGGGGTGTCTACCAGCGGATGATCGCCGCCTATCGCCACGAGGACCGGCAACGTGGCCGCGAGCTCATGGAGAAGCTGATCACCGACCTCAGCGCCGGCCTCCCCAAGGTGCTCACCGAGCTCGCCACCCTGGGCCGGACCCTGAAGAAGCGAGCCACCGACGTGCTCGCCTACTTCGAACGACCCGGCACCAGCAACGGGCCGACCGAGGCACTCAACGGACGGCTCGAACACCTGCGCGGCTCCGCACTCGGGTTCCGCAACCTGACCAACTACATCGCCCGAAGCCTGCTCGAGACCGGCGGCTTCAGACCCCAACTCCTACACCCCCGATTGGGATGAGCCTGTTTGAGTTGACCATGTCAAAGGGAGGGTGAACGAGCACTCGCGTGCACGGTTTCCAGTGCCCACCCTCCTGAAACAGATCGTCCGAAAATCCGACGAGGTTCCCCGCAGATCGAAGCTAGTTGGCTATCGCAGCGTCTGGTGCCCAGAGGTGGCGGGTGATGCCTTGATCTTCCTCGGTTGCGCGTTCGCCGAGTTCAATGGTGATGAGCTCGTCGCCCTCGTAGGCAGGGCTGAGCTCGAGAGCTAAGTACTCAAACAGTTCGCGTTCGTGGACGGCGATTATGACTTGCCGGTCGTTCTGCTTCGAAAGGAGGCGGATGAGTCCAGCGAACTGCGCCACATGTACTTCGTCCATTGCTTGGACGGGGTCATCGAAGACAAGGCACGGGACGATCGGTTCGACGGCGAGGTGGAGCGCGAGGAACAGGGACAGTGCTGCGGTGTTCAGATTGCCCGCAGACAGCATCATTTGGGGCGGGCCGCTGGCTTCTCCGTTGCGGTGGGTGGTCTCCAACTTGATGTCGAACGTCTTCTTAGTTGCGCTGGGAATTCCGAAGCTTGGGATGAACCCTTCGTTCGGGGCGAGCCTAGTGAATACGGTCTTCCAGACCTCGTTGAGGGATTCCGTGAAGACACGGTGGACGATGTTGGTGCGTGCCTGTGTTGCGGCTTCGTGGACCTCCTTCCCTACCCCTTGGCGGCGCTTCGCTTCAGCGACACGGTCGTCCCATTGCTTCTTGTGTTCGGCGATATCGGCGAGGCGTTGGACAGCTGCGGATTCGTCGTCGAGCGCGGCCGAAAGGCGAGCCGCTTCGACGTCTGTTTTCCGGTACTGATTGGCCTTGTCTGTGAGGCGGGCAACTTGAGCTTCGGCGCTTTCGAGCAGTTCTGCCGACACTGTCTGGAACGAATCGAACGTCGGAACCGCGGCGACCTCCAGAAGGCCCGCGTATCTGGCGAGCTCGCCGCCGATGTGCCCCTCTTCTGAAGTAGCGGCGTCAAGATCGTCGAGTGACTGCTGAAGGTCACGCACGAGCCGGAAGAGGTCCGTCCCGGCGGACTTGGTAGCTTCGATTCCTCCGACTTGGGCGGCGAGTTCAATGAGGGCTGCGTGACGCTCCTCGACGGCCTGCCGCTGGTCGGCAGAAAGGAGCCGGGCTATGAGTTGGGTGTGCTCAGTTTCCACACGAGTGACCCGTGCCGCAAGTTCGTCGCGCTCGTTCCGCAGGTCGACAAGTTGCTGTCCGTGACTGGTGAGCTCGGCCAGTTTTGTATCGATGTGAGCTAGGAGGCTGTGACGACCTGTTTCATTGAAGTCACGGTCGCAGACCGGGCACCTGTTGCTATCGTCGACGACGCTGCGGACTGCGGCTAAGCCCTCGACGAGGGCACTTGAATGCTCATGAGCATCAGCGAGTCGAGTCTGAAGCACATCCAACGCAGCTTGGTCGGCCTCCAGTTGCGTGCCAACCGATTCGACCTGCGCGCGAACGTCGGAGGCATCGCTGAGCTCCTGGAGGGCCAAGTTCGTAGCGTACTCGACGGCGATACGCGGTTCCCTGCGCAGGTCGACACCAGCAGCCTGGGCTGCCGCTTCCCACACCCGGACTTTCGCCCCGCCCTCGGCCTCCCACGCCTCCTTGTCGGCGGTCGCAGCCGCCAGCGCAAGGCGGGTCTCCTCGATTCGTTGCGTGGTCGGACGTTCGACCAGTGCTGAGATACGACCGCCCAAGGCGATGAGCTCCTGATGGAGCGTTACAGCAGCGGCAGACTCGACACGGGTGGTGTCGCCGTCGAGTGTCGACCGGACGAACGCAAGAAGGTCCACATCTGAATCGCCGTCAGTCATTTCGCGATCGAGTCCAGCGACGGCCTCGCGGGTCGCGGCCCGCGCGTTGGTGACCTGCGTCCGGATTTCGGCTCGCAGAGCAGTCTGTTCTTTGAGCTGCGTGGCTGCTGTCTTCGCTTCGCGGTCGGCTTCGTCGACGCCGTCCGCGAGTTTCTTGAAGAGCCTGAAGTCATTTGCATCGCTGAGCCCAGTGCGAAGAGCGTCCAGTTTCTCAAGGCCAAGGAGCTCGTTGACGAACTTCTCGAGCGCTGTCTGTCCGTTGCCTTCGCGGGCTTGGTATAGGTCGAGGAGACGACCCAGCGATGTCTGGTCCAGGTAGCACCGTTCAGCGTAGAACTTCGCGGCGGCGGCGTTGAAGGCGGGGGTGCCTTCCAATCGCGCACCGTTCACGGTCAGCGGGGTGCCGGGCGTTCCCGGCTGTAGGTACTCGGCGACGTCGGCTCGAACCGTTGCGTAGGACTGGCCGAGGAACGGGAGGTGTGCGCGGTATCGATCGGACTGTCGCTCCATGCTTCGAATGCCGCCGGTCAGGGCGAGTTCTAGCGCGGACAGGACACTGGTCTTTCCTGTTCCGTTTGGGCCGTGGATGAGTACGACGGGTGCATCGAAAGGCAGTTCACGAGTGCCTTCTATGCGCCGGAAATCGGAGACCATCAGGCGCCGGATGGGAACTTCACTCATCACTATCCCCCACCTCGTCGGTCCAGCCCGCGCCTTCATTCGCATAGCGGCGCAAAGTTTCGCGCACTGCGTCCGGTCCGTCGGTAGCAGCCCTGATGAGCGCGATGTGGTCAGATGTCGCCTTAAGGGGACCGAGCACGGCCATCACTTCGTTGACTGGGTCGCTTCCGTGAACGAGATCGGTATTCGGCAGTTTCAGTGGCAGGAGGACGGCAACGGCTTCCTCAATTTCCGCGATATCGGGTATAGGGGACGCGATGGGAAGGATGCGGGCGTATCGCTCTAACTCAATTCGATCAGAGGCGGCGACTCCGCCGAGAAGCACGAGACTCACAGGTCGGCGCGACGCCGCCAGGTCAAGGGAACGGGCTAAGCCCGCGACGAGACGTTGCAGGCGCCGACGGGGAACTTGGTCAGTCGCAACCAGAACTAAGTCATGGGACGTGTCCGTTCCGCGGGCCGCGGCCTCGAAGTCGAACTCTGTGCCGACAACCGTAAGTGGCTGGGGAAGTCGTTCGAAACCAGCGCTTTCCAGCACAGCGAGGACATTTTGAACGCTTGTCATCAGAACCCGCCTGCAAGTTGGAACGCCTCATATAAGTCGTCCGCAGACGCTGTGTCGGCGATGCTGGATGCGACGCTGAACCGCCCGGCGCTGGCTCTGCCATCACGACCGAAGCGAGATCTCGGCGACCGGGTCTGGGCTGGGGGCTCTTCGTCAGCGATCACGATCAGTACATCCTCATCGCTGTCATCGAATGAACCCTGCAACTCAAGCTGTGTCAACGCGTTGGAGTCCTTCACGAAGAACACTCGGGCGTTACGCTCGCTCGTGACTAGACGAACTACCCCATCACCGCCGGCCCTGCTATCGCCCGGCACCGCGGACCACTGCCCCGAGGTAAGTCCGCGACCAATCAAAGCCAGAGCGACGCCGAGCCGTCCGAATTGCTTCGAAGGGAAATCTGCGTTGAGAGCCGCTTGGGCGGCAGGACGATCGGACAACGGTTCATAGCGACCGCTACCGGGTACGGGCATTCGACCCGTGCGAAAGATGCTCAGCGCCAAGTTGGCTACGTCGATAAGTCGGGCAGTGAACTCTCGCTGAAACCCAATAATTTCCAAATGTTCGAGCACTTCTGGGCTGTCCGGGTCAGCATGACGGGCTGCCAAGTCGCGGAGGCCGAGGAGGTCCGTCCGCAGTTGCATGACCGCTGCCGAACCCCAGATACTCCCAATCTCGTCTCCAATCAGGAAGCTCAGCTTCTCGGTGAGCGACGACAAGACCAAAGCCAGCAACGTTGGTTTGCCATAGGCACCCAAAAGGGCGGATTGTGCGATCGCGCCAGCATTCCCCTGGTGATTCGAGCCATATGTAATCTTCAGAAGGTTCCGATGATACGACTCCAGGTGCTCTTCGCTGAGGACGACTGTCGGCGGTGACGCTGGCCACGGCCAAGCCAAGTCCTGGATGGCTCCCGCGAACACCGTATGGAGGTTCGCGTCCTGCGCCGACAGGCCAAGCATCAACGTCAACCGGTCTGTGTAGAGCATCTCAAGGTGCTTGCGCATCGATCGATTCTCAGGCTGCTCAGTCCACTGTGAAATCTGTGATTCACGTGCGACGAGCAAATCCCGGTATTCGGACTCATCATCTCGGGCACGCACCGCGCAGCCGTGGAACTTGATGACCTCCATATGTGGCCCGACGATGCGGAAGTCATCCGGCTTTACGGCGACCCGGACCAGCGACCCAAACGCCGGAGTCAATTCATCCAGTGCCTTCTCAAGGAGCCCATCCCAGTTCGCGGTAACCGCTGATGCGACCAGTCCCTCCAACATGAGGATCGCGATGCAATAGTGCTCGACATCGGGCTCAAGGTCCGGCGAGCCGTAGGTATTCGGGACATCGAGACCGGTCCAGACGAGGTAGTCGTCGGGGTTACCGTCGCCCACCAGTACATCAAGAACACGCGAGTAGTTCGTCACCAGCGAGGGAATGATGCGGTCCCGCAGCGGCCATTCCCCGACTGCGATCGAGAAATCGATACCTTCCAGCTCTTCGCGCCTCAGACCGGCGAGTTGCAGCACCTCGGTGAGCGCGGCCTGGTACTCACCATCCGTGTCGCCGTTGACGGTGTTCGACCGGAGGTGCTCTACGACACGCTCGAGGAGTGCATCAACATTTGGCACCCTGTCACGCGAGATACCCGAACCAAGCCACAGCACGTACTGACCTTCGTTGAAGGCCGCGGTGAAGGCTGAAAAGGTCGAGCCGAACTTTTCCAGAACAGCCGGAACTGTTCGTACAGGTTCAGCTGTCATCCCGTCCCCCAAGTACGATCGGTCCCCGCAGCTCGCGCAAGCTGCGGAGGCGTTTGGGGCATTGCCAGTCCTTCCACCCAGGGTGCAGCGGCATCGATCGCAGCCTCCTCTTTGAACTGACTTTTCTACACTTTACCGGGCGGCTCGAGGACACGCCCGCGCCGTCCCTGCCACTTCAACTGTCCACCGGGACTGGTGAGCACGCACGAGCGTTTTAGAGATCGACCTGAAGCGCGGCAAGCTTCTTCCGCGCTCCGGCAGCCACCTTCTCCGCCTTCTTTAGTTCACGCTCCGCTTCCGAGATCTTGTCATCGCGCCTCCGGTTCGCTTCCGCCGTCTGCGCTGCAGTTTCGACAACCTTCTCCGATTCCACGACGCCGCGAGTGAGCCCGCACTCCGGGCACCACTGCGTCGAGAAGCCCGGCTCCCGGTTGGTGTGGTGGACGCTCTGCTCCACCACGTGCCCACATGTCAGGGAACGGGCCCAGATATCCATTTCTCCCTCCCGCCGCTCGGAGACCGTGGCAAAGATACGTTGGATTCCCTCGGCCTGCTCGCGCGACATCGGGATCGGTGGGCAGCAGTAGCCACAATGCGTCGCTCGCGAAACTGCAATGCTCCAGCGGTGCGCATCGCAGTTCGGATGCATCTCGCGGTAGCGCTTCTGGTCCGCGTCGTAGATGACGCGCTGTTCGTCCGTGAGATACATCGTCCCGGGCCAACTGCCGAGGTTGTCGATGACCGGCAATCCGCAGCCTCGGCATGCCTCCCCCGCGGCCGCCTGCTCGCGAGTGAGATACATCCCCTTGTCGCACCATTCCTGTCGCCTCGCTTCGTCGCGATGCGCTCGTGCCTCTTCCTTGAGTGCGCTGGTCATGCGACGCTTCTGCGCTCGTTCAGCCTTCTGTTCCTCGGTGAGCGGCATACCATTCCTTCAGTCGCAATGTCGGAGGCCTGACGGAGAATGCCAACATGCCTCAGCTCTATACAAAGAATGGCCGTCCGTTGCAACGACACGGTAACCGGCTGTTTGCCGGATCGGGAATCTATCTAGGAACGATCCAGGGCCGCTACGTCTTCGACACCGCCGGCCAGTACGCGGCAACGATCGACGGCGACCGCGTGGTGCACCGATCCATTGACTCGGCCCGCATCTCGATTCCAACGATCTCCGGACCCCGAGTGGGGCTTGCGATGGTGAACGCACTTCCTGCTGCGATATTGGGCGAGGAGCCTTCGTTTCCGAACTGAACGCTTCGACACGCCTTACCTGAGTTGATGTGGTGATTCTTTCACTCCGTCGTTAGAGTGGGACTCACCACCGGCCGCGAGAGAGGAACCGTCATGGCGATTCACACCCCCAAGACCCGCGAGGATCTCGCGCGCCATCTGTCCCCAATGCGTCTCCAGGCGAACGTGTTCGAGCGTGCTGTCGCGGTGGGTGCGGCGGAGAGTCGCACTTACTCGAAGGGTGCGCCGAAGTCGGCGCCCAACATGACGCGCTGGTACCGCACCGTCGAGGTTATTCATGAGCAACTCATGCTGCTGCAGCTCGACTGGAAGCGCTCGGACCCGCAGAACCTGCCTTACTTCTCTCAGACTGACCTCAACCTCGGGCTGATCACCAGTAGCGGCGACGAGTTCACGGGCATCGACTGGGGCACACCGAGTACCAAGAACCCAAAGGGCTCGGCCTTCGCGCGCCGCGTGGACGAGAACGGCCAGATGGCCATGTTCGGCCACCCGACCGACGACGGCGGAGAAATCGACGTCAAGTACCTCTGGATTCTGCTCTACAACGAGCGTGACGGCATGGTCTTCCTGGAGCTGTCCCGTCCGACCTCGATGGCTGGCAAGCAAATCGACAGTTGGTCGGAACGGATCGTCTTCCCGCCGTTCGACCTGGCGCTCGGTGCGTTCGCGTTCGAGGAAGACAGCGAAGAAGACGAGGGCTTCGGCTTCACCGTCGCACGGCGCTAAGGCACCGGTATCCCCGCGATGAGCACTTCCTTCATTCCCGCACGCCTTGAGATGGCGCGCGCCATCCGTCGGATGACCGCGACCGCGCTCGCCACTGAAGCGGGCACGACCGCGCCCTGGGTATCTCAGGCCGAGAACACCAAGAAGACGCCGAGTCCGGAGCTTGTCCGTGAATTCGCGCGCGTCCTCAATTTCCCGGTCGACTTCTTCTATCGCCCGGTCAAGGCGCTCCCCCCGTCGGATGCTTTTCACTTCCGGGCAACATCGCGACTCGCAAAGAAGGACGAAGCGACAGCACGAAGCTTGTCAACGCTGGCGATCGAACTATCGGACTGGATCGAAGCGACATATCGGGCACCAGCTCCCGAGGTTCCAGAGCTCCAAGACCTCCTCGACTCCGACGACGAGCTTCCTCCCGAGCAAGCTGCCGAGGCATTGCGCGGCGCATGGGGGCTTGGCGTGGCGCCGATCAAGAACCTTCTGCAGCTTCTCGAATCCAAGGGCGCGAAGGTCTACTCGGCCGGCGGGCCGCTGCAAGCCATCGACGCTTTTTCGTTCCGGCACGGGGCGACGCCGGTGATCTTCCTGAACGTGCACAAATCTGCCGAACGGCTACGTTTCGACCTCGCACACGAACTCGGGCACCTCGTCATGCATGGCGGGTCGTTGCACGTTGGACCAGGAAAGGAGAAAGAGCAGGCAGCGAACGACTTTGCCAGTTCCTTCTTGATGCCGCGCGCCGACGTCCTTGGCGCGATCCGCGGCAACTTGATGCTCGAGGACATCCTGATGCTCAAGAGGCGTTGGCGTGTAAGTGCGATGGCGCTCAATCTGCGTGCGCATCGGCTAGGCGTCATCTCTGACTGGACCTACAGCACACTGGCGAAGCAGCTCTCAATGGCTGGCTTCCGACGAAGCGAGCCCGGCTCCGACCTGCTCGCCGAAAGCTCCAGCCTACTGACGCAGGTCATGAACGATATGCGTGGCCAAGGCGCGGGATTCATCGAGATCGCTCGAGCGCTCGACGTGCGCGCACAGGACGTCCAGGATCTCATGCTCGGGCTTGTGACGTTCTCCCTCGAAGGGGATGCACAAGCTCGGTCACGCAGCCAAGCGAACCTACGGGCGGTCTGACCTATGAACGGTGGCAACTCGAATAAGCAGTCCGGGCTATCACAGGCCGGACGACTCGTTTTGACCTGGCCAATTTTGGAGGACCGTTCGAATGGCTCGGATTAAGACGTGGGTGACCACCACCCGGGAGAACGTTGGTTCTCACCAGGTTGTGCGGATGGTGCCAGCCGACGAGGTCGCGGTCGATGCTGGGGTGAAATGGGCCGCTGCCGCCGTGCCTCGTCACTATGTGTCTGCGGATGAGATCGCGGCAGTGTTACGCGAGCTCGGCAAGCCGGAGGCGGCGGAGGTTCTCAGCGGAAAGCTGCCGGTCAGCAAGCGGACCCGGTCGGGCGAACTCGGAGAGGTCCTCGCCACCCAGTATGTGGCGCGCGAACTCGGATACCGCATGATCGCACGCCTGCGGTGGAAGGACAGCCGCGAGATGCCCATGCGCGGCGACGATCTCCTCGGCGTTCGCATCGTGGACGACGACAAGCTCGAGTTCCTCAAGGGCGAGGCGAAAAGTCGCGCGAGCCTCTCGACCTCGACGCTGGACGAGGCGGAAACAGCCTTGCTGAGTGAGCACGGCCTGCCGACACCTCACGCGCTGATGTTCGTCGCCGCGCGTCTCCGCGAAATGGGTGAGACGAAGCTGCACGTCAAGATCCTCGCCGCTCAGCTTCGCGGACGTATCCGATCCGGCGATGTACTGCACCTGCTGTTCACGTTGTCTGGCAACAACCCTCTCGGGTTGCTCCGCAATCACACCAAGGCCTATAAAGGCAAAATCCGGCGACTCGGTGTGGGACTGCAGATCCCAGAGCACCAGTCGTTCATCCGTCGAGTCTTCGAGAAGGTGATCCGCGATGCCCGCACGCGTTGAGGATCTCGAAAGCGCGATCGGTCGAGCAACGACATCAGGATTTCGCGGCCGGCTTCTTGCGCGCGGAGAGGCACGCGCAATGATATGGCGCGAAGGTGTACTCCCAGAGGACGCTCCCCCATTTGACGTTTTACTGAGCCATGACCTCCTCTCCTACGGGTATGCGCTTCTGGAGCACGGACTGGAGCTGAGCGATCTAAGGGGATCTGCCGAGGCATCTCGACGGGCATTCGAGAACGCGGCGACAGCGATCGAATCAGTCATCGCCCGAGGCGAGGTGACACCAGAATCGGGCTTTCACAGGGTGGTGGCCGCAGCTAGCTTTCATCTCGCTCGATTCTGAGCGCGGGCCTATTCGCTTCTGACGGCGACGCGCAACGATCGGAACATCTCCCCCACCGAGAGATGCCTGGTGCTACTCATGCTCCGGGACCTGGATGGCCTGACGATGCTCGTCTCCGAAAGCCGCGCGGACGGGCGGGCCGCGGACGCGAGCCTCGCCGAGGAGTTGCGTTCTACACTTACCCCGGGTGATGGCAACGACGACCTCGACGACGGGGCCGATGTCCTGGATGTCGTCGATGCCGCATTGACGGATGCGTTCATGGGTGCGATCAGCGTGGCCATGCTGGCGTTCGAACGTGGCGAGCCGACTCTCCTCACTGACGCCGTTGCACGACTCGAGGTGGGTATGCGCGGCGCGGCAGCCTTGAGTATGGTGCCGCAGTGGTGGTGCCATCGGCTGGCGATTCACCTGCTGCGGGGCCTCTGGGATGCCAGCTTCCATGTGGTACTGCCGAAGGGTCCGGAAGGCGGGGACGCTGGCGACTGGGATCGCCTACGTGCCGCATTCATCGCCTCGCTCTTCCGCCGACGACGCTCCGAGATCGACCTCTGGCCCTCCCAATTGGAAGCCGCGTCACAAGTGCTCAGTACGCAAGACAACCTCGTGCTCTCCCTGCCCACGAGCGCAGGCAAGACTCGCATCGCAGAACTGTGCATCCTCGCGACCCTGGCCGAAGGAAAAAGAGTGGTGTTTGTCACCCCGCTCCGCGCGCTCTCCGCGCAGACCGAGACCGCTCTCGAACGCACCTTCGTCCCGCTCGGCAAGACCATCTCATCTTTGTACGGCACCATCGGGGTCAGCGATGTCGACGAGAGCATCCTCCAGGACCGCGACATCGTGGTCTCGACTCCCGAGAAGCTCGACTTCGCCTTGCGCAACGATCCGGATCTACTCGATGACGTCGGACTGATCGTGCTCGACGAGGGACACATGATCGGAGCAAACGAGCGGGAAGTGCGATACGAAGTCCAGATTCAGCGGCTCCTTCGCCGCCCCGACGCGAAGACTCGGCGCATCATCTGTCTCTCAGCGATCCTGCCCGAGGGTGATGAGGTCAAGGATTTCGTTGATTGGCTCACAGACGACGAACCCAATGGGCTGATCAGCAGTGACTGGCGTCCCACCGTTCTCCGATACGGAGAAGTCGTCTGGCGCGACAACAACGCAAGGCTCAACATCACTGTCGGTGGTGAAGAACCGTATGTCCCCCGGTTCCTCACCGCGGAGACAGTCCCGAGCAAGCAACGCAAGCTCCCATTCCCGAAAGACGCTCAAGAGCTCACGCTGGCCACCGCCTGGCGCCTCGTCGATGACGGCCAGACCGTCCTGGTGTTCTGCCCACTGAAGAGCTCGGTCAACGCATTGGCCAAACTGATCGTCAAGCTGGCCCGGCAAGGTGCACTCCGCAGCGTCTTTGACGGCGACCCGACCGTCCTGAACACCGCCCTCAGCATCGGCCAAGAATGGTTCGGGGCCGACCATCCTCTCCTAGCCTGCCTACGCATGGGCGTCGCCATCCATCACGGATCTCTGCCCGGGCCCTACAGGAAAGAAGTCGAGAAGCTCCTCCAACAGGGAGCGCTGAAAATTACCGTCTCGTCCCCCACGCTGGCGCAGGGATTGAACCTGTCGGCGAGTTCGCTGGTGGTCCATAGTCTGTGGCGAAACCGGACGATCATCGACGCCGCCGAGTTCCGCAACATCGTGGGCCGAGCTGGACGAGCGTTCGTCGATTCGTCCGGACTCGTGGTGCATCCGATGTTCGAGCCCACCCGTCGAACACGACAGAACTGGGAGCGGCTGGTCGAAGATTCGCAGCTGCGGGATATGCAGAGCGGACTCGTCCGACTCCTCACCACCATGCTCCAGAGGATGTCCGACAGTCTCGGTGAAGTCGACTGGGACGACTTCACCGAGTACGTCACCGGGCTTGCCGACTGGTCTTTCCCGGCGATTGCCACCGAAGACGAAGAAACCACGAGCGACGCCATGAAGTTCTGGCCGGGCCAACTCGCGAGCCTGGATTGCGCGATCCTCGGACTGCTCAGCGACTCCTCTGTCACGGAGCAGGATCTCGGCGCCGCGCTCGATGCAGTTCTCGCTTCATCGCTGTGGGCACGGACAATTGCTCGCTACCAGAAACCGGTGCGCGACGCCCTGCGGACAGGTCTCGTGGCCCGAGCTGGAGTTATCTGGCGGAGCACGACACCGGATCAGCGGCGCGGCTATTACCTGGCCGGCGTTGGACTCGCGACCGGCCGGGCACTCGATTCGAAGGCAGAGCAACTCAACCGTCACCTGCAAATCGCCGAAGCGGCCATCCAGCTCGGCATGAACGACGAAGCGATCAACGCCGTAGTCCATTTCGCCAAGATCGTGTTCGAGATCTTCCCCTTCACGCCCAAGTCTCAACCCGACAATTGGGAAGAGATCCTGGTCGGGTGGCTGCGAGGGCGTCCAGTCGCGGAAATCGCGGCTGACGACAGCCTCGAAACGGCTGAGTTCATCGAAGATACCCTGGCGTACCGGCTCCCGTGGGCACTCGAAGCCGTCCGTGTCCGAGCCGCAGCGCACCCCAACCTCGATGCATTTCCTTGGGATCTATCCAATCCGGAGACCGGACTGAGCGTCGCTGCTGTGGAAGCCGGCACCCTCAACAGGGCCGCGTCGACGCTGATGCGAGCAGGCTTCGCCTCTAGGTCGGGAGCGCTCGTCGCGGTGGAGTCAACCGAAGCCGCATTCACGACCCCAGCCGGGCTACACGAGTGGATGATCTCCGAGGCAGTACAAATCGCAACGGGAGACGCGTCCTGGCCTACACCGACCACCCGCGATCTCTGGATGAGCTTCGCCACCCGCACTGTCGCCCTCCGTCAGCGAACGTGGATCCATAAAGTGCACGAGACTTCGGTGAGTTGGATGCCCGGCTATCAGCCCACCCCCGGCGAGCCGTACCGAGCAATCTCCCACTCCGACGAAACAACCGTGCTCGAGGCAGCAGATGCTCGGCCAGTCGGAGTGCTGTCTACGCGCCTGAACCTGCGCCGTCAGGGGCTGCTGAAAGTCACCGCGATCGGGGCAGGAGACGCCGTCGAGCTCGACTATCTCGGCCCGTCCGACCTTTTTGCCTAAACGCGGGCGCACTCCGCATGCAGACCTGTGGCCGATTCTCGGCGACAGGTTTCGGACTTCTCCCTGCCCCTGTTCGCTGTGCTGACACCTCGGTTCGTGCGGGATGCCGCGACCATCCCTCACCCCGAGGTTCGTCGTGCCAAAAAGATCAAAGAGATTGGGCCGATGCTCATGAACTTCAGCGCGTTCCAGACACACACCAATACGAGTAGATGAAGCCAACCCGGCGCGCCTTGGTCAATGAGATTCGTACAGATGCTCGCTACCAAGAGGTACGGCACCGCGAGCATCATCGCTGGCACACCCCACTTGAGTCCTCGCCTCGTGCGGATCGCGTCGAGGACGATGTTGGTGGGCATGTAACGGCGCAGGAACGCGCGGGTGTGAACGCTGGCGGTCCAGAGCTGGCGGATCATGACGACAGTCCTCTCTAAAAGGATCTGGCGACAAAGAACCCTGAAGGACTGCCCGAATCGGGCGATCATGCCGTCACGCTCGAGGTGACAGCGACACACATGTGAAAGCCGCCTTGCTTACACCGTCCACTGTAGATCGGACTCCTGACATCCGGAAGTGGCAGCCCCAACAGCATCCTGGTCACGTTCAGAGCACGTGGCCGGTGCCCGTCCGTCTCGAGGAGGGTGGCGTTTCTCCTTCGGCCTGCTGTGTGTTGATGCTCTTGAGCTTCACCAGCGCTGCATTGGCTCGTGCGGCGTCGACCCTTTGCACGTCGCTGTCCGGTGCCGCACCGAGTGGCTCGTTCCCGGTGATGTCGTAGCGGTCGCGGTACGCCGCGACGGTTCGCGCCTCCCGCCGCCAGCTCGCTGCTGCCTCCGCTACGCCAGGCTCCTCGCCGATCGCTACGACCCATTCCTCTCCCTCCCGGAGCGCTCGGTCAAGGACCGCATCAGCACGCTGTCGGATCAGTTCTCGTCGCTCGGTGAGCGCCTTGTGCATTTCGCCTTTCACAGGGCCGGCCGCTTCGGGGATCAGGCCGGCGATCAAACGGGGGGCCTTACGACTACGCCCCGACCCTGCGGGGCGGGCGGTGGCGCGCGCGAGGCGATGGTGAAGGACTGCGGCGATATCGTCCGCATCTCCGAATTCTCGTGCCATAACCAGGCGCGGGAGTAGCGCGTCTACATCGTGGTGGTTGGCTTCCGCGCGTCGAAGCTCTGCGGTAAGTGCTCCGAAGGTGTCGGAGCGGATCGCGTCTTCCGCCTCGTCCGGGTTCAGGCCGGAGCTACGGATGAGGGTTGCCCAGCGGTCGTGTTGTGCGGCTTGCGCGATCGTTTCGTACTCGGCCGAGAGTTGCGCCACCGATCCCCATGCCTCCTGTTCGGCGGTGATCGTCTCGTGCGCGGAGAGTTCGGCACCGACGTGCTGCAGCACCCCGTAGAGCACGGTCCGTGCCGTTGCCTCGGGGTTGTCTGCAGGGTGCGGCCCGTCGTGGGAGCCGTCAGGGCGGTCGGTGGCAACGTAGACGAAGTTCGCTTCGCGTCCGCGGGTCATCGCGACGTACAAGTTCTCCCTCGTGGTGGTCGCGTCAGCGAGTATATGGGCGGTGTCGGTCGTGATGCCTTGAGCTCGGTGTGCGGTCACCGCGTATCCGAGATCGACATGCTCAGCCAGATACCCTGCCGGCAGCACCACCGCCCCACCACGACGCGTGCCGGCGCGGCGAACGGTGAGGGAGCCGTCGTCGCGGACGTCGGTGACTGTCCAACGGTCGCCGTTACGCACCCACCCGCGGCCAGAGTTCAGGCGCCGATCATTGCGGCGCGTGATGATCGTGTCGCCGATGGCGGCTCGGGAGGCGTCGTGGAGTTCGACTTCGCGGAGAGCGTTCACGGTGCCGTCGAGGATCAGGTCTGCGCGGGCGCACTGGTTCAAGGCATGGACGGATTCGTTCGAATCGGCGATCAGCACCGTCGCGATTCCAGCACGTGTGTCGGCGCGCCAGGCAGTGTACGCGGCGTCGATCATCGTCTCGGTGTCGCCACCGATGATGCGGTCGTGGTCAGCGTATGCGTCAATCGCTTCGGCACGGCCGTGACGCAGGTCGAGGGATGCGGTCTTCTCCCACACATTCACGAATCGGTGCACGTCGATCAGTTCGGGGGCATCGTCGCGGTCGTGGACGAGGAGGGAGAACGCACCACCTGCGGTGACGGATTGGAGTTGCGCCCAGTCCCCCACCAGCAGCACCTTCGCCCCCACCTCTTCAGCCAACGCGGTGATGCGGTCGAGGGAGAGGGTGCCGGCAAGTGAGGCTTCGTCGATGATGATCAGTTGCCCCTTCCGGAAGGTCGTACCGGTGCGCTGATGGGTGTCCCACCATTTCGCGGTGTTCTCCGTCGTGATACCGAGGTCGTCGGCGAGGACCTGCGCCGCGACTGCCGATGGGGCAAGTCCGACGACGCTGTTTCGTCCGTGCTCGCGTTCCCACGCAGTGCCAAGTGCGCGCATGGCCGTGGTCTTCCCGGCCCCTGCTGGGCCGACCAGGACATCGACTACTCGCCCTGACACGGCCACCGCCGCAAGCGCTGCAGCCTGGTCTTCGCCGAGCATTCGCCCTTCACGGTCGGGGCGGGTGGTCACCTTTTCCACGACGTCGATGGGCACGGTCGAGGCAGTGGTGTCACGGGAGCGTTCGAGGAGCCGGTCTTCGGCGGCGAGGAGTTCTTCTGATGTGTACACCGTCGATGCCTTCGGGCGGAACGCGCTGCTCTCGTCAGGCCGGCGGAACACCGCGGGACTGGTCGCGAGTTCGGGCGGGGTCAGTCGCAGTGAGGCGGCTTCGGCGGAATCCACGACCATCCCGACGATTGCTTCGCGGTCTCTGGTGGTGGCGAAGCGGTAGGGCATGGTCTGGCGGGCGGCTTCGGCGGTGAGGTTCCACCGCCGCCAGGTCGACCGCTTCTCCCCCACCATCTCAACAACGCTGCGCCCGAGCTCCGCGATCACATCCAGCGGCACGTCGTCAGCACGCAGTATCAGCGGGGCGCCGTTCTCAATGACGGTGCGGACCCAGGTCGTGGCGTCTTTACCGAGGAGATGGGTCGCTCGTGCCCGCCACTCTGCGGTGAGGGCGGCGAGAGAACGAACTTGTTTCTCGGGCCGGGTGGCGAGCGTTGCCTGTGCGCGTAGTTTGATCACGGTGGTTGACGAAGGTTGCCGTCCGTGGCGCTCGATGTACTCGGCGATGAGCCGGTTCTTTTCTTGCTCGATCTGCCGCGAGCGCGACGAGAACTCGGCCACGAGTTTCTCTGGCACCGCTGTGATTGCCCAGGCAGGGTTGCGGTCGCGCCCCATCTCGCGAGCTTCCCACCCGACGCCAAAGGTGCGGGTGAGGTGGTCAGCGAACACGGCTTCGTGCACTTCCGACAGTGCGACCGTTGCCGCGTGCAGGGGTCGGCCGTCGAGGGATCGCCATTTCCCGTCTTGTGCGGTCTGCACCTTGTTCGAGATCACGACGTGCGTGTGGAGGTGGGGGTCGCCGGCTCTGCTGTCGTAGTGCTCGAACGCGGTTGCGATCAGCCCAGTCACATCGACCTGCGCAACCGCCCCGTTGCGTCCGACCGCGCCGACACGGGTTGCGGCTACCTCCCGTTCCATGAACGCAACCATCTCCGCAACCGCCGCGTGATGCGCATCCGCAATCAGTGATTGCGTGCCCGCATCCGACACCGCCCACAGCACCGACGCGGACTTCGGAATCGAGAACGTAAAGTCGAACCCTGCAACCGCCTTCCGCGATCCCTTCGCCACCTCTTCCGTCTCGATTGCACCGACCGCTTCGGCCCGCTCGGTCACGCCGAGATTGTCGTCGAGCTTGGCGGCACGCTGCTGGATGCGCTCAGTCGCGGTCGGATAGTTCCGATACGCGGACCCGAGCGGGTCACCGGTCACCGGGTCACGGCCCATGCCAATCAAGAGCTGGAGTTGAGTCTCGGTGACTTGATCGCCCACCGAGATCGCGCTGCTGCCGAGTGCGGTCACGGCGGAGCCGAGCCAGCGTCCGGGTGGGCTTCCTTTCTCTGCGTAGTAGCGAGTCAGGGGTGTTGAGAGGGAACGATCGCCGTCACCTGTGGCGACTGTGCGCAGCAGATACTTGTAGCCGTCACCGGCAGACATCACCCGCATCGAAACCGTCACCGCACACCGCCCTCGATGACGAGGTAGGCGTCGGGACCCTCGCGGAGCCACCTCTCCGCCGCCTGACGAGTCAGGCGGCGCGCCTCGCTTGCAAGACGCGTGGCAGCTGATCAGTGCGCCAGCTCAAGGGGCCTGAAGATGCACGCGGGCTCATCTCATATGCTCCGCGCTGAGGGGGTGATGCTAGGTAACGCGCACGCGCTGAAGGATCAAACGCCGAACTGCAGGCACGGAGATCGCTCTGCTTCAGTCAACGACCGCTGTTGATAGCCAGGCGCTGACACTCGAACGCCAACGCTCAGGGTCAGAATTCCATGCCAGCGAATGGCCCGCCTCGAACGCAACTAGTTCGACGAAGCCAGGACGGCGATCCCGGAGGGCTTGAGACACCGCAGGGGGGACCGAATCGTCCCGATCGCCGTGCAGGATCAAAGTCGGCACGGTGAGTTCTCGGGCTCGCTCGATCCAGTCCATCTCCCGAAGCGAAACGGCCCCCGGCAGCCCGGCTATACGAGCGAGCGGATCAAGCGTCAACCAGGGCAACGAGAGACGGCTCGCCACAGCAGGCAGTCCGCTTCGTACACAATTGGCCTCGATCACCTCGATCCAACTGAGCACTGGAGAGTCCAGTACCAGCGCGGTTATCACCCCCGCAGACCGCATCCGATCGGCAACGCGCAGAGCGATGGCAGCGCCCAACGACCATCCAAAGAGAACGATCCGCTCAGCGCCATGTTTGACGGCATAGTCGACAGCAGCCTCGACATCGTCGGCCTCCGAGTAGCCCAGCGTTGAGCGACCCTTCTCAACGCTCGGCCCCTCCCCGTCATTGCGGAAGCTGATGACGAGCGACGTCCAGCCAAGCTCAGCAGTCACCTGCACACCGCGCAGCGTTCCTCGTCGGCGCCCGCCCATGCCATGGACGTGAATCGCCCATGTCGCCGCGCGGTGCTCGCCGTCGGCGAGCCATGCCGGGGCCGGACCCGCGGGCGTAGTGATGAAGACCTCCCGCACGCTGAGGCCCGCTGCCGCGGGGCCATCGAAGTAGATCCCGCTCCACGAAAAGGATGCCCCCAGAGATGGGAGTCGGTCGAACGCGGCGTGCGTCACAACCCGAGCGATCTGGCCAGGCCCTCGATCGATCACTTCGTCGGAGACTCGTACCCACTCTCCCGTTTCGAACCACAGGCTGAATATGCCTGGCGCGGCCGTGGAGCGAGTGCGGTCGAGAATCAGCAAACGCCGATCCCCGTCAGTCTCGATATCTCGAAGTCTCAAGTCGAAGGTTCGAGACCCGACCGCCGACGTTAACTTCCGAGCGAGGATCCAGCCGAGGCTCATCGCACCCGCACCGAGGAACACCATGCTCGCTACAACGATGCGCCTCATGTTCGATCTCGTTCGTCGGGAGAGCGCGGCGCAACGACCGCGGGTTTTCCGTTGGCATCTGCGCCGCTGCTCCCGAGGAGGTGACGTTCCGCCTGCTCGAGTAGCGTCTCGTCCGCTTTAGTGACCTCGAACGCAGTACGCGGGTCGATCATCGCGTCTCTGATCTCGACGATCTCACGGTGGAGGCGGCTTTCTTCGTCTTCGATTTGCGATGTCGAAGACTGCGCCCTGCTGAGACCTGGCCGCACTCGCACAGCCTGATGCCACAGTGAGTCGAGTCGCTGCAATATCTCGGCCGTTCGCGCGCGACGAACCCGCTCCTGCAAGTTGCGGACCATCGGCTGCACGGCGAAGCCCGCACACAGGAAGAGAAAGGCGAGGAGAGACAGCGGCCCGTACGCGGCACTGACGGAGCGCATGAATTGAAGATTGCCGGTAACGTGCGCCAGATCCATGGTGATCACGGCGACGCTGAGCGCGATACCTGAGCTCGAGCCGATGAGAAGCAGCAAAGCGGGAATCAGCTGCGCCCCTTTGCCGATGCGGAACTGCCTCATCGCCAGTGTGAGCATCGCACCCAAGATGATCCCGCAGTAGGTGAACATAATGATCGAGTACGCCGCGACCCACGGCTGCGCACCGAGGTCGCGCATGAAGGTCACAGTCGTCGCCCCGCGATCGATGAGGAAGAACGCCATTGTTGTGCCGACGAGTGCGGTGAACAATGCGGGGCGACCGACCGCTGCGCGCACCAGCCGCGGACGGTACTCGCCAGCCTTCATCGCCGCTCGTCCGAGGAAGAAGAGCCCGATGATCAGAAGGCCATCCGAAAACAGCATTCCGTAATTCGTCGATCCCAGCAAACCATCGACGGCGACGTAGACGGCGTCGACGTTGAGTGTCATGGCGACAGCGATCGTGAGGGCAGCGTGGGTAATACTGCGGTCCGTCCGCCGGCGGCGAAAAATGAGCAGGCTCGCCACGAGCACCCACAAGAGCGTCGCGATGAGCGTCTGGATCATCCGAAGATTTCCGAATAACGAGACTCCGCGAAGACAGACCCCCGAATACCCGCCGCGAGCCGGTCTGCCAGTGACTCGGCTGCAATCTCGGTGTCGGTGTCGAAATCCTGGCGTCTGAGTAGACGCGCTCTGGTGTGCGGTGGGATGTCTGGCAGCAGAGCGTCCACGACGGAACATTCGTCGCCGTCGCAGTGTCCGAGCAGTATGTGAGCGAACTCGTGGAGCACGAACTGTTGTTGATGCAGGACCGAGTCGCTGTGCGCATGAAGGATCACGTCCTCTGCTCCGGTCGTCAGCCAAATCGCGCCGACGCCATCATGGTCGCCCAACGCACTCAGCTCGACGACACGGAGCCGCCGTCGTCTGCGCCGTCTCACAGCGCTAAGCAAGTCATCAAACGTGAAGACGCTACCCAGGGCGAGATCCGTGATGGCCGTCGTCACGGCCTCATCAATATTCACGGTGTGCTCACTCTCTTCGAGGGCATCTACCGGCGCCCACTCCGCTTCGCGGGACGTCGTCACTCGACTGCGTGCGCCATTTCCTCATCCAGGAACTTACTGATGGCTTGGAGTGCTCTCGGCGAGATATCTCCAAGGGTGCGAGCCGCGTAGGTCTTGACCTTCGCAGCGCGCATCGAGCGCACAAGGTCTAGCTGCGCGCTAACTTTTGCTGGGACCGCGGCCCCGTCCGCGCCCAACAGGAAGTCGGCGTCGACGTCAAAGAATGCCGCCAGCCCCTCAAACACCTCTGGGTCTTGCACGTACCGGTGGCCGTTCACCATGTAGGTCCAGCGCGATCTCGACAGGTTGGTGCCGCGGTCACCCAAGTAGGCGGCAATCTGCGAGTACGTCGGTTCAGCACCAGACTCCGCGATCGCGACGTCAAGCAGTAGCCGCAGGCGTTTCGCGAGATCCGCTGCCGCATCCTTGCTCTCGTCTTGGGCCATGCTCGCTGACCTCCTTTGTGCATGCTCAATCTACCCGTTGAGCATGACCAAATCAACAGTTGCGCATGCTCAACGACGATGTTAGAACTAGACCCCAGGCCGTTTGAGCATGCTCAACGCTCGTGACGTGGCGTGACCGCACTCCTGCTCAAAGGGAGGTGAACGATGCACAGAATAAGGACGATGACGATTGCGCGCTCTGCCAAGCTCGCGCGCAACGAGCGTGCACGAGCCGTGCGGCCGCATCTCTCATCGTTCTCTCGCGGGCGCCCGCGCCCACCTCTCCGGTGTGTCGCCGCGCCCCTCCCGGTTGTGGCGTCCCAGAGAGGAGGCCATCCGATGGTCGCGACCGAAGATCGTCGCGCAGCGCGCGAAGCCAAGCTTGACGAGGTCCACGAGAAGCTGGCGGATGCCGTCGATCGGCTTGTGTCTGGGGACGATTGGGCGAAAGTCCTCACCTTCGCGGCCCGATTCCGCAGCCGCTCCTTCAACAACACCTTGCTGATCTGGATACAGCACTCCATGGCGTACGAGGCAGGACTCGTATTGGAGCCGATGCCGTCATACGTCGCCGGGTACAAGCAGTGGCAGAAGCTGGGGCGCCAAGTGGAGAAGGGCCAGCCCGGCTATCAGATCCTCGCCCCCGTCACCGGTCGCTTTGCTTCATCAAGTCCATCTGATCCGGCGTCGTGGCGACGACTCAATCGATTCGAGAAGCCGCGTCCCGGCGAGATTGTGCGCTCGAAGATAATCGGTGTTCGCCCCGCGTACGTGTGGGATGCCTCCCAGACTTCCGGCGACGCGTTTCCGGCGCCGCCGACGCCGACTCTGCTGAAGGGCGAGGCTCCATCCCGACTCTGGGAAGGCCTCGCTCAGCAAATCACCTCTGCCGGGTTTGCTGTACTCGATGTGGAGCACGAGGACATGATCTTTGGCGCGAACGGCGTCACGGACTACACCGAGAAGACGGTCAAGGTCCGCAAGAACATGGATCCCGCAGCGCGTGTGAAGACGCTCGCCCACGAACTCGCTCACGTGCTCATGCACGGCCCGGATCAGGATGTGGTGAGACGGCATCGTGGTATCGGCGAGGTGGAGGCCGAGTCGGTCGCGCTCATGATCGGTGCCACCCACGGTATGGATACCAGTGGCTACACGATTCCGTACGTGTCGACCTGGGCAGCGCAGGTGGACGGGCAGGAGCCAGCCGAGATCGTCCGCGCAACGGGCGAACGGGTCCGCGCCGCTGCCATGAGAATTCTGGACCAGCTCGACACCGAGATGCTCGGCGACGGTACCCCGCCAGGACTTGAACGTGCGTCGACGCGGACCGGTGCGCCCATCTCGAACCGCGCGAGCCATGTACCGGTGACCTCGACGGACGCGCAGCGTGCGGCTCTGACCGAATCGCGGACGCTGCGATGAACGCCGCCGCGTTCGCTCAGACACTCGATGGCTCGGGCCGCGGGCTCTCGACAGCTGAGAGCGCGCTCGCTTACGCGGCTCACGGCATCCCCGTGTTCCCGTGCGCTGCGCGCGGGAAGCGCCCCGCGGTGGCTGGAGGATTTCACGCCGCCAGCACGAACTCTGTGCTGGTGCGGCGATGGTGGACGGCGGTACCCAGCGCGAACATCGGAATCCCGACCGGCGCCGCATCGGGCCTCGTCGTGGTTGACGTTGACGTGCACGGCCCCGTCGATGGCTACGAAGCGTTGGATCGCGCGCGAGCCGAAGGTCTCGTGGACGGCTGGACTGCGGCGGTGAGAACCCCGGCTGACGGTTTGCATCTGTACTTCCCCGCGGCGAGCGGGTCGGAGCAGCGGTCCTGGCAGTGCGCACGAGCGGGCATCGACTTCCGCGGCGACGGCGGTTACATCATCGTTCCGCCGTCAAGTCGAGTGATCGACGGGCGTCCGCGGTGGTATGAGGTCCTTCGGCTCGCCAGTGAAAGCGTGCATGGGTTCAACGCGGAGCGACTTCGCGGCTTCCTCGATCCTCCCCACAGGCTGGATCAGGCCCGTAGCGGCGAGTCGGCGATCCGATCGGGCGATGTGCAGCGTCTCGCCGAGTGGGTTACTCGGAGGCAGGAAGGCGAACGTAATCACGGCGTCTTCTGGGCCGCTTGCCGGATGGCGGAGCAGAGTGTTCCCCCGTTCGAAGCGCTCGATGCGCTGACGGCGGCCGGTGCGCAGGCCGGGCTCACTGAGCGCGAGGTGACGACGACCGTCCGCTCTGCCTACCGAAGTGTTCAGGGCGCACCGGCCAGGCAGCTAGCTCCTGCGTCGTCGGCGACACCACACAGGCCATCAAGTGGCACAGAGTCACGGGCACTGGCATGAGGAATATCGGGGGGCGACGGGTGGCCGTCATGACAGCCGTCGCGGGCACGGTATTCATCGCCGCCGGAGCGTTCTGGCTGTCATTCACCTCGCTTGCGGACCTTGCCGCGCGCTCAGGAATCGGCGACGGGCAGGCGTGGGCATGGCCGCTCATCGTCGACGGGGTCATCGTCGTCTCGACTGTCGCCGTCGTCGCCCTCGCCGATGCACGAGCCGCCTGGTATCCATGGACGCTCCTCGCGGGCGCTGCGGCAGTATCCGTGACCGCGAACTCGCTTCATGCCGTCGTCGCCGCCGATTCAGACGTGCCCGGCTTCCTCGCCGCGGCCGTCGCAGCCGTGCCACCGGTGGTCTTGCTTGCGATCACTCATCTGACGGTGCTCCTGATCCGCGCGCCAGAAACCGTAGGTCCGAGCGAGTCGGTGACGTCGGTCTCGCCGCAGGAGCGCGCAACGGCATTTCGGGCGGAGGGATGGTCGAACAAGCGGATCGCCCGCGAACTTGACGTTCACCCGTCGACGGTGGGCCGCTGGTTCGCCAGCGCACCTATCGAGCAGGAACGGATGGACGCCGCATCCGCCACATCCGAGGAGGGACCGCCATGAGCGAGATCGAGAACGAAACGACGCGCATCGCTGATCGAGATGGCGACAGCGTCGCGACCGTGCCCGAGACCGTCGAAGCAACAAGCGTCCGCCGTCACCATCGCGCCGCGACACTGGATCCTGCGTCATACCGCGGCCGCGGCGTCGAGTGGGTGCGCCCGACAGATCTGATCGCACACGGCGGTTCCCGCATGGCAGGAGCGGGCATCACCTTCCAAGCTGAGCTACATCGACGCACCCGTGCGGCGACGACGACCAGCATCCGCGGCATTGCGGAGCGGGCGCGACGGCTCCCGCCCGTGTCCGCGTTCGAACACGGTTCCTCGCGACGCGGAGCAGAGCGCGGCGCGGTCGGCGCAGCCTGAACAACAAAGCGTGAAACGACCTGATGGGCACTTCACCGGCATCCAAGACCCCGCAGCTGGGGAGCCCGTGCGCACCTGCGTGTCAGGAGGTGCCTTCGACATGACCCATCACAGCTCACCGGCGCGCGAGGATTACAGAACGAGCGAAGGGCTGCGCGCCCTGCTCAATCGCCTGCATCACGCGGGTGCTCGCGCCTGGGCGCACGACCGCGTTGCCGCTGATCTGGCCGTGTTCTCGGCCGAAAAGTACGGCGCCTTGGCACGTAAGCACGGCCTCGACCCCTGGGAGGCAGCGTCGGCAGCATTCGATGTCATGCGAACCCGCTCCGCACGAGAAGCAGACGATCCGTGGGCCGTCGTCACTCGCGGTGTTCAAATCACCTGCATCGCCGAGGAGCGCGGGCAAGGCTTGCTGTGCGCGACTCACCAAGCTCGCCGCCCGCACGTCTCCGCGTTTCACGACCCCGAACGGTTCGCCGATCGAGAGACTCCGCTGGCCGATTACCATCCGGCTTTCCACGTCCGAGACGACTATCCGAGCACTCAAGACGACGACGCCTCCGATGCACCCGAGGACGTGGACACTGCCCAGCGTGCGATCGAACTGTCGATCGTCCTGTTCACGACATTGGGGTGGCCGGAGAGCACTGCGCGCGCAGCGATCGAGTACGTCTGCGCCGCAGTCGCGAGGGCCGGGTCTCGACAGAGCGCCTGCGAGCTGCTGCGCCGCGACAAGCACGCCCGAGCGCTGCTCGATCTGCCTGCCGACTCATGGGCGGCACTGCTGCGTGTGCTGCTCGGGCATCCACATCCTGCATACCGGTCGACCAGCACCGGTCGCGGCATCCTGTTCCGTCTGATCGTCGGCGACTCGCTGCCCGCATTGCTCAATGACGACGACTTGGTGATGACGATCGCGATGTCCACGCCCACGCACGGGGGCAGGCGATGAGCACGGACCACGGGCATATCGAACTGGAACGGTCGGTCGACTCCATTCGCGTCGGGCGACGCCACCGGACGGAACTCGGCGACCTCGCCTCGCTTGCCGCGTCAATCGAGCGGGACGGCCTGCTGCAACCAATAACCGTCACGCCAGAAGGGATCCTCGTCTGCGGTGCACGGCGACTGGCCGCGATCAAGCAACTCGGGTGGCTGCACGTCAAAGTGTGGGTGCGTTCGGGGATCTCGGGAGACCTTGGGTACCTGCTTGCCGAGCAAAACGACAATGTGCTCCACAAGCCGCTCACTCAACTGGAGAACGCGACTCTGTACCGAGAGATCAAGACGCTGATGGCAGAAGATGCCGCTCGCCGCCAGGAAGCGTCGCGCTTCAGCAGGGAGAACCAGCCCGGAGATGACGGTGCCGCAAATTTTGCGGCACCGTCAGAGGCTGTGGGCGACGCACGCGAACAGGCCGCTGCGATGATCCCAGATGGCCCCTCCCACACCACGCTCGAGAAGATCAATTACCTCCAGCGCCTAATCGACGATGAGACCCAGCCCCAGTCCGTGCGCGAGGGCGTCGCAGCCGAGCTGGAGCTCATCGGATCCGGGTCAGCCGTGCACCCGAGCTACGAGCGGGCACGCCAACTCGTCGCTGCGGCGCAGCCCGGCGCGAGCGGGGCGAACGTGGCGAAACTCGCCGAGGAAGCCCTGGCTCGCATCAAAGGCAAGCGGATGCCCAAGCGACGCCCGTCGCCAAGCCCCGCTGCACGTACGGACGGTGATGATCCGTGGCCCGTGCGCGCGTTCGTCGTGACGTGGACGGAGCTCGACGGCTGGTGGCGGCACTTCACCGTCGACGACCTGGCTCAACAGCTCAGCGACGCCGAGGTCGACCTCTTCCTCCACGTCGTTGATGCCACGGTCGACGTCGCTGCGCAGCTCCGAGCATTTCGAAACGACGCCGGCTCAGACACCGAGACGACAGCGCGGAGCCTTCGCGCGATCTGACCGGGGGTCAGGGCTGCGCACCTACCCGGCATGAAGCACCTGAAGGCTCCCCGTTCACGCCGCACCCTGGTCGCACAGATCGCCGTCGCGGTGATGGCCGTTCTCGTCGTCGCTGTCGGCACCTACGGACTCATCACCGGATCACCCGAGCCGGAGGACTCGCCGGAGCCGACCTCGTCGAGCGCCGCGCCGACCACCGAGCAGTCTCGTCGACCTGCCACCACGGCACCGCGACTTCCGACGATCCTGCCCTCTCGAGATGCAGAGACGTTCGCAGGCAGCGTCGCGACGGCGCTGTTCACGTGGGACACCGGCATCGGTTTCGTCCCGCTCAACTACACCGACGTCATCCTCGACGTCGCCGATCCGACCGGTGCCGAGCAGCCGGGGCTCGCGGCCGACATCGCCACCTACCTGCCGACGCAGAACGCATGGGTGCAGCTGCGTCAGTACGCGACGACACAACGTCTGGAGATCACGTCGATGTACGTGGCGGATGCCTGGCCTGAGGCGCGCTCGCAGGCACGGCCCGGACAACTCCCCGAAGGCGCGACTGCGTACACGATCGAGGGCATCCGTCACCGCGCTGGCACCTGGAACGGCGATCCGATCACCGCTCAGCAAGAGGTGGCGCTCACCGTTTTCATCGCTTGCCCGACCGATGACAATTGCTACGTTCTGCGGCTGTCCGAGCTGAACAACCCGCTCCGATAGGACGGCCGACTCATGCTGAAGAAGCTCGCGATCGCACTCATCGGACTTGTGTTCCTCGCGCCGACACTCGGACTCGTCGCGGTCGGTCTGGTCACAAACCTCGCCGTCATTGCGTGCCTCGCCTCGACGGGTCTCACCGTCGGCCCCATTCCGGATTCGCTTGTGGTGACGACGGCGAACGGAGGGACCTTCACACTCAATCGGCAGCAGCTCACTCACGCGGCTACGATCATCTCTGTTGGGTCGCGGATCGATGGCGTCACGCCCGATGGCGTCCAGATCGCGCTCATGGCTGCGCTCACCGAGTCAACGCTGCGGCAGCTGGCGAACACGAGCACCTACCCAGAGTCCGGCGACTATCCGAACGATGGAAACGGATCCGATCACGATTCGCTCGGTCTGTTCCAAATGCGCCCGCAATCCGGATGGGGATCGGTCGCCGAGTTGATGGATCCGGAGTATCAAGCTGCGGCGTTCTTCGGCGGACCGACGGGACCGAACTATCCCTCCCCGCGTGGCCTGCTCGATATCCCCGACTGGCAGAACTTGAGCAAGGGCGAAGCCGCGCAAGCGGTTGAGGTAGCCGGATTCCCCGACCGGTACAACAACTACGAGCCGGTCGCCGAAAAGATCCTCGCGACTCTCACTAGCGTCACCTCGCAACTTGCCGGGAGCACTCCTGCGCCGACCGCGAGCGCTGCGGAGTCGGCTCGCGTCGTGTTTCCATTGCCGGAGGACACCTGGGTACTCACCGGCAACTTCGGCCCGCGAGTCGACCCGTTTACCGGAGAGAGCGCCTTCCACTCCGGCACCGACCTCGCTGCGCCGGATGGAACGCCGATCCTCGCGGCCGCGGACGGAGTCGTCACAGTCGCCGAGTCCTCCGGCGGGTACGGCGGGCTCATTGTGATCGAGCACCGCATCGACGGCGTCACCGTTGCGACCGCGTATGCGCACATGTGGCAGAGCGGCATCCATGTCACCGTCGGCGAGCACGTCATCGCCGGTCAACACATCGGCGACGTCGGCTCCTCCGGGCGCTCGACCGGCGCACACCTGCACTTCGAAGTCCGTCCAGGTGGCACGAACGCCGAAGCAGTCGACGCCGCAAAGTGGCTCAACGACCACGGCGCCGCAGACCTCCCAGAGCCCACCGCAGGCGTCGGGTGCTCGGCACTGGGAGGGGGCCAGTGATGAACGTGTTCCCCGACTTCGGTGGTCTCGGCGGTATCGATGACCTCAACGTCGCCATCGGTGCTGCACTCACGATCATCCTGATTGTCGCCGTGCTCATGATCATGATCTGCGGGATCGTCTGGGCGATCGCTACTTCCACCGGCAACCCCGCGCTTGCGGCGAAAGCGCGCGCCGGGGTCTTCGTCGCGGTCGGTGCAGCGGTACTCGCTGGCGGGGGCGTGTCCTGGGTGAACTGGCTCATCAGCGTCGGCGAACAGCTGTGACCTCATCGCCCCGTGTGCGGCTCGGCATGCGACTGGTGGTGAGGCGCTGCGCACCTGGCTCTCGCCCATCTTTCCCCTACCGCCCGTGGCGGTGTTCATGCCAAGGAGCCACCGTGTTCGAACTCATCGCGACCGCCCTGCCGATGGACATCGACATCACTCCCAACGACTCCGGTCTCCCCGGGATCGCGCAATTACGCATGATCGTCGGCGCGGTCATGACGGTCGGGCTCGTCCTGTCCGTGCTCGCGCTGATCGTGGCCGCGATCGTCTGGGGATTCGGGTCGAACTCGTCGAACCCGCACCTTGCCTCACGAGGCAAAGCCGGCGTGCTCATCTCCTGTGGTGCTGCGGTCATCTGTGGCGCGTCCGTGACGTTGATCAACTTCTTCTGGAACGTCGGACAGCAGGTCTGAGGCCACTCGGTCGCAACCCGTTGGGAGCCCCGCGATGAGTGTCTGCGATATCCCCGTCATCTCCACCGTGTGCGATGCCGTCGGCGAAGGCGCGGCTTCGCTGGTGTCTGCCCCGTTCGATTGGCTCGCCGCCACAATGGGACAAGCTGCCGGATGGCTCATCGAAGCCATGTGGACCGTCTTCGACAGCACCACTCTCGTCGACGTCCAATCCTCCAGTTACCTCGACGTCTACAACCTGCTCTTCGGCATCAGCGTCTTCATCGTCCTGCTGTTCTTCTGCTTCCAGCTGATCCTGGGACTCATCCGGCGCGAACCCGCTGCGCTTTCCCGCGCCGCGCTCGGAGCTGCCAAAGCAGTACTCGGTTCCTTCGTTGTCGTCACGCTCACCGCGACTGCGCTGGAGATCGTCGACCAACTCTGCGTCGGCATCGTCCACGCCGCAGGGGAAACGACAGAGACCATGGGCGACAAGATCGCGCTCCTAACCGCAGGCCTCACCACCATCAACATCGCGGCTCCCGGCGTCGGCGCGATCATCACGATCTTCCTCGCAGGACTCATGATCTGCGCGGTCGCCATCGTGTGGTTCTCACTCCTGATTCGCAAAGCCCTGCTGTTGGTGGCCATCGTGCTCGCGCCCATCGCGTTCGCGGGCGCGGCGTGGGATGTCACCCGCGGATGGATCGGGAAGTGGGCGGCGTTCGTCGTCGCGCTGATCATCTCGAAGCTCGTACTCGTCGTCGTATTCCTCATCGCGATCACGCAGATCTCGACCCCCATCGAGGCAGACCTCGCTTCCGTCACCGAGCCGATCTCAGGCATCGTTCTGTTGTTCATCGCTGCCTTCGCGCCATACATGGTCTACCGGTTCATCTCGTTCCTTGGCTTTGACCTCTACCACGCGATGGGGAGCGAACAGGAAGCCAAGAACGCCATCAACCGGCCCGTCCCGGTGCCGTCGAACCCGCAGGGCGATGGTGTCAAGAAGGTTCTCGACGGCGGGTCCGGCGGCGGTCCGAGCACCACTCCCCCCGCGAACACTGCACCGAGCACGACGGCGTCGGCTGGCGCCACCCCCAGCGGCACTGCGGCCGGCCCGAGTGCGGGCGCTGGAGCCGGAGCTGGAGTAGGTGCCGGAGCTGGTGCGGCTGCGGGGCCCGCTGCAGCCGTCGTCATTGGCGCCGAAGCCGTCAAGGGCGCTGCTACTGCTGGACCGAAGATCGGTCAGGGCATCGGTGGCACCGCCGAGACAGTTGCGGCGAGCGCGGGAGACCCGGGGACTCCGGCCCCCGCAGCATCCGCGACCCCTGTGTCGCCTTCCACACCGCAGCCGTCGGCCCCGAGCGCAGATCCCGCTCCGCCCAGTCGGCCGCGACCGCAGCCTCCCGGGAAGGAATGACGCATCATGCCGAATGATCTCGACGACCGACGAGCCGGAGACCTCGTCCCGGTGAAGTTCTCTCGATTGACGCGACGGGGTGTCCTCTTGGGCCTGTCGCTCTCACAGCTAATCGCCCTCGGAATCGGCATCGGCACGCTCGTGTGGGCGTTCTACGCAGGAGGCGGCATCCTCATCGCCTTCTCCGCTCCGGTCTGGGCCGCCGCGGCCTCGGTGGCATGGATCCGTATCGCCGGGCGCGCGATCGTCGAGTGGATCCCCGTCGTCTTCTGGTGGTTGTGGAAGACCACGGGCGGGCAGCTGCTCTATCGTCGACGCGTCGTGAAGCCGCGCCCTGCCGGATCGCTCGCGCTTCCTGGCGACATGTCGCGATTGCGTGAGTACGATGATCCCGCCACCGGTGCCGGGATGGTGCATGACCCGACCGCCGCAACGCTCACGGCGATCGTTTCGCTCTCGCATCCTGCTTTCGTGCTCCTCGACCCTGGTGAGCAGGAACGTCGAGTCAGTTGTTGGGGACGTGTGCTCGCGACCGTGTGCCGGTCCGGTCGAATCTCGATGCTCCAGGTTCTGGAGCGCACCCTGCCCGACTCCGGGACGGGCCTCGCCGAATGGTGGGCCTCACATGGCACGGCGGATGTATCGTGGGCCTCGACCACGTATGCCGAACTGATCGAACGTGCCGGGCCTGCCGGAGAACGGCACGCCACCACACTGTCCCTCTCCCTCGACATGCGCGCAGCGTCACGGCAGATCCGCACGGCCGGTGGCGGCATCCGCGGTGCCGCTGCAGTGCTTCGCCAAGAGATGTCCACGCTGGTGGCCGCGCTGCGCTCCGCCGACCTCTCGCCATCTTCATGGCTCTCGTGCGGGGAGATCGCGGTGATCCTGCGCTCCGCATACGACCCCGCAGTCGCAGCGACACTCGAACGCCACGGTGAGCTCGGGCAGTCGCTCGCGGCCGCGGGACCAGTGGCTGTGAACGAGTCGTGGTCGAGGCTTCGCACTGACTCGGCGTTCCACGCGGTGTTGTGGATCTCGGAGTGGCCGCGGTCGATGGTCTACCCGGGCTTCCTCGCACCGCTGTTGCTGTCGACGGGAATCCAGCGGTCTTTCTCGCTGCTGTGCACGCCGATGCGTTCTGATCAGGCAGCACGCGACATCAGGAAGAAGAAGACCGAGTACATCTCGGACGCAGCCCAGCGCCAGCGGATCGGCCAGATCGAAGATGCAGCGCAGACGGCGGAGTTCCAGGACGTATTGCAACAGGAAGCCGATCTCACCGCCGGACACGGCGTGCTCCGCTACACGGGGCTCATCTCGGTCTCAGCGCGCACCGCGGACGACCTCGACGCCGCGGTCGCCGCGATCGAGCAGGCCGCGATTCAGGCTTCCTGCGAGACGCGGCTCCTCGTCGGCCAGCAGGCGCAGGCGTTCACCGCGGCGGCGCTGCCCCTCTGCCGGGTCGTGTGAGCATCAACCGACGTGGAAGTCGAAATCCTTCGGCTCGCCGTGCTCACTCCACCGAATGCGAAGGACGTCTGGGGCGCCGCCGCCCATATGGTGGAACACGTTGAGGCGTCGAGTCTGGCCCGCATGGATCACTGTGGGCGTATCGCCATTGACCAACATCATGCTGGAATGTTCGCCCACGACCTCGAAGAGGACATCAGTTGCGTCTTCGTCGCCAGAGTTGGTCACCTCGATCCAATGACGATTCGAGTATCGCGGCTTGCCCTTATTGTCGTAGCTGCTAATCTCCCGCTCCTGCATCGGCTGGGCCGAGAACCGTACGCCGCGCTTCGTTGACAACAAAACCGGCACTCCAAGATCGAGCTGAGCGATGTCGAACTCGATCGCTTTCCAGACCTCATGGCCCAACTGCGCTGTAGTAGCGAACTCACCGAGCAATCCGCGCTGACTGATCTGTGCACGGAATTCACGAAGCCCGTCCAGCTGACGCGTGTCTACGTCGTTGGGAAGCGCGGCCGTAGAGAAGTAGAGGTGCACTGGCTTACCGCTACTCACAGCTCGTTCGATCTCCTCAACAGTCCCGGAGACTGCGTCCGGAGTTGGAGAGCCAAGGCGGCTTCCAAAGATCGCGAAAACGATATCTGACTCATCGACTCCCTGTGAGTTGATGAGCGACTGAGGGTGGCCGCCCAGCACGGGCACTGAGGACGTTTCCCACCTCCACGGCAGCATCATCAGCAGCTTGTTCTTGGCGTTCGCGTTGTTCCAGTCGTTGATGGCCGCTTCGACGGCATCACGCGCATCGGGGACATCGGAAGGTGAAGCGATCATGACTCGGAGAACGCAGGCGGTAAAGCTCATACCTCCAAAGGTATTGGGCGCCCCCGACAACGGCCCGGAGCGGGGTGCCCACCTCCTTCTCAATTCAGCCCGACACATCCTTGGAGGCCGAGATGCCAACGTTCTACGATCCCGGCGCCGACGCCGGCGAGGTATCCGAGGCGTTGCGCAGGCTCGCGTATGCGACGCGCACGTTCGAGAATCCGCAAGACATTTACGGCGTGCTCGGCGACCTCCTATCGGGCGTGCGGTCACTGCGGCAGGTTCTCGATCAGCTAGCTGCCGTACATGGCGACAACCGCTTTCGCGCGTTCAATGACCACGGAGACCACGCGGCCGGGTCGAGGAACGCACTGGCGGCTGCTGATGAACTGCACCAGGCCGCGAGCTTCATCGACCAAGCCGAAGACCGACTAAACGTCGCAGCATCCGCAGCAAGTCGTGTCGCCTGGCTCGATTCTCCCGCGCCAGCCAACGCCTCAGCGCAGCGTTGGCTCAGTGTCATCTTCCTGCAAGGCGAAGAAGCTGACGAGGTGCTCGACATGATCGACGCCGACGGTGCCGCCGCGGGGCTGAATCTTCTGAAGAGCTGGGACCATGGCGACGAAACCACGAGCGCCGCGATGGAGAACGGCTACGTCTACGACGTACCCCCGAGCGGCCCGCTGGAGAACGAGACCCGCGAGGGCGATTATCACCTTGCGTACAGTCACAGCTTCGAGCACGTCGCGCTCTATCGGCTCCATCACGTCGAGCCGATAGACGCGCTGCAGGACGATTCCCGCCGGCTCGGCGGACGTTCAGCGACCCAGCAGCAGCCGGCGTCGTGGTTCGAACCGGCGAACATCGCGGCTCTCAAGCAGCAGCGGAGTTTGGGACTGTGAATCGGGATGACGCCGCGCGACTCCATACCTCGGTGCTCGTCGCTCCGGAGTACGAGAAGCCTCGACTGCGCAAGCAGCGCCAACGAGCCGCCGTGAAACTGCGGACTGACCAGCAGCACGCTGAACGACACGAAGCCCACACGAAGCACCTCGCAGAGCTGGCCGAACGCCGGGCCACCACGTACCTTCCTGCCGCCGGTGAGCCCGGCCCAGCGCAGCTCCGATCACCGGGGAGATTCCGCTTGCCTCGGCATCAAGACACGTCAGCGACCCTCGCTCGTGCTTATCCATTTCTTGCTGAAGGTGGGCTCGGACCCGACGGAGTCTTCGTCGGGCAGGATCTGTACTCCGGTGGATCCTTCGTCTACGACCCGTGGGTGCTGTACGCCCGCGGCATCATCACCGCTCCGAACGTCGTGCTCGCGGGCATCGTCGGATCTGGCAAATCCAGCCTGGCCAAAAGCCTCTACACGAGATCACTCCCGTTCGGGCGCCGCGTCTACGTGCCCGGCGATCCGAAGGGCGAACACACTGCTGTCGCCGAGGCCGTGGGCGGACAGGCCATCGTGCTCGGGCACGGGCTCACGACGCGACTGAATCCCCTTGACGAGGGATACCGGCCCGCGGGCATGAGCGACGTGAGCTGGGCGTCCACGGTTGCTTCCCGTCGCCGGGACTTGATCGGAGCACTCGCGGAGACGGTGCTCACTCGACAGCTCACACCGCTGGAACACACTGCTATCGATACCGCCCTGACCGAGGTCGTACGCAGCAACGACATCCCGATCCTGCCGATGATTGTCGAACACATCCTCAACCCGACCTCGTACGCCGACCCCGACGGACGTCTCGCCGAGGACGGGCGCCTTGTCGGTCACGCTCTCCGACGCCTGGTCGCCGGTGACCTCGCCGGGCTGTTCGATGGCCCGTCGACCATGGCCTTCGACCCGACCCTGCCGATGATCTCGCTCGATTTGTCGCGAGTGACGGAGAACTCGACGCTGATCTCGGTCCTCATGACCTGCTCCTCAGCGTGGATGGAGTCCGCGCTGCTCGATCCTAACGGTGGTCAGCGCTGGTGCATCTACGACGAAGCATGGCGCCTCATGTCCCACCCGGCACTACTCCGTCGAATGGACGCGCACTGGCGACTTGCACGCCACTACGGGATCGCGAACATGCTGATCTTCCACAAGCTGACAGACCTAGAGAACGTCGGAGATCAAGGCTCCGCGATGCGCTCCCTGGCGAATAGCTTGCTGGCCAACGCCGAGACGAGGATCATTTACCGTCAGGAATCCGACCAGCTCGGCGCCACCGCGCGAGCGCTTGGGCTCACCGGCACCGAACAGAAGCTCCTTCCGAGCCTCGGGGTCGGCCAGGGGCTGTGGCGCATAAAGGACCGATCCTTTGTGTGCCAGCACCAGCTCCATCCAGCCGAGCTTGAGCTCTTCGACACGACGGCGCGCATGACCGGCTGACCCGACACGAGGAGCCGCTCGCGCACCTGCGTGGCATGAGCAAACGCAGCGCAGGAGGATTCCCGTCCGAAGCGTTCGTCAACTTTCCACTCGCCAGCATCCGCGTTGACGAGGGAGGCCTGATGCGCGTCACCTATGACGGACGCAACTTCCCGCCTCCGAACGCAGGCACCGAATGGAGTCGGGCGCAGTTCGGTGAACTACTCGATGCGCTCTCTGACCACCGCACTCGCACCATCCGCGTCGAGGTAACAGAGCACGACGGTTCCGTCTTCACCGACATCATCCACGCCACAAGACGCGAGCACACAGACGTCGATTTCCCGGCGCCTGGTGTGACGCGGCGAGCGCGACATCGTCCGACCCACCAACTCTTCGAGGTCCGAGGATCCGGGTTCATCCCCGGCGAGGACATCACCGTTGCTCTCTCAATCTCCGGCGCGGAAGCCTCGGCCGATGGGACCGCTCGTGCCGTCTTCGATCTGAGCCAGCTGGTTGGCCACCGGTCGGAGGTCCTCCTCATCGGCCGGGTCTCGGGCGTCATCATCTCGGAGTTCGTCTCGTCATGAGTACCCCGCATGCGCCAGGCCGGGGCCTCGGAGACGAACTCACCAACGCCCTGATAATCGGGCTGGTCGCGTTGTTCGGCGTCGCCGCGGTCTTTCGTGGCGCGGGGTCCGTGGCTGCTGCGCTCGCTGGAATCGAGCAACCGCGAGTCGGGATCAGTGGCGGCGTCAGTGTTTTGTTCGACCCTACCGATCCCGCCGCGGCGCTCGAGGCGCCGGGGCTCAATGCGGTCCTCTTCTGGGCCGTCGCAGCGCTCATGCTCGTGCTAACCGCCGCTGCATTCGGGTCGGCCTGGGTGATGCTACGACGCCACTCGAACGACAACAATGCTGACCCGCGTCGGCTGCGGGGCACCGCCAGCGTGCACGAGGTCGCGTCCAGTGCATCCGTTAAGGCGCTCCTCAGCCGTGCTGGCGCGCTGCGCCCGTCCCTTGACCATCCCAGGCCCGAGGATGTGGGCTATCTGCTCGGACGATCGCATGGCAAGCAGATCTGGGCGAGTGTTGAGGACTCTATCCTGCTGATCGGGCCACCTCGATCTGGCAAGGGTCTGCACATCGTCATCCCGGCGATCCTCGATGCGCCCGGAGCGGTCGTCACGACGTCAACCAGACCCGACAACCTCACCGTGACTCTCAAAGCGCGCCAGCGGATCGGTCCTGTCGCGGTCTTCGACCCCCAGCACCTGGCCGCAGGCATCCCCGCAGGTCTGAGATGGTCACCTATCCGCGGGTGTGAGAATCCGCTCACCGCGATGATCCGTGCCACTGGCCTCGCTGCCGCCACCGAGCTCTCGTCTGGCGGCGTTGAGGGTGGAGGGTTTTGGGAGGGCAAGACCCGTATCGCGCTCCAGGGCCTCCTGCACGCCGCGGCGCTCGATCATCGAAGCCCGAGGGAGCTGTTCCGGTGGACACTCGACCCCGCCGCAGCGGCCGAAGCTGTCGCGATCCTGACCGGCTCGCCGCTGGCTGCGACCGGGTGGGCCGAATCGCTGGAGGCCATGCTTGATGCCGACCCACGCACGCGTGACAGTATCTGGCAAGGCGTATCTCTCGCGCTTGCCGCACTCGCCGATCCCAGAGTGCTGGATGCCGTCAGCCCGTCCGAAGACGAACACTTCGACCCTGAGCAGTTCCTCCTCAGCCGCGGCACGCTGTACCTGCTCGCTACCGGAGCTGGCGCCGGAAACAGCGCTGCGCTCGTCGCTGCGTTCGTCGAAGACGTCGTCGAAACCGCACGTCGGATGGCTGCGCGATCACCTGGCGCACGGCTTGATCCACCGCTCTTGCTCGCACTCGATGAGATTGGGAACCTCGCTCCCCTGCCATCACTACCCACACTCATGGCTGAAGGTGGCGGCACCGGCATCACAACGATGCCCGTGCTTCAGTCACTCGCTCAAGCGAGAGACAAGTGGTCGGAGAACCAGGCTGCCGCGATCTGGGACGCCAGCATCTCGAAGATTATCCTCGGCGGCGCATCCAATTCACGCGACCTCCAGGACCTTTCCACGTTGATCGGCGAGCGGGACGAGTTCACCGACTCCGTGACGCTAGGCGACCACGGCTCACGCTCCAACCAGCGCTCCGTCCGCCGTGTCCCGATCCTGCCGCCCGACCGCGTCCGCACGCTCCCGTTCGGCGCCGGCGTCATCTTGCTCCGATCGGCTCCACCGATCATTGCAGACCTGCATCCATGGCCAAAGCGCGCTGACGGCGAGAAGCTCCGGCTCGATCGCGCGGCCGTGGAAGCGCTCATGGAGGGCCCCACGACGAATCAGACCGCTCCGGGGAGGGACGCGCACCTACCTGACGCAGTGGCCGAACAAACCCGGCCACCTGACCAGATAGGGAGTTAATCATGTCGATCCACACGCAAGAGTCCGTCTCGGGCTTCGTCGCCTCAGAGCCGCAACTGACGAACTCCACCAGCGGGAACCCGCGCCTCTACTTCCGCTTCGGACAGGAGCACTTTCGTCGCGAAGAGGACGGTACCTTCACACAGTTGGAGACGAGCTACCACCACCTCGTCCTGTTCGGACGCTCGGCCGAACGCACATCCGCGAAGTTCGCCAAGGGCGACAACTTCCTCGCCGAGGGATACCAGCGGCCTGTGAGCTACGAGCGCGAAGGCCAGACAGTCGAAAGCGAAGAGTTCGTCGCGAAGCGCATTGGTCACGACACCGCACGCACCCGGTACGACGTCGACCGGTCACCTCGAGGTGCCGACCGGAACCGCGCTGCCAGCGAGCCTAGTCGTGCGTTCGACCCCCGAGCGCAGCCAGCCGTGAGCAACGCCCCGTCCCTCGGTCGCTAATCCAACGGGAACGTAAACCATGAACGACGACAACACCCTCAACGTGGGCCCTGAGAGCATGCACGCTGAGCCGTTTGAGCCCGATCTCGTTGCGGAGCCACCGCACCCGATCAACTGGAACTTGCTCACCTCGCACGACCTTGAGCCAGAACTCCTCGAGCTCAACCGCTGGGTGAACTGGCTCCGGCTGGAGTATGGCATCCCGGCGGCAGTGATTCCGCCGCTTTGGCACCGCCATCCAGAGCTGATCTGGGAACTGTCAGCGCTCCACCTGCACTGGCTCTGCGCCTACGACGCCGAACAAGACGGATCGGCACCGCTGGGCTGGCATCGCGACTTCGCGGATGCTCGCCAGCGTTTGCGCGATTGGGTCACGGTCAGTGGCACCCGCCTCGATCGGGACCGTCCGACGCGGCAGGCTGTCTGGCCGGGGGAAACCCGCACCGTCGACATCGTCGAGCATGTCATCGCTGACCGAGACGCCGACTTCGTCGAGTTCGTCATCGAACAGGTCGAAGCGCGCCAGGCCGCAGAGGATGCGTTCTTCGCCACCATCGACGAACGCACCGGCGAGATCCCTGACTGAGATCGGTCGGGCGTTCAGGCCGCGACAAGCTCGACGGCTGCGTTCGCCCGGACACGCGCCTCGCGACGGCCTCGCGACGCCGAGCACGGAGCAGGAGCACCACGGCGACGGGTCCCGTCACGATGAACTTCATCGCGTTCCACAGGCACAACAGGATGATGAGGTTCAGCCACCCTGGGGCGCCATCACTGATCGCCGCGGAACACAGGCTGGCCGCGATCAAGTAAGGCACCGCGAGGAGCATCGCGGGTACGCCCCACTTGAGTCCGCGGCGACGCCGGATGCGGCCAAGAACGATGTTCGTAGGTGCGCACCGCTGCAGGACAGCATGGATGAAGGTACAAACCGTCCAGATCGAACGAATCATGATGGGCCCCTCGTCACACGTCGTTCTCCGTCGAGGAAGCAGCATGTGTGTCGAGTGCCCGTGGAGGGCCGCCCCGAAAGGCCTGCAGAGTTGTGAACCTGCTTCGCGTTCCAGGGTACGCCTGCTCTTCAGGAACCAAAAGGGCTGATCCTGCTCACCTTCCTATCGAGATCTCAATGCCCAGGAGGCCGTCATGCCCACGCTCTCGCACCTCGCCAAGGATGAGCGGGCTGCCCGTATGGTGCTCGCGCTGATCGACGCTCCCAACGACACCGTGACCGGTGGTCTCCTCATGAAAGTCGGCGCGGTGGAGCTGATCTCCCTCATCGAGCGCGACTCGTCGATCCCGGGTCTGGATCGGGTGGAGGCCGCGGCGTGGCGACATCGCTTGCGATTGACTGCGAACCCTGATCATTTCGAATCGCGCATGGGCTCAGGAGGCGACTACCGGGTGCTGATCCCCGAGGATTCCGAATGGCCAACGGCTCTCAACGATCTCGGGGCACGGACCCCGTACGCGCTTTGGACGCGGGGACGTACTGAACTCCTCACCGCACCGCTCGCCCAGCGCATTACGGTGACGGGTGCACGGGCGGCAACTGGCTATGGTGTTCACGTCGCCGAGGAACTCTCCGGAAACCTCGCCGAGAGCGACAGACTCCTCGTCGCCGGTGGTGCTTACGGAATCGAGGGATCCGCACATCGCGCGGCACTCACGCACGGAGACAACACAATCGCGGTTCTCGCTTCTGGCCTCGACCGCGCCTACCCCGTTGGTCACGCAGACCTGATCGAGAGCATCGCACACCGAGGGCTTGTGCTCACTGAGGCGCCACCTGCCTCCGCTCCCACACGGCAGCGGTTTCTCGATCGTTCACGCATCCTCGCCGCGATGTCGGGAGCGACCGTCATCGTTGAAGCGGGATTCCGCTCGGGCACATTGCAGACGGCGAGAGAGGCTTCACTCCTCGGACGGTTCGTCGGCGCCGTTCCGGGACCGGTGACGAGCGCTGCCAGCGCCGGCACGAACCATCTCCTTCAAGACGGTCGCGCCCGCGTCGTCACCTGCGGACCCGATGTCGTGCGAATGCTAGGGGAGAGCACGAGCGACCCCGAGCGGAATGTGATCCGCCAGGGGGCGCCTCATGTCGTCTCGCCAAACACTCGAGTGTTGTAGCGGTCATCCCGCCGTTGGGATCTTTACAACGAGACTCCGCCGCAGCTCGACCAGGTCGACGCGGATGAGGCGTCCCACCCGGTATCCCCGGACGGTGCCGTCGGAGATTCGACGTCGGATCGTCTTGACCGAGACGCCCAAGCTCTCAGCCGCGATCGCCAGGGAGACCAACCCGGTGTCGTGCTCCTCGGAGCGAGTTCGAACAGTCATGGCGCTACCTCCCTGTGGGTGGACTCGTGTCACTTCACAGGTGTCCGCGGCTGTCCGCCTAGGTCTCCTCATCCTCCTTCAGCGCGCAGGCGATGTCATCGGCGACCCGGTCGCTCATTCGATTCGCCAGCTCGCGATCACGGTCCATGGTGGCGTGCTGGTACCGCAGTACGATTCGAATATCCGCGTGCCCGCCCCGACGCATCAGCTCAGCAAGCGTCGCACCTTCCTGAGCAAAGAGTGTCAAGCCCGTGTGCCGCAGGTCGTGAAAGCGGAAGCGATGCGGCAAGCCGTCGACGCAATCTCGCGCGTCGGCCCAGACGTAGCCCCAGCGAGTATTCGAGAGCGGCACACTGCCCCTGACGCTCGCCGGAACGACCGGCGCTTTGGCTTCGGCGGCGACGTTGTCATCCAGGTGTTGCTTGAGCCGAACGGTCATGAGCCTCGGGATGCTGAGCGACCGTTTGCCTGCATCGCTCTTGGTGTCGGTGTAGTCGCCGGTGTTGGCGTTCAGCTGACGACGCACGTGCAGGGTTGCGCTGCCGTCATCGTGCCACTCGATGTCGCGCCGTTGGAGTCCGAGGCACTCCCCGCGACGCAGCTGGCACCAGGCGGCAAGCGGCACCATGATCGCCCACTGCTCGGGAACCGCCGCGTAGAGCGCCTCGACCTGCCTGGGCGCCACGACATCCTCACCTTCGTCGTGGTCAGAATCGTGACGCACCGACTCCTGACGCGGAATGGAGACGCTCGGTGCCGCAGGGATGATCCCGTCACGGGCCGCCTGGCGCAAGATCATCATGAGCACAATCAGCACCGGCCGCGTGATCCCGTTGAATTTCGACTTCGGATTCAATGGCGCAGGGATCCGGTCGAGTCGCTGCGTCATCGCTCGGATCCGGCCCACGTCGATCTCCCTCACCGGAGTGTCACCGAACTCCGGAATGAGGTAACCGCTGACCTTGCTCTGATACGAGCGGACGGTTGCGATTGCCCGCATCTTGCCGCTGCGATTGCGCTCTGTCTTGATCGTCTGCACCCATCGCTCCGAGTACTCCTCGAACCCCATCGACCGCGCTTTCTCAGCAGCGGCTTCGGCGCGATTCTGTGCCGCTACTGCCGCTGGTGGGTACCACTGGCCGAGCGAGATCTTGGTGTGCACGGCGGCAAGCCATGTCCGCGCGTCCGTCTTCGTGAGGAACGTCAGTGCTTTGTCGCCCTCGGTCCGAGCCGTGTACGTCGCTCCGTCAGGTCCGGGATAGCGCGCTTGCCAGCGGCCAGAAGGGAGCTTGCGCAGGCTGCCCCACGACTCTCGCTTCGATGCACTCATCGTGCCCTCCCGTGGACTCGAACGGACGAGCGTGGACCGGCGTGCCACTCCGTGCCACTCGACGCCCACGAGACCCAGGATCCGCATACTTCCGCGGATCGTGAGGAGTTCCGTAGGTCACCTGTGGCACGAAGTGGCACGCCCCCAGCCGCTTGCCAAGCCAAAATTTCGGGTGCCGGACTCTCTCGCCTCCGCGAGGGAGGTGTGCGCGTGCCACCGGCGTGCCTCACCGAACGGGTATTCCTGGTCATCTCTGTCCTCCTCTGTCATTTCGAAGAGGGCACGAAAGAGGCCCGAACCCGCGAGATTTCGCGGATCCGGGCCTCTGACCGGCTGTTTCGCCGGGACCTCAGAGAGAAGCTCTCAGAAGTCCCAGTCGTCGTCTTCCGTGGCCTCGGCCTTGCCGATGACGTACGACGAGCCGGACCCCGAGAAGAAGTCGTGGTTCTCGTCGGCGTTGGGCGAGAGCGCCGAGAGGATCGCCGGGTTCACGTTGGTCACGCTCGACGGGAACATCGCCTCGTAGCCCAGGTTCATCAGCGCCTTGTTGGCGTTGTAGTGCAGGAACTTCTTGACGTCTTCGGTGAGACCGACGCCGTCGTAGAGGTCCTGCGTGTACTGCACCTCGTTGTCGTACAGCTCGTACAGCAGCGAGAAAGTGTAGTCCTTCAGCTCGTCCCGCTTGGCCTGGTCGACCGTCTCGAGGCCCTTCTGGAACTTGTAGCCGATGTAGTACCCGTGCACGGCCTCGTCACGGATGATGAGGCGGATGAGGTCGGCCGTGTTGGTGAGCTTCGCCCGGCTCGACCAGTGCATCGGCAGATAGAACCCCGAGTAGAACAGGAAGCTCTCCAGCAGGGTCGAGGCGATCTTGCGCTTGAGGGGATCGTCGCCGCGGTAGTACTCGGTGACAATCTGCGCCTTCTTCTGCAGGTTCGGGTTCTCGACCGACCAGCGGAACGCCTCATCGATCTCCTTGGTCGACGCGAGCGTCGAGAAGATCGAGGAGTAGCTCTTCGCGTGCACCGACTCCATGAACGCGATGTTCGTGTAGACGGCCTCCTCGTGCGGGGTGATCGCATCGGGGATCAGCGAGACGGCACCGACGGTCGCCTGCACCGTGTCGAGCAGCGTGAGGCCGGTGAAGACGCGCATCGTGAGCAGCTGCTCGTCGGCGGTCAGCGTGTTCCACGACTGGATGTCGTTGGACAGCGGGATCTTCTCGGGCAACCAGAAGTTGTTGACGAGCCGGTTCCACACCTCGACGTCTTTATCGTCCTGGATGCGGTTCCAGTTGATCGCCTGCACGTGGTCGACCAGCTTGAGCGGTGAGGGAGTCATGATTTTCCTAGAGTCGGTCGTTGAGCGAGCGAAGCGAGACGAAAGGCGTGCCGGTCAGAGCATGCACGAGACGCACTCGGCCATGTCGGTGCCCTCGAGCGCCATCTGCCGCAGACGGATGTAGTAGATCGTCTTGATGCCCTTGCGCCATGCGTAGATCTGCGCCTTGTTGATGTCGCGCGTGGTGGCGGTGTCCTTGAAGAACAGCGTCAGCGACAGGCCCTGGTCGACGTGCTGCGTGGCAGCCGCGTAGGTGTCGATGACCTTCTCGTAGCCGATCTCGTACGCGTCCTGGTAGTACTCCAGGTTGTCGTTCGTCATGAACGCCGCCGGGTAGTAGACGCGGCCGAGCTTGCCTTCCTTGCGGATCTCGATCTTCGACGCGATCGGGTGGATCGACGACGTCGAGTTGTTGATGTACGAGATCGAGCCGGTCGGCGGCACCGCCTGCAGGTTCTGGTTGTAGATGCCGTGCTCCTGGATGGAAGCCTTCAGCGCGGTCCAGTCCTCCTGGGTCGGGATGTGCTTGCCGGCGAAGAGCTCCTTGACCTTTTCGGTCTCGGGAACCCAGGCGCGCTCGATGTACTTGTCGAAGAACGCACCGCTCGCGTAGGTGGAGTCCTCGAAGCCGTCGAAGGTCGTGCCGCGCTCGATCGCGAGGTTGTTCGACGCGCGCAGCGCGTGGAACAGCACCGTGTAGAAGTAGATGTTCGTGAAGTCGATGCCCTCTTCGGAGCCGTAGTAGACGTGCTCGCGAGCCAGGTAGCCGTGCAGGTTCATCTGACCGAGGCCGATGGCGTGCGAGCGGTCGTTGCCGTCTTCGATCGAGCGCACCGAGCCGATGTGGCTCTGGTCGCTGACCGCCGAGAGAGCGCGAATGGCCGTCTCGACCGTCTGGCCGAGGTCGTCGGCATCCATCGACAGCGCGATGTTCATCGAGCCGAGGTTGCAGGAGATGTCCTTGCCGATGTTGTCGTACGACAGGTCGTCGTTGTACGTCGTCGGGGTGTTCACCTGCAGGATCTCGCTGCAGAGGTTCGACATGTTGATGCGGCCCTTGATCGGGTTGGCCTTGTTCACCGTGTCTTCGAACATGACGTATGGGTAGCCCGACTCGAACTGGATCTCGGCGACGGTCTGGAAGAACTCGCGCGCGTTGATCTTCGTCTTCTTGATGCGCGGGTCGTCGACCATCTCGCGGTACTTCTCGGTGACCGAGATGTCGCCGAACGGCACTCCGTAGACCTTCTCGACGTCGTACGGCGAGAACAGGTACATGTCCTCGTCGTTCTTCGCGAGCTCGAACGTGATGTCGGGGACGACGACGCCGAGCGACAGCGTCTTGATGCGGATCTTCTCGTCGGCGTTCTCACGCTTGGTGTCGAGGAAGCGCATGATGTCGGGGTGGTGCGCGTTCAGGTAGACCGCGCCCGCGCCCTGACGGGCACCCAGCTGGTTCGCGTAGCTGAAGCTGTCTTCGAGAAGCTTCATCACGGGGATGATGCCCGACGACTGGTTCTCGATCTGCTTGATCGGCGCACCCGCCTCGCGGATGTTCGACAGCAGCAGAGCGACGCCTCCGCCGCGCTTGGAGAGCTGGAGGGCGGAGTTGATGCCGCGGGCGATCGACTCCATGTTGTCTTCGATGCGCAGCAGGAAGCAGCTGACGAGCTCGCCGCGCTGCGCCTTGCCGGCGTTGAGGAAGGTCGGGGTGGCGGGCTGGAAGCGCCCGGAGATGATCTCCTCGACGAGGGCGACCGCGAGCTTCTCGTCGCCGTCTGCGAGGCCGAGGGCGGTCATCACGACGCGGTCCTCGAACCGCTCGAGGTAGCGCTTGCCGTCGAAGGTCTTCAGCGTGTAGCTCGTGTAGTACTTGAACGCGCCGAGGAAGGTCTCGAAGCGGAACTTCTTGCCGTAGGCGAGATCGTTGAGCTTCTGGATGAACTCCATCGAGTACTTGTCGATGACGGCGCCCTCGTAGTACTCCTTCTCGACGAGGTAGTCCAGGCGCTCCTTGAGGGAGTGGAAGAACACCGTGTTCTGGTTCACGTGCTGCAGGAAGTACTCCCGCGCCGCGCGCTTGTCGGCGTCGAACTGGATCTTGCCGTTCGCGTCGTACAGGTTCAGCATCGCGTTCAGGGCGTGATAGTCGAGCCCCTCGTACCCGGGGTTGATCTTGAACGCCACCTGCTCGGTCATTGCCTGCTCTTCAACTGCGCTACCCACCGTCGCTCCAATCCGTCGCTCACGCGATCAACATCGTCTTGTGTGCCGAAGATTTCGAGCCGATACAAGTGGGGCACCTGACACTTGCGGCTGATGATGTCACCGGCGAGACAGAAGGAGTCGCCGAAATTCGTGTTTCCTGCGGAGATGACTCCGCGGATGTGACGCCGGTTGGCCTCGTCGTTGAGGAACCGGATCACCTGCTTGGGCACGGCCCCGCGTTCGACGCCGCGCCCCTCGCCCCCGCCGTAGGTGGGGGTGACCAGCACGAAGGGCTCGTCGATGACGAGATCTTCTTCCTGCCGGTGGAGCGGGATGCGTCGAGCGGGGAGCCCGAGCTTCTCTACGAAGCGCGCCGTATTGCCCGACGCGCTGGAGAAGTAGACCAGGAGCGGCGCAGCGGTTGCGACGGCGGCGCTCATGTTCTCTCCTTCGGAGCTGTTTGTCAGGCCAGGCGGGTCGCGAGTTCGGCGATCTTGTCGGGACGGAAGCCCGACCAGTGGTCCTCGTCGGTGACGACGACCGGCGCCTGCATGTAGCCGAGCGCCTTGACCTGCTCGAGCGCCGTCGGATCCTCCGAAAGGTCGTGGATCTCGTACTCGATGCCCTTGGCATCCAGCGCGCGGTACGTCGCGTTGCACTGAACGCAAGCAGGCTTGGTGTAGACCGTGATCGACATTGTCATCCCCTCAAATCTTGGTTTTCCTGGCAGGCCCCCCGCCGGGAGTTCAATACTACATATGGGTGCCGACATTGGGGGCGACCACAAGGGCTAGTAGTTACATCCGTGTAGTTTTCCACCGCTCTCCCCTGTTACAACACAGGTTCTCCACCGTTTCTTCCACAGGCAGAGGCCCGCTCGAGACGACCTCGAAGCCCGAGAATCCGCGGCTGGGAGACACCTGTGAGGGATCTATCCACAGGTGGGACGCTACGCGGGGCATCCGACATCCGATCGCCTGTGGAATTCGCCTTTCGGCGTGTCGTCGGCGTGTCGCGTCGGACGCCGCTTCGACGCGCGCGGTCCGGGCCCGCTACCGTGGTCAGGTGGCGGGATATCGGGATCTTCTTCGCACGCCGGGAGTGGCGCGCATGATCGCCGCACAGCTGACCGCGCGCTTCCCCAACGGCATGTCCTCGCTGGCGATCCTGCTGCATGTCGAGCAGCAGACCGGCTCCTACGGCTCCGCCGGCCTCGTGCTCGCCGCGACCAGCGTGGGACAGGCGATCGCCGGCCCCATCACGAGCCGCTGGATGGGCGTGTGGGGCATGCGCCGGGTCATCACGCTGACGCTCAGCGTCTGCGTGCTCGCCGTGCTCGGGCTGGCGTTCCTTCCGCTGAACGTGCCCGGCTACATGGTCCTCGGAATGATCGCCGGCCTGTCGACGCCGCCGATCCAGGCCGCCGTGCGCACCATCTACCCGAAGCTCGTCAACTCCTCGCAGCTCACTCCGCTCTTCTCCCTCGACGCGTCCCTGCAGGAGATCATCTGGATCCTCGCACCGGTCGTCATCACTCTCGTCTCCACGCAGATCGGCACGGTCGAGGGCCTGCTCCTCGTCGCGATCATCCTCGTCGGCGGCGGCGCGTGGTTCATCCTCTCCCCCGAGGTGGGGCGTGTGCGCATCCCCCGCAGTCGCAACGCACTGGGCAAGGTCGTGCTCAAGCCGCCCGTGCTGCTCGCGACCGTGATCGGCTTCCTCCTGATCGGCGCCTGCGCGGCCGTCGAGGTCGGCGTCGTGGCGACGTTCGAGCACGGAAGCCTGACCGCCGGCCTCGTGCTCGCCGTGTTCTCGGTCGGCAGCCTCGTCGGCGGCCTCGCCTTCGGCCACATCCCGATCGGGCCGTGGGCCATGGCGCGCCGGCTCCTGATCGTGACGGTGGGCCTCGCCCTGACGATGGTCATGCTCAACGTGTTCTGGCTCGGCGGCACTCTCGTGCTGGCGGGCATCGGCATCGCTCCGGCCCTCGCCGTGCTCTTCGCGATCACCTCCGCGAGCGTCAAGTTCTCCGAGACCGCCGAGGCGTTCGGCTGGGCCGGCACCGGCCAGCTCATCGGCGCCGCCGCCGGTTCCGCCGTCGCCGGGTTCCTGGTCGACAGCGGCGACTGGCGCGGCGCGTACTTCGCCGCGACCGTGTTCGCCGCGGTCGGCCTGATCGTCGCCGTGGTGTTCGTGCGGGCGTTCCCCGATCTGCGTCATCGTGACGCGAGTCCCTCTCCCGATACCGAACCCGTGGCGGTCACCCCTTCATGAGCTCTCCTGTCCCACAGAACTCCCCCGCTCCCGAGGTCGTCTGCATCGGCGAATCCATGGTGCTGATCACCCCGGTCGCCTCCCGGCTCGCCGAGGCCGAGACGGCCGCGATCGGCCATGCGGGCGCAGAGGCCAACGTCGCCGTGGGCCTCGTGGCCGCCGGTCACCGCGCCGCGTGGGCGTCGAGGCTCGGCGATGACCCGCTCGGCGACCGACTCAGCTCGGAGCTCGAACGCCGACGCGTGCAGCTCTGGGTCGAACGCGACGCGACAGCGCCGACCGGGATGATGTTCAAGGACCCCGGCATCGAATCCTCCGACGTCTACTACTACCGGCGCGGCTCGGCCGCATCGGCGATGGCGCCGGGCTTCCTCTCGGCGGAGCGTCTCGCGGGTGTGCGCATCGTGCACACGACCGGCATCACCCCGGCACTCTCCCCGACCTGCCTCGACATGGTCGACCAGCTGTTCGCCGACGCGCGCGCGGCGGGCGCCACGGTGTCGTTCGACGTCAACGACCGGCGTCCGCTCTGGTCTCGCGAGCACGCCGCTGCGACCCTCGCGCGCCTCGCGGACGCCGCGGACATCACGTTCGTCGGCCGCGACGAGGCCGAGCGCATCTGGGGCACCGCGACGCCCGACGAGATCCGCGCGTTCCTGCCGAGTTGCGCGCTGCTCGTCGTGAAGGACGGCGACGTCGGAGCCACCGCGTTCGCGCACGGCGCCGACCCGGTCTTCGTCGCCGCGCCGCGCGTCGAAGTGGTCGAGCCGGTCGGCGCGGGCGACGCGTTCGCGTCGGGGTTCCTGGCCGCGACCCTCGAGGAACGTTCGATCGGAGAGCGCCTGTCGGCCGGACACGCCGCCGCCGCCCGGGTGCTCGTGACGCACGCGGACATGCCGCCGATCGACTGACCGGGGCCCGAACCCGGCAAGGACATGTGCGCCGGAGAAGGACGAGTCGTCGGCATCCGTCCTTCGCTGGCGCACATTTCCTCTCGAAGCGCACCGACGCCGCTCGTCGCCCGCGGTTCTAGGCTGGAACCATGACCGCACCGCTCCGGCTCCCCCGCATCGCCTGGGGCGACCCGTCGGCGACCCGCCGCGCGCTCCTCGTGCACGGTCTCGGCTCGTCCGGGGCCCTGATGTGGCGGCTCGGCGACGCCCTCGCCGGTGCCGGGTGGCACGCCACCGCGATCGATCTGCGCGGTCACGGCGACGCCCCGCGGTCGCTCGACTACACGGTCGCCGCCTTCGCCTCCGACCTCATCGCGACGCGGACGGACGGCGGCGGCACGTGGGACGCCGTCATCGGTCACTCCCTGGGCGGCGCGTCCGCTACGGTCGCCGCGGCATCCGAGCCGGAGTGGACCCGACGGCTCGTGCTCATCGACCCCGCGATCCACGTGGGCGGGCGCGATGCGTCGATCGTCCGCAAGAGCCAGGAGCGCGCGTTCGCCGACCCCCGCATCGAGATCGTGCAGCAGGAGCACCCGCACTGGCACCCGCAGGATCAGGAGCTGAAGGTCGACGCCGTGCTGCGGGCGAGCGCGTGGGCCGTCGAGCAGACCAGCGTGCAGAACCAGCCGTGGGACGTGCGTGCGCAGGCGGCGCGACTGACCGTTCCGACGCATGTGATCGCCGCCGATCCCGCGGTGTACAGCATCTTCACCGGGGACCTGGCCGCCGAGGTGCTGGCCGCCAATCCCCGGATCACGATGTCGGTCGTCTCGGACGCCGGCCACTCCCTGCATCGCGACAAGCCGGAGGAATCCATCCGCCAGCTCCTGGAGGCCCTGAAGTGACCGACTTCGACCCGACGGTGTTCCTCCCCGACGAACTGCTCGAGCGGATCCGTGAGCGCGCGCCCCTCCACGACCGCGACAACACCTTCCCGCAGCAGGATCTCGACGAGCTCCGTGCCACCGGATACCTGTCGATCCTGGTGCCGGCCGAACGCGGCGGCGCCGGACTGTCGCTCGCCGACGCCGCGATCCTGCAGCAGCGCCTCGCCGGCGCCGCTCCCGCGACCGCACTCGCGATCAACATGCACCTCGTCTGGACCGGCGTCGCCAAGGTCTTCTCCGATCGCGGCGTGCCGGGCCTGGAATTCGTGCAGGACGGCGCCGTCGCCGGCGAGGTCTTCGCGTTCGGCATCAGCGAGGGCGGCAACGACCTGGTGCTCTTCGGCAGCGACACCGAGGCCGTCCCCGACGCGGACGGCGGCTACGCCTTCACCGGCACCAAGATCTTCACGTCTCTCGCCCCGGTCTGGACGCGGCTCGGTCTGCACGGCCTCGACACGACGAGCGCGGATGCGCCGAAGCTCGTGTTCGCCTTCGTGGAGCGGACGGATGCCGTCACGACGGGCGACGACTGGGACACCCTCGGAATGCGTGCGACGCAGAGCAGGACGACCCGCCTCGACGGCGCGTTGGCGGATGCCGCGCATGTGGTGCGCCGCATCGATCCCGGCCCGAACCCCGACCCCATCGTCTTCGGCATCTTCTCCGTGTTCGAGATCCTGCTGGCGTCGGTCTACACGGGCATCGCGCGACGCGCTCTCGAGCTGGCCGTGCTCTCCGCCGGGAAGCGCCGGTCGAAGAAGACCGGCGCCGCGTACAGCCAGGACCCCGACATCCGCTGGCGGATCGCCGACATGGCGCTCGCCTACGATGCCCTGCCGCCGCAGATCGCCGCGCTCGCCCGCGACGTCGACGAGCGCGTCGACAACGGCGCCCGCTGGTTCTCGCTCCTCTCCGGCGTGAAGCACCGCGCGATCACGATGGCGAAGCAGGTCGTCGACGAGGCCATGCTCGTCGGAGGCGGCGGCTCCTACTTCTCGGCGAACGAGCTGTCGCGCCTGTACCGTGACGTCCTCGCCGGAGCCTTCCACCCGTCAGACCCGGAATCGGCCCACGCGACCGCAGCGGGCTTCTGGCTCGGGCCGATCGCGGACTGATCGCGGATCCTGCGCATATCGTGCGCCGCGCTCGATGGCGACCGCGGAATCGGTTGCCGATCGAGCCTCTGAGTGCGAAGATCGCACCATGAGTTCGGTGAAGAAGCATTCATCGCTCGATGCGGTCTCCAAGACGATCATCGAGTTGCTCCAGGAAGACGGCCGCCGCTCCTACTCCGACATCGGCCGCGTCGTCGGCCTGAGCGAGGCCGCCGTCCGCCAGCGCGTGCAGCGGCTCACCGAGTCGGGCGTGATGCAGATCGTCGCCGTGACCGATCCGATGCAGCTCGGCTTCCACCGTCAGGCCATGATCGGGATCCGCGTGTCCGGCGACACGCGCGTCGTCGCCGAGGCGATCGCGAAGGTCGAGGCGATCGACTACGTGGTGATCACGGTCGGAGCGTTCGACGTTCTCGCCGAGGTCGTGTGCGAGGACGACGATCAGCTGCTCGCACTCATCAACGACGTCATCCGCCCGATCCCGGGTGTGGTCTCCACCGAGACCTTCATCTACGCCAAGCTGCAGAAGCAGCTCTACAACTGGGGGACCAGATGAGCACGCCGCGCACCATCCCGTCCGAATCGGAACTGCAGAGGATGGCGAAAGACCATCTCTGGATGCACTTCACGCGGCAGTCCACGATGGCCGAGTCCGGTGTGCCGATCATCGTCAAGGGCGACGGCCACCGCATCTGGGACTCCTCCGGCAAGGAGTACTTCGACGGATTGTCGGGCCTCTTCGTCGTCAACGCCGGGCATGGACGGCGCCGACTCGCGGAGGCCGCCGCCGCCCAGGCATCCGAGCTCTCCTTCTTCCCGCTCTGGTCGTACGCGCATCCGGCGGCGATCGAGCTCGCGGACCGGCTCGCCGACGAAGCACCGGGCGACCTGAACAGGGTCTTCTTCTCCACCGGAGGCGGCGAGGCCGTCGAGACGGCGCTGAAGCTGGCGAAGCACTACTGGAAGCTGCAGGGCAAGCCCACCAAGCACAAGGTCGTCTCGCGAGCGGTCGCCTATCACGGCACCCCGCACGGAGCCCTCGCGATCACCGGCATCCCGGCGATGAAGGCGATGTTCGAACCGGTGGCCCCCGGAGGATTCCGCGTGCCGAACACGAACTTCTACCGTGCCGCCGAGATGGGCGCGCCCGCCGAGGACCTCGAGGCCTTCGGACGATGGGCGGCCGACCGCATCGAGGAGATGATCCTCTTCGAGGGCGCCGACACCGTCGCCGCGGTCTTCCTCGAGCCGGTGCAGAACTCGGGCGGGTGCTTCCCGCCGCCTCCCGGCTACTTCGCCCGCGTGCGGGAGATCTGCGACCGCCATGACGTGCTGCTCGTCTCGGACGAGGTCATTTGCGCCTTCGGCAGGCTCGGCCACACGTTCGCCTGTACGGGACTCGGCTACGTGCCCGACATGATCACGTGCGCGAAGGGGATGACGAGCGGCTACTCGCCCATCGGCGCCACGATCATCAGCGACCGCATCTACGAGCCGTTCTCGCACGGCGATGTCTCCTTCCCCCACGGCTACACGTTCGGCGGTCACCCCGTCTCGGCGGCCGTGGCACTGGAGAACCTGGCGATCTTCGACGAGGAGGGGCTGAACGCGCGGGTGCGCGAGAACTCTCCGCTGTTCCGCGCCGAGCTCGAGAAGCTGCTCGATCTGCCCCTGGTCGGGGACGTCCGCGGCGACGGCTACTTCTTCGGCATCGAGCTCGTGAAGGACAAGGGCACCAAGGAGACCTTCGACGACGCCGAGTCCGAGCGGCTGCTGCGCGGCTTCCTCTCCCCCGCGCTCTTCTCCGCCGGGCTCTACTGCCGCGCCGACGATCGCGGCGACCCCGTCATCCAGCTCGCTCCTCCACTCACCGTGGGGCCGGCCGAATTCCGCGAGATCGAGCAGATCCTGCGCGATGTCCTGACGCGCGCGCAGTCCGTGCTCTGACCCCTCCCAGGAGGCGAGCCAGCATATCGGTTCGCGCCCTCGGGACCCCCGATCCCGGCGATATGGTGTCGCCCGGGAGACATCATGCTCGACATGGGGGACGAAAGTCCGACGGCATTCGCACAGGCCTTCTCGGCAGCCATCACGGCGCGTCAGGTCTCGCTCTCCTGGCTGCACCGGAGGCTTCGGGATCGAGCGAATCCGATCTCCGTCGCGACGCTCAGCTACTGGCGCGCCGGCGAACGGCATCCCGAGGGGCTGCGGTCGCTGACCGCCCTGGAGGACATCGAGCAGCTGCTGGGACTCGACCCGGGCGCGCTCCTCCACCTGGTGGGAACCCGCACGCGGCTCGGCGCACTCGCGCCGGCACAGAACCCGTTCACCGAGACCCAGGTCGCCGAGGCGTCGGAGGAGACCCTGCGCCTGCTCGACGCGCCCCCGATCGAGCTCACCCGAGCGCTGAGCGCCCACGTCGTGTCGACGGTCGACGAGAACGGGATGCTGCGCAGCCGCACCGCGCACGTGCTCATCCAGGCCGTCGCACCGTTCGTCCACGAGATGACCTACGCGCTGATGTCCGCCGAGAACATCGTCCGTCGCCCCCGATCCACGCTCCGCGGCGCGACGCTGATACGAGAGCATCTCCACGAGAGCGAGCACGTCTACGCCTGCGTCCTGCGCCTGGACCGGCCGCTGCTGATCGGCGCCACGACGATGCTGGAGATCAGCATGGAGGTCCCTCCGCCGAGCACCGGAGCGCTTCTCGTCGAGGACGAGACCGCGGCGTTCGTGATGCGCCCGATCCGCAATCTGCTCCTGTGGACCCGATTCCATCCGGATGCCGTTCCCGACTGGATCCATGAGTTCGAGCGGTCTCCCGCGACCGACGGTCTCGTGTCGACGGCGCTGACCCCGCTCGACTCGATCCATCTGTCGCGGCGGGACTTCGGCCCGGGCATCCTCGGCCTCCGCTGGGGCTACGACCGATGACGGGCTATGGTTCCGGATGAGGAGGGTGAGATGACGTCGCTGGAGCGCGAGGACGGCGGGTCATTCGGCGAGGTCTTCGCCGAAGCCCTCCGCGCGAGCGGAGTCTCGCTGTCCTGGCTGCGGCGCCGACTGGTCGATCGTGCCAACCCCGTCTCGATGGCGACGTTGAGCTACTGGCGTTCCGGCCTGCGCGCACCGGAGGGCGCGGCATCCCTGGCTGCGGTCGAGGACATCGAGCGCCTGCTCGACCTGCCGCCCGGCGCCCTGCTCGCCCTGGTGACCGAGAGGGTGCGGCTCGGCGTGCTCCACGACCCGCGCAATCCGTTCACCGAAGAGCAGATCACTCAGGCGCTGAACGAGACCCTCGAGATCCTCGATGCGCCACCGCTCGACATCACCCGGGAGATCTCGACGCATGTCGTGGGAGACGTCACCGCCGACGGCTATCTCCGCCGCCGCACGTCGAGGACGCTCCTCCAATCCGTCTCGCCCGGCACGGTCGAGTTCGTGACCTACACGCTGCTGTCGGCGGAGGACCCCATCGACCGCCCGCAGATGACGGTCCACGGTGCGCGGATGGTCCGCGATCATCTGCACGCGAGCGAGCGCGTGTACGCGTACGTCCTGCAGCTGGATCAGCCCCTCTCCCTCGGGGTGACGACGATGATCGAGGTCACGATGGAGGGTCATGACGACTACACGTCGCAGCCCGAGACCGGGGCCTTCGTCGTGCGTCCGATCCGCGACCTCGTGCTGTGGACGCGGTTCCACGAGGACGCGATCCCGGACTGGATCGACGAGCTCGAACGCACGGAGGCCACCGAGGAGGCGGTGTACCGCCCGCTGCGGCCGCAGGCGTCCGTGCATCAGACCCGTCGCGATTTCGGTCCCGGTGCGCTCGGCATCCGGTGGGGCTACGACGACCGCTGATCCGGCGGCACGACCCGCTGCGCCGGGCCTACAGCAGGAAGCCGCGCAGCAGCGCCTCGGATCCGGCGAGGTGATCGCGCATCGCCTCCTCCGCCGCATCGGGGCGCCCGGCGAGGATCGCGGAGACGATGCTCTCGTGCTGCTCTCCGGAGTGCTGGATGTTCCGCGGCATCAGCGGGAACGTGTCGAGCCACGCATTGACGTCGGCGCGGTTCTCCGCCACGAGGGCGACGAGCGAGGGGATGCCGGCGGCCTCGGCGATCGCCAGATGCAGGAGCGTGTCGAGTCGTCGGTATTCGTCCGGGCCCGCGGGAAGTGCCGCCTCGTGCCGCGCCCAGAGGTCGGCGCGGGTCGCGGCATCCAGAGACCGGCTCGCGGCCGCGCGCGCGGATCCGGTCTCGAGCACGCGACGCAGACCCAGGACGTCGTCGATCTTCTCCGCTGTCACGGCACCGGGAACCGACGGATGCGGCAACGGGTCCGCCACGAAGGTGCCTCCGTACCGACCTCGCCGGGCAAGGAGGTAGCCGGTGTCGGCCAGCTCGCGGATCGCCTCGCGCACGGTGTCACGGCTCACGCCGAACGACGCCGCGAGCTCGCGCTCCGGGGGCAGCGACTCCCCCGGGGCGACCACGCCGAGACGGATGGTCTGCACGAGCCGGGCGACGGCGTCCTCGAGCGCATTGCCGCGTCGCAGCGGCCGATAGACCGCCTTCCGCACCTCGACGAGGTCGCCGTCGTGGTCGTTCACAGCGGGGTGACGTAGGCGTTGGTGATGCCGCCGTCGACGACGAACGCGCTGGCGGTGATGAACGACGAGTCGTCGGAGGCGAGGAAGGCCACGGCTGCCGCCAGCTCCTCCGGTTCCGCGAAGCGCCCCATCGGCACGTGCACGAGTCGCCGTTGCGCGCGCTCCGGATCCTTGGCGAACAGCTCCTGCAGCAGCGGGGTGTTCACCGGCCCGGGGCACAGCGCGTTCACCCGCACCCCCTGCCGCGCGAACTGCACGCCCAGTTCGCGCGACATCGCCAGCACGCCGCCCTTCGATGCGGTGTAGCTGATCTGCGAGGTCGCCGAGCCCAGCAGCGCGACGAACGACGCGGTGTTGATGATCGAACCGCGCCCGGCCGGCACCATGTGGCGCAGAGCCGCGCGGCTGCACAGGTACACGCTCTTGAGGTTCACGTCCTGCACCCGGTCCCACGCCGGCAGCTCGGTCGTCTCGATCGAGTCGTCGTCGGCCGGAGAGATCCCGGCGTTGTTGAAGGCGATGTCGATGCGCCCGAACTCCTCGGCGACGCCGTTGAAGAGCGCATCGACCTTGGCTTCGTCGGCGACGTCGACCGGACGGAACGCGCCTCCGACCTCCGCCGCCGCCGCTTCACCCGACGCCGGGTCGACGTCGGCGATCACGACGAAGGCGCCTTCGTCCGCGAAGCGCTTCGCGGTCGCGAACCCGATGCCGCTCGCGCCGCCGGTGATGATGGCGACGCGGTCCTTCAGTCGCTGGGTCAGATCGATGCTCATGTGGGTTCTCCGTTCCGGATGGGATGGGGTGCGACGTGCTCAGAGGTCATCGGTCGCGAAGAAGACGTTCTTGGTCTCGGTGAAGTGCTCGGCCGCGTCGGGGCCGAGCTCTCGCCCCAGGCCCGAGGCCTTCATGCCGCCGAATGGCGTGGCGTAGCGCACCGAGGAGTGCGAGTTCACCGAGAGCACCCCGCTGCGCACTCCGCGCGCCACGCGCACACCGCGCCCCAGGCTCTCGGTCCACACGGAGCCGGCGAGTCCGTAGACCGTGTCGTTCGCCAGGCGGATCGCGTCGGCTTCGTCCTCGAACGGCATCACGGCGACGACGGGACCGAAGATCTCCTGCTGCGCGATGCGGTCGGCGGGGTCGGCGAGCACGACGGCGGGAGCGAACCAGAACCCGTCCCCCTCGGGCGCGGTGCCGCGGAACGCGATGTCGGCGCCGTCGAGGAACGAGGCGACGGTGTCGCGGTGCCCGGCCGAGATCAGCGGCCCCATGTCGGTGTCGGCGCTGCCGGGGTCGCCCACGCGCCACGCCGCCACGGCCGGTTCGAGCAGCTCGAGGAAGCGGTCGTACACCGAGCGCTGCACGAGGAGGCGGCTGCGCGCGCAGCAGTCCTGACCCGCGTTGTCGAAGACCGAACCGGGGACGGCTGCCGCCGCCCGCTCGAGGTCGGCGTCGGCGAAGACGATGTTCGCGCTCTTGCCGCCGAGTTCGAGGGTGACCGGCTTGAGCGCGCGGGCGCACCCCGCCGCGACCTCGATGCCGACCTCGGTCGAGCCGGTGAACACGACCTTGCGCACGTCGGGGTGCTCGACCAGACGCTGACCGACGACCGACCCCGAGCCGGTGACGACCTCGAACAGCCCCTCCGGGAGCCCTGCCTCGAGCGCGAGCTCGCCGAGGCGGATCGCGGTGAGCGGGGTCAGCTCGGCAGGCTTCAGCACGACGGCGTTGCCCGCGGCGAGCGCCGGCGCGAACGCCCACGAGGCGATCGTCATCGGGAAGTTCCACGGCACGATGATCCCGACCACTCCGTACGGGTCGTGGAAGGTCACGTCGAGGCCCCCGGCCACCGGGATCTGCCGCCCCGAGAGGCGCTCCGGGTCGGCGGAGTAGTAGTTGAGCACTTGGGCGACGTGCCCGGCCTCCCAGCGGGCGGAGCCGATCGGATGCCCGGAGTTGAGCACCTCCAGCTGGGCCAGCTCTTCGACCGCACCCTCGACGGCGCGGGCGAACGACCGGAGCGCATCCGCCCGTGCGACCGGCGCCAGTGCCGCCCACCGGCGCTGCGCGGAGACGGCGCGGGCGATCGCGGCATCCGTCTCTCCGACGTCGGCACGGGTGACATCGCGGATCGCGGCACCGGTCGACGGGTTGATGACTGTGAACGCGCTCATCGGGCGTCCTCCTTCCGCCGCGCGGCGAACGCACGAGCCTGTGAGACGAGATCTTCGAAGAGGCGCCGGTCGTCGGCGTTCTCCTCCGGGTGCCACTGGATGCCGACGACATGACCGTCCACGGTGTCGACGAATGCCTGCACGAGTCCGTCATCGGAGCGCGCGGCCGCGACCAGTCCCTCCCCGAGCCGTTCGATGCCCTGGTGGTGGTAGCTGTGCACCCGCGCATCGCCCGCGCCGAGGACTCCGGCGAGCGCGGTGTCGTCCGACACCTCGATGTGGTTCTCGGCGAAGACGCCGCCGCCGAGGCGGTACCGCTCGGTGCCGAGCGACTCGGGCAGGTGCTGCTGCAGGGTGCCGCCGCGGGCGACGTTGACGAGCTGCAGGCCCCGGCAGATCGCGAGCACCGGGATGCGCCGGCGCTCCGCCGCCCGGAACAGCGCGAGCTCCCACGCGTCGCGATCGACGCGGGCGGGATCGGTGAGCGGATGCCGCTCCGCGCCGTAGAGCTCGGGCGCGACGTCGGCGCCCCCCGAGAGGATCAGTCCGTCCATCCCGGCGATGGCCGCATCCGCGGTCTCCGGATCCTGCGGCGGCAGCAGCAGGGCGATGCCGCCCGACGCGGTCACCCCGGTCAGATACTGCTCGGGCAGGAACGCCGCCCGCACATCCCACACCCCCTGCTGCGCCCGCTCCAGGTACGTCGTGACACCGATCAGCGGTGCCCGGTCAGAGCCGCTCGAAACCACGGATGCGCTCCCAGTCGGTGACGGCGGCGTCGTAGGCCTCGAGCTCGATGCGCGCCTGGTTCAGGTAGTGGTCGACGACGTCGTCGCCGAACGCCGCTCTCGCGATGGTCGACTCGCTGAACAGCTGCGCCGCTTCGCGGAGGGTCGTCGGCAGATGGTCGACGCCGGCTTCGTAGGCGTTGCCGGTGAAGCGCTCGGGAAGCGGCAGCTCGTTCTCGATCCCGTACAGTCCGCCCGCGATGATCGCCGAGATGCCCATGTACGGGTTCACGTCTCCGCCGGGCACCCGGTTCTCGACGCGCAGCCCTGAGCCGCTGCCGATCACGCGCAGCGCGCAAGTGCGGTTGTCGATGCCCCAGGCGACTCCGGTGGGCGCGAAGCTGCCCTTCGCGAAGCGCTTGTAGGAGTTGATGTTGGGCGCATAGAGCAGCGTGAACTCGCGGAGCGTCGCCAGGATGCCGGCGATCCAGTGCTCCATGACCGGGCTGAACCCGTGCTCGCCGTCGCCCGCCATCACCGGGGTCCCGTCGTCCGCCCGCAGGGAGAGGTGGATGTGGCAGCTGTTGCCCTCCCGTTCGTTGAACTTCGCCATGAAGGTGAGCGCCTGGCCGTGCTGCTCTGCGATCTCCTTGGCGCCGTTCTTGTAGATCACGTGCTGGTCGGCGGTCTCGCGCACCTCGGCGTAGCGGAACGCGATCTCCTGCTGGCCGAAGTTGCATTCGCCCTTGACGCCCTCGCAGTACATGCCCGCGCCGTCCATCCCGTTGCGGATGTCGCGCAGCAGGGGCTCCATGCGGGTCGAGGCCTGCAGGTTGTAGTCGACGTTGTAGTCGGTCGCCGGCGTCAGGCCCTCGTACTTGCGGGCCCAGGCGTCGCGGTACGTGTTCTCGAACACGATGAACTCGAGCTCGGTGCCCGAGAACGCGGTCCAGCCCCGCTCCGCGAGGCGATCGCGCTGCCGGTCGAGGATCGCGCGCGGTGACGGTCCGACCGGTTCGCCGTTCTGCCAGACCAGGTCGGCCATGATCAGGACGGTGCCCTCGAGCCACGGCATCCGGCGGAGCGTGACGACATCCGGCCGCAGCACCATGTCGCCGTAGCCGCGGTTCCAACCGGACATCGCGTAGCCGTCGACCGTGTTCATGTCGACATCGACCGACAGCAGGTAGTCGCAGGCCTCGGCGCCGTGATGCAGGATGTCCTCCTGGAACAGGCGCGCGGAGACCCGTTTGCCGACCAGTCGTCCTTGCGCATCGGCGAAGGCCACGATCACCGTGTCGATCTCGCCGGCGGCGATGCCGGCATCCAGCTGCTCGATGCTCAGGTTTCCCGACATCTTCTCGCTCCCGTCGTCGTGGTGAAGCGATCGACCGACCGGCTTCGCCCTCAGAGTAGATCACCTCGACGTCTAAAGGTAGACGAAACCACCATTGACTGTCACAATCATCCGCAAGGTGCACCCGGCGCCGGTATGCATGCGAACGGAGAGCGGATGTCTGAGCAGAGCAGTGGGTCCCGCAAGGTCGCTGGGGCGACCTATACACGTGCCGGGAGCGAGTACTTCGAGAAACGCACCCTGAAGAGATCGGCGGGCGTCTGGGGCCTGTGGGGTCTCGCGGTCGCCGCCGTCATCTCCGGCGACTTCTCCGGCTGGAACTTCGGCATCGACTTCGCCGGCTTCGGCGGCATGCTGATCGCGTTCGCGATCCTCGTGCTGATGTACTACGGGATGATCTTCGCGATCGGCGAGATGGCCGCGATGATGCCGCACACCGGTGGCGCCTACTCCTTCGCCCGATCCGCGATGGGCCCGTGGGGCGGCCTCGTCACCGGAGCCGCGGAGACGATCGAGTACGTGGCGACGACGGCGGTGATCGTCTACTTCTCGGCGTCGTATGCGAACGGCATCACCAGCGAGCTGCTGGGCCTCGAGCTGCCGGGATGGCTCTGGTATCTGATCCTCTACGTGGTCTTCATCGCCCTGAACTCCGCCGGAGCGGCGATCTCCTTCCGCTTCGCGATCGTCGTGTCGATCATCTCGATCGGCATCATCCTGGTGTTCTCCGTGATGGCTCTCTTCTCCGGCGCCTTCAGCTGGGGCGCCCTGTGGGACATCGTCCCCGACGAGGGTCAGACGACCTTCCTGCCGCACGGCGTGCTGCCGATCCTGTTCGCCCTTCCCTTCGCGATGTGGTTCTTCCTGGGCATCGAAGAGCTTCCGCTCGCCGCCGAGGAGTCGCACAACCCGACCCGCGACATCCCGAAGGCCGGATTCTGGGCTCGCGGCACGCTCATCGTGACCGGACTCCTGGTGCTGTTCCTCAACACCGGCGTGATCGGCGCCGAGGCCACGGGCACCGCCGGCGAGCCTCTGCTCGACGGCTTCCGCGCGATCGTCGGCGACCAGCTCGCCGCCGTGCTCGCCCTGTTCGCGCTGATCGGCCTTCTCGCCTCGCTGCAGGGCATCATGTTCGCGTACGGCCGCAACATGTACTCGCTCTCCCGCGCCGGCTACTACCCGCGGTTCCTCTCCCTCACCGGCAAGCGGCAGACGCCCTGGGTGGCGCTCGTCGTCGGTGCGGCCGTCGGCTTCATCGCCCTCATCGTCCTCGACGTGCTCGCCGCCGTCGATGCGGAAGGCGCCGGATCCGTGGCGGGTGCGATCGTGCTGAACATCGCGGTCTGGGGCGCGGTGCTCGCGTACGGCCTCCAGCTCGTCTCGTTCATGATCCTGCGCAGGAAGTACCCGAACGTCGACCGTCCTTACCGCAGCCCGTGGGGCATCCCCGGGGCGGCCGTCGCGCTCGTCATCGCCGCGCTCATCTTCGTCGGTTTCCTGCTCAACCCGACGTTCGGTCCGGCGATCATCGCGATCGCGATCGTGTACGTCGTGATTCTGCTCGGCTTCGGGCTCTTCTTCCGCCACCGCCTGGTGCTCTCGCCCGAGGAGGAGTACGCGCTGTCCGGCGGATCGCACGGCGACCCGCAGACCGAGGGGTACGACGCGATGGAGGGCGAGGTCTTCGACGGCAGCAGGTGAGCCGCAGCGCAGCGCCCCGACGTCTTCGTCGGGGCGCTGCGTCGTGTCTACTTGCGGTCGAAGTCGAACGCCTTCAGCAGTTCGACCACCGCTTTGTCGCGTTCCTCGCCGCCCGCCTCGAACATGTCGGTCACGTGGGTGCGCAGATGGTTCTCGAGCAGCAGCCGGTTCAGGGACTCCAGGGAGCGCTGGATCGCGCGGGACTGCGTGATGATGTCCATGCAGTACTCCTCGTTCTCGATCATCCGCGCGACACCGCGCATCTGCCCCTCGAGGATGCTGGTGCGGTGCAGAGCACGCTTCTTGATGTCTTCGATCACCCTCCCGAGGGTACTCCGCGCCGCACGCCGAGGATCGACCTGTCTGGCCGGCGAGACGGGCGGCCACGGATGTCGGCCGGGCCGTCGCATCAGCGTGCGAGGATGGCGTCATGCCGCGAACACCGATGGCGATGCTGTCTCCCTCCGACCAGGTCCGACTGCGCGCGCTGCGCCGGATGAAGGCGGTGGCGCTCGGGGCCCTGATCTTCATGGCGATCGCGTTCGTCATCGCGTTCATGTTCCAGGAGCGGCAGCCGTGGCTCTCGTATGTCCGCGCCGCGGCCGAGGGCGGGATGGTCGGCGCGCTCGCAGACTGGTTCGCCGTCACCGCGCTTTTCCGGCATCCGCTGGGAATCCCGATCCCGCACACCGCGATCATCCCGAGCCGCAAGGACGAGATCGGCCGCACACTCGGCGAGTTCGTCGAGACCAACTTCCTCGCGGCCGACGTCGTGCGCACCAAGCTCTCGAGCACCGCCATCGCGCTGCGCGCCGGCGAATGGCTGCGCGACGAGGCGCACGCCGAGCGGGTCGGCGCCGAAGGCGCGACGATCGCGACGGCCGTGCTCAACGCGCTGAGCGACGACGATGTCCGCGACCTCATCACCGACCTCGCCCGGGAGCACCTCGTCGAACCGGAATGGGGTCCTCCTGCGGGCGTGTGGCTGGAGAAGATCGTCGAGGCCGACGCACATCACGGAGCCGTCGACCTCGCGGTGGACAACATCGGACGGTGGCTCGAAGCCAACGCGGAGTCCTTCTCCGGCCTGGTCTCGCGTCGCCTGCCCGGCTGGGTGCCCAAGCTCGCCCATCGTTTCGTCGACGACACGGTCTACAACGAGGCGATCAAGTTCATCCACGCCGTGCAGGCCGACCCGCGGCATCCGGCCCGGATCGCGATCGACGGGTACCTCTCACGGCTCGCCGACAACCTGCAGAACGATCCCGACACCCGGGCGAAGCTCGAGAACGCGAAGGCGTCGCTGTTCGACAGTCCGCGGGTCGGAGCCCTCGCCGCCGAGGCGTGGAACACCGCGAAGAACGGTCTGCTCACCGCCCTCGCCGATCCCCAGAGCGGGCTGCGACGGCGCGCGGTGCAGGCGCTGCAGGAGGTCGGCCAGCGCCTGACGACGGATGCCGCGCTGCAGCACCGTGTCGACACCTGGGTCTCGGATGCCGCGGTATTCCTCGTCGACCGCTACCGTCACGACATCGCCTCGATCATCACCGACACGGTCGAGCGCTGGGATCCGGCCGAGACGACCGAGAAGATCGAGCTCATGGTGGGCCGCGACCTGCAGTACATCCGCCTGAACGGCACCTTCGTCGGCGCCCTCGCGGGTCTCGCGATCTTCACCATCGCCCACGCCCTGATCCCCGGAGTCTGACATGGCCTTGTCGCACGATCCTCTCTGGCCGCGCGCCGGCGCCTGGCCTGCCTTCGACGGTGCGGCCGACGCCGTGATCCTCGGCGTGCCGACCTGGCGCACCTCGCTGTCTCCGACCGGAGCACACGCGACGCCCGCGGCGATCCGCGATGCCCTTTCCCGCTACGGCACCACGCTGATGGGCCCCCCGATCCGCGATCTGAACGCCCTGCTGCGGCTCGCGGATGCCGGTGACGTCGAGGAGCCCGACGGCGATGCCGGCGAGGCGGAGGTGATCGCGCGCGTCCGCGAACTCGCCGATGCGGCCGGCCTCGTGGTGGCCCTCGGCGGCGACAACTCCCTCACCTACCCGGTGGCGCTCGGTGCCGAGGCGACCGGACTGATCACCTTCGACGCGCACTTCGACCTGCGCGACGGCATCTCCAACGGCACGCCGGTGCGCCGGCTCGTGGAAGACGCGCCTGCTGCCTCGACGCTCGACACGTCACGGATCGACCCCGCGCGGATCGTGCAGATCGGCATCGCCGACTTCGCGAACTCCGCCGCCTACGCCCAGCGCGCCTCGGACTGGGGCATCCGTGTCATCACGCTCGACGAGCTGCGTCGCCGGGGCATCGATGATGTGGTGGCCGAAGCCCTCGAGATCGCCGGTGCGGGTGCCGACCCTCGCGTCCATCTCGACATCGACGTCGACGTGTGCGACCGCTCCGTGGCACCGGGGTGTCCGGCGAGCGTGCCCGGCGGACTTCAGGCATGGGAGCTGCGCGCCCTGACGCGGGCCGTCGCCTCGGACAACCGCGTCGTGAGCGCGGACCTCGCCGAGGTGGATGCCACTGCCGACGCGGAGGACGACCGGACGATCCGCCTCGCGGCACTGTGCGTGCTCGAGCTGCTGGCGGGTCTCGCCTCCCGCTCCGTCAGCGGACGACCAGCTCCGGAGTGATCAGGGCGTGCGCCGTCCCGGCCTGCAGCCGGCGCGGTGCGACGATCTCCCCCGTCGGCCCCATGAGCAGTTCGAGGATCGCCGTGGCGACGTCTTCGGGACGCTGCTCGACGCTGGAGAACCCCAGGGCCGCCGCGGTCGGGGTGTTGTCGAAGCCGATCACCGGAAGCCGTCGTCCGGCGGCGTTCACGGCGAGCAGTGCACCGACCGCGAGGGAATCGCTGGCGCACACGACGGCGTCCGGCGCGTCGCCGACCGTGAGCGCGGCGTCGACGCTCGCCCGCGCGAACGGCACGCCTTCCTCGGCGATCAGGCGTGGGCCGTGCACGCCCGCGGCATCCATCGCCTCTCGCCAGCCCCGCTCCCGGTCGTCGCCGGTTCCCGACCCGGCCGGCCAGCCGAGGAAGGCGACGTTCGACCCGAAGGTCAGCGCATGCTCGGTCGCGGCGCGGGTCCCCGCGGCACCGTCCACGTCGACCCAGAGGTGGCGGGGGTCGGCGATGTCGTCCTCTCCCCACGGCCGCCCGAACGAGATGAACGGCAGGCCCGCTTCGTCGAGGCTGTGCACGCGCGCGTCGTCGCGGATCGTGCCGGTGAGGATGGCCGCGTCGATCTCCGATCCCTCCCAGAGCTCCGAGAGACGGGTGATCTCCTCCTCCGGGGTGCGGGCCGCGTAGACGAGCATCCGCATCCCGCGCTCGCTCGCGCGCTCGGTGATCGCGTGCACGAAGCGATCGAGCACGACGCCGGAGACGCCGCCGAGGTAGGGATCCAGACGGATGCCGATCGTCGAGCTGCGGCGCAGACGCAGTTGGCGCGCCGCGGCATGACGCCGATATCCCAGCTCGCGGATCGCGGTGAGCACGCGCTCCCTGGTCGCGGGTCGCACGATGTCCGGGGTGTTGAGCACGTTCGAGACGGTCTGCCGAGAGACGCCTGCGCGCTCGGCGACATCCTCGACGGTCGGAGCCTTCGCCACGGCACCTCCTCGCACCCGCTCGTCTGTGGCGGGCTTGACAGTCCCGCACCTCCCGCTTAGCCTATTCCACGCAGAGTTTGATCGTTCAAATTACGCCTCGACGACTCGTCGGACTCAATGACTCATCAAAGGAGAGAGACCATGACACGGCACACCACTCGGGCAGTCCTCGGCACGGGGGCCGTGCTGCTGGCCAGCACGCTCGTCCTCGCAGGCTGCGGCTCCGGATTCTCCGGCGATGACGACGCAGCGACCGATTCGGAAGGCCTCACGTCCTCCGATGACGGGCTCACCGTCCTCATCGGCTCATCCGGTGATGCTGAGACCGAGGCGGTGCAGGCCGCGGTGGACGCGTGGTCCGAGGAATCCGGCACCGACGTCTCCCTCCAGGTCGCGAGCGACCTCGGGCAGGAGCTCTCGCAGGGATTCGCTGCGGGCGAGCCGGCCGACCTGTTCTACCTGTCCACGGACCAGATCGCCGGGTTCGCCTCCAACGGCTCTCTCCAGGCCTACGGCGACCAGCTGTCGAACAAGGACGACTTCTACCCCTCCCTCGTCGAGAACTTCACGATCGACGACACGTTCTACTGCGCCCCGAAGGACTTCTCGACGCTCGCGCTCGTGATCAACACGCAGATGTGGACGGATGCCGGCCTGACCGACGCCGACATCCCGAAGACGTGGGACGACCTCGCCGCCGTCGCCCAGACGCTGACGACCGCAGACCACGTCGGCCTCGCCTTCGGCGCGGAGTACCAGCGCATCGGCACGTTCATGGCGGAAGCCGGCGGAGGCCTGGTCTCCGACGGCACCGCGGTCGCCGACGACGACGCGAACGTGGAAGCGCTCGCGTACGTGAAGTCGCACCTCGAGGACGGCACCTTCGCCTTCGCGAAGGATGTGGGCGCCGGATGGGGCGGCGAGGCCCTCGGCAAGGGCGCGGCCGCGATGGTGATCGAGGGCAACTGGATCACCGGTGCGATGTCGAACGACTACAGCTCGGTCGGCTACACGGTCGCGGAGCTCCCCGAAGGCCCCGGCGGCAAGGGCACCCTGCAGTTCACGAACTGCTGGGGAATGGCCGCCGACAGCCCCAACCAGCAGGCCGCACTCGACCTCGTCGAGTACCTGACCAGCGCCGACAGCCAGCTCGCGTTCTCGACGGCGTTCGGACCCATGCCGTCGATCCAGTCCGCATCGGAGGCGTGGACCGCGGACAACCCGGATCTCGCTCCGTTCCTCGCCGGCGCCGAGTACGCCCAGTTCCCGCCGAACCAGGACGGCGCGACCGACGTGATCGCGGACTTCAACGCCCAGCTCGAGACGCTGAAGAGCGGCGACCCGGCCACGATCCTCGGATCGGTGCAGACCAACCTCGAAGCGATCGTCGAGTAGTCATGGCCCAGCGGTCGACGCCTCGTCGCGGGGGTGCCTCCGGGCTCCGCCGCGGCGAGGCCGCCGCCGGGTGGCTGTTCACCGCCCCGGTGATCGCCATCCTCGGCGTCTTCCTCCTGGTCCCGGTGCTCATGGCGCTGTGGGTCAGCATGTCGGACTGGGCCGGTCGCGGCAGCCCGCTGTCGGGATCGGTGTCGTTCGTCGGCGGCGAGAACTACTCGGCCGTGCTCGCCGACGGCGGTCTCGCGACCAAGGACTTCGGCACGGCGCTGCGCAACAACGCCTGGTACGTGCTGCTCGTGGTCCCCCTGCAGACGGCGCTGGCGCTCTTCCTCGCAGTGCTCGTCAACCGGGCCATGCTGCGCGGCCGCGGCTTCTTCCGCACCGCGTACTACTTCCCCTCGGTCACCAGTTCGGTCGCCATCACGGTGCTCTGGCTGTTCCTCTTCTCCGCGAGCGGCGCTGTCAACGACGTGCTCTCGTGGTTCGGGATCAACGGCCCGAACTGGTTCAACGACCCCCGCGGCGTCCTCCAGCTGTTCCTCGGGGTGTTCGGCGTCGACAGCGGTCCCGCCGCGCTGACGCAGTCGGGCGCGCTGGGCATCTCCTGGTGGGACTGGCTCGCCGGACCCTCCGTCGCGATGAGCGCCTTCATCTTCATGGCCGTGTTCACGACCTCGGGCACGTTCATGCTCATCTTCCTCGCGGGTCTGCAGAACCTCGGCGGCGACGTCGACGAGGCCGCGATGATGGACGGCGCGAACGGATGGCAGCGGTTCTGGCGCATCACGCTTCCGCAGCTGCGACCGACCCTGTTCACCGTCCTCACCCTCGGTCTGATCGGATGCTGGCAGGTCTTCGATCAGATCTACACCGGTACCCGGGGTGCGCCGAGCAAGACCACCCTCACCCCCGCGTACCTGTCGTACCAGACCGCCTTCCAGAACCAGGAGTGGGGTCAGGGTGCGGCGATCGCCTTCATCCTGTTCGTCATCATCGTGGTCTTCACCCTCCTGCAGCGCTGGGTGCTCCGTGACAAGCCCGTGTCGCGCCGCCGCATCCGTGCCTACGAGATCGCCGGGAAGGGGAAGGCATCATGAGACTCTCCCCCAAGCAGCTCACGTGGCAGATCGTGCTTTACGCGGTGCTGATCATCCTCGCGGTGATCTACATCTACCCGTTCCTGGTGCAGGTCGCCACGAGCTTCAAGACCGATGAGGAGGCGGCGAGCTCGGGCATCTCGCTGATCCCCGAGGTGTGGAGCTTCGCGGCCTACGAACGACTGTTCGCCCGTTCGGACTTCCCCTCCTGGTTCGTCAACAGCGCGATCGTGACCGTGTTCGTCACGATCGGCCGGGTGTTCTTCAACTCGCTCGCCGGCTACGCGCTCGCCCGGCTCCGCTTCCGCGGCCGCGGCGTCGTGTTCGCGGCACTCGTCGCGGTCATGTCGGTTCCGACGGTCGTGCTGCTCATCCCGAAGTTCCTCGTGATCAACCAGCTCGGGATGTTCAACTCCTACGCGGGGATGATCCTGCCCCTGCTCGTCGACGCCGCCGGCGTCTTCATCATGAAGAACTTCTTCGAGTCGATCCCGGAATCGGTGGAGGAGCAGGCGCGGATCGACGGAGCCGGAACCTTCCGCATCTTCTGGTCCGTGGTGCTGCCGATGGCCACGCCCGCGCTGGTGACGATCATCATCCTGTCGTTCCAGGGATCGTGGAACGAGCTCAGTCACTTCATCGTGTCGACGAACGACCCGGCGCTGACCACGCTGACCAAGGGCGTCGCCTCTCTGGCCAGCGGACAGCTGAGCCAGGGCACGCAGTATCCTCTCAAGCTGGCCGCCGCGCTCATCATGACGATCCCCGTCGCGGTGATGTTCTTCGTCTTCCAGCGCCGCATCATGAATTCCACCGAAGGAGCCGTCAAGGAATGACCACCACCGCACCTCTCCAGCCGCTGCTGGACGCTGCCGTGATCGTGCTCGAGGCGCCGACCCAGGTGTGGTCGGACGACACCGGCGCGATGGGAGCAGATCCCATCCACGGCATCTACCACGGCGACGTCCGTCAGATCCGTGCGCTGGAGGTGACCGTCGACGCGACGAGGCTCGAGTCGATCGGCTGGTCGTCTCCGAGCCCGCAGCGGGTGGTCTTCACGGATGTGCTGCGCGGCCTGGACGACGCGTCGGCGGACCCGAAGGTGCGCCTGGACCGCGACCGCGAGGTCGCGGCGGGCTCGTTCACGGAGCGGATCCGCGTGTCCAGTCATCTCCGCGGCACGACGGCCGTCGGGATCACCGTGCATCTCACGCCGGATTTCGCGCCGATGCAGCTGGTGAAGGCCGGCCTGAGCGCGGACGCGGAGTGGACGTGGGACGGACGCACCTGCCGAGCCGGCGACGCCTCCTTCACACTGGTCGCCCCCGGAGCGGACGTCAGCTCGGACGACGAGCGGCTGACGCTGCGGTGGGAGCTCGATCTCGCGGCGCGCGGTGCGGAGACGGTCGGCTGGTCGCTCGAGCTCGCCGACACGACCCTCGTGGTGACCGCGCCCGCGCAGCCCGCCGCTGTCCTGCTCCCGGATGCCGCGGACCCGCGCGCCGCACGCTGGCTCGCCCGCGCCTCGGCCGACCTCGCCGCGCTGCGCCTGGCGACACCGGAGCACCCGGATGACGCGTTCTACGCCGCGGGAGCGCCCTGGTTCTTCACGCTGTTCGGCCGGGACTCGATCTGGGCGGCTCGGCTCGGACTCGCCGCCGACCCCGGCATCGCCGCCTCGACGCTGCGGGTGCTCGGGCGACTGCAGGGCACGAAGCATGACGCGTCGACGGCGGAGGCGCCCGGCAAGATCCCCCATGAACTCCGCAGCGGCGCGTTGATCCTTCCGGGCGAGGGCGTGCATCTCCCGCCGCTCTACTACGGCACGGTCGATGCGACGCCGCTCTGGGTCTGCCTGCTCGCCGACGCGCACGACGCGGGGATGCCCGATGACGAGCTCCGCGGCTTCCTTCCCGCTCTCCGCGGTGCCCTCGACTGGATGATCGAGCACGGCGACGCGTCGGGCAGCGGCTTCATCGACTACGCCGACGAATCCGGACACGGCCTCGCGAATCAGGGCTGGAAGGACTCCGGCGACTCGATCCAGTGGCGCGACGGACGGTTGGCCGAAGGGCCGATCGCCCTGAGCGAGGTGCAGGCCTACGCCTACGAGGCCGCCGTGCGCGGCGCCGACCTGCTCGACAGGCTCGGCGAATCCGGGGCCGAGGAGCTGCGCGCCTGGGCGGCCGACCTGCGCGCTCGCTTCCGGCATGCCTTCTGGGTGACGACCGCGGAGGGCCGCTACCCGGCGATCGCCCTCGACGCGCACGGCGCCGCCGTCGACACTCTGACCAGCAACATCGGGCACCTCTTCGGCACCGGCATCCTCGACCCCGAGGAGGAGCGCGTCTGCGCCGACCTGCTCGCCGGCGACAGCATGTCGAGCGGATACGGCATCCGCACGATGTCGACGGGAGCCGCCGGCTACTGGCCGCTCAGCTACCACGGCGGAAGCGTCTGGACCCACGACACCGCGATCGCCGTGCACGGCATGCTCCGTTCGGGGCTCGACGACGACGCCAGGGCGATCGCACGACAGCTGCTCGATGTCGCAGAGGGTTTCGACTACCGGGTGCCCGAGCTCCACGCGGGTGACGCGCGCATTCCCGGCGGACGGCCGGTCCCCTACCCCGCCGCGTGCCGCCCGCAGGCCTGGTCGGCCGCCGCCGCCGTCGTCTGCGCGCAGGCTCTGGCATGACGCCCCGCGACGCTCAGACGACGAGAACGCCGTCCTTCCAGACGCTGCGGACGAGCGGCACCCCCGGGCGGTAGGCGAGGTGGATGCGGGTGGGCGCATCGAGCAGCACGAGATCGGCACGGGCGCCCGGTGCGATGATCCCGACATCGTCGCGGCGGAGCGCCGCGGCCCCGCCGGCCGTCGCCGCCCAGACCGCCTCGGCCGGCGTCATCCCCATGTCACGCACGGCGATCGCGATGCAGAACGGCATCGACGAGGTGAAGCTCGATCCCGGGTTCGTGTCGCAGGCGAGTGCGACCGTCACGCCGGCGTCGATCAGCCGACGCGCGTCCGGGTAGGGCTGCCGGGTCGAGAACTCCACGCCGGGCAGCAGCGTGAGCACGGTGTCGGATGCGGCGAGCGCCGTGACGTCGTCGTCGGTCAGGTACGTGCCGTGGTCGACGGATGCCGCTCCGAGCTCGACTGCCAGGCCCACGCCGTCGCCCGGGCCCAGCTGGCTCGCGTGCAAGCGGGGCGCGAGCCCCCGGGCGATGCCGGCTTCGAGCACTCGGCGCGACTGCGGCACCGTGAAGGCGCCCGTCTCGCAGAACACGTCGATCCACCTCGCGTGCGGAGCGCAGGCGTCGAGCATCGGACCGACCACGAGGTCGACGTAGTCGTCGGCGCGGTCGGCGTACTCGGCGGGAACGACATGCGCGCCGAGGAACGTCACCTCGGGTGTCACCTCGGAAGCCAGGCGCACCAGTCGCTCCTCGTCGGCGACGCTCAGGCCGTACCCGCTCTTGATCTCGACGGTCGTGGTGCCCTGCGCGACCATCTCGTCGAGGAATCCGCGCAACCGGGCCCGCAGGTCGTCGTCGCTCGCCGCGCGAGTGGCGGCGACAGTCGAGCGGATGCCGCCCGCGGCATACTTCTGCCCCGCCATCCGCGCCTCGAACTCCGGGGCGCGGTCGCCACCGAACACGAGGTGGCTGTGGCTGTCGACGAAGCCCGGGATCACCGCTCGTCGACCCGCGTCGATGACCTCGTCGGCGTCCGGGGCTTCACCGGCCGGTCCGACCCACGCGACGCGTCCGTCGTCGATCAGCACTGCCGCGTCGAGCAGGGTGCCCGTCGGGTCGCCGGTGTGCGACGGATCGTTGGTCGTCAGCTCGGCGATGTTCGTGAGGAGCGTCGTCATGGCAGCAGTGTCTCAGAGCATCGGGATCTTGAGACCGCGATCACGGGCCACGTCACGGGCGTGTTCGTAGCCGGCATCCACGTGACGCATCACGCCGGTGCCGGGGTCGTTCGTGAGCACCCGCTCCAGCTTCTCGGCCGCGAGATCGCTGCCGTCGGCGACGGAGACCTGCCCCGCGTGGATGGAGCGGCCGATGCCGACGCCGCCGCCGTGGTGCAGCGACACCCAGGAGGCACCGGACGACGTGTTCAGCAGCGCGTTCAGCAGGGGCCAGTCCGCGATCGCGTCGGAGCCGTCCTTCATGGCCTCGGTCTCGCGATACGGCGACGCCACGGAACCGGAGTCGAGGTGGTCACGACCGATCACGATCGGGGCGGACAGCTCGCCGGATGCCACCATCTCGTTGAACTTCAGGCCGGCGAGGTGGCGCTCCTTGTAGCCGAGCCAGCAGATGCGCGCGGGCAGGCCCTCGAAGTGCACCTTCTCCGCCGCCTTCTCCAGCCAGCGGTGCAGGGCGGCATCCTCGGGGAACAGCTCGGCGATCGCCCGGTCGGTCTTGTAGATGTCCTCGGGGTCGCCGGAGAGCGCGGCCCAGCGGAACGGTCCGCGCCCTTCCTCGAACTGCGGGCGGATGTACGCGGGCACGAAGCCGGGGAACTCGAAGGCCCGCTCGAAGCCGCCCAGCTCGGCCTCACGACGGATGGAGTTGCCGTAATCGAAGACCGCAGCACCGGCATCCTGGAAGGCCACCATCGCAGCGACGTGCGCGGCCATGGATTCGCGGGAGCGGCGGGTGAAGTCCTCCGGGTCGCGCTCGGCTTCGGCCTTCCAGTCGGCGACGGCGATGCCGAGCGGCAGGTACGCCAGCGGATCGTGCGCGCTGGTCTGATCGGTGACGATGTCGATCGGCACACCACGGCGCAGCAGCTCGGGGAAGACCTCCGCCGCGTTGCCGACCACGCCGACCGAGAGGGCCTCACCGGCATCCTTCGCCGCGAGCACACGCGCGACAGCCGCGTCGAGGTCGGTCGTGTACTCGTCGAGGTAGCCGTGATCGACCCGCCGCGCGAGCCGTGACTCGTCGACGTCGACGATGAGGACCACCCCGTCGTTCATGGTGACGGCGAGCGGCTGCGCCCCGCCCATCCCTCCGGCCCCACCGGTGAGCGTGAGGGTGCCCCGCAGCGAGTCCCGTCCGAGCGAGCGGGCGACGGCGGCGAAGGTCTCGTACGTCCCCTGGAGGATCCCCTGAGTGCCGATGTAGATCCAGGATCCGGCGGTCATCTGGCCGTACATGATCAGCCCGAGCTCCTCGAGCTTGCGGAACTCCGGCCACGTCGCCCAGTCCCCGACGAGGTTCGAGTTGGCGATGAGCACTCGCGGCGCCCACTCGTGGGTGCGGAAGACGCCGACGGGCTTGCCGGACTGCACGAGCAGCGTCTCGTCGGGCTCGAGCTCGTCGAGGGTGCGCACGATCGCGTCGTACGCCTCCCAGCTCCGGGCGGCCTTTCCCGTGCCGCCGTAGACGACGAGATCCTCGGGGTGCTCGGCGACCTCGGGATCGAGATTGTTCATCAGCATCCGCTTGGCCGCTTCCGCGCCCCAGCTCTTCGCGGTGCGCTGGTCGCCTCGAGCGGCGCGGACGACGCGGGGTCCTGATGCGGTGTTGTCAGCCATGAATGTGCTCCTTCGCGATGCGGGCGACGTCGCCCGACTGGACGAGTGCGGTGACGGCTTCCATCTCGGGCGAGAGGAACCGATCGGGTCCGGGGCCGGCGACGACGGTGCGCACGAGGTCGCGCACGGCGCCGGTGGCGGGTCCCGCCTGCAGCGGGGCGCGCAGATCGAGCGCGCGGGCTGCGGTGAGGATCTCGATCGCCAGCACGCGACCGAGTCCGTCGATCGCACGGCGGAGCTTGCGTGCCGCCGCCCAGCCCATCGAGACGTGGTCTTCCTGCATCGCGGAGGACGGGATCGAGTCGACGGATGCCGGCACGGCGAGGCGCTTGAGCTCGGACACGATTCCCGCCGCTGCGTACTGCGCGATCATGAGGCCGGAATCGACGCCGACCTCGTCCGCCAGGAAGGGCGGCAGGCCGTGGCTGCGAGCGGGGTCGAGTGCCCGGTCGGTCCGGCGCTCCGACACCGAGGCGACGTCGGCGACCGAGATGGCGAGGAAGTCGAGCACGGCAGCCACCGGCGCTCCGTGGAAGTTGCCGTTCGACTCGATGCGGCCGTCGATCGTGATCACCGGGTTGTCGATGACGCTGGCGAGTTCGCGTCCGGCGATCATGCCCGCGTGGGCCATCGTGTCGCGCGCGGTGCCGTGCACCTGCGGCGAGCACCGCAGCGAGTACGCGTCCTGCACGCGACCGTCATCCGGCCCCTTGTGGCTGGCGACCATCGGCGAGGAGGCGAGGAAAGCCCGCAGGTTCGCCGCGGACTCGGTCTGCCCGGTCTGCGGGCGCAGGGCCATCAGGTCGGCGGCGAAGACGGCATCGGTGCCCAGCTGCGACTCGACCGACATGGCGGCGGCGACGTCGGCGGTGAGGAGCAGGGTGTCGAGATCGTGCAGTGCCAGGACGAGCATCCCGAGCATGCCGTCGGTGCCGTTGATCAGCGCGAGCCCCTCCTTCTCGACGAGCGTGAGAGGCTCGATCCCCGCGGCGGCGAGCGCCTCCGCGGCAGGAAGAAGAGAAGCCTCAGCGTCGCGGACCTCCCCCTCGCCCATGGCGGCGAGGGCGATGTGCGCGAGGGGCGCGAGGTCGCCGGAGCATCCGAGCGAGCCGTACTCGCGCACGACGGGGGTGATGCCGTTGTTGAGCATCGCCGCGTAGGTCTCGACGACGATCGGTCGCACGCCCGTGCGGCCGGACGCCAGGGTCTGCAGACGCAGGAGCTGGAGCCCGCGAGTGACCTCGACCTCGACCTCGGCGCCGGTCCCGGCGGCATGCGAGCGGATGAGGCTGGCCTGCAGCTGCAGCCGCCGATCCGGAGCGATGAACGTGGTCGCCAGGGCCCCGAATCCGGTGGACACTCCGTAGTGCGGGTGCGGGTCGGCGGCGAGCCCGTCGATCACCTGTCGGGTCGCGGCGACGCGGGTGAGCGCTTCGGTGTCGAGGACGACGGGAGCGCCGTGCCGTGCGACGGCGACCACCTCGGCGGGAGTCAGCGGCGATGTACCGACGAGAACGGGAGCGAGATCGACCATGTTCCGATTCCACACCCGCGGGGTCGCCGTCGACACCGGATCATGACAGGCTGTGTCTGTGATCCCAGACAACTCGGAGGCCGGAGGGCGCGGCGAACCGCAGGTGCCTGCGGCGGAGAACACGCTGCGCATCCTGAGCTACCTCGCCGGGAGGCCGGCGCCGGTCGCGGCGTCGGCGATCGCCCGTGAGCTCGCGCTCCCTCGGTCGACGGTCTATCACCTGCTGACGACACTCTCGGCGCACGGGTTCGTGCTCCACTTCCGGGAGGAGCAGCGCTGGGGGCTCGGCACGTCGGCGTTCGAACTCGCCGGCGGGTACGCGCGGCAACAGCCACTCGCCCGGCTGGGGCGCCCTCTGGTCGCCGCCCTCTCCGATCGGCTCGGGGAGAGCGCGCACCTCGCGGTGATGAGCGGCGGCGATGTCCTCTACATCGTCGAGGAGCGCGCACCGCGGCGGCAGGCGCTGGTGACCGACGTCGGCGTGCGGCTCCCCGCGCACCTCACGGCGAGCGGACGGGCCATGCTCGCGGCACTCCCCCGTGAGCAGGTGCGTGCGCTGTACCCCCACGCCTCGGCGTTCCCGGATCGCACGGGTCTCGGGCCTCGCCGCCCGTCGGAGCTGCGCGAGCTGCTCCGCGAGGTACGGTCGCGCGGCTACGCCACGGAAGACAGCGAGGTCGCCGACGGGCTCCGGTCCGTCGGATCGGTCGTGAAGGACCATGCGGGGTGGCCGGTCGCCGCGGTCGCGGTGACCTGGGCGGGCGACGGAGTCCAGGAGCGCGACCTGGCGGATGCCGTGATCGACACGGCGGCGGTCCTGGAGTCCCGGCTGAAGCGATGAGCGCACATGTCGCAGAGCTGCGACATCGCTGCGACACCCCCGCGACAACGGCTGGATACGCTCGAGTCATGAGCATCCCACGAACCGCCCTGAGCGCCCGACAGGTCCGCCGCGGCCTCGTCCTCGGCCTGGCGGCATCCGTCGTCCTCACCGGGTGTGCGAGCGGGTCCGCCGTCACACCGGAGCAGACCGCGAAGGCACCGGCGACGGCGTCGGCAGTGCCCGTCGCCGACGTGGCCACGGTGCCGGGATACGACGTGGGACAGTTCCCGCCGATTCCGCTGTTCGTGCTCCCCGACCTGTCGCTCCTCGACTCCTCGGCGTCGGCGTTCGCGATCGAGGTGAACGCCGCACTGGCCGACATCCCCGGTGTCACGGCATCGCCCGCGCACTGCGATGCGACCGGGACCGTCATCTCGGGGAACGGCACCGCGCTGCTGTACGGCGATGGCTCCGGATCCTTCACCGGCCCCGACGGGACCGTGCAGAACTTCGGCGACGGATCGGGCAACTCGACGATCAACGGCGTCACCATCCAGAACTTCGGCGACGGGTCCGGCACCTACAGCGACGGCGTGGTGACGATCCAGAACTTCGGCGACGGATCCGGCAACTACGCCGACGCGACGAAGACGGTGCAGATCTTCGGCGACGGATCCGGCAACTACGCGGACCAGACCGCGACCATCCAGAACTTCGGCGACGGGTCGGGCACCTTCGAGAACGGCGAGGTCAGCATCCAGAACTTCGGCGACGGATCCGGCAACTACCGCAGCGAGGACATCACCATTCAGAACTTCGGTGACGGCACGGCGCAGGTCGACGGTGAACGGGTGGATGCCGAACCGCTGCCCGTCGTCCCGGTCCTCGGCGTGTTCCCGCCTCTCCGAACGCTCGCGCCGCTCGAGTCCTGCGGAACGACGCTCACCTTCCAGGACGGGGTTCTCTTCGACTTCGATCGCAGCGACATCCGCGCGGATGCCGGAGCGACACTCGATGCCGTCGCCGACGTGCTCACATCGCTCGATGTCGCCCAGGCGTCCGTCTCCGGGCACACCGACTCGATCGGCTCCGACTCGTACAACCTGTCGCTGTCGGAGGATCGGGCCGACGCCGTCGTGAAGGGCTTGGAGGATCGCGGGGTCCGCACCGACCTCTCCGCCGAAGGATATGGTGAGAGCCGTCCCGTGGCGGCGAACGAGATCGACGGCGCCGACAACCCGGCCGGCCGACAGCTCAACCGCCGCGTCGAGATCTTCATCCCGGCCGCTCTCTGACACGAGAGGATGAGACACATGCGCACTCCCCGTCCATCCGCCACTGCGGCCGCGGCGATCATCCTCGCCGTCCTCCTCAGCGGATGCACCGTGCGGATCATCGATCCCGCCGCAGAGAGTCCCGGCGCGACGAGCGGCTCGACCGACACCGAGACACCCGCCGCCGAGACACCTGCCGCCGAGCGGCCGCCCACGAAGACGCCCGAGGCGACGGAACACGACGGGCTGGATGCCGAACATGCCGAGCACCGCCAGCGTCTGCTGGACTCCGTGACGACGACGATGCCGTGCCCGACCGGTCCGCTCCAGCAGGACGGCTCGATCATCCGCATCGAGGGAGCGTGCGCGGAGGTGCGGATCGACCTCGACGCCGGTGCCGTGATCGTCGACGACGTCACGACGATCCTGCTGAGCGGATCCGGGACGGTCATCTACGCGGGCACGCTCGGCGAGGTGCGAGTGAGCGGAAGCGCGAACGAGATCTACTGGACCGGCGAGACCCCACAGGTCACGGATACCGGCACGGCCAACGTCCTGAGGCGAGGCTGACGCGGATGGATGCCGGCGAGCGGCCGAAGATCCTCATCGTCGACGACGACGAGGCGATCACCGTCGCGCTGGCGGCCTTCCTCGGTCGCAGCGGCTTCGACGTCCGCGTGGCTGCGGACGGCCGCGCGGGCCTCGGCGAGGTGGAGCGAGAGGTGCCCGATCTCGTGGTCTGCGACGTCCTGATGCCGCACGTCGACGGCCGCGAGTTCGTGCGACGCGTTCGGGCGCGCCAGCTCTGGCTTCCCATCATCCTGCTCACCCAGGTCGGCGAATCATGGGAGCGCAGCGCCGCGCTCGATGAGGGTGCCGACGACTATCTGAACAAGCCGTTCGATCCGCACGAGCTCATCTCCCGCATCCGGGCCGTGCTCCGGCGCACAGCGAGGGGGGCCGTGCCGCTCCGGGCTGCCGAACGGCTCCGTTCGCTCGATCTGACGCTCGATCGCACCGCACGCCGCGTGTGGCGCGGCGAGAATGAGCTGACGGTGACGCCGAAGGCCCTGATGCTGCTGGAGTATCTGATGCTTCATCCGGAAGAGGTCCACTCGCGGGACCGACTGCTGTCCGCGCTGTGGGGATTCGACTTCGCCTCGTCGAGTCGCGCCGTGGATCATCGCATCGCGGAGTTGCGTCGCGTCCTGGGCGACAACGTCGCCGAGGTGCAGTTCATCGAGACGGTCCAGAGCCTCGGGTACCGCTTCCTCGCACCGGTGGTGGCGGGGTGAGCGATCGGCGGAGCGTCGCACTCGGCGTGCTGGCCGCCGCGCCGGTCGGACTGTGCGCCCTGGCCGCGGGCGGGATGGTGATCGCCGGCGACCACCGCGTGCTCGCGATGGAACTGGCGCTCCCCGGCGCGGTGCTGATCGCGGGCGCCCTGGTCTCGGCCATCCCCGGTGCGCTGCTGCTGTGGCGAGCGGCCGGCGCGCGATCGCGTCGGCGTGAAGCGGCGGCCGTGGAGGCGGCAGGGAAAGCTGCCGCGCTGCAGGAACGGACCCGCCACCAGCGCTTCCTGGCCAGGCTCGACCATGAGCTGAAGAACCCGCTCACGGCCATCCGCGCCACGGCGGTCGCCGCGCCGGACAGTGGGCAGAGTCCGGCCTGGCGCACCGTCGACGCGCAGGCGACGAAGCTCAGCACGCTCGTGCGCGACCTTCGGAAGCTCGCCGATCTGGAGACCCGGCCGCTCGAGCTCGAGCTCGTCGACGTCGAGCACCTGATCGCCGAAGCCATCACGGCGCTGCGCCAACAGGACCCCGCTGCAGGGGCGCGGCTCGAGTTCTCTGTCACGCGAGTGCCGTGGGCCGTTCCGCCGCTCACCGCGGACGTCGATCTGCTGTCACTGGCGATCGACAACGTGCTCGGGAACGCCGCGAAGTACTCTAGTGCAGGCCCCATCGAGGTGCGCCTGCGCGAACAGGACGGGTGGGCGGTGATCGATGTCGCGGATGCCGGCCGAGGTATTCCGGCGAACGAGGTGTCTCAGGTCTTCGATGAGCTGGCGCGAGCACAGAACGCCCGAGACGTCGCCGGGTCGGGGATCGGGTTGACGCTCGTCGCGACGGTGATGCGTCAGCACGGCGGTGACGTGTCAATCCGCTCCGTCGAGGGGTCCGGCACGCTCGTGACGCTCCGGCTGCCCATCCGGCGCTGACGCACTCGCTGCCTCGCGCGGCGATATCGGCTGTTAACGCAAGAAAGCCACCCAGCATTGGGTGGCTTTCTTGTCTAAAAGAAGTCCGGCGGTGTCCTACTCTCCCACAGGGTCCCCCCTGCAGTACCATCGGCGCTGTGAGGCTTAGCTTCCGGGTTCGGAATGTAACCGGGCGTTTCCCTCACGCTATGGCCGCCGAAAC
>NZ_JAHXYZ010000005.1 GCF_019969685.1 Microbacterium sp. EST19A | reverse complement strand
GCGCCGGCATCCTCGGCGATCTTCGCCTGCTCGGCGGTGACGACGTCCATGATGACGCCGCCCTTGAGCATCTCGGCGAGGCCGCGCTTGACGCGCGAGGATCCGGTCGTGGGGAGGTCGGTCATGAGGGGGCTCCTGTCGAGTGCACCACTGCTGTCGGTCACACAGCGTCTTGATTGATCTAGGCCAAACATAGCACTGTCCGATACGACCTAGAATCAAGGAGCCATGAGCGACGAGATCACAGGAACCACGGCGTCCGACATCGCCGACAGCGTGCGCGGACTCCGCGACCGCGGCATCCTGCGTCCGGGGAGCGCGCTACCCCCGGTCCGCGAGCTCGCGGTGCGCCTGGGCGTCAACCGGAACACCGCCGTCGCCGCGTATCGACAGCTCGCGCAGGCGGGTCTGGTCGTCTCACGGGGCCGCGCCGGCACCGTGCTCGCCGGACACGAGTCCGTCCCTCAGGAGGGCTACGCCGCCGACACCGTGCTGCGCGACGTGGGGACCGGCAACCCCGACCCGCGTCTCATCCCCGATCCCTCCCCCGCACTGATGAACATCGCGAGCAGGCCGGTTCTCTACGGCGAGCCCGTGATCGATCGTGGTCTCGACGAGTGGGCGCGGAACTGGATCGCCTCGGACCTCGATGTGGATTTCCGCGTCACCGTCACGAGCGGTGCCGTCGATGCCGTCGAGCGCCTCCTCGCCCAGGCACTGACTCGCGACGATGCCGTCGCTCTCGAGGACCCGTGCTTCCTCGCCAGCATCCACACCGTGCGACTCGGCGGGTACCGCGCGGTCGCCGTCCCTGTGGACGACCAGGGCATGACGGTGGACGGACTCCGCGCAGCGCTCGACGCCGGCATCCGCGCGGTCATCTGCACTCCGCGCGCCCAGAATCCGACCGGCGCGAGCCTCACCGCCGAGCGCGCCGCCGAGCTCCGCGCGGTGCTGGCCGATCATCCGTACGTGCTGATCATCGAGGACGACCACTTCTCGATGCTCTCGCAGCGCCCCTACGAGTCGCTCATCGGGCCGGGGCATCGTCGATTCGCCCTGGTGCGCTCGGTGTCGAAGTTCCTCGGCCCCGACATGTGCCTCGCGATCGCCGCGACGGATGCCGAGACCGCCGACCGGCTGGCGATGCGGTTGAGCCCTGGCACGACGTGGGTGAGTCATCTGCTGCAGCGCCTCGCCCTCACGCAGCTCACGGATGAGACCGTGACGGCCGAGGTCGCCGCCGCCGCCGCACACTACGCCGAACGCAACACCGCGTTCGCAGCGCGTCTGCGCGCGCACGGCATCGAGGCACCGGCATCCGATGGCCTCAGCCTCTGGGTGGAACTCCCCCAGCCCGCGCGGACCGTCACCGAGCGCCTCATGCGCCGGGGCTGGCTCGCCCGCACCGGGGACGAGTTCGCGCTCGATGACCGCGCCGAACCCTCGTACCACCTGCGACTCACCGTGCACGATCTCGACGACGACGATGCTGCGACCCTCGTCGACGACCTCGTCGCCGCCGTCCGATGATCACCCGCTGCGGGCACGTGTCCGCCTTGAATGAAAGGATCGGAGAATGAAGATCCTCTCCATCCAGTCCGCCGTCGCCTACGGTCACGTCGGCAACTCCGCCGCGGTGTTCCCGCTGCAGCGCATCGGCGTCGAGGTGCTGCCCGTCTACACGGTGAACTTCTCCAACCACACCGGCTACGGCGCCTGGCGCGGGCCCCTGATCGCACCCGACGACGTCCGCGAGGTCATCACGGGCATCGAGGAGCGCGGCGTCTTCGGACAGGTCGATGCCGTGCTCAGCGGCTATCAGGGCGGCGAGGGCATCGGCGACGTCATCATCGACGCCGTCGCTCGCGTCAAGGCGGCGAACCCGAACGCCGTCTACGCCTGTGATCCGGTGATGGGCAACGCGAAGTCCGGATGCTTCGTCGCGCCCGCCATCCCGGTCCTGCTGCGGGAGCGCGTCGTCCCGGTGGCCGACATCATCACCCCGAACCAGTTCGAGCTGGGCTTCCTCACCGAGACCGACCCCGACACGCTCGAGTCGACCCTCGCGTCGGCCGACCTGGCGCGGGCGATGGGTCCCCGCACGATCCTCGTCACGAGCGTCGAGCGCCCCGATCGCGAAGAGGGCACGATCGAGATGCTCGTCGTCGACGACGCCGGCGCCTGGATCGTGCAGACACCGCACCTGCCGATGAAGGCGAACGGCTCCGGCGATGTGACGGCCGCCCTGTTCACGGCCCACTACGTCGAGACCGGCAGCGCGCAGACCGCACTCGAGCGCACGGCATCCAGCGTCTACGACCTGCTCAAGGCCACCCTGGAGTCCGGTGAGCGCGAGCTGCAGCTCGTCGAGGCCCAGGAGTTCTACGCGAACCCTCGGATGCAGTTCACCGCGCGACAGGTCCGCTAGCGCGGAGGCCAGGCGCTCGCCACGGCTTCGCGCACTTCGCCGAGCAGCTGAGGCAGCGCCTTGGTCTTGGCGATGATCGGGAAGAAGTTCGCGTCCGACGTCCACCGCGGCACCACGTGCTGGTGCAGGTGGCCGTCGACGCCGGCGCCCGCGACGGCGCCCTGGTTCATGCCGAGGTTGAATCCGTCGCAGCGCGACACCTCGCGCAGCACGCGCATGCCGATCTGCGTGAGCGCGCCGATCTCGGCGACCTCTTCGGGCGTCGCCTGGTCGTACGTCGCGATGTGACGGTACGGGCACACCAGCAGGTGCCCCGAGTTGTACGGGAACAGGTTCAGGAGGACGTAGGCCGTCTCGCCGCGCGCGACGATCAGCCGCTCGGCATCGGGATGCTTCGGCGCCTCGCAGAACGGGCACTCCTCGCGCAGCGGCTCGGGCCCCGCCTGGATGTACGCCATCCGGTGCGGGGTCCAGAGCCGCTGGAACTCGTCGGGTACGCCCGCGAACAGTCCGCCGTCCTCCGCCGAGGTCACACCAGATCCCCCGCCGAGTGCACGAGGGCGTGCGAGTCGATGGCCGCGCGGATGCGGGCGACGGCATCCGCGATCGGGACGCCGTTCTCCTGCGTGCCGTCGCGGTAGCGGAACGAGACGGTGCCCGCGGCGCGGTCCTGCTCGCCCGCGATCAGCAGCAGCGGGACCTTGCCGGTCGTGTGCGTGCGGATCTTCTTCTGCATCCGGTCGTCGGACGAGTCGAGCTCGGCGCGCACGCCCGAGTCGCGGAGCGTCGTGATGATCTCGCCGAGATAGTCGGCGTAGTCCTCGGCGACCGGGATGCCGACGACCTGCACGGGCGACAGCCACACCGGGAAGTCGCCGGCGTAGTGCTCGAGCAGGATCGCGAAGAACCGCTCGATCGAGCCGAACAGCGCGCGGTGGATCATGATCGGGCGCTTCTTCTGCCCGTCCTTGTCCATGAATTCGAGGTCGAAGCGCTCGGGCAGGTTTGGGTCGACCTGCACGGTCGACAGCTGCCAGGTGCGGCCGATCGCGTCGCGCGTCTTCAGGTCGATCTTCGGACCGTAGAACGCGGCCTCGCCGGGCACCTCGGTGAGCTTCAGACCGGATGCCACAGCGACGCGGCGCAGGGCATCGGTCGACGACTCCCAGAACTCGTCCGAGCCGATCCACTTCGACTTCTCGTCGTCCTTCATCGACAGCTCGAGCTCGAAGTCGGTCAGACCGAAGTCGCGCAGCATCGAGAGGATGAAGTCGAGGACCTTGGCGACCTCGACCTCGAGCTGGTCGGGCGTGACGAAGAGGTGCGAGTCGTCCTGGGTGAAGCCCCGCACACGGGTGAGGCCGTGCAGCGCACCGGACAGCTCGTTGCGGTAGACGGTGCCGTTCTCGGCCAGCCGCAGCGGCAGGTCGCGGTAGCTGCGTGCACGCTCCTTGTAGATGAGGATATGCATCGGGCAGTTCATGGGCTTCAGGTAGTAGTCCTGGCCCTGCTTGGTGATGTTGCCCTCGTCGTCGCGCTCCTCGTCCATGACGATGGGCGGGAACATGCCCTCTTTGTACGTCACGAGGTGGTTCGAGGTGAGGAAGAGGTCTTCCTTCGAGATGTGCGGGGTGTACACGTAGGTGTAGCCGCCCTCGATGTGGCGCTTGCGGGCGTGCTGCTCCATCTCACCGCGGATCATGCCACCGCGCGGGTGCCAGACCGACAGACCGGAGCCGATCTCCTCGGGGAACGAGAAGAGGTCGAGCTCCTTGCCGAGGCGACGGTGATCGCGCTTCGCAGCCTCTTCCAGGCGGTGCTGGTAGGCGCGCAGCTCGTCCTTCGTCGGCCAGGCCGTCCCGTAGATCCGCTGCAGCTGCGGGTTCTTCTCGCTGCCGCGCCAGTACGCCGCGGCGATACGGGTCAGATCCCAGCCGTTGCCGATCATGCGGGTGTTCGGCAGGTGCGGTCCGCGGCAGAGGTCCTTCCAGACGACCTCGCCGTCACGCGTGGTGTTGTCGTAGATGGTGAGCTCGCCCTCGCCGACCTCGACCGAGGCGCCCTCGGCGACTTCCTTGCCCGGTCCCTTGAGGCCGATGAGCTCGAGCTTGAACGGCTCGTCGGCCAGTTCGGCGCGAGCCTCGTCATCCGTCACGACGCGGCGGACGAAGCGCTGTCCTTCGCGGACTATGCGCTGCATCTCCTTCGTGACGGCCTTGATGTCTTCCGGGGTGAACGGGGTCTCCACACCGAAGTCGTAGTAGAAGCCGTCGGTGATGGGCGGGCCGATGCCGAGGTTCGCCTGCGGGTTGATGCGCTGCACCGCCTGCGCGAGCACGTGGGCCGCGGAGTGGCGGAGGATGTTCAGCCCGTCGGTGCTGTCGATCGTGACCGGCTCGACCTCGTCGGCATCCGTCACGGTCGTGGCGAGATCCTTGAGATCGCCGTTGACGCGCATCGCGACGACGTTGCGGTCGGTGAACAGGGCGAAGCCATCGTGCGGCCGGGCGTTTTCAGGCACAGAAACTCTCCATCTGGGTCGGTACCCAGGTTACCGCTCCGCTCAGGCGCTCCGGACCGCTACGCGACGGCGTCCGAGGCCGTCGGAGCAAGGATGATGATCGCCGCGCCGACGAGAGCGACGGCGGATCCGATCCAGTCCCACACGGTCGGCGTGAAGCCGTCGACGATGATCCCCCACGCCAGCGAACCGGCGATGAAGATGCCGCCGTACGAGGCGAGCACTCGGCCGAAGTTCGCATCCGGCTGCAGAGCGGCGATGAAGCCGTAGGCGCCGAGAGCCATCACACCGAGCACGGCGAAGAGCCACCCGCGGTCCTCCTTGACGGCCTGCCAGATGAGCCAGGCACCGCCGATCTCCGCCGCGGCGGCGAGCACGAACAGGATCACGATGCGTGCGACGGTCATCTGCCCAGTGTGGCAGGAGCGCCGTTCAGTCGCGCTGTTCGGCGCCGCGCGACGGGACGACGAGTCCTGATTCGTACGCCTGGATCACGAGCTGCGCACGATCGCCGGCATGGAGCTTCGACATGATGCGGTTCACATGCGTCTTCGCGGTGTGCGGTGAGATCACGAGGTCGTCGGCGATGGCCTGATTCGACGCCCCGCCTGCCACGAGCAGCAGCACCTCGCGCTCCCGCTCCGTGAGCTGCCGCAGCGGCTCGCTCTCCCAGGCGTCGGGCCGGGGATGCTGCGGCAGAACCGAGCGCTCGATCAGCGCTCGGGTCGCGGCCGACGACAGCAGAGCCTCGCCACGATGGATGACCCGCACAGCCTTCACGATGTCCTCCGGCTCGGCACCCTTGCCGATGAACCCGCTTGCGCCTGCACGGAGCGCGGCGATCACGTAGTCGTCCTCCTCGAAGGTGGTCAGGATGAGCACCCGGGTCGTCATCGACAGCGGCGCGCTCATGATCTGCACGGTGGCTTCGATGCCGTCGAGTTCCGGCATCCTGATGTCCATCACGACGACGTCCGGCGTCGATGCGCGCACCGCGGCGACCGCCTCGCGCCCGTTCGCCGCCTCCCCGACCACCTCGATGCCGCCGTCGATGAGGATGTCGCGGACCGCCTGCCGGACCAGCGGCTGATCATCGACGACGAGCACCCGGGTCATCGCGCACCGCCGTCGACGGGTATCCGCACGTCGAGGCGGAACGCGTCGCCGGCTCGGCCGGTCCGCACCTCTCCCCGCACCGCGGCGACCCGCTCACGCAGCCCCCGCAGTCCGTGGCCACCGACGTGCGACACGGCATCCGATTCCGCCGCCGCCGGGTTGACGACGATGAGGTGGAGCGCCCCGTCCGCCGTTCTGAGGCGGACGATCGCGCTGCCGTCTGCTCCGTGCTTGTGCGCGTTCGTCAGCCCCTCGAGGGCCACGAGGTAGGCGACGTGATCACTGGCCGGCGACAGGGTGGGACGGTCGGCGTCATCCTGCAGCTCGACGTGCAGCCCCGCCTCCCGGAACCGGGTGACCAGCTCGTCGAGGCCGGCGAGGCCGACCTGCGGACGGAGGTCGCGGTGGTCGTCCGGATCCTCGGAACGCAGCAGCGCCATCAGTCCGCCGATATCGGCGAGCACGGTGCGAGAGGAACGCCGAATGGTGCTCAAGGCTTCTCGTGCACGCTCCGGACGAGTCTCCAACGACGACGACGCCACGCCCGCGTTGAGGCTGATCACCGAGATCTGGTGCGCGACCACGTCGTGCAGGTCGCGAGCGATGCGGACACGCTCCTCGGCGACGCGCCGCCGTGCTTCCTCCTCACGCCCCTGCTCCGCCCGCTCCGCTCGTTCGGTCATCGCGGAGACGAACTCGCGACGCGACCGGGTCGCATCTCCCAGGGCGGCGGCCAGCGCGATGATGAAGACGAACTGCAGCGCGCGGGCATCGAACAGATCACCGTGGAGCGGGATCGCGTTGCAGAAGAACACGATCGCCGTCGTCGCGCTCACGGTCATGATGCCGACCCGGCGCCCTCGACGATCCACGACGGCGAACGCGCTGATCGCCACCGCGATGAGCCCGCTCGGCGACAGCACCCCCGCGAAGGCCAGGGTCACCGCGCACAGCAGGCAGACGGCGAGCACGACGAGCGGAAGCCGACGACGGAACGGCATCGCGGCTGCGGGGACGAGTGCGACGACGAGCCACCATCCGCTGGCGCGGAATGCCTCATCCGGGAAGGGCGACACGGCGAACAGCACGACGACGACCACGGCGATCACGTCGCCGAGCGGCGCCGCGATTCCTGGAGGACGAGGTGCCGGCATCCCTCCAGTATTCCCCGCGGGCCCGCGTCTCGGATCCCCCGCCCGGATGACCTGCGTGTACTGCGATCGCGGTACACGAGTGTCTGCGGCAGGGCGATGTGGCAGCGGATGCCGGACGGCACGCTGGAGCGAGGACGCACAGCGCGTGCGTCGAGAGAGGTGGGCATGAAGAAGCCTGTGAAGAGAGTGCTCATCGCACTCACGTCCGTCGTCGCTGTGATCGCCGTCGGACTGGCGACGACCACCGTCGGGAACGCGGTGGCCACAGCGGTCGAGCAGGACCGCATCGAGCCGTACGGCCAGACGGTCACGGTAGACGGGCGCGAGATGAACGTCTCGATCACCGGCGATGGCCCGGAGGACATCGTGCTCCTGCCGGGGTTCGGCACCGCATCGCCCGTGCTCGACTTCGAGCCGCTCGTCGCCGACCTCGCGAAGGATCATCGTGTCATCGTGGTCGAGCCGTTCGGCTACGGACTCAGCGACGGCACAGATCGGGCCCGCACCACCGACAACATCGTGACCGAGACGCATGCCGCCCTCCAGGAGCTCGGCGTCGACGACTACATCCTGATGGGACATTCCATCGCTGGCATCTACGGCATCCAGTTCGCGAACCGCTATCCCGATGAGGTGCGGGCGTTCGTCGGGATCGACAGCAGCGTCCCGGGTCAGCCGGGCTCGGACACCGAGTTGCCGGTCGGGCTCTTCGGTGCTGCGAAGAATCTGGGCCTGGTCCGACTCATCGCGTCGTTCCGCGGCACGGGCTACGACGAGTCCGTCTACTCGGCGGAGGCGCAGGAGCAGATCGCCCTGCTCACGAACCGGAACACGCTGAGCCCCACCTACCTGAACGCGATGTCCCTGCTCCACGCGAACTTCGAGGACGCGCTCGACACGAGCTTCCCCGAAGACCTCCCCCTGCTGCTGTTCGTCGTGGCGAACAATCCGAGCGTTCCCACCTGGCTGGCGCTGCACGAGGAGCAGGCCGAGGCCGTGGCGGATGGAACGGTCGTGCCGATCGACGGAGAGCACTATCTCCATCACGCCCACGCGCAGAAGATCGCCGACGAGTTCCGCTCGTGGGAGCGCACGAGGATGCCCGCCGCGGAGTGACGGCGGAACCCACGGGTGAGCTCAGCGCCGGTTGAGCTCGCCCGACCCCGACACGTCCTTCGTGACCAGGGCATCGCCGCCGTAGGAGACGTCGCCGCTGCCGTCGAGGACGACCTCGAGTTCGGCCGTTGCGGTGATGTCGGCGCCGCCCGAGCCATGGATGCCGACGAAGGCACTGGCGCTGCGGAGATCGGCGGCCTCATACTCCCCACTCCCGTTCAGCTCGACGCGCTGCGTGTCCGCCGTCCCATCGATGGTGGCGCCGCCCGAGCCGTCGATGCGCACCGTGAGGTTCTGCACCCGTGCACCCGCCACCGTGACCTCTCCGGAGCCGTCCATCGTGATGTCGGCGTTCGTCGCGTCGATGCCCGCGGCCTCGATGTCGCCCGAGCCGCTCGAGACGATCACGGGCTCGATCGCCCCGGTGAAGTCGACTGTCGCATCGCCGGAGCCGAGCACCGCGATCGATTCCAGCGAGGTCACGGTGAGCTCGTAGGTGATCCGGCCGTTCGGCAGCACCGATTCGCCGGCCATGTCCAGGCGAAGGACGCCGTCTGAGACCTCGGCCGTGAGCCGCTCGATGATCCGCTCTCCGGCGGTCACGGTCAGGGCAGGGGTCGGGCCGACCGAGATCGTCAGATCGCCTTCGGTGCTGAGTTCGACCATGCGGACATCGGCGACGTCGCGCTGCTCGGAGACCAGCGGCCCCGAGTCGAACGACGCGCACCCGCCGAGTGCAGTGGCGGCGGCGACGACGAGAACGGCGGCGGAAGAGGTCAGGAGACGTGAGCGCATGCCCTCAAGGTAGGTATTCGACGAAGCTCGCCGACAGCTACCGGGGTGCCATTGTCGTCTGCCTCCTGGGTATGACTCCGAATGCGCCGAGCAGCCGAACATCACGTAGCGTGAAGGCATGAGAGCAGTCGCCCGATGGATCCTCGCGATCGCCCTCGGCGCGATCGGCATCATGCACTTCCGGTCTACGAGGGGCTTCCGCGTCGTCGTTCCCGATTGGGCCGTGGAGATGACGAAGCTCGACAAGAACGACATCGTCATCGCCTCCGGCGCGGCCGAGATCGCGCTCGCCACCGGCCTGGTCGCTCTCCCTCGCGAGCGTCGCCGGATCGGGTGGGCGACGGCCGCCTTCTTCGTCGCGGTGCTTCCCGGCAACATCCACCAGTGGCGTACGGGCCGCTCGACACCGGGGCTCGACACGGATGCCCGACGCCTCGGCCGTCTCTTCCTGCAGCCCCTGCTCGTGCTCTGGGCGCTCTGGGCGACGAACGACGAGCCGGTCCGCCGGCGCTGACCGACTCTCCGGCGCGGCGCCCCGTTCTGCACCGACGTCGACAAGAATGGGGCGATGGCCTCCCCATCGATCGTCTGGTTCCGCGACGACCTGCGACTGGCGGACAATCCCGCTCTGCGCGCTGCCATCGACCGCGGCGAGCCGATCATCGCGCTGTTCGTGCTCGACGAGGAATCCGAAGGGATCCGCTCTCTCGGCGGTGCGGCGCGGTGGTGGCTGCACCACTCGCTCGCCTCGCTCGCTGAACGGCTTCACGACAAGGGGACGACTCTCGTCCTGCGCCGAGGCGATGCGGACGGCATCGTACGGCAGGTCGTGACGGATGCCGGTGCCGGGGCCGTGTTCTGGAATCGCCGCTACGGGGGTCCGGAACGCGCCGTGGACGCGGGCATCAAATCGGCGCTCCGCGAGGACGGGGTCACCGTCGCCTCCTTCGCCGGGTCACTCCTTCACGAGCCGTGGACGGTGACGACGGGCAGTGGCACGCACTATTCGGTCTTCACGCCGTTCTGGCGGGCCTGTCGCGCACTCCCGGCTCCGCGATCGCCCTTCCCCGAGCCCCGCGAGATAGCGGGAGTGCCGCGACCGCCGGCATCCGACTCCCTCGACGACTGGGAGCTGCTGCCCACCGCTCCGGACTGGGCGGCGGGACTGCGGGAGACCTGGGAACCGGGCGAGCCGGTCGCGCGCCGACGCCTGAAGGAGTTCCTCGAGGACGACCTGCCGAAGTACGATCGCACACGCGACGAGCCTTCCGCCGGCGCCACCTCGCTGATGTCTCCGCGACTGCGCTGGGGAGAGGTGAGCCCCTTCACGGTCTGGCACGAGTCGGTCGGCGTCGACGGCGCGGGCAGATTCCTCTCCGAACTCGGCTGGCGGGAGTTCGCCTGGCACACGCTGTACCACTTCCCCGACCTGGCGACGAAGAACCTCCGGCAGGAGTTCGATGCGTTCCCCTGGCCGCCGCTCGATCCGCCGCAGCTGGATGCCTGGCAGCACGGCGAGACCGGTATCCCCCTGGTGGATGCCGGGATGCGAGAGCTCTGGCACACCGGATACATGCACAACCGCGTGCGGATGGTCACGGCGTCCTTCCTCATCAAGAATCTGCTGATCGACTGGCGTCTCGGCGAGGAATGGTTCTGGGACACGCTGGTCGATGCCGACGAGGCGAACAATCCGTTCAACTGGCAGTGGGTCGCCGGATCCGGTGCGGATGCCGCGCCGTACTTCCGGGTGTTCAACCCTGAGCTGCAGGCGAAGAAGTTCGATCCGCAGAGCGTCTACATCTCCCGGTGGGCGGCCGATGCGCCGAGCGAACCGATCGTCGATCTCGCAGACACCCGGAAGGCCGCGCTCGCCGCGTACGACCAGGTCAAGCGCGGGTCTCGAAGCGACAGGTGACGATCGTGCGCCCCTGGGAGATGCACGACACCGTCGTCATCGGTGCCGGTGTGATCGGCGCATCGATCGCGTACCACCTCGCGGCGCGCGGAGAGCCGGTGACGGTCGTCGATGCGGCGCTTCCCGCATCCGGTGCGACTCGTCATTCCTTCGCCTGGATCAGCAGCGCCGGAGGTCCCGATGGGCCGGCCGTCGGGCTTCGCGATTTCTCCGTGGACGACTGGAGACGGCTCGGTGCGGAGATTCCCGGACTCGAGCTGGTGTGGTCGGGAGCTCTCACGTGGGGCGACGAGTTCGCACGCGCGGAGGCGATCGCCCCACCGATCGACGTCGAGCCACGGCTCTCATATCTGCCCTCGTCCGCCCGATTCAGCCCGGACGAGGGATGGATCGATCCCGTGCGCGTGACGGAGCAGCTGATCGACGCCGCCCGGCATCGCGGGGCGCAGACCCTGTTCGGAGCCGCTGCGCTGCGGCTCATCCGGGACGAGGCCGCGGGACTCGTCGGCGTCGACCTCGGTCACGTGGTGCTGGGAGCGACGAACGTGATCGTCGCGGCGGGAACCGGGTCGGCAGCGCTCTGCCGTTCGGTCGATGTCAGTCTGTCCCTGACATCGTCGCCCGCGGTCATGGTGCGTCTCTCGGCCGCGCCCGGGTTGATCGGACATGTCGTCGCGAACGACGAGTTCGAGGCCAGGCAGGCCCCCGACGGCACGATTCTCATGCCGCGCGGCTACTCAGGAGAGGACTCCGCCGACTCGCTGGCGCAGACGGGCGAGACGGTTCGGCGCCTGCTGGTCGATTCCTTCGAGGATGCCGGTGACGTGCGGGTGCTGAGCGTCGACGTGGGCTGGCGCCCGATGACCGATGATGGCGAGCCCGCGGTCGGCGCGACGCACGTTCCCGGCATCCACGTCGCCGTCGCGCACCCCGGCGTCTGCCTCGCGGCGACGATCGGCCGTCTCGTGGCGGACGAGATCACGACCTCGGCGGCTGCACCGGAGCTGGCTCGCTTTCGGCCATCGCGCTTCGACTGAGTGCAGATGACCCGGTCCCCAGCCGCCGTCCGAGGCGAATCCGAAAGAGCCCATCTCTCCCGAGCGGCTCGAGCTCGGGACAGTGCTCCATGCAGAGCTCGACGATGGCCCGATGCCACGTGCGCACATCGAGATCGACGTTCTCGAGAGTCGCTATCCAGTCTGCGACATCGGCCCGCAGCGCGGGCGCACTGGTCGCGCCGATCAGACGGCCGTGTTCCCGCAGCAGGACCTGCCCGCGACGCCCGAAGATCACGTCGATGGACGCCTGTCGGTCGATCGAGAGCAGCACGAGACGGTTCGAGTCCATCAATCGGTAGGCGGCGTCCGCGATGATGAGGCACGCCGCGACAGAGCTGAGGAAAACGAACGCCACCGCGATGGCGATGACGTAGAACAGCCCGCCTGCAGCGCCGAGCAACAGGGCGAGGGCAGCCGCAACCGAGAACGAGACGATCGTCACCCAGCGAAGAGAACGTGGCAACCATGTCATCAACCACTGCGACGTGAAGCTGATCTCCAGGAGCACGACGAGGTCATCCTTCAGCGAACCGACATGAACCCGCTGCGGACGGGTGCAGGGGACGCGAATCACACGCTCACTCTAGAAGAAGACGGCTCATGGCCGCGCTATGAGAGACACTCAGACCGTGACGCCGCGATCGGCGCGCACCCGGAACCACAGCGTCAGCTCCGCGAGAGCGCGGAGTGTCGTCGAGCGCTCGTCGGCGTGCTCGAGGTCGGCGAAGGAATCGCGGAAACCTTCCGGGGCCTGGTCGCGATCGGCCTGAAGCTTCCGATACCCCATGGTCCAGTCGTCGAAGCGGCGTTCCTCGATGGCCTCGTCCATCAGGATGCGCATGTCGCGGTGACGCGCGTCCTGTCCGATCGTGCGGGCGAGGCGGCGCACGATGTGCGCCGGCCCCTCGAGCACCTGGATGAACCGCTCGCCGCGATACAGCAGCATCCCGGTGATGTCGCGCGAGCCGTTCAGGACTCTTGCCTGATCGAGCAGGTGCGAGAGAGCCGTCTCCCGGAACGGCGCAGACGCGGTGCTCGTGTACACGAGGGAGATCAGTGCGTTGTCCTCGGTGCTCATCGCTGTACCACTCCCTCTTGCTGCTCGTCTTTGCCGGCATCCGCCACGGTCGCGCTCGCCGATGAGGAGACGGCCGCGGTCGCGCCGTCGAGAGTCGCGAAGCCTCCGATCGGGCGCGAGCGCGCGTCGAACGCCGCGTAAGTGCCGTCCGGCTGCCGGTCGACGTAACCGAGGAAATCGCCACTGCGGCTGCCGACATGGAATCCTTCCTCGACGCACGCCCAGAGGACGTCGGAGGAAGCAGGGTGGGGATCGTTCACTCGTGAACACTATGAGACGGAAGCAATATTCTGCTTCCCCCTTGCGCAGCCGAGATCAATTGTGGCAAGCGCTCCAGGCAAGGTTATGAGCTGCCTGAGAGTTTCGCCGCCCGTCGAATTAATCCAATCCGCAGGGGGCCCACCTCCGAACAGCCGCTATGACGCTCTCCCCCTCTGCGCCATTTCTCACGCTGTCTCGCATCATCGCTCTTGTGAGAGATGCCATCCCTCAGCTCGCCACGTTCGGTGGCGTCGGACTGCTCGCCTTCGTCGTCGACGTCGGCGGCTACAACCTGCTCCGGATCACTGTCATGCCGGACCAGGTCATCTGGGCCAAGGTCGTGTCTGTCACCGTGGCGACCGGCGTCGCCTGGCTCGGCCACCGCTACCTCACCTTCCGCCGCACCCGCCGGCCGGCGGTCGTGAAAGAACTGCTGCTGTTCGGGCTCGCCAACGGCGGAGGACTGCTCATCGCATCCGGCTGCCTGTTCGTCTCGCACTACGTGCTCGGCTTCACCTCCACGCTGGCCGACAACATCTCGGGCAACGTCGTGGGCCTCGTTCTCGGGACGCTCTTCCGCTACTTCACCTACCGGTTCCTCGTGTTCCGGTCCCCGCAGGAGGAAACATCGTGATGACTCCCCTCTCTCTTCGACCCTTCGAGAACGACACCGCGCCGAATCCGCTCCTGACACCGGCGCCCGATCAGGCGCCCGCACCGGACAGCGTGCCGAACCGGAATGTCCTCGACCCCGGTCTGACCGATGCGACCCAGAATGCGACTTCCGTGGACTGGGCGGCCGTGGTCGGCTACAGCGGGCTCGTGCTCGTCGCCTTCACGCTCACGATCATCGCCGTGACGACGCTCTGGTGGATGCTGTACGCGTGGCGCTCCAAGACCACCTACGACAGCACCGCGTTCTCGAAGGAGCCGCACGCGCCGCGCCACACGTTCACCCTCCTGGTGCCGGGACGGCACGAGGAAGAGGTGATGGGTCAGACGCTCGACGCCCTCGCCGCACAGACGCACCCTGACGTGCAGATCATCGCGATCGTCGGCGACGACGATCCCGGCACCACCGCCGTGGTGCGTGCCGCTGCCGCGCGGCATCCGGACCGCATCGAGGTCGTCGTCGACGACAGCGTCCCGAAGAACAAGCCGAAGGCGCTCAACCGCGCGCTCCCCTACGCTGCCGGCTCGATCATCGGCGTGTTCGACGCCGAGGACGAGGTGCACCCGGAGCTGCTCCGGCACATCGACTCGCGGTTCACCGAGACCGGCGCGACCGTCGTCCAGGGCGGGGTCCAGCTCATGAACTTCCGCACCACGTGGTGGTCGCTGCGCAACGTGCTCGAGTACTACTTCTGGTTCCGCTCCCGCCTGCACTTCCATGCCGGTGCGCGATTCATCCCGCTCGGCGGGAACACGGTCTTCGTCAAGAAGGACGCACTCGTGCGCAACGACGGCTGGGATGCCGAGTGCCTCGCCGAGGACTGCGAGCTCGGTGTGCGGCTGTCGAGCCAGGGCGAGAAGGTCGTCGTGGCCTACAGCCCCGAGTACGTCACACGGGAGGAGACCCCCGGAACGCTGAAGTCCTTCTACAAGCAGCGCACGCGCTGGAATCAGGGGTTCCTTCAGGTGCTCCGCAAGGGCGAGTGGCGCGCGCTGCCGAACCGCTCTCAGCGTCTCTTCGCGCGGTACATGCTCGCCATGCCGTTCCTGCAGGCGGCCACCGGGCTCCTCATCCCGCTTTCCGTGTTCCTGATCCTCGTGGTCAAGGTCCCCACGGTCGTCGCTCTCCTGACCTTCATCCCGCTCGCCCCGACACTCGTGACGGTGGCCGTGGAGATCGCCGGCCTCGGTGAATTCGGGCGGCTGTACGGGCAGAAGGTGCGCGTCCTCGACTACGTGCGACTGGTGCTCGGCACCATCCCGTTCCAGGTACTGCTCGCGGGTGCCGCCATCCGTGCCGTCTTCCGCGAGCTCCGCGGTGAGCGCGGCTGGGAGAAGACCGAGCACACCGGTGCCCACCGTGAAGGAGACGCGCCCACCGTCGACGCTCGCCTGAGCCCGATCCGCGAGGAGGTGGCCGCATGACCACCACCCTCGAGCGGCCCACCTCGCCGACGCCCGTCGTCGAGAATGCGCCGCAGACAGCCGATCGCACGCCGATCGTCGCGATCCGACACTCTGTTCGTCGAGTCGGTGACGAGCTGAGAGCACGCTCCCGTGCTCTCCTGTGGCTCCTGCCGGTGCTGCTCGTGAGCGCCGTCGTCAACTTCCTCAACGTCGGCGGTGCACCTCAGCGCATCGACGACGAGGGCACGTACACCGCTCAGGCCTGGGCGGTCACCCACCTCGGCGAACTCGCCCACTACACCTACTGGTACGACCACCCGCCGCTCGGCTGGTTGCAGATCGCCGGATACACGCAGCTCACGGGCGCTTTCGAGCGCTGGGACATCGCGGTGCTCGCCGGCAGGGAGGCCGTGCTCGTCGCCGCCCTCATCTCCGTCGTGCTGCTCTGGATGATCGCGCGTCGACTCGGCATGTCGCGCGGTGCGGCGGCGGCCACCGGACTGATCTTCGCGCTCTCGCCGCTGGCCGTGCAGTTCCACCGCACGGTGTACCTCGACAACGTCGCCGTGCCGTGGCTGCTGCTCGCGTTCTTCCTGGCGATGAATCGTCGCGGACAGCTCGCGGCCTTCGCAGGTTCCGCCGTCGCGTTCGGTATCGCAGTCCTCTCCAAGGAGACGTTCCTGCTGGCGCTGCCCATCCTGGTCTGGGTCATGGTGCGCAATGCCCGCACGGAGACCCGCCGCTACACGCTCTCCGTCGCGACGAGCATCCTGGTCCTGATCGGCGGCAGTTACCTTCTGCTCGCGGCCGTCAAGGGCGAGCTGTTCAGCGGGGCCGGACGAGTGAGCCTCATGGACGGCATCACCTTCCAGCTCGGCTCCCGTGAGGGCAGCGGATCGATCACCGACCCCGACTCGCTCATCAACCGCACCCTCGGAATGTGGTGGCAGCTCGATCCGGTCTTCATCGTGATGAGCCTGCTCGCCGCGATCGCGGCCGTCTTCAGCGCTCGCTTCCGCCCGTACGCCGTACTGCTGCTGGCGATGACGGTCTTCATGTTCCGGCCCGGCGGATACCTTCCCGTGCCCTACGTGATCATGCTGCTGCCGTTCGGAGCGCTGCTGATCGCCGGTGTCGTCGACCTCGCCGTCGCGAGGCTCCGTCGTAAGGGCGCCGCGCGTCGCAGACTCGCACTGGGTGCCGTCGTGGTCGCGGCGATCGGGGCTGTCGTCGCCGTCCCGCTGTGGACCGCGCAGCTGCGCGGCTTCGTGCTGGCCGACCTCGACGCGCCGCTGCGGAATGCGCAGGAGTGGCTCATCGAGAACGCCTCCACCGACCAGAGGGTGATCGTCGACGACGCGATGTGGGTCGACCTCGTCAAGGCCGGCTGGGACCGGGACAACGTCATCTGGTACTACAAGCTCGACACCGACCCCGCTGTCCAGGTGCAGTCGCCGAACGGCTGGCGCGACGCGGACTACGTCGTGACGACCGATTCGATGCGGACGTTCCCCGGTGCGTTCCCCGAAGTGCAGGAAGCGATCGACAACTCCGTCGCCGTCGCCACCTTCGGCGAGGGAACGCAGATGGTCGAGGTGCGCCGTGTCGCCGTCGACGGCGCCGACCAGGCGGCTGCGTCGCAGGAAGCAGCCTCCGCGTCGCAGGCCGCTCTGGGCGATCAACTCGTGACGAACCCGTTGGTGCAGCTCGGTGACGAAGATCGCGATCGCCTCGGGGCCGGGCAGGTCGATTCGCGGATCATCGCGGTCGTCGGAGCTCTGGCCGGTTCCGGTCGAGTGAGTGTGGCCGGCTTCCCGATCGTCGACGGAGAGGACGGCCGGCCCTTCCGACAGGTCGCGATCTCGGAGATCGCCGGTGCCCCCGCGGTCATCGACGGCGATCTCAGCGCCGATGCCCGATACCTCGTGGATTCCCTCGAGGGTACGTACCAACCCGACCGGATCCGCATCGAGGGCGACAGCATCGTCCTCCGCTATCCCGTGTCCCTGCAGCCGACGCTGCCCTGAATCCATCTCTCACCACCCGAAGGAGCACATCATGAACACCTCACGATTCCCGCACCTCAAGACACTCGTGGCGACCGGCGCGACCGCGCTGCTCATCGCCGTCGCTGTTCCGTCACCCGCTGCGGCAGCACCCGCCACCGCCCCTGGTTCGGCATCCGCCCCGACCGCAGTCGGAGCGCCCACAGGGTGGCTGCGCCTCGGACACCTCTCCCCCGACACCAAGTCCGTCGATGTCCGCGTCTCTGCGCTCAGCGGGGGGTCGACCCAATTCGAGCTCGACGGCGTGGGCTACGGCGACGTGTCGTCCTACCAGTCGCTTCCTGCCGGGAGCTACACGGTGAGCATGGTGCCCGCCGGAGCGTCCGGTTCGAGGGTGCCGATGATCTCGCAGACCATCATGGTCGAAGCCGGCACCGCCACCACCGTGGCCGCCTACGGCCCGACCGATGACCTGCAGGTACGCGCATTCGACGACGATCTCACCGAGCCGAGCACCGGTTCGGCGCGGATCCGCCTCATCCAGGCATCCACGATCACGCCGGAGGTCGATGTGAAGACGGAGCAGGGCGACCCGATCGCCGAGAGCGCGAAGGCCGGATCGGCCACGGGCTACGCGGAGATCCCCGCCGGCGACTGGACACTCGATCTGACCGGGAAGGGCGTGAGCGACACCGCCGACGTCTCCGTGGCACCCGGCAGCGTCACGACGCTGTTCGTGCTCGACACCTCCAGCGGCGGACTCACCATCCTGCCGGTGCTCGACAGTGCGGCCGTCGGCGACTCCCCTGACGGCGGTGTCGACACGGGCGGCGGATACCTCGCCTCCTCGGACGCTGACGCCTCCTCGCTCGCGAAGCTGCGGGGAGGGATCCTCTGATGCGCCGCGGAACCATCGTCGGAATCGCGGCAGGAGCCGTCGTCGTGACCGCAGGAGCAGCTTTCCTCGCAGTCGGACTCAGCTCCTCCGATCACGGGCCGCCGGATGCCGCCCCCGAGGCGACCTCGACGCCGCTGCCCTCTGACGAGAACGGCGCGCCCGAGCTGGACGCCACCGCGCTCGCCGACGCCTTCCTCGACGAATGGGTCGAAGACGGACGAGTGGTGCGTCATGACGAGGGCGGCGACACCGTGAGCGAGGGACAGGCGTACGGCCTGCTCGCTGCGGTCGTCGCAGACGACGAAGATGCCTTCGATGAGATCTGGGACTGGACGACCACGGAGCTGGTCCGCAGCGACGGCCTGATGGCCTGGCGCTGGGATGACGGCGCGGTCGTCGACGACGAGCCCGCCTCGGATGCCGACCTGGACGCCGCTCGCGCGCTGGTGCTGGCCGGAGACCGGTTCGGGCGAGACGACCTCCGCGAGGAAGGTGTCGAACTTGCGACCGTGATCGCCGACCGACTGACCGTGCAGACGGAGCGGGGCCGCATCCTGCTCCCCGGTCTCTGGGCGGCGGACCGCGAGCCCTACGCCTACAACCCGAGCTACGCCTCGCCCGTGGCGTTCGAGGTGCTCGGCGAGGCCACCGGCGACCCCCGCTGGGCCGAGCTGCAGGCGGGAAGCGCCGCGGTGACGGCCGAGATCCTGACGGCCACCGATCTGCCGCCCGACTGGGCGCAGGTGCACGCCGATGGCCTGATCGAGCCCATGCCCGGTCCCCTCGGCCAAGGCGATCCGGTGCAGTACGCGTTCGACGCGCCGCGCCTGATGCTGCGCTATGCCGAGTCGTGCACGCCGGAGGATGTCGCGCTCGCGGCGCTCCCCTTCGACGCGCTCGACCGGGAGAAGGACATCTCGTCTCGCCTCGATCTGGGCGCGGGACCGCTCTCCGAAGAGCAGTCGGCTCTCGGTTTCACCGCTCGTGCGGCTGCGGCGCAGGCGACCGGCGAAGAGGTCGCCAGCACGACCGACATGGAGCGTGCCGCGCAACTCACGGCGGAATACCCGACCTACTACGGTGACGCCTGGGTGATGCTCGCCACGGCCATGCTGACGGATGACTCCCTCGGCGGCTGCGGGAAGGCAGCGGTCTGATGGTCCGGGGCAGCGGAATCCGCCTCCTCGCCGCAGCCGGCGTTGTGGCGATGACGCTGCTCCTCGGCGCCTGCGGCGCGAACGACGATGCAGCTTCCGCGCCGAGCTCGGGAACGTCAGCGGACTCGTTCTCGGCCGGCGAGCTGCAGGACCCGGCAGCGCCGGAGGAGTCTGATGCCGCCGCTGCCCCGCCTGTGCGCGTGCAGATCCCGGCGATCGGCGTCGACTCGGCTCTGGAATCCCTCGCTCTCGGCGAGGGGGGCCGCCTGCAGGCTCCGGTCGACTACGACCTCGCCGGCTGGTACGCCGACGGTGTGCTGCCGGGTCAGGTCGGTCCCGCGATCATCGCCGGGCACGTGGATTCCCCGTCGGCCCCTGCGGTGTTCGCCCAGATCGGGAACCTCGTTCCGGGTGACGAGATCATCGTGACGCTGTCCGACGGTTCAGCGCTCACATTCGCGGTGAGCGACTCGATCCAGTCCGCGAAGGCGGAGTTCCCGACGGACGCCGTGTACAGCAACGTGCCGACGCCGGAGCTGCGCCTGATCACCTGCGGCGGCACGTTCGACTCGTCCACCGGCCATTACCTCGACAACCTCATCGTCTTCGCGGAACTCCGCGGCTGATCATCCGCTCTGAAAGGACTCTCATGAACGAGACACTCGTCATCATCCCGACCTACAACGAGATCGAGAACCTCGAGGCGATCGTCGGCCGCGTTCTCGCCGCGACCGACGTCGACATACTGGTCGTCGACGACTCCTCACCGGATGGAACCGGTGACCTGGCCGACGACCTCGCGACGCGTCACCCCGAGGTGCATGTGCTGCACCGCTCCGAGAAGAACGGGCTCGGCGGAGCGTACCTGGCGGGATTCGCGTGGGGCCTCGAGCGGGACTACTGGGCTCTCGTCGAGATGGACGCGGACGGGTCGCATCAGCCGGAGGCGCTGCCGAAGCTCGTGGACCAGCTCATCGACCACGATCTCGTGCTCGGCTCGCGCTGGGTGCCGGGTGGGCGCGTTCTCAACTGGTCGCGCCACCGCGAGATCCTCAGCAGGGGCGGCAACCTGTATGCGCGTCTGGCTCTGGGGATCGACGTGCGTGATTCCACGGGCGGATACCGGGTGTTCAGCGCGGCCGCGCTGCGGCGCATCGACCTGTCGAACGTCGCATCGCAGGGCTACTGCTTCCAGGTCGACCTGCTGTGGCGGGCGCTCGAGCGCGGACTGCGCGTCGTCGAGGTTCCGATCACCTTCGTCGAGCGCGTGCACGGCGAGTCGAAGATGAGCGGCTCGATCGTGTCGGAGTCGCTCGCCCTGGTGACGTGGTGGGGAATGCGCCGCCGCCTGTCGGCGATCGGCATGCTTCTTCGGCACGGACGGCGGCTGCGTTCAGTACGGGCCCTGTCGCACCGGATGCTGCCGCCTGTGCGCCCCTGATCCTTGAGCGGATGCCGTCAGCTGCGCCACACCGAGAGCATCTGCCACCCCTCGGGGACCTTCGCTTCGAGGGCCGCCATGTCATCGGCTTCGATCGTGGTCGGTTCGTCGCGCCGCTGGAAGCGACCCTCGACGATCCGGATGCCGCCGGGCCTCATCTCCACGTGCGCGGAGGCCATGTCCCAGCCGGCCGGAGCCTGTGCGAGCAGCTGCGAGCGGAGCTCAGGGATCTCGGTCCCCTCGACGGTCGCGGTCTGCCGTTCGGCGGGGCGGATCAGGGCAGCGAGCATGGGAACAGCCTAGGCGAGGGTGCAGATGCACACGCGCGCGGACACGAAGAGACCCTCGTGCTCCCGCCTCAGCGGCGAGGCTGCCGGCGGATGATCCAGATGATGACACCGACCGTGATGCCGACCGCCATTCCGATTCCGATTCCGAAGCCGACGCCGATCGAGGGAACCAGGAGCCCGACCACCACGCCGAGCAGGATTCCCCCCACGACACCGCCGATCGTGTAGGGGACCATGCCTTCATCAGAGTTCTTCGCATCCGCCATGCCCACACCGTAGTGCGGTTCGCCGGCGCCGATCTGGGCCTTGCACTGCGGAGGCGCTTTTGGCTACTCGTGTCGACGCGTGTCGCCGAAGAACGAGGGCCCCGCACCCCAGCCGTCCCGGGACACGAAAAAACCCCCGGAAAACCGGGGGTTTGTCTGTGCGCGATACTGGGATCGAACCAGTGACCTCTTCCGTGTCAGGGAAGCGCGCTACCGCTGCGCCAATCGCGCCTGTACAGGCTTTTCAGTTTTGTCTGCGACGAGGTGGCGACGGGATTCGAACCCGTGTAAACGGCTTTGCAGGCCGGTGCCTAGCCGCTCGGCCACGCCACCGTGTGGATTGACCCCACGTGCTTCGAGTCTCCAAGAGAAACTCACTGCACTCGAGCGGATGACGAGATTCGAACTCGCGACCCTCACCTTGGCAAGGTGATGCGCTACCACTGCGCTACATCCGCATTCGTTCCCGGTTGACCCGGGCACTCATGAAACATTAGCCGAAGATCGGCGAGGGTCCAAACCGGAATCGAATCCCGCGCGTGTCCGCCGGGGTGGTCCTCGCGGCGCCTGAGCGTCAGGTAGTATCTGTTGACGTACCCCACAGGTATGGGCGATTGGCGCAGTTGGTAGCGCGCTTCCTTCACACGGAAGAGGTCATCGGTTCGAGTCCGGTATCGCCCACAGCCAGAAGGCCCGGAATCACGCGCGAGTAGCGGATTCCGGGCCTCCGTCGTTTCGCCGTCAGGTGCCTCTACGGAATGGAAGCCCACTATGTCCACGTCGCGGGCGTCAATCATGTTCCGGCGAGGATCCCTAAGAAGGTCCGCTTGGCGCTGGTCGAGGCTGTGCAGGCTGCAGGCTTGGGGCGCACCGTCGAGATCAAGAGCTGACAACACGGTGGGACGGCGCAGCGCTTTGTGTGCGCCGTCCCACCGCTCGTCACGCGGTTAGATCGTTCTGCATAGTTTCGAGCAGGGCCATGATCGGTGCTGGCTGGTCCACCTTGTACGATTCCACGCCGGGCCCAGAAATCTTCACGCTACCGTCGAGCCCCGGGTAGTGGGCTGTGATCGTCAGCTCACCCGGCCAGCCGTACGATTCCGACCCTCGCGTATCGATGCGCATCCCGGCGGCGACGTCGATCGCTTCGAGGCTCTTACGCGGAAGGATGCGCGTCCGCACCTCCGTGTCGTCCTGTAGGACGTCGGCGATGTCGACCACGATCACTCGACTCCCCGTGAACAGCACTGTCCGAGCATGATTGCCCGGCTCTGCCGGGTCATACGTGGTCTGCGAGTACAGGACCTTCATGTCGCCGACGATTAGGGTGAGCGTACTCAGCAGCCGTGCGTACCACTTGGCGTAGCTTTCCCCTTTCACGGGCACATCAGCGAACGCACCGTTCCGCACCGCATAGTCGAGATCATTCGAGATCCGCCCGAGGCGCTCGTCAACTCTCATCGTGCACTTCCTTTCGTGTGTGATCGGAAGCGTACGCGTCGGTTCAGACACCTCAGGTCACCGGCCACCGTCCGCTGTCGTCGAGATTTGAGCCGAGCGGGGTGCGCCATTCGACTCGCCAATCGACGATGGGAGTGTGCCCGGTGCCGATGAACCGGGCGGGCAACTGGATGGATAGACCAGAGCGCGGAGGCACCTCCGCCTCCTCATGTGCCTCTTCACCGATGACTGTCGCGTCTGTCACCATGCGGACGTCGAAGGCAGTGTCTTGACCACGGTTCCCGAGGATCCACTTTCCGGTGCTCTCCTGCCAAATTGGCTCCCACCGCACGTCGTGCCGTTCGGTGTCGCGGGCATCTTGCCTGCGCAGCAGGTCGCGAGCATCGGCTGCGATGCGGTTCGCGTCTTCGAGCGCCACAGCTGACGCCTTCTGTGCAGAAATCGCCTCGTCTCGCGCGGTCTCCGCCTTGCCGGCGTCTCGCAGCGCAGCGCGCGCCTGCACGACCGCGACGACGGCCCCGATACCGCTCACGACGAGCAGGGCGAAGTTGATGAACAGTGCCGGGAGTTGCTCTTCCATGGCGCGATCGTATCGGCCCGCAGTACTTCCCGACGCGATGCCTGAGCGCGGCCTTTCACGCCGCCGCCGTTGGCTCAGCGTTCGCACGGCCGGGGGTGCGCTGCGGCTCCTGGCCTTTTCTGCGACGTGCTCCCCCAGAACCCGGCGATCGCCTCCACCGGGGCGCACTCCCTGTTCAGTTAGACGGGATGCCGACGGTCGCGACAAGCCTCAATGAGCCACGCGCGCGCAGCTTCTAGCGATTGGTGGACCTCCTCACCCACGAGAGTATCGACGTACCTCTCCCGCTCGATACAGCCGCGCGTCGCACTGTTGCCGGTGAGGTTCATCGACTCCACCGTGCGCCACCTGTAGGCCTTGGAGATGTAGAACACTCCGCGGGGCTCCTCAGACACAAATGGATGCACGTGTCCGCCTCCCGTGGAGATCAGGTCATGGGTGACGGTTCCGAGCCCACCGAAGCCCCGGGATCACAGCCCCGCCGGCGTCCGCATCCCTCGCCCTCGCCCTCGCGTACGGCGTCTTCTCCGTGCCTCCGAGTCGCTCATCGAGGGATGCAATCCACCAGCACGCCTCAGCGATCGCCGCGAGGACTTGGAAGTGCTCCTCGCGCGAGTCCGCGACGTTTTCGATGGTTCGGAGCTTCTCGGCGATGGCCCACAACGCGAGGTCGTGGTCGGGGTCGCTCTGGGCGTTCATCTGTTCATCTTGCACCTCGACGGCCGTAGCGTGGTGAGAGTGCAGGACAGACTGTTGAAGGTGGCCGAGGTCGCCGAGATCCTCGGCGTCGGAATCGATTGGGTCTACGAGCGCATCAGGCGCGGTGAGATCCCTGTCGTCGAACTCGGCGATACGCGCAAGAACCAGCGTGTGGCCGAGAGCGACCTCACGGACTATGTTCGTGCCCGCCGACGCTAGCCGGCCGACTCCTCAGCGTCCGTCGACGCATCGACCTGCGGCTCACTCGCCGACGCTCCGAATAGACGCGCGCTACGCTCCTCCTGCGTCTTCCAGCGAGCTTCGCGCTCCTCTTGCATCCGCTGCCGGGCGGTCTGAACTCGGAATCCCGCCTCGAGGTGCACGTTGATCGAGTCCGCAGCGCGAGTCAGGGCCTCGTCGGCCTCCTTCTGGTTATGTGCAGCCGCCACGAGCTTCTTGAGTTGACTGGTGACGTCGGCATAACGGTCGCGCTCTACGAGAGTCGCCGCCCACTGATCCACGTCGAGAACGCTCTCGCTGTCCCACGATTCGCCGGCGGGTCCGTCGTAGATCGCCTTGACTTCGAATCGGCGCGGCAGATCAGTTGGGTTCTGGTCATCGTCATAACGGTTCAGCATGTAGCTGATCTTTCGCCCCGGGGCCAAGAACGGGATACTGCCGTCGACCATGGCGCGATCGAGAGCCTCCTGACTTCTCTCGTCCAACGCGATGGGGCGCTCGCTCCACTCAAACCGGATGTTGCGAGCGGCTGTCTGTCCGGCATTCGAGACGTCAATACATGCATACAGAGCACCCAGGAACCGGAAGTCAACCACGACGAACGGCCGCGCCTGCTCGAGCCGGCTGTTCACCGAGATTCGATATTGCCGGAGCGCGATGATCGCGGCGACGAGGGCGATCGTAGCGGTTACGAACGCCCAGAAGGCTTGCCATTCCGCAGCATTCGGCCAACCGTCCCAACGGAACAAGGCGATCATCATATGCAGTCTGGCCAAGTTCATGCGTGCACTCTATCGGCGACACGTCCGTGTGAGCGGGAGTGTGTGCACACGGAACAGGAATGGGCAGTACTGGGCCGCATCCACCCAGATCATTGGACGGGCTCTCCCCAACGAATCACGCTCTATCAGCATTCATCCGGAGCTAGCCGGACGGGTCGCACTTGATTCACACGGAAGAGGTCATCGGTTCGAGTCCGGTATCGCCCACCACATCACTCTTTCTCGGCTCGCACCTGCGACGCATCACGCCCGCGGCGCGTACCGCAGCTGCACGTTGCCGGAGTCCTCGAACGTGCGCGCCTCAAGGAGTTCCAGCGGCATCGGAGAATCCCAGAGCGGCACACCGACTCCGAGCGCATCGGGACTGATCATGATCCGCAACTCGTCGATCACACCCGCCTGAGCGAGCACGTTCCACAGGGTGCGACTCGCGAAGATCGCGATGTCTCCCTCGCCCCGGAGACGCTCGGCGGCGATCCAGTCGAGCGCCTCACTCCGACCGATGACCGTGGTGCTGTCATGCCAGGCGTTCTCGGCGGGCACCGCACCCTGGTCGCTGACGACCACCTTCGGCACGGCCGAGTATCGGCGGCTGATGGCACGGTTCACGTCGTCGAGCGCCCGCCCCTCCGGCGACTCCGGGTCCTCGGCCGCCGGCGCATCCGCGACGAACGGCCAGTACTGGCTGAAGCCTTCGAACGAGTTCCGTCCCAGAAGCACGGTTCCGGCGGCCTCGATCGAGGCGAGGTTCTCCCGGTCGAATGCGGCATCCATGTTCAGGACGAGCGGGTTCCCGTCAGCGGCCGAGTAGAAGCCGTCGACGGAGACGATGTTGTTCACGATGACCTTGCGCATGATGGTGATTCCCTTTCGGTGAGTCGGTTCACCAGTAGAGAGACGTCGTCGACCACGAATTCATCGGTGCGCGGAAAGATTCTTCGGGCCGCCCGCACCGATGGGGCAGAATCAGGTCGCATGAGTGACCTCGACGGCGCGGTGAATCTGACCGCTGCGGCATCCGGAGACGGCCGAGCGTTCGAGCGCGTCATCGCCCCGCACCGCCGCGAACTCCTCGTGCATGCGTACCGCCTCCTCGGCAGCTCCTCCGACGCCGAGGACGCACTCCAGGAGGCGCTGCTCACCGCCTGGCGCGCTCTCGACACACTCCGCGAACCGGGCGCGCTGCGACCCTGGCTGTACCGTCTCACCACCCGCGTGGCGATGCGCTTCGCCGAACGTCGCGGACCTCGCATGCTGTCGTGGGATGCCGGCGAGGCGCACGATCCCGCCGCACCACTCGGACCCCCGTCCGGTGGCCCCTGGATCGAGCCGTTCCGCGATCCCGACCCCGCACGCGCGGTGGAACGCCGCGAGCACATCGAACTCGCCTGGATGTCGGCGCTGCAGCTGCTGCCTCCGTTGCAGCGCGCCACCGTCGTGCTGAAAGACGTGCTCGGCTACTCCTCCGCCGAGACGGCGGCGGCTCTCGAGACCACCACGGCCGCCGTGAACAGTGCCCTCCAGCGCGCCCGAGTGACGCTTGCAGCCTCGAGTGCGGGCAATGAGTCGGCACCGACGCGTGCGACGTCGGCGACCGCCGCCGATCGGGATGCCGTGCGGCGATTCTCCGACGCATTCGCGGCATCGGACATCGTCACGATCGTCGAACTCCTCGCCGACGACGTCCGCTTCACCATGCCGCCACTCCCCGCGTGGTTCGACGGCCGACAGGACGTTCGCGCATTCCTCGCGGAGCGCGTCCTCGCGACACCGTGGCGCCTCGAGCCGCTGGGCGACGTCAACGGCCACCCCGCGCTGCTCGGCCATCAGTGGCAGGACGACGCCTACCGTCCCGCGGCCGTCATGGTCATCCATGCGGATGACGGACAGATCACCTGGATTGCGACGTTCATCGAACCGTCGCTCGTCGCGGAGTGGTCGGGTCCGGCCCGTTGATCGCAGTGCGTCAGTCGGCCGAATCGAGCGGAACGCGCAGCACCCGGTCGTCAGCTTCGATCGGCGACCCCCGCCCGTCTCGGTTGTTCGTGAGCACCCACAGCGCCCCATCCGGTGCGACCACGACGTCACGCAGACGCCCGAACTCTCCGACGTAGTGCTCGGCGGCCACGGCGACATTGCCGAGAGGCACCTCCCGCAGCCGTTCCCCTCGGAGATTCGCCACGAACACCGCCCCGCCGGTGACCGCGATGCCGCTGGGACTCGCCTCGTCCGGGTGCCACTGCTGCACGGGATCGACGAAGCCGTCACGATCCGCGATGCCCTCGACCTCCGGCCAGCCATAGTTCCCGCCCGGCTCGACGATGTTCAGTTCGTCCCAGGTGTCCTGCCCGAATTCGCTGGCAAAGAGAGTTCCCTCGTCGTCCCAGGCGATGCCCTGGGGATTGCGGTGCCCGTAGCTGAAGACCGGCGAGCCCTCGAAGGGATTGTCATCGGGCACGTCGCCGTCCGGAGTGAGGCGGAGGATCTTCCCGGACAGCGAGTCGAGATCCTGCGCCCGCGACGGCTGACCGGCGTCTCCCACCGTGGCGTAGAGCATGCCGTCGGGCCCGAAGGCGATGCGGCCGCCGTTGTGGTTACCCGCAGCCTCGAGTCCCGTGAGCACGGATTCGGATGACCCGAGCCGCAGCTCTCCCGGTTGCCCCATCAGCTCGTACCGTTCGATGCGATTGCCCGATGCCGAAGTGAAGTAGGCATAGAGATCGTCCTCGTAGACGGCGATGCCCAGCAGCCCGCCCTCGCCACGCGGTGCGACGCCGTCGATGACGCCCACCTCGCGTGCGGTGCCGTCTGCGGACAGCTCGATGATGCGCGCGGTGTCACGTTCGCTGATCAGGGCGACGTCGCCGTGGAAGGCGATCGACCACGGCACCGCGAGACCTTCGGCGATGACCTCCGCGTCTCCCGTCACCTCGACCGAAGGGTTCGAGCGGTCTGGCACTCCGGGATCCACGGCCGTACCGACCGTGCACGCGGTGAGGACTGCGGAGACCGCGACGATCGTCACCACCATGCCGGAATACCGCGCGAATCCGTTCATCTGCGACCCCTCCGCCGAGAACACCTGCACCGAGTCTGCCAAGTTTCGTGTGGTTCCGGGAGCGGATGCCGCCATCCCGCTACGTTTGTGCCATGAAATCGCGCACTGCCGCCATCGCGTTCCGGCTCTTCTTCGCTGCTCTCTCGCTCGTGGCGGTCGGGGTCCAGTTCTTCGCCGTGACCGTCCCCCAGGGGCACAGCATCGTCAACTTCTTCTGCTACTTCACGAACCTGTCGAACATCATGATCTCCATCGTGTTCATCGTGAGCGCACTGCGACTGATCTCCGGCCGCAAGGATCCCTCGGATTCCGATGTCGCGATCCGCGGCGGCGCGGTCGTCTACATCGCCTTCGTCGGCATCGTGTTCAACACGATCCTCGCCGACACCGATCTCGGGGAGCTGATCCCGTGGGTGAACGTCGTCGTGCACATGATCGTGCCGGTCGCCGGCGTCGTCGACTGGCTGATCTGGGCCCCGCGTCGGCATCTTCCCTTCCGGGTCGCCCTGTGGTGGATGATCTGGCCTGCCGCGTACTCGATCTTCTCCGTGGTGCGGGGAGCGATCGACGGCTTCTACCCCTACCCGTTCTTCAACCCGAACGTCTCCGGCGGATACGGCGGGGTCGTCGTCTGGTGCCTCGTGCTCGTGGTGGCGTTCTTCGTGCTCGCGGTGGTCATCCGATGGGTGGGCAACCTGCGCCATCGTTCCCTCCACCGGACGGCGTGAGGCGCGCACCCTCCGCGATCCGACCCGACCTCCGTGTCCGACCCCGCGCGTAGCGTGCGTCCATGCGGTCGAACCACGCGCTCCCCGGGCCCTGCCGTCTCTGCGGAGGGCTGTCGGGCACGCGGGTCGGCGAAGCGTGGATCTGCGACGCGTGCGGATGGCGGTTCGGTGACGTGCCCGATGACGACCTGCCGCTCCCCCGGGTCGATGTCGTGTACTACCTGCGCTACGACCGCCGAGTGAAGATCGGCACGAGCCGGAGCCCCCGCCAGCGGCTGACGCGCATCCTGCACCACGAACTGCTGGCGTTCGAGCGCGGCGGCAGAGACCTCGAGCAGCGCCGGCATCGTGAGTTCGCCACGATCCGGGAAGGCGGAGAGTGGTTCACCCTGACGGACGACCTCCGCGCGCACGTCTCCGGGATACGGGCGGCGGGCGAACCGTGGCAGCTCTACGCCCGCTGGCTGAGCGGTGCCCTGCGCGGGGAAGATCTCCCCGGGTGACGGCGATCCGGTCGCTCGCGGCTGGGTCCCAGGCCACCCTGCTACGGTGAGGAGGCCGGCAGCTCGCCGGCGTCAGGGAAGACTTCTTGTCGACCAACGGGCCGTTTCGGCCATTTCGTTCTCCGTCGCCTCCTCTGTGCGAGTCCGAGGAGAGCCATGTCTCACCCAGCCCTGCCCGTCGATCCGACCGTCACGCATGCGTGGGCCGAGCCGATCCCGCTGCCCGTCGGCACCACCGCCGTGATCTACTGCGAAGGCCAGTTCGGCGAGCAGGACGGCAAGACGGCCAACGGATTGGTCCGCCATTCCGAGAAGTACGACATCCTCAGCGTCATCGACAGCACGCACGCGGGCGCCGATGCCGGAATGCTGCTCGACGGTGCGGCCGTCGGCATCCCGGTCCTCGACGGTCTCACGTCGGCGATCGCCCACGCGGGCTTCGTGCCGGACTACCTGATCTGCGGAGTGGCGCCGGCCGACGGCCTGCTCTCCGCCGACCAGCGCACCGTGCTGCTCGACGGCATCGCCCGCGGGATGCACATCATCAACGGCCTCCACGAGTTCCTGACGGATGACGCGGAGTTCGTCGCCGCGAGCCTGCTCGCCGGCGTCACGATCACCGACATCCGCCGCCCGAAGGAGAAGAAGGACCTTCACCTCTTCTCGGGCCGGATCTTCGACGTCACCTGCCCGCGCATCGCCATCCTCGGCACCGACGGCGCCATCGGCAAGCGCACGACCGCGACGCTGCTCGTGCGCGCGCTGAACGAGCACGGCATCCACGCCGTGATGGTCGGCACCGGACAGACCACGATCATCCAGGGCGGCAAGTACGGCGTGGCGCTGGACGCACTCGTGCCGCAGTTCTGCTCGGGCGAGGTCGAGAACCAGGTCGTCGCCGCGTTCGAGGGCGAGGATCCCGACGTCATCATCGTCGAGGGTCAGGGCGCGCTCAGCCACCCCGCCTACATCACGTCGGCGCACATCCTCCGCGGCAGCCAGCCCGCCGGTGTCATCGTGCAGCACGCCCCGGGGCGCAAGGTGCTCGGCGACTTCCCGATGGTGGCCATGCCCACCGTCGAGAGCGAAGTCGCCCTGATCGAAGCCTTCGCAGACACGCGAGTCATCGGGATCACGGTGAACCACGAGAACCTCTCGGCGGATCAGCTCGGCACGGCCATCGACGAGATCGAACTGAGCCTGGGCCTTCCGGCCACGGATCCGCTGACACGTCCGCTGACCGAGCTCGTCGAGATGGTGCTGCAGGCGTTCCCGGCGCTCAGCCCGCTGCAGCCCACCCGTAGCGGCGTGTGAGCGCACCCACGACCCTGTCGTAGAGCCTGCGGTCCAGGACGGCGGCCTCCCTCCGGAGGCCGTCCTCGTGCACGCTGTAGAGCTGCTCGATGTCGACCCAGGACTCTCGTCCCTGTGAATCCCACGCTCCGGATCCGATGGTGAGGAAGTCCCGGTCGCCGTCGTGCGCCTTGCTGGTCATGCGCACCGCGTAGACGCGATCCGCCGACTCGCGCCCGATGACGAGCACCGGTCGATCCTTGCCGCGGCCGTCGTTCTCCTCGTACGGCACCCAGGTCCAGACGATCTCCCCGGCATCCGGTGCACCGTCGCGCTCCGGAGCGTAGGCGACCTGCAGGCGGTCGATGCTGTCCGGGTCGATGCGGATCGTCGCGGTGCCGCCGCTGCTCCCCCGGTCCTCCTGTCGGGCACTCGAGGCCGTCGGTGCCGCCCCGGAGGGCCGCACACGCGCAACCGGGCGTCTCGGACGATTCGTCCGAGACGCCCGGTTCGATCCGAGAGCCTTCTGCAGGATCTTCGCGAGTGCTGCCAGGATGCCGTCGGTGTTGCTCACACGGTCACCCTAACCGCTGTCACGCGTCGGTGAGCGCGTAGCCCTCCTCGCCGTGGACGACCGAGTCGACACCGGCGATCTCGTCTTCGTTCGTGACACGGAAGCCGATGGTCTTCTCGATCGCGAAGCCGATGATGAAGGCGACCACGAAGGAGTAGATCAGGACGCCGAAGGCGGCGATCACCTGGACGGCGAGCTGACGGGCGTCACCGCCGACGAACAGGCCGGTGTCGGTGGCGAAGAAGCCGAGGTACAGGGTTCCGATGACACCGCCGACGAGGTGGATGCCGACCACGTCGAGCGAGTCGTCGAAGCCGAGGCGGAACTTCAGCTCGACCGCGAGGGCGCAGACGACACCGGCGACGGCACCGAGCAGCAGGGCCCAACCGGGCGTCAGGTTGGCGCAGGCCGGGGTGATCGCGACGAGACCCGCGACCGCACCGGATGCCGCACCGACCGAGGTGGGCTTGCCGTCCTTGATCTTCTCGATCAGGATCCAGCCGAGGATGGCCGCGGCCGTCGCACCGAGCGTGTTGAGACCGATGAGTCCGACGCCGCCCATGTCCTCGGCGAGCCACTCCGCACCGGCGTTGAAGCCGAACCAGCCGAACCACAGCAGCGCAGCACCGAGGAGCGTCAGCGGCACGTTGTGCGGCTTGAGGATGCCCTTCTGGAAGCCGATGCGCTTGCCGAGGACGATCGCCAGGGCGAGAGCGGCAGCACCCGCGTTGATGTGCACCGCGGTACCACCGGCGTAGTCGATGACGCCGATGCCGCTCTCTTCACCGAAGAGGGTGGTGCCGAGGTTCATGATCCAACCGCCGCCCCAGACCCATGCGGCGACCGGGAAGTAGCCGACGGTGGCGAAGACACCGGCGAAGATCAGCCAGCTGCCGAACTTCGCGCGGTCGGCGATGGCGCCGGAGATCAGTGCGACCGTGATGATCGCGAAGGTGGCGCCGTAGGCGACGCCGAGCAGGGCGACGTTCGAACCCTCACCCGAGGCGAGGCTCGAGAGGCCGAAGTCGGCGAACGGGTTGCCGGCGAAGGCGGTCGGGCTGTCGACGGCACTCATCGAGAAGCCGAAGAGAATCCACAGCACGGCGACAAGGCCGATCGAGCCGAAGCTCATCATCATCATGCTGACGACGCTCTTCGCCTTGACGAGACCGCCGTAGAAGAAGGCGACGCCAGGCGTCATGAGCAGAACCAACGCTGTCGCGGTGATCGCCCACGAGATGTTGCCGGGAGCATCCATAGGAAAACCTCACATCCGAAGTAATTGAGAGCTTCAGTGTGACGACGCGCCGTTTCGCGCATGGGTGAGGTTTGTTTCGTGACTGTTACAGGAGGGTCCTGGGTGTGAACATCGCGTTACACGGGCCTGCAGGGTCACGCAGAATGCGTGAGGGCGTTCAGTCGTGAGATGGCGCGCAGGTACTTCTTGCGGTATCCGCCGGCGAGCATCTCGTCGGAGAACACCGAGTCCAGGCCGAGGCCCGTGGCGATGATCGGGATCTGCGCGTCGTACACGCGATCCACGAATGCGACGAAGCGCAGCGCCTCGGACTGGTCGGTCAGCTGACGGACCCCACGGAGCCCCACCTGAGTGAGTCCGTCGATCACGCGGATGTACCGCGACGGGTGCACCTGCGCCAGGTGACGGATGAGATCGTCGAACCCGTCGTCGGATGCCGAGCCGGCAGCCCCCGCCGTCTCGCTGGCCGCTGCGTACGCGTCGTCGTCGAGCACGACGGCGTGTCCGTCGAGGGCGCGCTGGCGGAAGTCCACGCCGTCGATACGGATCGTCTGGAAGCTGTCCGACATCGCGTGGATCTCACGGAGGAAGTCCTGAGCGGCGAAGCGTCCCTCACCGAGCGCGTTCGGCGGGGTGTTGGACGTCGCCGCCAGGCGCGTCCCGGTGGGGACGAGCTCTCCCAGCAGACGGGTCATGACCATGGTGTCGCCCGGATCGTCGAGCTCGAACTCGTCGATGCAGAGGAGATCGGCGCCCTTGAGCAGGTCGACCGTGTTCTTGTAGCCGAGGGCCCCGACCAGAGCGGTGTACTCGATGAACGAGCCGAAGTACTTCCGTCGCGCTGGCATCGCGTGATAGATCGACGCGAGAAGGTGGGTCTTGCCGACTCCGAAGCCGCCGTCGAGGTAGACGCCCGGCTTGACCTCGGGCTCCTTCTTCCCCCGGCTGAAGAACCCGCCGCGCTTCACCGGACCGCCGCGGCCCGCGAAGCGGATGAGCGTCTCCTTGGCCTCCTCCTGCGAGGGATAGGCAGGATCGGCGCGGTAGCTCTCGAAGGTCGCGGTGTCGAACTGCGGCGGCGGCACCAGACTCGCGAGCATCTCGGGTCCGCTGACAGCGGGCTGACGCTCGGTGAGGTGCACGATTCCCGTGCGGCTGGTGGTGTCGGTCATCACGGTCCTGAATCAGGCACGGGCCTGTGTCGAAGTCTTACGAATCGGGAGCCGGGCGCCCGAAGGGGATCTATCGTCGAAAGGGACGCCTCAACACTACGCCGTCCACACCTGCCCCCTCGTCCCCTCAACGCTTCGGAGAACCCCATGGCCATCGAGATCGATTCCTCCTCCCCCAAGTTCGCCGAGTACGCCGAACCCGGCCGCCTGGTGACCACCGAATGGCTCGCGGAGCGGCTCGGAACCCCGGGTCTCGTCGTGGTCGAGTCCGATGAGGACGTGCTGCTCTACGAGACCGGCCACATCCCGGGCGCGGTGAAGGTCGACTGGCACACCGAGCTCAACGACCCGGTCGTGCGCGACTACGTCGACGGTGCGGGGTTCGCCGAACTCCTCAGCCGCAAGGGCATCTCGCGCGACGACACCGTGGTCATCTACGGCGACAAGAACAACTGGTGGGCCGCCTATGCGCTCTGGGTCTTCTCGCTCTTCGACCACGAGGACGTGCGCCTGCTCGACGGCGGACGCGACCGCTGGATCTCGGAGGGACGCGAGGTCACCCGGGACGCCACGAACCGCCCTGCGACGGAGTACCCGATCGTCGAGCGCGACGACTCGATCATCCGGGCGTACAAGGAGGACGTGCTCGACCACATCGGCAGCCCGCTGATCGACGTGCGCTCCCCCGAGGAGTACAGCGGTGAGCGCACGACCGCTCCCGCCTATCCGGAGGAGGGCACTCTGCGCGCCGGCCACATCCCCACCGCGCAGAGCGTGCCGTGGGCGAAGGCCGTCGCCGAGGACGGCGGCTTCAAGAGCCGCGCAGAGCTCGACGCGATCTACCGCGACGGTGCCGGGCTGAAGGACGGCGACGACGTCGTGGCATACTGCCGCATCGGTGAGCGCTCCAGCCACACCTGGTTCGTGCTCAAGCACCTGCTCGGCTTCGAGAACGTGCGCAACTACGACGGCTCCTGGACCGAGTGGGGCAGCGCCGTGCGCGTCCCGATCGTCACGGGCGCCGAGCCCGGCTCGCTCTGACCGTGTGAGAATGGCAGGGATGAGCGCCAGCGACCTTCCCGACATCCTCGCCGACATCCGCGACGGCTTCCTCGAGACGCCCGAAGCGGATCGGCTGCTGCTCCTGCTGGAGTACTCCGACGAGCTTCCCGCGGTCTCCGAAGAGGTCGCGAACCACCCCGAGATGTGCGAGCGCGTCGCAGAGTGCCAGTCGCCGGTGTACATCTACGTCGAGGTGAACGACGACATCGTGACGATGCATGCGACGGCGCCGGAAGAGGCTCCGACGACGCGCGGGTTCGCCAGCATCCTCGTGCAGGGCCTCACCGGGCTCACGTCGGAGGAGGTGCTCGCCATCCCCGACGACTACCCGCAGTCGATCGGCCTCACCAAGGCCGTCTCACCGCTGCGGATCGGCGGCATGACCGGCATGCTGATGCGGGCGAAGAAGCAGGTCAGGCAGAAGCGCTGAACCCCTGCGCCTCGAGCCAGTCGGTGATCGCCCTCGTCCAGCCGTCCTGGTCGTAGTTCCAGATCTTCGTGTGACGGGCGACGCTGAACTCCGGCATGGTCACGAGATCGGGGCGAGCCTCCTGCAGCGCCGACGACGAGTCGATCGGCACGAACCCGTCGTCCACGCTGTGCAGGATGAGCATCGGTGCGGAGAGCTCTGACGCCCGCGCCACCATGTCCAGGCGGTCGAAGGAGATGGCGTCGTCCGCACCGCTGATGCGCGCGGTGAGCGGACGCTGGAGCGCGCCCATCGCGAGCTCGGGCAGGGGCGCGCGGACTCCGGCGATCCGGGCCTGGTACCGCAGCACGGTGCGCCAGTCGATCACCGGAGACTCCAGGATGAGCCCGACGATGCGGTCGCGGTAGCTGGAGCTGACCGCAGCCTGCAGCGACACTGCGCCGCCCATCGACCAGCCCATCAGGATGACGCGCTCGGCGCCGTGACGGAGCGCATAGGCGATCGCCGCATCGACATCACGCCATTCCGACGTGCCGAGCGCATAGGCACCCGCCCGACTGCGCGGCGCCTCCCCGTCGTTCCGGTACGACACGACGAGGTTCGGGAAGCCGGCCGCGTGCAGCACCGGCACCGCCCTCAGGCACTCGACGCGCGTAGCGCCCCGGCCGTGGACCTGGATCACCCAGGTCGAGGACGCCGCCGGGAAGTACCAGGCGGGACACGGCCCGGCAGGGGATCCGATGAGAACGTTCTGCCAAGGCAGATGCAGTTCGCTCGGGGAGGCGTAGTAGAAGCCGCTGAACCCCGCGCCGCGATCCACACGCGCGCCCGTCTCGATCTTCGTCAGCAGCTTGCGCCGCACACTGGTCGCGTCGGCACTGAGCACGGCACCGAGCTTCACGTAGCCGTAGGTGCCCGTCGTGAAGAGCCCGTATCGACCGGGCAGCTCGGTGTTGACCGTGCGCTCCAGCTCTATCGTCTGCGCACCGGTGTCGACCGCGAGGATCTGAGTGTCCATCGGCCGACGCATCGGGGTGACGACACGCCGTGCCACGCCGAAGACGAGGAACGACAGCGCGGCCCCGAGTGCGAGCAGCGCGGGGACAAGGAGTGCAACGGCGTGCCTGAGACTCTTCATCGCCTCCTGACTCTAGCCTGTTGCCGTGACCGCACATCCCGAGGTCGGGACCCCTTTCGACAGCGCCACGGCTGAATTGCGCGAGACCGCGTTCCGCGACGACATCACGGTGCGCGAGATCTCGACGCCTCAAGGCCTGGCGCCGTTCGCCATCGCGCTGGCCGCCGACGTGCGTCCGGAGGGCGACGGGGAGTCGATCTACGGCACGGGCCGCTTCGTCCTGCTCCACGATCCCGACGAGCCCGGAGCCTGGGGTGGAGCGTGGCGCATCGTGATCTTCGCGCAGGCTCCTCTGGAGAACGAGATCGGCACCGATCCCCTGCTGGCGGACGTGACGTGGTCCTGGCTGGTCGACGCACTCGACTCCCGGGACGCCGTCTACCACTCGGCATCCGGCACGTCGACCAAGACGCTGTCCAAGGGATTCGGCGGCCTCGCCGTCGAAGGCGACGGTGCACAGATAGAATTGCGGGCGTCCTGGACACCAGAGGGCCCGTTCCGACCGCACGTCGAAGCATGGGCCGAACTGGTCGGAATGCTGGCGGGACTTCCGCCGGGCTCCGAGGGCATCGCCGTGCTCGGCGCGCGAAAGGCTGTACGTGACTGAATACTCCGTGATCGCGGATGCTGAGGAGTTCCGCGCGGCGTGCGCCGTGCTCGCTGCCGGCACCGGGCCGGTCGCCGTCGACGTCGAGCGGGCGTCCGGCTTCCGCTACTCCCAGCGCGCCTACCTGGTGCAGGTGTTCCGGCGAGACGCGGGTGTCTTCCTGTTCGATCCCCCGGAGCTCGGCGACTTCTCGCCGCTCCAGGAGGCGATCGGCGACACGGAGTGGGTGTTCCACGCCGCGAGCCAGGACCTGCCGTCGCTCCGCGAGCTGCACCTGGAGCCCCCGTCCATCTTCGACACCGAGCTGGCCTCTCGGCTACTCGGGCACGAACGCGTCGGCCTCGCCGCCGTCGTCGAAGAGACGCTCGGGATCACGCTGAAGAAGGAGCACTCCGCGTCGGACTGGTCGACGCGCCCGCTTCCCGACTCCTGGCTCGACTACGCCGCCCTGGACGTGCTGCACCTGATCGACGTCCGCGATGCGCTCGTCGCCGAGCTCGAGGAGCAGGAGAAGACGGAGTTCGCCGCAGAGGAGTTCGCCGCCACCCTCACGCGCCTCCCCAAACCTGCACGCGAGGACCCGTGGCGCCGGTTGAGCGGACTGCATCAGGTGCGCGGATCGCGCAACCTCGCGGTCGCACGGTCGCTGTGGCAGGCCCGTGAGTCCTTCGCGCAGGATCAGGACGTCTCGCCCGGTCGCCTCGTGCCCGACCGATCGCTCGTCGCCGCGGTGATGGCGAATCCGCAGTCGAAGCAAGCTCTGGCCGGTGTGAAGGAGTTCCAGGGGCGGGCGAGCCGCACCCAGCTCGACCGCTGGTGGCAGGCCATCGTCGACGGCCGCGCCACCGAGGAGCTCCCCCGTGAGCGCGTCCCGAGCGACACTCTCCCCCCGCCTCGCGCCTGGTCGGACCGGAACCCGGAGGCGGATGCCCGGCTCAAGGCCGCGCGGCCCGTGGTGGAGGCTGTGGCGGAGGGACTGGGGATGCCGACAGAGAACCTGCTGACGCCGGAGTTCCTGCGCCGCGTCGCGTGGGATGTGCCCGGCGAGACCGCCGACGACATCGCATCGGCGCTCACGGCCCTCGGCGCACGCCCGTGGCAGGTTGAACAGACTGCACAGAAGATCGCCGATGCCTTTGTAGAGGCGGCGCAAACGCCCGACACGACGCCCGCACCCGCTTCGTAGGTTCGATCCAACCGATTCTTCCCGGTTTCTGCGGCTTCATAGACTGAGGCGACCGCACAAACTTGGAGGCAGAGTGGCCGAGATCTCGGACGTCTTCTTCGTCGATGGAGTGCGCACCCCCTTCGGGCGCGCCGGCGAAAAAGGCATGTACTGGAACACCCGCGCTGATGACCTCGCCGTGAAGGCGACCATCGGCCTCATGGAGCGCAACGCCGCCGTCCCGGCCGACCGTATCGACGATGTCGCCATCGCCGCGACGAGCCAGACCGGCGACCAGGGGCTCACGCTCGGCCGTTCGGTGGCGATCCTCGCAGGGCTTCCGCAGACCGTTCCCGGCCTCGCCGTCGAGCGCATGTGCGCCGGCGCCATGACCAGCGTCACCACCATGGGTGCATCGATCGGCGTCGGCATGTACGACTTCGCCCTCGCCGGTGGCGTCGAACACATGGGGCACCACCCGATCGGCGCCAACGCCGACCCGAACCCGCGCTTCGTGGCCGAGAAGATGGTCGACCCCGGCGCCCTCAACATGGGTGTCACGGCCGAGCGCATCTTCGACCGCTTCCCGCACCTCACCAAGGAGCGGTCCGACCGCTTCGGCATGCTGAGCCAGCACAGGGTGCAGGCGGCGTACGACGCGGGCAAGATCCAGCCCGATCTGGTCTCCGTCGCCACCAAGGGCGCCGACGGCGCCTGGGGTCTCGCGACCGAGGACGAGGGCCGTCGCCCGCAGACGACCATGGAGGATCTGGCCGCGCTGAAGACGCCGTTCCGTCCTCACGGTCGCGTCACCGCCGGCACCTCCTCTCCGCTCACCGACGGCGCGACCATGTCGCTGCTGGCCGGGGGCGGTGCGGTGAAGGAGTTCGGACTCGCCCCCAAGATGCGCATGGTCTCGTTCGCCTTCGCGGGCGTGCAGCCAGAGATCATGGGCATCGGACCGATCCCGTCCACGGAGAAGGCCCTGAAGAAGGCCGGTCTCACGATCTCCGACATCGGGCTCTTCGAGCTGAACGAGGCCTTCGCCATCCAGGTGATCTCCCTGCTCGACCACTTCGGCATCGCCGACGACGACCCCCGCGTCAACCAGTGGGGCGGCGCGATCGCGCTCGGCCACCCGCTCGCGGCATCCGGCGTTCGTCTCATGATCCAGCTCGCGGCGCAGTTCGCCGAGCGCCCCGACGTCCGCTACGGCCTGACCGCCATGTGCGTCGGCCTCGGCCAGGGCGGCTCGGTCATCTGGGAGAACCCGCACTTCGACGGAAAGAAGAAGAAGTAGTGAGTTACGACGACATCGACTTCTCCCCCATCCAGGCGCTCACCGAGGGCGAGGTCATCACGCAGTCGCCCGTGCGCGACATCCGTCTCGCCTCCGGCAAGGTGCTGGCGCTGATCACGCTCGACAACGGGCGCGACCACAACCGGCCGAACACGCTGGGCCCGGCGACCCTCACCCAGCTGGGCGAGACACTCGCCGGTCTCAAGGCCCGTGCGGCGGGCGGCGAGATCCAGGCCGTCGGCATCACCGGCAAGCAGTACATCCTGGCGGCCGGCGCCGACCTGTCCGACATCAGCAAGGTCGGGTCGCGCGACAACGCACGACTGATCGCGCAGCTCGGCCACAAGGTGCTCGGCTCGATCTCCGAGCTGGGCGTGCCGTCGTTCGCCTTCGTGAACGGACTCGCGCTCGGCGGCGGACTCGAGATCGCGCTGAACTCGACCTACCGCACGGTCGACTCGTCCGCGGCCGCGATCGCGCTGCCCGAGGTCTTCCTCGGGATCATCCCCGGCTGGGGCGGTGCGTACCTGCTGCCGAACCTGATCGGGATCGAGAACGCCCTCGAGGTCGTCATCTCGAATCCGCTCAAGCAGAACCGCATGCTGAAGCCGCAGCAGGCGTTCGACCTGGGGATCGTCGACGCGATCTTCCCCGCGGCGAACTACCTCGAGAACTCGCTCGCGTGGGCTGACGCGGTGCTCGGCGGCAAGAAGGTCGAGCGCAAGAACGAGCCGGGCAAGATCGAGCGCCTCACCAAGTGGCCGATCGCCATCAAGATGGCCCGCGGCATGCTCGAGTCGAAGATCGGCACCGTCCCGAAGTCGCCGTACGCGGCCCTCGACCTGCTCGACAAGGCCAAGAGCGGCACCAAGGCCGAGGGCTTCGCGCGTGAGGACGAGGCGCTCGCCGAGCTCGTCACGGGCGACCAGTTCGCGGCCTCCATGTACGCCTTCGACCTCGTGCAGAAGCGCGCGAAGCGTCCGGTCGGGGCTCCCGACAAGGAGCTCGCGAAGAAGGTCACGAAGGTCGGCATCATCGGCGCCGGTCTCATGGCCAGCCAGTTCGCTCTGCTGTTCGTACGCAAGCTGCAGGTGCCGGTGCTCATCACCGACCTCGACCAGGCTCGCGTCGACAAGGGTGTCGCGTACATCCACGAGGAGATCGGCAAGCTCGAGACCAAGGGCCGCCTGGACTCCGACTCCGCGAACAAGCTCCGGGCGCTTGTGACCGGCACGACCGACAAGAGCCTCTATGCGGACTGCGACTTCGTGATCGAAGCCGTCTTCGAAGAGGTCGGCGTGAAGCAGCAGGTGTTCGGCGAGATCGAGAAGATCATCGCCGACGATGCGATCCTGGCGACGAACACCTCGTCTCTCTCGGTCGAGGAGATCGGCTCGAAGCTCGAGCACCCGGAGCGTCTCGTCGGCTTCCACTTCTTCAACCCGGTGGCCGTGATGCCGCTCATCGAGATCGTGAAGACGCCTTCCACGGTGGATGCCGCCCTGTCGACAGCCTTCATCGTCGCGAAGAACCTGGGCAAGAACGCGGTGCTGACCGCCGACGCTCCCGGTTTCGTCGTGAACCGGCTCCTCGCCAAGGTGATGGGCGAAGCCGCTCGTGCCGTCTACGAGGGCACGCCGATCGCCGACGTCGAGAAGGCGTTCGGCCCGCTCGGTCTGCCGATGGGTCCGTTCCAACTGATCGACCTGGTCGGTTGGAAGGTCGCCGCGCACGTGCAGGACACGATGGTGCATGCCTTCCCCGACCGCTTCTACGCGAACGAGAATTTCCACGCTCTCGCCGCCCTCGACGCGGTCGTGGAGAAGGACAAGGGCGGCCGCGTCACCGGCTGGACGAAGCAGGCCGAGAAGCTGCTGAAGCCGGCCGTCGGCAAGGCCCCGGCCTCCGCGAGCACGATCCTGCAGCGTGTGCAGGACGGCCTCGCGACCGAGATCAAGCTGATGCTCGACGAGGGCGTGGTCCCCGAGGTCGAAGACATCGATCTCTGCCTCATCCTCGGCGCAGGCTGGCCCTTCATCGACGGCGGCGCTTCGCCGTACCTCGACCGTGAGGGCGCGTCGGAGCGGGCCTTCGGCGGATCGTTCCACACCCCGCAGATCCGCGGCATCGAGAGCCGCTGAGCGCTCTTCGAGACAGAACGGGGGTCACGCCGAGAGCGTGGCCCCCGTTTCTGCCTCAGGGGTCGGGAACCATCACGGTCAGCGCGGCTGCGCGCACGGCGATCGTGCACTCCTTCGTCGCGACGCGCTCTCCGTCGGCGTAGACGACGAGATCGGGTTCAGACACGGTGACCGTGCGAGCACGGCGATACGCCACCTCAGGAAGCGTCAGGTGGCTTCCCTGGAGCAGTCGCGGGAAGACCCGCAGAAGCCGCAGTCGTCCGAGCGCCTGGACCTGCACGACGTCGAGCAGTCCGTCGTCGGGCTCCGCGCCGACGCAGATCGGCATCCCGCCGCCGTAGCTGGCCGTGTTGCCGACGGCGATCAGGGTTCCCGGAGCGTCACGCTCGGGCTCCCCGTCGAGCGAGAGGCGGAACGCCATCGGACTCAGCCGGACGAGCTCGATGAGCAGCGCGAGGTAGTAACGCAATCGGCCGCGCGGCCAGCGCAGCCGGTCGGTCCGGTCGGTGACCTTCGCGTCGAAGCCCAGCGCGGCGATGGTCAGGAAGAGCCGGTTCGTTCCGCCGCTGCGCACCTCTCCGACGTCGACGACACGAGGTCGTCCGTTCAGGGCGAGCATCGCCGCGTCGCCCGGATCTTCGAGGGGCAGGCCCAGCGCGCGTGCGAAGTCGTTGCCGGTTCCCGCGGCGACGAACACGATCGGCACGGAGGATGCTGTGGCGACCTGCAGGATGCCCGAGAGCGTGCCATCCCCGCCGATCACCACCAATGCCGTCGGCCCCTCCTCCAGGGCGAGCGCCGCAAGCCGCGTGGTGTCCTCCGGCGACGCCCCCGCATACGCGCGGACGTCTGCACCCGCAGCTCGCAGCCGCTCGATGGCGGCGTCGGAAGCGTGGGCGGCACGTCCCTTTCCCGCGGAAGGATTGGTCAGCACGGCGATGTGCGCACTCACGTCGGTGTCTCCGGTCGGTCACGATGATCGGTCGCGCTCTTCGCTCCCGGAAATCAGTATCCCGCGTCACCGGCGCCGCGCGGGACGGACGCGCGAACGACGTCCCCGAGAACCGGCCACGAAATCCCGGTGAACATCCGGTGCGAGAGCCGACGCGGGAGCCTCATCCGCCCGACGCGGCATGCAGAGTAGGACCATGGACGCGATCTTCAGCATGTTCAGCAGCGGTGGCGCGATGGGTGGACTGGTCAAGACGGGGACCGCGGTGCTCACGACGCTGCTCGTCGTGCCGGCCATGCTGAAGCTGTTCATCGTCACCGTCGACGAGGGCTGGGCGGCGATCCGCACGCGGAACGGCAAGCCGATCATCCGCAGGGCACGGCTGGGCAAGGCGGGCACTCCCGGGGTCGGCGAGGTCGTCGTGCTGACACCCGGTTCGCACGGCGCGTTCCCGCTGTTCTACTGGTACAAGCTCATCGACGTGCGTTGCCGTGCGACCGATCTGCCGGCGCGACACCTCACCGCGGCATCCGGCCACCAGCATCTGGTGCATGCGTCGTTCGAATGGCGTCCGGTGGTCTCGGGTCGCGACCTGCGGGTCTTCGAGCTCGATGTGGTGAACGTCACGGAGCGGGCGGCGAACATCATCTCCGCGGCGCTGCGCGACGTGGTCCGCTCCCTCGAAGGCGCCGAGCTCCCCCGCAACGACGTGCTCAGCACGCAGGTCAGAGACGCCTGCACCGACAAGGTCCTCGCCGCCTGCGGTGTCGAGGTCGTCGACGTCCTCATCACGGGCGACGCGCTCACCGACGGCTATCTCCTGTCGCAGGCGATCCGCGGGGCGGAGAACGCCCCGGAGGTCGTCGCGGCGCTCCACGCCCTCAACTGAGAGCGGAAGCCGTCAGCGCCGCTCGTGGAGCGGCAGGTCGATCGCTGCGGTCTCGCCACCCTGACGCGCCACGGGGATGCGGGTGCCGAGCACCTGCGAGACGATGTCCTGCGCGATCTTCGAAGCGGTGAGCCCCGCATCCGCGAGGATCTCGTCGCGCGTGGCGTGATCGATGAACTCGTCGGGCAGACCCAGCTCGTCCACGGCGGTGTCGATTCCGGCCTCTCGCAGCACCTGACGGACCCGCGTGCCGATGCCGCCCACGCGGATACCGTCTTCGAGGGTGATCACGAGGCGATGCTGCGCGGCGAGGCTCACGACCGAGGGCTGCACGGGAATGGCCCAGCGCGGGTCGATGACGGTGGCGCCGATCCCCTGCGCACGGAGCCGATCCGCGACGTCCATCGCCAGGGCCGCGAACGGCCCGATCGCGACGATCAGCACGTCCTCGGACTCGCCGCGCGCGAGCACGTCGACGCCGTCTTCCAGGCGTTCGATCGCCGGAAGATCCTCCGCGATCGCCCCCTTCGGGAAGCGGATCACGGTGGGCGCGTCATCGACCTCGACGGCCTCGTCGAGGGCTTCGGTGAGGCGCGCGCCGTCGCGTGGTGCGGCGATGCGGATGTGCGGCACGATCTGCAGCATCGCCAGATCCCACATGCCGTGATGGCTCGGACCGTCGGGGCCGGTCACTCCGGCACGGTCGAGCACGAAGGTGACGCCCGCGCGGTGCAGGGCGACGTCCATCAGGACCTGGTCGAAGGCGCGGCCCATGAACGTGGCGTAGAGCGCGACGACGGGGTGCAGCCCGCCGAAGGCCAGACCCGCAGCGGAGGCGACCGCGTGCTGCTCGGCGATGCCCACGTCGTACACGCGGTCCGGGAAGCGCTCGGCGAAGGGTGCGAGACCGGTGGGACGCAGCATCGCCGCCGTCATCGCGATCACGTCGCTCCGGCGTTCGCCGACCGCGACGAGCGAATCGGAGAACACGTCGGTCCAGCCGCGACCGCCGGAGGACAGCTCTTCGCCGGTCACGGGATCTATGCGCCCGACGGCATGGAACTGGTCGGCTTCGTCGTCGCGGGCGGGCTGATAGCCGCGCCCCTTCTCGGTGATCGCGTGCACGATGACCGGAGCACCGTAGGACTTCGCGAGCTCGAGGGTCTCGAGGAGGGCGGACAGGTCGTGTCCGTCGACCGGGCCGAGGTACTTGATGTCGAGATTGGAATACAGCGCCTCGTTGTTGGTGAAGCGCGAGAGGAAACCGTGCGTGCCACCGCGGACTCCGCGGAAGACAGCACGTCCGACCGGCCCGAAGGTGCGGAACAGGCGATCCGACTTGTGGTGCAGCTCCTTGTACGCGGCCGCCGTCCGCACGCGGTTCAGATACCGCGACATGCCGCCGATCGTGGGAGCGTAGGAGCGGCCGTTGTCGTTCACGACGATGACCAGGTTGCGGTCGTTGTCGTCGGAGATGTTGTTCAGCGCTTCCCAGGTCATGCCGCCGGTCAGCGAGCCGTCGCCGACCACGGCGACGACGTGCCGGTCGGCCCGTCCGGTCGCAGTCAGCGCGCGCGACACACCGTCCGCCCAACTGAGCGAGCTCGACGCGTGCGACGACTCGACGACGTCGTGTGCGCTCTCGCTGCGCTGCGGGTATCCGGCGAGGCCGCCGCGCAGACGGAGGTGGGAGAAGTCCTGTCGGCCCGTGAGCAGCTTGTGCACGTAGGACTGGTGACCGGTGTCGAAGATGAACGGGTCGTCCGGTGACGAGAAGACACGGTGCAGGGCGATCGTCAGCTCGACGACGCCGAGGTTGGGGCCGAGATGGCCGCCGGTGCGGGACACGTTCTCGACGAGGAACTCGCGGACCTCCGCGGCGAGTTCCACCAGCTGTTCGGTGGACAGCGCGTCCAGATCACGGGGTCCTGAGATGCTCGGAAGAATGGGCATCTGCACCTCCTCACAGGCTCCGTCAGAGGCGCCCGACGAGAGCCGGACGTCCCCTCGATCCTACCCCGCTCATCCGGGAAAGCTCGGAGAGCAGCAGAGGGCTTGACACGCGGAAGGGGCCCGGATCACGTGATCCGGGCCCCTTCCGTCGAGCGATCAGACGAGCGAGCGCAGCACGTACTGCAGGATGCCGCCGTTGCGGTAGTAGTCCGCCTCACCGGGGGTGTCGATGCGGACGACCGCGTCGAACTCCACGGTCTGCTTGCCCTCGGGCGAGTTCTCGCTGGGGGCAGCGGTGACGCGCACGGTCTTGGGCGTGACACCGTTGTTCAGCTCTTCCAGGCCCGTGATCGAGACGATCTCGGTGCCGTCGAGGCCGAGCGACTCCCAACTCTCGCCAGCGGGGAACTGCAGCGGGACGACGCCCATGCCGATGAGGTTGGAGCGGTGGATGCGCTCGAAGCTCTCGGTGATGACGGCCTTGACGCCCAGCAGGCTCGTGCCCTTGGCCGCCCAGTCGCGCGACGAGCCGGAGCCGTACTCCTTGCCACCGAAGATGACGAGCGGCGTGCCCTGCTCCTGGTAGTTCATGCTCGCGTCGTAGATGTACGACTGCGGGCCACCCGGCAGCGTGAAGTCGCGGGTGAAGCCACCCTCGACGACCTGGCCGTCGTTGACCGCGGAGACCATCGCGTTCTTCAGGCGGATGTTCGCGAACGTGCCGCGGATCATGACCTCGTGGTTGCCGCGACGCGAGCCGAAGGAGTTGAAGTCCTTGCGATCGACGCCGTGCGCGGTGAGGTACTCCGCCGCGGGCGTGCCGGTCTTGATGTTTCCGGCCGGCGAGATGTGGTCGGTCGTGACCGAGTCGCCGAGCGTCGCCATCACGCGTGCACCCTGGATGTCGCTGACCGGAGTCAGCTCCATCGTCATGCCGTCGAAGTACGGGGCCTTGCGCACGTAGGTCGAGTTCTCGTCCCACTGGAAGATCGCGTCATCCGGGGTGGGGAGGCTCCGCCAGCGCTCGTCGCCGTCGAAGACGGTCGCGTACTGCTTGATGAACTGCTCACGCGAGATCGACGAGTCGACGAGCTCCTGCACCTCGGCCGGGGTGGGCCAGATGTCCTTGAGGAAGACGTCTTCACCGTCGGTGCCCTTGCCGAGAGCATCGTTCTCGAAGTCGAAGTGCATCGATCCGGCCAGCGCGTACGCGATGACCAGCGGCGGGCTGGCGAGGTAGTTCATCTTGACGTCGGGGCTGATGCGACCCTCGAAGTTGCGGTTTCCGGAGAGCACCGCGGTGACGGCCAGGTCGTGGTCGTTGATGGCCGCGGAGACCTCTTCGATCAGCGGACCGGAGTTTCCGATGCAGATCGTGCAGCCGTAGCCGACGGTGTAGAAGCCGAGGCCCTCGAGGTCCTTGTCGAGGCCGGACTTCTCGTAGTAGTCGGTGACGACCTTGGAACCCGGGCCGAGCGTGGTCTTGACCCACGGCTTCTGCTTGAGGCCCTTCTCCAGCGCCTTGCGCGCCACGAGACCGGCGGCGATCATGACCGACGGGTTCGACGTGTTGGTGCACGACGTGATCGCAGCCAGGGTCACGGCGCCGTTGTCGAGGATGTACTTCTCCCCCGACGGCGTGGTGACCGGCACCGGCTTGGAGGAGTTCGCAGGAGCGCCGCTGTTGATGTGCACCGGTCGCGTGTTCGGCTCTTCGTCGCCGGGCGCCTGCCCGGGATCGGATGCCGGGAAGGAGTGCTTCGACTCGAGATCCACGATCGAGTCCGAGGTGGACGCGGTCGCGTAGCCGAGGATGTCCTGCTCGAACTGCGCCTTCGCCTCGGAGAGGAGGATGCGGTCCTGCGGGCGCTTCGGTCCGGCGATCGAGGGCACGACGGTTCCGAGGTCGAGCTCGAGGTACTCGCTGAACGTCGGCTCGTGCGTGGCGTCGTGCCAGAGCTTCTGCTCCTTCGCGTACGCCTCGACCAGCGCCACGGCCTCCTCGCTGCGGCCGGTGAGGCGCAGGTAGTCCAGCGTCACGTCGTCGATCGGGAAGATCGCCGCCGTGGAGCCGAACTCGGGGCTCATGTTTCCGATGGTGGCGCGGTTGGCGAGCGGCACGGAGGCTACGCCCTCGCCGTAGAACTCGACGAACTTGCCGACCACGCCGTGCTGGCGCAGCAGTTCGGTGATCGTGAGCACGACGTCGGTCGCGGTCACGCCGGCGGGGATCTCGCCGCTGAGCTTGAAGCCGACGACGCGCGGGATGAGCATCGACACGGGCTGGCCGAGCATCGCAGCCTCGGCCTCGATGCCGCCGACGCCCCAGCCGAGCACGCCGAGGCCGTTCACCATGGTGGTGTGCGAGTCGGTGCCGACGCAGGTGTCGGGGTAGGCGCGGAGCACGCCGTCGACGTCGCGATCGTAGATGACCTTCGCCAGGTGCTCGATGTTCACCTGGTGGACGATGCCGGTTCCGGGCGGGACGACCTTGAAGTCGCTGAACGCCGTCTGGCCCCAGCGCAGGAACTGGTACCGCTCGCCGTTGCGCTCGTACTCGATCTCGACGTTGCGCTCGAGGGCGTTCTCAGAGCCGAAGAGATCGGCGATCACCGAGTGGTCGATCACCATCTCGGCGGGAGAGAGCGGGTTGATCTTGTTCGCGTCGCCGCCGAGGGCGGTGACGGCCTCACGCATCGTGGCGAGGTCGACGATGCAGGGAACACCGGTGAAGTCCTGCATGACCACGCGGGCCGGCGTGAACTGGATCTCGGTGTTCGGCTCCGCTGCGGCATCCCACGAGCCGAGGGCCTCGATCTGCGCCTTCGTCACGTTCGCGCCGTCCTCGGTGCGAAGCAGGTTCTCCAGGAGGACCTTGAGACTGAAGGGGAGCTTCTCGAAACCGGGCACCGTGTCGATGCGGAAGATCTCGTAGTCGGTGCTGCCGACCGTCAGGGTGCTCTGGGCACCGAAGCTGTTCACCGTGGACACGAATCCGTCTCCTTCTATTCGGATGGGAGCGACAGGCGCCTCCATCTTGCTCGCCAGCGAGCCCCTGCGGCTAGCAAGGCGGACCTAACCAGTCTGCTCCGCGCAGGTCGCCGGCGAAAGCCTGCAATTTATCTTGATGTCAAGATAAATCTATCATGCCTCGACGGGTTCGTCATTCTGCGGCGCACGCGGATAGAGAGCCCGCACGACCAGCCAGGTGACCGCGATCAGCGGTGCGAACAGGGGCAGGCCCATGATGAGCTTGAGGGTGCCGAGGGCTGTGACCTGCTCGGTCAGATACAGCGGAAGCTGCACGGCGAGGCGCGCGAAGAAGAGCGCAGACCAGGCGATGCCGAGCCAGAAGAAGGCGCGGCGCTTGCGCCGGTCGCGTCGCCACGCGGTGCCCTCCCCCATCAGGAATCCCGCGGCGATGCCGATCAGCGACCAGCCGATCAGCGCCGATACGAGGATCGCGGTCCCGTAGGCCGCGTTCGTGATGAGGCCGGGGACGAAGTTGTCCTGCCCGCGCCCGGTCCACAGGGCCAACGCCGCGGCAGCTGCGGCGGCGATCAGCCCGCCGAGCGCCGCCGACGGCGGAGATTTCTGCACGAGGCGCACGATCGTGAACAGCGCGGCGAGACCGACCGACACACCCAGCGCGAGGATCAGGGGCTCGGGGCGGATCGTGAAGATGATCACGAAGGCCAGGCTCGGGAGCACCGACTCGAGGATGCCGCGCCACCCGCCGATCGCGGACCACACCACCTTCTGCGTGCTCGCGCCCTCGGCCGGGTCGAGGCCTGCACGACGTGCCGCGCCGCCCAGGGCCGCGCCGAGGATGTCCGACGCGCTCTGCTCGCGTTCGGCGCCGGGTTCGGGGGTGCTCACGCCGATCCCGGGGTCGCCGGCATCTTCAGGGGGATCAGGTCGCGCGGAGGCATGGGGGCGCTGCCGCGGACGACGACGATCGAGCGGAAGAGGTCCTCGACCTTGGCGGCGGCGTCGGGGTCGGATGCACCCGCTCCGCCGATCACGCCGCGGAGGAACCACCGCGGGCCGTCGATGCCGATGAACCGCGCCAGCCGCAGGCCGGAGCCTTCGTTCGCGGTCGCGGGCACCTCGGCGAGCAGCTCCTTGCCGAGTGCGCCGTCGCGCTCCTCGACACGGCCGCCCTGCGCCTTGACCTGGTCGCGCAGCTGCACCCGGGTCTCATCCCAGAGACCGCCGGAGCGCGGTGCGGCGAACGGCTGGACCTGCAGCGAGGAGTCCGCGTAGTCGAGCCCGACGGCGACGATGCGCTTGGACTGCTCCTCCACCTCGAGGCGGAGGTTGAGCCCCTCGCGCGGCAGGATCTTGATGCCGCCGAGATCGATGTACGGCCGAACCGGGTTCGCCTCGGAGTCGTCGAACGGGCCCACGGTGGAGCGGTCTTCGGGTGCCGACTTCGAGGGGGTCGCGTTGTTGTCAGTCATGTGCCTGTCCTGCTTCGTTCTTCTGGAGCCCTGCCTGGTATCCGGTGGAGCCGAATCCACCGTCGCCGCGGACGCTGTCGGGCAGCTCGTCGACCGGGATGAACGTGGCACGTGTCACGGGCATGACGATCAGCTGCGCGATGCGATCGCCGACGGCGACATCGTACGCGCTGCGGATATCCGTGTTGATCAGGCTCACCTTGATCTCGCCGCGGTATCCGGCATCCACCGTGCCGGGAGAGTTCACGATGGAGATGCCGTGCTTCGCCGCGAGGCCGCTGCGCGGGACGACGAATGCCGCGTAGCCGTCGGGAAGCGCGATGCGCACGCCGGTCGCGACGAGAGCGCGCTCTCCGGGCTCGAGACGCACGGCCTCCGCGGCCACCAGGTCGGCGCCGGCATCGCCCGGGTGCGCGTATCCCGGGACCACAGCGGCGATAATGGGGACATCAACGGAATCGGTCACCCCATGAGGCTAATGCAGAACACCGCCACAGACGCACGTCCGCGCTACCGCGAAAGGCTCGCTCCGAGCCTCCGGCTGCTCGTGACCGTCGCGCTCGCAGGACCCATGGTCTCGCTCATCTTCGTGCCCGTCGGCTCGACCGTCGCGCTGATCGTCGGCGCCGCGGTGTCTGCGCTTCTCGTGGTCGCCTTCATCGCGGCCACCCCGGTCGTCTCCGTCGTCGGGACGGTCCTTCGCGCCGGACGCGCGCACATCGACGTCCGGCACCTCGGCGAGCCCGTCGCGCTGACCGGCGACGAGGCGCGGCAGGCCCGCGGCCCCGGCCTGCCGGCACGCGGCTGGCACCTGATCCGCGGCGGCATCGACGGCATCGTGATCGTCCCGAACACGGACCAGGACGACCCGGTGGAGGCCTGGACCATCTCCAGCCGGACGCCGGACCGTCTCGCCGCCGCCATCCGCGCCGCCCGCTGAGGAATCGCCCCGGGTACGACAGCGCGCCCCTGATCGGAATGATCGGGGGCGCGTGAGACGTCGCTCAGAGGGCTACTGCTTACGCAGCGCACTCCTTGCAGATGGGCCCGGATGCGCCCTCGTGGTCGAGCTGTGAACGGTGCTTCACGAGGAAGCAGTTCATGCACGTGAATTCGTCCTGCTGCGCGGGCAGCACGACGACGTCGAGCTCGAGGTCGGAGAGGTCGGCACCCGGCAGGTCGAAGCTCGACGGGTTGTCGGAATCCTCGTCCCCGCTTGAGCCGGAGGATTTGTCCGGCACACGCTCCTTGAGGGCTTCGATCGACTCGGAGTCGTCTTCACTCTTTCGGGGAGCGTCGTAATCGGTTGCCATGCGGTAGATCTCCACTTTCATGGTGCGAGTGGGTGGTGCGCCGTCGGGTAATCGGCGGCCATAGTTTGCACGACCCGAACGCAATAAGCAAATGCCGGTCCGTGCGACATACCAAACTCACGGCACGCCCAGGGTATTCCCGGCCGCGACGGCGGTCGCGTGGCACCATGAACGCACACCCACCAGAGGGGCATTCGCATGGAAAACGTCACCATCGTCGGCACAGAGGCAGGAGTGCTCGTACTCGCCACCGAGTCGGGCGAGCGGTTCGCGCTGCCCATCGACGACGTGCTGCAGCGCGAGATCCGTCGCGCCACTCGACAGGCAGAACCCGCCGGTCATCGACTCGCCGCGAGTCCTCGCGACATCCAGGCCCAGATCCGCGCCGGACTGACCGCGATCGAGGTGTCCGAGCTCCTCGGCATCAGCGTCGACGACGTCGTCCGGTTCGAGGGGCCCGTCCTCGCCGAGCGCGAGCACGTCATCGGTCAGGCCCTCGCCGTTCCGGTCCTGATCGGGAGCGAGGTCGAGCCCGACGCCCAGCCCACCTTCGGCGCCGCCGTGCGCGACAAGCTCGCCGAGGTCGCCGCCTCCGCGGAGCGCTGGGTGAGCTGGAAGGAGGACACGGGCTGGGTCATCAAGCTCGAGTTCACCGCGAACGACGTCGACCACGATGCCCGCTGGAGCTTCGACCCTCGTCGCAGCGCGCTGTCGCCGCTCAACGCAGACGCCACGCAGCTCTCCCGCCAGGGGTCCCTTCCCGAGGGCCTGATCCCCCGCCTGCGGGCCGTGGACCCGGAGCGCACGTCCTCGCCGTACAAGGACGAGAGCCGCTTCGACTCCGGAGCGTTCGGTCCTCGCCTGCTCCCCCATCCCGAGGGCGTCGACGAGCCCGCTCTGCCGGAGCGCTCGAATGCCGCCGCACAGGATGCCGCGATCAACCGCGCGCCGGAGTCGCAGAAGACGAACCCCGAGACGGCTGATCTGCTCGAAGCGCTGCGTCGCCGCCGCGGTCAGCGGGAGACAGCTCCCCTCATCGACGACGTCGATGAGGACGACCACCTCGACCAGACTCCGATCTCCCTGTTCGACGCCTTCGACCAGCCGGCAGAAGAGCCGGAGCCCCCGCAGCCGGCCGCGCCGTCGTCATCCGCAGACGCGGGAGACGGGGGCGGACGCCGTCGGCGGCGGAACGCGATGCCGTCGTGGGACGAGATCGTCTTCGGCGCGCGCACCGACGAGTAGCGCTCGGCCTGACGTCTCGGCTCAGCGCGCGAACGGTCTCAGCGCGCGAACGCACCGAGCCTGATCAGCGGAACCTGACGCTCCTCCGGCGTCAGGGCGCCGTGCTGTCCGATCATGCCTCGCCCGCGCTGATCGGATGCCGTGCCGTCGTACACGGCCGCAGCACCCCGCGCCACGGCCAGAAGGTCGCCGATCCGGGATGACGCTGCGGCGCTGACGGTCGGCCCGAACAGGCCATGGCCGATCGCCTCGTCGCGGGTGAGCACATCGGCCACACCCTCGAGGTCGGCGCGCCAGCGGGCGGTCACGGCGGCGGCATCGGCATCCTGTTCCAGGTACACGTGCAGCATCCGCGGCTCGCCGCCGACATGGCGGATGCCAGCGAGATGCTCTTCCTCGAGCACGACCTGCCGGTTCGAGGGCACGTCGACCATGCCGTGGTCTGACGTGACGAGCACGCCGACGCCCGGCGGGACGCGCACCGCGAGAGCGGCGTCGATGTCTTCCAGCGCGGTCACCCATTCGGGCGAATCGACGCCGTGCCGGTGACCGGCCTTGTCGACCTCGGGCAGATAGCAGTACACGAGGGAGCCCGGATGCCGCTGCGCGAGGTCGTACGCGGTCGCCACGCGGTCTGCGGGGGTCGTGGCAGCGACGAACTCCGCGCCCCGCAGCGTCGCCTTCGTGAACCCGCTCCGGGCGTAGGCGGCGACACCCACGGCGAAGCTCTCGTGCCCCGCGGCCCCAGCACGCTCGAAGATCGTGGACGCCGGCTGCCAGGTGAGCGGGTCGATCCCGTCCGTCTCCCAACCGCTCAGCTGATTGACCAGGACGTCGCGGCTCGGATCGAGCACGCGATATCCAACCAGGCCGTGCTCGCCGGGCCACACACCGGTGACGATGCTCGTGAGCGCGGCCGCCGTCGTCGACGGGAAGACCGAATGCGCGACGTCGCGCTTCGGCATGCCCGAGGTCAGCGCCCGGGCGTGCCCGGCATGCGCCCGCAGAGTGATCGCGCCGAGCCCGTCGATCACGACGAGCACCACCGATTCCGCACGCGGCAGCACCTCGGATTCGCCCCGGAGAGCGGCGAACAGGTCACCCGCCACCCCGACGACGCTCCGGGCACTGGGCGACTCGGACGGTAGCATGAGGGACATCCGAGCCAGTCTGACACAGGCTCCTTCACGCCCCCAGGAAGTCCATGCCGAAAACCCCGCCGCCCGAGCCCGTCGAGGAACGCATCCAGGACATCGACCTCTCCAGCGAGATGCAGGGCTCGTTCCTCGAATACGCGTACTCGGTCATCTACTCGCGCGCCCTGCCCGACGCGCGCGACGGTCTCAAGCCCGTACAGCGCCGCATCCTCTACCAGATGGCGGAGATGGGCCTGCGGCCGGATCGCGGGCACGTGAAGAGCGCCCGCGTCGTCGGCGAGGTCATGGGAAAGCTGCATCCCCACGGCGACACCGCGATCTACGACGCACTCGTGCGCCTCGCACAGGAGTGGGCCCTGCGGGTGCCCCTGGTCGACGGGCACGGCAACTTCGGCTCCCTCGACGACGGCCCCGCCGCGGCGCGTTACACCGAGGCGCGCCTCGCCGCGCCGGCCATGGCCCTGACCGAGAACCTCGACGAAGACGTCGTCGACTTCATCCCGAACTACGACGGCCAGTTCCAGCAGCCGGCCGTGCTGCCCGCAGCGTTCCCGAACCTCCTGGTCAACGGCGCCAGCGGCATCGCCGTCGGCATGGCGACCAACATGGCGCCGCACAACCTCATCGAGGTCGTGGCCGCCGCGACGCACCTGCTCGAGAACCCGGATGCCACGACGGAAGAGCTCATGGAGTTCGTCCCGGGTCCGGACTTCCCGTCCGGCGGCATCCTGATGGGGCTCGACGGCGTCAAGGACGCCTACATGAACGGTCGCGGCGCCCTCAAGGTGCGCGGCAAGGTCTCGGTCGAACCTCTCGGCCCTCGGCGCACCGGCATCATCGTCTCCGAGCTGCCGTACATGGTCGGCCCCGAGCGCCTCATCGAGAAGATCCGCGACGCGGTGCAGGCGAAGAAGCTGCAGGGCATCAGCGATGTCACCGACCTCACCGACCGCAACCACGGTCTGCGTGTGGCGATCGGCATCAAGACCGGCTTCGACCCGAACGCCGTGCTCGAGCAGCTCTACCGGCTGACCCCGCTGGAGGATTCCTTCAGCATCAACAACGTCGCGCTCGTCGACGGGCAGCCGCGCACCCTCGGCCTCAAGGAGATGCTGAGCGTCTACGTGGGCCACCGCCTCGAGGTCATCACGCGGCGCAGCCGGTACCGCCTGGCTCGCCGCGAGGAGCGTCTGCACCTCGTCGAGGGCCTGCTCATCGCGATCCTCGACATCGACGAGGTCATCCAGGTCATCCGCTCCTCCGACGACTCGGAGCAGGCCCGCACACGCCTGCGTTCGGTGTTCGACCTGAGCGAGCTGCAGGCGGAGTACATCCTCGAGCTGCGCCTGCGCCGGCTCACCAAGTTCTCCCGCATCGAGCTCGAGGCCGAGCGCGACTCCCTCCTCGCGGAGATCGCCTCCCTCCGGGAGCTGCTCGACAGCCCCGCGCTGCTGCGCGCCGTCGTGGCACAGGAGCTCGACGCTGCGGCCGACGCGTACGGCACCCCGCGCCGGACGCTGCTGATGAACGCCGCTCCCCCGAAGCCGCGCGCCACGAAGGGTGCGGTCGATCTGCAGATCGCCGACGCCCCGACCCTCCTCGTGCTCTCGACGACCGGCCGCGCCGTGCGCATCGACGCCGTCGAAGGGCAGGAGCTCAACGCACCGGCCCGCCGGAGCAAGCACGACGCGATCCTCACCACCGTCGAGACCACCGTGCGTGCCGAGCTGGGAGCGCTCACCAGCGCCGGACGCGTCATGCGCTTCTCCCCCGTCGATCTGCCCTCCGTGCCGTCGTCGTCCGTGCAGCTCGCCGCCGGGACGCCGCTCCGCGACTACCTCGGCCTGCTGTCGAAGAACGAGCGGATCATCGGGTTCGTGCGCTTCGACAGCGAGACCCCGATCGCGCTCGGCACGGCTCAGGGCACCGTCAAGCGGATCGTCCCGTCGACCCTGCCGGTCCGTCCCGAACTCGAGGTCATCGGCATGAAGCCCGGCGACACCGTCGTCGGCGCGGCCGACGCACCCGACGATGCCGAGCTCGTGTTCGTCACGACCGACGCGCAGCTGCTGCACTTCGCCGCTTCCGCCGTCCGCCCGCAGGGCGCTCCCGCGGGCGGTATGGCCGGCGTCAAGCTCTCCGCCGGCGCCTCGGTGCTGTTCTTCGGCGTCGTCGACCCGGGTGCGGACGCCGTGGTCGCCACGGTCTCCGGCGGCGACAGCATCCTTCCCGGCACCGATCCGGGACGGGCGAAGCTGACCCCGTTCACGGAGTACCCCGCGAAGGGCCGCGCGACCGGCGGTGTGCGGGCGCATTCGTTCCTGAAGGGCGAGGACCGGCTCACGGTCGCCTGGGTGGGCCCGACGCCCGCACAGGCCGTCGACCCGACCGGCGCGGTGCGCAAGCTCCCCGAGCCCGGCGCCCGCCGCGACGCTTCCGGTCAGCCGATCGACGGTGTCATCGGCAGCATCGGCCGCACGATCGTCTGACCTCGGTCGTCGCGTGGCGGCGTGTCAGAGCCGCAGCGCGAGAACGTTCGCGGTGAGTCCGGCAGCCGTTCCGCAGAGGATCACCGTGTCGCCGGGACCGATGCGCCCGGCGTCCAGGGCCCGCGTGAGCATGAACGGCACGGACGCCGAGACCATGTTGCCGAAGGCCGCGACCTCGTCGACCCGGCGGTCCACGGGGATGCCGAGACGATCGAGCATGGGACCGAGCGCGGCCGAGGCCTGATGCGGGACCCACAGGGCGACGTCGTCGTAGGCGATGCCGCTCCGCTCATGGAAGCGCTCGAAGAACCCGGGAAGCACCCGCATCATCCCGAGCAGCGCCCGTCGGCCGTTCATGTCGAAGAGGTAGTCGCCGGGGTCGGCTTCCGCGTAGAGCTGCGCCGGCGACCGCGAGAGTCCACCACGGATCTCGGTGTCGTGCGCGTACGCGGGCCAGGTCTGCTGGGCACTGGCGATCACGCCGCGTGACGGATCGTCGGAGCGCCGGAGGACGACCGCGACGGCGGCGTCGCTGAACAGCTCGTAGCTCTCGCGCTGCGCCGGGTCGAGGAACCTCGTCCCGACATCGCCGGCGAACACCAGGATCGTGTCGTGGTCGCCGGAGTCCAGGTACCGCGACGCGACGTCGACGGCGGTGATGAAACTCGTGCAGGTCGAGTTGACGTCGAAGGCCGCGGCGTGCCCTTCGAGGGTCAGTCGCTCGAGCACGAGCGCCGCGGTGCACGGGATCGGCTGCACGCCTGCCGCCGATGCGCCGAGCACCAGATCGACGTCGTCGATGCCGATCCCGGCGTGGGCGAGGGCGCGTTCGCAGGCGTCCGCGAGCATGTCGAGGTGCGACGTGTCCTCCGCGATGCGGTAGCGGACCTCCTCGCCGAATCGCACCGTGTGCTCGGGCAGCACGCTGCCCCACCCGACGATCTCACAGCTCCTCATCGGCATCCCCCCTCCAGGTCCGCGCCACGCGACGCAGCTTCACCGATCCGTCCGGCGTGTACGGCGCGAACGCGATCTCCGGCCGCTCGCTGTGCATCCGGTCGGCGAGGCCGTGGATCTCGCGGGTCACGCTGTCCCTCGTCCGATCATCGAGCACGTCCAGCGCGATCTCGAGCAGCGACGCGTCGGTCTGCACCACGCGGTACTCGTCGAAGCCCTCCGCGTACAGCAGCGCCCGCGCGACGAGGTCGGCGAACACGGGAACGCGGCGGCCGTCATGCCCGCGGAAGAGCAGGGTGTCGCCTTCCCGCCCCTCGATGCGCTCGATGGCCGCCAGGGCGCTCCCGCACGGGCAGCGCTCGCTGCGGGGGCGCAGCACGTCTCCCAGCCGGTACCGCACGATCGGCTGCGCACGACGACGGAGGTCGGTGATGATCGGCGTGAACCGCTCGTCGTCGAGCTGTTCGCGCTCGACGAGGATGCTGTCCTCGTTCAGATGGATAACGCCGTGCGCGCAGGTGTGCGCGAGGAAGCCCTCGGTGCACTGGTACAGCTGATGCAGCCGCTCCTGTCGCAGAGACGACGCGATCCGCTTCTCGTCGGCGACCTCGAGGACTTCGGCGACCGCGTAGACCTTCTGCGGCACGATCGGGAAGCGTCCGGCATCCGCGGCACGGGCGATCAGACGGAGGACCGACGGCGGCGCCACCAGGATCGTGGGCGCGTAGTCCGCGAGGCGGCGGATGTTCTCGTCCATGTCGGCGTACACGTCGAAGTACGAGAACGACACCGCGCGCGAGCCGACCGACTCGTACAGGCTGTTGTCGGCGCGGAGGAAGAGGGCGATGCGATGCCCGGTCAGCCGTCCGCGCGGCAGCGTGCGGGCGAGGACCGCGCCGACCCACGCATCGCGCTCGCGCGGGCTGACGACGAAGAGCCCTCGGTGCCCGCTGGTACCGCTGGAGAGTCCGACGGAGTTCCCGCCGAGGTCGGCGTCGAAGTCGCGGGACCGCTCGTTCGCGATCGCCAGCTCCAAGGCCTCGTCGCGCCGTACACCGACCGTGTTGATCTCGTCGAACCGGCTCATCATCATGCTCTTGTCCATGAGCGGCAGCCCGGCGAAGGCGTGCGTCTCGAGCAGGTCGCGGAAATACGGCGATCGTCGACGCAGGAAACCGAGATGCCGGCGCAGCAGCCGCGCCTGACGCCGTTCGATCGCCCGGCGCGTGCGCAGACGCCGCGTCCACCGCACGGCGGCGAACTCTCGCAGGATCCGCAGGGTCGACATCAGGCCAGCAGCTCCTTCGGCCCGAGCGGATCGTGGCTGAAGGAGATGCGGATGCCGGCATCGGCGAGGTCCTGCAGGAGCGCGGCCGTGCGAAGGTACGCGGCAGGATCGTGCTGCACCGCCCGCGGGAGCGTACGCAGCTCGGCCGTCGCGCCGAGCAGGTCGCTTCCCCACGCAGCGTCGCCGGCGAGCAGGACGCGGCCGTCCACCAGCGCACCGATGTGCCCTTCGGCGTGGCCGGGAAGCTCCACGACCAGATAGGAGCCGTCGCCGAGCAGGTCGGCTGCGCGCAGGGATACGCCGGAGACGTCGACGTCGCGGAACGCATCGGCGGCGAGCACGATCTTCGACGCCTCGTCCCACCAACTCGGCAGCAGCCCGGTGAAGATTCCGGCCCGCAGGCGCGGAGCCGCGAGGGAGCGCTGTTGCCCCGCGGTCAGCACGAAGGTGGCACCGGGAAACCGCGAGACCCCGCCGATGTGATCGGGATGCAGGTGCGACAGCACGACGTGAGTGACCGAAGCCGGGTCGATGCCATCGGCGGCCAGCTGTCGCGCGACGTCGTCTTCGGGCACCACCTTGGGGGGCAGCAGGCGCCGGTACACGGTGCCGCGCCAGCCGATGCGCCATTCGCCCGTGGCGTAGCCGGTGTCGAAGAGCACGCGGATGCCATCGCCGCGATCGAAGAGGAAGACCCCGGCGGGGAACTCGCGCGTCTCGTGAGCACCGCCGCGGAACATGGCCGAGAGATCGTGCGCGGTGCTGCCGCAGACGTAGTGCCGCAGACGCGCGCTCATGCGTGCGCCCTCTGGTCGGCGGCCGCTCGCACGAGCGCGTCGTCGAGCGTCACGAGGGGTTCGTATCCGAGCTCCGCCTTCGCGCGAGTCAGATCGAGGGTCTGCGAGTAGGCGATGGTGCTCAGGGTGTAGCGGGTCAGCGGGGGCTCGGGTCGCCCCGGAATGACGCGGAAGACTCCCTCGAGCGCCGTAGCGAGCGCCCAGGCGACGCGCCTGTTCATGGGTCGCATCCGCGGCGTCTCGCCCACGAGCTCGAGCAGAGTGGTGACCAGGTCGCGGAATTGACGCGGATCGTCGTTGCTGATGTTGTAGACCCCGCCGGCGGGATCGCCGGCATCCAGTGCGAGCCGCAGAGCCGTCGCCACGTTCTCCACCGCCGTGACGTCGATGAGGTTCTGGCCGCCGTCGAACAGAGGGATCCCTACGCGGCGGTGCACCTCGATCAGGCGCGGGACGAGGCTCGGGTCGCCGGTGCCGATCAGCCCGCGCGGACGCACGATCACGAGCTCGGAGAAGGCCCCCGCGCGTCGAGCATCCTGCAGGAGCGCCTCGGCGGCGATCTTCGAGCGGATGTATCCGTTGAGTCGATTGCCGGTGTCGACATCCTCCTCCCGGATGGCGAGGCGATCGCGTGGAGCCGCGTAGACGCTCGGCGAAGAGACGTGCACGATCCGGCGCACGCGGTTGCGCCGCGCGAACTCCACGACCTGCGCGGTGCCCTCGATGTTCGCCTCGACGAAAGCGCGCCAGGGACCCCAGGGCGTCGACAGCGCCGCGCAGTGGATCACCGCATCGACCGTCAGGTCCGTGCGCGCCAGAGAGGCCAGGTCGCCGACGAGCCGGTGCTCCGCATCGACGAGCGCATCGAGGGCTGCGGCGCGACGTCCGGCGGCGAAAACCTCGACTCCGTGGATCTGCAGATCGCGCACCACATGACCGCCGAGGAACCCGCTCGCCCCCGTCACCAGCACACGGCCTCCGGACATGCTCCTCACCCTAGCGGCCCTAGTCTGAGGGGGTGCGCATCGCCATGGTCACCGACTATTACCTGCCGACGCTCGGCGGGGTGCAGACCGTGATCAAGGCGCACAAGGAGGAGCTCGAGCGGCACGGGCACGAGGTGCTGGTCTTCGCGCCGCTCGCTGCGCCGAGCCCGGACCCCGCCGTCGTGCGGATGCCCACGGCCCGCGGCTTCGCCCCCGACGGCTACCCGTTCACGTGGAGCCCGTCCGCGGCATCCGCCTTCCTGCGAGAGGAACTGAAGGCGCGAGAGGTCGACGTCGTGCACGTGCACACCGAGATGTTCGCCGCCCTCGCGGGGTTCGAGGCCGCCCAGGCCCTCGGCCTCCCGATCGTGCAGACGATGCACGGTCGGATCGACGTGTACACGCGGTCGGTCCTGCCGCTGCCGAGCGTGACGACCGCCCTGCTCGCCGCGATGCACCGCAGACGCATGAGCCACGCGCGGGCCCGGGTCGACTCCTCGTCGCCGTACACGCGCACACCGACGGCTCGCCGGATGTGGCGCCTCATGGTGAGTCAGGCCAATCACGCCGATCAGGTGATCGTCCCCTCGGCGCACTTCGCGGGCAAGCTGCTCGCGCAGGGCGTCGAGACGCCGATCACCGTCCTGTCGAACGGCCTCGAGGAGTCCGTGCTCGACGAGGTCGGCATCCCGACCCCCCGTGTGGTCGCACGGGGCGAGCAGCTGCGCGTGATGTGGTGCGGGCGCCTGTCCCCCGAGAAGCGCCCGGAGGTCTTCCTCGACGCGGTGTCGCAGGTCTCGGGCATCGCGGGGCACATGTACGGCGACGGCGTCTCTCGCGCATCGGTCTCCCGCCGTGCGGCGGCACTCCCCGACGGTCGCGTCACCGTGCACGGCGGCGTTCCGCAGTCCGAGGTCCTCGCGGCGATGCGGAAGGCGCATGTGCTCGTGTCGAGCTCGCTCGACTTCGACAATCAGCCGATGGTGCTGCTCGAGGCGATCGCCTCCGGTCTGCCGGTGATCGTCACGGATCCCGATCTGGCCGAGACGCTGCCGCCGGGCGGAGGGATCGTCACCCCGTCGCCGGATGCCGCCGGTCTCGCCACCGCACTGTCGCAGCTGCGCGACGACCCCGCGCGGCTCACCCGACTCAGCGAGGCCGCGATCGCGCATCGCCGACAGGTCGCGCAGACGACCCACCGCGACGCGCTGCTCGGCGTCTACGAGGCAGCGCTCGCGACCGCACGCTGACGGGCGTCAGGCGTCGATGGCCTCGCGCGACAGGCGTCCGGACGAATCGATGATGAACTCGCGGCGCGGAGCGACCTCGTTGCCCATGAGCAGTTCGAAGACGCGGCCCGCGGCCTCGGCATCCTCCATGCGTACCCGCCGCAGCAGGCGTCCGGAGCGGTCCATGGTCGTGTTCGCCAGCTGCTCGGCATCCATCTCGCCGAGGCCCTTGTAGCGCTGGATCGGCTCGTGCCAGCGCTTGCCGGCCTTGCGGAGCTTGGTGAGCAGGGCGTGCATCTCCTGCTCGCTGTAGGTGTAGACCGTCTCGTTCGGCTTTGAACCGGGGTTCATGATGATGATGCGATGCAGCGGAGGCACGGCGGCGAAGACCCGGCCGTCCTCGATCAACGGCCGCATGTACCGGAAGAACAGGGTGAGCAGGAGGGTGCGGATGTGCGCCCCGTCGACGTCGGCGTCGCTCATCAGGATGACCTTGCCGTAGCGCGCTGCGTCGATGTCGAAGGTGCGCCCGGAACCGGCGCCGATCACCTGGATGATCGAGGCACACTCGGTGTTCGACAGCATGTCGCTGACCGAGGCCTTCTGCACGTTCAGGATCTTGCCGCGGATGGGCAGCAGCGCCTGGAACTCGCTGTTGCGCGCGTTCTTGGCCGTACCGAGCGCCGAGTCGCCCTCGACGATGAAGAGCTCGCTGCGCTCGACCTCGTTCGTGCGGCAGTCGACGAGCTTGGTCGGGAGCGTGGAGGACTCCAGCGCGTTCTTGCGGCGCTGCGTCTCCTTGTGGGCGCGCGCCGAGACACGCGCCTTCATCTCGGAGACGATCTTGTCGAGCAGCTGCGAGGCCTGGTTCTTGTCGTCGCGCTTGGTCGAGGTGAAGCGCTCGCCCAGGTCCTTACGCAGCACCTGCGCGACGATCTGGCGCACGGCGGGGGTGCCGAGCACCTCCTTGGTCTGACCCTCGAACTGCGGCTCCGGCACGTTCACGGTGAGCACGGCGGTGAGGCCGGCGAGCACGTCGTCCTTCTCGAGCTTGTCGTTGCCGACCTTGAGCCGGCGGGAGTTCTGGTCGACCTGCGACCGCAGCACCTTCAGCAGCTCCTGCTCGAAGCCCTGCTGGTGCGTGCCGCCCTTCGGTGTCGCGATGATGTTCACGAACGAGCGCACGGTGGTGTCGTATCCAGTGCCCCAGCGCAGCGCGATGTCGACGGCGCACACGCGCTCGACCTCGGTCGCGATCATGTGACCGTCCGCCTGCAGAACCGGCACGGTCTCCTTGAACGTGCCCTCGCCCTGGATGCGCCAGTTGTCGGTCACGGGGGCGTCTGTCGCGAGGTAGTCGACGAACTCGGAGATGCCGCCCTCGTAGCGGTAGGAGATCTCGCGCGGGACCTCGTCGACGATGCCGGCGAGGACGCCCTCGGCCGGAGCGGTCTGCGGGCTGCGCGCACGGTCGTCGCGGACCAGGATCTCGAGTCCGGGCACGAGGAACGCCGTCTGACGCGCGCGCGTCTCGAGTTCCTTGAGCTGGAACGCGGCGTCCTTGGTGAAGATCTGCCGGTCCGCCCAGTAGCGGATGCGCGTGCCGGTCACACCCCGGGGGGCCTTTCCGATGACCCGCAGCTCGCTCTTGTCCTCGAACGGACGGAACGGCGCGTTGGGGCGCTTCTCCCCCGTGTCTGTGAAGATTCCGGGCTCGCCGCGGTGGAACGACATGGCGTAGACCTTGCCGCCGCGATCGACCTCGACGTCGAGCCGCTCCGAGAGCGCGTTCACGACCGAGGCGCCGACGCCGTGCAGGCCGCCGGACGCCGCGTACGAGCCGCCGCCGAACTTGCCGCCGGCGTGCAGCTTCGTGAAGACGACCTCGACGCCGCTCAGACCGGTGCGCGGTTCGATGTCGACGGGGATGCCGCGACCGCGGTCGTGCACCTCGACGCTGCCGTCGTCATGGAGGATCACATCGATCTTCTCGCCGTTTCCGGCGACGGCCTCGTCGACGGCGTTGTCGATGACCTCCCAGAGGCAGTGCATGAGCCCCGGCGATCCGTTCGACCCGATGTACATGCCGGGACGCTTGCGGACAGCCTCGAGCCCTTCAAGCACCTGGAGATGATGGGCGGAATACTCGGCGGTCACAATCTCCGAGTCTATTCTCGGCCGGCTCCTCCCGGCGGTAGACACTCCCCACGGGACCGCACCCCGCACCGATCGCGTACGCGCTGAGCGAAACACGCCGTGATCCGGGCATGCGTACAGGTGCAGCGTGGTTGTATGGAGCACGACCCACAGCGAGGCCGACACCCGAGGAGGCACCGAGATGAATGCAACAACCGAACGTGAGGCCACCGCCATCGAGTTCCGCCTGACAGCGATGGATCGCTGCGACTCCTGCGGAGCTCAGGCGTACATCGCCGCAGAGGTCAACGGATCCGAGCTCCTGTTCTGCGCCCACCACGGCCGCAAGTACGAAGAGAAGCTCCGCAGCATCGCCACCAGCTGGCACGACGAGAGCGCTCGCCTCGTCGAGACCGTCTGACCGGCAGACCTCTCCGACTTCCGACTCCGGGTCGCGCTCACGCGCGGCCCGGAGTCTTCTTCATGCGAGGACGACCCGTCGGACCCGCGGGCTCAATCGGGTGAGGATCTCCTCGCCCACCGTGTCGATCCGCTCGGCGAGCGTGGTCGCGCTCACCTCGCCGGAGTCGCCCGCGCCGAAGAGGATGACCTCGTCGCCGACGGCCATCCCCGGCCACGCCTCGACGACCGACGTCGTCTGTCCGATCGCACGGAGCGCTCGCGACCCGGCCGGCGTACCGACCGGCATCCCCGCCAGCGTGGACGGCAGCCCGTCGAAGCTGCCGATCGAGATCACCGCGTCTCCGTCGACGATGTCCTCGACGAGCGCGCTCAGCGAAGCGACGGGACGGATCCCGTCGAGCTCCGGCCCGTCGGCCGAGCGGATGCCGTAGCAGAACGCCCCGATCCGCGACACGGTTCCCCGCAGCTCCGGCCGCCACCAGGACGCGGCCGACGCCGTGAGGTGCACGAACGCCGGAGTGGTCCCGGACTCCCCTGCGACACGCACCGCGTCGAGGAAGACGGCTTGCGCCTCGTCGTCTTCGGCATCGCTCGCCTCGGCGATGTGGCTCCAGATGCCGACGAGTTCGAGGTGCCCGAGCCGTTCCGCGTCGCGCGCCTCCGCGACGGCGTCGGCCCAGTCCTCGGGAAGCACGCCGTTGCGGTGCAGGCCGGTGTCGATCTTGAGGTGCACCCGCGCGGGCGCACCGAGGGCGGCTGCGCGCGCGATGATCCGCCGCAGGTACGCGATCGTGCCGACGCCCAGATCGATGTCGCGCGCCAGAGCCTCGTCGATCTCATCGTCAGAGGAGGTCGCCCACGCGAAGATCCGCACGTCCCCGCCCGCGATCCGCCGCACGTTCAGCGCGGTGCGGATGTCATAGCTCCCGAACCACTCGACACCGGCCTGCATGGCCGTCTCGACGGCCCAGCGCGACCCGTGCCCGTACGCGTCGTCCTTCAGGACGAGCATCAGGGCGGAAGGAGCGATGCGGTCCCGCACGGCGGCGATGTTCGCGCGGAAGGTGCCGCGGCTGAGCCGCAGCTCCGGGCGCGTCATGCCTCCCACCCCCGAGATGCGTGGGCGCCGGCGACGGTGACGAGTTCCGCGACGCTCATCCCGGTCACCTCTGCCCAGCGGGTCAGCCCGGGCGCTGCGGGCCCGGTGCCGCCGAAGTAGGTGACCTCCTGGCCGTGCGCCGCGTCTGCGCCGGCGAGGTCGACGACGCAGACGTCCATCGCGACTCGGCCGACGATGGGTCGGGCGACGCCTTCGACCTCGACGTGCGCACGGTTCCCCAGCGCACGGACGATCCCCTGGGCGTAGCCGCCGGTGACCAGCGCCACCGTCGTGTCGCTCGCCGCACGGTAGGTGTAGCCGTACGACACGGCGTCGCCCTGGCGGAGGCGCTTGGTCGACATGACGTGGCCCGTGAGGCGCATGACCGGACGCACAGCCAGGAAGCCCTCGTCATCGGGGAGTCCGTAGAGCAGAGCGGGGTCGATGTCCGCGGCCCCGGACGTGATCCCGACGATGCCCTCGAGACGCAGGGTGTCGACCTCGCCCGCCGAATCCACGAGCACCTGGTCAGCCCCTGCGGCCGTCACCGCCTGGGCGACGGTGAGGACGCCATGGCCCCACGCGTCTCGCCGCAGATCGGCCGTTCGCCCGCCGGCGCGCACAGCGGCGGATGCCGCGGCGGCGAGAGCCGAGCGGGAGATCACGGCGCGCGGCAGGGCGCTGGAAGTCGTCTCACACACGCTTTCCAGCCTAGCTTCCGCCTTCCCAGGTTGATCTTCGAGCCCCCGTAGACTGGTCGGGACCCCTACCCTCGGAGCCATATGTCTCGTCTTTCCCTCGCGCCCCGCATCCGTTATCTGCTGGGACGCGCCCGCCGTATCGACGTCGGATCGGTGGTGGAGCGAGCCAAAGAGGCCTCGGAGCAGCACCACAAGGCCGTGCCGACGATCGTCGCCGACATGCTCTGGTCCGCCGCACGGCACAACGTCGGTTTCCAGGACTACATCGACTACGACTTCGCCATCCTCACCAAGGCCGAGCGCGAGACGTTCATGACGCATCCGGTGTCGAACCAGCTCTCGCAGCGCTACGACCACCCGGACTTCCGCTGGATCTTCCAGGACAAGATCGAGTTCAACCGGCACTTCGCGGCGCATCTTCACCGCGACTGGCTCGTCGTCGAGGAAGGGAACGCGGAGGCTGTCCGAGAGCTCACCCAGCGCCTCGGCACCATCGTCACGAAGGAGCCGGTCGGCCAGGCCGGCACCGGGGTGCACCGCTACCACGCCGCCGACGTCACCGACTGGGACGAGTTCCACGCGGGTCTGCTGAGCCGCGGCGAGCTGCTGATCGAAGAGGTCATCCGCCAGCACGACGCCCTCGCGGCCGTCTGCCCCGGCACGGTCAACACGACCCGCGTCACTGCGTTCTTCGACGGTGAGAAGGCGCACATCCTCGCGATGGCCCAGAAGTTCGGGCGCGGAGCGGTCAGCGATCAGATGACGTTCGGCGGCTTCTACACGATGCTCGACGAGAACGGCCACGCGGTCGGCGCCGGGTACGACTCGCACGGCCACGTGCACGAGAACCACCCGGACACGGGCTTCCGTATCGCCGACTTCCAGTTGCCGTACATGGATGAGGTGCGCGCCTTCATCGACGAGGTCGCCCGCGTCGTGCCGCAGGTGCAGTACGTCGGCTGGGATGTCGTCGTGTCCCCTGACGGCCCCGTGCTCGTGGAGGGCAACTGGGGCGCCGGCGTGTATGAGAACAAGCCCAGCGTCACCGGCATCCGCACGGGACACAAGCCGCGCTACCGCGAGGTCATCGGCTTCTGAGATGAGACGGAGAAGGCCCGGATGCTGAGCATCCGGGCCTTCTGCCGTTCGGTTCCTGAGCCTGACGAAGGGCTGAGCCTGACGAAGGGCTGAGCCTGACGAAGGATCAGACCGCGCGGACGATCCCGAGCGGGGTGGACTCGAGTCCCTGGCCGAGCGGGTTGTCGCCGAGGATCTTGACGAGACGACGCTCGCCGTCCTTGTCGAGCGTGGACCCGAGGATGTTGCCGCCGAGGTCGTTGATGTCGACCACGGCCACCTCGAGGGCTCCGCCGAGCAGTGACTTCAGGTGCGCGGCGACACCGCGCGGGTCCTTCGGTCCGAGCACGACCGCCTCGTTGTACGGCGGGATGGTGTGCTTGGTCGGTCCGTCGATCGCGCGCGCCTTGTCGCCGGCGATGCGGTAGAAGTCGCCCTTGCGACCCAACGCCTTGGTGACGGCGGCGACCGCGGCAGCGAGCAGGATGCGGGGCGTCCCGCACTCGCGCAGCGCCATCTCCATCGTCTCCGGCATGCCGAGCCCGATGCCGTACGGCGTGCGGGTGACGTACTTCGACAGGAAGAGCGCCAGCTTGCGCGGCTGGATCTCGTCGAGGCGGTACGAACGGCCCTGGGTGATCGCGACGATCTTCTCCGTCACGAACAACAGGTCGCCCGGCTGCACGGCATCCTTCGCGTACTCCGTGATGACCGCATCGAGGTCGTCATCCGGCATCACGACGCGCGTGCGCAGCGGAATCCGCGCGAAGCTCCTGCCGTCGACGCTGGTCTCGAGCGCCTTGCCCTCGTTCGCCTGCATCACTCGAGGTAGTCCCGCAGCGACTGCGAGCGGCTCGGGTGACGCAGCTTCGCCATGGTCTTCGACTCGATCTGACGGATCCGCTCGCGGGTCACGCCGAAGGTGTCACCGATCTGGTCGAGCGTCTTGGGCTGACCGTCGCCGAGGCCGAAGCGCATCCGGATCACGCCGGCCTCGCGCTCCGACAGCGAGTCGAGCAGCTGCTCGAGCTGACGCTGCAGCATCGTGAAGCCCACGGCGTCGGCCGGAACGACCGCCTCGGTGTCCTCGATGAGGTCACCGAACTCGCTGTCGCCGTCCTCGCCGAGCGGGGTGTGCAGGGAGATCGGCTCGCGACCGTACTTCTGCACCTCAACGACCTTCTCCGGCGTCATGTCCAGCTCACGGCTGAGCTCTTCCGGAGTGGGCTCGCGACCGAGGTCCTGCAGCATCTGCCGCTGCACGCGGGCGAGCTTGTTGATGACCTCGACCATGTGCACCGGGATGCGGATGGTGCGGGCCTGGTCGGCCATCGCGCGGGTGATCGCCTGACGGATCCACCAGGTGGCGTACGTCGAGAACTTGAAGCCCTTGGTGTAGTCGAACTTCTCGACCGCGCGGATGAGACCGAGGTTGCCCTCCTGGATCAGGTCCAGGAACTGCATGCCGCGGCCGGTGTAGCGCTTGGCGAGCGAGACGACGAGGCGGAGGTTGGCGCCGAGCAGGTGGCTCTTCGCACGCTGACCGTCGCGGGCGACCCACTGCAGGTCGAGACCGAGCTGTCCGGTCCGCTCTGCCTGCGACATCGCGGAGAGCTTCTCCTCGGCGAAGAGACCGGCTTCGATCCGCATCGCGAGCTCGACCTCTTCGGCCGCGTTCAGCAGCGCGACCTTTCCGATCTGCTTCAGGTAGTCCTTGACGGGGTCAGCCGTCGCGCCGGTGATCTGCGTCGAGTAGACCGGGATGTCTTCGTCGTCGTTCGACGAGATGACGATCGCGCCGGTCGGCAGCGGCTCGGTGAACTTCGGCTTCGAGTCGTCGTCTTCGTCGTCGCTGTCATCTGCAGCGCCGGCGACGGGAGCCTCGTCCTCTTCGACGACGTCATCCGACTTCTTCTTCTTCACGGGGGCGCGCTTCGCGGCCGCACGCTTGGCTGCGCTCAGCGGCGCGGGCTTCTCAGGAGCGTCGACCTCGACCTCGGTGTCGACGGCGGTCTCTTCGGCCTTCTTCGTCGTCCGGGTTTTCTTCGTCGTGGCAGGAGTCACGTTTCGCCTTTCACGGGGCTGCGGGACCGCCCCGGGACATTTCGGACACTAGTAAGACCCTTGTCAAGTCCGGTGTTCGAAAACACCGATTGACAACGGGTCGGACTCCTAGTATCGCACACGTGTGGCGATGCGGATGCATTCCGGCGAAGTTGGCGGAGATTCTTCTAGCCGCGCCCGGGCTTGTCTTCGTCGCCCGACGGACGGGAGGCGAGGTAGCGCTCCAACTCGGCCGCGAGTTCGTCGGCGCTCGGCAGATCGCGTTCGCTGAACCCGCCCTCGTCGTACGTGTCGTCGTCGGGGTTGCGACCCGCCATATAGGCGTCGTAGCGGCGCTCGAGGTTGTGCACCATCTGCTGCAGCTCCTCGTTGCCCGCGACCTGCTCGTCGACCCGGGTGAGGTAATCCTCCCGGCGCTCCTGCACGGCATCCATGAGAAGCACGAGTCCGGTGGACGCCATCAGCTTGTCGGCGGCGGCGATCACGGCATCCGGGTTCTCGGTCTCGGCGAGGTAGTGCGGCACCAGCAGCACGAATCCGACGGCGCGGTGGCTGTTCTCGACGAAGCGGAACTCCAGGAGGTGACCTGCGGTCGCAGGGACCTGCGTGCGCGGCCGCCAGACGGAATGCGCCACCGTGAGCTCGCGACGGTTGCCGCTGACGGTCGTGCCGATCGGGCGGGTGTGCGGCACCGGCATCGCGATCGAATGCACCCAGTTCAGCCCGGACACCTCGAACTCGGCGGCGAGATCGAGCACGGTCTGCGCGAACGCGTTCCAGGCGAAGTCCGGCTCGTATCCGGCGAGGAGCAGGAAGGGCTGTCCCAGCGCGTCGGTGGCAAGGGAGAGCTCGAGCCGGGAGGGACGGAACTCGGTCAGGTGATCCTGATCGAAGGAGATCACCGGACGACGGGCCCGGTAGTCGAGGAGCACGTCGTTGTCGAACACGACGATCGGCTGCGGAGATGCGGTCTCGCGCAGGTGATCGATGAGACCTGACACCGCGCTTCCCGCATCGGTGAATCCGGTCAGCAGGACGACCAGGGGCAGGCCGTGCGGCACTGTCGGCGCATTCGCGACGCGTTCGTGGAGATCACCGGAGAAGGGCATGTGTCCATGCTACGAGCAGGTCCCGATGCCCGGGCTGGGCTCGTCATGCTGAGAGCGAACACGCGGACGCTCCCCGCGCACCGGTGCTCCGGCGAGGATCCTAGGATGGAAGCATGACGCTTCCCGTGCTCTCGCACACCACCGATCCATTCCCCGGAAGCGCTGCAGATGCCGCAGTGCTCGTCGTGTCCGATCTCTCGGGATCGTCCGAGTCGCTGGCGAAGTATCCGGGCCTCGCCGAGGCACTGGCCGGGATCGGGTTCACCGGGTCAGCCTCGTCCTTCACGCGCGTGTACGCCCCGGACGTTACCTCGCTGCCGTTCGCGGTGGTCGGCACGGGCTCCGGAGCCGACGCCGCCGCCGTGCGCAACGCCGTGGGAGCCGCCCTGCGCTCGCTCACCGGCTTCGATCATGTCGCCGTCGGATTCGCCGGCGGGCTCGAGTCGTTCGCCGCGGCCGCCGCGGAAGGCGCTGTGCTCGGCGGCTACCGCTTCGACACCTACCGCGCGGAGAAGGGCAAGACCCGTGCCGCCGGGGTCACGCTGCACGCCGACCTCGACGACGAGGCGATCGCGAAGGCCCAGGCCGTCGGCGAGGCCGTCGCGCTGATCAAGGACCTCGTGAACGTGCCGGCCGAGTGGCAGAGTCCCGAGCAGCTCGCGCAGAGCGCCGCGGACAGCGTCGCCGATCTCGAAGTCTCTGTCGAGATCCTCGACGAGACCGCTCTCGCCGAGCAGGGCTTCGGCGGCATCCTCGGTGTCGCCCAGGGCTCCGACCGGCCGCCGCGCCTGGTCCGGCTCGACTACTCCCCCGCCGACGCGACGCGCCACATCGCGCTGGTCGGCAAGGGCATCACGTTCGACACGGGCGGACTCTCACTCAAGCCCGCAGCCTCGATGGTCGGGATGAAGTTCGACATGGCGGGGGCCGCCACCAGCCTCGCGGCGCTGCGCGCGATCGCGACGCTCGGACTTCCCGTGCACGTGACGGCCTGGCTCGCGATCACCGACAACATGCCGTCCGGACGCGCTCTCCGCCCCGGCGACGTGGTGCGCATCCTCGACGGCACGACGGTCGAGGTGCTCAACACGGATGCCGAGGGTCGGCTCGTCCTCGCCGACGGGCTCGTCGCCGCAAGTCGCGAGCACCCGGACGTGATCGTCGACGTGGCGACGCTCACCGGCGCGATCGTCGCCGCCCTGGGCCACCGCCACACCGGAGTGTTCGGCGACGACGACACGGTCGCCGAGCTTCTCGCCGCGGCCGAGAACGCCGACGAGCTGGCCTGGCACATGCCGCTGCCGGCGCATATGGAGGAGTCGCTCGAGTCTCCGATCGCCGACCTCCAGAACGTCAACATGAGCGATCGCATGGGCGGAGCCTCGTACGCGGGCCTGTTCCTGCGTCGCTTCGTCGGACGCACCTCGGATGCCGAGGACGCGCCGCGCATCCCCTGGGTGCACCTCGACATCGCCGGTTCCGGCGAGCACGCCGGTGCGCCGTACGGCTTCACCGACAAGGGCCCGACCGGTGCGATGGTCCGAACGATCATCGCCCTGGCCGCAGCATCCCACAAGGAGGCATGACACATGACAACCCATAACTTCGACATCGTGGTCCTGGGTGGCGGCAGCGGTGGCTACGCAGCCGCCCTGCGGGCCAGCGAGCTCGGCAAGTCGGTCGCACTCATCGAGAAGGACAAGGTCGGCGGCACCTGCCTGCATCGCGGCTGCATCCCGACGAAGGCTCTCCTGCACGCGGCCGAGGTGGCCGAGCACGTGCGCGACGCGGCACACGTGGGCGTGTCCGCGACGCTGGAGGGCATCGATCCCGCCGGCGTGCGCGCCTACCGCGAGGGCATCGTCGCGAAGAAGTTCAAGGGACTCGAAGGACTGGTCAAGGCACGGGGCATCACCACCGTTCCCGGGCTCGGCCGTCTGAACGCGGATCGCAGCATCAGCGTCGGCGATGACGTGTACGTCGGTGCCGACGTCGTGCTCGCCACCGGTTCGTACAGCCGCTCGCTGCCCGGACTGGAGATCGGCGGACGCATTCTCACGAGCGAGCAGGCGCTCGCCCTCGACGTCATCCCGGAGCGCGTGCTCGTGCTCGGCGGCGGCGTGATCGGCGTGGAGTTCGCCAGTGTGTGGCGCTCCTTCGGCTCCGAGGTCACGATCGTGGAGGCGCTCCCGCACCTCGTGCCGAACGAGGACATCGCACTCAGCAAGGGCCTCGAGCGTGCGTTCCGCCGTCGCGGCATCCAGTACTCGCTCGGCGTGCGGTTCCAGACGGCCACCCAGGACGAGAATTCGGTGACCGTCACGCTGGAGGACGGCAAGGAGTTCACCGCCGACTACCTGCTGGTCGCCGTGGGGCGCGGGCCGGTCACGGCCGATCTCGGCTTCGAGGAGGCCGGAGTGAAACTCGACCGCGGCTTCGTCACGGTCGACCAGGAGCTGCGCACGGGCGTGCCCGGTGTCTGGGCCGTAGGCGACATCGTCCCCGGTCTGCAGCTCGCCCACCGCGGTTTCCAGCAGGGGATCGCGGTCGCGGAGCGCATCGCGGGCCTCTCCTCCGTCAACATCCCCGATTCCCAGATCCCGAAGGTGACGTACTCGAGCCCCGAGGTCGCCTCGGTCGGCGTGACCGAGGAGGCAGCCGTCTCCGAGCACGGCGCCGATGCGGTCGTCGCCTACGAGTACAACCTCGCCGGCAACGGCAAGAGCGAGATCATCGGCACGAGCGGCCTCGTGAAGGTCGTCCGCCTGAAGGACGGTCCCGTCATCGGCGTGCACCTGCTCGGTGATCGCGTCGGTGAGCTCATCACCGAGGGACAGCTCGCGGTCGCCTGGGAGGCGCACCCGGAGGACATCGCTCCGCTGATCCACGCGCACCCCACGCAGAGCGAAGCTCTCGGCGAGGCCTTCCTCGCACTGGCCGGAAAGCCGCTGCACGCCCTCTGAGCACCAACCGGTGCCCGAGTCACTAAGCTAGATACGCGTCATACAACTTCTTGAAGGAGACTCAGTCATGAGCACATCCGTGGTCCTCCCCGCTCTCGGTGAGAGCGTCACAGAGGGTACGGTCACCCGCTGGCTCAAGCAGGTGGGCGACACCGTCCAGGCGGATGAGGGCCTGCTCGAGATCTCGACCGACAAGGTCGACACCGAGATCCCCTCGCCGGTCAGCGGAGTGATCGAGGAGATCCTCGTGTCCGAGGACGAGACCGTCGAGGTCGGCGCACTTCTCGCCCGCATCGGCGACGGCAGTGCCGCAGCCCCCGCGTCGGACGCTCCGGCCGCGGCTGAGGCAGCACCTGCCGAGGCCGCTCCGGCTGAAGAGGCTCCGGCTGAACAGGCTCCCGCAGAGCCGGCAGCCGAGGCCGCGCCCGCCGCAGAACCGGCACCCGCAGCTGAAGCTGCACCGGCCGCTGAGGCCGCGCCCGCCGGAGACGCCAAGGACATCCTGCTCCCCGAACTGGGCGAGAGCGTGACCGAAGGCACCGTGACGCGCTGGCTGAAGCAGGTCGGCGACAGCGTCGAGGTCGACGAGGCTCTTCTCGAGATCTCGACCGACAAGGTCGACACCGAGATCCCGTCGCCGGTCGCCGGCGTCCTGCAGGAGATCGTGGCCGCCGAGGACGAGACCGTCGCCGTCGGCGCCGTGCTGGCTCGCGTCGGTTCTGGCGCTGCGCCTGCTGCGGCTCCCTCCGCTGAAGCTCCTGCTGCAGAGGCCCCCGCTGCTCCGACCGAGACTCCCGCTTCGCCGGCCGAGGCTCCGGCTGCTCCCGCCGCCGAGGCGCCGGTGGCCCAGGCTCCCGCCGCCGAGGCGGCACCGGCTCCGGTCGCTCCCGCACCCGCGGCGGCACCCGCCGAGCCGGCACCCGCTGCGGCATCCGCTCCTGCTGCTCCCGCGGCCGAGGCTGCTCCGAAGCTCAACCTCCCGACCGAGAGCGACAACCTCTACGTCACTCCGCTGGTGCGCCGCCTGGCTTCGCAGCAGGGTGTGGATCTGGCGTCCGTCACCGGAACCGGTGTCGGCGGTCGCATCCGCAAGGAAGATGTGCTGAAGGCGGCCGAGACCGCCGCCAGCGCTCCCGCTGCCTCTGCTCCGGCGGCTGCCGCCGCACCGGCACCGCTCGAGGTCTCGCCGCTGCGTGGCACCACGCAGCCGATGTCGCGTCTGCGCAAGGTTCTCGCGAAGCGCGCCGTCGAGTCGATGCAGCAGACCGCTCAGCTGACCACGGTCGTCGAGGTCGACGTCACGGCTCTCGCGGACTACCGCGACAGCGTGAAGGCGTCGTTCCTGGAGAAGACCGGCGACAAGCTGTCGTTCCTGCCGTTCTTCGCTCTCGCGACCGCTGAGGCCCTGCAGGCCTTCCCGATCGTGAACGCCACGGTCGACGGCGAGCAGATCGTCTACCCGGCGAGCGAGAACGTGTCGATCGCGGTCGACACGGAGCGCGGCCTGCTCACTCCGGTCCTGCGCGACGCGGCGTCGAAGAACATCGCGCAGATCGCTCACGAGATCGCAGACCTCGCGGCGCGCACGCGCGATAACAAGCTGAAGCCCGACGAGCTCGCGGGCGGCACGTTCACGCTGACCAACACGGGTTCGCGCGGCGCGCTGTTCGACACGCCTGTCGTGTTCCTCCCCCAGTCCGCGATCCTCGGCACCGGTACGGTCGTCAAGCGTCCGGGCCTGGTGAAGGTCGGCGGCGCTGACGCGATCGCGGTCCGTTCGTACGTGTACCTCGCACTCTCGTACGATCACCGGATCATCGACGGCGCCGACGCTGCTCGCTTCCTGGGCGCAGTGAAGGCCCGCCTCGAGGCGGCGCAGTTCGCCGCACAGCTCGGAGCCTGACACTCGCATCATCCTGGCTGGTCCGCGACGCCGTAGACGTCGCGGACCAGCCATTTTTCGTCTTGCCTCACGAGGACGAGCATCTGCTCGGGTGCGGCCGGCTCTCCTTCGCCCTCCTCACCGGGCGCAGCCACGGGCGCACCGAGCCTGACCACCGCGACGTCGCCGTACTCGTCGACCAGCTCGATCGTCGGAGTGCCGACCGCCGCCGATGCGAGCGTCTCCACCACACCGGCGGACCCGGCCGCCACGGCATCGGCGCAGACCTGATCGTCCGCGGCGTGGCACTCGGCGATCGCCGCCAGCAGACTGGCCGCCGAGGCGGTCGGGTCGTCGGGCGCAGTCGAGGCAGCAGGCGTGGCCGCGGGTTCATCGTGGTCGCCGGTCTCCGGATCCGCTTCTCGAGGTCGCGCGGAGGCCGCGCCGGATGGCTCCGTGGACGCAGACCCGCCTCGCGCGGCATCCGCTGACTCCGCGGATCCGCCTGCGGGCCAGAGGAGTCCGCCGATGAGCACGACGGCCGCCGCGGCCCCGGCGAAGATCACGAGGGGCCGCCTTCGCGCGCGGCTCCCGGCACGCGGCGCCGGCCTGACCGAAGCGCCACGACGAGCAACGCTCGCCCCCGATCTCGTCGAGACGCGCGTTCGAAGACCCTCGAGAACGGATCGCAGCCGTCGTGCACCCGCGACGACGTCCGAGGAACGCGGCCTCGGCGCCGACGGCCTGCGCCCATCACGTCGTGAGGCCCGGGTCGACGGTGAGCGCCGGTCGATGGGAACGAGCACCCGCGCGACCTCGCGTGCGCGCTCCGGCGGGTGCACCTCTCGGCCGAGCGGACGCGGAGCGGCGATCGCCAGAAGCTCCTTCTCCCAGTCCTCCAGCGATCGCCGCGGCACCCTGGGCTGCAGGAGAGCCTTCACGAGCCCTTCCTCGATCGTGGCGAGAACCCGCCCCAACGCCTTGTCTCCGCACTCGTCCCGCAACCGGGAGATGACCTCAGCAGCGCCGGCCCGCGGGTCGTCGCCCTGCCCGATGACGAAGGTGGGGCGGCCGCCGTCGGTCAGCCACCACACCCCCGTCTGCACCGCGTCGGCGCTCTCTCCGAGCTCATCGAGCCCCCGCAGCAGGCTCACCACGAGCGTGCTGCATTCGCCCGACGACAACGCGGAGTCGGCGGCCGTGCGACGGACCAGGAACCCCAGAACCCGGTCGGTGCACCATGGCAGCAGCGCGTCGTGGCCGTCGGCACGCCGGATGACGTCGACCGGCCCCGCGACGTGCTCCGCGCCCGCGAATCGCCACCCCACCCATCCGGCGAGTGAAGCGGCGTCCACCCGCACAGCCACCCCGTCCCCTCGGGTGACGAGCGTGCCGGCGAACGGGCCCTCGGTCGGATCTAGTGCGCGGACCACGCGGTGCGCTCCCGGGAGGAGCGCGGTGCCCCGGTCTTCGATCTCGACGTCTGCCATTCCCCCATCACAGCCCACGGGAGCCCGGCGCGAGACCGATCGGGGTCGATGTGGATGGATTCGCGACATACCGACCAATGTGGAGGAAGAGTCGAGTGCTCCGCTGGGCGCGAACTCGACATCACGGCATCCGCGAACTGGGTAGGCTGGTGCCCATGGCAAAGCGTGCTCCTGAACCCGAAAAGCGTCCTGGGTTCTTCTCCCAGATCAAGTCCCTCTTCCGGTTCACCCGCGAGGCCTACACCTGGCTTCCGTGGGTGCAGGCCGCGATCCTCGTCGCCGGCATCCTGCTCGGCCTCGTCGCCGGCTACCTGATCCCGCCGTTCCAGGTCTGGACCCTCATCCTCTGGGGCATCACCGGACTGATGCTCGGCGTGCTGGGCGCTCTGTTCCTGATGACCCGCCTCTCCACGTCGGCGATGTACACGAAGATCGACGGCATGCCGGGAGCGACCGGCCACGTGCTCAGCACCAGCCTCGGCCGCAGCTGGCAGGCCTCGGAGACCCCCGTCGGCATCAACCCGAAGACGCAGGAAGCCGTCTACCGCACCATCGGCCGCGGTGGCATCGTCGTCGTCGGAGAAGGCACTCGCGGACGGCTGACGCGTCTCGTCAACGAGGAGCGCAGCAAGGCCCAGCGCGTCGCGCACGGCGTGCCCGTGACGGTGCTCTACGTCGGCCACGGAGACGACGAGGTCGCGATCGCCGACCTCTCGAAGACGATCAAGAAGCTGCCCAAGGCGATCGACAAGACCACCATGGCCGCAGTCATCCGGCGCATCGACTCCGTTTCGCAGTCGCTGTCGTCGCTGCCGATCCCGAAGGGCATCGACCCGACCAAGGTCCGCGCTCAGCGTCCGCGCTGAGCCCCGCATCCGCCACGAGACGCGGCCGCCCTCTCATCGAGGCGCGGCCGCGTTCTCGTTCACTCGGAGAGCGGCTGCCGAGGCAGACGACGCACCTTCGCACGGCGCCGGCGCCGCTCCGGGACCATGGACCGCATCTCGTCGAGCTTGCCGAAGCAGAAGAGACGATCGTCTGCCTCCAGCACCACGTGCTTGCGCGGGTTCGGGATGACGCTCACACCGCGGTGCAGCGTCAGCACGGTGATGTCCCGCTCCCAGAGGCCCGCTTCACCCAGCGTCTTGCCGACGAGGTCGACCGCGCCGTGCACCATGAGCTCGGCGACGCCGTAGCCGGTGGAGACGGTGAGGCGCTGACGCACGTCGATCTCGGGGAACGCGACCTGCCCGGCGATGTAGTCGATGATCGCACCTGCGACGTCGAGCTTGGTGGCGCTCTCGATGCCCTGCAGCCCGGGCGAGGAGTTGACCTCCATCACCAGCGGCCCGTCTTCGCCCTCGAGCATGTCGACACCCGCGACGCGCAGTCCCATGATCTGAGCCGATCGCACGGCCGCGCGCTCGTACACCGGGTCCAGCTCGATCGCCGCGACCGATCCTCCGCGGTGCACGTTCGAGCGGAACTCGTCACCCGCCGCGGATCGCCGCATGGCTGCCACGACCCGGTCGCCGACGACGAGGGCGCGGATGTCGCGTCCTCGGCTCTCGGAGATGAACTTCTGGATGAGGACGTTCTGCTTCGTCGAGTGCAGGGTCTCGATGATCGCCTCAGCGACCTTCACCTGCGGCGCCAGGATCACGCCGATCCCCTGGGTGCCCTCGAGCAGCTTGATCACGACCGGCGCGCCGCCCACCCGTTCGATCGCCGGACGCACGTCGGCGCGGTTGCGCACGAAGGCGGTCGGCGGCATCGCGATGTTGTGTCGGGAGAGGATCTGGTTGGCGCGCAGCTTGTCGCGTGCGCTCGAGATGCCGTTCGCGGTGTTGGGCGTGTACACGTCCATCTGCTCGAACTGACGGACCACGGCCGTGCCGAAGTACGTGATCGAATTCCCGATGCGGGGAAGGATCGCGTCGTAGTCGCTGAGCTGGCGTCCCCGGTAATGCAGGTCGGGCTCATCGGCGGTGAGGTCGATCGCGAACCGCAAGGTGTTGAGCACCTTGACGTTGTGACCGCGCTGCAGCGCGGCCGCTCGCAGACGCTGGGTGGAGTACGCCTGCGGCGCACGGGAGAGCACTGCGATCTTCACGAAGAATTCCTGCCAGGATGGGTCGAGTGAACAAGTCTTCCCATTCAAACACCCTTACGGGGTGGCGCGAGTGGGTGAGCCTTCCGGATCTCGGTGTCGACTGGCTCAAGGCCAAGATCGACACCGGCGCCCGTACCTCCTCGTTGCACGCGTTCGACGTGCACGAGTTCGAGCGCGAGGGCGAGGACTGGGTGCGATTCCGGGTCAAGCCCTGGCAGGACAGCCAGGAGGATGCCGTCGTCGTCGAGACGCCCGTGCACGACCGGCGTGCGGTGCGCAGCTCGTCCGGGCACGCGCAGGAGCGCCTGGTGGTCAAGCTGCTCGTCCGCCTGGTGGATCGAGAGGTGCTCGCCGAGGTCACCCTGAGCAATCGCGACGAGATGGGCTTCCGGATGCTGATCGGACGCGAAGCGCTGCGTCACGGCTACATCGTGGATCCGGCGCGCTCCTTCCTCGGCGGAAGGGCGCCCCGCGAGGCGCGCCGGCGCAATCGCGGGCGCAGCTGACGTCCGCTCAGGTGCGGATCAGGATCGTGCCGACGGCCTTGTCGTGCAGGCCGCGCTGATCGGCATCCCAGATCACCGCGGGAACGACGATGATCAGCAGCAGCGTCCGGACGATCGGCCGCCACAGTCCCACCCATGCGCCGTCGAGGCGCACGACCCTCATGCCGAGGATGCGGTGGCCGGGGCTGCCGCCCGCGGTCGGGATGAACAGGATCTGCAGCACCGCGAACACGAGCATCGGGGCGAACTGCGAGAGCCCGGCCTCGGCAGGCAGCGCGAACTGGTCGAAGCCGAAGAAGGCGGTCGCGATGATCGTCGCAGCCGTGTAATCGATCGCCAGGGCACCGATACGGCGGCCGACCCGGGCGACGCTCCCCGACCCCGAAGACGGCAGTCCGAGTCGTTCACCGGGGTATGTGTTCACAGCATCCGTCACTGCTCCAGCCTAGGCGACCCCTGTAACATGCCCGAAACAATACGGACACCCCGGGGAAACGCCCCAGCCGTACTGTGCACAATGGCCGTGAAGCCATCGATCCGCAATCCAGGAGTCGTACATGTTCAAAGATTCGTCCGAGGTTCTGAGCTACATCAAGGAGAACGAGGTCAAGTTCCTCGACATCCGTTTCACCGATCTCCCGGGTGTGCAGCAGCACTTCAACATTCCTGCAGCGACGGTCGATGAGGCGTTCTTCACCGAGGGTCAGCTCTTCGACGGCTCCTCGATCCGCGGCTTCGCGAGCATCCACGAGTCCGACATGCAGCTCATCCCGGATGTCACGACGGCCTACGTCGACCCCTTCCGCGAGGCGAGCACCCTCGTGATGATCTTCGACATCTATAACCCGCGCACCGGCGAGATCTACTCGAAGGACCCGCGCCAGGTCGCCAAGAAGGCCGAGAAGTACCTCGCCTCCACCGGCATCGCCGACACCGCCTACTTCGCCCCCGAGGCCGAGTTCTACATCTTCGACGACGTGCGCTACTCGGTCACCGCCGGCGAGAGCTTCTACAAGGTCGACTCCGAAGAGGCGGCGTGGAACACCGGTCGTGAGGAAGAGGGCGGAAACCTCGCCAACAAGACCCCGTACAAGGGCGGCTACTTCCCCGTCTCCCCCGTCGACAAGACGGCCGACCTGCGCGACGACATCACGCTCAAGCTGATCGAGGCCGGGTTCATCCTGGAGCGCTCGCACCACGAGGTGGGCACCGCCGGCCAGCAGGAGATCAACTACCGCTTCGACACGATGGTCCACGCGGCGGATGACATCCTGAAGTTCAAGTACATCGTCAAGAACACCGCCAACGAGTGGGGCAAGGTCGCGACCTTCATGCCCAAGCCGCTCTACGGCGACAACGGCTCCGGCATGCACACGCACCAGTCGCTGTGGGACGGCGGCAAGCCGCTGTTCTACGACGAGGCGGGCTACGGCCAGCTCAGTGACGTCGCACGCTGGTACATCGGCGGCATCCTGGCGCACGCACCGGCGCTGCTGGCCTTCACGAACCCGACCCTGAACAGCTACCACCGTCTGGTCAAGGGCTTCGAGGCTCCGGTCAACCTGGTCTACTCGGCCGGCAACCGCTCCGCCGCGATCCGCATCCCGATCACGGGCTCCAACCCGAAGGCCAAGCGCATCGAGTTCCGCGCGCCCGACGCCTCCGGCAACCCGTACCTCGCCTTCGCCGCCCAGCTCATGGCCGGCCTCGACGGGATCAAGAACCGCATCGAGCCGCACGAGCCGGTCGACAAGGACCTCTACGAGCTTCCTCCCGAGGAGGCCAAGGGCATCCCGCAGGTCCCGAACTCCCTGCTGGACTCGCTCGACGCACTGGCTGAGGACCACCAGTTCCTCCTCGAGGGCGGCGTCTTCACCAAGGAGCTCATCGAGACCTGGATCTCGTACAAGTACGAGAACGAGATCCTGCCGATGGCCCAGCGCCCGCACCCGTTCGAGTACGAGCTGTACTTCGGCGTCTGACATCTCGCAGACCGGCACGGAAGCCCGCCCCAGCCTCGCGCTGGGGCGGGCTTCTCGTCGTCTGCACGATACGGTGGCGTGACCGCGGCTATTTGAGGAGTGCTGGATGATGTTCCCGATATTTCGACGACCGCAGGACCCCGAGGCACCGGTACCGCCCGTGAAGGGCCTGTGGGCTCGCGGTTTCGGCCTCGTCGCGACACGCAGCCTGCAGACGCTCGCCGTCCTCGCCCTCGTGGCCGTCGGAGTGCTCGTCATCACTCAGCTGTCGCTGGTGTTCATCCCGGTGACGATCGCGCTGATCCTCGCGTGCGCGATCCACCCGCTCGTCAGCCTGATGCGTCGACGTGGAGTCCCCTCGATCCTCGCGACCTGGATCGCTCTCATCGGGATCATCGCTGTGCTCGGCGGCGTCATCTGGGTGATCGTGCTCACGGTCCGCAACCAGTGGGATGACCTCGTCGAATCCGCCACGGACGGCATCTCCCAAGTGACGGACTGGCTCGGCACCCTGCCGTTCGACATCGACGCGATCGACCTCGACGATGTGTGGGCGTCGGCGCAGGATTTCCTGACGAGCTCCTCCTTCGGGCAGGGCGCTCTGGCCGGAGTCTCCGCGACGGCGAGCTTCTTCACCGGCCTCGTCCTGATGATCGTGGTGCTGTTCTTCTTCCTGAAGGACGGGCCACGCATCTGGGAGTTTCTGCTGCGTCCCTTCAGCGGCGAGAGCTACGCCCGTGCACGCCGCATCGGCGACAAGAGCGTCGACGTGTTCGGCAGCTACATCCGCGGCACGTCGATCGTCGCGGCCGCGGACGCGCTCGGGATCGGCATCGGTCTCGCGATCCTGCAGATCCCCCTGGCGCTGCCACTGGCCGTCATCGTCTTCCTGACCGCGTTCATCCCCTTGGTCGGGGCGACCGCCGCCGGTATTCTCGCCGCCCTCGTCGCCCTCGTCACCCACGGGCCCGTCGCAGCGCTGATCGTGGTCGGGATCGTGGTCCTCGTGAACCAGCTGGAAGGCAACTTCCTGCAGCCGGTCGTGATGGCGCGATCGCTCAAGCTGCACGCTCTGGTCATCCTGCTCGCCCTCACCGCCGGCACCATCCTGGGCGGCATCGTGGGCGCGGTCCTCTCCGTGCCTCTCGCTGCAGCGGCCTGGGGAATCATCACGGTCTGGGACGGACCCGACACTCCCGCGCGACCGTTCAGGCAGAAGCGCGACGAGAGAGTTCAGCCGTCGCCTCGCGAGCGGGTCGAGGAATAGGCAGCGGTACCGCGACCTGTGCGGGTGCGCAACCCCCTCGGCACGCGCGCTCCTCTCGCCGAGGATGAGATTCCACCCAACGCGAAAGGGACGAACTCATGACCGACACCACCCACACCCAGAGGGTCGCGGAGCTGCTCAAGGACTTCCGCTTCGCGATGTTCACCACACGCAACGCGAACGATCGACTCGTCGCGCATCCGCTCACGGTGCAGGAGTCCGAATTCGACGGCGACCTCTGGTTCCTCGTCTCGAGGAGCGCGTCGCTCGTCGCCGACATCGCGAAGGACGAACGCGTCGGCGTCTCGCTGAGCTCGAACGACTCGTGGGTGTCGCTCTCGGGAAGCGCAGAGCTCGTCGAGGACAAGGCGAAGGTGAAGGAGCTGTGGAGCCCGACCGTCGAGGCGTGGTTCACGAACGGCCCGGATGACCCCGATGTCGGACTGCTGAAGTTCTCGGCCGAGTCCGCCGAGTACTGGGACAGCCCGGGCGGCAAGCTCGCCTCGCTCTTCAGCTTCGTGAAGTCGAAGATCACCGGCGAGCCGTACGACGCCGAGAACGAGACGGTCGAGCTTCCCGGCAAGTGAGCGCGGCGCGATGTCCCCCGCACGACGGATGTGCGGGGGCATCGCGTGCGCCTAGCCTCGCTGTCATGAGCGATTCAGAAGAAGGCTCCGACAAGAAGACCTCCTACAACGGTCTCGCCATCGGCATCGCCCTCGGGCTGCCGATCGGCGCGGCCATGGGGTTGCTCCTGTTCGACAACATCGCGATCGGCATGGGGTTCGGGATCTCGATCGGCCTCTGCCTCGGCATCGCGTTCGACACGGCAGGGAAGAAGAAGGACGACGCGGACTGACCCCCGCGCCCTCGCGTGTCCACCGGCTTGACCGGGTTGATGAGGGATGATCAACTGATGAGTCTGACATCTGACCGGGGGAATCATGCGCCGTAGAAGAGTGATCGCGAAGAACGATGCTGCAGCGGTCGCTCCGGCGCCCGCGAAGCGCTCACAGCCGTCGAACGCGGTGGCGGCGTACGCTCGCACCAATCCGTTCATGTTCGGGCTCCTTGGCGCGCTCGGCGTGCTGGTGGCCCTGGTCATCGGCGGCATCGTCAATCAGCTGGCCACGGTGCTCGTGTACATCGGCGTCGCCGTCTTCCTCGCGCTCGGCCTCGACCCCATCGTCCGTTTCATCGAGAAGAAGCTTCCGCGCGCCGCCGCGGTGGCCATCGTCGTCGCGGCCGTCGTCCTGGCGTTCGCCGGCATCATCCTCGCGATCGTCCCGCTTCTCGTCGAGCAGATCAGCAACCTGATCAAGAACGGCCCGACGATGGTGCAGGACTTCATGAACACCGACTGGTTCAAGGATGTCAGCGGCCAGTTCGGCTCGAACATCGAGGACGCGGTGCAGGGTGTGCTCGGCTTCTTCCAGGATCCAGGGAACTACGCCGACATCGGCGGTGGCGTCTTCGCGGTGGGTGCCGGGATAGCCGGCGGCTTCACCGGCATCACCATCGTGCTGATCCTCACGCTGTACTTCATGGCTTCACTGCGCAGCATGAAGCGCACCGCCGCCCGCTTCGTTCCCGCCTACCAGCGCGACACGTTCAGCGAGCTGCTGGAAGACGTCTCCGGGGCTGTCGGCCGCTACGTGATCGGACAGGCGAGCCTCGCGCTCATCAACGGCGTGCTGAGTCTGATCTTCCTCAGCATCATCGGTGCGCCGGTGCCCGCTCTGCTGGCGCTCATCGCCTTCATCGGATCGATGATCCCGCTCGTCGGAACCCTCACCGCCTCGATAATCAACTCGCTGATCTGCCTCTTCGTCTCGCCGCTGACCGCACTGATCTCGATCATCTACTACCTCGTCTACATGCAGATCGAGGCATACGTGCTCTCGCCGCGCATCATGAGCAAGGCCGTGGCCGTACCCGGTGCACTCGTGGTGATCGCGGCGGTCGCCGGCGGCGCACTCGGCGGCATCCTCGGCGCGCTGGTCGCGATCCCCGTCGCGGCCAGCGTCATCATCATCGTGCAGAAGGTCACGTTCCCCGCGCAGGACCGGAAGGTCGTCCCGCCCGAGGTCGCGCTCTGACCGTCTGCTGAATCCGGCTCAGGTCAGCGGACGAGCAGAGCGCCCGGCTGCACACGCACGTCGAACGCGGACACCTCGCCCATGTCCTCCCCGTCGATCTCGAACACCAGCGGCGTCTTCAGCTCGACCGAGATGTTCTCCACCGGCAGGTGGCGGGCCGAGTCGGTGCTGACGGCCTCATCGGTGGCGCCGAAGAGACGACGGATGCCGTTGTCCCAGACGAACGACCGGAGAGTGTCGAGCCACTGCAGCGCACCGTCGGCGCTGATCATCAGCACGTCGAGCTTGCCGTCATCGAGCACGGCGTCGGGAAGCAGGCGGATGCCGCCCTGCACCATTCCGCAGTTGCCGATCAGCATGGTGTGACCGCGCACGGCGACCGCCTTCTCGCCGTCGATCGCGAGCGTGATGTCGGTCATCTCGGTCCCGGCCAGAGCGCGGCCCATCGCCTCGACGTAGGCCAGCCATCCGGCCTTCGACTTGAGGTCGTCGTCGGTCTCGACGAGCATCTGCGCGTCGACGCCGAAGCCGACCATCACGGCGAAGGCGTGCTCGGTGCCGTCGTACGACACCCAGCCCAGGTCGATACGACGGGGCTCACCGTCGCGCACGCGCTCGAGCGCGGCCTTCACGTCGTTGAGGGGCACCTCGAGGTTGCGCGCGAGGAGGTTGCCCGTGCCCTGCGGGACGATCCCGAGCGCCGTCTCCGAACCGGCCAGCGACTCGGCGACCGCGCGGACAGTGCCGTCGCCGCCGACGGCGATGACGATGTCGCGGTCGTCCTCGAGCGCCTCACGCGCCATGCCGCGGCCCGGATCCTCCGGGGTCGTCTCCCACCAGCGGACATCGGTGTCCTCGTCGAATACGCTGCTCACCGCGTCCTGCAGAACCTCCTGCTCCACCTTCGAGGGGTTCCAGACGATGCCGATGCGTGCGTGGGTCATAGCGTCAGCTTGAGTCACCGCGCCGGATACTGCAAACTCAGGCGCGCGATCAGCCGTAGAAGAGGTGCTCGAACGCCTTTCGCGCCCGCCGGGTGACTCCGAGATAGTCCTCTTCGAGCTCGGTCGCCGAGCGATCGGGATAGCCCAGGAGTCGCGCGATCGCATCGAGCTCGCGGCGGTCGGCCGGCAGCACGTCGCTGGTCTTCCCGGTCAGGAGCGTGATCGCCGAGCGGAGCCGGCTCGCCAGGCGCCACGCTTCTCGGAGGAGCTCGGCATCGCTCTCGGGCACCAGGCCGGCCTCGACCGCAGCGCCCAACGCGGAGATCGTCGACGTCGTGCGCAGCCCGGGAACGTCATGCGCGTGCTGGAGCTGGAACAGCTGCACGAGCCATTCGACGTCGCTGAGGGTGCCGGGACCCAGCTTGAGGTGTCGACGCGGATCGGCGCCCTGGGGCAGCCTCTCCCCCTCGACCCGCGCCTTGATCCGCTTGATCTCACGCGTGCCCTGCAGGTCGACGGTCTCGGGATAGCGGATCGAGTCCGCGAGCACCGTGAACCGGCCGATCAGCTTCGAGCTGCCCGCGACGCCTCGGGCGCGGAGCAGAGCCTGCGCCTCCCAGGACAGCGACCAGCGCCGGTAGTACTCCGTATAGGCCTCGATGGACCGTACGACGGGCCCCTGACGGCCTTCCGGGCGGAGATCGGCATCCAGGTCCAGGGGAACGCGATGGTCCGTGAGATGCTCGCGCAGCCCCGCGACGATCTGCGTCGCGAGGGTCTGGGCGCGCTGTCCGTCGACTCCGTTGGCGTCGTACACATACAGGATGTCCGCGTCGGATCCGAAGCCGAGCTCGGCGCCGCCGAAGCGACCCATCGCGATCACCGCGAAGTCGAGGGCGTCGTCCTCCGGCGGGACGACCTCCCTGATCACCGCACGGAGGGCGGCCTGGATCGTCACCTCGGTGATCTCGGTGAGAGCGGTCGCGACCTCCTCGATCGACAGGACGTCGAGGACGCCTCCCATGGCCGTGCGCAGCAGCTCGCGGCGTCGCAGGGCGCGAACGGCACGCAGCGCATCGGTGACCGTCTCGTGGCGCGTCTGGATCGCGCGCGCCTCCTCGTCGAGCGCGGCCGCTCCTCTCGGACGCAGGCGCTCGGCGCTGTCGAGCCATGCGACCGATTCGGGGATCCACTCCATCAGCTCGCCGATGTAGCGGGATGACGACAGCAGGCGCGTCAGGCTCTCGGCGGCTCCGGACGAGTCGCGGAGCATGCGCAGGAACCACGGCGTGTCCCCCAGCCGCTCGCTGATCCGCCGGAACGCGATGAGGGCGTAGTCGGGGTCGCTGCCGTCGGCGAACCAGCGCACCATGATCGGCATCAGCGCGCGTTGGATCGTCACCTTGCGGCTGAGCCCGGTGGTCAGTGCGCCGATGTGCCGCAGTGCTCCCGCCGGATCGCGGAAGCCGATGGCGGCCAGGCGATCGTGCGCCTGCGCGGCCGAGAGCGTGCGCTCCTCCTCGGGGAGCCCGGCGACGGCGCTGAGGAGCGGGCGGTAGAACAGGCGCGTGTGGATCTCGCGCACCTCGCGGCGCACGCTCTCCCACCGGCTCCAGATGCCCTCGCCGCTCTCGGCCAGGCCCGTGCTGCGGGCCAGCACGCGCAGTCCCGCGGGCGTCCGCGGCAGGAGATGGGTGCGACTGAGCTCACGCAGCTGCAGGCGGTGCTCCATCAGCCGCAGGACGCGGTAGTCGTCCGCGAACGTCGCGGCATCCGCTCGTCCGATGTAGCCCCCGGCGACGAGCGCGTCGAGGCTCTCGAGTGTGCCGCGGGTGCGCAGCGACTCGTCGGTCAGTCCGTGCACGAGCTGGAGCAGCTGCACCGTGAACTCGATGTCACGCAACCCGCCCGCGCCGAGCTTCAGCTGATAGGGCGCGTCCTCCGGGTCGATGTGCTCGGTCACGCGTTCCCGCATCTTCTGGACGCTCTCGACGAAGTCCTCGCGGGCGGCACTCGACCAGATCTTCGGCTGCACGGCCGCGATGTACTCCGCGCCGAGCTCGGGATCTCCGGCGAGCGGTCGCGCCTTCAGCAGCGCCTGGAACTCCCAGCTCTTCGCCCAGCGGTCGTAATAGGCGAGATGGGAGGCGAGCGAGCGCACCAGGGCACCCTGCTTGCCCTCGGGGCGCAGGTTGGCGTCGACCTCCCACAGCGGCGGCTCGACCTCGATGCTGTCGAGGCCCCGCATCGTCTCGCGGGCCAATCGGGTGGCGATGTCGATCGCCCGCGGCTCGGCGACGACCTCTTCGTCGATCGTCCCGCCGACGAAGATGACGTCCACATCGCTGACGTAGTTCAGCTCCCGGGCTCCGGACTTCCCCATCCCGATGATCGCGAGCCGCGTGGCGGCGACCTGCTCCGCCGGGACGGTGTCTCGGACACGCGCGCGGGCGATCGCCAGGGAGGCCTCGAGTGCCGCTCCCGCGGCGTCCGCCAGTGCGGCCGACACACCGGCGACCTCGGTCTGCGGTTCCGGGTGAGTCAGGTCGTAGGCGGCGATGGCCGCGAGGCTCCGGCGATACGCGACGCGCACGGCGACCACGGCCGCGTCATCGCCGGAGCGCGCGAACCCGTCCTGGGTTCCGACCGCGTCCAGCATGTGCGTGCGAAGCGCCGCCGGGGTCGGGAGAGCCGCGTTCGACTCCCCCAGCACCGTGAGCTGGTCCGGATGCCGGAGGAAGAAGTCGGCGAGACCCTCCGAGGCACCGAAGACCCGCCACACGCGGTGGCGCGACTCGGCATCGTCGAGGAGCGCCTTCAGCGGCACCGCATCCCGACGGGCGACGCGCACCATCCCGCGCACGGCGGCATCGGGATCCGCGGCATCCGCGCCTTCGAGCAACGACGCCCTCGAGATGTCGAGGATGCTCGCCAGCTCCGACAGGGATGCTGCCGCCTCGCTCAGCTCGGCGAAGCCGAGCCTGGCCAGAGCGGAGAGAGAGACGGAATCGTCCGGACGGGCCATGCGCGACGCTCAGAGGAGTTCGAGGTTGTTCTTCAGCTCCAGCGGCGTGACCTGACCGCGGTAGGCCTCCCACTCCTTGCGCTTGTTGAGCAGGACGTAGTTGAACACCTGCTCGCCCAGCGTCTCGGCGACGAGTTCGGACCCCTCCATGAACTCGAGCGCGTGATCGAGGCTCGCCGGAAGGGCGGAATAGCCCAGCGCGCGCCGTTCGGCGTCGCTCAGCGCCCACACGTTGTCCTCGGCCTCGGGCGGGAGCTCGTAGCCCTCTTCGATGCCCTTCAGGCCCGCCGCGAGCAGCAGCGAGTACGCGAGGTACGGGTTGGCCGCCGAGTCGAGAGCGCGGTACTCGACGCGCGAGGACTGCCCCTTGTTCGGCTTGTACATCGGCACCCGCACGAGCGCCGAACGGTTCGCGTGGCCCCACGTGACGAAGCTCGGGGCCTCATCGCCGCCCCAGAGGCGCTTGTACGAGTTCACGAACTGATTCGTCACGGCGGCGATCTCGTTCGCGTGACGCAGGAGACCGGCGATGAAGTGGCGTCCGGTCTTGGAGAGCTGGTACTTCGCGCCCTCCTCGTAGAAGGCGTTCTGGTCGCCCTCGAACAGGGACATGTGCGTGTGCATGCCGCTGCCCGGGTGGCCACTGAGAGGCTTCGGCATGAACGTCGCGTAGACGCCCTGCTCGATCGCCACCTCCTTGATCACCGTGCGGAAGGTCATGATGTTGTCGGCCGTGGTGAGCGCGTCGGCGTAGCGGAGGTCGATCTCGTTCTGACCGGGTCCGCCCTCGTGGTGGCTGAACTCCACGGAGATGCCGAGGTCTTCCAGCATCCGCACCGAGCGACGACGGAAGTCGTGCGCGGTGCCGCCGGGCACGTTGTCGAAGTAGCCGGCGGAGTCGACCGGCACCGGCCCCTCGGGGCCGAACGACGACGACTTGAGCAGGTAGAACTCGATCTCGGGGTGCGTGTAGAAGGTGAAGCCGGCATCGGCGGCCTTGGCCAGCGTGCGCTTGAGGACCTGCCGCGGGTCGGCGACCGCCGGCTGCCCGTCGGGGGTCGTGAGGTCGCAGAACATGCGCGCGGTCGGATCGATCTCCCCGCGCCACGGCAGTGTCTGGAACGTCGTCGGGTCGGGCTGAGCGAGCAGATCGGACTCGTGACTGCGCGTGAGGCCCTCGATCGCCGAACCGTCGAATCCGATGCCCTCGGCGAAGGCGCCCTCGACCTCGGCCGGCGCGATCGCGACCGACTTGAGCGTGCCGATGACATCGGTGAACCACAGGCGCACGAACTTGACGCCGCGCTCCTCGATGGTCCGGAGGACGAAGTCCCTCTGCTTGTCCATGACTACTCTGCGCCCTGGCCCTTTGCGTCGGAGGACTTCGCGTCCCAGCCCTGCTCTGCGGCCTCTTCCTCGGCCCAGGCGCGCGAACGCTGCTCGACCACCTCGGGCGCACGGGCTGCCTCGGCTGCGGTGTCGAACGGGCCGACCCGGTCGACAGAGGGCGAGATCATGCCGAATTCGACCTGACCGGTCTCGGAGTTGTACCAGTACTTTTCGTCGCCGTCAGACATAGCTGCCCCTTCTTCGCGTGATGTCATCGATCCTACTGGCGTGTGCCGTGGTCGCTAAGCTATCGCTCATGGCAAAAGCGATCGGCGTCGACATCGGCGGCACGGGAATCAAAGCAGGAATCGTCGACCTGACGCACGGCACCATGGCCTCTGACCGCGTGCGCGTCCCCACTCCCGAGGGTGCATCCCCGCAGGACGTGCTCGTCGCGGTGCAGTCGGTGCTGAAGACGCTCGACGTGCACGACTCGACGATGCCGCTCGGTGTCGCCTTCCCGGCCATCGTCAAGCGCGGGAAGACCCTGTCCGCCGCGAACGTCTCCAAGGAATGGCTCGACTTCGACGCGGAGCGCTTCTTCCGTGACGGACTCGGCCGCAACATCGTCTTCGTGAACGACGCCGACGCGGCCGGCGTCGCCGAGGCCCGCCACGGCGCAGCCAGGGACGTCCGCGGTCTCACGCTCCTCACCACCCTCGGCACCGGCATCGGATCGGCGTTCATCTACGACGGCGTGCTGCTCCCCAACACGGAGCTCGGGCACCTGAACTTCCGCGAGTACGAGTCCGTCGAGCAGTGGGCGGCGACGTCTGCGCGGGAGCGCGAGAACCTGAGCTGGGAGGCCTGGGCCGAGAGGCTGCAGGCGTTCTACTCCCACATCGAGTTCCTCTTCAGCCCCGACCTGTTCGTGGTCGGCGGCGGCGTGTCGAAGAACGCCGGCGATTTCCTCCCGCTGCTCGAGCTCAAGACCCCGATCGTTCCGGCGATCCACCGCAACAATTCGGGCATCATCGGCGCAGCGTCGCTCGCCGGCGACTGATCCCCCCGCCCACATGCAGAAGGCCCCGCTGGTTCAGCGGGGCCTTCTGCGTGTGAGGCGAATGGGCCGACCTGTACGCCGGGTTCTGTTCCGGGGTTCTTCGCCCCTTCGACGGCCATCTCTCTCGGCGACACGTTGCCGTGGCACTCTAGCGGTCTACCCGAGGACTCGGCGAGCCGCGTCAACATCCTCTGTCTGACCTTGCTCCGGGCGAGGTTTACCTGGCGGGTCATGTCACCATGACCCCCGGTGGTCTCTTACACCACCCTTTCACCCTTACCCCTTGCGGGGCGGTCTGCTCTCTGTGGCACTTTCTCGCGGATCACTCCGGGTGGGTGTTACCCACCGCCCTGCCCTGTGGAGCCCGGACGTTCCTCGGTGCGGTTGCCCGCCACGCGGCCGTCCAGTCGACCCATTCGCGTCCAGTCTACTTTCTCCGGCCTCCGGAGACGGCCCCTACTTCTCGGCCGACTCCGCGATCCGGAGGTCGAGCGGAACGTCGATCGGGAAATCGCCGAACAGCCGCCGGGTGGCCACGGATGCCGCGACCCGCACGGCATCGGCGGCCGCCTCCGCCTGCTCCTCGGGCACGTGCAGGATCACCTCGTCGTGGAGGAAGAAGGCCAGATGAGGCTGACGCGCGAACGGACCGGATGCCGCGGCGGCAACGGCCGATTCCGGTGCGCGCTGCAGCCGGTGCCGGATCTCGGCGAGCCAGATCAGCGACCACTCCGCAGCCGTGCCCTGCACGATGAAGTTCCGGGTGAACCGGCCCCAGTCCCTGGCGCGCCGACGGGCGAGGGCGACCTCGGCGGGGTCGGCATCCGCTCCGGTGGCTCGGGACTGGAGTTCCGTCCACTCCGTGGAGGGCCGGGGCGACGATCGGCCGAGCCACGTCGACACCACACCGCCGTCCTCGCCGGTGCGGGCGGCCTTGTCGACGAGAGCCATCGCACGCGGATAGACCTTCCGCAGGCGCGGCACCAGTCGACCGCTGTCGCCGGTGGTGGCTCCGTACATCGCGCCGAGCACCGCGTACTTCGCCTCTTCGCGGGTGCCGACAGCGCCGGAGGCCACGACACCTTCGTAGAGGTCGCTCCCCTGGGCCGCGCGCGCCATCGCCTTGTCGGATGCCATGGCCGCCAGCATCCGCGGCTCCAGCTGCGCGACGTCGGCGACGACCAGCGTCCAACCGGGATCGGCGCGCACGGCGGGCCGAAGGCTGCGCGGAAGCTGCAGGGCACCGCCGCCGGCCGACGCCCAGCGTCCGGTCACGACGCCGCCCGGGATATACACCGGCCGGAAACGGCGGTCGTGCACCCACTCGGCCAGCCACGCCCAGCCGTTGGCGCTGAGCAGTCGTGAGAGCTTCTTGTAGGCGAGCAGGGGCTCCACCACCGCGTGCGACTGGCTCGCGAGCTCCCACCGGCTCGTCGACTCCACGTGCACGCCGACGCGGTGCAGGGCGCGCAGCAGCTTGGGCTGGCTGTCCAGGTGCAGGGTCGAGTCGCTGAGGATCGCGCGAACGCGGTCGCCCAGCTCGACCATCCTGCTGGGCAGTCCCCCGGCCGCGGGCCGCGTGCCCAGAGTCTCGGTCAGGATCGCGTCGTGCACGCCTTCGTCCCACGGGAGACCGGCCGCACGCATCTCCTCGGCGATCAGTCCGCCGGCGGACTCCGCCGCGCACAGCAGCGTCAGCCGTCCGTCGCGCTCCTGCTCGATCACCCGGCGCTGCGCGCGGAACTGGTCGAGCACCTCCGCGACAGGATCCTCGGCATCGTCCTGCTCCGCGACGTCGAACAGCGCGGGCGGGGCATCCGTCGGCTCACGGCGGATCCAGGCGGCGGACGGCGGCAGCGGTCGCGCCACCTTGTCGGTGTCGCGCAGGATCGCGTGGCACAGCAGCAGGTCGTGCGTCCGTCCGAGGCGTACTCCGCCGTCGAGCAGCATCGGGTAGATGTCGCGCGCGCTGCGGATGATCCACCGCGGCGCTTCCGAGCCCTCGAGGTCTGCGACCCAGGAGACGAGCTCCGGCCCGGACATGGTCAGCCGCGAGATCTCCTCCGCGACCTCATCGAGCTCGACCGCCGCGTATCGTCCGGCGCCGAGCGCCACGAGGGCGATCCGCCGTCCCGGCGACGTCGACGCGCTCATCGACGCGGAGCGCGGGCCCCGCTCAAGAGAGCCCGGATTCCTCGGTGCGCACGAGGATGCATCCGCACTCGGGGCAGGTGACGACGAGCTCGTCGGATGCGCGGCGGATATCGTTCAGGTCGGTGCTGGGAAGGACCATACGGCAGCCTTCGCAGGTGCCGCGGGTAAGCAGGGCGGCGCCGGCGCTGTTCGCGGCGCGACGCGTGTACTCGGCCAGAAGGTCGGCCGGCACGGTCGCGACGACGGCGGCGCGGTCGCGCGCGAACTCGGCCCCGCGCTCGGTGGCGGCGGCGATGTCGGCCTTGGCCTGCGAGGTGAGGGCCGTGCCCTCGGCCGTCGTGGTCTCCAACAGCGCCTGCTGCGCGGCGACAGCGGCCTCGGCCTCTTCGAGCCGACCCATGACGTCGAGCTCGGCGTCTTCGAGATCGCTCTGACGGCGCGCCAAGCTCGCCAGCTCGTGCTCGAGCGCCTGCGCATCCTTGGAGCTGGTGGAGGCGGCGAGTCGCTCGGTGTCGCGGTTGCGACGCTGCTCGACGACCTTGACGTCGGATTCCAGGCGCGTCAGCTCGGTGCGCGCGTCGTCGCGGGTTCCGGTGAGCGTGGTGAGCTCACGCAGCTGCTCCTGACGGATCGCGACGAGCTCCGTGATCCGCGCTCCCTGGCTGGGCTGGGTGCGGGCACGCTCGGCCTGCGCGATGCGCCGGTCGAGGTCGGCGATGTCGAGCAGGGTGCGCTGGTTCTCGGGGCTGGCGTTCACGCTCTCAAATCTAGCCGCTGGCCGGACATCCCGCCCGTCACCGCACGTCGCCGTCGACGTAGTACCAGTGCCGATCCTCCCGGACGAAGCGACTGCGCTCGTGCAGGGAGCCGCGGTCCGCGCCCTGGCGCCAGAATGCCTCGAACTCGACGACGCCCTCATGGTCGAACGGCCCGCCCGCGACCCGATCGACGATGACGAGCCTCCGCCAGCTCAGCCCCGGATCGAACTCGAGGGAGGCGGGACGCGTCGTCGGGTGCCACGTGCGCAGCAGGTGCGGAGCGTCTTCGAGCGTGAAGGCGGTGTACCGCGATCGCATCAGACGCTCGGCCGTCGGAGCAGGGACGCCGCGCAGCAGCGGACCGCAGCAGGATTCGAACACGTCGCCGGAGAGGCACGGGCAGCGCACGACATCGATCATGAGAGCCAGCATCGCAGGTCACGCCCTACGCTGAAGAGACACCTGCCTCGAAGGAGCCTCGATGCCCATTGTTCCCACCTTCACCGCTCACAACGGCTTCGCACTGCCGGCCATCGGCCTCGGCACCTACGCGCTGAACGGCGACGACGGCGCTGCTGCCGTGACGAGTGCGCTCGGCGCCGGCTACCGGCTGCTCGACTCGGCGTTCAACTACGAGAACGAGGGATCCGTGGGCCGCGGCGTCGCGGCATCCGACGTTCCCCGTGCGGAGATCATCGTCACGACGAAGCTTCCCGGACGCCATCACCCCACCGCGAAGGCGCGGACCAGCATCGAGGAGAGCCGTTCACGGCTCGGGCTCGACGTCACCGATCTGCACCTGATCCACTGGCCGAACCCCGGCCAGGACGAGTACGTGCAGGCCTGGGCGGCCCTCGTGGACGCTCAGCAGCGCGGCATCGTGCGCCAGATCGGCGTGTCGAACTTCCTGCCCGAGCACCTCGAGCGCATCGAACGTGAGACGGGCGTGCGTCCGGTCGTGAACCAGATCGAACTGCACCCGTACTTCCCGCAGGAGGAGCAGCTGGCCTACCACCGCGAGCAGGGCATCCTCACCGAGGCGTGGAGCCCGCTCGGCCGGGCCAAGGCCCTGGTGGAGGAACCCGTCGTGCTCGAGGTGGCCGCAGCACACGGCATCACCCCGGTGCAGGCGGTCCTCGCCTGGCACGTCGCCCGGGAGACCGTCTCGATCCCGAAGGCGTCGTCGCTCGAACACCAGGTCTCGAACCTCGCCGCCGCGGAGATCGTGCTCGACGATGCCGAGGTGGATGCCCTCACCGCACTCGGTCACGCCGACGGTCGCCTCTTCGACGCCGACCCGCGGACGCACGAAGAGTCCTGAGCCCGCCTCTCAGATCGTCTGGATCCCGAGCACCCTGACCAGCTCGAGCTTGCTGGCGGCGTCGCTGCCCGGCGCGGCGGTCAGCACGATCAGCGACTGCGACTCGTCTTCGGTGAACAGCGCCTGGCAGTCCACCTCGATCTCTCCGAGCTCGGGGTGGACGAGGACCTTGTGCTCCTCGAACCGCCGCCGAACCTCCTGCGTCTCCCAGAGCGCGACGAACTCGGGGCTCGTGCGGCTGAGCTCCGCGGCGATCTCGCCTGCACGCGACCGGGTGCCCAGGGCACCATGCGCGGCGCGCAGCGAAGCGACGAGAGAGCGGCTCTGTCGTCGATGGTCGCGCTCGGGGTAGCGACGTCTCTCCGTCTCGGGGTGCGTGAACCAGCGGTAGATCCCGCTGCGCTCGAGCCCTTCCCAGCGGCTCGCGTCGCCGAGCAGGGCGCGGGCCGCGTCGTTCTGCACGAGCACCTCGTCGAGCGCCGAGACCACGAACGCGGGTGAATCGTGCAGCCGGTCGAGGATGCGCAGCATGCCCGGGCGCACATGTCCCGCGAAAGCCGCGCGGTCCGGTGCGCTGTAGCCGGCGATGCGGTGGAGATAGTCGCGCTCGTCCGAGGTCAGACGAAGCGCGCGGGCCAGAGCCGCCACGATCTGCAGGCTCGGCTGCGGTCCCCGTCGCTGCTCGAGCCGGGTGTAGTAGTCGGTGGACATCGCGGCGAGCTGCGCGACCTCCTCGCGGCGGAGACCAGGGGTGCGGCGCCGCGCTCCCGCGCTCAGCCCCACGTCGGACGGCTGCAGCCTCTCCCGTCGTCGCAGGAGGAACTCCGCCAGTGCTTCTCGATCCACTCCAGAAGTATCCCCCCGCGCGGCCGCCCTCATCCAGGGAGCGCCGATCCCTGGATGACCGCTCTCTGGTGGGGTCGGCGCGGCTGATCGAGTCTGGACTCATGAACATCAGCGGAAACACCATCTTCATCCCCGGGGCGACCAGCGGCATCGGCCTCGCTCTCGCCCGCGCTCTCCGCGCCAAGGGCAACACTGTCATCGTCGGCGGGCGCCGCACCGAGCTGCTGCGGGAGATCGCCGCGGAGGGCTCCGGCATCCACACCGTGCAGATCGACACGACGGATGCCGACAGCATCCGTTCCGCGGCATCCGAGGTGCTCGCCGCGCACCCCGACCTGAACGTGGTCGTCACGATGGCCGGCGTGATGCGCGTCGAGGACTGGTCGCGGCCGTCGGGATTCCTCGACGACGCCGAGCGGACCATCGTCACGAACGTGCTCGGCCCCATCCGCCTCATCGCCACGTTCATCGAGCACCTCCGCAGCATGGCGGATGCCACGATCGTGACCGTCTCCTCCGGGTTGGCCTTCGCTCCCCTGCGGGCGACGCCGAGCTACAACGCCAGCAAGGCGGCGATCCACATGCTCAGCGAGTCGCTGCGGCTGCAGCTCGCGGGCTCGACCGTGAAGGTCATCGAGCTCGAGCCGCCGTCCGTGCAGACCGACCTGATGCCCGGGCAGCGCGACAGCGACTTCGCGATGCCTCTCGACGCGTTCATCACCGAGGTCGTCGACCTGTTCGAGGCGCAGCCCGACGCGACCGAGATCCAGGTCGAGAACGTCAAGTTCCTCCGCTACGGCGAGGCCCCCGGCGACTACGACCAGGTGGTGGCGACGCTGAACAGCCGCGACCCGCACGGCCGACGACCGTGAGCGTCGAGTTCTCGATGATCCCCGTCGGCTCACTCTCGCACTGCGTGGACGAGGGCCGCCCATTCCGATGAGCGGTATCGCGCAGGGCCGGTGGAGACGACCTGAGCGTTGTCGTTCGGACCTGGCTCCAGGCGCATCGTCAACCCGCCCACCTCGAGACTCGGCACGCTCTGCCGGATGCACTCGATGCTGCCTCGGATGAGCAGGTTCGCCATCTGCTCCGGCGACGTCGCCGCACCCATCACGGCGTCATCGTGCGCGAGGAGCACGGTCCACCAGACGCGCTGCGGTCCCGCAGCATCCAAGGTGCAGCGCATCATCCCCTGAGGCGCGGCCTCGACCTGGATGACGATCGAGCCGGTGACCGGCTCCCCTGCCTCATCCATCCCGCCCATACTCGCGCTCCGACCTGCTCGCCCCCGGTGCGCTCAGAATACTGTCGGAGGTTCCGCAAACGCAGACCGAGGGAAAGAACGCGCTCTTCCTCCACGTAAACGAAGAGAAAACTCACCGTCGACACGCCGACCCGCACTTGTCGAGGCCTTCGCGGTCATGACACAGTGTGCAGGCGGAGAGCACAGCGCGCGCATGATCAGCCGTCTGAGCGGCTCCTGTTCGCATCGCCGAGCGAGAAGGGCGTCGGTCATCGCCTTACCGATCGCCGAGTCCGGCCGATAGGTACATCGGGGAGTGAAGGAGGAGGGTGTTGGCACCCACCTACATCGAGACCGGCGGACACGTTCGCGTGTACGACGACGCTGTGCGCACGCACGAGGCGTTCCCGCTGGGCACCTATCGGGTCGGGTTCTCACCGAAAGAGGGCTTCAGCCTGATCAGGATCGAAGACCTGACCATCGGCGCCGAGCGCGTCTACGGCGGTCGGGACAAGAAGGTCGCGAAGATCTTCCAGTCCTACGCGCGCTCCGAGCGCAGTCTCGGCGTGATGCTGTCCGGCGACAAGGGCATCGGCAAGTCCCTCTTCCTGCGCATGGTCGCCGAGGAGGCGCGCGAACAGGGTCTGCCGGTGGTGGTGGTGACGGCGGATGACGACGGCGTCGTCGATTTCCTCGACAGCCTCGACGAGTGCCTGATCATCTTCGACGAGTTCGAGAAGATCTTCCCCGCAGGGCGTCGAGGTACCGCCGACGGCCTCAATCGTCAGAACCAGTTCCTGTCGCTGTTCGACGGACTGTCGTCCGCCAAGCGCATCTACTGCCTCTCCGTGAACGACATGTCCGACGTGAGCACCTACCTCGTCAGCCGGCCCGGCCGCTTCCACTACCACCTGCGCTTCGACTATCCCGGCCCCGATGAGGTGCGTCAGTACCTCGTCGATCAGGTGCCGGGTGCCGACCCCGAGGAGATCGAGAACGTCGCCTTGTTCTCCCGCCGCGCGCGGCTGAACTACGACCACCTGCGCGCCATCGCCTTCGAGCTCCGGCAGCCGGACTCCCTGTTCTCCGAGATCGTCGACGATCTCAACATCCGCACGATCGAACCGAGCACCTACCGCATCGAGGCGCGCTTCCCCGATGGCAAGGTCTGGTCCGACGAGGTGGAGCTGAACCTGTTCGAACGCGGCGACGTCGGCCGGACATTCGAACTGCGCAACTCCACCCGCTCGATCTTCGCCTCGTTCGTTCCGCGCGATCTCATCTTCGAGCCGGACGGCAGCATCTTCGTCCCGATCGACAGACTCGACCTGCTCGGCGACGATGACGAGGAACCCGAGATCTACCCCACGTCGGTGAGGCTGACTCTGGTGGGTCAGTCCGCAGACGGATTCGATCTCTGGCGCCCGGCCGAGATCCGTTCGAGGTAGGCATCGAGCATCCTCGATCGGGGCGACACGGCGACGGCCCCTTCGCGGAAGAAGCGCTCGACGGCATCCCTGAGCATCCGCACCGCCTCTGAACGCTGCTGCGATACCGCAGCGTGCGAGACGCCGAGCTCGACGGCGACGTCCTTGACCGTCCGGTCGTCGAAATATATGGCGCGGATGACGAAACGCTTCCGCTCCGGCAGCGCATCGACGGCGCGGTGCAGGAACTCGTCGCGCTCCGAGGCGATCACGACCTCGTCCGGAAGGTCGCCGGTCCAGCGGAACTCCCCCACGTCCGGCGCGTCCAGACTGGCTACGACGCGATCAGCGTCGGCGAGGCGCTCGCGCACGACGTCATGTGCGACGTCCATCACCTGCGCGATCTCGGCCACCGTGGGTGTCCGTCCGAGTGAGGCGGTGAGGCGCTCGCGCGCCTTCGACACCGCCTTGACGCCGGCGCGCACCTCACGCGGCGCCCAGTCCAGCGAGCGGAGCTCGTCCTTGAGCGCCCAGTTGATCCGGTCGCGCGCGAACGCGCCGAAAGGCACGCCGAGACTCGAGTCGTAGCGGTCTGCCGCACGGACGAGCGCGTAGGCGCCGGCGGAAGTCAGGTCGTCGCGAGGCACCTGGGTCACCCGGGAGGCCAGCTGGGCCGTCGCCGCTCCGACGATGTGGAGATGCTCGACGACGAGTCGATTGCGCGCACGCAGGGGCATGGGGAGTTCATCTTTCTCACGGTCGACGCGAGCCCTCCCCAGCGGCCCGCCGTGCGGCCGTTCCCGGGCGATCGCACGATCTGGACTCCATGCTAGATCCCCGGAGCACACAGCAGGATCCCCGGGAGCCGCGGCTCCCGGGGATCCTGCTCACGATCAGATCACGATCGTCAGTCGTTGGTCTTGACGCGCCTGTTCACCTCGCGCGTCGCGGAGAACTTGAGCACGGTGTAGTCGGTGACCTCGCCGGTACCCTCGTCTTTGCCGAACTGCACGCGGTGTCCCTTGTGGTTCTGCGGGTAGAACTTGCCGAAGTTGGTCAGGGTGACGGTGTTGCCCTGGCTCACGAGGTCGAGCAGCTCATCGATCATGGCGTTGTACGCGGTCTGCGCGGCGAAGACCGAGATCCCCCCGCGTCGTGCGAATCGTTGTACGAACTCGCGCTTGCTCACGCGGTTGGCATCCAGCGTCTTCGATGTGCTCATGATCTTCGTCGTCCCCTGTGTGTTCGCCCGTCGCCGAGCTGCGTCGCTGTACCCCGACAAGCCAGCTCCGCGGATCGTCGGGTCCCATCTCGACGACACCGGGTTCTGTGAGGCCCCAGCCCTTACCCCTCAGAGAATAGTGCTTCTTCCTTCGTATCTGCGGTGAATATTCGAATTCACTGGTTCGCGAGCCGGTTCGCCCGGATCCCCCGGACCTCAGTGCTCGCGGAGAAGCGCCCGGATCGGGTAGTCCTGGTCGTCGAGGATGACCTGCGCCGCGCGTCCGGTGTCGGGATGCACGACGATGGGCGCACGCAGATTGACGTGGACGCCGTCATCCGAAGGGTTGGCTATGACGAACGTCCGCAGCACGTCGGCGTCGGTCGCACCGATCTCCCCACGGATACCGACGGGGATCCGGGGTGCGTACTCGAGATCGACGACCGCGGTCTCGAGCAGGAACAGTCGCACGTCGGCATCCACCGCTCGCAGCGCATAGAGTCCCTCGACGCCGACGATGCTCGCGAGGCTGAACGCCGTGTACGGGCTCAGACCGGGCATCGCCGTGGCGAACTCGATCGCGACAGCGGTCTGACCGGCAGAGGTCGTGGTCATCGCAGGAACTCCAGCAGATTAGTCTGCAGCGACTTGGCCGTCACCTGCAGGGCGGATTGGAACACGAGCTCGGCGGACTGCAGGCGCACGAGCACCTCGAGGCTGTCGACGTTCTCGACCTCGGCACGACGTGCTTCCAGGTCGGTGGAGATCGAGAGGTTCTGGGATGCTGCGCGCTCGATCTGCACCTGACGCGCACCCGTCGTGCCGCGAGCCGCGACCACGTCCTTCAGCCTCGCGTCGATGTCGTCGAGGCGCGAGCCGACGTTCGCTCCCCCTCGAAGTTCGGCCGCGATGTCCGTGAGAAGTGCGAACGCGCTGTTCGCGCCCACGCCGAACGCCTGCGAGCCGTCGAAATCCACGCGGACCGTCTCGTTCTCGCTGATGCGCCGACGCACGCCGTCTCCCGGTGCGCCGTTGAACGTGAAGGTGCCCGGGTCGAACGCCGCCCCGGAGTCGCTGGTCCCGGCGAAGACACTGCGTCCGAGCACCGTGGTGTTGGCCTGAGCGAGCAGCTCGGCGCTGATCGTCTCGAGCTCCTGCGCGATCGACTCACGGGCGGTCGGGCTGAGCGCGCCGGAGTTCGCACCCTGGGCGGTCAGGTCACGCGCACGGTTGAGCAGATCGGTGCTCGCGCCGAGGGCGGTGTCGACGGTCGTCACCCAGGCCATGCCGTCGCTGAGGTTGCGCGCGTACTGCGCCACCCTGGACTGCTCGCCGTGCACGCCGAGCGTGGTGGCCGCCGCAGCCGGATCCTCGCTCGGTGAGCGGAACGCTCGCTGCGACGCGGCCTGGTTCTGCAGGCGCTCGCGGTCGGCGAGGTTGCTCTGCAGCGTGCGCAGCGACTGCTGCGTCATGGTGCTGCTCGTGATGCGTCCGATCATGTCGACTCCCCAGTCAGCGGCCGACGAGGCCGGTTCGGTTGATCAGCAGGTCCAGCGCCTCATCCATGGCGGTGAGCACGCGCGCGGCCGCCTGATAGGCGGTCTGGTAGGTGAGGAGGTTGATGGTCTCCTCGTCACCGTCCACCGAGGCGTTGGATTGCTGGGCCGTCACGGCGGCGACGGCCCCCATGTCGGCGATGTCTGCACGCTGCAGGTCTCCGGCGACGGTGACCGCGAACCCGGTGATGAAGCTCGACCAGGTCTTGCTCGGCCCGGTCGCAGATGCGCCGAGGGTGCTGATGCGGTCGGCGATCGTGGTGTCCTTCGCGCCGGCGCCCGGTGCGGCAAGGGCCAGCTGGTCGAGGCCGGTCGGCACCACTCGCAGTCCCACTGCGGCAGGGCCGCTCGCGTCGATCGCGAAGAAGTCGCCTCCGGGCGCGCCGCTCGAAGTGACACCCGTCCGATGGATGTCGTTGACGGCCGTGGCCAGCGCGGTCGCAGTCTCGTTGTAGGCAGCGGCCACGCTGGCGAGCGAGCCGCCCTCCGTGGCGGGAGCGAGCGCGCTGATGGTGCCGCCGATCACGCCACCGCCGATCGCGACCGGCAGGTCGGGGCGGTCCGCCCACGCGACGGCGATCCGGCCGCCGTCCTGGATCTCCCGCGGTCCGCTCACGACGAGCGCGCGGCTGGCGTCTCCGGCGACGAGCGCGTTGCCGTCGACTCTCACGGTGAGCGTGCCGTCGTTCTCGACGATGCCCTTGGCGCCGACCGCGGTGGACAGCTGCTGCGCGAGCACGCTGCGCTGATCGATGAGCTCATTGGCGTTGCGACCGGACTGCAGTGCATCGCGGATCTGGCCGTTGAGCGCGGCGACCTGGCCGGCGACGGCGTTGACGTCGGCGATGTCGCGGTCCACCTGGCCGCGCAGATCCGTCCACTGGCCTGCGACCGACTCGTATCCGGCGGAGATCTGCCCGATGAGCACCTGTGCGTTCGTGAGCACGACCTGCGCCGCGGCCGGTTCGGGGGTGTTGGCGAGATCGGACCATCCGGACCAGAAGCGATTCATGTTCGCGGCCAGCCCGTCCTTGGTCGGCTCGGCCAGCATGCTCTCGACCTGGCCGGCCGCAGCCGCCCTGGCACTCCAGAATCCCGAGGTCGAGAGGGCATCGCGGACCCGGGCGTCGAGCACCGCGTCGCCGAGACGCGCGACACCGGTCACGTTCACGCCGCCGCCGATACCGAGCCCGCTCTTCCAGAGCCCCGTCTGCCCTGGACCGGACACGGGAGCCTGGTCGACCCGCTGACGGGTGTAGCCCGTCGTGGTCTGATTGGCGATGTTCTGACCGGTGACGGTCATGCCGGCGCGTGCGGCGTTGAGGGCGGATTCCGCCAGACGAAGACCTGCGAACGAAGACATGGTCACCTCACATCCGGGTGTCGAGCAGTCGGGCGTCTCCGTCGCGGACGACGTCTCCGGACGGGCTGTATTCGCCGGACGGGACACCGAGCCCGGCGATGGTCTCCTGGGTGACGCGGATCGCCGTGCGCAGTCGATGTTCGTTGATCTGCTTCATCTGCTCGATCTCGTCCGCGAGTGCGGTCATGGTCGTCAGGTGTCCGGTCAGCACCTCACGCCACCCGTCGTCCGGTGCCGCATCGATCAGGTCGCGGAGCGTGATTGCGCCCGGCGCGCCCCATTCGTCGGCCGTCGCGACGACCAGTGAGTCCCGGGAGAGGGCGACGGTCGGCATGGCGGCGAGCACCCGCTCGATCTCCGTCGACGCGTGGCGGATCCAGCGGTTGCGTCCGGTAGCCAGGAGCATCTGCTGCTCGTCGAGCTTGAAGAGCAGCATCTCGAGCAGTTCGCGCTCCCGCAGGAGCTGCATGCTCAGATCGTGGGCGGCCACAGTACGTCACCTCGTCGGGTCGAAGCTTCCGTGACAGGAGCTCCCGTCACACACACGACTATCGCGACAACCCGAAGGGCAGTAACTCGGCCCGCATGGGGAGAACTCCCCATTGACACTGCTCAGGGGGTGACGTTCAGCCGCCCCAAGGCTCCGAGGAGGACGTTCTCGGCGGCGTCGTCCGACGCGGTCTGCACGGCTTCCTGATTGGCGTTGCCGATCGCGAGCACGACCTCGGCGCGGTGGATGCGCATGTCTCGCGGGGCGTCGATGCCGACCCGCACGCCACCGGGGGTCACCGCCAGGATCGTGATCGTGATGTCGTCTCCGATCACGATGCTCTCGTTCGCGCGCCTCGTCAGCACCAGCATGTCAATCCGCCTTCCATGGCTTCGGCGCGCTCACGCCATCCTGCTCACAAAGCTAGTGCATAGCCTCGTAAACGAGCGGATTCGCGGCTACCCCGCAGCGCTCGGCAGCGCGGACTGCGTCACGCGCACGACTCCGACGACGTCGGTGGCGAGGCCGCCGGCACCGGCCTCGTCGTAGGAGAGCACGGGCAGTCCGGCGACCTGCGCAGCGACCATGCGCCGCACCCCCTGACGCAATGAGGGCGCGCACACGAGCACGGGCTCGGGGCCGGCCTGGTCGAGCTCCGCGACCGTGCGGCGGACGCTCTCGAGCACCTGCAGGGTCGCCTCAGGCGTCAGCACGATCTGCGGGAGCCCGTCGACGACGCGCATCCCCTCGAGCATCTGCTGCTCCAGCAGCGGCTCGAACATGACGACGCGGATGCGACCGTCCTCGGCGAATCTCGCCGCGATCGCCGGTCCGAGAGCAGCGCGTGCCGCATCGATCAGGCCTGCCGTCTCTGTCGACGTCTTGCCGCGGAGCGCGAGTGCTTCGTAGATGCGCGCGAGGTCGTTGATCGGCACGCGCTCCGCCAGCAACCCGGCGAGCACGCGCTGGATGCCGGCGAGCGAGAGCACCGCCGGGGTGAGCTCTTCGACGGTGGCCGGACTCGACTGCTTGAGGTGCTCCGTGAGCTGGCGAACGTCTTCGAGAGAGAGCAGGCGGTGCGCCTGGGTCTGCACGACGTCGGACAGGTGCGTGATGATCACGCTGGCCCTGTCGATCACGGTGGCGCCGGCCATGTCCGCAGCGTGCGACATCTCGGCGGGCACCCATTTGCCCTCGAGCCCGAAGACCGGATCGATCACGACGGCTCCCGGGAGCTGGTCGAGTCCGGTCCCGATCGCGAGCACGTGCCCGCGCGGGACCGAGCCACGGCCGACCTCGACTCCGGCGATGAGGATCGCGTAGGTCTGCGCGGGCAGCTCGATGTTGTCCCTGGTGCGGACCGGCGGCATCAGGATGCCGATGTCGAGCGCGAGCTTGCGGCGGAGGGACTTGACCCTCGTGAGCAGGTCTCCCGCTCCCCCGGATGCCAGGTCGACGATGTCGGGCGAGAGCGAGATCTCGAGGGCGTGGACGCGCATCCGGTCCATCAGCTCCTCCGGCCCTTCCGTCCCGGCTTCCACGGCCTCCTGGTGCTGGGCGTCGGCCTCGATCGCCGCCTCGCGATCCTCACTGGCCTTGACGCGGGAGGCCGCGAACAGCAGCACCGCGCCGATTCCGGCGAACACCAGCAGCGGCATCCCGGGAATGAAGCCCATCGCGATCGCCGCGAGTCCGGTGATCACGAGCGCGTTGCGCGACTGCAGCAGCTGCTTGGCCGCCGCCTGGCCCATCTCCGCTTCGACGTTCTCGCGCGTCACGATCATGCCGGTGGAGACCGCCATCAGCAGCGCGGGGATCTGGGTGACCAGGCCGTCGCCGATGGTCAGGATGCTGTAGGTCTCCAGCGCATCGCCCATCTCCATGCCGTGCTGCACCATGCCGATGACGATGCCGCCGACGAAGTTGATGATCACGATCACGATGCCGGCGATCGCATCGCCCTTCACGAACTTCGACGCACCGTCCATGGCACCGTAGAAGTCGGCCTCCGCCGCCACCTCGGCACGACGTCTGCGGGCCTCGGTGTCGGTGATGAGCCCGGCGTTCAGGTCGGCGTCGATCGCCATCTGCTTGCCCGGCATCGCGTCGAGCGTGAACCGCGCGCCGACCTCGGCCACGCGCTCGGCACCCTTGGTCACGACGACGAACTGGATGACGGTGAGGATCAGGAAGATCACCGCGCCGATCACGAGGGACCCGCTGATCGTGATCTGCCCGAAAGCCTGGATGACCTGGCCGGCGTGCGCCTCGCTGAGGATGAGGCGGGTGGAGGCCACGTTGAGTCCGAGCCGGAACAGCGTCGCGACCAGCAGCAGGCTCGGGAAGACCGAGAAGTCGAGCGGCTTCTTCACGAACATCGCGGTGAGAAGGATCAGCAGCGCGAACGAGATGTTCACGACGATGAGCACGTCGAGGAGCGGCGTCGGGATCGGCACGATGAGCAGCAGGATGATGCCGACGACACCGACGGGAACGGCTCCCTTGGACAGCAGCTGACCGATCATGCGCTTCGCTTTCTCGTTTCGGTTCGGGGGTGGGATCGGGATTCAGAGGCCGCGTTCGCGAGTGCTCGCGAAGGGCATCGTGTGGGTGCCGCGCGCGGAGCCGCGGCGTTTCAGGTGCTCGATGAAGGCGAGCACCTGGGCGACCGCCGTGTAGAGCTCCTCCGGGATCTCCCGGCCGATCTCGCACGCAGCGTGCAGTGCGCGGGCGAGCGGGATGTCGCGCACCATGGGCACACCCGCCTCCTCGGCCCGCTCGCGGATCTTCAGGGCCACGATGCCCGCGCCCTTGGCGACGACCCGCGGCGCGGCCTTGCCCGGCTCGTAGCGCAGCGCCACGGCGACGTGGGTCGGGTTCACGAGCACCACGTCGCTGTCGCTGACCGCCGCGATCATGCGGTTGCGACTCATCGCCAGCTGACGCGAGCGCCGCTGCGACCGCACCAGCGGATCGCCCTCGCTCTTCTTGTGCTCGTCCTTGGCTTCCTTCTTCGTCATGTGCGTGTGCTTGCGGTTGCGGCGGAGGACCACCGCGACATCGATCGCCGCGAGCAGGATGCCCACGACGACGGCGACCTGCAGCAGCGCGACCGCTCCCCCTGCGGCCTGTTCGAGCAGCCAGGTGATGTTGTGGCTGCCGCTGGCCATGAGCACCGGCACGAGACCTGCGACGACGATCCACAGCGAGAGGCCGATCGCCGCGGTCTTCAGCAGTGCCTTCGCGCCCTCCCAGAGCGCCTGCCGGCCGAAGACGCGCTTCAGGCCCGTGATGATGTTCAGCTGCTCGGTGCGCATCGTCACACCTCGTAGGTGGATCCCGCCCTGGGCGACGGCGGTCGCGGTGGTCGCGAGCAGCACGACGAGCAGCATCGGCATCAGGATGCCGCCCATCGAGTTCAGCGCGGCGCCGAGCACCTCCACAGCCGCGCCGTCGGTGGGGTGCGCCGCCACCGGCGCGACGCGCAGGAACAACTCGGTGAGCACCTGCGTCGCCGAGGCGATCGCCGGCAGCGACATGATCGCGGCCGCTGCGATGCAGACCCACGCCGTGAAGTCCTGGCTGCGTCCGATCTGCCCCTTGCGACGCGCCTCCTTCAGACGACGATCGGTGGTCTTCTCGCTCCGTTCGCCGGTGTCCGTCTCGCTCATCGGGTCACACCCAGCAGCAGTCGGGCCGCGTCATCCGCGATCGCAGCGACCACGCCCGGCAGGGCCGCGTAGACGAAGCCGACGAGCAGCAGCGTGAGGCCGATCTTGATCGGGAAGCCCATCGCGAACGCGTTCAGGGCCGGTGCGACCCTGGTCACGAGCCCGAGGCCCACGTCGGCGAGGAAGAGCACGATCAGCAGCGGGCCGGCGATCTGCACGGCGCTGAGCATCATCTGCGCCGTCGCCCCGACCAGCGCCTCCGCAGGCTTCGCGAGATCGATCATGCCGTCGACCGGGATCGCGTCGAACGACCGGAACAGTCCACCGAGCACGAGCTGGTAGCCGTCAGACGCGAACAGCAGCACGATCGCGGTCATCTGGAACAGTCGGGTGAACTGCGCGCCGTTGACCGCCATCCCGGGGTCGAACGCCTGCGCGAGCTGGAACCCGCCGAAGGTGTCGACGAGGTGGCCGGAGCCCTGGATCGCGCTGAACAGCAGCATCACGAGGAACCCCAGCAGCGCACCGGTGAGCGCCTGGCCTGCCAGGGCGAGCATGAATCCCCCGGTGTCGAGCCGCTCGTACCCGACCGTGACGACCGGCGACACCGCGAGGGCGAGGCCTGCGCCCAGCATCGCGCGGATCCGCATCGGGACGGTGCCGTGGCTGAACGGCGGAGCGATCACGAGGAACGCCGTGATCCGCACGCACGCGAGGGCCGTCGCCTCGAGCCAGGTGAAGTCGATCGGGATGTTCATCAGCCGCCGTTCAACAGCGACGGTATTCGCGCGAACAGCTCGTTCGTGAAGGCGATCATCTCGGCGATCATCCAGTGACCGCTCACGAGCAGCGCGATGCCGACGGCGACGAGCTTCGGCACGAAGGAGATCGTCATCTCCTGCACCTGCGTGATCGACTGCAGCAACGAGATCGCGAAACCGACCACGAGCGCCGTGATCAGCAGAGGTGCGCAGAGCTTCGCCGCGAGGATGAGAGCCGCCTGGCCGATGTCGACGACCGCTTCCGGGTTCATCCGCCACCTCCGCTGTAGGACTGCACGAGGGCCGTGATGACCATCCCCCACCCGTCGATGAGCAGGAAGAGCAGGATCTTGAACGGCAGCGAGATCATCACCGGCGGCAGCATCATCATGCCCATCGACATCAGCGCACTGGCGACGACGAGGTCGATCACCAGGAACGGCACGAAGATGATGAAGCCGATGAGGAAGGCGGCGCGCAGCTCGCTCAGCATGAACGCCGGCACGAGGGTGTGCAGCGGGATGCTCGCGGCGTCCGCGGGATTGTCCAGCTGCGCGGCGCGGTACATCAGCGCGATGTCCTCTTCACGCGTGAAGGCGAGCATCCACTCCCTGAGGGGCTGCTGCGCGAGCTCGAACGCCCGCCCGAAATCGACCTGCCCCTCGGTGAACGGCGCGACCGCCACCGCGTTGATGTCGGTGAGAACCGGCCACATGATGAACAGCGTCAGGAACAGGCTGAGTCCTGCGAGCACCTGATTCGGCGGGATCGAAGGCAGGGAGAGCGCGTTGCGGGTGAGAGCGAGCACGACGAAGATCTTCGTGAAGCTCGACATCATCAGCAGCAGCGCAGGCGCCACGCTCAGCACCGTGATGCCGAGCAGCGTCATGATGCTGTCGGACGGCGTGCCGTTGATGCCGTTGATCGTCACGCCTTCGCCGTCACCCGTCTCGGTCGGCAGGGCCGACGCCGCGGCGTGCGCGCCGGTGGCGCTCCACCACACGAGCAGAGCGGCGATCCCCAGCGCGACGGCGATCAGGATCCAGATGCGCCTCTGCGTCCGCCGCGCGCTCGACGGCAGCGCAGCGGCGGCGGCGATTGCGGGCACGGGCGGCACTCCGAAGATGGGAGACGTGGCCGATCCGTAGCCAGGAGGTCGAGCGATCCGTGCTCGACGACGACTATCGCGACACCGGCCGCATCGCGTAACCGGCGGGCAACCGGCAGTGAGCGCTCAGGCGACCGACTTCAGCGGGCACTCCGCGTCATCGAAGATGTCGAGATCGCCCGTCGACGACCCGTCGTCTGTGGCGTGTCCTGCCTCATCCGCCTCATCCACCGCCTCGTCCTCCTCCGTCAGCGGCGCTTCCTGCGTGTCGACGACGCTGATGCCGTGCTCGGTGACACCGAGCACATAGCGGATGCCGCCGAACTCGGCCACGACGAGCTGTGCCTTGGCACCGATCCCCGACCGAGCGACGACGGTGATCTTCTCCGGCCGTGCCTTCGTGCCACGACCTGGAGTCGCGTGACTCCGGCGGAGTCCGCTGATCCGACCGAGACTCTTCGGCAGCAGCCCGGACATCGGACTGTCGCCCTTCGCGCCCGCCTTCTGCAGCCGGCGGCTGAGGAACAGCAGCAGGCCGAGCACGGCCGCCAGTGCGACGATCATGCGCAGCGCGACGAGCACGTCGTCCATGCTCAGACGCTCTCTGCGCCGTCGAGGATGCGCTCGACACGGATCGCGAAGTCGCCGTCGGCGACGACGACCGTGCCGTGACCGATCAGCCGGCCGTTGAGCTTGATGTCCGCGGGCGACCCGGCGGCGCGGTCGAGCTCGACGACGTGACCGGGCTCGAGCGAGAGCACGTCGCGCACCGGCATCCGTGTGCGACCGATCTCGACGACCAGCTCCATCTCGACGCCGGCGATACGGCTGAGCCGCTGCGGACCGGTGGATGCGGCAGCCGCGCGGTCGCCGTCGATGCGCACGGAGGCTCGAGCCGCGATGGCGCCCGATGCATCGACGAGGTCGAACACCTGCGTGCCGGAGGCCGTGAACACCTCGGCAGCGCTCACCTGCTCTCCGTCACTGAGGGATCCGGTGCCGAGCACGATAGCCGCGGCCTCGAACACCGGGTGCAGGCGGTCGGCCAGCTCGGCGCTCTTCGAGCCGTCCTCGAGCTGGGCCGGGTCGAACACCTGGATCGCGATGCGCGCGCCCGGCGTGCCGGTGAAGCTCACGGCGACGGCCTCGCCGGTGGCACCCGGGTCGGAGGACGGCGTCGGGATGACGGGATAGCCGAGCGGCAGCTTGCCGGCGATCGCCGCGGCGATGGCTGTCTCGTGGAAGGTGCTCATCAGTGGTTCTCCTCGTGGGTGGTCGTGATGGTGCAGGCGAGCCGCGAGCCCCGGCTGCCCGGGGTGGCGCGGGCGATCGGCGTGCGCCCCGCCATCAGCTCGTACGGGGTCGTCTCGGGATGCGGGAGGCGCAGCAGGTCGCCCGGCGCGAGGTTCAGCACCTCACCGGCCCCGATCGTGATCGGCGCGAGGCGCAGTGTGATCTCGAGCGGCGTGCTGTGCACCTGATCACGGGTGTGCGCGGCGCCGCGGGCCGCCGCGGCATCCGCTCCCGACGCCGCCAGGCGATCCACGACCGCCGACGCGGGGAGCATGACCGATGCGACCGTCTGGGTATCGCCGAGGCGCATCGTGTACCGGGCGACGATCACCGCTGCCGACGCGGCGATCACCTGCAGGTACTGCGGGTTGTAGTGCACGCCGCCGAACATCGGCTCGCCGGGCAGCAGCGTGCCCATGCTCGCGGAGAGATGCTCGAACGTGCCCTCCATCAGGTTGCGGATCAGCGCGAGCTCGATCGGAGTGAAGGTGCGTGCCTCGGGCAGCGAGGTGCTCCGGCCGCCCATCATCTGCACGACCCAGAGCAGCGCGCTGTCGAGGCCGAACTGCACGACGCACGGTTCGTCCCGATCGGTGAAGGAACCGGCGACCATCGCCGTCGTGCTGGGCAGGGTCTGCGCGTACTCCTCATAGGAGACGAGCGCGACGCTGTCGAGCGACAGGTGCGTCCGCACGCGGATCTTCGCGGTCAGCTGCGACGACCAGAGCCGCGCGAAGGACTCGAACGATGCCTCCAGTCGACGGATGCTGTCACGGCCGAGCTGCGCCGGACGGCTGAAGTCGTATGCGGGATACCGGCCGGCCGGGTCGTCGATCGCGCTGGCTGCGGTCATGGTGGTCTCCTCGGACATGGTGGGCACGGTGCGTCAGCTCTCCTCTGCGGCTTCGGCGAGGGCAGGGAGCAACGCCCGCACCTGGTCTTCCTCGTTCGACTCGACGATGATGTCGACGCGCCGGTTGCTGGCCAGGGCCTCGGGGCTGTCGCCCACCACGAGCGGGCGGGTGTCGGAGAATGCGGTGGCCTTCACGCGAGCACCGGCGATGGACTCGTGCTCCACGAGGAAGCGGGCGACCTGCGTGGCGCGCCCACCCGAGAGCTCCCAGTTCGTCGGATACGGGGCGGCGGCGAGCCGGTGGTCGGCGTGCCCCTCGACGCTCACCTGGTTGGCGACTGTCGCCAGCACGTTCCCGATCGCATCGAGCACACCGTCGGCCTTCGCTGAGAGGTCGGTGCTGTTGTCACCGAAGAACGTCTCGGCACCCACCAGGCCGACCTTGAGACCGCGGTCGTCGATCACGAACTCGACGGTGTCCTGCAGGCCCTGCGCCGCGAGTGATGCTCTGATCCGCTCGCGCAGCTCCTCGAGCGATTCGTACTCCGCGGCGGCGCGCTTCGTGAGGTCGGCCACGCCCTGCTCGTCCTCGACTTCCGGGGGGATCACGAGTCCCTCCGAGATGTCGGCGCCGCCTGCGGTCGTCTCCTCCTGGCCGAAGCCCGTCGCCAGGCTGTTGGCGAGCAGCTCGAACTTCGTCTTGTCGACGTTCGACACCGCGAACAGCACGATGAACAGGCACATCAGCACCGTCACCATGTCGGCGTAGGAGACGGCCCAGCGCTCGTCGGGCTCGTCGTGCGAGTCCTCGTCGTGCCCACGGCCGCGGGAGCGGCGGGCAGTGCTCACCGCGGCTCCTCCGCGCCCTTCGGCTCGGCGCTCTTCGCGTCGTCCGTCTTGCGGCGCTTCGGCTTGACCGTGGACAGGGCTTCGAGTCGCTCCTGAAGCAGGTGCGGCGCGCTGCCGGCCTGGATCGCCAGCATCCCCTCGCTCACGAGCGTCATGCGCTCGAGTTCGACGGCGCCGATGCGGGCGAGGCGACCGGCGATCGGGTTCCAGATGAAGTTGGCGGAGAGCAGCCCCCACAGCGTCGCCACGAACGCGGCGGCGATCATCGGACCCAGGTGGTCCGGCTCGTCGAGCTTCTCGAGCACGTGCGTGAGCGAGACGACGGTTCCGACGATGCCGATGGTCGGAGCGTAACCACCGAGCGACGAGAAGAACTTCGCCGCGATGCGGTTGCGCGACGAGGTGGCCGTGATCTCGTCGTCCATCGTCATCCGCAGATCTTCGGCATCCGTGCCGTCGGCCAGGGCCTGCAGCGCCTGCCTGGTGAACGGGTCGGGAGCGCCGTCGAGCTCCTGTTCGAGGGCGAGGAGTCCCTCCCCGCGCGCCTTCTCGGCGTAGCCGACCAGGAAGGGGATGACGGCCTCGGGCGTGGATCTCGGCCCCCGCACCATGCGCCCGAGGCTCGCGATCGCCAGGCGGGTGTCGCGCAGGGTGTGACTCGCGATGCCGACGCCGATGGTCGACCCGAGCACCAGGATCATCGGAGCGGGGATGAGGAGCGCCTCGAAGCTCGCGCCCTCCATCGTGATCATGGCGACGAGTGCACCGAACGCGAGGATGACCCCGATGAGGAATGCGGGATCCACGATCAGTCCCCCGTCTTCCGGCCGAGAGCCTGCGCGGCATCGAGCACGCGGGCCCGATACGCGACGACGAGGTCGATGACGACGTCGAGGTCCTCCTGCACGACGTACACGCCGCCGTCGACCATGTGCAGCGTCGTGTCCGGAGAGGAGTGGACGCGCTCGATCAGGTCGGGGTTCACCGCGAACCGGATGCGGTCGAGGCGGGTGACGATGATCATCGGGTGGGTCTCCGGGCGTGGGACGAGAGGCGGGGCAGCCCCGACTATCGCGACGCGGCCCGCCCCGGGTAACCAGGACGGGCCGCGTTCGGCGAGGATTCCGCTCGGGTGCGAGCGGTGCGTCAGCGCTTGAGCTGGGTGAGCTCCTGCAACACCTCGTCGCTCGTGGTGATGATGCGCGCGTTGGCCTGGAAGCCGCGCTGCGCGACGATCAGGTTGGTGAACTCCTGAGACAGATCGACGTTGCTCATCTCGAGTGCGCCGGAGACGAGACCGCCGAATCCGGCCTGCCCGGCTTCCCCGATCCGCGCGCCTCCGGAGTTGACCGACACGCGGTATGCCGTGCCGCCGGCCTTCTCCAAGCCCTCGGGGTTCGCGAAGGTCGCCATCGCGATCTTCCCGAGCGTCTGCGTCGCGCCGTTGCTGAACGTGCCGACGATCGAGCCGTCGCCCGTGATGCTGTACGACTTGAGCGTTCCTGCGGCTGCGCCGTTCTGTTCGGTGACCGCGACCGTCGACAGGCTCGCGTATCCGGTGACGGCGGTGAGGTCGACGGTGACCCCGCCGGCCGCCAGGCTGAGACCCGCACCGGTCTGCTTGCCGTCGGTGAACGTGAGCGCTCCGCTGGCGCCGCTCGCCGGCTCGGTGACGTCCCACCCGGTCGCCGTCTTCGTGAAGGTCAGGCTCAGGGTGGTGGGGGTGCCCTGCGCGTCGAACACGGTCACGTCCCGCACGAGCTCGTCGCCGACCGCCGCGGTCGACGGCAGGTTGCCGGTGACGGTGGCGCCGGTCGTGGCACGGGCCGGAGAGACCGCGTCGAGGGGCAGCACGATGTTCCCGATGCCCTGCCCCGTGTTCACGACGCCGTCCTGCGCGGACCAGCCCTGCACGATCGCGCCGTCGGCGGTGACCATCTTGCCGGTCGGGTCGAACGAGAAGCCGCCGGCACGCGTGTACAGCGTCTCGCCGCCGGCGCGCACCGCGAAGAAGCCGTCACCCGAGATCATCAGGTCGCCGCCTCGGCCGGTCGCCTGAGCCGACCCCTGTGCGAAGTTCGTGCGGACGCCGGCGACCTGCACGCCGAGTCCCACCTGGGCGGGGTTGCGTCCGCCGACCTGATCGTCGGGGATGCCGGGGTTGCCGATCAGCTGCGACAGCGAGTCCTGGAACACGACTGACGAGCCCTTGAAGCCCGCGGTGTTGACGTTGGCGATGTTGTTGCCGGTGACGTCGAGCATGGTCTGGTGCGAGCGGAGGCCGGAGATGCCGGAGTAGAGCGAGCGAAGCATGGGGATTCTCTCTTCCTGGGTGAGGGGGATCAGGCTGCGGCGGGATCGCTCGCGGCAGGGGTGGACTTCGAGGTGATGCCGGTGATGGCATCCAGGGCGACGGTCTTGTCGCCGATGGTCACCTGCGGGATGGGGCCGTCGAACGACACCTTCGTGACGATGCCGGTGACCGCCTTGCCATCGGCATCCTTGTAGCTCGCCTCCTGGCCGATCAGCGCGGTGGCCGCCTGGCGCATGCTCAGGGCGAACGCCTCCGTGCCGTTGTCCGCCAGCGTCGTCAGCTGCTCCATCATCGCCAGTTGGGTGGTCTGGGAGATCATCTCGTTCGTGTCCATCGGGCTCGAAGGATCCTGATGCGTCAGCTGTGTGACCAGCAGCTTGAGGAAGACCTCGCCGTCCAACACCTGTTTGCGTGCGGCGGGGTCGGTGGTGCTTCCGGTGTGGATCGAGCTCGGGGCGCTCACGGCATCGACGGTCATGGTGTGTCCTCTCTCAGGCGAAGATGTCGAGGCCCTCGCCGGAGACGGCGCGGGTCGTGATCGGAAGGATGCTGGGGATGCCGCCGGCCCTGCTCTCGGCAGAGGCGCGCCCGTCGGCGGCCGCGCGGCCGCGCTCGCCGGGTGCGTGCTCACCGGCCGCACCTCCACTGCCGGGCTGTGCGCCGCGATCGGGGTTGCCCGCATCGGCGGACGCGCTCGACCCGAGCGTCAGGCTCGCGTGCGGCATGACCGCGGCGAGGTCGCGTCGCAGATCCGTGACGATGGTCCGCAGCGCCTCACGTCCGGCGTCGGTCGCGCCGAGGAGTTCGACCCGCACCTCGCCGCCCGTGCTGATGTGCGCTCGAACGGTGACTGGGCCGAGGGTGTCGGGGTTCACGGTCATCGTGAGCTGGTGGCTGCCGACCGGACGTTGGACGATGCTCAGGACGACCGGCGCGACCTGGGCTGCGACCGCGCGCGGCACCGCGGCTGCGGCATCCGGGGCGGCGACGACGGGCGTGCTGGCCGGCGAGACCGACACGGCGGGTGCGGATGCAGATGTCGATGCCGCCGACGTCGGGGGCACCGGCTGATCCGGATGAGTGCTGCCGTCCTTCGGGACAGGTGTCGCCGCGGGAATGACGGGGAGCGCACCGGAGGCTGCGGTCGCGCTCAGCGCTTGCGCCGACACAGGCATGGGCTCAGCGCGAGCGACAGGAGCGTCGGGCGCTGCGCTCGGAGTCGCAGCAACGGCGGGAGGAGCGAGGACCGTCGGGGGGTCGCTCGCTCGGACATTCGACATGCTCACGGACGCGACCGGAATCACCGATGCATCGGCATCCGTCATCTGCGACACGTCCGTGGCCTGCGCAGCGCGCGGGGCCGAGGCCGCCTGCGCATCCTCAGGGATCGCCTCGTCACCGGCGACGAGATGCGGCGCCGGTTCGGCTTGCGGCGCGACCGGCGGCGCTGAGAGCATCGCGATCGCTGCCGACAGCCCGGCATCCGGTGCCGCGTGTCCTTCGCCCTCCACGTCGATCGAAGCCTTCGCGTCGGGGCCTTCAGCGGGAACGGTGACCGCACTCGGTGCGACGGTCTCAGCATCCGTGGGCATCGTCGCCCCGACGTCGGCATCGAGCATCCGCTCGGCCAACGCGAAAGCGACGCCGAACGACGACGGTGCCTTCCCGGCCGAGCCGCCGAGGCCGTTCCCCTCGGGCGCGCCGCCGAGCAGAGCCGCAAGCCCCGGAGCGACCGTGGCGTTCGCCGTCGACACGGCGCTCATGCCGTCCGCTCCTCTCGGAGACTGCGCACGACCGCGATCTCGTCCAGCGCCACCTGCTCGGCATGCTGCTGCGCGCGGATGCTGTCGACGCGATGCGCGCCCTCCAGTCGCTCGAGCCCTTTGAGCTCTCGGCGAGCCTCGACGTGCGAGGCTTTGGCTTCGGCCTCCTCCGCGCGTCGCAGCTCGGCGAGCGTCTGCAGATCGCTGAGCGCGCTACGACCGGCCGCCCGGGCTGCCGCCATCGCCAGCATCGTCGGCGCGTCGTCCACCTGCGCGCTGATCTCGGACAGGCTCACGACGGCGCCATGCTCTGCGGCCTCGGCCTGCAGGCGAGCGGATGTCGTGCGCGACAGCTGTTCTGCGGCGACCCGCTCCTGCGCGTCGCGGACACGCAGGAGTCCCGCCAGGGAGAATGTCATGGCGTCAGTCCTCCGAACTCGGTGGTGAGGGCGGCGAGAAGCCGCCAGGATTCGGCAGCGCTCGTGGAATCGTCCATCCCCTGTGTGAGGAAGCCGGAGATCGCGTCCTCATGAGCGATGGCCGCGTCGACGAGCGGGTTCGCGCCGGCACGGTAGGCGCCGATGTCGATCAGGTCGTTCGCGCTGCGCCGCGCGGCGAGCACGCTGCGCAGCGTCACCGCGTGTGCGCGTTGCTCCGCCGTGGTGATCTTCGAGACGACGCGCGAGATGGACCCCAAGACGTCGACGGCCGGGAAATGGCCGCGAACCGCCAGAGCGCGGTCCAGCACGACGTGCCCGTCGAGGATGCCGCGGGCAGCATCCGCGATCGGCTCGTTGTGATCGTCACCGTCGACGAGCACGGTGTACAGGCCGGTGACGGATCCGACCGGCCCGGTTCCTGCGCGCTCCAGGAGCCGCGCCAGCACCGAGAAGGTCGACGGCGGATATCCGCGAGTCGCCGGCGGCTCCCCCGCGCTGAGTCCGATCTCGCGCTGGGCCATAGCGACACGGGTCAGCGAGTCCATCATGAGCATGACGTCCGCACCGTCCTGACGGAACCGCTCGGCGATGCGCGTGGCGACGAATGCGGACCGCATGCGCACCATCGCCGGCTGGTCGGAGGTGGCCACCACCACGACCGAGCGCGCCAGACCCTCCGGACCGAGGTCGTCCTCGATGAACTCACGCACCTCGCGGCCTCGCTCCCCCACCAGGGCGATCACGGTGATGTCGGCGGTCGAGCCGCGAGCGATCATCGACATGAGCGACGACTTCCCGACGCCGGATCCGGCGAACAGACCGAGACGCTGGCCGGTGCCGACCGGCGTCATGGTGTCGAGCACGCGAACGCCCAGGGCGAGCTGAGTGTCGATGCGCTGCCGGTGGAGGATGCTCGGGGCGTCGTGATCGAGCGAGACGAAGTCGACACCGCGTTCGAGCGGCCCCTTGCCGTCGATCGGCCGACCGAGCCCGTCGAGCACGCGTCCGAGCAGCGACCGCCCGGTCGGCACCTGCACGCGGGCACCCGTGTGGAGCACCTTGGCACGGGCGGTGATCCCGTCGAGCGGCCCGAGCGGCATGCACCGCGCCGCTGCGCCGTCGACAGCGACGACCTCCGCGTCGACCGGACGGCCGTCCGCCATCTCGATCCGCACCCGGTCGCCCACGGCCGCGTCGATGCCGATCACCTCCGCACCGAGGCCGAGCACGGCTTTCACCGTGCCGGAGCGCTCTGGGCGCGCGGCGTCGACCGCGCGGCGCCACGATGCCGTCGCGACGGTCATGCGAGCACCTCGGGCTGCTGATCGCCGTCGCCCCGGAGTGCCACGGCCGCCCGAGCGAGCGCCTGCACGATACGGGTGTCGACGGCGCCATCCTCGACCTCGACGATCGCCCCACCCGCGTCGACGGATGCCGATTCCACGACCTGAATGCCCTGCAGGGTCGCCACGGCATCCTCGTCCTCACGGAGGATCGCACCGTCCTGCGGGCTGAACGCGACCCGCGTCCACCGCTCGACAGGCATCTCCGCGAGCGCGCGACGCAGCGCGTGCGACGCCGACCGGGCGGAGTCCGAGACCTCGACGCCCAGGATCGCTGTCGCGAGCTCGAGCGCGAGCTCTTCGATCCGGTCGGAGGCGACCGCGCTCAGCTCCGCGACGCGCTGATCGAGCGCATCGGAGGACGCACGAACGGCGCTCAGGACCGAGCCGCGCTGCGCGAGATACTCCGCGCGCTGCCGCTGCATCCGAGACTCTTCTGCGGCCTGCTGCATCCGCCCCTCGTCGAGCGCGATCCGGCGTCCTTCTGCGAAGCCCTCCGCATACCCGCGCGTGCGCGCCCTGTCGGCTTCCGCGCGGAGGTCGATCGGGATCTCGCCCACTCGCGGCGCCGTCAGCGGTGTGAACGAGGTGTCGGTGAAGGCGGATGCGGTGAAGGGGGTATCGGAGGGGGTCATTCGATGAGCTCGTCCTCATCCTCGCGGGAGATCGTGATCTCCTCCGCGGCCTCGAGCTCGCGGATGATGCGCACGACCTCGGCACGTGCCTCGTCGACCTGCCGCACGCGCACCGAGCCGAGCACCCGCGCCTCCTCGGCGAGGTTCTCCTGGTTGCGCTCGGTCATGTTGCCGGTGACCTTCGCGGTGACCTGCTCGTCCGCGCCCTTGAGCGCGAGCGCCAGCACCCGCAGATCGATGCCGCGCAGCACCCGCTGCGTATCGCGGTCCTCGAGGCGGGTGATGTCGGCGAACGTGACCATGCGGCTGCGGATGTCCTCCGCCAGTGCGAGGTCGCGCCCCTCCAGGCTGGCGAGCAGCGCCTTCTCGAGCGCGGTGTCGGAGCGGCTGATGATCTCGACGAGCGGCTGCACGCCGCCGATCGATTCGTGGTTGTCGCGCATCGCGAACACACCGGTGCGAGAGCGCAGCGAGTCGGCGACGATCGAGATCGCTTCCTGCGTCGCCGTGCCCATGGTCGCGATCGCCTGCGCGACGTCGGTGCGCAACGGGTCCTGCAGCGCGGTGAGCACGGCCGCCGCGCGATCGGCCCGTAGGTTCGCGAGCACCACGGCGACGGTCGTCGGCAGCTCGCCCTCCAGGATCGTGGCGAGCTGAGCGGGGTCTGCGGCATTGAGGAAGTCGAACGACACCACACCCTGCGACATGACGCGGCCGACCATTCCCACGGCCTTCTCCCGGCCGAACGCGGTCTCCAGCAGCCCGGTCGCGAGCTCCTGCCCGCCGCGCGACGGCACGGAGCCGCCCGCCGCGATGCGCGCGAACGCGCCGAGCGCCTGCGCGGTCGAGGCGAGGTCCACGCCGCCGAGCTGGGTGAGCTCGGCGGCGAGCAGCTCGGACCGGTCCTCCCCGAGGTGGCGAAGCACTTCGGCGCTGACCTCGCGGTCCATGTTGAGGAGAACGATGGCCGCCTGGCGCAGGCCCGTCGTCTCGACGACAGCGACCTCCGATGCCGTCGTGACGGCGTGCTCCCCCGAATCAGTCCTGGTGTCGGGGAATTCGATCTGCGCGCTCATACGGTGGACTCATCCATCATGCTGGCCAGGGCCGTCGCCGTGGCTCGCGGCTCGCGCCGTGCGATGTCGTCGATCTCGCGACGCCGGCGCTCCACCAGCACCTGGTCCATCTGCGGCTCCTCCTCGATGTCGAAGACGGCCGTCGGATCGATCTGCGGGAGCAGCGGCGCGGTGATCGCCTCGCGGTCCTTCAGGCCCTTGAGCGACTTGAGCTTCTGCTCCTCGTTCTCGCTCATCGTGGACAGATACTCGATCGGCCCTTCGTCCGTGTAGAGCACGCGGCGCTTCATGCGCTGACGGATCGAGAAGAACACCACCAGGATGATCACCGCGAGCAGCACCGATCCGCCGATGATCACGGACCGCAGCAGCTCCTGCTGGAACTGCGCCGCCTGCTCGGCTTCGGCGGCCTGCAGCGCGGCCTGCGCCGCGGTCGCTCCGCCTGCTGCGAACTCGACGAACTCCACGGCGATCGTGTCGCCGCGCTCGAGGTCGATCCCGGCAGCGGATGCGACGAGCGCCTCCACCTGGTCGGCGGTCACACCGGTCACCGATCCGCGGTTCAGCGCGATGCTGACCGTCTGGCGCGTCACCTCGCCGGCCGGCGTGATCGTCTTCTCGGTCGATTTGTTCACGGCGTTGCTGCGCGACGTCTCCTCGAGCTCGTAGGAGCCGTCGCCGTCCGCACCGTTCGGCACGGCGATGTTGTCGGGTCCCAGCACCCCGGTGCCGGCGTCCCCGGTGCCCGTGTAGGTCTCGGTCTTCGTCTGCTCGTTCGGGCTCAGATCGCCCTCCGGCGCCGAGTACGTCTCATCCATCCGCTCGGACGTCGAGTTCGCGACGTCCGCGGCGACCGTGACCGTGGCGTTGCCTGGGCCGACGATGGTCTCCAGCATCCGGCTCACCGATGCGGCGACCCTCGCCTCGTGCTCGGTCGCCTGCTTCGACGAGCTGCCGGCGACGCCGGAGCCGACCGCCGAGAGCACCGTGCCGTTCTGATCGGTGACCGCCACATCCTCGGGCGTCATGCCAGGCACTGCCGCGCTCGTGAGGTGGATGATCGCCTCGATCTTCTCGTCGCTGAGCGTCGAGCCGTTGCGCGTCTTCACGAAGACCGACGCGGTCGGGCTCTGCTGCTCCGAGACGAACACGCTCTCCTCGGGGATCGCGAGCTGCACGGACGCCGTGGAGATGCCGTCCATCGCGCTGATCGTGCTCGCGAGCTCCCCCTCGATCGCGCGCTTGTAGGTGACCGACTGCTGGAACTCGCTCGCCGTCACGCCCATCTTGTCGAGCAGCGTGTAGCCCTCGCTGCTGTCGCCCGGAAGGCCGGCGGATGCCGCCGCGAGCCGCTGCGGATACACCTGATCGTCGGGCACCAGGATCGTCGCGCCGCCCTCGGTGAGCTCGTAGCCGACCCCGGCCGACTTCAGCTGCTCGACGACAGCCGAGGCGTCGCTCGCGCTGAGGCCGGTGAACAGCGGGCTCATCTGCGGCTTGGTCAACCATGTGCCGAGCGCGATCGCGCCCATCACCAGCAATGCGACCCCGATGATGGCGATCGTGCGCTGGGCGACCGTGAAGCCCGAGACGATCCGTTTCACCCGATCGAACGAGGTCGTGAGCACCTTCGGCATGATCAGGCCTGCATCCGCATGATCTCGTTGAACGCGGAGACGCTGCGGTCACGCACGGCGACGACGAGATCGAGGGTGACGCCGGCGCGCGCGGAGGCGATCATCGCCTGATGGATGTCCTGCAGATCGCCGGTGACGGCCTGCACCGCGAGATCGTTCGAGGTGGACTGCAGCTGCTGGAGGTTCTCCACGGCACCGGAGAGCGAGGTCGCGAACGCTCCGGCACCGGTCGTGGAGCCGACGGCGCCCGAGCCCGATTCGAAGCTGAGGGATGAGAGCGGGGTCACGCCGGCCGCGGACACGGCGTCGATCGGGGTGGACATCAGTTGCGTCCGATCTGCAGAGCGGCCTCGTAGGTGGTCTTCGCGCGGTCCACGACTGCGGCGTTCGCCTCGTAGCCGCGCTGCGCGAGGATCAGCATGCTCATCTGGTCGCCGAGCTCCACGTTCGGGTACTGCACGTAGCCGTCGGCATTCGCATAAGGATGCTCGGGGTCGTAGACGAGCTTGGCCTCGGCTTCGGACTCCACCACTCCGGCGACGGAGACGCCCTGACCGTCGGCTCCCGCCCTGACGGTCACGAACTTCTCACGGAACGCCTCTTCGCCCGCGGGCGTCGCCGTGTTCACGTTGGCGATGTTGTCGCTCAGGGCGTCGAGCCACTTGCGGTGCACGTTCAGTCCGGTGCCGGCGATGCCGATCGCGTCGAAGGTCATGCGGACGCCTGGCCGATCGCCTTGGTGATCGAGGCCGCCTGGCCGCCGATGGCCTGGCTGGCGAACTGGAACCGCAGCACCGTGTCGATGTTCGACAGGGTCTCGGTGTCGAGATTGACGTTGTTGCCGTTCAGCCGGGTGGGCTCCAGCGACCGCTCGATGGTCGCGGCGACCGTGCCGGATCCGCTGTCGACGGCTCGTCGCAGCTCATCCTCGAACTGCACGCGCTTGGCCTGATAGCCGGGGGTGTTGATGTTCGCGATGTTGTCGGCGATCGAACGCTGACGCAGCGCCAGACCATCGAGCGCGCTGATCAGCGCGGAGGAGGTGACGGACTCGAGCACGAGGGCACTCCGGGAGGTTGATGGAGAAGCCGATCCTTGGCCAATCGTCGAGCGATCCGTGCTCGTGGTCGACTATCGCGACGCGGCGCGATTCCGTAACCGGGGCGTTCTGGGAGTCGCGGTTCAGCCTTCGACGTCGAGGTATGCCGGGGTGTCCTGGGGGGACGTCGGCACGCGGCGCAGCGCGGCGAGTTCGCGCGCGACGTTCGCTCTGGAGGTCATCAGCCCGCCGATCATCAGCTGCTGGCGGGCGAGCACCGCTTCGGCCCGCTCACGCAGCTCCTCGGGGACGGGGCCGGCAGGCGGGTCGAACGGCTGCGGGTCGAGCTGTTCGTCTGCGGCATCGAGGGCGCGCTCGAACTGGTCGAGCACGGTCAGCCAGGCCGCGAGGTTCTCCGGCACCGTCGTCAGGCCAGCGCCGAGGAAGACGCCGGGGCGATTGCCGCGGTCGCCGACGCGGCCTGATGCCAGGCCTCGCGCAGCGGCGCGATGAGTTCGCGGCACTCGGCGGTGGCGGCCGGGTCGCGCGAGATGTTCGCCGCGATCAGGCGGCCGGTCAGGTAGGTATAGACCGCGCGGAGGTCGGCAGCGCCGTCCCAGGCATCCGTCAGCGATCCGCTGAGCTCCGCGACGATCTGCTGCGCATGCGTCAGGTGGGTGCCGGCGGCCGTCCAGTCGGATGCGTCCTGCGCTGCGGCCGCACGATCGATGTCGACGAGCAGCCGGTCGTAGAGCATCGTGAGCAGCCGCTCAGGCGACGCGGAAGCGACCTGCTGCTGGAGGTACTGCTGCTTCGCGCGTTCCATCGAGGTGAGAGGCATCGTCGAGATCTCCTAGCGGGTGCGAGCGTTCATGGAGGCGGGGCGTGTCACGTCGACGAGGTCGGCGTGAGACCGGCGAGCTGCGAGCTGAGCCATGAGGACTGCGACTGCAGCTTCGAGAGCTGCACCTCCAGCTGCGAGTACGTGCGCTCGAGGGTGGCCCTGCGCTGCTCGAGACGGATGTCCCACCGCTCCACCTGGGTCTTCAGGGTCTTGACCTCGGACTCCTGACCGGTGATCCGCTGCGTCAGCAGTCCGTCGTACTTGTCGGAGTACTTGTCCGAGACCTCCTCCAGCCGCCCGGCGAGGCCGGAGAACACGGCCTGCGTCTTCTCCGGGTCATCGGCCAGCGCCTTCGCGAACTTCTCGGCGTCGAACGACAGCACGCCCTTGTCGCTGATCGAGACGCCGATCGTCGACGGCGAGACGCCGTCGACCGGGTACTGCACCGCGTCGGCCAGAGCCGTGCGGAGGTTGCGCACCGTGCTGTCGCCGGTGAACACGCCGAGTGTAGTCTTCTCCCCCACGGCTCCGACCGTGGCCTTCGAGCCGTTGTCGATGCGGACGAGCAGTGCGGCGATCTCCTTGACGAAGGTCTCGGCCTTCGCGGTCTGCGCCTTGGCGTCGAGCGCGACGGAGACCACGACCGGGTCGGCACTCGCCTTCGTGACGGTGACGTCGATGTCCTCGCCGATGCTGATCGTGTTGCTCGCGCTGGTCAGGGTCTGCTCGGCTGCGGTGCCGGCGAAGAGGCGGATGCTGGCGTCGGAGCCCTGCGTGAGGATCGCGGCTCCGGCTTCCGTGGCGACGTCGGGGGCGGTGCCGGCAGCGACGTCCGCAGCCGTGCCGCGGTGCAGCGTGAACGCACCGGCCTGGCCGGTATCGACCGCGGTGAGCTGGACGCGCGAGAGCGGCTTGCCGTCGGCATCCGTTCCCGCGGGGACGACGGTGGCCGTGACGCCCGCCTTGGCGGCGTTGATGGCCTTGGCCAGATCCTGCGGGCTGGAGCCGATCGGCGTGATCGACTTCTGCGTACCGTCGGACGCGACGAGCGTGAAGTCCCCGCCCCAGGCCTCGGCGCCGGCGGCCGCCGTGATGACGGAGTGCGCCGATGCGACGGCGTCGACCACGACGCTCGTCGAGAAGGCGCTGGCCTTAGCACCGGCGACGACGGTCACGCTCTCCGACGACGCGGTCGCGGTGAAAGCGGCCAACGACGTCGCAGCGGCCGCGGTCTTCGCCTTCGTGACGAGGTCCTGCAGCGTCTTGTTCAGCGACTGCAGGTTGGTGATGATCGCGCCGCGATCGGTGATCTTGTTCGTGATCAGCTTCTTCGGGATCGCCGCGACGTCCATCAGCGCGGTGATGAGCTCGTCGGTCTTGAGCCCGGATACCAGTCCGTCGAGTTTCATCCTCAGCTGCCTTCTGTGCGGTCTGTCTGTGCGATGCGGGTCGAGATGGTCTACAGGAAGGCGCCCGGGCGGAGGTGACCCCGCCCGGGCGCCGAGCGCGCCTCAGGCGCAGCGGCTCAACGGAGCAGCTGCAGCACGCCCTGGCCCGACTGGTTCGCCTGCGCGAGCATGGCGGTGCCGGCCTGCTGCAGGATGTTCGCAGCGGTGTACTTGACCATCTCGGCCGCCATGTCGGTGTCGGCGATACGGCTCTTGGCCGCCGACAGGTTCTCGGCCGACACCTGCAGCGAGTTGATCGTCGACTCGAAGCGGTTCTGGACCGCACCGAGGTCGGCGCGAGCCGAGGAGACGCTCTTGATCGCCGTGTCGACCGTGGTGATGGTCGCAGCCGCCAGCGTGGGGGTCGCGAATCCATCGGTGGTGACGATGGCGGTCTTGAGGTCGGCCGCGAGCGTCTTGATGTCGGCGGAACCGAGGTTCACCGAGATCTGGCTCGAGGCGGCGCCGTCGGCACCGACCTGGAAGCTCAGCACGCCGTCGCTCGCGGCACCGGCCGAAGCATCCAGCAGCTTGATGCCGTTGAAGTTCGTGGTGTCGGAGATGCGCGTGAGCTCGTCGACCAGCTGAGTCACCTCGGTGGTGATGGCCTTGCGGGAATCGACGTTGTTGGAGTCGGATCCTGCCTGGACCGCGAGGTCGCGGACGCGCTGCAGAATGGAGTGGACCTCGGTCAGCGCGCCTTCCGCGGTCTGGATCACCGAGATGCCGTCCTGAGCGTTGCGTGCTGCGACGTTCAGGCCGTTGACCTGTGAACGCAGGCCCTCGGAGATGGCCAGGCCGGCGGCGTCGTCGGCTGCGCGGTTGATGCGCAGGCCGCTCGAGAGCTTCTCGAGCGACTTCGAGACGTCGTTCTGGTTGGCGGACAGGTTGCGGTACGAGTTGAGCGCACTGACGTTGGTTGCGATCTGAAGACCCATGAGTATCCTCCGTGGTTATGGGACTGGAATGCGGGCCCATCCGTGGGCCTGCACAACCGACATTCGCGACAGGTGCGGTGCCGCGTAACCAGGGGTCCTGAGGAAAATCAGAGTGCGGGGAGCAGATCGCCGGTCCGCACGGTCGGGGCCTCCGACGCCGGCCCGAACAGGGCGCCGAAGAAGTCCGCCTTCGCGCTGGTGGAGCGATCGCCGGTCGTGCCGTCCTCCCACGCCTCCATGGCCTCGCGCATCAGCGCGAGGCCGCGCGTGCGCAATTTCGAGACGTACGCGTGGCTGACCTCGAGCTCCTCGGCGATGTCCTTGACCATGCGGTCGTCGACGTAGATTCCGCGGATGACCCGACGCATCGCGATCGGAAGCGCATCCAGCACACGCACGAGCATCATCCGCGTCTCGTTCTGCTCGACCGCGTGCTCCGGCAGGATGATGGTGTCGGTGAGGTCGGCCGCCTGTCGACCGGACTCGAGATCGAAGTGCTCCTCGAAACTGGTGGCGGTTCGCACCATCGCGTCGAGCTGCTGCATCTCCGCGACCGAGGCCGCATCGATCCCCGACTCCTTCGACAGCTCTGCGACCGTGGCAGGGCGACCGGTGCGGGCGAGCACGGCATCCGCCGCGGCGCGGATCAGCTCGATCTTGTCCCGCCCGCGCTCCCCTGCCGGGTCGGCCTTGCGCATCTCCGACAGCATCGCCCAGTTGATCTGCGTGCGCGCGAAGGCACCGAACGGGATGCCGCGCTCCGGCTCGTACGTCAAGGCGGCCCGGGCGAGCCCCCATCGCGCGGCGGACATCAGATCGTCGAGGTCGACATGCTCCGCCGTGCGCGCCTTCTCCAACGCGAGGAACGTCGCCAGCGCCATGTTCTCGCGGGCAAGTCGCTCGGGGGTGACGGGCGCTTCTGCAGGTACGCCGGAATCAGCAGAAAGGTCAGAATGACGCAGCAATGTGACTCCGTGGCTCGCTTATCTCATTTATGAGGAAGCTAGCAGGTTTCACACGTTTACAAGTAAAAAATGAGGGTACGGTTTGGCAACAGTGAGATCGCGAAGTTCACGCTGGATCAGAAACGCTCGTTCGGGCATCGCCTCCCGTGGGTTTTCGATCCGCGCTGAGTCGGGTGATCACACCGCGGAGGAGACTGCCTCCGCGGCCGTGGCGTGAGTGAAGCGGAATCCGGACTTGTCCAGCACGGTGGGCCGCACGTCGGCGTCGGTGAGGAGGAGCGAATCGGCCGCGGCGCCCAGAGCGAGTCGCAATGCCCAGGCGGGAGCAGGGAGCCAGAAGGGGCGGTTCATCGCGCGGGCGAGTGCGCGGCCGATGTCGTTCGCCGAGGCGGGTGTCGGTCCGGTGAAGTTCACGGGCCCGGCGATCTTCTGATCGATGACGTGGCGGATGCCGCGCACCTCGTCCTCGAGCGACATCCAGGGCCAGATCTGCGTGCCCTTGCCGAGCGGCCCTGCGAGCCCGAAACGGGTCAGCTGGATCATCGGCTTGAGGACGCCTTGCCGGTGGATCACCGGGGCGGTCCGCAGCAGAGCGACCCTGGTGTGGTCCTCGGCCCGGCGTGCCTCGGCCTCCCATTGGACGCAGAGCTCGGCAAGGAAGGTCTGCCCGGCTGGCGAATCCTCGGTGAGTCGCTCGCCGGGGGCGGATCCGTAGTAGCCCACAGCGGATGCCGAGATGAATGCGGGAGCGTCTTGACGCAGTGCCCGCAGCGCGGTCGTGATCGTTCGTGTGCCCTTGAGTCGGGAATCGATCAGCTCGGTCTTGTACCGGGGCGTCCAGGGCAACCGTCCGACGCTCGCGCCCCCGAGCGCGACGATCGCCTCAGCCCCGTCGAGCACTCCAGGGTCGAGGTCGCGCTCTCCCGGCGCCCACTGCCGCTCCGAGGGGTTCGCGGGCGGCCGACGCACCAGAGCGGTCACCTCGATGCCGTCCGATCGCAGCGACGACGTCAGCGCGCTGCCGATCAGTCCGGATGCTCCGCTGATGACGATGCGTCGCGCCATGGTCGCTCCTGGGTTCAGTGGCTGTGCTGTGACGATCCGCTCACGGTGTGAGTGGTGTCCACACTAACCGCGTGAACCGGCGTCGGAATCACCCCTTCGGCGGGCCGTATGAGAGTCGGTCGAAGATGAGCACGCTGTCGCTGATCCTGCCGTCGCGCACCGTGAAGTACTCGGCGGCCGGTGCGGTGGATGTCGCGGCGGTCTGCGGATAGTAGAACAGGGCGACGCGGTCGCCGTCGGAGAACTCGGTGATGTCGCCGATGCCCGTCAGCGTCGGGGCGAAACCGGCGATGTATCGGCCGTATGCCTCCTTGCCCTGCAGGTCGACCCCGGGGGCGCGACACGTGATGTCGTCCGCGACGTAGGTCATGGCCCGTTCCACGTCGCCGCTGGTCCAGGCCCGGTGATAGCTCTGGACGATGTCGTAAGCGGTATCCATGTTCTTCCCCTTGCTGTGCAGTGGACGGTGGTTGTTCAGTCGTCGAGCGGACGCCAGTCGTCGGCTCCGAGATCGACGCCTGCGCCGACAGCTGCGAGACGCGGCAGGAAGTGCGCCCAGCCGTGGGCGTGACCGCGGACCTCGAGCTCAGGAAGGTCGGAGTGGATCAGCTCGACGCGCGTGCCGGTGCTCGTCGGAGTGAGCGTGAACTCCACTCGCGACGCACCCGCCGGGAGGGTCTCGCTCCCCGCCATGCCCCACGACACGACGACGCGACGCGGGTGCTCAACGTGCAGGTACTCGCCGCGGATGGCGTGTCCGGCGATGTCGACGGCGAACCGCCCGCCGGGCGTCGGATCGAGCTCAGCATATTGCCCCATCCAGGCCGTCATCCCCTCTGCCGTGACGAGGTAGTCGAACACGGTCTCGGGCGCGGCCTCGATCTCGATCGCGTCGCGGAACTCAGCCACGGCCGTCGCCTTCGCGCGCTTCTATGACGGCCTTGAGCGTGGCCAGCCTGCCGGGCCAGAAGTCATCGAGATAGGAGCGCACGGCCGAGAGACCGTCGGTGCTCACCGCGAACAGGTGCCGTGTCCCCTCCCGCGCGCTGACCGCGAGTCCCGCGTTCCGCAGCACGCCGAGATGGTGCGAGGTTGTCTGCTGAGAGAGGCCCGCCGCCTCGGCGATCTCCCCGACGGGCAGCGCGGTCGAACGGATAAGTCGCAGGATCGCGCGCCGGTTCCCGTCGGCCAGGGCGCGCAGTGCGAGGTCGAGATCGTCTGCTGCTTCCGCACCCATGCGAGATCCTCTCCGTCGGCGTGGAGAACATAACACAAATGGACGTTTGTACTCAAGAGTTTTGGTGGAGTTGGCCAGATGGGGCGACAGCACGCATCGCGGCACAGACGAGGCCGCGGGGATCGAGAGGAGGTGGGCCCTGCCGGGATCGAACCGACGACATCCACGGTGTAAATGCGGACCGTTCGCATCAACCCTGATTTCCCGCGTTTCTACGGTTGCAGATCTTGCACGCTCGGACTGACTGACCGTCCCAGGGGGACGCCGGGGGCCCGTCGGTTTGCTATCTCTAGCCAGCGTTGACCGCCCTCACTAGCTTTAGAGCATGACGATGTATGAATCGAGCGCGTATCCGGTATGGCCCGTCCACGAGCAGACTTTGGTCTTCGACGTGACCCACAACAGACAGGTCTGCGCTTTCGATGAGCGTGTGCTCTTGCCTGTGGGAGCAACGATTGAGTTGTACGACGAAGACAAGAACGCTCATGGAACAGCAACAGTGGTGAGAGTTCGTATGCTCAACGGAAGTGGCAAAGGCAGGAATCAGATTTGCCTCGACGTCGAGACCGACGACCGTTGGTGGGACGCTCACCCCGTGCGCGGGGTCTGAGCGAGAACGGCAGACGCTACATCTTCGGATCTTCGACGGACCACGGGCCATAGATGCCGACACGAGACGCGGCGTAGCGGTTCACGAGTCCCGCGAGGACCACCCCGCTGGCTACGGCAGTAAGGCCGAGGACGAGCCCCCACAGAGTCTGTCCGGCGACAAAGAGGGAGACGCTAGCCGCCAGCACGTTCACCGCCAATGCGATCAGGTAGGCGAAGGTGAACTCGCGACGGCTACCGCCCTCTGTCAGGTTCAAGATGCCGACCCGAGGCGGATTGATCGCCTGGCCGGTTCTGTACTCGTGAGCAACCCTGTAGCGCTCAGCAAGCATTCGAATGGCCATCCGCATGGGGTTGGCCGTGATGACGAAGGAGAGGAAAACAGCGAGCACAACACCCCACACGGATGCGTCACCCTTGGCCATCCCGAACGCTTGCACAGGACCAAAGAGCATCAGGGCCACTAGGACGATGAAACGCCAACCAGGCACGTGAACACCCGCTACCAACTGCGCAGTCGTGTCCGTAAGCATCCCTGCCAGGGTGTCGCGGCGCGCTGTGTTCGTCTCCGACGCCATGGCCTCACGCAGCCACTTCTCCCGGCGAGCGAGAAGAGCTGGCCTAGTCCATTGGCTCACGGCGACGATGAGGCCGACCGCAGACACGATCACAGCGAGAGCCCGAGAGCCAAGATCCAGCGCCTCGCTCAGGTTGGTCACGTCCACGCGGTCAGCCTAGTGGCCTCCATCGCCCAGGCCCGTCTGCGTGACATGCTCCAATCGAGCCCGAGTCGCGAGCGCGACACGACTGGGCCGATGAAACATACGCGGCCATTGCGACGAGCGCTGTTCGCACGGCTAGCGCGTATGCCTGTTAGCAACTCTGTGGACAGATTAGCGCGTATGCAGCATTAAAGAATCCCAGGTTAGCGCGTATATCCGTTGCCGATCTCCGAGCCCAGGGCATCCATGTGAAGGCTCTGGCCGATGGCGTGGACTCAACCACGGACATGGGCGAGGCGATGATGGGATTCCTCGCGATCATGGCTCAGATGGAGCGCCGGTTCATCCAGCGCCGCACCAAGGCCGGTCTGGCGGAGGCCAAGGCGCAGGGGCGCGTGGGCGGGCGTCCGCGGGCTCTGGATAGCAAGAAAGCAGCTCTCGCCGTGCGGCTCTCGGATGAGGGCGAGAAGGTGTCTGAGATCGCGAAGACGCTGAACGTTAACGTTCCTACGATCTACCGCTACATCGCCGCAGCGAAGTAGCTCTACAGCGCGGCAGCAGTCTTGCGCGCTGCACGCGCTTCGACGGCCCGCAGGCTGGCGTGCCGGGCGCGCTCGCGCCGAGCGTCACGATCCTTCTCGCTCGCCTTGGCCTTGTTTGCTTCCTCTGCCAGTGCGATGGAGTACGAGACATCGGTTCGAATCGCCGCGTCTGCTTCACGCCAGAGCAACCGCAGACGCGCGTGCCGTCGCCGCTCAGAGTCCGTCTCGAACTCACCTGAGGCGATCATGGCATCAAGGTCGGCGGGGGCGCTCATGCTCCAAGGCTACGCCTCCATTTAGCTCAGAAGACCGGCGTGTCGGGCGTCCAGTCAGCAACCATTGCCGTTGTCACCTTCTCGTCAGCGCCCGGCACCAGACGAATTCGTTCGCCTGGTTGCACCGCATCCAAGTTCTGTCCCTCAAACAGACGCACCGAGTGTCGCATCGTCACGAGAGGATGGTCGATCTTGTATGAGTCGTCACCAAGCTGGAACACAGGCTCCTCCACGTAGACGGGCATGAATTCGCCACCGACGAGCTCTCCGATCTGCTCGATGAAAGCAGGGATCTCAGACGCATCGCCCGGCGCGTAGATCGAGACCTCGCGCCAACGCCAAACATGCGCCTCTCCCCCGTAGATCGATGCGTAACGCAGTAGTAGGCCGAATTGGCTGTCGGTGATGCTGGACATGTCCGGCATCGTCAGGGCCGCGCTTGTGCGTCTCTGGAGGGACGACAAGGCCTCAGCTATCGGTACGACAGTGCCTTCTAACGCGCTCGGCAGGACTGTCCCGTTCGCCTTGAACAACGGTGCGGTCTGATTGATCTCCACAGAGATCACGTCATCTTCTGCCATTTGGAGTAGCACGCGGGACTCCGCAAGCACCGACTCAGGGTCCTTGCCATGCAGTTGCCCGATTTCGGCATTGACCTGCATGCCCTCGTCACCCTTGATCCGAATTTCAAATCGGATGATCGCCTCAGGCGTCTCTGTGACGAGCCTCATCCAGCCGGTCGTAGCTCCGGTAGTACGGATTCGAGGGGTCAGGCGGAGTCGGAACCGAGTGTCACCAGAAGCAGTCAGGCAACGGAGGTAGAGCGGCGGTGGATCAGCTCGCTTGACCTGCGCGAACGACAGTCGAGACTCGCGCTCATCGTTGTTGTCGGACGGGTCAGGGAGTGGACCGCCAACCATCCGCGCCTGTCCGCGGACATTGCTGAACGGTGTACCCCATTCCGCCCATTCCTGAATAGCCAAAGCACCTTCAGACCCTGGTTCTTCCAGAAAGGTCACGTCCCACGACACCGGGTCCACCGTGGTCGAATCGGCGGAACGCGGGACGACAGATTGGTACTTCCACCTGCCGTCGCCGAGGTACTCCATCCGATGGAAGATCGCTGGATCGGATAGGCCGGGGGGCATGGGCGGGCCGTCGCCGCTCACCGTCAGCGTGCCGTGCTCGATCCGGTAGTTGTCGTCTAACTGATCCCGGAGTTCGTTCAGCGCGTCCTGTCTCGTCTCGATGGCGCTCAGCATCGAGATGGAATCGGCGCGCTCTACCGGCGAGGAGGCGATCATTGCCTTCTGGTTGACGAACTGCTCCAACGCGCCGTCCCCGTAGGTAAAGCGATGCATAGTGGCCTGGTGCCGGTCACCCAACCCGCTCAGATAGGCGTCTCCGTCCCAGGTACACGCAAAGTCTGCCCCGCCCGTCAGGTCCCGGAAGTCACGCAGCCGCTCTTCGGTGGGCGTCCACGGAGTGACAAGGTGGTACTCCAGGACTGCTGGTTGTTCCGCCCCGACGTGTTCTTCGTTAAAGCGGAGCCACGAATTCTTCACTTGTCGGAACTGGCCGCTCGACAACGCCGTCGTGAAGCCCTTCACCTGCCAAACGATTACGCCCCCTGTGGTCTCCCGGACTATGTCGATCCCTCCATCGCCTTGCGACGGGTTTACCTGCCGAGCATCGGCGTACTCCAGGCGAAGCAGGGTGGCCACGAGCGATTCGATTGACTCACCACTGCGGTGAGATATGAGCGGCCAGTCGTAGGTCGGCATCGACGTCCTTTCCCAGGTTGCACCACAGACTATCTCCCACCGCGATCCCCCTCCTGGTACGCTTCCAGTACGTTTCGAGTACGAGAGGATCAGTAATGGTCGATCACAACGACATGACGCCCTCCGAGTTCAAGGCTTGGGAGAACCGCGTGCGACGACGTTTTGCAGTGCAGGGTCTCACGCTCTCGCGCTCGCGCTCGCGACTGCCCGTGGCAACTGACTACGGCCTCTACAACGCCATCGACGCAACCAGCAGCATGAGCCTTAGCCACGGGTACACCTTGACGCCGGAGGACGTGGAGCGATGGGCCGAGGGCCAAGTCCCCCGAGCAAAGTGAGCGAACCGTGTTTGTCAGGGTGTACGAACGGTCCCCCGTCCGCGTATCACGGTTAAACAGCCGGATACCCACGGAGGCGGACATGCGAACACTTCTCAGCAGCAAGGAGGTAGCAGCCTTGCTGGGTGTCTCTGAGCCCACGCTTTCGCGATGGCGCAGCTCCGGTGACGGACCTCCGGTCCTCGTCGTCAAGGGCATCTTTCGGTACCGACCTGAGTCGGTCGAACAGTGGGTCAAGGAGAACGAACGGTGACAATCTCAAAGGTGATGCGCAAGGACGGAACCTTCCGGTTCCGAGTTCGAGTGAAGAGCGGTCGCAATGTCGTGGCGGACCGCACGTTCGACAGGAAGCCGGAAGCCGTGCTGTGGGAGGCATCACAGAAGCGGGCGCTGTACCTGGGCGAGTTCGTAGATCCCAAAGCCGGGAAAGAGTTGCTAGGCGCGGCTATGGACCGTTGGCGCTCCGATCGAGAGGGCACGGTCGGAACGAAGACGTTCAACGACACCGAACGCCCCGCCCTGGGACATGTGAAACCGCTCCGCAACCGTCCGATCAGCGCTGTGACGGCCAAGGACATGGAAGCGCTGTACGGGACGCTTCTACGCACGCTCAGCCGCGACACAGTCGTGCGATACCGGCAGGTCTACAGCTCGTTCTTTTCGTGGGCCGTGGCGACGAAGCTCGTCAGCAAGAACGCAGCCATCGAGTCGCAGGTACCCAAGGGGACGTCGCACAGGCCCAAGCGCGAGATCTTCCCATTCACCCTCGCCGAGCTACGGGCCGTCCACACCGATATGCTCACCCACACAAACGAGACGAACGCCAACATCGTGCTCGTGCTGGGCCTCACGGGCTTGCGCTGAGGCGAGCTGGCAGCTCTCCGTGTTCGAGACGTGCAGCAGCTCCCGTACCCCGCTCTACGCGTGAGCCGCTCGAAATCGGACGGCCAGTCGGTGCGCACAGTCACCAAGGGCGGCAAGGCCCGAACAGTGCCGCTCGCGGACGACGTCGCCGCGATCGTCCTGCCTCGCATCCGTGGCCTGCGGCCCGACGCGCTCGTCTTCCCGAACACAGTGGGCGCAGCCCGCACAGGTCGAAACTGGACCCGTGATAGCCACTGGGCTGACGTCAACCTGGGCCGTCGTGTCCACGATCTCCGGCACACTGCCGCCACCATCTGGTTGCAGAACGGCGTGGACCTGAAGACCGTGCAGGCATGGTTGGGGCACTCGTCGGCCAAACTCACCGCCGACCTCTACGCCCATTACATGGGGTCCGATGCCGACACGGCGGCACTGGCCCGTATGAACGCGGTTCTGGGGGACGCCCTGGGGACGCGAGGGCGTAAGGTCCGGAGGGCTGAGAACAGGACCTGAGCCCTTCTCCCGCATGATTCCGCGGCTAGATCAAGGTGGGCCCTGCCGGGATCGAACCGACGACATCCACGGTGTAAACGTGGCGCTCTACCAGCTGAGCTAAAGGCCCTGGTGTTCTCAGTCTATCGGGCACCCGTTGCGCGACCGTGTCGTGGAAGAGGGATAGGCTGAACCCGGCGCGCGTTGTGTACAGCCGACAAGGCTGCCCGCGTCGCTTCCCGTTTCCTTGGCATGACCTGCCAGCTTGACGAAAGGTTCGCTCCGTGACCGTGCACGACCAGGATCCGTATTCCCAGGGCCCCCAGGACAGCGATCCGGAAGAGACCGGCGAGTGGCAGCAGTCGCTCGATGAGCTGGTGGACGCGAAGGGCCACGGCCGCGGTCGCGAGATCATGCTCAGCCTGCTCAAGCGCTCCAAGGAGCTGCACCTGGGCGTGCCGATGGTCCCGACGACGGACTACATCAACACCATCGCCCCCGAGAACGAGCCCGAGTTTCCCGGCGACGAAGAGGTCGAGCGCCGCTACCGCGCCTGGATCCGCTGGAACGCGGCCATCACGGTGCACCGTGCGCAGCGCCCCGGCATCGGCGTCGGCGGTCACATCTCGACCTACGCGTCCTCTGCCGCGCTCTATGAGGTGGGCTTCAACCACTTCTTCAAGGGTGCCGACAACGCCGGCGGCGCCGACCAGATCTTCATCCAGGGCCACGCCTCCCCCGGGACCTACGCGCGCTCCTTCCTCGAAGGCCGCCTGACCGAGGACCAGCTCGACGGATTCCGCCAGGAGAAGTCGCACGCCCCCAACGGCATCCCGTCCTACCCGCACCCGCGCCTCATGCCCGAGTACTGGCAGTTCCCGACGGTCTCGATGGGTCTCGGCCCGATCAACGCCATCTACCAGGCGATGTCGAACAAGTACCTCGAGAACCGCGGCATCAAGGACACCTCCGCCTCGCACGTCTGGGCCTTCCTCGGCGACGGCGAGATGGACGAGGTCGAGAGCCGCGGCCAGCTGCAGGTCGCCGCCAATGAAGGTCTCGACAACCTCACGTTCATCGTCAACTGCAACCTGCAGCGCCTCGACGGTCCGGTGCGCGGCAACGGCAAGATCGTGCAGGAGCTCGAGTCGTTCTTCCGCGGTGCGGGCTGGAACGTCATCAAGGTCGTCTGGGGTCGCGAGTGGGACGACCTGCTCGCCCGCGACACCGAGGGCGCACTGCTCAACCTCATGAACGTCACCCCCGACGGTGACTACCAGACGTACAAGGCCGAGTCGGGTGCGTACATCCGCGAGCACTTCTTCGGTCGCGACGAGCGTGCCGCAGCTCTCGTCAAGGACTACTCCGACGACGACATCTGGAACCTCAAGCGCGGTGGCCACGACTACCGCAAGGTCTACGCCGCGTTCAAGGCCGCGACCGAGCACAAGGGCAAGCCCACCGTCATCCTCGCGAAGACCGTCAAGGGCTACGGCCTCGGTCCGCACTTCGAGGGCCGCAACGCGACCCACCAGATGAAGAAGATGACGCTGGACAACCTCAAGACGTTCCGCGACGCGATGCACATCCCGATCACGGATGCGCAGCTCGAGGAGAACCCGTACCTGCCCCCGTACTACAACCCGGGACCCCAGGACGAGACGATCCAGTACATGCTCGAGCGCCGCCAGGCTCTCGGAGGCTTCCTGCCCGAGCGGCGCACGACCCACGTCGGCCTCTCCCTGCCGGACGACGCCGCGTACGCGCTGCCCAAGAAGGGCTCCGGCACGCAGGAGATCGCCACGACCATGGCGTTCGTCCGCCTGCTCAAGGACCTGCTGCGCTCGAAGGACTTCGGTCACCGCATCGTGCCGATCATCCCCGACGAGGCGCGCACCTTCGGCATGGACGCGTACTTCCCGACGGCGAAGATCTACAACCCGAACGGCCAGCACTACACGTCGGTCGACCGGGAGCTGCTCCTCGCCTACAAGGAGAGCCCGCAGGGCCAGATCGTGCACGTCGGCATCAACGAGGCGGGCGCCCTCGCGGCGTTCACCGCGGCCGGCACGGCGTACGCCACGCACGGCGAGCCGCTCATCCCGATCTACCTCTTCTACTCGATGTTCGGCTTCCAGCGCACGGGTGACGCGCAGTGGGCGGCCGGCGACCAGATGGCCCGAGGCTTCATCATCGGCGCCACGGCAGGACGCACCACCCTCACGGGTGAGGGCCTCCAGCACGCCGACGGACACTCGCACCTGCTCGCCGCGACCAACCCCGCGACGGTCTCGTACGACCCGGCCTACGGCTACGAGATCGCGCACATCATGCGCTCCGGTCTCGAGCGCATGTACGGCGGCGACCACGAGGACCCGAACGTCATGTACTACCTCACGGTGTACAACGAGCCGATGGTGATGCCCGCCGAGCCGGAGAACGTCGACGTCGACGGCATTGTCCGCGGCATCCACCGTGTCTCCGTCGGCGAAGGCGAAGGCCCTCGGGCTCAGCTGTTCGCATCGGGCGTCGGACTCCCCTGGGCCCTCGAGGCGCAGGAGCTGCTGAAGAACGACTGGGGCGTGATCGCCGACGTCTGGTCGGTCACCTCGTGGACCGAGCTGCGCCGCGACGGCCTCGCCGCCGACGAGCACAACTTCCTGTACCCGGAGGAGGAGCCGCGCACGGCCTACCTCACCCAGAAGCTGCAGGGCGCCGAAGGTCCGGTCGTCGCGGTCAGCGACTTCATGCACGCGGTGCAGGACCAGATCCGCCCGTGGGTTCCGAACCGCTTCGCCACGCTCGGCGCCGACGGCTTCGGTTTCTCGGACACCCGTGCCGCCGCCCGTCGCTTCTTCAAGATCGACGGACCGTCGATGGTCGTGCGCACGCTGCAGTCGCTCGCCGAGGAAGGCACCGTCGACCGCTCGCTCGCCGCGCAGGCCATCCAGAAGTACAGCCTGCACGATGTGAACGCCGGCACCAGCGGCAACGCGGGCGGGGAGAGCTGAGCCCTCGGTGACAGCTTCGTCTTCCCGCGACATGGACAAGGTCGCGACCCTCACCTGGCTGCGCCGGATCTCCGGTGACATCGCCTCGGTGACGATCAAGCGCCTGGAAGACACGCTCCCCTGGTACGCCGACATGCCACCGGCCCGCCGCTCTGCGGTCGGGCTGGTGGCGCAGGCGGGCATCACCTCGTTCATCCAGTGGTACGAGGATCCGACCTCGACGCCGTGGATCGCCGCCGACATCTTCGCGGCCGCTCCTCGTGAGCTGCTGCGGAGCGTCAGCCTCCAGCAGACGCTGCAGCTGATCCGCGTGACGGTCGAGGTCACCGAGGAACGCGTCGCCGGACGCGGCAACGATCTCCGCGAGGCGATCCTGCTGTACTCGCGCGACGTGGCCTTCGCCGCCGCCGACGTGTATGCACGGGCGGCGGAAGCGCGCGGGCTGTGGGATGCGCGTCTCGAGGCCCTCGTCGTCGACTCGATCCTCACGGGTGAGGCCGACGAAGAGCTCCCCAGCCGCATCGCGGCCCTCGGCTGGCACGGTCACGGCGAGGTCGCGGTCCTGGTGGGCACGACTCCCCCGCAGTTCGACGTCGATCTCGTCCGCCGTACGGCTCGCAAGCTCGCCGTCGACGTTCTCATCGGCGTGCAGGGCTCGCGGCTGGTCCTCGTGCTCGGCCGCGCCCGCGTCGAGGGCCAGGAGGGCGAGGAGGACGAACTCGGCTTCCTGGAGATCGCGACGCGACTCGAGCCGTCCTTCGGCCCGGGCTACGTCGTGCTCGGACCGGCGGTCGCCGCGCTCGTCGACGCGAGCCAGAGTGCCCGCGCGGCCCTGGCCGGTTTCGCGGTCGCGCGCGCCTGGCGGAGCGCCCCGCGCCCCGTCGAGGCCGACGATCTGCTGCCGGAGCGTGCACTCGCCGGTGATCCGCTCGCGAAGCAGACGCTCATCGAGCGCATCTTCCGCCCGCTGCAGGCACACTCCACCGACCTCGTGACGACGCTCTGGAGCTATCTCGACAACGGCCGCTCGCTCGAGGCGACCGCCCGCGAGCTCTTCGTTCACCCGAACACCGTGCGCTATCGGCTCAAGCGTGTGAGCGAGGTCATCGGCTGGGATGCCACCGGACCCCGCGAGGCCCTGATCCTGCAGACGGCGCTCATCCTCGGCTCCATCGGGGTGGCTGATCAGGCGCGTCGTCGCCCGACACTCCGCCGCACCCCGCGCTGACGCCGGCGGATCGCCGGAACTGTGCGCCACACACAAGGGATCTTCGGAATCTTGTGATGGATCATCCACCGCTTCGCGCGAATCGTTGGCAGACTGAGGATGTGATTGTCGTCGTATGCCCTGGACAGGGCTCGCAGACCCCCGGTTTCCTCGCACCCTGGCTCGAGCTCGACGGGGTGGCCGAGCGCCTCGCCGCGTACTCCGAGGCGGCGGAGGTGGATCTTCGCGAACACGGGACCGTGTCGGATGCCGACACCATCCGTGACACGCGCATCGCGCAGCCCCTCATCGTCGCGGCCTCGCTGATCGCCGGCGACGCCCTGACGGAGCGCGCAGGCCGTCGACCCGATGGAACCGCCGGCCACTCGGTGGGCGAGATCGCCGCACTCGTCGGCAGCGGCGTGATCGACGCCGAGACCGGCATGCGCCTGGTCGGCATCCGCGGACGGGCGATGGCGGATGCCGCGGCGCAGACGCCGACCGGCATGAGCGCGGTCATCGGCGGTGACGAGGCCACGATCCTCGAGCGGCTCACCGAACTCGGCCTCTCCCCCGCGAACTACAACGGCGGCGGCCAGCTCGTGGTCGCGGGCGAGCTCCCCGGCCTCGACGCTCTCGCGTCCGAACCGGTCAAGGGCACGCGGGTGATCCCGCTCCAGGTCGCCGGAGCCTTCCACACCGAGTACATGGCTTCGGCCGTGGCCGCCCTGCGCGACGCCGTCGCCGCCGTGACGCCCGCGGATCCCTCCCTCACCCTGTGGACGAACCGTGACGGTTCGGTCGTCGACAGCGGGGCCACGGCGCTGTCGTACCTCGTCGACCAGGTGTCGTCGCCGGTGCGGTGGGACCTCTGCATGAACTCCTTCGCCGACGGCGGCATCACGGGCCTGATCGAGCTCGCCCCGGCAGGTGCCCTCACAGGCCTCGCCAAGCGCGGACTCCGCGGTGTTCCGACGGTCGCCGTCAAGACCCCTGATGACCTCGATGCGGCCGTCGCGCTGCTGAACGGAGAAGCCGCATGAGCATCATCCTCGCCCAGACCGCCGGTCCCGCATACACGCGCATCTATTCCTTCGGCGCCGCGCGCGGCGAGAACGCCGTCCCTAACGAGGATCTGATCGGGCCGATCGACTCCAGCGACGAGTGGATCCGCCAGCGCACCGGCATCATCACCCGCGCCCGTGCCGACAAGGGCACCGACGCGATCGACCTCGCCACCACCGCAGCGGCCGAAGCCATCGAGAAGTCCGGCATCTCCGCCGACCAGGTCGATCTGGTGATCGTCGCCACGATCAGCAACCCGAAGCAGTCGCCGTCCGTCTCGGCGATCGTCGCCGACCGCGTCGGCGCCAACCCTGCGGCGGCCTATGACATCAACGCGGCCTGCGCGGGCTACGCCTACGCGGTCGCCCAGGCCGACGCGCTGATCAAGGCCGGAGCCGCCCGCTACGCCCTGGTGATCGGCACCGAGAAGCTGTCCGACATCGTCGACCCCGCCGACCGCAGCATCTCCTTCCTCCTCGGAGACGGCGCCGGAGCTGCCCTGATCGGCCCGAGCGACACGCCCGGCATCGCGCCGGCCGTGTGGGGCTCCGACGGTTCGAAGGCCGAGGCCGTGGGCATGAACGGCACTCTCACGGAGTTCCGCGACGGCGAGGTGCCGTGGCCGACGCTCCGGCAGGAGGGACAGACGGTCTTCCGCTGGGCCGTCTGGGAGATGGCGAAGGTCGCCCGCGAGGCGCTCGACAAGGCCGGCGTCGAGCCGACCGACATCGCCGCCTTCATCCCGCACCAGGCGAACATGCGCATCATCGACGAGTTCGCCAAGCAGCTGAAGCTGCCCGAGTCCACGGTGATCGCCCGCGACATCGAGACGACCGGAAACACCTCGGCCGCCTCCATCCCGCTCGCCAGCCACCGGCTGATGGCCGAGCACCCCGAGCTGTCGGGCGGTCTCGCCCTGCAGATCGGCTTCGGCGCGGGCCTCGTCTTCGCCGCACAGGTCGTCGTCCTCCCCTGAGATCGCGCCACCTTCCCTAGACTGTTCCACGGTTCCGAATACAACCCGTTAGAAAGAGGAAGACCACATGGCTTTCACCAACGATGAGGTCCTCGCTGGCCTCGCAGAGCTCATCACCGACGAGACCGGCATCAACGCCTCCGAGGTCGCCCTCGAGAAGTCGTTCACCGACGACCTCGACATCGACTCGATCTCGATGATGACGATCGTCGTCAACGCCGAGGAGAAGTTCGGCGTCACCATCCCCGACGACGAGGTCAAGAACCTCAAGACCGTCGGCGACGCCGTCAGCTTCATCGTCGCGGGCCAGGAGTAATCCCGACTGGATGCCACCCCCGCACCTGCGGGGCGTGGCATCCTCTGCCTTGCCCGAATTCGCTCAGCACCCGCTCGACAAGGAACCACACCATGACCAAGCGCATCGTCGTCACCGGCATCGGCGCCACGTCCGCCATCGGCGGGACCGCACCCGAGAACTGGACCAACCTGCTCGCAGGCGTGTCCGGAACCCGGACCCTCGAGCACGACTGGGTGAAGCAGTACGAGCTGCCCGTCACCTTCGCGGCCGAGGCGATCGTCCGGCCCGAGGAGGTCCTGCCTCGTCATGAGGCGAAGCGCCTCGACCCGTCTTCGCAGTTCGCACTGATCGCCGCGCGCGAAGCCTGGGCTGACGCCGGCTCCCCGGAGGTCGACCCCGAGCGTCTCGGCATCGACTTCGCCACCGGCATCGGCGGGCTGTGGACGCTGCTCGACGCCTGGGACACCCTGCGCGAGAAGGGTCCGCGTCGCGTCATGCCGCTGACCGTCCCGATGCTCATGCCGAACGCGGCAGCGGGCAACCTCTCCCTGCAGTTCCACGCCCGCGCCTACGCCCAGACCGTGGTGAGCGCGTGCGCGTCGAGCACGGAGTCCATCATCCACGCCTTCCACCACCTGCAGGACGGCGATGCCGACATCGTGATCGCCGGCGGCACGGAATCCGCGATCCACCCGATCACCATGGCGTCGTTCGCCTCGGCGCAGGCCCTGTCGCGCCGCAACGACGACCCCGCGCACGCCTCCCGGCCCGGCGCCATCGACCGCGACGGCTTCGTCATGGGCGAGGGCGCCGCCGCCCTGATCCTCGAGACCGAAGAGCACGCGAAGGCGCGCGGCGCGAAGATCTACGGCTACGTGCTGGGCGGCAGCGTGACGGCGGACGCGTACCACATCACCGGGAACGACCCCGAGGGCACCGGTGCGGCGCGCGCGGTCACGCAGGCCCTCGCCGAGGCCGGCGTCACCGCCGACCAGGTCACGCACATCAACGCGCACGCGACGTCGACCCCGGTCGGCGACCCGAACGAGTATGTCGCGCTCAAGAAGGTCTTCGGCGACCGGATCGACGAGATCCCGGTCTCGGCGACGAAGGCGTCCACCGGGCACCTGCTCGGCGGCACCGGCGCGCTCGAAGCGATCTTCTCGCTGCTCGCGCTGCGCGACCGCGTCGCACCGCCGACGATCAACATGACCGAGCCCGACCCGGCCGTGCCGTTCCGCCTGTCCGGCGAGGCGACTCCGCTCGGCGACGGACCGCAGATCGCGATCAGCAACTCCTTCGGCTTCGGCGGCCACAACGCGGTCGCCGTGTTCGCCGGCGTCGACGACTGACCGGCGTCGCAGACGAGGACCCCGCCCCCTTCTCGGGGCGGGGTCCTCGTCATGTGAAGCGGGGATACGTCTTCTCAGCGTCCGGGACGAATCACCGGCATCCGATACTCACGCCTCCCCCGCTCCAGGTCTTTCGGCGGCGTCAGCCGACCTTGTGGAGCCAGACGACGCGCGCGTCGTCGCTGGCGTGGCGGAACGGCTCCAGCTCCTCGTCCCAGGCCGAGCCGAGCGCGATGTCCAGCTCGCGCTGCAGCTCGACCGCGCTTCCCGCGGAGATCTCCATCGCATAGCGGATGCGATCCTCGCCGATGACGATGTTGCCCGCGGCATCCGTCTGCGCGTAGTGGATCCCGAGATCAGGGGTGTGCAGCCAGCGGCCGCCGTCGCTGCGGGGAGTCGGATCCTCGGTGACCTCGAAGCGGAGGTGCTCCCAGCCGCGGATCGCGGTCGCCAGAGCAGCGCCCGTGCCGACAGGTCCGTCCCAGTAGAACTCGGCGCGGCGGGCACCGTCGAGCACAGGCTGCTCGGTCCAGTCGAAATTCACCGCGCGCCCGATAGCGCGACCGACCGCCCACTCCAGGTGGGGGCAGAGCGCGCGAGGCGCAGAGTGGATGAACACCACTCCACGTGCGTAAGCCGTCGCCATGATCTCTCCGTTTCATCAGGTGCGTCTTCCCCAACGACCTGAAACCCACGAGAGTGGCGAGAATATGCGGTTATGGGCCCATTCTCGCCCAGTCGGCCCGAAATCACAAGCATGTAGTTCGGGTACGGGAAAGCCCCGGCCACCTCGACCGGGGCTTTCCGTGCTGCGACGGCGTCAGCGAGCGCGAGAACCGGGCTTACGCCTCGCTCATCGCCTGCTTGACCTGCTGGCCCTTGGCCGCGTAGTAGGCGGCGCGAGCGGCATCCTTGCGGGCCTGCTCGGCGTAACCGAGCTCGAGTGTCTCCTGGTCGACCTCGTAGTTCGGAACGTCGTCGGTGCCGTTGTACTTCTCGATGTACGCGTCGAGCTCCGGACCCGAGGTCCACGACGTGATGAGGCAGTAGCGCGGCTCGTCGCCGTTGTGCGTGGCGGCGTGCCAGAGGCGCTGCGTGTCGACGATGAGCTGTGCGCCCGCGGGAAGGGCGATGCGGTACTCGATGCTGGGGTCGGTGCGGTTCTCCCGCAGGACGAAGTAGCTGTCCTTGTCATCCGTCAGATTGAAGAACCCGCGTACCACCCAGCCGGTGCCGTCGGGGTTCAGACGGTTGTTGTCGTCCTGGTGGAGGTTGTAGAGGCATTCGCCGTACGGAGTGGGCTGCAGCTCGATGACGCGGCAGCGTCCGACGTTCGCACCCGGCTCCTGCGCGCGACGCGTCAGGTTCGGGGCCTTCTCGGTCTGCGAGTCGATCCAGACGCCGTCCTTGTCGGTGCGCGGCGGCTTGTGGTTCCAGAAACCGTTGCACTCGATGTCACCGAAGGCGCTCGCGAGCGGGGCGAACCGCGTGTCGCCCGACGACTTCCAGTCGTTGTACTCGATGTCGAGCCATTCCTTGGGGTCGAGCTCCTGGTTGTAGCTGTCGAGGACGACGAATCCCTTTTCCTCGAGCGCCTTTGACTTGATGTATCCCATGATCTGAGTCAGATCCTCTCATCGGGGGCCAGCACGTTTTAACAGGCCCTGATAAGGCAAGCCTAACAGCGACCGCCTGGCGCTCCTCGGAGGGCGGCCGTGCATAACCGAATAGACTGAGCGGGGCGTCCGGCGAGTCCTCGGCGCCCGGCGCTACGGGAGGACGAGACACCAGCATGAGCACCGCGACCAACGTCGAGGCGACAGCAGTCAACACGATCGAATGGCTCGCGGCAGGAACGACGACCATCGTGGTTCCGGTGTATCAGCGGCAGTATCGATGGGATATCGGCGGCTGCGAGCGGCTGCTCTCCGACGTCCGTGCGGTGGCCGGCCAGGACGACGCGCATCGCCACTTCATCGGATCCATCCTCTCCGCCGAAGACGGATCGGAGCCGGGCTCCGACCTCATCCTCATCGACGGTCAGCAGCGGATCACGACCCTGATGCTCCTCGTCGCGGCCCTCCACCACGCCGTCCGCGACACCGATGCGACCATGGCGGCCGAGCTCGAGCGTGTACTGGTCCGCCGGGATGCGCCGGGTCGCACGAAGCTGCGCCCCCATGCTGCGTGGGCGGAGCTCTACGAGTCCGTCGTGCTGGACCGCCGCGACGACACCGACCGCGAATCGCGCTTCGACGACAACTACGCGTTCTTCCGCAGTCAGATCCACGTCGAGGAAGCGCCGCGCATCTGGCGCGGGCTGCAGAAGCTCGAGCATGTGTCGATCACGCTCGGCGCCCAGGCGAACGCGCAGCAGATCTTCGAGAGCCTCAACTCGACGGGCGAACCGCTGCGCGACGACGAGCTGATCCACAACTACATCCTCATGGGACTCACCCACGCCGAGCAGCTCGACGTCGAGGCACGGTTCTGGCTGCCGATCGAGCGGCACACCGGTGAGGCGATCGGCGCGTTCTGGCGGCACTACCTGGTGATGACGACGGGGCGCGAACTGGCGGCGAACGGCGAGCACGGGGTCTACAGCGCGTTCCGTCGTTCGTTCCCCCGCGTCGATGTCGCGCAGCTGCAGGCGGATGCCGAGAACTGGCGGCACTTCGCCGAGATCTACGGCATCCTCCTCGATCCCGCCCAGGAGCAGGACCCCGAGATCGCCCGGCAGCTGGGATACGTCAACACGTTCGGCCGCTCCACGTATCCGCTCGTCATGAGCGCGTACAGCGATCACGCCCGCGGCCTCATCTCGCGCGACGAACTGATCGAGACGCTGGAGTGGATCCAGGCGATGCACCTCCGCCGCACGCTGGTGAATCTGCCAGGTGAGCGGCTCATCGCCCGGCTGTGCCGCGCGCGCACCGGAGGTCGCGATGCCCTCGCCCGGGCATTCGCCCGGATCACACCGTCCGACGAGCGGGTCAGCGCCGTGCTCAAGTACAGCGAGCTCCCCCATGCGGCCTACGTGCTCGGCCGACTCGAGGGCGTCGACGACGTCGACGGATACGATGTCGAGCACATCGTCCCGTCGGTTCCGGGTGATGCCTGGTCGGGCGACGGACTGCGCCCGTGGAGCGAGTACTCCGAGGACGAGCAGAACAGCCACCGAGCCCTCGCCCCGACTCTCGGCAACCTCACCCTCCTCGAGCAGCCCCTGACCGAACGCGTCTTCGGGGCGTCGTTCCCGGTCAAGCGCGACGAGGCGTATCTCCGCAGCGACGTACCCGCCACGCAGGCCCTCGGCCACACCGAGGCGTGGGGCACGGCGGCGATCACGCAGCGAACGGTCGCGCTCACCACCGAGCTCGTGCGCATCTGGGCCCGCCCCGCGCTGCCCGAGATCGACGACGACGGTCTCACCCCGATCCTCGACGCCGTGCGCCGTCGCGGATGGCCGGCCGGGTGGGAGCGCGAGTTCGACTACGTCGAGTACCGCGGAGAGCGGTGGGAGGTCCCCGACGTCAAGTACCTCTTCAATCGGGTGTTCCGTCGCGCGTGGACCGACACCAGGGCCGCCGCCCTCGCGTACTGCGCGAGTCACGGCGGGCCGATCTACGACGAGATGGCCTGGAAGGGACAGTGGGACGAGCTCGACGACTCGCACTTCCTCTACATGGGCTGGGACTCGAACTACATGATGACCGCCGTGCAGGGCGTGCTGGAGGAGTCCGGCATCGCCTCGGAGGTCTTCGTCAAGTACTCCTACATCGGAAACGTGATGTGATGACCACTGCTGCGACCGTCACCCGCCGACTGCTCGATCTGACCGTCGAGGAGCACACCCTCACCGTTCCGCTCGTCTGGGACGACCCGACGGACCACCGCACGATCGACGTGTTCGCCGCGGTCGTGTCGCGCGAGGGCGGCGAGACCCTTCCGTTCCTGGTCTTCCTGCAGGGCGGACCCGGTCACGAGGCGCCGCGTCCGTTCCACTCCCCCGCCTCACCGGCCTGGCTCGACGAGGCGCTCGCGCACTATCGCGTGGTGCTGCTGGATCAGCGCGGCACCGGTCGATCGACCCCGGTCGGCGACGACGATCTCGCGCAGGGAGCCTCGGCGGTCGCCGAGTACCTCACGCACCTGCGGGCCGACGCGATCGTGCGGGACTGCGAAGCGCTCCGCGAGCACCTGGGAGCGGCGACCTGGAGCGTGCTCGGTCAGTCCTTCGGCGGCTTCACCACGCTGGCGTACCTGTCCACGGACCCCGGATCGCTGGACGACGTGTACTTCACCGGAGGCCTGAGCGCCGTCGGCCGCCACCCCGACGACGTGTACGCGCTCTGCTACGACAAGATGCGCGCGGCGTCCGAGCGGTACTACCGGCACTTCCCGGAGCACCGCGACGCGATGCGTCGTCTCGTCGACCGAGCGGATGCCGGCGACATCGTGCTGCCCGACGGCGAGGTCGTCTCCCGCTCGCGACTCCGCTCGCTGGGGTCGGCACTCGGCACGAATGACGGCTGGCAGACCGTGTGGTCGCTCCTGGAGCGCGATCCGCGGTCGAACGCCTTCCGGTACGACCTGATGCATGCGATGCCCTACGACGGCCGCAATCCGATGTACTTCGCGTTCCACGAGTCGAGCTACGCCGACGGCGACGCGACCCGCTGGTCGGCCGAGCGCACGGAGCCCGAGGACTTCCGCACCGACCCGACCCTGTTCACCGGAGAGCACATCCGCCGCGAGTGGACGGAGACCGTCCCGGCCTTCCAGCCCTGGCGCGATGTCGCGCTCGAACTGGCCGCTTTCGAATGGTCCCGCATCTACGACGCGGAGGCCATCGCGGCGTCCGGAGCGACCGGGGCCGCCGCGGTCTATGCGAACGATGTCTATGTGCCGATGGAGTTCTCCCTGGAGACCGCGCGCCTGCTCCCCGGCGTCGATCTGTGGGTCACGAGCGAGCACGAGCACAACGGGCTCAGGTCCGGCCCGGTGCTCACACACCTGATCGATCTCGCGCAGGGACGACGCGTCCGCTGAGAAGAAGTCCACCCAGAGGAGGATGACGCCCGAGTTCCGCCGATCTACGCTGGGTGGGTGATGGAGACTCTCGGTGCGATCCTGGCGGCGTCCCTGGTGGTCATCGCGGGCGTGGCGATCGTCGTCGCCGTCGTGCACAGGTTCGCCACGTTGCCGCTGGAGAAGAAGTACGAGAGCAGCGGCGGCGGGCTCGGCGGAGCGTTCGATGCCGTCTGGTCGCCGTCCGCGCACGAGGCAGGCATGGAGCGGGACCGTCAGACGCAGCGCACGGCCCCTGCACCCTCGCCCGGCGATCCGCCGGACACGATCGACAGGGGACGCATCACCCTCGACCTCTGAGACTCGCTTCGGCGCATGTGAAAGGCCCCGCCCTCCGAGGAGAGCGGGGCCTTCGCAGCGGAGGCCCTTACTTGGTGGAGCCGCCGAAGCCCTTGAAGCGCTGGTTGAACTTCTCGACGCGACCGGCCGAGTCCATGATGCGCTGCTTGCCCGTGTAGAACGGGTGCGATGCGGAGGAGATCTCGACGTCGATGACGGGGTACTCCACGCCGTCCAGCTCGATCGTCTTGCCGCCGTCGACGGGAACCGTCGAACGCGTGAGGAAGGTCTCGCCCGAGCCGAGGTCGCGGAACACGACTGCCTGGTAGTCGGGGTGAATGTCAGTCTTCATGGGATTCCTTAGTTGCTGCCCTGGATTGTGCCAGGGACGAGGGAAGTCTGCGGCGCAGTGAGCACCAAGGATCGATTCTATCAGATCCCCGACTTCGATCAGATCGACGTCAGGACGCGGCGCGAGCCGCGTAACGGCCGTCTTCGCTGTTGAGCGTGATCGCCATTCCGAACGCCTCGCTGAGCGTGTCGGCGGTGAGCGTCTCGGCGATCGGTCCCGCAGCGACGACCCGGCCCTCCCGCAGCAGCAGCACATGCGTGAAGCCGACGGGGATCTCCTCGACGTGGTGGGTGACCATGAGCATGGCGGGCGTCGTCGGAGAAGAGGCATAGCCGCTGAGCAGCGCGAGCAGCTCCTCCCGCGAACCCAGATCCAACGACGCCGTCGGCTCGTCGAGGAGCAGGAGCTCCGGATCGGTCATCACGGCCCGGGCGATCTGCACGCGCTTCTGCTCGCCGTCGCTCAGAGTTCCGAACGTGCGCTCGGCGAGGTGATCGAGGCGCCAGTCGCCCAGGACCCGCAGCGCGCGGCGCTCGTCGATGTCCTCGTAGTCCTCGTTCCAGCGTCCGAGCACGGAGTACGCGGCGGTCAGGACGGCGTTGAGCACCGTCTCGTCGCGCGGCACGCGCTTGGCCATCGCCGACGACGCGAACCCGATGCGCGGACGCACCTCGAACACGTCGGTGCGACCCAGGGTCTCGCCCAGGATCGTGACCGTGCCCGCCGTCGGGTGCATGAGCGTGTCGGCCAGCTGGAGCAGCGTGGTCTTGCCTGCGCCGTTCGGACCGAGGATCACCCATCGCTGGTCGTCTGCGACCTCCCAGGTCACGTGATCGATGATGTTGCGTCCTTCACGGCGCACGACGACGTCGGTGAATTCCAGAGCGCTCGGCATGCGTCAAGCCTATCGGCTCAGGCGAGGAGCTCCGCGTAGAGCGCGCGGGTGGTGTCGGCGATCGCACCCCAGCTGAAGTCGGCCTTCGCACGCTCTCGGCCGGCCTCGCCGTACTCGCGGGCGCGTTCCGGATTCATGGCGACCTCGGTCAGGACCGCCGCGAGATCGGCGACGTACCGGTCCGGGTCCACCGGTGTCCCGGTGCCGTCCTGCAGCTGCTCGATCGGCACGAGGCGCCCGGTCACTCCGTCGGCGACGACCTCCGGGATTCCGCCCGTCGCGGTGCCGACCACGGCCGCGCCGCACGCCATCGCCTCCAGGTTCACGATCCCCAGCGGCTCGTACACCGACGGGCAGACGAACGTCGTGGCCGCCGTCAGGATCGCGGACAGCTCATCGCGTGGCAGCATCCGCTCGATCCAGATGACGCCGTCACGGCTCTGCTGCAGCTGACGCACCCCCTCCTGCACCTCGGCCATGATCTCCGGGGTGTCAGGCGCGCCGGCGCACAGCACGAGCTGCACCTCGGGCGGCAGCAGACGTGCTGCCCGCAGCAGGTACGGAAGCCCCTTCTGCCGGGTGATCCGGCCGACGAACACGACCGAGGGGCGCGCCGGGTCCATCCCGATCGATTGCAGGAACGCGGCGTCCTGCACCGGCCGCCACCGCTCGACGTCGATCCCGTTGTGGATCACGCGGACCTTCGTCGGGTCGACCTGAGGGTAGCTGCGCAGGATGTCGGCACGCATCCCGGCGCTCACCGCGATCACGGCCGCCGCGTTCTCATAGGCCAGCTTCTCGATGCCGCTCGACACGGCGTAGCCGCCGCCGAGCTGCTCGGCCTTCCACGGGCGCAGAGGTTCGAGGCTGTGGGCCGTGAGGACGTGCGGGATCCCGTGCAGCTGCGACGCGAGGTGTCCCGCGAAGTTCGCGTACCAGGTGTGACTGTGCACCACGTCGGCATCCGTGATCGCCGAGACGATCTCGAGATCCGTGCCGAGCGTCTGCAGCGCGGCGTTCGCGTCGGCCAGCTCGACGGGTGCCCGATACGAGAAGGTGCCCTCCTCATCGCGGGACGCGCCGAACGCGCGCACGCGCACCTCGATGCTCTTCCGGAGGGCTGTGACGAGCTCGGCGACGTGCACGCCGGCCCCGCCGTAGATCTCCGGCGGGTATTCCTTGGTGATCATCTCGACTCGCATGCAATAGACGCTAGCGACTCACTTGTCCAGACGCTAGGAACCGGAATGCAGTGGGATCTAGGGTGGAGCCATGTCCGCTCCAAAGAAGGTCTTCGGAATCATCCTCGCCGGCGGCGAGGGCAAGCGCCTCATGCCGCTGACGGCCGATCGCGCCAAACCTGCCGTTCCCTTCGGCGGACAGTACCGCTTGATCGATTTCGCGATCTCGAACCTCATCAACTCCGGCCTGCGCCAGATCGTCGTGCTGACCCAGTACAAGTCGCACAGTCTCGATCGGCACATCTCGCAGACCTGGCGGATGTCCGCCCTCCTCGACTCGTATGTGGCGTCCGTGCCCGCGCAGCAGCGGCTCGGCAAGCGATGGTTCTCGGGATCCGCGGACGCGATCCTGCAGAGCATGAACCTCATCAACGACGAGAAGCCCGACATCGTCGTCGTGATCGGCGCCGACCACGTCTACCGGATGGACTTCCGGCAGATGCTCGATGCGCACATCGCCTCCGGAGCGAAGGCCACGGTCGCCGGCATCCGTCAGCCCCTCGCCCTGGCATCGCAGTTCGGCGTGATCGACGCGGATGCCGAGACGGGCAGGATCAAGCAGTTCCTCGAGAAGCCGACCGACATCGCCGGCCTCGAGGACTCGCCCCACGAGGTGCTGGCCTCGATGGGCAACTACATCTTCGACGCCGACGCGCTCATCGCGGCCGTCGAGGCCGACGGCGAATCGCCCACGTCCGGACATGACATGGGTGGCGACATCGTCCCGTACTTCGTCGACCGCGGCGAAGCCGGGTACTACGACATGAAGCAGAACGACGTCCCCGGGTCCTCGCCGCGCGACCGCTCCTACTGGCGTGACGTGGGGACGATCGACTCGTTCTTCGACGCCCACCGGGATCTGATCTCGACGCTGCCGATCTTCAACCTGTACAACATGGAATGGCCGATCCACTCGCAGGCGGTCAACTCGCCGCCGGCGAAGTTCGTGCGCGATTCGGTCGGCCGGATCGGCAACGCCATCGACTCGATCGTCTCGCTCGGCTCCGTGCTCTCGGGCACCCATCTCGAGCGGAGTGTGGTCGGTCCCTGGGCGCTCGCGGGCGGCGGCTCGACCATCACCGACTCGGTCGTCTTCGATCATGTCCGCCTGGGGCAGGGCGCGCGGGTGCATCGCGCGATCCTCGACAAGAACGTCGTCCTCGCCGACGGCGCGACGGTCGGCGTCGATCGCGAACGAGATCTGGCACGCGGGTTCACCGTGACCGAGTCCGGGATCACGGTCGTCGGCAAGGGCGTCTTCATCGAGCGCTGAGCGGTCACGCGGCGCGAGGTGCGTGCGAGCGGTCGCTAGGCTCGAAGCCGTGACCTCCGCGCGCTTCCTCGTCGTCCTCGATGCCGATTCCACCCTCATCCGCAATGAGGTGATCGAGCTGCTCGCCGACGAGGCCGGACGCCGCGAGGAGGTCCAGGCAGCGACCGAGGCGGCGATGCGCGGCGAGGTCGACTTCGCCACGAGCCTCCGCTCCCGTGTCGCCGCACTCGAGGGCGTGCCGGTTTCCGCGTTCGCACGCGTGCGGGCACGGATCGAGCCGACACCCGGAGCGCAGACCCTCACCGCGGCCGTGCACGAGCGCGGCGGCGTGGTCGGCGTCGTCTCCGGCGGGTTCCATGAGATCCTCGACAGCGTCGCGCCCGAACTCGGCGTCGATCGCTGGCGCGCGAATCGCCTCGACGTCAGCGACGGCACCCTCACCGGTCGCGTCGCCGGCGAGATCGTGGACGCTGCCGCCAAGGCATCGTCGCTGCTGGAGTGGGCCGCGGAGCTCGGCGTCGCGCCGCGCGCCACGATCGCGATCGGCGACGGCGCGAACGATCTGCAGATGATGGCCGCGGCCGGCCTCGGCCTCGCCTTCAATGCGAAGCCCGCTGTCCGGGCCGCCGCCAGCCTCGTGATCGGACCGCAGAACCTCGCCGAGGTCATCGCACTCCTGCCCTGAGGATGCCGTGGTGGATGTCGGTGACCCCCACTACCGTCGGGTCATGGACATCATCCTCATACCAGGACTCTGGCTCGACGCATCCAGTTGGGACGACGTGATCCCGACGCTCGAGAGAGCAGGTCACCGCGTTCATCCGCTCACCCTGCCGGGCCTCGGAGCGCCGGCTTCCGAGTCGGCCGAGATCGGGATCGCCGACTGGGTCGACGATGCGACGCGCGCCCTCGACGCGCTTCCGGGCGAGGCCGTCGTGGTCGGGCACAGCGGCGGCGGCAACGTGGCGTGGGGCGTCGCCGACGCTCGGCCGGATCGGGTCTCCCGCGTGATCTTCGTCGACACCGTGCCGCCGCCGTCCGGCAGCGGCATCAGCGAGTTCGAGCTCGCCGACGGGGTCGTCCCCTTTCCGGGTTGGGACTTCTTCCCTGAGGAAGACATGAACGATCTGGACGAGGCGACCCGGGCGCGCACCGTGCCCCTGACGCGCAGCGTGCCGGCACGCGTGCCCACCGACGAGATCGTCCTCCACGACAGCGCCCGCTACCGGGTCCCGGTGACGCTGCTCATGGGCAGCCTCGATCAGGAGACGTTCGAGGGCATGATCGACCAGTGGGGTCCGTACGCCGACGAGTTCCACGCGATCGACGACGCAGAGGTCGTCAAGGTCGGCTCCGGCCACTGGCCGCAGTTCTCCGTGCCGGAGAAGCTCGGTGAGCTGATCAACGCGGCGATCGCGCGGTGAGAGCTCGGGGCACTCCTGGAGGGGTCAGTGCCCCATGCCCAGTCCGCCGTCCACCGGGATGACCGCGCCGGAGATGTAACCGGCGTCGTCGCCCGCGAGCCAGGTGACGACTCCGGCGACCTCGTCGGGCGTGGCGAAACGTCCGGCGGGGATATTCGCCTTGTACTGCTTCTGGGTCTCTTCGGGGAGTTCCGCGGTCATGTCGGTCTCGATGAATCCGGGCGCGACCACGTTCGCGGTGATCCCGCGGCCGCCGAGTTCCCGGGTGAGCGAGCGGGCGAAACCGACCAATGCACTCTTCGATGCCGAGTAGTTCACCTGACCGGCCGAGCCGTAGAGCCCGACGACGCTGGAGATGAGGATCACGCGACCGAAGCGGGCCCGGATCATGCCCTTCGATGCGCGCTTCACGACCCGGAACGTGCCGCCGAGGTTGGTCGCGACGACGCTGTCGAAGTCGTCCTCGCTCATGCGCAGGAGGAGGGTGTCCTTGGTGATGCCCGCGTTCGCGACCACGATCTCGACCGGACCGAGCTGCTGCTCCACCTCGGTGAACGCAGCATCGAGAGCCACGGCATCCGTCACGTCGGCACGGACCGTGAGGGTTCCCTCCGGGCCTTCGCCCGAACGAGCGGTCACGGCGACGCGGTAGCCGTCACGGACGAAGCGCTCCGCGATGGCGCGGCCGATGCCGCGGTTTCCTCCGGTGACGAGGACGACGCGCTGAGCACTCATGGGTATCACTCCTGATCTGGGCGGTGGCCCCGGGTCTTCCGAGCCGTCATCGATCCTACCGAGGATGCTCCGGCGAGCACCGGCGAGGCGTTTGACAGGAGCAGGCCGTGCTGGAACTCTGAACGAGACGAAAGGCATCAGCGTGAGCGACAACAGCTTCCCTCCCCCGGCCGACGAGCAGCCGCTCACTCCTCCGCCGCCCGCCTATCCGGCGCCCGCTCCGGCACAGCCCGTTCAGGCGTATCCGGGTGCCGCGCCGACGTACGCTCCGCCTCCCGCGGCGCAGCCGGGATACAGCACCCCTCCCCCCGCTCCGCCCCAGCCGGGGTACGGCGTCGCTCCCGTCCAGCCCGGATACGCCGTGGTCCCCGCGCAGCCCGCGTACGGCATCGCACCGCCGCAGCAGGGGTACGCCGGCGCTCAGTTCCCCCCGCAGCAGGGATATGCGCCGTACGTCACACCCGGGTACCCCGTGCCCGCGCCCCGGCCGACCAGTGGCCTCGCGGTCACCTCGCTGGTCTGTGGAATCGCCGGAATCGTCCTGTTCTGGGCCGTCATCCCGATGCTGGCCTCCATCGTCGCCGTCATCACCGGCCACATGGCGCTCGGTCAGACGAAGCGCAACCCCGCGCTCGGCGGCCGCGGCATGGCGTTCGCCGGTCTGATCACCGGCTACGTCGTCGTGGCGCTGCTGGCTTTCACGATCGTGTCGGGCGTCATCGGGGCCCTCTTCTTCGGAGCCTTCACGCTGCCGTTCCTGTTCTCCAGCTGAGCCGCGAGACCGCACGCCGCGAGTGCCGCACCGGCGTAGGCTGGAGGCATCGTGAAGAACGCACGTCAGGTTCCGGCTGTCACCTCATTGCCGCAGTCCCCGCGGGATGAGGCTGATCATCGTGTGCGCCGTTACGCGCTCACGATGACGATCCGTATCGCGTGCTTCGCTCTGATGGTCCTCGTACAGCCCTACGGCTGGTACACCTGGATCTTCGGGATCGCCGCCGCCGTGCTTCCCTACATCGCCGTCGTGTTCGCGAACGCAGGGAGCGACAGCACGGAGACCGTCGTGGAATCGCCGCTCCAGGAGTTGGAAGCGCCGAAGCCCGAGCCGGTCGTCATCGAGACAGCGGATCCGACGGTGTACACGATCCGCGAAAGCCGCCGGGACGAATCGTGACGGAACTCGAGTGCTCGCGCGCCGGCTGCCGGAGCGCGGCGACCAGCCGCGTGGTGTGGCGGAATCCGCGCATCCACGCCGCTGACCGCGAGAAGATCTGGCTGGCCTGCGACGAGCACGTCGGCTTCCTCCACGACTACCTCGCGGCACGCGACTTCCCTGTGACCGTCCGGGCCGGTGTCACCGCATGAGCAAGAGGATGACCCGGTGGAGCGTGTACGTGCTCATCGCGATCGGCTTCGCGATCGCGTGCGCCTTCCTGTCCCATTGGCAGTTCGATCGGAACGAGTCCCGGTCCGAGCAGATCGCGCTCGTCGAGCAGAACTACGATGCCGAACCGGTGCCGCTTTCCGACCTCATCGGCGATGACGGCGAACTCGATCCCGGAGATCAGTGGCATCCGGTTCTTCTGCGCGGCGAGTACCTGGCCGATCAGCAGCTGCTGGTGCGCAACCGCCCGCACGGCGGTACGAGCGCCTTCGAGGTGCTGGTACCCTTCCGCGACGCGGACGGGCGCGTGTTCATCGTCGACCGCGGCTGGGTTCCGCCCGGTGACGGCGATTCTCCCGATGCCGTGCCGGCGCCGCCCGAAGGCGAGGTCGAGGTGACGGTGCGACTGCGCCCGGGCGAGCAGGTCCCGGCGTCAGGTCGTGGCGCGCCGGAGGGCCAGGTGCCGACCATCAACCTGCCGACGATCGCCGACCTCGTCGACGGCGACGTGATCACCGGAGCGTACGGTCAGATCGTCAGCGAGGAGCCGGCGGGGGCGGGCGCTCTAGGCGGATTCGATTCGCCGACCGACGACCCCGGCCCGCATCTCTCGTACGCGATCCAGTGGATCCTGTTCGCGCTCATGGGCTTCGTGTTCATCGGATACATCATCCGCACCGAGATCGTGAAGCATCGCGAGGATCAAGAGGGCGCCCCGGCCCCGGCGAAGAGACGGCGCCGGCGAGACGCCGACGCCGATGTCGAGGACGAACTGCTCGACGCGCGCTGAGACCGATCAATTCCAGGCCCGCACCCCGGAGATGACGGCGGTCTTGGGGTAGCTGCCCGAGGGAGCACTGACCTCGAAGAGATCGATCAACAGCAGCAGCGGGTAGTCCGGCGCCTGCGGCACGCGACGCAGCACCCGCCCTTCGCAGCCGATCGCCGTCTCGCCGTCTCCCCAGATCACGGTCCAGGTGTGGGACGCGCTCGCATCGAACGGGAGCACCACCTCGGTCATGTCGGTCGTGAGCCGCGGATCATGATGCGCCTTGATGCCCGATCGCGCGCGCGTCGTCGTCGAGACGGCGTCGGCGTCGATCTCGAAGATGCAGATCTCGCCGGAATCCGTCTCCGAGAGATGTTCCGTTCCGACGAGCCAGGCGGCGAGCATGCATCCTTCGTCGGTGCTCGCCGCGACGGTCAGGTCGATCCGACCTCGCGACGGACTGAACAGCATGCGCGTCGGAATGGCGGTCCGCACCTCGAGACCGTCGGGGCGATGACGATGAGTTCCGCGCGTCGAACCGACCGGACCGGAGAAGACGGCGGTCTGCACATTCGACACACGCATCGGAGCATCCTCGACGCGCCAGTCGAGCTGATCGGACTCGATGCGCAGCTCCAGACCGGACTCGACGATCCTGTACCGTGCTTCCGATCGTTCGGGGACGGTCCACTGCGGAAGGTAGTGGGCGATCCACTTCTCCGGGTCGAGTCCGTCCCGGAAACCATCGGTGAAGTCCGGCGCCCGCGATGGCACGGGCCGGAGCGCCTCCGCCACGGCTCAGTCCGCCCAGGGCATCGGCTTCTCCGGCAGACGCGTGCTGTCGTCCGGAAGGTGCGGCAGCTCGTCACCGCCGGCTCGGATGCACAGCCAGCGCAATTCTCCGATGCTGTCCGCGCGGGCCCGCCAGGTGCGCGCCACCCCCTGACCGACGCGGATGACGGTACCGGGTCCCACCTCGACGACATCGTCGTCCAGACCCATCTGGCCGCGCCCGCTGAGGAAGACGTAGACCTCCTCGATCTTCGCGTGCACGTGCCAGTAGCCGGCCTCTTCCCCGGGCTCGAGGGCATTCGCCGTCATGCCGATGTACTGCATCGTCAGCTCGTGGTCGACGACCCGGCGTCCGTCACGCGACCGCGTCGCATCGAAACCGCCGTGATGGCCGCGCCACTCGTCCAGCGCTCCGATCTCGACGACCTGGTATCCGCTCATCGTGTTCCTTCCGCGCTCATCCTGCGTCCCCGAGGATCGAGTACGCCCAGCCTTCACCGTCGGGCACGTAGACCACCCGCGTGTGACGACGGTCGCGTGACCCCTGCCAGAACTCGATCCTCGACGGGACGATCCGCCAGCGGACCCAATCCCCGGGTTCGATGCCCTGCTGCGCCGCCGGGGAGCGCGCGGCGAGGTCCGCGGCGCTCTCCTCTGTCGTCGCCTCTTCCACACGCCCGCGCACCCGCACAGCGCGCACCTGCGGCTGCCACCAGAAGTTCAGCGCAGCCGCGGACACCTGAGCGAGCTGGGAGCCTTTGCGGGACGACCGGGTGCTGGCAAAGGCCCAGCGTCCGTCGTCGATTCCCTTCAGGATCAGAGTCCGCGCGTCCGGAACCCCGTTCGCATCGACGGTCGCGAGAGTCGCCGTGTGGGGTTCGGGAACCCGGTCCGCATCTGCCCGCAGCATCCACTCCGTGAAGAGGGATGTCGGTTCCGGGGGCAATGCGTCGAGGTCCCATTCCGGTGCGTCACCGGTGAGCGCATGTCGACCGCGAAGCCACTCGTTGAGAGGGAGGATGTCGCGAACATTTTCGTCGGGAGTCACGCTCTCGACTATGCCACGCGACGGCCGCGCTCAGGCGAGCTCGATGAGGTCCTGGTAGTCCTGGCTCCAGATGTCCTCGACGCCGTCGGGGAGGATCAGGACCCGCTCCGGGTTGAGCGATTGCACGGCACCCGGGTCGTGCGAGACGAGGACGACCGCGCCCTCGTAGTGCGCGAGCGCGCCGAGGATCTCCTCGCGCGAGGCGGGGTCGAGGTTGTTGGTCGGCTCGTCGAGGAGCAGGAGGTTCGCCGACGACACGACGAGTGTCGCGAGCGACAGACGCGTCTTCTCGCCGCCGGACAGGACGCCCGCCGGCTTCAGCACATCGTCGCCCGTGAACAGGAACGAGCCCAGCACTTTGCGCGCCTCGGTCTCGGTGATGTGCGGAGCCGCCGAGACCATGTTCTCGAGCACCGAGCGGTGCACATCGAGGTTCTCGTGCTCCTGCGCGTAGTAGCCCACCTTGAGACCGTGCCCCGGCTCGAGCTGTCCGGTGTCGGGCTGGTCGACGCCGGCGAGCATGCGCAGCAGCGTCGTCTTCCCGGCACCGTTGAGACCGAGGATGACGACCTTGGAGCCGCGATCGATCGCGAGGTCGACGTCGGTGAAGATCTCCAGCGAGCCGTAGGACTTCGACAGTCCCGTCGCCATGAGCGGGGTCTTGCCGCACGCCGCCGGCTTCGGGAACCGCAGCTTCGCGACGCGATCTTCCTGGCGCACGTCATCGAGCCCTGCGAGCATCTTCTCCGCGCGGGCGACCATCTGGTGCGCGGCCGCCGCCTTCGAGGCCTTCGCGCCGAAGCGCGCCGCCTGCAGCTGCAGAGTCGTGGCCTTCTTCTCGACGTTGGCGCGCTCCTTCTTGCGGCGCTCCTCGTCGGCCACCCGCTGGCGCAGGTAGTTCTTCCAGTTCATGTTGTACGTGTCGATGACCTGACGGTTCGCGTCGAGGTAGAACACGCGGTTCACGGTCTCGCCGACGAGCTCGACGTCGTGGCTGATCACGATCAGCCCGCCCTTGTACCCCTTGAGGAACTCGCGCAGCCACACGACGCTGTCGGCATCGAGGTGGTTGGTCGGCTCATCGAGGATCATCGTCTGGGCGTCGGAGAAGAGGATGCGCGCGAGCTCGATGCGACGGCGCTGACCACCGGAGAGCGTCGACAGCGGCTGGTCGAGGATGCGGTCGGGCAGCGAGAGGTTGTGCGCGATCGACGCCGCCTGGGCCTCGGCGGCGTAACCGCCCTGCGCCTCGAACTTCTCCGTCAGCGAGGCGTAGCGCTTCATCGCCTTCTCGGCCAGCGCGGGGTCGTCCGATCCCATGGCGAGGGACGCCTCGGTCATCCCGAGGTTCAGCTGACCGAGGCCGCGCGCGTCGAGGATGCGCGTACGGGCGAGGTCTTCCGGGTTGCCGGAGCGCGGGTCCTGCGGCAGGTAGCCGAGTTCGCCCGAGCGCGTCACAGTGCCGTCGGACGGCAGGACGTCGCCGGCCAGGACCTTGGTGAGCGTGGTCTTCCCGGCGCCGTTGCGGCCGACGAGTCCGATCTTGTCGCCGTCGGCGACACGGAAGGAGACGTTCTCCATGAGCAGGCGCGCGCCAACGCGGATCTCGAGGTCGTGCACGGCAAGCACAGCGGATGTCCGTTCGTTCAGAGGGAGAGAGTCGGCCGACGGGCCAGCCTCCCAGTATAAGCGGCGCGACAGGGAGCGACGGTCAGGAAGATCACCCCGGAGAGTGAGGAGGGAGATACCGCAGAGGGATGCCGGTAGGGGCATCCGCTTCATAGCGTGCAGGAGTGGACATCCTCAACGACATCATCATGCAGGCGATCGCCTCTCCGTGGCTGTACCTCGTGCTCTTCGCCGTGACGATCATCGACGGGTTCTTCCCGCCGATCCCGAGCGAGACGGTCCTGGTCGCCGCCGCAGCGGTCGCGGCCTCCTCCGGGGACGGGAACCTGCTGCTCCTCGGTCTCGTCGGCGCGATCGGCGCGGCGATCGGCGACAACATCGCCTTCGCGATCGGCCGGAGGCTCGGCACGACGCGCTACGCCTGGATGCGGCGACCCCGTGTGGCCGCAGCCTTCGCGCACGCCCAGACCGCGTTGGATCACCGCAGCGCCACCCTCATCCTCGGCGCCCGCTACATCCCCGTCGGCCGGGTCGCGGTGAACATGTCCGCCGGTGCGCTCGGCTTCCCGTGGCGACGGTTCCTGCCGCTGAGTCTCATCGCCGGTCTCAGCTGGAGCATCTTCAGCCTCGCCATCGGTCTCCTTGCGGGGGCCTGGATCAAGGACCAGCCGCTGCTCAGCGCCGCGCTCGGCGTCGTCATCGCCCTCGTCATCGGCTTCGTGATCGACCGTATCGCCGCGGCCCGTCGTCGGCGCGAGTCCGTCGCGCAACTGGCAGGATGACAGACATGGCACGTCGCCGAGAGCGTACCCCGCGCCGTCCGCGGATCAGTCCGCGTACCGCTGCCCTGGTGGCCATGTACGTGGCATCCATCGGCCTGTACGCCAACCTCGTGCCGATCCAGACGGTCGCCTACGGCACGCCGCTCCCTCTGTCGTTCCTTCTCGGCGCAGCGCTGTGCGGATCGCCGATCCTGGCGCTCTCCCGCCCGCGGGCCGCCACCCTGCTCTTCACTGTGGCGGCCTTCGTCCTGCCGCTCATCGTCGTCCCGGAGCTCGCGACCCACGCCCCCTGGCCCTGGTCCGTGCCGGCGCTCGTGACCTTCGTGCTCTTCGTCGGTGTCGTCACGTTCGTCCACGGCGCGCGCGTCGGTGCCCTCCCGCTGGTCTTCGGCGTGCTCGCTTCGCTCATCGCGCCGATCCTGCGTCCGGACATGGTCGCCACCCCGGCGACCGCGGGCAGCTCCACCGCCGATCTCATCGTCACCGCCTCGATCGCTGCGGCGATGTTCGTCGTCGCCGCGCTGGTGGCCGGGCGCCTGCGCGTGTCCGAGGAGCTCACGCGGGAGAAGGAGCACAGCGCACTCGAGGGATCACGTCGGGCCCTGGTCGAGGAACGCACCCGCATCGCGCGGGAACTGCACGACGTCGTGGCGCACAGCATGTCGGTGATCCAGGTGCAGGCTTCCACAGCCCGCTACCGCATCCCGGAGATCGGCGAGGCCGCCACCGCGGAGTTCGAGGACATCGCCGCCACCGCCCGTGCGTCCCTCACCGAGATGCGGCGGATGCTGGGCGTGCTGCGCACCGAGGATCAGAGCGCGGAGCTCGCCCCGCAGCAGGGCATCGACGATGTGCCGGCCCTGGTGGACAGCATCCGTCACGCCGGTGTGGAGGTCGGACTGGTGGTCGAGGGCGGCGATGCCGCGGCCACCGCGAACCCCGCCGTGCAGATCGCCACGTTCCGCATCATCCAGGAGGCTCTGAGCAATGCGGTGCGTCATGCCCCCGGCGCGCGCATCGGGGTGCGTCTGCACGCCGATGCGACGAGCATCCGGATCCGCGTGCACAACGGCGCACCGCCCCGCAGCCCCGAGAGCCATGGCACCGGATACGGACTTCGCGGCATGCGCGAGCGGTCCGAGCTGCTGGGCGGCAGTCTCTCCGCCGGTCCCGATGCCGACGGCGGCTGGACCGTCGAGGCGACGCTCCCCCTCACCCCCGCCGACCACCCCGCCCCCGAGAAGGAGACCACGTGACGATCAGCGTGCTCATCGCCGACGACCAGGCCATGGTCCGCGCCGGTTTCGCCGCTCTGCTGGACGCCCACGAGGGCATCCGCGTGGTGGGTCAGGCCGCGACCGGCGCCGAGGCGGTCACGCTGGCGGCGCGCGTCGACCCCGACGTGATCCTGATGGATGTGCGGATGCCGGAACTCGACGGCATCGAGGCCACCCGCCGCATCCTGGGGCCGAACTACCCGGCCGCGCACGTTCCTCGGATCCTCATGCTCACGACCTTCGACATCGACGACTACGTCTACGACGCCCTCGAAGCCGGCGCCAGCGGATTTCTGCTGAAAGATGCCCTCCCCGAGGAGCTCGTGCACGCCGTGCGCGTGGTCGCGGGCGGTGATGCGCTGCTGGCACCCAGCGTCACGCGCCGCATGATCGAGCAGTTCGCCGGGCGACGACCCCGCGCTCCCCGGTCCGCCACCGCGCTCGCGGAGCTCACCGAGCGCGAACGCGAGGTGCTGGTGCTGATCGGCAGAGGACGCTCGAACACCGAGATCGCCGCCGATCTCTTCATCGCCGAGCAGACCGTGAAGACCCACGTCGGCAAGGTGCTCGCGAAGCTGAGTCTGCGCGACCGGGTGCACGCCGTGATCCTCGCCTACGACACCGGGCTCGTCGAGCCCTCCTCCTGACTCACCCCCGGGTAGGGGTCGGGAACGGCACCTGGGGGTGATGTCCCGCCGCGCACCGCGTCCATAGTCTTCGGGAACACCGCTCCCGAGGAGGAACCATGACCATCGCCCAGGCGCCGCGCACCGCGACTCCCGCTCCCCCGTCTCCCCCTTCGCGCGACACCGGAATCGACCTCGTCCGGGCTCTCTGCGTCCTCGGCGTCGTGCTGCTGCACGCGATCATGGTGGGCGTCACGGTGACAGGTTCCGCACCGGTTTTCGAGAACGCCAGCGACGGCTCCTGGTGGATCACTCCGCTGAGCTGGGTGCTCCAGGTGATGCCGCTGTTCTTCGTGATCGGCGGATTCTCCGGGTACCTCGCCTACGGTCGGCTGCGGGAACGCGGCGGCACGGCGACCGACTTCGTCGCCGGACGCCTGCACCGTCTCCTCCGCCCGGCGATCTTCACCGTGGTCGTCGTCGGCTTCGCCCTCGCCGTGCTGACCGTCATAGGCATCCCCGCCGACCTCATCGCCACCGCCGGCTTCCGCTACGGACAGCCGCTCTGGTTCCTCGGCGTGTTCGTCCTCTGTCAGGCGCTCCTGCCGCTGGTGGCGGCAGCCCATCGGCGCGCGCCGTATGCGACGATCGGCGCGCTGGCCGCGGCATCCGTCCTGGTGGACGTTCTCCGCGCCGCCACAGGCATCGAGGGCCTGGGCTTCCTGAACCTCGCCTTCGTGTGGATGACTCTCCAGCAGCTCGGATTCTTCCTCGCGGACGGCCGCATCGATGCGCTGAGCCGTCGAACGCGCATCCTCGCGGTCTCCGGCGCGCTCGTCGTCCTGGCGGTCACGTTCCTCACCGGCGTCTACTCCCCCGACCTCATCGCGAACATCAATCCGCCCACGGCGGCCCTGCTGCTCGTCGGCGTCGTGCACACGGGCGCTCTCTCCCTGCATCGCGACCGGATCGAGCAGTTCAGCCGGCGTCCGTTGCCCGCCGCCTTCACCGGCTTCGTGACGCGCCGCGCCATGACGATCTACCTCTGGCACATGCCGGTCCTGCTCGCGATGGCCGGGGTCTCCGCGGTGTTCGCGCTCCTCACCGGTGCGGATCTGCCGGCACTCGGCAGCGTGGAATGGTGGGCGGGGCGTCCGCTGTGGCTGGCGACGGCTCTCGCACTCACGGCGTTCGTGGCGCTGGTGTTCACCCGTTTCGAGACGCAGCCGGCACCTGAGCCGACACGGACCGCACGCGGCCTCGCGCTCGGCGCGTCTCTCGGGCTCATCGGCATCGTGCTGCTGCTCGTCCTCGGCACGTCGGTCGCGACCGCGATGATCGCCGTCGCCCTCATGGCCGCGTCGCTCCGCCTCGCCCGGCGCACACCCGAGGCGACGGCGCCGCTCCGGGCGTCCCTCGCCGTCGCGTGAGTGATCAGCCGATGCCTCGGGCGGCCAGCGCGTCGCCGACATCGTCGGCGTGCCGGAGAGCGAGCACCAGCAGCGGCACCACGGCGCGCGGCCCGAGCCGCACGCCGCGAGCACGGCCGGCCTCGCGCACACGATCGGCGAACCCCGCGACCACCGGGATCATCGTGAGGGTGAGCGAGATCGTCATCGCGACGGCCTCCGGATCGACACCCACCCGACGGAACGGACGCACCAGCCCCCGCAGCACGTCGAGCAAGGCGGACATGCGGGTCGTGAGAGTCAGCAGACTTGCCAGCAGCAGCAGAGCCACGAGACGTCCGGCGCTGATCCACGCCGCCTGCGGTGACACGAACACGACCAGGGCGACGGAGAGGACCAGCACGATCCAGCGCAGCCTCCAGAGCTCGGCGACCAGCACCCGCACGGGAAGGCGCGCAACGCCGTAGAGCACAACCACCACGAGCAGGGCGACGCCGATGCTCAGAGCATCGTGGGGGTACAGCGAGAGCACCAGTGCGGCAACCGCGAGGACGGCGAGCTTGGCCGCGGCGGGCGCCCTGTGGATCAGGCTCGATCCCGGCCGGTACAGCTGGATCATCCGCACCCTCGCCGGTAGGCGTCGATGACCTCTGCCGGCTCACCGGATGCCGCGACGCGACCGTCGTCGAAGAGCACGGCGGCGTCGCACCGGGCGGCCAGCTCGAGATCATGGGTCACCAGGACCACCTGCGCCGACTGCGCGAGCAGCAGATCGCCGATGCGGCGGGCATTGCGCAGATCGAGGAGCGTCGTCGGTTCGTCGGCCACGATCAGGTCGGGTTCGGTGATGAGGACCGACGCGAGGGCGAGCATCTGCTTCTGTCCGCCGGAGAGCGCCGACGCCGGAACGTCGGCATGGCCGGCGAGCCCGTGCGCGTCGAGCGTCTCGGCGACACGGCGGGCCGCCTCGTCGCGAGGGCGCCCGCGTAGGGACAGGGCGAGGTCCTCCGCCGGGGTCGGCATGAGGATCTGCGCCTCGGGGTTGGCGAACACGAAGCCCACGCGCCGACGGACGGCTGCGCGGTCGCGGGTCGCATCCATCCCGTGCACGAGCACACGACCGCTCGTCGGAGCGACGAGCCCGTTCAGGAGCCGGGCGAACGTCGACTTGCCGGAGCCGTTCGCACCGATCACCGCGATGGTCGGCGCGCGGAGCTCGAGGGTGACGTCGTCGATCACGGCGCGTCCGTCGAGGTCGACGGACACCTGCTCGAGCATGATCGACGCGACCTCCGTCGTCGTGCTGCTCTTCGTCATCCGCACTCCGCACTCCGTCTGTCGGCGAGATCTTCGCTTCCTGAACACTGTTCACCTGAACGCTGTTCACTATAGTGAGAGCATGAGCCCCGAACACAATCCGGCACGGCACGACCGCGAGAGTGTGGCCCGCACAGCCCTCGCGCTGCTCGACGAGGTGGGGCTCGCCGACCTCTCCATGCGGCGCATCGCCGCCCGTCTCGACGTGCAGCCCAGCGCCCTCTACTGGCACTTCTCCAGTAAGCAGGAACTCCTCGCCGACCTCACCGACCGCATCACCGCGGTCATTCCCGCCGACGGCGCCGGCGTCCTGGCGACGGCCCGCAGCATCCGCGACGCGCTCTTCGCCCACCGGGACGGCGCCGAACTCGTGCTCAGCACCTACGCCCTGCGCCTGGGGTCGTCCCCCGCCCAGTCCGCTCTGGCGACGGCACTCGAGAGCGAGGGCGCCGCAGACACCGAGGAACGCGCCGTCGCGATCCTGCACTTCGTGCTCGGCCACGCGACGCTCGTGCAGCAGCGCATGCACGCCGACAGCCATGGAGCCCTGCTCGGCGGCGACGAGACCGACGTCACCGCGGGCCTCGATCGCATCTTCGACCTGGGTGTCACCGCCCTCGCGGGTGCGGTCAGTGCGTCCGCGACTCCGCCGCGTGACCGAGCCTGAGTCCTGGGACCACCGCGACCAGCACCAGCGCGATCCCGAACACGAACACGACCGCGAACGCACCTGCCCCGCCGCCGAGAGTGGCGACACCGAGCCCGGCGAGAGCGATGGCGACGGCAGACCCCGTGGCGTCGGAGATCGACAGCGCCGAGGAGTTGAATCCCTGATTCGTCTCGTCGGAGTAGGCGAGCGTCAGCACGGTGAGGCGCGGATACAGCAGTCCCATGCCGCCGCCGCCGAAAGCCCAGCCGACGATCACGAACAGCGGTGAGACGCCGAACACGGCGGCCAGCAGCACGCAGATCATCGCCACCAGCAGCAGGCTGAGACTGATCAGGGTGATGCGGTGATTGCCGAGGCTCTCGCCGAACTTCCCCTGCAGTGCGGACGCTCCGGCCCAGGCGAACGCAGCCAGCATCAGAGCGACGCCGGCCCACGTCGCCGTGAACGCGAACCGCTCCATCAGCAGGTACGGGATATAGGCCTCTGCGGCGAAGAACGCCCCAGCCACGATGCCGCGCATCAGCACGACGCTCGGCAGGCCGGCCCCGGCGCGCAGAGTGCGTCGCGGCACCAGCGGGAGCACCGCGAAGGCGATCACCACGACCGCACCGAGAGCGACCGGCCAGCCGATCGCCGGAGTCATGTCGGCGGAGAAGCCGATCACGACGGCGAGCACGGCCACCACCACGGCGAGCAGCAGCCGCCGGACCAGCGCGCGGCCGTCCTGCGGTTCTCCGTGTCCCAGATCCACCCCGCGCAGCCGCACGGCGATCATGAGGAACGCCGCAGCGGTCAGCACCGCGACACCGAGGAAGGCCCAGCGCCAGTCGAGGTACTCCGCGACCGCTCCGGCGAGGAACGGCCCGACCATCGACGGAACCACCCACGCGGCGGCGAACGCGGCGAAGATGCGCCCGTGCAGGTGCGGCGGGTACAGCCGTGCGACCACGACGTACAGCGCCACGGTCTGCCCGCCCGTGCCCAGGCCCTGCACCAGACGCCCGATGAGGAACTGGTGCATGGTCACGGCGAGGCCCGAGATGAGGAGGCCCGCGACGAAGAGGGTCACGGCCACGTACAGCGCCCCGCGCGGCCCGCGCGCATCCGACCATGCCCCCGCGGCCACCATGCCGATCACGCTCGTCGCCAGCGTCCCGGCGAACGCGACCGCGTAGAGCGACTGCCCGTCGAGGGCCTCGCTGACGATCGGCATCACCGTCGTCACCGCGAGCGCCTCGATGGCTGCGAGGAAGATGAGCGCGACAGCGCCGAGCGTGACCCAGATGCGGCTGCGGTCCCAGATCGAAGCGACGGCGCCGGGGAGAGTCATCGAGCGACGAGCGCCGCGATGCGCTCGATGGCCTCGATGAGGATCTCGGGACTGGTGCCGAAGTTCAGCCGCACGTGTCCGGCGCCCTCGGTCCCGAACGCGGGACCGTAGTGCAGCGCGACTCTGGCGTCCTTCAGGATCCGTCGAGCAGGGTTGTCTCCCCACTCGAAGGCCGAAAGATCGATCCACGCGAGGTAGCCGGCGTCGGGGATGCGGTAGCGGGCACCCGGCAGGCGCGAGGCGAGCAGGTCTTCGAGGAGCACCCGGTTCTCGTCGAGCGTGCGCAGCAGCCCGTCGAGCCACTCGTCGCTCTCCTCGGAGAACGCGGCGACCGCGGCCAGCAGCCCGAACTGTCCGGTGCGCCATTCGACCTCGACGGGAAGGCCGCGCACGACGGCGCTCGTCTCGTCATCCGCCGTGACCATCAGCGCGCACTTGAGACCCGCGAGGTTGAAGGCCTTGCTCGCGCTGACGACCGCGTAGCCGACGCGCTGCGCGGCATCGCCGGCCGACAGGAACGGCGTGAAGGCCGTCCCGGGCTGGGCCAGCGGTCCGTGGATCTCATCCGACACGACCGCGGCGCCGAACTCGTCGGCGATCTCCGCAAGGGCGGCCAGCGCGTCACGGTCGTGCACGGTGCCGGTCGGGTTGTGCGGATTGCAGAGCAGGATCGCCGCGGCGCCGTCTTCGAAGGCGGCACGGATGCCGTCGAGATCGAGCTCCCACGCCGTGCCGGTGTCGGCCAGGGGAACGCGCACGACCTCGGCGCCGGCCTCGGCGACGAGCTCATAGAACGGCGGGTACACCGGAGGAGTGACGATGACGCGATCGCCGGGCTGGGTGACGCGGCGGAGGATCTCGACGATCCCCATGCTCACGTCGGCCGTGCTCCGCATGCGCGCAGGGTCGGGCGTCCAGCCGAATCTTCGCTGCGCGAACGCGGCGAACGCTTCGGCGAGCGGAGTGCGCGAGGCCACGTAGCCCGTGTCCCCGACGTCGATCGCACGCTGCAGAGCCGTCGTGATCGCCGGCGCGAGCGGGAAGTCCGTCTCCGCGACGAACAGCGGCAGGACGTCGGCAGGGTACTCCCGCCACTTCTCGCTGCTGCGCTCGCGGAGCTCTGCCAGAGGCAGGGCCGTGACCCGGAGCATCCCTAGATCGCGAAGCCGAGGGCTCGCATCATGTCGCGGCCGTCGTCGGTGATCTTCTCGGGGCCCCACGGCGGCATCCACACCCAGTTGATGCGGAAGCGATCCACCACGTTGTCCAGCGCCTCGGCGGTCTGCTCCTCGAGGACATCGGTCAACGGGCAACCGGCACTGGTCAGCGTCATGTGGATCACGAGAGCGTCGTTCTCGTCATCCCAGGCCAGGTCGTAGATCAGACCGAGGTCGACGACGTTGATCCCCAGCTCGGGGTCCATGACGTCTTTCAGTGCCTCGGTGACCTCGTCGTACTTCTGGTCGTTGAGCGTCGCGGTCATGCGGTCAGCCTACGCCTCGATGGGGGCGGCGGGGTCGAGGAAACGGTCGTATCCCTCGTCCTCGAGCCGGTCGGCGAGCTCGGGTCCGCCTTCTTCCACGATCTTTCCCGCGACCACGACGTGCACGTAGTCGGGGCGGATGTAGCGGAGGATGCGCGTGTAGTGCGTGATGAGCAGGACGCCCAGGCCGGTCGACTCCTTGGCGCGGTTGACGCCCTCGGAGACGATCTTCAGCGCGTCGACGTCGAGACCGGAGTCGGTCTCGTCGAGGATCGCGAACTTCGGCTTCAGCACCTCGAGCTGCAGGATCTCGTGGCGCTTCTTCTCACCGCCGGAGAACCCCTCGTTGACGTTGCGCTGCGCGAACTTCGGGTCCATGCGCAGGTTGGCCATGGCCGCCTTGACGTCCTTGGTCCAGCCGCGGATCGCCGGCGCTTCGCCGTCGAGAGCGGTCTTGGCCGTGCGGAGGAAGTTCGTCACGGTGACGCCGGGGATCTCCACCGGGTACTGCATCGCGAGGAACAGGCCGGCGCGAGCGCGCTCGTCGACGGTCATCGCGAGGACGTCCTCGCCGTCGAAGGTGATCGAACCGGAGGTCACGGTGTATTTGGGGTGACCGGCGATCGTGTACGCGAGCGTCGACTTGCCCGAGCCGTTGGGGCCCATGATCGCGTGGGTCTCACCGGTGTTCATGGTGAGGGTGATTCCGTTGAGGATCGGGGTGTTCCCCGACTCGGTCTCGACCGTCACAAACAGGTCGCGGATCTCGAGAACAGACATTCAGACTTCCTTCGTCACGGTCGGGTCGATGAGCACGTCGTCGCCGTCGATCTCGACGACGTAGACCGGGACGGGCTCATAAGCGGGGAGGTTCTGGGGCTTGCCGGTGATCAGGGAGAAGGCGGAGCCGTGGGCCCAGCACTCCACCGTGTCACCTTCGACGAAGCCCTCGGAGAGGGAGATGTCGCCGTGGGTGCAGACGTCGCCGATGGCGTGGATGACACCCTCGCCGTCCTTGATCACGGTGATGGGAACGCCGGCCGGCTCGACGCGCAGGGGCGTGTCCTGCTCGAGGTCGGCGACGCCGCAGACGCGCTCGGCGGTCATCCGTTCACCGCCGAGAGTTCGGTCTCGATGGCGTCGAGCAGCTCCGTCTCCAGGGCCGGGATGCCGAGACGCTGCACGATGTCGGTGAGGAAGCCGAGCACGACCAGACGTCGTGCCTCTTCTTCGCTGATGCCGCGAGCCTGGAGGTAGAAGAGCTGCTCGTCGTCGAAACGACCGGTCGCACTCGCGTGCCCGGCGCCGAGGATGTCGCCGGTCTCGATCTCGAGGTTCGGGATCGAGTCGGCCCGTGCACCCTCGGTGAGCACCAGGTTGCGGTTGGCCTCGTACGAGTCGGTGCCGTTGGCGTTCGCGCCGATCAGCACATCGCCGATCCAGACGCTGTGTGCACCCTTGCCCTGCAGCGCACCCTTGTAGAGCACGTCGCCCTTGGTGTGCGGGCCCTTGTGGTGCAGGTACACCTGGCTCTCGAGGTGCTGCCCGGCGTCGGCATAGGACAGGCCGTAGAGGTAGCCCTCGGAGCCGGCTCCCGCGAGCTCGACGTTCGGGTTCACCCGGACGACGCCGCCGCCGAAGCTGATGACGAAATGCTTGAGCGTCGCGTCGGCTCCGACACGGGCCTGATGCGCGGCCGCGTGAACGGCGTCATCCTGCCACTGCTGGAGGCTGATCACGGTGAGCTTGGCACCGTCCCGCACGATGATCTCGACGTTCTGCGCGTACTGCGCCGAACCGGTGTGCTGGAGCACCACCGTCGCGGAGCTGTGCTCGAGCGCCTCGATCACGATGTGCGCGTCGGCGCGTCGGTCGGCACCGAGTCCGGTGATCGACACGAAGACGGGCTCTGCGACCTCTTCTTCGCGAGGGATGCGCACGTGCAGACCCTCGGTCGAGCCCTGCCACGCCACGGCCGCGGTCACGTCCTCGGCGAGGAAGACCTCGCCGCGAGGAGCGTCGCCGGCGGCGAGCGGCGAGGAGACGTACTGCTCCCCCGCGCCGAACTCGTACCGGACTCCGTCGTTGGGGGACGCCACCGCGAAGAGCGACGTCAGCTTCGCGACGGGCGTGTGCTTCCAGTTGACCTCGCGGCCGGTGGGCGCACCGAAGTCGCCGGGTTCGAAGGAGTGCGGCCGCTCGGAGCGGGTCTGCACCGGGACGAAGCCCGCCGAGGCGACCTGTGCCGCCGGGTCGATGTGCGCGTTCGAATCTTGCGTCCCTGCGGACGCCGTAGCCTGAGCCGTCATCTAGCCGACGCTGCCTTCCATGCCCATCTCGATGAGCTTGTTCAATTCCATCGCGTACTCCATCGGCAGCTCCCGCGCGATCGGCTCGATGAAGCCGCGCACGATCATCGCCATCGCCTCGTCCTCGGGCATGCCGCGGGACTGCAGGTAGAAGAGCTGCTCCTCGCTGACCTTCGAGACGGTGGCCTCATGGCCGAGCT
>NZ_JAHXYZ010000004.1 GCF_019969685.1 Microbacterium sp. EST19A | reverse complement strand
AGCCGAAAAACGACTGAACGAGGATAATTTGGCATTTGACAAGTGCACGCTGTTGAGTTCTCAAGGATCGGATGCTCCCACGACCCAGTCATCACAACCAGGCCCGCAGGGCAACTTCTCTATCTTAGCCATCCCGACCCGCTTGTCAAACCAGCGCGCCGAGCGGATCTTCGATCCGCTGCGCAGCCGTTGACAGCCGCAGAAGGGGTGGACCTCCCATCCTAGACGCAAGCGCCTGATCTCTCAAGTGAGAGTGGATCGGGAGTGGTTCTCCGCTTGAGGGGGGTGAAGCTCGGGGCTTCTCCGCTTCCCTGTGGGGTGAACAAGTAATAAGTTACGGGGATTCCGGGGTTCTGGCAAATCGAGGGCGCACCCCCGGGCGTGTCGTGCGCACGCGCGAGCGGCATTCCGCCGGGTCAGGCCCGTTTTCCGGCCCACGAGCGCGCGGGAGTACGATCGCGCCATGCTCGCACTCCCCGATCGGCGCCTTCACCCGCGGGAGTGCGTGCGCCTCGCCGCCGACGTCTTCGGACACGATGTCGTCGTGAGCTGGAGCGAGGGGCTTCTGTCCGGCGACATCGACGGTGCGGATCCTCACTACCCCGACATCTCCTGGCTCACGGGCACTCCGGGGTGGCCGGCATACTGGGCTCGGGTCTGGGGCGCGCGTGCTCTCCTCCACCTCGGTCCCGCTCATCCGGAGACCGTGCTCAGCGCGACGAGCGACGAGTCGTGGCGTGTGCGCGAGATGGCGCTCAAGGTGGTCGCCGCCCACCGCCTTCCCGACCCGGCCGGCATCATCGACGCTCTGGTCGACGATCCGGTCGAGCGCGTCCGAGTCCAGGCCTGGCGAGCCCTCGGCCGTCCGGCAGGCGAGGCTCCCGCATGAGCGCCGGTCGTGAGCTGCTCTCCCGCGTCTGGGCCGAGCTCGAGGCAGACCCTCGCGTCCTCGACGATGTCGTGGATCGGTCCGTTTCCGTGCCGCTGCCTTCCCGCCTCTCGACGGGAGGGCTCGCCGGGGCGAGCGTCGGCGCCGCAACACTCGCCGCCGGTCGGCCCCCGTCGTCTCTCGATCCCGACCGCATCGCCGTCGCCTACCGGAGCGACCGCGTGCTCACGATCGACGGGGCCGCTCCCCCGGTGTGGTCGCCGTTCTCCGGTTTCTGGCGCGCCGCCGACGGTTGGATCCGCACGCACGGGAACTATCCGCACCACGCGGCGGGCCTGCGCACCGGATTGGGCCTGCGCGACGACGCCGATGCCGAGCAGGTGCGCGATGCCGTCGCCGAGCGAGCAGGCGCAGAGGCCGTTGCCGCGATCGTCGCCGCGGGAGGTCTCGCCGTGCCCGTGCTTCGCGACGACCCCGACGATGACGGTGCACGACGACGCGCTCCTCTCCTCGACATCGGACGAGCCGAAACCCCGGACGGTCTTCGCCGTTCCGTCGCGGGCTCTGCGGGGCTGCCACTCGACGGCATCCGGGTGCTGGACCTGACTCGTGTCATCGCAGGTCCCGTCTGCACCCGTACGCTGGCGCTGCTCGGCGCCGACGTGCTCCGCATCGATCCGCCCGAGCTGCCGGAGCCGGAGTGGCAGCATCTCGACACCGGTCACGGCAAGCGATCTGCGCTGCTCGATGCCCGGTCCGACCGGATCCATGAGCTCCTCGCCGAAGCGGATGCCGTCGTGCTGGGGTATCGGCCCGCCGCCCTCGAACGTCTCGGTCTCGGCATCGAAGCCCTCAGGGAGAGACATCCGGGAGTCGTGGTCGCACAACTCAGCGCGTGGGGCGCGGATCTCCCGGATCGAGCAGGGTTCGACAGCCTCGTCCAGGCCGAGTCGGGTATTGCGCTCGTCGAGTCGCCGGACGGCGACCGACCAGGCGCCTTGCCGGCACAGGCGCTCGATCACAGCGCGGGCTACCTCCTGGCCGCCGCCGTCACCACGTTGCTGCATCGTCGCGCGGTCGAAGGCGGCTCGTGGAGCGTGCGGACGTCGCTGCGCCGTGTCGCCGCCGAACTGCTCGGGATGCCACGCCGCGAGGAACCGGCTCCCGAGGTCGCCATCGACCTGTCGCGGCACACCGCCCGTTTCCTCGTCGGCGGCAGCCAGCTGGAGACGGCGCGACCGGCGATCCCTGGCCTCGAGTTCGCGGCGCCCCACCCCTGGGGACGGGATCAGCCCCGCTGGTGACGGCCGCCGCGCAGGGCGAGTACGATGCACAGCACCAGCGTGATCGCACCCCATACGGCGCACGCCGGCGGAAGCACCCGATACGCGAGATGCTGAGGCGTGAACTCCGCGTCGAGCGGGCCGAGCACGATGAGTCCGAGGACCCACGCAGTGATCAGGATGATCGGAAGCGACAGCCACCACGCCACCCGCATCCCGTGCGGCAACTGCGGAGTCACGGCAGGACGCGGGCCGTGCCGGCGCAGCCACAGCAGTCCCCAGACGCCGATGATGGCGAGTCCGAGCACGCTGGATCCGTGCTGCAGCCACTTGAAGCCGGTGAGCGGACCCCACTGCGCATCGAGGGCGGGAAGCAGCTGCACGCCCCAGCGCCCCTCATGCGTGAACTGGTCCCAGACGATGTGCGAGAGCACTCCGAGGATGAGCGAGACCGCGAGCAGCAGAGGATAGAGGCGCTTCTCCCCCGCGCCCACAGCCCGCCCGGCGGCAAACATCCCGCCCTCGTCCCATTCCTCGGGGAGGCGTGCCGCGAGCCATCGTGGGGACAGCTCCGGCACCGCAGGGCGCAGCACGGCGCGCCACACGACGAACAGCACGAACGCGAGCGCGGCCGTCCATACGACGTTCGCGAACGTGTGGGTGAACGAGTAGTTCAACCCGACGCCGCGCACGAAGAGCGGGAGATCCGGGGTCATCGCGCCGATCGCGATCGCCGCCGGCACCAGCGGCGTGCGGATGAACGGCAGCGCGACGACCGCGTGGCTCGGCGTGAACGGCACCGGCGCGCTCAGCCGATGAAGACGCCGGCGAGAGTCTTCTTGCCACGGCGGAGCACGGAGACTCCCCCGGGAAGCGCACCCTGGATGAGCGCCGTCTCGTCGACCCGGAAGCCGTCGAGCGACACACCACCCTGGCTGATCGCGCGCCGCGCCTCGGAGAGGCTCGACACCAACCCGGTCGTGACCAGCGCATCGAGCACGGGCGTGCCGGAGGCGACGGTCGCATTCGGCAGCTCCTCGAGCGCGGTGCGCAGCGTGTCGGCATCCAGCGCGGACAGGTCGCCCTGACCGAACAGCGCCTCGGATGCCGCGATCACGGCGGCGGCCGCATCGATGCCGTGCACCGTGGCGACGACCTCGAGAGCGAGACGCTTCTGTGCGGCACGGCGGAACGGCTCGGACTCGACGAGCGCCGCGTACTCCTCGATCTCGGCACGGCTGAGGAACGTGAAGATCTTCAGCCGTTCGATGACGTCGCCATCTGCGGTGCTCAACCAGAACTGGTACATCCGGTACGGGCTGCACATCTCGGGATCGAGCCAGATCGCGTTGCCCTCGCTCTTGCCGAACTTCGTGCCGTCGCTGTTCGTGATCAGCGGCGTGCCGATGGCGTGCGCGGACGCTCCCTCGGCACGACGGATGAGGTCGGTGCCGCTGGTGAGGTTGCCCCACTGGTCGGATCCGCCGGTCTGCAGCACGCAGTCGTACTGGCGGTACAGCTCGAGGTAGTCCATGCCCTGCAGGATCTGGTAGCTGAACTCGGTGTAGCTGATGCCTTCGTCGGACGCGAGACGCGCGGCGACGGCATCCTTCTTCAGCATCGTGCCGACCCGGTAGTGCTTGCCGATCTCGCGCAGGAAGTCGATCGCCGACATCGGCGCCGTCCAGTCGAGGTTGTTCACCATGCGCGCGGCGTTGTCGCCCTCGAAGCTGAGGTAGCGCTCGACCTGGGCGCGCAGTCGATCGACCCATTCCGCGACGGTCTCGCGCGTGTTGAGCGTGCGCTCCGCCGTGGGCCGGGGATCGCCGATGAGACCGGTGGATCCGCCGACCAGGCCCAGAGGCTTGTGCCCGGCGAGCTGGATGCGGCGCATCGTGAGCAGCTGCACGAGGTTCCCCAGGTGCAGGCTCGGCGCCGTCGGATCGAACCCGCAGTAATACGTGATGGGGTCTCCCGCGAGAAGGGCGCGGAGCGCCTCCTGGTCGGTGGACACGTGGACAAGCCCGCGCCACAGCAGTTCGTCCCACACGTTCTCGAACGTGGGGTCGATCGCCGGCGTCGCGGTCGTCAGAGCGGGAGTTGACACGCGCTCCAGGCTATCAGCGCGCCACGTCTCAGCTGTGCGCCGCCCACCAGACGAGGAACGCGGCGCTCAGCGCGATCACCCAGCTGACGAGGCTGCCGACGAGGAAGTACTCGGCCCGTGCTCCGGTCTCGCCGTCGCGGGAGATCTCGGGGAAGCGGACGATGCCCTTCGCCGCGAGCATCGCCGCCAGCACGGGATAGGCGGCGGCGAGAGTGAGGATCATCACGATCGTGCGCTCGAGCGGGCCGATCAGACGTCCGCCCTTGAAGCCGCCCCGAGGATCGGCGGGCTTCGTCGGTGCCGCATCGACAGCGGCATCCGACCCGTCGCCGACCGGCGGAACCAGCGGGACCGGAGTCGTGGGCTCCGGGACGACGGGAGCGGCCGGCTCCGGGTCGGAGGGACGCCAGGTGTGCTCGCCGTCGAGCGCCGCGCGCACCACGAGATTGGATGATTCCAGGAGGAAGACGCCCGCGCCGAGGACCAGCATCGCCAGGTCGAAGGAGACGTCGCCGAAGGGCGACCGCAGGCTCCAGACATCGCCGATGAGTCCGGCATCCGCTCGCGCGCCGAGCCACACCACCGCACCGACGCTCACGAGGCCGAGGATCACCGCGGGCCAGAATCCCAGCGGCGCACGCCGCTCGTCGGGCATCGACCACACCCAGAGCGCGCCCACGACGAGGGCGGCGATCATGGGCAGGAGTGCGTCGCTGACACTGCCGAGCAGGAGCAGCAGCACGGCGACGGTGAGGTACCCGATCCAGCGGCGGGGAGCGAACTGGCGCACCAGGTCGACGGCGCCGACGGCGAGGAGCACGAAGCCGGCGATGATCATGCGGCTCCTCCTCGCAGCGCGGACACGCCTTCGAGAAGCGCGGCGGCCCCCGCACTGCGCAGCGATTTCGAGACGCTCGGCTGGGAGATGCCCTCCTCCTCGGCGAGCTCGTGCTGCGACCGGCCGATCAGGCGGCCGTAGGTCAGGCGGCGTTCCCGCTCGCTCATCGCGCCGACCAGCTCGTCTCGGACGAGGAGGTAGGCGTTCGATGCCGCGATCGTGCTCTCCATGACCTCATCCTGCCCCGGGGCTCCGACAATCCAGGTGCGCGCTCGCGGTATGGCGCGGCCTTCCCGGGAATGCACGGTGTCGATGGCTGCCCGGGCGGCATACCACCCCGGGCCGTCGGCGAGCTCGCCGTGCACGGACTCGACGGCCGAGACCTCCCCCACGCCGATGCCGAACCGGAAGCCGATCCCGTCGGGCAGACGCAGCTGGATCATCAGCAGCGAGATCATCGCCTCGCCGAGGTCGCGGTAGACGCCCTGCTGCTCGTCACCGACCGTGGGCGTGAGCGGCCGGGTCGCGAGCGGAAGATCGGCTTCGACCCTGGCGATGGTGTCGTCCAGGATCTGCTGGGCGGCGCTGCGATCGTCGAGCCGGCGAGAGCCCACGATGTCGGCGAGTACGGCGATGACCATGGCATAACCATATCACGCATAACTTCGCTTTATGCCTTCATCGGCTATATATTGATTTCATGCCTGAATCGCACATCATCCCCTGGGATGCCGGAACCTGGACGAACGCCCCGCACACCGCCGTCGCGCACGGCACCGATCTGGAGGTCACCGCTGTCGAGGGCAGCGATGCCTGGCGGCACACCGCCTACGGCTTCGTTCACGACACCGAGCACGCCCTGCTCGCCCCGCTCGCGGTCGGCGAGGCGATGGAGGTGTCGTTCCGTGCGCCGTGGGAAGGGCAGTTCGATCAGGCCGGCCTCTTCGTCCGCATCGACGACGAGCACTGGATGAAAGCCGGTGTCGAATACGCCGACGGACACCTCGGCCTCGGCGCCGTCGTCACCGCCGGCGGCTCGGACTGGTCGGTCGGACACGTCGACGAGTGGCTGCACAGCGAGATCACCGTGCGCGTGAGCCGGTGGGCGGATGCCCTGATCGTCCGCGCCCGCGCCGACGACGGACCCTGGCGCCTGGTCCGGGTCGCCCCGTTCGACGGCGACGCCGCCGCATCCGCCGGTCCGCTCCTCGCCGCCCCGACCCGCGCGGGACTCGCCGTGCGGTTCACCCGGTGGGTGGGCTCGGAGGCCGACACCGACCTGCACTGAGTCTGGACGGACCCGGGCCTTACAGCCCGAGGGCGTGGGCCGCGGCCTGGGCCCGTGCCACGAGTTCGGCCCGCTGCTCGGTCACGCGCACCGGAGCGGTTCCTCCGACACCGGTGCGCGACGCGACGGAGCCCTCGATCGTGAGGACCTCCCGCACGGCCGGCACGAGGTGCGACGACACCGAGAACAGCAGCTCGTCGGACGCGTCCTCGAGCCCGATCCCCTGCTTCTCGCAGGCACGCACGAGTGCACCCGAGATCTCATGGGCGTCGCGGAAGGGAACGCGCTGCTTCACGAGCCACTCGGCCACATCGGTCGCAAGCGAGAAGCCCTGCGGTGCGAGTGTCGCCATCCGCTCCGTGTCGAAGCGCAGGGTCGCGATCATGCCGGCGAAGGCCGGGAGCACGACCTCGAGGGTCTGCACCGAGTCGAAGACGGGCTCCTTGTCCTCCTGCAGGTCGCGGTTGTATGCGAGCGGCAGGCCCTTGAGCGTCGCCAGCAGTCCGGACAGGTTGCCGATCAGTCGGCCGGACTTGCCGCGGGCGAGCTCGGCGATGTCGGGGTTCTTCTTCTGCGGCATGATGCTCGACCCGGTCGAGTAGCCGTCGTCGAGCGTGACGAAGCCGAACTCGCGCGTGTTCCAGAGGATGATCTCCTCGGCGAGGCGCGAGATGTCGACTCCGGTCATCGCCGTGATGAACGCGAACTCCGCCACCACGTCGCGCGCGGCCGTCCCGTCGAGGGAGTTCTCCGCCGGACGGTCGAGTCCGAGCTCGCTCGCCACGAGCGCCGGGTCGAGACCGAGCGTCGAGCCGGCCAGCGCTCCCCCGCCGTAGGGCGAGACCCCCGCGCGGCGACGCCAGTCGACGAGCCGTTCGAGCTCGCGCACGAGCGGCCAGCCGTGAGCCTGCAGGTGGTGGGCCAGCAGCACCGGCTGCGCGTGCTGCAGGTGCGTGCGTCCGGGCAGGATCGCCTCGGGGTGCGCCTCGGCCTGCGCGACGAGAGCGTCGATGACACGCAGGATGTCGCGGGCGATCACCCGCGCGTGATCGATCAGGTACATGCGCACGAGAGTCGCGATCTGGTCGTTGCGGCTGCGGCCGGCACGGAGCCGCCCGCCGAGTTCCGGCCCGAGCTCCGCGATCAGCGCCTGCTCGAGCGCGCCGTGCACGTCCTCATCGGTCGGAACCGGGAGGAGCGTGCCGTCGGCGACCTTGCGCGCCACGGCATCCAGCCCGGCGTGCATCTGCTCGGCCTCCTCGGGCTCGAGATACCCCGCCGCCGCGAGCGCCGTCGCGTGCGCGTGCGAGCCGGCGATGTCGTACGGCGCGAGGATCCAGTCGAAGTGGGTGGAACGGCTGAGCTCCACGAGCTCCGGTGCCGGACCGGTGGCGAAGCGGGCACCCCAGAGCGCGCCCTCGTTCGTGCCTTCGTGCGTGGCGTCGGTCATCAGGAGTCCTTCTTGCCGAGCAGCCAGACCAGCAGCGCCTTCTGGGCGTGGAGGCGGTTCTCCGCCTCGTCCCAGACCACGCTCTGCGGGCCGTCGATGACGTTCGAGTCGACCTCGTAGCCGCGATCCGCCGGGAGGCAGTGGATGAAGATGGCCTCCGGGTCGGCCAGCTGCATCGTCTCCGGCGTCACCTTGTACCCGCCGAGATCGCGGATGCGCGCGAGCTTCTCCTCCTCCTTGCCCATCGACACCCACGTGTCGGTGACGACGACATCGGCGCCGGCGGCCGCCTCGACGGCGTCGGTGTAGAGCGCGATCGAACCGCCGGTCTCGGCGGCACGGCGATCGGCCGCCTCGATCACGTCGGCGCGGGGGGCGTAGTCCGCGGGAGACGCGATGCGGACGTGCATGCCCGCCGTCACGCAGGCGAGCGCGTACGAATGCGCCATGTTGCTCTGACCGTCGCCGAAGAAGGTGAGCGTGAGCCCCTTCAGCTCGCCCTTGTGCTCGCGGATCGTGAGCAGGTCGGCCAGGAGCTGGCAGGGGTGGAAGTCATCGGAGAGCGCGTTGATCACGGGAACGCGGGTCCCCTCCGCCATCTCCTCGAGCCCCGCCTGCGCGTATGTGCGCCAGACGATCGCCGCGACCTGCCGCTCGAGCACGCGCGCCGTGTCGGACGGGGTCTCCTTGCCGCCGAGCTGACTGTTCGCCGTCGAGATGATGAGCGGAGAGCCGCCGAGGTCGGCGATGCCCACCGCGAACGACACCCGCGTGCGGGTCGAGGACTTGTCGAAGATCACGGCGACGGTCTGCGGCCCCGCGAGGCTCTTGTCCGCCCAGCGGTCCTTCTTCAGCTCGATGGCGAGATCGAGGATCTCCGCCTGCTCGGCGGGCGTGAGGTCGTCGTCACGCAGCAGGTGGCGGGTCATGCGGATACCTTTCCAGAGACGGATGCCGAGACATCGGCGAGCGCGGCGGTGAACAGTTCGCGGAACTCGGAGAGCTGCTCGTCGCCGATGGTGAGAGCCGGCGCGAGGCGCACGGTCTCGGGGTTGGCGGCGTTCACGATGAGACCGCGCTCCTGAGCCGCGGCCACCACGGCACCCGCGACAGGTTCGGACAGCGCGACCCCGATCAGGAGGCCACGGCCGCGGACAGCGGAGACCAGCGGAGAGTCGATGCCGCTGATCAGCGCACGAAGCTCCTCGCCGCGGCGCGCCGCGTTCTCGACGAGCCCGGCGCGCTCGATCTCGGCGAGCACGGCATCGGCCACGGCGGTGCCGAGCGGGTTGCCGCCGAACGTCGAACCGTGCGACCCGGGGGTGAACAGGTCGCTCGCGGCACCGTACGTGACCAGGGCGCCGATCGGGAAGCCGCCGCCGATCCCCTTCGCGAGGGTGATCGCGTCGGGTGTGATGCCCTCGTGGTTGAATCCGAACCATTCCCCGGTGCGGCCGGCTCCGGTCTGGATCTCGTCGACGATGAGCAGGGCGCCGTGCGCCAGCGTGAGCGAACGCGCGGCGGCGAGGTACCCCTCAGGCAGCTCGACGACACCCGCTTCCCCCTGGATCGGCTCGACGATGATCGCGGCGACCCGGTCGTCGATGGCCGCTTCGAGGGCCTCGAGCGTCGCGGGGATGTGCTCGACGCCACCGGGCATCGGCTCGAACGGCGCCCGCATCGAGGCCTTCGCCGTCATGGCGAGCGAACCCATCGTGCGACCGTGGAATCCGTTCTCCAGCGCGAGGATGCGCGGGCGCTCGGTGCCGCCGTGCAGACGGGCGAGCTTGAAGGCCGCCTCGTTCGCCTCGGCGCCGGAGTTCGAGAAGTAGACGCGTCCGTCGATGCCGGCGCCCGCGAGGCGCTTGAGGCGCGCGGCGAGAGCGAGCTGGGGCGGCGTGGCGAAGTAGTTCGAGACATGCGCCAGGGTCGCCGCCTGCTTCGAGATCGCCTCGACGAACACCGGGTGCGAATGACCGAGAGAGGTCACGGCGATGCCGGCGAGGAAGTCCAGGTAGCGTCGGCCGTCGGCATCCCACAGGTACGAGCCCTCACCGCGCGTGAGCAGCGCCAGCCGATCTCCCGCGTTCTGCACGAGATCGCGTGCCACATCGTCCTGCCAGACGGTCATGCCGTCACCTCCGTCTTTCCCAGAACCACTTCGGTTCCGATTCCCTTGCTGGTGAAGAGTTCGACGAGCACCGAATGCGGCACCCGTCCGTCGATGATCGCTGCCGCGTCGACGCCGCCCTCGACGGCATCGAGACAGGCGCGCATCTTGGGGATCATGCCGGACTCGAGCTTCGGCAGCATCTCGATGAGCTCGACCGCGGTCAGATGCGACACGAGCGAGTCGCGGTTCGGCCAGTCGGCGTAGAGTCCGGGCACGTCGGTCAGCACGACGAGCTTGCGGGCCTTCAACGCCACGGCGAGAGCAGCGGCCGCAGCATCCGCGTTGACGTTGAGCGAGTGCCCCGGGTGGTCGAGGTCGGGCGCGATGCTCGACACCACGGGAACGCGGCCCGCAGCGAGGTGGTCGAGCACGGGCGTCGGATCGACCTCGACGACATCGCCGACACGGCCCAGGTCGACCTCGAGTCCGTCGATGACCACTCCGCGGCGGCGGCCGCCGAAGAGTCCGGCATCCTCTCCGCTGAGTCCGGTCGCGATCGGACCGTGCGAGTTGATCTTCGAGACCAGCTGCGGGTTCACCTGACCGGTGAGCACCATCCGCACGACGCTGATCGCCTCGGTGTTCGTGACGCGATAGCCGCCCTTGAACTCGCTGGGGATCTCGAGCCGCTGCAGCATGTCGGAGATCTGCGGACCTCCTCCGTGCACGACGACCGGCTGCACGCCGACGTTGCGGAGGTACGCGATGTCCTGCGCGAACGCATCCTGCAGCTCGTCCGACACCATGGCGTTGCCGCCGTATTTGATGACGACGATCTGGTCGCGGAACTTCTTCAGCCACGGCAGCGACTCGATGAGGGTGGTCGCCTTCTGCGCGGCGACCTCGGCGGGGGTGTCCTGGATGTCGGTCATGAGGCGTAGGCGCTGTTCTCGTGCACGTAATCGTGGGTGAGGTCGTTGGTGAGGATCGTCGCCGTCGCGTCGCCCGACTTCAGGTCGATCACGAGGTGCGTGGCGCGGGGCGTCAGATCGACCTCCTCGCGGGGCCGGTCGGGGCCGCCCTCGCTGCACACCCGGACACCGTTCATCCACACGTCGACGTCGTACGGATCGAACTGCGCACTGGTGGTGCCGATCGCCGCCAGCACCCGACCCCAGTTGGGATCGTTGCCGAAGATCGCCGCCTTGAAGAGGTTGTTGCGGGCGACGGAGCGGCCGACCTCGACGGCCTCCTGCTCGGATGCCGCGTGCTGCACCTCGATCGTGATGTCGTGGCTCGCGCCCTCGGCGTCGCCCTGCAGTTTCACGGCGAGCTCCTGCGAGAGCTCGGTGAGCGCGGCGGCGAAGTCGTCGAGATCGGGAGCGATGCCGGATGCGCCGTTGGCGAGCAGCGTCACCTGATCGTTGGTCGACATGCAGCCGTCCGAGTCGAGCCGGTCGAATGTCTGACCGGTCGCACGGCGGAGGGCCGCGTCGGCGTCGAGCGGCTCGACGACCGCATCGGTGGTGATCACCACGAGCATCGTGGCGAGTCCGGGCGCCAGCATGCCTGCGCCCTTCGCCATTCCGCCGATCGTCCAGCCGTCTCGCGACACCACGGCGGTCTTCGACACGGAGTCGGTCGTCATGATCGCCTCCGCGGCGGCCTGTCCCCCGTCGGCGCTGAGTTCGGCGATCGCCTGGGTGGTGCCGTCGAGCACCTTGCCGCGGAACACCTCGTCGCCGACGCCGATCAACCCTGTCGAGCAGATCACGACGTCGCCGGCGCTCACGCCGAGGAGCTCGGCCGCCTTCTCGGCGGTCTGGTGCGTGGTCTGGAATCCGAACGCGCCGGTGAAGCAGTTCGCCCCGCCGGAGTTCAGCACCACGGCTTCGACGACCCGGTCGGCGACGACCTGCTGCGACCAGATGATCGGGTTGGCCTTGGCGCGGTTGCTCGTGAAGACGGCGGCCCCGACCTTGCGCGGTCCGCGATTGACGACGACGGCCACGTCGGGCTTGCCGGTGGACTTGAGTCCTGCGGCGACGCCTGCTGCCTCGAATCCTGCGGGGGCGGTGACACTCATGGTGCGACTCCGTTGACTGAGAGGGCGCGGTTCTCGGGCAGACCGAGCGCGATGTTCATGGATTGGACGGCCGCGCCGGCCGTGCCCTTGACGAGGTTGTCGACCGCGGTGACGACGGTCACCCGGTTGGCGGCGCGGTCGATGGCGAGGCCGATCAGCGCGGTGTTCGCGCCGAGCACGTCCGCGGTGCGCGGGAAGTGCCCCTCCGGAAGGAGCTGCACGAACGTCTCGTCGCCGTAGGCGCTCTCCCACGCGTCGCGGATCTGGGCGTCGGTCGCGCCGTCGGCGATCGGCGCCGTCGAGGTCGCGAGGATGCCGCGCGACATCGGCACGATCACCGGCGTGAACGAGATGCGGATGTCGTCCGCTCCTCGGGGCAGACCAGACGGGATGGCCGCGGCGAGCGCCTGACGGATCTCGGGGATGTGACGGTGCGTGCCGCCGACCGCGTACGGGTTGGCGCTGCCGAGGATCTCTCCGGCGAGCAGATTCGTCTTGAGGCTCTTGCCGGCGCCCGATGGACCGACAGCGAGCACGGCGACGATGTCGGACGGGTCGATGACTCCCGCCGCGATGCCGGGCGCGAGGCTGAGGCTCACGGTGGACGCGTTGCAGCCGGGGGCGGCGATGCGGGTCGCACCGCGCAGGTGCTCGCGCTGCTTCACACCGTCGACGAGCAGCTCCGGTACACCGTAGGTCCACGCCTCGTGGAAGTCCCCGCCGTAGAACGCATCCCACGCGGACTGCGACGTGAGACGGTGATCGGCACCCGCATCGATCACGAGCGGTGCATCGCCGAGCGCGTCCGTGTACTGCCCGGACTGCCCGTGCGGCAGCGCCAGGAACACGATGTCGTGTCCGTCGAGGATCTGCGGCGTCGTGTCCTGCAGGGTGAGGTGGGCGAGCGAACGGAGGTGCGGCTGGTGGTCGACGAGCGGCTGGCCGGCGTTCGAGTGGGCCGTCACGGTGCGGATCTCGATGTCGGGATGATCGGCCAGGAGGCGCAGAATCTCGCCGCCTGCGTAGCCGGATGCGCCGGAGACGGCGACGGTATACGTCATGCTTCTACCTTAACGGTCGGGCCCCCGAGGAATCGGGGCCATGGGCGGGGCCGGAGCGGCGACACCGGCACTCGACCGCCGCGCGTGCGCAGGCAGGAATGCGGGGTCGCCTAGAGTCGGCGGCCGCCGCGGCGTCGGCGCACGACGATGACGCTCGGAACGAGCGTGATCGAAGCGGAGACGGCCGAAGGCATGTCGCGACAGTAGCGCGGGCGGAGCGGCATCCGCAAATCCGCGCCGTCACACGACCGGACGGACCTCCAGCGGCGCCGCGAAGAAGGCGAGTTCATGGGCGCTCGACACCTCGAACGCTCGCCGCATCCGCTCCCTGGTCTCGTGGTCTGCCGACGAGGCGGCGGCCGTGACGATATCGATCGCCTGCCGGGTCGCCTCCGCGAAGACCGGATCGGCGTAGGTCTCGAGCCAGGACGCGTACGGATGCCGCGGATCGCGAGCATGGTCTCCGAACTCCCCCGCGTGCAGCCGCCGCCCGAGGTCGGTGTAGAGCCAGAAGCAGGGCAGCAGTGCAGCGACGAGTACACGGTGGTCGCCGCCGAACGCGACGGAGCGCAGGTGGTCGAGATACGCCGTGGTGGTGGATGACGGCTCCGACGCGAAGGTCTCGGCACCGACGCCCTGTGACGGGCTCAACCATGACGCGTGCAGTTCGAGCTCGCCGACGATGGCGCCGTGCGCCGAGTTCGCCCAGAACGCCTGCTCCGCCGAGGACGGCGCGAGCCGCGCCGCCTCGGCCAGCACGCGTGCGTAGTCGCGCAGGTACAGGGCATCCTGCGCCAGGTAGAACACGAAGGGCTCGCGATCGAGGGTCCCGTCGGCGAGCGCGCGGATGAAGGGCAGGTCATCGATCGCGCGACGGATGCCGGCGATGTGCTGCCACCACTCCGCCTCGATCTCGGCGGCCGCCGGGCGTGTGTCGACACCGCCGCGCGACCAGAGACCGGAGAAGTGGCTGACCGGGCCGTGACCGCGTCCGACGCGCAGCGACTCGCCGTTCCGCAGCGACTCCCGCAGCCAGGCACGAGCCGTGCGCACGGCCGTCGGAGCATCTTCCCCCCTCGCGAGTCGAGTGGCGAGGGCCGACGACAGCGAGCAGCCGGTGCCGTGCGTGTTCCGCGTGTCGATGCGGGTGCCGGCGAACTCCTGCCGCCACCCGCGTCGTGCGTCGATCAGGGCGTCCGGCGCGTCGTCACCGTGCAGGTGCCCTCCCTTCACGAGCACCGCAGCCCCGATCTCCGCGGACAGTTCTTCGGCGGCGGCGAGCGCATCCGGCCAATCGTCGAGGTGGCGGCCTGTGAGCACGGCGAGTTCGGCGAGGTTCGGAGTGATCAGGTGCGCGCGGCGGAGGAGGCGGCGCAGCGCGCCCTCGGCCTCAGGATCGAGCAGCCGGTCACCCGAGGTCGCGACCATGACCGGGTCGAGCACGACGATCGGAGGTCGGACGGCGTCGAGCCATGCCCCCACGACACGGATGACCTCGGCGTCGGCCAGCATCCCGATCTTGACGGCGTCGATGACGATGTCGTCCGACAGCGCCTCCAGCTGAGCCCTCAGGAATTCCGCCGGCGGCACGTGCACACCGCGAACGCCCTGCGTGTTCTGCACGGTCAGCGCCGTGATCGCGGCCATGCCGTAACCGCCGTTCGCGGCGATCGACTTGAGATCGGCCTGGATCCCCGCGCCTCCCGAGGGATCGCTGCCCGCGATGCTGAGCACGCGCGGTGCCGCACCGGCGTGCCAGCGCCGACGGAAATCGGCCGCGACCCCGCGCGGATCCTCGGCCGCGCACAGCGCTGACACGACCGCGAGTCCCGCCGCCCCCGCCTCTCGGAGCGCTTCGTTGTCGTCGATGCCGACTCCTCCGATCGCCACGCACGGCAGCGGGCTCGCGGCGGCGAACGCACGGAAGCCCTCGATCCCCAGCGCCGGCGGATGGTCGGGCTTCGTGCTCGTGGGACGGATCACGCCGACCCCGAGGTGGTCGACGGTGCCGGGTGGGAGCGCCAGCACCGCCTCCAGGTGCGCTGGACTGTTCGCCGTCAGTCCGATGAGCGCGTCGGGTCCGAGCACCGCGCGGGCCCGGAGTACCGAGGCATCCCCCTGCCCCAGATGCACGCCGTCCACGCGTGCCCCGCGTTCACGGGCGGTGACGGCGGCATCCAGGCGATCGTTGACGACGAGGAGGGCGCGGCCGTCGATCGCCCGCGAGAGCTCGAGGAGCTGATCGACGATCTCGGCGTCGGTCGCGGACTTGTCGCGCAGCTGCACGATGCGCACTCCCCCGTCGACGGCCTGACGCACGGTCTCGACGACGCCGCGTTCCCCGCACAGGCCCGGATCGGTGACGAGGTAGAGCGAGAGGTCCGCGATCACAGCGTGCCGCCCTCGACGCGGGCCGCGGTGACGAGATCGTCGGGACTCACGGCGGCGAGCGCGTCCAGCAGTGCGACGGCGAAGCTGCCGGGGCCGGACGACGACCGCGCCGCCTGCTCCGCCGCGATCGTGTAGACCAGGCTCGCCGATGCCACGGCGGTGAGCGCGTCGATCCCCGTGGACCTCGCCGCTCCGAGGAACGCGGCCATCACGGCCCCCAGAGCGCAGCCGCCCCCGGTGACCCGGGTGAGCAGCTCGTGACCGTTCGCCAGGCGCAGCACTCGGTCGCCGTCCGTGATCAGGTCGATCGGACCGGAGACGGCGACGACGCTGCCGAACCGTCGAGCGAGGGATGCCGCGCCCTCGGCTGCGGCATCCGTGCTGTCGGTGGCATCCACGCCGCGCCCACCCGCGCTGAGGCCGGCGAGGGCGAGGATCTCGGAGGCGTTCCCCCGCACCGCCGTCGGACGCTGCGCGACGAGCTCGTGCGCGAGGGCAGTGCGGATCGGGAGGGCGCCGATCGCCACGGGATCGAGCACCCACGGCGTCCCGGATGCCGTGGCCCCGGCGACCGCTTCGAGGCTCGCCGTCCGCTGCTCGGGCGTCGGAGTGCCCAGGTTGATCAGCAGCCCCGAGGCGACTCCGGCGAACATCCCCGCCTCGTCGACGATGTCGACCATGGCGGGCGCCGCGCCGACGGCGAGCAGGACGTTCGCCGTGAAGCCCGTGACGACGGCGTTGGTGATGCAGTGCGTCAACGGCGGGGCGTCGCGCAGCACCTCCAGCAGTGTCCCGGCCGAATCGGCGAGGTCGATGACGGATTCCGGACGCAGACGATCGCTCATGGGCGACATCCCTTCGCTAGTACGAACTAGATCAGGTTCGACGGGTCTGTTCTCAGCCGCGGATGCGGCACCCCGTGTCACTGCTCGAAGTCTAGCGACCGAGTTCGGCCAGCAGAGCCCGCTCCTCCGCTCCGGTGAGTCCTGCTCGGCGGTCGCGATCCACTCCGCGGGCACGCTCGTCGGCGACGACCTCCGCGACGGTCTCGGCGAGTGGCCTGAGCGTGCCGCCGGTCCTGTGGAACAGCGTGTTGGAGCGACTCATGAAGCCGGTCATGTCCGCGGGCAGCCAGAGCGGGAGCGAACGCGCCCCCATCCAGTACTCGACGCCCTGCGCGAGAAGCCACTCCTCGGTCGCGACGACCGTCTCGCCCGTATGCCCCGACGCGGCACGCACCGCGTCCAGCACGTCGGCCAGCGGATGCACGTCGCCGATCGTGTTGACCGCGCCGCTCGTCGACGCCGAGACCACGTAGGCGGCGAGGTCGTCGACGTCGATCACCTGCGTGGTGCGGCCGTCGACGGGCGGGAGCAGCACGGGCTGATCACCGGCCCTCGTGAACGCCGCCGCCCAGTAGCCGAACCGGTCGCTCGGGTCTCCGGTACCCACGATGAGCCCTGGCCGCACGATCAGGGCTCGGTCGGCAAGGCGCGCGACGGCATCCTCCGCGGCAGCCTTCTGCGCGCCGTACTCGTATTCGTCCCCGGGTCGGGCGGGCGGATGGCGGGGCGCGGACTCGTCCGCGCCGACCGTCTCGTCATCGGAGTACACCGACATCGACGACACGTACGTCCACCGACCGGCGCGATCGCCGAGCGCATCGACGGCACCCGCGACGTGCGCCGCCTGCGAGGAGATGTCGACCACCTGATCCCAGTCGCGCGTGACCAGAGACGCGTAGACCTCGCGATCGTCGCGATCGCCGCGAACGAGCTTCGCGCCGTCAGGGGCGGCACGCTCCCCCCGGGCGAGGCAGGTCACCGACGCACCGGCATCCAGCCATCGCCGGGCGATCCGCCCCGAGAGCCAGCCCGTCCCCCCGAGGATCAGCACGTCTGTCATGAGTCCATGTCACCAGCATCCGACACCGGAAGGAAGGTCTTCCGCTCAGAGCAGGGAGGTCAGCCCTCTGCTCGCAGCTCGTCGAGTCCCGCCAGCTCAGGCACGGTCCACGTCGGGTCCGGGCGCCAGTCGCGCCACTCGTCGTCGAAGGGCCAGTCCCCCGCTTCGAACGTCGCGATCGCCGCGTCGGCGTGGCGCTCGATCTGCGCGGCCTGCTCGGGACTCAGGCGGCCCTGGTCGATCGCGGCGGCGAGCTCGTCCTCGTCCTTCAGGTGCACGGTCCCGTCGGGCGAGATCTCGACGTCGAGGATGTGGTCCGAGGAGTAGGTGTCATGGTCGGTGCGCAGATGGGCGTTCTCGAGGTTCACGTACCAGCCCGCGAAGGTCCATTCCGGGCCGGACACGTCGGACCAGAACAGCCACACCGACCACGGGAGCCCGGCCGGAGCGATGCGCAGCACGCCGTTGCCCCACCACTCCTCGACGATGCGGGTGCGCTCCTCCAGCCAGCGTCGCGCGAGCGGAACGGTGCGCACCCGCTGCCCGTCCGGGGCTCCCTGCGACTCCTGCAGCGTTCCCGGGGCGAGCCAGGCGACCAGCCCGTGCTCGTCGTCGCGCACCACGCGCATCGGCGAGATCGTCGACGGTTCCCCCGGCTGCCACCCGGGCTTGCGGTAATGCCAGTCGATCTGCGCACCCGGCGGAAGGAAGGGCCCTTCGCCGAGCGGTCGCGCGCCGTCGGGGACGGCTGCCGGAGTGCCCTGGGGGAGGATGCTCATCCCGCCACGCTACTCCGGCGCCGTCACCGTTCGACGGAACGTCGCCGTGGGGATCGGCCGCGCTCAGTCGCGCAGCGCCGCACCGAACCGCTCGGCGGCGACCGCGACACCGGCGAGCTTGGCCTCGGTGGCCTCCGCTGCGGTGAGAGTACGGTCGTCCGCACGGAAGCGGAGCGCGAACGTCAGGCTCTTCGACCCGTCCAGCACTCCCTCGCCGCGGTAGTCGTCCACGAGACGCACCGACTCGAGCAGCGCGCCCGCACCCTCGGCCAGGGCTGCCCGCACCTCACCTGCGGGAACATCCGCGGGGACAGTGAGCGAGACGTCCTGCGTCGCAGCGGTGAAGGTCGACAGCGACGCCGCGACGATACGGCCACCCGCGAGCGAGAGGATCCGGTCGAGGTCGAGCTCCAACACGGTCGCGCGGCCCGGCAGGTCGGCGTCGTCCGCCACGACCGGGTGCAGCTCGCCCACATAGCCGACCTCTTCATCGCCGACGCGGAGTGCACCGGTGCGTCCGGGGTGGAGCGCGGCGCGCTCGGCCTGGACGACATCGATCTCCACACCGGCGGCGGCGGCGATCACGCGCACAGCATCCAGCGCTTCCGCGAGTCCGGCGGCCTCGGCGGGACGCCCGGGCTGACGCGGCGTGACGTTGCCCGTCAAGAGCACCGCCACGTGACGATGCTGCGGCGGGATCGACGCGTTCAGCTCCGCGAGCTTCTCGTCGGACGGACGCTCCCCGAGCGGCGGCACGTCGTCCGTGCCGTACTCGACGCCCGGCTCCGGGAGGAACACGACACCCGTCTCGAAGATCGAGATGTCGGTCAGGCCGCGCGCGATGTTGCGGTGCGCGGTCTGCAGCAGCCCGGGGATCAACGACCGGCGCAGGTACGGCGCCTGCCCGTCGAGCGGGTTCGCCAGGCGGATGCTGGGCAGGTGTTCGCCGGACGCCGAACCGTGCAGGTCGTTCTGCGCCTCGGTCGTGAAGGGGAAGGCGGGGGTCTCCACCAGGCCCGCGGCAGCCAGCGCGTCGGCGACACGACGACGCCCCTGCTGATGTGCGGTGAGCCCGCGGCCCGACGGCGGGGTCGGGAGCACGGAGGGGATGCGGTCGAGACCGTGGATACGGGCGACCTCCTCGGCGAGCGTCCACTTGTCGGTGAGGTCGGGGCGCCAGGTCGGCGGGATGACGGTCCAGCCCGCTTCGGAGGCCGCGACCTCCGCGCCGATCGTCGTGAGGGCGCCGGTGATCTCGGCATCCGTGTAGTCGACGCCGATCAGACCCTGCACGAATCCGGCGGGGAGTTCGATGTCCGACACGAAGACCTCGGTGAACAGCGCGCCGCCCTCTTCCGTGAGCGTGCCGCCGGCGAGCTCGACCATGAGGTCGGCGACGCGACGGGCGGCCACGAACGGGATGAGCGGGTCGACGCCGCGCTCGAAGCGTTTGGACGCCTCACTGGGCAGCTTGTGCCGACGGGCCGAGCGGGCGATGGTCGTCGGGTCGAAGATCGCGGCCTCGATGAGCACGTTGCGCGTGGTCTCGCTCATCTCGGTCGTGCCGCCGCCCATGACACCCGCGAGGCCGATCGGGCCGGATTCGTCGGTGATGAGCAGGTCCTCGACATGCAGGGCGCGCTCGACGCCGTCGAGGGTCTTCATCTTCTCCCCCGGCGTCGCGCGGCGGACCGTGATGCCTCCGGCGAGCTTGTCGAGGTCGTAGCCGTGCAGCGGCTGGCCGAGTTCGAGCATCACGTAGTTGGTGATGTCGATCAGCACGCCGAGCGAGCGCATGCCTGCCAGCGAGAGACGCGCGATCATCCACGGCGGGGTGGGGCGCGAGGGGTCGACGTCGCGCACGACGCGCGTGACGAACTCGCTCGCACCGACGCGTCCGCGGACCGGAGCCTGGTCGTCGACGATCGCCGTGTGCCCGCTGCCGGGCTGCAGTTCGGCGAAGTCGCGCTCGGCCGGGTCGCGGAAGTCCGCGCCGGTCGCATGCGAGTACTCGCGGGCCACACCGCGCAGCGAGAACGCGTAGCCGCGGTCGGGCGTCACATTGATCTCGACGGCGACGTCGTCGAGACCGAGCAGCGCGATCGCATCGGTGCCGACGGGCGCGTCGATGCCGAGGTCGGAGAGCACCACGATGCCGTTGTGCTCGTCGCCGAGGCCCAGCTCGCGCGCCGACGCGATCATCCCGTCGGACACATGCCCGTAGGTCTTGCGCGCCGCGATCGGGAACGGACCGGGCAGCACGGCACCGGGAAGCGTCACGACGACCTTGTCACCGGCGACGAAGTTGTGCGCACCGCAGACGATCCCGCGGACGCCGCCGTTCGCCTCGCCGACGTCGACCTGGCACCAGTTGATCGTCTTGCCGTTCGACTGCGGCTCGGCCTCGAGCGAGACGACCTGTCCGACGACGACGGGGCCTGCGATCTCGAAGCGGTGCACGTCCTCCTCTTCGAAGCCGACGGTCACCAGCGCCTCGAGAACCTGCTCCGGCGTCGCATCCGCTGCCAGATCGACGTACTCACGCAGCCACGAAAGCGGGACGCGCATCACACCACCATCCCGTACTGCTCGCTGAAACGGACATCACCCTCGGCCATGTCGCGCATGTCCTGCACATCGCTGCGGAACATCAGGCCCCGCTCGATGCCCATGCCGAACGCGAAGCCGCTGTACACCTCGGGGTCGATCCCGGCCGCGCGAAGCACGTTCGGGTTGACCATGCCGCATCCGCCCCACTCGATCCATCGCGCGCCGCCCTTGAAGGTCGGGTGCCACAGGTCGAGTTCGGCGGAGGGCTCGGTGAAGGGGAAGTAGTTGGTGCGGAAGCGCATCTTGGCCTCGGGCCCGAACAGCTGCTTCGCGAAGTGGTCCAGCGTGCCCTTGAGGTGCGCCATCGTGATGCCCTTGTCGATCACGAGACCTTCGAACTGCGTGAAGACAGGGAGGTGCGTCGCGTCGAACTCATCGGTCCGGTAGACGCGGCCCGGGCACAGCACGTAGATCGGCACCTCGCGGTCGAGCATCGAGCGCACCTGCACGGGGCTCGTGTGCGTGCGCATGACGAGGTGACGCGACGTCGGGTCGACGTAGAACGTGTCCTGCTCCTGGCGGGCAGGGTGGTCGACGTCGAAGTTCAGGGCGTCGAAGTTGAACCACTCGTGCTCGAGCTCCGGCCCCTCCGCGATCTCCCAGCCCATGCCGACGAAGATGTCGGACACCTGGTCCTGGAGGAGCGTGAGCGGATGCCGGGCGCCGACGCGCGTGCGCGAGGGAACGGCGGTGATGTCGACGCGCTCGGCCTCGAGTCGCGCGGTGACCTCGGCGGCCGCGAGCTCGGTCTCCTTCGCGGCGAGGGCCTGCGTCACCTGACCGCGTCCCTGGCCCACGAGCTTGCCGAACGCGGCCTTGTTCTCGGGGGCGACCTGGCGCATCGACGCGTTCAGCACCGCGAGCGGCGATCCCTCGGCGACGTGGGCGGCGCGGGCGGCCTTCAGCTCGGCGGTGTCGGCGGCTGCGGCGATCGCCGACAGCGCCGCCGCGACGGCAGCTTCGACCGCTTCCGGGGTGATTTCAGGAGACTCAGACACGAGAGACGAGTCTACCGGCGCGAGGCAGTCCGACTGCGCGGGTGACGGCGCCTACGCGGCGCCGACCCCGCCTGCGCCGGTACTCGTGCCGTCGAACTTGCCTGCCCCGCGCTGCATCGCGATCAGCTCGGTGTCGGTACCTCCACCGTGGAGACGCGGGTCGTCCCCGCCACCGACCGGAGTGCCGCCCTGCAGCTTCGGCGAACGGCGGGTGCGGATCTCGAGCCAACGTGCGACACCCGAGAGGATCAGGCACATGATGATGTAGATACCGCCGATGACGAAGGCCGACTGCAGGACCGGTCGGCCCTGCTGCGACGTCAACTGCTTGGCGAAGTACAGGAGTTCGGGATAGGTGATGATGAACCCGAGTGCGGTGTCCTTGAGCGTCACGACGAGCTGAGCGACGATGACCGGCAGCATCGCTCGGATGGCCTGCGGCATGAGGATGAGGCGCATGACGCCGCTCTTGCGGAGACCGATCGCGTAGCCCGCCTCGCCCTGCCCACGGGGCAGCGATTCGACGCCGGCGCGGAGCACCTCGGCGAGCACCGACCCGTTGTAGACCATGAGCGCCAGCACGACGGCCCAGTACGGCTCCATCTTGACGCCGAGCACGGGCAGACCGTAGTAGAGCAGCATCATGAAGACGAGCACCGGCACCGCGCGGAAGAACTCGGTGACGACGGTCACCGGAACGCGGATCCAGGCGTGATCGGAGAGTCGACCGATGGCGAGGATGAAGCCGAGCGCGATGGCGAGGATTCCGGCGAGTGCGAAGGCGGCGAGAGTGCGGCCCAGAGCCCCGAAGATCTGCGTCCACACGGCGCTGAAGGTGAAGACGTACCACCGAGACGGGTCGAACTGGCCGCTCTCGTAGAAGCGGTAGCCGATGAAGCCGAGCAGAGCGAGAACGATTACGACCGTGATGACGCCGATCAGGCGGTTTCGCAGGATCGCCCTGGGGCCGGGTACGTCGTACAGGACGGAAGTCATCGCGCGATCCTCCACTTGTTCTCGAGATAGCGCTGGAGCCAGCTGAGCAGCATGACGAGGGCGACGAAGATGACCGCGACCCAGAGCAGCACGACGAGGGCGTTCTCGCCGCGCTCACTCATGTAGGAGCGGATGGCGCCGAGCTCGACCACGGAGAAGCCGGCGGCGACCGTGGTGTTCTTCAGCAGAGCGATGAACACGCTCATCATCGGCGGGACGACGGACCGGAAGGCCTGCGGCAGGATCACGAGCGACATCACCTGGCCGAACGGGAGTCCGATGGCGCGGGCGGCCTCCGCCTGCCCGACGGGGACGGTGTTGATTCCTGCGCGGATCACTTCGGCGACGTAGGTCGCGGTGTAGATGCCGATCGCGAGGATGCCGAGCACCGTGGTGCTGAGCTTCGGGAGTCCGAGCTGCGGGTATCCGAAGATGAAGAAGAAGAAGACGAGCGTGAGAGGGGTGTTGCGGATCAGGTTCACGTACACCGTGCCGACAGCGCGCGCGATCGGTACCGGGGCGACGCGGGCGGCGCCGACGATGATGCCGAGGATGAGCGCGAGCACACCGCCGCCGAGGAAGATCAGCAGCGTGTTGCGCAGCGCTGTCCCCCACAGATCGAGGTTTCCGAAGATGACGTCCACGCCGCCCTCCCCTTCCGGGTTCTGAGGAGGGGGCGGCCACGGACGACCGCCCCCTCGAGCCGATCAGTCGACGGTGGGCTGGGAGACTTCGATGCCCGACGAACCGAGGTTCTTGTCGAAGATCGCCTGCCAGATGTCGCCGCCGTCGGTGAACATCTTGTTGATGAACTCCTGCAGCGCGGCGTCGTCCTTCGCGAGGCCGACACCGTAGCGCTCCTCGGTGAAGGGCTCGCCGACGACCTTCAGGTTGTCGGGATCCTGCGCGGCGTAGCCGATGAGGATGGCCTGGTCGGTCGTGACCGCCTGGACCTCACCGGAGAGCAGCGCCTCGACACAAGCCGAGTACAGGTCGAATTCCTTCGTGGGAACCTCCGGGAAGTTGGTCCGGATGTTCTGGATGGGCGTCGAGCCGGTCGCCGAGCAGACGGTGGTGTCGGCGGACAGGTCCGCCTCGCTCTTGATGTCTTCATTGTCGGCCGCGACCAGCAGGCCCTGACCGGTGATGAAATACGGACCGGCGAAGGCGATCTGCTCCTTGCGCTTGTCGTTGATCGAGTAGGTGCCGACGTAGTAGTCCACGTCGCCGTTCACGATGGCCTGCTCGCGGTTCGCGGAGGCGATCGGCTTGAACTCGATCTTGTCCTCGTCGAAGCCGAGCGAGGCGGCGATCCAGCGGGCGATGTCGATGTCGAAGCCGGTGCGCTCGTTCGTCGTCACGTCGAGGTAGCCGAGACCGGGCTGGTCCTCCTTGACGCCGATGACGACCTTGTCGTCTTCCTTCATCTTGTCGAACGTGGGGCTTCCCTCGAGGTCGACGTCGGTGGCGACCTCGAACCAGGTCGACTCCTCGCCGCCCTCGTCGCCGCCGCCGGTGCCGGCACCGGGGTCGGACGGGCTGCCGCTGTTGCAGGCCGTGAGCGCCAGCAGGGCCACCGCCGCGATTCCGATGCCTGCCAGTGTCCGTGTGCGTCGCATGTGCGTCTCCTTCAGTTGCTGTGTGTGCAGGGTCTGTGTGAGCTTCGGGTGCAGAGGCTCAGTGCGTGAGGAGCTTCGACAGGAAGTCCTTGGCACGATCGCTCTTAGGGTTCGTGAAGAACTCCTCGGGAGTCGCCTCCTCCACGATCCGGCCGTCGGCCATGAAGACGACGCGGTCGGCGGCCTTGCGCGCGAATCCCATCTCGTGCGTGACGACGATCATCGTCATGCCCTCCTGGGCGAGGCCCACCATGACGTCGAGGACCTCGTTGATCATCTCGGGGTCGAGCGCGCTGGTCGGCTCATCGAAGAGCATGACCTTGGGCTTCATCGCGAGGGCGCGAGCGATCGCGACGCGCTGCTGCTGCCCGCCGGAGAGTTGCGCCGGGAGCTTCGAGGCCTGCTGCGCGACGCCGACGCGCTCGAGCAGGACCATGGCCTCCTTCTCGGCATCTGCCTTCTTGAGGCCACGCACCTTGATGGGTCCGAGGGTGATGTTCTCGAGGATCGTGAGGTGGGCGAAGAGGTTGAACGACTGGAACACCATGCCCACGTCGGCGCGGAGGTTCGCGAGCCCCTTGCCCTCGGCCGGGAGGGGCTTGCCGTCGATGCTGATGCTGCCGCTGGTGATCGTCTCCAGCCGGTTGATCGTGCGGCACAGCGTCGACTTCCCGGACCCGGACGGACCGATCACGACCACGACCTCGCCGGAGTCGACGGTCAGGTCGATGTCGGTCAGCGCCTGGAAGTCGCCGTAGTGCTTCTGAACGTTGTCGACCACGACGAGGGGCGTACCAGAGGTCATCATTTCTCCAAACTAGCCAGGTCGTACGCGCGGCTCCAGGAACGGCGCCGAGATTTACATGTTCGTGACACGGGACCGTGCTCACCCGGGCGTCTCTGCACGGGCGATCCACGGCCCGCCCCCGCGGGCCGTGGATCTGGTCCTGCCGCTGCGCTTCACCCCCGACGACTGCGAGCAGCGGGACCGTTGATCGTGCACGATCGACCTCAGAGTGTCAGAGCGCCGACGCGGTGTCAGAGTTCTTGAGGATTTCTTGAGAACGGGATCGAGGGCTCAGTCGCGCAGGTCCCGGTAGTACGCGATGGCACCGGGATGCAGCGAGACGGGACCGGTGAAGATCGCCTGACGACGATCCAGCAGCGCCGCCGCCGGGACCTCTTCCGCGATGCGCGGCCGGGCATCGAAGAGGCCGGCCAGCACGTCGCGCACGACGCCGGGCGGAGTGGATGTCGAGGTGACCAGGTAGTTCGGCACCGCCATCGTGGATGCTGATTCCTCCAGGCCGTACATGCCCTCGGGCACGTCCGCCGGGCGGTACGCATGCGAATACTGTTCGTTCACCTGGATCACCCAGTCCTGCTCGATCGGGAGCAGGCGCACCGGCATCCGCTCGGCGAGCTCCGCGATCCCCGGGGTCGGCAGCCCGCCCACCCAGAAGAAGCCGTCGATCTCGCCGCTCTCCATCGCCTCGATCGACCCGCTGAGGTCGAGCTGCGGGTTGCGCACGGATGCCGCGTCGACACCCGCAGCGTCGAGGACACGTCTCGCGATGACGTTCACTCCGGAGTTCTCGGCCCCGAGCGAGACGTCTCTCCCCGCGAGGTCGGCCACGCCGTCGATCTCGGAGTCTCCGCGCACGACGACGTGCACGTACTCGTCGTACAGTCGCGCGATCGCCTGGATCTCGAGCGGCTCGGGGAAAGCCCCCGCCCCGGCGACGGCATCCGCTGCGGCATCGCCCTGCGCGAAGCCGATCAGCGCCTCGCCGGAGTCCACGCGCAGGAGGTTGTCGACGGATCCGGCCGTCTCGTCGACCGTCATGCGGATGTCGAGCGACTGCGAGAGCTCGTCCGCGAGGTGGGTGCCGTAGTCGAAGTAGACGCCCGTCGGCCCTCCGCCGGCGATCGTGTACTCCTGCCCCGTCCACTCGCTCGCGCGCGGCGTGCAGGCCGCCAGCGCGGCGAGCAGCGTGAGCGCGACGAGTCCGGCGAAGACGCGCCGTCGCGACCGGATCACGTGGTCGCTCCGTCGCCGATGAGCAGCGAGACGGTCAGACCGTCGCCTTCCGCGGACGACACGGTCAGCTCGCCGCCGACGGAGGCCAGCAGATCGGTGGCGATCGCGAGCCCCAGCCCCGAGCCCGGGATGCTCCTGGTGTCTTCACTGCGCCAGAACCGGTCGGTCGCCGACGCCGCCTGCTCGTCCGTCAGCCCGGGGCCCTGGTCGCGCACCGAGATCAGGCACACCTCGCCGTCACGCCACGCGCCCACCTCGACCGCGGTACCGGCGGGCGAGAACTTCATCGCGTTGTCGATCACCGCGTCCAACGCGCTCTCCACGATCGTGCGGTCGGTGACGCTCATCACCGACGCATCCCCGACTCGGCGCAGAGCGATCCCGCGCTGGCTCGCGACCTCCCGCCAGGCCTCCGTGCGTCGGGCGGCCAGGGTCGCGAGGTCGACGGCCGAGATCGTCGAGTCGCTGCGGCCGCCGCGGGCGAGCCCCAACAGGGTCTCGAGGATGCGCGCCATGCGGCGCCCCTCCTCACGGGTCTCCTCGACATCGCCGCGCCACTCGCTGCCGAGACCGGTGGCGAGATGCTCCACGCGCAGCAGCAGGGCGTTGAGCGGGTTGCGCAGCTCGTGCGAGGCGTTCAGGGCGAACTCCTGCTGCCGCGTCATCACGCGTTCGATCTCGTCGGCCATGCCGTTGAAGACCCGCGTCATGCGTCGCAGCTCCGGCGGCCCGGTGTCCTCCGCGACACGGGTGTCCATCTCGCCGCGCTCGATCGCGACCATCGCCTCGTCGAGTCGCCGCACCGGCGACAGCACCCACCGCGCCAGCCGGAACACGAGGAGCACACCGAGTGCGATCAGCGCCGCCGCGATCGCCGACAGCACGAGGATCTGCTGGAGGATCGCCGCACGCGGCGCAGCGACATCCGCCGACACCCGCACCGCGCCGATGACGTCGCCGTCGTCGAACACCGGCTCGACGAGTGCCGCATCCGTGAAGATCCACGGGAACACCGCCCCCGGCGGTTCCGCGCGGCGACCGGACAGCGCCAGCCGCACGCGCTCGGCGTCGTCGTCCGAGAGCACGGCGGTGTCCTGCGCACCCGTCGCCCAGACGCTGCCGGCGAGATCGAACACGGTCACATCGATGCCGTAGACCTCCTGGAACCGCAGAGCCTCCGCGTCGACGACCGCGGAACTCCCCGACCTCAGCGACTGCCGGGCACTCGTGACGAAGTACCCGAGGTCGCCGAGCTGCTCGGCGTAGAACGCCTGCTGGACGCTGCGCGCGGCGCCCCACCCGGCGGCGCCTCCGAGCGACAGCAGGATCGCGACGAGCGGCACGAGGAAGACGATGATGAGGCGGCGACGCATCGCTCAGGACCCCGCGAGCCGATAGCCGACGCCGCGCACCGTCTCGATGAGACGGCGGTCCCCGGTCTTCTTGCGGATCGCGCCGACGTGCACTTCGAGAGAGTGCCCGAAGCCGCGCCAGTCGGTGTTCCACACCTCGCGGATCAGGCGCTCCTTGGGCACGGCGACGCCGGGATACCGCGCGAGCACGGCCACGATGTCGAACTCCTTGCGGGTGAGGTCGATGACTCCGCCCTCGACGAGCACCTGGCGGCCCACGAGATCGATCTGCACCTCGCCGCCGTCGAGCAGCACGCGCGCCTCGGATTCGGTGCGCGTCGGCCGAGAACGGCGCGTCACGGCTTCGATCCGTGCGAGCAGCTCGTGCACGTCGTACGGCTTCACGACGAAGTCGTCGGCTCCCGCGCGGAGCCCCAGGATGCGCTCGGTGACCTGGTTGCGCGCCGTCACGATCACGATCGGCACGTCGGAGCGGCCGCGGATGCGCCGGCACAGGTCGATCCCGTCGACATCCGGCAGCCCGAGGTCCAGCAGGACCACCTCGGTGTCGACGCCCAACAGCTCGAGCGCCGAGGCGCCGTCGGCCGCGCGCACCGTGGCGTAGCCGGAGCGCGCGAGGAACGCCTCGAGCGCGGCAGCCACCCGCTCGTCGTCCTCCACGATCAGAATCCGCATCGACTCTGCTCCCCGCGATCGCGCATCGACCCGCCGTGTCAGCCCGGCGACGCCGCCCGCTGGGCGAAGGCGCTCTCGTAGAGGCAGACGCTGGCGGCGGTCGCGAGGTTCAGTGATTCGGCCTTGCCGAAGATCGGCAGCTTGAGCACCTTGTCGGCGAGGGCGAGGGCGTCTTCCTCGAGACCGCGGGCCTCGTTGCCGAACAGCCAGCCCGTGGGTTCGGCGAGGAGTCCCTCCGCACGCGCCTCGAGCAGGTCGTCGCCCTTCACATCCGCGGCAAGGATGCGCAGGCCCGCGTCATGCGCGCGCTCCACGACATCGGCGAGGTCGCCGGCCACCGAGACCGGAAGGTGGAAGAGCGATCCGGTCGTGGCGCGGACGACCTTCGGGTTGTAGGGATCGACGGTGCGTCCGGTCAGCACGACGGCGTCCGCACCCGCGGCGTCGGCGGCGCGGATGATCGTGCCGAGGTTGCCGGGATCGCGCACCTCTTCGCAGATCGCGACGAGACGAGGCGACGCGGCGAAGATGTCGCGCACCGACGTGGGCGTCTGCTGGACGACCGCCACCAGTCCCTGCGGCGTGACCGTGTCGGCCATCGCGTTGAGGACATATTCGGTGACGTACTCGACGTCGACCTCGGCCTCGGCGGCCTTCGCACGGATGTCGGGATGCTTCTCCCAGCCGTTCGGCGTCGCGAAGAGCTCGACGATCGCCTCGGGACGGTAGGTCAGCGCTTCACGGACCGCCTGCGGACCTTCGAGAAGGAACAGGCCTGTCTCGGTTCGAGCACTGCGTTTGGTCAGCTTCGCGACGGCACGGACTCGGGGGGAGCGGGGGTTCTCCAGCACGATCACAGTCTAGGAGGCGCACGGCTGCTTCTCGCACCATCGGGATATGGTGCGTTCATGACGAACGATCCCCCGGCGTCCTTCCTCCGCCGACGGGTCGCCGTCGCCGTGCTCGCCGCGGTGACCGTCGGTCTCGGATTGCTCTTCCATCGCAGCGTCGGCGGCACGATCGGCGACATCGCCGGCGACGCCCTGTACGCCGTGCTCATCTATCTGCTGGTGGTGCTGGTCGCACCCGGGGCGCCTCGACCGGTGGTCGCCGTGATCGCGTTCGCGGTGTGCACCGGCGTCGAGCTGCTGCAGCTCACCGCGCTGCCGCGAGAGTGGGCGGCGGTCTTCCCGCCGATCGAAATCGTCCTCGGTTCCGGCTTCGACCCCCGGGACATCGTCGTCTACGCCGCGGCCGTCGCCGCGGCATCCGTCGTCGACATCGCCGTCACCCGAGTCTTCGTCGGCACCGCCTCCGGAAACGCCGCAGGGCGCCCTCCCGAAGGAGAGCGCCCTGTCTGAAGAGATGCTTACGCAGCCGACTTCGGTGCGTTGACGTCGGAAGGCAGAGCCTTCTTCGCCGTCTCGACGAGCGTCGTGAACGTCGCTGCGTCGTTGACCGCGAGGTCGGCGAGCATGCGACGGTCGACCGTGACACCCGCGAGGCCGAGGCCCTGGATGAAGCGGTTGTAGGTGATGCCGTTCTGGCGTGCCGCAGCGTTGATGCGCTGGATCCAGAGACGACGGAAGTCACCCTTGCGCTTGCGACGGTCACGGTACGAGTAGACCAGGGAGTGGATGACCTGCTCTTTGGCCTTGCGGTAGAGGCGCGAACGCTGACCGCGGTAACCCTTTGCGCGCTCGAGGATGACCCGGCGCTTCTTGTGGGCGTTTACTGCCCGCTTGACTCTTGCCATTTTCCTGTGTTCCTATTCGTGCGTTCGGGCGCGATCAGCGGCCGAGAAGCTTCTTCGCGACCTTGGTGTCAGCCTTCGAGAGCACCTGGTCCTGGTTCAGACGACGGGTGCGGCGGCTCGACTTGTGCTCGAGGTTGTGGCGCATCCCGGCCTGCTGCTTCTTCAGCTTGCCGCTGCCGGTGATCTTGAAGCGCTTCTTAGCACCCGAGTGGGTCTTCTGCTTCGGCATCTTCTCTTCCTTCGTATGGCGCCTTCTCAGGCGACGGTGTCAACCCGCGGTGCGGGAGTTCTGGGGCGGGAGTTACTCCGCGGTCGCCTCGGCGGGAGCGTCCGACTCGCTCTTGGCCTCACGGGCCGCCTGCTTGTTGGCGGCGCGCTGTGCGTCGCGGACCGCGTTCTGCTCCTGCTTGGCTTCGGACTTGCTCTTCAGCGGCGCCACGACCATGACCATGTTGCGACCGTCGATGGTCGGGTTCGACTCGACCGTGCCCAGTTCGGCGACGTCTTCGGCGAACTTGCGCAGCAGACGCACACCCTGCTCCGGACGCGACTGCTCGCGACCGCGGAAGAGGATCATCGCCTTGACCTTGTCTCCGGCCTTGAGGAAGCCCTCGGCGCGCTTGAGCTTGGTCGTGTAGTCGTGCGCCTCGATCTTCAGACGGAAACGGACTTCCTTCAGGATCGTGTTCGCCTGGTTGCGGCGAGCTTCCTTTTCCTTCTGGGCGGCCTCGTACTTGAACTTGCCGTAGTCCATGATCTTGACCACGGGCGGCTTCGAGTTGGGGGCAACCTCGACGAGGTCGAGATCGGCTTCCTGCGCAAGGCGCAACGCGGCCTCGATGCGGACGACGCCGATCTGCTCACCCGCGGGACCGACGAGGCGGACCTCGGGGACGCGGATGCGCTCATTGGTGCGGGGATCGCTGATAGGTGCTCCTTAGACGATGTGATTCAGCCACCGCGACGCCCTCTGCGTCACAGCCGAATTCGGAATCGTCCCCACCCGCCGGCATTCAGACACCGGCTCGCACCCTGCTACCGTCTCGATCTCTCGATCAGAACCGGCGGAGTGCTGGACCCGGTAGCCTTGAACGGCAAGCGCGGGTGGGAAGTGAATCCTCTTTCGTTCCGGAGCATGATGCTCCGGAGCCCGCTGAAGTCTAACAGAAGGCAAGGCGAAGTGACGAACCAGGCACCGGACGATGCTGTACGCGAGCGCGAAGAGCGCTGGGCCCGACAGGAGGAAGCAGCGTCATCGGCCACCCGGGACATCGCCGACGTCCCCGCCGTCGAGGTGATCACCACCGCCGCCGTCCACCTGATGAGCGCGGCCGCCGTGAAGCTCGGGCTCGCTGACGACCCGGATGCCGCAGCTCAGCTCGACCTCGACGAAGCACGCAAGCTCATCAACGCCCTGGCCGGACTCATCACCGCCGGCGCCCCCGAGATCAGCGACATGCACGCGCGCTCCCTGCGCGACGGGCTCCGCTCCCTCCAGCTCGCCTTCCGCGAAGCCTCCCCCATCCCCGACCCGATCGGCAAGGGGCCCGGGGAGAAGTGGACGGGGCCGGTCAACTAGGGTCTCTCGTTTTCGGGTAGGTCTCATGGGGGCGGGCGCAGCGCTCCCGCCTTCGCTCGCAGAGCGGGTTCCCTCCCGCTGCGCGGGCCCCTCCCGATGCTCGCTCCCAGCGGGAGCGCTGCGCCCTCAGGTTTCCGGAACCGTGACGCGCCGTTGAATGCGGGCGGGAGATACGAGGTTGTGCTTCGGGTCAGGGTTCGAGGATGAGAGGCTCGGCGGTGGACGGGCCGCCGCAGGGGTCGTCGGAGTGTGTCCAGGAGATGGACTCCTCAGACTCTCGGATGAGTACGTTGTTCGCGTCGAAGAGGCGAAGCGTGATCACCTCCGGTGCGGACATGTCCAGCGAGAGGACCCAGCCACCCTCTTCGGCGTTCACCCAGAAGAGCGAGCCGTCGTCGTCGGTCTCGCTTCCGGGTGCCGGCGAACACTCCCCCTTGACGCAGAACTGCACGGCGGACACACCCGGGATCGCGCTCGTGTCGACCGTCACCGCGTTCAGCCATCCGATCGCCGGACAGGCGTTCTGGAATGGGGAGATGCAGCCCGTCAGGCCGAGCAGGAGCAGCCCGGTCAGGATCACGGCGGCCGCTCTGCGCATGCGGCCACCCTACCGAAGCCGGTCAGGCGCTGCGGCGGAGCTTCACGGTGAGCGAGTCGGCGAGCACGGCGATGCGGTCGTCGGCGGCCCAGCGCTGCGCGAGGCGCGACAGCACGGCGTCGAGCACCTCGCGTTCCAGGCCGTCGATCAGCTCGAGGATGACGATCAGCTCGGGACCCCGCAGGCGGGCATCCGGATCTCCGGCCGCGACCGCGACATCGATCACGGCGAGCTCGTGCGCGACGCTCTCCTGCAGTGCGCCGAAGACCTCGGGCGACAGGAAGCTCGGCTCCCAGGCATGCCCTTGCGCGACCGCCCACACCGCAGGCCGGCGGATGACGAACTCCGTGTCGGACGTCGGATCGAGCACGATGAGGTCGGTGTCATCGGCCGATGCCGCGAGAGCGGCCCTCGTCGCGTCCACCGGGATCGGCCGCGCTGCGGCATCCCACTTCTGCATGGACTCCACCGAGGAGAACACGGGCTGCACACGGCGACCGTCCGGGGCGGCGACCGTGACGATCGAGAGCTCCTGCGTCTTGTCGACCGCCAGTCCGCTCGGGGCGACACCTTCCTCGCCCTTCTCGGCGACGAGGGGGATCAGCACGCGCGCGGAACGGAAGGCGTCGACGACCTCGGCCTGTGATCCGTCGCCGGCACGGAAGCGCAGCAGGGCGTCGAGCAGCGTCGGGTCCGCCGATCCGTCGTCGCCGGTGTGCGGGTTCGACTCGAAGCTGCGGCCCTCCCAGGGGACGCCCGCCGAGTCGGCGTGGTTCCCCGAGCCGGCAGCGCCGTGCCCGTGGTCGCCGTGACCGTCGTCAGTCCCCTGCGACATCCAGAGCCTCAGCCAGCGTGAACGCCCCGGCATACAGCGCCTTGCCGACGATCGCTCCCTCGACGCCCAGCGGCACGAGCTCGCGGAGCGCGGCGATGTCGTCGAGGTTCGAGATGCCACCCGACGCGACGACCGGCTTCGGCGTGCGCGAGGCGACCTCACGGAGCAGCTCGAGGTTCGGGCCGCGCAGGGTGCCGTCCTTCGTGACGTCGGTGACGACGTAGCGGCTGCAACCGGCGTCTTCCAGACGGTCGAGCACCTCCCAGAGGTCCCCGCCCTCCTTGGTCCAGCCGCGTGCAGCCAGCGTCGTGCCGCGCACGTCGAGGCCGACGGCGATCGCCTCGCCGTAACGTCCGATCACGTCGGCGGCCCACTCCGGGTTCTCGAGTGCGGCGGTGCCGAGGTTGATGCGGGTCGCACCGCTCTCCAGCGCCGCCTCCAGCGTCGCGTCGTCGCGGATACCGCCCGACAGCTCGACATTGACGTGCTTGAACTGCTTGATGACCTTGCGCAGGATCGGCGCGTTGCTGCCGCGACCGAAGGCCGCGTCGAGATCGACGAGGTGGATCCACTGCGCGCCCTGCGACACCCACTCCCCTGCGGCATCCAGCGGGTCGCCGTAGCTCGTCTCGGTTCCTGCCTCGCCCTGCGTCAGCCGCACCGCCTTGCCGCCGGCGACATCGACCGCGGGAAGAAGGGTGAGCGAGGGGGACTGCGCGAAGTCGTTCATGGGTTCCTAAGCTCGGAAGTTCAGATCCGTGGTCCGGCACACCCGTCTCGGACGCACGAGAACTGAGGGTACCGCGCGCGAGGGCGGCCTCCAAATGCAGCGAAATGCGCCCCGAAACGCAGGAGCTAGGCTGAAGGATCATGTCCGGACCGCACGAAGACTCCACTCCCGCCGAGGCCACGCCCGCGGCCGGCGACACGCCGCCGCTCGTCGACTCGGTCCCCCTCTTCCCCGCCGACGTCCCCCCGGTACCGCCGCTGCCCGCGCAGCCGCCGTATCGCCGGACGCGCGCGGCGGCCCGGGAGGAGCGCCTGGCAGAGGACCGCGACGACGACTTCCCGGAGGACACCGTCCCGAGGCCGGCCGCACCCGCGCCTACCTCGGCGGCACCCGCGCCATCTCGTGCGGCACCCTCGCCTTCCCCGGTCGCGTCACCGCCTTCGGGAGTCGTTTCCTCTGCTCCGAGCACTCCGGCGCCGGCCTCGCCCGTGCAGGTCTCGCCTCCCCCGGCCTCGCCCGCACCGGTCTCGCCGGCACCGGTCTCGCCGGCTCCGGGTTCACCTGCGCCCGTCTCGCGGCCGTCCGATTCGCCGACGCCCGTGCCGTCGGCGCCGATCACCTCCGCCACTCTCGCGTCCGGCCCGTTCTCGTCGGCACCACCCGCATCGGCACCGCCCGCATCGGCACCGCCCGCGTCGGCACCACCGCTGCCCTCCCCCGTCGCGCCCGCGTTCACGTCGCCCCCGCCCGCCGGTGCTCCGGCCTTCTCCTCTGCGCCGGCCACGCCGCCCGTGATCGAGCCTGCATCGCGTCGCGCGCTCCGGGAACGGAGCTCCTTCCTGCAGCAGGAGCGTCCGGAGGAACCGGCGCGCGAAGGCACCCGCGGTGTGCTGAACCGTCTCGGCTTCCGGGTGCGCCCGTCGTCGCAGGAGCAGTCCTCGCGCGACGACGAGCTCGCGGTGAGTCAGCACTGGCCCGGCCCCCGTACGATCGCCGTCGTGAACGGCAAGGGCGGCGCCGGCAAGACCCCGACCACGATCCTGCTCTCCGCCGTGTTCGCTCGCTACGGCGGTGCGGGCGTGCTGGCCTGGGACAACAATCAGACCCGCGGCACCCTGGGCTGGCGCACCGACGCCGGGCCGCACGACCGCACCCTGCTGGAGCTGCTCCCCGAGGTCGGACGTCTGCTCGGAACCGGCGCGCAGTCCGCCGACCTGGCGCAGTACATGCACCACCAGCCTCGGGAGAAGTACGACGTGCTGCGCTCGAAGCCGATCCGACTCGCGCATGAGAACCGCCTCAGCCCGGCCGACGTCGACGCGATCCACGCGGTCGCGGCCAAGTTCTACCGGCTGATCATCATCGACTCGGGCAACGACGAATCCGATCCCATGTGGCTGCGGATGATCGACCATGCGGATCAGCTGGTCGTCGCGACGACGACGCGTGCCGATCACGCCGAGGCCGGTGCGCTCCTGCTCGAAGCCCTCGAGGATCGCGACGAGCGCTCCGCGCGTCTTGCGCAGCAGTCCGTCGTCGTGGTGTCGCAAGCCGACCCGAAGGCGACGCCCACCGAGATCGAGAACGTCGTGAGCGGCTACCGTGCGCTGGCGCGCGATGTCGTCAGCGTCCCGTTCGACCACGAGATGGTCGACGGTCACCTGCGCTACGGAGCGCTCGCGAAGCGGACGCAGCGCGCGTGGCTGGCCGCCGCGGCATCCGTCGCTCGCGGGTTCTGAACCCGCGCTTCCGTTCTGAACTCGCGCGTCAGAGGCTTTCGACCCAGTTGCGGAGCAGCTGGATGCCGGCTTCCCCGGACTTCTCCGGGTGGAACTGCGTCGCCGACAGCGGGCCGTTCTCGACGGCGGCGAGGAACGGGTCGCCATACCTCGTCCAGGTGAGCACCGGCTGCGGGAACGGCGGGATGACGTCGAGCTCCCAGGACTGCGCCGCGTAGGAGTGCACGAAGTAGAAGCGCTCCTGCTCGATTCCCCGGAAGAGCACGCTGTCGGCGCCGGGCTCGACCGTGTTCCAGCCCATGTGCGGGAGTACCGGAGCATTGAGCTCGGTGACCGCGCCCGGCCACTCGCCGAGCCCCTCGGTGTCGTGCCCGCGTTCGACACCGTGGGTGAACAGCACCTGCATGCCGACGCAGATGCCGAGCACGGGGCGTCCGCCGGCGAGACGTCGGTCGATGATCTCGTCCCCGCCGTGCGCATGCAGGGCGTCTCTGACGGCCTGGAACGCGCCGACGCCCGGGACGAGGAGTCCGTCGGCTTCGAGCGCTTCCTTGCGATCGCGCGTCAGGACCGCATCTGCGCCCGCGGCGACGAGCGCCTTGACGGCCGAGTGCACATTGCCTGACTCGTAGTCGAAGACGGCGACCCTGGGTGCTCGACTCACAGCGCGCCCTTGGTGGACGGCACGCCGTCGACCAGCGGGTCGAGGGCCTTGGCCTGACGGAACGCGCGCGCGAAGGCCTTGAACTCGGCCTCGGCGATGTGGTGGGGGTCGCGTCCGCCGAGCACGCGCACGTGCACCGTCAGAGCCGCGTTGAAGGCGATCGCCTCGAACACGTGCCGCACCAGCGACCCGGTGAAGTGTCCGCCGATGAGGTGGTGCTCGAAGCCTGCGGGCTCTCCCTCGTGCACGAGGTACGGACGCCCCGAGATGTCGACGACGGCCTGCGCGAGCGCCTCGTCGAGCGGAACCAGAGCGTCGCCGTAACGAGAGATACCGGACTTGTCGCCCAGCGCCTGCAGGATCGCCTGTCCGAGCACGATCGACACGTCTTCGACGGTGTGGTGTGCGTCGATGTTGGTGTCGCCCGAGGCGCGGACCGTGAGATCGGTCAGCGAGTGTTTCGCGAAGGCGGTGAGCATGTGGTCGAAGAACGGCACGGAGGTGTCGATGCGCGACGCACCGGTGCCGTCGAGGTTCAGCTCGAGTTCGACGGTCGACTCCGACGTGCTGCGCACACGGCTCGCGGTGCGCGGGTTCTGGGCGAGGGTGCTCATGAAGCCGATCCTATCGAGGCCAGGGCATCGAGGAACGCCGTGCTCTCGGCCTCGGTTCCCGCCGTCACCCGCAGGTGACCGGGGATGCCGACGTCGCGGATCAGCACGCCGCGGTCGTACAGCTTCTGCCAGGTCGCGCGCGGGTCGGCCACGCCGCCGAAGAGGACGAAGTTCGACCACGATTCGTGCGGCGTGTAGCCGAGCGCCTCGAGCGTCGCCGAGATGCGGTCGCGCTGCTCGACGATCTCCTCGACCATGCCCAGCATGACGTCGGAGTTGCGCAGCGCCGCGACGGCCGCCGCCTGGGTCAGGGCACTGAGGTGATACGGCAGGCGCACGAGACGCAGCGCGTCGATGAATGCAGGGTCGGCGGCGAGGTAGCCCACACGCGCGCCGGCGAAGGCGAACGCCTTGCTCATCGTGCGGGACACCGCGAGACGCGGACGACCTTCGAGGAGCGACAGAGCGGATGCCGCGTCGCGCGGCGCGAACTCCTGATACGCCTCGTCCACCACGACGATGCCACGGGCGGCCTCGTACACCGCCTCGATGACGTCGAGCCCGAGCGGCGTGCCCGTGGGGTTGTTCGGCGAGCAGAGGAGGATCACGTCGGGGTCGATCGCGCGAACCTGCTCGACCGCCTCTTCCGGCGTGATCGTGTAGTCGGGCTCCCGGGTGCCGGCGATCCACCGAGCGCCCGTCCCCTGCGCGATCAGCGGGTACATCGAGTAGGTCGGGGCGAAGCCGAATGCCGTGCGTCCGGGGCCGCCGAACGCCTGCAGGATGTGCTGCAGGACCTCGTTCGAGCCGTTGCCCGCCCAGATCTGGTCTGGGGTGAGACCGTGACCGAGATAGTCGGCGAACCCTTCCCGCAGCGTCGTGAACTCACGATCGGGATACCGGTTCACGTCGCGGAGCGCCACGGCGATGTCGTCGAGGATGTCGCTCGCCACGGCATCCGGAACAGGATGCGTGTTCTCGTTCACGTTCAACGCGATGGGCAGCGGCGCCTGCGGTGCGCCGTAGGGAACGAGCCCGCGCAGGTCGTCGCGGAGCGGGAGGGCATCGAGTGAAGAAGTCACCCTTCCATGCTAGGCCGCGTGGCCGACAGGTGACGCGCCCCTCCCTGCGGCCGCTGGGCCTGCCGAAGGGATCAGTCCGTGTACTGCGCCGGGATAGCGAGCTCCTGGCCGATCTGCAGCTCGCCGCCGCGGAGCATGTTGAGGCGGCTGATCTCGCCGATGACCTCGCGCGGGTCGGCGGTCGGCGCGACCGTGCTGGCGATCGACCACAGCGTGTCTCCGGGCATGACGGTCACCGTCTGGAAGACGGCCGTCGTCGCCGCCTCGTCGGCGCCGGAGGCGAGAGCGCTGCCCCCGCTGATCGCGGCGAACGCGATGCCGAAAGCCAGCGGCACAGAGGCGACCGCCAGCAGCACGCCCCGACCGCGAGCGGTCAGTCGCAACCGCGACCGCGTCGCCGGACGTGCCGGGATGACCGTTGCGGTGCTGAAGCTGATGCTGCTCATGTCGGGCTCCTTACCCTGTCCCGTCGGCGGGAGCCGGCGGTGAAGTTGGCGTAGCGTTCGCATTCGCGTCTCGGCCGGGAGCCGTGAATGCGAAGCTACGTTCCGAAGATATCTTCGAGTTCGAACATCTGTCAACTGTTCTTCGAAATCGGATCCGCGAATCTGCCGACACGCTCGAACAGATCTTCCAGATCGGGCCGTTTCTCGGATACGGTTTCGATAAGAACACCCCACCACGGACCTCCGACATTCGAAGAGGAACGCCGGATCGCGTACTGAAGGAGCACCATGAGCGAGAACTCAGCCCCGGAGCAGGAGGCCCCTCGGACGCGCCGTCGGAAGAGCCTCAGCCCGAAGCAGATGGCGATCCTCGAGGTCATCCAGACCTCCATCGCGCACCACGGCTACCCGCCGAGCATGCGCGAGATCGGCGACGCCGTGGGGCTCAAGTCCCTGTCCAGCGTCACCCACCAGCTCGGCCAGCTCGAGCTCAGCGGATACCTGCGTCGCGATCCCGGCAAGACCCGCGCGATGGAGGTCCTCATCGACCTCCCCGGTACGAGCGGCGAGAACCCGGCAGACGTGGCGACGCCGGTCGGCGATGCCGCACTCGTGCCGCTGGTCGGACGGATCGCTGCGGGAGTCCCGATCACTGCCGAGCAGCAGGTCGAGGAGATCTTCCCCCTGCCGCGTCAGCTCGTCGGCAAGGGCGACCTCTTCATGCTCAAGGTCCAGGGCGAGTCGATGATCGACGCGGCGATCTGCGACGGCGACTGGGTGGTCATCCGCTCACAGAACAGCGCAGAGAACGGCGAGATCGTCGCCGCGATGCTCGACGACGAGGCGACCGTCAAGACGTTCCGCCGCCGCGACGGGCACACCTGGCTCCTCCCCCGCAACTCGGCGTTCGAGCCGATCCTGGGCGACGAGGCCACCGTGCTGGGCAAAGTCGTGGCCGTGCTCCGCGCCGTCTGACCGCGTCGCTCCGGCATCCATCCGCCTCTCGCACGCGCGAACGTGACGGCGGCCCGCACCCGGTGACGCCGCCTGTCGACTCGCGCCTAGGCTCGAACCATGTCGTCCACGTACGGTTCCTGGCCCTCCCCTTTCTCCGCCGCGTCCGTCGCGGCATCCGCTCCCCGCATCGACGGCGCGCGGTTCGTCGGTGAGGAGATCTGGTGGGGCGAGTCGGTGCCTGCGGAGGGTGGACGGGTGACGGTCCGCAGCTCGAGCGGAGCCGAGATCCTGCCCGGGCCGTGGAGTGCGCGGTCGCGCGTGCACGAGTACGGCGGCGGAGCCTGGACGACGGATGCCGAGGGGACGCTGTTCTTCGTCGACGCCGGCGACCAGCGCGTGTACCGGCTCGCTCCGGGCAGCCAGCCGGTGCCGCTGACTCCCGCCGGCCCCGCTCACGGAAGTCTGCGGGTTCAGCACGGGCGTCTGCTGGCGGTCCGGGAGGACCTCGCCCTCGAACCCGCGCTCCGCGCCATCATCGAGATCCCCGTCGACGGGTCGGCTGCGGACGACCGCTCCGCCATCCGCGTCTTCGCAGAGGGTGCCACGTTCTTCGCGCACCCCGCGCTCTCCCCCGCCGGCACGCGGATCGCCTGGGTCGAATGGAGCGGCACGGAGATGCCGTGGGACAGCGCGTCTCTGCTCATCGACTCTGTCGACGCCGGCGACGCCGGGGCTCTGATCCCCACGCGTGCCGCCTTGCAGCCCGAATGGGTGAGCGACACCGAACTGCTGTACGCCGACGACCCGAACGGGCGCTGGCAGCTGCAGCGCCTTCGGCTCGATGCCGAGACGCTCCGGGGTGAGGCCGAGGAGATCACCTCGACGGATGCCGACACCGGCTACGGTCTGTGGGTGCTCGGCAACCGCTGGTACCAGCCGGTCGCCGACGGTCGGATCGTCGCCGTCCGCACCAACGGTCGCGACGAGATCATCGAGATCGCGGTCGACGGCAGCACGCGTGCGCTCGACGTGCCCGGTGACGGGCACGTGAGCGTCGACGACGTCGCGGGTTCGCGCGTCCTGCTCTCCGGCAACAGCTCCACCACGACCCCCGGGGTCTGGAGCGTCGACCTCGACTCGGGTGAGGTCGTCACCGTGACGGGCGGCGAACCCGTCGACACAGACTGGATGCCTCCCGCGGCGCCGATCCTGGTCGACGGTGCGCACGGTTCCGTCCACGCCTTCGCCTACGCGCCCGCGAACCCCGAGGTCGAGGCGCCGCACGGAGAGCTGCCGCCCTACGTCGTCTTCGTGCACGGCGGGCCCACCGCGCATGTCACGGGAGCGTCGTCCGCAGCCATCGCGTTCTACACGAGCCGGGGCATCGGCGTTCTCGACGTGAACTACGGCGGCTCGACCGGCTACGGGCGCGCCTACCGCGGTCGTCTGCACGGACAGTGGGGAGTCGTCGACGTCGACGACGTCATCGCCGCCGCCCGAGGCCTCGCGGATGCCGGCCTCGCCGACCCCGCTCGCATCGCGATCCGGGGCAGCTCCGCCGGCGGGTGGACCGTGCTGTCGGCCCTGGTCCGCGGCGGCACGTTCGCCGCCGGGATCAGCCGCTACGGCGTCGCGGATCTCCGGATGCTGGCAGAGCACTCGCACGGCTTCGAGGAGCACTACATCACGGGTCTCGTCGGTCCTCTCCCGGAGGCCGAGGCCCTCTACATCGAACGCTCGCCGCTGTCCCACGCCGACCGCATCGACGTCCCGGTGCTGCTGATGCAGGGCGCCGACGATCGCGTCGTGCCGCCGTCGCAGTCCGAGGCGATCCGTGATGCCCTGGCCGCGAGCGGCATCGACCACGAGTACGTCGTCTACCCGGGAGAGGGGCACGGGTTCCGCAGCGGCACGACGATCGTGAACGCCCTCGAACGCGAACTGGCGTTCCTCGGACGGGTGTTCGGCTTCACGCCGAGTCCCTGAACGCGGGACTACTCCCCGACGCGGTTGCGCAACCGCATGGCGCGGTCCGCCTCGCGGGTGTCCTGGCGCTCACGCAGCGTCTGACGCTTGTCGTACTCGCGCTTGCCCTTCGCCAGGGCGATCTCGACCTTGGCGCGGCCGTCGGAGAAGTAGAGCTTGAGCGGGATCAGCGTGTATCCGCCGGCCGAGACCGCATGCGCGATCTTCTCGATCTCCGCGCGATGCAGCAGCAGCTTGCGGATGCGCTTCGCCGAATGGTTGGTCCAGTGCCCCTGGGAGTACTCCGGGATATGCACGGAGTCGAGGAACACCTCGTTGCCCTTGACGAACGCGTAGCCGTCGCTGAGGTTCGCACGACCCTGACGCAACGACTTGACCTCGGTGCCGGTGAGCACCATTCCCGCCTCGTACGACTTCTCGATGTTGTAGTCGTGACGGGCGCGACGATTGGTCGCGACGACCTTCTCCCCGCGTTCCCTGGGCATGGTGCTCCTGCTCTCTGTTGTGGCCAGCCCACCAGCCTACATCAGGCGCGGGGCTGCCTCAGGTGCGCAGCCAGCGTCGGATGGCGAAGCCGGCAGAGAGAGCCGCCAGGATCACGCCGATGCCGATCAGGACCGGCACCACGAGCGCGGCATCCCCCATCGTGATCCACGTCGTGATGAAGGGGACTCGTCCTCGGAGGTAGCCGTTCACGCCGAAATGCACACCGGCGACGACGGCCGCGCTGGCCAGCGCCGACCCCAGGAAGGCGGCGAAGACACCCTCCAGCACGAACGGCGTCTGGATGAAGCGGTTCGAGGCGCCGACGAGGCGCATGATGCCGATCTCCTTGCGCCGCGCGTACGCCGACAATCGGATGGTCGTACCGATCAGCAGCGTGGCCGCGATGAGCATCAGGACCGCTATGCCGACGGCGATGTAGGTCGCGACGGTCAGTGCCGAGAACAGCGGTTCGAGGTACTGGAGCTGATCCTGGACCTGCTCCACTCCCGCCTGTCCGCTGAAGGCCTCGGCGAGCACCTGCGACTGCCCCGGATCCTTCATCGTGACGAAGAAGACCTCGAACGCCTGGTCGGGCGTCAGCACGCTCGCCTGCTCCGCACCGAGCTGCTCGACGAGCTTCTCGTAGGTCTCCTCCTTGGTGTCGAAGGTCATCGAACTGATGAGCGGCGAGAGCGCGTCGCCCTCGAGCTGTGCGCGGACGGCTTCGACCTGCTCCTCGCTGGCCGCGCCGTCGACGCAGGTCTCCGCCTCCGAGACTTCCGAGCACATGTACACCGCGACCTGGGCGCGCTCCGCCCAGTAGCCGCGCATGACGCCGATCTGAGACTGCATCAGGATCGCCGCGCCCACGAAGGTCAGAGACACGAAGGTGACGAGCACGACGGAGATCACCATCGAGATGTTGCGCCGGAGGCCGCCCAGGGCCTCGGTCAGGATCAGGCCGATTCTCATGAGGTCGGGCCCACTTCCTCGGCCTCGTCGTCGGACAGACCGAGTCGGTCGGCGACCCCGAGCTCTGCGACGTCGACCTGCGGCAGCACGATGGGATGGGTGCGAGGACCCACGGAGGCCGGAGTCTCCTCGACGGTCTCGACCGCTTCGACCGCGGTCGGCTCAGGCGCCGATCGGGGCTGGGGCTCGGCGACGGGCGCGGGCGCGGGCGCCGGAGCGGGAGCGGAGGCCGCGGCCTTGCGCTGCGCGCTGAGCTCCTCGGCGAGAGCGGCCCGGACCACGGAGAGATCCGCGGTCTGGCGCTGCACCTCCTGCACGGCGGTCAACGCGGCGGCCGCTGCGGCTCCGCGCACCTCCTCGGGCACGAGGCGCGGGATGTTCGAGGTGTCGCCGTAGCCGCCGTGCACCTCGTCGCGCACCATCTCGCCATCGCTGAGCTCGATCACTCGGCGCTGCATCGCATCGACGAAGCCGGCCTCGTGCGTGGCCATCAGCACCGTGGTGCCTCCGGCGTTGATCCGCGCGAGGAGCTGCATGATGTCGACCGAGGTCGCGGGATCGAGGTTTCCGGTCGGCTCGTCGGCCAGCAGCACCTGTGGGCGGTTCACCAGCGCACGGGCGATCGCGACGCGCTGCTGCTCGCCTCCGGAGAGCTCGTGCGGCATGCGCTTCTGCTTGCCGTCGAGGCCGACGAGGGCGAGCGCCTCGGGAACGGCCTGCTGGATGAACCCGCGCGACGACCCCGTGACCTGCAGCGTGAACGCCACGTTCTGGTACACCGTCTTCGACGGGAGGAGGCGGAAGTCCTGGAACACCGAACCGATGTGGCGCCGGAAGTACGGCACCTTGCGGTTCGCGAGCGAGCGCAGGTCGCGCCCGAGCACGGCGACGCGGCCCGAGGTGGGCACGTCCTCGCGCAGGATCAACCGCAGACAGGAGGACTTGCCGGAACCCGAGGCGCCGACGAGGAAGACGAACTCTCCGCGCTGCACCTCGAAGTCGACACCGGACAGGGCGGGCTTGGACGTCCCGCGGTAACGTTTCGTGACGTTCTCGAACCGAATCATGGCGCTACGAGCCTAAGCGCGGCCTCTCGCCTGGCCGCGAGCGACACCCCGCGCGGCCGAGGGCGCAATGGGGATTCCTCCCCAGGGGATAGGCCCGATCGACGTCGTCTCCCACTGCTATACATGGAGTGGCGGTTCACGCGATTCCGCGCGCGCCGACGACTTCGAGGGGGACACCATGACGACACCTGCCGGTTGGTACGACGACGGATCCGGACGCCAGCGCTGGTGGGACGGCCAGCAGTGGACCGAGCACTTCGCTCCGGAGGCCCCCGCGGCGCCCGAGACCGCTGCTGCGGCCGAGGTGCCGGCTGTGGCCGAGATCCCTGCCGAACCCGAGATCCCTGCCGAACCCGAGGTTCCCGCCGCTCCCGAGATTCCCGCCGTTCCCGAGACGCCCGTCGAGCAGGCTCCGGCCGCCGACGAGACCCCGATCGCTGCGGAAGCATCCGTGGAGGCGCCGGTCGAGGAGACGGTCATCGCTCCCGAAGCCCCGCGCGACTGGGCAGCCCCCGCCCCCGACGACGCGTCGCAGACGGCCGCGTTCGCCGCTCCTGGCGCCACCGCGCCGACGACGCCCCTCGACGGCTCCCTCTACCCGGGTGCCGCCGCGACCGTCCCGCCGGTGCCCCCGCTGCCCGTCCCCCCGGGCGGCGCTCCTGGGTACCCCGGCGCGGCAGCCCCCGCGTACCCCGCTGCCACCGGTACCTATCCGCCCGCAAGCGGCGCCTACGCCTCTCAGCCGGCATACGCGGCTCCCGGCGCGTACGCAGCTGGCGGCTACCCGGCATCCGCACCCTATGCAGCGGGCGCACCGACCGGGCCGAAGAAGATCTCGGTGCTCGGACTCGTCGGGCTCGGCCTCGCAGCCCTCGGCCTGATCCTCTCCTTCATCCCCTTCACCCTGCCGTTCGCGTGGGTCCTGCTCGCAGCCGGCTTCATCGTGTCGCTCATCTCGCTCTTCCTGAAGGGCAAGAAGTGGCCGGGCATCACCGGACTCGGAGTCTCCGTGCTCGGCGCGATCGTCGCCGTCATCATGGGATTCGTCTTCCTCTTCGCTCTCGCGAGCCAGATCGACGACTCGATCCCCGATCCGATGCCGACCTTCGACTCCGGCACCGACGACGGCACGGATGAGGGCACCGACGACGGCACGACGCCCACCGATGTCGCAGAAGGGTCGATGGGCGAGCCCGTGACCGTGAAGCAGCTCTCCGGCACCGCCGAGGTCACCGTGACCTCGGCCTCGTGGAGTGCGACGAACGACTCCGGCTTCGACCCCACCAACGGCGGCTACCTGCTCATCGACCTGACGTGGGAGACCCTCGACGGCACCACCTACGTCAACCCGCTCTACTTCTCGGTCGAGACGGCAGAGGGTACCGCCGGGGACTACGACATCTTCGGCGATGCCACTCTCGAGGGCAGCGAGCTGCCGGCAGGGCAGTCCACGCAGGGCAGCGTGTCGTTCGACGTCGCGCAGAGCGGCTCGTATGTCATCATCATCACGGATGAGCTCTTCCAGGAGGTCGCCCGAGTGACGGTGGAGCCTTCGGCCGGCTGAGCGCCGACAGAAGCACAGACAACAGGAAAGATCGATGACGACACCTGCCGGCTGGTACGACGACGGATCCGGAAACCTGCGGTGGTGGGACGGGCAGCAGTGGACGGCGCATGTTCGCGCCGTCCCGCACCCCAGCCCGGAGGGCCCGACGGAGACGGCCGTAGAACCCGCCGCCGATCCGGCCGCGCAACCGGCGGTCGAGCCTGCTGCGGCGCTGCCGTCGGAGGTCTCGCTCACCGGCGCCGCCGATCCCGAGCCATTCGCACCGCCATACTCCCTGCAGCCTCAGGCCGCGGGGTATCCCGGTGCAGCAGAAGCTCCGTCATATCCGTCGGTCGCGGCGTATCCCGGCGCCGCTCAGGGATATGCGGCCGCACCCGGGATGCCGACGCCGGCGCCCGCGCGCAAGATCTCGGTGCTGGGACTCATCGGGCTCGGCGCGGCCGTGGTCGGCGTCGTGCTCGCGTGCGTGCCGCCGATCGCGGTGATCGGCTGGGTCGTTCTCGGCATCGCCTTCGTCGTCTCCCTCGTCTCGCTGTTCCTCCGCGGCACGAAGTGGCCGGGGATCACGGGCATGGGCGTCACGGTGTTCGGCACGATCCTGGCCCTCGCCGTTTCCCTCATCGCCGTCGGACTCGACTCGAGCGTCGAAGCCGGCCCCGGGCCGGTCGGCTCCCCGAGCGCGCGGCCGTCGACCGACGACTCGGCGCAGGGAGCAGAGGATCCTTCGGAGATCGAGGGCGCCGAGATGGTGTCGTTCGATGAGCTCGCCGTCGGCGACTGCATCCCGCTCGTGGAATACGACGAGGAAGAGACCGAGGTCTTCGAGGTGCCGGTGGTGCCGTGCGATCTGCCGCACACCGACGAGGTCTTCTACAAGTACGACCTTCCCGACGGCGAATACCCGGGCGATGACGCGATCTACGAACTCGCCTGGGAAGGCTGCCGCGACCAGTTCGAGGGATTCGTCGGGCTGTCGTACGACGCATCCGAACTCGACATCTACCCGTACTCGCCGACGCAGGGATCGTGGAACCGGTGGAACGACCGCACCGTCCACTGCATCGTGTTCAGCTATGACGAGGTCACCGGTTCCCTGCAGGGCGCCGCGCGCTGAGCCTTCGCACACGAAAGAAGGCCCCGGAATGATCCGGGGCCTTCTTCGTGGACTCAGTCCTCGATCTTGCGCTTGCGCCAGCGGATGCCGGCCGAGATGAAGTCGTCGAGGTCGCCGTCGAACACAGCGGCCGGGTTTCCGGATTCCTGCCCGGTGCGCAGATCCTTGACGAGCTGCTGGCCGTAGAGGAAGTACGAGCGCATCTGGTCGCCCCAGCTCGCGGTGATGTTTCCCGCCAGCTCCTTCTTCTTCGCCGCTTCCTGCTCCTTCTGCTGCAGCAGCAGACGGGTCTGCAGCACGCGCATGGCCGCTGCGCGGTTCTGGATCTGCGACTTCTCGTTCTGCATCGACACGACGATGCCGGTCGGGAGGTGCGTGAGGCGCACGGCCGAGTCGGTCGTGTTGACGGACTGCCCACCGGGGCCGGATGAGCGGAAGACGTCGACGCGGATGTCGTTCTCGGGGATCTCGACCTCGGTCGCCTCTTCCATCAGCGGGATGACCTCGACGGCGGCGAACGACGTCTGGCGCTTGTCGGCGGAGCCGAACGGGCTGATGCGGGCGAGGCGGTGCGTGCCGGCCTCGACCGAGACGGTGCCGAAGGCGTAGGGCGCGTCGATCTCGAAGGTCGCGGACTTGATGCCTGCACCCTCGGCGTAAGACGTGTCCATGACCTTGACGGGGTACTTGTGCCGCTCGGCCCAGCGCAGGTACATGCGCATGAGCATCTCGGCGAAGTCGGTGGCGTCGTCGCCGCCGGCGCCGGAGCGGATGGTGATGATCGCGGAGCGCTCGTCGTATTCGCCGTCGAGGAGCGTCTGCACCTCGAGCTGGTTGATGACGTCGGTGAGTGCCGCGAGCTCGGTGCGGGCCTCCTGCGCGGACTCCTCGTCGCCCATCTCGTTGGCGAGGCCGATGAGCACTTCGAGGTCGTCGAGGCGCGAGGCGATGCCGGTGATCCGGGCGAGCTCGGACTGACGGTGGCTGAGCGCACTCGTCACCTTCTGCGCGCGCTCGGTGTCGTCCCAGAGGTCGGGGGCGCCGGCCTCCTCGCTGAGCCTCGCGATCTCGTCGCGGAGGTGGGAGACATCGACGACCTCGCTGATGTCGCCGAAGGTGTGCCTGAGCGCCTGGATTTCGGCGGAGAGATCTAGTTCGAGCATGACACCTCAGCCTAACGTGCCGCCTGCTCGCGCGGGGACGCTCGTGTCCGGAGCACGACGACGACCGGAGTAGCGTGAGAGCGTGAGCAGTGCGTCCTCGGTCCTCCGGCAGTTCGGACCGATGGTGTACCTGCCGACGATCCTCTTCGCTCTGGGCGAGGGCGCCGTCATCCCGCTCATCCCTGTGATCGCGTCCTCCATGGGCGCGGATGTGGCCTTCGCCGCACTCGTCACGTCCGGTCTCGTCGTCGGTCAGCTCTGCGGAAATCTTCCCGCCGGCTGGGCCGTCGGTCGCATCGGTGAGCGCTACACGATGGTGATCGCGGGCGTGATCGCCATCCTCGCCGCGGTCGGAATGGTGCTCGCACCCTCGCTCGCCGTGCTCGCGGCATCCGTCTTCCTGCTCGGCATGTGCGCGGCGGCCTTCGGTCTCGCTCGGCACGCGTTCATGACGACGCGCGTGCCCGTCGAGTTCCGCGCGCGCTCCCTGTCGCTGCTGGGCGGCAGCTTCCGGCTCGGCATCTTCATCGGCCCCTTCGTCGCCGCGGGTCTCCTGCAGCTCTTCGGCACCGAAGCCGCGGCGATCTGGTTCTTCCTCGGGTGTCTGGTCGTGATGGTCGCGCTCGTGCTCTTCGGTCCTGATCCGGAGAAGACGATCCCCGCGATCACGCATGTGCGGTACGCCGAGGATTCCGGGGAGCCGGTGAGCGGGTCGATCCCGACGATCGAGCGCGCCGGCATCTTCCGCACGATGTGGCAGCAGCGCGCGGTGCTCGGCCGTCTCGGCCTGGCGGCGGCATCTCTGTCGGCGGTGCGCTCGGCGCGGCAGGTGATCCTGCCGCTGTGGGGTCTCTCTCTGGGGCTCGACGCATCCACGATCGCGTTGGTCGTGGGCGTCTCGGGAGCGATCGACTTCGCCCTCTTCTACGCGAGCGGCCAGGTGATGGACCGATTCGGCCGGCTGTGGGCGGCGATGCCCGCGATGGTGCTGATGGGTGCCGGGTTCCTCGCGATGTCGTTCACGCATGACCTCGACGCGTCGGTGCTGTGGTTCGGCATGTTCGCCGGCGTGCTCGGCGTCGGCAACGGCCTGTCGAGCGGCATCCTGCTGACGCTCGGTGCCGACGTCGCGCCGAAGCGCGAACCGGCGGCGTTCCTCGGATCGTGGCGCACGCTGACGGATGCCGGTGGCGCCGTCGCCCCGCTGCTCGTCGCAGCGATCACCGCGGTCGCTGCGCTGCCGTTCGCGGCGGCGGCGATGGGCGTGATCAGCCTGCTCGGTGCCGCCGGGTTCATCCGGTGGATCCCGAAGTTCGTTCCGCGCACGAGGCCGGAACCGGAAGACGAGGTGGAGGACGAATGAGTCGGCTGCTGTCCGCTGATGTCCATCGGCTCGTCGCTGATCTCGTGCCGAGGTCGGAGCGGGAGCGTGCGGCTCAGGCCGACTTCGCCGCGTTCTTCGCCGACGAATCCGGGCCGGTGTCGCGGGACTCCGGCCCCGATCACGCCACGGCCTCGTGCGTCGTGTTCGACGAGACGCTCACGCAGACGCTGCTCGTGTTCCACGGCAAGGGCCGGTTCTGGGTGCAGCCCGGTGGTCACGCCGAGGAGGGCGACGAGTCGATCGTGGATGCGGCGCTGCGCGAGCTGCGCGAGGAGACCGGCATCGTGTCCGCGACCCCGACCACTCCCCTGGTCTACGACCTGGACCACCACGGGTTGTCGTCCCGCTTCGGGCGCTGCGCCTCGCACCTCGACATCGGGATCGCCGTGATCGTCGACCCGACGATCACGTTGACCGTGAGTGACGAGTCCGAAGATGTGCGGTGGTGGCCGGTGGACGCGCTTCCGGCCGAGGTGCCGATGCAGCTCGAGCCGCGACTGACAGGGTTGCGGGATCGCCTGCGTTCGCAGCGCTAGTACGCGCCTCACCGCAGCGCGGTGCGGCTCGTCGCCGTCGACTCCAGCGCCACCCCGTCAGGGACGAAGGGCGAGAACAGCGGCGGACGCCACGTCGCCGCGACCGTGACCCGGGCAGAGACCCCGTCCGGCGTCGCGGCGTCGACGAGTTCGGCGTCGCCGGGCAGCGCCTCCACCAGTGCCGACGCCTGCTCTTCGACGCCGGCATCGGTCAGTTCCGCCCTCACCGCGTCACCCTCGACCTGCAGCGTGAAGCCGTCGGCTCCGGCGAGCGCGGTTGAATCGGCCAGGGCATCGAGCCGCTTCTGCGCGATGTACAGGTCTGTCGCGCACACGCAGACGAAGACGACGGCGATCGCCAGCAGCACGTACCCGAGCGTCAGGAGCAGCACGCTCCCCTCCTCCCCCGCGCGGGAATCGTCGCTCACTCGGACCCCCAGAGACGCGAGACCTTCTGCGCGGCTTCCGCCTGCACGGCGATGGAGGTCGCGCGTTCGAGACCGAACACCGGTGGCACCAGGGGCAGGTGCACCCGCGCGGCGACGGTGACGATGAGCGTGGCTCCGGCGGATGGGCAGTCGACCCCTGCCGGAGAGCACGACAAGGACACGTCGACGGCGTCGGGATCGAGGCCGTACTCCTCGATGATCCCCGCGAGCACTGCCTCTCCGTCGGCGGTGGCTGCGGCTGCATCCGGCGCCATGGCGATCGCACGAGCCGTGTGACGCGCCGCGGCCTCGGCTCCGAGCGTCTGCTCCTGGATCGCGCCGAGGGCGATCACCAGGTACACGAGCGGAACCAGCAGGATGACCCCGACCGTGATGAACTCCAGCGCCGCAGATCCGTCCTCATTCGTCGCCCAGGCTCTCAACCGGTGCATGCGCCTCCACCTCCAGTGCGTTGGGAACGCCGACGAGCCCGATCACGGGAAGAGGCGCGCGGATCCGCACGTCGACGGTCTCGTGTCCGAGCGTCTCCGAGGTACCCACCGTGATTTCTTCGGCATAGGCCGCGCCGATCGCCTGGGTGATGACCATGCGGGTGCGCTCCGCACCCTCGTCCAGAGTCGTGTCCGCAAGGGCCGCGTGGTACGCGCCCTCCACCGCCGCATCATGGACGACGTTCCGCACATACACGGCGAGCGCGAGTTGCAGCACAGCCAGAGTGAGCACAGTGAGGAGCGTGCCGACCAACACGAACTCGACCGGACTCGAACCCCGCTCCTCGCGCAGCACGCCAGGGAACCGCATCTCAGAGACCGGACACCCGCTCGATCGCCTGCTCGAAGAGCGAGGTGAGCGCCGGACCCGCGACGGCCCAGATCAGGACGACGAGCCCTGCCGTCATCAGCGTCACCAGCACCCAGCCGGGCACGTCTCCGCGCTCGTCCGCTGCGAGCGATCGAGCCCACCCCCTCGCGTCGTGCCATCCGCGCACAAGCCGGCCGGCGCCCGGGATCTTCTGCAGAAGCGCCGTCATGGTCGGGCTTTCTTGGCCGATCGGCCGCTGCCGAGTCGGAGCATGAGGAGCGATGTCGGGGGCGTCGATGCGGGAGAGATGATGCACCTGAGCATCCTCGCAAACTCCTCGTGAATGACGCCGGAGTTATCCACAGGTCGCGAACCCACGGCGGGAAGCCCGTGAATCTCACACGAAACTCAATCCGATATACCGATGGTTCCGAATGTAGAGAGGCAGCGTGTGACGACGCGGGCGTCGCGCAGAGCGCGCTCCCCGTCTCGCAGAATCCCGCTCGGTGCCGCCACTGCGAAATCTCACGCATCCAATGAAGGAGCACTCAGAACAATGTCGTCCATGCTCACACGAACACTCGCAGCGATGGGCGTCGTCACGCTCAGCGTCGCGGGCGTCATCCTGACCGCGCTGCCCGCTCAGGCCCTTCCATCCTCCGCCACGATCGCAGCACCCGACTGCACCGTCCCCTCAGCTGCCACCGTGAGCATCACGGTCGACAATGCCGCAGACGACGCCACAGACCTGACCTACAAGATCGTGCAGGACCTGGGAACCGTGCTCTTCGATAACGTCACCCTCGCCGCCGGCGAGAGCGACGACTACGTTCTCCCGGTCCTCGAGGACGTGTCGACGACCTTCCAGGTCATCGACACGCAAGGCGGCGTCATCTCCGGCTCCGTGCAGACGGCGAACTGCACCCCGAACTTGAGCCCGGCTGCGGTCGCCGCCATCGGCGAGGCCAGCTGTCTGCTTCCGACCGGTGGCATCATCCCGCCGTCGCCCGGATTCCTTTGGACCTTTGACAACACGGCGGGAATCGGGGCAGCTGATTACGAGTTCGTGAAGAACGGCACCGTCATCGAGAGCGGCACTCTCGCGGCGGGCGAGACGCGGTCCTATGCAGCGTCGCTCACGCCGAATGAAAGCGGCACCTCCGCGATTCGATCCGTCGATGCGACCGGTAATCCCGTCACACTCGCGACGGGCGCCTTCGACCTCGACTGCGAACCGGGCCCGGCTCCCACCGGCGCCGTCACGGACGCCTCGTGCGAGATCCCGACCGGTGGCATCCTTGTTCCGACCATCGCCGGTGTCGAGTACACCTTCGACAATTCGCTCGGCACCTCCGACGCCCCCTACGCCTTCCTCGACGGCGAGACCGTGATCGAGAGCGGCACGGTCGCTGAGGGCGACACTCGCATCCGCTCCGTGTCGCTCGTGGAAGACGTCGAGACCGTCGTACAGGTCGTGACGGAGGACGTCGACGGAAACACCGTCGTCCTCGATGCCAAGACCGTCACGCTGGACTGCGTCGCCAACGTCCCCACGATCACCGCGCCGACCGAAGGCTCGACCGTCACTTCGACGACGACGATCATTGGCGGCACGGGTGACGCCGGCGAGACGATCACCATCGTCATCGAGCCCGCGGCAGCGGAAGCAGCACCGGACGACGAGGGCCCCGCATTTGCCGCGGCGGCCATCGAGACTCCTGCCACGCTGACGACCATCGTGCAGCCGGACGGTACGTTCACCCTTCCCGTCGAACTCGCGAACGGTGACTTCACCGTCACCGCAACAGCGACTCGTGCAGCCAGCGCGAGCGGCATCGTGCCCGCGAGTACCTCGGCATCCTCCGCGCCGGTCTCCTTCTCGGTCGCCGTCGTCTCGACACCGGCCGGTCCGGGCAATGGCGGCGGAACGGGCAACGGCTCGCTCGCCAACACCGGAATCGATACCGCCCAGCTCATCGGGTTCGCCGCCCTCGGCGGGCTGCTGCTCGTCGGGGGTGCGATGACCATGCTCGCTCGACGCCGCTCGGCCTGATCGGCGACAGCCCGGCCGGCCCCCGTCCGCACCACAGACCCGCCACGCGCGATCAGCGCATGGCGGGTCTGCGTCGCCCAGCGTCCGCCACGTACGAGTCGGCAACCGCCTCGAAGAGGGCGTGAGCGCCGGACCCTGCGACGGCCAGATCGGGACGACGAGCCCCGCCGTCGTCAGCGGGACCAGCGCCCAGCTGAAAGCGTCTCCCCGCTCGTCTTGGAGGAACGCTCCCGGCAGGGTGAACTCGACCAGAGGCGGAAACGCCGACAGCACCCGCAGTGCCGTGCGTCTCCCGGACCCGGCCTGGCTCGAACAGGCGACCACCCTCGACAGACTGCGGGTTGGATGCACCCTTACCGGGTAGATGCACCTTGGGCGGGCTCGAGTGCACGGTAGCAGAGGCGCGGAGAGCCGCGCCATGCTCTCGTGTCACGCCACCAACGCGGGAGGCGGTGGCCCCGGAGGTTCTGCCTGTGCGCCGTGATGCGCGCCCTTTCCTGGTTGGTCAGCCGATGCCGAGTCGGAGGATGAAGAGTCCGGGGTAGATCGCGAAGACCACGGACAGCGGAAGGATGAGGAACACCAGTGGGAGGAGCATGAGGATCTCCTTGCGCCCGGCCTGCTCGATGAGGGTGCGCTTCGCGTCTTCCCGGGCGTCTCCGGCCTGCGCATGCAGCACTCCGGCCAGAGGTGCGCCGTGTTCGAGTGCGGCGATGACCTGGTCGACAGCCCGAGAGAGTCCGGGAAGCTGCAGTCGGCTGGACATCTCCCCCAGAGCATCCGCCAGCGGAGAGCCCGTCCCGGCGGCGAGCACCACCTGACGCAGCTCGGCGGTGAGCTCACCCGAGCCGACCGCGGCCACGCGTCGCAACGAATCGAGGAAGCCCTCACCCGCCGACAGGCACAGCGCGAGGAACTCCAGCGTCGTCGGAAGCTCGTCCGTGAGTCGCGCGCGACGAGACTTCGACCGCGCGGAGAGCTGCATGTCGTACCCGACGGCAGTCAGGGCTCCGGTCAGGAGGGGAATGATCGTGACAGGCACCGACATCCTGCCCGCAACCGCCAAGGCGATCACGGCGAGCGCACCCGCACCGATTCCCCCGAGCATCCAGCCGAGCTGACGTCCTCGGAACGTGACCGGATCCGTGCGCACCCCTGCCTGACCGAGGCGCTGCCGCAGGGCTTCGCCACCGCCCAGCATCCGCTCGAACGCCTGCTGCGCGCGCTGCCAGAGGCTCCGGCCGCTCGCGGGCAGCATGCCGGTCGCGGGCAGGAGACCGCGGGGCATGTCCGCATCGGCGACGACGTCGCGTACATAGGGGGCGATGCGAACGGTCAGTGAGGCCGCCCGCCACCGCGGCAGCGCCGCCAGGATGCAGAGCAGCCCGGCGGCGAGGGTCCCGCCGATCAGCACCGCGCTCGCGAGCGCCGAGAGGCCGTTCACCCGAACCACCTCCGAGGCTCCGGAAGCCTGCCGATGCGGACCATGATGCGGAAGGCCGTCACCGAGACGGCGGCACCGACGCAGATCACCACCACACCCTCCGGTGTGCCGTACGCTGACGCGCCCTCCGGTCGCATGACCAGCAGCCCGAGCACGACCCAGGGCGCGATCGCTCCGAGTAGGGCCGCACCGCGGATCCACGACTGGCGTGCCTCCACTTCGCCTCGCAGAGCGGCGTCCGCGCGCACCGACGACGACAGGGCGCGCAGCACGGAGATCAGTTCGGTCCCGCCGACTTGACGCGCCATGCGCAGGGTCTCCACGATCCGATCTCCGATCGGATCCGCGAGCGACGTCTTCAGGCGGTCGAGACTCGTCTCGAACCTGCCCGTGGCGCGCAGGTCGCGCGCGAACACGAGGAAGGCAGGCCGCAGCATCGCCGGTGACGATTCGGCGAGGCTCGCCACGGCGTCAGGCAGTGAGAGTCCGACGCGGATCGCGGCGATCAGCAGGTCGCACACATCCGGCCACAGCTGACGACGAAGGCGACGCAGCCTCATCCGACGCCCGCGCAGCCATATCACGGGGGCGACCGCGGCGGCGATGGCAGCGAGCATCGACAGCACGGGGATGCCGGTCAGCAGCCAGACGACCGACGCGACGATCAGGGCCGCTGCCGCCATGACGGTGATCACAGCCCGCGGCGCGACGGCGTCCATGCCTGCCTCTTCGAGGAGGAGCCCCATCCGACTCTGACGGGATGTCGGCGTCTCGCCGTCGGTCTGCGGCCACATCCATGGCGACAGACACAGCAGCAGACCTGCGGCCAGCAGCGCGCCGACCAGGACGGTCACGACTCGACTCCGCTGCGGTAGACGGCACGGGTGATGATGCGTCCGTCGACCACGGCGCCCGTCGGCGCGACGACCTCCTGCACGCGCCGTGCTCCGGATGCGTCCCGCACACAGTGCACGACGAGATCGATCGCGGCGGCGAGCGCAGGGGCGATGAAGGCCCGATCGATGTTCCGTCCCGCGAGCAGGGGCAGGATCGTGAGCTTCTCCAGCGCCTCTGTCGCAGAGTTCGCATGCACGGTTCCGGCGCCGGGCACTCCGGTGTTGAGCGCGAGCACGAGGTCGAGGGCTTCGGCGTCGCGCACTTCGCCGACGACCAGGCGGTCGGGACGCATGCGGAGCGCCTCCTTCACCAGCCGCCGCAGGGTGATCTCGCCCGTTCCTTCGAGCCCGGCCTGCCTTCCCTGCAGGGCCACCAGATCAGGCCCGTCGACAGCGAGCTCGAAGGTCTCCTCGACCGTGATGATGCGCTGCGAGTCCGCACAGGAGGAGAGCAGTGCTCCGAGCAGCGTGGTCTTGCCCGCGTGAGTCGCCCCCGACACGATCACGCTCCGTCCGTTGAGCATCGCATCGCGGAGCATTCGTGCGATCTCCACGGGCATCGCCCCCTGCGCGGTCAGCGCTTCGAGCGTGCGATAGCGCGGCAAGAACTTGCGGATGTTCACGGCCCACGAACCGCGCACGACGTCGGCGATCGCGACGTGCAGCCGCGAGCCGTCGGGCAGGGAGGCATCGACGAAAGGCTGGCTGATGTCGACCCGACGACCGGTGGGCTGCAGCATCCGCTCGACCAGGTCGCGCACGGTGGATTCGGCAAGGTGCAGACCGACCCGCTCCCCGATCCCGCCGCGGGCGACGTGCACGTGCCCGTCGCCGTTCACCCAGATCTCCTCGATCTCGGTGTCGTCCAGGAACGGCTGCAGAGCGCCGAGCCCGCTGACGGCGGCGAGCACGTCGCGCACGCACGCGATCTCGTCGTCGATGAGCGCTTCCCCACGCGCCAGCGCCCGATCGTCGTGACGCCGCACCTCGGACTGCGCGATACGACGAGCTGTCTCGGGATCGAGCGACGGATCGATTCCCTCGGCCCGCAGCCGCGAACGCACGCGTTCGGCGACGAGGGCGGACGGATGACTCACCCCGGCATCCTCGCAAGAACCACGACCGCCCCGCGGAAGTTATCCACAGGCCGATCCGAAGCGCAAGGGTGCAGACCGCAGCGCCCCGCGGTGATGGACTGACGGCACGTGAGCATCACTCAGTGAAAGGACTCTCATGACCGACTCTTCCCCCATCCCGGGCCCGCCCGTCCCCTCCGTCCCGGGCGAACAGCCCACAGGACCCGAGCCGACGGATCCCGGACAGACCCCTCCCGGGCCCGCCGTGCCGTCTCCGTCGCAGCCGTCGCCCGCCTTCCCCGACGAGCCGTCTCCGACGCACCCGAACGAGCCGCTGGCCCCCACCCCGCAGGAGCCGCTGGCCCCGAACCCTGAGGAGCCGCTCGCCCCGAACCCGGACGAGCCGCTCATCCCGGGCTCCGGTCCACTCGCCTGATCCGCCGTTCTGAGACCGTCTTCCGCACCGCCGCGGAAGGCGGTCTTTTCTGCGCGCCCGGGCGCAGGATCTCGACCGCAGAACTGCGGGCTGATCCCCAGATTCTGTGTTTCTCCGATCAGTAGACTGATTCCACCGCGCGGGAGTGGTGAAATTGGCAGACACGCAGGATTTAGGTTCCTGTGCCCTAGGGCGTGTGGGTTCAAGTCCCACCTTCCGCACGAGAGCTGCTTCGGCATCCTCACCGCTACACCGCCGACCAATAACGACCGACGGGACTCCCTGTGCTCGAAACCATGCTGCACGCACCCACCGCTCTCATCCCCTGGCTCGACCCCGCGACGATCATCGGCACGGCCGGGCCCTGGGCGCTGCTGGTCGTCTGCTTCATCGTCTTCGCCGAGACGGGTCTGCTGGTGGGCTTCCTGCTGCCGGGTGACACGCTGCTCGTCATCTCGGGTCTGCTCTCGCATCCGCTCGCCGGTTCGGAGCACGGAGTCTTCGGCATCAACGTCTGGTGGGTGGCCCTGCTGATCGGCCTCTCGGCGTTCATCGGCGGTGAGGTCGGATACGTCATCGGCCACAAGGGCGGGCCCGCGATCTTCGAGCGCAAGGAATCAGGACTCTTCAGCAGGAAGAACGTCGAACGGACGAACGCGTTCTTCGAGCGCTTCGGCGGCATCACCGTGATCCTCGCCCGCTTCGTTCCGATCGTGCGCACGTTCGCACCGGTCGCCGCCGGTGTCGGTCACATGCCGTGGCGCAAGTACACGCTCTACAACCTGATCGGCGCGATCCTCTGGGGCTTCGGTCTGACGATGTTCGGCTACCTGATCGGCTTCATCCCCCCGGTGGCGGAATTCGTGGAGAGCTACATCGACCTGATCCTGCTGGCCGCCGTCGGCGGAACGGCACTCGTCACGATCTACCACTACTTCTCGGAGCGCCACAAGGCCAAGAAAGCGGCCGCTGCCGGCGAAGACGTCACGACGGACGCCGTCGAGGCGGAGGAGCTCACCCTCGACCCCGAGGTGTTCGAGCGGGCTCCCGATCTCGACGGAGACGGCAAGCACTGAGCCTCGCCGCCGGGCGGATCAGCCGGTCTTCTTCGCCGGCTTCTTGGCCTTCGTGGGCTTCTCGCTCGCCCGCTTCTCCTTCGACCGCGCGACGCTCTCGCGGAGCGCCTCCATGAGGTCGATGACCTCTCCGCCCTTGCCCTCGGCTTCCGCTTCGCCGAACGTGTCGGCGATCTCGAAGCTCTCGCCCGCTTCGATCTTCGCGTCGATGAGGGTGCGGAGCTCCTTCTGGTACTCGTCGACGAACGCTTCGGGATCGAAGTCGGCCGAATAGCTGTCGACCAGGGCGGCCGACATCTCGAGCTCCTTCTTCGAGATGCGCACGTCTTCGTCGAGTGCCGGGAACTCGGCCTCGCGGACCTCGTCGGCCCAGAGCAGCGTCTGGAGGACCAGCACCTTGCCGCGCACGCGAAGAGCCGCGAGCCGCGTCTTCTGGCGCAGCGTGAACCGCACGATCGCGGTGCGGTCGGTCTGCTCGAGCGTCCTGCGCAGCAGCACGTACGCCTTCGCCGACTTCGAGTCCGGCTCCAGGTAGTACGGCTTGTCGAGCGTCAGCAGATCGACCTGATCGGAGGGCACGAACTCGACGACGTCGATCTCGCGGCTCTTCTCCGCCGGCAGTGCGGCGAGGTCGTCCTTGGTGAGCACGACCGTCTGCCCCTCCTCGACGTAGGCCTTGTCGATGTCGGCATAGGCGACCGTCTCGCCGCACACCTCGCAGGTGCGCTGATAGCGGATGCGTCCGCCGTCCTTCTCATGCACCTGATGCAGCGGCACGTCGTGGTCCTCGGTCGCCGAATACACCTTGACCGGCACGTTCACGAGCCCGAACGTCAGCGCGCCCTTCCAGATCGTCCTCATTCCCCCAGTGAACACCAGCCACACCCGTCACGGCCAGCCCTTGACGGCGACGGCTGACTACGCTTGCTCCATGGTCCGAGAAGCGCAGGTCGTGCAGGTCGACGGCCGCCGTCTGCGGATCACCAACCTCGACAAGGTCGTCTACCCCGAGACGGGTACCACCAAGGGCGAGGTCATCGCGTACTACTCGGCGATCGCTCCCCTCCTGCTCCCCCTCCTCGACGGCCGCCCCGTCACTCGCAAGCGGTGGGTGGAGGGCGTCGGAACCGCCGATGCTCCGGCTGACGCGTTCTTCACCAAGCAGCTCGAACCCGGAGCGCCGGACTGGATTCCGCGCCAGGCGATCCAGCACTCCGACGGCCCGAAGGAGTACCCGCTCGTCGAGAACGTGCCGACCCTCGTCTGGCTCGCCCAGGTCGCGGCGATCGAGCTGCACGTGCCGCAGTGGCGCTTCGCCCCCGACGGGCTGCCCGGCCGTCCGGACCGGCTGGTGCTCGACCTCGACCCGGGGCCCGGCGTGGGTCTCGCGCAGTGCGCCGAGGTCGCGCGCATCGCCCGCCGCATCCTCTCCGACATGGGCCTCGATCCCCTGCCTGTCACCAGCGGCAGCAAAGGCATCCACCTGTACGCGGCGCTTCCCGGCGAGCAGACCAGCCAGGAGATCTCCGCCGTCGTGAAAGAGCTCGCCCGGCTCATCGAGAACGACCACCCTGACCTCGCGACGAGCGTCATGTCGAAGGCGGTGCGCGGCGGCAAGGTGTTCCTCGACTGGAGTCAGAACAACGGCAAGAAGACGACCATCTCGCCGTACTCGCTGCGCGGTCGTGCGCAGCCGTGGGTCGCCGCCCCGCGCACCTGGGACGAGCTCGATGACCCCGACCTCGCTCAGCTCGACATCGACGAGGTGCTCGCCCGCGCGGCCGAGGGCGTCGATCCCCTGGCTTCGCTGCGCCCGGAGTCCGCCGCTTCCTCCGCTCCCGCACCGGTCACGCCGGCTGGTCCCACATCTTCTCCGCGGCGGTCCTCGCGATACCCGCGGAACACCACACCTCCGGCATCCGGAGCGACCGCCCCGACGCTCGCCCCCATGCTCGCCGAGAACGGCACCCCCGCCCTTGCTCGCGCGCTCAGCGACCCGTCGTGGGTCGAGGTCAAGTGGGACGGCATCCGCGCCATGGGAACATGGGCGGACGGACGGATGCTGCTGCACGCACGCCGCGGAACCGACATCACCGCCCGCTACCCCGAGCTCACGGCAGACGGCGCTCCGTTCCTCCCCGCAGCGGACGCCGTGGTCGACGGCGAGATCGTCGCCTTCGACGCCCACGGCCGGCCGAGCTTCTCGCTGCTGCAGAATCGGATGCACCTGACCCGGCCGCGGGAGATCGAACGCGAAGTGGTGCGCACGCCGATCGTGTACATGCTGTTCGACCTGCTGCGCCTCGACGGGCACGATCTCACCTCGATGCCCCTCCAGCAGCGGAGGACGCTCCTGGACGACCTCGTCGCCGACCTCGATGCCCCGGTGCAGGTGCCGCCTGTCTTCGACGATCTCGACGCGGCTCTCGCCGCCAGCGAGCAGTTCGGTCTCGAGGGCGTCGTCGCCAAGGATCCCGGCTCCCGCTACCGCCCGGGACTGCGCTCACCTGCGTGGCTCAAGCTCAAGCACACCCGCATGCAGGAGGCCGTGATCGTCGGCATCCGTCCGGGGAAGGGCGACCGGGAGAGCACGCTGGGCTCGCTGCTGCTCGCCGTGCCGTCCGAGGGGACCGCGCGGGAGCTGCGCTACGTCGGCCGGGTCGGCACGGGGTTCACCGACCGCATCCTGCGCGACCTGCTCACGCGGCTCGAGCCGCTCCGGGTGAAGACGGCTCCCCTGGACGGCGTGCCCGCGCTCGACGCGTCGGACGCGCTGTGGGTGCGTCCGGAGCTGGTCGGAGAGGTCGAGTTCGCGAACTGGACGCCCGACGGAGTGCTCCGTCATGCGCGCTGGCGCGGGCTCCGCCCCGACAAGACGCCCGACGAGATCGTCGTCGAACCCTGACGGTCAGGCGTGATGCGGTTCGCAGTCGGACTGCTCGGCCGGCTCGATCTGGAACGTCGAGTGCTCGACGTCGAAGTGATCCGCGAGGCACGCCTGCATCTCGGAGAGCAGCGCCGCGGAACGTCCGTCGGCGAGCAGCACCGGATCGACGCTGACGTGGGCCGAGAACACCGGGGCACCGCGGGTGAGCTGCCAGACATGCACATCGTGTACCCCAGTGACGCCTTCGTAGGCGAGCAGGTGGGTGCGGATCTCGCTGACCGCGGTGCCCTTCGGCGCGGACTCGGCGAGCACCGAGAAGACCTCGCGCAGCAGGGAGATCGCCCGCGGTATGATCATCGCCGCGATCAGCAGCGAGGCTAGGGCATCCGCCGGCATCCATCCGGTGGTCAGGATGATCACGGCAGCCACGATGACCGCGGCCGAACCGATCAGGTCGCCCATGACCTCGAGGTACGCGCCGCGTACGTTGATGCTGGTGCGCTGCGCACGGCTCAGCAGCCACATCGAGATCGCGTTCGCGATCAGACCCACGACGGCGACGACGAGCATGAGTCCGCCCGCCACCTCGACATCGCCGGGGTTCAGCAGGCGCCCGATGCCCTCGACGGCGACCCACGCGGCCAGGGCGATCAGGATCACGGCGTTGATCAGCGCACCGAAGACCTCGGCCCGCTGGTAGCCGAACGTGCGCCGGTCATCGGCCGGGCGTGCCGCGACGGATGCCGCGATGAGCGCGATCACCAATGCCGAGGCGTCGGTGAACATATGGGCAGCGTCGGCGAGCAGCGCGAGGGAGCCGGTGAGGATCGCTCCGACCACTTGAACGATCATCACCGTCGCCGTCAGCGACAGCGAGATCGCGAGGAGGCGTCTGCTGCTCGCCGAGCGGATGCCGCCGGCGGCGGGTGCGTGATCGTGCATGCCCCCAGGCTAGACCGGGTGTGAGGGCACGAAGGGCGGATTCTCCTAGTCGGGAAGGGTAACGAGAACCAGTCTCAGCAGTGCAGCCGTCCCGCTCAGAGCTGTGCGAGCAGCGGCACCAGTTCGGCGAACGCGCGCGCGCGATGGGACTGCGACTGCTTCTCCGCCGCGGTGAAGTCGCCCACCGTCCGTTCCTGCCCTTCGGGCTGACCGTCGGGGACGAAGATCGGGTCGTAGCCGAAGCCTCCTCCACCGGACGCGGCGTGTGCGAGCCGTCCCGGCCACAGACCTTCCACCACCTCCTCGCGACCGTCCGGCGTGACCAGTGCGATCGTCGATGTGAAGTGCGCGGAGCGGTGCGGGTCGGCGACGTCGCGCAGCTGATCGAGCAGCAGTTCCAGATTCGCCGTGGCATCCTTCTTCTGGCCCGCCCAGTACGCCGAGAAGACGCCCGGCGATCCGCCCAGCACGTCGACGCAGATGCCCGAGTCATCGGCCAGCGCCGCGAGCCCCGTGTGCGCTGCCGCCGCCCGCGCCTTGATGAGCGCGTTCTCGGTGAAGGTGACGCCGTCTTCGACCGGTTCCGGACCGTCGTAGCCGACGATCTCGAGATCGGGGCGCGTCTCGGCGACGATCTGCTGGAACTCCGAGACCTTGTGCGGGTTGTGCGTCGCGAGGACGACCTTCATCGTCATGCGTCCGAGGCAGCGGCGAGGGCCGCGAGCTGGTGGCCCTTCAGATCGGCGCAGCCGGAGAGACCGAGCTCGAGAAGAGCATCGAGTTCGCGCTTGTCGAAGGGTGCGCCCTCCGCGGTGCCCTGCACCTCGACGAACAGTCCGCGGCCGGTCACGACGACGTTCATGTCGGTCTCCGCGCGGACATCCTCGACATATGCCAGATCGAGCATGGGCTCGCCGTCGATGATGCCGACGGACACGGCGGCGACGGAATCGACCAGCGGCGTGGAGTTCTTGCCGATGAACTTCTTGTCGCGCCCCCACTCGATCGCATCCGCGAGGGCGACGTAGGCACCCGTGATCGCGGCCGTGCGGGTGCCGCCGTCGGCCTGCAGCACGTCGCAGTCGATGACGATCGTGTTCTCGCCGAGCGCCTTGGTGTCGACGACCGCGCGCAGGGCACGGCCGATGAGTCGGGAGATCTCGTGCGTGCGTCCGCCGATGCGGCCCTTCACGCTCTCGCGATCGTTGCGGCTGTTCGTGGCCCGCGGCAGCATCGAGTATTCCGCCGTGACCCATCCCTTGCCCTTACCGGTGAGCCACCGCGGGACGCCGTTGGTGAAGGATGCGGTGCACAGCACCTTCGTGCCGCCGAAGCTGATCAAGGCGGAACCCTCGGCGTGCGCACTCCAGCCGCGCTCGATCGTGATCTCGCGCAGCTGGTCGGTGGAGCGGCCGTCGGCCCGGACGATATCGGTCATGTGCTTCTTTCGGGTGGGGGTGATCGAATCGGCTCAGTGCGACTCGGAGACGGACTCGGGAAGAGTGATCACGCCGGTCTGCACCAGCTGCACATCACGGACCTCGCGGCCCATCAGCCGGTTCGCCAGTGCGGTGAAGTCGTCGGCGGACGCACCCGTCGCCTCGTAGACGTAGGTCGAAGCCGCGTCCGCCGAGGCCAGCAGATCATCGCGGACCAGCTGGCGGTAGACATCGCCGGCCGTCTCGTCGTCGCTGGAGACGAGCGTGACGCCCTCGCCCATGACGTAGCTGATCGCGCCACGCAGGAACGGATAGTGCGTGCAGCCCAGCACGAGGGTGTCGACATCGGCATCCCGCAGCGGAGCGAGATACTCCTCGGCCACGGCGAGCACCTCGGGCGTGCCGGTGATCCCGGCCTCGACGAACTCGACGAAACGCGGGCAGGCCGCCGTGAAGACCTGGAGGCGCTCGTTCACCTCGAGCATGTCCTGGTAGGCGCGGGAGCCGATCGTACCGACGGTGCCGATCACGCCCACGCGGCCGTTGCGCGTCGTCGACACGGCACGGCGCACAGCCGGGCCGATCACCTCGACGACGGGGATGTCGTAGCGCTCGCGCGCGTCCCGGAGCATGGCCGCTGATGCCGTGTTGCAGGCGATCACGAGCATCTTCACGCCCTGATCGACGAGCGTGTCGAGCACCTCGAGCGCGTAGCGGCGCACATCCGCGATGGGCTTCGGGCCGTACGGCGAGTGCGCCGTGTCGCCGATGTACACGAACGATTCACGGGGCAGCTGGGCGCGGATGGCCCTGGCCACCGTGAGCCCGCCGACACCGGAGTCGAAGATTCCGATCGGCGCGTCGTTCATGACTCCCCAGCCTACCGGGCCTCACTATGCTGAGCGCATGACCACGTCGACGGCGCTGCTCACCGATCGTTATGAGCTCACGATGCTCGCGGCTTCGCTCCGAGACGGGACGGCCTTCCGGCCGAGCGTCTTCGAGCTGTTCTCCCGACGCCTGTCCGGCGGCCGCCGGTTCGGCGTGGTGGCCGGCACCGGGCGCCTGCTCGGACTGCTGCGCGAATTCCGCTTCGGTGACGAGGAGCTGCGGTTCCTGCGCGACGGCGACATCGTGGATGCCGACACGCTGAAATACCTCGAGGCCTACCGTTTCACCGGATCGATCAGCGGGTACCGCGAAGGCGAGCTCTACTTCCCCGGCTCGCCGATCCTGACCGTCGAGGGCACGTTCGCCGACGCCGTGATCCTCGAGACGCTCGCCCTCAGCGTCCTCAACCACGACTCCGCTGTCGCGACGGCCGCCGCGCGGATGAGCATCGCCGCCGGTGAGCGTCCCCTGGCCGAGATGGGCTCACGTCGCGCCGCCGAGCGCTCCGCCGTCGCCGCGGCACGCGCGGCGTACATCGCCGGCTTCGGCGCGACGAGCAACCTGGAGGCCGGGCGCAGCTGGGGCATCCCCACGATGGGTACGGCCGCGCACTCCTGGACGCTCCTGCACGATTCCGAGGAGGATGCCTTCCGCGCCCAGGTCGAGAGCATGGGCACCGGCACGACGCTCCTCGTCGACACGTACGACATCCGCACCGGTGTCGAGACGGCGATCCGCATCGCCGGCACGGAGCTGGGCGGGGTGCGCATCGACTCGGGCGACCTGCCCATCGTGGCCGGAGAGGTGCGCGCGCAGCTCGACGAGCTCGGCGCCACCGGCACCCGCATCACGGTGACCAGCGACCTCGACGAGTACGCGATCGCCGCCCTCGCGGCCTCCCCCGTCGACGCCTACGGCGTCGGGACCTCCGTCGTGACGGGGTCGGGCTATCCGACCGCGAGCATGGTCTACAAGCTCGTCGCCAGACAGGACGACAGCGGTGCGTGGATCGGGGTCGCGAAGGCCTCGGCCGACAAGGCGTCGTACGGCGGACGCAAGGCCGCCTTCCGCACGCTCACCGACGGCGTCGCCTCCGCCGAGACGGTCGTCGTCTCCGACGGATTCGAAGAGCTCGACACTCCTTCGGAGCACCCGGACGGACGTCCGCTCCAGGTCACCTTCGTCGAGGCCGGCGAGATCGACACGGCGCACGAAGGGTCGGCGGGAACGGCATCCGCTCGCGCGCATCACCTTCGCGTGCGCGAGGAGCTGCCGGTGCGGGCGCTCGCGCTCAGCAAGTCGGACCCGGCGATCCCGACGGTCTACGTCGAAGCGGACTGAGGTCGGTCAGCCGACCATCGACTCGTAGATCTCCTTGCACGTGGGGCAGATGGGGAACTTCTCCGGGTCGCGACCCGGCGTCCACTTCTTGCCGCACAGGGCGCGCACCGGCTTCCCGGTGATCGCCGACTCGAGGATCTTGTCCTTCTTCACATAATGCGAGAAGCGCTCATGGTCGCCCGGTTCGAGATTCTCCTCGCGGAGGAGCTCTTCCAGTTCGCGATCAAGCGTTGCCACGCCGCCCTGATCGGGGCTGTCCAGCGGAGTACTCATCCCGTGAGTCTAGCCTCGTCGGTGCGCTGGCGGGCGGTCGTCACGCGGTCTCGACGAACTCCATCAGCCGTTCTCCGCTGCGTTCGAAGATGCGTCCGCCGATGACCGCGCCGAGCCAGAGCACCACGAGTCCCGACAGGAGCCCGACCCAGAATGCGGCGGGTGCGTACGAGGGACCGCCGATGATCGTGGCAGCGAACAGCCAGCCCGCCGGCAGGCTCAGCACGATCGCTCCGAGCAGAGCGGCGGCCGGACCGTAGGTGCCCCGCGACGTCGGGCGCTGCGGCTGCTGGAAAGGACTGTCCCCGGGGCGCGACACCGCATACGGCGCGACGACCGAGACGATGCTCGAGATGCCGAGTGCCGAGAACAGCAGGCTCGCGGCGAGGCCCGTCAGCGGCAGCAGCAGTCGCCAGTCGCCGATCAGCAGGAGCGTGAGCGGCACGGCGATCGCGAGCACCGGGATCGCCACCAGCAGCACCGGCACGAGTCGGCCGAGGCGATCGGGAAGACCCCGGATGCCGCTCGCCACGTGCGTCCACAGCGCCGTCGAGTCGTAGGCGACGTCGTTGTGCGGCAACCAGCCGAAGAACAGCGCCATGACCGGCACGGGAACGAGTGCGGCGATCTCGAGCGGCACTCCGGCCACGATGAGCGGCAGCACCGTCAGCACACCTGCCACCGGCACCACGATGATGTTCATGATGTAGCGGCGGTCGCGCAGCCAGTAGACGAGGCTCCGCGAGGCGATCGCTCCGAAGGCGTTCGACGGCAGCAGTCCGAACCAGCCTAGGCCGGTCCGCTCCCGTGCGGCGACCGGACGCTCCGTGGTCGTGAGCAGACGGCGCACGAGCCAGGCCCACAGGGCTCCCAGCAGTACGGCCGTGCCGACCGCGACGATGCCGCTGATCCACGCCATCGTGGTCTCATCCGCGGCGATCGAGAAGAGGAACCCCGGTGCCGCGGCGAGCGGCGTGAAGCCGAACGCCGAGGTCAGCGAGGCCAGCGACGCGGGGACATGTCCGTCCCAGCGCAGGGAGGCGAAGAACACGGCCACGGGGAAGGCGATCACGAGGATGGCCAGGGCGAACAGAGCCGTCAGCTCCCGAGAACGGCGCTCCGGCAGGAGGAGAGCGTTGACGGCCATGCCGACGCGCGCCATGAGCACGGTCGTCAGCACGCCGATGATCGTCATGAGCACGGCCAGTGGCCACGGCGCTCCGAGCTGGATGGCCACGATGCAGACGCTGATGTAGACCGCGAGAAGGGCGAGGCTCGGAACGCTGACGAACGCGGCCAGGATGAGCACCCAGGGCATCTGCCGCTCGTCGACGCCGAACACGGCGAACCGCCGCGGATCGAGCTGGTCGACGGCGCCGACGAGGATCGGCCCGACGAGGAATCCGAGGAGCAGCGCCGCACCGCCCAGGACGGTGACCGCGCGGGCGACCGGCACCGGAGCGCCGGCGAGGCTGAAGACGGCGAGGCAGACGACGACGGTGACGGCGACGACGGCCAGGAACGTGACGATCGACCGTACCCGACGTTCGCCGCGCAGGGACCCGATCAGCAGCGCGAGCCTCAGTCGGAGAACGTGTGCAGCCACTCGAGCCCCTCCACCTCACCGCTGGATCCTGCGAGCTCGACGAATCGCGCCTCGAGGGTCTGACCCGCGCGCACGTCGTCGATCGTGCCCTCGGCGAGCACCTCACCGCCGACGATGATCGCGACCCGGGAGCAGACCCGCTCGACGAGATCCATGCCGTGGCTCGAGAGGATCACGGTGCCGCCGTGCGAGACGTACGCGCGGAGGATGTCGAGGATGACCGCGGACGACACCGGGTCGACGGACTCGAACGGCTCGTCGAGCACCAGGACCCGCGGAGAGTGGATCATCGCTCCCGCGAGCATGATCTTCTTCGTCATACCGGCCGAGTAGTCGGAGACCACGCGGCTCAGGGCATCGCCGAGGTCGAACGCGCGGGCGAGGTCGGCGGCCCGCTTCTCGATGACGTCAGCGGCCAGCCCGCGCAGCAGACCGTAGTAGTAGAGGAGTTGTCGTCCGGTGAGCCGGTCGAAGGTGCGGAGCCGGTCGGGCAGCACTCCCATCACCCGCTTCGCCGCGAGAGGCTGCTTCGCCTGGTCGATGCCGCAGATCACCACGCTGCCCTCGTCGGGACGCAGGAGCCCCGCGACGATCGAGAGGGTGGTGGTCTTGCCGGCACCGTTCGGACCGACGATCCCGTAGAAGGAGCCGGCGGGCACGGTGAGGTTGATCCGGTCGACGGCACGGTTGTCGCCGAACTGCTTGACGAGACCGCGGATGCTGATGGCCTCGGTCGCCGCGACACCGCCGACCTCGGGCGCGGGCGCGGATGCGGAGCCGTCGGATGCCGAGTCCGGTCCGGGCACGACGACATCGGGCGCATCGATGACCGCCTCGTCCTGCGCCGCCTCCTCGGAAGCGGGCTCCTCCACGGATGCTTCCTCCACGACGGGCTCCTCGACGACGGGCTCCTCGACGACGGGCTCCTCGACGACAGGCTCCTCCACGACGGGCTCGTCGACTGCAGGCTCCTCCATCGCGGTCTCGGGGGTGGCGGGCTCCGTGAGGAGGGGCTCCTGGACGGCCACGTCCTCGGCAGCCGTCGGCGGAGAGAGGACGGGCTCCTGCAGAGCGGCGGCCTCCGCGGCGGCCTTCTCTTCAGCAGCCTTCTCGGCGGCAGCGGCCTTCGCCGCAGCCGTCTTCGCCGCGGCGGCCCGCGCTGCCGCGGCCTTCGCGGAGGTCGAGCGCGCCGACGCGGTGCGCGCCGTCGTCTTCGCGGCTGCTGACTTCGCCGCCGCAGACTTCGCCGCGGCGGTCTTTGATGCTGCGGCCTTCCCGGCGACGGGCTTCGAGGCCGAGGTCTTCGCGGCCGTGGTCTTCGCCGAAGCCGCCCGCGCCGCAGCCGTCGCGGGCTTCGTCGACTTCGCGGCCGCCGCGCGGGAGGCGGCGTTCTTCGCTGCCGCGGTCCGCGCTGCCGCGGCCGTCCGGGCGGTGGAGCCGGAGCCGGTCGGCGCGTCGATCACCATCTTCACGGTCGGCTCGATCACGACCTCTCCGGTCGGTGCCGCGGTATCGGCGGAAGCCTTCGCCGGCGTGCGCGCGGTGGTCTTCTTCGCCGCCGGGGTGCGCTTCGCCGGAGCTTTCCTGGCAGCGGGGCGGCCCGTCGAGCTCTGCTTCGGCGCGGGCGTGCGCGCCGAAGTCGCCTTCTGGGGCGGGGTCTGGGAATCGTCCACCTGGTCGGTGCGGTCGTCAGGGGAAGGAGTCACCGTCCTACGGTATCAATGGGTTGCCCCCAGCCAAGGGCGTGGCGAAACAATCTGCGCGCGGATCTCGAAGATTCCGCGCACATCCCGCCCGATCCTCTACCCTGAGTATTCAGTGTGTACTCGGTCACGAAATGACAACGGGGCCATCGATCCCCGGGCCTTCCCAGGCGGAATCGATACCATGAACGCGGCACGATGAGGTGTCTGGCCGGTGAACCGGCCGTGAACACAACTTCCCCTTAGGAGCACTCGTGACTCTTCAAACCGTCATTCTCGCAGCAGGTATGGGCTCACGCCTGGGCCGCGCGCTGCCGAAGCCGCTGACCGAGCTGAGCGACGGCCGCACGATCATGCGCCAGCAGCACGACAACATCCGGGCCGCCTTCGGTTCCGACGCGCGCATCACCACGGTGGTGGGCTACCGCGCCGAGACCATCATCGAGGCGTTCCCCACCGTCAACTACGTCCACAACGAGCGCTACGACGAGACCAACACCTCGAAGAGCCTGCTCCGCGCCCTCGCCGCCACCGGCAAGAACGGCGTGCTGTGGATGAACGGCGACGTCGTCTTCGACCCGATGATCCTCGGCCGCGCGGCCGCGTACATCGAGCGCGACCAGTCCTTCGTCACCGTCAACACCTCCAAGGTGAGCGACGAAGAAGTGAAGTACACGGTCACCGCCGAAGGCTTCATCGACGAGCTGTCCAAGACCGTCAAGGGCGGGCTCGGCGAGGCTGTCGGCATCAACTACATCTCCTCGTCGAACAAGAAGGCGTTCATGCGTCAGCTGCAGCGCGTCGAGGACCAGGACTACTTCGAGCGCGGCCTCGAGCTCGCGATCGCCGAAGACGGCCTGCTGCTCGAGCCGATGGACGTGTCCGACCTGTACGCGGTCGAGGTCGACTTCGCGGAAGACCTCGAGCGGGCGAACCTGTTCGTCTGATCCTCTCCCACGAAAGCCCGGCCCCGTCAAGGGTGCCGGGCTTTCGGCGTTTTCGCGGACGGACTTCGTAGGATCAGGCCATGGCCCCCAAGGTGCACAAGATCCACTCCCTCCCGGACGACTCCCCCTGGGACAAGGGCGTTCCCCCGACGGGGTCGCCGGAGCATCCGATGATGGTGCGCGGACTCGACCGCGTGCTGTCCATCCAGCGACCGCTCGTGCTCGCCCACATCCGCAGCATCCGGCTTCGCAATCCGCACGCGACTCCCGCGGAGATCATCCGCATCCTCGAGCGGCGCTACCTCGCGGCCGTGACGACGGGCGGTGCGGCCGTCGGCGCGACCGCCGTCGTCCCCGGGATCGGTACGGGCATCACGCTCGCGCTGTCGGGCGTCGAGACCGTCGGCTTCGTGGAATCGACGGCTCTGTTCGCGCAGTCCGTCGCCGAGGTCCACGGCATCGCGATCGCCAACCCCGATCGCGCACGTGCCCTGGTGATGACCCTGATGCTGGGCAAGGAGGGCGTCGACCTGGTCGGGCAGCTCGCCGGTCAGGTCGCCGGGCGCGGCGGAAGCCGATCCTCCTATTGGGGCGAGCTCGTGACCAAGTCGCTCCCCCGTGCGGCCGTCGGCCCCCTGGTCGACCGGCTCAAGAGCATGTTCGTCAAGCAGTTCGCGGCGAAGGGCGGTGCGTCGGTCATCGGGAAGGCGCTTCCGTTCGGCATCGGAGCGGCGGTCGGCGGGGCCGGCAACCACATCCTCGGACGACGCGTGCTGACGACATCGCACAAGGCCTTCGGTGCCGCGCCGGTGCACCTGCCGCTCGAACTCGAGCCCGTCGAGGGTGCGGAGAAGCTGGAGCTGCGGATGCTGCGCGGCGCGCGGTTCGCCGGGAGCGCCGTCGCGGGAGCCGCCGGCACGGCCGCGCGGGGAGTCGGCTGGGCCGGGCGAAAGGTCGGCGAGGTGACCACGCGGCGCAGCCACAGCGACCCCGCGGAACTCACCGAAGGCGACGGTGACGACCACCTGTCGGGCGGGCACGACCTCTCCGGCATCGCCCCGCCGTCCGACGCGCCGAAGAGCTGACCGTCGCCCCACGGCACTCAGGAGACCGCCAAAGGATCAGCCGCCCCGTTGTGCCGAGCATCCAACGGATCGGTCATGCCCGACGCTAGGGTGGAATCCGTGACGGACAAGCCCGACCTCTATACCACCGCCGGCAAGATCGCGGATCTGCGCGCTCGCTACACCGAGGCCGTCGTCGACGCCGAGGTCAAGGCGAAGGAGAAGCAGCACGCCAAGGGCAAGATGACCGCCCGCGAGCGCATCGAACTCCTCGTCGACCCGGGGAGTTTCGTCGAGTTCGACGAGTACGTGCGTCACCGCACGACCGCCTTCGGCATGGACCGCTCGCGCCCCTACGGCGACTCGGTCGTCACGGGTGTCGGCACGATCCACGGCCGCACGGTCGCCGTCTACTCGCAGGACTTCTCCACGTTCGGCGGCTCGCTCGGCGAGGTCGCCGGCGAGAAGATCATCAAGGTCATGGAGTTCGCCCTCGCCGGCGGCATGCCGTGCATCGGCATCCTCGACTCCGGCGGCGCGCGCATCCAGGAGGGCGTCGTCGCCCTCGGCAAGTACGGCGAGATCTTCCGCCTGAACACCCGGGCCTCCGGTGTGATCCCGCAGATCTCCATCATCATGGGCCCGGCCGCCGGCGGCGCCGTGTACTCCCCCGCGCTCACCGACTTCGTCATCATGGTCGACAAGACCAGCCAGATGTTCGTCACCGGCCCCGACGTGATCAAGACCGTCACCGGCGAGGACGTCGGCATGGAGGAGCTCGGCGGGGCGTACACCCACAACACCCGCTCCGGAGTGGCGCACTACCTGGCCGAGGACGAGGACGACGCGATCGACTACGCGCGCACCCTGCTCGGCTTCCTTCCCGACAACAACATGGCGGAGCAGCCGACGTACGAAAGCGCTTTCGAGTTCGAGACGACGGATGCCGACCGCACGCTGAACACGATCGTCCCCGATTCCGCCAACCAGCCCTATGACATCAAGACGGTCATCGAGCACGTCGTCGATCAGGGCGACTTCCTCGAGGTGCAGCCGCTGTTCGCACCGAACATCGTGATCGGCTTCGGCCGGATCGAGGGGCGCTCGGTCGGCATCATCGCGAACCAGCCGTCGCAGATGGCCGGCACGCTGAACATCCAGGCCGGAGAGAAGGCGAGCCGGTTCGTGCGCTTCTGCGACGCGTTCTCGATCCCGATCGTCACCCTGGTCGACGTGCCCGGCTACCTCCCGGGCACCGACCAGGAGTGGGAGGGCGTCATCCGCCGCGGCGCAAAGCTGCTCTACGCCTATGCCGAGGCCACCGTTCCCCTCGTCACCGTCATCCTCCGCAAGGCCTACGGCGGCGCCTACATCGTGATGGGCTCGAAGCAGCTCGGCGCCGACATCAACCTCGCCTGGCCCACGGCCGAGATCGCCGTCATGGGCGGCCAGGGCGCGGTCAACATCCTGTACCGCGGCGAGATCAAGAAGGCGGAAGAGGCCGGCGAAGACGTCGCGGCCGTTCGCACGCGCCTCGCCAACGAGTACACGTACGACGTGGCCTCGCCTTTCCTCGCGGCGGAGCGCGGCGAGCTCGACGGCATCATCGAGCCGGCGAACACCCGCGTGTCGATCGCCAAGGCGCTGCGCTCCCTGCGCGGCAAGCGGGCGGAGCTGCCCCCGAAGAAGCACGGGAACATCCCGCTGTGACCGATCCGACCGCTTCCCCCGCGTCACCGGATGAATTGCCGCTGACCCTCGAGATCACGCGCGGTACGGCGAACGAAGAAGAGCTGGCTGCGCTCATCGCCGTGATCACCGACGCGTATGCGACGGAATCGGCCGATGCCGTGGCCGACGACCCGGTCGTGTCGGCGTGGACGCAGACACAGCGCCCGCTGCGCAGACCGCTCCGACGCGACATCCCCTGGGGACGCTTCTCCGGCTGAGCGGGAAGCGCGCGGCGCTTCCCTACCCTGCGGCGGGGATCGACGCGGGGCTGCGGAACCGGAGTGTCACGAGCTGGAAGGCTCGAAGCTCGAGGTCGACGTCCCTGCCCTCGACAGCCCGGACGACCGACGCATGGATCTGCCGCTCGAGGAGATCCGTCTCGACGACCGTGTCGAAGTCGAAGGCGGTCGCGAGGTGCGCCGTCGCCCTGCCGCCGTGCGCCTCGTACAGTCGCACGATCACGTCTCCGCTGCGATCCTCGGCGAGTTTGACCGCTTCGACGACCACGGCGTCGGAGGAGACGGAGAGCAGCGGCTCCACCGGTCCCGCTCCCGAGAGCGCGCGCACCGGCAGATTCAGCCGGTAGCCCTCGCGGACGGCATCCGCGATGGTCGCATCCGGCCGAACGCTCACCGTGAACGTGTGCTCGCCCTGGTCCGCTTCCGGATCGGGGAACAGCGGCGCACGGAGCAGAGAGAGCCGCACGGTCGTCGCCGTTCCTCCGCCGGCACTCGGAGAGCGCGTGATGTCGTGGCCGTAGGTCGCGTCGTTCGCGACGGCGACGCCGAAGCCGGGTTCGCCCACGTGCACCCAGCGATGCGCCACGGTCTCGAATCGTGCGGCATCCCACGATGTGTTCACATGCGTCGGACGATGCACGTGACCGAACTGGATCTCCGACGTCGCACGATCGGTGTGCACGTCGAGAGGGAAGGCGAGCTTCAGGAGCTTCTGCCGCTCGTGCCAGTCGACCATCGTCTCGATGTCGAGCGCGCGCCCGTCGGGCGCGAGCGTGAGAGCCTGCGTGATCCGTGAACCCCCCAGCGCACGGACCACGCAGACGATTGCCGCCGAGGGATGCGGGACGATGTCGATCGACACCACGTCCGTCACGTCGACGACGTGACGGCGGTAGTGCTCGTCGATGTCCCAGGCATCCCATCGGCTGGGCGTGTCGCGGTGCAGCTGGAGCAGGTTCCCCCGCTCCCCCGCCGCGATCGCGTTCCTCCCGGTCGCGCGGGTGACGAGTGACGTCACCAGACCTGCGTCGTCGATCGAGACCGTGAGGTGCTCGTTCTCCAACACGAAGCCGTTCGTCGTCCGCGCGACCGACGCAGGGGACCCCGAACCCTGCACGACGGCGATCCCCATCGCCGCCGTTCCCTCTCTGGCGTAGGGCCCGGCGTCGGCGACCAGTTCGGTGTCTCCCGAACCCGCCACGACGGCCAGCGCCCCCGCGATCATGTGCTCCGTCGAGGCGAGCACCTCGGCGTAGCGTCTTTCCGCCTCCCGGTGCACCCACGCGATGGAGCTTCCCGGAAGGATGTCGTGGAACTGCTGCAGCAGCACGGTCTCCCATGCGGCGTCCAGCTCTGCGTACGGGTAGGGCGCACCGCGCAGAGCGGCGGCCGTCGCCCAGAACTCCGCTTCGCGCAGGGCGTGCTCGCTGCGCCGGTTGCCCCGTTTCGTGCGGGACTGCGACGTGTAGGTCCCGCGGTGGAACTCGAGGTACATCTCGCCCGCCCACACCGGGGGCACCGGATACTCCGCTTCGGCCGCTTCGAAGAAGCTCTGCGGCGTCGACAGCGTCACGGTCGGCGAGCCCTCGAGCGACCGCACCCGCGCCGCCGCGGCGATCATCTCCCTGGTGGGCCCGCCGCCGCCGTCGCCGTAGCCGAACGGCACGAGCGAGGTGTTCGCGGCGCCCTTCTCGGCGTACTGCCGCTCCGCCCTGGCCAGCTCGTCACCGGTGAGCTGCGCGTTGTACGTGTCGACCGGCGGGAAGTGCGTGAAGATCCGGGTGCCGTCGATGCCCTCCCAGAGGAAGGTGTGGTGCGGCATGACGTTCGTTTCGTTCCACGACATCTTCTGCGTCAGCATCCACCGCGATCCGGCCGCGCGCGCGATCTGCGGCAGCGCCGCGGAGTAGCCGAAGGAATCCGGCAGCCAGACGTCCAGGGGTTCCACTCCGAACTCCTCGAGGAAGAACCTCTTGCCCCTCACGAACTGTCTCGCCAGCGCCTCGCCGCCGGGCATGTTGGTGTCGGACTCGACCCACATGCCTCCGGCCGGCACGAAGCGCCCTTCCGCGACGGCCCCGCGCATCCGCTCGAACAGCTCCGGCTGGAACTGCTTCATCCAGGCGTACTGCTGCGCCGAGGAGGCGGCGAAGGCGAAGTCGGGGTCCTCCCGCTGCAGGGCCAGCACGTTCGAGAACGTCCTCGCGACCTTGCGCTGCGTCTCACGGACGGGCCACAGCCACGCCGAGTCGATATGCGCGTGCCCGACCGCGTGCAGGACGTGCGCGGAGGCGGATGCCGGCCGCGAGAGCACACCGGCGAGCTCGGCCCGGGCGTCGGCGGCAGTGCCGGCGACGTCGTCCGGGTCGGTCGCGTCGACCATGCGCTCGAGGGCGCGGAGGATCTCCGCGCGTCGCGGCGAATCGGTCGAGAGCGCCCCCATGAGCCCCCGCAGCGCGGCGACGTCCTGGATCAGCTCCCAGACGGTGACGTCGAGGATGCCGACATCGGCCTGGCGGAGCACGTAGCGCGGGTCGTCACCCGCCGAGTCCCACTCGCCGAGCGGGGTCGGCGCGAACGTCCACCCCTCCGCGACATCCGGGTTCGCCGCCGCCTCCAGATAGAGATCGATCGGCTCCCCCGCAGCGCCGTCCAGCGGGACGTACGCGTTCCGCGGCTCGACCGCCTTCACGATCGATCCGTCCGGGCGGTAGACCGTTCCCTCGGCCTGGAAGCCGGGCTCGGCCGTGTTGAATCCGAGATCGAAGACCAGCTCGGCGCGCTGCCCTGCCTCGACCTCCGGGACGACCCCGGTCACGTGCAGCCACATCGTGCTCCACGCACGACCCCAGGGCGTGCCGACCTCGAAGGGGGCGAAGGACTGCCCCACGGCTTCGTCGAAAGGGACGGGCTCGCCGGGTGCGGTCCACGATCGGAGCGTCAGCGGCTCTGTACGCGCGTAGACGGCGGGGAGGAGGCGCTCCTGCACGAAGCGCTGGATGCGCGCTTCGACGAGGGACGAGTTGTCGTGCATCGGTGGTCCGATCGCTGGGGGCTCACAGATAGTACATCGATTGGAGTTATCCCTGTCAAGACCCGCTCAATGCTCCAGCAGCAGATCCGTCGTCCGCGGTGTCAGCACCGAGTCCAGGACGACGCAGGCGGCGCCCACCGCGCCCACATCCACGCCGACGACCGTGCCGGCGACGGGCAGCGTCCGCACCGCCCGGGTGGCGCTCAGCCGCTCCAGACGCCCGGGGATCTCCTTCAGATACGCGTCGGCGAGGCGTGACCAGAACGGTCCGCCGAGCACGACGCGATCCACGTCGAGCATGTTCGTGAGCACGGCGGTGAGCACGGCGAGGTGGCCTGCCGATGCCCGCAGAACTCGCGCTGCCGGCGCGTCGCCGGCAGCGGCGCGCTCGCACAGCTGCGTCAGCCGCGCCTCCACGGCTTCGACGTCGTTGACCTCACGATCGTCGGGGAACACCCCGGCGTGCTCGGCCTGTTCGACGATCGCCTGCGGGGTGCACATCACCTCGACGCAGCCGCGCGATCCGCACAGGCACGCAGGGCCGTCAGGATCGACCACGATGTGCCCGATCTCGCCGAGGTTCTGCGTGCTGCCGCGCACGACATCCCCGTCCCTCGCCAGAGCCGCGCCGATCCCGGTCCCGAGGTACACGAACACGAACGAGTCGTCGGAAGAGCCGGGGCGGGTCCAGAGCTCCCCCACCGCCGCCGCGGTCGTGTCCTTCTCGAGGGTGACGGGGAATCCGGTCGCCTCCGCGAGCACGGCTCGGAGGGGCACCCGATGCCATCCGAGCAGCTTCGGCGGATCGATCACCGTGCCCTTGTCGGCATCCAGCGGTCCTGGGGCCGCCACGCCGACTCCGGCGATGCGCGAACGGTCCACGCCGGCCGCCGAGATGAGCGTCTCGATCGTGGTCGCCATCGCCTCGACGATCTGGCGCGGATCCATCTTCGGAGTGCGCACGCCCATGCGCCGTACGATCGTGCCCGAGAGATCCAGGAGCACGAAGGTCATGACCGCGGGATCGAGGTGGACGCCGACGGAGAAGCGGCTCTCCGAGATGAGGCGCAGCGTCACTCTCGGCTTGCCCGGACCGTTGATGGTCCGCCCCGCCTCCCGGATGAATCCGTCATCGAGGAGCCGGCGCGTGATGTTCGTGACGGTCTGGGCGGAGAGCCCCGTCGCCTCGACGAGCTCGATCCTGCTCAATCCCTCACCGGATCGCCGGATGGCCTCCAGTATCACCGACTGGTTGAAGTCGCCCATCCGCGGGAGATTGGTGCCGCGACGCGTTCCCATCGTCCAATGATCCCCCATCGGCGGAAAATCCGTGTCCCCCAAAATACCTACAGACAAGCTCTTGACGACCCATCAGACTGAGGGAGACGCTTCGCGTTCGGCTGGTCTCTCTGTCCCAGGGTAGACAGACGCTGATCGGCCACTCGCGGACGGTTTTCGGGTAACTGTCCGCATGGCGAGGGGCAGGCGGCATCGCCGCCGCCCCTCGCCCACTCTTCGTCAGACCTCGGCTGCCTCGCGAAGGATCTCGTGCCAGAGCTCGACGGAGTCGTCGTCGCCCGAGGAGCGGGTGCCGGCACGCCCGACCACGGTCACCGCCACGCGCGGGTCTTTCGCCGAACGGATGATGATCCGCCGTGCGTCGGCGTTCGCCAGGGTCACGGCGAGTTCATCCCGGATCTCCACGCGCCGGTGCTCGTCCACGCCGTCGAGACCGCCCTCGTCGAAGACGGTGACCACGACACCGCGCCGCCGCGCGGCCTCGATCACGTCGCGCACGGCATCGTTGAGCAGGTCGGCGCCGCGCAGCTCGTCGCGCAGCCGCCCTTCCGCGAGCCTCGCCTCGAGCTGCTCCTGCTCGTCGAGGGCCCCGCGTGACGCCACCACACGACTCAGCACGGGTCCGGCCACGGCGAGCGCGAACTGCGTGCGCAGGCGTCGCTCGCGCTGGCGAACGAGCTGCGTCGCATGCCAGGCGGAGACCGCCTGCTGGATCTCGGCCAGTCGCTCGGTGTCGCGGACGGCCCGGTCCCAGAACATCACGAGCAGCTGCGCGATGAGCACCCACATGATCGATCCGACGAGCCCGAGGTTCAGCGAGACCCCCATCCCCAGATAGGCGGAGGAGGTCGCGATGAGCAGCGCCACGATGAGCCACCCGATCAACGAGCGGCGCCGCACGACGCACACGACACCGAGCAGACCCAGCCCGCCGATGTACCAGGTGGCGAACGGCTCGGTGCGGTCGGCCGCATCGAGCGACAGCGTGACCAGCACCGGGATCAGCGCGCTGGACACCGCGGCCAGCACGGCCGCCCACAGCGGCATGCGCACCGTCGCCGAATCCCCCAGGATCGCGATGTTCACGACCACGAGGTAGAGCCCGATGGCGAGCACCATGAGCAGAGGTGCGGTCGGCTGCTCGATCCACCACACGCCGCGCGCCACGAAGTACAGGGCGAAGCCGACGGCGAGTGAGGTGGCGACGCTGCGCACGGTGCGGTTCACGAGCGCTCCCAGCCGAGGGTCACGATCGTGCCGTGCTCGCCGGAGTCGATGCCTGCCGTACCCGCGACGCCCGCCATCCGGGCGAAGATCGAGGCGCGGATGCCGAGACGATCGGCGCCGATCTCGTCGATGTCGAAACCGGGACCGGTGTCCGAGATCGTGACACGGATGCCCTCGTCGCCGTGGCCCTCGGCGATGATGTGCAGGCCCCGGCCGTTGGCATGCGCCACGGCGTTGCCGATCGCCTGGCGGGCGGCGAGCACCAGGGCCCGCGCAGCACGTCCGGGGATGAGTCCGATGCCGCCGCGCTCTTCGACGATCGCGTCGGCGCCGAGCTCCGAGAGCGATCGGCGGAGCTCGACGACGATCTGCGCGGTCCCGACGGGCTCGTCGCTCCCCTCCTGTGCGACGGCTCCTTCGGTGTTGGCGAGGCGGGTGAGCGCCTCACGGGCCATCGCGACGGCGAGTTCACGCGCCCGCTCGCCTTCCGCGCGCTCTCCGGCGATGAGGGCGGCGAGCACGCTGTCGTGCATCAGCGCGGACATCGCCACCCGCTCCTCCTCGGCCGCGGCCGCAGCGGCCGCGGAGGCGTACGACGCGACGGCCTGGCCCCGGGCCTCGTCCACACCCGCGGCGACCGAGCGGAACATCCAGCCGAGCGAGATGATGATCACACCGAGGATGAGCGTGAACGACACGTCGAACGCCGTCGTCACCCAGAACTCGCGCGAGAACTCTCCCTGCACCAGCCGCACGTATCCGTAGACGAACGGCATCCCGACGGCCCAGGCGAACTGGATGCGCACGGGGAACGCGAGCATGGCCGCGACGACCCCGACGTTCACCAGGAAGAAGATCCACGGCTGATCGCCGGCGGCATTGTCGAAGGGGTCCACGACGAGCGGCCACGCCGCGAGGGCGAGCGCATAGGCGATGGCGAACACGCCGGAGGCGACGCGGACGGCCCGTCCGATCACGCAGGCGAGGAGCATCGCGGTCAGCGGAGCGAAGACGACGACGACCGTCGTCACGTGCGGAACGTCGGCGAAGGACATCGTGCCGACGGCGGCGATCAGCGCCTGGGCCCCCAGTGCTGCAGACCCGATCGCGACGACGATCGCGAGGATCCGCTCCATGCGCTTGCCCGTGAAGCGCTCGAACTCCGTCTCCGCCGCGCCGGGAGAAGGGATCTTGCTCCAGGCGTCGCGGATGCTGAGCGGGTCAACGGGCACTCGCGGCCCCGTCGGCGGCGACGATGCCGTCCTCCATGGCCCGGCGGAGGAGGTCCACCTTGGTCGGGGCGGGGCGGCCCACCTCGACGTACTTCACCCGGATCCGGGTGATGTTCTCCTTCGCCGTCGAGTACGCGACGCCCAGACGCTCGGCGACGGCCTTGAGCGGCAGACCCGTCGCGTACAGGCGGAGCACCTCGCGTTCACGCGACGACAGCTGCGCATCGGCGAAGGCCCGGTCGCCGTCGACCGCGCTCGCCCACTCGACGTTGTTCAGCGCCTCCCCCTGCGCGACCGTGCGGATCGCGTCGAGCACGTCGTCGAGGGCGGAGGACTTGCTGACCACCCCGGCGGCACCTGCGGAGAGCGCTTCGCGCACGGCGGCGGGGCGGTCGGCGACGCTGTGGATCACCACGCTCGCGCCGTCGCTCACCAGTGACCGCACGTTCTCGGTCACCGTCGTGCCGTCACCCAGAGTGAGGTCGAGCACCACGACATCGGACGGGGCTGCGCCGGTCGCGCGGCGCCACTCGAGGTACGAGCTGACGGTGCTTCCGGAGAACACCACCGTCTGCCCGTCGCGCGCGCAGGCGGCCTCGAGACCGAGGCGAACGGACTCGTGATCGTCGATGAGTGCGACCGTGCTCATCCGCCCAGCCTAGTGAGTCCGGGAAGCGCCCCTGCCAGCGCGCTCACCGGGTGAGCAGCGCGACGACCTCGAAATGGTGCGAATGCGGGAACAGATCGAAGCCGCGGAGGCGGTCGACGTTCCACCCGAGGGAGCGGAATGTTCCGAGGTCACGGGCGAGCGCGACCGGGTCGCAGGCGACGTAGGCGATCGCTTCGGGCGCGAGGGCGTGCACCGCGTCGACCACCTGACGTCCCGCTCCCGCACGCGGCGGGTCGAGGATGACGGCTCCGGTGCGACCGGCCCCCTTGCGGGATGAGAGGAAGGCGTCGACGCGTGCGGTCACCGCGTTGACGGCGAGCGGGGCGAGGTTCGCGGCCGCGTGCTCGGTGGCGCGGGCGCTCGACTCGACCGTGACGATGTCCGTACCGCCGAGGTCGGCGAGGGTCGCGGCGAACAGTCCGACGCCGCCGTACAGGTCGTAGTGCGTCTTCTCGTCGTCGACATGGCCGTCGAGGATGCCGTACACGGCGGCGTCGAGCACCGATGCCGCTCGCGGGTGCACCTGCCAGAACCCCGTGGAATCGACCTCGAAGCGCCGGTCACCGATGACCTCCTGGATCACCTCAGGGGTGGGGCGGCGCCGGAAGCCGCGTGCGACGCGGGCGGGGCGCTCCGTCTCCTCCCGCCGGATGATGCGCACCTTCCCGTCGGCGGGTTCGACGAGCTCGATGCGCCCCGGCGCCTCGCCCTGCAGCGCGAGCGCGGCCTCGGCGATCGCCGGACGCGAGAGCGGGTACGAGGTGACGGGGATGACGCGGTGGCTGCGAGCCGCGAACGGCCCCACCTCTCCGGCCTCATCGACGTGCAGGGTGACGCGGGTGCGCCATCCGGTGCCGTCTCCGGACTCCACGGCCTCGATCTCCGGGGCGACGAGCCCCTCGCCGGCGAAGCGGTCCAGGGCTTCGGTGAGCACCTGGCGCTTCAGCGTGCGCTGGCGATCGAGAGCGATGTGGCCGAGGTCGGCACCGCCCGGACGGTCGACCGGATCGCGGGACACATCGGCCTCGGCCCAGATATGCGGTCGGCGATGCTCGGATGCGTCGAGCACCTCGATCGTCTCCGCCCGCCAGAAGCTGCGCGTCGAGGCATCCGCACCCTCCTGCGGGGCGATGAGCCGCGCACGCACGCGCTCCCCGGGGATCGCGTCCGACACGAACACGACCCGCCCTTCGTGGCGGGCGATGAACGTGCCACCGTGCGCGATCCCGGTGATGTCGAGTTCGAGCACGTCGGCTGGGGAGGAAGTCATCCTTCGAGGATACGGTGGTGAACATGCGCGTCTGCCTCGCCTCCACGTCTCCCGCCCGACTGATGCTGCTGCGACAGGCGGGGATCGAGCCCCTCACGCTCTCCCCCGACGTCGATGAGGACGCCGTCGCCGCCGCGTCCGCCGAGGACCGGGGCACGGAACTCCTCCCCGGAGAGCTCGTGCTGCTGCTCGCCCGGGCCAAGGCCGCCGACGTCGCGCGGCGGCTGGCCGACGAGGGCGAGTTCGACGGCCTCGTCATCGGCGGAGACTCGATGTTCGCGCTCGGCGGTCGCGTCTACGGCAAGCCGTACACGCCCGAGGAGGCGACCCGCCGCTGGCGCGAGATGCGCGGCGCCACCGGCGTCCTGCATTCCGGGCACTCCGTGTTCCGCGTCTCCCCCGGCGTCGCTCCCCTCGAGGCGACCGCGGTCGCCTCGGCATCCGTCACCTTCGCCGACGACATCTCCGACGCGGAGATCGCCGCGTACGTCGCATCCGGGGAGCCGCTCCACGTGGCCGGCGCCTTCACCGTCGACAGCCTCGGGGGCGCGTTCATCACACGTGTGGACGGCGACCCGTCCACGGTCGTCGGCATGTCCCTGTCGGCGATCCGCCGTCTGGCCGGCGAGCTCGGCGTCCGCTGGACGGACCTCTGGTCGTAGACTCCCCTCCACGTTTCCGCCACTTTCTTGTGGAGGGTCGTCAAATGGATCGAGAGGCTACTCGCTAGGCTGGCAACCATGCCTGCTATCGCCAAGGTGCTCATCGCCAACCGCGGCGAGATCGCCGTACGCATCATCCGCGCCGCCCGAGACTCCGGAATCGCCTCGGTCGCCGTCTACGCCGACCAGGACAGGGACGCCCTGCACGCGCGGCTCGCCGACGAGGCCTACGCCCTCGGCGGCGCCACCAGCGCCGAGACGTACCTCCAGATCGAGAAGATCCTCTCCGTGGCCCGTCGGGCCGGGGCGGATGCCGTGCACCCCGGCTACGGCTTCCTCGCCGAGAACGCCGAGTTCGCCCGCGCCGTGATCGATGCGGGCATGATCTGGATCGGCCCGTCGCCCGAGGCCATCGAGGCTCTCGGCGACAAGGTCACCGCCCGCCACGTCGCCGAGAAGGTCGGCGCACCGCTGGCTCCCGGCACGCCCGGTCCGGTCGAGACGGCCGACGAGGTCATCGCGTTCGCGAAGGAGTTCGGCCTGCCGATCGCCATCAAAGCGGCCTACGGCGGCGGCGGACGCGGCCTCAAAGTCGCCCGCGAGCTCGACGAGGTCGCCGAGCTGTTCGAGTCGGCCACGCGTGAGGCGGTCGCCGCCTTCGGGCGCGGAGAGTGCTTCGTCGAGAAGTACCTCGACAAGCCCCGCCACGTGGAGACCCAGTGCCTGGCGGATGCCCAGGGCAACGTCGTCGTCATCTCGACGCGCGACTGCTCGCTGCAGCGCCGCCACCAGAAGCTGGTCGAGGAGGCGCCCGCGCCGTTCCTCACCACCGAGCAGAACGACCTGCTCTACTCGGCATCCAAGGCCATCCTGAAAGAGGTCGGCTATGTGGGCGCCGGCACCTGCGAGTTCCTGATCGGCGCCGACGGTACGGTCTCATTCCTCGAGGTCAACACCCGCCTGCAGGTCGAGCACCCCGTGTCGGAAGAGGTCACCGGCATCGACCTGGTGCGCGAGCAGTTCCGCATCGCTGCGGGCGGCACCATCGACTACGACGACCCGACGCCGCAGGGCCACTCGATCGAGTTCCGCATCAACGGCGAGGACCCGGGTCGCGGGTTCCTCCCCCAGCCCGGACCGATCCACGTCTTCAAGACGTTCGGCGGTCCCGGCATCCGCCTCGACTCGGGCGTCACCGCCGGCGACTCGGTCTCCGGCGCGTTCGACTCGCTGCTGGCGAAGATCATCGTGACCGGCAAGGACCGCGCGGAGGCGCTGGAGCGCTCGCGACGCGCCCTCGACGAGTTCGAGGTCGCCGGCATGCCGACCGTGCTCCCCTTCCACCGCAAGGTCGTGCGCGACCCCGCCTTCACGGCGGAGAACGGCGAGTTCGGCATCTTCACGCGCTGGATCGAGACCGAGTTCGAGAACGACATCCCCCCGTGGGACGGCGAGCTCGAGTCCCCGGAGTCGGGCACCTCGCGGCACACGGTCGTCGTCGAGGTCGCGGGCAAGCGCCTCGAGGTGAGCCTTCCGGATCGCATCGCCGTCGCCGCCGGCACGGCCGGACGCCCCGCAGCCGTGCCGCCGTCGCGCCGCAGCCACGCCACCGTCGCGAACGCCGGAGCCTCGGGCGACGCGGTGAAGTCGCCCATGCAGGCGACGATCGTCAAGATCGCGGTCGAGGACGGCCAGCAGGTCGTCAAGGGCGATCTCGTCGTCGTCCTGGAGGCGATGAAGATGGAGCAGCCGCTGCAGGCGCACAAGGACGGTGTCGTGGGCAACATCAACGCGGATGCCGGGTCGACCGTCTCCGCCGGCCACCAGCTGCTCACGATCAGCTGACGAACGGACACGAGAAAGGGCGCCCCACCGCGGTGGGGCGCCCTTTCCGTCGGTATCAGGAGATGTAGCCGAGGTGCATCGCGCGGCTGGCGTCGGTGATGCTGCTCGACAGCGAGGGGTACGCGGCGAAGACGCGGGAGACCTGATCCACCGTGAGGCGCCGTTCGACGGCCACCGCGATCGGGTAGATGAGCTCGGAGGCCTTCGGGGCCACGATCACGCCGCCGATCACCGTGCCGGAGCCCTTGCGAGCGATGATCTTCACGAAGCCGTCCTTGATCCCCATCATCTTCGCGCGGGGGTTCGCGGCGAGCGGCAGCTTGTAGACGAGGCCGTCGGCGATGCCGTCCTCCACGTCCTTCTCCGAGTAGCCGACGGTCGCGATCTCGGGGGCGGTGAAGATGTTCGAGGTGATCTTGATCAGCTCGAGCGGGATCACGATGTCACCCAGCGCGTGGAACACCGCGGTGCGTCCCTGCATGGACGCGACCGAGGCGAGCGGGAAGAAGTTCGTGCAGTCGCCGACCGCGTAGACGTTCGGCACCGAGGTGCGGGCGACCTTGTTCACCCGCACGTGCCCCGACTCGTTGAGCTCGATGCCCGCCTCCTCGAGTCCGATGCCCGCGGTGTTCGGGATCGATCCGACCGCCATCAGGCAGTGGCTGCCCTCGACCGTGCGCCCGTCGGAGAGCGTGACCGTCACGCCCTCCTTCGTCGCCTCGACCCTGTCGGCGCGGGATTTGGAGAGCACGGTCATCCCACCGCGCTTGAAGACCTTCTCGAGAACGCTCGCCGCGTCCTTGTCCTCACCCGGGAGCACCTGCTCGCGGCTCGAGATGAGCGTGACCTTCGCGCCGAGGTTCATGTAGGCGGAGGCGAACTCCGCGCCGGTGACACCGGACCCGACCACGATCAGGTGCTCGGGCAGTGCCTTCATGTCGTACAGCTGCGTCCAGGTCAGGATGCGCTTGCCGTCGGGCTTCGCGGAATCGAGCTCGCGAGGGGCGGCGCCGACGGCCACGATGATCGTGTCGGCCTCCACCCGGTCGAAGTCCGTGCCGCCCTGACCGGTCGAGACGATGATCGCGTTCGCGCCCTCGAGCCGGCCGTGTCCGGAGAGCATGCGCACGCCCGCCTCCAGGAGAGTGGAGCGCATGTCCTCCGACTGCTGGCCGGCGAGTGCGAGGAGCCGCTTGTTCACCGCGGCGAGGTTGATCGCGATCTCGGGCTTGAGCGGCTTCCCGTGGTCGCCCTTCACGTAGAAGTTCACGCCGAGGTCGCTCGCCTCGGAGATCGCGACGGCCGCGTCGGCCGTGGCGATGAGGCTCTTGGAGGGCACGACATCCGTCAGGACGGCGGCCCCGCCGACGCCCACGCGCTCGATCAGCGTCACCTCGGCTCCGAGCTGAGCGGCCGCGAGGGCCGCCTCGTATCCGCCGGGACCGCCGCCGAGCACGGCGACGCGCTGAGTGCGCTCGAAAGGGGTGGAAGTCATGGAATCCATTCTTCCGCAATCCTGGCCCCCGAGCCTGCACCTTCCTAGAGTGGATCCATGCCCGAAACCCACAGCAACCCTCTCGACGACCCGACCGCGAACCCGTTCGAGGTCGCCACCCAGGCCGCCGCCGACATCGCGCGCCTGACCGGAGTCGAGCACCACGACATCGCCCTCACGCTCGGCAGCGGCTGGGGCAAGGCCGCCGACATCATCGGCGAGACGGTCGCCACGATCCCCGCCACCGAGGTCACCGGATTCTCGAAGCCCGCCTTGGAGGGTCACGTCGGCACACTCCGCAGCATCCGCACTCCCGGTGGGAAGAACGTCCTCGTGATCGGCGCGCGCACCCACTACTACGAGGACCACGGCGTGCGCCGGGTCGTGCACAGCGTGCGCACCGCCGCCGCCACGGGGGCGAACATCATGGTGCTCACCAACGGCGCCGGTGGCATCCGCGAGACCTGGAAGCCCGGGCAGCCGGTGCTGATCAGCGATCACATCAACCTCACGGCGGACTCGCCGCTCGAAGGCGCCACGTTCATCGACCTCACCGACCTGTACGCGAAGCGTCTGCGCGACATCGCGCGTTCGATCGACCCGAGCCTCGACGAGGGCGTGTACACGCAGTTCCGCGGCCCGCACTACGAGACGCCGGCCGAGGTGCAGATGGCGAAGGCCATCGGCGGGAACATCGTGGGCATGTCGACCGCTCTCGAGGCGATCGCGGCCCGCGAGGCCGGCATGGAGATCCTCGGCTTCTCGCTCATCACGAACCTCGCCGCCGGCATCCAGCAGACCCCGCTCAGCCACGCCGAGGTCATCGAGGCGGGCCGCGAGGCCGAGCCCGTGATCTCCGCGCTCCTCGCCAGGGTGGTCGAGGCCCTGTGAGCGAGGAGCGTGTGAGCGAGGAACTCCTCGCGACGGCCCGCGCCTGGCTGCGACAGGACCCTGATCACGAGACACGGGATGAGCTCGCCGGTCTGATCACCCGCGCCGCCGGCGGCGATGGCGAAGCCATCGCCGGCCTCGACGACCGCTTCCGCACGCGTCTCGCCTTCGGCACCGCCGGGCTCCGCGGCGAGCTCGGTGCCGGCAGCAACCGGATGAACCGTGTGCTCGTCGCGCAGGCAGCCGCCGGATTCGCCGCGTACCTGAACGAGAAGGCGAGGGGCGGGACCCCGACCGTGGTGATCGGCTACGACGGTCGCCGCAACTCCCGCGTCTTCGCCGCAGACTCGGCCGAGCTGTTCGCGGGTGCCGGCCTGCGCGCCATCCTGCTCCCCCGGCTGCTGCCGACCCCGGTGCTCGCCTTCGCGGTGCGGCACCTCGGCGCGGATGCCGGTGTCATGGTGACCGCCAGCCACAACCCGCCCAACGACAACGGCTACAAGGTGTACCTCGGCGGAGCCGATCAGGGCTCGCAGATCGTCGCGCCGGCGGATGCCGAGATCGCCGCGCACATCCAGCGCATCGCGGATGCCGGGGATGCGGTGGGTCTTCCCCGTTCGACCGCGTACGAGACCGCGGGCGAAGACATCGTCGAGGCCTACATCGCGGCCACGGCGGCCGTGGCACCCGCGCCGGCAGACGCCTCCGAGCTGCGCTGGGTCTACACCGCGATGCACGGCGTGGGCTGGGAGACGCTGTCGCGCATCCTGACCTCCGCCGGCTATCCGCAGCCCGTCGTCGTCGACGAGCAGCTCACTCCTGATGCCACCTTCCGCACGGTGTCGTTCCCCAACCCGGAGGAGCCGGGGGCGATGGATCTCTCCTTCGCCACGGCCCGACGGGCCAAGGCCGACTTCATCCTGGCGAACGATCCGGATGCCGATCGCCTCGCGCTCGCGATCCCCGACGAGTCGACGCCCGGCGGCTGGCGACGGCTCACCGGCAACGAGGTCGGGCTGCTGCTCGGGGCTCGCGCGGCGCGCGCGGCGGCAGGAACGCCCGGCGCCTCCCTCGCGTGCTCGCTGGTCTCTTCGCCGGGCCTCGCCGCGGTCGCCGCGCATCACGGCCTCGACTTCCACGAGACGCTGACGGGGTTCAAGTGGATCTCCCGCGCGCCGGGCATCGCCTTCGGCTTCGAGGAGGCCCTCGGATACCTCGTGAATCCGGAGACCGTCCGCGACAAGGACGGCATCTCCGCGGCGATCGCGATCCTCGGACTCGCCGCCGAGGCGCACGGGCGGGGCGCGACACTGGCCGACCTGCTCCGCGAGTTCGGAGAGACGTACGGGCACTTCGCGAGCGGACAGGTGTCGGTGCGCGTCGAAGACGTCTCGGTCATCGGGAACGTCATGCTGGCTCTGCGCACCCTGCCGCCGACGCAGATCGCCGGGCGCTCGATCGCCTCGGCGGAAGACCTGCTGCACGGACGTCCGGGGCAGCCCTCCGGCGACGTGCTCCGGTACCGCCTCACCGACGGCTCCCGCGTGATCGTGCGTCCGAGCGGCACCGAGCCCAAGCTCAAGGTCTACATCGACGCCCGCGCGGAGTCCGCCGAGGGTGCGCTGGCGGCCGTGGCCGATCTCGAGGCCGGCGTCCGGGCCCTGCTCGACGAGCGCTCCTGATCATGCCGTCCAGACGCGTCATCGTCAGTGCGCACAACGGCGTGCATGCGCGCCCTGTCGCCGAGCTCGTGCGACTCGCGCAGTCGCACGGGACGGCGATCACGCTCCGCACCGCCGACGGCTCGACCGTGGATCTCAGCAGCGTCCTCGCAGTGATGGATCTCGCGATCGGGCCCGGGGACGCGGTCGTGCTGGAGACCGCCGAGTCGGCGTCGTCCGATGCCGTGCTGCGACAGCTCGCCGAGGTGCTCGACCCGGGCGCGTGACGGCGGTCCTCAGCCGTCGATGACGGCGACGAGCTCGTCGAGGAAGGCCTCGAACGACGTCCCGCGACGGACGATCCGCTGAACGCTCTCGCGTTCGCTGAACACCTCGACGAGCTGCTCGAACACGGTCTGGAACGCCGCGCGATCGCTCTCGCTGAAGGCCGCGAGCGCGACGACCTGCACGCGGCCGTCGCCCCACGCCGCCGAGCCGTCGGTCACGCCGATCGCGATCGCGGTGCGCGTCGCGGTCATCTGCAGCGCGTGCGGCACGGCCAGGGCGTCGGTGAACGCGGTCGACGACATCCGCTCGCGCACGATCGTGTTCTCGACGTAGTCCTCGCCGATCAGCCCGGCATTGATCAGCAGGCCACCGAGGCGGCGGATGATCGCCTCCTCCCCCTCGTCGGGGAGCGGAAAGACGTACGCGTCCGCGTGGAAGTACCGGGCGAGCTCGCCGCGCAGCCTCGTGAGCCGACGGCCACGGCGGACGCGCGCTGCGGCCTGCTGGATGCGGTCGACGTCGGCGTCGGTGAGGAAGGGCTGGATGCGCACGAAACGGTCGCCGGGCGATCCGGGCTCGATCGTGCTGAGGACCAGATCGGTGTCGAACGACGCCCAGTCGGGGTCGACGTTGGTGACGACGCTCGTCACCTCGATCGCCGACCCCAGCGAGCGGTCGACGCTCGAGCGCAGCAACTCGTGCAGCTCGTAGTAGCCGGGGCACACGATCGTGGCGGTCAGTATCGATTCGGCCTTCCTGCTCCTCTCGAGGCGCCCGCCGACGTGCATCGCGATGTACGCGATCTCATCGTCGTGGATCGGCGTGCCCACGCGGTCGTGCAGTCCGCTTGCGATCGAGACGGCGACCTCGAAGATCATCGGATAGGTCGTCTTGAGCGAGCGGGTGAGCGGGTTGCGCGTCAGGGCGCTCTCCTCCGCTCGCCGCAGCAGGTTCTGCACGTGCAGCGCGAGACGGAGCACGAACGTCTCATCGACGAGATCGACCTGGTAGTCCTCGGCGGCCCGTGCGATCTCGGCGCGCACGGCGGCCTCGACCGCGGGGTCCACACCGCTGCGCGCGACGTCGCGGGTGGCGTCCTCGCCGGGTGCGACGATGCGCGTCAGCACGAGGGAGGCGAGGTGGCTGCTGTCGCCCTCGCCGAGCGCGACATCGAAGTTCTCCGCCGCGAGGCGCGCGATGACCGCGCCCACGCGGGGGATCTCCTCCCGGGCGCCGGCCGGCGAGGAATCGAGCGCGTGGCCGGCGGCGACCCGTTCCGCCGCGATCGCGATGTGCAGCAGCACGTCGGCGATCGCCAGCTCGTTCACGTAGTAGCCCAGCTCGCCGAGCTCGCGCACCAGCGCGGTCTTGAACGGCCCGACGGCGTGGGCGGCGACAGCACTGCCCGAGAGCGCTCGGCGGAACGTCTCCGGATGGAATGACGCGTCGTCCATCTCGTCGTGCGCCAGGCGGCTGAGCAGCCGCCGCTGAGCGGTCTCGTTGCCGCGCAGCCGCACCGTCTCACGGTCCCGCTCCAGCGCGAGGTCGGTGCCGTCGAGCAGTCCGCGCACGCGCACGAGGTCCGCTTCCAGGGTCGCCTCGCTGACGTGCAGCTCATCGGCCGTGTCGAACACGTCGATGCCGGCCGGAAGGTCGAGCAGGGTGCGCACCAGGGCGTGCAGGCGGTCGCGGGGCGCCGACTCCCCCGTCTGCCGCATACGGATCGCTCCGCGCGCCCCCGGTCCGGCGCGATACCCCGCCGGTCCCGACTCGATCACGCCGGCACCGGGGGTGCGGGCGTTCAACGCGGCGACATAGGAGCGGATGCTGCGCGGAGTGACCCCCAGCACGTCGGCGAGGCTCGCGGCCGTCGCCCAGCCCTCCTGCCGGAGCAGGGTGGAGAGGAGCTGGTCCTGACGCTGTCGCGACATGATCCCTCCGACTTCCCCACGTGCTGACTGCACTGTCCTGGCGTGACCTCCATGATGTCAGCTACCGGGGTGCCCGCGCGCGGAAGCCGCGGTTCCGCAGGGGCGGAAAGGAACCTGTTGGCGCGAGCGGCCGATCGTTCACAGACTGTTCTCAGGAAGGTGGAATCGATGAGGATCCTCGTAGTGTGCGGCGCCGGTGCGTCCAGCACGTTCGTCGCCCAGCGACTCCGGCGCGCGGCATCCAACGCCGGGCTCGACTGGGAGGCATCGGCCGGTATGGAGCATTCCGTCTCAGGCAGTGACCACGACCTGATCCTGGTCGGCCCCCATCTCGCCGACCGTCTGGACGCGATCCTCGAGCACGCGCACTCTCCGGTCGCCGTGCTGCCGGACGACGTGTTCGCCGACCGCGACGGCGCTCTCACTCTCGAGTTCGCACGATCCTTCCTCGCCGACCTCAGGAACACCCCGAAAGGAACATCATGACCGCCACACGCACCGTTCGGATCGGCTCCTCCCACGGATTGCACGCGCGTCCGGCCAAGCTCTTCGCACAGGCCGCGAAGGAATCGGGCCTCTCGATCACCATCGCGAAGGACTCGGGCAAGCCGGTCAACGCCGCGAGCATCCTCGGGGTCATCTCGCTCGCCGTCGAATACGGCGACTACGTCACGCTGACCGCAGACGGCGACGGCGCCGAAGGCGTGCTGGACACGCTCACCGAGCTGCTCACGACCGACCACGACCAGGACGCCGCCGGATGAGCGAGCTGCGCGGTGTGGGCATCGGCCTCGGCGTCGCCCAGGGGCCGGTCATCCGGATGACCGAGCCCGTGCCCGCGCCCGAAGACACGCCGAGCACGATCGGCGCCGAGGCGGAGCGCACCCGGGTGCGCGAGGCCATCGCTGTCGTCGCGCAGGAGCTGAACGCGCGCGGCGAGACCGCCGGCGGATCGGCGCAGGAGGTGCTCGAGGCTCAGGCGATGATCGCCGAGGACCCGACCCTGCAGGACGAGGTCGACACGCGGATCGACGCCGGCGCCACGGCCGAGTGGGCCGTGCACGACGCCTTCGCGGGGTTCCGTGCGACGCTGGAGGCCGTCGGCGGCTACCTCGGCGAGCGCGCGGCCGACCTCGACGACATCGCCCAGCGGGTGCTCGCCCGCCTGCGCGGCGTCGACGCACCGGGCGTCCCCGACCCTGGGCATCCGTTCGTGCTCGTGGCACGCGATCTCGCCCCGGCCGACACGGCACTGCTCGACCTCGAGCAGGTGCTGGGACTGATCACGGTCGACGGCGGCCCGACCTCGCATACGGCCATCCTCGCCCGCGAGAAGGGCATCGTCGCGATCGTCGGAGTCGCAGACGGCTTCACGCTCGAGAACGGCGAGACGGTGATCGTCGACGCCGCGGCGGGCGTCGTGACGACCGACCCGACGACCGACGAGAAGGACCGCGCCGCTCAGCGCGCGGCCGCTCGCATGTCGGCCGATGCTGCACCACTGACTCCCGGCGCCCTCGCCGACGGCACGCCGATCGCGCTGCTGGCGAACCTGGGGAAACCCGCGGACGCGGCCGATGCGGTCGAACGGGGGGCCGAGGGCGTCGGGCTCTTCCGCACCGAGTTCCTGTTCCTCTCGTCCGCGCAGGCGCCGACCGTCAGCCAGCAGCGCGAGGCGTACCGCGAGCTCCTCGCCGCCTTCCCGGGCAAGAAGGTCGTCGTGCGGGTTCTGGACGCCGGTGCCGACAAGCCCCTCGCCTTCCTCAACGACGCGCATGAGGAGAACCCCGCGCTCGGTCTGCGCGGTATCCGTGCGCTGCGTGCCAGCGAGGACATCCTGCGCGAGCAGCTCACCGCCCTCGCGGAAGCGGATGCCGAGACCGAGGCCGACCTCTGGGTGATGGCCCCGATGGTCGCGACCGTCGAGGAGACCGTCTACTTCACGGCTCTCGCCCGCGAGTACGGCCTGAAGACGGCCGGCGTCATGGTCGAGGTCCCGTCGAGCGCCCTGCTCGCGGATCGCGTGCTCGCGCACGCCGACTTCGCGTCGATCGGGACGAACGACCTGACCCAGTACACGATGGCCGCCGACCGACTGCTCGGCTCGGTGGCCGGATTCCAGGACCCGTGGCATCCGGCGGTCCTCCGCCTGGTGCGCGAGGTCGGCGCGGCGGGTGCCCGTCTGGGCAAGCCGGTGGGCATCTGCGGCGAGGCAGCCGCAGACCCGCTGCTGGCCGTCGTGCTCGTCGGGCTCGGCGCGACCAGCCTGTCGATGGCGCCGTCGGCTCTCGCCGATGTACGGCACACCATCTCCCAACGCACCCTCGACGAGGCCCGCAGCCTCGCCGAGATCGCACTGGCGGCGGACGACGCCGCCGGTGCTCGCCATGCCGTGGCCGAGGCCACGGCATCCTTCCCCTCCGATCAGAAAGAGACGACATCATGACGACGACGTCACCTGCCGCCCAGAAATCAGGCGGCCTCCGAACGGGCGTGCAGCGTTTCGGCACGTTCCTGTCCGGGATGATCATGCCCAACATCCCCGCGCTGATCGCGTGGGGCATCATCACCGCGTTCTTCATCCCGGTGGGCTGGACGCCGAACGAGCAGCTCGCGACCCTCGTCGGCCCGATCATCCATTACCTGCTGCCGATCATCATCGCTTACACCGGCGGCACGATCGTCTACAAGACCCGAGGCGGCGTTGTCGCGGCGATCGCCGTCATGGGTGCTATCGCGGGGTCGGACTACCTGATCGCACAGGTGAACGCGACCCTCCCGGCCGACAACCAGCTCGGACAGATCCACATGTTCATCGGCGCGATGATCATGGCGCCCCTCGCCGCCTATTCGATGAAGTGGCTCGACTCGCTGTGGGACGGCAAGATCAGGGCGGGCTTCGAGATGCTCGTCAACATGTTCTCGGCCGGCATCTGGGGCTTCGTCCTGGTCGTCATCGGGTTCTACCCGGTCGCCTGGCTCGTCAACGGTCTGATGAACGTGCTGTCGACGGCGGTCAACTGGCTCGTCGAGACGAACCTCCTGCCCCTGACGAGCATCCTGATCGAGCCGGCCAAGGTGTTCTTCCTGAACAACGCGATCAACCACGGTGTGCTCACCCCGCTCGGCACGCAACAGGCGGCCGAGAGCGGCAAGTCGATCCTCTTCCTCCTCGAGGCCAACCCCGGCCCCGGCCTGGGTCTGCTGCTCGCCTTCACGATCTTCGGCATCGGAGCCGCCCGTGCATCTGCTCCCGGCGCCGCTGTGATCCAGTTCGTCGGCGGTATCCACGAGGTCTACTTCCCGTTCGCCCTGATGAAGCCCGTGCTCATCCTCGCCTTGATCGCGGGTGGCATGACTGGCGTGACGACGAACATGCTCCTGGGCACGGGGCTGATCGCGCCAGCTGCGCCAGGAAGCATCATCGCCGTTCTCGGGCAGACCTTCCGAACCGACTATCTCGGAGTCATTCTCTCGGTGATCCTGTCGGCGGCGGTCACGTTCATCATCTCCATGATCATCCTGCGGGCGAGCCGCAAGAAGGACCTCGCCAAGGAGGATGCCTTCGCTGCGGCGGTCGCCCAGACCACTGCCAACAAGGGCAAGTCCTCCGACGCGTTGAGCGGTCTGGCGGCGAGTGCCGCAGCTGCCGGCGGCGTCGCGACCGACCGGAAGATCGAGAACGTGGTGTTCGCCTGCGACGCCGGCATGGGCTCGTCGGCGATGGGCGCGAGCGTCCTGCGCAACAAGTTCAAGAAGGCGGGCGTGGAGGGCGTGACGGTCACAAACCAGGCCATCGCGAACCTCGACGGCACGGCCGACCTGGTGATCACGCAGCAGCAGCTGACGGATCGCGCGAAGGACAAGTCGCCGAACTCGATCCACGTGTCCGTGGACAACTTCATGAACGCGCCGCAGTACGAGGAGGTCGTCGAAATGGTGCGCGAGCAGCGCGGCACCGACGCCTGACCCGCACCGACGTGTGACAGACCCGGTGGGGCGGGTGCCACGGCATCCGCCCCACCGCACCATCTCAGAAAGGAATCACCCATGAGCGTTCTGACCCTCGGCCAGGTCCGCATCCACTCCGGCAGCAGCACCCAGGAGGCCGCACTCCAGGAGGCCACCGACATCCTCGTCTCTGCCGGCGCCGTCACTCCCGCGTACGTCGATGCGATGCGCCAGCGTGAGGAGACCGTCTCGACCTTCATGGGCAACGGACTCGCCATCCCGCACGGCACCAACGAGACGAAGGACGCGATCCTCGGCTCCGCACTGTCGGTCGTCCGCTACGACGGCGGCGTCGACTGGGCCGGCGAGCCCGCGACCTTCGTGATCGGCATCGCCGGGCGCGGCGACGAGCACCTGGAGATCCTCTCCCAGATCGCGATCCTGTTCTCCGACGAGGACGACGTCGCGAAGCTGAACGCCGCCCAGACCCCGGACGAGCTGTTCGCCCTGCTCTCCGCCGTCAACGAGTGATGAGCGACGACCAGGCCATGAAGGCCGTCCATTTCGGGGCCGGCAACATCGGTCGCGGCTTCGTCGGACTGCTGCTGCACGAGGGCGGCTACGAGGTCGTGTTCTCCGACGTCGCCGATGCCCTCGTGGACGCGATCAACGCGGTCGACGAGTACACCGTGCATGAAGCGGGTCCGGGTGGCGTGGACCACGTCGTCAGCGGGTTCCGCGCGGTCAACAGCCGCACCGACCCGGAGGCCCTCACCCAGGAGATCGCCACGGCCGACGTCGTCACGACGGCGGTCGGTCCGACCGTGCTGCGCTTCGTCGCCCCGGCGATCGTCGCGGGTCTCGCGCAGCGCTCCCCGGAGGCCGCGCCGCTGCAGGTGATGGCCTGCGAGAACGCGATCGGGGCGACCGATCTGCTCCGTGCCGAGATCCAGACGGCGGCCGGCGCGGATGCCGAGGACCTGCTGTCGCGCGCGGTGTTCGCGAACACCACCGTCGACCGCATCGTGCCCGCGCAGCCGGCCGACGGCGGCGTGGACGTCACCGTCGAGCCCTACTTCGAGTGGGCGATCGAATCGGGGCCGTTCGGAGACTCCCTCCCCCGCATCCCCGGTGCGCACTTCGTGGGCGACCTCGCCCCGTTCATCGAGCGCAAGCTCTTCACGGTGAACACCGGGCACGCCGCGACGGCGTACTTCGGCGCGCGCGTCGGTGTCGAGCGCATCTCGGACGCTCTGGCCGACCCCGACATCGCCGCCCGCGTGTCGGCTGCTCTGGAGGAGACCTCGGCCGTCCTGGTCGCCGAGCACGGGCTGGATCCCGATGATCTCGCCGCCTACCGGGCGAAGATCCTCGACCGGTTCCGCAACCCCGCGCTGATCGACACCGTGCAGCGCGTCGGGCGTCAGCCGCTGCGGAAGATCTCGAGGAACGAGCGGTTCATCGGCCCTGCCGCGATGGCCGCCGAACGGGGTCTGTCCGCAGACGCCCTGGTCGCCGCCGTCGCCGCGGCCCTCGAATTCGACGACGCCGACGACGAGCAGTCCGTCGAGCTGCAGCGTCTGCTGCGGTCGGAGGACGCCAGGGCGCTCACCGAGCTCACCACCGGGCTCGACCCCGAGCATCCGCTCTTCGCCGCCGTACGCGACGCCGTCGAGAGCCGCCAGCAGGCCCTTCGCGACGCCTGATCCGGCGCGGAGCCGAGACGCCCCCGCCCACCCGTTACGATCGGGGGCGGGGGCGTTTTTCGAGCACAGCGACGTGCAGGACGTGCAGGGAGCAGGATGAACAGATACGCCGTCATCGGCGCCGGGCCGTCGGGACTGGCCGCGGCGCGCGCGCTGCAGAAGCGCGGCATCATGGTCGACGGGTACGAGGCCTCCCACGGGGTCGGCGGCCTCTGGGACATCGACAACCCGCGCAGCACGATGTACGAGTCGGCGCACCTGATCTCCTCCCGCACGACGACCGAGTTCACCGAGTTCCCGATGCGCTCCGGTGCGGACTATCCGGGCCACCGCGTTCTCCGGCAGTACTTCCACGACTACGCGGAGCACTTCGACCTCGCGGATCTGTTCCGCTTCGACACGAGCGTCACCCGTCTCGAGCCGCGCGACGGCGGCTGGGATCTCACCAGCGTCGGACCCGAGGGCGAGCAGACGCGGTGGTACGCGGGCGTGGTGCTCGCGAACGGGACGCTCGCCGAGCCGAACATCCCGGTCTTCCCCGGCGATTTCTCCGGTGAGCTGCTGCACACCAGCGCCTACAAGTCGCCGGCGCAGCTGGCCGGCAAGCGGGTGCTGCTGATCGGCGCGGGCAACTCGGGCTGCGACATCGCGGTGGATGCCGTGCACCATGCGGCATCCGTCGACATGAGCGTGCGACGCGGGTACTACTTCGCGCCCCGTTACCTGTTCGGCCGCCCCAGCGACACCCTCAATCAGGGCCGGCCCCTGCCCGCGCGGATCAAGCAGGCGGTGGACAGCCGTGTGCTGCGGGCGTTCACGGGCGACCCGGTGCGCTTCGGATTCCCGAAGCCCGACTACCGCATCTACGAGTCCCATCCGATCGTGAACACCATGGTCCTGAACCACCTGGGCCAGGGGGATCTGCGGATCCGGCCCGACATCGAGCTCTTCGACCGGCGCACCGTGCAGTTCCGCGACGGCAGCGCCGACGACTACGACCTCGTGCTGCTGGCCACCGGCTACAGCCTCGACTACCCGTTCGTGGACCGGGAGCACCTGCACTGGCGCGGCGCCTCTCCCCGCCTCTTCCTCAACCTCTTCCCCTCGTCATTCAACGGCCTGTATGTGATGGGCATGATCGAGGCGTCGGGCATCGGATGGCAGGGGCGGTACGAACAGGCCGAGCTGCTCGCGGCATACCTCGACGCGGTCGAGCACGATCCGGCGCGCGCCGCCCGGTTCCGTGACCGGGTCACAGGCTCGCCCTGGCCGGACCTGACCGGCGGCTACCACTACCTCGGCCTGGATCGGATGGCCTATTACGTCAACAAGGACGCCTACCGCGGCGCCGTCCGACGCGAGAAGGGCGCGCTGGAGGCGACGGCATGAACGTCGACGACGTCGTCCTCTCGTTCACCCCGGGCACGCTCACGATCCTGAACGTGGTGCTCGGACTGATCATGTTCGGCATCGCCCTCGACACCGCGCCCCGCGACTTCCGTGTCGTGGCGAGGCATCCGAAGCCCTTCATCATCGCGATCCTCGCCCAGCTGCTCCTGCTGCCGATCGCCACCTTCCTGCTGACCCTGGTGCTCCCGGTCGCACCGTCGATGGCACTCGGCATGCTGCTCGTGGCCTGCTGCCCGCCCGGCAACATCTCGCAGGTGCTCACCCATCGCGCCGGCGGCAACGTCGCGCTGTCGGTGTCGCTGACCGCGGTCGGCAACCTCGTCTACATCGTCGCGATGCCGCTCAGCATCACGTTCTGGGGGTCGCTGCATCCGACCGCACGCACACTGCTCCGCGAGGTGGCTCTGGATCCGTGGCGGATGCTGCTCGAGATCCTGCTCATCGTCGGCCTGCCCTTCGCACTCGGGCTGCTCCTGCGGGCGAAGGCACCCGGCCTCTCGGCCCGCGTGCAGCCGTTCGTGAAGTGGTTCAGCCTGATCGCGCTGCTCGGCTTCATCGTCGCAGCTCTGGTCGGCAACTGGGCGGTCTTCGTGCAGGTGCTCGGCGTGATCCTCCTGGTGGTCACGGTGCACGATGCCGTGGCCCTCGCCCTCGGTTACGGCACGGCGGTCGTCGGCGGTCTCGGTACCCGCGAGCGGAAGGCGATGACCTTCGAGGTCGGCATCCGCAATGCAGGGCTCGGGCTCGGCCTGGTGTTCCTGTTCTTCGACGGGCTGGGCGGCATGGCGATCGTCGCCGGCTGGTGGGGCATCTGGGACATCATCGCCGGTCTGATCGTCGCCGGCCTCTGGGCGCGGCACACGAAGCGACGCACCGGCTCCGCTTCGGGAGACGCGAGCGGTCGCACCGTGGCCGAGGCCGCTCCATGACGCGCGTGCTGATCACGGGCGGCGGCGGCTTCCTCGGATCCCACGTCGCCGATGCCCTGGCGGCCAGAGACGACGTCGAGCTCGTCGTGTCGGCCGACGTGCGCGCCGGCAGCGCGCGTGCGGGCATCGTCGGCGCCGTGCTCGATGTCACGGATTCGGCCGCCGTCGCTCCCCTCCTGCTCGAGCATCGCATCGACACCGTGGTGCACCTCGCCGCGATCGTCAATCCCGGTCGAGATGTCGACCTCGAGTACCGCGTCGACGTCGGAGGCGCCGCGAACGTGCTCGCGGCGTGCGTCACCGCGGGTGTGCGCCGGATCGTGGTGTCCAGTTCCGGCGCGGCCTACGGGTATCACGCCGACAACCCGGACTGGATCGATGAGGATCAGCCGCTCCGCGGCAACGACGCCTTCCCCTACTCCCGCCACAAGCGGCTGGTCGAGGAGATGCTGGCCGCGCACCGCACGACGCATCCCGAGCTCGAGCAGGTCGTGTTCCGGATCGGCACGATCCTCGGCCCGACGGTGCGCAACCAGATCACCGCGCTCTGGGAGGGCCGCCGGATCCTCCGCATCGCCGGATCCGACTCGCCCTTCGTGTTCGTCTGGGTCGATGATGTCGCCGCCGCCATGGTGCGAGCCGCGACGGACGGACCGGCGGGAATCTTCAACGTCGCCGGCGATGGACGCCTGACGGTCCCGGAGATCGCGGCGCGTCTCGGCAAGGGCCAGCTCGTGCTCCCGGCCTGGGCACTGGCCGCGGCGCTGCGGATCGGTCGGATGATGCGCCTCACCGTGCACGGGCCCGAGAAGGTCCCCTTTCTCCGCTATCGGCCGGTGCTCGCCAACCGGCGGCTGAAGGAGACGTTCGGCTACATCCCGACGCGCACCACGCGCGAGGCGTTCGAGGAGTACCTGACGACCCACCCGCACGTCGCCGCATCGGCCGCCGGAATCGCTCCCGCCGCGGAGTAGCGTTGACACCGTGCAGAAGAGCGTGCAGCGGAGACGGGGTCGTCGCGTCCTGAAGGGGATCCTCTGGGGTCTCGCGATCGTGCTGGTGCTCGGCGTCGGCGGCATCGTCGCGTGGAGCCAGATCGGCGTCATGGGTGCGGAACCCGAGCCCCTCGCCGATGTGCGGGCGAACAGCGCCGTCACCGTGGAGGACGCCGAGCAGGGGATCGTGCTCTCCCCCGCCGACGGCGAGTCCGACCGCGGCCTCGTCTTCATCCCCGGGGCGAAGGTCGACCCCTGGGCCTACGCCGCCATCCTGCAGGGGCTCGCCGAGGACGGCGTCACGGTCGTGATCACCCGCCCCTGGCTGAACCTCGCCTTCTTCGATCCCCGCGGGCTGGATTCCTTCACCTCCGCCGCTCCCGACGTCGACGTCTGGAGCGTGGGCGGGCACTCGCTCGGCGGTGTGCGAGCCTGCCAGCTCGCCGCTGACGCCGACGCCCTCGTGCTGTTCGGCTCCTACTGCGCCACCGACCTCTCGGAGACCGGCCTCCCCGTCCTGAGCATCGCGGGGAGCGAGGACGGGCTGTCCACGCCGGAGAAGGTCGATGCCGCACGCGACCAGCTCCCTGCGGACGCGGAGATGGTCGAGATCGACGGGGCCTCCCACGCCTCCTTCGGCGACTACGGCCCGCAGGCGGGCGACGGCACACCCACGATCTCGATGGATGCCATGCACGCCGACGTCACGGAGCTCGTCGGCACGTTCCTCGAGAGCGTCGCCGCCGAGTGATCAGCCGATGCGCTTGATCAGCGCGTCCAGCCCCATCCCGTAGTCGATGCGCACGACGGGGAGCGCCAGCTTGTCGGTGCCGATCCCGACGTAGCCCGGTTCGATCGTGCGCGCCATCTCGTAGCCGGCCTGCAGGACGCCCTGCTTCGCGGTGTCGTTGTAGTGGCCGAACGGGTAGGCGATGACCTCGCGCGCGCCGAGGAGGTCGCCCGACATGTTGAGGTCGGCCGCGATCTCGTCGACGCTCCAGTTGACGATGCGTCCCTGACCGTTGGCCCCGGCCTGATGCATGTCGTGCGTGTGCGAGCGACGGAGAACGTACATCGACGGCGGCGGGTCGGTGCGGTAGGCCGTGATCATGAACGAGGTCGTGAGCAGCTGGTACTTCTCCACCACCGGCGCCGCGAGATCGAACCAGCTCTGGTCGGCGTCGTCGTCGGTGATGATCACCGAGCGCACCGGCAGGTACAGCCGGCCGTCGATGAAGGCGCTCAGCTCATCCCACGTCGGCAGGTAGAAGCCGGTCGTGGCGATGTGGTTCATCTGCGCGTCGAAGTCGCCGATGTACGCGTAGTTCCCGCGCAGCCACCCCGACTCGCCATCGGGGTTCGTCGTGAACTGGTGGTACATCAGGATCGGGACCTGCGTGTTCTCGGCGACGTTCTCCTCGGGCGTCTTCCAGGCGCCGTGGAGCTCGATCTGCTGGTCGGTGCAGCTCACCGGGTCGGCACCGTTGATCCGCGCCGTGGCGGTGAACGCCGCCGCGTCGTCGACGGAGGGATACCAGCCCGCGAACACCAGGCCGTCCTGCGCAGGGATCGGCAGCCCGGCGTAGAGCCCGTTCTGCCACTGCAGCATCGGCTCGAGCGCGATTCCGTCGCCCGCGAACGACACAGCACAGGCGAGCGGATTGTCGGCATCCGCCAGGAGCTGCTCCGCCGGCGTGAGCGGTGTCGGCTTCGGTGTCGGCGACGCCGACGGAGACGGGTTCGCCTGCGGCTCCTGGCCGGCGGAGGCGCCGTTCAGCCAGACGAAGACGGCGACCGCCGCACCGCCCAGCACGAGGACGACAGCGCTCACGATGAGGGCGACCGTGCTCGCCCGACGTCGGTTCCCCCCGGACACGAGCGTCAGATGTCGAAGCCGTCGGCGATCATCTCGACGAGCTCTTCCCGCTCCTCGACCGGGAGGAAGGCAGCCGCGGCCGCGTTGAACTGGAAGGTCTCGAGGTCGTCGAGGTCGTACTCGAACGCTTCGACGAGCAGGGCGAGCTCGCGGGTGAGCGACGTGGCGCTCATCGTGCGGTTGTCGACGTTGACCGTCACCGCGAAGCCGAGCTGGTAGAGCAGGTCGAACGGGTGGTCGGCGAGAGTGGTGCCCCACGCGGCGATCGCACCCGTCTGCAGGTTCGACGACGGCGACAGCTCCAGCGGGATCTCACGATCGCGCACCCAGCGGGCCAGCTCTCCGAACTGCACCTGCACCTCGTCGCCCTCCTGGGTGACGACCTGGAGGTCCTCGGCGATGCGCACGCCGTGCCCGAGGCGCAGCGCACGACCGTCGAGGAGGGCCGAGCGGATCGACGCGGGTCCTGCCGCCTCACCGGCGTGCACGGTCACCGGGAAGAAGTTCTCGGCGAGGTAGTCGAAGGCCTTGCGGTGGTTCGAGGGCGGGAAGCCGTCTTCGGGACCGGCGATGTCGAAGCCCACCGCACCGCGACCGCGGAAGTCGACCGCGAGCTCTGCGATCTCCAGCGACCGGTCCGTGTGGCGCATCGCGGTGATCAACTGGCCGACGCGGATGCTGCGTCCGTCGCGGTCCGCGGCGTCCTCGCCCTCCTCGATGCCCTGCTGCACGGCCTCGACCGTCTGCTCCAGCGTGAGACCGCGAGCGAGGTGCTGCTCCGGCGCCCAGCGCACCTCGCCGTAGATCACGCCGTCCGCGGCGAGGTCCTCAACGAACTCGCGCGCGACCCGCGTGAGACCCTCCTGGGTCTGCATCACGGCCGTGGTCAGGTCGAAGGTCTTCAGGTACTCGACCAGCGAACCCGAGTCGCTCTTCTTCGCGAACCAGGTGCCGAGAGCAGCCGGGTCGGTCTCGGGGACCTCGAGGCCGATGGCATCCGCCAGCTCGATGATCGTGGCGGGTCGCAGCGCGCCGTCGAGGTGGTCGTGCAGCGACACCTTCGGCAGACTGCGGAGGGAGATCCCCTGGATGGTGACGTCGCCGTTCGCATCGATCGACATGGTGATCCTCTCGGTCGCGGAAGTGCTCAGTTCAGGCTAGCGGTCGCGCGTCAGGCCGTGATGCGCTCGCGCACGATGGGTCCCGCTTCCGGAGCGTGATCTCCGATCGCCCACGAACCCTCGAGCGCCTCGAGCGCACGCGGGAACCGGGCCTCGTCGGCGGCGGACAGCGTGAACAGCGGCTGTCCGGCATCCACGCGATCGCCGGGCTTGGCGTGCAGGTCGATGCCGGCCTCGAAGATCACCGGATCCTCGGCCCTGGCGCGACCTGCTCCGAGCCGCCAGGCGGCGATGCCGAACGGCAGGGCGTCCATGCGGGTGACGACGCCGTCGGTCGGCGCGGTGACGACGTGCGTCTCGCGGGCGGTCGGCAGCGGAGCGTCCGGGTCGCCGTCCTGGGCTCGGATCATGGCCTTCCAGCTGTCCATCGCACGGCCGTCGTCGAGGGCGGCCTCCACGTCGGCATCCGGCTTCCCCGCGAGGGCGAGCATCTCCTGGGCGAGCGCGATGGTCAGCGCCCGCACGTCGGCGGGTCCGCCCCCGGCGAGGACCTCCACGGATTCGCGGACCTCGTTGGCGTTGCCGATCGCGAAGCCGAGAGGCACGTTCATATCCGTGAGCAGCGCCGTCGTGGCCACGCCCGAGTCCGTGCCCAGCGCGACCATGGTGCGGGCGAGCTCACGCGCACGGTCGATGTCCTGCATGAAGGCGCCAGAGCCGAACTTCACGTCCAGCACGAGAGCGTCCGTGCCCTCGGCGATCTTCTTCGACATGATGCTCGACGCGATCAGCGGGATCGCCTCGACCGTACCCGTCACGTCGCGGAGTGCGTAGAGCTTCTTGTCTGCGGGGGCGAGCCCGGAGCCTGCGGCGCAGATGACCGCGCCGACGTCTCCCTGCATCTGCGCGAAGATCTCCTCGTTGCTGAGCGCCGCACGCCAGCCGGGGATCGCCTCGAGCTTGTCGAGCGTGCCGCCGGTGTGGCCGAGCCCCCGACCGCTGAGCTGCGGGACCGCGACGCCGAACGACGCGACGAGCGGAGCGAGCGGGAGGGTGATCTTGTCGCCGACGCCGCCCGTGGAGTGCTTGTCGACGGTCTTCTTGCCGAGGGCGGCGAAGCTCATCCGCTCGCCCGACGCGATCATCGCATCGGTGAGGACGCGGATCTCGTCGCGCTCCATGCCGCGCTGGAAGATCGCCATCGCGAACGACGCCATCTGCGCGTCGGAGACGTAGCCGCGGGTGTAGGCGTCGACCATCCACCGCAGCGCCTTCTCGGGGACGGCGCCGCCGTCACGCTTGGCGCGGATGACATCCACCGCATCGTAGGGCTCGACGGTCATCGTGCGTCCTCCAGGTCTCGGGGGCCGAACGCATCCGGCAGCACCTCGTCGATCGTGCGGATGCCGGAGACGGTCTCCAGCAGCATGCCGGGCATCGCGTGCTCGAAGAGCAGCTGACGGCAGCGGCCGCACGGCATGATGGTCTGTCCGTCGTTGTTCACGCACACGAAGGCGACGAGCTGGCCGCCGCCCGACATGTGCAGATCGCCGACGAGAGCGCACTCCGCGCACAGCGTCACGCCGTAGGAGGCGTTCTCCACGTTGCAGCCGGCGACGATGCGGCCGTCTCCGACGAGCGCCGCCGCTCCCACGCGGTACCGCGAATACGGCGCGTACGCCTTGGTCATGGCATCCGTCGCCACCTGGCGCAGCTCGTCCCAGTCGATGTCCGTCATTGCGGTTCTTTCCTCTTTCGGCAGGACTATGACTTGATGTACGGCTTGCCGTCGGCGGCAGGCGCCTTGATCTGTCCGGCGAACCCGGCGACCGCGAGCAGAGTCACGACGTAGGGCAGCATCAGCATGAACTCGCCCGGGATGGGCGTCTTCAGGATCGACAAGAGGTTCTGCAGGTTCGTCGCGAAGCCGAACAGGAGCGCGGCCAGCGTCGCCCGGATCGGATCCCAGCGGCCGAAGATCACAGCGGCGAGAGCAATGAATCCGAGGCCGGCCGTCATGTCCTTCCCGAACTGGGGAACCGACACGAGCGTGAAGTACGCGCCGCCCATACCGGCGATCGCGCCGGCCAGCAGCACGTTCCAGAACCGGGTCGGGTTCACCTTGATGCCGACGGTGTCGGCGGCCTGCGGGTGCTCGCCCACGGCGCGCAGACGCAGACCCCAGCGGGTGCGGTACAGCCCCCAGGCCACGACGGCGACCGTGATGAACATCAGGTACCCGATGAACGTCTGGTTGAAGAGCACCGGTCCGATGATCGGGATGTCGCTCAGCAGCGGGATCTCGACGCGCGGGAACCGCTCCGGTGTGTTCAGCGTCGCCTCGTTGGGCGCGAGCAGCGCCCCGTAGAGGAAGCCGGTGAGACCGGTGACGAGCACGTTGAGCACGACACCGACGATGACCTGCTCGACGAGGTACTTGATCGCGAACGCGGCGAGCACGCTGGCGACCAGGACGCCGCCGATCATCGCACCGAGGAGGCCGACGAACGGGTTGCCCGTGATGCTCGACAGCAGCGCGGCCGAGAAGGCTCCGAGCAGCAGCTGTCCTTCGATGGCGACGTTCACGACACCGGCACGCTCGCCGATGACGCCGCCCAGGGCGCCGAACACGAGAGGCACAGACAGCGAAACCGCGCCGAAGAGCAGGCTGGTGACCGGGACGAGGCCGCCGGCCGACGCCCAGACGAGGAAGCCGAACACGGCGAGCACACTGTACGCCACGACCAGCCAGAGGGAGGGCTTGCGGTAGGTCCAGGCCAGAAGGAACGCTCCGACCGTCAGCACCACGAGGATGCCGAAGACGACCCAGAACGTGCTCGCCGTCGGCAGCGCGACGTCGGGCAGCGCGAGCGCCGAGGACTGATCCGAGAGCCGGAAGGTGCTGGTGCCGTCGCGCGGCACGAACACGAAGAGGAGCGCGAGGAGCGCGGTCGCCGCGGCGAGCACGATCGGAGCCTTGAGGTGGCGCTCCTTCACGGTCGCGAGCTGCACCGTGCCGTCAGCGGCCTGGGTCTGCACGAGAGACATCATGCCGTCACCGCCTTCTTCGCGGCCTTGGCTCGGAGCCTGGCCGCCTTCTCGATGTCGGTCTTCGGCAGGAAGAACACCGCACGCAGCAGCGGCGGTGCCGCGATGAACAGCACGACCAGGGACTGCACGACAAGGACGATGTCGACCGGGATGTCCTGCGCCTGCATCGAGAACGACCCCGCCTTGAGAGCGCCGAACAGGATGCCGGCGGCGAACGTGCCCCAGGCGCGGCTGCGCCCAAGGAGGGCGACGGTGATCGCATCGAAGCCGATGCCCGCGTCGATGGTCTCGGTGACGCCGGTGGTGACGGCGCCCTGGATCTGGTTCATGCCCGCGAGGCCCGCGAGACCACCGGCGAACAGCATCGCGTAGACGTAGATCCGCTGCACACTGATGCCCGCGGCACGTGCGGCATGCGGATTCTCGCCGACCGCCCGCATCCGCATTCCGAGCGAGGATCGCTCGATGAGCCACCAGACGAACAGCGTCGCCACGATCACGATCACGAATCCGAGGTCGAGCAGGGGGAACTGCGGTCCGAGCAGCGTCGGGAACTGCGCGCTCTCCGGCGTCGCCGACCCGAGCGCCTGGTTCGTCCCCGGCTTCTGCAGCAGTCCCGGCGTGCGGATCATCCACAGCAGCAGGTAGTACGCGATGTAGTTGAGCATGATCGTGAGGATCACCTCGTGCGCACCGGTACGGGCCTTGATGAGACCGGCGATCGCGCCCCAGAGAGCACCGCCGGCGATGCCGGCGATCAGGGTCACGGGGATGTGCAGCCAGATCGGCAGGTCGAGCGAGAAGGTCAGCAGCGCCGCGACCGCGACACCGATGAGCATCTGTCCACGGGCGCCGATGTTGAACAGGCCGACGCGGAACGCGAGCGCGACGCCGAGACCGGCGGCGATCAACGGAGCGGCGAATCCGAGGGTGTTGGTGAGCGGACGGATCTGCGCCGCGAAGTCGGCCCCGCGCGGGTTGAAGATCGCACCGCGGAACAGTGCCTCGTACCCGTTGTAGACCGCGTTCCACGCTGCCGCGATCGTGTCACCCGGTCGCGAGAAGAAGTACCCGGAGGCCTCCTGCACGTCGGTGTTGGTGAAGGCGATGAGGATGCCGCCGACGATCAGCGCCAGGACGATCGCGAGGATCGTCGTGACCGCGCTCCCGCGCAGCATCTCCTTGAGGATGACGTTGCCGCGCGGCGGCGGGGGCACGTCGGCCGAGTCGCGGGGAACCGTGCCGGTCGGCGTGCCGAGCTGCTCCGGGGGGATGCCCTTGGTCACGTCTCCCGCGCCGGGCGTCGATCCGCTCACGCCGCCACCTCTCCTTCGGCCGCTCCGGCCATCATGAGTCCGAGTGTCTCCCTGGGCGTGTCGCCGGGCACGATGCCGACGATCGCTCCGCGGTACATGACCGCGATCCGGTCGGCGAGGGCCGCGACCTCGTCGAGCTCGGTGGAGACGACGATCACGGGGACGCCGGAGTCCCGGGTCTCGATGATCCTCTTGTGGATGAATTCGATCGAGCCGACGTCGACGCCGCGGGTCGGCTGCGCGGCGACCAGCAGGCGCAGCTCGCGGCTCATCTCACGCGCGATGACGACCTTCTGCTGGTTACCGCCGGACAGCGTGCCCGCCGGCGTGTCCGGACCCTGGGTGCGGATGTCGTACTCGCGGATGCGCTCCCTCGCGAAGGTGTCGAGCACAGCGCGCAGGATCGTTCCGCCGCGGCTGAAGGTCCGGTCGTCCGTCCGGTCGAGGATCAGGTTCTCCGCGACGGAGAAACCGGCGACCAGTCCGTCCTCGGTACGGTCCTCGGGAACGAACCCGACACCGGCGTCGAGAATCGCCCGCACGCTCTTGCCGACGAGTTCGGTCCCGTCGAGCGTGATGCTCCCCTCCACGCGGGCGGCGAGGCCGACGATGGCCTCCACGAGCTCCGTCTGGCCGTTGCCCTGCACCCCGGCGATGGCGAGAACCTCGCCGGGGCGCACGACGAAGTCGATGCCGTCGACGACGATCGCGCCGGCGGGGGTGAGCACGCGCAGGCCCGAGACCTCGAGTCCGCCGTCGCCGAGACGGGGCGCGTCCTTGTGCACCGTGAGCTCGACAGCGCGTCCGACCATGAGCGAAGCCAGCTCGGCGTTCGTCGCCGAGGGCGATGCCTCGCCGACGACGCGTCCGAGACGGACGATCGTGATCTTGTCGGCGACCTCGCGCACCTCGCGCAGCTTGTGGGTGATGAAGACGATCGCGGTGCCCTCGTCGCGGAGCTGGCGCATGATGCCCATCAGCTCGTCGGTCTCCTGCGGGGTGAGCACCGCCGTCGGCTCGTCGAAGACCAGCACCTTGGCGTCGCGGGAGAGGGCCTTGATGATCTCGACGCGCTGCTGCACGCCGACCGGCAGGTCGCCGACGAGCGCGTCGGGGTCGATGTCGAACCCGAACCGCGCAGCGACCGATCGCACGTGCTCTCGCGCCTTCGCGATGTCGAGCGTGCCGAGGGCCTTGGTCTGTTCGTGGCCGAGCATCACGTTCTCGGCCACCGTGAAGACGGGGACGAGCATGAAGTGCTGGTGCACCATGCCGATGCCGGCCGCCATCGCGTCACCGGGGCCGCGGAAGCGCTGCACCACGTCGTCGAGGAGGATCTCGCCCTCGTCGGCCTGATACAGGCCGTAGAGGACGTTCATCAGGGTGGACTTCCCTGCGCCATTCTCACCGAGCAGCGCGTGGATCTGCCCCGGTTCGACCACCAGATCGATGTGGTCGTTGGCGACGAGAGTACCGAATCGCTTGGTGATGCCGCGAAGTTCGAGCTTCATATCTGCACCTTATCCAGAAGAGTCGTCGAGAAGGATCTTCGTCCGATCACAGTTCGGGGCGAGTGGCATCCTGCTCACCACTCGCCCCGCACTTGGACCGGCTGCGACTTACGGGGAGTTCTTCGACTCCACCGTGATGTCACCGGAGATGATCTGCTCCTGGAGTGCAGCGATCTCGTCGAGGAGACCATCCGGGAGCTTGCTCTCGAAGTCGCCGAATCCGGAGAGCTTGACGCCCTCGTTCTCGAGCGTTCCGACGTACGGAGCCGGGTCGAACTCGCCCGCGGCGGCGGCGGTGGTCGCGTCGTGAACGGCGACGTTGATCGCCTTCATGATCGAGAACATCGTGACGCCCGCGACGCTCGGGTCGGCGACGGCGAGGTCGCTGTCGACACCGATCATGAGCGTGTCCTTGCCGCTGTCGGCGATCGCCGCGGCAGCGCTCTGGTACACCGGGCCACCGACGGGCAGGAGCACGTCGACGCCCTGGTCGAGCACGCCCTGAGCCGTCTGCTTGGCGGTGTCGTTCGCGTCGAAGCCGCCCGTGAAGGAGCCCTCCTGCGTGGCGACGTCCCAGCCGAAGACCTCGACCGCGGCCGACTTGTCCTCGTTGTACTTGTCGACGCCGAGCGCGAAGCCGTCCATGAACACGGCGACGGACGGGATCTGCATTCCGCCGAAGGTGCCGACCTTGTTCACACCGCTCTGCGCGGACCAGCCGGCCGCGGCGTATCCGCCGAGGTAGGCGGCCTGAGCCGTGTCGAACACGAGCGGCTTGATGTTCGGAGCATCGGTGGTGCCGTCGAAGTCGGTGTCGGCGTAGTCGTCGATGATCGCGTAGTCGATCTCGGGGTTCGCGGTTGCCGACTCGACCGTCGCGGCGGCCAGCTTGAAGCCGACGGCGACGATGAGCGAGCAGCCTTCGGAGACCGCGGTCTCGAGGTTCGGCGCGTAATCGTTGTCGTTCGCCGACTCGAACTCGAGCGGCTTGACGTCGAGCTCTTCAGCGGCGCTGTCCATGCCCTCCTTGGCGGACTGGTTGAACGACTTGTCGTTCCAGCCGCCCGCGTCGGAGACGAGGCAGGGGAGGAAGTCGGAGTCAGCAGGCGCCCCGGAGCCCTCGGGCTCGGCGGCCGGTGCCTGGCCGCAGCCGGCGAGTGCGAAGACGACGCCAGCAGCGATGGTCGCGCCCAGCAGCTTCTTGGTGGTGGAGATGGTCAACTGATGCCTCCCATAGCGAAACCGCGTCCCTCGCGGATCGCTCAAAGTTACCTACTGTTTCAGCTTTTGTGCATACTCGCGCCGCACGTGCTGGCGAATGGTTACAAAGCTGAAATCAACACAGCCGATGAGCATCGGCCCGTGCTCATCAGAGCACGTCGCCCTGCCCGTTGAGCTTGAGCGACTCCACGACGCCCTTCACGCGCTGCGCGTGCTGCACCGTGGTGACCAGCAGCGCGTCGGGGGTGTCGACGACGACGATGTCCTGCACGCCCACGAGGCTGATCACGCGGGAGGTCTGACTGACCAGGATGCCGCTGGCCGCATCCGACAGCACGCGGGCGTTCGGGCCGAGGACGGCGAGGTCGTTCTTGCGCCCGTTCAGGATGAGCTTCGTCAGCGAGGCGAAGTCGCCGACGTCATCCCAGTCGAAGTGACCCGGCACGACGGCGAGCCGGCCGCGGCGGGCGGCGGGCTCCGCGACCGCGTAGTCGATGGCGATCTTCTTCAGACGCGGCCAGATCCGGTCGACGGCCGGGCCGCGGAGCTCGCGGTCGTCCCAGGCCTCGGCGAGTTCGAGGAGCCCCGCGTGGAGCTCGGGCTCGTTCGCGGCGAGTTCCTCCAGCAGCACGCTCGCCTTCGCGATGAACATGCCCGCATTCCAGAGGTAACCGCGATCGGTGAGGTACGCCTGCGCGGTCTCGAGGTCGGGCTTCTCGACGAAGCTCTCGACGAGAGCGGCTTCGCGGGCCCGCTCGACGACCAGCTCCGGGCCCTTCTTGATGTAGCCGAAGCCGATCGCAGGTTCGGTGGGGGCGATGCCGATCGTGCAGATGTAGCCCTCGCGTGCCACCTCCACGGCGTCGCGGACCGCGAACTCGAACACGCGGGTGCCGCGGATCACATGATCCGCGCTGAACGACCCGATGATCACATCGGGTTCGCGGCGGTGCAGGATCGCGGCGGCGAGCCCGATGGCGGCGGCGGACTCCCGGGGCTCCGACTCGAGGAAGACGTTGAGATCGTGGATGCCCGGAAGCTCCGCCTCGACGGCGGCACGGTGGGCACGGCCGGTGACGACGGCGATCCGGTCGGGGCCGGTGAGAGGCTCCAGCCGGTCCCAGGTGTCGCGCAGCAGCGAGTGGCCCGAGCCGGTGAGGTCGTGCAGGAACTTGGGTGCATCCGCACGTGAGAGCGGCCACAGCCGACTGCCGATGCCGCCGGCGGGGATCACCGCGTAGAAGTCCTTGATGGGCGAGGTCATCGTGCCAGCGTATCGGGGCGTCCTTCCGCGGCCTCCGAGACCTCGCAATATGCTGCGGCGCGCCCTGTGCAGCCGCTATGGTCGACGCCATGCGCCGGTCCCCCAGAAGCCTGCTCGTCCGCACCATCCGCGCGATCGCCGCGGCGCTCGCGGTGACGCTCGGGGCCGCGGTCCTCGCCCCGTCCGCCGCGTCCGCCGCCGGTGGCCCGGCCGGCGAGGTGTTCACCCTGACGAACGCCCAGCGCACGCAGGCAGGACTGCCCGCACTGGCATCCGACCCCGCGCTCGACGCGGCCGCGGCCGAGTGGGCGCAGCAGCTGGCGTCGTCGTGCACTTTCGAGCACAGCACGTCGGCGTGGCGCAGCTCGCGCGTCGCCGCGTTCGGCTGGGTCGCGACCGGTGAGAACATCGCGGCAGGGCAACCGGACGCGGCCTCGGTGGTGAACGGCTGGATGAACTCCAGCGGCCATCGCGCGAACATCCTCGACAAGCGGTACACCGGTCTCGGGGTCGGTTACGCGACGGGCACGTGCTACCGCACCTACTGGGTGCAGATCTTCGGCATCGGCTCCCCCGTCAAGCGGCTCTCGGGTGGCGCCGGCGACCTCACCGGCGACAAGGCCGGAGACATCCTCGCCCTGACCTCGACGGGCGACCTGTACATCTACCCGGGAACCGGGGCCGGCGGATTCCAGTCCCCCGTCGCCGCCGCCCCCGGCTGGGGAAGCCGGCCGTTCGCGACGCTCGGCGACTTCTCCGGTGACGGCATCCCCGACATCGCCCGGACCGAGGCCGACGGTCGGCTCATGCTGCACGCCGGCAACGGAAAGGGCGGCTTCCTCCCGCCCACGCAGATCGGCAACGGCTGGACGATGTTCTCGCAGCTCATCGGCGGCATCGACTTCACCGGCGACGCCCTGCCCGACGTGATCGGCCGCACACCGGGCGGCGACCTGTTCCTCTACCCGGGCAACGGCCGCAGCGGATGGCTCCCCGGCGGCGGGACGAAGATCGGCAACGGCTGGCAGACGATGGACCTGATGTTCCACGCCGGAGACTTCAACGGCGACGCGCGCGGCGACGTCATCGCCCGCAGACTCGACGGCACGCTCTGGATCTACCCCACCACAGGACGCGGGACCTGGGGCGCCGCGTCACAGATCGGCATCGGCTGGTCCTCCCTCACCGCGGTCTTCGGCGCCGGCGACTTCGACGGCAACGGCACGCAGGACATCGTCGCCCGCGCGAGCTCGGGCAGTCTCCTCCTCTACGGCGGCAACGGTCGCGGCAGCTTCGTCCCGACCAGGACGATCGGTGTCGGGTGGAACGGCATGAGCCAGATCGGCTGACCGCGAACCCGTCAGCTCTCTCGACGTCGAGATGACTTAGGTTCCCCTTCGTCGCTCCCCCGCTTCCGACGGGAATAGGATGGACAGCGATCGGGCGTGCCTGACACTTGCGCAGCACGCGACCGAGTCACATCGATCCAGGGAGGACGACCGTGTCCACAAGCGCTCGCTTGACACCGTCGATTTCGGAAACCACTTCCAAGACCCCCCGCGGCACCCTCTACCGGGGTCGCGAAGGCATGTGGTCGTGGGTGCTTCATCGCATCACCGGAGTCGCCATCTTCTTCTTCCTGTTGGTGCACGTGCTCGACACGGCGCTCATCAGGGTGTCGCCGGAGGCGTACAACGCCGTCATCGGCACGTACAAGAATCCGATCATGGCGCTCGGCGAGGTCGTGCTGGTCGCGGGCATCGTGTTCCACGCGATGAACGGGCTGCGCATCATCGCCGTCGACTTCTGGTCGAAGGGCGCCAAGTACCAGCGCCAGCTGTTCTGGGGCGTGCTCGCGGTGTGGGTCGTCATCATGGCCGGCTTCGTGCCCCGCCACCTGATGCTGGCATTCGCCGGATTCGGAGGGGGTCACTGATGGCCACGCAGACCGCCGTCGCCCCCGCCCGCCGTCAGCGCGGATTCAACCTCGAGAAGTGGGCCTGGATCTTCATGCGCCTCTCGGGCGTCGTGCTCGTGGTGCTGATCTTCGGCCACCTCTTCATCAACCTCATGGTCGGCGAGGGCATCCACGCCCTCGACTTCGCCTTCATCGCCGGCAAGTTCGCCACGCCGTTCTGGCAGTGGTGGGACGTGCTGATGCTGTGGCTCGCACTGATCCACGGCGGCAACGGCATGCGCACGATCGTCAACGACTATGTGACCAACGAGAAGGCGCGCAAGGCGCTCGTCTGGGCGATCGGCCTCGCCGCCGGCCTCCTCATCATCCTCGGCACGCTCGTCGTGTTCACGTTCGACCCGTGCCTGGGCGTCACAGAGGACAGCACCCTCTGGACCGAATGCGCCGCGCTGGTCGGGAACTGAGAAGAAGGCTAAAGAAGAAGTGACTACCGAGACCCAGGATTCCGTCGTGCGCGACGGCATTCACTACCACCAGTTCGACATCGTGATCGTGGGCGCCGGCGGCGCCGGAATGCGTGCCGCGATCGAGGCCGGACCCGGCGCCAAGACGGCCGTGATCTCCAAGCTGTACCCGACCCGCTCGCACACCGGTGCAGCGCAGGGCGGCATGGCGGCGGCCCTCGCCAACGTCGAGGAGGACTCCTGGGAGTGGCACACCTTCGACACCGTCAAGGGCGGCGACTACCTCGTCGACCAGGACGCGGCGGAGATCCTCGCCAAGGAGGCCATCGACGCGGTCATCGACCTCGAGAACATGGGTCTGCCGTTCAACCGCACGCCCGAGGGCAAGATCGACCAGCGCCGCTTCGGCGGCCACACCGCCGAGCACGGCAAGACGCCGGTGCGTCGCGCCTGCTACGCCGCCGACCGCACGGGCCACATGATCCTGCAGACGCTGTTCCAGAACTGCGTCAAGCTCGGCATCAACTTCTTCAACGAGTACTACGTGCTCGACCTGCTGACGGTGAAGGATGCCGACGGCAAGACCCAGGTCTCCGGCGTCGTCGCCTACGACCTCGCGACCGGAGAGCTCCACGTCTTCCAGGCCAAGGCCGTGATCTTCGCGACCGGCGGCTTCGGGAAGATCTTCAAGACCACGTCGAACGCGCACACCCTGACCGGTGACGGCGTCGGTATCGTCTGGCGCAAGGGACTCCCCCTCGAGGACCTCGAGTTCTTCCAGTTCCATCCGACAGGACTCGCCGGTCTCGGCATCCTGCTCACGGAGGGCGCCCGTGGTGAGGGCGCGATCCTGCGCAACGCCTCGGGCGAGCGCTTCATGGAGCGCTACGCCCCCACCATCAAGGACCTCGCTCCGCGTGACATCGTCGCCCGCTGCATGGTGCAGGAGGTCCTCGACGGCCGCGGCGCCGGGCCCCACAAGGATTACGTGCTGCTGGACTGCACGCACCTGGGCGCCGAGGTGCTCGAGACCAAGCTCCCCGACATCACCGAGTTCGCCCGCACCTACCTGGGCGTCGACCCGGTCGTCGAGCCGGTGCCCGTGATGCCGACAGCCCACTACGCCATGGGCGGCATCCCGACGAACAACGACGCCGAGGTCCTGGCCGACAACGACACGGTCGTTCCCGGTCTGTACGCCGCCGGCGAATGCGCCTGCGTCTCGGTGCACGGCGCCAACCGTCTGGGCACCAACTCGCTGCTCGACATCAACGTCTTCGGCAAGCGCGCCGGACGCGCGGCGGTCGAGTACGTGAAGACGGCGGAGTTCGTGCCGCTGCCCGAGAACCCGGCCGACTTCGTCTCCGGCATGCTCGAGGACCTGCGCAACAACCAGGGCACCGAGCGCATCGCGGTGCTCCGCAAGACGCTGCAGGACGAGATGGACAAGGGCGCGCAGGTGTTCCGCACGCACGAGTCCCTCGAGCACGTGCTCGGCGTCATCAAGGAGCTGCGCGACCGGTACAAGAACGTGCACGTCGACGACAAGGGCAAGCGGTTCAACACCGACCTGCTCGAAGCCGTCGAGCTGGGCTTCCTCCTCGACATCGCCGAGGTCGTCGTCTACGCCGCGCAGAACCGCGAGGAGAGCCGTGGCGGCCACATGCGCGACGACTTCCCGAAGCGCAACGACGAGAAGTACATGCAGCACACGATGGCGTACCTGACCGGCGACCCGCACTCGTCGACGCCGAGCGATCACATCAAGCTCGATTGGAAGCCCGTCGTGTTCACGAAGAACGAGCAGGGCGAGTTCAACTACCCGCCGATGGAGAGGAAGTACTGAGCATGTCGACTGCCATCGCAGAAGCGCCTGCCGACACGACCGAAGAGACCGGCATCCAGTCCTTCATCGTCACCTTCAACATCCGCCGGTTCGACCCCGAGGTCGACGCCGAGCCGCACTGGGTCGACTACGACGTGGAGCTGTACTCCACCGACCGCGTGCTCGACGCCCTGCACAAGATCAAGTGGGAGGTCGACGGCTCGCTCACGTTCCGCCGCTCGTGCGCCCACGGCATCTGCGGTTCCGACGCGATGCGCATCAACGGACGCAACCGCCTCGCCTGCAAGACGCTGATCAAGGACCTCGACATCTCGAAGCCGATCTACGTCGAGGCCATCAAGGGCCTCCCGCTCGAGAAGGACCTCGTCGTCGACATGGAGCCGTTCTTCGCCTCCTACCGCGAGGTGCAGCCGTTCCTCGTCGCCAGCTCCGTGCCGGAGAAGGGCAAGGAGCGCGTCCAGACGATCGCCGACCGCGAGATCTTCGACGACACCACCAAGTGCATCCTGTGCGCCGCGTGCACCTCGTCGTGCCCCGTGTTCTGGACCGACGGCCAGTACTTCGGCCCGGCGGCGATCGTGAACGCGCACCGCTTCATCTTCGACTCGCGCGACGATAACGCCGCGGTGCGCCTCGACATCCTCAACGACAAGGAAGGCGTGTGGCGCTGCCGCACGACCTTCAACTGCTCCGAGGCGTGCCCCCGTGGCATCGAGGTCACCAAGGCCATCGCCGAGGTCAAGCAGGCGGTCCTGCGCGGCCGTCCCTGACGCACCGGATGACGCGGAGAACGGGCGGGTTCCCCACGGGAGCCCGCCCGTTCTCGTCGTGTGGATAGGGTGAGAACGTGTCTGATCCCGATGGCGCTCTCACCGAGCCCCGCCGCCTCGATGCGGCCGTCGAACGCGCGACCGCGCTGACGCATCGGACGCTCGCGCTGTTCCCCGTGCGCGTCTGGCGTCACTTCCTGCAGCACAACGGATTCCTCCTCGCCGCGGGAGTGAGTTACCAGGCGCTCTTCGCCATCTTCGCTGCGATCTACCTCGCCTTCGCCATCGCCGGTCTCTGGCTCGGCGGCAGCTCGATGGCGGTCGACCGCGTGATCGATTTCATCAACCTCTACATTCCGAATCTGATCAAGGATCAGGGGGGCGTGTTCACGCCCGCTCAAGTGCAGGAGATCGCTGACAAGACGACCGGTGTTCTCAGCATCACCGGTCTGATCGCCCTGGGCACGGTGATCTGGACGGCCATCGGCTGGGTGACGTTCTCTCGCCGTGCCACCAGAGACATCTTCGGTCTGCCGCCCGATCTGCGCAGCTACGTGCTCCTGAAGGCGCGAGACCTGCTGGCCGCCCTGATCTTCGGCGTCGCGCTCATCGCCGGTTCGATACTCAGCTCGGCCAGCGCCGCGGCGCTGAGCTGGATACTGAGCCTCCTGGGATGGGATTCGGGATCGGACGGGCTGAACCTCAGCATCCGCATCGGCACCGTCGTGGTGTCCTTCGCTCTGCTCACCGCTGCTCTCGCGGCCATGGTGCGCTTTCTGACCGGAACCTCGCTGCAGTGGAGCATCATCTGGCCGGGCGCCCTTCTCGGCGGCGGTGCGATGACCGTCCTCCAGTTCGGAGCGGGATTCCTCCTGAGTTACACCCCGACCAATCCCCTGCTCGCCACCTTCGCGATCTTCGTCGGCCTTCTGCTGTGGTTCCGCATCAATGGGGTCGTGATGCTGGTCGCATCCTCGTGGATCGCGGTCGCCGCGCAGGATCGCGATCTGCCCCTGCTTGCGCAGACGGAGGCGGAACGACGCGCGGCCGAGCATCAGACGCTGCTGCTGGCAGCCCACATCCGCCTGCGGGAGGCGGAAGCCGCGCAACGCGACGCTCCCTGGTATCGCGCCTGGTCGGCGGCGCGGACGGCACGCGAGGCGCGGGCACAGCTCGCAGCGGTCGAAGCCTCGGCGCCCCCTGCCGCCGACGCCGCCCTTCCGCTCGCCCAGCGGCTCCTGACGGAGCTCCAGCGTCCGTCTCGGGATGTCGGCGGCCCTCGATAGGCTGGGAATCATGCCTCATCTGCGTATCGCCACGGTCAATGTCAACGGAATCCGGGCGGCTGCCCGCAACGGTATGAGCTCGTGGCTCGATGCGGCAGACATCGACATCCTCACGCTTCAAGAGGTCCGTGGGCAGGACGAGCACCTCGAGGCCGCACTGCCGGGCTGGTCCCTCGTGCACGACGAGGCGACGGCCAAGGGCCGCGCGGGCGTCGCGATCGCCAGTCGCACTCCGGCGCTCGCCTCACGCACGGCCCTCGGCCCCGACGACTTCGATTCGAAGGGGCGCTGGATCGAGGCCGACTTCGTGATCGGCGACCGACCGATCACCGTCGTGAGCGCATACGTGCACTCCGGTGAGGCCGACACCCCGAAGCAGGACGAGAAGTGGAAGTTCCTCGACGCGTTCGGCACCCGTCTGGCCGAGCTGGGCGCCGATGACGCCTTGGCGCTCGTCACCGGTGACCTCAACGTCGGTCACCGCGAGCTCGACATCAAGAACTGGCGCGGCAACCGCAAGAAGGCGGGATTCCTCCCGCGCGAACGCGCGTATTTCGATCGTTTTCTCGGGGAGGCCGGCACGCAGGTCACCGGAGTCGACGGCTCGGTGGGCACCGGGCTCGGCTGGGTCGACGTCGGCCGCCGCTTCCACGGCGAGGTCGATGGCCCGTACACCTGGTGGTCGATGCGCGGTCAGGCCTTCGACAACGACTCGGGCTGGCGCATCGACTACCACCTCGCGACGCCGGCACTCGCCGATCGCGTGCAGACCTACCACGTCGCTCGCGCCGCCGCGTACGACCAGCGCTGGAGCGATCACGCGCCGGTCGTCGTCGACTACACCTACTGAGGCCTCAGGGCTCAGGCCGTGAGCAGAGCAGCGATCAGAGCGACCGCGACGACCACGTAGAAGATCAGGCTGACGGAGTAGGCACGAGCCCGGAGGCCCGAGCGGAAGATCAGCGGGACGACGAACGCGAGCGCGATCCCCGCGACCAGGGCGAGGAACGTGCCGAAGATGAGCCCGTATCCGTGTGGATCCCCTGCGCCTGAGCCGAATCGGCTGCTCAACGCCATCCACGCGAACAGCAGGAACGGGATGCCGATGACGGCTGTCAGCACGATGCCGGCGATGCGCACGGCCCGTGCGACCGCGGGGTTCGGCGTGTCACGCATGGGGGCAGTCTACGGCGACGACGCCGCCACGGGGTCGTCGCTGTAGCGGTACCAGCCGCGGTACTCGAGGATCGTTCCGACCAGCGGGTTCGTGGCCCGCATCTCGATCGTGCGACGCTGATTGCCCTCGTCCCAGCCGTCCTCGAGATCGACGGCGATGCCGAGGACGCCGCGCAGGGCGAAGCGTCGTCCCCACAGCCGCAATGCGATCCGGCGCGTCCGCATCCGCAAGAACCCCTCCGCCGTCACGCTGCATTCCTCGATGAGCTCCACGCGTCCGCGTGTTCCGAGCAGGTTCCGCACGAGCCCCGGCACCACGCTTTCGGTGACCCGGTCGACGACGAACTGCGTGCCTCCCGGAAAGTGGAACTCCCGCGTGGAGTCGAGTGTCGCCCGACCTCTCGAGGTGCGGCCGGAGCGCGTGAGCAGGGAGAACGGTATGTCGCGCCCGAACCGGGTGAGCATCATCCGCGGACCCACCACCGGCACCGCGATGACGCCCAGCCGTCCGAAGCGACTGCCGGCCATCGCAAACACGCCCTCCGCCCTGTCGAGCGTCACCGTGGCCCGCATCTGCGCGAGGATCTGAGGGTGGAGGCGCTCGGCATCCGCCCCCAGTGCCGCCAGGAACACGTCGCCGCGAGCGATCACTCGCGAGCCTCCTCGCGAGTGGGCTTCACCGTCTCGGGCGCATCCACTCCCTCGGGGAAATCGCAGACGAAACTCCCCCGATAGCCGAAGAGGAAACCGAGGATGTCGTTGCGCACCTCCAGATCGATCACGAAGCAGTCGTTCTCGTCGTCGAACCGCTCGATCAGGTGGGCGCGACCGCTGAGGAACATCGGGAAGCGGAACGCGATCGGACCCTCGTAGAAGCGCTGCGCCCCGGAGGTCAGGCGCAGGCCGCCGTCTTCGGTGACCGCGAGGTCGAGGTCGACGGCGAGGTGCTGATGGGTTCCGAGGTAATCGACGACTCTCTGCCGCCTCGCGCTGTAGATCATGGTCGCGTCGAAACGTCGACGGCGGCCCGGTCGCATCGTCATCGTCCGCACGAAGGTGACGGTCTCCCGGCCGAGGCTGTCGATGTATGCGTGATTGTCGATCTGGAACGGCACGTCTCGTCCCCTCTCCGGGAACATGATGTTGCGCATGGTCCCGATCGCGAGGAACGGGCGCGTCCACCACGGACCGCGTCGCACCTCGCTCATCACGCCACGGCCGACGCAGCCGTATCCCGCTTCGACGCCGACCCCGAAGCGCCTCTGCATCTGCGGATGCAGGCGCGCGAAGTCCGCGCCGAGCGCGCGTTCGAAGACTCCCTGGACGCCGGTCACGCGCTGATCACATCCAGCGATGCCGGCGCGTTCTGCATGATGGTGCGTCCGCGTGTGTGCGTCGGCCGCGAGAGGCAGCGGCGTGCGTGCGCCCTCGGTCTGCTGCCCGGAATGAGCGACCGCCACCAGCCCGTGCGTTCCGGCGGAACGCCGTCTTCCGCCCACAGGCGCAGCCGGTCGAAGCTCCACGCGGTGAGCCACCAGACGAAACGACGCGTCACGAGCGGATCGAGAACGCGCCCGAGTCGGCCCCAACCCGGCTCGTAGTCGTAGCCGGTGAGGAAGCGCACCCCCTCCTCGGTCGGGATGTAACGCCAGTATCCGCGGCCGGCGCCCAGGGGAGAGAAGCGGTCGCCGGTGTCGAAGGCCAGAGCCGAGGTGCGCTCGCCCGCTCGTCCTCGGCGGTCACCGAGCGAGACCCCCGTTCCACGGATGGTGTGGATTCCGAGGTCGAGCTCGTACCGGAACTCCTGCGCACCGTCGTCCCGCCGGCTCGTGGGGACGATCGCCGAGAAGCGACCGTCCCAGCGCACATGCTGCTCGGGAGACTGCGTGAGTTCCCACACCCTCTCGAGCGGGGCGTCGATGAGGATCTCGACGTACAGGGCGCGATCCCGGCTCCCGCGGTCGCGCGACGTCCCCTCGGCGGCTTTCATCATGCCCTCAGCGTAGGACGCCGCACGGGCCGAACCGGCAGCGGCATCCCCATAGGATTGATGTCGTGACGAAACCTCGCCTTTACTCCGGAATGCAGCCCTCCGCCGACTCCCTCCAGATCGGCAACTACATCGGCGCGCTCCTTCAGTGGCGGGACCTGCAGACGTCGTACGACGCGTACTTCTCCGTCGTCGACCTGCACGCGCTGACCGTCGCCCAGGATCCGAACGAGCTGCGCGAGAAGACGCGCCGCACCGCTGCCCAGTACATCGCCGCCGGCATCGAGCCGTCCCTGTCGACGCTGTACGTGCAGTCGCACGTGCGGGCGCACGCCGAGCTCGCCTGGATCCTCAGCACCATCACGGGCTTCGGCGAGGCCGGGCGGATGACCCAGTTCAAGGACAAGTCCGCCCGCTACGGGCAGGATGCGACGAGCGTGGGTCTCTTCACGTATCCGGTGCTCATGGCCGCCGACATCCTGCTCTACCAGACCGACGTCGTGCCCGTCGGTGACGATCAGAAGCAGCACGTCGAACTCACCCGCGATCTCGCCGAGCGCTTCAACTCGCGCTTCGGGACCACGTTCACCGTGCCCATGCCGGTCATCCAGAAGGAGACCGCCCGCATCTACGATCTGCAGAACCCGACGTCGAAGATGTCGAAGTCGGCGGAGAGCGATGCCGGCGTGCTGTGGATGCTCGACGACCCGGCGAAGTCGGCGAAGAAGATCATGCGCGCCGTGACCGACAACGAGGGGTCCGTGCGCTTCGACCGGGAGAACAAGCCCGGCGTCTCGAACCTCCTGACCATCTACGCGGCCCTCACCGGACGTCAGGTCGCCGCCATCGAGGACGAGTACGCAGGACGCGGCTACGGCGACTTCAAGAAGGGCCTCGCCGAGGTCGTGGTCGAAGAGTTCACCCCGGTGCGCGCACGCGCGCTGGAGCTTCTGGACGACCCCGCAGAGCTCGATCGCATCCTCGCCGAGAACGCAGGACGAGCGGATGCCGTCGCCGACGCGACCCTGTCGGATGTCTACGACCGGGTGGGTCTGCTCCGCCGCGTGTGAGGATGGCGGCCTCTAGGATGGGGGCGTGACCGATCCGCAGCTGCCCCCTCCGTCCGGCGCCGTACCTCCTGCTCCGCCCGTGCCCTTCGGAGCGGCGCCTCCGGCGTATCCGGCTGCTCCACTGGCCGCGGCACCGCAGCCACCCGTGGCGGCTCCTCCGGCATACCAGGCGCCTCTCGCCCCTCCGGCGTACCAGGGGTCTCCCGCGTATCCCGCCGTCCCCGTCCCCCAAGCAGCACCCCCCGGCGCCTACCAGGTTCCGGTGGGCGGCTACTCCGCTCCGGCCGGCGCGTACACGGTGCCCGACGCTGCTCCGCGCGCCTCGGGCTTCCTCGGGATCCTCGCCCTGATCTTCGCGATCGTCGCGGCCGTCGTCACGCCGATCATCGCCGGCGTCGCGGGTTTCGAGATCGGACGACGCCTCCCGGAGGGCATCTCCACCACAAGCGACGACGTCCTCAGCGTCCTCTCCCCCGCGCGCGATCAGGTGCTCTGGGCAGAGCTGTCGTTCTGGACAGGCACGATCCTCGGGATCGCGGCGATCGTGATCGGCATCATCGCCATCCGCAGGAAGCAGGGCCGCGGCGCGGGCATCGCGGCGCTGGTCGTCGCGGTGGTCGCCCCGATGATCTTCTTCGTCGTGCTGAGCGTCGCCTTCTCCACCGGCGGTGCGGCCGGTTTCGTCGGCTTCGTCAGCTGACGCGCTGACGCCCGCGGTCCGTCGGGGTCAGCGGGGCGCGTGGTGCTTCTGCTGCGCTGCCAGCAGCCCCTCGGCCACGAGAAGCTCGACCGCGTCGGCGGCATCCGAGACGAGGATGGGCAGGTTGGGCCGCTCCTCCTTACCGAACGGCGAGAGCACCCAGTCGGCGGGATCCTGGCGTCCGATCGGCCGGCCGATGCCCACTCGCACGCGCGGGAACTCGGGGGTCCCGAGCGCACGCGCGATGTCGCGCACGCCGTTGTGGCCGCCGTGTCCGCCGCCGATCTTCAGCTTGACCGTGTCGAACGGGATGTCGAGCTCGTCATGCACGACGATGACCCGCTCCGCCGGCACCGAGTAGAAGCGCACGAGCGCGGCGACGGGAGTGCCCGACACGTTCATGAAGGTGTTCGGCTTGGCGAGGACGAGCTTGTCCGCACCGGGTCGCAGCCAGGTCTCGACGACCCGCGCGCCGCCCTTGTGCTCGCGGAAGCTCTCGCCGCGTCGCGCCGCGAGCTCGTCGACGACCATCTGGCCGACGTTGTGCCGGGTGCTCTCGTAGCGCGGGCCAGGATTGCCCAGGCCCACCACCAGCCAGGTCGATGGCATGTCCTCGTCCTCTCGTGCCGCGTCCTGCGAGGGACCCGGTCAGGATACGACAGAGGGGACGCGATCCGATCGCGTCCCCTCTGCCCTGAAACTGTCGGAGATCACTCCGCAGCGGACTCCTCGGCTGCGGCGTCGCCCTCGGCTGCGGCGTCGCCCTCGGCGCCCTCAGCGGCCTCGCCCTCTTCGCCGAGGTCGATCTCGGCGGGAATGGCGATCGCGACGACGAGCACCTCGGGGTCGGCCAGCAGGGTCGAACCCTTCGGCAGCTTCACGTCTGCGGCGGTGATCTGCGCACCCTCTTCGAGACCCTCGACGGAGACCTCGACGTTCTGCGGGATGTGCGTGGCCTCGGCCTCGATCGACAGCGTGTTCGCGTCCTGGTTGACGATCGTGCCCGGAGCGGGCTCGCCGGTGACGATGACGGGAACGTCAATCGTGACCTTCTCGCCCTTGCGCACGACGAGCAGGTCGATGTGCTCGATGATCTGGTGCACGGGGTCCTTCTGGACGTCCTTGACCAGGGCGAGCTGCTCCTTGCCCTCGATGTCGAGCTCCAGCAGCGCGTTGGCGCGGCGGATGATGAGCGCGACCTGGTGGCCCGGCAGCGCGACGTGCACCGGCTCGGTGCCGTGGCCGTAGATGACGGCGGGGATCTTGCCGGCAGCGCGGAGGCGGCGGGCGAAGCCCTTGCCGAAGCTCTCGCGGAGCTCGGCGTGGACCTTGGTGTCTTCAGACATGAGGTTCTCCTTCAGGACACGCAGCGAAGGCGCCGCGCGGTGGTCTTGGAATTGTGAGCTCGAACGCAGACGCGTGAGGAAAGCCACCGGGCTTGCTTCGCCGCGTCGATAACGGATGTCCGCGCACGCGCAGAAGCATCCCTCGCCGAGGTACAGACTCAATGGTACCGGATGAGCCGTTAGGCTGAGTACACCGGTCCTTTTCTGCAGATCACGGAGAACCTCATGCTCGACGGCGCCTTCCTCTCGCACGCACTTCTCTGGCTCATCGGAGCGATGACCGTGTGCGCCGTCGTGGGCAGCTTCGCCGCGCTGTTCTCCATGGGCCGTTCCGGCTACCGCAAGGATTGAGCCCGCGGCGCCGGCCGGCGCCGACGCCTGAGCGCCCGCCTCAGTAGAACTCGACCGTGTCAACCACGGCGCGAAGCTCTGCACCGTCGAGCAGGCGCGTGGCGTTCTCGGCGAACCGTCGCGCGATGCGCTCCTCCTCGTTCGAGTTGAGCGCCGCGGTATGCGGGCTGACCAGCACGTTCGGGTGATCCCACAGCGGGGATGCCGCGTCGAGAGGCTCGCGCTCGAAGACGTCGAGTCCGGCGAACGCGACTCGCCCGTCATCGAGCGCCGCGAGCAGCGCGGCCTCATCCACGACCGTGCCCCGTCCGACGTTCGTCAGGATCATTCCGGGCTTGACGGCGGCGAGCACCTCTTCGCCGATGAGGTGATGGGTCTGCTCGGTGCCGGGGAGCGTGATCACGATGGCATCCACCTCGCCCACCGCGTCGACGAGCCTGTCGAGCGGCACGAGACGATCCACGCCCTCCACCGGTTCCCCGGAGCGGGTCGTACCCCAGACCTGGGCTCCCAGGGCGTGGAAGCGCCGCGCGCACTCCGCGCCGATGCCGCCGAGTCCGACGATCAGCACCGTCATCTCGTCGAGCTGCCGCATCTGCCAGCGATCGGGCCAGGTCCGGCTCCGCTGATCCGTCAGCAGACGCGGAAGCCCCTTCGCACCGGCCAGGACGGCGAAGAGGGAGAACTCCGCGAGCGTGCCACCGTGCACACCCGCACTCGTCGTGAAGACGACGCGGTCGAGTTCGGCGCGGGAGAGCTCGGCCGCCCGCACCGTGCTGCCGCCACCCGCGGCCGTCGTCATGACCCAGCGCAGACGCGGGTTCGCCCTCACGGTGCGCGCCAGGGCCGCGGCATCGACGTCGGGAGCGCCGAACAGCGCATCGGCAGAGTCGACGAGGGCGTCGAACGCGGCCTGCTGCTCCGGCGTGCGGACGAAATCGGGGTCGCCGGTCCAGTCGGCAGGGCCGCGCATCGGCGGCAGCAGGTCCTGATCGCGGACGACCTCGACACGCGGCTCGAGCGTCTCGATGAGGCGGCAGAGCTCCTCCGGCAGCGGTACCGCGACGACGGCGCGCAATCTGTTGTCCGAACCGACCATGCTGATCCTTCCTTCGACGACCGGGTCCAGCGTATGACCTCCGGATCGCCCTGCGCGCCGCCACCGCCCGGCTTTCGTCGCAATCCGTGACACGGGGCGCACGCGCCTCCTGCACAGCGATACGCTGAAAGCACCCCTTCTTCACGATCGAGGAGCCTTTCTGTGCCCGAAGCATCAGCGAACATCGGAGTCGTCGGACTCGCCGTCATGGGTTCGAACCTCGCCCGCAACCTCGCCAGCCGCGAGGGCAACACGGTGGCGATCTTCAACCGCAGCCACGAGAAGACCGAGACCCTCGTCTCGGAGCACCCCGAGGCCGGTTTCGTCCCGGCGAAGACCTACCAGGAGTTCGCCGACTCGCTGCAGAAGCCGCGCACCGCGATCATCATGGTGAAGGCCGGTGGCCCGACGGATGCCGTGATCGACTCGCTCGTCGAGGTCTTCGAGCCCGGCGACATCATCGTCGACGGCGGCAACGCCTACTTCCCCGACACGATCCGCCGCGAGAAGGCGGTACGTGAGACCGGCATCAACTTCGTCGGCGCCGGTATCTCCGGCGGCGAGGAGGGTGCTCTCACCGGCCCCTCGATCATGCCCGGCGGCTCGGACGAGTCGTGGATCACGCTCGGCCCGATCCTGAAGTCGATCGCCGCGGTCGCCGAGGGCGAGCCGTGCGTCACGCACGTCGGCCACGACGGAGCCGGCCACTTCGTGAAGATGGTGCACAACGGCATCGAGTACGCCGACATGCAGCTGATCGCCGAGGCGTACGACCTCATCCGCCGCGGCACGGGCAAGTCCCCCGCCGAGATCGCCGACATCTTCGCCGAGTGGAACACCGGCGAGCTGGAGTCGTACCTGATCGAGATCACGGCCGAGGTGCTCCGCCAGGTGGATGCCGAGACCGGCAAGCCGCTCGTCGACATCATCCTCGACCAGGCCGGAGCAAAGGGCACCGGCGCCTGGACCGTGCAGACCGCCCTGTCGCTCGGGGTGCCCGTGTCGGGCATCGCGGAGGCCACGTTCGCCCGCTCGCTGTCGTCGCACCCCGAGCAGCGCGCGGTCTCCGTCGCGCTCCCCGGCCCGTCAGAGGAGTTCACGGTCGCCGACGAGGCCGCGTTCATCGAGGACGTCCGGCTCGCGTTGTACGCCTCCAAGATCGTGGCCTACTCGCAGGGCTTCGACGAGATCCGCGCCGGCGCCGCCGAGTACGGCTGGAACATCGACCTGGGGGCGATCTCGAAGATCTGGCGCGGCGGCTGCATCATCCGCGCGCAGTTCCTCAACCGCATCGCCGACGCGTACCAGGCTCAGCCGGAGCTGCCGGTGCTGCTCACCGCCCCGTACTTCACCGAGGCGATCACCCGCGCGCAGGCGTCCTGGCGTCGTGTCGTGGTCGCGGCCGCGCAGGCCGGCATCCCGGCTCCCGCCTTCTCGTCGTCGCTGTCGTACTACGACGGCATCCGCGCCGACCGGCTTCCCGCCGCGCTCGTGCAGGGACAGCGTGACTTCTTCGGCGCGCACACCTACAAGCGCATCGACAAGCCGGGCACCTTCCACACGCAGTGGTCGGGCGACCGCACCGAGATCGAGGCGGAAGACACGCACTGAGCGGTTCGTCTTCGTCCACTCCTCACCCGGGTGAGGAGTGGACGGAGTACCCGCTGAGCGCGCTGCTGACGCCGCGGGAGCTCGCGCCCGAGCCTGCCGGCTTCGATGAGTTCTGGCATGCGACTTTCACGGAGTTCGGCACCGGTCCGGTCGACTGGCGGCTCGTGGACGACCGAGCGTCGACCGCGTCGCATCGGATCACGGAGATCGCGTTCGACTCCTCCGCCGGCGAACAGGCGGTGGCGTACGTGATGGTGCCGCACGTGGCGGCGTCCGTCCGACGGGGCCTCGTCGTCGGGCACGGCTACGGCGGGCGCGACGCTCCCGACGTCGACATCGTGGCGGCCGACACCGCCGCGATCTTCCCCTGTGCGCCCGGGCTGTCTCCGGGAGCACCGAGCCGCTTCCCGGCTGCCCCGTCCGCGCATGTCCTCGCCGGCATCGCACACCGCGACACCTACTCGCACCGCTTCGCCGCCGCCGACCTCTGGCGGGCGGCGACCGTCCTGCTCGACATCGCCCCGGAGGCGGTCGCAGCCCTCGACTACAGCGGCAGCAGCTTCGGCGGCGGAATCGGGGCGATGGCCCTCCCCTGGGATCCCCGTTTCCGCCGCGCCTCACTCGACGTACCGAGCTTCGGGAACCACGCCGTGCGGCTGACGCGGCGGTGCACCGGCAGCGGTGAGGCCGTGAGGCAGCACCTGCGCCGACACCCCGACGACCGGCTCGTGCTCGACTACTTCGACGCGGCGATCGCGGCACGACGGCTCCGGCTTCCGGTACACGTCAGCGCTGCGGTGCTCGATCCTGCGGTCGACCCGCGCGGGCAGTTCGCGATCTATCACGCGCTGACCGGGCCGAGACGCCTGAGCGTCCGGGCGAACGGTCACCTCGAGGGGTCTGCGGGCGAGCAGGCCGACCGGCTGGCGCTGCAGGCCGGCATCGACTTCCTGGCGCTTCCGGACGAACGCCTCGTCTGAGCATCCGCCGTCTCGCCTTCTCGGTCAGACGAGGATGTTGTGGTTGCGGCGGAACACGTTCTGCGGATCCCACGTCGCCTTCACCTCGCGCAGTCGAGCGAGCGCGGCTTCGGTGAACATGCCCGGAACCGCCTCTGGGCGCTCGGTGTCGGCGAAGTTGCCGTACTCGGCGAGACGACCCGCCTGGATCCCCGACCAGTCCGAGCGGATCGACGCCCGCGCCTCGTCATCGACCAGGCCCGGGATGTCGAAGGCGCCGGCCATCACGAACCATTTCGCGGATCGCGCCGGGAATGCCGTGTCTTCCTGCGGCACCTCGCCGAACGCGCCTCCCAGCGATCGCAGGAAGACGACGGATGCCGGATATGCGAGGCGGAACGCGACAAGGCGCTCGATCAGCGCGTCGTCGAGTTCGGCATACAGACCGTTGCCGCCGATGAACCCCGGCGCGGCCTGCTCTTCGCCTTCGGGCTCCGGCATCTCGAGCAGAACCTCACGGTAGGCCGGAGACGTGATCTCCGTGTGCACACCGTCGAGCGCGGAGATCGGCTCCAGCACCGCGCGCAGACGGTCGGGGTCCGGCGCTGCCCAGACAGCGCTCAGTCGCGCGCCGGCCGGCGCGCTCGGATCCATCGCCGGCACGTCCATGTAGGTCACGGTGAGCTCGCGCGGCGCCTCGCGGAGCAGTTCCCGCGCGGCGCGCAGCACGGGTGCGGCATCGCCGTCGATCACATTCTCGGCGAACGCGATGCCCGGGAGCGGGTGAGCGGAGAAGTCGAACCGGGTGATCACACCGAAGTTGCCTCCGCCGCCGCGCAGCGCCCAGAAGAGGTCGGGGTGGGCCTCGGCCGACGTCTCGACGATCTGGCCGGACGCGGTCACCACCTGCGCGCCGACGAGCTGATCGACGGCGAGCCCCCAGGAGCGCACCATCCACCCGATCCCGCCGCCGAGGGTGAGGCCGCCGACCCCGACCGACGCCGTGTCGCCGGAGCTGATGGCCAGTCCGTGTGCGGCCAGCGTCGTCGCGACGCCGCCCCACACGGCACCGCCGCCGATGTGGACGGTCGTGCCGTCGACCTCGACCGCGGACAGCGCGCCCAGGTCGAGGCGGATGCCGTCGGCGAGGTCGTGCGACCACGGCCCGTGCCCGCCGGAGACGACCGTCAGAGGGACGGCCCCCTTCGCCGCTTCGACGACGATGGCGGCGATCTCTTCCGGGGTGGAGGGACGACGGACCGAGGATGCCGCAGCATCGGTGATGTCAGCCATGTCGACATGGTAGCCACGCCGTCGGACATCTCACAGCGGAACCATAACGAACTCCATAGAAATCACATAGGAGATTCCGCAGAATGGGTCCATGACCAGTGACCTGCCCGACCTCCGCCGTCCGGATGGCTCTCCGCTTCGCATCCTCGCCGTCGATGACGAGCAGATGCTCACCGACCTGCTCGCGATGGCGCTGCGCATGGAGGGGTGGGAGGTGCGCACCGCGTCGTCGGGCATGGAGGCCCTCCAGGTCGCGCGCGAGTTCGAGCCCGACGCCCTCGTGCTCGACATCATGATGCCCGACCTCGACGGCATGGCCGTGCTGCGCAGACTGCGAGAATCGGGCAGCCTCGTGCCGGTGCTGTTCCTCACGGCGAAAGATGCCGTGGGCGACCGGGTCGCGGGACTCACGGCCGGCGGAGACGACTACGTCACGAAGCCGTTCAGCCTGGAGGAGGTCATCGCACGGCTGCGCGCGATCATCCGCCGCACCGGTCACGCCACCGCGGACGACGGACAGTCCATCCTGCGCGTCGCCGACCTCATGCTCAACGAGGACAGTCACGAGGTCGTGCGCGACGGTGTCGAGATCGACCTCACTGCGACCGAGTTCGAGCTGCTGCGGTACCTGATGCGCAACGAACGGCGCGTGCTCTCGAAGGCGCAGATCCTCGACCGGGTCTGGAGCTACGACTTCGGCGGCAAGTCCTCGGTGGTCGAGCTCTACATCTCGTACCTGCGCAAGAAGATCGACGCGGGGCGCACGCCGCTGCTCCACACCGTCCGCGGCGTCGGCTACATGATCAAGGCGCCCCAGTGAGCCCAGCGGCGATGACACGGCGACCGATGAGCCTGCAGACACGGCTGATGACCGCCGTGATCGGGTTCGTGTCGCTGATCCTCGTCATCGTCGCGATCATCACCAGTGCGACGCTGGGGCGGACCATGGAGGACCAGCTCGACCAGAAGGTGAGCAGCAATGCGCACGCCCTGGTGCGCGTGACCGAGGCTTTCGCACCCTCCTCCGCGACCGCGCAGAACATCCTGACGGGTCCGTTCGCCCCGCCCGCCGGAATCCTCTTCGTCGTCTCGAGCCCCGTGACGGGATACAGCGGCGCCATCGTGAAGAGCACTCCCGGAGACGAGCTCACCGGCACCCTGGAGACGCTCAGCAAGACGCAGATGGCCGAGGTCGCCGCGGCCCTGGTGGACAGATCCGTGGCCACGGTCTCCCTCACCGACCTCGGCTCGTACCGGATCATGGCGCTTGCCACGAACAACGGCGTCGTCGTCATCACGGGCCTCCCCCGCGACGACATCCAGAATCAGCTCACTCAGCTGCTCACCGTGATCGCTCTCGCGACGATCGGCGGCCTGATCCTGCTCGCCCTGACCACGGCGATCACCATCCGGGTGAGCCTTCGTCCGCTTCGCGCCGTCGCGAGAACCGCGACGCGGGTGGCCAACCAGCAGCTGGATCGCGGTGAGGTGATCATCACCGAGCGTGTCCCGGCATCCGAAGCCGATCCTCGAACCGAGACGGGCCTCGTCGGCGCCTCGTTGAACAAGCTTCTCGACCATGTGAACACCTCGCTCGCGGCCAGGCAGAAGAACGAGGAGCAGATGCGCCGCTTCGTGGCCGACGCCAGCCACGAGCTCCGCACGCCTCTCGCGTCGATCCGGGGCTACTCGGAGCTGTCGCTGCGCGCGCTGCGGCAGGATCCGGAGCGCGCGAACGGGCCGGATGCGATCGAGAGCACGACCTCGTCGCTGGAGCGCATCCAGGCGCAGTCGCTCCGGATGACCCGTCTCGTCGAGGATCTGCTGCTGCTCGCGCGACTCGACGAGGGCCGCGAGCTGGTCTACGGGACGGTCGACCTCACCCAGTTGGCTCTCGAGGGCCTGTCGGACGCCCGTCCGACGGCTGCCGACCACCACTGGGCCATCGACGTTCCCGACGAACCCGTCACGATCGTCGGCGACGCCGGCCGGATGCACCAGGTGGTCGCGAATCTGCTCGCGAACGCCCGCACGCACACGCCCGCCGGCACCACGATCACGCTCAGCGTGGGCCGAGAGGGTGGGGACGCCGTCCTGCGCGTGCACGACGACGGACCGGGGATCGATCCGGCCCTCCGCGATGAGCTCTTCGACCGGTTCGCGCGCGGAGACACCTCTCGTGCGCGGCAGACCGGCGGCACCGGGCTCGGCCTCGCGATCGTGAAGGCGATCGTCGACGGCCACGGCGGATCCATCACCGCGGCCAGCGAGCCCGGCGACACGACCTTCACGGTGCGCCTCCCGATCACTCCGGCAGCAGTCTCCAGCCAGCCCGAGGCCTGAGACGATTCGGCCGGGTACACATGTCGGGAGTTTTCACGGATGCCGGACGGAAACAGCGTTTCGGCCCGGCATCCGTGAGATCTCCCGACATCTGTGCCGTTCGGGCGGCAGCTGAGCCGGTCAGGCCCGCTCCCGGAGCCGCACGATCGCGGAGACGACGGCCGCCTCCACCGACGGCCACGCGTGGATGATCTGCGCGTAGTCGAACCTCAGGGTTTCGTAGCCGAGAGCGGAGGCGGCCGCATCGCGCACCCGGTCCCGGTGTCGCTGGTTCTCGCCGTGATGGTTGTCCTTGCCGTCGGCCTCGAGAATCAGGCGATCTCCGATCACGAAGTCCACCCTCCCCACCGAGGGAATGTCGACCTGGCATTCCAGACGGATGCCGCAAAGATGCAGTCTCAATCGCAGAATCGATTCGAGCCCGCTGGCGGCATCCGAACGGGCGAGATCGACGAGCCAATGGGCGTGCTGCGGCAGCCTGCGACGGATACGTCCGCATGCCGCTCGATTGACCTTGCGCTGCGCGAGCGCCGACTCGAGCGCGGCGAAGAACACCTCGTCCCCGGTGCAGCGATAGACGTGCACGAGCGCGTCCTCGAGGGGCGCGAGTCCGACGCTTGCGCGCCCGGCGAAGTAGTGTCCTACGCAATCGCAGTCCTGATGATGGCAACGGGCCTTGCCGCCGAGCAATACGTGTACTCCCGCGGAGGGCTTCAGCGTCCAGATGCCGTGGAGGCTCAGAGCTCGGGCGCAGGTCAGCGCACCACCGTGCCCCGCTGCGACGACAACATCCGGATATGCTGAAGACGTCGCGAACACGCCAGGCCGGACGCGAACGAGCACTCCACGGCGAACGTCGCCAGCCAGCCGCTTCCGAGTGAACCCGTATTGCTGGAGCAAGGTCCCTCGTGCCACTCCTCCGTGATGACTGACGATATGCGCTGCGGAAACCATCCGTCGATCCTGCCGCGCATCGCACGCTCACGGACGGCTACGGCTTGTTGTGGATGATGATCCGACGAAGTGGACGTTGTGCAGGAGCAGTCGCCGCACGAATGTCGGGAGTTTTCACGAATGCAGGGCGATACGACCGATTCCGGCCGACATCCGCACGATCTCCCGACATCCGTCCCGGCCGCGCCGCGGCCCGCGGCAAGCAGCGAACGCCCTCAGTACCCGGCGAACGCGTCGGTCGTGAGGGTGCGCGCCTTCTGGAGCGCCGGCGCGAGATCGGCGATCAGCCGCGGAGGACCCGAGATGAAGGCGTGCCGCCCCGCGATGTCGCCGACGGCCCGTTCGAGCGTCTCGGCGTCGAGCCGGGCCCCGCGCGCCCACGTCCAGTGCGCGGGCAGGTCGGCGGGCTCATCCTTGGTGAAGACGACGGTGCGCACTCCGGTCGCGGCGAGCTCGTCGCGGAACGCGAGTTCGCGAGCGTCGGATGCCACGTAGACGAGCACCACGTCGCGCTGCTGCCCCGTGGCCTGCAGCTGACGCAGCTGCGACACGAAAGGTGTGACGCCGATGCCGGCAGCCACCATCAGGATGGGCGCTTCGCCGCGGGGCAGGATGAAGTCGCCCCAGGTGCCCGTCACGGCGAGCGTCGTTCCGGGCTCGGCCTCGGCGAGCGCGCGCTTGTAGCTCGACGGATGCTTCTGGTCGCCGTTCTTGTAGGCGATGCGCAGCGTCGGCAGGTCGGCCGGCGCCGACACGATGCTGAACTCCCGCCGCGTGCCGCGGGCATCCGGCCGGTGGTGCGGCACGTCGAGCTCGAGGTACTGGCCGGGCAGGAACTTCACCTTGCCCTTGGCGCGGAAGGTCAGCTCCTGAGCCGTCGGCGTGACGAACTCCCGCCGCTCGAGCACGAGGCGCACCGACCCGCGCAGGGCGAAGGCGAAGGCCAGCAGGTTCCCGATCAGCAGTGCGCGCTCCTGACCGAGAGTGAAGAGCCCGGCGACCGAGATCGGCCAGCCGGCGAGCAGACCGACGACCGCGGCCACGGCGAACTGCTGCCGGCGGCGCGGCGGGAGAGTCAAGGGCTCCGAGACCATGAACGCGCCGAGGAACAGGAACGGCGACTGCAGCACAGCGAACTGCAGAGCGGTGAGGAAGTCGAACGAGAGGTCGAACTCCTGCGCCTGCACGGCCTGACGCGCGATCGACACGGCGACCGCGACGACCAGGAACACCAGCACCACACGCACCTTCTCCGTGCGCCAGAGGACCGCGAGTCCGAGGACCGCGACCGGGATCGCCATCGGCGGCGTGCCGATCCACCACGACGACGACGTGCCGAGCCATTCGAACGCGCCGAACGCCCCGAGGATCGAGACCACTGCGGCACCGAACGCGGCGGGGTTGAGGATGTGGCGGCCCCGCCAGGCGATCAGGTACTTCGACAGACTGGCCAGCGCACCCGCGATCGCGAGTCCGAGCAGCGACGACAGCTCCAGCCCGGGGCGGAGGACGAAGAGCAGGATCAGCGCGGTGACGAGTGACGACTCGATGCGCCACGGCAGGCGGAGGATGCGCTGCGCCGCCGCATCGACGAGGGAGATGACGACCGCGAGCACGAGGAACGAGGCGACCAGTTCGAGGGGGGCCGGCGAGACGATCACGCCGAGCAGCGACAGCACGAACGCGATGACCGCGAGCGCGGCGAGCGCGAAAAGCACCAGGCGGTACATCGACAGCGAGCCGAGAACAGCGAGGACGCGCTGTCGTGCGGCGGCGAGAGACGTGATCACGAGTTCCACTCTTCCCTAGTTCTCTGCGGCAGGGCGCGCTCCGCGCCCGCTCTCCACGACGAAGAGCTCGGCAGGACACCCCGGTGACCGCTGCACGCGGCCGTCGGTCGTCATCCGCACCCATTCGACGCCCCAGCTCTCCGCGAGCGCCGGTCCGCCGTCGAAGAAGAGCGCGGTGGCGACGGCATCCGCTCTCATGGCCTCCGGCGCGAGCGCCCAGGTCGCGGCCCAGGTGCGTACCGGCACACCCGTGCGGGCATCGAGCACGTGATGCAGTCCGTTCCCCCACGCTCGACGGTTGACGGCCGAGGCGCACAGCGCGCTATCCTGCACGCTCACGACGCCGATCGCCTTCGTCGGGTCGTACGGGTGCTCGAGCCCCACCCTGACCGCGGCACCGCGCACGCGCAGGTCTCCCCCGGCATCGACCACGAGGTCACCCGGAGTATCGGCGAGCACGGCCATGATCAAGTCCACGAGCCGCCCCTTGCCGAGCGCGCCAACGTCGAGCAGGGACGGAGCGGATGCCGTGACGGCATCGTCCGTCCACGACACGCGCTCGTCCCACACCGCCGGCGCAGCCAGCGGCTCCCCGGCGACGAGCGAATACTCCGCGTCGTAGCCGAGGGCGGCGAGGCTGTCGGCGACCAGCGGGTTCACCGCCCCGTCGGTCGCGGCTGACAGATCGCGGTAGGCGTCGAGCATCACCCCGGCATCCGGCGAGGCGAGGGTGCCGCCCTCGCGACCGAGTCGGGTCACGTCCGAGTCCGCACGGAATCGCGACCATTCGCGATCGAAGCGCTCGATCTCGGCGGCGACGGCGGCTCGGTCGCCCACACTCAGCTCGGCCGACGTCTCGATCTCCCAGCGGGTGCCGATCGCATCGAATCGCCAGCTCGCCATGACGCGGTCCCCGGCGCCTAGGCGGCGGCCTGCTCCTTGATCGACTCGACGGCGTCGTTGAACCCGGCGCTGGTGAGCGACGATCCCGCGACGCGGCTGACATTCAGATCGTCGATCGACTTGCCTTCGACCTCGTCGGCGATGCCGTCGATGAACTGCCCCTGGTAGTTCTCGGTCTCGGGCGCCTGCGGGTCGCCCGTGACCTCGACGTCGGTCACGACGCCGTCGGCCAGCGTCAGCGTGACGGAGATCTTCTCGACGGTCTCGGGCGTCTGGTACTGGCCGTCAGCGGTGTAGGTGCCGTCGGTGTAGGCGGCCGCGGAGTCGCCGCCGCTGGATTCGGAGTTCGAGCCGCTGTCGGTGCTCGCACCGTTCGTCGGCTCTTCCGTGTCGGGGGTGCCGGAGCAGCCGGCGAGGACGAGGAGTCCTGCGACGCCGATGAGGGCGGCTCCCTTGTGGACAGAGGTCGGTACGGTCGTGCGGATCATGATGGTCCTCCCGGCTCGGTGTCTCGCGACTGTATGCCGCTGAATCGACCGTAGGGAACCCTGCTATGCGCGGGCTGTGCCGATCCGATGTGTTACGCGTCGCCGCCGAACATGCTCGTGACGGAGCCGTCTTCGAAGACCTCGTGCACGGCACGGGCCAGCAGCGGCGCGATCGGAAGGATCGTGAGGCGGTCCCAGCGGCGCGACTCCGTGAGCGGGATCGTGTCGGTGACGACGACCTCGTCGATCGATGCGTCCTGCAGACGCTCGTTGGCCGGGTCGCTGAAGATCGCGTGCGTGGCTGCGACGATGACGCGGTGGGCGCCCGCCGCCTTCAGGGCCTGCGCGGCCTTGACGATCGTGCCGCCGGTGTCGATCATGTCGTCGACCAGCAGGCAGGTGCGGCCGTCGACGGTTCCGACGATCTCGTGCACGGAGACCTGGTTCGCGACCTTCGGGTCGCGGCGCTTGTGGATGATGGCCAGAGGCGCGCCGAGGCTGTCGGACCACGTGTCGGCGACGCGGACGCGGCCCATGTCGGGCGATACCACCGTGAGGATCTCGCGGTCCTCGGGGCTGAGGGTGCGCTGGAAGTGCTCGAGGAGCACGGGCTTCGCGAACAGGTGGTCGACGGGCCCGTCGAAGAAGCCCTGGATCTGCGCGGCGTGCAGGTCGACGCTCATCACGCGGTCCGCACCGGCGGTCTTGAGCAGGTCGGCGACGAGACGGGCGCTGATCGGCTCGCGACCGCGGCCCTTCTTGTCCTGACGCGAATACGGATAGTACGGGGCGACGACGGTGATGCGCTTGGCCGACGCGCGCTTTGCGGCGTCGATCATGATGAGCGTCTCCATGAGCCACTCGTTCACCGGCTCGCCGAACGTCTGGAAGAGGAAGAGGTCGCAGCCGCGGATCGACACCTCGAAGCGGGCGTAGATCTCGCCCGAGGCGAAGGTGCGGTGCTCGGTCGGCGCGATCTCGGTGCCGAGAGCCTCGGCGACCGCCGCGGTCAGGGCCGGATGCGAACGCCCTCCCGCGATGACCAGGCGCTTCTTGGTCTTGGCGACGAGGCCGGGCGCAATGCCGTTGTCGCGATCCAGATCGACGATCTTCTTCTTACGCGCCATGTCCGCCTATTCCGCCTATTCCGCCGAATTCTCGCGGGATGCAGCATCCGCCGCACCCGTGCCTGCTCTGTTCTTCTCGACCCACCCCTCGATGTTGCGCTGAGGGGCCACGGTCATGGCCAGGGCGCCGGCGGGGACATCCTTGCGGACGACGGCGCCTGCACCGGTCTTCGCACCTGCTCCCAGCCTAACGGGCGCGACGAGCACGGTGTGCGATCCGGTGTGCACCTCATCGCCGATCTCGGTGCGGTGCTTGTTCACATCGTCGTAGTTGGCCGTGATGGTGCTCGCACCGAGGTTCACGCCGCGGCCGATCGTCGCATCGCCGACGTAGGAGAGGTGCGGCACCTTGCTGCCCTCGCCGATCTCGGCGTTCTTCGTCTCGACGTAGGCGCCGATCTTGCCCTTGGCGCCGAGGACGGTGCCGGGACGAAGGAACGAGAACGGTCCGACGGTGGCTTCGGCACCGATCACGGCGAGCGTGGCATCGGTGCGACGGACGGTCGCATCCTCGCCGACCTCGCAGTCGACGAGCGTCGTGTCGGGGCCGATGGTGGCGCCTGCGGAGATCGAGGTCGCGCGAAGGATCTGGGTGTTCGGGAGGATCGTGACATCCGGCGCGAGCGTCGCGTCGTCGTCGATCCAGGTGGTGGCCGGATCGATCACCGTGACGCCCTCGAGCTGCCAGCGGCGCACGATGCGCTGGTTCAGCAGACGACCGACCAGGGCGAGCTGGGCGCGATCGTTCACGCCGTACGTGACCGTGACGTCGGAGACGATGGATGCCGCGACGCGGTCGCCGTCGCGGCGCAGCAGACCGGGGACATCGGTGAGGTACATCTCGCCCTGCGCGTTCTCCACGCCGACCTGCGGCAGGTACGTGCGGAGGGTCGCGGCACGGAAGACGTACATGCCGGCGTTGATCTCGCGGACCGCGGCCTCGTCGTCGGTCGCGTCCTTCTGCTCGACGATGCGGTCGACGCCGCCGTCCGCGTCGCGGATGACGCGCCCGTAGCCGCGCGGATCATCCACCACGGCCGTCATCAGGGTCGCGGGTGCGCCGGACGCACGGTGCTCGCCGAGGAAGGCCGAGAGGGTGTCGACATCGGCGAGCGGGCAGTCGCCCGAGAGGACGAGCACGTCACCGTCGAAGTCGGCGGGCAGGGCCTCCACGGCCACCTGCACCGCGCGGCCGGTACCGGGGACGTCATCCTGATCGATGAACACGGCGTCGGGGTAGTCGGCGGTGAGCGCCGCGACGACCTGGTCGCGCTCGTGGCGCACGACGACCTCGATGTGCTGCGCCGCCAGCCGCGTGGCGGTGGTCAGCACGTGCCCGACCAGCGGACGACCGCCGATCGGGTGGAGCACCTTGGGAAGGCGCGACTTCATGCGCGTGCCCTGCCCTGCGGCGAGGATGATGATCGCGAGGTTACCTGTCATGCTCCGCCGCCAGGACTCGAACCTAGACCTAACAGCTCCAAAGGCTGTCGTGCTGCCATTACACCACGGCGGACCGCGCCGTCCGCGAGGACGCCGCCCGTCAAGTCTGCCACGTCCGCGCAGGGGATCCGCTGACGTGCGCCGCGTCATCCGACGGAAACACGCCTTTGGGATGCTGAGGAGATGAGCATCGTGATCGAACGGGTCGAGGAGGCGACCCCGGCCCTCGCCGCCTTCCTCGACGCACACCACGCGGACATGGCGGACACCGCGCCGGCCGAGAGCCGGCATGCGCTGCCCTTCGACCGTCTTCTCGCGCCCGGTGTGCGCCTCTTCGCCGGCTGCGCCGACGGCCGCCCGGTCGCCACCGGAGCCCTGGCCGCCGTCGAGGACGAGCATGAGGAGCTCAAGTCGATGCGAACGGATCCGGCGATGCGCGGCCAGGGGCTCGGCCGGGCCATGCTCGACTTCCTGCTGGCGGATGCTGCCGCTCGCGGCATCCGCCGGGTCTCGCTCGAGACCGGGAGCATGGACTTCTTCATCCCGGCCCGCGCACTCTACGCACGCGCGGGGTTCGTCGAGTGCGGACCCTTCGGCAGCTATCGCCCGGACCCGCTCAGCACGTTCATGACGCTCGCGCTGCCCGCAGCGTCCGTCGCAGGGGACGTTCGCACGGGATAATGAGCGGATGAGCGAAGAGGATGAGGTCGACCGGATCGTCGGCGCGTGGAACACGCAGCGCCCCGACCTCGACTTCTCCCCCCTCGAGGTGCTGTCCCGGATGGACCGCCTCTCGCGGCATCTCGATCGCGCCCGTCGGGACGTGTTCCGCCGCAGCGACCTCGAGCCCTGGGAGTGGGACGTGCTCTCCGCACTGCGCCGCGCGGGCTCGCCGTTCCAGCTCTCCCCCAAGCAGCTCCTCCAGCAGACGCTGGTGTCGAGCGGCACCATGACGAACCGCATCGACCGGCTCGTGGCGCGCCGACTGGTACGTCGTGAGGCGGATCCGGGCGACGGCAGGAGCGTGCTCGTCACATTGACGGAAGACGGCCGCACGCGCGTGGATGCCGCGATCACCCGCCTCGTCGACGTCGAGGCCGAGCTGCTCCGGGCGCTCTCCCGCGGCGACCGCGAGCGCCTGGCCGGGCTCCTGCGCAAGCTGAGTCTCAGCTTCGATTCATGATCGCGCATCTTCTCGCGGCCGGGCGCGTCTGATGGGCATGCCCTCTCCCCTGCCCATGCGCGACGGTGTCGGCGCGACGCGCCTGCATGTGCCGCTGACCGGTCCGTGGCCGACCGTGGCGGCGTACATGGTGGAGCGGTTCTTCCACCTCGATCCGGACCAGCTGCTGCAGCGATTCGATCGGGGCGAGATCGTGACGAGCGACGGGTCGGCCGTGGCACGTGACGCTCCTCTCGGCACCGTGGAGTTCGTCTGGTACTACCGCGAGCCGCCGGCCGAGCAGGCGATCCCCTTCACGGAGGAGATCCTCCACGAGGACGATCACCTCGTCGTCGTCGACAAGCCGCACTTCCTGCCGACGACGCCGGGCGGCAAGTTCCTGCAGAACTCCGCGCTGGTGCGGCTGCGCAACCGCCTGGGCAACCCCGACCTCGCGCCGATCCATCGTCTCGATCGTGCGACGGCGGGGCTGCTGATGTTCTCGGTGCGCCCGGCGACGCGCGGCGCCTACCAGCTCCTGTTCGAGAACCGGCAGGTGCAGAAGGTCTACGAGGCGGTGTCGGCGCGACCCGAGCAGTGGGACGACTCCCGCTTCCCGCTGGTGTATCGCAACCACATCGAGAAGCTCCGCGCTCAGGTGCGCGTCGAGGTCGACGACGAGCGCGAACCGAACGCCGAGACCCGCATCGAGGTGATCGACGCCGACGACCGGGTCGTACACACCCTGCTGCGACCGCACAGCGGCAAGATGCATCAGCTGCGCGTGCATCTCGCCGCAATCGGCCTGGGCATCCTCAACGACCGCTTCTATCCGACGCTGCTCGACGACGGGCCGGACGACTACTCCCGCCCCCTGCAGCTGCTCGCCCGCGAACTGCGGTTCGTCGATCCGCTGAGCGGCGAGGACCGCGTGTTCACCACGCGGCGGGTGCTCGCCGAGGCGCCCGTCAGCGGCGCATGATCTTGCGCGCGAGCCTCGTGCCGAGGAGCTGCACGAAGTGCACGAACACGACGATCAGCACGATCGCGGCCCACATCACCACCGGCTCGAACTGCCGGAAGCCGTAGATCTGCGCGAAGGCGCCGAGTCCGCCGCCGCCGATGAGACCGGCCATCGCGGTCATGTCGATCAGGGCCACGACGATGAACGTGTACCCCAGGATGAGCGGCCCGAGCGACTCCGGGATGGCGACGGTGAACAGGATGCGCCAGGGGCCGGCACCCATCGACCGCGCGGCCTCGATGACGCCCGGCGAGACGGACACCAGGTGCTGCTCGACGATGCGACCGATCGCGAAGGCCGCGGCGAGACCGATGATGAACGCACCGGCCGTCGTGCCGATGCCGACGCCGACCACCGCACGGGCGAACGGCTGCGCCACGGCCATGAAGATCACGAACGGGATCGGACGGAAGAAGTTGACCGCGAGGTTCGCGATCGTCGAGACGAAAGCATTCTGCACGAGGCCGCCCGGTCGCGTCACGTACAGGATGATGCCGATGACGAGCCCCAGCACGCCGCCGAGAACCAGCGCGAACGAGGTCATGTAGAGGGTCTCGAGGGCTGCTTGCCAGAACTCCGGTCCGAGTTCGATCAGACGATCCATCAGCGGGTCTCCTCTCCGGCGATCTCGGTGACTTCGACACGGTCTCCGATCGCCGCCAGCGCCCGATCGATCGCCGCGCTCTCCCCGCGGATGGCGAGCGTGAGGTGCCCGAAGGCGCGCCCGCGTATGTCGTTGATACCGCCGAACACGAGCTCGAAGTCGAGGCCCGCGCTCGCGAGGTCGAGGAAGACCTGCGCCTGGGAGGAGTCGCCGTCGCGGAACGAGAACGTGACGATGCGGCCCTGATGACGCTCGCGCAGCACGGCCAGCTCCGCCGGCGACGGGATGCCCTTGACGACCGTGCCGACGAAGCGCTGCGACGCCGGATTCTGCGGGGCCGAGAACACGTCGAACACGTCGCCCTGCTCGATGACCCGGCCGCGCTCCATCACCGCGACCTTCGTCGCGATCGTCTGGATTACGTCCATCTCGTGCGTGATGACGACGATCGTCACGCCCTGCTCCTGATTGACCCGCTTGAGCAGGTCGAGTACCTCGTGCGTGGTCTGCGGGTCGAGCGCGCTGGTCGCCTCATCGGCGAGGAGGATCGCCGGACCCGTCGCAAGGGCGCGGGCGATGCCGACGCGCTGCTTCTGGCCGCCGGAGAGCTGCTCGGGATAGGCCTTCGCCTTGTCGGAGAGCCCCACGAACGAGAGCAGCTCGGTGACCCTGGCCTCGATGTCGGCCTTCTTCCAACCGGCGAGCGTGAGCGGATAGGCGATGTTCGCCTTGACGCTGCGCGAGGAGAAGAGGTTGAACTGCTGGAAGATCATGCCGATCCCGCCGCGGATCCGGCGGAGCTCGCTCTCCTTGAGCGAGGTGATGTCGACGCCGTCGACGAGGATGCTGCCGGCGGTCGCCGGCTCCAGGGCATTGATCAGGCGGACGAGCGTCGACTTGCCGGCCCCGGAGTATCCGATGATGCCGAAGACGTCGCCCTTCTCGATCTCGAGGGTCACGTCGTCGACAGCGACGATCTCACCGTCTCCGGGGTTCCGTGAGGGGTAGGCCTTCGACACGTTCGTCAGGCTCACGATCGGCATGTGCTTCTCCGGTCTGGTTCTCGGGAAATGAGAATCGGGCGACGCACACGGCGTCACCCGATTCTCGCATCGGACGGGATCGCTCCCGTCCGAGATCACTTGTTCTCTTCGGCGTCCTTCTGGACCTTCTTCAGCGACTCCACGAGGTCCTTGGCCGGGGTCTGCAGCGACAGCGCGGTGCCGCCGGACGACTCCGCGAGACCCGCCTGCACGGCTTCGTCGGTCTGGAAGATCTCGACGAGCTTGAGGTAGGTCTTGTTGTCGGCATCCTCGGCACGTGCGGCGAAGACGTTGACGTACGGCAGTGCACTGGGGTCTTCCACGTCGTCCGTGGCGAGCGCATCCTCGAACGTAAGGCCGGCATCCTTCACGAAGTCGTTGTTGATGATCGCCGCGGCGACGTCCGGGAGCGAGGTCGGGGTGAGGGCCGCTTCGAGAGCCTTGACCTGCACCTTGGACTTCTCGGTGTCGATGTCGGCGAGGTCGGAGTACGGGGTGCCACCGCTCTTCAGCTCGACGAGACCGGCCTGCTGCAGCACGTTCAGCGAACGGGCCTGGTTCGACGCGTCATCCGGAACCGCGACGGTCTCGCCCTTCTGGATGTCCTTCACGTCGTCGTACTTCGTGGAGTACAGGCCGAGCGGGTAGATCGCCGTGGAACCGATGGGCGTGAGGTCTTCACCGGAGTTCACGTTGTACTCCGCGAGGTACACGATGTGCTGGAACTGGTTGAGGTCGACCTCGCCCTCGGTGAGCGCCGGGTTGGGCTGCTCGTAGGAGCCGAAGTCCACGAGTTCGACGGTGATGCCCTCTTCGGCGGCGGCCTCGACGAAGGGCTCCCACTGCGCGTCGCCCTTGCCGACGATGCCGATCTTGACGACCTCGTTCTCGGTGGATCCACCGCCGTCGGAGTCGGATCCTGCCGACGCGGTGGCGCATCCGGCGAGGGCGACGAAGAGCGGGATCGCGGCGAGCGCGGCGATGACGGAGGTGGTGCGACGTGACATGGAAGTGCTTTCTCTCTCTGGGGGACTCGAATACGTTAGGCAGGCTCGCGAGCGCGCGCGGAATCGTCCGTCACACGACGTCACAGCGGGGGTGGATGCGGGTCAGTCGAACTCTTCGATGCCCTGCAGTCGAACCTGTTCGAGGTCGAGCCGGGCGGAGATCCGGCGCACGACGATGTCGTCGACGGTGCCTGCTCCGCGGAGCCCGAGGAGCACCTCGCGCTTGCGGTCGATGAGAGCGAGCTTGAGCCGCGTGTGCTCCTCGTGCCGGATCAACGGCGAGCGCTGCGCGAGGTCGACATCGGCCGAGGTCGCGATGATCTGCAGGACCGAGCCGTCGACGGCATCCGCTCCCCCGCCCGAGCTCGGCATGACGGGAGGAGTCGTGTCGACCCCGCCGATGCCGAGGGGATCCGGCTCGTCGAGAAGATCGTCGAGAGCATCCGCCTCAGCGTCGATGAGGGCCTGTTCACGTGCCAGGGAGCGGGCGTTCTCGAACTCCAGCATCTGGTAGCCCTCGGCGCGCACCCGGTCGCGGACCTCCTGGCCCACGCCGTGCTCGGCCGCGAGATCGTCGAGGGCGGCGAGCGCCGCTCCCGAGATCGCGCGTTCGGCGAGCTCGTACTCCTCGTCCTCGGCATGGTCGACCGGGAACCGCGCCCAGCGCACGATCATCGGCAGCAGCGGCGCTTGTACGAGGAGGCTGAGCATGATCACGCCCGCCGTGACGAAGACGATCTCGTCCCGCCCCGACACGGCACCGCCCGCATTGATCGATGCAGGCACCGAGAGAGCGATCGCGAGTGACACGGCACCGCGCATGCCGGCGACGGTCGACACCGCCCGGGCGCGGGATCTCGCGCCCCGCGGCAGCGGTGATGCCGGGCGCCCCTGGAAGGGCACGTTCAGCAGCTGGAACAGGTAGCGCACGACCAGCAGCGTCGCCCACACGGAGAGCGTGATGAGCACCAGCCGTCCGATCGCCGCTGCCGAGATCTCGTGCGCGACGTACTGCACCTCGATGCCGATGAGCACGAACAGGGCGCCGTTGAGGAGGAAGACGCCGAACGGCCACGCGGCGTCCGCCTGGCGCCGCGACGACGCGGTCGTCACCCGCGGCGAGATGTACGCGACGACGAGACCCGCGACGACGACGGCGAGCACCCCGGAGGCGTGCACGATCTCCGCGGCGAGGAACGCCGAGAACGGGATCAGCAGCAGCGCGACGTTGATGACGATGGTCGACGTGGTGCGGCTCAGCAGCAGGTAGCCGAGGGCCGCGACGGCGACTCCGGCCGCGACGCCGCCGACGTACGACACCAGCACGTCCCAGGTGACCGAGAGCGGGGTGATCTGGCCGCCGAGCGCGACCGACACCGCGATCGCGTACAGCACGAGGGCCGTGCCGTCGTTCGTCAGGCTCTCCGCCTTCAGCTTCATGAAGGAGCGACGGGGCAGCAGCCGACCGAGGGCCGCGACGGCGGTGGCATCCGGCGGGGCCACGGCCGCGCCGAGGATCAGCGCGATCTCCCACGGCATGCCGAACAGCACCGCGATGCCGGCGACGGCGAATGCGGATGCCACGACCAGCACCGTGCTCATCGGCAGGATGTAGCGGAAGTCGCGGCGGATCGAACGCAGCGACGTGGTCAGGCTCTCCCAGAACAGGATCACGGGCAGGAACAGCAGCAGCACGGTCTCCGGCGGCAGCTGCACCTCGCGCAGCTGCGGCACGAAACCGAGCAGCAGCCCGAAGATGACGAGGACGAGGGGCAGGGCAAGGCGCACACGCGGTGCGATCAGGGTTCCGACAAGAATCGTGAGTCCGAGCAGGACGGTTACTTCGAGGCCTTCCATCTCTACCTCCCAACGCCTGTGGGAGAAGGATATTCCTGATCGGCTCCCCGCGGTCAGGTTCTCTCGATCTTCGTCCGCGAAGCTGGGGCGGACACCGCACGACGACGAGGGGGAATCGGATGACGACGGCGAGCGCACAGGACCCGGATCTCCCTCACCCCCGACGCGGTCGCCGAGGCGTGCGGCTCGGATTCGTGCTGACCGCCATCGTCGGAGCCCCCGTCGCACTGCTGCTCTCCTGGCCCCAGGCGGTGTCGGCCGAACGCCTGCCGGGGATCGCTCAGCTGATCTCGTTCCGCGCGGGGCTGGCGATCGCGCTGCTGGTCGCGGGACTCGTCTTCGCCGCCCTCGCGCGGGCACATCGGCGCTGGTCGGTCGCGGCGGCGCTGGCCGTGCTGCTCGTCGCCGCATCGGCGGCGAACGCCGGGGTCGTGCTGGCGCGCGGTGGTGGCGGGGTGCCGACGGCGAGCGCGGGGCCGGACGAGCTGACCGTCGTCGCCTGGAACACGCTCGGTGGGGCGGCCTCGCCGCAGTCGATCGCCCGCCTCGTGATCGAGACGGATGCCGACATCGTGAGCCTCCCCGAGACCGACGAGACGGCCGTGGCCGAGGTCGCCCGGCTCGTCGCCCTCGAAGGCAAGGCCATGACGGCGGACACGACCCGCGGGGCAGACGACGACTCCGACATCCCGACCTCCGTGCTGATCGCGGACGAGCTGGGCGACTACCGCATGGACGAGGATGCGGGTTCCACCCCGGGCCTGCCCAGCGGAGTGTGGGAGCCCGTCGACGGCTCCGGTCCGCACATCGTCGCCGCGCACCCGCTGCCGCCGCTGCCCGGCATGTTCGACGACTGGCGCGGCGGGCTCGAGTGGGTCGCCGATCGCTGCACCGACCCGGAGGCCGTGATCGTCGGCGACCTCAACGCCACCGTCGATCACCTCGGAGCTGCGCTCGACGGATGCCGGGATGCCGCGCTCGAGACAGGCGCGGCCACCGATGGCACCTGGCCTGCGGCCGCTCCGCTCTGGCTCGCCGCTCCCATCGATCACGTCCTGGTCGGCTCGGCCTGGGAGGTGCGCGGCGCGACGGTGATCACCGATGCGGCCGGCAGTGATCACCGCCCGATCGTCGCCGTGATCAGTCCAGTTCCTCGGTGAGCTCGAACCAGCGCAGCTCCAGCTCTTCGATCTCCGCCTGCGTGTCGGCGATCGCCTTCATCTTGTCGGCGATGCCTTCGTAGTCGGACTGGTCGTGCTCGGCGAGCGCGTTCTTCGCCTTGTTGATCTGCTGGGTGAGCTTCTCGATGCGGCGCTCGAGCGCGGAGATCTCCTTCTGGGCCGTGCGCAGAGCCGCCCCATCGAGACCCGCGGACTTCTTCGCCGTGTTCGTCGCGGTCTGAGACTTCGACGGCGCCGCATCCTGCAGCTGCCGCAGTCGCAGGTACTCGTCCACGCCGCCGGGGAGGTGGCGCAGGTGGCCGTCGAGGATCGCGTACTGCTGGTCGGTGACGCGCTCCAGGAAGTACCGGTCGTGACTGACCACCAGGAGGGTGCCCGACCACGAGTCGAGGAGGTCCTCGATCGCGGCGAGCATATCGGTGTCGAGGTCGTTGGTGGGCTCGTCGAGGATCAGCACGTTCGGCTGGTCGAGGAGCACCAGAAGCAGCTGCAGTCGGCGCTGCTGGCCTCCGGAGAGATCCTTCACCGGGGTGGACAGCTGGGCGGAGTCGAATCCGAGGCGCTCCAGGAGCTGGCCCGGCGTGAGATCCTGCGCCTTCGAGCCCGAGCCGAGCGTGTACGAGGTGCGCAAGCGGGAGATCACGACGCGGACCGGCTCGCGGCGCACGTCCTCCAGTTCGTCGAGGCGCTGCGTGAGCGTCTTGACGATCACGGTCGAGCCGCGCTTGACCCGCCCCACGGTGGGTTCGACGGTGCCCGCGATCAGACCGAGCAGCGTGGACTTGCCCGCCCCGTTCACTCCGAGGATGCCGGTGCGCTCGCCCGGCGCGATGCGCCATTCGATGTCGCGCAGCACTTCGCGCGTGCCGCCGTCGGTGCGGGGGTACGTCACGCCGACGTCGAGCAGATCGACGACGTCCTTGCCGAGCCGCGAGACGGCGAGCGACTGCAGGGAGACCTTGTCGCGGATCTCGGGCACGTCGGCGATGAGCTCGTTGGCGGCATCGATGCGGAACTTCGGCTTGGCCGTGCGAGCGGGCGCGCCGCGACGCAGCCAGGCCAGCTCCTTACGGGCGAGGTTCTGCCGCTTCGCCTCGATCGTCGCGTTCATCCGGTCGCGCTCGACGCGCTGCAGGATGTAGGCGGCGTATCCGCCCTCGAAGGGCTCGACGATGCGGTCGTGCACCTCCCAGGTCTCGGTGCAGATCTCGTCGAGGAACCAGCGGTCGTGGGTCACCACCATGAGCGCTCCGGAGTTCGCGTTCCACCGGCGCTTGAGGTGCCCGGCGAGCCAGGTGATCGCCTCCACGTCGAGGTGGTTCGTGGGTTCATCGAGGGCGATGACGTCCCAGTCCCCGGCGAGCAGCTTCGCGAGCGAGACCCGGCGTCGCTGACCTCCGCTGAGCGAGCCGATCTCGGCATCCCACGGCAGGTCCTTCAGGAGTCCCTCGATCACGTCGCGGACGCGGGCGTCGCCGGCCCACTCGTACTCCGGGGTGTCGCCGACCACGGCCTCGCTGATCGTGACGTCGTCGGCGAGTGTGTCGGCCTGGGACAGCACCCCGATCGTGGTGCCGCCGCGCACGGTGACGCGGCCGGAGTTCGGCTCCTTGATGCCTGCCAGCATCCCGAGGAGGCTGGACTTGCCGTCACCGTTGCGGCCGACGATGCCGATGCGGTCGCCTTCCTCGATGCCGAGGGTCACGGAGTCGAAGACGACCCTGGTCGGATATTCGAGATGAAGGGCTTCAGCCCCGAGAAGATGTGCCATGTCCTCTCCAGGGTAGTCGTGCGGGCAGGACCTAAGATCGACGGGTGCCAAGGAATCACCGGGTGTTCTCGCTCTCGCTCGACAATCGCAAGGCGAAGCTGGTGGAGTCGAAAAGGCGACCCGGTCGCTACGAGCTCAGCGTCGATGGGATTCCGCAGTCCGTCGTCTCGATGACGGACCCCACGGAACTCGAATACGCGTATATCCGGCACATCGCCCGAGCGATCGATGCCGCGGCCGAGCCCGGCGAGCCGTTGTTCACTGTGCATCTGGGCGCCGGAGCGCTCACGCTGGCGCGCTACGTCGAGGCCGCCCGTGCCGGGTCCCCTCAGCTCGTGGTCGAGTTCGAGCCCGCTCTCTACGCCGCAGTGATCGCGGCGCTGCCTCTTCCCGCCGGCGCCGACCTGCGCGTCATCTTCGGCGATGCGAGAGCAGTCGCAGACGCGGAGCTTCCCGGCGAGGGGCGATCCCCTTCCCCCGCACTCGGCGCGGAAGCAACGGACGGCAGCGCGGTCGACAGCGATTGGGTGGAAGCGCAGTTCACCGTCGTCGATCTGTGGGATGCCGCCGTCATCCGGCACCGCGTGGCCAGCCAGGAGTTCTACCGCCGGGTCGCTGCGCGCTCTGCAGCCGATGGTGTCGTGGCCGTCAACCTGCTCGATGGGCATCCGTTCGAGTACTCGCGGCGACAGGCGGCGACCCTGGGCACGGTGTTCGAGAACGTCGCCGTCGTTCTCGAGGCAGAACCCACCGACGATGAGGGACCGCTCAGCAACGTCGTCGTCTTCGCGAGCGATGAGCCGCTGGACATCGCGACGACCCCCGATCTCCTCGGCACACCGAGACCGCACATGCTCCACGGCGGTCGGCTGACGTCATGGATCGCTGAGGCGCGCATCATGACCGACGCCGACGGCACGGACTCCCCCGACCCCGACGACCCGATCTGGGACTAGCGCGGCAGGTCAGTCTGCGGCGGCAGCATCTCCGTCGCGATTCGAAAGTGAACATATCTTCGAATGTCGGTGGTTGCTGATGTACTGAGGTCATGGAAGCGATGGTGGATGCGACAGACTCTCAGATGGCGATGCTCGCCGATCTGGTCGAATCGCTTGCCGCTGCCGAAGCGACGTTGAGCAGCATGCGAGCGGCCCGCGACGGGCTTCTTGCACTCGCCGGCCGGCTGGCCGTCGACATCGCCCAGGAGGGTCGCCATCCCGACGGCGGCGACATGACGATCCGTTCGGTCGCGGCCGAGATCGGCGCGATACAGCGCGTGAGCGACCGGACGGTCGAGCGGCGGATGTCCGACGCGTCATGGCTGGTGGACCGTTTCCCGTCGGTGTGGCACGCGCAGGGCGAGGGGCGGATCAGTGCGGCGCATTCGCGTGTCATCGTCGACGCCGGTGCACATCTCGACGATGAGGCGGATCGCGCGGCCTACGCTGCGGAGGTCCTCGAGACCGCGGCCGTCGAGTCGCCGAACCGGCTGCGCCGTATCGCCCGGCGGATCGCGGAGAAATACCAGAAGCGCTCGGTGACCGAGCGGCATCGCGATGCCCGCGAGAAGCGGCGAGTGTGGATGAAGGATGGCGACGACGGCATGGCCGAGATCGGCATGCATGGTCCCGCAGCGCTCGTGCACGGCATGTTCGACCGGCTCTCGCAGATGGCGCATGCACTCAAGGAAGAGAACGGCAAGGCTGCGAAGGAGCCCGGCGCTGCACGTGACGAGCGGACGACAGACCAGTTGCGCGCCGACCTGATGGCGGACCTCGTCTTGACCGGCGCCCCGGCGGCGCACGACACCGAAGACGGGCTGCTCGGCGAGATCCACGCCCGGGTCGAGGTGACCGTGCCCGCCTCGTCACTGATCCATGGCGAAACGACCTCGGCCTCAGTTCGTTGCTCTCCCCCGGCCGAACTGGACGGCTCGATCCCGATCGATTCGTGGACCGCCCGCTTCTTCGCCGGCATGGTTGCGGGGTGGGATCGCGTCTTCACACATCCGAGCAGCGGCGCCATGCTCGCAGTCGACCGGTACCGACCCAGCGAACAACTGCGGCGACACCTCCGAGCCCGAGACCAGCGATGTCGGTTTCCGACCTGCGGCCTGGTCGCGCGAAAATGCGATCTCGATCACAACGTCGCGGCTGCGACCGGTGGACAGACGTGCCATGACAACCTCGCCGCATTCTGCCGACGGCATCACATGTTGAAGCACCACTCGCCGTGGCACGTCCGGCAGCAAGCGGGCGGAGTCCTCGAATGGACCAGCCCCACGGGCCGCGTCTACATCGACGAACCTCCGGCGCAGAACACGGTCAGGTTCACGGAGAGCACGATGGCGTCCGCACCATTCTGACGTACTGGTCCCCCTGGCCCACCGCTCTACGCCGCCGGGACCGCTTTGCGCCGCCGAGTGGCGAGGACGAGTCCTCCGCCCGCGGTGAGCAGGAGCAGCGCCCCCGCCAACACGCCGACACTCGCCTCCCCGCCGGTGTCGGACAGGCCACCGGTCGCGGCCGCAGCGGCACCACCCGACGTCGCGGCCGTGACGGTGGTGGCAGCCCATCCGATGAGTGCACCGTCGGCCGCGTAGACCGCGATCCGGTGCGCACCGAGCGCCGCATCCGCAGGGATCGTGACCGTCGTCGTGCCGTCCACCTTCACCACGCGCGTCCCCAACAGCACCGGATCGGAGAACAGGTACACGTCCACCGAGTCGCCTGCCGAATCCGCACCGACGGACACCACGGCAGTCCCGCCCTGCACGACGGAATCGGGAACCGTCACCCCGCCGCGGTTGGCGTCGGTCAGATCCGCCTCGCTCGGCCCGCCCGCACCCGTCTCCTCGGCGGGCACGACCGTGAGCGTCGCGGCATCCGTGACCGCCTCGCCCACGGAGTTGGTGAACACGGCCCGGTATTGGGTGCCGCTCGCGGATTCAGGGACGGCTGTGACCGTGAGCGTGGTCGTGTTCGCATCAGGGATGTCGACCCAGTCTCCCGCGTCGGGCAGCGCGGTCTGCCACCGCACCGTCGGCGCGGGGCTGCCTGTGCCGGTCGTCGTGAAAGTCGCATCCTGCCCGGTCTCGACCTGAGCGTCTGCAGGGTGGGTCGTCACGACCGGGGCTGTGGCCACCGGGTCGCCGGGGAGGGTCGTGCCCGGGATGGTCTCACCCGGAGCGGCGTAGATGTAGCGGATACCTCGGCTGAAAGCCGCACCGATCACCGACAGATGAGTCTCGTCCTCGAACACATGGGCGCCGAGCTCCAGCCCCTCATACCCACGACCTGCGAGCGTGTGCGCGAAGTTCGTCATGTCGCTCGTCATCGGGAAGCCACTGGTGGTCTCCTCCAGAGATCCGACGGAAAGGAAGACGCGCGCATCGAGCGTGTCATGCGACTCGGAGTACGCCTGCTCCATGTCGAGGATCGTGCGGTCGTCCCACCAGATCGACGGGCTCGCGATCACGAAACGGTCGAAGAGCCCCTCGTTGTGCAGCAGCGTGTACGTCGCGAAGAGACCGCCGAACGAATGGCCCATCAACGCGCGATCCTCGGAGTCGACGTGGTACTCGCTCTCGACGTACGGCACCAGCTCGTCGCGGAGGAACGACAGGAACTCCGGTGCACCACCGGAGTTCGCACCGGCGATGGCGGTCGGCGTCAGATCGAGAGTGCGAGGCACTCCGGAAGACGCGAAACCCTGGCCGGGATTGTCGTAGCCGATGCCGACGACGACCGTCCCCGGAGCGTTCAGGCGCGCCGTCTCGACAGCCATGCCGAACTCCGCGTTGGCGTCGGTGACGTAGAGCACGCGATACGGCTCACCCGTCTCGGTGTAGTTCGCCGGCAGCGCGACCGAGATCTTGTAGGTGCGGTCGGCCTCCGAGGTCGTCACCCAGGTGCGGACGTCGCGGATGAAGTCATCAGGTTCGCCCGATGCCGCAGCCGTGACCGCGGTCGGCGCTCCCCCCGTCGGCGCGTTCGCCCCCGCCCAACCCGTGGCGAAAAGGCCTGTCGCGGCCACCAGCGCGACGACCGTCGAGGCCCCGCGCGCCCCTCGTGTGATGAATCCCATGCGTCTTCACTCCCGTCCGTTCGGCTGAGTCGCTGCTCACCGTAGGACGGGCGATCGCACACCCCAATGGTTCAGGGGCACACCACCGACACCGCGGAGTGTGCACGTCGACATGCCGAAACGCGGACGAGCCGCCCGGCCCCCTCTCGAAAGAGGAGGGGACCGGACGGCTCGTGCTGCGTCCTCTCAGAGGACGGGGGTCTTACTCGTAGGACTTGACGATCTCGAGGAGGCTCGGGACGTTGGCGTAAGCCTCGGCCGCGTTCTCCTTCGTGACGATCACCGGGTCGAGCAGGTACGCCGGAACGACCTTGGCGCCGTTGTCGTAGGACTCGGTGTCGTTGACGTCGACCTCCTCGCCCTTCTGCAGCTGCTGGACCATCTTGATGGCCTGCTCGACGAGAAGCGTCGTGTCCTTGTTGATCGTGGAGTACTGGATGCCCTCCATGATCGACTTGACGGACTCGACCTCGGAGTCCTGACCCGTGACGACCGGAACCGGCTTGCCGGCCTGCTGCACCGAGGTGATGATGGCGCGGGCGAGGGTGTCGTTCGGGGAGAGGACGCCGTCGAGGACGGTGTCACCGCTGTACGAACCGGTCAGGAGCGTGTCCATGCGGTTCTGGGCGTTCTCGGCGAGCCATCCCTCGGTCGCCGTCTGAGCGATCTCGGTCTGACCCGAGACGACCTTCAGCGTGCCGTCGTCGATCTTCGGCTGCAGGACCTCCATGGCACCGTCGAAGAAGACCGCCGAGTTGGCGTCGTCCGGCGAGCCCGAGAACAGCTCGATGTTGTACGGAGCCTCGTGGCCCGCACGCTCGGCGAGACCGTCGAGCAGGGCCTGACCCTGCAGGTTGCCGACCTTGAAGTTGTCGAAGGCGGCGTAGTAGTCGACGGCCTCGGTGTTCTCGATCAGACGGTCGTAGGCGATGACGGTGGCGCCGGCATCCTTTGCCGCCTGCACCTGGGTCGCCAGCTGCTTGCCGTCCTTGGCACCGATGATGATGACCTTGGCGCCGTTGGTGACCATCGCCTGGATCTGGTTCTGCTGCTCGGCGACCGTGTTCGACGCGGGAGCGTACTGCACGTCAGCCTTGAAGCCGGCCTCGGCGAGGCCGTCCTCGAACAGCTTGCCGGCGAGAACCCAGTTCTCCGAGGTCTTGTCCGGGAGTGCGACACCGATCGTGGAGTCCGCGGCGAAGCCCTTTGCGGTCTCCTCCCCCGAGCCTCCGGTGTCTCCGCCGCGCTCCGAGGAGCATCCGGTGAGGGCGAACGCGCCCACGGCGACGATCGCTGTCGCCGTCAGAAGCATCTTCTTCATGTGATCTCTTTCTCTGGTGTGTGAAGGTCGTCTCACGCGTGCGAACGCGAGTCGACCCCTACTTTCCGCTCGTCTTGTCGACGGGTGGGGCTTGGTAGGTCTTGTTGGGCTCGAAGGTCTGCAGCGCCGGATCCTCTTTTCGCCCGAAGCGGCGCGTCATGAAGCCGATCAGCGAAGGACGACCCTGCTGCTTGTTCCAGACGTCGATGCCGACCGCGATGAGGAGCACGAGGCCCTTGATCATCGAGACGACGTCGGAGCCCTGTCCCAGCAGCGCGAGGCCGTTGTTGAGGAACGCCATCACGAGACCACCGATGATCGACCCGATCACGGTTCCGATACCACCGGCGACGGCCGCGCCACCGATGAAGACCGAGGCGATGGCGTCGAGCTCCCAGCCGGTGCCGTCGTTCGGACCGGAGGCCTGCGAGCGGGCGACGAAGATCATGCCGGCGAGGGCCGCGAGCACGGACATGTTCATCATCACGAAGAAGTCGACCCAGCGATCCTTGACACCCGACAGGCGTGCGGCCTGCCGGTTGCCGCCGACCGCGTAGATGTGGCGGCCGAAGACGGTGTTGCTCGTGATGAAGGTGTAGACGATGACCAGGGCCAGCAGGATCAGACCCGGCACCGGGAAGCTCGTGCCGGGGCGACCCGTGGCGAACATCCACGCCGCGGCGAGTACGACGACCGAGATCAGCACGACCTTGGTGATGCTCACCCAGAGGGGCGCCCGGTCGGAGCCCATCTTGTGCTGGATGCGCCGGGTGCGGATCTCCCAGAAGACGAGCCAGGCGACCGCGACGAGAGCGAGGAGCATCGTCGGGATGTTGAACGGCAGCGGGAGACCGATCTCCGGCAGGTAGCCCGTTCCGATCACCTGGAAGCCCTTGGGCACCGGGATCGTCTGCGCGTCTCCGATCCACTGCTGCGCGCCTCGGAAGAAGAGCATGCCGGCCAGCGTCACGATGAACGCCGGGACACCGACGTACGCGACCCAGAACCCCTGCCAGGCGCCGACCGCCGCTCCGACCGCGAGGCCGAGCAGGATCGCCAGCGGCCAGGGGAGGTTCCCCTCCGTCATCGACTTCGCCACGATGATGCCGGTGAACGCCGCCACGGAGCCGACCGAGAGGTCGATGTGCCCCATGATGATGACCATCACCATGCCGATCGCGAGGATCAGGATGAACGAGTACTGGTTGATGACGTTGATCAGGTTGCCCGAGGTCAGCGTCGCACCGTTGGGTCCGTTGCGGATCAGCGTCAGGATCTCGAACAGCACGATGATGACGATCAGGCTGCCGAGGATGCCGAACTGACGCAGCGTCGACGTTCCGCCTCCGCCGAACATCTTGGTGATGTCCTTGAAGTGGAACCCGGTCTTCGCGGGGGTGGATTCGGTGGTCATGCGGATGCTTTCTGGGTCGCGGACGTCATGCTGCGCATGAGGGCCTCGGGTGTCGCCTGATCGGCCGGGATGCAGTCGGTGACCCGACCTTCGAAGACGGTGTAGATGCGGTCGGAGATGCCCAGGAGTTCGGGGAGCTCGCTGGAGATGACGATGACGCCCTTGCCCTGGGCGGCGAGCTGGTTGATGATCGCGTAGATCTCGTACTTCGCACCGACGTCGATGCCACGGGTGGGCTCATCGAGGATCAGCAGGTCGGGATCGGTGAACATCCACTTCGCGAGGACGACCTTCTGCTGGTTGCCGCCCGACAGCTTGCCGACGCCTTCCTCGACCGAGGGCGTCTTGATCCGCAGCGCCTTGCGGTACTGGTCGGCGACCTCGAACTCCTCGCGTGCGTCGACGACGCCGTTGTGGGAGATCTTCGAGAGCTTCGCGGCGACCACCGAGCGCTTGATCGTGTCGAGGAGGTTCAGGCCCAGCGACTTGCGATCCTCGCTGACGTAGGCGAGCCCGTGCTTGATCGCCGAGGCTACGTCTGGCAGGACGATCTCCTGACCGTCCTTGATCATCGTGCCGGAGAGGTAGGTGCCGTAGGAGCGGCCGAACATGCTCATGGCGAACTCGGTGCGGCCGGCGCCCATCAGGCCCGCGATGCCGACGACCTCGCCGCGGCGGACGTTGAGGTTGGAGCCCTTGACGACCATGCGCTCGGAGACCGTCGGATGCTGCACCCACCAGTCCTTGACCTCGAAGAACACCTCGCCGATGTCGGGTGTGCGGTCCGGGTAGCGGCTCTCCAGCGATCGGCCGACCATCCCGCGGATGATGCGGTCCTCGTTGATCTCGCCGCGCGAGATGTCGAGCGTCTCGACCGTGCGGCCGTCGCGGATGATGGTGATCTCATCGGCGATCTGCTCGATCTCGTTGAGCTTGTGGCTGATCATGATCGACGCGATGCCCTTGGCCTTGAGGCCCAGGATCAGGTCGAGCAGGTGCTGCGAGTCGGACTCGTTGAGCGCCGCCGTCGGCTCGTCGAGGATGAGGAGCTTGACGTCCTTGTTGAGAGCCTTCGCGATCTCGATGAGCTGCTGCTTGCCGACGCCGAGGGTCTTGATCTGCACGTCGGGGTCTTCTCGCAGCCCGACGCGCGCGAGCAGTTCGACCGACCGCTGCTTCTGCGCCTGCCAGTCGATCCGCCCGAAGCGCTTGATCTCGTTGCCGAGGAAGATGTTCTCGGTGATCGAGAGCTCCGGGATCAGCGCGAGCTCCTGGTGGATGATCGCGATACCGGCCTGCTCGCTCGCGACGATGTCCTTGAAGCGCTGTTCCTCGCCGTAGAGCAGGATCTCGCCCTCGTAGGTGCCGTACGGGTAAACACCCGAGAGGACCTTCATCAGAGTGGACTTCCCGGCGCCGTTCTCGCCGCAGATCGCGTGGATCTCGGCTGCGCGCACGGTGATGGATACGTCGGCGAGTGCCTTGACCCCCGGGAACTCCTTCGTGATGCTACGCATCTCCAGGATGGGGCCTGACACTGTCGGCAACGTTGCTGTGGTGCTCACGTATCTTCCTTGCGACGTGCGGTCACCTCCGATGTGACCGTTCACATTGATATATCGTCCTCGCCGAACCCGGGACTGTCAAGTCAGGGTCCGGATTTCGTGTCGCTACCGTGATGCAGCGGACTCACGAGCACGAAGGAGGGTCTTCAACGGCCCGAAGTCCGGCACCTGATCGCCGCGGATCTGCGCGAGGAGGATGCGCACGGCTCGTCGCCCGAGCTCGGGGAAGTCCTGGTGCACGGTGCTCAGCGTGGGTGCGACGTGCGCCGCGACCGGGATGTCGTCGAAGCCGATGACGCTGACGTCGTGCGGCACACGCACGCCCGCATCGCGGAAACCGTGCATCAGACCGATCGCCATCAGATCGTTCGCCGCGAATACGGCCGTGAAGTCGCGGCGGCGGGACAGCTCCTGCCCTGCGAAATATCCGAAGTCCGCGGTCCAGTCGCCGCGGATCGGGGGGAACGTCGGCAGGTCCGCTTCCCGCAGTCCGTCGAGGTAGCCGCGCATGCGGGACTCCGCCTCGATCCAGTCCTGCGGGCCGGCGAGGTGGAGGATATCGCTGTGACCGAGCGAGATCAGGTGCTCCGTCGCCGCTCGCGCACCCGCGACCTGATCGGCCGAGAGACTGACGCCGTCGGACCCCGAGGCCGTCTGCAGGTTCACGAACGGGATGTCCAACGACATGCCGCGCAGCACATGGAAGACACGCACCTGCGGGGCCAGCACGACGATGCCGTCGACCTGCTCCCGCGCCAGCTGACGCACGGCGTTGCCGATCGCCTCCGGTGTCGTGTCGGCGAGATTCAGGGTCGAGACGGAGTAGCCCTCTTCCCTGGCGGCATCCTCGATGCTGGCGATCGACGACGTCGGACCGAACTCCCCGATGGTCGCCGACAGGATGCCCAGCATGTTCGACCTGCTCGTCACGAGTGCCCGCGCCGCGAGGTTCGGTCGGTAGTCGAGCACGGAGATCGCGTCGAGGACCTTGGCCTTCGTCTCCGGACGGATGCTGGGGTGATCGTTCAGCACCCGCGAGACGGTCTGGTGCGACACCCCCGCGAGACGCGCGACGTCGCGGATGCTCGGCATCCGGGCACGCTCGGAGGCGGTGGACATCGCAGGCCTCCTCGCATGTGCACGGTCACATCGTCTCTACATTATGTCTCTCGACGAGCGTGCGTGCACCTCTCGATGCCCGACCTCCCGCAGATCGAGGTTGTGCGTCGGCACCGCAAGGACCGCCCGTTTTCGTCGAGCGGCACCGGTACAGGCCCCATCCCGCATGGCAGGGTGACAGCGTGGACACTCTGCTGCGCGGCGGGCGCGTCATCGACCCGAAGGCGGAAACCGACCGGATCACCGACCTCCTGATCGCCGACGGGCATGTGGCCGCGCTCGGCGACGGGCTCATCGCCCCGCGCGATGCCGAGGTGGTGGATGCCTCGGGTCTCATCGTCGGGCCGGGTTTCGTCGACCTGCACAGTCATGTGCACTCCATCGCGGGCCACCGGCTGCAGGCGATGGACGGTGTCACGACCGCCCTCGACCTCGAGGCCGGACTCATGCCGATCGCCGAGGCCCTCGCTCGCGCCGCGTCCGACGGTCGCCCGTTGAACTACGGCTTCTCGGCATCCTGGACGCAGGCGCGGGCCTACGCGCACCTCGACCGGATGCCCGTGGCCGACTTCACCGCCTCGATGCACCTGCTCGGCACGCCGGACTGGCAGCGGTCTTCCTCCCCCGCGGAACGTCGTCGCTGGCTGGGCCTGTTGGAAGACGAGCTCGGCGCGGGCGCACTCGGCATCGGCGTGCTCATGGGCTACGCGCCACGGTCCGACCCGGACGAGTACCTCGACCTCGCCCGTCTGGCCGCAGCCGCGCACGCCCCGACCTTCACGCACGTGCGCGAACTGATCGAGGCCGATCCGCGCACGCCGATCGACGGCTCGGAGGAGCTCGTCCGCGCCGCCGCTGAGACCGGGGCCGCGATGCACCACTGCCACGTGAACAGCACGTCGCTGCGGCACGTCGACCGCGTACTGGGGTTGCTCGACCGCAGCCGGGCCGCCGGCTCCCGCGTCACGGTCGAGGCCTACCCCTACGGTGCCGGCAGTACGGCGATCGGCGCGTTCTTCCTCGCCCCGGAGAAGCTCGCGGGTCTCGGCCTCACCCCGTCGTCCCTCGTGCTGGTCGAGACCGGCGAGCGCATCGCCGACGAAGCCCGACTGCGCGAGGTGCGGGCGACCGACCCCGGCGCCACCTGCATCGTGACGTTCCTCGACGAGGCCGATCCCTTCGACCGCGCGCACCTGCAGCGCGCCCTGGCGTACCCGGACTCGATCGTCGCGAGCGATGCGATGCCGATCTCGTGGACCGGGGCGGCAGGAGCGACCCTGCACGAACAGCGCGAGTGGCCGCTTCCCGCGGGCGGCCACACCCATCCGCGCACGGCGGGGACCTTCGCGAAGTCGCTGCGTCTGATGGTTCGGGAGAGCGGCGCCTGGAGCTGGATCGAAGCGTTCCGCCGCTGCTCCTATCTGCCGGCGCGGGTGCTCGACGAGGTCTCCTCGGGCATGCGGGGCAAGGGCCATCTGACGATCGGAGCCGACGCGGACATCGTCGTGATCGACCCGACGACACTGACCGACAGAGCGAGCTATGCCGACCCGACCCGCCCCTCGCAGGGCGTGCGCGAGCTGTACGTGCACGGCACTCCGGTCGTGCACGCCGGAGAGATCGTCTCCGACGCCCTCCCGGGGCGCGCGATACGCGGGGATGCGTGAGCGTCAGTCCTTCGTCCGCGCGCACCAAGGTCTGCGCAAGTCTCGTCGCCCGGCACCAACGAGGTGAGTGTGCACGCGGATAGTCTCGGCCCATCGCCATCGCCTCGAAGACGACGGCCCACTCGACCAAGAGGAGCGCACGTGTCCGACCTGAACGAAATCGGCAGCTGGGTGCGGGAGCACCTTCCCCGGATGCTCGCCGACGCGCACATCCCCGCGGCATCCGTCGCGATCCTGGCCGACGGCGAGATCTTCACCACCGTCGCCGGCATCCTGAACCGCAACACCGGTGTCGAGGCCGACGAGGACTCGCTCTTCCAGATCGGGTCGATCACCAAGACCTGGACCGCGACGCTCATCATGCAGCTCGTCGACGAGGGACTGCTCGACATCGACGCCCCCGTGCGCGACACCGTGCCGGCGTTCGCGATCGGGGACGATGCCGCGGCGACCACGATCACCGCTCGGCAGCTGCTGAGCCACGTGAGCGGCTTCGAGGGCGACATGTTCAACGACACCGGCGTCGGCGACGACGCGGTGGAGAAGTACCTCGAGACGATCGCCGACGCCCCGCAGCTCTTCGCCCCCGGCGAGCGCTTCTCGTACAACAACGCCGCGTTCGTCATCCTCGGCCGCATCGTCGAGGTGCTGCGCGGCACGTCGTACGACCAGGCCCTGCGGACGCACCTCGCCGCCCCGCTGGGACTCACACACGTGGCCACGACGGCCGCCGAGGCGATCATGTTCCGCGCCGCCCTCGGGCACATACCCGCCGAGGGCAGCGATGAGCCGGTCCCCGCGCCGGTGTGGAGCCTGGTCCGCTCGAACGCTCCGGCCGGATCGATGCTCGCCATGACGGCGCGCGACCTGGTGACCTACGCCCGCATGCACCTGGACGGCGGCCTCGCCGCTGACGGGACCCGAGTGCTCTCCGAGAAGAGCGTCCTGGCGATGCAGGAGCGGCAGGTCGACCTCCCCGAGCTCGGCCTGATGGGCGACGCCTGGGGGCTCGGCTGGGAGATCTTCGACTGGGAAGGCGGGCCGGTCATCGGCCACGACGGGGGCACGATCGGCCAGAGCGCGTTCCTGCGGATGGTCCCCTCCGCGGGCGTCGCGGTCGCGGTCCTCACGAACGGCGGGCAGGCCGTCGACGCCTACCAGTCGATCACCGCGAAGATCCTCGATGCCCTGACCGGGGTCACCATGCCCGCGCTGCCCTCGATCCCGGAGACCCCGGTCGCGGTCGACGTCGAGAGGATCCTCGGAACCTACTCGTCATCGGTCTCGGATTCGACCGTGCGGGTCGACGACGACGGCCGCATCTGGCTCGAGCGCACCATGAAGGGCATCTTCGCCGAGCTCGGTCCGGCCCCCGAACCCATCGAGCTCGTCGGCTGGACCGCGGACACTCTCCTCCCCCGCGAACCGCAGAACGGCCTGCAGCTGCCGCTGGCGTTCGTCGGCGACGACGGCAACGGTCGTGCCCTGTACCTGCACACCGGACGCGCCGACCGCCGGGTGGACGCCTGACCACCGTCGCGAGCCCGTCGGCCGAGGGCCGCGCCCGCCCCGCCCCTTGCGGGGACGGGGCCGGCTGAGGCTCGTGGCCCGTCGCCGTCTGCACCCGGCGCGCGCGGCTCGTGGCCCGTCGGTCGAGTGCGCGTGATGCCCGCTCGTGGCCGACATCGTGCGTTTCTGTCACTCATTCCACCACTCGACGATCACTGAGACCATAGAGTGGATTCTGATTGATCGTTCCGATCAATTCTGACGAGGTGAAGAAGGCGACGGTGATCGAAATGGCCAACCTCGACGAGACCGACCGGAGGATCCTCGCGGTGCTCGACAGCGACCCCCGTCGCCCGGTGGCCCTGATCGCCCAGGATCTCGGCCTGGCCCGCGGCACCGTGCATTCCCGGCTCGACCGCCTCGAATCCGGCGGCTACCTGCGCGCGCACAGCTCGCGCATCCTCCCGCAGGCGCTGGGTCGCGGTGTCGCCGCCTCGATCCTGGTCGAGCTCGATCAGCATCAGATCACCGCCGCGATCGACGCGCTCAGTCGCGTCCCCGAAGTCCTGGAGTGCTTCGCCCCCGCGGGTGACACCGACCTGCTGCTGCGCGTCGTCGCGAAGGACCCGGACGACCTCTACCGCGTGGCCGAGGTCGTGCGCCTGTGCCCCGGGATCCTGCGCACCTCGACGAGCCTGTTCCTCCGCGAGGTGATCCCGTACCGGGTGAGCGCACTGCTGCAGGCGCAGTAGGGTCCCCCGAGAACGAGGCACCCACGCGATCAGGCCCGCGGCGCGAGGCCCGCGTAGAGCAGTCCGCCGGACTGGGGATCGGTCATCACGAGGACCTGCTCCCCCACCCTCGGGATCTCCAGACGCGACACGAGCGCCTGGATGGCGACCGCCTGGGCACCGAGCTGCAGCGTGAGCACGATGCTCGGGTTGTCGTTGATCGTCTGCCCCGTGTCCTGCATGCCCAGCACCGTCGCCGGCTGCGTCGGCACACCTGCGGCCCGCAGCCCCGCCACGTGATCCGCCCGATGGATCGACGCGGTCGCCTGCTGCATCGACGCGGTGAACTCGCTCCCCATGAACGCCTTCGTCATCTTGCCCATGAACCCGCGTCCTGCGGCGATGTCATCCGCCATCTGCAGCGCCTCCTCCTGGCGTTCCTGCGACGACTTCCGGTTGAACAGTCCCATGATCACTCCCTCTGTTGTGGTCGTGATCACACGCTATTCAGGCGCGGCGACTACCGATCACAGGATCCGCGCGCCCGGCACGGGGCCGTGCACGTGCAGCGGATCGAGGCCCGCATCGCGCAGCATCGTCTGCACGTCCTGCGCGGTCTCCGGGTCAGGGCACAACAGCGCGATCGTGGGACCGGAGCCCGAGACGATCCCCTGCAGCGCACCCGCGTCGACGCCCTGACGGATCACTTCGTCGAGGTCGGGACGCTCGAAGACGGCCGCCGCCTGCAGGTCGTTGAACAGGCCCTCCGCGAGCAGGGCCGCGTCGCCGGACCGGAGCGCCTGGAGCACGGGGATGGGCACGTCCAGCGACATCGGCGGGTCGTCGGCGAGCGCGCCCTCTTCGCCGCGGAGGAGGTCGAGCCGCTCGTACACGACCGGCGTGGACAGACCTTGCTCACTCGTGACCAGGATCCAGTCGAACCGCCCTCGCGCGAGGGCGGGGTTGAGCTGGTCGCCCCGGCCGGTACCGACCGCGGTGCCGCCGTGCAGAGCGAACGGCACGTCGGCGCCCAGGCGCGCGGCGAGGTCGTGCATCCGCGCCGGTGAGAGGCCGGTGCCCCACAGCGCGTCGCAGGCGACCAGTGCCGCCGCGGCATCCGCCGATCCGCCGCCCATGCCGCCGGCGACGGGGACGCTCTTGCGGATCTCCAGCGCCACGCCGCCGGTGTACTCCGTGGCCGCCGCGAGCAGCTTCGCCGCGCGCATCGCGAGATTCCGGTCGTCGAGCGGCACCGAGTCCACGTCTTCGACGCCGGTCACCGTGAGCGAGAAGTCGTCGGCGTGCCGCGCGATCACGTCTTCGTACAGCGACACCGCCTGGAAGACGGTGGCGAGCGCGTGATACCCGTCGTCATGGCGCCCGCCGACACCGAGGTAGACGTTGATCTTCCCCGGTGCGCGCACGTGCACGGATCCGGCGGACGCGGCGACGCTCATGATGCGGTCACAGCTCCGAGGACTTCGCCCACAGGTTCACGTCGATCGCTCCGGCGAGCTCGTCGATGCGGGCGAGCTCCTCATCGGTGAGCGCCGGGCCGTTCACGGCCGCGATGTTCTCGTCGAGCTGCTCAGGACGCGAGGCGCCGATCAGCGCCGAGGCGACGACGGGGTTGCGCAGGGTCCACTGCAGCGCCAGCTGCGCGAGCGACTGGCCGCGTCCCTTCGCGACCTCGTTCAGCGACCGCAGCGTCTGCACGGCCTCATCGTCGAGCGGCGCGTCCGGGAGCGAGCCGCGCTTCTGCGCCCGCTCCGCTGTGCCGTCGCCGAGGTACTTGTCGGTGAGCAGGCCCTGCGCCAGCGGCGTGAAGGCGATCGCCCCGAGGCCGTTCTGCTCCAGCGTCTCGGTCAGCCCGTCCTCGACCCAGCGGTTCAGGATCGAGTACGCCGGCTGGTGGATGACCAGCGGTGTGCCGAGCTCCTTCGCGATCGCGACCGCCTCGGCCGTGCGCTCCGCGCTGTACGACGAGATGCCGACGTAGAGCGCCTTGCCCTGACGCACGAGAGTGTCGAGCGCGGCGACCGTCTCGGCGACCGGTGTCACCGGGTCGGCCCGGTGCGAGTAGAAGATGTCGACGTGGTCGAGACCCATGCGGGTGAGCGACTGCTCGGCACTCGCGAGGATGTACTTGCGGCTCGCGAAGTCGCCGTACGGCCCGGGCCACATGTCCCAGCCGGCCTTCGACGAGATGATCAGCTCGTCGCGGTACGGACGGAAGTCCTCGGCGAAGATGCGACCGAAGTTCTTCTCGGCCGAGCCGTAGGGCGGGCCGTAGTTGTTGGCCAGGTCGAAGTGCGTGATGCCGTTGTCGAACGCGTGGCGCAGCAGCGCGCGCTGGTTGTCGAGCGGGATGTTGTCGCCGAAGTTCCACCACAGGCCGAGCGAGATCGGCGGCAGGTACAGACCGGACGTGCCGACCTGACGGTAGGCGAACTGCTGATAGCGGCTCTCGTCGGCCGTGTACGGGCGGTGCAGTTCGGGAACATCGGGGCTGAAGCGCGGAGAGTCGGTCACCGTGCCAGATTAGTCCCTGATGCCGGCCCCGGTGATCGAGACGGCGTGCTGCGCGATGCGCTGATAATCGTCGACGCTGAGGTCTTCGCCTCGGGCGGTCGGCGCCACCCCGGCCGCGATCAGGACGTCGGATGCGGCGCCGGAGCTGCCGAAGATGCCCGACAGCGCCTGACGGAGCATCTTCCGACGCTGGTTGAATGCCGCATCCACGATCTGGAACGTGCGGCGGCGTTCCTCCTCGCTGCCGCGCTCGCCCTCCGAGCGGTCGAAGCCGACGAGCAGGCTGTCGACGTTCGGCACGGGCCAGAACACCTGCCGCGACACGGTGCCGGAGAGCTTCCATTCCCCATACCAGGCGGCCTTCACGCTGGGAGTTCCGTAGATCTTCGACCCGGGCTTGGCGGCCAGCCGCTCCGCGACCTCGGACTGCACCATGACGACCCCGCGCTTCAGGTAGGCGAAATTCTCGAGGAAATGCAGGAGCACCGGCACCGAGATGTTGTACGGCAGGTTGGCGACGAGCACGGTCGGCTCGCCGTGCAGCTCGGTGACGCGCAGAGCGTCGGCGTCGACCACCATGAGGCGGTCCGGCTCGACGCCGTGCTCAGCTGCCGTCTGCGCCAGGCGGGCGGCGAGGCGGTGATCGATCTCGACCGCGGTGACGGATGCCCCCGTCTCGAGGATCGCGAGAGTGAGAGAGCCGAGACCCGGCCCGACCTCCACGACGCGCTCCCCCGGCTGCACACGGGCGGCCTGCACGATCTTGCGCACCGTGTTGGCGTCGACGACGAAGTTCTGTCCGAGCTTCTTGGTCGGGGTCACGTCGAGCTCGGCGGCGAGGCGGCGGATCTCGGTGGCGCCGAGCAGCGTGATGGTCATCCCTCCATTGTCCCCCACCGTCAGTAGTCTTTCGGGATGCCCTCTCTCGGTGAACTCGTCGCGCCCCGCCGCATGGGCCGGGATTTCCGATGGCTTCTCGCCTCGTCCTGGACGAGCAACGTCGGTGACGGCGTCGCCCTCGCGGCGGCACCGCTGCTGATCGCCTCGATGACCTCGTCGCCGATCCTCGTCGCGGCGGGCGCGATCCTGCAGTTCCTCCCGTGGCTGCTCTTCGGCCTGCACGCCGGGGCGATCGCCGACCGGTTCGACCGACGGCGCCTGGTGATGTTCGCCAACGCCGCACGCGCGGTCGTGCTCGCCGGGCTCTGCGTGTTCCTCGTGACCGGATCCGCGAACATCTGGATCGTCCTCGCCGTCGCCTTCCTCTACGGCACCGCCGAGGTGTTCGTCGACACAGCGGGCAGCACGCTGCTGCCGATGCTCGTGAAGCCCGACGATCTCGGCGTCGGCAACGCGCGGCTGCAGGCCGGCTATCTCGTGGCGAATCAGTTCGCAGGTCCCCCGCTGGGCGCCTTCCTGTTCGCCGCGGGGACCGCATGGCCGTTCCTGCTCGAGATCGTGTGCGTGAGCCTCGCGGTCGTGCTGATCTCGCGCATGGCCAGGACGCCCGTCCCGCCCAGGGCGACCGACACCCACCCGCCCGTCCATACGGACATCGCCGAGGGGCTGCGCTGGCTCTGGCGCAACCCGCCGGTGCGGATGCTGGTGCTGATAATCCTGGTGTTCAACGTCACGTGGGCGGCTCCGTGGGGCGTGCTGGTGCTGTACGCGACCGAGCACCTGCACATGGGTGCCGTCGGCTTCGGCGCTCTCACGACGGCATCCGCGGTCGGCGGCCTCCTCGCGACGGTCAGCTTCGGCTGGCTGGAGCGACATGTGTCGTTCGCGACGCTGATGCGCGTGGTCCTGTCGCTCGAGGTGCTCATGCACCTCTCGTTCGCGCTGACAACCGTGGGCTGGGTGGCGCTCGTGATCATGTTCGTGTTCGGCGCCTACGCGTTCGTGTGGGGCACGATCTCGACGACCGTGCGCCAGCGGCTGGTGCCCGCCGAGCTCCAGGGCAGAGTCGCCTCGGTCAACATGGTCGGCGTCTTCGGCGGCATGGTCATCGGCCAGGCGCTCGGCGGCGTGATCGCTCAGATCTGGGGTCTGACCGCACCCTGGTGGTTCGCCTTCGCCGGTGCAGCGCTCACCCTCGTGTTCGTGTGGAAGCCGATCTCGCAGATCGTCTCCGCGACTCAGTCGAACGAGCCTCAGTCGAACGAGCCTCAGTCGAAGGAGCCGTAGACCCGGAGGGTGTTGGCGGCGAGCTGGGTCGAGAGTTCGTCGACCTCGAGTCCGAGCTCGGCAGCCATGAAGCGCACGGTGATCGGCACGAGGTACGGCGCGTTCGGCCGCCCGCGCAGCGGCACCGGCGTCAGGAACGGCGCGTCCGTCTCCACGAGGATGCGATCGAGCGGCGTGACCTTCAGGGCATCGCGCAGGTTCTGAGCGTTCTTGAACGTGACGTTCCCGGCGAACGACAGGTGGTAGCCGGCGTCCGCGCAGATCCGGGCCATCGCGTCGTCTCCCGAGAAGCAGTGGAAGACCGTGCGCTCCGGGGCGCCGACGCGGCCGAGCGTCTCGAGCACCGCATCGTGCGCGTCGCGGTCGTGGATCTGCATCGCGATGCCGTGCTTCTTGGCCAGCGCGATATGCGCTTCGAATGACGCGAACTGCGGCGCCTGCCGCTCGGGCTCGGTGCGGAAGAAGTCGAGTCCCGTCTCGCCGATCGCGCGCGTGCGCGGGTGCGCGGCGAGCTCGTCGATCACGGCGATCGCCTCGTCGAGGCGGCCCTCCTCGGCGTACGTCGGCGCGTCGTTCGGGTGGATGGCGACGGCCGCCAGCACGCGAGGATCGGATGCCGCCGCCTCGACGGCCCACCGCGACGACTCGATGTCGCCCGAAGCCTGCACGACGCCCGCGATGCCGACGGCCTGCGCCCGGTCGAGCTGCTCGGTCAGCGAGAGCGGGTCGTCGCCGTCGAGGATCTCGAGGTGCGCGTGGTTGTCGTAGACGGGTACCGCGAGCGGCTCGGGAGCGGACGGATACTTCAGATCCTTGCGCCCGTCTCCCGAGCGTTCGCGGACGTACGTGTCAGCCATGAGTCAGGCCGTGGACTCCACCCGCGGGAACAGCGGCGCGAGTCCGTTGACGCTCGTGCCGGGCCGCAGAGCACCCCAGTCGCCGGCCTCGCGGATCGGCTGGTCCTGCAGACGCCCCAGCGTCTCCCCGGCGCCGAGCGCGTGCCAGAGCTTCTCGGTGGACTGCGGCATCACCGGCGAGAGCAGCACGGCGAGTGCCCGCAGGCCCTCGGCGCACGTGTAGAGCACGGTGCCGAGGCGACCGCGCTGGTCCTCGTCGCGGGCCAGCGCCCACGGCTCGTTCTCGGTGATGTAGCCGTTCAGCGCGTCGACGATCGTCCAGATCGACGAGATGGCCTCGTCGATGCGGAACTGCGTGATGGCGGCATCCGCCTTCGAGGCGGCATCCGCCACGATCTTCTGGATCACCACGTCCTGCTCGGTGTAGTCGGCCGGCGGCGGCACGATGCCCTCGAAGTACTTCTCGATCATGGCCGTCGTGCGCGAGGCGAGGTTGCCGAAGCCGTTCGCGAGCTCGGACTGGTAGCGCGCCGACAGGTCTTCCCACGAGAAGGAGCCGTCCTGCCCGAAGGCGATCGCCGAGAGGAAGTAGTAGCGGTACGCGTCGGAGCCGAAGACGTCGGTGATCTCGGTCGGCGCGATGCCGGTGAGCTTCGACTTCGACATCTTCTCGCCGCCGACCAGCAGCCAGCCGTGCGCGAAGACGCCCTTCGGCACCTCGAGCCCGGCCGCCATCAGCAGCGCCGGCCAGATCACCGCGTGGAAGCGCAGGATGTCCTTGCCGACCACGTGGTACGCGGGCCAGCGGCGCGCGAAGGTCTCCTCATCGGAGCCGTATCCGACCGCGGTCGCGTAGTTCAGCAGCGCATCGACCCACACGTAGATGACGTGCGACTCGTCCCACGGCAGCGGGATGCCCCAGTCGAAGGTCGAGCGCGAGATCGACAGGTCCTTCAGGCCCTGGCTCACGAACGAGACGACCTCGTTGCGCGCCGAATCCGGGCGCACGAAGTCGGGCTGCGTGCGGTACAGCTCGAGCAGGCGGCCCTGGAACTCGCTGAGCTTGAAGAAGTAGTTCTTCTCCTGCAGCAGCTCGAGCGGCTTGGAGTGGATCGCGCAGACCTTGAGGCCCTCGAAGGGTCCGGTGCCGTCGACGATCTCGGACTCGGGCTTGAACTCCTCGCAGCCCACGCAGTACAGCGCCTCGTACTCGCCCGCGTAGATGTAGCCGCGGTCGTACAGGCGCTGGAAGAACGTCTGCACGTTGGTCTCGTGGCGCTCCTGGGTGGTGCGGATGAAGTCGTCGTTGGCGACGTCGAGCGTCGTCAGCAGCGGGAACCAGCTCTCGCTGACGAGCTTGTCGACCCATTCCTGCGGCGTGACGTTGTTGGCGGCCGCGGCCCGCAGCATCTTCTGGCCGTGCTCGTCGGTGCCCGTCAGCATCCAGGTGTCGTCCCCCGCCTGGCGGTGCCACCGCGCGAGGGTGTCGACCGCCACCGACGTGTACCCGTGACCGATGTGGGGCACGTCGGAGGGGTAGTAGATGGGCGTGGTGATGTAGAACGATTCGCCTGCGGGCATGGGGACAATTCTAGGTGCCGCAACGCGGGTGATTGCGCGCTCAGCCGACGGAGACCTCGATGCGGTGCCAGCCCTGAGCGCCGTTCGGAGCCGGGGCCGCCGGCTGGTCCGTCTGGGTCTCTCCCTCGACGCTGATCGCGCGGCACTCGATCGTGTGCCGACCGCTCTCCGCCGTCCAGGGCAGGCTCCATTGCACCCAGGTGTCGGCCGAGATCGCGTCGGCGAGCTCGGCACGCTGCCAGTCGCCGTCGTCGACGCGGACCTCGACGCCCTCGACGCCGACGTGCTGCTGCCAGGCCATCCCGGCGATCACCGACTCCCCCGCATCGACCGAACCGCCGCGCGGCACGTCGATGCGGGACTGGAGCTTGATCGGACCGTGGTCCGACCAGCCACGCGGCGTCCAATACCCCATGGCCTTGTCGAAGCGGGTGACCTCGAGCTGCGTGACCCACTTGGTCGCGGAGACGTAGCCGTACAGGCCGGGGACGACCATCCGCACCGGGAAGCCGTGCTCCATCGGCAGCGGTTCGCCGTTCATCCCGATCGCGAGCAGGGCGTCCCGATCGTCGGTGAGGGCCTCGAGAGGAGTGGATGCCGTGAAACCGTCCGACGAGGTGGACAGCACCATGTCGGCATCCGCGGACACCCCCGCGCGGGCGAGCAGGTCGCGGATCGGATGTCCGAGCCAGCGTGCATTGCCGATCAGGGATCCGCCGACCTCGTTCGAGACGCAGGCCAGGGTCACGTCGGCCTCGTCCATCGGCAGGGCCAGCAGCTCGTCCCAGGAGATGACGACCTCGCGATCGACCATGCCGTGGATGCGCAGCGACCAGTCGGCCGGGTCGATCCGCGGCACGATCAGCGCCGTGTCGATGCGGTAGAAGTCGATGTTCGAGGTCACGACCGGCGCGAGGCCTGGGATGTCCAGCTCGGCTTCCGCCGGGACGGCCGGGGCCGTGCGGGTTGCTTTCGGAAGCTGCAGCGCCGAGCGCACCACGTCGATCGAGCGGGTCGCTCCGCGAGCGATGTTGCCCACGATGAGCGACACGACGCCGACGGCGGCGGTGCCCGCGGTCCAGATCAGGAATCGCCGCCGATCCACGCCGTCGGGAGCGAGGCCGGCGATCGGCCGCAGCCGGCGGATCAGGAGGCGCACCGCGATCACCGCGACGACGCCGGCGACGAGGCCGGGCAGCCACGCGAAGGGACCTGCACCGGGACGGATCATCGCCGCCACGACGGCGAGGGCGCCGAGCCCGCCCAGGATCGTCGCGCCGATGCCCGACCGACGGAGCTCCAGAAGCCCGGCGGCGGCAGCGACCACCACCAGCACCACGGCGATCCCCGTGAGGAGCGCGATCTTGTCGCCGGTGCCGAACAGCGCGATGGCCGTGTCCTTCGCCCAGGCCGGTGCGAGGTCGATCAGACCGCCACCGATCACGGCGAAGGGACTCGCCGCAGGTTCGACGATCGCCGCCACCAGCTCGGCGAAGCCGACGCCGACGACCGCGGCACTGAGTCCCGCGGCCGCCGACCGCAGCCGATCAGTCCGCTTGTCCACGATCGCGTGCGTCATGTCCAGAGCGTAACCCCGCGGGACGGTGCCTCGGCTGTGCGCTCAGAATCCGTTGCGACGAGCCACCTCGCCCAGCCAGGCGAGGGAGGGCTTCGGGTGGCGCTCGAACGTCTCGTGATCGAAGCCGATCAGCCCGAATGTCGGCCGGAATCCGCTCGCCCACTCGTAGTTGTCGAGGGCGCTCCAGTGCTGGTACGCCCGCACGTCGATGCCGTCGGAGATCGCGCGGTGCAGCCCCTCCAGCGCGCCCTGCGTGTAGGCGACGCGTCGCGTGTCGTCGGCGGTGGCGATGCCGTTCTCGGTCACCAGGACCGGCACGCCGCCACTGCGCTCCCACGCGCTGCGCACGCCCATCTCGAGCGCCTCGGGGAAGAACTCCCAGCCGGTCAGCGTGGTCTCCACGTCGTCCGCGACCGGCAGTGGGCCCTCCGGACCGATGAAGGTGCGGGTGTAGGCCTGCACGCCGACGAAGTCGTCACCGGCGGACTGGTCGAGGTACCAGTGGTCGCGCGGGTCGCCGTAGGCGGAGAGCATCTCGTCGGCCCCCGGCTCGCCCGTGGAGTGGAAGGCCTGGGTCGCGATGGTCCAGCCGGCCTGCGCGCCCGACACGGAGTGCACGATCTCGGAGGCGCGGTGGTGCGCCTCGAGCAGGGTGTCGGCGACCGCGAGGTCGGGGTTCGGGAGACCGTAGGCGACGAGATTCGCGGCATCCTCTCCCCCGGCGAGCATCGCGGCGATGTTCGGCTCGTTGATCGTGCAGACGTAGGTGACGCCCTCGAGGATCGGCAGCACGGTCTCGACGTAGCGCGCGAACAGATCGACGGCGTCGTCCGCCCGCCAGAACCCGTCCTTCTGGAACCACTGCGGCACCGTGAAGTGCATCAGCGTCACGGTCGGGTCGAGCCCGTTCTCGCGCGCGGTGTCGATCATGCGGCGGTAGTGGTCGAGCATCGCCCGCGAGACGAAGCCGCGCTCGGGTTCGATGCGCGCCCACTCCACGGAGAACCGGTACGAGTTGAGTCCGGCATCCGCCAGCAGACGCATGTCCTCCGGGTACCGGTGGAAGTGATCGGCCGCATCGCCCGACGGCTCGACCATCGGAGAGCCGGGCGCTTGCTCCATGGCCCACCAATTGCTGGTCGTGTTGTTCCCCTCCACCTGATGGGCTGCGGTCGCAGCTCCCCAGAGAAAGCCGTCAGGGAATGTGAGCACGAGTGCTCCTTTCGTGGTGTGGTCTATCGGATTCGCGCAGGATTCGGCACGGCGTCCAGCAGCTGGACGGTGTACGGATCCTCCGGATGCTGCAGCACCTCGCTCGTCTCGCCGCGCTCGACGACCCGCCCGCTGTTCAGCACCAGGATGTTCTCCGTCACGAGTCGAGCGCTCAGCAGGTCGTGCGTGATGTAGAGCATGCTGATGCCCCACCGTTCGCGCAGATCCTCGAGCAGGGCCAGGACGCCGGCACGGAGCGAGACGTCGAGCATCGACACAGGCTCGTCGGCGATCAGCACCTGCGGATCGCTCGCGAGGGCGCGGGCGATCACGACGCGCTGGCGCTGCCCGCCGGAGAGCTGGTGCGGCAGCTTCGCCGCGAACTGCTCCACCGGCGTGAGGCCGACGGTCTCGAGCAGCCCGAGCACGCGGTCCCTGGCCTCCTGCCCGCGCAGCTTCGTGTAGTTCATGACCGGCCGCGTGAGGGCGTATTCCACCGTGTGCAGCGGATTGAGCGCCGCATACGGATCCTGGAACACCATCTGCACGTCCTTGCGGAGGTCACGCAGTCCGCGCCGCTTGAGCGACGCCACGTCGGTGTCGCCGAAGCGCACGGTCCCCGAGGTCGGCTTCTCGACGCCGGTGATCAGCTTCGCGATGGTCGACTTGCCCGATCCAGAGGCTCCGACGAGCGCGAGCGCCTCCCCCGGTTCGAGCCGGAACGAGACGTCGTCGACGGCGGTGACGGCATCCTGGCCGCGGCGGGGCGCCGGGTAGAGCTTCGACACGCCCTCGACCACGATCGCGGCATCCGCACGGCGCGCGTCGCGCTCCGACACGGTCGGCACGGTCTCGGTGACGTCGGTGCGTGAGCGCCCCTCACGGCGCCGCGTTCCGAGGTCGACGAACCCGGGGATCGAGATCGTCTTCGCCCGCGGGTCGGCGTAGTGGCTCAGCAGCATCCGCGTGTACTCGTCGCTGGGGTCGTCGAGGATCTTGCGGCTCGACGCGTCTTCGACGATCCGCCCCTCGTGCATCACCATCACCCGATCGGTGGCCTCGAGCACGATGCCGAGATCGTGGCTGATGAGGATGGCGGTGAAGTGCTCGGCGTGCTGCAGCTCCTTGATCGTGTCCATCACGGCGTGCTGCACGAGCACGTCGAGCGCGGTGGTCGGCTCGTCGAAGACCATCAGCTGCGGTTCCAGCGACAGGGCCAGCGCGATCGACGCGCGCTGTCGCATGCCGCCCGAGAGCTCGCCGGGGTAGCGCTTCAGCACCTCGGGGTCGAGACCGACCTTGCCGATGAGCTCACGGGCACGAGCGTCGCGCGACTCGCGCGGCACGTGACCGTGCGCCGCGAAGATGTCCTGGAAGTGCGCACCGACGGTCCGCACCGGGTTGAGGGCGTTCATGCCCGACTGCAGCACCATGGCGAATCCGCCCTGGCGCTGCCGGCGCAGCTCCTCGGTGCCGAGCTCGCGGATGTCGCGCCCGCCGAACAGGATGCGGCCGCCGCTGATCCGGGCCGGCGGCTTCTGCAGCCGCGTGAGGGCGAAGCCCAGCGTCGACTTTCCCGATCCGGACTCTCCGACGAGGCCGACGAACTCGCCGCGTCGGAGGGTGAACGACACGTCGTGCACCGCCGCGACCGGGGTCGTGCCGGGTGAGGCGTACTCGACCGACAGGTTCTGCACGTCGAGCAGGATCTCGTTCTGTTCGGGGGCGGTCATCGTCCCTTCCCCTCTCGCAGGCGCGGGTTGGATATGCCGTCCACGCCGAAGTTGATGAGTGTCAGGCTCAGCGCCAGGAGGGCGATGCAGAGACCGGGGGCGAACAGCAGCAGCCACTGCCCGGTGAGCAGCGAGTTGGAGTTCTGCGCCCAGTAGAGCATCGTGCCCCAGCTGACGATGCTGGAGTCGCCGAGTCCGAGGAACTCGAGGCCCGCCTCGGCGAGGATCGCCGCGGTGGCCGCTCCGAAGAGCGTGCCGGCGATGATCGACGTCATGTTGGGGAGGATCTCGCGGAACACGATCCGCGTCCTGCTGTCGCCGGAGAACTGCGCCGAGGTGACGAAGTCGTTCCCGCGGAGGGACTGCGTCTGGCTGCGGAGCACTCGCGCGCCCCACGCCCAGCCGGTGACCACGATGACGGCGATGATCATCAGGATGCCGCCGTTCTGCAGGTACGCGGCGATCACGATCATGAGCGGCAGGCCGGGGATCACGAGGAACAGGTTCACGATGAAGCCGATCACGTCACCGGCGAAACCGCGCATGTAGCCCCAGCTCAGCCCGATGAGGACGGCGACGATCGTGGACAGGATGCCGGCGGCGAAGCCGACGAGGATGCTGATCTGCGAGCCGTAGATCAGCTGGCTGAGCACGTCCTCCCCCGCTGCCGTGGTGCCGAGCCAGTGGGCTGCGGACGCATCGGCGTTGCGGTCGAAGTCGTTGTCCTTGGGTCCGTACGGCGCCAGCAGCGGGGCGAAGATGGCGACCAGCACGAAGACACCGAGGATGCAGAGCCCGAGGCGCGCCTTGCCGTTGGACCAGAGGGTGCCCACCATCCGCCCGAAGGCCCGCCAGGGGCTGGGAGCGGCGATGCGGTCGGCCGGGAGCTTGACGTTCATGGTGGAGGTCATCGGCGAGTCCTCGGGTCGAGTACCCCGTAGAGGATGTCCACGAGGAAGTTGGCGATGAGCACGCTCACCGTGATCATCAGGAAGAGCGCCTGCATGAGCGGGTAGTCCTGCCCGATCACGGCGTTGAAGAGCAGGTATCCGATACCGGGATAGCCGAAGACCTGCTCGACGAGGATCGATCCGCCGACCACGCCGCCGAGCGTGAGCCCGAAGCCGGTGAGGTTGGGGAGGATCGCGTTGCGGGCCGCATAGCGGACGGCGATCGTGCGGCCGCGGAGGCCGTTCGCCTCGGCGAAGGTGATGTAGTCCTCACCGAGCGTGTTGATCATGGCGTTGCGCATGCCGATGATCCAGCCGCCGAGAGATGTCAGCAGGATCGTCAGCGCCGGGAGCACCGCGTGCTGGGCGAGGTCGCCGATGAACTCCCAGGTGAACCCTGGTGTCGTCGTCGCGGCGTAGGCGCCGGTCGTCGGGAACCAGTGCAGCACGTAGCCGAGGAAGAACAGCAGCAGCAGCGCCGTCCAGAAGTACGGGAACGTGCTCAGGAACGAACCGGTGAGCGTCGGCAGGCTGTCGAGCCAGGTTCCGCGACGCCAGGCCGCGGCGACGCCGATCAGCGTGCCGATGATGAACGCCAGGATCGTGACGATCCCGACGAGCCCGATCGTGTACGGAAGTGCGGTCGACACCATGCTCGACACCGACTGCGGGTAGAAGGTGTACGAGACGCCGAAGTCGAGTCGTGCGACCTGACCCAGGTAGGTCACGTACTGATCCCACATGGACCCTGTCGGCACACCGAGCTGGGCCTCGATCGCCGCACGAGTGGCATCCGACACCGGACCGTTCTGCGCGAGCTTCGCGATGGCGGCATCCGCGGGAGATCCCGGCATGAGGCGAGGGAGGAAGAAGTTCAGGGTGACCGCTGCCCACAGGGTGAGCACGAACAGACCCAGTTTCTGGAGGACGTACTTCACTGGTCGTCTCCGTTCACGCGCTTCAGGTTGATGAAGATCCCGAGCGGCGCGTTGTCGTAGTTCTGCGGGATCATGTACGGATCCTCCTCGGAGGGCCAGCCGGTGAACTTGGCGTCGCTGAACAGACCCCAGATGCCCCCGTAATAGAGGCCGATGACGGGCATCTGGTCGTAGACGATGCCCTGCAGTTCCTGCACGATCTCGGTCTGACGGGCGGTGTCGACCGTGCCGCGGTACTCCGCGAGCAGCGCGTCGGCCTCTTCGGACTGGAAGCGCTCGAAGTTGTTCGCGGTCGCCTCGCCGGACGGCACGTAGAACTCGCTCGAGAGCAGGTTGTTGTAAGCCTGGTAGACGTCGCCGCCACCCATGCCGCCGATCGCCATCTCGAAGTCGCCGTTGCTGATGGCGCTCTGGTAGCCGGCGGGCTGCGGGAGCTTCAGCGTGACCTTGACGCCGACGTCCGCCAGCTGGCGCTGCACGGTCTGCGCAGCCCTCGTCCAGTCGGAGTAGCCGTTGGCGGTGGTGATCGCGAACTCGAGCTGCTCGCCGTCGGGACCTGTGAGGCGGTCGCCGTCGAGCGTGTAGCCCGCCTCTTCGAAGGCCGCGAGCGCGGCATCCTTGTCCTGCGTGATCATGCCCTGGTCGGGGATCTCGGGGTCGAGGTACTCCTCCTGGTTCGGCAGGATGAGGCCGGTCTGGCCTGCAGGTTCCATGTATCCCTCGGATGCCGTCTCGGCGATCTCCTCGCGGTCCAGCGAGAGCGCGATGCCGCGGCGCACGTTCACGTCGTCGAACGGCGCGACTTCGAGGTTCGGCAGCAGTGCGATCACGCCGCCCGGCGGGAACCACCACTTGTTGTCGGGACTCGCTGCTCCCCACGTGCCCTCGACGTCGGAGATGAACGAGTACGACCAGTCGTAGCCGCGGCTGACGGTGTCGAGCTGCGAGTTCGTCGCGGGCAGGATGATGTGCTCGATCTCGATCTTGTCGGCCTGCCAGTAATCGGGGTTCTTGTCCACCGAGTACTGCTGGTTGTTGTAGTTGCCGAGCACGAACGGGCCGGTGCCGACGGGCTTCTCATTGAGATACGTGCCCGGGTCCTTGACGTCTTTCCAGAGGTGCTCGGGAACGATCATGGTCTGTCCGAGGATCGTCAGCGCGGGGGCGTCGTCGCCCTGCAGGTGCAGGATGACCGAATCGCCGTCGGTCTCGACGCTCTCGAGGTGCTGCCAGGCACCCTTGATGTCGAGCGACGGGTTGTCCTTCAGGAGTTGGAACGTGAAGGCCACGTCGTCGGCGGTGAATTCCTCGCCGTCGCTCCAGGTCACGTCGTCGCGCAGGGTCATCACGATCGTGCGGGCGTCGGGCTGCTCCCACTCGGTCGCCAGCCACGGGGTGAGCGACCCGTCGAGATTGTTCATCAGGATCAGCGGCTCGTAGATCCACCGCGAGGCGGTGCGCGTGTTCGTCAGATAGGGGTTGAAGTTCTGGTTGAAGAACGGGTTCCCCTTGTCGGCGTTGATCAGCATCGTGTCGGCGCCGATCGAGGGATCCGGCTGCGACGTGATCTGGATGCTGCATCCGCTCAGTACGACCGCTGCGCCGGCGAGGGCGACGACAGCCGCTCTCCGCCAGCGTCGTAACGACAACTTTGTCTTCATGATGCGATTGTAAGCGCATACATTTCGGGACGGCAACCCCTTGACACTGGCTGAGGCGCGTGCCCGTGACGCTCGAGCCGCGGTCAGGAAGGGCGGAGCGAACTCTCCCGCATCACGATCTCGAGCGGCAGACTGACCGCGACGGGCGCCGCATCGGGCCGCTCCAGTCGACGCGCCAGGACCTGCACCGCCGCGCGACCGAGCTCGATCATCGGCTGGCGGACCGTGGTCAGCCGAGGACGAGACAGAGAGGCCGCCTCGATGCCGTCGAAACCGGTCACGATCAGGTCCTTCGGCACCTCGATCCCCGCAGATCGGAAGACGTCCAAGGCGCCGAGCGCCATCTGATCGTTGGCCGACATGAGGGCCGGCGGCAGGCCGTCGGCGAGCATCTCCTCGGCGGCCCGGCGACCGGATGCGCGCGTGAAGTCTCCGCGAACGACGAGGACATCTTCGATGCGGATCCCGGCCTCCGAGATCGCGCGGGAGAATCCGTCCCAGCGCTCTGCGCCATCCGGCGAGTCATCGGGACCGGCCAGATACGCGGGCGCGGCTCCGCCGGTCTGCGCGAGCACACGTCGCGTCAGTTCGGCCATCGCCTCGGCGTTGCTCACGGTCACGTGGTCGTAGTCGTCGCCGCGGGAGCGTCCGGACAGCACGACGACCGGGGTGCGCAGGGCGAGGCGCGCCAGCACGTCGTCGGGCACGCTGTTGGCCAGCACGACCAGACCGTCGACGCGTCCTGCCATGTCGCGCACGGTCGAACGGTCCGGGTCATCGCGCCCGACGCCGACCATGAGCACGAAGCCCTGCTTCCACGCCTCCAGCTCGGCGCCGCGCAGCACCTCGTCGAGGAAGAACATCGTGGAGTGCTCCTCCGTGGCATCCGTGGCGTCCTGCACCACGGTGAAGGGCGATGTCGAGCCGGCGTGCGCGGAGAGGACATCGAGTGCCGGGGCCTCTTCCGCGGCGTCGAACCCCGGGAAGTACAGGCCGAGCACACCGGTGCGCCGCTCGGCGAGGCCGCGCGCGCTGCCGCTCGGCACATAGCCCAGGGCCGAGACGGCATCGAGCACCCGCTCACGGGTGACGGGGCGAACGGCATCCGGTGAACGCAGCACCCGGGACACCGTCGCGATCGAGACGCCGGCGCGGTCGGCGACGTCGTACACCGTGGCCGCCTTGCTCACGATCGTGCCCTTCTTTCCCGTCATCGTGCCCAGGGTACCCGGCGCGCGATCAGAGCTCCGTGGGGACGCACGCTCATCTCGCCGGGTTCCCGCTCCCGCTGCTCGGTGAAGGTCACCTCGAATCCGGCATCCGTCAGCAGCGCGCCGAGCGCGTCGGCCGACCAGAAATGGGCGGTCGTGACGGCGTGCGCGAACGGCTGACGGGGCTCTCCGACGAAGAAGCCGAGGAGCAGGCTGCCGCCGGGCGCGAGCACCCGCGCGAACTCGCGCAGCACCACCGGCACCTCGGACGGGTCGGTGTGGATCAGGGAGTACCAGGCGAGGATGCCGCCCACCGACGCATCGGCCGCAGGGAGCTCACGGAAGGACGCCTGTTCGAAGCGGACATCCGGATGGTTCCGGCGAGCGAATCGCAGGAACTCCGCCGAGATGTCGACGCCCACCGATTCTCGGCCCGCGTCGTGCAGGAATCGCGTCCAGTGGCCGGGTCCGCAGCCCGCATCCAGGACAAGTCCCGCGGTCTCGTCCCGCCAGCGCCCGATCAGCTCCCGGTCGCGCGGATCCATCAGCTCGATGGTTCCGCCCAGACGCACGTAGTCGACGGCTCTGCTGTCGTACGCGATTCCGACGGCGGCATCCGCATCTTCCGGACGCTTCGCGAGGACATGTGCGTCAGCCGAGGATGAATCCGGCGGGTTCGTCCTCGGCGGGCGCTTTCGTCCTTCGGACGCGCTCCCGATCTCGGGGCTCATGACGAGCGGGCGGCCAGAGCGGCTTGGTACAGATCGCGGGACGACAGTCCGGTCAGCGCGGCGACCTCGGAAGCGGCGTCCTTGAGTCGGATGCCGTCGGCCACGAGCTTCTGCACCTGGGCGAGGGCATCCTCCGGGGAGGCATCCCGTCGCGTGGCACCTTCGACGACCACGACGATCTCGCCCTTCACACCGTTCTCCGCCCAGGCGACGAGGTCGGATGCCGTGCCCCGGCGCACCTCCTCGTAGAACTTCGTCAGCTCGCGGCACACGGCGATCCGGCGGACATCGCCGAAGGCGGCGCCCATGTCGGCGAGAGCGCTTGCGAGGCGGGCAGGCGACTCGAAGAACACCATGGTGCGCGCCTCGGACGCGAGCCCGCGCAGCACCGAGCGCCGCTCCCCCGGCTTGCGCGGCAGAAAGCCCTCGAACGTGAAGCGGTCGGTGGGCAGGCCCGAGATCGCGAGGGCCATGAGCACGGCGCTCGGCCCCGGGATCGCGGTCACGGTGACACCCTGCGCGACGGCCTCGGCCACCAGACCGTAGCCGGGGTCGCTGACGGTCGGCATGCCCGCGTCGCTCATCACCACGACGTCGGACTCGGCGGCGAGCGCGGCGATCTCCGCCGCCTTCTGCTTCTCGTTGTGGTCGTGCAGTGCGATCAGCCGCGGTCGGTTGTCGATCTGCAGCGCCTTCAGGAGCTTCTGCGTGGTGCGCGTGTCTTCGGCGACGATCGTCTCCGCGTTCTCCAGCACCTCCACCAGACGACGGGACACGTCGCCGAGATTTCCGATCGGCGTGGCGGCGAGGATGATCACCCGCTCAGCATAGGCGCGTTGTCTAGGCTGGACCGGTGACCGCGCCCGAGCCTCTGCTGCCTGCTCCTGAGGACCGGTTGACGCGCTACGGACAGCTGCGAGACCGCCTGCTGCAGAGCCCGGACTGGGGGCGCGCCGTCCACTGGCTCGCCCCGCTGCTCGTCACGGCCGTCGCGGCCGTGCTGCGCCTGGTCAATCTCGGCCACCCGCACCAGCTCGCCTTCGACGAGACCTACTACGTCAAGGACGCGTGGTCGCTGTGGACGCTCGGCTACGAGGGCGTCTGGGGCGAGAACGCGAACGAGGCCTTCATCACGCTGCAGGAGCTGCCGCTCTCCGACAAGGGCGCGTTCGTCGTGCATCCGCCGCTCGGCAAGTGGCTCATCGCGCTCGGGATGGCGATCGGCGGGCCCGACAACAGCGCGGGATGGCGCCTGGCGACAGCGGTGCTCGGCACGGCATCGGTCCTGCTCGTGTACCTGATCGCCCGCCGGTTGAGCGGTTCCGTCGTCGTGGCGACCGTGGCCGGCACGCTTCTCGCGATCGACGGTCTGAGCATCGTCTTGAGCCGGATCGCGCTGCTCGACGGCATCCTCACGTTCTTCGTGCTGCTCGGGGCGCTGTTCGTGCTGCTCGATCGGCAGCGCACGATCCCGCTGCTCGAACGACGGGATCCCGAGGCGCCGGATCCGTTCTGGGGCCCGGTGCTGTGGCGCCGCCCGTGGCTCATCGCGGCGGGGGCTGCGCTGGGCGCGGCATCCGCGGTGAAGTGGTCGGGGCTGTACGCCCTGGCTGCGTTCGGACTGTACGTCGTCGTGACGGATGCCCTCGCCCGCCGCCGTGCCGGCGTGGTGCTCTGGCCCACCGCCGCCGCGTTCAAACAGGGTCCGGTGTCATTCGTGCTGCTGGTGTTCCCCGCGCTGGCGGTCTATCTGGTCAGCTGGACCGGATGGCTCGTCACCGCAGGTGGCTACGACCGGCAGACCGACGCGAACCCTCTCGTCGCGCTGTGGAAGTACCACCAGTCGATCCTCGGGTTCCACGTCGGGCTGACCAAGGGCCACCCCTACGCGAGCCCCGCCTGGGAGTGGCCGTTCCTGCTGCGGCCGACCGCGGTGTGGGTCGGTTCGGACCCCGGTCCCTGCGGCACGGACCACTGCATCGCCGTGATCTCCTCGATCCCCAACCCGCTGATCTGGTACGGCGGCGTGGCCGCGTCCGTGTACCTGATCTACCGGCTGGTGCGCGGCTGGATCACCCGCCGGCCGGTGGGCGCCGAGGTCGGACTGCCGCTCGTCGGTCTCGCGGCGACCTACCTGCCGTGGCTGATGTTCCCCGAGCGCACGATCTTCCAGTTCTACACGGTCGTGATGATGCCGTTCCTCGTGATCGGCCTCGCGCTGACCCTGCGGATCATCGCCGGACGACGAGAGGATCCGCTCTACCGACGGCAGTCGGGCGAGCGCACCGTCATGATCTGCCTCGTCGTCGTCGTGCTGGTGTCGGCGTTCTTCTACCCCGTGTGGACCGGCATGAGCGTGCCGTACGACTTCTGGCTGCTGCACAACTGGTTGCCGGGATGGGTGTGAGACGCGGATGGGAGCCCCCTCCGACTTCGAGTTCCAGGTACGCGGTGAGGACGTCGTGATCCGACATCACGGGAAGACGGCGACGACGCTGCGCGGCGCGAGCGCTCAGGAGTTCCTCGCGCAGGTGGAGCACGGCGATCCGCAGCTGCTCATGGCGCGGGTCACCGGGAACTACCGACGCGGCAACGAACGCGCGGCGAGACAGCATCCCCGCAACGCGCGCTGAGGGTCAGCGCGCCACCGGGAGCGCGGCGGGGTCGCTCACCGGCAGCCGGCACACGAACGCGTGGCAGTCGTACGCACGCTCGGGTATGGCGGCCTTTCCCTCGAACAGCTCGAACCCGGCTTCGGCGAAAGCCTCGGCCTGCGCCGGGGTGACCACGGCGATCACGTCGGCGTCGGTGCGCAGCGCCGCGCCGGCGAGTGCACCGGCGGGATCTGCTGTGACGGTCACGACCTGACGCGGAGCGGACGCCAGACCCGCCGCGACCCGCAGCAGACTGCCGTGCGCGAAGGGCTGCTCGACCGCGCGGACGGCCAGCGAGCGGACAGTCGCCGCTGCGGACTCTCGGTACCGGTCCCCCGCTCCCAGCCGCCAGGCCGTGAGCGACGCCGCGGCGACAGCGGCGGCATCCGAGGGGAGATCACCGTCGGTCTCGTCGGGCGAGACCGCGATGCCGTTGGCCGTCAGCAGCGGATCGCCGCCGACCCCCTCGAGCACATCGTCGAGGAGCCCGCGGGCCGTCACCGCCCAGGAGGCATCCCCGGTCGCCGTGGCGAGGGCGAACAACCCGTCGGCCAGGAGTCCGAGGTCGGCTGCCGTCGCGACGGCGGCCGAGGGGATGCCGTCGAGCGACGCACGGACGAGCGCGCTCCGCTCGTCGCGATTGACGCGCAGCACGTGGGTCGCTGCGGCGGCGGCGGCATCGATCCACGAGGACTCTTCGAGAGCGGCGCCGGCGCGGGCGAGCGCCCCGATCGCGAGGCCGTTCCAGCCCGTGATGACCTTGCCGTCAACAGCCGGAGGCTGCAGCTCCGCGCGCTCCGGCACGGCGCGCAGGTAGTAGCCGCCTTCGCTGCGCGCTCCGTCGATCCACGACTCGGAATCCTGTGCGGAGCCGAAGCCGCCGTCGACGCGCCGCAGCACGGCCAGCAGGAAGGTCGCGATGCCGCGTGCGGTCTCGTGGTCTCCGGCATCGAGGGCGACCTCGAGAAGCTGCGCGTTGTCGGTCAGCATCCGCTCGTAGTGCGGCACGGTCCAGTCGCGCTGGGTCGCGTAACGGAAGAACCCGCCGTCGTCATCGCGCAGAGCGGACCCCGCCATCGCGGTGAGCGCGCGCCGGGCCGATGCCGCGGCATCCGGAGCGTGCTGCCGAATCAGCGGGTCCTGCAGGAACCGCAGCGTCGTGGCGACCGGGAACTTCGGGGCGCTGCCGTATCCCCCGAAGGCTCGATCCTCCCGGGCGGAGATCGTCTCGGCCGCGGCGGCGATGGCGGCGGGGTCCGGCAGATCGGCCGGGACCGATTCGGCCGCCCGCGCGAGCGCGTCGGTCACAGCATCCGCCGACTCCTCCGCCTGCGCACGACGCAGCGTCCACGCCTCCTGCACGGCGGCCAGCACGTCGCGGAACGCCGGCATCGGCGGGCGCGGCTCCGGCGGCCAGTACGTGCCGGCGTAGAACGCCCGTCCGCGCGGGGTGGCGAACACGGTCAGCGGCCAGCCGAGATTCTGCGTGAAGGCGGATGCCGCGGCCATGTAGGCGCCGTCGACCTCCGGGCGCTCCTCGCGGTCGACCTTCACTGCCACGAACCCGTCGTTCATCAGAGCAGCCGTCGTCGGATCGGCGAACGACTCCCGGGCCATCACATGGCACCAGTGGCACGTCGAGTAGCCGATCGAGATCAGCAGCGGCACGTCCCGCCGCTGCGCCTCGGCGAACGCCTCTTCACCCCAGGGATACCAGTCCACGGGGTTGTCGGCATGCGCTCGCAGGTACGGGCTGAGGGTGTCGGCGAGCCGGTTGGTCATGCCCTCACGCTACGCGCCCGCAGGGCGCCGGGTCACGAGACGAGCAGCTCCACCGGCCGCGACGCCGCGTATCCCACCAGCGGCAGAGCGCGCTCCGCGGCGAGGGAGATGCGCGACTGCAGGATCTCGGAGGCGATCTCGTAGCCGTCGAAGTCGGTATCGCTCGCGTAGACGCCGAGCGGCAGAGTGAGGGCCTGGAAGAAGCCGAACAGCGGGCGCAGCTGATGCTCGATGATCAATGCGTGCCGCTCGCCGCCGCCGGTCGCCGCCAGCAGCACCGGCTTGCCGACCAGGTCGTACTGTCCGACGAAGTCGAAGAGGTGCTTGAAGAGGCCGGTGAACGAGGCCCGGTAGACGGGGCTGCCGACGATCAGCAGGTCGGCGGTCTCGATCGCCCGCAGCTTCTCCTCGACCTCGGGCGGAAGCTGGTCGCGGCGCAGCGCCCCGGCGAGACCGGGACCGATCTCCGTGAGCTCGATCAGCTGCGCCTCGATCGGGGCTCGCTCGCCGATGGCGGCCGTGATCGCGCGGACGAGGGCGGTCGTCTTGCTCGGCTCGTGCAGGGAACCCGACACGGCGACGACACGGAACGGAGCTGTCATGACATCGACGGTACCCACGACGACGCCCCGTGTCGCGGAGCGCGACACGGGGCGTCATGTGAGCAGTACGGGTCAGTTCACCTCGTCGGGGTGCGAGCCGACGCGACCCGAACCGTCGAGGGGGTCGAGGGCGTCGATCGCCGCGACCTCGGCGTCGGTCAGCGTGAAGCCGAACACGTCGAGGTTCTCGCGCAGGCGCTCGGCACGCACCGACTTCGGGAAGACGATGATGCCCTTCTGCAGGTGCCAGCGGAGGACGGCCTGCGCGGGGGTGACTCCGTGCGCCGCCGCGGCATCGGCGACAGCCGGCGTGCCGAAGAGGTCGTACTTGCCCTGGCCGAGCGGGCCCCAGGCCTCGGTGCGGATGCCGTGCTCGTCGGACCACGCCACCACGTCGCGCTGCTGGTAGGCCGGGTGCAGCTCGATCTGGTTCACGGCCGGCACGACGCCGGTCTCGTCCACCACGCGCTCCAGGTGCGGGACCAGGAAGTTCGAGACGCCGATGCTGCGGGTCAGGCCCGCCTCGCGCAGCTCGACGAGCTTGGCGAAGGCGTGCACGTAGTCGTCCTTCGCGGGCGTCGGCCAGTGCACGAGGTAGAGGTCGACCTTCTCGAGCCCGAGCTTCGTCAGGCTCTCGGCGATGGCCGCACGCGGCTCCTCGTCGTGGTGGCGGTCGTTCCAGAGCTTCGTCGTGATGAACAGCTCGTCGCGAGCGATGCCGGAGGACGCGATGGCCGCGCCGACGCCCTCCTCGTTGCCGTAGATGGCGGCGGTGTCGATGTGACGGTAGCCGATCTCGAGGGCCTGGCTCACCGCGCGCTCCGTCTCATCGGCAGGCACCTTGAAGACGCCGTAGCCGAGCTGGGGGATGGAGTTGCCGTCGTTGAGTTCGAGTGCAGGAATGGTCATGGATCCAGCCTATGACCTGTGATGACAGGCAAGGTGGGAATTCCCGCCATCGCCGACGCCCCTCGCCCCACGAGGCGCTCGAGCGGACCGCGTCCGAGGAACATCGACCAGAGGGTCGCGCCGAGGAGCAGTCCGATCGCCGTCAGACCCCAGAATGCGTTGCTCGTGAAGAACCCGCCCGGACCGACGAGCAGCACGATCGACACCACGTGCACGCTGTATGCCGTCAACGGCATAGATCCGAGCGCACCCAGCGGCAGCAGCGGCCAGCGGAGGGGTCGGCTCAGCAGCAGGCACAGCGCGACCACGGCGAGCGCGAACCCGCCGGAACCGAGGACCTCGGCCGTCCCGCCGGTGTGCGGGTCGACCGCGAACACCGCGGAGATCGCCGCCTGGAGCGGATCGCTCTGCGCGAGTGCCTCCGGATACCCGGCCCATCCACTCGGGGCGGACAACGAGGCACCGTCGCCCGACTCGGCGGGCACGGCGCCGAGCGCCGCCCCTGCTGCCCCCAGACCGTATCCCCCGACCGCGAGCAGGATGCCGACGGCGAGGGCGACGACCGCGGTGCGGATCCGCTCGACATGCAGGCGGCCCAGCGCCATGCCGCCCAGGACGAGAGCCATCCAGACCGTGATCGGGTACGAGCCGTAGAGCACGAATCCGATGCCCGCGCCGAACGGATGCAGCGCCACGGCGGCGAGGAAGGCGAGCAGCGCCGGGCCGATGAGGGCGAGGACGGCGGCGGCGGTGAGCAGCTGCCACGGTCGCCAGCGCAGGAACGGGATCACCGCGACGTAGATCAACCCGTACAGCGTGAGGATCACGGCGATCGGGGTGTTCAGCATCTCCAGAGCGAGGCCGATGACGAAGATCACGGCTCCTCGTCCGACCAGGCTGAGGCGGAGGTACGGAAGGCGCTCGCGTTCCGGCAGGGCGGAGCGGCCGGTCATCAGGGCGATCGACACCCCCGCGAGCACCGCGAACAGGATCGAGGAGCGGCCGTTCACCAGGTCGGTCCACGAGCCCGGGTCGCCCCAGTCGAAGGTGCGGGTATCGCCGATGTGCGCCCCGGCCATGCCGAGGATCGCGAGACCGCGTGCGACGTCGAGTCCGAGGATGCGCGGCGGGCGCCCGAATCCGCGAAGCCAGCTCACGGGTGGGAAGACGTTGGTCACCTCATGATCGTATGGTGCGATTCCCGGCATACGATGGAGGGCTATGTCTGCGTCCCTTCCCGTGATCATCTACCCGCCGGAACTGCCCGTCAGCGCCGCCCGGGAGGAGATCGCCGACGCCATCCGCGACCATCAGGTCGTGATCGTCGCCGGCGCGACCGGTTCCGGAAAGACCACCCAGCTGCCGAAGATCGCGCTCGAGCTCGGCCGGGAGCGCATCGCGCACACGCAGCCGCGCCGTCTGGCCGCCCGCACCATCGCGGAGCGCGTGGCGGAGGAGCTGCAGGTCGAGCTGGGCACCCTCGTCGGCTACAAGGTGCGCTTCACCGACAAGGTCTCCGACGAGACCCGCATCGCGCTGATGACCGACGGCATCCTCCTCAACGAGATCCACCGCGATCGCCTGCTCACCCGCTACGACACGATCATCATCGACGAGGCGCACGAGCGCTCGCTCAACGTCGACTTCCTGATCGGGTACCTGGTGCGCATCCTGCCGGAGCGCCCTGACCTCAAGGTGATCATCACCTCGGCGACGATCGATCCGGAGAGCTTCGCGAAGCACTTCGCCCCGGCCGGCGGCGAACCCGCACCCATCATCGAGGTGTCCGGTCGCACGTACCCGGTGGAGATCCGCTACCGCGAGCAGACCGAGGAGACCGAGGACGAGGACGAGGTCTCCGCGATCGTCGCCGCGCTGCGGGAACTCGACCGCGAGGAGCCCGGCGACGTGCTCGTCTTCCTGCCGGGCGAGGCCGAGATCCGGGATGCCGCGGATGCCGTGCGCGGCGCGTACGCGAAGGATCGCTCCCCCACCGAGGTGCTCCCCCTCTACGGACGGCTGTCGGCGGCGGAGCAGCATCGGGTCTTCGAGCGCTCCCGCGTGGCGGGCGTGCGGCGCCGGGTCGTCCTCGCCACGAACGTCGCGGAGACGAGCCTCACGGTTCCCGGCATCCGCTATGTGATCGACACGGGCACCGCCCGCATCTCGCGGTACAGCAATCGTTCGAAGGTGCAGCAGCTCCCGATCGAGGCGATCTCGCAGGCTTCGGCGAACCAGCGCGCCGGCCGCGCCGGACGTACCAGCGACGGCATCGCGATCCGGCTGTACTCCGAGGAGGACTTCGACAAGCGGCCGGAGTTCACCGAGCCCGAGATCCTGCGCACCTCTCTCGCCTCGGTCATCCTGCAGATGCTGTCGCTCGGCTTCGGCGACATCACGGCCTTCCCCTTCCTCACGCCGCCGGACTCGCGAGGCGTGAAGGCGGCCTTCGATCTGCTCACCGAGCTCGGGGCGGTCGAGCCGTCGCGACGCGACGACTCCCCGCACCTCACCCGCGTCGGTCGCGACATCTCACGCATGCCCATCGATCCGCGGTTCGCCCGCATGCTGATCGAGGCCGGGCGCCACGGGGTCACGAACGACGTGCTGCCGATCGTGTCGGGTCTGACGATCCAGGACGTCCGCGAACGGCCGGAGGAGCGCCGCGAGGCCGCGGATCGGCTGCATGCCCGCTTCGTCGACCCGACGAGCGACTTCCTCACGCTGCTGAACCTCTGGAACCACCTGCGCGAGCAGCAGCGCGAGCTCGGCTCCAGCGCCTTCCGCCGGCTCTGCCGCTCGGAACACCTCAACTACGTGCGGGTGCGCGAGTGGTTCGACGTGCATCGTCAGCTGCGGACCCTGGTCAAGTCCTCGGAGAAGCAGGGAGCGTCGGATCCGGACGCGATCCACCGCGCCCTGCTGTCGGGCCTGCTCTCGCAGATCGGCATCCTCGACGAGCGCACGGCCCCGGCCGGCAAGGCGCACTCCCCCGCGAAGGAACCGAAGGGTCGCCGCATCGCGGAGTACCGCGGGGCCCGCGGCATCCGCTTCTCGATCTTCCCGGGCTCGGGCCTGCGCAAGAAGAGCCCGCAGGCGGTGATGGCGGCGGAGATCGTCGAGACCTCGCGCACGTTCGCGCGCACGGTGGCCGCGATCGATCCCGCCTGGGCCGAGCCCCTCGCCGGCGACCTCGCCAAGCGGCAGGTCACCGAGCCGCACTGGTCGAAGGATGCCGGCGCCGCCGTCGCGTTCGAGAAGGTCACACTGTTCGGCGTCGAGATCATCCCCCGACGACGCGTGCAGTTCGCCCGCATCGACCGGGCGGCGTCCCGCGAGCTCTTCGTGCGGCACGCCCTCGTCGAGGGCGAGTGGGATCCGTCGCGCATCGACAAGCGGGTCAGCGCGTTCTGGCGCAGCAACGGCGAACTCCGCAAGCGCCTGGAGAAGCTCGAGGAGCGCGAACGTCGTCGCGACATCCTCGCCGGCGACGAGGCCGTGTTCCGCTTCTACGACGAGCGCATCCCCGCCGACGTCTTCGACGTGCGCTCCTTCGAGACGTGGTGGCGCGAGGCGCTGCAGGCCACTCCGAAGCTCCTGGTCATGCGCGAGGCCGATCTGCTCGATGACGAAGCCCGGGCTGATCAGAGCGAGTTCCCCACGCGGTGGACGCAGGGCGATCAGGTGCTCGGACTCGCCTATCGCTTCGAACCCGGCGCCGACGATGACGGGGTGAGCGTGGTCGTGCCGCTGCCGCTGCTCGCGCAGATCGAAGACCGCGGCTTCGACTGGCAGGTGCCGGGTCTGCGCGCGGAACTCGTGACCGGGCTGCTGCGGGCTCTCCCCAAGGCCATCCGCCGTCACGTCGTCCCTGCGGCGGACTGGGCCGAGAAGTTCGGCGCCGAGCTCGCCGATCAGGGGCCGGAGAACCATGGCGGCCTGCCGCCGCGCACGCTCAAAGAGGCACTCGCCCGGCTCATCCAGCCGCTCGCGAATCAGCTGGTCGCAGCGAGCGACTTCGAGGACGATCGCGTGCCGGCGCACCTGCGGATGAACTTCCGCGCCGTCGACGAGCGCGGACGGGTCGCCGGATCGAACCGCGACCTGCGCGCCCTGCAGACGCAGCTCTCCGACCGGGCGCGCAGCAGTGTGGCACGGTCGATCGCCGCTCCTCCGCGCGGTCCGCGCGGCGCGCGGGATGCGGCCTCCGCCGTCGTCGCCGCCGCGACGAGCACCGGCTCGATCGAGAAGACCGGTCTGACGTCGTGGACCTTCGACGAGCTCCCCGAGGTGCTCGACACCCGCGTCGCGGGCGGCGTCGTGCGCGGCTACCCGGCGCTCGTCGATCAGGGCAAGACGGTCGCGGTGCGGGTCGAATCGACCGCGGATGCCGCGGCGGCGGCGACCCGCTCCGGGCTGCTGCGACTCGTGCTGCTCGGCGTCCCGTCTCCGTCCTCCTATGTGCAGGAGCACCTCACCAGCCAGGAGAAGCTCGCCCTCGCGGCCTCCCCCTATCAATCCGCCGCCGCCCTGATCGAGGACAGCCGGGCCGCGGTCGCGCGGCGGGTGATCGACGCGTCGACAGGCGGAACGGGGATCGTGCGGAGCGAGGCCGAGTTCACCCGGGTGCGCGATGCCGTGTCGGCATCCCTCGTCGACGACCTGTTCGCCTGCGTCTCGCTCGTCGCGCGGATCCTGACGAAGTCACGAGACGTCGAGCGCGGGATCAAGGCGCAGAACTCCCTCGCCCTGCTGGGTCCGCTGAACGACATCCGCACCCAGCTGTCGGGGCTGCTGCATCCAGGATTCGTCTCGGCGACGGGCGTCGAGCGCCTCGCGCACTTCCCCCGGTATCTCGAGGGCATGCTCGACCGCCTCAAGACCCTGACGACCGAGCCGGGCAAGGATCGCGCCCGCATGACGGAGTTCGAGCGCATGGCGAAGGCCTTCGAGGACGCGGGCGGGACGATCCCGCTCCCCGCCGACGCTCGGCCTGCCCTCATCGAGGTGCGCTGGCTGCTCGAGGAGTACCGCATCAGCGTGTTCGCGCAGCGCCTCGGCACTGCGCAGCCCGTCTCGCCGCAGCGGATCATGAAGGCCCTCGCCGGCAACGGTCGTTGAGCGAGCGCCAACGAGACGAAACGCACGCGGGTAGCCTGGATCGTATGGCACGCGCGATCGTCTACACCGAGTTCGGATCCCCCGCAGTCCTGCACCAGATCGAGATCCCCGACCCCGTCGCGGCGCGCGGCGAGGCCGTGGTGCGGATCGAGGCCGCGGGAGTGAACCCCATCGACGCGAAGCTCCGCAGCCGCAAGCGCCCTTCCCCGGACATCACCGAGCCTCGCCCCGTCGGATTCGACGGGGCCGGAGTGGTCGAGGCTCTCGGCGAGGGCGTGGACGATCTCGCGGTCGGCGACCGTGTCGCCGTCCGCGATGCGCTGGGCACGTACGCGTCGGCGCTGGCGGTCGAGACCGAGAAGCTCGTGAAGCTCCCGGATGCCGTCACCGCAGCCGAGGGCGCGGCGATCGGCATCCCGGCGGGCACCGCCTATCAGTCGCTGCGTTCGCTCGGCGTGACCGAGGGCGACGTGCTGCTGGTCCACGGCGGTTCCGGCTCTGTGGGCCAGTTCGCCGTGCAGTTCGCCGTGGCGTGGGGTGCGACCGTGATCGCCACCGCCAGCCCTTCCCGCCATGAGCTCCTGCGCGAGCTGGGCGCCATCCCCGTTTCGTACGACGAGGGACTCCGGGAGCGCGTGAAGGATGCCGCGCCTGCACCCGTCACCGTCGTCCTGGACTGCGCCGGCACCGACGAGGCGATCGAGACGTCGCTCGCCCTCGTGGACGACCGCGACCGGATCGCGACCATCGTGCGCGGGCCGGATGCCGCGTCGTTCGGCATCCGCGCGTTCTCCGGAGGCTCGCCCGTGCCGCTTACCGCGGAGGAGCTCGCCTGGCGCGCGGAAGCCCTGCAGAAGACCGTCGAGCTCCTCGCGGCCGGCGACTTCACGATCGAGCTCGGTCCGGCGCTGCCGCTCGCCGAAGCGGCGCAGGCCCATGAGCTCATGGAGTCCGGCGCCGTCTCGGGGAAGATCATCCTCGTCCCGTAGTCACACCCGCCCCGCTCGCGCGGCGGCGCTGATGCCCGCGACGATCGCCTCGGAGACCGCGTCGGCGTCGAGTCCGGTCACGATCCTCGTGCGGCCGTCACCGGCATGGAATCGGCTGATGCCCTCCTCGTCGCCGTCGCGCGCGATCTCGACATGGCCCTCCGGCGAGTAGGTGAAGGATTCCGGCTGCGTCAAGGTGAGCACCGTCACGGGGTCGTGCGGAACATTCCACTCGGTGCCCCAGAACTCCCACCACTGCGTGATCTCCGCCTCGATCACTCGACCGAGCTGCCCGGCGGCGCTCATGCGCGTCAGCGCGTCGCGCCGCATGGTGATGAGGCGGGTGACGTCCAGCCCCGACACCGTCGTCGGGATGCCGGCGCCGAAGACGATCGCGGCCGCCTCGGCGTCGCTGCGGAGGTTGTGCTCGGGCTCCTCGTCGGCGAACGAGCCGCCCATGATCCACAGGTGGCGCACGGCGGCGGCGAATCGCGGATCGCGGGAGATCGCCGCGGCGATGTTCGTCAACGGCCCGATGGCCATCACGTCGACCGTGCCCGGTGCCGCGCAGACCGTCTCGACGAGGTGGCTCACCGCGTCCGTGCCGTCGAGCGCGTGACGATCGAGCCCGTCGTACAGCTTCCCTTCGTGACCCGCCCACCAGACATCGCGCCCGGACAGCGTCGTCGACTCCCCGGAGTGCACCGGGATCGTCGTGCCGGCGATCTCAGCGATGCGCTTCGTCATCCGTCCGCGCAGAGCGGTGTCTCCGTAGACGGTGGTGACGCCGAGGAGTTCGATGCTCGGCGAACCGAGGATCAGCGCCAGGGCCATCAGGTCGTCGACATCGGTGCCGATGTCGGTGTCGAGGATGACGCGGTGGACTGCAGACATCTGGTGTGGGCCTTTCATGGGGATCGGTGCTACTTCAGCCCGGTCGTGCTGACGGACTGGATGAAGTACCGCTGGAACGCGAGGATGATCGCCAGCGGGATGAGGACGAGGATCATGGAGGCCGCGAACAGCACTCCGTAGTCCACCTGGAACTGCCCCTGCATGTTCGACAGCGCGACCGGGCCGAGGATGTGCTCCTCGTCCGTGCCCATCAGCAGCGGCCAGACGTACGCCTGCCACTGGAAGAGGAACAGCATCAGACCGGCCCCGATCAGGGCGGGCCGGGACAGCGGCAGATAGATGCGCGTGAAGATGCCCCACCAGCCCAGTCCGTCCAGACGGCCCGCTTCCACGAGCTCCTCGGGAATCGCGAGGAAGAACGTCCGCAGTAGGAAGATCGCCATCCCGTTGCCGATCCCCGGGAGGATGAGGCCGAGGAAGGTGTTCTGCAGCTGCCAATCGCGGAACATCGACGCGAGAGGGATCGCGATCGCGTCGAACGGGATCAGGAACGAGAGGATCACGATCGAGAAGAGCGCCGCCTGCCCGCGGAACCGGAAGGCCGAGAGCCCGAACGCCGCCGTCGCGCAGACGATCAGGCCGACGATCACCGTCACCACGCTCACGAAGAGCGAGTTGAGGATGGCGCGGCCGAGGTCGCTGTCGAGCAGCGCGGCGTAGTTGTCGAGCGTGGGTGTGGTGGTGAAGAACGTCTGCCACTGCAGCGGGTTGAGGTAGCTGAACGTCTCCGCGCCCGGTCGGAGCGAATTGACGAACGTCCACCAGAGCGGGACGAGGAAGGCGATGCCGACCGTGACGGCCAGCAGCGTCGACCAGATCAGCAGGACGGTGCTGCGCGGGAAACGGCGTCGGTTCGGGGTGATCGTGGTCACGGCTGGTCCTCCGTCCTCAGCAGACGGAACTGCAGCGCGACGATCACCACGGTGATGAGCACGAGGATGACGACCTCGGCCTGCGCCTTGTTGATGTCGCCGAAGGTGTACGCGCGGGTGTAGAGATCGTGCATCAGCAGGTTGGTGGATCCGTTCGGTCCGCCCTTGGTCAGGATCTGCACCGGGGCGAAGACGAGGAAGTTCGACACCGTGTCCGCCACCAGCACGAAGGCCAGCGGCCGGCGCAGCAGCGGGAGTGTGATCGACCAGGTCTGCCGCCACCACGACGCCCCGTCGAGGGAGGCCGCTTCGTAATACGACGTCGGGATGTCGTTGAGGCCGGCGATGAGGAACATCATCCAGTAGCCGACGCCGATCCACGACAGCAGGATCATGATCGACAGCAGCGCCTGATACGGCGAGGTCAGGAACGGCTGCGGAGGGATGCCGATGATCGCGAGGAACCCGTTCGCGAGGCCGTCCGGCCGGTAGATGACGCTCCAGACGACCGCCGAGACCGCGGGCGGCACGGCGATGGGGAGGATCACCATCGAGCGCCAGAACTTCGATCCGACCGCCCGCCGGGTGAAGAGCACCGCGAGGAGGAACGCGGCCACGATCTGCAGCGGATTGATGACGACCGCGAAGAGCAGCGTAACGGCGAGCGAGTTCTGGAAGTCGGCGTTGGTGAACAGCTCGATGTAGTTGCCGAGGCCGACGAAGGACGTGCCGCCGAGCAGGGTCGAGCGGGACAGGCTGTCGACGAGCGCGACAGCGGCCGGAGCGAGGCGCAGGAGCAGCAGGGCGACGAGTGCCGGGAGCAGGAACAGGAGCGCGATCCCCGCGACGCTCCTGTTCCGTCGCTGTCCGAGCGTCCCGCGGACGCGGGTGCTCATTGCAGCTGGCTCCAGGCGTCTTCGATCTGCGACTGGGCCTGCTCGAGGCGTTCGGCGGGGTCGGCACCGTTGCGGATGTCCGCGAACGCCTTGTTGATGAGCGACTCGAACTGGACGTACCCCACCGACACCGGTCGGGCGACGGCCGTGTCATCGATCTCGGACGTGATGAGATCCGCCACTCCGGCGCCGTGCTCGCCCGCCAGCTCCTCGAGGCCGGGCAGGTATTCCGCTGCGGCCTCCGTGTTCGCGGGAATGATCGTCGTCGCCTCGGTGGTGGCGAGGTTCCCCGCAGGGTCGAGCGCGGCGAACTCCAGGAACTCCTGCGCGGCCGCCTTGTTCTTCGACGCGGTGTTGATGCCCCACGACCAGGAGCCCGTCGGCGTCACCTCTGCTCCGCCCTCGAAGTACGGCTGCGGCGCGACGCCCCAGTCGAATGTCGCGTTCGCGGCGAACCCTCCGACGTCCCAAGGTCCGCCCACGAAGAACGCGACCTTCTGATCGGTGAAGACGGCACTCGTCTGGAAACCGCCGACGCCGCGGGGCGACAGGCCGGATTCGAAGGAGTCCGCGTACCAGGACAGCGCCTTCTCCCAGCCCTCGTCTGTGACGTCGACATCGAGCATGTCCGGACCGGAGATGCCGGAGCCGCCGCCGGCGGACTCGATCAGAGGCTGCAGCTGGTAGTACGCCTCGACCTGCTCGAGGAGGAGCCCCGACTCGGCACCGGCGGCCTGTGCTGCACGCCCCGCCTCGGCCGTCTGCTCCCAGGTCCAGCGCTCCGCCGGATCGACGGAGGGGGCCTCGACGCCGGCCGCCGCAAGGAGGTCCTTGTTGTAGAACAGCATCTGCGTCGAGTTCCAGATCGACAGCGCGTACATCTTCCCGTCGTAGACGTTGATCTCGTACTGCGCCGCCGAGGTCGCATCCTTCGCCTCGGACTGCAGGGCGCTCAGGTCTTCGAGGAATCCCTGCGCGGCGATCTGAGCGAGGTTCGGCTGGTCGACGGCGAACACGTCGATCGTGTCGTCTTCAGCCGACAGTCGTTGCTGGAGTGTGGTGGCGTACTGGTCGAACGGCACCTGCGAGTACTCCACGGTGATGTCGGGGTGGCCATCTTCGAAGGCCGCGATGACCGGGGCGAAGACCTTGGGGTCCTCGGGGCCCAGCAGTCGCACGGTTCCGGAGGCGTCCTCGGAGTCCGTCGAGCCTGCGTCGGAGGTGGCGCAGCTCGACAGCGCCAGAGCGGCGACGGCCAGCCCGGCGATCGCGGCGACGTGTCGCTTCATCTTCTTCTCCCTTGAATGTGGATCTGATCTATGCGGTTAGACGATGCGGTTAGATGGACTATAGCCCGCGAAATCCTTCAAATCAAGAGATGAATACGAGACCCCGGTGCTACGCTGACCGAACTTATCTAACCGCTTAGTGGGGAGAACCCGATGGCCACCGCGAAGGACGTCGCCGACAGGGCGGGCACATCGACGGCCGTCGTCAGCTACGTGTTCAACAACGGACCGCGCGGCGTCGCACCGTCCACCCGCGAGAAGGTCCTCCTGGCGGCCACCGAGCTCAACTACCGCCCGAATGCGCTGGCGCGGGCGCTGAGCTTCGGGAAGACGCTGTCGGTCGGCCTGATCGTGCCCGACATCGCCAACAGGTTCTTCGGCGAACTGGCACGGGCGCTGGAGGAGGCCGCCGCCGCACGGGGGAACCTCCTGCTGATCGGCGACTCCGGACTCAACGTGGAGCGCGAGCGGTCGCATGTGGCGGCCTTCGTCGAGCGCCGCGTCGACTCGGTGGTCATGGTGTCGCTCTCCGACACCCCCGACCTCCGCCCCTTCACCGACGCCGGCATCCCGATCGCGGTCCTGCACCCGGTCGATCCCGGGCAGCAGGCGTCATCGATCTCGATCGACTACCGGGCCGCCGCGCAAGCGGCCACCGCCCACCTGATCGAGCACGGGTACCGCTCCATCGCGCTCCTGAACGGCCCCGACGACTCCGCGGGCTCGCGGCAGCATCGCGAGGGCTTCTTCCGAGCGATCCAGGCGCATGATCGCTCGATCGACACCGTGGAGCTGCAGACCGAGATCTCCCGCGCGCACGCCGCTCAGGTCGCTCTCGACGTGCTCGCCCGTCCCTCCCGGCCCCGCGCCTTCTACTGCTCGACGGATGAGCAGGCGCACGGCGTGATGTTCGCCTGCCACCGCCTCGGACTGACCATCCCCGACGATGTCGCCGTGACCGGGTTCGACGGCACCGAGCACTCCGCGTACACGTATCCCCCGCTCACGACCGTCCGTCAGCCGGTGATGGAGATGGCGGAGCGAGTGATCTCACTCCTCACCGGGCACGTCGAACTCCCGGTTCACGAGATCGCACCGTTCGAGCTCGTGCTCCGGGAGTCGTGCGGTCCGCACGGTGGACCGGACCGCTGAGGCCGACGCCTGTCAGGCCGGTGCGACCGGCCGTCCGATCGACAGCATGAGGCGGTTCGCCCAGTTGAAGAACGCCGCGCCGTGGATGACGTCGGCGATCTCCAGATCGTCGAGGCCTGCCGCGCGGAGCCGGGCGATCTCGCCCTCCCCGAACGCGCTGGGCGTGTCGGTCAGAGCGACGGATGCCGCGACGACGGCATTCCACCGCTCACCGAGGTCCGCCTCCACCCCCTCATCGAGCAGGCGGTCGACGTCGTCGACCCGCTTGCCGTGGTGGGCGGCGAAGCGGGAGTGCACCGAGGCGCAGAACACGCAGCCGTTGCGGCGGGATGCCGCTGTCGCCGCGAGCTCGCGCTCGGCGCGCGGAAGGCCCTCGGCGACGTTGTAGAAGATGTCCTTGTCGACGAGCGTGCGCGCCTTCAGGATCTCGGGGTCGCGCGCGAGCAGACGAAAGTAGTCGTTCTTCGCCCGGGCCGCATCGACGAGTCCGTCGTAGTGGCGCTCGGTGAGCTCCTCCTCCGGCAGCGGAGCGAGATGCGGCAGCCAGCCGACCTCCCCGCGGGTGAACGCGTGCGGGTGCGGGGCGTCGTGGGTCAGCACGGTCTCGGCGGTCATGCGGCCTCCTCCTCGGAGTCGGCGGCGGCAGTGGTGGCGAATCCGGCAGCGGCGAGGGTGCGCAGTCCGGTGATGACGCGCTGCTGGAAAGCCAGGAACGAGACCAGCTGCGACAGCGTGATGATGCCGTCGGCGGACCACCCGGCATCGAGGAGGCGGCTGATGTCGCTGCCCGACGCCTCGCGCGGGCGGAACACGAGCAGGTGCGTGTGGGCGAGAGCGGCGGCGAGCCGGTCGCCGAGAGCCTCGGCAGCGGCATCCGACGGCGCGTAGCGCTCGCCCTCGGTGTTCTCGTCCTGCAGCCCGCTCTCGGTGTAGGCGCCGAACGGGCCTGCGACGGCGGCATCCGCCGCTTCCGCCAGCACGACCGCCGCACGCTGAGCGTCGGCGGCGAGCGCGCGGTCGGCGTAGAACGTGCCGGTCGCATCGGAGCTGCCGGCGAGACGCGTGGCGAAGGCCGCGATCAGCTCGCGCTCCGCCTGCGACACGTGCTCCTCCGAGACCGGACGGAACAACGCGTCGAAGCTCGCCTGCAGCTGTTCCCTGGTCACCGGGCGACGACGCCGCAGTGCATCGAGCTCGGGCGTCACCCCCACGATCTGATCGACGATGTCGTGTGTCATGCCTTCTCCTTGATGGTGTCGGTGATGTCGGTGAGTGCGTACCCGAGGGCGGGCGCGACCTGTTCGGCGAAGAGCTCGATCGAGCGCAGCACGTGCTCGTGCGGGGCGTCGACCGAGTGCACCTGGAAGGCGACCTCGGTCGCGCGGACGAGCGTGGCATCGGCGGCGAGCGACTCGGCCACCTGCTCCGGCGTGCCCAGGTGCGTGTCGAGAGCGGCGATCAGCTCGTCGATGTCATCGCCCGGAATGGTCTGACCCTGTCGGCGGAAACCCTCGGCCGCACGGCGCAGGCCCACCTCGGCGAAGCGCAGCGCCTCGGCGCGGTCGTCGGCGACGAACACCGTGCGCGACGCGGTGATCCGCGGTGTCACTCCGGCGGGCAGGGCCTCGAGGTACGCGTCGATGATCGGGTCCTGCAAGGCGGACAGCGGCGCGTGCAGCGCGTCCTCCCTCCGCGGCTGCGTGCGCGAGAGCAGCAGACCGTGCCCGTGGATGCCGGCGCGATGACCGCCCGGCGCCGAGAAGGTCGCCTGCCAGATGCGGTCGGCGAGGCCGGCGGCATCCGGGTAGAGCGTGTTGCCTGCGCCGATGTCGCGGCCGCCCAGGGCATCGAGCAGCACGGCGAGCTTGCGGTCGTACGTCGGCGCCTTGTCGCGCACGTCCTCGCCGAACGGCACGAACGACGACGGGGTGCCGCCGCTGCCGAGGCCGAGGTCGAGGCGACCGCCCGACAGCAGGTCGGCCACGACAGCGTCCTCCGCGACGCGCACCGGGTCTTCCAGCGGCAGCGTGATCACGCCGGTGCCGAGACGGATGCGCGTGGTGCGGGCCGCGATGCTCGCGAGGAACACCAGCGGCGACGGCAGCCCGCCCTCCGCCGCACGGAAGTGGTGCTGCGCGACCCACGCCCGTCCGATGCCGACGCTCTCGGCGCGCTGGATCTGCTCCGCGGCGAGCGCGTACCTCTCCGCAGGCGCCGCGTCGTCGAGCAGGCGGGAGAAGAAGGCGACGGTGGGGGCGGTCATGCGGGAATCTCCGTTCGACCGGGCACCGCGGCGAGCAGCTCCCGGGTGTAGTCGTGCTGCGGGTCGTGGAACAGCTCCTCGGTCGGCCCTTCCTCGACGACGCGGCCGCGACGCATCACCGAGACCGTGTGGCTGATCCGTCGCACCACGGCGAGGTCGTGCGAGATGAACAGGTACGTGAGGCCGAGCTCGGACTGCAGCGAGGTGAGCAGCTCGAGGATACGCGCCTGCACGGTCACGTCGAGCGCCGAGACCGCCTCGTCGAGCACGACGATCTCCGGATCGATCGCCAGGGCTCGGGCGATCGCGACGCGCTGCCGCTGTCCGCCGGACAGCTCCTGCGGCGTGCGACGGGCGACGTCCGCGGGAAGCGAGACGCGATCGAGGAGGGCCAGTGCACGCTCGCGGCGCTCCGCGCGGGAGCCGAGCCGGAAGTTCTGCAGCGGCTCGGCGACGATGTCGACGATCTGCTGGCGGGGATCGAGGGAGGCGAACGGGTTCTGGTACACGAGCTGGATGCGACGGCGCAGCGCCCGCAGCTGTTCGCGGGAGGCGTGGGTGACGTCCTCGCCCGCGACCGCGACAGTGCCGGCATCCGGCTGCTGGAATCGCGTGATGAGACGGGCGGTCGTGGTCTTGCCGGAGCCGGACTCCCCCACCAGCGCGTGCGTCGTACCCTTGCGCACCCGGAACGACACGTCGTCCACGGCGCGGAAGCGCTCGCGCCCGCCGACCCGGAACTCCTTCACGAGTCCGTCGGCGACGATGGCGTAGGGGTTCTCCGCCGCGACCGCTGCCGCATCGCGCAGGAACGGCGGGGCGTCGGGGCGTCGGAAGCCGGTCGTGAACGCCGGGGCATCGGCGAGCAGCTGCTTCGTGTACGCGTCCGTCGGCGCGGCGAGCACGTCCGCGCTCGCGCCCTGCTCCACGATCCGGCCGTCCTTCAGCACGACCAGTCGCTCCGCACGGTCGGCGGCGACGCCCAGGTCGTGGGTGACGAGCAGGATGCTGGTGCCCTCCTCGCGCCGCAGCTCGTCGAGCAGGTCGAGCACCTTCCGCTGCACCGTGGCGTCGAGCGCGCTCGTGGGCTCGTCCGCGATCAGCAGGCGGGGACCGAGCGCGATCGCCGTCGCGATCAGCACGCGCTGCCGCATGCCGCCTGAGAGCTCGTGCGGATACTGGCGGGCACGCAGGTCGGGGTCGTCGATGCCGACGCGGTCGAGCAGCTCGATGACCCTGGCCCGACGCGAGCGGCGATCCCGGTGCCCGTGCAGGCGCAGGATCTCCTCGACCTGTGCGCCGATCGGGCGCACCGGGTCGAGCGACGTCGTCGGGTCCTGGGGCACGAGGCCGATCGCCGGCCCCCGGATGCCGCGCAGCGCCCGGTCCGACCAGCCGGAGATCTCGAGGTCGCCGAGCCGCACGCTCCCGCCGTCGACACGCCCTCCGGCAGGCAGCAGCCCCAGCAGCGCATGCGCCGTGGTGGACTTCCCCGACCCGGACTCGCCGACGAGCGCGAGGGTCTCCCCCTCGGCGATCTCGAACGAGATGCCGTGGACGACCTCGCGCCCGCCGTAGGAGATGCGCAGATCGGTGGCGGCGAGAACGCTCATCGCGTGTTCCTTCCGAGCCGGTGGCTGATCCGGTTGGCGCTGAGCACCACCGCGACCACGACCAGACCCGGCAGGGCCGTGAGCCACCAGGCGGTGCCGATGTAGTTGCGTCCCTCCGCGATCAGGAGACCCCACTCGGGCGTGGGCGGCGGTGCGCCGTAGCCGAGGAACCCGAGGGTCGAGATCGCGAGGATCGCCGTGCCGAACTGCAGGGCGGCGAGCGCCACGATCGGGGTGAGCGAATTGGGCAGCACATGCCGCCGCAGCACCGCGAAGAACGTGGCCCCGCTGCCGTACGCGGCCTCGACGTACTCGGTGCGCCGCACCCGGGCGACCTCCGCGCGCATCAGGCGGGCGAAGGCGGCGATGCTGCCGAGGCCGACGGCGATCGCGGCGTTCACGGTGCCGAACCCGAGCAGGATGATCACCGACAGCGACAGCAGGAGGCCGGGGATCGCGAGCAGCACGTCGACCACGCGCATCAGCACGTCGTCGAGGACCCCGCCGACCGCTCCGGCGATCGCGCCGATCAGCGTGCCGAAGCCGAGGCCCACGGTGACCGCGATGAGCGCCCCGGAGAGGGAGTGGACCGCACCGTGCACGACACGGCCGAAGAGGTCTCGACCGAGAGTGTCGGTGCCGAACCAGTGCGCGGCGCTCGGCGGCAGGAGCTTGTCGGCCGGCGTACCGGTGAGGGGATCGCCGGGCGCGAAGACCCCGGGGATCACCGCCCACAGGACCGCGAGCACGACGACGACGATCGCCAGGTACAGCCCCCAGGGGCGGGGACGCCGCGGACGGCGTGGCCGGATCGAGGCCTCGCCCGCGGCATCCGCCTCCTGCTCCGGGATCACCGGAGTCGGGAGGGTCGTGAGAACGGGGACGGTCATGCCGGCACCTCCTGCAGCGCGCGTGGGGTCGTCGCCCTCGCCACGTTCCGCTGACGCGGATCGATGAGCGGGGTGACGAGGTCGACGGCGAAGCTGATCAGCACGAAGCCGAGGGCGGACAGCAGCACGACGCCCTGCAGCACCGGGATGTCCTGGTTCGCCACGGCCTGCTCGGTGAGACGGCCGACACCGGTGCGGCCGAACACGGTCTCGGTGACCACCGCACCGCCGACGAGCTCGCCGAACAGGACTCCCGCGATCGTGAGACTCGGTACGGCGGCGTTCCGGGCGACGGAGCGGGTGAGCACCCAGAGCGGCGGAGCGCCCTTCGCCCGCACGACCGTGATGAACGGCTGCGCCTGCACCTGGTCGATGCTCCGCACGAGCACCTGCGCCAGCGGCGCCGAGATCGGCACGGCCAGCGTGAGCACCGGCAGGATGAGCCCCGACACCGGGTCGGCGCCGACGATCGGCACCCAGCCGAGGCCGAAGGAGAACACCTGGATGAGCAGGATCCCGAGCCAGAACACCGGAACCGCGACGAACAGTCCGGGGATCTGGCGCAGTCCGTCGCGCAGCCAGGCGAAACGGGCGAGGGACGAGAGACCCGCGACCAGCACCGCGATGAGCAGCGCCACGATCAGACCGAGGAAGGCGAGCAGCAGGGTCGACGGCAGCGCTTCGCCCAGCATCGTGAGCACCGGGGTGCCGAACTGCGTCGAGTATCCGAAGTCCCCGGCGAGGAAGCCGAGGCCTGCGTGCAGGTACTGCTGCCACCACGGCAGGTCTGCGCCGTATGTCGCGCGGATGCTGTCGAGCTGATCCGGTGAGAGCCCGAGACTCGGGTCGGAGAACTTGATCAGGATCGCGTCGCCCGGCAGCAGCTGCAGCAGGAAGAACGTGGCCGTGAAGGCCGCGATCAGAACGATCGCGGCCTGCCCGGCTCGTCGGAGGACGAAGCTCATCGGTGCACCGTGCCCATCAGTCCGTGCTCATCAGTGCTCGGCGAGCCACACGCCGGAGAAGGTCGGGCGACCCACCGACTCGAAGGCCACGCCCTGCACGTAGGTCGCCGCGCCGTACACCTGCGGCTCCTCGAACAGCGGGATCACGTACGCCTGCTCGGCGATGTAGTCCTGCACGGCCTGCGACGCCGCGATGCGCTTGTCGGGATCCGGCTCGGACGCCACGGCGAGCAGCAGCGCGTCGAGCTCAGCGTCGTTCGAGATGAGGGTGTCGCGGTTCTTGGTGAAGTACTGGCTCTTGATCACGTCGAGGTCCGCACGGCCGACCATCGAGTGGTAGAAGCCGGTCGCGACCGGATCGCGGTTGTCCTCGGCGGCGCTGCCGGCATCGCCGGGCTTGACGGTGAGCTCGACGCCGACCTTGGCCAGCTGCTGCGCGACGAGCTCGAGCGTCTGCTTCGACAGCGGCTGGGGCTTCGCCTCGTAGACGGTGAACGCGAGCCGCTCGCCGTCCTTCTCGCGGATGCCGTCGGAGCCCGGCTCCCATCCGGCCTCGTCGAGCAGCTTCTCGGCCTTGTCGGGGTCGAAGGCGTAGTGCTCCGACTCGTCCTTGAAGCCGAGCGCCTCAGAGGAGAGGACGGACTTCGCGACCGGGTAGTTCTCGGTGAAGAGCGTGTCGACGACCTCCTGCGCGTCGACCGCGGACACGAGAGCCTGGCGGACGCGGACGTCGGTGAGCAGCGGGTTGCTCGGACGGAGGCTGATCGCGTTGTTCACACCGCGGGTCTGCGGGGCGTAGAGCGTGAAGCCGGCGCTCTCGACGCGGTCCTCGTCGAAGGCCTGCACGTAGCGCACGTAGTCGGCCTGACCGGCGAGCAGCGAGCCGATGCGCACCGAGTCCTCCGGGGTGACGAGCACGTGCACCGCGTCCACGTAGGGGCGGCCCTGGTTCTCGGCGCTCTCCGGCGCCCAGGCGTAATCGTCGCGGGCGGTGAGCGTGTACTCGGTGCCCAGCTTCTCGTCGGTCACGGTGAAGGGACCGGAGCCGATGATCTCCTCGGCGTTGCCGGCGCCGAAGTCCTCGATCGTGCCGTCGAGGGTCTCGGGCGACAGGAGACCGGAGTTGATCGTCGAGGTCGCCTGCAGGAATCCGGGCGCCGGGGCCGAGAACCGGAACGTGACGGTGTCCGCGTCGACGACCTCGCTGCTGGCGTAGTTGTTGATCGCCTCGGAGACCGTGAGCCCGCGCTCGGCGTTGCCGAGTCCGTAGGTGTCGAAGTTCTTCGCCACCGCGGCCGCGTCCAGCGGCGTGCCGTCGGAGAAGGTGACGTCGGATTTGAGGTTGAACGTGTACTCGGTCGCGTCGTCGTTCACCGTCCAGTCGGTCGCGATCCACGGCTCGATCTCGAGCGATTCCGGGTTCTGCCATGTGAGACGGGCGGCGATGTTGTTGACGACGCCGCCGTTCGGATAGAAGCCGGCCTGCGGCGGGTACAGGTTCGTGTAGGTCTGGTGCTCGAGGTAGGTGAGCGTACCGCCGGTGATGGGGTCGCTCCCCGCCGCCGGCGCGTTCGCCGGTGCCGGTGAGGAGGCGCAGGCGGCGAGACCCGCCGCGAGGACGAGTGGCAGCGCGACGGCGGCTGCGCGGACGAGACGGCGATTCATGTGAGAGGACTCCTGGGCTTCGGGTGCGAGGGTGTCGCGGAGGTTCAAGGTGGCTTCACGCTAGGGAACGCGGATGCCGCGCTGCGACGCGACGGACTCCGACGGTCGCGAAGCGAAACCTCTCGTCATGCGTCGACACGGGAGGAAATGCGCAGCCGATCGCGCAGGGTCGCCCCGGTGCGCTCGGCGTCGCCCGCGAGCAGTCCACGACGCCGCAGTTCGGGCGCCGCGAGGCGCGTGAAGGCCTCGAACTGCGCGGGCTGGAAAGCCGACAGCACGTTGAAGCCGTCGGCCGCTCCGGCATCGCGCCAGGTCTCGAAGTGATCCGCGATGAGCTGTGCGTCACCCACCACGAAGGCGGCGGGCACGGCATGCGCGGCGACGAGGTGCCGCCAGGTGAGCGGGCGCCGACCCGAGACGGCCAGACCGGCGATGCGGGACACCCGCTCGATCAGCGCGGCGCCGCCCTCCCCCAGTCGTGCCGCGTCGTCCGCGGTCACGGGCTCATCGAAGGCGACCGCGCGCAACGGGTCGTCCGCCGCCACGCCGAGGGCGTCCGAGAGGGCGTCGACGGTGCGGTTCGGCGGGAACGCGGTGCGTGCCGGCTGATGCCCCTCGGCGAGCGGCACGAGCGCGAGCAGGCGCTCCACGATGCGGTGCGCCTCGGCATCCGTCTCGGCGACGACCGGCAGCACCGGCGCGATCACCTTGAGCGACTCGGGCGAACGCCCGGCCTCCGCCGCGATCGCGCGGAGCTGCGCACGCGTGGCGATCGCGTCGGCGATGTTCGGTGCCGCGATGAGCGCGAGGTCGGCCTCCGTCGCCGCGAGCGCACGCGACCGCGGCGATGTGCCGGCGTGCACGATCGGGATCCGCCCCTGCGGCGGTCGGGCGACGTTCAGCGGGCCGGTGACCCGCACCTGCGCACCGTGCAGGTCGGTGCTGCGCAGACCCGCGGGATCGATGAGCACGCCGCGTTCGGCATCCGCGATCCAGGCATCCTCATCCCACGAGTCCCAGAGCCCGCGCAGGGCCGCGACGAACTCCTCGGCGCGGTCGTAGCGCGTGTCGTTGTCGGCGTGCGCGTCGCGGCCGTGGTTGCCCGCGGCCCGCGGCTCGGCGCCGGTGACGAGATTGATCCCGGCGCGCCCACCGGTGAGCACGTCGAGCGACGCCAGCGACCGCGCCGTCGTGTACGGATCGCCGTAGGTCGTGTTGACCGTGGCGATCAGCCCGATGCGCGAGGTCACGCCGGCGAGGAACAGCACGGCGCTGACCGGGTCGATGCGGGCCAGGAGATACGGATCGCGGAACTCCAGGTCGGGTCCGGTCGCCAGCCAGTCGCCGAAGAAGAGGTAGTCGAGTCCGGCTTCCTCTCCTTCTCTGGCGATGTGGCGGAGGATGTCGGCGTCCGCTGACGGATCGCGATGCGCCCCGGGATGCCGCCACCCCGACGGATACGCGCCGAGCGTGCGCACCATGGCACCGACGATCAGAGGTTCGGTCATGCTCGTCACCGTAGGTTCGCACCGCGGACGACTTCCAGGCCGGCGATGCCGGGAGTCACGTGATGTAACAGTCCGTCACACCCACCGCACCCTCTACGCTGAAAGAATGACTGGTCTTCGTTGGGGAATCCTCGCGACCGGCGGCATCGCCGCCTCGTTCGCATCCGATCTGCGCACCGCAGGGCTCGATCTCGTGGCCGTCGGCTCGCGCTCGCAGGAGTCCGCGGACGCCTTCGCCGCACGCTTCGACATCGCGCGCGCGCATCCCTCGTACGAGGCTCTCGCGTCGGACCCGGATGTCGACATCGTCTACGTCTCGACTCCGCATCCGCTGCACCATGAGAACGCCCGACTGCTGCTCGAGCACGGCAAGCACGTGATCGCGGAGAAGGCGTTCACCCTGAACCGCGCCGAGGCCGAAGACCTGCAGCGGCTCGCCGCCGAGAAGGGCCTGCTCGTCACCGAGGCGATGTGGACGCGGTACCTGCCCCACATGATCCGCATCCGCGAGATCATCGCCGAGGGCACACTGGGTGAGATCCGCGCCGTGACCGCCGACCACACCCAGCTGCTGCCGTCCGACCCCGCCCACCGGCTGAACGCGCTCGAGCTCGGCGGCGGTGCCCTGCTCGACCTGGGCATCTACCCGATCTCGTTCGTCCACGACATCCTCGGAGCTCCGACCAGCATCCGCGCCGTCGGGCGTCTGATCGAGACCGGGGCCGATGCCGAGGTCGCCACGGTCATGACGCACGAGGGCGGCGCGATCTCGACCACCCTCTCGTCCTCCCGCGCCGCCGGTCCGAACACCGCGAGCATCATCGGGACCGCCGCGCGCATCGACATCGATCATGTCTGGTACTCCCCCACCTCGTTCCGGGTCGTGCTGCCGGACGGCACCGTCCACGAGGAGTACGCCTCCGACATCGACGGCCGCGGCATGCAGTTCGAGGCGCTCGCCGCCGAACGGCTCGTCGCCGAGGGCAACATCGCCGGCGACCTGCTCCCGATCGCCGAGAGCGTCGCGATCATGGGCGTCCTGGACGAGATCCGATCGCAGATCGGCGTGCGCTACCCGCATGAGGAGTCCGACCGTGGCTGAGCCGACGAACGCCCGCGTCGCGGTCTACCTCGACTTCGACAACATCGTCATCTCCTGGTACGACCGCGTCCACGGCCGCAACGCCTACGGCAAGGACCGCCAGCGGATCACCGAGAACCCGAACGACCCCGAGGTCGCCGAGCGGCTGAGCCGCGCGATGATCGAGGTCGGCGCGATCATCGACTACGCCGCCTCCTTCGGCACCCTGGTGCTCACGAGGGCCTATGCCGACTGGTCCTCGCCCGTCAACGCCGAGTACCGCTCCCAGCTGGTGGCGCGCGCGGTCGACCTCGTGCAGCTGTTCCCTGCGGCGGCGTATGCGAAGAACGGCGCCGACATCCGCCTCGCCGTGGATGCCGTCGAGGACATGTTCCGCCTCCCCGACCTGACGCACGTCGTCATCGTGGCCGGCGACAGCGACTACGTGCCGCTGGCGCAGCGCTGCAAGCGTCTCGGACGCTACGTGATCGGCGTCGGCGTCGCCGGCTCCACGGCCAAGTCCCTGGCCGCGGCGTGCGACGAGTTCGAGGCCTACGACTCCCTCCCCGGCGTGGTCCGTCCGTCGAAGCCGGCACCGGTCGTCGCGGCGCCGACGGCCGAACCCGTCGAGCCGGTCGCCGAGGCCCCGGCCGATGCGCCCAAGGCGAAGGCGCCGCGACGGGCCAAATCCAAGGCGACGACGGCCAAGGTCGAAGAGCCCAAGATCGACGAGCAGGGCGAGGCCACGCAGTTGCTGGAACGCGCCCTGCGCCTCGGCCACGACAAGGCCGACGCCGACGAGTGGCTGCACAGCTCGGCCGTCAAGACGCACATGCGCCGCATGGACCCGTCGTTCAGCGAGAAGGCCCTCGGCTACCGGTCGTTCTCCGACTTCCTCAAGTCCCGCGACGACATCGCGGAACTGGAGGAGACCGGCCACGAGCGTCTGGTCAAGCTGCGCGAGCCCTGAGGCCGGGCTCCCCCGGCTCCCCCGGGGCTCACTCGGTGAAGTCGTACTCCTGGAACTCGGCGACCTCGGGCACCCAGCGCTCCGCCACGAAGGCGCGGTGCGCGGGGTGGACGTCGTACGCGTCGTAGGCGTGCTGGTCGGCGAAGATCATCGAGAACTGATGCGTGAGGTCGCTCTTCGCGCTCACCTGCCGCCGGATGGTGAAGTCCGCGACGCCAGGGATGGAGGTCAGCACGGCGTGCCCGGTCGCGAGGAACTCGCGCTCCTCGGCAGAGCCCGCCGGGTGAGCGAGACGGAAGACGACGGTGTGCTGGATCGGCATGCGGGTTCCTGTCACTGGTTGCTGAACGCGGCGTCGAACGAGGCATCGGGTTTCGGCCAGAGCAGCGACCGCACGTAGGCGAGCGCTTCGGGAGCGCCATGGAGCCGGTCCATTCCGGCGTCCTCCCACTCGATCGAGATGGGTCCCGTGTAGCCGATCGCGTCGAGCGCACGGAACGCGTCCTCCCAGGGCACGTCGCCGTGGCCGGTCGAGACGAAGTCCCAGCCGCGTCGCGGGTCGCCCCACGGCAGATGCGAGCCGAGCACTCCGGCACGCCCGTTGTGCGGGCGCATGCGGGTGTCCTTGCAGTCGACGTGGTAGATGCGGTCGGCGAAGTCGACGATGAACCCGACCGGGTCGATGTTCTGCCACATCATGTGCGACGGGTCCCAGTTGAAACCGAACGCCTCCCGGTGGCCGATCGCCTCGAGCGCGCGCACGCTCGACCAGTAGTCGTAGGCGATCTCGCCGGGGTGCACCTCGTGCGCGAACCGCACGCCTTCGCCGTCGAACACGTCGAGGATCGGGTTCCAGCGGGCCGCGAAGTCCTCGAAGCCGCCCTCGATGACGGATGCCGGGACCGGCGGGAACATCGCCAGATACGGCCAGATCGACGATCCGGTGAACCCGACGACCGTGTCGATGTCGAGCTTGCGGGCGACGCGCGCGGCGCGCTTCATGTCTTCGGCGGCGCGCTGCCGGACGCCCTCCGCATCGCCGTCGCCCCAGACGTACTCCCGGAGGATGGCCTGGTGCCGGAAGTCGATCGGGGCGTCGCACACGGCTTGACCGGCGAGATGATTCGAGATCGCGAAGATCTTCAGCCCGTGGCGGTCGAGGATCTCGCGGCGGGAGGCGACGTAGGCGTCGTCCTCGTCTGCCCGCCGCAGGTCGAGATGGTCGCCGGATGCCGCCACCTCGAGTCCGTCGTAGCCCCACTCGGCGGCGAGGCGCGCGACGTCCTCGAAGGGCAGATCCGCCCACTGGCCGGTGAACAGGGTGACAGGACGCGTGCTCATGAGTGCTCCAATGCGCGAAGTGCGGCGATGCTGCGGGCGGCCAGTTCGTCCTGACTCGGGGCGAGCGGGCGCCACACGGATGCGGCGACCGCGATCGTGGCGTTCTCGCCCGTGAAGCTCTCCAGCCCCAGCGGGCCGTGGTAGCCGGCGTCGTCCAGCGCGCGCAGGATCTCCGGCCAGTCGGTGTGGTCGTCGCCCACGGCGCCGCGATCACTGCCGCACACCTGCACGTGCGCGATCGCCGCACCGGCGGAGCGGATCGCGTCGGCGGGCTTCTTCTCCTCGATGTTGAGGTGGTACGTGTCGAGAGCGAGGCCGACGCCGGCGCCGAGCAGCGGCCCGAGCGCGTCGAGGCTCTGCTCCACGGTGTTGAGCAGACTGGTCTCGTAGCGGTTGAGCGGCTCGACGGCGAGGGTGATGCCGAGGTCGACGGCCTCGGCCGCCAGGGGCGCGAGGTTCTCGCGCAGTTCGCGCACGACGGCGGTGCGTTCATCGGCATCCATGCGCCAGGTCACGCCGGTCGGAGCGTAGAAGGGACCCGCGACGACGTCGGATCCCAGCACACTCGCGGAGCCGATGCACGCTCGCAGGTAGTCCTGAGTCGCCGTGACGTCGCCTGCCTTCGACACGAGGGATCGCCCTGGCCCCATCGCTCCGACCAGGATCGCGCCGAGGCCGAGGGCGTCGAGCACCTCGCGCACCTGCCGCGGGTCCCAGTCCCCCACGTTCTCGAGCGGCAGCTCCAGGGCGTCGTAGCCGAGATCCTTCGCCTTGCGGGCGAGCGGCTCGACCGTCGAATCCGTGAGCGGCGACGTCCACACCCACGTGTTCACCGCGATCGTGCGGGGCATCCTTCTCCTCTTCATCGGGGAGACGTCTCGTCTCGCCGCACTCCTCCGGGAGCGCAGCGAGACGAGACGCGTCTTGCCGTGACTTTACGGGATCTGCCGTTCCTGCCAGACGGTCGGATACCCCGGGAGGTCCTCTCCGCCGAACTTGGCGTAGTGACCGTCGGGCATGCCGTCGTTGGCCTCGAGGTACTGGTCGAGCTCGCCCTCGGTGATCGGCTTCTGCGGCAGCACCCATTCCTTCGGGACCTCTTCGCCTGCGAAGACCATCTGCGCGGCGAGGAGGGGCGTGCGCCACTGGAAGTTGGAGTACACCGGAGCGAGGCCGGTGAGACCCGTGTCCTTCCACTTGCGGAGGAAGCTCATCTCGTCCTCACCGGTCATGACCGGGTAGTCCGCTCCGGCATCCTCGAACGCCTCGATTGCGGCGACGGCGCCGTCTCCGGCATCCATCCAGATGCCCTGCACGTCGCCCTTGGCGAGCTCATCGCTGATGATGCTCTTGATCTCGGCGGGGTCGGCTCCCGTGAAGTAGTCCACGGCCTCGATGCCGGCCTCGTCGAAGAGCTTCTTCGCGCCGGCCCAGCGGTGCTCGAGCACGTCCACACCCGGGAGGATGCGGAGAGCCACGACCTTGTCGCCCTCTTCGAGGTTGTCGATGAGGAACTCGGCCGTGTCGATGCCCCAGGCGAAGCCGCCGATCGGGTGGATGAACGAGACATAGCAGTCGGTGTTCACGCCGCGGTCGAACACGATGACGGGCTTGCCCGTCTCGCACGCCCGCTCCACGGCCGGGGTCATGGCGGCGGTGCTGTTCGGCGAGATGAGGAACACGTCGCAGTTGCCCTCGGAGATGAAGTAGTCGATGTCGGCGATCTGCGTGTCATCGGAGTCCTGCGCGTCGCGGGTCTCCATCTCGCTGATCGCGCCGTCGGCCTGCAGCGCCTTCAGCTGCTCGTTCATCGTGATCCAGCCGGTCTGCCGCCACGGGTTCGAGATCGAGGCGTTCGCGAAGCACGCCTTCTTGGCGCCGTCGCTCGCGAACTCCGTCGTGTCGACCATCTCGGCGTTGATGTGCTGCAGGTACGGCTGGTCGGCCGGACCCTGCGGTTCGACGCCGCGCTCCTCGTTCTGCTTGTCGAACAGCTCCTGGTCGAACCATTCGGTCGTCTCCGCCGACTCGTCGGGACTGTCGGACTCGGCCGGCGCGACGGACGGGTCAGTCGTACACCCGGCGAGCGCGATGAGGCCGAAGAGAGCCACCCCTGCGGTGGCGATCTTCATTGATCGACGCATTGCTAATCTCCTCTGATTTTCTCTGTGTGGATGGTGCTGGTCGTTACGGGTTCTGCGGGTCCTGCGGTGGTGGGATCGGGAGCTGTCTGCGGCCCTCGTCGGCGCCGTGCCCGGAAGGCGACGGCCGAGTAGGCGACGGCGGCGATGATGATGACGCCCTGCACGGCGTCGCGGAGGGTCGACGGCACGCCCGCGATGTTGAGGAGCATGAAGAGCGCCTCGAGCGCGAAGGCTCCGGCCGCGGCGGCGACGATCCAGCCGCGTCCGCCGCCGAGCACCACGCCGCCGAGGACGACCGCGGTGATCGCGATGAACTCGTAGCCGCGGCCGACCGACGGATGCACCCCGGCGTAGCCGACGAGCAGCACGGCCGAGAGCGAGGCGGACAGCGACGAGATGATGAACGCGCGCGTGGTGACCCAGGCGCGGCGGGCGCCGGCGTAGTCGACCGCGATGGCGTTGTCACCGACCGCGATGAGCGACTTGCCCAGGGGCAGCTTCGTGATCCAGATCCCCAGGGCGAGCCAGGCGATCAGGATGAACACCGCCCACGGGATGAAGTCGAGGAACGGCACGTCGCGGATGCCGCCGCGGCCGATCTCGCGGAAGCTGTCGGCCGGGTTCCCGGTCGCGGCCCCTCCGGTCCACCACAGCACGCCTCCGAGGAGGGCGAGCATCACGCCCAGGGTCACGATGAACGACGGCACCTTGAGCAGAGTGGTGATCAGGCCGTTCACGAGGCCTACGGCGACACCCACGACGATCATGAGCAGCAGCACCGGGACGGTGCGGGAGTCGTCCTGTCCGACGAGATTGCCGGCGAGGATGACCTGCGCCGTGATGAGCGACCCCTGTGAGAGGTCGAACTCTCCCGCGATGATGACGAAGTACTGCCCGATCGCGACGATGGCGATGGGCGCCACACGCTGGATGAAGCGCATGAGCTGGCCGGGCTCCGCGAAGTTCGGGTTGAGGATCGTGACGGCCACGAGAAGGATGACGAGCAGCAGGAAGACCGCTCCTCGAGGGCTGACGAGGGCGCGCAGGGCGTTCATGACCGGCCTCCTTCCGTCGCGGGGGTGGCATCGGCGAGCTGGGATGCCGCTGCCGCCATCTCTCCGGCGGCCGCTTTGGCCGCATCGTCCCCGCCGGTGCGGGTACCGCCGGCACCGAAGCGCGGTCGGCGGCGCACGATGGCGCGACGGCTGTACACGGCGACGGCGGCCACGATCACGATGCCGCGGACGACGTCCTTGAGGAACGGGTTCACCTGCATGACGCTCATGACGCTGTCGACGACGGCGAGGATGGCGACGCCGCCGACCGTGCCCCAGATCGATCCACGTCCGCCGAGGAGGAGCGTGCCGCCGAGGACCACCGCGGCGATCGAGAGCAGCGCGTATCCGCCCTGCTGTCCGACCGTCGGGCTGCCGACGCCGAGGCGGCTGGCGAGCAGGAGGCCGGCGAGACCGGCGAACACCGAGCACAGCACGTGCGCGGCGATGAGCGGCGGCCGGGTGCGCACCCCCGACAGACGGGCGATCTCGGGATCGCCGCCGACGGCGTAGAGGTGGGCGCCGGTGCGGGTTCGGTTCAGCAGGAACCAGACGACCACCGCCAGCACGATCATGATGATCGTCGAGACCGGCACCGGTCCGAGACCGGTCGCACCGATCAGCTGGAACTCCCACGGCACGGCTCCCGCCGACCCCTCGAAGTTCGTGTTGAGGATGCCCTGCAGGATCAGGCCGACGCCGAGCGTGGCGATGAAGCCGTTCACCTTGAGCACCGTGACGATGAGACCGTTGACGAGCCCGATCCCCGCGCAGACCAGCAGCGTGATCGCCACGGCGGCCGGGATGTTGGCCGGGTTGCCGTTCATGGTCGTCGCCCCCAGCAGGCTGGCGAGGCTGATCACGTACGTCACGGACAGGTCGAGCGAGGCGCCGAGCACCACGAGCGTCTGCCCGATCGCGACGAGGCCGAGCACGCTCATGCCGGTGAGGATGTCGCGGATGTTGCCGGGGCTGAGGAAGTTGCGGCCGACGGTCCCGACGAGGATCGCGCCGACGACGAGAGCCAGGATCAGGATGCCGAGGACGATGGTCGTGGAGTCGATCCGGAAGCGCTTCATCGCGCACCTCCGTCCGTCGAGAGGCCGGGATCGATCGCGCCGGTCGCCGCCCCGAGGATCTCGTGCTCCGCCGAACCGGGCGGCAGCTCGGCGACGAGTTCGCCGTCGTGCATGACGAGGATGCGATCGCTCATCCCGATGATCTCGGGCAGCTCGCTCGAGACCATGAGCACCGCCTTCCCCTGCGCCGCGAGCTCGCGCATGAGCTGGTAGACGGCGTACTTGGCGCCGACGTCGATGCCTCGGGTCGGCTCGTCGAAGAGCACGATCTGCGGCTGCGTGAGCAGCCACTTCGCGAGCACCACCTTCTGCTGATTGCCGCCCGAGAGGAACCGCGCCTCCTGGCCTACTCCCCGCGAGCTGATCTCGAGCGAGCTGAGCACGCCGGGCACCTCGCGACGCGACGCGGCCGTGCGGCCGGGGAAGACGCTCCGCACCACGAGCAGCGCGTTGTCGAGCACGGACTGCCCGAGCGCGAGGCCCTGCGCCTTGCGGTCCTCGGATACCAGGGCGAGTCCGGCACGCACGGCCGAGCGCGCGCTGGTGATGCGCACCGGGATGCCGTCGATCCGCATGGTTCCCCGAGTGAAGGCCTGGATGCCGAAGACTCCCTCGACGAGTTCGGTGCGACCGGAGCCCTGGAGCCCGGCGATGCCGACGATCTCGCCCGCACGCAGCGTCAGCGAGACCCCGTCTACGTACGCGTTGCCGCACTCCTCGAGCTCGACACGGGGGTCTCCGACCTTCGTGCCCTCGATCGCGTCGGGGAAGTACGACTGGATCGACCGGCCGACCATGCGCCGCACGAGCTCGTCGGTCGTCAGCGCGGCCGTCTCGTCGGTGGACACGAGGGCGCCGTCCTTGAGGATCGTGATGCGGTCGCACAGGTCGAAGATCTCCTTCAGCCGGTGCGAGACGTAGATCACGGCGACGCCGCGGGAGGTGAGCCGGCGGATGATCGCGTAGAGCAGCTCGACCTCGCGGTCGCTCAGCGCTGCGGTCGGCTCGTCCATCGAGATGACCTGCGCATCGAACGACAGCGCCTTCACGATCTCGACGATCTGCTGCTCGGCCACCGTGAGCGACCCCACTCGTGCCTGCGGCTCGATGAACGAGACGCCGAGATCGGCGAGCAGTTCCGCGGTCCGGCTGATCATCGCCTTGCTGTCGACGAAGCCGCCGCGTCGCGGTTCGCGGCCGAGGTAGACGTTCTGCGCGACCGTGCGCTCGGGGAGGAGCGTGAACTCCTGGAACACCGTGACGATGCCGGCATCCATCGCCTGGCGGGGGTGCGCGTGACGCACCTCTTCGCCGAGGTAGGCGACCGTGCCCTCGTCGGCCGGCTGCACCCCGGCGATGATCTTCATGAGGGTGGACTTGCCGGCGCCGTTCTCTCCGACGAGGCCGTGCACCTCCCCCGGCCGCACGTCGAAGTCGATGCCCTTGAGCACCTCGACGCCGAAGAACGACTTGCGGATGCCGCTCACGGCGAGCACCGGCTGCGTCGTGGTCGCGTTCATGCCGTCACCTCCACCCATCGTCCGCCGTCCGCCGCCGAGGCGAGGACCGCCTCGGTCACCACGGCCGAGCGGTATCCGTCGGCGAAGGTCGGCAATCCCTCGGGCTGCGCTCCGGCCATCGCCGCGTAGACGTCGGCGACGAAGCCGTTGAAGGCGTCCTGGTAGCCCATCGCATGCCCTGCCGGAACCCGCTGCAGTCGAGCCGAGTCCGGGTCGGCGGCGACCGGATCCCGCAGCAGCAGCCGGGACTCGTCGCGCATGCCGATCCAGAGCTCTTCCGGTCGCTCCTGCTCGAAGCGGATGCTCTGCCGTGAGCCATGCAGCTCCAGCGTGAGCGCGTTCTTGCGACCCGCGGCCATCTGCGAGATGAGCAGCGTGCCCAGCGCTCCGGACGCGGTCTCGACCAGCACGGCGACGATGTCCTCGGTGTCGACCTCGTGCCCGGCCCGCTCCGGGAAGACGCGGCGCGTGCGGGCGCTCAACGCGCGGATCCGCTCGCCGATCACGAACTCGATGAGGTCGCACAGGTGCGAGCCGATATCGGCGAAGGCGCGGGAGGCGCCGCCCGAGGCGGAGCGCACCCGCCAGTCGTCGTCGCTGGGGAGCAGCATCCAGTCCTGGAGATACGAGCAGTCCAGCGTGAGGAGCTCGCCGATGTCACCGTGGGCGATGCGGGCCCGCGCCTCGCGCACCATCGGGTGGTAGCGGTAGATGAAGGGCACGGCGGCCACGCGGCCGGACGAGGCCGCCGCGTCGGCGAGGATCTTCGCGTCGAGCGCGGTCGTCGCGAGCGGCTTCTCGCAGATCACGTGCTTGCCCGCGCTGAGAGCGCGGAGGGCCAGGTCGGCGTGCGTCGCGTTCGGAGTGCAGATGTGCACGACGTCGATGTCGGCGGCATCCAGGAGGGCATCCGCGTCGGCCTCGGCCCGCTCGGCGCCGAGGGCGTCCGCAGCGTGACGGCTTCCGGCGGCGGAGCGGGTGGCGACGGCGCGGAGCTCGCCTCCGGCGTCTCGCGCCGCGGTGCGGTGCACGCGGGCCATGAATCCTCCGCCGAGGATGCCGGCTCGGATCGTTCCGAGACCGGTGTCTGTGACATCCGTTGTCATGTCGGCGATTCTGACACAGGCCTCTCCACTTTTGCTAGTCCTCCGTCAAAAGTTGTTTGTAACAAATCCGAAGTCAATCGATGATGCACGGAAGTGCTGTGGTTTACTGTCGCAATGGTTGACGTTCTGCGGCCCGTCTCAGCGACGAATCCGGGCACCGGTGAGATCTTCCAGATCCTCCGCGACGGGCATGCGCGCACGAAGGCCGAGCTCGCCGCGCTGACCGGACTGGCCCGCTCGACGGTGGCGCTGCGCGTCGACGCCCTCCTCGCCGCCGACCTGCTCCGGCCCGCAGGCGAGGCGGCATCCACCGGCGGGCGGCCGCCCGCCCGGGTCGCCTTCAACCCGAGGGCCGGTCTCGTGCTCGCCGTCGACCTCGGCGCGACCCACGCCACGGTCGCCGTGGCCGACCTCGCCGGCGTCATCCTCGACGCCCGCACCCGCACCATCGACATCGGCGACGGCCCGGAGACGCTGCTCGACACGATCCTCTCCGACGGCACGGCGCTGCTCGAGCTGCCCGCCGCCTCGGGCCTCCCCCTGCTGGGCGTCGGCATCGGGGTTCCCGGTCCGGTCGAGCACTCCACGGGACGACCGACCAACCCGCCGATCATGCCCGGATGGGACCGGTTCGACGTGCCGGGCTACGTGCAGCAGACCTTCGACGTGCCGGTGCTCGTCGACAACGACGTCAACATCCTCGCCCTGGGCGAGCAGGCCACGAGCTGGCCCCGCGTCGACGACCTGATCTTCGTGAAGGTCTCCACGGGCATCGGAGCGGGCATCATCGCCGGCGGGCAGCTGCAGCGCGGCGCGCAGGGCTCCGCGGGAGACATGGGGCACGTCCAGGTGCCGAGCGGGGCGGGATCGGCACGCGAACCGGGCGATGAGCGCGACCTCGAAGCCCTCGCCAGCGGATCGGCTCTGGCGGTCGCTCTGCACGCCGCAGGCCACGATGTGCAGAGCGCGTCTGACGTGGTCGACCTCGTCCGCGCGGGGAACGCCGCCGCGATCGAGGCCACCCGTCAGGCCGGGCGCGACGTCGGCGAGGTGCTCGCCACCGTCGTCAACCTCTTGAACCCCTCGATCATCGTGCTCGGCGGCAGCATCGCCCGGGCCGGAGAGCACCTGCTCGCCGGCGTGCGCGAGGTCGTGTACCGACGATCGATCCCGCTGGCCACCCAGCACCTCGCCATCGTGCAGTCCCAGGCCGGCGATCGCGCCGCGGTGCTGGGCGCCGCGATCATGGTCGCCCGCGAGGTGCTCTCACCGGTGAACGTCGATCGCTACGTGGCGGCGAAGGCGCGCTGACCCGCACCCGCCTACCTGGAGGCGTTCACCTCCCGCACGGCATCATCGATCGCCGCTGAGACGGCCAGGGGAATCGTCCCCAGAGAGTCGGCGAGGGTGAGCCCGGAGACCCACCGCGTGTTGCGGCGCCAGCGCTGCGCGCGATCCGCGTCCAGGTTCTCGATCGACGCGCCGATCGCGTCGTACGCCATCCGATCCTGTATGAGCTCGGAGAGTTCGATCGTGCGGCTCACGGGCACGCGCTGCGGGCTCAGACGCTGCGCCGGCACGCGCCACGTGCGGCTTCCCGACCCGACGAGGATCGTCTCATCGCTGCCGGGGAGCGCGACCTCTGCCGTGGCGTTGGCGGGCACCGTCGCATCCACGACGATCTCGGCGCCCTCTCGGCGCCACGCCACGCTCACCCTCCCGTAGGGCGTGTCGAGAGTCGCGCTCGCGGACTCCAGGCCGTCGAGGGGGCGCGGGGCGATGCGGATGACGCGGTACCCGGGAGCGGCCGGAGCCAGTCCCGCGACCGAGCGGTGCATCCAGTCCGCGACACCGCCGAGCGCGTAGTGGTTGAAGGAGGTCATCTCGCCGGGATTGATCGAGCCGTCCTCGAGCATGCTGTCCCAGCGCTCCCAGATCGTCGTCGCCCCCATCGTCACCGGGTACAGCCACGACGGGTTCTCGGTCTGCAGGAGCAGCCGTTCGGCGGTGTCACCCTGGCCGGTCGTCTCGAGCGCCTCGGTCACGAGTGGGGTGCCCACGAAGCCGGTGCCGATGTGGTATCCGCCGCTGCGCACCAGCTCCGCGAGGCGCGCGCCCATCGCATCGCGCTGCTCCTGCGACGCGAAGATGCCGAAGATGATCGCCGTGGCGTATGCCGTCTGCGCATCGGAGACGATGCGGCCGGATGCCGTCACGTATTCGGCGATGAACGCGTCGCGCACGAGCCGCTCCTCGCGTTCGTAGTGCTCCGCCTCGCTCTCGCGCCCGAGCACACGTGCGGCACGAGCGACGAGCTGCACCGAGCGGAAGAGGTAGGCACTCGCGACGAGGTCGGGATCGGTCTTCGCGAGGAACGCGTTGTCCGGCGGCGCGCTCGGGTCGAGCCAGTCGCCGAACTGGAACCCGCCCTCCCAGAGCTTGCGATCGCCGGCGAGTGCGAGGAGATGGTCGGCCCACGCCTTCATGCTGTCGAACTGGCGCGAGAGCATCCCCGCATCGGCGTACCGCTCGTACAGCACCGAGGGCACGACGGTCGCCGCGTCGCCCCAGGCCGCAGCCGGGGTGTCGGCATCCCGCAGCACGTTCGGCACGACGAACGGCACGCTTCCGACACCCGTCTTCTGCTGCTCGATGGCGAGGTCGACGAGCCACGACGACAGGAAGCCGTCCACGTCGTAGAGGAAGCTCGCGGTCGGGGTGAACACCTGGATGTCGCCGGTCCAACCGAGGCGCTCATCGCGCTGCGGGCAGTCGGTCGGAACCGAGAGGAAGTTGCCCCGCATCCCCCACACCACGTTCTCGTGCAGTCGGTTCAGGAGCGGATCGGAGCTCTCGAACCACCCCGTCCGGCGCATGTCGCTGTGCAGCACGACCGCGGTCACGGCATCCGGCGCGATCGGCTCCGGAAGCCCGGTGATCTCCGCGTAGCGGAAGCCGTGGAAGGTGAAGCGCGGTTCCCAGACCTCCGGTCCCCCGCCACGCAGCGTGTAGACATCGGTCGCCTTCGCGAGCCGGAGGGGACGGATGCCGAGCTCACCGTGCTCGAGCACCTCGGCGTGACGCAGGGTCACGACCGTCCCGGCCTCGCCGTCGACGGTGATCCGCAGACGTCCGACGAGGTTCTGGCCGAAGTCCAGGATCTGCCCACCGCTCGGCGACGACACGACCTCAGCCACCGCGAGTTCCTGGGTGGCGCGCACGGCCGGTGCGATGCGCGCTCCGGGCACAGGCATCGGGAGCTCGGAGACCCGGACGGCGGGCCAGTGCCCATCATCGAAGTCCGCCGATCCCCACTCCGGGATCTCGAGTCGCGCGTCGTACTCCTCGCCGTCGTACAGGCTGCTGTTCACGACGGGACCGTCGCCGGTCGCGCGCCAGTCCGGCCCGGAGGCGATGACCTCGCTTCCGCCGTCCTGGTAATCGAGCACGAGCTGCACCGCGACGTCCGGCTGCTCGCCGTAGAACGGGGTCGAGGTCTCGCTGAAGCCGAAGCGCTCCGTGTACCAGGCGCCGCCGAGCGTGATGCCGATCACGTTGGTTCCCGGGGTGACGAGGTCGGTCACATCGGTCGTCTCGTGCAGGAGGCGCTCGCCGTACGGGGTCCAGCCGGGCTTGAGCTCCTGATCGTCGACCGCGTGTCCGTTGACCGAGGCCTGGTAGACGCCGCGCGCGGTCGCGTAGAGCGTGGCGCGGGCGACAGGACGCTGCACCTCGAACGTCTTCCGCAGCAGGGCGGGCTGAGCCGGACGGGAGGGCTCGCCGAGACCGATCGGCTGGGCGATCCAGCTGCCGTCGTCGAGGAAGCCGGCGACGACCTCGAGTCCCTCGCTCCAGTCGGATGCGTCCCCGTCTGCTCCGGTCACGCGCACCCGCACGATGTGGCGCGAGCGCGCTGCGAGAGGTTCGAACGGCCACTCGACCAGCACCTGGTCGCGACCGTCGATCGACGCGGTCACCGCCCCGTCCAGCTCGAGTTCGGCGGATGCCTGCGTCCAGCCCTCGGTGTCGCTCTCGGTGATCCAGCTGAGTCGTGGCGCGCCGACGGCGACGTCGGTGCTGTCGGTGCGGAGCTCTGCCCGCAGGCGGGTGATCCGGGTGGTCATGAGGGATTCCTGTTCTCGTAGGCGGATTCTCCGAGCTGCACGCTGCGGATCCTGTCGATGTCGAACTTCGGTGCTCTCGTGAAGTCGTAGATGCCGTTCTCCTCCTGGAACGTGTCGGTGAGCTGCGTGTAGCAGTAGCCGAACATGTCGGGGTTCTCGAGCAGGACGCGGGTCAGCCCCTCGTAGCGCTCGTACCAGGCAGCGATGCTCTCGACGCGCTGGCCGTACCCCCACGAGCCTTCGCGGTTCGGGTCGTCCGACGATGCCTGTTCCTCCCCGAGACGAGCGCTGTTCCACCAGATTCCGCCGTACTCCGACACGAAGTACGGTTGGCCGGCGTACGGGTGGGAGATCGTCTCGCCGTACTCGTCGTTCAGGTAGGGGTCGCCGTGGGCGAGGCCCGCCTGTTGCAGGCGGAAGGCCTCCGGATCCTGCTCGTAGGAATGCGAGTCGTAGACGTCGGTGTCGCGCACGCGATGCGAGTAGCCGGAGGCGTCGATGACCGGGCGCGTGAGATCGGCCGCCTTCGTCGCCAGGAACATGCCGAGCGTGACGTCGTCGAGCTGTGTGATCCGGTCGTGCAGTCGCTGATGCGTCTCGTTCATCGGGCACCAGCCGATGATCGACGGGTGATTGCGGTCGCGCTTGAGTATTTCGAGCCACTGCGTGATGAAGCTCGCCGTGGGCTGTTGGTTGTGGCCGACGGGACCGCGACCGGAGACTCCCCAGTCGCCGAATTCCGCCCAGACCAGGTAGCCCAGGCGATCCGCGTGGTAGAAGAAGCGCTCCTCGAAGACCTTCTGGTGCAGGCGCGCACCGTTGAAACCGGCGGCCATGGACAGCTCGATGTCGCGGATCAGCGCGGCATCGTCCGGTGCGGTCATCAGCGAGTCCGGCCAGTAGCCCTGGTCGAGCACGAGGCGCTGGAAGACCGGCTCCCCGTTCAGCAGGAGGCGGTTCCCGCTGATCGCGACGGAGCGCAGCCCCGCATAGGAGGCGACCTCGTCGACGACGTCGCCGCCGCCGGTCAGCAGACGCACGCGGAGGTCGTACAGATGAGGATCCTCGGGCGACCACAGCCGGACGCGATCCTCCGGGATCGTGAGAGTCACGCGCGGTGCCAGATCGCCGGTCGGGATCGCTGTCGCGGTCACGACCCCTTCGCGATCGCTCAGCACGGCTTCGAGTCGCAGCCCGTCTGCGGCGTACGAGACCTCTGCTGTGACGAGGAAGCTCGAGTCCAGACGCTGCGGCGTGACGTCGAGGCTGCGGACGTGCGCGCTCGCCACCGGCTCCAGCCACACCGTCTGCCAGATCCCGGTCGTCCGCGTGTAGTTGCAGCCGGTGTTCGCGTACCAGGTGGCCTGCTTGCCCCGCGCCTGCGCATCCGTCGGGGTGTCACGCGCGCGGACCACGATCGTCACGGTCTCCCCCGGGGCGGCGACCCCGGCGAGCGGAGCGGTGAAGGAACTGAACCCGCCGCGATGCCGCGCGACCTCGACGTCGTTGACCCAGACCGTCGCGTCATGGTCCACCGCGCCGAAGTGCAGCAGCACGTCGCGTCCTGCCCACTCGGCCGGGATCACGACCGTCCGGCGGTACCAGACCGCATGAAGGAAGTCGGTGTCCTCGATGCCGGATGCCGCGGACTCCGGCGCGAACGGCACCGTGATGGAGCCGCCGAGATCGCGCGTGCGGAGCCCGCGCTCGAGGCCCGAGTCGCCGCGATCGCTTTCGAACTGCCAGTCGCCGTTGAGGGTGAGCCAGTCGCGGCGGACGAACTGCGGTCGCGGATATTCCGGCCTGGGGAGGGATACGTTCACAGGATCACCCTTTGACGGCGCCGCTGGTCATGCCGGCGACGATCTGGCGGTTGAAGAAGATGTACATGATCAGCGGCGGGATCGTGATGAGCAGGATGTCCATGAACAGCAGATTCCACTGATTCAGCGCCTGGCTCTGGAAGTTGTAGAGCGTGAGCTGCACAGTGGCGTTCTGGTCTCCCGGCAGGAAGTACAGCGGTCCGGCGAAATCGTTGAAGATCGCGACGGACTGCACGACGATCACCGTGATGACCACCGGTCGCAGCAGCGGCAGGATCACCCGGAAGAACAGCCGGATGGGACCTGCGCCGTCAATGACGGCGGCCTCGTCGAGCTCCTTCGGGATCGTGGCGACGAAGGCCCGGAACAGCAGGATGCAGAACGAGAGCCCGAAGGTCGCGTTGATCAGGATCATCCCGGGGATCGTCTTGAACAGCTCGAGCGCCTGGAGGACCCAGATGGTGGGCACGACGGCGGGCGGCACGATGAGTCCACCGAGCACGAAGAAGTTCACCACCGGGTTCCACCTCGACGACTTGCGCTGGAGCACGTAGCCGACCATCGCCGCCAGGACCACCATGATCGCGACCGATGCGACCGTGAGAATGGTGGAGTTGACGAAGGCGCGGATCACGATGCCGTCGCGCACGCTGAGCACGGCGACGAGGTTGTCGAAGAGCGCCCACTCCTCCGGCCAGGTGAAGGCCAGTCCCGAGGCGTCGGGAGCCGTCTTCGACGCGGTGAGGAAGATGAAGGCGAACGGCACCAGGAACACGATGACCGAGGCGATGATCGCGATGATCCCGACGACGGTCGCACGGACCTTCACGGCCTTCATGCTTCCACCTGCTTTCGGTTGAGGATGACCCAGATCGGCACCATGATCGCCGTGACGACGAGGAACAGCACGACGTTCCCCGCCGTCGACAGACCGTAGAAGCCCGCCTGGTACTGCTTGTAGATGACCGAGGCGATGACGTCGCTCGAGAACCCCGGGCCGCCCTTCGTCATCGCCCAGACGAGGTCGAACGAGCGCAGCCCGCCGATCAGCGACAGGATGATCACGGTGACGGTGGCCGGCCGCACGAGCGGCAGGGTGATGGTGCGGAACATCTTCCACGAGCCGGCGCCATCCACCCTGGCCGCCTCGAAGTACTCCTGCGGGATCGCGACGATGCCGGCGATGAAGATCAGGCAGGCGATGCCGACGCCCTTCCACACCTCGACGAGCGCGACCGAGAACAGGGCGAGCTGCGGGTCCGTCAGCCATCCCGGACCGACGACCCCGAACCACTCCAGCACGGTGTTCACCATGCCCCCGAAGGGGTCGAGCAGCACCTTGAAGGTGATGCCGACCCCGATCGTGGAGACGAGCACGGGGAAGAAGGTGACGGATCGGAGATAGCCGCGGGCGATGATCTGCGACGTCAGCAGCAGCGCGAGGGCGAGCCCGATCACGACCTTCAGCGCTGAGGTCAGGAACCCGAAGATGAACGTGTTCACGAAGCCCTGGATCAGCTGCGGCTCGGCGAAGAACTGCACGAAGTTGTCGAAGCCGATGAACGTCGAGTCGAACAGGGTCCAGCGCGTGAGGCTGAAGTAGAACGATGCGAACGTCGGCACAGCGAAGAACACGATGTACAGCGCGGCCGCGGGGAGGAAGAACCACGTGGGGTACGGGCTCTTCATCCGCCGCCGCCGCCGGACCGGAGAACCATCGGGTGTCTCGCGGTCGGCTTTCGCGAGGGTCGAGATCGACTCTGACATCTGCACGGCTCCCGTTACCAGCCCTCGAGCCCGAGCTGCTGCGCCTGCTTCTTCACGTCCTCGTCGTACGCGGCCGCGGCCTCCTTGGCGTCGGTGATCCCGGAGCCGAGCGAGATGGTGATGTTCGGCAGGCTCGGGCCCTTGACCGGCGAGATGAACTCGAGCGCCGGGGCGGTGGCACCGGATTCGAAGTACGTGTTCAAGTCCTTGACCGCCTGCGGAGCGTCATCGGAGACCTCGCAGGTCGACACGACGAACGGGCCTCCGGGGACGCCGGTGGTCTTTCCGATCTCGCACGCTTCGGGGCTCGACACGACCCAGTCGATGAACGTCTTCGCCGCCTCGAGCTCGGCGCCCTCAGTGGTCTTGGGGATGTAGAGAGCGTTGGGCTGCCACACCGTCGCCTGCGTGTTGTCCGCATCATCGGCGGGGAGCGGGAAGTAGCCGACGTCGTTGAGGTTGTCGGCGTGGTTCTGTGAGAGCGCCGACATGATGTTCGTGAGGATCGGGTACTGCGCGCCCCGGCCTTCGGCGAGCATCGCGATGGCCTCGTCGTTCATCAGCGACGGATAGTCCTCGTTGAACAGCCCGGCGTCGAACGCCTCCTGCTGGTGCTGGAACCCGGCGAAGGCCGGGTCGTCGGAGTACTTGACCTCGTTGGCGGTGTACTTCTCCGCCCAGTCGGGGTCATCGCCCATGACGTTGGCGAAGTCGGCGAGCACGAAGATCTGCGCCGTCCAGTCGTCGCCGTACGCCTGGATGATGGGAGCGACATCGGGCGCTTCGGCCTTGATCTTCTCGCTGTTCTCCATGAACTCGTCCCATGAGGTCGGCACGGTGAGGCCCAGCTGCTCATAGACCTTGATGTTGTACAGGATGCCGCCGGCGAACGACGATCCGTTCGGACCGCCGTAGATGCCGTTGTCGGTGCTGACGGTGCTGATGAAGTCGTCGGTCACGTCCTTCACCCAGTCCTGGTCGGACAGATCGACGAGCTGGGTGTCGGGGCTGAGGGCTTGCAGCAGCGATCCCGTGTTGTAGAAGAACACGTCCGACATCTCGCCCGTCGACAGCTTGGTCTTGGTGAGGTTGTCACCCTCGGTCCCGGCCGGCTGCGTGTCGATCGTGACGTCGATCTCGGGATGTTCCTTCTCGAACGCGGCGACGAGCTCGGTGGCGGCATCCACGCTCAGCTGATCGCTCTGCGTGAGGTAGCTGATCGACGTCGTGCCGTCGCCTCCCCCGCCTCCCCCACCGCCCGAGGAGCAGGCGGCGATCGGCAGACCGAAGACGGCGATACCGGCGACGGCACCGAAGGTGCGGAGGGTCTTCTTGCGAACGTTCATGAGTACATACCTCTCTGTAAGGACTCGACGGCTGCGATGCCGACGCTATGAAACGATTCAACTCGACAAGGAAAGGCTGTTCCCTCGATGCAAAGCTGTGCGAGCACTATATCCACAGCTTTTTCCTCGATGCAAGAGATTTCCTCGAAGCGATATATTGGCAACCGGAGGCAGCGTGGGAACTCGCAGAGAAGTGGCGGAGGCGGCGCAGGTCTCCATGCGGACCGTCAGCAACGTCGTCAACGGACATCCGCACGTGTCGGACGCCGTGCGCGAGCGGGTCTCGCGGGCGATCGCCGAGATCGGCTACCGGCCGAGCGAGCTGGCGCGCAATCTCAAGGCCGGTCGCTCCGGCCTCATCGGCCTCGTGCTCCCCGAGCTCGACAATCCGTACTTCGCCGAACTCACCCGGGCGTTCGTCGAGGACGGCGCGCGGCGCGGGCTGACCGTCGTCATCGATCAGACCGACGGCGACAGGGAGCGCGAGCGCTTCCTCATCGACCGTACGAACAGCGGATCCCTCTTCGACGCGCTCGTCATCAGTCCGCTCGGCATGCAGCCGGACGACGTCGCGAGCATCCCCGAAGACCGCCCGCTGGTCTTCCTGGGCGAGACCCTGTTCCCCCCGTTCGATCACGTGATGATCGACAACCGGGCGGCGGCGAAAGAGGCGGTCGCCCACCTGATCGCGACCGGACGGCGCCGCATCGCCACGATCGGCGCACAGCAGCAGTCGGTCGACACCAGCTCGCTGCGGCTGGCCGGCTACGCCGACGCTCTGCAGGATGCCGGCATCCCCTACGACGATTCGCTCGTCGAGTACGTCGAGAAGTTCCGTCGGCAGGACGGTGCCGCGGCGATGGCCAGGTTGCTCGCGCTGCCCGACAGGCCGGATGCGGTCTTCTGCTTCGCGGACCCCCTCGCGCTGGGAGCCCTTCGCACGATGTCCTCGGCCGGCATCCGGAGCCCGGAAGACGTGGCGCTCGTCGGATTCGACGATGTCGAGGACGGCGCGTACTCCACCCCCACGCTCACGACGGTGAGTCCCGACAAGCTCCGCATCGCCTCTGCCGCACTCGACCGGGTGATGGCGAAGCTCGGCCGCGACGCGGGTGGGGGCGGGAGCATCGTCACCGTCGCCCCCCATCAGCTGGTGATCCGGGAGAGCAGTCGGCCGCGCTCGGCGAGCGCGGCCGACTGTCCTGCGGCACCTCGCTGTCAGAGCGTGGCGGCGAAGGGGTCGAATCCGGCGTCGAGCGCACCGACCTGATCGAGCGTGCTCTCGACGGCGACGAAGCGGCGCGACTCCGCGGCCTCCTCGATCGAGAGCAGCGTGTCGAGCACGTGGTAGCCGAACTCGCCGGTCGCGACGTGGGCGCGGCCGGCGGCGATCGAGCGCGCCATGTCGAGCAGCCCGACGCCACGGCCGGAGAGCACGCCCTCCTGCACGACGTCGACGATCTCCTGGTCGACGAGCTCCTGTCCGAGCCGAAGGGGCCGGGTGATCGAGATCGCTCCGCCGAAGGTGTTCGGGTCGGGGATCACGATCGTGCCCTCGGTGCCGGTGATCTCGACGATCCCCGTGCGCAGCAGCGGCGAGTCGGTGCTGTACAGGCTCTGCGCCTGACCGCCCTGCTCGAAGTCGATCAGCACGCTCAGCGTGGACGGGATCTCGACCGGGAACTCCTGTCCTGCGAGCTCGCCGACCTGCACGCGACGGGTGGACGTGCCCTGCAGCCCGAGTGCCGCGACGGCCGCGACCGGACCGAAGACGTGCACGAGCGTGGAGACGTAATACGGCCCCATGTCGAGCAGCGGTCCCCCGCCCTTGGCGTAGAGGAAAGCCGGGTTCGGGTGGAAGATCTCCGGACCCTGCCACTGGAAGGTCGTCTGCGCGAAGAGCGGGCGGCCGATGTCGCCGCGCGCGATCGCGCGCTTCGCGGTCTGCACGCCCGGGCCGAGCACGGTGTCGGGCGCGACGCCGACGCGGAGGCCCGCGGCATCCGCCTTCTCCAGCAGCCCACGGGATTCCTCACGGCTCACGCCGATCGGCTTCTCCGTCCAGACATGCTTGCCCGCGGCGATGATCGCCTCGGAGACCTCGACGTGCACCGCCGGGATCGTCAGGTTCACGACGATGTCGATGTCGGGGTCGTCGAGGACGACGTCGACTCCGCCCGAGCGCGGGACACCGTACTTCTCTGCCTGCGCCTTCGCGCGCTCCTGGATCACGTCGGCGATCGCGAGCACCCGGACGTCCGGGAACGTGGTGAGGTTCGACAGGTACTGGTCGCTGATGTTCCCCGCGCCGATGATCCCGACGCCGACGGGGCCGTTGCCCGCCGCCATCAGCCGGCCACCTTCTCGTCGAGGTAGACCCGGCTGCGCTCGATCGCGTCGAACAGGTCGCCGTCGTAGTGATCGAACTCGACGATCGCGAGCTCGAGGGCGGATGCCGCGGCGATCGCCTCGACCAGGGGAACAGCACCCTCGCCTGCGGCCACCTGATCGGCCGGCGGATAGGCGTTCGCGAGCGCCGGGTCGAGCGTGCCGTCCTTGGCGTGCACGGCGATGACCCGGCTGCCCAGGCGTTCGAGCAGCGCGACGGGGTCGACACCGCCGCGTGCGACCCAGTACAGGTCGACCTCGAGCACGACGCGCTCGTCGAGGAGGCCCGCGAGCACCTCGAGGCCCGTGACGCCATCGAACACGGCCTCCAGCTCATGAGCATGGTTGTGGTAGCCGACGCGCACGCCGACCGTGGCACCGACGGCCGCCGCCTCGTTGAGCAGGCGCGCGGTCTCCTCGATCTGCGCGACGGACTCCCAGCGGGCCGGCTCCGTGTACGGGTCGATGACCGTGGTCATGCCGAGCACCTTGGCCGCTGCGAACACCTCGGCAGGCGAGGGCACCGGAACAGTCGTGCCGCTGCCGTCGGGGTTCACGAAGGACTGCGAGGCGAGGAAGGCGTGCCCGGAGGGTGCGGTGAGTCCTGCCGCCGTGAGCGCCTCCGCGAGCGGTACGGCGCGACGGACGAAGTCGTAGGGCTCCACCGCCGTGAACCCGCGCGCGGCGACCGCGGCGAGCGATCCCTCGAGGTCGGCGTCCAGCTGGTCCTTGATGGTGAACAGTTGGAGGGAGGTCGTGATTGTCATGCCAGCACGTTAGCACCAAATACCTCCACGCGGAAGTTTTCATTCGCTAGAATCCTGATATGCCCGACGATGACGAGCGCCCACGCCAACGCGGTGCCTATGCCAAGGGGATCGCGCGCCGGCAGGAGATCCTCGACCGCGCCATCGAGGTGTTCGCCGAGCGCGGGGCCGACCGCACGAGCCTCCGCGCGATCGCCCGCGAGGTCGGAGTCACCCACGCCGCGCTGACGCACTACTTCGGCTCGCTCGAAGAGCTGCTCGTCGCCGTCTACCAGGAGAGCAACTCTCCGACGCACCGGCACGAGGTCGTGCCCGATGACGCCACCCCCGTCGAGCGGATGATCGAGTCGGCACGCACCAACCGGGAGGTCCCGGGGCTCGTCCAGCTCTACTCGACCCTGGTGGCGTCGGCCCTGGAGACCGGTCATCCGGTGGCGCGGGAGTTCGCCACGGCCAGGTTCGCCGACCTCCGCACCCGTCTCGCCGACGAGATCCGCCAGCAGCAGGAACGCGGGCGCCTTCGTCGCGATGCCGATCCGGATGCCGTCGCCGCACTCGTCGTGGCCGCGTCCGACGGCCTGCAGACCCAGTGGCTCCTCGACGAGACGGCCCCGCAGCACGAAGCGCTGACCCTTCTGGACCGCCTCCTCCGGCCGGCCCCGTGACGCTCGGGCGCACGCCGCGCAGCTAGGCTCGAAGCGTGACGCCCGTGCCGCAATCCCCGTATGCGACGGCACTCGGCGAGCGGTTCGGCGATCTGCATCCGCGTCTGCGCACGTACTTCCAGGCGATCCCCGACGGCTCGGTCGGCGTCGGGGACGGCGTCTTCGATCGCGTCGGCACCCCGCGGCGCTGGCTCTGGCCGATCCTCCGGGTGCTGGAACGCCGCGGCGTGGTCGCCGCCTGCGGGGAGCGCGATGTGCCCTTCCGCGTCGAGAATCGCACGATCGCGTCGCGCGCGATCGGTGAGCGCACGTTCCACCTGGCACGCGGCCCGTGGGTCATGCACGATGCGGTGGCCCTCACCCGCCACGGCCGCGTGGTCGACGAGCTCGGCGAACCGGGGCTGATCGCGGCCTGTTTCGACGTGGAGACGCGCGACGGGGCGCTGGAGCTGACGAGTCGTGCCGTCGGGTTCCGTCTCGGCCGCCTGCGCGTGCGGATTCCGCGGCTCCTCTCCCCCGTGGTCCGCCTCACCGAGCGCTTCGACGACACCCGCGACCACCAGCAGGTGAGCCTGACCATCGACGCACCGATCATCGGCCGCGTCTACGAGTACCGCGGCAGCTTCCGCTACCGCATCGAGAGCATCGCAGGAGAGGAGACCGCAGCATGAGCGCTGGCAAGGTCGTCATCGGCGGGTCCACCGGGTTCATGGGCAGCTTCCTGATCCCGCGCCTGCGCACCGAGGGCCGCGAAGTGGTCACGATCTCCCGCTCGGGCGCCGACATCCGCTGGGGCGACCAGGCGGCGATCGACCGCGCGGTCGACGGAGCCGCCCTGGTGATCGGTCTCGCGGGCAAGAGCGTGAACTGCCGGTACACGCCCGAGAATCGTGCCGAGATCTTCCGGTCCCGGCTCGACACCACGGCGTCGCTGAGCACCGCCGTCGCGAGAGCGGAGAGCCCTCCCGCGCTGTGGGTCAACTCGTCGACGGCGACGATCTACCGGCATGCGGAGGACCGCCCGATGACCGAGTCGACCGGCGAGCTCGGCTCGGGCTTCTCCGTCGAGGTCGCGAAGGCGTGGGAGCAGGCCCTGTTCGCCGATGAGCTGCCGGCCACGCGGCGCGTCGCGCTGCGGAGCACGATCGTCCTCGGTCACGGCGGCGTGCTCGATCCGGTGAGGAACCTGGCCCGCCTCGGACTCGGCGGCGCACAGTACGACGGACGCTGGCCGGTCGGCGCAGCGCGCCGCGCCGCGGGCACCGGACATCTCCCCGGAGCCCGCCGAGGTCGCCAGCGCTTCAGCTGGGTGCACATCGAGGACGTCGCGCGCATCATCGACTTCCTCGAGCAGACGCCGGAGGTCGACGGACCGGTCAACGCCGCGGCTCCGAACCCCGTCGACAATGCCGCGTTCATGGCCACCGTGCGACGCGTGCTCGGTGCTCGCGTCGGTGTGCCGATGCCGCGATGGATGCTCGAACTCGGCGCCATCGGCATGCGCACCGAGACGGAGCTGATCCTCAAGAGCCGGTGGGTGCTCCCCGAGAAGCTCACCGCTGCCGGGTTCGAGTTCCGCTACCCGACGCTGGAGGCCGCCGTCCGCGAGGCGTTCGACCGCGAGATCGCGGCCTAGGAGGCGGGCCCGGCAGCCGCGTCGCCGTCGTCCTGTCGCCGCCGCTCGAGCTCGTCGCGAAGACGCCATTCCTCGATCTCCCGGTCGAGGTCGGCGATCTGCTGCTCGGTCGTCCGTACGTCCACCGGGGGTGCCGGGCGCACGTCGACCGGCCCCACGGGCCGCTCCGCACGCCGCATCCTCGGCATCGAGATACCGGAGTCGCCGTATTCGCGGCCGATCGCGAACCAGAGTCCGCTGCCGATCAGCGGGAGCAGGATCACGATGATGATCCACACCATCTTCGGCAGATGCTTCACCTGGGAGTCGTCGCGCGTGATGACGTCGATCAGCGCGACGATCATCAGGACGATGATGAGGATCGAGAGGAACGGCATGACTTCAGGGTAGACGACGTCGGAATCGGCCGCTCGGGCTACGGGAGCAGGTGCCCTGCCGCGCGGAACAGCTCGTACCACTCGGCACGGGTGAGCTCGACGTCGGCTCCTGCCGCCGCGTCCCGCACGCGCTGCGGCGTGGCCGTGCCGAGCACCACCTGCATGTGGGCCGGGTGCCGGGTGATCCACGCCGTCGCGATCGCGATGGGTGTGACGCCGTAGGACGCGGCGAGTCGGTCGATCACGACGTTGAGCTCGGCGTACTCGGGGTTTCCGAGGAACACGCCGGTGAAGAATCCGCCCTGGAACGGCGACCACGCCTGGATCGTGATGCCGTTGATGCGGCAGTACTCGACGATGCCGCCGCCGTCTCGGACGACGCTCTGCTCCTCGCCCGCCATGTTCATGGCCACCGGCTGCGCGAGGATCGGCGCGTGCGTGATCGACAGCTGCAGCTGATTCGCGATCAGCGGCTGACGGACGGCCGTGCGCAGGAGGTCGATCTGCCGGGGCGTGTGGTTCGACACACCGAACGCACGGACCTTGCCTGCAGCCTCGAGCTCGTCGAATGCGCGGGCCACCTCTTCGGGCTCGACCAGAGCATCGGGGCGGTGCAGCAGGAGCACGTCGATCCGGTCGGTGCGCAGGGCCGCGAGCGAGCCGTCGACCTGCGCGATGATGTGCTCGTAGGAGAAGTCGAACATCCCCTCCTTCGGCACGATGCCGCACTTGGTCTGCAGCACGATCTCGTCGCGCTCGGCGGCACTGAGCTGCAGGGCGTCCGCGAAGCGCGACTCGCAGTGGTGCATGCTGCCGCCGTAGATGTCGGCGTGATCGAAGAAGTCGATGCCGGAGTCCCGTGCCGCGGCGTAGAGATCGCGGATATGGGCGTCATCCTTGTCGTCGATGCGCATCATTCCGGCGACGACGGCGGGGGCGGTGGCGGATCCGAACGGCACTGTCTTCATGCCGACCACGCTACCGCGCCTCAGCGGAGGGAGGACCCGGCGCTCGGCGTCAGAGCGGCCACCGGAACGCCGAGGGCCGCGGCGATGTTCGCCAGATCGACCATCGTGAAGTCCTCGCGCTCCTCGAGCTTCGAAGCGAGGACAGCGCGGTCGACGCCGGATCGATCGGACACCCACCGCACAGACCGATCGGCCCGCTGCATCTCGGTCACGATCGCGGACGCCACCAAATGACGCTCTTTCGTCCCCATGCGTCGACATTATCTCCTTGTGCGCAGACGATCAAGCGCCGAATGAGCCAATATGACGGCATATCGGCTCCATGCCGGTGCTATGGTGAGCCAGATGGAGACACCTGCCGACCACTTCAATGCGGCCGTGGGCCGACAGCTGCGGGCGGAGATCGCCGCGTCCCGGAGCAGCATCGCTGCAATGGCACGGACTATCGGCATCGCGCGCAGCGCCCTCGACAACTATGTGACCGGCAAGCGAGCCATCCCCGTCCCGGTCGTCTATTCGGTCTGCGCGGCACTCGATCTGGAGCCGCACGTGCTCCTCTCGCGAGCCGAGGAGCGTCTCCGCGCCGACGACGGCTCGCCTGTGGCACGCATCAGCGTGCTCCGTCGATCCCCCGATGTCGCAGGGCAGCGCGAGGATGTCCCCGAGGTCGCGTTCGAATCGCGCCTCCGGCACGACGCCGACACGGACGACCTCTACGAATAGGGGAATCATGCACACGCTCCTCCGCCTGGCTGAGGAGCACGGTGTGCGCATCGTCGAGCGCGCCGGCCCGACCCCCGGGGGCTTCGAACCCGCGTCGCGCACGATTCGCCTCGCACCGGGCATGAGTGCCCGCACGACCCGCAGCGTCCTCGCCCACGAACTCGGGCACGTCGTGCTCGGGCACCTCCCCTCGACCGTGCCGGCGGTCCGTCGGCAGCAGGAACACCAGGCCGACGAATGGGCGGCGCGCCGGCTGATCACGGCCCAGGCCTACGCACAGGCGGAAGACGCACGCGGGCCGCACCTGGCGAGCCTGGCCTTCGAACTCGATGTCACGATCGAGCTCGTCCTCGCCTACCAGCGTCGTCTGCGTCGGCTCGGCGAGAACGACCTGCGATTCACGGCGGCGTGACGAGATCGTCCGCTGGTTGAATGGCTCCATGGCCTTTCTCGTCTCCCCCGCACCTGTCACCCTGACGGGCGCGCTCGTCGAACTCCGTCCGCTCGAACGCTCGCACGTCGACGGCCTCGTGGACGCGGTGCAGGAGGGCGACCTGTGGAAGACGGCGTGGTACACCTCGGTACCTGCGCCCGACGGCGTCGCCGCCGAAGTCGACCGACGCATCTCGCTGATCGACAAGGGCGAGATGCTGCCGTTCACCGCTTTCGACGCCGCGGGGCGCATCCTCGGGCTGACCTCGTACTACGACATCGTCGCCGACGTGCCGCGGCTGCACATCGGATACACCTGGAATCGCCCGTCCGCGCATGGCACGGGCACGAACGCGGAGTCGAAGCTGCTGCTGCTGCGACACGCCTTCGAGACGCTCGGGGTGTTCCGCGTCGGCCTGACGACGCAGTGGGTGAACTTCCAGTCGCGGGCGGCGATCGAGCGTCTCGGCGCCAAGCAGGACGGCGTGATGCGCGCCATGAGCCGTTACCGCAACGGCGCCCTGCGCGACAGCGTCGAGTTCTCGATCATCGAGCCCGAGTGGCCTGCGGTGAAGGCCAATCTCCAGGCTCGGCTCGCTCGGCGGCGTTGACGCCGCCGGCCATCACTCGGTCGGGCTGCCCGACCAGTTGTCCTTGCGGCGGGTGGCCGAGCCGCGCTGGCGCATCATGAAGGCCAGCGAGAGGCTGGTGAGGAGAAGGCCGGCGATGAAGACGATCGCCTGGAAGTCCTCGAGCGACTGCGCGAGAGCCATCACCCAGATGCCTCCGAGGAAGAGGATCAGGAAGAAGATGAAGCTGAGGATCACGGGATCTCCTGTCGTTGCGGCCGTCTTCTAGAGTACCGGTGCCGGCTGCGACTAGCGCACAGCGCGAGCGGAGGAAACCCCCTGGGCCGGGCGCGTGGCCGCGTGGTTCTCTCTCTGCATGAATGCTCCCCTCACGGCTGTCGCCATCTCCTGCACCCTCAAGCCCTCTCCCGCGGAGTCGAGCTCCGATCTGCTCGCATCGCAGATCCTCGCAGCTCTCGCCGACCACGGGGTGACCGGCGACGTGATCCGCGCCGTCGACCACGTGATCAGTCCGGGAGTCGAGAAGGACATGGGCGATGGTGACGAGTGGCCGGCGCTGCGCCGGCGCGTGCTGGATGCCGACATCCTCGTGTTCGTCACGCCGACCTGGATGGGCCAGCAGTCGAGCGTTGCTCAGCGCGTGCTCGAGCGTCTGGACGCGGAGCTCAGCGAGACGGACGCCCGCGGACGCCTCACGCTCCTCGACAAGATCGCCATCGCGGGCGTCGTCGGCAACGAGGACGGCGCGCACCACATCTCCGCGATCCTCTTCCAGTCCCTCAACGACGTCGGGTACACGATCCCTTCGCAGGCGTCGGTCTACTGGAACGGCGAGGCCATGCACACGACCGACTACAAGGATCTCGACGAGACGCCCGAGAAGGTCGCCTCGGCTACGGCGACCGCCGCACGCAACGCCGCGCACCTGGCACGTGTACTGCGGGAGCGGGACTATCCCGCGAGCTAAAATACTGGTTTCCGTCCAAGAATCCTCTCAGAGGGTTGACGTGGTTCGAAGCGGTCAATAGGTTCGGTGGCGAACCGCTCCGGCGGATTCGACCTCACCAGCAAGTCGGTGTCTCCGCGCTCCCCACGCGGCTCCGCTTCTGAACGAGTCCGCCCCCAGAGCGGGCCCGGTCGTCGACCCCTGCGGTCGGCGACAGACGTCCCCACGGCGTCTTCCCACCGATGAGAGGAAACCCCTTGTTCACCGACACCCCGGGGCGCAGAGTCGCGCCGCGAGGACTGGCCGCTGCCGCGGCGATCCTCACCTGTCTCACCCTCACCCTGACACCGTCGTTCGCCGGAGCGACCACCGAATCTCCGGATGCGCCCGAGATCGTCGGCGCCGACTCCCCGTCGGCCGTCGAGGGCGAGTACCTCGTCGTCCTCAAGCCGCAGGCGAGGATCGGCGCCGCCGACGACATCGCCTCCGCATTGACCGACACGATCGGCGGACAGATCCTCGACGTCTTCAACACCGTGATCGACGGCTACTCCGCCGCGCTCAGCGAGGACGAGGCGCTCGCGATCGCGTCCGACGACCGCGTCGACCACGTGGAGCAGGCGCAGATGGTTCACGCGATCGGCGAGCAGGTGAACCCGCCCAGCTGGGGCACGGACCGTGTCGACCAGCGCGACCTGCCGCTCGACGGTCGGTACCGTTACCCCGACTCGGCGGGCGCAGGCGTGAACGTGTACGTGGTCGATTCCGGCATCCGCCTGACCCATTCGGAGTTCGCCGGGCGCATCCGTCCCGGATTCGATGCGGCCACCCCCGGCGGGAACGCCAGCGACTGCAACGGCCATGGGACGCATGTCGCCGGCACGGCTGTCGGCACCACGTACGGCATCGCCAAGAAGGCCACCGTCTACCCCGTGCGCGTGCTCGACTGCAAGGGCGACGCCCTGAGCACGACGATCGTCACCGGTCTGGAATGGGTCGCTGAGAACGCCGTACGGCCGGCGACGGTCAACTACAGCGTCGGCTGCCGCTCCGCCTGCTCGATCCCCTCGGTCGACGCCGCGGTGAGGAACATCGTCGCCTCGGGCATCACGTGGGTGTCGGCAGCGGGCAACAGCAACGACAACGCGTGCCGTTACAGCCCGCAGCTGCTGCCCGAGACGATCGTCGTCGGCAACACCACCCGCACCGACGGCAAGGCGCCGACGAGCAGTTACGGAAGCTGCCTGGACATCTGGGCGCCGGGAACGGACATCCTGTCCTCCTGGTTCACCGGTGACACAGCGGCCGCGTCGGCGACCGGGACGTCGATGGCATCGCCGCAGGTGACCGGAACGACTGCGCTGTACCTCAGCGCGAACCCGACGGCCACCCCCGCGCAGGTGCAGGCCGCGATCCTCGACAACTCGACGCCCGGGAAGGTGACCGGGCTGGATGCCGCGTCACCGAACCGCCTGCTCTACACGGGCTTCCTGAACGGCACGACGACGCCGACGCCGACCGCGGTCGATCTCGCGGCGATCGCCGACGTGGCGGCCACCGTCGGCCAGCCGGTCTCGGTCAGCGTGAGCGCGAGCGGCGGAACCGCGCCGTACGCGTTCTCGGCGACGGGTCTGCCGGCGGGTCTCGCGATCAATCCGTCGACGGGCGCGATCACGGGCACTCCGTCCGCGGCCGCCGTTTCGAGCATCACCGTGACTGTGCGTGACGCGGGCACGCCCGTCACCACGGATGCGGCGACGTTCCGGCTCACGGTGACGGGAGCCGGCACGAACCCGAATCCGACCCCGAGCACGTGCAGCGGGACCGCAGTGAGCGCCGGCACGCTCGCCGCGGGACAGCAGGTCGCGTCATCGACGTTCAGCCGTGCGGCCGGCGCCGTCGAGGTATGCCTCGACGGACCGACCGGGGCGGACTTCGACGTCTACCTCCAGCGGAACTACTCGTTCCTCGGGTGGATGACGGTAGCCCAGGGCATCTCGAACAGCGCGGACGAGAAGTTCACCTACAACGCGAGCGCAGGCACCTACCGGCTCGTGGTGAAGTCCGACTCCGGTGCGGGGGCGTACACCGCCACCGTGAAGTAGTCAGCGCAGGATGACGGTGGATGCCGCGGGGCTAGCGCCTCGCGGCATCCGCTGTGTGCGCTGACGGACGCCGGAACGTGATGACGTCGTCGCGGCGAGAGCGCTCCAGTGCGAGCCCGGCGAGTTCCAGTCGGCGGAAGACGCGACGCGGGAGCACCGGGAGCTCAGCCGTTCGTCCCGCCGACGGTTTCGCGAGCCCCGCGATCAGGGAGACGTCGACGCCGGCGCCGCGCACCTCGATCCGCGCATAATCGCTGCGGGATCGCCAGAGGAGGAGTTCGAGGTCCCGGAAGGGGATCGTGCGGCTCGACTCCCCCACGTTCACGCGGATCTCGTCGTTTCCGAAGGCCACGACGCACTCGACCGTTCGACGCCGCAGCACCGCGGTCACAGCCAGATACATTGGCAGCGCGAGCACGGCGCCGACGACGATGATCATCAATCGCGGCCCCAGGCGCATCGCGATGTCGTCGAACGCGATCAGCAGCAGGGTCGCGAAGAGCCCGACGACGACCACGATGGCGACGATCGTGCCGGTGAGGACGCGCATCCGGAGCGGGATGCCGGGAAAGCGCACACTCGAGCCGTCGCCGCTCTCCTCTCGTTCCCACTCCGGCGTCGTGGGCGTCGGGCGCTTCCTGGCGTCCCGTCGGGCGAACACGTCGCTGAGACGGCCGATCAGTCCGAGCCAGATCCATCCGGCGGCCGGGATCGCAGCGAGCTGCAGCACGACCGCGACGGCGCGCACCGCCGCCGGGAAGGGATCGAGCAGGTCGCCGCCGGACTCCACCACGAAGGCGATGGCCGCGCCCAGTGCGACCGCGACGCCCGTGTGCAGGAGCACCCCGTTGCGCGCCGGCACCATGCGCATCGTCGCGTTCACGAACGCGAATCCGACGCACCAGCCGCCCACCAGCATCAGCAGGAAGGGGAAGAAGCTCAGGTCGTCGCCGGCGAGGGTGAAGGCGATCGCGACGGCGAGGAGCAGTGCGCCCCAGAGCGCCGGGTTGCGGATGAGTCTGCGTCGCACGGTCGCTCGCGCCTCGGTGTCGGCGGCGGGCTCGGTCATCGGAGCAATCCTAGAACGCGATGCGCCCCTCCCGGAGAGATCCGGGGAGGGGCGCATCTGCTGCGATCGAGAGTCGGCGACCTGGTTCTCAGAAGTCCCAGTTCTTGCCAGCGGAGGCTGGGAGGTGCGGAATCACGCGGGTTCTGTCATCCAGCTGCCTGCTCGTGCCTTCTGCGTGCCACTCGCGGTCTTCCACCGCTCTGCCCGCCGTCGCGAACCAGAAGCACTCCCCCGAGTTTACTCGTCGCGGGCGGGGCATGCGCCGGGCTGGGCCTGGCTACCCCCATGGCTTGCCGAAAACGGCCGCTTGCGAGTTTCGGAGCGTTTGGTTTCGGCGGGGAGTTTCGGCAGATCGTCCTCGGCGTGTCGAGCTCATGGTCGTCGATGGCCGCGGACCCACCGAAAACGATCGTTTTCGGTGGGGCGCCGCCTGGCAGATCGCCGTGTCGTAGGCGGTGGTGGGCCTGGTCGACCCGTGGGTCACAGACGCAGCGGCGCGGCTAACCGAGGCTTCGGGTCGCCCTCCCCGGCCTGCGCTCACCCAGCTGGAGCGGATGCGCCGATCCATGCCCGTCAGCACTGTCGGAAGCAGTTCGCGAACTCGAACGTGAGGCGGCCGCAATGTTGCCTCCGGACTCCGGGACCGTCTGAACTTCGGGTGGCCTGAGGCTGATGTGATGACTGACCATGCGAGCCTTCCTATAAAGCTCGCCGGGCTAGTTCAGCTAGTCGCCGAACCGTCAGCGCTATTCGCGGCGCTGCAGAATGAGCCCTGGAGGGGCATCAGCCGATCGCTAGACGGATGATGTCGGCGACGACCTTCGGCTGGGAGATGAAGATCGCGTGGCTGCCTGGGGTTTCGACGACCGGGGCGCCGACACTTAGCCGACCGCCGGAAATTAGCTGCGGTACCGAGTGTTGTGGTCCCGAGAGCTCGGGGAACCTTCGGGGACCGCCCCTGGTGTTGCTGGGGATTTCACCGGTCGGTAGATACGCGGTGAGAGTCGCCCACTACAGTTGCGGGTTTCAGCCACCCGCAAACTCGCGCGTCGATTGATGGATAGCGTCTAGATCTGGACGGGCCCTTGATCTACGGCGTACTCTGCTTCCGGAGCGGCGGTGTCGCTGAGCTGGGGAAGATCCGCGCCGCGTTCTGAGCCTTCCGCCGAGCGAGAACTGGGGCGAATCGCGGAGCGGAAGGCCCCAAACTCCTGCTGCACGGGGTCGGTGGCCTCGCCGATCTTCGTGGACCGGATCGGGTGGCCGCTCGTCGACAGGCACCGGCCCGTCTTCAGGTCCCACTCCCAGTCGTGCATGCTGCACGTGAGGACGCCGTCCTCGTCGACCTTGCCGGTCTTCGTGAGGTCGGCGCGCAGGTGCGGGCAACGCCGCTGCACGACCCAGTCGCCGATCTCGGCGTCCTCCGTCTGGTCTGTCTGCTCCTGGTACCAGTTCTCCACGTACTCGATGCGGTCCACCGAGAGGCACTTCAGGAAGGTCGTGAGGAACTCGTTGAACTTGCCGCTGCGGCCCACCTGGAACTGCATGGACAGGAAGATCGAGTTCGACCAGTCGATCTCGTGATCGCGGATGTTCGTGGAGACGAGGTCGGCGGGGATCGTGTACCAGTAGATGCACTCCTCACCGGCGTATTCGCGGACCTTGGCACGGGGGAAGTCGACGACCATGTCGAGCTCGCCGATCTGGAACCGCACGCATCCCCCGACGCCGAGACGGATCGTGCGCGACTTCTTCAGCAGCGGCTCCCACCACTCCTTCAGAGTCTCCAGCATCTCGGCCGGCGGGATGACACGCGTTCGCAGCAAGAGCATGCACACGTCCGGCCTTGAGTTACATACCCCCAGGGGGTATCCTATAGACTATGAACGGGCACACCGACGGCAAGACGGATCTGCGCAAGCGGGTGAGTCGCGTCGCGGGTCAGTTGCGAGAGATCGCTCGGATGGTCGATGAGGACAAGTACTTCATCGACACCCTCAGGCAGGTTTCTGCGGCGACGAGAGCGCTCAGGACGGTGGCGTTGTCGCCGCTGAGCGATCATCTGAGTCATTGCGTTGCCGAGGCCAGCGCTGAGGGTGGCGCGGTTGCGGCGGAGAAGGTCCGCGAGCCTAACGCGGCCATTAGCCGCCTGGTCCGTTCATGACCGCCACGTCTATTTGAAGGAGCACACGATGACTGATCGCATTGAACTCGGCCTGAAGGACTCGAACGCTGGCTGCGCTTGCTGCGCCATCCCATCCGACACCGAGGCGTCCGCACCAGCTGCGGCCTCGTTCTCCTATTCAGAAGAGGTTTTGGTTGCGGGGATGACGTGCTCGCATTGCGTGTCGAGAGTCAGTGAGGATCTGATGGCGGTGGACGGTATCGAGTCCGTCGACGTCGATCTGAATGCTGGCGGCATCTCGCGTGTGACCGTCCACAGCGCAGCTCGTGTCGATCCCGCCTCCGTGGAGGCTGCGGTCGAAGAGGCCGGGTATACCCTCGCGACCAGCCAGGCCTGAGTCGCTATCCGTCAGCACCCGGCTCGACCGGGCGCATCCGAGCAAGGAGTTCCGATGAGCCAGCACGACGAACACAGCCATCGCGCCGCGCACGAGATCCACGGCGCGGCACCGACGACGGAGCAGGAGCATAGGGCGATGAGCCACGATCACGGCGCTTCTCCAGAACATGGCGGACATGGTGGCCACGGTGGCCACGGTGGCCACGGTGGCCACGGTGGCCACGGTGGCCACGGTGATCATGTGGGTCAGTTCCGGCGGTTGTTCTGGATCATGCTGGTTCTCGCGGTTCCTGTCGTTGGGTTCTCGATGATGTTCTCGATGCTGCTCGGGTACTCGCTGCCGGACGCCGCCTGGATCGGCTGGATCTCCCCGGCTCTCGGCTCGGTCATGTACGTGTGGGGTGGGGCGCCGTTCCTCACCGGCGCGGTGAGCGAACTTCGCGCCCGCAAGCCCGGGATGATGCTGCTGATCGCCCTGGCGATCACGGTCGCGTTCCTCGCGTCATGGGGCGCGAGCCTCGGCCTGCTGCACCACGAGCTCGACTTCTGGTGGGAGCTGGCGCTGCTGATCGTGATCATGCTGCTCGGCCATTGGATCGAGATGCGCTCCCTCGCGCAGACGACGTCCGCGCTGGACTCTCTCGCTGCTCTCCTGCCCGATGAGGCGGAGAGGGTGGAAGGTGACATGACCGTCACCGTCGCGCCCGGCGACCTGCGGGTGGGAGATGTCGTGGTGGTGCGCCCGGGCGGGCGGGTCCCCGCGGACGGGCGGATCGTGCAGGGCTCCGCCAGCATGGACGAGTCGATGATCACCGGAGAGTCACGGCCCGTGCGCCGCAGCGACGGCGACCAGGTCATCGCCGGCACCGTCGCGACCGACTCTGGTGTGCGGGTCGAGGTCACCGCCATCGGTGAGGACACGGCATTAGCGGGGATCCAGAAGCTGGTGACCGAAGCGCAGAGTTCGTCTTCTCGGGCGCAACGGCTCGCGGACAAGGCGGCAGGGTGGTTGTTCTGGTTCGCGCTCGGCGCTGCCGCGATCACCGCGATCGTGTGGACGGCCGTCGGGCTGCCTGACGCCGCAGTGATCCGCACCATCACCGTGCTGGTGATCGCCTGCCCGCACGCTCTCGGCCTGGCGATCCCGCTCGTCGTGTCGATCGCGACCGAACGGGCCGCTCGTGGGGGCGTTCTGATCAAGGACCGCCTCGCGCTGGAGAGCATGCGCACGGTCGACACCGTCCTGTTCGACAAGACAGGCACGCTGACGAAGGGCACGCCCGCGATGACGGCGATCGCCCCTGTCTCGGGGTTCGATGCCGATCAGCTGCTGGCGTGGGCTGCGGCCGCAGAAGCCGATTCCGAACATCCGCTCGCCCGGGCGATCGTGCACGCGGCGAAGGAGAAGACTCTCCCTGTCCCGTCATCGTCTGACTTCGGGTCGTCCCCGGCGGTCGGGGTTCGTGCGCGTGTCGACGGCCGCGTCGTCCAGGTCGGTGGTCCGTACATGCTCGAGCAAGAGCACGCCGACGAGCTGCCGGTTACCGACGAATGGCGCGACGAGGGAGCGATCATCCTCCACGTCCTCGTCGACGGGCGGGTCGCAGGCGCGCTGCGCTTGGCGGATGAGATTCGCTCGGAGTCGCGTCATGCGGTCGAAGCGCTCCATGAGCGCGGCGTGCAGGTCGTCATGATCACCGGTGACGCTGACGCGGTCACCGCGTCCGTGGCAGGTGAGCTGGGCATCGACCGGTACTTCGCCGGGGTGCGACCGGAGGACAAGGCCTCGAAGGTGAGAGAACTGCAGGACGAAGGCCGCAGGGTCGCGATGGTCGGAGACGGCGTGAACGACGCCCCCGCGCTCGCGCAGGCCGACGTCGGTATCGCCATCGGCGCGGGCACTGATGTCGCGATCGCCTCCTCAGGGGTCATCCTCGCCAGCGACGATCCCCGGTCGGTGCTGTCGGTGATCGAGCTGTCCCGAGCCAGCTACCGCAAGATGAAGCAGAACCTCTGGTGGGCCGCCGGCTACAACCTGCTCTCCGTCCCGCTCGCGGCCGGCGTACTCGCCCCCATCGGGTTCGTGCTCCCGATGTCCGTGGGTGCCATGCTGATGTCCCTGTCGACCATCGTCGTTGCGCTCAACGCGCAGCTGCTGCGCCGGCTAGATCTGCGCCCGGACGCAATGGCCGGCAAGCAACCGGAACATTCAGGGCGACGGACGTGGGCTGGGCGGAACGGGAGGTGAGTATGTCGCTGATCAACGTCGCGCAACGGGTGCGTGGAGCGCGCACGCTCGGTCACACCGTCCTGGCGGTCCTTCCAGGCGCCGTGGGATCATCACCGGGTTGCTGGCGATGCACTCTTTCAACTCGCACACGACATCGGCCGACCACCACGACACCGTAGCTGTCAGTGCTCAATCTGGAGTGCCCGACCATCACCGCGAGGCGTCCGCAGCCGCCGTCCTGCCGGACTCACGGCACTTGGACGCGAGATGTGCACGACGTGCGGGGGGCGGGGGCGGTAACCAGATGACGTGGATGGCGTGTGTCCTCGCGCTCCTGGTCGCGAAGATGGCGCGGTGGCCCGCTCTGCGGGCACGCCCCTGGCACCGGCAGCAGCCGGGCCTCATCACCGACCTCTTGGAGAACACTCATGTAGATTCGGCCCGCGGCGATCGCCGCACTCACCCTCACTGCCCATCTCGCCCTAACGGGCTGCGCCGGAAGTACCGCTCCCGGCGACGGCATGGAAGGCATGGACCACGGCGGCAGCTCGTCCGCACCCGTCCTAGCAGCGGACGCGAATGACGCCGACGTCATGTTCGCCAGCATGATGAACGAGCAGCACGCACAGGCTATCGAGATGTCCAGCCCGCCGGGTATAAGAGCGCTACGTACAGCGATGTTCACGATGCGCGGGCCGCAGGCATTGCCTTCTCCGGATGCGAAGCGACCTTGAGTAGCTTGAGTGTTTCTTCACCGATGAACTCGCCGCCGTCACCATTGCCTATCCAGACGAGTCCCTGCCCGAGAAGGTTAGGTACCTGTGAGCACCTGCGCCGAGACTGCCGGCTTCTATCAGACCGACAACCGGCCGATCAACGGGAATCAGAGCATCGAGGCTGCGGGATCGCTCATGCTCTGCCCGGACCATCCGTCGGTGGTCGCCATGGCGAACGGCTCAATCGAGCGACAGGAGCGCAACCATTTGCTGAACTCGAACTCCTCGGGTGCGGTCACTCCTTCGATGCCCCCGCGAGCATCCCCGAAACCAGGGCGCGCTGTGAGAACAGGAACAACACGAGCACTGGAAGGATCGCGATGATGACCGCCATCGCCAGCTCCGGACTCGTGATCTCCAGCCCCGCACCGGCGACCGGGTTGAACGACGGCGTCGACGAGAGCAGCTGGTTGAGCCCCACCTGGATCGGGAACTGATCGCTGCGCGGGAGCACCAGGTAGGGCAGGAAGAAGTTGTTCCAGTTGCCGACGAAGCTGAAGAACGCCACCAGCGCCACCACCGGCTTCGCGAGCGGGAGGGCGACCCGCAAGAATATCTGCCATTCGTTCGCTCCGTCGAGCCGCGCGGCCTCCAGCATCGAGCTCTGCATGCTCGTCGCGAAGTAGATGTACACCAGGTAGACCCCGAACGGATAGAACGAGAACGGGAGCACGATCGACCACACCGAACCGATCAGCCCGAGCAGGTTGAGCTCTAGGAAGATCGGCAGCACGAGCGCTGCCGACGGCATGATCATCACGATGAGCGTCGTGGTGAGCAGGAGCTTGCGTCCACGGAACTTCGTGAGGGCCAGCGCGTATCCCGCGGGCACGCTCGTCGCCAGGGTCAGCACGAGGGCGAGCCCGGAGTACAGCGCTGAGTTGCCGAGCCACTGGAAGACGGCGCCGCCCTGGAAGTGCACCAGGTTGGTCCACGCCGTGCCGATCTGATCGAACGACCCGAAAGCCAACGCCGGAAGCGAGATGAGCTCCGCTGCGGTCTTCGAGGGAGCGAGCAGCACCCACACCGCTGGGAGGATGAAGAACACGAGCAGCGCGGCGAGCACGATGACGACCACGGTCATCGACGAAAAGGATTCGAGGCGCCCCCGGCGCACGGCGGGTTGCGTGGTGCTCATTCGCCCTCCTCCGCCTTGAACAGTCCCGACCGCGTGACGAGCACGGCCGCGAGGATGAGGCCGATCACGAGGAGGAACAGAGAGATCGCCGCGGCGCCGTTGAAGTCGCCGTTCTGGAACGCGAACACGTAGGCGAGCTGGTTCGGGGACCACGTCGGGCTGACGCGGCCTAGGCTCGCGGTCTGCAGGAGCTGGGGTTCGACGAACAGCTGCGTCCCCGCGGCGAACGCCAGGATCGCCATGTACACGATCCACTTGCTGATCATGGGAATCTGGATGAACCACGCGGCGCGCCAGGGTCCGGCGCCGTCCATCCGCGCGGCTTCCATGACCTCGTCGGGGATGTTGTTCAGTGCACCGTACATCACGACGATCCAGCCGCCGGCGCCGGTCCAGAACGCGATGATCACGAAGATGACCGGGAGGTTAGCCGGGTCGAGGACCTTTCCGAAGTTGTCAAAGCCGAGGGCCCGGAGAAGCCCCGCGGCGGGGCTCACATTCGGGTCGAGCATGAACAGCCAGACGAGCACACTCGCGACCCCAGCGAGCGCGCCGGGGATGTAGTACAGGAATCGGAAGATCGCGGAGAGGCCGGGGCGCATGCGGCTGCGCAGCACGACGGCGACGACGACCGTCAGCACGACGATCGACACCAGCCACATCACGAGGTAGACGGCGATGTTCAAGAACGCAGGGCCGAACCGGTAGTCCCCCATAACCTTGGCGAACTGTCCGACGCCGGTGAACTGGCCCTGATCGTTCGTGAACGCGAGGTACACGGCATACGCCGTCGGGAAGACGCCGAAGGCGAGCAGGAGCACCGTGTACGGCGCGGCGAACACGAGCCCGGCCCAGCCGCCCCGCCGCGCGGGGCGCCGGTCCGGCTGGGTGGTGCCGGGCGCGGTGGTGCCGCGCCCGGCCTCGATGACGGTGGTCATTCGTTGACGACCGTGTATCCGACGGTCTTCGCCTCGTCGGTGATCGCCTGCTGCCACGCCGGCAGCGTGTCGGTCAGCGAGGCTCCGCCGGTGATCGCGGGGAGGACGACACTCGACCAGGCCGTCGCGCTGTTGAAGCGCGTGTTCGACCAGCCCGTCCACACGTCGTCAGCCGCCGCGGTGAAGGCGTCGGCGATGTCGTTGGCGAAGTAGTCGCTGTTGGCGGGGTTCTCCAGCCAGACCTTCGCGCCGGGGGCGTACGCGGGGTAGGTCGGAGCGTCCTTCAGGTTCTCGTCCGAGGTGGTGAGCCACTCGGCGAGGTCCGTCGATGCCTTCAGGTTCTTGCTGTGCGCCGAGACGATCCACACGCCGCCGCCGACGTTGCCGGTCGCCGGCTCGGACTCGCCGTCCCAGGTCAGCGGACCCGAGGCGCCGATCTGGCCGGCGGGGACGTGGAAGGCGGAGTCGAATAGGTACTTGCCGTACCAGGAGGGGCCGTTCGCCATCAGCACCCTACTGCCGTCGAAACCCTGGCTGAAGAAGCCCTGCGTGCTGACGGATCCGGCGTCGATGAGCGTGTCGAGCAGCGACGCCATGCGTGTGCACTTCGGGTCCTGCAGGTCGACCCGCAGCTCGTCGCCCGAGCCGAGCTCCTGCGCCGGGCACTGCGCCGACCAGAAGTACGACTCGTGGGAGTTCGTATCGCCGACGGATCCGACCAGGTAGCCGGGGTGCTCGGTGGCGACGCGCTCACCGAGAGCCTGGTACTCCCCCCACGTCGTGGGCACCTCGTAGCCGAACTGGTCCATCAGCGACTGGTTGTACCAGAGCACGACCTGGGCGATGTCGTTGCGGAGGCAGTAGGTGTCGCCGCCGACCTCGCATGGGGCGAGCGAGCCGGCCGCGAAGCCGTCGAGCAGATCCTGATCGACCAGGTCCTGGTTCAGCGGCGCGGCGAAGGCCGTCTTGCCGGGCGAGGTGGGCTTTGACGCCCACGTGATATCCGTCGGGGTGCCGAAGACCACGTCCGGCCAGCCTTCGCCGGTGCGGTCGAAGAGCTGCACCTTGGTCTGGAGGTAGGTCGACCCGTCGGCGCCGCCGTCGTACGTGACGACGTCCATCTTCACGTCGGGGTTGGCGGCCTGGTACGCCTCCACCGACGGCAGGCGGGTCGAGTCGGCCCACACGGTGATGGGGGCGCTGTCGTCCTGCTCGACGGGGGTGAAGGCGGCGGACTCGTCGGGTCGGGTTTGCTCGGCACTGGCGCAACCCGCCATCAGGGTCAACGCTCCGGCCGCTGCGAGTGTGGTGAGCCCGCGCCGTAGAAGTCGTGATCGATGGGTTGACTGCATTGTCTTTCCTTTCGGGTGGGTGAAGATCAGGCGGCGCGTGCGAACGACGCGACGCTCGAGGGGTAGTCGAGTCCGGCGGGCAGGGCGATGCCGGGCTCGGTCGGCGCCTGGACCATGCCGTCCTCGTCGACGACGGCCTCGCGTCGCACCGGGTTCGAGGTGACGAGAGACTCGTAGTAGGTCGTGTTCGAGATGGCCATGCACAGGTGCTGGTTCGGGATGTCCGATCCGTGGACCTCGGCACGCAGGCGGTACGCGTCGGCGAGGTGCGCGGTGCGCATCGCCCCCGTGATGCCGCCCCGGAGGGTCGTGCTCGCCCGGACGCCGAACGTGGCGGCTCCTGCCGCGATGAAGTCCGCGGAGTTCATGTGGGCGCCGTCACTGGTCTCGGCCACGACGAGGGGGACCGCGACCGCGCGGGCGAGGTGACCGTACGCGGTGACGCTGAACTCCCGCATCGGCTCCTCGTACCAGAGGTAGCCGGCATCTGATAGGGCGTGACCGAGACGGATCGCGTCGGGCAGGTCGAAGCCGGCGGAGCCGTCGTACATCAGGGGCACGGCGTCGCCGACGTGCTCGCGCAGGGCGATCGCGAGCTTCGCGTCTCGGGTCGCGTCCCCCCACGCGTGCAGCTTGATCCCGTGGTAGCCGAGCGCCAACGACTGGTCGGCCACGTCGAGGAACTCCTCGACGGTGCCAAAGGTCGACGTCGATGCATAGGCGGGGATCGCCGTGCGGAAACCGCCGAGTACACGCCAGGTCGGCTCGTCCGCGATGCGGCCGGCCAGGTCCCAGAGCGCCGTGTCGACAAGGCCCAGCGTCGGGAGCGGGAGCTCGTGGATGCGATCCAGCTCCCAGATCCGGTGCCACAGCCACTCGCGGTTGGCAGGATCCGCGCCGATCAGCTCGGGGCGCAGCACCCGCTCGACGAGATCGTCGAGCATGACTCCCGCCCCGGGGCGGGAAAAGAAGGCGACACCCTCCGCCCCCGCGTCCGTGCCGATGCGGAGCACGGCGCCGTCACCGGCCGGGGCGCTTCCTGCCAGTCCCTCGCGCCACTTGAACGGCGGGTGGACGGCCGGCACGTGCACCCGGAACGATTCGACGTCTGTGATTCTCATTGCTTCTCTCTTGTCTTCGGACTTCGTCTGCGGTTCAGAATCCGCCGTAGGCCTTGATCTCCCAGAGGCTGCCTCCGTTGCCGCTGCTGTCGACGACGGTCAGGCGTAGGTAGCGCATCGCCACAGGCTCCGCAGAGAAGCTGTAGTTCTCGCGCTGGGTGGTCTTCGCCGCGGTCCGGTCGTCGAAGACGCTCCAGCTCTGACCGTCGACGGACGACTCGAGCAGGTAGCGGTAGCCGCCGGGCAGCTCGAACACTGATGCGACGGTGGAGACGTCCTTCACGGCTCCGAGGTCGAGCTGGATCCAGGACGGATCCGGCAGGAACAGCCCCTGCGCCCACCGTGTGCGGGGATCCCCGTCCACGACGTTCGCGGGGACGTTCGACTCGGAGAACGAGGAGGCGGTCACGGCTGCGGCGCGGGCGAAGTTGTCCTCGACGGGCATCGTCACCGTGGTCGCGGGCGACGACGCGGAACTGTTGAGCACGGCGTCACGTGCGACGATGTGGAACGCGTGCGTCGACTCGGGCGCGAGCCCGCTCACCCGGTATGTGGTGCCCGCCGTCACGGTCAGCCTCATGTCGCCGTCCCACACCTCGTAGCTGGCGGGATCACCGGCCGGGGTCTCCCAGCTCAGGTCAAGCATGGTGGGCAGCAGCACCGAGGCTGTGGGTGCCGACGGGGCGTCCGGAGCGGTGGTGTCGTCCTGCGGCGCCGACTTCGCGCCGTACACCTCGAGCTCGTGGATGCTGCCGCCGTTTCCGCTGGACCCCGTGACCGTCAGCCGGACGAAGCGCGCGGTGGCGATACCGACGGGCACGGAGTAGGTGGCGCTGCTGGCGGTGTTCTCTCCGCGGTGGTCATCCAGCGTCGTCCAGTGCATCTCGTCGAGCGAGGTTTCGAGCAGGTAGCGGTATCCGCTGGACTTCTCGAACGTCGTGATTACGCCCGTGAGGTCGTGCGCCGCACCGAGGTCGACCTGGTACCAGGACGGGTCGGGGAGTCCGAGGCCCTGGGCCCAGCGGGTGCTCGGGTCGCCGTCGACGGCGAGCGCGGGCACGTTCGGCTCGGAGAAGGACGACACGTTGACGTCCTTTCCGATCGCGACGTTGTCGACCTTCGGGGTCTTCAGCGTGAACGCCGCGCTGGCTGCCGAGGGGTTGGCCGCGGCATCGCGCGCCGTGACGGTGATTTCGTACGACCGGCCGCCGGTGAGCCCGGTGATCCGCACGCCCGGGTTCTGGGACGCGCTGTACAGCTCGCCGTCGACGAAGACCGAGTAGCCGGTCACCCCGACGTCATCGGTCGAGGCCGCCCAGGCCACGTCCGCCACGGTAGGGAAGTGCGCGGTCGCCGTCACGCCGGTGGGGGCGGTAGGTTCCGCCGTATCCGAGGGCGCCGACTGCGGGTCGAGGTGCCGGTACGCGGGCTCCAGGCCGGCTTTCTGCACCACGCTCGCGGGCAGCTGCTCGCAGCTCGGAACGGTCGTGTTGTTCGTGACCACTGTGTTGGCGGAGCCGCCCTGGTTCCCGTAACGCTCGGTGGTGCTGAAGTTCCGCTGCACGTCGAGGTCGAAGCCGCGGTTGATGAGCATCCACTGGTACGCGATGTTGCAGAACGCGTTGTTGACGTTGCTGAAGTACCGCGACGATTCGTCGTGATAGATCGCTCCATAGGCGTGGGTCGGGATGTCGGTGATGAGGTTGTTGCTCACCTCGCTTTCCGGAGAGCGGCTTAGGGTGTAGATAGCGCCGCCGTCGGCCTGTGAGCGCATGATGTCGCTTATGTGGTTGTAGCGCACGATGGTCTCGCGGCTCGGGGTGTCCGTGGTGTACGGCGTGATCCCCCCGTTGGTGGGGTAGCTGGCGTTGCCGCCCTTATCGGTGAGACCCCACCCCCAGCCGACCGAGATGCCACTGTACGGCAGGTCGCGGACACGGTTGTGCTCGATCACTGTGTGGTCGGTGTACCCGGCGAGGATGGCGACGGAGCCGCGGTAGTTCGTGGCCACGTCGTGGATGAGGTTGTTGCGGACCGTAGTGTCCTTGGTGATCTGGCGCTTGTCGTCCGGATGGTGGTCGACGACGTCGGTGCCGCCGATCTGGATGCCTGTGCCGGCGATGTCGGTGAAGACGTTCCCGATGATGGTCGTCTTCTGGCTGCCGGTGTTGAGGTTGAGGCCGACGGCGCCCAGGTGCGTGAACACGCTGTCCTCGAAGGAGATGTCACGGCTGAAGCCGACGTTCACGGCACCGGGGGTCTTCTTCCAGTGCAGGCGGGTGGAATCGAACGTGGGGTTTCCTTCGCCGACCATGCGGAAGCCCGCCTGGCCCTCGATGAGTCCATCGGGGGAACTCGGCTCCATCCACGTCGAGTGGGAGAACGTGATCCCGGAGAAGGCGATGTCACGGACTGGCTTCGCCAGCGTTCCCTGCACATCGACGAGCGATTCCACCCGGGGCAGGATGATCTCCGAAGTGTTCGGGTCCTTGCCGCCGACCGGCTTGTAGAAAAGTAGATCAGCGTCGGTATCCAGGTACCACTCGCCAGGCTGGTCGAGGAGCTCATAGGCATTCTCGATCCACGACGGGTTCTGGATCTCCTGCCCCTCCTGCAAGTTAGCGTTGTGCCAGCACGGCTGCTGCATGTTCATCCGGTCGGCCGTGATCGACTCGACGAGACAGCGCTGGAGCTTCCAACCCCAGGACGAGGCGACCTCTATACGGTCCTGGTGCTTCCAGTTCCTCATCGACGCGTCTGAAATAACGTAGCCGCCGTCGATCTTGCGGAAGCCACCCGGGTTCTCGCCGCTGCGCGCACGCGTGGCCGGGGCGCCGTCGACATACAGCTGACGCGCGTCGAGGTCTTTCACCTTCGCACTCCAGATGCCCTTAGCCGGATCGCTCACGATCCACTTCGTGACATCGACGCCACCGCTGACCACAGGCTTCGCGCCCGGGGCAGCCTCCCACGTGATCGTGTGGCCGTTACTGCCGGAATCACGTGCGGTCAGCGCAAGCGTGTCGCTGAGCCGGTACGAGCCGTCCATCAGACGCACGTTGATATCGCTCAGCATGAAGCCGTTCACCAGGCGGACGGCCTTCTGCGCCTGAGCGAGAGTCCGGAACGGTCGGCTCTTGGTGCCTAGCTGCACGCCCTTCGCGTCCGGGGACACGTAGATGTTCAGCGCCGGAAGCGTATTTCCGGCTGAGACGGCGGAGCCGGCGGGCTGGGCCGCTACGGCGGGAGCGGCTCCAGCGACTATCGGGGCAAAAGCGATCGAAGCTGCGATCGCAACGCCGAGAAGGCGCGTTCGGACAGGGGAACTCATCATCGAACTCCAAAAAGAGATGGGCGTAGCCAGGGATGGAGGGGAAAACCGTGGCGAGGCGGGGAACGGGACGCGACGGCGCGCGCGGAGAGGCGAGGTCAGTCGAGGTGGCGATCGAACAGCCGGTTGCGGATGCGGCGCTCGAACTGCTCACGCGTGGTCTCGATGTGGACGATCATCAGGGCGGCGGCGCGGTCACTCTCGCCCTCGGCGATCGCCTCGGCGATCTCGGTGTGCTGCACCCCGGCCGCGGAGAGTGAGCCGGCGGCGTCGCCGTGGAACAGCAGGACGTCGGACTGCGAGGCGAACCGGCGGGTGTTGGCCACGCTCGCGCTGAGGAACAGGTTCCCGGCCGCGGAGGCGACGGCTGTGTGGAAGTCGGCGTCCGCCTGGGCGAACCCGTCGATATCGAGGGCGACACCCGCCTCGACCGATGCCGTCGCCGCGTCGCGGATCGCCCGCACCTGCACGGGGGTCGCCGAGGTGGCTGCCCGTCGGGCGGTCTCGGACTCCACGAACTCCCGGTAGTCGATGAGCATGAGCACGTGCTCCATGTCGGTCGGCTGGAAGTTCGCCAGCTCGTCGTGCCCCAGAGGGCCCGGAGCCTCGGAGACGAAGATGCCGGCACCACGGCGCACCGTCAGACGCCCGATCGCCGAGAGCACCTTCACTGCCTCGCGGGCGACGTTGCGTGTCGTGTCGAGCACATCGGCGAGCCCCTGCTCGGTTGGTAGGCGGTCACCGGGGCGAAGGCCCTGGTCGACGATGTACTGCAGGAGTTGCTCCGCGACGAGCTCATATCCCGGCCGGTATGCGGTTCTCGGCTGGCTCTGCTCGTCGTGCCGTTCTGACTGCGTCATCATCGTCTCCCTCAACGGTGAGTTGTGAGACTGAGTATTACACATAGGGTCAGGATTCACAATTAATCTTATTCATCGCTCTATCGAGGACTGGAACAGCAGTATCTGAGCGTGGCCTGGCAGATTAACGCGATTCATTTTTGAACTCTGGACATAGACAGCGATAGCGATCTCCGGAGGGCTGGCGAACATGACCGTCTCAGCAACCCGTGCCGAGCCCGGGCGACTCCGACGACGTCTTCGAGGTGACCTTCCGCGCGTTCGGGTGTTACCCCCTCCGGGCTTGGCTACGGACGGCGCGGGGACACAGGGAGACGGCACTCCGACTCGCTGCGGTGCCGGCGAGCGTCACCACGGCGAGTCGCCCGTCTTCCCGGTGAGGCGGACAGATCAATAGCCGACGGCAGCCAGTCCGAACTCGATCTCTGAGGGTTGGAAGCCTTCATAAGCGAGCTGGTCGTAGAGACCCTGTCGCGAGAAGGCGGAGTACTCGAGGTAGCTCTGAGCGCTTTCAGCCGCCTCCTGGTTCCAATCGGCGCCCGAGTTGTCAGCGCCGAACGTCGCATCCTCGGTGCTGAATCCTTCGTATTCAAGTTGATCGATCAATCCCGTACGAGAGAAGTCAGAGAAGCCGATGTAACTCTTGGCCGATCCCACGGCGTTCTGTTGACCGAGGGTGAGCTTAAGCTTCTCCGCGACCACGAGGGCGATGTCATCCCCTTCGTGGGCTTCGACGCCGGCGACAGGGTCCGAGGATACAACGAGTGCCGCTGGATCCTCGAAGCTAGAAACCGCGGGAGCATTCAGTCCCGCGGCGGTGATCGCGGCGATCGCTTCGGAAACCGGCAGACCGACGACCGCGGGTACACCCACGACGGCCAGTTCCGCTTCCTCTTCGACGTTGGGGGCATCCGCGGCGACACTGTGGTGCGGCGCTGTTGCGGCGTCATGACCGTGGGTGCCGAGACCGAGTGCACTGCCGAGGCCTCCGATGACCAGCAGACCCGCCGCAACCGAGCCCGCGATCATCCAACCCCTCTTCTTGTTCTTGAGTTCGGCGGGGACCGCGGGTGTCGGATGGTCGTTGATGGGCGCGGGTGTCGGATGGTCGTTGATGGGCGCGGGTGTCGGATGGTCGTTGATGGGCGCGGCAGTTTGGGTGATTGCGGTGCTCAGATAAGCAGGGGTGGCACTCTCGGTCCGTGCGGCCACATGCGGTTCGATCCACTGAGTCCCATCCCAGTAGCGCTGTTCGTTGTTAGCGTGCGGGGCTGGGTACCATCCCGGCGCTGGGTTCTGGTTCGACACCAATACTCCTTTGGGCTGTTCATACGGATCCCTCGAACCGGACGGACGAATGTGATCGGCACGAGGGGCCGGTAGCCATGCGAGACGCGATCGATTGTCACCGTCGTGATCGCCATTACGTTGCGCATCAGCAGACAGCAGGTGCGCTTAGGGTCGAACCCGGAGCCTTGCCGGAGTAGCCGCCCTCTACGGCGACTCCTCCGGCAGGGATTGGTACGCCTACGGAGCGACGGGGAAGTGACTGCTGAGAGCGATACGGTTCCAGCTGTTGATCACAATGGTGAGCCAGGTCACTGCAGCGATCTGCTTGTCGTTGAGGACCTCAGCGGGATCGACCCCGCGATTGGTGAGCTTGCCGTGGTCGCTGATCAGCGTCACACGTTCGGCGATCTGCAGAGCTGCCTGCTCTTCTGCGGAGAAGTACTGCGACTCCCACCAAGCGGCGAGCACGGCGAGGCGGTCCGCAGTTTCACCGTGCTTGACAGCGTCAGCACTGTGCATCTTCAGACAGAAGGCGCAGCCGTTGAGCTGAGAAGCACGAACCTTGACCAGCTCCACAAGCAACGGTGACAGGCCGGCGTCGACCCCGGCTTCCACGGCGCGGTTCTGCAGCTCCATCATCGCCTGGTACGGGGCGGCGTATTCCTTGCTGATGTTGACGTTCGACACACTGATTCCTCTCGTTACGGAGCAGGATGCGCTCCAATAATTAGACGACGCAGCATCCGGATATGTGATGTCGATCGCGTATGTCTCGGCCGCCGGAAGCGCGCGACGCACGTGGTGGAGCGCTGGTATCAGCTCAGCCTTGTTCGGTCGCGAGGAAGCCGTCGCCGTGGCGAATGTCATCATCCCCGACGGCGAGAGCGAGGAAGATCATGTCGGAGATCACGGTCGGATCGAACCCGGTGATGGCGGCCACCCGAGTCAGTCGGTAGCTCACGCTGTTCGGCTGCACGTGCAGCACGCGAGCCGTCCGCGTGAGGCTGAACCGCGTCTGGACGAACAACCGCAGAGTACTCAGCAGAGAGGCGTCATTCGCGCTGTCATAGGCGCGGAGTTTCTCGATCGTCGACTCGGCGATCGCGTCTCGGTACATGGATGACTCGACGAGGTTTCGCAGGAGCGCGCGCTCGAAAGTGCGCACCTCTCCGGGATCCAGACCGTTCAGCGCCTCTTCTGCATCGTGAAAGCTTCGGATCGCTTCGTCCGGCGTCAAGTACGGTCTGCCGATCCCGGCGCGTAACGCTCTCATCCCCTCGCCGGAGATGAGTTCAGAGATCTCGTGTGTGAAGCGGACGGCGCTGTCGGCTCGGGCGCCCAGACTCGCCACCACGACGACACCGTGAGGTGTCAGGCTCGCGAGCAAACCGGTCTGTCTAAGCTTCTTGACTCGGCCTACCGCGGTGCGAAGGAGCTCGTCGGAAGTCGCAGAGGCGATGTCACGTCGTATGACGGCGACGATGCCCGGCGCGTCGAGCCGGACTCCCAGCGCGCTCGCGATCTCGACATGCCGAACGGTCAGCGTCTCCATGTTCGCGATCGCGTCGAGCAGATCACGCACGGCCATCTCGCGGTCGAAAGCATGTCCGGCGGTGAGTTCGACGTTTCGCCGTGTGGCGGCGTTGGAGATGTCATCGATGAACTCCATCACCTTTCCGCCGACGAAGAGCGCGACCTCGGCAGATGTGTTCGTCTCACCTGCCGAGGTCTGAACGAGCTCCCAGATCGTCTTGCCGAGGACCCGGTATCCGCGCAACATCGATTCCAGCGGAACTCCCTGGAAGAATCGCCGCTCCGCGCTGGTGGTGCAGATCTGCAGCTGCGCGCTGGTCACGTCTCGCTTGTCACGAAGGTTCTCGAGCAGTTCGCGAATCAGCTGGAGGCCGGTCGCGACGACGTCATCCCTGAGGACGGACGATGACATCGCGTTGTACTCGCGGATACCGCGGTATCCATCTCTGAGTCTCTGCGCGACATCGGGAAGCAGTTCCTCCGCCCGATCCAGGAGCGCCGCAGTCGCATCCTGCGTGTCGCGCTGTCGCTCTTGCATTCACATCCCCTGCACGGTTCGATGACGGGTCTGATCGATGAAAACAGTGCGGGGACCTGGGACGGATCCCCGCACTGGGATTGTAAGGCGTCGTACTCAGATCTGAGAGCGTTCCCTGGTGCCGCGGAGGCCGAGCGCGCCGACCACGCCGACCAGCGAAAGGGCCAAAATGACGAATCCGGGCGCAAAATTCAATCCGGTCTGCGCGACGAGCAGTGCACTCAGCGCCGGCAGGAAGGCGGGGACTGCTGCCGCGGGGATGTTGTAAGCGATGGTCCCGGAGGTGAACCGGATCTTCGCGGGGAAGGCGTCGACCGCAGTGAGCGGGCCCACCGCATAGTAGTACGACTGCAGGACGGCGAGGAGGAAGAGCCCTGCATACATCGCGGCATCTGAGCCACCACCGATGAGGACGAAAGCTGGGATCGCGAGGGCCGCATGCAGCCCGGCACTCACGAGTCGAGATGCGGTCCGAGATGTCCGATCCACCAGGAGGCCGAACACCGGAATGAACACGGCGAAGACCAGAGTCGTGAACCCCATCAGCAGGCTCGCGTGCTGCGGATCGACGCCTACGACGGATGTGAGATACGTGGGCACGAAGAAGAGCAACATAATGGCGCCGCCGAAATAACCCAGCAAGTAGGCGATCGCAGACACCAGCCGGCGGGGATTCGACTGGAGTGAATCCTTCAGCGGGGACTTGCTGACCTCCTGCGCAGCCTCGAGCGCCTTGAACACCGGGGACTCAGTGAGCTTCACCCGGATGTACAACGCGACGAGCGCGAGCGGGGCGCTCAGCAGGAACAGCACTCGCCACGCACCGCCCGCGAAAGCCTCGGGACCCACCGCGGATGCGATGCCGAAGCTGAGGAACGCCGCGGCGGGATAACACAGTCCCGTGCCCATCTGAATGAGTCCGAGCAGGAACCCTCGACGCTCCGCGGGCGCGTATTCGTACACGTATGTGGCCGCCCCGACGAACTCGCCCCCGGCTGCGATCCCCTGGACGACCCGACACGCCAGAAGCAGGATCGGTGCGGCGATCCCGATGGTCGAATAGTCGGGAAGCAATCCGATCGCCGTCGTCCCCGCAGCCATTGTGAGGATCGAGAACACGAGAAGTCTCTTACGCCCGAGCCTGTCGCCCAGAACTCCCATGATGATGCCGCTCAGCGGGCGGATGGCGTACGTCACTGCGAACATGACGAACGTCGCGATCAGGCCCACTTGCGGGTTGTCCGTGGGGAAGAAGGTCGTGCTGATGATCACGGCCGCGTACGCATAGACCGCTAGGTCATACCACTCAACGAAATTCCCGATCGCTCCGGAGACGACGACGCGACGAAGCGTGCCGGGCGAGGCTGGTACTGCCGTGTCGAGGGAAGTTCCCTCGACGGCGATGCTGGTGTTCATTACTACCTCCTTGTAGTGAAATGCGGTCAGTTGGCGAGGATCGCGAGCAGGCTGCGCACCGCGTCCCGATCAGTCGCGGTGACGCTCGGCTCCGGAGCTCGAACGACAGGGCGAGCGAGGACGTTCGTCTGTGTGAGGGCCTCTTTGATGCGCGCGACGAACGACCATGCAGCGCTGCCCTGATCGCCGGTGATGGCCCGCATGATCGGAAGGAGTTTTCGATTCGCGAGGTCCACCGCGGCCGAGATCTCTCCCCGCGACCAGGCGTCGTAGAACTCACGCCAAAGCCTCGGCGCCACGTTGCTCACGCCGACAAGCAGAACCTCTTGGCCCCGCGACATCATGGCGAGGACGTCATAGGTGTTACTGTCCGCGAACATCGACACCCGCCCCTCGACGGCCGCTCTGTCATCGGAGTATCCGGCGGCACCGCCGGAGTTCTTCACTCCGACAACCCCCGGAATCGCGCAGATCTCGGCCAGTAACTCGGGCGGATAGTTGACGCCCGATGAGCTCGGGTACTGAAAGACGGTCAATGGCAGGCCAGTGCCCTCTGCAAGATCGGCGAAGAATTTGACGGCGATGTCCGAGCGCTTCGCATACTGGCGCCGCATCAGACTGCTGAACGGTGAGTTCACCAGCAGGCCGTCCGCCCCGGCCGCGGCCAGCTCACGCCCGAACTCGATCGTGTGCAGGGTCGAGGTCGGACGGATGCCGCAGATCAGAGGGACCCGGGTGCGGGTGACGGACGAGATCGTCGCCACGATCTGGGTCTGCTCGTCTTCGGTGAGGCTGGCGATCTCGCCCGTATATCCGCAGGCGAGGACCCCGTCGGCAGCTGCCTCATTCACGAGATGCCGTGTCAACGACTCCAGGGCGGGCAGATCGACGGATTCATCCTCTCTGAATGGCGTGACCGGAGCGACGTAGAGTCCCCGTGGCAAGTGGGTGGAGATCGACATTGAGCTTCCCATCGATTGTTCGAGCGGGCTTCGATACGCCAACGCTAAGTCCACCGTCACAGCCGGTCACTTGATGATCGTGCAGAAGTTTTCGACGTTTCCGTGTCCGGTCGACCGGCGGAAGCCCGAGAGGGTGTTCCGGACATCACAATCCGACGCCCTGCGTCGTCCTATATGTGATGGCGCAGTGGACGGATGGCTAACGTGTTCACCGCGGAACGGAGCGAGGAGACGGTGACGAGATGCACCCTGAAGATGATCTGACTCTGACGGAGGTCCTCGGCGAGCGACAGCACCTGCTCAATGTGTCCTTCCGTATGCTCGGCACGGCGGCCGACGCCGAGGACGCCGTCCAGGAGACGTATGTCCGGTGGTTCCGGATGTCCGACGACGAACGCTCGCTGATTCGCGCGCCGCGCGGCTGGCTGACGCGCGTCGTCGGCAATGTCTGTCTCGACATGCTCGGATCAGCCCGGCACCGGCGAGAAGAGTACGTCGGCGAATGGCTGCCCGAGCCCCTCTCCCCCGATTCCCCATGGGAGTCGCCGTCCGAAGATCCGCTCGATCGCCTCAGCGAGCACGAATCGATCAGCATGGCGCTGCTGGTGATGCTCGAATCGTTGACGCCCGCCGAGCGCGTCGCCTTCATCCTCCACGACGTGTTCGCGATGCCGTTCGACGAGATCGCCGACATCGTCGGCCGAACATCGCAGGCCTGCAGGAAGCTCGCGTCGACGGCACGGCGGCACATCGATGAGCGCCGCGAACAGGTCACGCCCGTCGACCAGCACGACGCCATCGTTCGTGAGTTCTGGACGGCGTGCGGCAGCGGGGACCTCACCGAACTGGTCCGCCTGCTCGACCCGAATGTCGTGACCCTCGTCGACGGCGGCGGACGCGTACGCGCTGCATTGAAGCCGATCCGGGGCGCCGACAATGTCTCCCGGTTCCTGCTCGGCGTCGTCGGCAGACAGGATGCGATCGAGACGCGAGTCGAATCGGTCAACGGCAGAAGCGGACTCGTGTTCCGCCATCAGGGTGTCGTGGTCACCGTAGCGAGCTTCGAGATGAGAGCCGGACTCATCACCGACCTATGGCTCACGCTCAACCCGGACAAGCTCCGGACCTGGAACAAGAGCTGAACTCACACTCTCGGGTCCTACGTCGTCTTACAGATGACGAGGCACACTGACCTCGTCCTGCCAAAGAGAGGATCCGATCCGATGACCATCATGAATCTTCCCGCACTTCCCGCGGAGGCCCCCTCATGAGCCTTGGAGCTCGCCGCACCCTCCTCTGGGTGCTGGCCGCATTCGGGCTCCTCGTCGGTCCCTGGGCGCTGCTTTTCCCTGCGCACTGGTACGAGACCTTCCCCGATGGATTCGCCAATGCCGGGTTGGATCAATGGATCCTGCTCGATGGACCGTTCAACGAGCACATGATCCGCGATATCGGAGCGATGAACCTCGCTCTCGCTGCCGCGAGCATCTTCGCCGCGCTCTCGCGCAGCACGACGGCGGCCCGTGTCGCAGCGGTGGCGTGGATCACTTTCTCCGCGCCTCATCTGATCTATCACGTTCAGCACCTGCACGGCCTTTCGACGCTCGACACGATCGTCGAACCCATCTCGCTGACCTTCACACTCCTTCTTCCCATCCCCCTGCTTCTGCCTTCCCGCTCCTCGCGCCGCGACCCGGCCGAACCCGAAAGGAACTGACTGATGAAGATCGCTATCGCCGGAGGCACCGGCACTGTCGGACGCCACGTCGTCGCCGTCGCCCGAGAGCGCGGCCACGACGTCGTCGTCCTCACGCGCTCGAACGGGGTGAACCTCATGACCGGTGCCGGACTGGCGCCGAGCCTGGACGGAGTCGAGGTCGTGGTCGATGTCTCGTCCACCTTGACGCAGTCGGCGAAGAAGTCGAGAGAGTTCTATGAGACGGCGACGACGAACCTCCTCGCTGCGGAGAAGAGGGCAGCTGTGCCTCATCACGTCGCCCTGTCGATCGTCGGAAGCGACAAGGCACCCTTCGGCTACTACGCCGGCAAAGAGGTCCAGGAACAGCTGGTGACGGCAGGACCGATCCCGTGGACGATCGTTCGTGCCACGCAATTCCACGAGTTCGCACAGCAGCTGTTCAGTCAGATGCGATTCGGACCAGTGACCGTCGTTCCCAAGATGGTGTCCCAGCCCGTGGCTGCGCGCGACGTCGGCGAGTACCTCATCTCTCTCGCCGAGAGCGACCCCGCCGGACGTCCGGCGGATCTCGCGGGACCCGAGGTGCTGCAGATGGTCGATATGGTCAAGGCATACGCCGCAGCTGTCGGAAAGCCGGGACCGACCCTCGAGGTATCCCTCCCCGGTGGCTTCGGCCGAGCGATGCGAGATGGAACGCTGCTCCCCACGCCCGGGGCACGCCTGGGCCGGACGACCTTCCAACAGTGGGTCTCCGCGCTCGATCCGATCAGCTGACGTAGATCGCAGCTCAGGCGCGGGAGAACGCCCGAAGGTTCTCCCGCGCTGTCATACGCTGGGCGGGCCTTCGTCCCAGGGCCCGTCCAGTACCATCTCCTCAGCTTCAGCCGGCGCGGGTCGCAATGCCGACGTCTCGCAGCTGGGTGCTGGTCAGGAGCACCATCGATTCACTACCCTCCCCCGTGAGCGCATAACCGCCGGGATAGGGAGCGACAGAGAACCGCGCGCCCGGCCGCAAGCCCGCCGCGTCGAAAGCGCGGAGAAGCACGATCGAAGTCTGAATCCGCTCGCCCAGACTTCCCAGCACCAGACCAGCATGTGGAGATCGCCCGCTCACCATCTCCTCGAGTGTCAGCTCAATGGAGTGGGGCCAGTCAGCACTCTTCGGCTCAGGGATCGGATTCCCGTATGGATCGTGATCAGGCGTACCCAGCAACCGTTGCATCAGGTATGCGGCCTCGTCACTCACGACGTGCTCCCACCTGCAAGCCTCATCGTGCAAGAGGGACCACTCAAGCCCTACCGTCGTGTCGAGAAAGCACTCGATGATCCGATGCTTCGCCAGGACCGAGACGGCCTCGCGGAAGCCCCTGCGGGTCAAGCACACCTGTCGGTCGTCTGCGATGAAGACGAGGCTCGCCTCCGCCAACCGCTGGACCATGTCCGTCACGGTGGCCGGAGCGTGCCCGAGCCGCTCGGAGAGTCGCGCCCGCAGACTGGGGATGCCCCGCTCGCGCAATTCGACGATCGCCTTCAGGTACATCTCCCTCGAGTTGATGAGATCGTTCCTGGCTGTCACGTGGCCACTGCTCGAGTGCCCGGTGAGCGTCGGGGAGACCTACGCACGACGGACCCTGAATCCGAGGGCTTCGAGCATATCCCGGCCCTCTTCACTGATCCGCTCCGGCGACCAAGGCGGCATCCACACCCAATCGATGCGGAATGCGTCGACCACCCCGTCGAGTGCTTCTGCCACGCTGTCCTCGATGACGTCGGTCAGTGGGCATCCGGCGGAGGTCAACGTCATCCGCAGCGTCGGGATGTCTCCATCGAATTCGACACCGTAGACGAGCCCCAGATTGACGACGTCAATCCCGAGTTCCGGATCCATGACGTAATACAGCGCATCGAGCACCCGGTCCTCTCTCGTGATTTCGCCGATCGCGGTGTTCACGCGACTTCACGCGAGTCAGGGTTCGGGAGGAAACGGTCGTACCCGTCGTGTTCCAGGCGCTCCGCCAGCTCCGGTCCGCCTTCTTCGACGATTCGTCCAGCGACGATGACATGCACGAAGTCGGGACGGATGTACTGCAGAATGCGTGTGTAGTGGGTGATCATGAGGATGCCGAGCTCTGTGCGATCCTTCACCCGATTGACTCCCTCGGACACGATTCGCAACGCGTCCACGTCAAGGCCGGAGTCGGTCTCGTCGAGGATGGCGAACTGCGGCTTGAGCAAGCCGAGCTGAAGGATCTCGTGCCGCTTCTTCTCCCCTCCCGAGAAACCCTCATTCACGTTGCGCTTGAGGAACGCGTCATCCATCCTCAGCGCCTTCATCTCCTCTTTCAGCGTCTTGCTCCAGCTGCGCAGTTGTGGCGCTTCCCCTGACACCGCGGTCACGGCGGTGCGCAGGAAATTGGGCAGCGTCACCCCCGGAATCTCGACGGGATACTGCATCGCCAGGAAGATGCCCGCACGCGCACGGGCGTCCGGGGACTGACCCAGCAACTCGACGCCATCCAGGGTGATCGATCCCTCGGTGACGTCGTACGCCGGGTGTCCGGCGATCACAGCGGCGAGAGTCGACTTGCCTCCGCCATTCGGCCCCATGACCGCGTGGGTCTCTCCCCGACGCAGGGTGAGGTCGACGCCGCGGAGGATCTCGACGGACCCGTCGTCCGTAGAGACGCTGGCGTGCAGATTACGAACCTGAAGTGTTGTCATTTTTCGTCCTCGATTGCAGATTGGGGTTCAGTCGGAGAGGCTCGACGCAGTCACTCGCCGCTGCACGTCAGCGATGAGCTCCTCCGCGAGAGTCGGAACGGGTACCTTCTGGATGATCTCCACGAGGAACCCGAGAGCGACGAGCCGCCTGGCCTCGAGCTCTGGGATTCCGCGGGCCTTCAGATAGAACAGCTGCTCATCGTCGAAGCGACCGGTGGCACTGGCGTGCCCCGCACCAACGATGTCGCCGGCCGCGATCTCCAGATTGGGCACGGAATCCGCCCTCGTTCCGTCGGTGAGCAGGAGGTTGCGGTTCTGCTCATACGTGTCAGTGCCCGTGCCTCGAGCTCCGATCAGCACATCTCCGATCCACACGCCGCGCGCGCCATCGCCTTGGAGCGCTCCCTTGTAGTTGACGCGCGACCGCGATCGCGGCGCATCATGATGGACATAGACTTGCTGCTCGAAGTGCTGGCCCGCGCCGGGGAAGTAGAGTCCCAACGCATCCGTACTCGCCCCGGACTTCTCGAGATGGATCGTCGGGTTGACTCTGACGAGTTCCCCGCCCAGCGAAATGACGATATGCGTCAGATGCGCGTCCGCGCCGACTTTCACGAAATGACTGGCCAGGTGCACGGACTCGTCCGACCACTGCTGCAGCGCGAGAATCGTCACGTCCGCGCCATCACCGACGATGATCTCCAGATTCTCCGTCAGCCGAGCAAGCCCGCCACTCCGGATGACGATGGTCCCGCGGCTTCCCGGTGCGACGTCGATGATGGTGTGGGCCGCGGTCGGCTCCGAAGATACGGAGTGGCGTCCGACCGTTGTCACGTCACCCGCCGCTCCGGCGTAGGAGAGGTGGAGCGCTCGACCGAAATGGGACCAAGCATTCGCACTGGCTCGATCTTCCGGCGTTCCGGCGCCGCCGATGACGGGATCCGATCGGTCGACCCAAAAGAGCTCCGACTCCGCCGTACCGCTCGACTCGATCTGAAGACGCGCGTCCTCCAACGGCCCCGTCAGAAGATCCTGCAGCTTTCCGACCGGCGTGTATTTCCAGTCCGGTTCGTCACCACGCACGCGTGGGAAGTCCAAGACGTTGAAGGACCTCGGACGCTCGGATCGGCTCTGCACGGGCGGTGCCGTGGGAGCCGAGTGACCAGTCCAGCGATTGTCGTGTGCCGTCTTCGTCATCTCAGCCGACCGATCCTTCCATGCCCATCTCGATGAGCTTGTTCAACTCCATGGCGTACTCCATCGGCAGCTCGCGCGCGATCGGCTCGATGAAGCCGCGCACGATCATCGCCATCGCCTCGTCCTCGGGCATGCCGCGGGACTGCAGGTAGAAGAGCTGCTCCTCGCTGACCTTCGAGACGGTGGCCTCATGGCCGAGCT
>NZ_JAHXYZ010000003.1 GCF_019969685.1 Microbacterium sp. EST19A | reverse complement strand
GGGCCGTGCAGCCCTCGATGTAGTGGATGTAGCTGTCTTCGTCCGCGATGATCAGCGTCCGCTCGAACTGGCCCATGTTCTCGGTGTTGATGCGGAAGTACGCCTGCAGCGGGATCTCGACGTGCACCCCCTTGGGGACGTAGACGAAGGAGCCGCCCGACCACACGGCGGTGTTGAGAGCGGCGAACTTGTTGTCGCCGGCCGGGATGACCGTGCCGAAGTACTCCTCGAAGAACTCGGGGTGCTCGCGCAGGGCCGTGTCGGTGTCCATGAAGATGACGCCCTGCTGCTCCAGGTCCTCGCGGATCTGGTGGTAGACGACCTCGGACTCGTACTGCGCGGCGACGCCGGCGACGAGCCGCTGGCGCTCGGCCTCGGGGATGCCGAGGCGCTCGTACGTCTCGCGGATCTCGACAGGCAGGTCCTCCCAGGACTGCGCCTGCTTCTCCGTCGAACGGACGAAGTACTTGATGTTGTCGAAGTCGATCTCGCTGAGGTCGGCGCCCCAGGTCGGCATCGGCTTCTTGCCGAAGAGCTGGTACCCCTTGAGACGGGCCTTCAGCATCCATTCGGGTTCGTGCTTGAGAGCCGAGATGCCGCGGACGACATCTTCGGAGATTCCGCGTTTCGCAATGGCTCCGGCCGCATCTTCATCGTGCCAGCCGAACTCGTACACCCCCAGGCTGTCCAGCTCCGGGCGGTCGATCAGAACATCCGACATCTCACACTCTCCTCAACAGGTCCCAAACGGTGTCATCCGCCCCGGCACACGTGATCCCCGTCGAGTCTGCGGGAGTGTGTGCCGTTGGTGGGCCCTCATCACCGGCGCATTCTTCGCGCCTAAACTGTTGTCGATGCTTCAGCGCTGTCAGCGCTCATCGCAACAATCCGATTCTACAGGTTTCGCCTGACAACCGGGCCGTGCCCGCCGAGTCAGCCCCGGTCCGGAGGACCCATGCCCGACACGAAGATCCCCGCCGCCACCGCGAGAACCGGCGGCGGACCGGCCACCACGGCGCTGCGACGCGTCGGCTGGGGACGCGCGCTCCCGATCCTCGCCTGGCTGTCGTTCATCACCGAGACCATCATCATCGGGACGGGCGGCGCCGTGCGGCTCACCGGTTCGGGCCTCGGATGCTCGGAATGGCCGCTGTGCACGCCCGAATCGCTCGTGCCGACGCCGGAGCAGGGGATCCACGGGATCATCGAGTTCGGCAACCGGATGATGACCGGCGTGGTCGGGATCATCGCGATCGCGGTCGTGCTGCTCGTGCTGCAGCGCATCGGCGGCCGGCGCGCACTGGTCTCGTCGCTCTGGTTCGCCGGCGGCGGGATCGTGGCCGCGGTCGCGGCGTACGCGATCGCCCGCCCGCTCGACAAGGACCTGGCCTTCCCTGTCGCCGCCGCCGTGCTGCTGCTGGTCGTCATCGCCGCTGCCGTCTACTCCGTGCGCACGGCCACCGAGCGTCGTGATCTCATCCTGCTCTCCTGGATCACGCTGGTCGGGGTGGTCGCGCAGGCATTCGTCGGCGGCATCACCGTGCTCACGGGGCTCAACCCGTTCATCGTCGGGTTCCACTACACCTCGTCCCTGCTGCTGGTCTGCGTGACGGCGGCGTTCCTCGTGCGCATGTACGCCGTGCCCGGCCCGCGTGAGCGTGCGGTCCCCGGATGGTTCGCCGCGATCAGCCACGTCACGGGCCTCGCCCTCGCGGTCACGATCGTGTTCGGGGTGCTGACCACGGGCTCGGGACCGCACTCCGGCGATGCCGACGTGTTCCGGCACGGCTTCGACGCGACGATCCTGGCGCACGTGCACTCATGGCCCGGGTACATCCTCGCCGGGCTCGTCCTCGTGCTGACGATCGCGGCGTGGACGCTCCGCCTGGAGCCGCGGCGCTGGCTGCTCGTGCTGGTCATCGCGATCGCGGTGCAGGTCGGCGTCGGCGTGCTGCAGGCCCGAGAGGGTCTCCCTCCCCTGCTCGTCGGCATCCACATGGTGCTCGCGTCGCTGTCGGCCGCCACCTACACGGTCGTCGTGCTGCACCTGAAGCGTCCGGTGACCTCCGCGGAGTGATTCGCACAGGCTGTCCATAGGTTGCACATCGGCGTCTCATCAGCGCGTCGGGGATCGTGGCCCGTATGAACAAGTCACTCACACGAAGCATCGGATTCTGGCTCCTCCTGGTCGTGTCCCTCGCCACGACGGCAGTCGGCGCCTGGCTCATCTCCGGCCAGATCGGCACGATGACGACCACGCTGCTCGATGGCACGGCCACCGGCGTCGAGGTCTACGTCGGGCAGTCGCTCGTCGTCGTGGGCGCCGGCGTGCTCGCCGCGGGGATCATCGGCATCCTGCTGACTCTCGGACTCGTCGCCGCGCGATCGCTCGTCCCCGCGCCCGCCCCGGCGGTCGTCGAGGCGATCGACTGGACGACCGAACCGGCCGAGACCTCCGTCGCGACCGAGACCGCACCGGCGGCCGAAGCGGAGCCCGTCGTCGTCGACGCGGAGCCCGCAGATCTCGCTGCGGACGCCGCTGTCGAGAAGGATGCCGACATCGCGAAGGATGTCGACGCGCCGAAGGACGCCGACGAGACGGCACCGGCCGTCACGCGCTGATCAGAGAACTCCCGGAGCGGCGTCGAGCGATCGGCGCCGCTTCGTCGTCTCCGCGACACGGCGAATCAGGCCGAACCGCCGTCGTCCAGAACGGCGAGCCTCAGAACGGCAGCAGCGGATCGAGCGCGACGGCGACGAAGATCAGCGTCAGGTAGGTGATCGATGCGTGGAACACGCGCATCGGCCGGGCCTCGGTGCCGTGCACGGCGCGGTTGTAGAGGCGGTGCGACTCGTAGATGAACCATCCGCCGAAGACGAGAGCCGAGACGGTGTAGACGAGGCCCATGTTCGCGATCGGCACGAGCAGCAGCGAGCAGGCCACGGTCGCCCACGCGTACAGGATGACCTGGAGCCCGACCTGCGAGGCGTTGCGTGTGACGCCCAGCATCGGCACGTCGACGTCTTCATAGTCGCCCTTGTACTTCATCGACAGCGGCCAGTAGTGCGGCGGCGTCCAGAGGAAGACGAGCAGGAAGAGGATGAACGCCGGCCAGTCGAGAGAACCGGTGACGGCCGACCAGCCGATGAGCACCGGGAAGCATCCGGCGATACCGCCCCAGATGATGTTCTGCTCGGTGCGGCGCTTGAGGATCATCGTGTAGATCACGACGTAGAAGAAGATGGCGACGGCCGACAGCGTCGCGGCCAGCCAGTTCGTGGTGAGCCACAGCCAGACGGTCGACGTGATCGCGAGCGTCCACGAGAAGATCAGCGCGCCGCGCGGGCTGACCTCGCCCGTGACGAGAGGCCGCTTCTCGGTGCGGTGCATGTGCGCGTCGATGTCGCGATCGAGGTACATGTTGAACGCGGCCGCCGAACCGGCGCTCAGCGACCCGCCGATGACCGTGGCGAGCACGAGCCACAGGTTCGGGAGTCTACCCTGGGCGAGGAACATCACCGGAACGGTCGACACCAGGAGCAGTTCGAGGACGCGCGGCTTGGTGAGGGCGACGTACGCCTTCAGGGTACGACCGAGGGACTTCCCCACAACGGTCTGATCAGACATCGTCGAGATCTCGATCGCCTCCTCCGCACGCGTCACGACAGCCCTTCCAGTCTATGGCACAGCCGCATGCAGCCACCGCCGCGGACGGTCTCGCAGTGCTTCCCCTTACGACTCGACGAGCCGTAATCGGGACTAATGGCGAACCCTGCGGCGTTATGCTGAGAAGACTCGCGCGCCCGGCGCTCATCACACTCTTCCGTAGCGATGCGGACCGCGATTCTGCTCTCCGGGTGCTCTCGAACTGTGGAAGAAGGGCTTCACCGTGTCGGAATTGCAGTGGGATGAGATCGATCGGCGCGCGGTGGACACCGCGCGGATCCTGGCGGCGGATGCTGTGGAGAAGGTCGGCAACGGCCACCCCGGTACCGCGATGAGCCTGGCTCCTGCCGCGTATCTCCTCTACCAGCGCGTGCTCCGTCACGACCCGACCGATGTCGACTGGCTCGGCCGCGACCGATTCATCCTCTCGGCGGGCCACTCCTCCCTCACGCAGTACGTCGAGCTGTACCTCGGCGGCTTCGGTCTCGAGCTCGACGACCTCAAGGCTCTCCGCACGTGGGGCTCGCTGACCCCGGGACACCCGGAGTACGGTCACACCAAGGGCGTCGAGATCACGACCGGCCCGCTCGGACAGGGACTCTCCTCCGCCGTGGGCTTCGCGTACGCCTCCCGTTACGAGCGCGGTCTGTTCGACCCGGATGCCGCGGCCGGCACCAGCCCGTTCGACCACTTCGTCTACGTGATCGCCGGTGACGGCGACCTGCAGGAGGGCGTGACCAGCGAGGCGTCCTCGCTGGCCGGTCACCAGCAGCTCGGCAACCTCATCGCGATCTACGACTCGAACCAGATCTCGATCGAGGACGACACCAACGTCGCCTTCACGGAAGACGTCGCGAAGCGCTACGAGGCCTACGGCTGGCACGTGCAGGTCGTCGACTGGAAGAAGACCGGCCAGTACGTCGAGGACGTCGCCGAGCTCTACACCGCGATCGAGGCCGCGAAGGGCGAGACCGCGAAGCCGTCGCTCATCATCCTCAAGACGATCATCGGCTGGCCGTCGCCCGGCAAGCAGAACTCCGGCAAGATCCACGGCTCCGCCCTCGGCGCCGACGAGCTCGCCGCGACGAAGAAGGTGCTCGGCTTCGACCCCGAGCAGAACTTCGCCGTCGCCGACGACGTCCTCGCGCACACCCGCGGTCTCGCGGCGCGGGCCGCCGAAGAGCGCGCGGCCTGGCAGGAGTCGTTCGACGCCTGGGCCGCGGCGAACCCCGAGCGCAAGACCCTGCTCGACCGCCTCGAGGCCGGAGAGCTGCCGACGGGTATCGACGACGCCCTCCCGGTGTTCGAGAGCGGCAAGGAGGTCTCGACCCGCGCGGCATCCGGTCAGGTCATCAACGCCCTCGCCGCCGAGCTCCCCGAGCTGTGGGGCGGCTCCGCCGACCTCGCCGAGTCGAACCTCACCACGATCAAGGGCGCCGCGTCCTTCATCCCCGCCGAGTGGTCGACCCACGAGTGGTCCGGCAACCCGTACGGCCGAGTGCTCCACTTCGGCATCCGCGAGCACGCGATGGGCGCGATCGTCAACGGCATCGTGCTGCACGGTCCGACCCGCCCGTTCGGCGGCACGTTCCTGATCTTCAGCGACTACATGCGCCCGTCGGTGCGTCTCGCCGCGCTGATGAACATCCCGAGCATCTTCGTCTGGACGCATGACTCCGTCGCGCTCGGTGAAGACGGCCCGACCCACCAGCCGATCGAGCAGCTCGCCACGCTGCGCGCCATCCCGAACTTCTCGGTCGTACGCCCCGCGGACGCCAACGAGACGTCCGTCACGTGGCTCGAGATCCTCCGCCGTCAGGCCGGCCCGACCGGCATCGCCCTGACCCGCCAGAACATCCCGGTGTTCGAGCGCGGTGAGGGCGCGGCATCCGGCGACGAGTTCGCCGCCGCCTCCGGCGCGGTCAAGGGCGCGTATGTGCTCGCCGAGGCGCCGAACGGCACCCCCGACGTCATCATCATCGCGACCGGTTCCGAGGTGCAGCTGGCGGTCGACGCCCGCGAGGCGCTCGCTGCCGACGGCGTGAACGTGCGCGTCGTCTCCGCCCCGTCGCTGGAGTGGTTCGACGAGCAGGATGCCGAGTACCGCGAGAGCGTGCTCCCGGCATCCGTCACGGCTCGCGTCTCGGTCGAGGCGGGCTCTGTGCTCAGCTGGCGTGGGATCGTGGGCGACCGCGGCCGTTCGGTCGGCATCGACCACTTCGGCGCCTCCGCCGACTACAAGACCCTGTTCGAGAAGTTCGGCATCACCACCGAGGCCGTCATCGCGGCCGCACGCGAGACCATCGCCGCAAACAGCACCAAGGAGAACGCATGAGCACCCCCACCGCACAGCTCGCCGCCGCAGGTGTCAGCATCTGGCTCGACGACCTGTCCCGCACCCGCATCTCCTCGGGCAACCTCGCCGAGCTGATCGAGTCGCGCAACGTCGTGGGTGTCACCACGAACCCGACGATCTTCGCGAACGCGATCACCGACAAGAGCAACACCTCCTACGACGCGCAGGTCACCGAGCTCGCCGCGTCGGGTGCCAGCGCCGAGGAGGCCGTGTTCGCCGCCACCACGCAGGACGTCACGGCCGCTCTCGACGTGTTCCGCCCCGTGTGGGAGCAGTCGGGCCACGTCGACGGCCGCGTGTCGATCGAGGTCTCCCCCGACCTCGCGCACGACACCGACGGCACCGTCGCGCAGGCCAAGGAGCTGTGGGCGAAGATCGACCGTCCGAACCTGCTGGTCAAGATCCCCGCGACGAAGGCCGGCCTGCCCGCCATCGCCGAAGCCATCGGCGCCGGCATCAGCGTCAACGTCACCCTGATCTTCAGCCTCGAGCGCTACGCCGCCGTCATCGACGCGTACCTCACCGGCCTCGAGACGGCCAAGGCCGCCGGGATCGACCTGTCCACGATCGAGTCCGTCGCGTCGTTCTTCGTGTCACGCGTCGACACCGAGACCGACAAGCGCCTGTCGGCGATCGGCACGGATGCGGCCGAAGCACTCAAGAGCAAGGCCGGCCTCGCCAACGCGCGTCTCGCTTACGAGCTGTTCGAGCAGACCTTCGCAGGCGACCGCGCCAAGGCGCTGCGGGATGCCGGAGCGAACCTGCAGCGTCCGCTGTGGGCCTCGACCGGTGTCAAGGACCCGGCACTGCCCGACACGCTGTACGTCACTGAGCTCGTCGCCCCGGGCGTCGTGAACACGATGCCCGAGAAGACCCTCGAGGCGACGTTCGACCACGGCGTCGTCACCGGCGACACGATCACCGGCGGTTACGACGACGCCCGCGCCGTGTTCGCCGGTCTCGCCGAGGTCGGCATCGACTTCGACGACGTCACCCAGGTGCTCGAAGACGAGGGCGTCGCGAAGTTCATCGACTCCTGGCACGACCTGCTCACCCAGGTCGCCGAAGGCCTGGAGGCCCAGCGATGACATTCTCCATCCACACCTCGGGAGCCGCTCGCGCAGCGATCGACGAGACGGTGCCGAGCCTCGTCCACGACCTGATCGCCTCGCGCATCACCAACGGCGACGCGACCCTCTGGGGTGCCGACGCCGAGGCCGAGGCCGCGGTCCGCCTCGGCTGGGTCGAGGCCGTCTCGATTTCCCGTCCGCTGGTCGCCGAGATCACGGCGCTCCGTTCCGAGCTCCAGGCGAAAGGCGTCTCGCGGGTCGTGCTCGCCGGCATGGGCGGTTCGTCGCTCGCCCCCGAGGTCATCGCGCAGACCGCCGGAGTGCCGCTCACGATCCTCGACTCCACGGCTCCCGGCCAGGTGCTCGCCGCCCTCGACGAGGGTCTCGCCGACACCGTGCTCGTGGTGTCGTCGAAGTCCGGCTCGACCGTCGAGACCGATTCGCAGCGTCGCACGTTCGAGGCCGCCTTCCGCGATCTCGGGATCGATCCCACCGAGCGCATCGTCGTCGTCACCGACCCGGGCTCTCCGCTCGACGCCTCCGCGCGCGAGGCGGGCTACCGTGTCTTCAACGCCGACCCGAACGTCGGCGGACGCTACTCCGCCCTCACCGCCTTCGGCCTCGTGCCGTCCGGCCTCGCGGGCGTCGACATCGACGAGCTCCTGAACGAGGCCGAGGCCTCGCTGCTCGAGGTCGCCGTCGATTCGGCCGACAACCCCGCTCTGCGCCTTGGCGCGGCGATCGCGGCGACCAACCCGCGTCGCGACAAGCTCGGCCTGATCACCGACGGCACGCACATCAACGGCCTGCCGGACTGGATCGAGCAGCTCATCGCGGAATCGACCGGCAAGAACGGCACCGGCATCCTTCCGGTGGTCCTGCTGCCCGTCTCCCCCGAGCTCGACTCGAAGCCCGCCGACCTGCAGATCGTCCGCCTGGTCGACGACGCCAACGAGTTCCACCTGCACGAGCGCCACCCCGGCGAGATCCTCGTCAGCGGCACCCTCGGCGCGCAGATGATCGTCTGGGAGTACGCCACGGCGATCGCAGGTCACCTGCTGCGCATCAACCCGTTCGACCAGCCCGATGTCGAGTCCGCGAAGATCGCCGCCCGCGGCCTTCTCGATGCCCGTCCGGAGCCCACGGAGCCGGCGTTCACCGAGAACGGCGTCGAGGTGCGCGTGTCCGACCCGGCTCTCGCCGCATCCGGCACCGTCGAAGGCGTGCTCGACGCGCTCTGGGCGCAGCTTCCCGCCGACGGCTACGTGTCGATCCAGGCCTACGTCAACCGCCTCGAGGTCCCGCAGCTCCAGGGCCTGCGCGAGCTCGTCGCGGCCGACTCCGGACGCCCGACGACGTTCGGCTGGGGACCGCGGTTCCTGCACTCGACCGGTCAGTACCACAAGGGCGGACCGGCCCAGGGCGTGTTCCTGCAGATCCTGGAGCGCACCGACGTCGATCTCGAGATCCCGGATCGTCCGTTCACGTTCGGTCAGCTCATCCAGGCGCAGGCCGCGGGCGACGCCAACGTCCTCGCGGAGCACGGCCGCCCGGTGGTCTCGCTGACCATCACCGAGTCGTCCGACGACGTGCTCGCCCTCTTCGAAGCCGCACAGAAGTAGACAGCAGGAGAATCCCCCACCGATGTCTGTTCCCATCTCGCGCGGGCACAACCCGCTGCGTGACCCCGATGATCGTCGCCTCAACCGGATCGCGGGGCCCAGCGCCCTCGTGATCTTCGGGGTCACCGGCGATCTGTCACGCAAGAAGCTGATGCCCGCCGTCTACGACCTCGCGAACCGCGGTCTGCTGCCGCCCGGGTTCGCCCTCGTCGGGTTCGCCCGTCGCGACTGGGAGGACCAGGACTTCGCGCAGGTCGTCTACGACGCCGTCAAGGAGCACGCGCGCACGCCGTTCCGCGAGGAGACCTGGACGCAGCTGCTGCAGGGTATCCGGTTCGTCTCGGGAGAGTTCGACAATCCCGACTCGTTCCGCAAGCTCCGCGAGACGGTCGAGACGCTCGACGTGGAACGCGGCACGATGGGCAATCACGCCTACTACCTGTCGATTCCGCCGAAGGACTTCCCGCTCGTCGCGAAACAGCTGAAGGACTCGGGGCTCGTCGGGGAGGATGCCGACGACGACGAGCACTGGCGCCGTGTGGTCATCGAGAAGCCGTTCGGACACGACCTCGAGTCCGCCCGCGCCCTCAACGCGGCGCTCGAGGTGGCGTTCCCCGCCGACTCGATCTTCCGCATCGACCACTACCTCGGCAAGGAGACGGTGCAGAACATCCTGGCGCTCCGTTTCGCCAACGAGCTGTACGAGCCGATCTGGAACCGCAACTACGTCGACCACGTGCAGATCACGATGGCCGAGGACATCGGCGTGGGCGGCCGTGCCGGCTACTACGACGGCATCGGCGCGGCCCGAGACGTGATCCAGAACCACCTGCTCCAGCTGCTCGCGCTCACGGCGATGGAGGAGCCCATCAGCCTCTCCGCCGAGCATCTGCGCGCCGAGAAGGAGAAGGTCCTCGCGGCGGTCCACGTGCCGGAGGACCTCTCCCAGGCGACCGCCCGCGGTCAGTACGCCGGCGGATGGCAGGGCGGCGAGAAGGTCACGGGCTTCCTCGACGAGGACGGGATGAACCCCGACTCCACGACCGAGACCTACGCGGCGATCAAGCTCGAGATCGACACGCGCCGCTGGTCGGGTGTGCCGTTCTACCTGCGGACCGGCAAGCGCCTCGGCCGCCGCGTCACCGAGATCGCCGTGGTCTTCAACCGCGCGCCGCAGCACCTCTTCGGGCGGGGCAACGCCTCCGAGCTCGGACAGAACGCGCTCGTCATCCGCGTGCAGCCCGACGAGGGCGTCACGATCCGCTTCGGCTCCAAGGTGCCGGGCAGCGGCTCGAACGTGCGCGACGTCACGATGGACTTCGGCTACGGCCACGCGTTCACCGAGGCCAGCCCCGAGGCGTACGAGCGTCTGATCCTCGACGTCCTGCTGGGCGATCCGCCGCTGTTCCCGCGGCACGAGGAGGTCGAGCTCTCCTGGAAGATCCTCGACCCTGTCGAGAAGTTCTGGGCGGCCGTCGGCGGCCCGGTGGAGCAGTACGCGCCCGGCTCGTGGGGACCGGCAGCCGCCGACGACCTGCTGGCCCGCGACGGACGAGTCTGGAGACGACCGTGATCATCGACCTTCCCGACACGACCGTCAGCCAGGTCGCGAAGCAGCTCGTCAAGGTGCGCGAAGAGGGCGGCGCCGTCGCCCTCGGCCGCGTGCTGACGCTGGTCATCTCGGCGCGCAACGGCGTCGCCGAAGCCGCCATCGACGCCGCGAACGACGCGTCGCGCGAGCACCCCATGCGGGTGATCGTGCTCACCACCGGCGAGGGAGACTCCCGCCTCGACGCGCAGATCCGCGTCGGCGGCGACGCCGGCGCCAGCGAGGTCGTCGTGCTCCGTGCGTTCGGAGACGCCGCCAGCAATGAGGAGAGCCTGCTCACGGGCCTTCTCTTGCCCGATGCGCCCGTGGTCGCCTGGTGGCCCGAGGAGGCCCCGGAATCGCCGGCGACGTCGCCGCTCGGAAAGATCGCGCAGCGACGGATCACGGATGCCGCGACGGCACCCGACGTGCGCGATCGGCTCGCGCTGCTCGGCCGCACGCACGCGCCCGGCGACACCGACCTCGCCTGGACCCGCCTGACGCACTGGCGCGAGCAGCTCGCCGCCGTGCTCGACCAGCCGCCGTACGAGTCCATCACCGCCGTCGAGGTGCGCGGAGCGGCCGCCTCCCCGTCGACCGCGCTGCTGGCCGCCTGGCTGCAGATGGCGCTGGAGGTTCCGGTGCGCTGGTCGTACGAGGATCCCGAGCACTGGCAGGAGGGCATCAAGTCGGTGCGCCTCACTCGTGAAGCCGGCGACATCACTCTGGAGCGCCCGACGCCGGGCGTCGCGGTGCTGACGCAGCCGGATCAGCCGAACCATGATCTGCACCTGCCGCGCCGCACGCTGCGCGAGTGCCTCGCGGAGGAGCTGCGACGCCTCGACCCTGATGTCCTGTACGGTCGAGTGATCACCGAGGGCTGGGAGAAGCTGGGTCCGCCCGAGACTGGAGAGTGAAGTCGATGCAGGTATCGTCCGCAGAGAAGCGGGTCGTGGTGGAAGCCACGCCTGCCGCTCTCGCCGCCCGGGTCGCCGACCGATTCCTCACGCGTGTTCGCGCGCGCACGAAGAACGGCCGGATCGCGCACATCGCCCTCACCGGCGGTTCGATGGGCGGAGCGGTGCTGAGTCAGGCCGCGGCCGATCCGCGGGTGAACAGCATCGACTGGTCGCTCGTGCACTTCTGGTGGGGCGATGAGCGATTCGTCCCGCGTGATGACGCCGACCGCAACGCCGTGCAGTCACGCCAGGCGCTGCTCGATCACATTCCCGTCCCCGCGGAGAACGTGCACGAAGTCGCCGGTTCCGACAGCGGGATCACCCTCGACGAGGCGGCCGCGGCGTACGCCGCCGAGCTCGCCCGCTTCGGCACCGACGAGCACCCCTGGCCGTCGTTCGCCGTCTGCTACCTCGGGGTCGGCCCCGACGGTCACATCGCCTCTCTGTTCCCGGATCGGGACGAGGTCACCGTGACGGATGCCGCGGCTCTGCCCGTGCGCAACTCCCCCAAGCCTCCGCCTGAGCGAGTGACCCTGACGCGTCCGGTGCTCAATTCCTCGAAGCGGGTCTGGCTCGTGCTGACCGGAGCGGACAAGGCGTCCGCTCTCGGGCTCGCTCTCGCCGGTGCGAGCTACACGAGCGTGCCGGCCGCCGGCGCGAAGGGTCGCAAGCGCACGGTGTTCTTCGTCGACGAGGCGGCGGCGTCCGAGGTCTCCCCCGACCTGATCGACCAGGCCTACTGAAGGTCGTCGCTCGACGACGAGGAGTCACTGCCGCGCGCGATCGGCAGTTCCTGGCTGTCGCTGAGCACCTGCGGATGGTAGCGCGCCAGGTTGACGACGCCCCAGACCGCGATCGCTCCGGCAAAGCCGAAGATGATGAGCACCCACCACGGTGCGGCTGCCGCCTCGCCGAGCACGATCATGCCGATGAGCACGGCGATCAGCGGATCGACGACGGTCAGGCCGGCGATCACCAGGTCGGGCGGACCCGAGCTGTAGGCGGTCTGCACGAAGTACGCACCGACGGCCGCGGCCGCGAGGAGCGCCAGCACGCAGATCGCGGTGATCCACTCGAACTGCCCCGCCTCGATGCGCTTGATGACGACCTTCGCCAGCGTGGCGACGAATCCGTAGAGGATGCCGGCGCCGATGACGTAGAACAGTGCGCGCATGCGGCGACGGAGGATCAGCCAGCAGGCGCCGAGCACGATGATCACCACGAGCAGCAATGCCAGGATGACGAAGAGCTCGCGTTCGGTGACCTCCTTCTCCGTCGCGTATATCGCGGCGAAGAACACGAAGAGGAAGATTCCGCCGACGCAGAAGATGATCGCCGTGATCGATTTGCGGGTCGGCGAGTGACCGGAGATGCGGGCGTTCAAGAGCGTCGTGATGACGAGAGCGATCGCGCCGAGCGGCTGCACCACGATGAGCGGAGCCTTCACGAGCGCGGCGAGCTGGCACACGATGGCCAGCCCGAGCATGAGCGTCCCTGCGATCCAGGACGGCCGGGTCAGCAGCGCCTTGATCTGGCTGAAGGAGAGCCCGGACGCGCCGTCCGCCCCGCTGAGGCGTTCGACCTTCTCGACGCCGCGGTGCTGGTACTGCGCGCCGAGCGACATGAACACGGCGCCCGCGAGTGCGAGCGGGATGCCGAGCAGGAGTCCCGGGTTCTGGAAGGCGCCGACGAGCTGATCGCCGACCTCTTCTGCGGTGTTTGCCCATACCCCAACGCTCACACTACGACCCTACCTGCCGCACCCTGCACAGTAGGGTTGTGACGTGGCTGTACTTCCGATTCGCATCATGGGCGACCCCGTGCTTCACTCCCCCGCCTCTCCTGTCGAAGAGATCACGGACGACATCCGCGCACTCGTCGCCGACATGTTCGAGACGATGGATGCCGCTCCCGGCGTCGGGCTCGCCGCACCTCAGGTCGGTGTCCCGTTGCGCATCTACACCTACGCGTATGTGGACGACGACGACCAGCCGTGGCGCGGCGTGCTCATCAATCCGGAGCTGTGGATCGCTCCGATCGAGCCCGGCGATCCCGATCCCGACCTCGAGTCGGAGGGCTGTCTCTCCTTCCCCGGCGAGCGTTTCCCCTTGCGCCGCTCGGAGCGCGTGCGCCTCACGGCGACCGATCTGGAGGGCCGTCCGGTGACGATCGACGTCGACGGCTGGCGCGCGCGGATCATGCAGCACGAGTTCGATCACCTCGACGGCGTCCTGTACGTCGACCGCCTCTCGGACGGCGACTGGAAGACCGTTCAGAAGATCGCGCGCAAGCGCGGCTGGGGGCGTGCCGGAGTCAGTTGGATGCCCGGCGTCGACGACCTCGAAGGCTGACCCCGCTCCCAGCGCAGTCACAGGATCCTTGGAGTTGCATCACAGACTCCAGGACGGATAGCGTGGATCGACGCGTGCGGAATACCGGCACTGCGTACACACGGGACGTTCTGGAGGGGACAAGATCATGATGAAACTGCGCAATCGACGCGCTCTGGTGCTGGCAGGAACGGCGGTGGCGCTTTCCCTCGCCCTCAGCGGCTGTAGTGCCATCAACGACATTCTCGGCAGCGGTTCCGGCGACGCCGACCGCGACGAGGAGACCGGTCAGGTCACCGAGAGCGCGAACATCGACGTCTTCTCCGTGAAGCTCGGCGACTGCATGGCGGACACCGGTTCGGGCACGCTCACCGACGCGAACGTCCTGCCGTGCGATGAGCCTCACGATCTCGAGGTCTTCTACGAGATCAAGATGGACGACGGCGACTTCTCGGATGAGGCGATCGACACCGCATCGCAGGGATGCATCGGCGACGCGTACACGACCTTCGTCGGCGTCGCATACGCGGATTCCGCGCTCGACGTCACGACTCTGACCCCGACCAAGGAGTCGTGGGAGCAGAACAACGACCGCGTCGTCCAGTGCCTGATCGTGGATCCCGCCGGCCAGACCACCGGATCCCTGCAGGGTGCAGCACGCTGATCCACCAGCATTCCGGAGATGGCCCCGCCGAACGGCGGGGCCATCTCTGCTTCATCGGGCTGTCGGCCGTGCGCGCAGGTGGATGCGCTTGCCTTCCCTGCTGAAGATCGACACGACCTCCGTCGGCCCTGGGCCTGCGGACGAGAGCCAGTGCGGCACGCGCGTGTCGAACTCCGCGGCCTCTCCGGGACCGAGCGTGACGTCCTGATCTCCCAGGACGAGTCGGAGTCGTCCGGATATGACGTAGAGCCACTCCTGACCGTCGTGCACCTTCGGCTGCGGCACCGCGGTGATGCCCGCCGGGTGCGGGGGGAACGTGACCTTGAAGGTCTGCACAGGACTCGACGCCGGCGAGAGGGACTCATAGCGGATCCCCTCGACCTCTCTCGTCGTCCGTGACACGCGCGGATCGGGCACGGCGCGCGGCACGACGTCGTCGAGGCCGATGTCGAGTGCGCGCGCGATCGGCACCAGCAACTCGAGGTTCGGCGCTCTCTTCCCTGCCTCCAACCGCGACAGAGTGCTCGGCGAGATGTCGGTGAGCGCGGAGAGCTCGACCAGGGTCATGCTCCGCTTCTCCCTCCAGCTCTTGAGCCGGGGACCGATGAGGGCGAGCGAATGATCGGACATGTGCGCTCCTGTTGCTGTTTCGGCATCGATATTTGCCGAAAGCGTATCAGCTGCGCAGAGTGGTGACATGACCGATCGAACTGCTCCCTCCCCCGCATCCGACTCTCTCGCCCCCGCGCGTCCGACGATCTCCGACGAGCACTGGGACGTCATCATCATCGGCGGAGGCTCCGCCGGCCTGAGTGCCGCGCTCATCCTCGCGAGGGCACGTCGCCGCGTGCTGGTCCTCGACGCACGTCAGCCGCGCAACAGGTTCGCACCCCACATGCACGGGGTCCTGAGCCGCGACGGCTACTCGCCGCTCGACCTCGTCGCCGACGGATACCGAGAAGTCCGCGCGGTCGAGGGTGTCATCGTCGATGCCCGCGTCGCGACGACCCGTGCGATCGACGACGGGTTCGAGGTCGTGATCGAGTCCGGTGAGCGGGCCACGGCGCGTCGTCTCATCGTCGCCACGGGAGCGCGGGATGCGCTGCCCGAGATCCCCGGACTCGCGGAGCAGTGGGGCCGCGGTGTCGTCGCCTGCCCCTACTGTGACGGATACGAGGCGACGGGTCGTGCCATCGGCGTCCTCGCGACGTCTGTCCCAGGACTCCACAAGGCGCACATGCTGCGGTCCTACTCCGACGACATCACCGTCTTCACGGCTCTCGCCGGCCCCATCCCCGACGAGGAGCGGCTCGTCCTCGAAGCACGGGGCATGCGCGTCGAGACACGGTCGGTGACGCAGGTGATCGCGGATGCCGATCGCCTCACGGGATTCGGTCTGGAAGACGGGACGACCGTGCCGGTCGAGGTCGTCTTCGCCGAGCCTGCGCTCGTCGCGCTCGACGAGCCGCTGCGACAGCTCGGTGCGGAGCGCGCCGACTCGCATTTCGGCCCGTGGACCGTCGTCGACGCCTTCGGCAGGACGAGCATCGACGGCGTCTGGGCTGTGGGCAACTCCGCCAGCCCCGCGGCGCTCGTGCCGCTCGCCATGGGCTCCGGTGCCACCGCCGCGCTCGCGATCAACGGTGAGCTCGTGGCTCTCGACGTGGCCGCAGCGGCCGAGCGCGTCGCGGCAGCGGTGGTGACCTCGTGAGCCACGAGAGTCATCGGACCGAGCCGCCTGTCGATCCTGCCGAGTTCTGGGAGGATCGCTACCGATCCACGCGCGGCGAGCACGGTCAGGTGTGGAGCGGGCGCGTCAACGAGGCCGTGCAGCGGGAAGTCAGCGGCCTCCGCCCGGGAACAGCTCTCGAGCTCGGCTGCGGCGAAGGTGGAGACGCGCTCTGGCTCGCGGAGCAGGGGTGGTCCGTGACAGCGATCGACATCTCCTCCACGGCCCTCGCCGTGGGCGCCGCCGAAGCCGAGCGCGCAGGCCTCTCCGAGCGGATCCGATGGATCCAGGCCGACCTCGCGACCTGGCGGCCGTCGGCGGAGTTCGACCTCGTGACGACCGCGTTCCTGCACTCCCCCGTCGAGCTCCCGCGCGAGGAGGTGCTGCGCCGTGCAGCCATGGCGGTCGCCCCTGGCGGCAGGCTTCTCGTCGTGGGTCATGGAGCCGTGCCGCCTGGGTCGAAGCTCAGCCACCACGAGCAAAATGGTCCCCCGCTGCCGACGCCGGGAAAGGTTCTCGCGTCGCTCCACCTCGCCGCCGACTGGGTCACCGAGACGAACGCGCTGGTCGAGAGACCCGCGGTCTGGCGTGACGGGTCAGCCGTCACTCTCGTCGATGCCGTGTTGCGCGTACGACGCGGACCAGGCCCAGACGCGTGAGCAGGCGGCTGCGCTATCCTCACTGAGCGCGCACGACGACCCTTCGGCGTCCGGACCGGCGCCACGAGAGGAGATCACCGATGTTCACCGGCCTGAGCGCCTTCCCCCTGACGCCCCTGCGGGACGACTCGTTCGACGAGGCTTCGTACGCACGTCTGATCGAACGTCTCGTCGCGGCCGGTGTGGATTCGCTCACCGCGCTCGGTTCGACGGGCTCGTACATGTACCTGGACCGCGAGGAGCGCCGCCGTGTCGCACGCGCAGCGGTCACCCTGGCGGGCGATGTGCCGGTCATGGTCGGCGTCGGAGCCCTGCGCACCTCCGAGGTGCAGCGACTCGCCGACGATGCGCAGGATGCCGGCGCGAGCGCCGTGCTGCTCGCGCCGGTGACGTATCAGGCGCTCACGGACGACGAGGTGTTCGCCTTGTTCGAGGACGTCACCGCCGGGCTCTCGGTGCCGCTCGTCGTCTACGACAACCCCGGCACGACGCACGTCACCTTCACCGACGACCTCTACGGGCGGATCGCGACGCTGCCGCACGTCGCCTCGATCAAGATCCCCGGCGTGCCGTCGGATCCGCAGATCGCCGCCGCACGAGTGCAGGCGATCCGCGGGCGGATCCCGAGCACCGTGAGCATCGGCGTCTCCGGCGACTGTCTCGCGGCGACCGGGCTGAACGCCGGGTGCGATGCCTGGTATTCGGCCATCGGCGGCACGCTGCCCGTCCCGGCACTGACCATCACCCGCGCGGCGCAGAGCGGTGACCACGCGGCGGCGACCGCGGAATCGATGCGCCTGCAGCCCCTGTGGGACCTGTTCGCCGAGTACGGGAGCTACCGGGTGACGGCCGCGATCGCCGAGCACCTCGACCTGGTGGCCCCGAACTCGCTTCCGCGTCCGGTCCAGGCTCTGAACCTGCAGGGGCGTACGAAGGTCGCCGAGATCACGGACCGACTCGGACTTCGCGGCTGAAAAGGAAAAGGCCCGGAACTCGCCTGAGTTCCGGGCCTTCTATTGGCTCCCCGGCTTGGACTCGAACCAAGAACCTGCCGGTTAACAGCCGGCTGCTCTGCCAATTGAGCTACCGAGGAATGTGCTCCGCTGCGCGGGCAACTCGACAAGCTTAGCAAACTCCGGACCGCACTCGTGACACCGGGGCGGGGTCAGCGCGGGTCGGGCGTGTCGTGATCAGTGACGCGAATCCGACTCCGCGTTGGGCACCCAGAGCAGGTCCTTGCCGACCCCGCGCGCGACCACGTGACCGCCGCGCAGCATCAGTGTCTCGGCGTTCAGCTCGCGGATGAACGCCGCGTCGTTGGTCACGAGAAGAGCGGCCATCGACTCCTCCTTGCGGCGGCGGGTGATCGCATCGAACACGACCGGGCGCACCTCCAGGTCGAGGTTCGCGAGCACCTCGTCGGCGATGAGCACCTTCGGCTCCAGGATGAACGACCGGGCGATGGCCACGCGCTGACGCATACCCGCACTCAGCTCGTACGGGAACTTCGCGGCTGTGCCGAGCGGGAGGTGCAGTTCGTCGAGCAGCGTCGCGACACGGATCGAGAGGGCCTTGGTGTTGACCCGGCGCTCACGGACCAGGATCGGCTCGGCGATCACCTCGTTGACGGTGAGGCGGGGCGGCAGATCGGCGCCGGCGCCCTGTGGGACGAAGCCGGTGCGGTAGGTGAGGATGCGGTGCTTCCGACCGGGCCTGCGCACGTCGACCCCGCAGACCACGGCGCTTCCCCCCACGACGCGCACGGACGGGTCGGTGGACCCGGCAAGAGCGGCGACCAGAGTGGACTTGCCGGATCCGGTCGGGCCTGCGACGCAGATGAGTTCGCCCGGCGCGAGAGAGAAGGTGACACCGTCGACGGCGCGAGTGGGCGAGCCGTGCCCGATCCGGTCGATCACCAGATCCGAGCAGTCGATCGCGTTCGAGGATTCCGGCCGGCGGGACATGTCTCTATCCTGCCCTCTGCAGACCCGCCGCCCGCGTTACGACTCGGCGAACCGCTGACGCTCCGCATCGATGTCTCGCAGGCGCACGCGCAGGGCTCTGCCGCCGTCGGACTCTGCGGGAACGCGCTGCACCGCACCGAGCAGCTCCTGCTTCTCGCGCTCCAGCTGACGGAGGATGAGCCGACGTGCGAGGTCCGTCGCCGAGGTCAGCGCACCCTCCTCGTTCTTGGCCGGGAACGGCGTCATCAGCAGCTCCCCCGCCAGAGAGCGATACGGCTCGCGCACGCTGTTCACGGCATCCGTCACCCACCCCGCGCGTGTGCGATCCGGAGCGGCCGCGACGGCCTCGCGCACGGCGTCGAGGCCGGGCGTGCGGAACGGAGCGCCGAGCGCACGGTTCAGGAGTGTCTGATCCACCTGGTGCCCGTACTGCAGCGCGCCCATGAGCGCGTCGCGTTCGACCGCGACGTCGGCAGTGCGCGGCAGACTCGCGAGGGTCACCGGCGCGACGGACGCGGCACCGGTCGCCGGATCGACCGCGGGGGTCTCGCGACGAGCAGCCGGTTGGTGCGAGGCGCCACGCGCGGCGCGCTCGACCTCGTGGCGCACCTCGGTCGGGTCCATGCCGAGGCGGCGCGCCAGCACTCGCTCGTAACCGGGGCGGAGGAGCTGGTCGCGGATCTCCGCGACGATCGGCGCCGCAGCACGGAGCGCTCCGACGCGACCCTCGACGGTGGAGAGGTCGAAGCCGCCGAGCTTGCGGTCGATCGCGAACTCGAACATCGGGACCTTGGCGTCCATGAGGCCGCGCACGGCGGCATCCCCGCGCTGCAGACGCAGATCGCACGGGTCGAGGCTGTCCGGTGCGACGGCGACGAACGTCTGGGCGTTGAAACGGTCGTCCTCCGTGAACGCGCGGAGCGCCGCCTTCTGTCCCGCCTCGTCGCCGTCGAACGTGAAGACGACCTCGCCCGACGCGTTGTCGTCGCCCATGACGCGGCGCAGCACCTTGATGTGCTCGGTGCCGAAGGCCGTGCCGCAGGTCGCGATCGCCGTCGTGAGCCCCGCGAGGTGGCAGGCCATCACGTCGGTGTACCCCTCCACCACGACGACCCGGCGAGGGTCGCCCCGCGAGATGTCGCGCTTGGCGAGGTCGAGCCCGTAGAGCACCTGAGCCTTCTTGTAGATCGGCGTCTCCGGAGTGTTCAGGTACTTCGGTCCCTGGTCGTCGTCGAAGAGCTTGCGCGCGCCGAAGCCGATGGTCTGTCCGGAGACGTCGCGGATCGGCCACACCAGACGGCCGCGGAACCGGTCGTAGACGCCGCGCTGGCCGGTCGAGACCAGTCCCGACGTGACGAGCTCGTCCCGCGTGAATCCCTGCGCGGTGAGCGCCTTGAGCATCCCGTCCCAGCCGCGCGGTGCGAAGCCGACGCCGAAGTGCGCCGCAGCTCCGGCATCGAAGCCGCGTTCGCCGAGGAAGCGCCGACCGGCCTCGGCATCCGGAGTCAGCAGCTGCGCACGGAAGAACTCCGCGGCCGCCGTGTTCGCCGCATAGAGACGGCTGCGTCCGCTGGTCTCGGGAGCCGCTCCCCCGTCTTCGTAGTGCAGCGTGTAGCCGATACGGCCGGCCAGGCGTTCGACGGCCTCGGTGAAGCTGACGTGGTCCATCTCACGGAGGAACGAGTAGACGTCACCCGACTCTCCGCAGCCGAAGCAGTGGTAATAGCCGACCTGCTGCCGCACGTGGAAGCTCGGACTCTTCTCGTCATGGAACGGGCACAGTCCCTTGAGGGATCCGACACCCGCCGACTTCAGGGCGACACGCTCGCCGACGATGTCGGCGATATTGGTGCGCGCCTTGACCTCGTCGACGTCGGCCTGCCGGATGCGGGGCATCAGCCCACCCCTTCGGCGACGGGCCGCCTCTCGGCGTGCGCGCCCGCCCTGGCGCGGGCATGCCGTGGCGTCCAGATGCCAACCTCGGCGGGGTCGATCTCCCCCACCAGGCGGTTGTGCCAGTCGATCGCGCTCTGATCCGTGAGGCTGGCGATCTGGTCGACCACGACCCGCGCGCGCTCGGCGTCGTCGACGGCGGCGACGAAGTCCGCGGCGAAGGCGGGCTCGAGCACGTCGGCGCCCGCCGACCAGAGGGCATCCGTCGACCAGAGCGAATCGGCGAGCCGCTTCAGCACCCGACGCTGCTCCTTGTACACGCCCTTGCGCGCGTCGATCGTGACGATCGCCTGACCCATGATGCCCTTGAGCACGGCGATCTCGGCCTCGACGACCCGGGGAACGACCACGTGGGCGTTGTAGCGCACGAGGTTGCTTCCGCCGTAGGCTGCACGCGTTGCCGACACGGAGGCGCGGGCGAAACGGCCGATCAGATCGCTGGTCAGGTTCTTCAGACGCGCGAGCGCCTGACGGGAGCGGTCGAACGACGCGAGCCACATCGACTGCGAAGCCAGACGGTAGAGGGCGTCAGCGAGCTCGTCGCGGGTGAAGTCGTATCCGACCCACTGCTGGATACGGCCGACGAGGGCATCGTGTCCGCGCGGGTCGGCGAGCTGCGCGACGTCGACGTAGCCGTTGACGATCGCGTCTTCGAAATCGTGCACGGAGTAGGCGATGTCATCGGAGAGGTCCATGATCTCGGCCTCGATGCAGCGCAGCCGTCCGGGAGCGCCTTCCCGCATCCATCGGAACACGGCCTCGTCTTCGGGGTAGACGCCGAACTTCAGCCGTCCGCCCGGGTCGGGGACCGGACTGTCGACTGTCCACGGGTACTTGCAGGTCGCGTCGAGGCTGGCCCGGGTGAGGTTGAGACCGACCGAGTGGTCGTCGTCGTCCAGGACCTTCGCCTCGAGCCTCGTGAGGATGCGGAGGGACTGCGCGTTGCCCTCGAACCCGCCGATGTGCTCGGCCCATTCGTTGAGCGCGCGCTCCCCGTTGTGACCGAACGGCGGATGCCCGAGGTCGTGGCTGAGGCACGCCGTGTCGACGACGTCGGCCGAGACACCGAGGGCCGTGGCGAGCTCGCGGCCCACCTGCGCCACCTCGAGCGAGTGCGTCAGGCGATTGCGCGCGAAGTCGGCCGTGCTGGCGGGACTGAGCACCTGTGTCTTGGCGGCGAGGCGGCGGAGAGCGGCGGAATGCAGCACCCTCGCGCGGTCGCGGGCGAAGTCGTCGCGCTCCGATCGGTGCGTCTCCGCGAAGAAACGCTCGGCGTCGCGGGGGTGGTAACCATCGGTCCGCGCGCCATCGTTCGAGTCAGCCACCACTGTTCTCGATCTCCGCTCCACGCATCATCTCGGAAGCCGACGACTCGATCTCCCGCGACTCGAGCCACTTGTCCGGCAGCGCCGGTCGCTTCGGGTGACCGGAGCGACCCCGCTGCCCCTCGGCATCCGCTCCCGGGTAGGGAGCCGCGTGGTCGAGCAGGCCGAGCAGGTCGTCGATCTCGGCGAGGCTCGACGAGGTCGCGAGCCCGGTGCGGATGTCTCCGCCGACCGGGTAGCCCTTGAAGTACCAGGAGACGTGCTTGCGGATGTCTCGGCAGCCGCGGTCCTCGTCGTCGAAGAACTCGACGAGCAGCTGGGCGTGCCGGCGGAAGGCGTTCGCGACGAATCCGAGCGTCGCGTCGACCGGATGCGACTCCGCACCGAAGGCGGCGGCCAGTTCTCCGAAGAGCCAGGGACGCCCGAGGCAGCCGCGACCCACGACGACGCCGTCGCAGTCGGTCTGCTGCATCATGCGCACGGCGTCTTCGGCAGACCAGATGTCGCCGTTGCCCAGCACGGGGATGCTGGTGACCGCCTGCTTGAGCTCGCCGATCGCGTTCCAGTCGGCGTGACCGGAGTAGAACTCGCTCGCGGTGCGGGCGTGCAGGGCGACGGCGGCCGCCCCGGCGTCCTCAGCGGCACGGCCGGCGTCGAGGAACGTCAGGTGGTCGCGGTCGATGCCCTTGCGCATCTTGACCGTCAGCGGGATCGATCCCGCGGCCTTCACGGCCTGATCGACGATGGCGGCGAAGAGGGACGACTTCCAGGGGAACGCTGCTCCCCCGCCTCGGCGGGTGACCTTCGGCACCGGGCAGCCGAAGTTCAGGTCGATGTGGTCGGCATGGTCTTCCGCGACGATGATCCGCACGGCCTCGGCGATCGTCTTCGGGTCGACCCCGTAGAGCTGGATCGACCGCGGGGTCTCCGACTCGTGATGCCGGATCAGGCGCATCGTCGTCTCGTTGCGCTCGACGAGGGCGCGCGAGGTGATCATCTCGCTGACGTACAGCCCGGCTCCGTATTCGCGGCACAGACGTCGGAACGCCGTGTTCGTGATCCCCGCCATGGGTGCGAGGACGACCGGCACGTCGAGATCGATCGGACCGATGCGAAGGGGGCGGGCTGTGGCGGTGGCGAGAGTCATGTCCCCTCTATTCTCCCAGACGCGGAGCCGCTGCGGATGCGGCGACCTAAGCTGTGAATATGACCGATTCTGCGCTCCGTTCGATCCCCTTCACCGATGCTCAGGGCAACGAGAAGACGCTCGATGATCTCGGTGCCGACGTGGTGCTCGTGGTGAACGTCGCCTCGAAGTGCGGCCTCACCCCGCAGTACGAGCAGCTGGAAGAACTGCAGCGCCTCTACGGCGACCGCGGCTTCAGCGTCGTGGGGTTCCCGTGCAACCAGTTCTTCGGTCAGGAGCCGGGTTCCGTCGACGAGATCCTCGAGTTCTGCTCGACGACCTACGGCGTGACGTTCCCCGTCAACGACAAGGTCAAGGTGAACGGCCGCAACGCGTCGGACCTCTACAAGGCGCTGAAGCAGACGGCGGATGCCGGGGGCAAGGCCGGCCGCGTCGAGTGGAACTTCGAGAAGTTCCTGGTGCTGCCGGACGGGGACGTCCTGCGCTTCCGCCCGAAGCAGAAGCCGGACGCCCCCGAGATCGTCAGCGCGATCGAAGCGGCCCTGACCCGTTAGACGGCGGCGGCCTCGGTCTCGTCCTCGGTCTCTCCGCGCTTCGCCCAGAGATCGCGGAGAACGTTCTCGAACGCCGCGGGAGGCTGCGCTCCGGAGATGCCGTACTGACCGTCGATGACGAAGAACGGCACGCCCTGGATGCCGTAGGCCTGAGCCTGCGCCTGGTCCTGACGGACGGCGGGGAGGTACTGCTCGCTCTCGAGCGCCTGCCGAGCGCCATCGGCGTCGAGGCCGACCTCGACCGCGAGCTCGACGAGGTCGTCGATGCGACCGACGTGCTTGCCCTCGGTGAAGTACGCCGACATGAGGCGCTCCTCGAGCTCGTGCTGGAGGCCCTCCGCCTTCGCAAAATGCAGCAGTTCGTGCGCCTTGACGGTGTTGGTGTGCTGCAGCAGGTCGAAGCGGTACTCGAGGCCGGCGTTCGCCGCGACTCCGGTGACGTTCGACAGCATCTGCTCGACCTGCGTGCGCGGCATGCCCTTGTGGCCGGCCAGGAAGTCGATCTCATCGCCGTCGAAGTCGACGGGGGTGTCGGGCGACAGCTCGAAGGAGTGGAAGGTGACGGTGACCTCGGGGGCATCCTCGTCGGCGGAGACGGCTTCGAGGCCCTTCTCCAGATTGCGCTTGCCGATGTAGCACCACGGGCAGGCGATGTCGGACCAGATGTCGATAGAGATGGGTTCGCTCACATCATCATCCAACCCCATGGTTCTGTGAGCTATTCCGGGTTCACCCGAAGATGAAGCTCTCACCCGAGCCTGAGATCACCTCGAGACGCACATCGTCCTGCCATTGCGCCCGAAGGTCATCGATGGCATTGCTCATCTCCTCGCGTTCTGGGTCGCCGGACGTGAGATCCCGCTCCAAGGTGAAGGTGAGCCAGCACAGAGGGTTGTTGGCGCCGTCCGCCCAGATGTCTCCGACGGTGGGCCGTTCTCCGACTGTCTCCTCTATTACCTGTGCCAGCTCCTCGGAGTACCCTTCGCAGGGCGCGTACGCGAGGTAGTCGCCGAAGGCGCAGCCCGTCAATCCGATCGCTCCGACGCCGAACCCGGCTATCGTCGCCCCTATTCTCCGCATCTCCCGACAATAGAGCAGAGTTCCGTCGATAGGATTTCCGGATGCTCTCCGCCGACGATCCGCTTCCCGACCGCCCCGAGCGTGTGCTCGTCGCGGGCGTGTCCGGGTCGGGGAAGACGACCCTCTCCGCGCGCATCGGGGATGCCTGGGGTCTGCGGCACGTGGAGATCGACGCTCTCTTCCACGGACCGAACTGGACGCCGCGACCGGAGTTCCTCGACGACGTGCGCGCGTTCGCTGCCGAGGATCGCTGGGTGACCGAGTGGCAGTACACCAGCAAGGGGACGAACGAGATCCTGGCACCGCGTGCGCAGGTGGCCGTGTGGCTCGACTACCCGTACCGCGTGGTCCGGGGTCGATTGATCCGACGCACCCTCGCCCGCGGCATCCTGCGACAGGAGCTCTGGAACGGCAATCGCGAGCCAGGACCGTGGAATCTCCTCAACCGCGATCCCGAGACGAACATCCTTGCCTGGCAGACGAAGACCCTGCGGCACTGGGCCGAGCGCCTGCCCGGGTTGCAGGAGCGCTTCCCGCATCTGACGATCGTGCGCCTGCGACACCCGCGCGAAACGGAGCGGTGGCTCCGTGCTCAGGCCGACGCGTCAGGGGTGTCGACAGCTCCGCCGAAGCGACGGTCGCGCGACAGGTAGACGCCGATCGCGCGCCACAGCTCCTCGCGCGAGAAGTCGGGCCACAGCGTGTCGAGGAACACCATCTCGGCGTAAGCGGACTCCCAGAGCAGGAAGTTGGAGGTGCGCTGCTCGCCCGAGCTGCGCACGAAGAGATCGACGTCGGGCATGTCGGGCACGTAGAGGTGGCGCCGGATCATCTTCTCGCTGATCGCGTTCGGCTTCACCCGTCCAGCCGCAACGTCGGCGGCGATCGAGCGCATCGCGTCGACGAGCTCGATCCGTCCGCCGTAGTTGACGCACATGGTGAGCGTGAGGACGTCGTTGCCCTTCGTGAGCTGCTCGGCGTACTGCAGCTCCTTGATGACGCTCCCCCAGAGCCGCGGCTTGCGGCCCGCCCAGCGCACGCGCACGCCCCACTCGTTGAGCTGGTCGCGACGACGGTGCAGCACGTCGCGGTTGTAGCCCATCAGGAAGCGGACCTCGTCTGGAGACCGCGCCCAGTTCTCCGTGGAGAACGCGTAGACGGACAGATGCTTCACCCCGGCCTGGATCGCACCCGCGACCACATCGAGGAGCACTTCCTCGCCCGCCTTGTGCCCCTCGATCCTGCTGAGCCCCCGACGGTTGGCCCAGCGGCCGTTGCCGTCCATGACGATCGCGACGTGCTCCGGCACCGCGGGGAACGTCGGCGGGTGCACGCCCGTCCAGTCGATGGGGCGATAGGCCACGGCGTCCTTATGCGTGTACGGCTTCGGGCTCACCGTGCTCCTTCTCCTCGGATGTCGGAAACGTGGGAGAGCGAGCGGATGCCGCGCTCCAGGTGCCATTGGGCGTAAGCCCCGACGAGACCGGCCGCGGCCGCCGACTCGGCGGGAGATGCCGCGTCGATGAACTCCCAGTCGCCTCGGATCAGCGCGCGGAGCAGTTCGAGCGTGCGTTCGGCGATGCGCGGGCTTCCCGCCGGGGCATCGTTCACGCATACGAGCCCACCCAGCTGGGCGACGAACGTGCTGTGCGGTCCGGGCGCCGCGCATCGGGCGCAGTCGTCGAGAGACGGCGCCCATCCCGACAGGGACATGACGCGCAGCAGGTAGGAGTCCAGGATGCTGCGCGGCACGTGCTCGCCCCGCGAGAGCGCGCGCAGGCCGCCGACGAGGAGCAGGTACTGCTCGGGCGTCGCCTCGGAATCGCTCAGGCGGTCGGCGGTCTCGACCATCGCGTTGGCCGAGGTGAAGCGGTCGTAGTGCGCGACGATGTCGGTGCCGTAAGAGCCGAGCGACTCCGCCTGCTGCACGATGTCGAGGGAGCGGCCCTGGTAGAGCTGCACATCGGCGACCATGAACGGCTCCAGCCGGGAGCCGAACTTCGACGACGTGCGGCGCACGCCCTTCGCCACCGCCCGGACCTTGCCGTGCCGGCGCGACAGCATGGTGACGATGCGATCCGCCTCGCCCAGCTTGTGGGTGCGCAGGATCACCACTTCGTCTCGGTAGGTGGGCACCCTTCGATTATCCTCCGTGCGCGAGAATGGAAGCGTGACCGAACCGCTCTTCACCATTCCGCTGTGGGCGGACCTTCTCGGCGTCGGGCTCGGCGGGGTGCAGGGCGCGCTGTTCGCCTCGGGTTTCCAGGGACAGCGCCGACTGGACTGGTTGGGCGTCGCGATCATCGGCATCATGATCGGCATGGGCGGCGGTCTGATCCGCGACATCCTGCTCGGCCAGACGCCCGCCACGTTGCAGAGCAACTGGTACCTGTTGACCGCCACGGGCGCGGCTCTGCTGGGGATGCTGCTCGCCGGACTCTTCAACCGACTCAACACCGTCATCGTGGTGCTGGATGCGGTGGTGATCGGAATGTTCGGCGCCTTCGGCACGAGCAAGGCGATCGCGTTCGGCATCCCGCCCGTTCCCGCGGTCTTCATCGGCGTATGCGCCGCGGTCGGGGGCAGTGTGCTGCGCGACATGCTGATGGGTCTGCCGACCTCGATCATGCACGTGGGCTCGCTCTACGCGGTCGCCGCCGGTGCGGGATGCACCTTCATCGTCATCGCGAACGGCTTCGGGATGACGATCACCCTCGCCGCCGTCTTCGGCATCGTGGTGACAGCCGTGATCCGGGTGCTTGCGGTGAGCTTCGACGTGTCGCTCCCGGAGCAGCGCCGCATCTACCGCCGCAAGGTCGCCGCCGAGACCGGCGCCATCCCGATCGTCAAGCCGCGCGACTGAACACGCGACGCCCTTCGTCTCGCTGCGGCTCGCTCAGGGACCGAAACCCCCGGTTCCTGAGCGAGGAGCGCAGCGACGAGACGAAGGACGTCGCGCGAGATGTTCAGACGGCGGCCAGCTCCTGCTCGCGCGTGCGGATCGAGCGGTTCACGCCCGACACGATCGCCTTGAGCGACGCGGTCGAGATATCGCCGTCGATGCCGACGCCCCACAGGCGCTGGTCGCCGACCTGCAGCTCGACGTAGGCCGCGGCCTGCGCGTCACCACCGGCGCTGAGAGCGTGCTCGACGTAGTCGTAGACCGTGATGTCGAAGCCCTGCGCGCGCAGCACCTCGACGAACGCGGCGACCGGACCGTTGCCGGATCCTGCGACGGCGAGCTGCTGCTCGTCGTCGCGCAGCACGACGTCGAGAACGACCTCTCCCGACATGTCGCTGCGGGTCTGCGTCGCGAGCAGCTCGAAACGACCCCACTTGGCGGTCGCGTCGTCGGCGGGCAGGTACTCGTCGTTGAAGATCGACCAGATCTGGTCGGACGTGACCTCGCCGCCCTCGGCATCCGTCTTCGCCTGCACGACACCCGAGAACTCGATCTGCAGCTTGCGCGGCAGGTCGATCGCGTGGTCGGACTTCAGCAGGTACGCGACGCCGCCCTTGCCGGACTGCGAATTGACGCGGATGACGGCCTCGTAGGAGCGGCCCAGGTCCTTCGGGTCGACCGGCAGGTATGGCACGGCCCATTCGATCTCGTCGACCGTGACGCCCTCGGCGTCGGCTCGCGCGGCCATCGCCTCGAAGCCCTTCTTGATCGCATCCTGGTGCGAGCCGCTGAAGGCGGTGAAGACGAGGTCTCCGGCCCAAGGGCTGCGCTCGGGCACCGGCAGCTGGTTGCAGTACTCGACCGTGCGCTTGACCTGGTCGATGTCGCTGAAGTCGATCTGCGGGTCGATGCCCTGAGTGAACAGGTTGATGCCGAGCGCGACGATGTCGACGTTGCCGGTGCGCTCGCCGTTGCCGAAGAGGCAGCCCTCGATGCGGTCGGCTCCGGCCATGTAGCCGAGCTCGGCCGCGGCGATCGCGGTGCCGCGGTCGTTGTGCGGGTGCAGCGACAGGATGACGTTCTCACGGTGCGCGAGGCGGCGGCTCATCCACTCGATGGAGTCGGCGTAGACGTTCGGCGAAGCCATCTCGACCGTCGCCGGTAGGTTGATGATCACCTTGCGGTCGGGAGTCGGCTCGAACACCTCGATGACCTGGTTGCAGATGTCGAGGGCGAACTCGAGCTCGGTGCCCGTGTAGCTCTCGGGCGAGTATTCGTAGTAGACCTTCGTGTCGGGGATGGTCTTCTCGAACTTCCGGCACAGGCGAGCGCCCTCGAGCGCGATGTCGATGATGCCCTGGTTGTCGGTGCGGAACACGACCTCGCGCTGCAGCACGCTGGTCGAGTTGTACAGGTGGACGATCGCCTGCTTCGCTCCGGCGATCGACTCGTACGTGCGCTCGATGAGGTGCTCGCGCGCCTGCGTCAGCACCTGGATGGTGACATCGTCGGGGATCAGGTTCTCTTCGATGAGCTGGCGGACGAAGTCGAAGTCGGTCTGGCTCGCCGAGGGGAAGCCGACCTCGATCTCCTTATAGCCCATGCTGACGAGCAGCTCGAACATGACGCGCTTGCGCTCGGGCGACATCGGGTCGATGAGGGCCTGGTTGCCGTCGCGGAGGTCGACCGCGCACCAGCGCGGAGCCTCGGTGATGCGGGCGTCGGGCCAGGTGCGGTCCGGCAGGTGGACGTTGATCTGCTCGTGGAACGGCCGATACTTGTGGATCGGCATCGCTGAGGAGCGCTGAGTGTTCTGCATGATGGGCTTCTTCTCTTCGTCAAGATGTACGGGCCAACACAAGCGCCGCGACGAGGAAGGCCCTAGCTCTTAGGACTCGTCGCGGCAGCTAAGAAGAAGCAGACCGCCGAAAGGCATGCGGCCATGCTAGCAGGGATGCTCCGACCTCGTTCGACGGTCGCGAGACGATCCGGGCGCAGACGACACTGAGGAGTATGAGCACATCGCAGCGTCGCCGGCTTCTTGCCGCGGCATCCGTCCTCGGGGTCCTCGCCCTCAGCGCCTGCGCGAGCGGACCGGGCGATTCCCCCGCCCCGACGAACACCGCCGTCCCCTCCGATCAGCGCCTCGAGAACATCACCCCGGGCCTGCCGGAGGGACGCGTGATCGGCGTCGGCACCGTGCTGGACACCGCGGGAGAGGTGCAGCTGTGCCTGGGCGCGATCATGGAGTCGTACCCGCCCCAGTGCAGCGGCGTCCCGCTCGATGACTGGAGCTGGGACGGCGTCGACGGCAGCGAGACCAGCGGCGAGACGACCTGGGGTGCGTATGCGGTGTACGCCACCTACGACGGGGAGCGTCTGACGATCACCGACCCGCCGATCATGCTCGCGCTGTTCGACCCGGTGGCGCCGGAGGATCCGACGGGCGGGGTGGAGGGCGCGACGCCTGAGACCGAGCTCACGAGCATCCAGGACGACATCTCCCAACGGCTCGGGACTGACGCTCTCACCGTGGGAACGGATCGCGGATACGTCTGGCTGCAGGTCGTCTGGGACGACGGCACGATCCAGGATGCCGCCGACGCCGAGTTCGGCGACGACGTGGTCATCGTGACCTCGTCGCTCCGCGAGATCGACTGAACGACGTCGGCGCCTGTGCGATCATTTCGTCATGCGCGAGATGATGACGGCGAACCAATGACGATCGAGCTCCTCCTGGGTGGGTTCGTCGCTGTGTTCGGTCTCATGGCGATCATCTTCGCCCGACAGTTGACCGACTTTCTGGTCGCCGGCAACTACCTGATCAGCGCCCGTCGCGGAGCTGTCATGAACGCCTCGCAAGGACCGTGGTCGAACCGAATCCTCGGGATATTCTTCATGGCCTTCGGAACGTTCGTGATCGTCAGCGGTGCGATGACGGCGCCGGAATCGGGTCGGGGCTCGTCCAAGCCGTGGGAGGTCGTCGGTCCTCTGATCGCCGCTGCGATCTTGGCGCTGATCGGCCTCGTCGTCCTTCTCTCACGGCGGCGCCTCGCGATTCTGGCCGCGCAGCGGCTGCGTGCTCACTCCGGTGACATCTATCGAGACCCCGAGATCGAGCGGTACGCCCGGATGATCGTCTCGACGTTCGCCGGTTGGGTCTTCATCCTCGCGGCGCTCTTCTCCGCGATCGCCGTGATCTTCGCCGTCGGACCCTGATCCCCGAGCCTGCGAGTGCCAGCCGAACCGGGATCTCATACGTCCGGGATCAGCGCGAGCTTGCCGCCGGGGTGCCCGGTCGCGAGGAGGCGGTGCGCCTCGGGCGCATCATGGAGAGCGAACGTCCGAGCCACGGGCACGACGAGGTCGCCGTTCTGCGCCAGGGCGACGAGTTCCCCGCGCACTTCGTCACGGAACCGCGTGCTCGCAGGCATCGATCCGGCGATGGCCAGGATGCCGTCCGCTTCCGCGCGACCGAACGCGGCGATCGTGACGATGCGCCCGCGATCGGCGACGAGATCGAGCGAGACGTCCACGGCCTCGTCGGTGCCGACGGCGTCGAGCGCGGCGGCGATCGGCCCGCCCGCGGCGTCGCGCACCCGATCAGCGAGGCCAGCACCGTAGCGGACCGGGATGCCACCCAATCGGCGCACCTCGTCGAAGCGCTCTTCGCCCGCAGTCCCGATGACACGGATACCGCGCAGCCGCGCCTGCTGCAGCACGCTGACGCCTACGGCGCCTGATGCGCCGTGGAGCAGGATCGTCTCTCCCGGCGCGGCGCCGGTGACAGCGAGCATCTCGGCCGCCGTCGTTCCCACGAGCAGCAGGTTCGCCGCCTCAGGATGGGTGAGCGTCGTGGGCTTCGCGAACGCCTTCTCGGCGGGCACCGTCACCTCGGTCGCATACCCGCCGCGCACGCGGAAGGCGACGACCTCGTCGCCGACGACCGCTGCGCCCGACCCGATGACGGTGTCCGGTCCGATCTCGGTCAGTTCACCGGAGACCTCGTACCCGATCGGCACCGGGAACTCGAGTCCCGCCCGCGGGGCAGCGAAGTGCTTCGCGTCGGCGGGGTTCACTCCGGCCGCACGGACGCGGATCGTGACCTCGCCCTCGGCGGGTGCGGACGGCTCGTACGCGGCGAAGTCCCAGGACTCGGGCGCGCCCCAGGCTCGGGCGATCCAGTGCAGTGCCATGTTCCCCTCCTCAGAGATAGCAGCGGAGGGTGGTGAGGCCGGACGCATTGGCCCAGCTGCCCGCGTACACCGTCGCGACCACCGTGGACCCGCTGCGCCCCTCCACGTAGCCCGAGGTGCGGGCGTTCGCCAGCGACTTGGCCGAGAACGAGGACGGAATCGTGTGGTTGCTGCACGTGCTGAACGTCAGCGCACTCGTGCCACCCAGTGAAACACCGTTGTACACGCAGATCTTGTTCGTCGCGCAGCTTCCGACCGAGCGCGCGGACCGCCCGCGGTCCGCGAACACGGTCAATTCCATCGCGAGCTCCGGCCACACCGCATGCCTCGAGTCGATGACGATGCCGCCCGGCACCTCTTCGAGCATCGCCGTGATCTGCGGGTCCGGTTCGGCATCGCCCGACGGCGCCGCGACGGCCGGAGCCGACGTCATCACGATGATGAGTCCGATGAGACCGGCCAGAACCGTCGTGGTCGCACGCTTCATCCGATGGTTCCCTCCGTGACATCCCACATCTCGTAGGAGATGATCGCCCCCGCGTCGAACACCTCGTCTGCGATGAGCACCGTGCGTTCGACGCCGACGATCCGGCCCGTCTCACGCGAGATCAGGACGAGGTCGCTCACAGCGCCGTCCGACGATTGCACGCGGATGCCCGAGACCGGTCGTCCGAGACGGTCGGTGGATGTGCCGAGTGCGACGCCGTCGCCAGCGTCCTCGAGAAGGGAGAGAAGCTCCGCGTGCTGCGGGTTCGTCAGCGTCCATTGCTGGAGCACGGATGTGAATGCGGTCTCCACGTCGAACGCGGTGGGGTCGTCCGGCATGCCGAAGGCGCGAAGCACCGCCACCATGTCATCGCCGCTCGCGGCAGGCACCGTCATCCACGGCGTCGTGAAGTCGCCGGGCTCCATGACGAGATCCGTGACGACCTTTCCGCTGCTGGTCACCTCGGCCGCATTGTTGGCGACAGCATCCGTCGGATCGTACGGGACACCCGCGATGATCGTCATCCGCCCCGAACCGTCGGGCTCCCAGGTCAGGGTCGAGAGCTGCGGAACGACCTTGGTGATCTCGTTGCCCACGTCGACCGAGAAGCCCCACGAGGCCGTCCTGACGGTTCGCTCGGCCTCCGCAGGACCGACCGATGTCACGAGATCGGTCTGCGCCTCCTCGACGATGTCGGCCACCGTGGATTCCCCGGCGAACTCCAGCGGAGAAGGCGTGCCCGCCACCGCGGCGACCTGCGGTGTGAGCATGGCGAAGGCGACCACCGAGGCCGTCGCGACTGCGACGACACCCGTCGCCCAACCCAGAGCACGCGCACGACGGCGCTTCTTCGGGGCGGCCGTCGAACGGAGGATCCGGTCGCGAGTGGCGATGGCGCGGGCATCGGGCGCCGCATCGCGCGGAGTACGCGCCGGGTCGGCGTCGCTCAGCGCCCTCTCGAGCACCGCGTTGTCAGTCGTCATCGGATGTCACCCCCTCCAGGCCCAACTCGGTGCGCAGACGATCCTGTGCACGGCGAAGCGTCTTCCGTACCCGGAACTCAGAAGCGCGCGACAACTCCGCGATCTCCCCCACCGCGAGTCCATCCCAGTACGTCAGCATGATGATACGCCGTTCCTTGCCGCTGAGGACACCCAAAGCCCGGACGACCTCCGCGCGCCCGACACGCCCTGGCGGAGCAGAGTCTCCGGTGACCCCGGCGTGCACGGCATCGAGCGCGGTGTGCAGCGTCAGCCGACGTCCTGATCGCGCACGCAGACGCCGCTCTGCCGCGCGCAGCAGCCAGATCCGCCCCATGGGGCGCGAGGGCTTGAGCCGCGACCATGCGAGGAGGAACACCTCCGAGACGATCTCGGTGACCTCCGCGTCGTCGTCGACCACGCACTCGATGTGATGCCGCACCGATGCCCAGTTGTCGTCGAAGACGCGGGTGAAGACCTCGTTGCGCAGCGCGTTCGGGTCGAGGCTGCGTCCGTTCATGCCTTCAGGGTCGGCGGTCTGCCCGCCGCCATCGACGTCGTGCCGGAGCGCATCTCAGAACCCGAGCCGGCCGAGCTGCTTCGGGTCGCGCTGCCATTCCTTCGCGACCTTCACGTGCAGCCCGAGGAACACCCGCGTACCGAGGAGCTTCTCGATGCCCACCCGGGCACGTGCCCCGACGTCGCTCAAGCGCTTCCCCTTGTGCCCGATGATGATCGCCTTCTGGCTGTCCCGTTCGACGACGATCGAGGCGTGCACGTCGGTCAGGTCGGTTCCCTCGCGCGGTGCGATGTCGTCGATCACGACGGCGATGGAGTGCGGGAGCTCGTCGCGGACGCCGTCGAGTGCAGCCTCGCGGATCATCTCCGCGATGCGGTCCTCCTGCGACTCGTCGGTCGTGATGCCCTCCGGGTAGAGAGCCGGGCCCTTCGGCATCAGGCTGAGGACCTCGTCGGCCAGCACCTCCAGCTGGTCGTGCGTCAGTGCCGACAGCGGGATGACCGCGGCCCAGTCCTCGCGGAGAGCGTCGACCTCGAGCAGCCGCTCGGTGATGTCGTCGCGCCCCGCGGCATCGGTCTTCGTGACGATCGCGATCTTCTTCGCGCGAGCATACCCGTCGAGCGAGGCGGCGATGCGACGATCGCCGGGTCCGACCTTCTCCGTCGCGGGCACGCAGAACCCGATGACGTCGACGTCGCCGAGAACCTGGTCGACGAGGTCGTTGAGCCGCTCACCGAGCAGCGTGCGCGGCTTGTGGATGCCGGGGGTGTCGACGATGACGAGCTGCCCCTCGGGGCGGTTCACGATACCGCGGATGGCGCGCCGGGTGGTCTGCGGCTTCTCGCTGGTGATGGCGATCTTCTCGCCGACGAGCGCGTTGGTGAGGGTGGACTTGCCGACGTTCGGTCGGCCCACGAAGGTCACGAAGCCGCTTCGGGTGTGCTCAGTCATCGTGTCGTTCTCCCTCGTCCTGCGAAGCGTCGGGCTCCGTTGCCGTGCGTTCCACGAAGACCGTGGCGATTCCGCGACCGCGACCTCGGGACGCGCCGCCGGTGAGGGCGAGGCCCTCGACCGTCGCCGTCGCGCCGGGCTGCGGCACCTGTCCCAGCGCCTTGCCGAGCAGACCGCCGATGGAGTCGACGTCCTCGTCCTCGAGTTCGAGACCGAAGAGATCGCCGACGTCCTCGAGCGAGAGTCGGGCGCTGACGCGGTACCGGCCATCGCCGAGATCGACGAACTCGGCGGACACCTGATCGTACTCGTCGGAGATCTCCCCGACGAGCTCCTCGATGAGGTCTTCCAGTGTGACCAGCCCGGAGATGCCTCCGTGCTCGTCGATGACCAGGCACACGTGGACGGCGTCGCGCTTCATCTGCTGGAGCAGAGTCTCGGCGCGCATCGACTCGGGCACGAACGTCGCCGGGCGGGCGATGGGGCGGATGGATGCCGCGCGCCACGCGCTGTCGTCGCGGTAGGCGAACTGCACGAGATCCTTGAGGTACAGCACGCCCACCACGTCGTCGGCATCGTCGTCCACCACGGGCATGCGCGAGACGCCGCGGTGGAGGAAGAGGGACATGGCCTCGTCGGTGGTCGCTGTCGCATCGACCGTGACCATCTCGGTGCGCGGCACCATCACCGCACGGACGAACTGGTCGGTGAAGTCGAACACCGAGTGGATGAGATCGCGGTCGTCCTCTTCGATGAGGTCGTTGGACGCGGCTTCGTCGACCATGCTGAGCAGCTGGTCCTCACTCGTGAACGAGCTGCGGCCCGTGCCCGGAGTGACACGGTTGCCGAGCACGACGAGCGCCTGTGCGAGCGGACCGAGGAAGATGCGGAGTCCGCGCACGATCGAGGCCGTGCCGCGGATCATGCCCTCCGCATGCTGACGTCCGAACGACCGCGGGCTCGCGCCGACGAGCACGAACGTGATCGCGGTCATCAGCAGCGCCGCGGCGAGCATCGCCCACCAGTTGTTCTCGATGAGGATCGTGAATGCCACCGTCACGAGCACAGCCGCCGTGACCTCGGCCAGCACGCGGATGAAGGCGACCGCGTTGACGTGCGCGTCGAGGTCGGCGGCGATGCGGCCCAGGGCCTTCGCGCGCCGTCCTTCGGTCGCCATGTCGGCGAGGTTGGCGCGGGATGCGACGCCGTAGGCGGCATCGATCGCCGCCATCAGGCCACCGAACGCCACCAGCAGCACGGCGGCGATGAGCAGGAGAGCCGCTGTCATCGGCGGCGTTCGGCTGCGGCGAAGCCCTGGATGAGCTCCTTCTGCAGACCGAACATCTCACGCTCCTCATCGGGCTCGGCGTGATCGAATCCGAGGAGGTGCAGCAGACCGTGCGTGGTGAGCAGGATGAGCTCGTCCATCAGCGTGTGACCGGCCGCCTGCGCTTGTGTCTCGGCGACCTGCGGGCAGAGCACGATGTCGCCGAGCAGTCCGGGTGCCGTCGGGCGGTCCTCCGTGCCGGGCCGCAGTTCGTCCATCGGGAAGCTGAGCACGTCGGTCGGACCGGGCTCATCCATCCACTGCACATGGAGCGCCTCCATTGCGCCTTCGTCGACCAGCACGATCGCCACCTCGGCGTCGGGGCTGACATGGAGCTGGGCGAGGTTGAAGTCGGTCAGCCGCTGCAGCACGGTCTCGTCGATGTCGATGGCCGACTCGTTGTTGATCTCGATCATGCCTGTGCTCGTTTCATCAGGAGAGGCCTCGTTTCGGCATCCGGTCGCGGGGTCCTGGTCGCTGTGCTCCGCGGCGGTCCGCGCGATTCGCGAACTCCGCCGCCTGCTCGCGCTCGAACCGCTGGGCCGTGCGCTTCTCGTCGTACTCGCTGTACGCGTCGACGATGCGGCCGACCAGCGAGTGACGCACGACGTCGGCGCTCGTGAGCCGCGAGAAGTGGATGTCCTCGATGCCGTCGAGCACCCGCGTGACCAGACGGAGGCCCGACGCACCCTGCGGCAGATCGACCTGCGTGATATCACCGGTGACGACCATCCGCGTGCCGAAGCCGAGACGCGTCAGGAACATCTTCATCTGCTCGGGCGTCGTGTTCTGCGCCTCGTCGAGCACGACGAACGAGTCGTTCAGGGTGCGGCCGCGCATGTAGGCGAGCGGTGCGACCTCGATCGTGCCGGTGGCCATCAGCCGAGGCACGATCTCGGGGTCCATCATCTCGTTGAGGGCGTCGTAGAGCGGTCGCAGGTAGGGGTCGATCTTGTCGGTGAGCGTGCCGGGGAGGAACCCCAGCCGCTCCCCCGCCTCGACGGCCGGACGCGTGAGGATGATGCGGGTGACCTCTTTGCGCTGCAGCGCTTGCACGGCCTTCGCCATCGCGAGGTAGGTCTTGCCCGTTCCGGCGGGACCGATCCCGAACACGATCGTGTTCTCCTCGATCGCGTCGACGTACTCCTTCTGACCGAGCGTCTTCGGACGGATGACCTTGCCGCGCGTGGAGAGGATGGCCTCCCCGAGCACCTCGCTCGGACGCGGACCGCCCTCTTGGCGCAGCATGCGCGCGGAGTTCGACACGTCGCTCGGTGCGAGGTCGTGACCGGCCTTCGTCATGGCCATCAGCTCGTCGACGAGGGCCTTCGCGCCGGCGACCGCCTCACGGCTGCCGCTGAGCGTGATCTCGTTGCCGCGCACGAGCACCTGCACGTCGCGGTGCTCCTTCTCGAGCATGCGCAGGAGGCGATCCTGCGGGCCGAGCAGCTGCACCATCGCGACGCCGTCGGCGTAGATCTTCTCGACCGACTCCGGCGGCTGGCCGCCGAGACTCCGCTCCTGTGGTTCGTGGTTGTCAGGCACCGACACTCTTCTCCGTCAGTCCGCCGCCCAGCACATGAGCGTGGACGTGGAACACCGTCTGTCCGGCGTTGGCGCCGGAGTTGAACACGAGACGGAAGTCTCCGTCATCCGTGTGCTGGGCGGCGAGCTCCTTGGCGAACGCCACCATCTCGGCGAGCAACGACGGGTCGCCGGCGGCGAGCTCGGCGACATCGCGGTAGTCCGCCGTCTTCGGTACGACGAGCAGATGCACCGGCGCCTGAGGCGCGATGTCGCGCAAGGCGAAGACCCGATCCGTCTTGCCGAGGATCTCTGCAGGGATCTCCCCGTTCAGAATGCGCGTGAAGATCGAGGGTTCCGTCATGGGGTCAAGTCTACTGACCGGCGCGTCACGGGGCCGGTGGGTCGCGGACTCACCAGCGTCCGAGCGCGACCGACAGCACGGCGATCGCCGCCGGACCGGCGGTCGAGGTGCGCAGCACCGTGTCACCGAGGAGCACGCGTTCCGCTCCGGCATCCGTCAGGCGGCTGAGCTCTTCGTCGGAGATCCCGCCCTCCGGGCCGACCACCAGCACGAGGTCGCGCCCGTCGGACTCGATCTCCGACAGGCGGACGGATGCCGTGGGGTCGAGCAGCAGCACTCTCTCGGCACTCGCCCGTGCCGCGAGCTGCGTCGTCGACACCGGGGTCGCGACATCGGGGACCCACGCGCGGTGCGCCTGCTTGGCGGCCTCCCGCACGATGGTCGCCCAGCGCTCGCGGCCCTTCACGGCTTTCGGCCCCTCCCAGCGCGACACACTGCGGCTCGCCTGCCACGGGACGATCTCGTCGACGCCGAGTTCGCACGCGGCCTGCACGGCGAGCTCGTCACGGTCGCCCTTCGCCAACGCCTGCACGAGGACGATGCGCGGTGCCGGGGCCGGATGCTCGATGCGCTCCTCGATGCGCACGTCGACGAGCGTGGGCGACACCGCTTCGGCGACCCCGGAGAGCCACACCCCCGCGCCGTCGCCGACCGTGACGGCCTCGCCGACACGGAGACGACGCACGACGGCGGCATGCTTCGCCTCGGCGCCGGTCAGCGTCACGACGTCTCCGACACCGGCATCCGTCGACGACTCGACGAGGAAGTGCAGCGCCACGATCAGTGCGCGCGGAAGCGGTCGCGGAGCTTGGAGAAGAGTCCCTGCTGGAACTGCGCGAGCTGCGGGCCCGGGGCCTTCGCCTTCTTCGCGAAGTCTTCGATCAGCGCACGCTGCGCGGAATCGAGCTTGGTGGGCGTCACGACCTGCACGCCGACCCGCAGGTCACCGCGCTGCGAACCGCGCAGCGGCGTGATGCCGCGGCCCTTGATCGTCAGCACATCGCCCGACTGCACGCCGGGGCGGATCTCCAGATCGACCTCGCCGTCGAGACCCTGGATCGCCGTCTCCGTACCGAGGATCGCGTCGGTCATCGAGACCTCGAGGGTGGCGAGCAGGTCGTCGCCCTCACGGCTGAAGGCCTGGTGCGCGTTCACGGTCACCTCGACGTACAGATCGCCGTTGGGGCCACCCGCCTTGCCGACCTCGCCGGAACCCGGAAGCTGCAGCCGCAGTCCGGTCTCCACGCCCGCCGGGATGTCGAGCGACACCGTGCGGCGCGAGCGCACGCGACCCTGGCCGCCGCACGTTCCGCACGGGAACGGGATCGTGGTGCCGTAGCCCTCGCAGGTGCCGCACGGCTGCGACGTGACGACGTTGCCGAGCAGGCTGCGCACCTGGCGCTGCACGTGACCCGACCCGCCGCAAATGTCGCAGGTGACGGGCGAGGTGCCCTCCTGGCAGCACGAGCCCTGGCAGGTCTCGCACAGGATCGCTGTGTCGACCTCGATGTCGCGATGCGCACCGAAGACGACGTCGCCGAGGTCGAGGGTCACACGGACGAGTGCGTCCTGGCCACGCTCTCGTCGGGATCTCGGGCGACCGCCGCGGCCGCCGCCCTGTGCGGCGCCGAAGAACGTCTCGAAGATGTCGCCGAAGCCGCCGAAGCCCTGGAAGTTGCCGGCGGCCCCGTCACCCCCGCCCATGTCGTAGCGGCGTCGGGAGTCGTCGTCGCTGAGCACGTCGTACGCATGCGTGACGAGCTTGAACTTCTCTGCGGCGTCGTCGCCCGGGTTCACGTCCGGGTGCAGCTGCCGCGCCAGGCGGCGATACGCCTTCTTGATCTCATCGGTGGAAGCGTCTCGGGACACCCCGAGAACCTCATAGTGGTCCGCCACAATCGCCTTTCTGCGTGTGTCTCTCGTGACCGTCGCCTCAGCGACCGGCCTCGTCCTCGTCGAGCATCCGCGACAGGTAGCGGGCGACTGCCCGCGCTGCCGCGAGATTGCTCGGATAGTCCATGCGCGTCGGCCCCATCACGCCGACTCTCGCCGTGCCGCTGGGAGCGGCGTAGTTGCTGGCGACGATCGATGCCTCGCCGAGGCCGAACGGCTCGTTCTCGGTGCCGATGCTCGCGCCGAGGCCGTGTTCGTCGGTCACCATCTCACCCATCAGCCGCAGCAGGGTCATCTGCTCCTCGATCGCCTCGAGGATCGGGTGGATGCTGCCGCGGAAGTCCTGCTCGCGACGGGCGAGCGTCGCAGCCCCCGCCATCACGAGGCGCTCCTGACGGAACTCCCCGAGCTCTTCGATCACGACCGCGGCGATCGTCCGCAGCGCCGCGTCCCTCGGCTGCTCATCGCCGGCGACCAGGTTCTGGAGACGCTCTGCGGCGTCGCTCACCGCCTGCCCGGTGATGAGCGCCGACAGCCGTGCGCGGAGCAGGGCGGTGTCGGCTTCATCCACGTCGACCGGCAGCGGCGTCAGTCGCTGCGACACGCCGCCCGCGTCGGTGACGAGCACGATCAGCACGCGATTCGGGGCGAGGGCCACGAGCTCGAGGTGGGTGATGTGCGCACGGGCGAATGACGGGTACTGGGCGAGCGCGACCTGTCCCGTCAGCTGCGTGAGCACGCGGACGGTGCGGACCATCAGATCGTCGAGGTCGGTGGGCGCCGTCAGGAACGACTCGATGGCCGTGCGCTGGGCGACGCTGAGCGGCCGCAGCTGCGCGAGGTGATCGACGAAGACGCGGTAGCCCTTATCGGTCGGGACGCGCCCGGACGAGGTGTGCGGAGCCGTGATCAGCTCCTCGTCCTCGAGCAGCGCCATGTCGTTGCGGATGGTCGCGGCGGAGACGCCGAAGGAGTAGCGGTCGACGATCGAGCGGCTGCCGACCGGCTCATGGGTCTCGACGTAGTCCTGCACGATCGCGCGGAGAACCTGGAGTCCTCGCTCTGAGACCATCGCCTTCCCCTTCCGCTGACACTCGGACACTCGCTGGCACTCTGATGTTCCGAGTGCCAATCCTACCCCGCGCAGCCGGGTAAACCCCGAAGACGCCCCCTCTAGGATGGCGCTCATGACGACGCAGCCGATCGCGACCCTCTCCACCGGCTCCGTCCGCGGAACGCTCGAAGACGGCATCCGTCGATTCCTCGGACTCCCCTACGCGTCAGCTCCCTTCAGCGAGAACCGCTTCCGCGCCCCGCAGCCCGTGACCGCATGGGACGGCGTGCGCGAGGCGACCGCGTTCGGTCCGACGGCGCCGCAGCTGCCATACCCCGGGGCGATCGGCGAACTGCTCGGCTCCGTCCGCATAGACGGCGACGACATCCTCACCGCCAACATCTGGACGCCCGAAGATGCCGTCGGGTCTCCCGTGTTGCTGTGGATCCACGGCGGAGCACTCGAACGCGGGACGGCGGCTCTCCCCTTGTATGACGGCACGGCCTTCGCGCGCGCCGGCATCGTCTTCGTCTCCATCAACTACCGCCTGGGGTCGGAGGGGTTCTCGGTGCTCGACGGCGCACCACGCAATCTCGGACTGCAGGATGCTGCTGCCGCTCTCGCCTGGGTCCATCGCGAGATCGCGGCCTTCGGCGGCGACCCGGGTCAGATCACGGTGATGGGCGAATCGGCGGGCGGCGCGATCGTCGCCGGGCTCCTGGCACAGGACTGGTCCCGCCCACTCATCGCCCGCGCCATCATCGAGTCCGGACCGCTCCACGCGCAGCCGGCCCGGAAGGCCGGCCGCATCTCGGTGCAGCTCGCGAAGCGGCTCGACGTCCGACCCGACCGCGATTCTTTCGCGGCGGTATCCCCCGACGCCCTGCTCGAGGCCCGACGACAGCATGCGGCGGGATCCTCGCCGCTCGGCGGCGCGCCCGGGTTCCAGTTCGCGATCGATGCGGAGAGCCTGCCGCGGTCCCCGCACGAGGTGCTGCCCGAGATCGACACGCCGTTGCTGATCGGCAGCAACACCGACGAGTATCGACTCTGGTTCCCACCCGCCGCCCTCGACGCCATCAGCGAGATGAAGCTGCTCGCCGCCCGGCTCGCGCTGCGGATCCCCCGGGCGGCGGTCCGGTCTTACCGCGCGGAGTTCCCCACCGCGTCGACCGGCGAGGTGTTCGGGCAGCTCGCGACCGACGTCCTGCTGCGGGCTCCGCTGACCCGCGTCGCCCGGGCGCGGACCGCCCCGACGTACGTGTACGAGTTCGCGTGGGCGAGCCCGGTGCGCGATCTCCGCGCGGCGCACGCCCTCGAGCTGGGGTTCGTCTTCGACAGCCTCGACGACCCCGAGACGCAGCGCCTGGCCGGCACCGAGGCTCCGCACGCGCTCGCCGCGGAGATGCACGCAGCCTGGATCGCGTTCGTCACGACCGGCGATCCCGGATGGCCCGCGTACGGAACCGAGCGGCGCACGCGCCTGTTCGACACGACGAGCGAGACCGTCCCGCAGCGGCGCACCGCCGGGCTGGATCTGCTCCCCGGCTGAGCGGCGGCCCGGCTGCGTCAGTCGGTGAGTTCCCGCACCACCGCGTCGGCCAGGAGCCGTCCGCGCAGTGTCAGCTGGATGCGCCCCTTGACTGCCGCGATCGGATCGACCAGCCCGTCGGCGATGAGCCCGGCGACCCTGGGGCGATTCGCTGGAGGCACCTCCTCGAGCGAGATGCCCTCGCGGATGCGACTGAGCAGCAGGATGCGCTCGAGCAATCGGGACTCCTCGTCCGGTCGCTCCGTCCCGGCGGCCGGGGACTCGGATGCCGCGAGCCGCTGCGCGTAGGCGGCCGGGTGCTTGACGTTCCACCAGCGGAGGCCAGCGACGTGGCTGTGCGCTCCGGGCCCGAAGCCCCACCAGTCGTTCCCGCGCCAGTAGGCGAGGTTGTGGCGCGACCTGTTGTCCTCTGCGGTCTGCCCCGCGGCCGCCCGAGACCAGTTGCTCACCTCGTACCACTCGAAGCCGGCAGCGGCGAGCCGTGCATCGGCGAGCTCGTACATGTCGGCCTGCAGGTCGTCGTCCGGCGTCGGGACCTCGCCGCGCCGGATCTGGCGGGCGAGCTTCGTGCCGTCCTCGATGATCAGCGCATACGCCGAGATGTGGTCGGACTCGAGGGCGAGCGCGGCATCGAGCGAAGACTCCCAGTCCGCGAGAGACTCCCCGGGCGCACCGTAGATGAGGTCGACGCTCACCGCGAGTCCCGCGTCTTTCGCCGCGGCGACGGCCGTGCGCACATTCTCCGGGTCGTGCGTGCGGTCGAGCGTGGCGAGCACGTGCGGCACCGCGGACTGCATCCCGATGGAGAGCCGCGTGACGCCGGATGCCGCCAGGGTGCGTGCGACCGCGGGTGTCACCGTGTCGGGATTGGCCTCGACGGTCACCTCGGCGCCGTCGACCAACCCGAAGGCGGATGCCGCGGCGTCCAGCATCCGGGCCAGATCGCCCGCCGGAAGGAGGGTCGGCGTTCCTCCGCCGAAGAAGACCGTGTCCATCGGACGCAGCGCGCCGGCCTCGCCGAGCACTCGGCGGGCGATCTCGATCTCGCCGATCAGCGTGGAGGCGTAGTCCTCCTGCTTCGCGCCGCGGAGTTCGCTCGACGTATAGGTGTTGAAGTCGCAGTATCCGCAGCGGACGCGGCAGAACGGCACGTGCAGGTAGGCGGAGAACGGCACGGCCGAGTCGATCGGGAGATCGTCGGGCAGTCTGCCGTCGGAGGGCGCGGGATCGCCGAGCGGGAGAGGCCCCGCCATCAGTGGTGTCTCGGCATCAGACGGGCGTCGCGTAGAGCGGGGAGATCGCGCGGAGGTAGCGGGCGAACAGCTCGCGTCGGCGTCGCTTCACCAACGCCGGAACAGTGCGATAGAGCAGAGAATTCGGGGCGTCGAAGGCACGCACGGTGAACCACACCTCGTCGTTGTCCTCGCGCCACTCGACGTCGAACGATTCCTCTCCGCTGACGACCGAGCCGCCGACGGTGCCGAGGACGAATCCGATGCGCCGGGTCTCTTCCGTGACCGAGATCACGCGGAGTTCGGAGTCGGCGCGCATGCCGCCGATGCGCCCCTTCAGGTGCAGAGTCATCCCTGCTCCGACAAAGGGCGTGCCCTCGGCGTCGTACCGGGGCTCGACATCGCGCTTGCTGGGGGCGATCGGGTTGCCTTCGGCGTCGAAGCTCACGCCGGCGTAGGCGGGCCCGGGTGCGGGACGGAGGTCGTCGACCGAGAGGCCGGCCGCACGCTGCGCGGTCCAGGAGAGCAATGCCTCACCGGCCGTCTGGAAACGCTCGGCCCCGCTGCCGATCCGCCAGGAGTCCTCGGCCGGAAAGCTGCGTTCCGGCGGATACTGCATCAGATCGGGCGCGTGGGTCGCACCCACGGCCGCATAGTCCACCGTGTCGTCTCGGAAAGTCCCGCGCCGCATGAGTTCCAGCCTACTTCGGGTTGCCTGGGTGATCACCCCCACGCGCCGCGGTCGGTCACATCTCCGCACCGTTCGGCTACGAGGAATCTCGCAGAACGACAGGGATCTCGCAGGTTTCGGCGGATTCCCTGCGAAGTTGGTGTCGTCCTGCGAAGTTCGCGCGAGTGGGCGGGGCGTGTCAGGAGCGCGGGGGCTGTGCGGCCGCGTCCTGGACGATGCGGACGTACTGCGCGTGGGTGCGACGCTGCAGGAAACGCAGCGCCGGCGACATCAGCACCCAGAACAACGACGACGGCCGAGAGACCGATCGCGCCGTGAACACGCCCTGCTCATCGATCTGGAACGACTCCTCGCCGTAGATCGGATGGCCCGGCCTGGTCTCGTACCCGAATCCGCTGTCGTCTGCCCAGACGACGCGGATCGGCTCGACGAAGCGGATGCCGAAGAGGCGCTTCGCCAGTACGCCCTCTCGATCGACCGACGGCTCGCCCTCCGGCACGTCGAAGCCGGCGCGCCGCTTGAACTCCCACGAACGGACCAGGGCGGACACGGTCGCGACAGACTCCGGACGCACGACCGTGGAGTGCTCGGAACCGCGCATCCCGGTGGGCACCGCAGCGAGCGGCCGGCGCGTGAGCCCTCGCTCGTATGCCGGGAGCGGCATGGCTACTTCTTGGCCTTGCCCTCGACGTCGCCGGAGAGCGCCGCGATGAACGCCTCCTGAGGGACCTCGACGCGACCGACCATCTTCATGCGCTTCTTGCCCTCCTTCTGCTTCTCGAGGAGCTTGCGCTTGCGGGTGATGTCACCGCCGTAGCACTTGGCGAGCACGTCCTTGCGGATCGCGCGGATGGTCTCGCGGGCGATGATGCGGGCGCCGATGGCGGCCTGGATCGGAACCTCGAACTGCTGGCGCGGGATGAGCTTGCGCAGACGCTCGGCCATCATGGTGCCGTACGCGTACGCCTTGTCGCGGTGCACAATCGAGCTGAACGCGTCGACCTTCTCGCCCTGGAGGAGGATGTCGACCTTCACGAGGTCGGCCTCCTGCTGGCCGGAGGGCTCGTAGTCGAGAGACGCATAGCCCTGCGTCTTCGACTTCAGCTGGTCGAAGAAGTCGAAGACGATCTCGCCGAGCGGCATGTTGTAGCGCAGCTCGACGCGCTCCTCCGAGAAGTACTCCATGCCGAGCAGCGTTCCTCGACGCCCCTGGCAGAGCTCCATGACGGTTCCGACGTAGTCCTTCGGCAGCAGGATCGCCGCCTTCACCATCGGCTCCGACACCGAGCCGATGCGCCCGTCCGGGTACTCGCTCGGGTTGGTGACCGTCACGGTCTCGCCGGTGTCGGAGGTGAGCACCTCGTAGATCACGCTCGGCGCGGTGGTGATGAGGTCGAGGCCGAACTCGCGCTCGAGGCGCTCGGTGATGATCTCGAGGTGGAGCAGTCCGAGGAAGCCGCAGCGGAAGCCGAATCCGAGCGCGACCGACGTCTCCGGCTCGTAGGCGAGGGACGCGTCGGAGAGCTTGAGCTTGTCGAGCGCTTCACGCAGCTCGGCGTAGTCGCTGCCGTCGATCGGATAGATGCCGGAGAAGACCATGGGCTTCGGGTCGGTGTAACCCGGGAGCGGCTTGTCCGAGGGCCTGCGCGCGGTCGTGACCGTGTCGCCGACCTTCGACAGCCGCACGTCCTTCACACCGGTGATGAGGTAGCCGACCTCGCCGACGCCGAGCCCCTTCGAGGGGGTGGGCTCCGGGCTGGAGACGCCGACCTCGAGCGCTTCGTGGTTCGCGCCCGTCGACATCATCTGGATGCGCTCGCGCGGCGAGAAGCTGCCGTCGATCATGCGCACGTAGGTGACGACACCGCGGTAGGCGTCGTAGACCGAGTCGAAGATCATGGCTCGCGCCGGAGCATCCGCATCGCCGACCGGAGCGGGGATCTCCTTCACCAGACGGTCGAGCAGCTCCTCGACGCCGACGCCGGTCTTGCCCGACACACGCAGGACGTCTTCCGGCTTTCCGCCGATGAGGGATGCCAGTTCCTTCGCGTACTTCTCAGGATCGGCGGCCGGGAGGTCGATCTTGTTGAGCACCGGGATGATGTGCAGGTCGTTCTCGAGCGCGAGGTAGAGGTTCGCCAGCGTCTGCGCCTCGATGCCCTGGGCCGCGTCGACGAGCAGGATCGCACCTTCGCACGCCGCGAGCGAGCGGGACACCTCATACGTGAAGTCCACGTGTCCGGGGGTGTCGATCATGTTCAGCGCGAAGGTCTCGCCCTCGATCTGCCACGGCATCCGCACCGCCTGGCTCTTGATCGTGATGCCGCGCTCGCGCTCGATGTCCATGCGGTCCAGGTACTGGGCGCGCATGTCGCGATCGGACACCACTCCGGTGATCTGGAGCATGCGATCGGCGAGCGTCGACTTGCCGTGATCGATGTGGGCGATGATGCAGAAATTGCGGATCTGCGCAGGCGGCGTCGCGGCAGGCTGAAGAGGTGTGAGAGCGCGTGGTGACATGTCCCGTCGATTCTACGGTGAGGGGACGCTAATGCCCGATTCGCGCGATGTGCTGATATTCTGCCCAGGTTGCCCGGGAGCAATCCGTGACACCGGATCCCGCGAGCGATAGGACTCCGTCACACACGCATGGCGTCGTCACATCGCGCTAAAGGGTAGATGGTGGTTGAATGACTACCCGGCTCAGCGTTGCGTCGGCAGATCCCGAGCGCGTCTGAAAAAGAGAAAGAATCATCACCTTGATCAAGTATCTCGTGCGCCGTGCACTCGGCTGGCTGCTCATGATCGTGGTCGCGACCAACATCACGTACTTCCTGGCGTGGGGGTTCCTCGATCCACGCAGCAACTACGTCGGTCGACGCCCACCGCTCACCGAAGACCAGATCGTCAACGTGCTCGCTCCCCGCAATCTGAGCGACACCGTCCCGCTCATCGAGCGGTGGTGGACCTGGCTCACCGGCATCCTCCTCCGCTGGGACTGGGGAGTCAGCCCCACCGGCGGGTCGGTCAACGAGCAGGTCGCGTACCGGATGTGGGTCAGCGCCGAGCTCGTCCTGGGTGCGACCATCATCACGACCGTTCTCGGCATCGCGCTCGGCGTGTACACCGCCTCCCGTCAGTACAAGCTCGCCGACCGCATCGGCCAGGCGACCAGCATCATCACGCTGAACATCCCCATCGTGGTCGCGGCCTTCGCTATCGTGCTCCTGGCGATCGGCTTGAACAACGCCACCGGCGTCCGCATCTTCTACGTGACGGGCAACGCCAGCCGGGGGGTCGAAGGGTTCTTCCCCGTCCTCATAGACGTCTTGCAACACCTGACATTGCCGACGATATCCCTGGTACTCGTCGGCTACGCCGGCATCCACTTCCTGCAGCGGTCGCTGCTCCTCGACAACATCGGCGCCGACTACGTGCGCACCGCCCGCGCCAAGGGCCTGACGAAGCAGCAGGCGATCCGCAAGCACGCGCTGCGCACGTCGCTCATCCCGGTCGCGACGCAGGTCGCCTTCACGATTCCCGCCATCTTCACCGGCGCGGTGCTGACGGAGACGATCTTCGCCTGGAACGGCATGGGCAAGTACTTCATCGACACCATCACGAAGAACGACATCCACGGCACCGTCGCGGTCGCCGCGTTCGGCGCTCTGCTCACGGCCATCGGCGCCATCCTCGCCGACATCGCCGTCGTGGTGCTCGATCCGCGAGTGAGAGTGAGCTGACATGACCTCGGAAATGATCGACCCGACCGTCGAAGCGTCGCCGGACGCTCCCGGCCCCGAGACGACGCGCGTCGCCACCCGCCGCCTGTCCAAGTGGACGCTCTACTCGCGTCGCTACGCCCGCAACAAGGGAGCCGTCGCCGGGCTGGTGATCTTCGTGCTCCTCGTGCTCTTCGCCATCATCGGTCCGCTCGTCGCGCGATACGACCACGTCGAGCTCGACTTCCTCGCGCTCAGCCTCGGTCCGTCGTCGGAGCACTGGTTCGGCACGAACAACGCCGGCAACGACCTCTTCGCGCAGGTGGCCGTCGGTCTCCAGCGCTCGCTGATGATCGCACTGACCGTCTCGATCGGTGTGACGATCGTCTCGGCTCTCGTCGGAACCGCGGCTGCGTACTTCGGTGGCTGGACGGAGCGGATCACGCTGCTCATCATCCACTTCATGATGGTGATCCCGTCGTTCCTCATCCTGGCGATGATCTCGAACAAGTCCGGTGGCGACTGGCGCATCATCGCGCTCATCATGATCTTCGTGATCGGCTGGTACTTCCCGGCTCGTGTGATCTGGACCCTCGCGCTCTCCCTGCGCGAGCGCGAGTACATCAGCGCCGCCCGCTACATGGGCGTTCGCGGCTTCACGATCGTGCTGCGGCACCTGCTGCCGAACATCGGCTCGCTCCTCGTGATCAACTTCACCCTCGGCGTCGTCGGCGCCGTCGTCACCGAGACCGGCCTGTCGTTCCTCGGCTTCGGCGTGAAGATCCCCGATGTCTCGCTCGGTGCCCTCATCGGCGCCGGATCGAGCTCGCTCACGACCGCGCCCTGGCTGTTCTACTTCCCGGCAGCAGCACTCACGCTCCTGACCGTGTCGATGGCGCTCGTCGCCGACGGCCTGCGTGATGCACTCGATCCCACCTCTGCGGCTGGAGGCCGAGCATGAGCAACGTACTCTCCGTCCGCGATCTGGCCGTCAGCTTCGCCTCCGAGGCGGGGCGCGTCGATGCCGTCCGCGGCGTCTCGTTCGATCTGGAGGCCGGGAAGACGCTCGGCATCGTCGGCGAGTCGGGCTCCGGCAAGTCGGTCACCTCGCTCGCGATCATGGGGCTTCTCGACGAGAACGCCAAGGTCACCGGCTCGATCATGTACGAGGGCAAAGAGCTGCTCGGCATGACCGACAAGCAGCTCTCCGTGATCCGCGGCAACGGCATGTCGATGGTGTTCCAGGACCCGCTGACCTCGCTGACTCCCGTTTTCACCGTCGGCGACCAGCTCATCGAGGCCCTCACGGTGCACCGGAGCCTCTCGAAGAAGGACGCCTGGAACCGCTCGGTCGAGCTGCTCAAGCTCGTCGGGATCACCGAACCCGAGCGGCGGATGAAGTCGTTCCCGCACGAGTTCTCCGGCGGAATGCGCCAGCGCGTCGTGATCGCGATCGCGATGGCGAACGACCCGAAGCTCATCATCTGCGACGAGCCCACGACAGCACTCGACGTGACGATCCAGGCGCAGATCCTCGATCTGATCGAGAAGGCGCAGCAGGAGACCGGCGCGGCGGTCATCATGATCACCCATGACATGGGTGTCGTCGCCCGCACGGCCGACGACGTCATGGTGATGTACGCCGGGAAGCCCGTCGAACAGGCCCCCGTGCACGAGCTCTTCCACAAGACCCGGATGCCGTACTCGATCGGGCTGCTCGGCGCGATCCCCCGCGTCGACAAGGCGGAGAAGGAGCCGCTGATCCCGATCAGGGGCAATCCGCCGCTGCTGATCAACCTGCCGGACGCCTGCCCGTTCGCCGACCGGTGCCCCATCGTGATGGACGCCTGCCGCACCAGCGAGCCCGAGCTGCTGCCGGTGGCGACCGGTTCCGGTGACCTCCACCGCGCAGCCTGCATCCGCGCGCAGGAGATCGAGGACGGCGGCCTGCTCGGCGGCCTCCCCGTCTTCCCCGTGCGCCCCGTGCCTGAGAGCCCGCTCGCCAAGATTCCGCGCGAGGAGCGCCCGATCACCCTCGAGGTCCGGAACCTCACCAAGACGTTCCCCCTCCTCAAGGGCGCTTTCCTCAAGCGCAAGGTCGGCGAGGTGCACGCGATCAAAGGGATCAGCTTCGACGTCCGCGAGGGCGAGACGATGGCCATCGTCGGCGAGTCCGGCAGCGGCAAGACGACGACACTGCTGCAGATCATGGACATGGTCAAGCAGACCGACGGCGACATCATCATCGCCGGAACCAGCGTCAACGACATCCGCAGCCACAAGGTCGAGCGCGCGCTGCGCCGCGACATCCAGATCGTGTTCCAGGACCCCATGGGGGCCCTCGACCCGCGTATGACGGTCGCCGACATCATCTCGGAGCCGTTGTTCGCCATCGGCACGCCGAAGGACGAGGCACACCGTCGGGTCGATGAGCTGATGGATCTCGTGGGTCTCAACCCGGCGCACAGCGACCGCTTCCCCCAGGCGTTCTCGGGCGGGCAGCGACAGCGCATCGGCATCGCCCGTGCACTGTCGACCAACCCCAAGATCGTCGTGCTGGACGAGCCCGTGTCCGCGCTGGACGTCTCGATCCAGGCGGGCGTGATCAACCTGCTCGACGAGCTCAAGGCGAAGCTGGGCCTGTCGTATCTGTTCGTTGCACATGACCTGTCCGTGGTCCGTCACATCGCCGATCGAGTGGCCGTGATGTACCTCGGCGACTTCGTCGAGCACGGCGACGTCGACGACGTGTTCGAGAACCCGCAGCACCCGTACACGAAGGCGCTTCTGTCGGCCATTCCGGTGCCGGACCCCGACATCGAGCGCACGCGTCAGCGCGTCGTCTTCGATGCCGAGACCATGAGCACGCGCCCCGTACTGGCCTGAGCGCCTGATGGAACCGGATGCCACGGATCACGGGTCACCGTCCGATAACGGTTAGGCGGTATTCACTGTCGGCCGCTGTGGTTCCGCGGAACGCGAACTATTCTTCCCTTTATGAATCGCCGAAAGGCGGAAGGAGCACCATGAAGAACAAGAAGTTGTTGGGGGCCCTCGCGATCAGCGGCGCCCTCGCACTCGCCCTCGCGGGTTGCGCGAGCGGCTCCGGGAACACCGGCGGCGGGGACAACGGCGGCGGCGAAGCGGTCGAGACCAAGGTGGCGGACTACAACCCGCAGCCTCGCGAGAACCTCCAGGAGGGCGGCGAGGTCAACTTCCCGATCAACGAGGTTCCTGAGCAGCTGAACGCGTTCAACAGCGACGCCAGCGCCGACACCTCGCGCCTGTGGTCGTGGTACATGCCGCAGATCCTGCTCGTCTCCCCGGAGGGTGAGGTCACGAAGAACGACGCGTACCTCGACGCCTACGAGATCGGCGAGGAGGGTGGCAACACCACCCTGACCTTCACGTTCACCAAGGAAGCACACTTCAACGACGGCACGGACATGGACTGGACTGCCATCGACGCGACCTGGAAGGCGAACAAGTCGTCCGAAGAGGGCTTCAACCCGAACTCGACCGACGGATACAAGCAGATCGCCTCCGTCGAGCAGGGCGACTCCGCGAAGACCGCTGTGGTCACGTTCGACGGCGAGTACGCCTGGCCGTCGACTCCGTTCCTCACCGGTGGTGTATTGAACCCCGCCATCGCCGACCCGACCGTCTTCAACGAGGGCTTCATCGGCAACATGCACCCGGAGTGGGGTGCGGGGCCGTACACCGTCGACGAGTTCGACGTCAATTCGCAGTTCGTCTCGTTCAAGCCGAACCCCGAGTGGTGGGGCAACGCTCCGCTGCTCGACAAGGTGACGTTCACCGGCATGGAGCCTGACGCATCGCTCAACGCCTTCAAGAACGGCGAGATCGACATGGTCGGCGCCAACACCAACGATCGCCTCAAGCAGGTCCAGGATGTCGAGGACACCGTGGTGCGCCGGGCGCAGCAGACGGCCAAGACGGTTCTGATCGTCGACGCCGACAAGCCGCAGTTCTCCGACCTGAACGTCCGCAAGGCGTTCTTCCTCGGCGTGAACATCGACCAGCAGAAGCAGATCGCCTGGAACGGCCTCGGCTACGAAGAGGAACCGTCCGGTTCGCTGAACCTGTACGGCTTCCAGGACGGCTACAAGGACTCGTTCAAGACCGCCGGTCTGAAGTACGACCCCGACGAGGCCAAGAAGCTTCTCGACGAGGCCGGCTGGACCGAGGGCGAAGACGGCATCCGTGAGAAGGACGGCGAGAAGCTCTCGATCGTCTACCCGATCTTCGGAGAGGACCCCACGACCGAGGCCCTCGCGAAGTCGATCCAGGCGCAGCAGAAGGAGATCGGCATCGACGTCAAGATCGAGGTTCGCGCCTCGGCTGACTTCTCGAACGACTTCACGTCGAAGAACTGGGACATCTTCTCCCTGCGCTTCACCGACTCCGACCCGTTCGGTCCCGCGTACTTCTGCCAGCTCTACTGCTCGGACAGCGGTCTGAACCTGTCGGCGACCGGCACGGCCGAGATCGACAAGCAGATCGCCGACGACGTCGAGTCGCAGACGACTGCCGAGTCCTGGACCGCGGCGTCGATGGAGCTCGAGCCGAAGATCATCGAGGAGACCTGGGGCGTCATCCCGCTCTACAACGGTCCGTCGATCTACGTGGTCAAGAAGGGCCTGGCGAACCTCACGCCGGAGCCCTACGTCGGCCTCGACCTCTTCGGAGTCACCCCGGTCGAGAACGTCGGCTGGGAGAAGTAATTCCCTGACACATCGTGTCGAAGCGGGGTCGGTGGTTCATCCACCGGCCCCGCTTTCCTTATGCTGAACGCGTGAGCGTCCAGATCGTCTTCGTGCACGGCATCCGCACGTCTGCGACGATGTGGCGCTCGCAGCTGGCGTATCTCGACGCGCACGGTTACTCATACACCGCCGTCGACCTTCCCGGCCACGGCGCGCGCATGCAGGAGGACTTCACCCTTCATGAAGCGCTCCATACGATCGATGCCGCCGTGCGCGCGGCCGCGGAGACGGGGCCCGTCCTGCTCGTCGGTCATTCGATGGGCGGACTGCTCTCACTCACGTACGCGGGAGGAGCCCAGACGCCGCCCGTCGCCGGACTGGTCGCGGCCGCCTGCACCTCACTCCCCCGTGGCGCCGGGCTCTCGGCCTACCGACTGCTGTTCCGCGCTGTCGACTCGCTGCCGGATCGCGGGATGTGGATCACCCGTCGCATGCTGGCGGCCACCATCCCCGCCGAGACACGCTCGGACTTCGCCGCGGGCGGCTACGCGCTCGACACGCAGGATGCCGCGCTGCAGAGCCTCGCAACCCTCGATGTCGCCACGGCCGTGGAACGGATCACGATCCCGCTGCGGTTCGTGAACGGCCAGTACGACCAACTGCGGGTGAACGAGCGGCTCTTCCAGCGCCTCGCGCCCCACGCTGAGCTCATCGTGGTGCCTCGGACGACGCATCTCGTGACAGCGATGCGTCCTCGGGTGTTCAATGCCGTGCTGCAGCTCGCAATCGCGACGATCGAGTCTGCCGACCGGTCATGATCGCGCGGGCTGTCGCGCACAGGCGGTGAGCACACCTCCGACGAGCGAGAGCACGGCGGCGGCGACGAACACGAGCCAGAAGCCGCCGACGAGTGCGACCAGTCCCGCGCCCAGCACCGGACCGATCAGCTGTCCCAGCGCCGCGGTGACGTTGACGATGCCGAGGTCGCGCGCGTGATCCTGTTCATCGGGGAGCAGATCGGCCGCGAACGCGAGCCCCACGGTCGAGAAGGCGCCGTACCCGAGACCCATGAGAGCAGCGGCCACCATCGTCATCTCGAAGGTCGGCACCAGCGCGATCGCCACTCCGGATGCCGCCTGCACCACGGTCGCGGCGACGGTGAGCGTGCGCCGGTTCCCGGTGCGATCCGACACGATGCCCGTCAACACGGCCGCGATCACCACGAACACCGTGTAGACGATGATGAGCAGCAGCAGGTTGTCCTGCGCGACGGCACTCTCCTGTCCGAGGCCGTGCAGCAGGAAGAAGAGGAACAGCGCCGTCCCGAGGGCGTTGCCGATGTTCGTGACCAGACGACCGGACAGCATCCAGGCGAAGTCGCGATCGCGCAGGGAGGCGAGGATCTTGCGTCCCTCTCCCTTCGGGCGCATCGCTGCCGTTCCGGGCGGGTCCGGCAGGAGAAGTGCGGCGCCGGTGCCGATCACGGCGATGATGCCGGCGAGGAGGAGGTAGCCGGCGAGGATGCCGAGACCGAGCAGAACGACGAGCCCGACGCCGAGGACGATACCCACGGCTTGGCTCGAGCCGACGGCCGCCGCGGCAGCGCCGCGTTGCGTCGTCGGCAGCTGATCGGCGATCAGCGCGGTGAACGCGGCAGACGAGACCGCGACGCCGATCGAGACACCCACCCACCCGGCTCCGACCGCCCAGGGCCCGCTCGCGAACCCGGTGAGCACGAGGCAGACGACCGTGAGCCAGACTCCCCCGAGCGCCCAGGGACGCCGCCGGTGCCGCCCGGAGGCCGCACGGTCCGAGAGGGCGCCGGCCGCGGGTCCTGCGACGATGCCGGCGAGCCCGCCGATGCCGAGCACGAGCCCCGACGACACGACTCCGCGGATCCAGTCGTCCTCGGGGGTGTCGAGTTGCAACGGCAGGAGCAGCTGCACCGGGGTGAGCTGCACGGTCCAGATGGCGAGCCACGCCAGCGTGAACAGCGACATCCATCGGGCACCGGCCCTGGTGGCAGTGTTCATCGCGTACTCCCCTTCGTGACGACAGCTGGTCGGGTGGCCGCGATGAGATCGCGATACCAGTCGTACGAGGCCTTCGGCGTGCGCCGCCCCGTCTCGAAGTCGACGTGCACGAGGCCGAAGCGCTGGGTGTAGCCGTCGGCCCACTCCCAGTTGTCCAGCAGCGACCAGACCGTGTACTCCTCCACGGGAACACCGGCGTCGATGGCTTCTCCGACCGCGGCGATGTGGCCCGCGAGGTAGCCGATCCGGTCGGTGTCGTCGATGCGACCCGCATGGTCCGGTTCGGGAAACGAGGCGCCGTTCTCGCCGATGATGACCGGGGGGAGGTTCGGATGCCGCGCGTGCAGGTCGATCAGGAGGTCGTGGAGGGCTGACGGCATGATCGGCCATTCCGGCCCGAACCCTGTCACGGGCGCGCCGGGCGTCGGCACGATGTCGAACGGGATCGGGCTCGCGGCATCCGCCGCGGTGACGGTGGTCGGGTTGTAGAAGTTGATGCCGTAGAAGTCGATGGATGCGGCGATCGCGGCGAGGTCGCCGTCCTGCACCGGCATCGGCGGGAGCCCGAACGCCTCCAGGTCGGGATAGGCACCGGCGAGGAGCGGCTCGGTAAACACGCGGTTGTGGAGCGTGTCGTACACCGCTGCGGCCTGCCGATCCTCCGCGGTGTCGTGCCGCGGCAGCACCCAGGTGTGGTTGTTCACGAGACCGACCTGGGCGGCACCGCGATCGCGGAGCACCTGCGAAGCCCGCGCGTGCGCGAGGAGCTGGTGGTGCACTGTCGGCAGCGCGTCGAAGAGGAGCTGTCTGCCTGGAGCGAGTGCCCCGACCGCGTAGCCCTGCAGGGTCGTCATCGCGGGCTCGTTCAGGGTGTACCAGTGCGCGACCCGGTCACCCAGACGGTCGGCCACGACGCCCACGTAGTCAGCGAAGCGTTCAGCCGTATCACGGCTCAGCCAGCCGCCGTCCGCCTCCACGATGCTGGGCATCTCCCAGTGGTAGAGCGTCGGGAACGGGACCACGCCGGCATCCAGAAGGAGGTCGACGAGACGCGAGTAGTGGTCGAGTGCGGCGGAGTTGCCCACTCCCCTGCCCTCCGGCTGCACGCGCGCCCAAGGGAGGGAGAAGCGGTAGCGATCGAGGCCGAGGCCGGCGGCGAGGGCGACGTCGACTTCCGGATGCCGATAGCTGTCGCACGCCGGGTCAGCCGTGGAGCCGTCGACGATCGCTCCGGGTGCTTCGAGGAAGTCATCCCAGATGGATCGACCGCGTCCGTCCGCGTCACGAGAGCCTTCGATCTGGAACGCGGAGGTCGCCGCAGACCAGCGGAATCCTGCGGGCAGAGTCGAGCGAGTGGGAACGGCGGTCATGTGGCTCCTCGACGTCGGTGTCCGGTTAGGGTTGATTCTGCACCCAGTGCCAGCAGATCCGCGACTCAGTGCCGTCACTCCGGGTCGTTTCGCGCGATCGTGTCGTCTGCTGATAGACTCGACTCTTGGCTTGCGTGTGGGTTCTTCCCTCACGACCGCTGTGCAGCAGCCCTCTTCTGCTGCCGGCATCTCCCATCACTCCTGTACAGAAGGTTCCACACGTGGCAAACATCAAGTCGCAGATCAAGCGCAACAAGACCAACGCGAAGGCGAACGAGCGCAACAAGGCCGTCAAGAGCGAGCTCAAGACGCTCATCCGCTCGACCAAGACCGCTGTCGCCGCCGGTGACAAGGCCGCTGCCGAGGCCACGCTGAAGAAGGCCGCCGTCAAGCTCGACAAGGCCGTCAGCAAGGGCGTTCTGCACAAGAACCAGGCATCGAACCGCAAGTCGGCTCTCGCCAAGCAGGTCGGCGCTCTCTGAGCGACAGCATCAGCTTCTGAATCAGCCCGCCTCGATGAGGCGGGCTTTTTCGTTGTCCGAACGCGCGGCTGTCGGTTCCTGCGGCTTTCGGCTCTACGCTCCGAAAGGCTCACGGGTGGCGATCACGGTGATCATGCGCTCGAGAGCGAAGATCGGGTCGCGTGCTGCACCCTTGACCTCGGCGTCGGCGCGGGCGGTCGCCTGGATCGCCATGCCGAGAGACCGCTCGTTCCAGCCGGCGAGGTCGCGGCGGGCACGGTCGACCTGCCAGTCCTTCATGCCGAGACGCTGTGCCAGCTGCCTGCTGGGCTCGCGGTTGCCCGCCACGCGCGCCATGGTGCGCAGCTTCATCGCGAACGCGGCGACCATCGGCACCGGGTCGGCGCCGGAGGAGAGGGCGTGGCGGAGCGCGATCAGCGCCTCGCCGTAGCGGCCCGCGATCGCGGTGTCGGCGACCACGAAGGCAGAGACCTCGACGCGCCCGCCGTAGTACCGGGTGACCACGTCTTCGGTGATGTCGCCCTCGACGTCGCCGATCAGCTGCTGGCATGCGGCCGCGAGTTCGGTGAGGTCATCGGCGAAGGCCGAGACCAGGGCTCGGAGCGCCGGCGGCGCGATGCGCTTCTTCGCCGAGCGGAACTCGCCCGCGGCGAAATCGACACGGTCGCTGTCGCGCTTGATCGCGGGGACGGCGATCTCGATGCCGCCTCCGGTGCCGGCACGGAGTGCGTCGAGGAGCTTCTTTCCGCGGACACTCGCGCCGGTGTGCCGCAGCACGACGGTCGCGCCCTCCTGCGGATGGTCGAGGTACGACACCGCCTCCTGGATGAAGGCATCGGTGCACTTCTCGACACCGGACACGCGCACCAGTCGGGGCTCGCCGAACAGCGACGGCGACGTGAGCGAGAGCAGCGTGCCCGGCTCGTAGTCGTCGGCTCGTACGTCGCTGACCTCGAGAGAGGGATCTTCCGCGCGGAGGTAGTCGCGCACCCCGGCGATCGCGCGCTCAGCACAGATCTCTTCGGGACCGGATACCAGCACGAGCGGGGCCGGATGCGGCTCGCGCCACGACACCTGAGGGATCTTCCCGGCCTTCGCGCCGCCACGGGAAGGGGGACGCGAGGCTGCCATGGATCAAGACTACCGGGGACGTCCGACGCCGAGCCGGTCACGGTGACCTCTCCGTCCAGACCTGCAGCTCTTCCTCACGGATGCCGACCAGGATGCGCCCCTGGGTGTCGGTACGCAGGACATGCGCGCCGGTGGCCGTCAGCAGGTCGAGCGTGTCCTGCCGTGGATGTCCGTAGTCGTTGTCGACGCCCGCGCTGAAGATCGCGATCGTCGGGTCGACACTGTCGTACAGGCCCGGATCCTGGTCCGCGCTGCCGTGATGGGCGACCTTGACCACCGAGTACGTGCCGAGCCGGACACTGCGCAGGAGCATCCGCTGCGGTTCGGCGGAGAGGTCGCCGAGGAACAGCGAGCGCGGCACCTCACCGCCGGCGAAGTCCATCACCACGCTCGCGTCGTTGCCCGCGGGAAAGGCGGAGGAGCTTCTGAGCGGCCAGAGCACCCTCCAGTCGGTGGAGCCCAGCACGCCACGATCACCGGCCTCCGCCGAGCTGAGGCGCGCGCCGCCCGCGACCAGCTCCTGCAGAAGACGCTCGTCGGGCGGCTCGGCGGGTGGACCATGCAGCACCGTGTCGACCCGACCGATCACGGCTGCCGCGCCGCCCACATGGTCGAGGTCGAAGTGGGAGAGGACGAGCAGGTCGATGTGCTCGACGCCGAGCGACCGCAGACAGGCGTCCAGGAGCTCCGGATCCGGTCCGGTGTCGATCAGGGCCACTTCGCCAACCGAGCGCACCAGCACCGCATCGCCCTGGCCGACGTCGCACGCGGCGATGGCCCAGCCGTCGGGCGACGTCGCGGTGGCGAGCGGGCCCGTCAGGAGCACCTGTGCGCCGCCCAGCGAGACGACCACGATCACGACGGCGGAGGCCACCCGCCGCACCGGCGACAGCCACCGAATCGGAGCGTCACCCGACGACGTCCGCAGTCGGAGCAGGATCAGAGCGACCGATCCGCTCACGAGGAGTACCAGCAGGGCGCTTCCGATCCCCGCCGGAAGGATGAGCTCCGCCACCGGAAGCTCGGCGGCCGTCGCGGCCGTCGTCGCGATCCATGCCGCCGGGAGCCAGGCGGAGGCCGTCAGGACATCGGCGAGCGGCGGCAGCGGCGCGGCCAGACACCCCAGCAGCCCGATCACGGTGGCGACGGGAGCCGCCGGTGCGGCGATCAGATTGGCGGCGACCCCGATCAGAGACTGCTGCTCGGCGAACAGGGCGATGATCGGACCACACGCGAGCTGCGCGGCCAGCGGCACGGCGATCGCGAGCGCGACGGGAGCCGGCATCCACCGCGTCAGACCTCTGCTCAGCGGCGGTGCGAGCAGGATCAGCGCTCCGGATGCCACCACCGAGAGAGCGAACCCCGGCGTCGCAGCCAGCCACGGGTCGGCCAGGAGGATGATCACCGCGCACAGTGCCAGCATCCCGGCTCCCGCGCTCGGTCGCCCCAGCAGCACCGTGAGCATCGCCACGCCCGCCATCACCGACGCCCGGATCACGCTCGGCTCCGGCGTGACGAGCACCACGAACCCCGACAGTGCGATCGCGGCCAGTATGACGCGCAGCATCCGCCCTCCTCCGCAGAGAGCTGTCAGCCAGAACACGGCTCCGACGACGATCGCGCAGTTGGCGCCGGAGACCGCCGTCAGATGACTGAGCCCGGTCGTGCGCATGTCGTCGTTCAGCGTCTGCGTCACGGCACGCGTATCTCCCACCGCGAGGCCGGGGAGCAGGCCTGCGCCAGGCTCCGGCAGGCGCGTCGACCGATCGATGAACGCCTGCCGAGCGCCTGCCGCGATGTCGAACACTCCCGCGGCGCGACGCACCACCTCCGCCTCCGTCGAGAAGACGATCAGCGCCGCGCGCTCCCCCGCATCCGTCGCCTGCACCTGACCGACGACGCGTACATCCGCACCGAGATCGAAACCCTCCCCCGGTTCGACACCGATGCGCACGGGCACAGACACCGCGACCGGATCACCACGGATGCCGACGCTCATCGTCTGCGCGTCGAACCAGAGCTTTCCGTCCTGCCCGATCGACGCGGACGACGTCACGGTCGCCGAGACCTCCGCCACGCGCCCCGACCATCCCGCCGCCTCGTCTCGTGCAGGCGATGCCAGCGCGGCCGTCAACGCCGCGGCCGCCATCGCCGCGAACAGCAGCACGCTCAGACCGCCCGCTCCTGCTCGGCGTATCCGAGCACCCTGTCGATGCGCCACGACGACCGCGAGCACGGCCGCGGTCACGCAGGCGATCACCATCCACCAGGACCAACCCGGGACGAACACGCAGATCAGCGCGGCTGCCCACACTCCCCCCGCCATCGGCAGGAGCCGGAGATCGCGGCGTCTCCCTCCGGCTCCGGGATCCTCGGAAGGCGACTCTCGCTGCGGCATCCCGTCACGCTACGAGCGACAGACGACACCACCACGCCGCGAATGCCCCGCCGTGCGGCGACCGTGGAGATCGCGTTCGGCGCGGCATCCGTGCAGAACAGATGCCCACCCGTGCGACGACGTCGATGCTGCTAGTTTCGGCGCTATGGATGCGGTGGAGATCGTCGTCGCCCACAACCAGCGCACGACCTTGCGCGTCGGCGACGTGTTCCTCAAGGTCGACAGCGATCCGTCCCATCACGAGGTGGAGGTCGGAGCCATGGCACTGGCGCCGGTGCCGACCCCGGAGATCCTCTGGATGAGAGCACCCGTACTCGCCCTCGCCGCCCTCCCCGGCAAGGCCCTCGGTGTGCTGGGAGAACCGTCCGAAGCATCGTCGGCGGCGTGGGCCGCGACAGGTGCTGCCGTGCGGAGGCTGCACGATGCGCCGTTGCCGCCGTGGTCCGGGCCTTCCGTGGAGGACAGGGTGGCAGAGCTCGAAACCGAATGCGCCTGGCTGCTGGCCGACGGCGCGCTCCCCGCCGAGATCATCCGGCACAATCGCGAGCTCGCGGAGGGCGCGCTGCGGCCCTGGAAGCCCGTGTTCATCCACGGCGACCTGCAGATCACCCACGTCTTCACCGACGGCGATGACGTCACGGGCATCATCGACTGGTCCGAGGCGGCATCCGGCGACGCCATGTTCGATCTCGCCATCCTGACCCTCGGCCACGAGGAGCGCCTGGAGGATCTGCTCGCGGGCTACGGCGCCGATGCGGACCCGGACGTGATCCGGGCCTGGTGGTCGCTGCGCAGCCTGGTCGCGTCACGATGGCTGCTCGAGCACGGCTTCGATCCGAACACCCCCGGAGCCGAGTTCGATGTGCTCAGGTCTCGCATGCCGAGGGTCTAGGTCGTCTTCACACCCGAACACCGTCGCGAATGCCGGCGAGCAGCTTCTCGCCGATCCCGGGCACGGCGAGCAGGTCGTCGACCGACGCGAAGCGACCGTTCTCCTCCCGCCACGCGATGATCCGCTCGGCCAGCGCCGGTCCGATGCGCGGCAGTGTCTCGAGGGCGGCCTGGTCAGCCGAGTTGAGATCGACCCGATCATCTCCCGGCGGCGCCGCTCCCGTCGCGTCGGATGCCGCGCCCAGCGTCGGCACGACGATCTGCTCGCCGTCGGCGAGGATGCGCGCCAGGTTCACCGCCGCCAGATCGGCGTCATCGGTCGTTCCCCCCGCGGCCGCGACGGCATCGACGAGGCGCGCATCGAGATCGAGCACGTACAGCCCGGGACGCTCCACCGCGCCGAGGACGTGCACGTAGAGGTCGCCCGACGCCTCCGACGCGCGGCTGTCGCCGGTCAGGGGCACCGACGACGTGGGTTCCGCCTGGCCTCGCATGATGCCGAGCCCGACCGCCGCCGACAGCACCACGAGGGCCAGCACCACCCCGGCGCCGATGCTCAGCCGCAGCCGACGTCGCGGCGGCGCGGGAGGAGGAGGCTCTGCAGGCATTCCGCAACGTTAGGCGTCGCGGCGCACTCCGGCGGGCCCCGAAGCCACCACTCGGGGACAACCCGTCAGGATCGCCCCCGGTGGAGGAGTCTCTGCCTCAGCGCGTGACGACTCATCCCTTGACGACGAAGCTGACGATCTTCGGTGCGCGCACGACGACCTTGACGATCTCGCGGTCGCCGATCGATCGGATCACGCGCTCGTCACCCCGCGCGAGCGCCTCGAGCTCGGCCTCGCCGATGCGCGCCGACACCTCGAGCTGGGCGCGCACCTTGCCGCCCACCTGCACGACGGCGGTGATCGTGTCTTCCACGAGCAGCGCCGGATCGGCAGAACGCCAGGTCACCAGGCCGACCGACGGCTCGTGGCCGAGGATCTCCCACATCTCCTCCGCGGTGTGCGGGGCGATGAGGTCGAGCATCACGGCGATCGTCTCGGCCGCCTCGCGCACGGCGGGGTCGGTGGCACCGCCCGCACCGTCGATGGTCTTGCGCGTGATGTTGACGAGCTCCATCAGGCGAGCGACCAGCACGTTGAACTTGGTCTGCTCGACCAGGGCCGGAGCCTCGGCGAGCAGCTTGTGGGTCGCGCGTCGCAGACCCGCGTTGCCGGTGGCGAACACCACGTCGACCGGGCTGTCCACCTCACCGGCGATGCGGAGAGCGCGGGCCAGGAACTTCTGGGCGCCGGTCGTCGAGACGTCGGCCCAGTCCTTGTCGTCCTCCACGGGCCCGGCGAACGCCAGGCCCACGCGCAGAGCGTCGGCGCCGTAGGCGTCGAGCTCCTCCTCGAAGAGCACCAGGTTGCCTTTGCTCTTCGACATCTTCGCGCCGTCGAGCAGGACCATGCCCTGGTTGATCAGGTTGGAGAACGGCTCGGTGAAGTCGATCAGCCCCATGTCGAACAGCACCTTGGTGATGAAGCGCGCGTAGAGCAGGTGCAGGATCGCGTGCTCGACACCGCCGATGTACGAGTCGACCGGAGCCCAGCGTGCGGCCTGGGCCGGGTCGAACGCGACGGTGTCGCTGTTCGGCGACAGGAAGCGCAGGAAGTACCACGAGCTGTCGACGAAGGTGTCCATCGTGTCGGGGTCGCGCAGCACCGGATCGCCGGTCTCGGGATCGACGGTCTGCACCCAGCTCTCGGCCGCGCCGAGCGGCGACGAGCCCTTCGGCTTCAGGTCGAGGCCCTCGATGCTCGGCAGCTTCACGGGCAGCTGCTCCTCGGGTACCGGGATGATCCGGCCATCCTCCGCGTGCAGCATCGGGATCGGCGTGCCCCAGAAACGCTGTCGGGAGATCAGCCAGTCGCGCAGCCGGTAGTTCTTCGCGGCCCGGCCGGTACCGGACGACTCCAGCTGCTCGATCGCACGGGCGATCGCGTTGCGCTTGGACAGGCCGTTCAGCGGCCCCGAGTTGATCATCCGGCCTTCGCCGGTCAGGGCGATACCGGTGGACGACGGGTTCTGCTCGTCGAGGGCGGCACCGGTGTCGATCGGCACGCCCTCTTCGTCGACCTCGATGACGGGCATGGCACCCGTGACAGGAGCGGTGGTGTCGACGACGACCTTGACCGGCAGGTCGAAGGCGCGGGCGAAGTCCAGGTCGCGCTGGTCGTGCGCGGGCACGGCCATGACCGCGCCGTGGCCGTAGTCGGCCAGCACGTAGTCCGCCGCCCAGACGGGCAGCTTCTCGCCGTTGACGGGGTTGATCGCGTAGCGCTCCAGGAACACACCGGTCTTCGGGCGGTCCGTGGACTGCCGATCGATGTCGGTCTCCTTCTGCACCTGCTCCAGGTAGGTGCGGAAGCGCTCCTGCACCTCCGCGGGGGCACCGGCGACGAGCTCGGAGGCCAGGTCGGAGTCCGGTGCCACGACGAAGAACGTCGCACCGTGCAGCGTGTCGGGGCGCGTCGAGAACACGGTCACCGGCTCATCGCGGCCCTCGATGCGGAAGTCGACATCGGCGCCGACCGAGCGGCCGATCCAGTTGCGCTGCATCTGCAGCACCTTGTGCGGCCAGAACCCCTCGAGCTGGTTCAGGTCGTCGAGCAGCCGGTCGGCGTAGTCGGTGATCTTGAAGTACCACTGGGTCAGCTTCTTCTTGACGACCTCGTAGCCGCAGCGTTCGCAGCGGCCGTCGATGACCTGCTCGTTCGCGAGCACGGTCTGGTCGTTCGGGCACCAGTTCACGGCGCTCTTCTTGCGGTAGGCCAGGCCCCGCTCGTGCAGCTTCAGGAACAGCCACTGGTTCCAGCGGTAGTACTCCGGGTCGGAGGTGTGCAGCACGCGCGACCAGTCGAACGAGACTCCGTACGACTGGAACGCCGCCTTCTGCTGGGCGATGTTCGTGTAGGTCCACTCGCGAGGGTCGGCGCCCTGGCGGATCGCGGCGTTCTCGGCGGGAAGGCCGAACGAGTCCCACCCGATCGGGTTCAGCACGTTGTGCCCGCGGTGGCGCCAGAAACGGGCCACGATGTCGGAATAGAGGTAGTTCTCGGCGTGCCCCATGTGCAGATCGCCGGAGGGGTACGGGAACATCGCCAGGACGTAGCGCCGCGGGCGCTTGTCGTCATCGCCGCCCGTGAGGAAGGTCTCGTTCTCCGCCCAGTACTTCTGCCACTTGCTCTGAATGGCGTGCGCCGACGGGGTCCCCTCGTCGGCGGGACCGAAGGACAGGTTCTCAGACAACGAACGCACGACCAATCTGCAGGGAAAAACGGGATCAGTTCAGGATATCGGAACGCCAGAGCGCGGGCATTTCCGCTCCGAGCGCCGCGAGCGGTGCGCGGGCTTTGGTGGCCACCTCGGCGACCTCGTCAGCAGCGACCGATCCCCACGTGATCCCGCCGCCAGCGCCGACCACGGCGGCGTCTTCATCGATCATGATGCTGCGGATGACCATCGCCAGATCCACCGCGCCGTCGACCCCGACGTACCCGAAGCATCCCGCGTAGACGCCGCGCGGGCCACCCTCGAGCCGGTGCAGCTGCGTCATGGCGGACAGCTTCGGCGCACCGGTCATGCTCCCCGCGGGGAACGTCGCCTCGAGCAGAGCGCCGACGGTCGTGCCCTCCGCTGCCGTGCCGCTGACGGTGCTGACGAGCTGGTGCACGGCCGGATAGCTCTCCACGACCCACAGCCCGTCGACGCGGATCGATCCGGGAACGCACACCCGCGACAGGTCGTTGCGCATCAGATCGACGATCATCACGTTCTCGGCGCGCTCCTTGAGGTTCACCGCGAGCTCCTCGGCGAGAGCCGCATCCGTCTGGGGATCCGCACTCCGCGGCCGCGTGCCCTTGATCGGGCGTGAGCGGATGACACCTCCCCCGGCGTGCAGGAACTGCTCGGGACTCGCGCTCAGCAGTGCTCGCCCTCCGATGCGGACGAAGCCGCCGTGATGCGCGGGCGTGGCTGCCCGGAGGCGCTCGTAGACGGCGACGGCGTCGTGCGCGCCCGGAACGGTGAATCGCGTCGTGAGGCACAGCTGGTAGGCGATGCCGGCGCGGATCAGCTCCCGGCAGCGTTCGATGAGCGTCGCGTACTCGGCGGGCTCGTGCCGCGCTTCGGCGATCCGATCTCCGCCGTCGGCCCGGTCCGCAGATTGGGTCGACGGAGAAGCGGATGCCGTGGCCACGGCGTCCGCCCAGTGCTCGGCGTCGTCATCCGCACTGAGCGTCCACGTCCGCCCGGCCGCGTGGTCGAACGCGACGACACGGGTCGCCCACAGCCACGAGGGCGCGGCGGGATCGGCGTCGTCCGACACCGGAGCGCCGGCCGCCGCTGCTCCGGTCTCGTAGTCGCGCCACCCGATCCAACCTCCCTGAAACGGCGGCAGTGCGCCGTCGCCGGGAGAGACGTCCAGACGCACGTCCTCGCCGAGCTCGGCAGGCTGCCCGACGCCGACGAAGCTCCACCCCTCTGTCGCCGCCGCCCCGGCATCGAGCCAGAAGACGTCCGCGGCCTCCGCTTGCAGCATCCTGAACACGCTCGCCGGCTCCACCCAGCGAGGCAGCTCTCGGGGACTCAGGCGTTCGCGCACCTTTCCAGCCTAGGACCGGGGTGCTCCCGTATCCTCAAGGAGTGGAGGACTTCGTACCGTGGCTGATCGACTTCATGCGGTCGATCGACCCGATCGCCCGCACGCTCATCGCGGGTCTCGCCGTCCTGCTCGAGACGAGCGTCCTGATCGGCCTCGTCGTTCCGGGTGACACCGTCGTTCTCGTCGCGTCCATCGGCATCACCAGTCCGGCGCAGGCCGTGGCCATGATCGTCGCCGTCCTGGTCGGCGCCCTGATCGGCGAGAGCATCGGGTTCGTGCTCGGACGCTGGATCGGTCCGTACATCCGGGCATCCTGGGTGGGGCGTCGCGTCGGCGAGGCGAACTGGGTGCGGGCCGAGCGCTATCTCGCCCGCCGCGGCGGGATCGCCATCTTCCTGTCGCGCTTTCTCCCTGTGCTCCACTCGCTCGTGCCGCTCACGGTCGGGATGAGCCACTTCTCCTACCGCCGCTTCCTCGCGTGGACGGCGCCCGCCTGCCTGCTGTGGGCCACGGCGTACGTGAGCATCACGTCGCTCGCTGCCGGGAGCTTCGATGAGCTCGCCGACAAGGTCCACTACGCCGGGTACATCTTCGTGGGCATCATCGCCCTCTTCCTCGTCGTGGTCTTCGTCGGCAAGAAGCTGCTGCATCGTCTGGAATCGCGTCACCTGGAGGCGGAAGACGCGGACACGGACGCCGACGTGAAAGACTGAGCCAATGGCTTCCGCACCCCCGGCGCCCCGGATCCACTGGTTCGCGCGTCTCGAGCACCGCATCCACGTCTGGCGTGAGGGGCGTGCGCGACGCCGCGGGCGAATCGCGACGATCCTCCCGTTCCCCGGATACGGCGGTCCCGGCTGGGTGCGCGTCGTCGGCAGGGTGCTGATCGTCCCACCGCTGCGCAAGACGCGCGACGGCGAGCCCGCGAGTGTGCGCGGATGGCGCAGCTTCGTCGGCATCCCGGTGAGCTTCGCCGCCGTGACCGTGCACTTCGGGGACTCGACCCATCAGGTGGTCGCCGACCGCGGCGGCGTGGTCGACACGGTCATCCACGTCGATCTCGAACCGGGATGGCAGACGTTCACGATCTCCGTCGAGGGCCAGGAACCTGTCGAGGCGCGCGCCTTCATCGTCGCGAAGGACACGACGTTCGGCGTGGTGTCGGATGTCGATGACACCGTGATGGTCACCGCACTCCCCCGGCCGTTCATCGCCTTCTGGAACTCCTTCGTCCTCGACGAGCACGCCCGCCTCCCCGTTCCGGGCATGGCGGTGCTCCTCGATCAGCTGTTGCGGCAGCATCCGGGCGCCCCGATGGTGTACCTGTCGACGGGCGCGTGGAACGTCGCACCGACGCTCTGGCGCTTCCTCAGCCGTCATCTGTTCCCGGCGGGCTCGATGCTCCTCACCGACTGGGGCCCCACGCACGACCGCTGGTTCCGCAGCGGACGCGAGCACAAGCTCACCAACCTGCGCCGTCTCGCGACGGAATTCCCGCACGTGACGTGGCTGCTGATCGGCGATGACGGTCAGCACGACGAGTCGATCTACACGCAGTTCATGGAGGAGCACCCCGAATCCGTCGCCGGCGTCGCGATCCGCCGCCTGCTCCCCGCCGAAGCCGTGCTGGCCGGTGGTCGCGCGGAGTCCGAGCCGCACGCCGCCGACTCGGCTCCCTGGGTCAGTGCCGAAGACGGCGCGGGGCTCCGCGACCAGCTCGGCGAGGCCGGCATCCTGAACTGACATGTCTCTCGCACGCGAGGAGTGGATGGAGCGCGAGACGGCGCACCAGCAGCGGGCCGACGCCCTCACGTCCGAGCATCGCGCCCGGTCGGCGCGGGGCGAGAAGCATCCGGTCTGGGATTTCCTCTTCACCTACTACGCCTACAAGCCCGCGCAGCTGCGGCGCTGGCATCCGGGAGCGGGCGTCGAACTCGCCGATGCCGCGGACCGCGCCTCGTGGCGCTGGTACTCCCCCGGTTCGTCCGACGACGCCGTGGTTCCTGACGCCGCGGCCTTCCGCCGAGAGAAATCCGAGCTTGCCGGCCTCATCGAGCGGATGCTGCGCCGCACGGCATCGCGCCCCGGGCAGTTCGGCTGCTTCGGGCTGCACGAGTGGGCGATGGTGTACCGCGCCGACGAGCACCGGCATCCGGTCCCGCTGCGGCTCGGGCAGGCCGGCACCGACGCGGTCGTCGAGGGGCACGACCTGCGCTGCACGCACTTCGACGCCTTCCGCTTCTTCACACCGGAGGCCGTGCCACGGAACCGTACGCCCCTGTCGCGCGAGGAGCAGCCGCTGTTCGAGCAACCGGGCTGCCTGCACGCGGGCATGGATCTGTACAAGTGGGCGATGAAGCTCGGGCCTCTCGTGCCCGGTGAGCTGCTGCTCGACACGTTCGAGCTCGCGCGCGACATCCGCCTGCTCGACATGCAGGCGGCGCCGTACGATCTCTCCGCCTGGGACGTCGTTCCCGTGCCGATCGAGACCGCCGACGGCAAGAGCGAGTACGTCCGGCGGCAGCGCGGCTTCGCGGAGCGGGGAACAGCATTGCGCTCGGCCCTGCTGTCCGCATGGCTCGGCGACGGCGCGCGCGCAGCCGCCTGACCCTCGAGCCCGCCTGAGTCTCAGCCCGCCGGTTCGCAGTCCGGGCAGACGGCCCACTGCGCGGTCGCCGCCGAGGATTCCAGCCGCAGGGCCATCACGCGCGTCGCAGCCTCCGTCAGGCGCTCGGACGGAAGGGTGCCGGCATCGACCGCGGCAGCGATGCCCGCAGCCATCTGCCCAGCCGTCCCGGCGTCGGACCCGGCGATCATCAGCACGAGGTCATTGCCCGCGGCCACCGCCGCGACTCCGTTCGCCACGGGATCGGCATACGCCGGGTCGCCGGATGACAGCAGCATGCCGAGGTCATCCGTCACCGCGACTCCCTGGAAGCCCAGCTCGTCGCGTGCGATCTGGTGCCATGCCGCAGACAGCGAGGCAGGGGCCGGATCGACGGCCGTGTACGACAGGTGACCGAACATCAGCAGGGAGGCTCCGGCGTCGATCCCGGCCGCGAACGGGACGGCCTCGGTCGCGCGCCACTCCTCCAGGCCCATCCCGGTGCTCGGGATCGCGCTGTGCGAATCACCGGGGGCGGCCCCGTGCCCCGGGAAGTGCTTGAGCGTGGAGCCGAGGAACTGCTCCTGCGCCGCGGTCGCCGCGGTCACCCGTTCCGCCGCGCTCGTCGGATCGGTGCCGAGCGCGCGTCCGTAGATGAAGGAGCGCGAGTCCGCGGTGAAGTCGGCGACGGTTCCGAAGTTGACCGAGATCCCGGCGCGGGCGACCAGTGACGCCCGAGCGGCGAAGGCGGCCGATGCGTCGTCGACCGACCGCTCCTTGAGCGAGGTCGACGCCGCGAAGTCGTCACCGTTCAGGCGCGAGACGATGCCGCCCTCCTGGTCGACGGCGATCAGGGGTGGAAGCGCGGGATCGACGGTGAGCGCGGAGGTGACGGCCTGCAGCTCGGCCTCGGTCGCCGGGATGTTGGCCCCCATGAGGATGAATCCGCCGAGTCCGGACTCCATGTAGGACCGGAGGGCGGCCGCATCCGTCCCCGCCACGTGTCCCATCACGATGCTCGCCGCCTGCTGCGCCACCGTCATCTGCGCGACGAGCTCGGCGGCACGGTCGTTCGTGCCGGGCTGCACGGCGGATGCGGCGGGCGTCGTGCTCGGCAGCGACACAGCGGATGCCGCGGGGCCCGCCCACAGCGTCGCGATCGCGACCACGGCGAGAGCGCTGGCCGCCCGAACACGGATTCGACGCATTCCGGATTCCTTCCTGCCGCCTCGGCTCGGCAGACCCCTCAGCAGGCGAGCGCCTCGGCGATGGGAAGCGCACCCTGATCACTGCCGTTGCCGAAGCGGAGGGTGCGCCCGATCGTGCAGGGCTCCGCGAGCGACGCGGCGATCACGGCCGCGACGTCGGCACGCGACACCTCACCACGACCGTCGGGGTCGAGCTGGATCTTCCCGCTGGGCTCGTCGAGGGTGAGCGTCCCCGGCGCGAGGATCGTGCCCTCGAGCCCGGTGCCGCGCAGGTGCTCGTCGGCCGACCACTTGGCATCGGCGTAGGCGAAGAAGGAGTCGTCCTCCGGAACGCCGTGATCGGCCGTCGACCCAATCCAGGAGACCATCACGTAACGGCGCACGCCGGCGCGTTCGGCGGCATCCATCGTGCGCTCGGCCGCATCGCGATCGACCGCGTAGGTGCGCTGCGGGTCTCCCCCGCCGGCACCGGCGGACCAGACCACCGCATCATGGCCGCGGATGATCTCGGCGAGGGCCTCGACGTCGAGCGTCTCGATGTCGGCCACGAGCGCACGAGCGCCGCCGGCCTCCACTTCTGCGGTGTGGTCGGGGTTGCGGATGACCCCGGTGATCTCGTCGCCCCTCTCGGCGAGCAGCGGGGCGAGGAGCAGGGCGATGCGGCCGTGGCCGCCGAACACGATGATGCGCGACATGTCCTCACCCTACGCGCCGTCGCCGACGTCAGCGCGGTGTCTGCGAGCTGTCGATCACGAACGCCTGCGGATGCGAAGCGAGGTAGCGCACGACCACCGGCTCACCGGTCGGAATGTACGCGTCGCGATCCGGGTACACGGCCGGGCTGAAGAAGTTGCTCTCGAGCGTGTACTCGACTCCCTCGGCGGTCGTGAACGTCACCCAGTCGCCGTCCATCGTCGCCGTCGTCGGACGGCCGTTGTCGTAGATGTAGGCGCGCGTCACCGGCACCCCCGTCAGACCGAGGATCCCGATCACCAGCGACCCCAGCATGACGAACGCGAGGATGCGGAAGACGATCCGCAGGATGCGACCGCTGACCTGGCCGCGCGGACGCTCCTCCGGACGCAGCAGCCCCTCCCGTTCGCGGATGGCGCGGAGCGCTCCGCCCGGCGCGGCGCCGCGCACCGACATCGCGAAGAGGCCGAGGATCGAGAATCCGGCGATGAAGACCATCGCGTAGCCATGCGCCGCAGGGAAGTTCAGCAGCCAGATGAGGGTGTCCATGGGGTTCATCGTCCGGCCTCCTTCTCGATCGTGACCGCGACCGTCTGCGGATCCTCCCGCCGGTAGAACGCCCAGATGGGCGCACCGACCTGCAGGTGCGAGATCGCCTGGGGATACACGAAGACGGTCGTGTCGGCCTCCCAGGTGGCGGCACCCTCCGGAGCCATGAGCACCCGCAGGGCGAGCTCGCTCTGCCCCTCTCTGCGGCGACCGGTGGGTCGGACCTCGAGCACGGATGCCGGGACCTGCGTGCCGGTCGTGCGTGCCCGCACCTGGCTCGGGTCGACGAGACCGCGATCGATGCGCCACTGCAGGAGGGCATCGCGGACCGCGGGGTCATGGGGGTCGGCCAGTTCGACCGTGTCCTGATCGGTCGCGCTGTATCGCACGGCGAGCGGCTGACCGATCTGGAGGGCGGAGAAGTCGCTCGCATCCACCAGCATCCGCAGCTGCCCGATGAATTCGTCTCCGGTCGTCGGTGTGACGCGGATGAACAGGTCGTACTGCGGCACGTCGTTCACCGTGAGCCCGGTGCGCGAGATCTCGACGATGGTGCCGACGCCGATCTGCACCTCGCCCCGGGGCTTCCTGCGTCGCCCGAGCCCGAGGAACATCCCGCCGAAGGTCAGCAGCAGGCCCCAGGCGACGCCGATGAAGATCGGCCCGCCGAGCGTGTCCTCGCCGGAGAACGGCAGGATCGACTGGCGCTGGTTCACGCCAAAGAGCCCCTCGCCCACCCAGATGACGAGCCAGACCGAGAGCAGCAGCCAGACGACCGCGAACACGATGCGAAGCATGCCCTCAGCGTAGCGACGGGGTGCACGCCCTATCGAACACAGGTTCCCGCTCTTCGAGGGTTTTCACACGGTGCTGACGGGGGCCTCCGCACGGCGGAGCATCCGCTGCACGCCCGTCGCTGCCGAGCGCCCCGCACGGTTCGCACCGATCGTGCTGGCGGAGGGGCCGTAGCCGACCAGCTGCACGCGCGGATCGGCGACGGCGGTCGTCCCGCGGCCGTTGCGATCGAGCTGGATACCGCCGGCAGCACTGCGCAGATGAAGCGGCGCGAGGTGCGCGATGGCCGGTCGGAAGCCGGTCGCCCAGAGGATGACATCGACACGCTCGAATGAGCCGTCCGCCCAGCGGACCCCGTCGGGTTCGATGCGCTCGAACATCGGGCGCCGGTCGGAGTAGGCGCCGAGCTGTTCCGCCTCGCGCTCCTGCGGCCGCAGCATGAGGCCCGTGACGCTGACGACGCTCTGCGGAGGGAGGCCTGCCGCGACCCGCTGCTCGACGAGCGCGACGGCCGCGGCACCCGCCTCCGGCGAGAAGTCGTCGGTGCGCCAGACCGGTTCGCGCCGCGTGACCCAGAGGGTGTCGGTGATCGGCGCGAGGGCGCCGAGGAACTGCACGGCGGATGCTCCTCCTCCGACGACGAGGACGCGCTTGCCGATGAAGTGCGTGGGCCCCGGGTAATCCACCGTATGCAGCTGCTCGCCGACGAACGTCTCCATACCCGGCACATGCGGCAGGAACGGATGCGTCCAGGTGCCGGTCGCGTTGACCAGCGTGCGCGTCGTCCACTCCTGCTCTCCGGCGCGGACGACGAGCAGCCCATGGTCGTCGTCGACGCGGTCGACCTTCACCGGGCGGATCACCGGCAGCGCATGCTTCTGCTCGTAGGCCTCGAAGTACGCGGGCACCGCGACGTTCGCCCGCTCCCCATCGCGAGGCGGAGCGGTGTCGCCCGGCAGCTCGGCGACGCCGTGCACGTCGCGCATCGTCAGGGCATCCCAGCGGTGCTGCCAGGCCCCACCGGGGCGGTCGCCGGAGTCCAGCACGACGTGCGAGATCCCGAGCCTGGCCAGGTGGAACGACGACGAGAGACCGGCCTGCCCTGCACCGATCACGAGGCTCTCGAGGATGTTCACGCTGAATCCAACATCGCCGCGCACGCCGTTGTTCCGCGGCCCGACGACGCGCCCGGGAGCAGAGTCCCGATTGGTGCTCGCCCGGATTCGTGTAGTACTCTTTTCGAGTTGCCCCAAGGTTCACGGAGCAGCGTCTGGGCCTGTGGCGCAGCTGGTAGCGCACCTGCATGGCATGCAGGGGGTCAGGGGTTCGAATCCCCTCAGGTCCACCAAGAAGCCCCCGGGTCACCGGGGGCTTTTTCCGTCCTAGCGCTCTGTTCGACCACGGTCAACCCGCTCACTCGCGCATCCGGCAGCGCCTTATCGTGACGGCATCCAGATCCACTGAGCGAAAGGATGCCACCATGTCCAACCCGATTCCTCCTGTCGTCCCGTTCCCGGACGACGGCGAACCCGACGGCGTCCCGACGAAAGTCGTCGACGGCGAGCACGTGCCCGACACCGACATCGACGACGCGCTCGTCGACAGTGCCGAAGCCGACCGCGTCGCCGCCGAGGCCGACGTCGACGACGAGCACTGAGCGGGACGACGAAGCGCACCCCCGCGTGATCCGTGAGGGTGCGCTTCTGTCATGGGCGCCGTTGCCCATGGATCTCTCTAGGTCGTGAGGAGAGGCGGTGCCGGCGCGACGGCGATCGACCCCGTCGAACGGAGCGAGCGATGCAGCCGGTCGATGTCCTCGAGCACCTCGAACGCCGACGCGTACCGACTGGCGAGCGGGAGTTCGCGCAACCAGTTCACCTCGACCTCGGTCTCCGCCACCTCGTACACGCAGGCCACGAGGTGGCGCGTGTCGTTCGGCGGGTAGCGCAGGTCGTTGATGACCCATTCCGATGATGTGAGGCGATTCAACACATAGCGCGGATCTGGCACGTCTGACATCGGCTGGGCCCTCCAAGGACTCTCTCTACAAGAGAGTGTGCGCTCCCGCGCTCAGCGAGACAACACCCTTGACAGGGTCGAGCAATGCTGGGCCCGCGGTATCACGCGTCGGTGTCGATCGCCCCTGCCGACGCCACCTGGGCGCGCCACCACGGCGTCTCGATGAAGCCGCGCTTCATGAACACGAGTTCCATCGACGCGCTCCAGCCGCGGACGCCCTTCAGGTGCGCGATCGTGCCGGTGAGGAAATCGTGCAGGGTCTCCGTGCTCGGGAGGATGATCTCGCAGTACAGCGAGTTCTCCTCGAGGGCTGCGGCGAGGAAGCGGACCGACACATGCTGCGACAGCGTCTGCGCGACGGAGGCGATCCGTGACGGCTCGACCCGCAGGATGAGCAGCGTCTCCGCACTCATTCCCAGAGCGGATGCCGGCACCATCGTGACGGTGGTGAGACAGCCGCCGTTGCGCATCCGCTCATACCGCCGACGGACGCTGCTCTCGTTCATGTCGAGCTTCGCGCCGATCGACAGGAACGATGCACGCCCGTTGTGCCGCAGCTCCTCGACGATCGCGCGGTCGGCGGCGTCGAAGTGCGAGGGATCGCACGTGTTCGGTGCCGGCATGTACGACTTCGGGTCGCTCGTCGCCTCGGCGTGCGCGTCGTACAGCTGACGGCCCCAGTCGAAGCTGACCTTATAGGTGTGCACGACGAGGTCGCTGCGCCATCTCTCGACGCCGGGGATCCCCTGGAGATCGGTGAGCACGTGCGCGTACGTGGCGGAGTCGCCGGGGATCACGACCTCCGCGAAGACGTCGAACTTGCCGGTCACGAGGGTCACGAAACGGACGTAGGGCGAACCGATGAGCTCCTGCGCGACGGTCAGCTGGGCCCCGGGGGTGCAGTTGATCCGCACGAAGAAGGTCTCCACGTGCCCCTCGCTGCCCAGCGTCGGCACGATCCCCACCTGCACCACACCTTCGGCGAGCAGCTGCTGACCACGTCGGGTGACGGTGGAGACCGACGCGCCGGCGAAATCGGCGATCGACGTCCAGCTCGCGCGACCGTCCTGCTGCAGGGCGACGACGATCCGACGGTCGAGATCGCTGAACTCGCGGCCGATATGGCTGCTGCTCATCGCGTCAGCGGCGGGTACACCCGGTGCAGGAACGTGCGCACGGTCTCGGTCCACGCCTCTGCCTCCTCGATCTGCGGGGAGTGACCCGACTTCTCGAACACCACCATCTCCGAGTCCGGAATGAGATCGGCGATCACCTGGCTACACGATACTGGCGTGATCCAGTCCGTCCGGCCCACGGTGATGAGTGTCGGAACCGTGATCTCGTGCAGGCGCGGCTTCAGGTCGTAGTTCGGCAGGTTCACCGAGAACGCGTAGTTGTGGGCGCGGTAGCGGTACGGAGTGGCCTGCACCTTGCGCTCCGTCGCCTCGGGGTCGTAGACGAAGTCGTACAGCGGCAGGATCTCCCGCCAGCAGTCCTTCAGGTCTTCGTCGTCGCGGACCTGGCCCACGTCGATGCGGTCGAACTTCTCCATGTCGATGGTGACGCGATCGGATGCCAGCGCGTTCTCCCGCGCCAGGTGCGCGTTGGAGTTGTCCGCCGATGTGTCGCGCAGCACGATCGCGGCGACACGGTCCGGGTAGCGCAGCGCGTACTCCATCGTCATGAAGCCGCCGTATGATCCGCCGGCCATCACGATCTTCTCCGCCCCGATCCACTCGCGCAGGCCATCGATGTCGGCGGCCCACTGCTCATGGCTGTAGGTTCCCTCACCCTCGCTCTGTCCGCTGCCGCGGGCATCGAACACCACGACGCGGTACTCGTCTGCGAGGCGTCCGAAGCTCGCGCGCGGCTCGGCACGGGACCCGAGACCGGGCGCCCCGTGGTGGGTGATGATGACCGGAGCGCCTTCCGGCCCGAGCACCTCGACCGCCAGGTGGTTGCCGTTGATCTCGACCCATTGGTGGTCGCTCGTCGCGGCGGCGAACTCCGGGGATACCGGCGGGGTGGATGTCATGTCGTCCTCTTTCTCGAGATCGGATGCGTCAGAGCGCGATGGTGCAGTCGTCGAGACCGCGCGGGAAGGTGGTCAGCGGCTCGGCGCCGTCCTCGGTCACGAGCATGCTGTCGCTGATGCGGTAGCCCGCATGGCCGGGCACGTAGATCCCCGGCTCGTTCGACACGACCATCCCCGCCTCGAGCAGCGTCGCATCGCCGTCCTCCAGCCAGGGTGCCTCGTGCATGCCGAGTCCGATGCCGTGCCCCTGGCGGTGGCGGATGAACTCGCCGAGCCCTGCCTCGCGGATCATGTCGAGGCAGAGGCGGTTGGCTTCACGGCATTCGAGGCCGGCCCGGATCGTCTCGCGGCCGACCCGCTGCGCCGCATGGATCGTGTCGTGATAGCGCCGCTGATCGGCCGTCGGCTCGCCGAGCACGAAGGTGCGCTCCCCCTCGATGAACCGCCCACCCACCGCGCAGCCGAGCGAGAGCATGAAGGTGTCCCCCGCCTTGAGCCGGTTCACCGAGGGCAGGCCGTGCGGAAAGGCGGAGTTCGCGCCGGAGTACACCAGTCCACCCGCGAGCAGCGACGCGACGACGACGTTGCGGTGCTCGGCATACATCAGCGAGGTACCGGCGGTCGTCACGTGACGCTCGAGCTCGGTCTCGGTCGGAAGGTCTCCGCCCGCGGCCACCGCCTCGCTGACGAGCTGCACACCGGCCTCCAGCATCCGATCGGTGATGCGCGCCGCCTCGCGGTGCAGAACCACTTCCTCGGGGAACTTGACGTACCGCGCGCGGGTGAGCAGGTCCGAGTCGACGAGCTCGGCGCCGCTCATCGCCGACCGCGCCGCGGTGAGGCGCTGATACGGCATCGTCGAGGCGAACCCCACACGACCGCGGGGTGACACCGCCGCGGCGAGCACCTCGAACGGCGCCACGACGCCCGGGTACTCGAAGAAGGCGACCAGCTCGGCCCGCGACGACTGCGACTGCGCGTACTCCCGTTCGAGCTCCGGCAGCAGCATCACGACGCGTCCGCCTGCTTCGAGCCAGATCGCCACCGGACGCTCCGAGGGATGGTGGAAGAACCCGGTGAGATACGCGATGTCCTCGGGGTGATCGGTGAGGAAGGCGTCGAAGCCCTCCTCCGCCATGCGCTCCCGCACGCGGGCCTGCACGCGGTCGAAGAACGCGGGGTCGAGACGCTGGTCGAACTCGGTCATATCGGCTTCCTAGCGGGCGAGATGGCGCGGGTTGCGCGCGTCGTTGTAGGCGATCGAGAGGAGGGTCGCTGAGAGCACGAGGATCAGGATCGCGATCGACGGGAAGAGCGTCAGCCACCAGGCGCTCACCATCGCCCCGGCCTGCTGCGCCTCGTAGAGCACGCGGCCCCAGGACCAGCTCGTCGGGTCTCCCAGTCCGAGGAAGGCGAGTCCTGCGGCGGAGAGCACGGCCCGCGACGCCGTCACCACGACGGAGACGACGACCACGGGGGTGACCGCCGGCAGCACGTGCCGCGAGATGATCCACAGCGGCGACGTCGTCATGAGCCGCGAGGCGTCGACGTAAGGCAGACCGACGACCGTCAGCGCCTGCGACCGCACGAGACGGGTCACCTCGGGCCACGAGAACGCCGCGACGACGAAGATGATCGTCGATGTGCTCGGACCGACGAGGGCCGCGATCAGGATCATCAGGGGCAGCACCGGCAGCGAGAGCGTCATGTCGACGATCACGCTGATGATGCTGTCGAGCTTGCGGAAGTAGGCGCCGATCACCGCGATGATCGTGCCGAACACGATCGCGATCACCGAGGCCGCCACCGCGACGAGCACGCTCTGCTGCGTGCCCCAGATGACCTCGGCGAACACGTCGCGACCGAGGGCGTCGGTCCCGAACCAGTGGTCGCCACTGGGCGGACGCAGCACATCGGGCCCGTAGCTCGCCGGGTACGGCGCGATCAGGGGTGCCGCGAGAGCGATGATCACGAGCAGGATCAGGAGTCCGAGCGAGATCATGCCGAGAGGATCGCGGCGGAAGGCGCGCCAGGTATGGGCGCTGGCACGTTCGCTGCCCACGGCGGCGGGCTCGCTGGGCACCAGGGGGACGGAGGAAGGAAGCGGCGCGGTCATGAGGTCTTCACTCTCGGGTCCAGGTAGCCGTAGATGATGTCGGTGAGCGTGTTGGCGACCACGACGGTGGCCGCGAGCATGAGGAACGCGCCCTGCAGCACCGGGAAGTCGAGCTGCGTCACGGCCTCGTAGATGCCGCGTCCGATGCCCGGGTAGGCGAACACCGTCTCGGTCAGCACGGCCCCGCCGACGAGGAAGCCGAGCTGCAGGCCGATCAGGGTGGTCGTGGGCAGCAGCGCGTTGCGCAGGGCGTGCTTCCAGAGGATGCGGCGCCCGCGGAGCCCGTTGGCCTTCGCCAGCAGGATGTAGTCCTCGCCGAGCGTCTCGATGAGGGTCGAGCGCATCGTCAGCACATACGACCCGACCTGGATCAGCATGAGCGACACGGCGGGGAGCACGAGGTGCTGCGCCACGCTCAGGTACCACTCGATGCCGTAGGTGTTGTTCGTGTACGCACCGCCGATGGGGAACCAGCCGAGATTCAGCCCGAAGACGAACAGCAGCAGGATCGCAACGCTCGGAACGAACAGGGACTGCCCCGTGACGCCGACGATCTGCACCGCCCGGTCGATGAAGCGGCCCTTGTGCGAGGCGGCCGCCACTCCGAGCGGGATGCCGATGACGATCGTCAGTACGAGGGCGGTCATGGTCAGCAGCAGCGTCCACGGCAGCCGCTGCAGGAGGACGTCGAGCACCGGGATCGATTGGGTGAACGAGATCCCCAGGTTCCCCTGGATCAGCTGCCACATGTACAGCCCGTACTGCACGATCAGGGGCTGGTCCAGCCCGTACTGCTCGAGGATGGTCGCCCGGATGGCCTCCGTCATGTTCGGACTCGCCAGCGCCAGGGCCGGGTCACCGGGAAGCAGCCGCAGGAGCAGGAACGTCACGGTCACGGCGAACCAGATCGTGAGCAGACCTCGACCTGCGCGACGGAGAATGAACGATGCTCGGGACACCCGGGCGACCTTCCTCGAGATTTCAGTGGTGTTATTCGACCGGGTGCGCGCTCGCGAGCGAGAGCGGGTTCACGATCGACAGCAGTTCGCTCGGCTTCGAGATGAATCCGTCCCATTCGTCGCTCGCGGCGAAGAACAGGTTCTGCGTGTACATGATGTTGTCGTAGACCTGCTCGTGCACGATCTTGTTGGCGTCGCGCATGATCGAGATCTTCTCGTCCTCATCGAAGGTGACCATGCCCTCTTCGATCAGAGCGTTCAGGTCGGCGTCGTCCACGTGGGTGTAGTTGATCGCTCCCCCCGGCAGGTACGACAGGGCGAAGTTCGTCACCGGGTCGTCCATGATGGCGAAGTTGCCCGCGTAGATGTCGTAGTCGCCCGCGCTGGTCATCGCGAGGTACGTGTTCCGCTCGGTGCCCTGCAGTTCGATCGCGATGCCGGCCTCGGCCGCACTGTCCTTGACGAGCTGCGCCCACTGGCTGGTGACGCTGTCCTGCAGCGAGTAGATCAGGCGGAACGACACCGGGAAGTTGCCGCTGGCGTCGGCCGTGTATCCGGCATCCTCCATCAGGGAGCGCGACTTCTCTGGATCGAACTCGTACTCCTTGATCGAGTCGTCGTAGTACTTCGCGAGAACCGGCATCAGCGCGCTGGAGCCGGTGGACACGGCCTGATCCTGCAGCACCACGGTCCGGATCGCGTCGTAGTCGACCGCGTGGGCGAGAGCCTGACGCACCTCGGTCTTCGCGAGGTCCGGCTTCTCCATGTTGTACACGAGGTGCGCGTAGCCGAGACCCGCGGCCTCGATGACCTGCAACCCGTCGGTGTTGCTGAGCTGCTCGACCTGTGCCGGCGGGAGGGCGTTCGCGATCACGTCGATCTCGCCGCTCTGCAGGGCGAGGATCTCGGTGTTCACGTCGGGGTACACCCGGTACACGACCTCGGCAGGACCGGGAACGCCGCCCTCGACGAGCGGGTAGTCCTCGACGCGCTTCAGCGTGTAGTGCTGGCCGACCTGGAAGTCATCCAGCACGAACGGGCCCATACCGACCCAGCCGCCATCGCTGCCGTCGTTCGCGAACTCCGCGATCGAGCCCTTCGGCTCGAAGACGTGCTGCGGCACGACGACGCCCCAGAACCCGATCTCGTCGATGATCGACGAGTCCGGCTGCGTGAGCGTGAGCTCGACGCGGGTGTCCGAGACGGCCGTCGCCGTGTCGAGGTTGCCGAGCTGCCCGAAGAACGTGCCCGGCGCCTGGTCGCGCTTGACCGCGTTCAGCGTCCAGGCGACATCCTCCGCGGTCAGCGGCTCGCCGTCGCTCCAGGTGAGGTCGTCGCGGATCTCGTAGAACCCGGTCGTGTCGTCCACGTAGCCCCAGTCGGTGGCCACGTGGGCCTCCTTGGTGCCGTCCTCGCTGATGCTCAGCAGGTGCGGATACATCAGGTTCGTGATCCACGAGTCGGTACGGCTGTTACCGAGCACCGGGTTGAAGTTCACGACGTCGGTCGTCGTGCCGATGCTGAGCGTCTCATCGCTCGGCCCGGTGCTTCCGGACGTCTCCCCCGGCTCCGGGGCCGTGGGGGCGCAGGCGACGAGACCGACGGCGAGAGCCGCGGCCGCGCCGAGCGCGAGGTACTTGCTGTGCTTCATCAGACCCAAACCTCCTCGAGTACGCGCATGGTGTTCCCACCGACGACGGCGCGGATCTCGTCGTCGGAGTAGTCGTGCTTCACAAGCCAGCCGATGATGTTGTAGAAGGCCTCGGCCGGGTTCTCGATGCCGTCGACGTACGGCTGCTTCTCATACTCGACGTTGGCGTGCGCCTGACCGAGCGAGAGGTTCGACGAGAAGGCGTCGTGCAGTCCGACGTGGTCGCCGAACAGGGTGTCAGGACCGAAGCTGACGTGCTCCAGCCCCACCAGGTCGACACAGTACTGGAAGTGATCCATCACGGATTCCAGCGAGTGCTTCGGATGCTGGGGCGAGATGGTCGTGTGCGGAGCGGCCTCGATGCCGATCACGCCGCCGCGCTTCGCGCACTGGATGATCGTCTCGTCGGTCTTCATGCGGTTCGTCGGCCACAGCCCGCGCGCACCGGCGTGCGTGATGAACACCGGCTTCTTCGAATGCGCGATCACGTCGAGGCACGTCTGGTCGCCCGAGTGCGAGATGTCGATCGCGATGCCGAGCTTGTTCATGCGCTCGACCGCGCGCTCGCCGAAGTACGTCAGTCCACCGTCGCCGCGCTCCTTGAGCCCGCCGCCCAGCATGTTCGCCTCCGAGTAGGCGATGCCCATCTGGCGCACGCCGAACCCGTACAGGACATCGAGGCGGTCGACCTCGTTCTCGATCATGGTCGAGGCCTCGAGCGCGAAGATGTGCGCCACGCGACCGGTCTCGGCGGCGTGCCGGATGTCCTTGATCGACTCGGCCTTGATCACGAAGTCCTGGTGCGCCAGGTCGGCCATGCGCACGCCGAGGTCGAACAGCACGTCCTGGTACTTCCAGCCGGCATCGCTGGAGATGCAGCAGGTGCCGTCCATGCCGTTGTCGAACACCGCGGTCAGGCCGGAGCGCGCCAGACCCTGGTAGCCGGTGGGTTCCCGACCCTGGCGGATGTGGTCGCGGAGCTCGCCCATGTCCTCGGGGAACACCTGCACGTGCTCGTGCAGGGAGATCACGGTCTCCTCGCGCAGCAGGCGCTCGGTGCGCTCCTTCTGGGCGTCGGTGAGGTCGAGACCCTCGTAGGCGGGGACCCGACCGATCTGCTTCGCGTAGCGGAATTCGCGGTAGTCCTTGCCTGCTTCCAGGTAGTCGTACGCGGTGTAGCCGGTGTACCGGTCTGCTTCTTCGAGCACGAATGCGCTCCTTCGGTTCGGTGATGCGGATGCCTCTCCCGATCGACGAGTGGGAGATTTCCTCGAATCTCGTTGATTTCGGCGCACATGTCAACCTTGCTGAACAATTTCGGCTGAGATGTTTCCTGTTCGAAACAATTCAGAGGTATTCTCCTGGCATGATGGCAAGCATGGAGAACACGTCACCGCCGGAGAACGGCGTCGTCCTCGACGTTCGCGGGCTCACCGTCACGCTCTCGACAGACGGACGACCGAATCGCGTCGTCGACGGGATCGACATCACCGTGCGCCGGGGCGAGGTGTTCGCCCTCCTCGGCGAATCCGGGTCGGGGAAGTCGATGACGGCTCGCGCCATCATGGGCCTGATCGACAACGGCGACGTCGAGGCGACGAGCATGACGCTGGGCACGACCGATCTCCTCTCCCTCTCTCCCGAGCAGCACCGCCGACTGCGCGGCGTCAAGGTCAGCCTGGTCATGCAGGACGCCCTCTCCGCCCTGAATCCCGTGCTCAGCATCGGTGATCAGATCGTCGACCTCATCCGCGCCCACCGGCCCGTCAGCCGTCGCGCGGCACTGGCCCGCGCCGTCGAGCTGCTGACGCTCGTCGGCATCCCCACCCCCGAGAAGCGGGTGCACGACTACGCCCACCAGTTCTCCGGCGGCCAGCGCCAGCGCATCCTGATCGCGATGGCGATCGCCCTCGAACCGGATCTCATCATCGCCGACGAGCCGACGACCGCGCTCGACGTGACCGTGCAGGCGCAGATCCTCGATCTGCTGCTCTCGCTGCGCGATCGCCTGGGCATCGGCATCCTGCTCATCACCCACGACCTCGGCGTCGTGATGGAGGTCGCCGACCACGTCGCGGTCATGCGCACCGGGCGGATCGTCGAAGCCGGCCGGGCGGATGACGTCCTCACCGCGCCCCAGCATCCGTACACCCTGCAGCTGCTGAACGCGGTGCCGCGGGATGTGTCCGCCGCGGCGGACACCGACGGCTCGACGCCGATCCTCGACGGACGCGGCCTGGAGCGCACCTTCCGCTCCGGAAGCGGGCGCCGTGCACACCGCGTCGCGGCCGTCGCCGGCGTGGACATCCAGCTGCACAGCGGGGAGATCCTCGCGATCGTCGGCGAATCCGGCAGCGGCAAGTCGACGCTGGCACGGATGCTCGTGGGGCTCGACTCCCCCGATGCCGGCACCCTGCGCTACCGCGACGAGGACGTCACGCGAGGACGGCTGCGCGACCGAAGGATCCTCCGCCGCGGCGTGCAGATGGTGTTCCAGGACCCGTACATGTCGCTCAACCCGCGGATGACGGTCCAGCAGCTCATCGCGGAACCGCTGGCCGCCACCCGGACCGGGACCGCCGCCAGTCGTCGCGAGCGCGTCGCCGAGCTGCTCGAGCTCGTCGGACTCACCCCCGAGATGGCGTCGCGCTTCCCGCATCAGTTCTCCGGCGGCCAGCGTCAGCGCATCGGGATCGCCCGCGCGCTCGCCCTCGACCCCGATGTGCTGGTGTGCGACGAACCGGTTTCGGCGCTGGACGTGTCGATCCGGGCGCAGATCATCGACCTGCTCTGCGATCTGCGCGAACGGCTGGGCATGTCGATCGTCTTCATCGCTCACGACCTCTCGCTCGTACGCCACATCGCCGACCGCGTCGCGGTGATGTACCTCGGCGACATGGTCGAGATCGGCGCGACGGAAGAGGTCTACCGGAACCCGACCCACCCCTACACGCAGTCGCTGCTGTCAGCGATCCCGCCGCAGACGCGCGCCGAACGCGGCATGCTGGCGCGGAGGACCCGCCTGACAGCCTGAGGCAGCGCTCAGGCTCCGGGACGGACCGTCAGGTCGGTGATCTCCGCGTCGCGCGGGAGGTCGAGCGCCGTGAGGATCGTCGTCGCGACAGCATCCGCGCTGATGAACCGCTCCGGGTGGTACTCGCTGCCCTCCTGCTGGTGCACGCGCTCCTGCATCGGGGTGGCCGTTCGGCCCGGGTAGATCGAGGTCACGCGCACGCCGTGCTCGGCCTCTTCCGCCCGCAGGGAATCGGCCAACGCCTTGAGCCCGTGCTTGGAGGCGGCGTAGGCCGCCCAGCCGGCATGCGCCCGCAGACCCGCACCGGAGTTCACGAACACGACCTGGCCCCGCGACACGCGCAGCACCGGAAGCAGGAGCCGCGTGAGCTCGGCGGGCGCGATGAGGTTCACGGCCAGCTGCTGCTCCCACAGCGTCGGCGCGAGATCCGCGACGGCCCCGAGATCGACGATACCCGCGATGTGGAGCAGCGAATCGATGCGCTCCGGAAGGTTCTGCTTCGAGAGCGCCCAGGAGATGCGACCGGGCTGGGAGAGATCGGCGACGAGTGTCGACGCACCAGGGAGCTGCGCCGCGATCTCACGGGCGCGCCCGGCGTCGCGAGCCACCGCGATGACCTGATCCCCGCGGTCGAGCAGGCGGCGGGCGACGACGTCGCCGATACCGGAGCCTGCACCGGTGATCAGGTGCACCGGCACGTCAGGAACGATCTGCAGCGGGCTCGGGCTCGGCGACCTCGATCGGAACGACCGGGCAGTCCTTCCAGAGGCGCTCGAGGCCGTAGTAGACCCGCTCCTCCTGGTGGAACACGTGCACGATCAGGTCACCGAAGTCGAGCAGCACCCAGCGGGCTTCCGCTCGGCCCTCGCGACGCACGCGCTTGTGACCGGATTCGATCAGTCGATCCTCGATCTCGTCGGCGATCGCGGCGACGTTGCGCTCGCTGTTACCGGTGACGAGCAGGAAGATGTCGACGAGCGGCAGAGGCTCCGACACGTTGAGCGCGACGAGGTCCTCACCACCCTTGTCGACGGCGGCTTGTGCTGCGAGACGCAGCATCTCTTCGGCAGTTTCAGGTGATTGCATCAGAACACATTCGTTGAGAAGGCGACGATGACGGCAGTGCCCACCGCGAGGGCGAGACCTCCGGCGACGATGGCCAGGATGAGCAGGAGTCGGTTGCCCTTTTCGGGTGCCGGCGGGCGGATGATCTCGCCGGCGGGCTTGATGGTGCTGACCGCCGCGCTCGCGGCGATCGGGGTGGGCGAGGATGCCGGAGCGAGCTCGCCGTCGATGAGGACGGCGTCGACATCCTTGCCGTCGGTGGTGCCGTGCGCGTGACCCTGCGAGCCGAGCCCGCGGGGCAGCTCGTAGGAACCGGTCACGAGGATCTCGCCCGTGGAGGCGACGGGGCCTGAGAGCGACCCCTCACCCGGAGAAGGGGTGAAGATCAGAGCGTTGGGTGCGGAGTGCTGCGAGCCCGTGGAGTCGCCGACCGTGAGCAACTCGTCGAAGGACGGGCGGAACGGGGCATGCGGTTCCGGAGAATCGGTCAGCAGACCCTCCCCGAACGCGGAGTTGACCGTCGGTCGCGGATCCGCCACGACGTCGTCGTCATCCGCGTCTGCGACATCCGCGAGGACGTCGTCATCATCGTCGTCATCGGTGACCGCAAGGTCGTTGCTCTCGTCGGACAATCCGAACACGGCGGCGACGTCATCCGTCGTCTCCGCGGGCTCGTCGGTGACCTCGAGCGGGACGACGCCCACGCTGTCGGCGGCCTCCGCTGCACGGACGGGTTCGACGACGATCTCGTCGTCGACGTCATCGTCGTCACCCGCGGTGTCGTCAGGGGCGGTGGATGCGGGAGTGGCGAAGTCCGGGTCGCCGGAGACGAGCGCGGACGACTGCTCGGGCGCAACCTGGGCAGGAGCTTCGACGACCGGCTCTGCGACGACCGGCTCTTCGACGACCGTAGCCTCCGCGGGAGTCTCAGCGACCGGGGCCTGGATCTCGGCGGCTTCGACCGGCTGCTCGGCTTCGGGGGCGTCCTCGTCGACCACGGAGACCGACGCGGTCTTGATCCGCTCCTGCTCGCGCACCTGACGGCGGGTCAGCGGGGCACCCGCGTCGGCAGTGTCGGCGTCGGCGGCGACGTCATCGACGACGGGAGCGGGCGGGATCTCGATCGGCGTGGCCGGGCGAGGAAGGGGCGGTGCCGGCGGGGCAGCCTCGGCCGCGGCGGCGGCCTCTTCGGGGGTGATGACGGGAGTGGAACCCGTCAGGCGGATCTCCCGCAGCTGCTTGCGCGTCAGCGGACCGTGATCTGGCTGATCCGATGTACTCATGCCTTGCTCCGATACAGATGATGCTTCGCGATGTACTGAACGACTCCGTCGGGGACCAGATACCAGACCGGCTGATCGTCGCGAACGCGTTCACGGCAGACCGTCGATGAGATCGACAGTGCCGGCACCTCCAGCTGACTCACGTTGTCGCTCGGGAGGCCGGCCGTGCTCAGAACATGTCCTGGGCGGGAGACCGCGACGAAGTGAGCCAATTCCCACAACTCATCATGGTCCCTCCAACTGAGAATTTGCGCTACGGCATCCGCTCCGGTGATGAAGAAGAGCTCCGCGTCCGGTCGATCGCGCTTCAGATCGCGGAGAGTGTCGATCGTGTAGGTCGGTCCCTCACGATTGATGTCGACCCTGCTGACCGTGAACTGCGGGTTGGATGCCGTGGCGATGACCGTCATCAGATAGCGGTGCTCGCTGGGCGTGACATCCGACTTCTGCCACGGGTGACCGGTGGGGACGAACACCACCTCGTCAAGATCGAAGGAGTGGGCGACCTCGCTCGCGGCGACCAGGTGACCGTGATGGATGGGGTCGAACGTACCGCCCATCACGCCGATGCGCGGGGTGCGCGTGGTCGCAGCAGTGTTCATGAAGGGCCTAGTGGCCGTGTCCTGCCTCGTGTCCGTCCTTGCCGTGCTTCGCCGCCCATGCCTCGGCCTTGGCCGAGTGCCGGTTGGCGACGTTCTTGTACGACAGCGTCACCAGGGCGAGGAACGCGAAGACGATGATGGCGATGACTCCGAAGATCAGCGTCTCGAGCTGGACGTTGCCGTGGTGCTCCGTTTCGGCGGCGGCCATCGCGATCTGTGCGACGAGGTTCATCGTGACTCCGTTTCGTGGCGTGCTCTTCGGGTTCCTGAGCGGGACAGCGTCCCCCAGTCTAGCCCTCAGCCGCGGGTCTGACCCGATCCACGCGCGAGCCACTTCGTGCTGGTCAGCTCGGCGAGCCCCATCGGACCGCGGGCGTGCAGCTTCTGCGTCGAGATGCCGACCTCCGCGCCGAAACCGAACTCACCTCCGTCGGTGAAGCGGGTCGAGGCGTTCACCATGACCACGGCCGAATCGACCTCGGCGAGGAAGCGCTCCGCATTGCGCGAATCGGTCGTGATGATCGACTCCGTGTGCCCGGTGCTGTAGGTGCGGATGTGCGCGAGAGCCTCGTCGAGCGAATCGACGACCTTCATGGCGATGTCGAGACTCAGGTACTCGGTCTTCCAGTCCTCCTCGGTGGCGGGGATGACGTTCGAGACCAGGCCGGCGACCATGTCGTCGCCGTGGATCGCGACGCCCTCGCTCTGCAGCGCGCTGGCCACCAGCGGGATGAGCCGAGGCGCCGCCTGGCGGTGCACGAGCACGGTCTCGACGGCGTTGCAGACGCTCGGACGCTGCACCTTCGCGTTGACGACGATGTCGCGCGCCCAGTCATCGGGTGCGGTCTCGTCGAGCAGGATGTGGACGTTGCCGGCTCCGGTCTCGATCACCGGCACGGTCGACTCGGTGACGACGGTCTCGATCAGGCCGGCGCTTCCGCGCGGCACGAGCACGTCGATGAAACCGCGGCCGTGCATGAGCGCCTTCGCGCCGTCGCGGCCGAAGTCGTCGACGGTCTGGATGGCCTCGCCGGTGACCCCCGCGCCTTCCAGCGCGTCCCGCATGATCTCGACGAGAACCGTGTTGGAGTCCCGTGCGGCGCTTCCGCCGCGCAGGACGACAGCATTGCCCGACCGCAGCGCCAGGGCGGCGATGTCGACCGTGACGTTGGGGCGCGCCTCGTAGATGGCGCCGACCACACCGAACGGCACCCGCACCTGCTCCAGGGCCACGCCGTTCGGCATCCGGTGTCCGCCGACGACGCGGCCGACCGGGTCGGGCAGGGCCGCCACCTGACGCACGGCGGATGCCAGCGCGGCCACGCGCTTCTCATCGAGCCGCAGCCGGTCGATCAGCGACTCGCCGATCCCTCCGTCACGCCCGCGGGCGATGTCGCGGGCGTTCGCCTCGATGATGCGGGCTGCGTTCTGCTCGACGGCGACGGCGATCGCCTCGAGAGCGCGTTCCTTGTCGTCGCTGGTCAGAGCGGCGGTGGCGCGAGACGCCTCTTTGGCGCGCTCCAGGCGCACCTGCGGGGTCTGGTCGGTCATCCGCCCAGTTTAGGAGATCGCGGGTTCGAACCAGGTTCCGATGTCGGCGCCCGACAGGGCCTTGTCGACGAGATCGGCGCTCGTCACGAGGACGCCGATGCCGGATGCCGCGGCCAGGCGCGCGGCCGAGACCTTGGTCGCCGCTCCCCCGGTTCCTACGCTGTTCACGACCGTCGCCCCGAACTCGAGTCCACTGAGGTCGGCGTCGGGCGCGACGGTGTCGATCGGCTCTGCTCCGGGATCGGACGGCGGCTTCGTGTACAGAGATTCGATGTCGCTGAGCAGGATGAGCGCGTCGGCCTCGATCAGCTGCGCGACGAGTGCGCCGAGACGGTCGTTGTCGCCGAACCGGATCTCCTGCGTCGCCACCGTGTCGTTCTCATTGACGATGGGGAGGATGCGCAGGCCGAGCAGCCGTTCCATGGCACGACGAGCGTTGGAACGCGACGTGGGGTTCTCCAGGTCGCCGGTGGTGAGCAGCACCTGCCCGGCGACGATGTCGAACGGGCGGAGCGACTCCTGGTACCGGTAGACGAGGATGTTCTGGCCGACCGCGGCCGCTGCCTGCTGGGTGGCGAGGTCGGTGGGGCGGGCGTCCAGCCGCAGGAAGGGGATGCCGGTGGCGATCGCACCCGACGACACCAGGACGACCTCCGCACCGCGCGCGTGGGCCGCGGCGAGGGCCTCGACCAGCACCGGGATGCGCCAGGAGGACTCGCCGCTGACCGACGAGGATCCCACCTTCACGACGATGCGGGACGCCGTCGCGAGGTCGGCACGGGTGCGAGCGGTCACTCGCCTTCCTCGCGGTAAGCCGCGAGGCGCTGAGCCTCCACCTCCGCACGAGCAGCGGCCTTGGCATCCATGCGCTCGTAATACGTGGCGCGACGTTCCGTCGTCGTGCGACGGTCGTTCGGCGCGAGACGCGGGTCGGTTCCTCGCGGCGCGGCCATCAGTTCGGCGGCGGACTGCATCGTCGGCTCCCAGTCGAACACGATGCTGTCGCCCTCGCCGATCACGACGGTCGATCCCTGCACGGCGCCGACGCGGAACAGCTCGTCCTCGACACCCAGCTTGTCCAGACGGTCGGCCAGGTACCCGACGGCCTCCTCGTTCTGGAAGTCGGTCTGCTGAACCCAGCGCACCGGCTTCTCGCCGAGGACGCGGTAGATGTTGCCGTAGGTGCCGCCCTCGACACGGATCGAGAAGTCCTTCTTCGACCCGCGCGGACGGATGACGACCCGCTCCTTCGGAGCCGCGACGACCGCTTCCGCCCGGTGCTTCTCGACGAGTTCGCCGAGGGCCAGGGTGAGCGGGCGGAGTCCTTCATGCGAGACCGTGGAGATCTCGAAGACGCGGAAACCGCGGGCCTCGAGGTCGGGGCGGACCATCTCAGCGAGGTCGCGCGCCTCGGGCACATCGATCTTGTTCAGGGCGACGATCTGCGGACGCTCGAGCAGCGGCGTCTGGCCCTCGGGCACCTGGTAGGCGGCGAGCTCGGCGAGGATGACGTCGAGGTCCGAGATCGGGTCGCGGCCCGGCTCGAGCGTGGCGCAGTCGAGCACGTGCAGCAGCGCGGAGCAGCGCTCGACGTGGCGCAGGAACTCCAGGCCGAGGCCTCGTCCCTCGCTCGCGCCCTCGATGAGGCCGGGCACGTCGGCGACCGTGTAGCGGAAGTTCTCCGACTGCACGACACCGAGGTTCGGGTGAAGCGTGGTGAACGGGTAGTCGGCGATCTTCGGCCGGGCGGACGAGATCGCGCCGATCAGGCTCGACTTGCCGGCGGATGGGTAGCCCACCAGCGCGATGTCGGCGACGGTCTTCAGCTCGAGGACGACATCGCCCTCGTGGCCGGGCGTGCCGAGCAGCGCGAAACCGGGCGCCTTGCGCTTCGTCGTCGCGAGCGCGGCGTTGCCGAGACCGCCCTGACCACCAGCGGCGACGACGAAGCGCTCCCCCGGCTCGATCATGTCGATCAGGACGTCGCCGGCCGTGTTCTTCACGACGGTGCCCACGGGGACGGGGAGCTCCAGCGTCTCGCCGAGGAAGCCCGAGCGGTGGTCGCCCATTCCGGGGCCGCCGTTGCCGGAGCTGCGGTGCGGCGAGTGGTGGTACGACAGGAGGGTGCCGGTCTGCGAGTCGGCGACGAGCACGATGTCTCCACCGTCACCGCCGTTGCCGCCGTCCGGGCCCCCGAGGGGCTTGAACTTCTCGCGGTGCACCGAGACACAGCCGTTGCCGCCCTTGCCTGCACGCAGGTGCAGTGTCACGGTGTCGACGAACGTGACCATGTCCGGGTCTCCTCCAGTTTGATTCTTCGAGCCCTGCCGAACGTTCGGCGGGCAGATACACGGACGGGGCGAGCCGAAGCCCGCCCCGTCCGGATGATTACTCTCGCGCTGTGATCACTCAGCAGCGGCGACGATGTTGACGACCTTGCGGCCGCCCTTCGCGCCGAACTGCACCGCACCGGCGGCCAGGGCGAACAGCGTGTCGTCGCCACCACGGCCGACGTTCACGCCGGGGTGGAAGTGCGTGCCGCGCTGGCGGACGATGATCTCGCCGGCGAGGACCTGCTGACCGCCGAAGCGCTTCACGCCGAGGCGCTGAGCGTTGGAGTCACGACCGTTACGGGTTGAGCTTGCGCCCTTTTTATGTGCCATGTCCTAGTCCCCTCGGGCTTACTTGATGCCGGTGATCTTGACGCGGGTGAGCTCCTGGCGGTGGCCCTGGCGCTTCTTGTAACCGGTCTTGTTCTTGTACTTCTGGATGATGATCTTCGGGCCGCGCAGGTTGCCGATGACCTCGGCGGTCACCTTGACCTTCGCCAGCTTGTCAGCGTCGGTGGTCACCGTAGCGCCGTCGACGAGCAGCACAGCGGCGAGCTCGATCTTCTCGCCCTGGGCAGCCTTGACACGGTCGAGCTGAACGATCGTGCCGACCTCGACCTTCTCCTGCCGCCCACCGGCGCGCACTACTGCGTAAACCACTTCATACCTGTTTCGTTGGGGAGCACGTGGGCTCCGAGAATCTCACGGGAAGACTGTTGCTTGCATGCGCCGCAGGACGACGAGTGCGAAAGCAAGGCTCTCCGCTCCGACCGACGAGGACGGGACGGCATACGCACCAAGGGACTACTTTACCGGATGCGGGACGGTGTCGCAAAGCGAGCCGAGTGGCGTGTCCGCGCCATAGGCTGACGGGATGACCGTACTCATCGACGATCCGCTCTGGCCCGCGCACGGACGCCTCTGGGCTCACCTGGTCAGCGATGCCGATCTCGATGAGCTGCATGCCTTCGCGAAGGCGCACGACGTCCCCGCGCGCGCCTTCGATCTCGATCACTACGACGTGCCCGCCGACCTCGTCCCCCGGCTCATCGCCGGGGGCGCTCAGCACGTCGAGGGCAAAGAGCTGGTGCGTCGCCTGATCGCGTCAGGACTCCGGGTCCGCGGTCGCGACCGGCGCCGCTGACGCGTCGTTGTTCACCGACACCGGGGTGCCCGTGAGCGCGGCGGTGGTCACACGACGACGTCCGCGCCCCTGACCGGGTGCCTTCGGCTCCGGCAGAGCGTCGAGCACCGAGTCGAGCAGCGCTTCGGCCGGCGACTTCGGCCCCTTGCGGTCGGAGCCGCGCTTCTTGCGAGGCTTCTTCGCGCGCTCCGGGGCAGCCGTCTGCACAGCCTCGGCAGAACCCGCGTCCGCGGCGACCTCGACCGGCTCGAGGCTCGGCGCGAGGGTGGATGCGGCGATCTGCGCGAGAGCGGACTTCGCGCCCTCGGGGATGCTGTGCGTGACGTTGGGCGCGGGCGGGGCGCTCTGGCTCTGCCCGTTGCCGCCGCGCTGACGGCGGTTGCTCTGGTTCTGCCCGTTGCCGTTGCCGTTCCCGTTGCTGCGGTCATTGCCGTTGGAGCGGTGCTTGACGACCGGGTCGTGGTGCACGATGACGCCGCGGCCGGCGCACACCTCGCAGTTCTCGCTGAAGGTCTCCAGCAGACCGAGGCCGAGCTTCTTGCGGGTCATCTGCACGAGGCCGAGCGAGGTGACCTCGGCGACCTGGTGCTTCGTCCTGTCACGGCTGAGGCACTCGATGAGGCGGCGCAGCACGAGGTCGCGGTTCGACTCGAGCACCATGTCGATGAAGTCGACGACGATGATGCCGCCGATGTCGCGCAGACGCAGCTGGCGGACGATCTCCTCCGCGGCCTCGAGGTTGTTCTTGGTGACCGTCTCCTCGAGGTTTCCCCCCGAGCCGACGAACTTGCCGGTGTTGACGTCGACGACCGTCATGGCCTCGGTGCGGTCGATCACGAGCGAACCGCCGGAGGGCAGCCAGACCTTGCGGTCCAGCGCCTTCTCGATCTGCTCGGTGATGCGGAACGCATCGAACGGATCGGTCTCGTCCTCGTAGGCCTCGACGCGCTCGAGCAGGTCGGGAGCGACGCTCTCGAGGTACGCGCGGATCGTGCCCTGCGACTCCTCGCCCTGGATGAGCATCTTCGTGAAGTCCTCGTTGAAGACGTCACGGACGATCTTGACGAGCAGGTCCGGCTCGGCGTGCAGCAGCGCGGGTGCCTGCTGGTTCTCGACCTGCTTCTGGATGTGCTCCCACTGGGCGGTGAGGCGCTGCACGTCGCGCGTCAGCTGGTCCTCGGTGGCGCCTTCGGCCGCGGTGCGGACGATCACGCCGGACGACTCCGGCAGCACCTCCTTGAGGATGCGCTTGAGGCGGGCGCGCTCGTTGTCGGGCAGCTTGCGGCTGATGCCGTTCATCGATCCGCCGGGCACGTACACGAGGTAGCGGCCGGGGAGCGAGATCTGACTGGTCAGGCGCGCGCCCTTGTGGCCGATCGGGTCCTTCGTGACCTGCACGAGCACGCGGTCGCCCGGCTTGAGGGCGAGCTCGATGCGACGGGGCTGGTTGCCCGTCTCGACGCCGTCCCAGTCGACCTCGCCGGAGTACAGCACGGCGTTGCGGCCGCGTCCGATGTCGACGAACGCCGCCTCCATGCTGGGCAGCACGTTCTGCACTCGACCGAGGTACACGTTGCCGATGAGCGACGCGTCCTGGTTGCGGGCGACGTAGTGCTCGACGAGGACGCCGTCCTCGAGGACGCCGATCTGCGTGCGGCCGTTCTTGGCGCGGACGACCATCTTGCGGTCGACCGACTCGCGGCGCGCGAGGAACTCCGCCTCGGTCACGACCGGACGGCGGCGACCCGCGTCGCGACCGTCACGACGACGCTGCTTCTTCGCCTCGAGACGCGTGGAGCCCTTGATGGCCTTCGGCTCGGTGATGTACTCCACGACGCGCTGACGCTGACGGGGCTCATCGCGCTGATCGCGCTGGTCACGCTGGTCGTCTCCGTCGGAGCCGCCACGGCGGCGGCGACCGCGGCGTGCGGATGCCGGCTCGTCCTGGTCGCGCTCGGCGATGCGGTCGAAGATGCGCTCGTTGCGCTCGGGGCGCGCCGGAAGCGGAACGACCTCGGGAGCGTAGAAGTGCAGCTGCGTGGAGACCTGCGAGACGAACACCTCGGGCAGCAGGCCCAGCGACACGGCGGTGACCGGTGCGTCGGCGGCGGGCTTCTCGTCGGCGGGCTTCTCGTCGGCGGGCTTCTCGTCGGCGGGCTTCTCGTCGACAGCGGCCTCGGAGTCTTCTGCGGAGGACGCATCCGGCTCGATCTCGACGCTGGCCGCGACGATGGCCTCGGCCACGACCTCGGCATCGGCATCAGACTCGGTATCGGCATCCGTGCTGTCCGCGCGGGACGCGGCATCTCCGTCGACCGTCTCGTCGGCGTTCAGCGTCTCGGCTGCTGCCATCGCCTCCTCGACGACGTCGGTGCCGGCTGCTGCGCCATCCGTCGCCTCCGCAGCGATCTCCGCCTCGGCGACAGCCACGACGGCCTCGTCGGACTCGATCACCACGTCGTCGGACGGCGTGGATTCCTCGACCGGCGCGTCGTCGGACGCGACCTCATCGGCAGCTTCCTCCGGCGTCGCATCGGCGTCGGGAGCGTCGGACTCCGTCAGCGGCTCCGCGGCGTCAGCCGGGATGTCGAGGGTAGGGGCGTTGTTGTCATTGTTCTCATCGGCCATCTCTGGCTTACTCCCTGCGCGGTGCACTGGTGCTCCGCGAAATCTCGTGCGACACCCGCGGGTGCCGCGAACTCAATCGGCGTGCGACCGGCTCATGGCTCTGATCGCGTGGGGCATGGGGCCCCGAAGTCTGCGTCGATACGTGTCGCGGCGGCGCCGTTCATCGCATCACAGGCCATTATCGCACCAAGTCGCCCCGAATACGGCATCACGCCGTCGAGCCCGCGTTTTCACCGGCCTGTTCTCGCCACATCCATAGCAGTCACTGAGATACTCCACATATGAGCGAGCAGCGCACCCGCCCCGTCGTCTACGCCGTCTGGCTGATCATCGCCGGCGTCATCGGCTGGTTCGCCGCCTTCCAATTGACGCTCGACAAGATCATCCAGGCCGGCAACCCCGGAGCAGATCTCAGCTGCAACGTCAGCGTGATGATCCAATGCGGCAAGAACCTCGACTCGTGGCAGGGCGAGCTGTTCGGCTTCCCCAACCCCATTCTCGGCATCGCCGGCTGGATGGCGCCGATCTTCGTCGGGGTCGCTCTGCTGGCGGGCGCCCGTTTCCCCCGGTGGTTCTGGGCGACGTTCGGCGCCGGCGTGCTTCTCGCCTTCATCTTCGTCTGCTGGCTCATCGGTCAGAGCCTCTACGCTTCCAACCTCGGCGTGCTGTGCCCCTGGTGCATGCTGACCTGGTCGGTCACGATCCCCACGTTCTTCGCGACGACGCTCCATCTCTTCCGGAACGGCACCTTCACCGGCAACGAGAAGGTCAAGGAGCGCGCCAACCGCCTCATGGTCTGGGTGCCGCTCGCGACGATCCTGGCCTACGCGTTCGTCATCCTGCTCGTTCAGCTGCGCGGCCTCGACCTCCTCGGCGAGGTCATCGGCATGATCTTCTGAACCAGGGCCCTGAAACGACGAAAGCCCGTCCTCCGCGAAGGAGGACGGGCTTTCGCGTGTGGTCTCAGTCGAACCAGATGCCGAGCTCGCGCGCAGCCGACTCGGGGCTGTCCGAGCCGTGCACGAGGTTCTGCTGCACCTTGAGGCCCCAGTCGCGACCGAAGTCGCCGCGGATCGTGCCCGGGGCGGCGGTGGTCGGGTCGGTCGTGCCGGCGAGCGAGCGGAAGCCCTCGATCACGCGGTTGCCCGCGAGGCGGATGGCGACCGACGGGCCGGAGAGCATGAACTCGAGAAGCGGCTCGTAGAACGGCTTTCCCTCGTGCTCGGCGTAGTGCGCGGCGAGCACGTCGCGATCGGGCTCCGCGAGGCGGATGTCGACGAGCGCGTAGCCCTTCGCCTCGATGCGGGCGAGGATCGCGCCGGTGAGGCCGCGGGCGACGCCGTCCGGCTTGACGAGGACGAGTGTTTCTTCGGTGGCCATGTCATTCACTCTCTGTATCTGAGATCTGCGTGGTCTGAGTCTCGGTCGAGGGCTCGGCGGGACGTCGTGCGTCCAGGCGGGCCCCCATGATCGTCGCATACGCCCACATGCCGCCGAAAATCAGGACGGCGATGAGAACGGCGGGGACGAGGAACGCCGCCAGGGCGATGACGACCTGGATCACCCAGCCCGCGGTGATCGCCCACGGCCGGGTGATCATGCCGGCGAGGGCGATGCAGGCGAGTCCGACGACGCCTCCTGCGACGATCCCCCACCACGGCTCGATTCCGGCGGGAAGCGCCTTGAGCCCGAAGATCGTCAATCCGATGAGGAACACGACGATCGCCTCGAACCCGAGCACGATCGGGGCGAGCTTCTGCACCAGCGTGCGCGGCGGGCGCGGACGGCGAGCGGGAGCGGCATCCGCACTCACGCGCGCCACCCCGACTTCCAGTCCTCTTCCTCCGCGAGGGCGATCGCCTCACCGGCGAGCACGACCGATCCGGCGATCACGACCGCACGGCGATCGGAGGATGCCGCCCACTCCCGCGCCGCGTCGGCCGCGTCGGCCAGCGAGTCGTGCACCGTGGCACGGTGACCCGTCTGCTCGACGAGGTCGGCGATGGTGTCGGCATCGCTGGCGCGATCCGAGTCCGGTGCCGTGGCGAAGACGTGCGCCGCCGCCGGGGCGAGCTGCGCGATGATGCCCGCGGCGTCCTTGTCGGAGAGGATGCCGAGCACGACGCCCCACTCGTCGAAATCGAAGCTGTCGTCGAGCGCCTGCACGAGTGCCTTCGCACCGTGCGGATTGTGCGCGGCGTCGACCACGACGGTCGGGGCGATGCCGAGCAGCTGCAGGCGGCCGGGCGAGGTCGCGCCCTGCAGACCGTCGGTGATGACCTCGCCGGCGATGGGCTGGGAGCCGCCGCCGATGAGCGATTCGACGGCCGCGACCGCGAGGGCCGCGTTGTGCCCCTGGTGGGCCCCGTACAGCGGCAGGTATTCCTCGACGTATTCCCCCGCGAGCCCGCGGATCGTGAGCAGCTGACCGCCGACGGCGAGCTTCTGGTCGGTGAGGCCGAACTCCTCGCCCTCGAAGGCGATCGTCGCGTTGCGCTCGGCGGCGACCCGTCGCAGCACCTCGGCGGCCTCGGGCGGCTGCTGGGCCGACACGACCGCCGCACCCTCCTTGATGATCCCGGCCTTGACCTCGGCGATCTCGGCGATCGTGCTGCCGAGCCGGTCCGCGTGATCGATGTCGATCGGAGCGAAGACGGCGACGTCGCCGTCGGCCGTGTTCGTCGAGTCCCACTCGCCGCCCATGCCCACTTCGAGCACGAGCACGTCGATCGGCGCATCCGCAGCGGCCACGAAGGCCAGCACGGTCAGCAGCTCGAAGAACGTCAGCGGTGCGTCTCCGGCGGCTTCGAGCTCAGCGTCGACGATGTCGACGAAGGGCTCGATCTCGTCCCAGGCGTCGGCGACCGCCTCATCGGCGATCGGCTCGCCGTCGATCATGATCCGCTCGGTGAAGCGCTCCAGATGCGGACTCGTGAAGAGTCCGGTGCGCAGCTCGTGCGCCCGGAGAAGGCTCTCGATCATGCGGGCGGTCGAGGTCTTGCCGTTCGTGCCCGTGATGTGCACGACCCGGTAGGTGCGCTGCGGGTCGTCGAGGAACGCCAGGATGCGCGCGGTGCGCTCCTTGCGCGGCTGCACCCAGCGCTCCCCCGCACGGCTCAGCAGTGCCTCGTAGACGGCATCGGCCCGTTCCCGATCGCTCATGCGGATGCCCCGATCCTGGAGACGGCGATCGTGAAGTCGCCGCGGTTCGCGTAGGTGCCCTCGGTGATGGTGGCGGAGTGCTCAGGCGTCGACGGCACGTCGCCGTCTCCGAGCAGGACCTCGTCCTTGGCTCCGAGCTCGTAGGCGAGCGCGAGGGTCTCGCCGGCGATGTCGGCGACGTCGAAAGCGCTCCGCACAGCCGACAGGTCGTCTCCCGACGTGAACCACAGGCGAAGGGCGATGCGGTCGCTCACGTCGAATCCGGCGTTCTTGCGGGTCTCCTGCACAGCGCGGATCACGTCCCGGGCGAGGCCCTCTGCCTCCAGCTCGCGCGTGGTGCGGGTGTCGAGCAGCATGAACCCGCCACTCGGCACGAGCGCGAGCGCCTCGCCCTCCGGCCGCCCGGCGGTCTCGAGCGCCAGCTCGTACTCGGAGGGCTCCAGCGCGATGCCCCCGGCCGTCACGACGCCGTCGACCTGCGTCCAGTCGCCGGCCTTGGCAGCCTTGATCACGGTCTGGACGTTCTTACCCAGACGTGGACCGGCCGCGCGGGCGTTCACGCTGAGCCGGTGGGTGATGCCGTAGTCGGCAGCCGTGCTCTCGGCGAGCGGCACCAGCTCGACCGCTTTGACGTTGAGCTCCTCGCGGAGGATGTCCTCGAACTGCCCGAGCGAATCCGCCTGCGGCGACACCACCGTCAGACGCGCCAGCGGCAGGCGCACGCGCAGCTTCTCCTTCTTGCGGAGCGCGTTGCCCACGCTGGAGAGCTCGCGGACGGCATCCATCGCGTCGCGGATGTCGTCGGCGGCCGGGAACGCGTCGGCATCCGGCCAGTCCTGCAGGTGCACGCTGCGGCCTCCCGTGAGCCCCTGCCAGACGCGCTCGCTGACCAGCGGCACGAGCGGGGCCGCGACGCGCGTGAGCGTCTCCAGCACCGTGTAGAGCGTGTCGAAGGCCTCACGGCTCTTCGGGTCGGCGGTCACGCCGACCCAGAAGCGGTCGCGCGAGCGGCGGATGTACCAGTTCGTCAGCACCTCGACGAAATCACGCAGACGAGCGGATGCCGTCGTCGAGTCGAGCCCCTCCAGATCGGCACGCGCCTCGCGCACGAGGTCGCCGAGGCGCGCCAGGATGTAGCGGTCGAGCACGTCAGTGGAATCCGTGCGCCACGACGCCTCGTACCCGTCGGGCCCCGAAGCGTTCGCGTACGTCGCGAAGAAGTACCACGAGCTCCACAGCGGCAGCAGGAACTCGCGCACACCGGCCCGGATGCCCTCCTCGGTCACGGCGAGGTTGCCGCCGCGGAGCACGGAGCTCGACATCAGGAACCACCGCATCGCGTCGGAGCCGTCGCGGTCGAGCACCTCGCTCACGTCCGGGTAGTTGCGCAGCGACTTCGACATCTTGTAGCCGTCGCTGCCGAGCACGATGCCGTGGCAGCTCACACCGGTGAACGCCGGGCGGTCGAACAGCGCGGTCGACAGCACGTGCATGACGTAGAACCAGCCGCGGGTCTGTCCGATGTACTCGACGATGAAGTCCGCCGGCGCATGGGAGTCGAACCACTCCTGGTTCTCGAACGGATAGTGCACCTGCGCGTAGGGCATCGAGCCCGAGTCGAACCACACGTCGAAGACGTCCTCGATGCGGCGCATCGTGCTCTTGCCCGTGGGGTCGTCCGGGTTCGGGCGGGTCAGGTCGTCGATGTACGGGCGGTGCAGGTCGATCTCGCCCTCGGGGTTGCGCGGAAGCGTGCCGAAGTCGCGCTCGAGATCCTCCAGCGAGCCGTAGGCGTCGACGCGCGGGTACTCCGGGTCGTCGCTCTTCCAGATCGGGATCGGCGAGCCCCAGTAGCGGTTGCGGCTGATGGACCAGTCGCGCGCGCCTTCGAGCCACTTGCCGAACTGGCCGTACTTCACGTTCTCGGGTACCCAGGTGATCTGCTCGTTGTTCGCGAGCATGTCGTCCTTGATGTCGGTGACGCGGATGAACCAGCTCGACACCGCCTTGTAGATCAGGGGGTTCCGGCAGCGCCAGCAGTGCGGGTAGGAGTGCTCGTAGCTCTGCAGGCGCACGAGTCGCCCGTTGTCGCGGATGATGCGCACGAGCGGGGTGTTCGCCTCCATCCAGAGCTCTCCGGCGACATCCGGCACGTTCGGGAGGAAGCGGCCGCCGTCGTCGAGCGAGATGATCGTGGGGATGCCCGCCGCACCCGCCACCCGCTGGTCGTCCTCACCGTAGGCCGGAGCCTGGTGGACGATGCCGGTGCCGTCGCTCACCGTGACGTAGTCGTCGACGAGGATGCGCCAGGCGTTCTCCGTGCCGTAGGTCTCCTCGTCGGCGTAGTAGTCGAAGAGGCGGTCGTAGGTGACGTCCTGCAGCTCCGAGCCGCGGAGAGTCGCGTCGACCGCGGCGAGCGCGTCCTGGGCACCCTCGTAGCCCAGGTCCTTCGCGTACCCGCCGAGCAGTTCGCGGGCGAGCAGGTAGCGGTGGGCGGACGCCTCGACGGCGGCATCCGTCGTTCCGGGCGTCTGGTGCACGTCGGCCGCGCCGGCGGGACCCGCGGGCAGCACCACGTAATCGATGTCCGGCCCCACGGCGAGCGCGAGGTTCGTCGGGAGGGTCCACGGCGTGGTCGTCCAGGCGAGGGCGCGCACGCCGGTCAGGCCCAGCGACTCGGCCTTCGCGCCGGTCAGCGGGAATGTGACGGTGACCGATGGATCCTGGCGCATCTGGTAGACGTCGTCGTCCATGCGCAGCTCGTGCGCCGACAGCGGCGTCTCGTCGCGCCAGCAGTACGGCAGCACCCGGTAGCCCTCGTAGGCGAGGCCCTTGTCGTACAGGGTCTTGAACGCCCAGAGCACGCTCTCCATGTAGCCGAGGTCGAGCGTCTTGTAACCGCGGTCGAAGTCGACCCAGCGGGCCTGGCGCGTGACGTAGTCCTGCCACTCGTGCGTGTAGGTCAGCACCGAGCTCTTCGCCTTCGCGTTGAAGACGTCGATGCCCATGGCCTCGATCTCGGCCTTCTCGGTGATGCCGAGCTGCTTCATCGCCTCGAGCTCGGCGGGGAGACCGTGCGTGTCCCAGCCGAAGACCCGGTCGACCTTATGGCCGGTCATCGTCTGGAAGCGCGGGAACACGTCCTTGGCGTACCCGGTGAGCAGGTGACCGTAGTGCGGCAGACCGTTGGCGAACGGGGGGCCGTCGTAGAACACCCACTCGGGCGATCCTTCGCGCTGCTCGATCGAGGCGCGGAAGGTGTCGTCCTTGTCCCAGAAGTCGAGCACCTCCTCCTCGATCTGCGGGAAGCGAGGGCTCGGCGCGACAGAGGCGGCCTGGTCGGCGGCGGGTCCGAAGGAGGAACGGGGGTAGGTCATCGTGTCTCGCAGTGATCGTCGTGGCGGATGCTCCTGCGAGGACGACCCTCGCGGACCGCGGTACCACCTCGCGTGCGCGCCTCACGGCGGGCCACTCTCACTGCGGCTGTGACGGGCCTGCCCCGCTCGGTTCTACTGGGCTCTCTCTCACAAGAGGGCTGTTCTTCCGAGAGCTCCCCGGTGATGCCGGATCGATGCTCGTCCCTCCATTGTACGCGCGCTCCAGGCCGGAGTCAGCGGCCGTCCATTTCGGAAGGGGATGTGCACCTGGGAAGGACGATCACGGCCGATCCGTCCTCGCGAGGCGCACTTCCCCTCGTGGGGCGCTCATCACCGAGCGAGGTGGTGCCCCTGGGCGACCGCGCGCATGATCAGATCCTGCACCGAAGCCCAATCGAACACGACCTGGTGATAGGACACACGGATCACCCGGTATCCCATCAGCATCAGCTGAGCATCGTGCCTGATGTCCTCCGATCGCTGAGACCCCACGTGGTGAGAACCGTCGATCTGCACCACCAGACGATCGCCGATCAACGTGTCGACTCGATGGCCTCCGATCCAGATCTGGACCCGGATGCGGAGCTTCAACCACCGGAGCCGCTCGCGCATGTACGTCTCGAGTCCGGCGTCGGCGAAGGGAATCGCACGCTGCAGCACCCGTCGCGCTTCGGTCTTCCAACGGAGTCCCCGCAGCGATTCGACCGTCACCAGTTTCTTGTTGAGCGCGGATTCCCAGGTCGCGAGCGCCTGCTCGAACGGCTCGCACTGCGCGATGTGCGCCAGGACATTCTCGATCGGATCGACGAGTGCATCGGGATGACGCGGCACAGGGCAACGACCCCGATGGAGCTTCGCTTCGAACGGAAGCCTCCGCGCGCTGTGCGGCGGTATCGCGAAATGCGGCCGGCCCCGGTGGTCGTGCACCCACAGCCCGAGTCGACTCGCCTGCGTGCGGCACGTGAGCACGACGCCGAGTCGCGCGGCCGCCACCAGCACTCTGTCGGCGTCCTTCGCCGCCAGCCATCCGCGTCTCGGTCTCGTGATGGCGCCGCTGGCGACGCCCGCTTCCACCGTCCGTCTCCCGAACCCGAGTTCTGCGACGACCGTGGACCGGACGACACCTCCCCGTCCCGCGACCGCCGTGATCAGCTCCTCAACGCGTGTCATCCGCACGAGCCTGCACCCTCGGCATCCGAGATCGAGTCGACGACCGCACGATCACCCACCGATGTGGACAAGATGAAGGCACTACCCCCTCGTGCAGCAAGGGTGCACGCCCATGAGCGCGATTCCGGTGCGCGCCTCGGCAGGGGAGGGACGCGTCGCGAGGCTATTTGCCGCAGATGCGTCCTTGGCTGGCGCACATCTCCTTCGCAGACGCACACCCCCCTGTCGGCCACTCCGCATACTCTCGACTCATGGCCCGCACGACCGAATCCCCCGCTCCCCCTCGCGTCTCTCCCCCTGATCTGCCCGACCGCCTCGAGCCGGCGGAGCCCCGTCGCAGCGCCGATCTCCTCGCCACGAGTCTCGAGCTCGCCGGGGACGCCGACCTCGCGTACGCCTCACTCGAGCAGTGCACCGTGCGAGCGGATGCCGATGCCGTCGACCTGACCGGAGCGACGATCCTCGACGTGGCCCTGACGGGTGTGCGCATCGCGTCGCTGAAGATGCGGGATGCCGGGATCCGGCGGATGCGGATCATCGGCGGGCGGATCGGGACGCTCGACCTCAGCGGCGCCCGCATCGACGAGCTCGAGCTCCGCGATCTGCGCATCGACTACCTGAATCTCGGCGGAGCACGCGCGACCGACGTCGAGGTCGCCGACTGCCGCATCCGCACCATCGACATCCCGCAGGCCGAGCTCACCCGCGTGCGCTTCGCCGCGACCTCCAGCGACGAGGTCGATCCCCGGGGCATGCGTGCGACCGACGTCGATCTCCGCGGGCTCGACGCGCTGTCCTACCTCGACGCGAACAGCCTGCGCGGCACGACGCTGACGGGTTTCCAGGTGCAGCAGCTCGCACCGGTCATCGCCGCAGGTCTGGGGATCCAGATCAAGGAGTGACGGAACCGCTCGCGTCGAGCAGTTCCCTCGTGAACGGATGCTGCGGCGCCGAGAACACCTCGCCGGTCGCACCCTGCTCGACGATGCGTCCGTCCTGCATCACCAGGATGTCGTCGGCGACCGCCCCGACCACGTCGAGGTCGTGCGACACCAGGATCATCGTGAGTCCCCGCTCCTGCTGCAGGCGGGTCAGCAGGCGGAGGATCCGTTCGCGCACCGAGGGGTCGAGCGCGGAGACGGGCTCGTCCAGGACGAGCACCTGGGGATCGGCGGCGAGCGCGCGGGCGATCGCCGCCCGTTGACGCTGGCCTCCGGACAGCGCGGCCGGACGCCGGGCCGCAAGGACGGGATCGAGGTCGACTTCGGCGAGCAGCGCCGCGACCCGTGCCGCCCGCTGGGCACGCGGCACTCCACCCGCCTCCAGGGCCTCCCGCAGGGATCGGCCGACAGTCCAGCGCGGATCGAACGCTCCGAGCGGGTTCTGGTGCACCAGCTGCACCCTCCTGTCGCCGATCCAGCGCAGGGCACCGGCGTCGGGCCGCTCGACTCCGACGATCATCCGCGCCAGGGTCGTCTTCCCCGACCCCGACTCCCCCACGATCCCGAGTGTTCGGCCCTCGGCGACGGAGAAGGAGGCGTCGGCGACAGCAGGGGTCTCACCGAAGCTCTTCGACGCCTCGACGACGGTGAGCACCGGCGCCGTAACGACCGACGACGACAGGCGCGGTTCGTGCATGGTCGCCGCGATCAGCTGCCGCGTGTACTCGTGCTGCGGGTTCTCCAGGACGTCGGCGACCGGCCCGGTCTCGACGACCTCTCCGTGACGCATCACCAGCACCCGGTCGGCGAGCCGGCGGACGGCGGCGAAGTCGTGGCTGATGAACAGGACCGCGGTGCCCGAGTCGGTGATCTCTCGCAGCAGCCCGAGGATCCGCGCCTGCACCGTCGCGTCGAGGGCCGTCGTCGGCTCATCCGCCACCAGGATGCCGGGATCCGCGGCGATGGCGGAGGCGATCAGCGCGCGCTGCCGCAGACCGCCCGACAGCTCGTGCGGATACTGCCGGACACGTCGTTCCCCATCCGGCATCCACACCCGCGTCAGCAGCTCTCGCACGCGCGCCGCGAGCGCCGCACGACCGCGGACGATGCCGTGCAGCCGCAGAGGCTCGGCGATCTCCGCACCGATCCGGTGAAGCGGGTCGAGCGACACCAGGGCGTCCTGCGAGACGAGCGCGATGCGCGCACCGCGCAGCGACCGCCACTCCCGTTCGCCGAAGGCCGCGGCATCCGTCCCGTCGATCACGAGACTCTGGACGGTGACGTCGGCGTCAGCCGGCGTCAGCCCGAGGAGCGCACGGGCGGTGAGCGACTTCCCGGCACCGGATTCGCCCACGATCGCGACGCACTCCCCCGGGGCCACCGACAGGGAGACGCCGTCGACGACCGTCGCTCCATCGAACCCGATCCGCAGTCCCCGCACCTCGAGCGCCGCGGTCATGATGTCCGCCCTTCTCCGCGTGCGCGCAGGATCCGCCCGACGACGGTCGCCGAGACCACCGTGAGCGTGATCGCGATACCGGGGAAGACCGAGATCCACCAGGCCTGACCGAGGACATTGCGACCGCCGGCGAGCATCAGCCCCCACTCGGGAGTCGGCTCGGACGGCCCGAGACCGAGGAAGCTCAGTCCCGCCGCGGCGAGGATGCTCGACCCGATGCCGATCGTCGCGAGCACGCTCAGCGAACCCAGCACCCCCGGGGCGACATGCCGCACGAACGCCCGGGCCGGCGCCACTCCGAGGATGCGCGCAGCCTCGACGTGCTCCGCGACTCTCAGCGTGCGCGTCTGCACCCGGGCGAGCCGGATGTACACGGGACCGGCGGCGAGCGTCACGGCGATCGCGATGTTCACCGGTCCGGGACCGAGCACCGCGACGACGACGAGAGCCACGAGGAACTCCGGGAACGCCATCAGCACGTCGTTGATCCGCATCATCACCGCATCGACGCCGCGCGGGGCGATACCGGCGAGCGATCCGAGCACCAGACCGCCGACTAGGGCGATACCGGTGGCGAGCAGTCCGATGCCGAGCGAGCGGCCCGCCCCGTACACGACACGCGAGTAGACGTCGCGCCCGCTCTGGTCCGTGCCGAAGAGGTGCTCCACACCCGGTGGCAGGAGAGCCGATCGCACATCGGTCTGCAGCGGATCATGGGTCGCCGGCACTCCTGGCCAGAGGGCGGCGAACACGATCACCGCCAGGACGCCGACCGCGACCCACAGCAGCACCCGCTGCGCGAGCCTCACCGGACACCGCCGGGACGAGAGGTCGTCACCCGAGGATCGATCAGCGGATGCAGCAGCTCGACCACGAGGTTCACGGCGACGAACACCACGGCGCTCAGCAGGATGATCCCCGTGATGACGGGCAGGTCGCGGTCGCTGATCGCGGCGAGCGTGACACGGCCGAGTCCGGGGCGCGCGAACACGGTCTCGACGAGCACCGCCCCGCCGAGCACCGAGCCGGTCAGGTAGGCGGCGAGGGTGACCGCGTTGGCGGCGCCGTGCCGCAGGCCATGCCGCAGCGTGAACCAGGTGGGACCGGCGCCGCGCGCACGGACGGTCTCGGCGAACGGCATCCGCTCCGCCTGCACGAGCCCGTCGCGGAGCACCTGGCTGAGGAGCGCGGCGACCGGCAGCGCCAGCGTGATCGCCGGGAGCACGATCGTGGCGGGGTTCCGTGCCCCCGACACCGGGAACCACCCCAGCCCGAACGCGAACACGCTGAGCAGGATCAGTCCGATCCAGAACACCGGCGACGACAGCACGACGAGCTCGATGCCCGCCGCCACGGCGCGACCCGCATGGCCGCGGACGAACAGCGCCACGGCGAGAGCGAGCACGACGGCGAGCAGCAGTGCGAGCACCGAGAGCTGCAGGGTCGCGCCGAGCTGCCGGCCGATGACCTCGCTCACCGGCATCCGCAGCTGGTACGACTCCCCGAGATCCCCGCGCGCCAGTTGGCCGATGTACGTCAGGTACTGCTCGAACGGCGGCCGGTCGAGACCGAGCTCGCTCCGGATGCCGTCCTTGACCGCCTCGCTCACCTGCGCCTGAGGCCCGAGCATCACCGACACGGGGTCGCCAGGGATCACGCGGAACGCGAGGAACGCGACCGTCGCCGCACCCCAGAGGACGATGACGACGGATGCCGCGAGGCCGGCGACACGGAGCAGCGCAGCCTTCACAGCACGTGCCCTTCGATCAGCCGACGCTCACATCGTAGAACAGCGGCCGGCCGTACAGGTCGTAGTCGAGTCCCTTCACGCGCTCACCGACGGCGGTGATCGCGGACGGGCTGTAGAGCGGCACGATCGCGGTGTACTCGGCGTTCCACTCCTGCAGCTGCGTGTAGATCGCGTTCCGGGCGTCCTGATCGCTGGTGCCCACGGCCTGTTCGAGGAGCGAGTCGATCTCGGGATCGGATACCTGCGACGCGTTCTGGAACCCGTCGGTGTGCAGGTGGCTGCGCAGCAGGTCGGGATCGACGCCCGAGAAGCCCCAGTCGGTGAGGTCGAAGGTCTTCGGCCCGTACTGCTCGTTGTATGCACCGGGCTCGAGGACCTCGCGCTTCACATCGAACCCGATCTCCTTCAGGTCCGACTGGATGGCGTTGGCCAGCGCCGCGCGGTCGTCCGGCACGGGCGTGTAGGCGATCCAGCGCACCGAGAGCGGCTGACCGTCCTTGGTGCGGATGCCGTCGGCGTTCCGCTCGGTCCATCCGGCCTCGTCGAGGAGCGCGTTGGCCGCCTCGGCGTCGAAGGGCCAGCTGTCCTCGAGCGTCGCGTCGTATCCCGGAGTGGTCGATCCCAGGATGCTCCACGCACGCGGGAACTGATCGAAGAAGATCTCCTTCACCGCCGGGTCGATGTCGATGCCGCGGGCGAACGCCTGCCGCACCTTCTCGTCGGCGAACACCCCGTACTTCTCGTTGAGGTACAGCGAGTACGGCAGACCGGGGTACTCGACCGAGTCGACCGTGATGCCGTCGCCGAGGTCCTTCGCGAGGTTCGGCGGGATGTTGCTGGCGATGTCGGCCTCGCCGCTCTCGACGACGCCGGCCCGCACGGATGCCTCGGGCTGGATCTCCACCCGCAGCGTCTCGAACTTCGGGGCCTTCTCGCCGTGCGGACCCCAGGCGTAGTCGTCGTTGCGCGTGTAGACGATCTCCTGGTCGGGCGTGTACTCGGTCAGCTCGAACGGTCCGGTGCCGACGGTGATGCCGGGGCCACCCGCCTTCAGCTGGTCGCCGGACTCCTCCAGCACCGCGGGCGAGTAGAAGCCGAGCAGCGGCGTGCTGGCCGCCTGCAGGAACGGCGCGTACGGCTGGGTGAAGCTGACCTTCACGGTGTGGTCGTCGACGACCTCGGTGCCGGCGTAGAAGTCCGCCCCCAGCATGCTCGCCGCCTGAGCGGACGCGGTCTCCGGGTCGACGATGCGGTCGAAGTTCGCCTTGACCGCGGCCGCGTCGAACGGCTCACCGTCGGTGAAGGTCACGTCGTCGCGCAGGGTGAAGGTGTACTCGGTGCTGTCGGGCGACACGTCCCACTTCGTCGCGAGCCACGGCGAGAACGATCCGTCGTCCTCCTGGAAGACCAGGGAGTCGAGCACGGCGCGCTGCACCATCCCCGAGACGTCGAGCTGGCTGATCTGCGGGTCCATGTGCCCGGCCGACAGGTTCGCACCTTCGATGGACCAGACGAGCTCGCCGCCGCTGTCGCTCTGCCCGGCGGGCCCGGCGCAGGCGCTGAGCACGAGAGCGGTGGCGGCAGCGAGTGCGGCGAAGGGCAGAACACGGCGCGCGGGATATGCGGGCATGACGATTCCTCAGGACGAACGGGTCGGGATGCCTCAAGTCTATGGCCGATTGTTGGACCGGGTCGATCTGCTCCGACATCCACGGTCATCGGTGCTCGGTAGACTGTTCTGCACAACCCACACTCAGGCACGCTCACACAGTGCCGCATACATCGCGCAAGGAGACCGTCATGTCTATTCCCGACAAGCCCGCACTCGAAGGTCTCGAAGCGAAGTGGGACGCCGCGTGGGCTGCGCAGGGCACGTACCTGTTCGACCGCCTCCGCGCGGCACAGGCCGGACGCGAGGGCGTCTACTCGATCGACACCCCGCCGCCCACGGCATCCGGAAGCCTGCACATCGGCCACGTGTTCTCGTACACCCACACCGACGTCAAGGCGCGCTACGAGCGCATGCGCGGCAAGACGGTGTTCTACCCCATGGGCTGGGACGACAACGGCCTTCCGACCGAGCGTCGCGTGCAGAACTACTACGGCGTGCGCTGCGACCCCTCGCTCCCCTACACGTCGGACTTCACGCCGCCGTTCGAGGGCGGCGACAACAAGTCGAGCCGCGCCGCCGACCAGCTGCCGATCAGCCGCCGCAACTTCATCGAGCTGTGCGAGCGCCTCACCATCGAGGACGAGAAGCAGTTCGAGGCGCTGTTCCGCCAGCTCGGCCTCAGCGTCGACTGGACCCAGACCTACCGGACGATCTCCGACGACACGATCCGCCAGAGCCAGCTGGCGTTCCTGCGCAACATCGAGCGCGGCGAGGCCTACCAGGCCCTGGCCCCCACCCTCTGGGACGTCGACTTCCGCTCGGCGATCGCGCAGGCCGAGCTCGAGGACCGCGACCAGCAGGCGGCGTATCACACGATCGAGTTCCCCTTCGCGGACGGATCCGGCTCGATCGCGGTCGACACCACGCGTCCGGAGCTTCTCCCCGCATGCATCGCGATCGTGACGCACCCGGAGGGGCCGCACAAGCACCTCATCGGGACGAAGGTGCGCACGCCCTTCTTCGGGGCCGAGATCGAGATCCACGGCCACCACCTCGCTCAGCCCGACAAGGGAACGGGTGCGGCGATGGTCTGCACCTTCGGCGACGTGACCGACATCATCTGGTGGCGGGAGCTCCGCACCACGGCGGGCGACTCCCTGCCGAACATGACCACGATCGGCCTCGACGGCCGCTTCCTGCCCGAGGCGCCGGCATCCGTCGCCGATGCGGACGCCACCGCCTGGTACGCCGAGAACATCGGCGGCAAGACGGTCTTCAGCGCGCGCAAGGCGCTCGTCGAGAAGCTGCAGGAGACCGGCGACATGACCGCGGTCGGCAAGCCGTTCAACCACGCGGTGAAGTTCTTCGAGAAGGGCGACCGTCCGCTCGAGATCGTGTCGACGCGCCAGTGGTACATCCGCAACGGCGCGCGCGACGGCGAGCTGCGCGACCAGCTCATCGCGCACGGCAACGAGCTCGCCTGGCACCCCGACTTCATGCGCGTGCGCTACGAGAACTGGGTCGGCGGCCTGACGGGCGACTGGCTCGTGTCGCGCCAGCGCTTCTTCGGCGTGCCGATCCCGCTCTGGTACGGCCTCGACGAGAACGGCGAACGCGACTACGACCGCGTGCTGGCTCCCGACGCGGCGTCCCTCCCGATCGATCCGACCACCGACGTGCCCGCGGGTTACTCCGAGGACCAGCGCGGCGTGGCCGGCGGATTCGACGCCGAGGCCGACATCCTCGACACGTGGGCGACCTCGTCGCTCACCCCGCAGCTGGCCGGCGGGTGGCAGCGCGACGAAGAGCTGTGGCAGCTCACCGCGCCGTTCGACCTGCGCCCGCAGGGTCAGGACATCATCCGCACCTGGCTGTTCTCCACGATGCTGCGTTCGACTCTCGAGGATGCCCGCACACCGTGGCGCAACGCCGCCATCTCCGGATTCATCGTCGACCCCGACCGCAAGAAGATGTCGAAGTCGAAGGGCAATGTCGTCACGCCGGCCGATGTGCTGGACAACCACGGATCGGATGCCGTGCGCTACTGGGCGGCATCGAGCCGTCTGGGCATGGACGCGGCGTTCGACCCGCAGAACCCGACGCAGGTGAAGATCGGTCGTCGCCTGGCGATCAAGGTGCTCAACGCCGCGAAGTTCGTGCTGTCGTTCCCGGTACCCGAGGGTGCACAGGTCACGCACGCCCTGGATGCGTCGATGCTCGCCGCCCTCGACGGCGTGGTGGTCGAGGCCACGAAGGCGTTCGACCGGTACGACGCCGCCCGCGCGCTCGAGCTCACCGAGGGGTTCTTCTGGACCTTCTGCGACGACTACCTGGAACTCGTCAAGGAGCGCGCCTACGACCAGACCGATGTGGGTCAGGCATCCGCCGCCCTGTCGCTGCGTCTCGCGCTGTCGACACTGCTGCGACTGCTCGCCCCGGTGATCTCCTTCGCCACGGAAGAGGTCTGGTCCTGGTTCGAAGAGGGCTCCGTGCACACGGCGGCCTGGCCCGAGCCTCTCGGATTCGAGGGCGACCCCGCCGTGCTCTCCGCAGCCAGCGAGGCCCTCATCGGCATCCGCCGGGCGAAGACCGAGGCGAAGGCCTCGCAGAAGACTCCGGTCTCGCGTGCCGTGATCGCGGCCCCCGCCGCGAAGCTCGACGCTCTTCGTGCTGCTGCCGACGACCTTCGGGCCGTCGGCCGGATCGCCGAGCTCGAGTTCACCGAGGCCGAGGAGTTCGCGGTCACCGCGATCGAGCTCGCCCCGGTCGAGGAAGCCTGATGCAGCTGGGCACGCGCTGGGCGACCGGCTCCGAGCCGCCCGCCTCCGTTCCGGCGGCACTGCGACCCGCGATCGCCGAGGTGGAGGGGAAGGGGCTCACGGGCCACTGGACTCTGACCTGGCTCGAGGGCCGGGCGCTCGCGGAGCTCGATGCGGGTTGGGAGGTCATCCAGAAGGCATCCGGCGAGGTGGTCGCCCGACCGTTCGAGGACTGAGCTCCCGAGGCAGCTCAGCGCCGCGGGAGACCCATCTGCGCCAGGGTGTGATCGAGGGCCCGAGGGTCCTGCTTCCGAGCCTGCTGCTCGCGGAGCATGTCGAGGGCGATCTCCCGGCGCTCAGCCCGGGCCGCGACACGACGATCGACGTGTCGGGCGATCCCGAGCGCGGCCTGCCGGAGCATCCGCTCGAAGGGCGTGGGAGTTGCGAGTCGGAGCGTTGCGGTGGTCATGATCCCTCCTCAGGGCTGGTCTGGCGAGTGCCGATCTTCGGCAGATCGAAGATGTCGGTGCGGAGAGACACGCGGCGCACGTCAGGGCCGGTCTGTCCGCGGAAGCGGGCGATGGCGCTCTCGAGGAATGCTTCGACCTCTTCACGGAGCTCCATCACCTGCGCGGCTGTCATGTCGAGGTGCGTCGTCGCGGTCATGCCGACGTCGCGCCACTCCTCCGGCTCCTGGGACTGGGGGCGGTTGAGGTAGGCCATCAGCGTCTCGTGACGCAGACGGAAGAACTCCGACGTGACGATCTGCGCGGCGGCGCGGCTCGCGGGCGACATGGTGTCGTCCGGGCCCGGCATGTCGATCCGCCCCTTGGGCCGCTCCCACCACCGCTCCCGCGCGGTGCCGCGGCCCTCGACCTCGCGGATGAGGTCGTGCGCGGCGAGGGCGCGCAGGTGGTAGCTCGTCGAACCCGACGTCTCACCGACCAGCGCGGCGAGCGAGCTGGCGGTCTGCGGCCCCTGCGATGCGAGCAGATCGAAGATCCGCACCCGCAAAGGGTGCGCGAGCGCCTTGAGCGCCCCCGAGTCGAGGGTCCTGATCTGCGTGTTCTCCGTCATGCATGCAAAGATACTCTTGCAAAGAAGTCTTTGCAAGCATTCCTTTGCAACGGTTTCTCTGCACTGCGGGAGGCCAGCCGGGAGCTCAGCCCACCGATGCCCGCGCGGCGACGAATGCCGCGACGCAGCGCTCGATCTGCTCCGCCGTGTGCGCCGCGGACAACTGCACGCGGATGCGGGCGAGCCCGCGCGGGACGACGGGGAAGCTGAACGCGGTCACGTAGATCCCCTGCGCCTGCATCTCCTTCGCGATCTTCGCGGTCTTCGCGGCATCGCCGAACATCACCGGAACGATCGGGTGCTCCCCCGGCAGCAGGTCGAAGCCCTCCGCCGTCATCCGCTCGCGGAAGAGCGCGGCGTTCTCCCGCAGCTGAGCGCGCAGATCAGCGGATCCCTCCACCAGGTCGAGAGCCGTCAGCGTGCCGGCGACGATCGCCGGAGCGAGGGTGTTGGAGAACAGGTACGGGCGCGACCGCTGGCGCAGGAGGGCGACGATATCGGCGTGCGAAGCCACGTATCCCCCGGACGCACCGCCGAGCGCCTTGCCGAAGGTGCCGGTGTAGATGTCGACGCGGTCGGCGACGCCGCAGAACTCCGGCGTGCCACGGCCGTTGTCGCCGACGAAGCCCACCGCGTGCGAGTCATCGACGAAGACGAGCGCGTCGTAGCGGTCGGCCAGGTCGCAGATCTCGGCGAGCGGGGCGATGTAGCCGTCCATCGAGAACACTCCGTCGGTGACGACGACGCGGAACCGGGCATCCGCCGCCGAACGCAGCTGCTCTTCGAGGTCGGCCATGTCGCGATTGCGGTAGCGGAGCCGCCGCGCCTTCGACAGTCGGATGCCGTCGATGATCGACGCATGGTTCAGCTCATCGGAGATGATGGCGTCCTCGGCTCCGAACAGCGTCTCGAAGACGCCCCCGTTCGCGTCGAAGCAGGACGAGTACAGGATCGCCGCCTCCGTGCCGAGGAAACCGGAGAGGCGTCGCTCCAGCTCCAGGTGCTGCTCCTGCGTGCCGCAGATGAAGCGCACGCTGGCGAGGCCGTAGCCCCACTCCTGCAGAGCGGACGTTGCCGCATCGAGGATCCGCGGGTCGTCGGCGAGGCCCAGGTAGTTGTTCGCGCAGAAATTCAGCACCTCTGCGCCGTCCGCGGTGATCTCGGCGCTCTGCGGTCCGCGGATGCCGCGCTCATGCTTGGTGAGCCCGGCCTCCTCGATGCCCGCCAGCTCCGCTTCCACGTGCTTCTGGAAAGTCCCGTACATCACAGCTCCGTCCAATCGAGGATGATCTTGCCCGTGCCCGCCGACTCCGCCGCGGCGAAGCCCCGCTCCCAGTCGCGTGCCGGGATCACGTCGGCGATCACGCGAGCGATCGCGTCGCGCAGGGGTGCGCTGGTCTGCAGCATCGCCCCCATCGCGTTCCAGGTCTCGAACATCTCGCGACCGTAGATGCCCTTGATCGTGAGCATGTGCGTCACGATCTTGCCCCAGTCGACCTCGAAGCCGGAGCTCGGCAGCCCCAGCATCGCGATACGACCGCCGTGGTTCATGTTGTCGATCATCGCCGGAAGAGCGGATGCCGATCCGCTCATCTCGAAGCCGATGTCGAAGCCCTCGCGGAGCCCGAGCACGCGCTGCGCGTCGCGGATATCACGGACCGAGACGTCGACGACCTCGTCGGCGCCCATGTGGCGGGCCATCTCCAGGCGCGGGGCGCTGACGTCGGTGGCGGTGATGAAGCGCGCCCCGGCGTGCCGGGCGACGGCGATCGCCATCAGACCGATCGGGCCGCATCCGGTGACGAGCACGTCCTCTCCGACGAGCGGGAACGCGAGGGCGGTGTGCACGGCGTTGCCGAGCGGATCGAAGATGGCGCCGAGCTCCGGGCTCACCTCGGCGTGGTGCACCCAGACGTTCGTGGCAGGGAGGGACAGGTACTCCGCGAAGGCGCCGTCGCGCTGCAGACCGAGGCCGATCGTGCGGATGCACATCTGGCGGCGGCCCGCGCGGCAGTTGCGGCACGTGCCGCACACGATGTGCCCCTCGCCGGAGACGCGGTCTCCGACGGCGATGTCGTGCACGAGCGGTCCGACCTCGACGACCTCGCCGTAGAACTCGTGCCCGGGGATGAGCGGGGCGTCGATCGCGGACGCCGCCCACTCGTCCCAGCGGAGGATGTGCAGGTCGGTGCCGCAGATCCCGGTGCGGAGCACCCGGATGATCACCTCGTCTGCGCCGGCGACGGGATCGGGCCGTTCGACGAGCTCCAGACCTGCACCGCGTGCGCCCTTGAACAGTGCCTTCATGTTTCTGATCACACCGCATCGGACCGTGAAGAGCAATGGCCGCTTTCTGCACGGTCGTTGTAGGGCTCACTAAACTTATGGGATGGAACTCCACCAGTTGCAGATCCTGCGCGAGCTGCGTGCACTCGGGAGCGTCACGGCGGTGGCGGAAGCCCTGCGGGTCACTCCGTCGGCCGTGTCGCAGCATCTGTCCACGCTGCAGCGCGGCGTGAGCACTCCGCTCACGCGCAGAGAAGGCAGGACGCTCGTCCTCACTCCCGCCGGAGAGGTGCTGGCGGCGGCCGGCGCCGAGGCGATCGACGCGATGGCGGCGGCCCGGAACGCCCTCGACGACTTCGAGACCACGGCGACCGGTGTCGTGAGCGTCAGCGGATTCCACAGCGTCGGTCAGGCCCTGTTCGGTCCCCTGCTCCGAGAGCTCTCCACGTCGCCCGAAGCCCCGACCGTCCAGCTGACCGACGAGGATGTCGCGCAGAGCGAGTTCCCCGGACTCACGTCTCGACACGACCTGGTGCTGGCGCACCGGATGGAGCATTCGGATCCGTGGCCCGCACAGGGCGTGCGCAGCCTGACGCTCGTCCGCGAGCCGCTCGACGTCGCGGTTCCGGCATCCCACCCACTCGCGTCCCGCACGAGCCTCACTCCGCAGGACGTCGCCGGCGAAAGGTGGGTGACCAGTCGCGTCGGATACTCCCCCGACGACGTGCTCCGCGCCGTATCGGCCGTCGCGAAGCGCCCCATCGAGGTGCACCACCGCATCAACGACTACGGCGCCGTGTCCGCCGTCGTCGCGGCGGGCGGCGTGCTCGGGATGCTGCCGCGGTTCACGTCGCGCAGTGTCGACGATCGCGACATCGTCCGCGTTCCGCTGCGCGGCGTGAGCACCCACCGGATGATCGACCTGCTCGCCCGGCCCGAGAACCTGCGGCGCCGATCGGTGCGCCTGACCGTCGACGCGCTGCAGCGGGTCATGACGCGCCTGAGCGAATCCGCGTCCTGATCACGAGGGCCCGCGATGGCTAGGCTCGGAGGATGACCGACGCCTCGAACCCGCTCCTCCAGCCGTCCTCGCTGCCCTACGGGCTTCCGGACTACGGCGCGATCCGTCCCGAGCACTATCTGCCCGCGTTCCGCGCGGCATTCGAGGAGCACCTGCACGAGGTCTCCCGGATCACCATGGTGCGCTCCATGCCCACCTTCGAGAACACCATCGAGGCCCTCGAGCGCTCGGGCGAGCTCCTCGATCGGGTGTCGCATGCGTTCTACACGGTCAGCTCCGCAGACGCGACTCCCGCGATACAGGCGGTCGATGAGCATCTCGCTCCCCTGATGGCCGCGCATCAGGATGCCATCGCGTTGGACAGCGCCCTGTACTGGCGGGTGCAGCAGGTGCACGACCAGCTCGATCATCTCGAGCTCGACGCCGAGCAGCGCTACCTGGTCGAACGCCACCACCGCGAGATGACCCACGCCGGCGCGGCACTCGACGACGAGGCCAAGGCCCGTCTGACGCTCCTGAATCAGCAGCTCTCCACCCTGAGCAACACGTTCGAGCGCAACCTCCTGAACGACACGAACGACCTCGCCGTCGTGTTCGACTCGCCTGCGGAGCTCGAGGGCCTGAGCGCGGGAGAGCTCTCCGCTGCTGCCCGCGCGGCAGAGGATCGCGGGCTCGACGGCAAGCTCCTCATCGCCCTGCCGCTCTTCACCGGGCACCCGTACCTGGCGCAGCTGCGCGACCGCGAGTCGCGGCGCCGCATCCTGACGGCATCCCGGACGCGTGCCTCGAGAGACAATGCGAACGACAACCGCCCCGTGCTGGTCGAGATCGTCCGTCTCCGCGCGGAGCGCGCCGGACTGCTCGGCTACGCGTCGCATGCCGCCTACGTCACCGCCGACGAGACGGCCGGAAGCCCGGAGGCCGTCGAGCGGATGCTGCGCCAGCTCGCTGCTCCCGCGGCACGTAACGCCACGGCAGAGCGGGAGTCACTCCAGGCGATCGTCGACGAGACCGAGAAAGCGCCGTTCGCGGTCGAGGCGCACGACTGGGCGTACTACACCGAGAAGGTCCGCGCCGCCCGCTACGACATCGATTCCGGGGCCCTCCGCCCGTGGTTCGAGGCGGAGCGCGTGCTGCAGGACGGCGTCTTCTTCGCCGCCACCCGCCTCTACGGAGTGACGTTCACCGAGCGGGCAGACCTCGTCGCCTACCACCCCGGTGCGCGCGTGTTCGAGGTCAGCAATGCCGACGGCAGCCGACTCGGCCTGTACATCCTCGACCTCTACACCCGCGACTCGAAGCGCGGCGGCGCGTGGATGAATCCGATCGTCAGCCAGTCGCGCCTGCGCGGCACAGCCCCGGTCGTCGTGAACAACCTGAACGTGCCGCTCCCTGGCGACGGCGAGCCCACGCTGCTGACCCTCGATGAGGTGACGACGCTGTTCCACGAGTTCGGCCACGCGCTGCACGGACTGTTCGCCGAGGTCACCTATCCGCACTTCGCCGGGACCAACGTGTTCCGCGACTTCGTCGAGTTCCCGAGCCAGGTGAACGAGATGTGGATCCTCTGGCCCGAGGTCCTCGACAACTACGCGCGGCACTTCGAGACCGGGGAGCCGCTGGACCCTGCGATCGTGGAGCGCCTGCGCGCGACGGAGACGTTCAACCAGGGGCATGCCACGAGCGAGTATCTGGCCGCCGCCTGGCTGGATCAGGCCTGGCACGGAGTCGCCACCGACGCGGAGATCGACGACGTGCCCGCCTTCGAGGCAGCGGCTCTGGCCGACATCGGCCTCGACGACCCGGCTGTCCCCACGCGATACTCGTCGGCGTACTTCGCGCACGTCTTCTCGGGCGGCTACAGCGCCGGGTACTACTCGTACATCTGGAGCGAGGTGCTCGACGCCGACACGGTGGACTGGTTCCGCGAGAACGGCGGACTCACGCGCGAGAACGGCGATCGCTTCCGTGATCGGCTCCTCGGCGTCGGCGGCTCGAAGGATCCGCTCGAGGCCTACCGCGACTTCCGGGGACGTGACGCGGACATCGCGCCGCTGCTGAAGCGCCGCGGTCTCGAGGCCTGACGCCGATGGATGACAGGCTGCGCCTGATCAGCGACGCATTCGACACGCGCGCGGCCCGATACGACGAGAGCACGATGCACCGCTCCGTCGCAGCCGCCACCGCGGCATACGTCGACCTGTCAGAAGTGGACGTCGTGCTGGACGTCGCGACGGGGACTGGCCTGGTGCTCCGCGAGATCGCCGCGCGGGCCGCCGATCTCGAGCTCATCGGTGTCGACATCTCCCCCGGCATGCTCGATGTGGCCCGGTCGCACCTTCGGCAGGCGGCGTTGATCCAGGCGGACGCGTCGAATCTGCCGATCCCCTCGGCGTCCGTCGACGTGATCACGTGCGTGACAGCGCTGCACATCATCCCCTCGGTGGCCGACGCTGCAGCGGAATGGCGTCGCGTCCTCCGACCCGGCGGACGTCTCGTGACCGCGACGTTCCGCAAGATCGACACGTCGGGGCACGGCGCTCCTGAGCTCACCACGACGGACAGGCCGTACGACCGCGACCACGAGCCCTACTCGAGCGAGACGCGCCTCGCCGAGACCTTCGGCCGCCACGGCTTCACGCTGCGTCGCCACCGGGACTGGAGCGACGGGACCGATGAGCTGCTGATCGCCGAACTCGTCATGGATGCTGCGTCGGCGTGACGCTGTAGCTCAGCGTATGTGACGCCGGCAACGGGTCGACTCACGCACTCTTGCGCTTGCGCTCCATCACGATGGTGGGCGGTGCGCCTTCGTCGACGGCGGCGCGCGTCACGATGACCTTGGCGACGTCTTCGGCGGAGGGGATCTCGAACATGATCGGTCCGAGCACGTCTTCCAGGATGGCGCGGAGGCCGCGAGCACCGGTCTTGCGATCGACGGCGAGGTCGGCGATCGACCGCAGTGCCTCTTCGTCGAACTCGAGCTGGACGCCGTCGAGCTCGAACATGCGCTGGTACTGCTTCACGAGGGCGTTGCGGGGACCGGTGAGGATCTCCATCAGCGCGTCCTGATCCAGCGGCGAGACGTTCGTGACGACGGGCAGACGGCCGATGAACTCCGGGATGAGCCCGAACTTGTGCAGGTCTTCCGGCAGCACCTCGCTGAAGAGGTCGAGGTCCTTGGTCTTGTCGTGGAGCGGGGCACCGAACCCGATGCCGTGCTTGCCCACGCGCGCCGAGACGATGTCTTCGAGACCGGCGAATGCACCGGCGACGATGAACAGGACGTTCGTCGTGTCGATCTGCAGGAACTCCTGGTGCGGGTGCTTGCGGCCGCCCTGCGGCGGGACCGAGGCGACCGTGCCCTCGATGATCTTGAGCAGCGCCTGCTGCACGCCCTCGCCCGACACGTCACGCGTGATGGACGGGTTCTCGGCCTTGCGGGCGATCTTGTCGACCTCGTCGATGTAGATGATGCCCTGCTCGGCGCGCTTCACGTCGTAGTCGGCTGCCTGGATGAGCTTGAGGAGGATGTTCTCGACGTCTTCACCGACGTAGCCGGCCTCGGTGAGTGCCGTGGCGTCGGCGACCGCGAACGGCACGTTGAGGCGCTTCGCGAGCGTCTGCGCGAGGTAGGTCTTGCCGCAGCCGGTCGGTCCGATCAGGAGGATGTTGCTCTTCGCGATCTCGACCTCTTCGGCCTTCTGCTCTGCCGTCTGCAGGGTGCCGTGGGCGCGCACGCGCTTGTAGTGGTTGTAGACCGCGACCGCGAGGGCGCGCTTCGCGGGCTCCTGCCCGACGACGTACTCCTCGAGGAACGAGAAGATCTCACGCGGCTTCGGCAGATCGAACTCGGCGACGCCCTCGGCGGAGGACTCCGCCATGCGCTCCTCGATGATCTCGTTGCACAGCTCGACGCATTCGTCGCAGATGTACACACCGGGGCCAGCGATGAGCTGCTGCACCTGCTTCTGGCTCTTTCCGCAGAACGAGCACTTGAACAGGTCAGCGCTTTCACCGATACGGGCCATGCGCGTCCTCCTATGGGGGATCCAGAGATCGTCCTTCGAGCCTAACCTCTGCGTGCGACACAGGGCCGCATTGGCGCGTACCGGATCCGATACGGCCTCCCGCGATGAAAGGCCGGGCCCGCAGTCGCCTGCGGGCCCGGCCTCGGTCGATCGTGGATCAGACCATGCTCTTCGTGTGCCAGACGGTCTTGACCTCGGTGAAGGCGCCGATGCGCTCGGGCGAGGCGACGACCTCTCCGGGTGCGATCACGCGCTTCAGCGTCTCCGCGGCGGCGATCTGCATGTCGACCCAGTCCAGGTCGCCCGCACCCGCGAGGTCGAGCGCGTTCACGTCCTGGTGCGATGCGAGCCACGGCGCGACCTCGGCCGGCGACCCGGTGAGCACATTGACGACTCCCCCGGGTACGTCGCTCGTCGCCAGCACCTCGGCGAGGCTGATGGCGGAGAGCGGATGCTGTTCGCTCGCGATCACGACGACGGTGTTCCCTGCGACCAGCGCCGGGGCGACCACCGAGACGAGCCCGAGGAGCGCGGAGTCCTGCGGCGCGACGATCGCGACGACGCCCGTCGGCTCCGGCACCGAGATGTTGAAGTACGGCCCGGAGACGGGGTTGGCGTTGCCCGCGACCTGCGCGTACTTGTCGCACCAGCCGGCGTACCAGACCCAGAGGTCGATCGCGGCGTCGACCTGTGCGGCGGCCGCGGAGGAAGAGCCGCCCTCCTGTGCCACGATCTCGTCGATGAACTGCGCACGACGGCCCTCGAGCACCTCGGCCACGCGGTACAGCACCTGGCCGCGGTTGTAGGCGGTCGCGCCCGACCAGCCCTTCACGGCGGCTCGTGCGGCGACGACGGCGTCTCGGGCGTCCTTGCGGGAGCCCTTCGCGGCGTTGGCGAGGAACGCGCCCTTGGGCGAGAACACCTCGTAGGTGCGGCCCGACTCGCTCCGCGGGAACGCGCCGCCGATGGCGAGCTTGTACGTCTTCGGCACGGTCAATCGCTTGCTCATGCTGCGGCTCCCTTGAGGTAGGCGGTGAGCCCCTGACGTCCGCCTTCGCGGCCGTACCCGGACTCCTTGTAGCCGCCGAACGGGCTCGACGGATCGAAACGGTTGAACGTGTTCGCCCAGATCACTCCGGCGCGGAGGCGGTCGGCGACGGCGAGGATGCGGGATCCCTTGTCCGACCAGATGCCGGCGGAGAGACCGTAGGGCGTGTTGTTCGCCTTGGCGATCGCCTCGGCCGGAGTGCGGAACGTCAGCACCGACAGCACCGGGCCGAAGACCTCGTCGCGGGCGATGCGGTGCGACGCCTCGACCCCGGTGAAGATCGTCGGCGCGAACCAGAATCCCTTCTCCGGAATCACGCAGTCCGCGGTCCACCGCTCGGCGCCCTCGGCCTCGCCGATGTCGCTGAGCTCACGGATGCGGGCGAGCTGCGCCGCCGAGTTGATCGCACCGATGTCGGTGTTCTTGTCGAGAGGGTCACCGAGGCGGAGCGTCGACAGGCGGTTCTTGAGGCGATCGATGACCTCGTCGTGGATCGACTCCTGCACCAGCAGACGGCTGCCTGCGCAGCAGACGTGACCCTGGTTGAAGAAGATGCCGTTGACGATGCCCTCGACGGCCTGGTCGATGGGTGCGTCGTCGAAGACGATGTTCGCCGCCTTGCCGCCCAGCTCGAGCGTGAGCTTCTTCTTCGTACCGGCGACCGCCTTGGCGATGTCGCGGCCGACGCCGGTCGACCCGGTGAAGGCGACCTTGTCGACGTCGGGGTGACGCACGAGCGTCGCGCCGGTCGCGCCGGCACCCGTCACGATGTTCACGACACCAGCCGGAAGGTCGGCCTGCTGAAGGATCTCCGCGAAGATCAGCGCCGTCAGCGGCGTGGTCTCGGCAGGCTTCAGCACGACCGTGTTGCCGGCGGCCAGTGCGGGCGCGAGCTTCCATGCGAGCATCAGCAGCGGGAAGTTCCACGGGATCACCTGCGCGGCGACTCCGAGTGCACGCGGGTCGGCGCCGAGTCCGGCGTAGTCCAGCTTGTCGGCCCAGCCCGCGTAGTAGAAGAACCAGGAGGCGACGAGCGGAACGTCGACGTCGCGGCTCTCCTTGATCGGCTTGCCGTTGTCGAGGCTCTCGGCGACCGCGAGCTCGCGGGCGCGTTCCTGCACGAGGCGGGCGATGCGGAACAGGTACTTGCCCCGATCGCGGCCGCTCATCTTCGACCACGTCTTCTCATAGGCACGGCGGGCGGCGGCGACGGCGCGGTCGACATCGTCATCGCTCGCGGTGGCGATCTCGGCGATGAGCGACTCGTCGGCGGGCGAGATGGTGTTGAAGCTCGTGCCGGAGCCGTCGACGAACTCGCCGTCGATGAACAGCCCGTAGCTGTCCTTCAGGTTCAGGATCGCCTTCGACTCCGGTGCGGGAGCGTATTCCAGGAATGACATGTTCGATTCCAGTCAGTCGATAGTGACGTAGTCGGGGCCGGAGTAGTGGCCGGTGCTGAGCTTCTGGCGCTGCAGGAGCACATCGTTGAGCAGGCTCGACGCGCCGAAGCGGAACAGGTGCGGCTGCAGCCATTCCTCTCCGACCGTCTCGGCGACGGTGACGAGATATTTGACGGCATCCTTCGAGGCGCGGATGCCGCCTGCCGGCTTCACGCCGATCTTCTCGCCCGTGCCCCGGTACCAGTCGCGGACCGTCTCGAGCATCAGCAGCGTGGTCGGCAGGGTCGCAGCGGGCTGCACCTTGCCGGTCGAGGTCTTGATGAAGTCGCCGCCGGCGAGGATGCCGAGCCAGGACGCCCGCTTGATGTTGTCGTAGGTGTTGAGCTCGCCGGTCTCGAGGATCACCTTGAGCGAGGCGTACGATCCGTCCTCACGACGGCAGGCTTCCTTGACCTGGGCGATCTGGTCGAACACCAGACCGTAGCGCCCGGACAGGAAGGCTCCGCGATCGATCACCATGTCGATCTCGTCCGCACCGGCGGCGACCGCCTCGGCGGTGTCCGCGAGCTTGATCGCGAGCGACGAGCGTCCGCTCGGGAACGCGGTCGCGACGGCGGCGACCGAGATCAGGCCGTCGTCGGGGTCGCCGTGCAGGGCGCCGAGAGCGGCCACCGCATCCGGCACCATGTCGCCGTACACGCAGACCGCAGCGACGCGTGGCGTCGACGGGTCGGCGGCATCCGGGTTCTTCGCCTTCGCGACGAGCGAGCGCACCTTGCCCGGGGTGTCTGCACCCTCGAGCGTGGTGAGGTCGATCAGCTTGATGATCGTGTCGAGCGCCCACGCCTTCGAGGTGGTCTTGATCGATCGCGTGCCGAGCCCGGCAGCACGCTGCTCGAGCCCCACCGCGTCGACGCCCGGAAGGCCGTGCAGGAAGCGCCGGAGCGTGGCGTCGTCCGGCTCACCGCCGAGAACGTCCACCGCCGTCCTGCGGCTGAGTTCTTTGGTCGTCACTGTTCCTCCAACAATGCTCGTGCTGTGGTCTCATCGGTCACCAGAACGCCGCAGAGGCCGCTGGTCACGACTGTGCGTGCGATGTCGTGCTTGGCAGGGCCCGCCGTGACGAAGATCGCCCGCTTGGCTCCGCGCAGCGTGTCGAGCGAGACGCCGACCGTGCGCGCGTCGAGCTGCGAGTCGACGATGTTGCCCTCGGCGTCGACGTAGCGCCCGAGGACGTCGCCGACGGCGCCGCGCCGCGCGAGCTCTTCCACGTCCTCAGCACTGAGGTATCCGTTCTCGACGTGCGCGGATGTCGCGTCGCAGGGCCCTGCGGTGAAGAGGAAGGCCTGCGCTTCCGCGGCCTCTTCGAGGATCGCTGCGACCGTGCGGTCGGCCTCGATGGCCTGCTTCGTCTCGACGCGCTCGAGGATCGCCGGGCTCGGCAGCAGCGACACATGGCCGGAGGCCCGTTGCGCGATCGTCACGGCGAGTCCGGCCGCACCGCCGGACCGACGGTTGAGGCTGACGCCGCCATTGAGCTGCACGACGGTGACTCCGTTCGCCCAGCCGTCGGGGAGCGCCTCCGCGACCGCCCGCAACGTGCGCCCCCAGCTCACGCCGAGCGTGCGCGGCGCGGGCCGAAGAGCGGCGAGAAAGTCTGCGGCCGCCTGAGCGACACGTTCGAGGGTGCCGTCATCGCCGTCGGGCGCGGGCACGACGACGGCATCGGCCAGGTCGAACCGGTCGACGAGCAGGCGCTCGAGTCCCAGGCGCCGAGCGCGCGGGTGCACGATCTCGATGCGGACGATGCCGCGTTCGCGGGCCTGGGTCAGCAGACGGCCGACCTTCCAGCGCGAGATCTTGAGGAGTCCGCCGATCTCATCCTGTGTCTTGTCCTCGTCGTAGTACAGCTCGGCGACGCGGACCATGAGCAGATCGTCTTCCACGGCATCCTCCTTCCTCCTCCAGAGTACGTCGAGATCAGCGTTCGCGCATCCCGTTGCTCATATGCGCAGTCACGCCGACGCCGGTTGCGCATCCGCAGGAACGGAAAAGGGCGCCCGTCGCGATGACGGGCGCCCTTCGGTTCGACGTGCTCAGACGCGCTTGCGCGTGGTGAGCACCTGATCGACGATGCCGTATTCGAGCGCCTGCTCGGCAGAGAGGATGTTGTCGCGATCGATGTCGCGATTGACCTTCTCCACCGGCTGACCGGTGTGCTTGGCCATGGTCTCCTCGAGCCAGGTGCGCATACGGAGGATCTCCGCAGCCTGGATCTCGATGTCAGAAGCCTGGCCCTGGCCGGCCTCCCCCATCGCCGGCTGGTGGATCAGCACGCGGGCGTTCGGAAGCGCGAGGCGCTTGCCGGGCGCGCCGGCTGCGAGCAGCACCGACGCGGCGGATGCCGCCTGGCCGAGCACGACGGTCTGGATCTGCGGCGCGACGTACTGCATCGTGTCGTAGATCGCCGTCATGGCGGTGAACGAGCCACCGGGCGAGTTGATGTACATCGTGATGTCGCGCTCGGCGTCCTGGCTCTCCAGGACGAGCAGCTGCGCCATCACGTCGTCGGCGGAAGCGTCGTCGACCTGCACGCCCAGGAAGATCACACGGTCTTCGAAGAGCTTGTTGTACGGGTCCTGGCGCTTGAAGCCGTAAGCGGTGCGCTCCTCGAACTGCGGGAGCACGTAGCGGCTGGACGGCAGGGTTCCTGCGGATTGGAAAGTGGGGGTGTACATGATGTCCTCTCGAATCCGGATTACTCTGCGTCGTCCGCGGTGCCGCCGCCGCCGGTCACATCGCTGGCATGCTCGCGGATGTGGTCGACGAAGCCGTACTCGAGGGCCTCCTCGGCGGTGAACCAGCGGTCGCGGTCACCGTCGGCGTTGATCGTCTCGACCGACTTGCCGGTCTGACCCGCCGTGATCTCGGCGAGGCGCTTCTTCATCGAGAGGATGAGCTGCGCCTGCGTCTGGATGTCGCTCGACGTGCCGCCGAACCCGCCGTGGGGCTGGTGCAGGAGGACGCGGGCGTTCGGGGTGATGTAACGCTTGCCCTTCGTGCCGCTCGTGAGCAGCAGCTGGCCCATCGACGCGGCCATGCCGATGCCGACGGTGACGATGTCGTTCGGCACGAACTGCATGGTGTCGTAGATCGCCATGCCCGCGGTGATCGAGCCACCGGGCGAGTTGATGTAGAGGTAGATGTCTTTCTCTGAGTCTTCCGCGGCGAGAAGAAGGATCTTCGCGCAGATCTCGTTGGCGTTCTGGTCACGCACCTCTGAACCAAGCCAGATGATGCGATCCTTCAGCAGCCTGTCGAAGACGCTCGTCGCGACAAGGGGTTCTGCAGCCATTTCAGCTCCTGTTTCCGTGTTCGTGCTTCGAATCTACCGGCGCAGACGCGGCGCCCAGGCCGTGTTCGCCGTCGGCATATCAGGTGTCGGAGTCGGCGATCTCGAGCGCGTAGGCGGTCATCGACCGGTGGTAGCGCGGGAGGTGCGGCACGAGGGCGAGAAGAGCCACCGAGAGTCCCTGCGCGGGTCGACCGGCGCTGGCGAGGATGAGGGCGTGCACGGTCGCGACCGCGTCGCGGTACGGGCCGTCCGCGGAGAGCTCCGCCTCGGCACGGATCACGTCGAGCGCCTCGTCGTACTCGCCGAGGTTCCGCAGCGAGCTCGCCAGCTGGATCACGCACTGCGGACGATGCTCGTCGTCCAGACCGAGAGACAGTGCCCGCCGATACAGGACCACGGCCTCGGCCGGTCGTCCCGCCGAATCCCGGGCACCCGCCCGCTCGAACTCGGCCCGGGCGTCGTCCGCTCCGCGCTCGGCCGCGAGGGCGTCGATGCGCGCGATCGTGTCGTCGCCCACCTCGTCGCCGGCGGCATCCGCCCACGCGTCGTCGATCCGCTCGTCCCAGCTCTTCATGCTCATCTCTCCCTCGATGCGAAAGAGGGCGGATGCCGCAGCATCCGCCCTCTTCACTGGATCGTGTCCGATCACTCGGCCTTGTCGGCCGCCTTCTTGGCCGGAGCCTTCTTGGCGGCGGGCTTCTTCGCGGCCGGCTTCTCAGCCGCCTCCGCGTCGTCGGCCTTCTTGGCCGGAGCCTTCTTGGCAGCGGGCTTCTTCGCGGCCGGCTTCTTGGCGGGCTTCTCCTCGGCCGAAGCCTCGTCTGCCGCCTCGGCCTCGTCGTCGGTGACGATGAAGTCGGAGAGGTCCACGGTCTTGCCGTTGGTGTCGACGACCTTCACCTTGCCGAGCGCGATCGCGAGCGCCTTGTTGCGGGCGACCTCGCCGACGAGTGCCGGCAGCTGGTTCGACGACTGCAGCGCCTCGACGAACTCCTGCGGCGCCATGCCGTACTGCGACGCGGACTGGATGAGGTACTGGCTCAGCTCCTCCTGCGAGACCTGCACGTCGGCCTGCTCGGCGATCGTGTCGAGCAGCACCTGCGTGCGGAACTGCTTCTCGCTCGCCTCGGTGACCTCGGCGCGGTGCACGTCGTCCTCGAGGCGGTTCTCGCCCTCGAGGTGGTTGTGCACCTCGTCCTCGATGAGCTGCGGCGGCACGGGGATGTCGATCTGCTCGAGCAGCGTCTCGACGAGCTTGTCGCGTGCGGCGGAGCCCTGCGTGAAGACGCCCTGCTGCGCGACGCGCTCGGCGAGGCTCGCGCGGAGCTCGGCGATCGTGTCGAACTCGCTCGCGATCTGCGCGAAGTCGTCGTCGGCCTCGGGGAGCTCGCGCTCCTTGACGGCCTTGACCGTCACGGAGACCTCGGCCTCGGAACCGGCGTGGTCGCCGCCGACGAGAGCGGAGCGGAACGTGGTGTCCTCCCCCGCCGTGAGCGACTCGATCGCGTCGTCGATGCCCTCGAGCAGCTCGCCGGAGCCGATCTCGTAGGAGACGCCCTCGGCGCGGTCGATCTCGGCGCCGTCGATCGTGGCGACGAGGTCGAGGTCGACGAAGTCGCCCTTCGCGGCCGGACGGTCGACCGGGACGAGCGTGCCGAAGCGCGCGCGCATGTTCTCGAGTTCGGCGTCGAGTGCGGCCTCATCGGCCTCGACGGCGTCGACCGTCACCGTGATGCCCTCGTACGAGGGGATCTCGATGTCGGGACGCACGTCGACCTCGACGTCGACGAGCAGGTCGCCGGAGAAGTCCTTCTCGTTCGGCCACTGCGTGATGTCAGCCGCAGGGCGACCGACCACGCGCAGCTTGTGCTCGGCGCTCGCCTCGCGGAAGAACTTGTCGAGGCCCTCGTTGACGGCGTGCTCGATGACCGCGCCGCGACCGATGCGCTGATCGATGATCGGGGCCGGGACCTTGCCCTTGCGGAAGCCGGGGATCTGGACGTCCTGAGCGATGTGCTCATACGCGTGAGCGATGCTCGGCTTGAGGTCGTCAGGGGTGACCGTGATGCTGAGCTTGACCCGGGTCGGGGTCAGCTTCTCGACGGTGCTGTTCGCCATGCTGGTGTGTTCTCCTTGTTGTCTCCGCGAGTGAACGCGGCTGTCAGGCTGAAGATGCCGTGTCGGGGCGACAGGAGTTGAACCTGCGACCTCCCGCTCCCAAAGCGGGCGCTCTACCAAGCTGAGCTACGCCCCGGGGAATCCGCGCGCAGATTCAGCCCCATCGAGTCTAACGGACAGGAGCACCCCTCACGGTCCGGTATGATCGATGACGCCGGAGTTACGACTCCGGGCCGATCCCTGGGTCACTGAGCCTGTCGAAGTGAACCAGGATTCGGGGCTGTAGCTTAGTGGTAAAGCCTTAGTCTTCCAAACTAATGATGCGGGTTCGATTCCCGTCAGCCCCTCCGCCTCAGAAGGCCCCCACCGCATGGTGGGGGCCTTCTCGCATACTCTGGCAGTGCGCATGATGCAGCACCGACCGTGAGGCCGACCGAATGAGGACGACGTGACCGCTCTCCCCCCACCAGGACCCGAGGCTCCGGCATCCGTGCCTCTGGGCGGACACGAGCTGTCCGCCCGTTTCTCGGGCGGCGAAGCATCCGCCGCTCTCCCGCGCACGCCGCGGCGGAAGCGCACCGGGCTCATCCTCGGCCTGGTCGGCGGAGCCGCCGTGATCGCGGCATTGGCCATCACGCAGGTCTCCGCCAGCCTCGGCTACGACACCGCCGCCGAGAACCATGCGGATGCCGTGGCCGCGGCGAACAGCGAGAAGACGCAGCTCCGCACCGAGAACACCGACCTGCAGACCCTGGTCGATTCGGCCGGGCTGATCCTCGCCAGCGAGAACGAGGCCATCGTCGCCCCACCGGAGACGGAGGAAGCGCTCACGAGCGCGGTCGCCGATGCCGAGACCGCCACGTCGGAGGCCGAAGAGCTGATCGCCACCGACGTACCCGCCACGGGCGAGAAGCCGACCTGGTTCTGGGAGCTCTTCGGCGCGAGTGCGGAGCTCGAGAAGGGCAGCGACGAGGCTCGGGCGCTCGCCGACGACCTGCTCGCCGAGGCATCCGACGTCGCGACGGCGTCGGACACGGTCACCGAGAGCGGCGTCTCGCTCCTGGCCTCGGCCGGCGAGGCCGCGACCGCCTTCGAGGCCGCGCACATCTCCGCGCGCAACGATGCCGTCATCGCTCTCCGCGATGCTGCCGCCGCCGCGATCGCCACGACGACCATCGACGACGTCGCGGTCACGACCTACAGCACTCTGCAGAGCGCCGCCGCGCTCGTCGTGTCGACCGAGGCGGAGGAGTTCGCTGAGAAGTCGGGACCGCTGATGAACGCCCGTCTGGAGATCGAGGCCTTCGCTCGAGCGCTCGCCCCCGGCGTGCTGCTGGAGTTCGACTGGGCCCCGGTCGTCAACGGCGCCGGGTACAACGGCAGCATGGGCGGGTACACGACATGGTGGTGGGATGATCCCGGCCGCTCGGTGATCCAGCTGTCGAACTCGGTCGCCGAGCAGTGGCCGGCCGACCGGAGCAAGGCGCTCGTGGCCCACGAGGTCGGACACGCGATCAGCGTCAAGTGCGAGGACATGTACGACTCGTCGACGCAGGACAGCATCGAGAAGTGGGCGACCGCCTGGGCCATCAGCATGGGCTACACCGACGACGCGAACGGCGTCTGGGCCTACGGCTACCCGCCGCAGGGCTACATCGACGCCGCAGCCGGATGCCGCTGAGTCGTCGCCTCTGAACGGAAGAAGCCGCCGCGATCTCTCGCGGCGGCTTCTTCGACATCAGTTCAGGAGGTCACTGGCCCCGTCGCTCGCGAAGCTGCGTGAGCGCATCCTCGAGGAGCTGGACGGCTTCCTCGTCGGTGCGGCGCTCCTTCACGTAGGCGAGGTGCGTCTTGTACGGCTCGGCCTTCGCGAGGGCAGGAGGGTTCTCCTTGTCGCGACCGGCCGGCAGACCCGACTGGGGGTGGTCGATCGTCTCGGGGATCTCCTCTTCGGGGAGACCGGCGGCGAAGTAGCGGACCGTCTCGTTGCCGAGACCGTCCCAGTACGACACCGCGATGCGGTCGGCATGGTAGCCGTGGTCCTGCTCGCCCATGGGGCCGGAACCGACACGGGTTCCGCGAATGGCGTTACCACCGGTAGCCATCAGATCACCTCGAACTTCGTGATGAGTCCGAGCGCGACGATGGCGACGAACCAGGTCAGCGCGAGGACGACGGTGAAGCGGTTCAGGTTCCGCTCCGCAAGACCGGAGGATCCGACCGCAGAGGTCATTCCTCCGCCGAACATGTCGGAGAGGCCGCCACCGCGACCCTTGTGCAAGAGGATGAGGAGGGTCAGCAGGACGCTGGTGATACCCAGCACGACCTGCAGAACGAACTCGAGAATTGCCACGAGAAAGAGCCTTTCGCTGGGGCAGGTGCGCCCCCGTAACGGTCAAGTATACGGTGCAGCGGGGCCGGAGCCCCGCCGCACTCACACGCCGACGTGCTTCTCGAAGCGGATGATCGCAGCGAACTCGTCGACGACGAGGCTCGCGCCGCCGACCAGAGCGCCGTCCACATCGGGCTCGCGCATGAAGCTGGCGATGTTCGCCGACTTCACCGAACCTCCGTAGAGGATGCGGGTGCGCGCGGCCGCGTCGTCACCGAGGACGTTCGCGATCACGGTGCGCAGAGCGGCACAGACGTCCTGCGCCTGCTGCGGCGTCGCGGCCTGGCCGGAGCCGATGGCCCAGACGGGCTCGTACGCGACGACGATGTCGGCCTTCGGGGAGACGCCCTGGAGCGCCGCCTCGAGCTGACCGGCCGGAACAGCGCTGGCGCCGAACTTCTCCAGGTCTTCCGCCGTCTCGCCGACGCAGATCACGGGAACGAGGCCGTGCTTCAGCGAAGCCTGCACCTTGGCGGCGACGACCTCATCGGACTCGGCGTGGTACTCACGACGCTCGGAGTGGCCGATGATGACGTACTTCGCGTCGAGCTTCGCCAGGAACACACCGGAGACCTCACCGGTGTACGCACCCGAATCGTGCGCGGAGATGTCCTGCGCGCCGAGGGCGAACGGGATCTTGTCGGCGTCGATGAGCGTCTGCACGCTGCGGATGTCGGTGAACGGCGGGAAGACCGCCACCTCGACGGAACCGTCCTCGTGCTTCGCGTCCTTGAGCGTCCAGTGCAGCTTCTGCACGAACGCCACCGCCTGCAGGTGGTCCAGGTTCATCTTCCAGTTGCCCGCGATCAGCGGGGTACGGGTCGTCATGCCCATCCGAGCACCTCCAGGCCGGGTAGTTTCTTGCCCTCGAGGAACTCGAGGCTTGCGCCGCCACCGGTCGAGATATGACCGAACTGGTCGTCGGTGAAGCCGAGCTGACGCACCGCTGCTGCCGAGTCGCCGCCGCCGACGACGCTGAGGCCGTCGACCTCGGTGAGCGCCTGCGCGACGGTCTTGGTTCCGGCCGCGAACGCCGGGAACTCGAACACGCCCATCGGGCCGTTCCAGAACACGGTCTTCGACCCGCGGATGACCTCGGCGAAGCGTGCGGCCGTCTCCGGACCGATGTCGAGACCGATCCCGGAAGCGCCGAATGCCGTCGACTCGATCGCGTCTGCGGAGACGGTCTCGTGCGCGGCATCCGCGCTGAACGATGCAGCGACCACGACGTCGGTCGGGAGCACGAACTCCACGCCCCGCTCCGCAGCCTCCGCGATGTAACCGCGGACCGTCTCGAGCTGGTCCTCTTCCAGAAGGCTGGAGGCCACGTCGTGACCCTGCGCCTTGAGGAACGTGAACAGCATGCCGCCGCCGACCAGGATGCGGTCGACACGCGGCAGCAGGTGCGAGATGACACCGAGCTTGTCGCTGACCTTGGAACCGCCGAGCACCACCGCGTACGGGCGCTCGGGCTTCTCGGTCAGCCGGTCGAGCACGTCGAGTTCGGTCTCGATCAGGAGGCCGGCCGCAGACGGGAGCAGTTCGGCGAGCTCGTACACGCTGGCCTGCTTGCGGTGCACGACACCGAAGCCGTCCGACACGAGCACGTCACCGAGCGTCGCGAGCTCTGCGGCGAAGGCGGCGCGCGTGGCGTCGTCCTTCGCGGTCTCCCCCGCGTTGAACCGGAGGTTCTCGATGACGACGACGCCGCCGTCTTCGAGAGAAGCCACGGCATCCTGCGCGGATTCGCCGACGGTGTCGCGAGCGAACGCGACCGGCGCGCCGAGCAGTTCGGAGAGCCGCTGAGCGACCGGCTCGAGGCTGTACTGGGGGTCGGGCGCGCCGTCGGGGCGACCGAGGTGGGAGCACACGACGACGCGGGCACCCGCGTTGATCAGTGCGTTGAGAGTCGGCAGCGAGGCGCGAACACGGCCATCGTCCGTTATGACCCCGTCCCGGAGGGGGACGTTGAGATCACAACGGACGATGACGCGCTTGCCCTCGAGCGAACCCAGTGAGTCCAGGGTGCGCAGAGTCATGTGTCAGAGCTCAGAGACGCTCGGCGACGTACTCGGTCAGGTCGACGAGACGGTTGGAGTAGCCCCACTCGTTGTCGTACCAGCTCGAGACCTTCACCAGGTTGCCGCTGACGTTGGTCAGGGTCGAGTCGAAGATCGACGAGTGCGGGTTGTGCACGATGTCGCTCGACACGATCTGGTCTTCGTTGTACTGCAGGAAGCCGGCCAGGCGACCGTCTGCCGCAGCTGCCTTGTACGCGGCGTTGACCTCGTCGACCGTCAGGTCCTGGCGGTCGGTGATGAGCGTCAGGTCGACGATCGAGCCGGTGGGAACCGGAACGCGGTACGAGGAGCCGCTGAGCTTGCCCTGCAGCTCCGGGAGCACCTCGCCGATGGCCTTGGCCGCACCGGTCGAGGCCGGAGTGATGTTGATCGCGGCGGCACGAGCACGACGGAGATCGCTGTGCGGGCCGTCCTGCAGGTTCTGGTCGGCCGTGTAGGCGTGCGCGGTCATCATGAAGCCGCGGTCGATGCCGAATGCGTCGTTGAAGACCTGAGCGAGCGGCGCGAGGCAGTTGGTCGTGCACGACGCGTTGGAGATGATGTGATCCGTCTCCGGGTTGTACGTGTCCTCGTTCACGCCCATGACGAACGTGCCGTCGACGCCGGTGCCCGGAGCCGAGATGAGGACCTTCTTCGCACCTGCATCGATGTGCTTCTTGGCAGCCTCGGCCTTGGTGAAGAAGCCGGTCGACTCGATGACGATGTCGACGCCCAGCTCACCCCACGGGAGGTTGGCGGGGTCGCGCTCGGCGAACGCCTTGATCTGCTTGCCGTTGACCGTGATGCTGTCGTCGTCGTAGCTGATCTCGGCGTCGAGGACGCCGCCGACCGAGTCGTACTTCAGCAGGTGGGCCAGGGTCTTGTTGTCGGTGAGGTCGTTGACCGCGACGATCTCGAGGTCTGCTCCCTGCGCGAGAGCCGCGCGGAAGTAGTTGCGTCCGATGCGGCCGAAGCCGTTGATACCGATCTTGACAGACACTAAGGTCTCCTGATTTCTCGTGCGCATACGCGCGGTTTCAACTAGAGAAGCATGGACAACGGCGTCCCGACGGGCGAGATGTCCGTCGGGACACCCGTCTTGATTACGACAGTACCAGCAGGCCGTTCGTCTGCTTGCGGGCGACCTCGAGGCGCTGGGCGACGTTCTCCCAGTTGGCGATGTTCCACGCCGCCTTGACATAGTCGGCCTTGACGTTGAGGTAGTCGAGGTAGAAGGCGTGCTCCCACATGTCGAGCTGGAACAGCGGGATCGTGCCCTGCGCCGTGTTCGACTGCTGGTCGAACAGCTGCTGGATGATCAGGCGCGAGCCGATCGAGTCCCAGCTGAGGACGGCCCAGCCGGAGCCCTGGATGCCGGTGGCGGCAGCGGTGAAGTGCGCCTGGAACTTGTCGAACGAGCCGAAGTACTCATCGATCGCGGCCTTCAGCTCGCCCTCGGGCTGCCCGCCGCCGTTGGGCGAGAGGTTGGTCCAGAAGATCGAGTGGTTGACGTGACCGCCGAGGTTGAAGGCGAGGTCCTTCTCGAGCTTGTTGACGTTGGCGAGGTTGCCGCTCTCGCGTGCCTCGGCCAGCTGCTCGAGCGCCGTGTTCGCGCCGGCGACGTAGGTCGCGTGGTGCTTGTCATGGTGGAGTTCCATGATCTTGCCACTGATGTGCGGCTCCAGGGCTGCGAAGTCGTAGGGAAGGTCGGGGAGCGTGTAAATCGCCATATCGCTTTCATCCAATCCGCGCCGCGCCGCGGCGCTTGCCGATCCTCCGCGCCACCGATGTGCGGCGTAGAGCGGACGTAACTCATCCTACTGACGACAACGCGAGCCCGGACCAGAACCTTCCGCCATATGACGAAAGACCCGCCTCCGGGAGCACCGGCGACGGGTCTTTCGAAAGTCAGGGTCAGACGTCGAGTCCGACCGGCACAGCCGCCTCGGTGCCGGGGATGCCCTCCTGCTGCGCGCGCTTGTCGGCCATCGCCAGCAGGCGGCGGATACGACCGGCGACGGCATCCTTCGTCAGCGGCGGATCGGCGTGGTGCCCGAGCTCGTCGAGGCTCGCGTCGCGGTGCGCGAGACGGAGTTCGCCGGCGACGCGCAGGTGATCGGGGACCTCGTCCGCGAGGATCTCGAGGGCCCGCTCGACGCGCGCGCACGCGGCGACGGCCGCCTGCGCGGAACGCCGCAGGTTCGCGTCGTCGAAGTTGACCAGGCGGTTGACCCCGGCGCGCACCTCACGTCGCTGACGGAGCTCCTCCCACGTGACGGCGGTCTTCTTCGCGCCCATCTCGTTGAGGATCGTGCGGATCGCCTCGCCCTCGCGGACGACGACGCGAGGCATGCCGCGCACTTCGCGGGCCTTCGCGGCGACGCCGAGACGGTGTGCGGCGCCGACGAGGGCCATCGCCGCCTCGGACGAGGGGCACACGACCTCGAGCATCGCGGATCGTCCGGGCTCGCTGAGGGTTCCGGCGGCGAGGAAGGCGCCACGCCAGAGCCCGGCCACCTCGGCGCGGGATCCGGTCGTCAAGCGGTTCGGCAGTCCGCGAACAGGACGCCGGCGCTGGTCGAGGAGCCCGGTCTGGCGAGCGAGGGTCTCCCCCTGCGAGATCACGCGGACGGCCCACCGTGCGCCGTCGTTCGCGGTGCTCGACTGCACCTGGGCGATCTCGGGGCGCACCCCGTAGATCTCCGCGAGGTCTCGGGCGACGCGGCGAGCGAGGGTCTCGGCATCCACTTCGGCTTCCACAGCCACCCGGCCGGCGATCGAATGCAGGCCACCGGCGAACCGGAGGATCGCGGTCACCTCCGAGACGCGCACCGTCGGGGGTGCGTTGCGGATGCTGACCAGCTCAGCCTTGACGTCGGTGGTTAGTGCCACGACACTCCTTCACGTTCACGCGCCGGATCGCGACGCAAACGTCCAGCCTACTCGGCCGGGCGACCCGCTACTCTCTGCCGAGGTCTCGATGACGCACATTCACGGCCACGCCGGGAATGGCCGCGAGCCTCCGCGCGAGCTCCTCCGACATCGCGACCGAGCGGTGCTTGCCGCCCGTGCAGCCGATCGCGATGGTGGAGTGGCTCTTGTTCTCGCGTTGATACCCCTCCAGGACGGGAACCAGCGCTGCGGAGTAGGACTCGAGGAACTCCGCCGCACCCTCGCGGGAGAGGACGTACTCGCGTACCGTCTCGTCTTGACCCGTGAGGCCGCGCAGCTCTTCGTTCCAGAACGGATTCGGCAGGAACCGCATGTCGGCGACGATGTCGACGTCGGTGGGCAGACCGTACTTGAAGCCGAAGCTGAGCAGCGTCACGCGGTGCCGAGCCTCGCCCTCTTCGGAGAAGATGTCGGACACCTGCGTCGCCAGCTGGTGGATGTTCAGCGTCGATGTGTCGATCACCAGGTCGGCGGCTTCGCGGATCGGCGCGAGTCTGGTGCGCTCGATGCGGATGCCGTCGAGCAGCGTGCCGTCGCCCTGCAGCGGATGCGGTCGCCGCACGGACTCGAACCGCCGCACGAGCACGTCGTCGGACGCGTCGAGGAAGAGCACGCGCACGGATCCACGCGAACGGAGGGCACGGGCCACTCCGGGGAAGTCGTCGAAGAGATTGCGTCCACGGACGTCGACCACGGCCGCGACCTTCGGCAGCGCATTGCCGCCCATGTCGGTGAGATCGAGGAGCGGTCGCAGGATCTGCGGAGGCAGGTTGTCGACCACGTACCAGCCGAGATCTTCGAGGGCGTTCGCCACCGTCGTGCGGCCGGCGCCCGACATCCCCGTGACGATGAGAAACTCGCCCTTGTCCCCAGTCATTGCTCCGCGCTCCCTCTCCCCCGTGCCTTCCAGCCTAGCGAGTGGAGAGGTGCGTGTGGATATTCTGCGCGAGCACCGGCCCGATTCCCTGGACCTCGAGGATCTCGTCGGGTTGCGCGGCGCGCAGGGCGGTGACGGAGCCGAAGTGCTTGAGCAGCACCTTGATGCGCGAGGCGCCGAGTCCGGGGACCTCGGCGAGCACCGTGGTGATGTCACCGCGGCGCTTCTTGCGCTGGTGGGTGATCGCGAACCGGTGCGCCTCATCGCGCAGGCGCTGCAGCAGGTAGAGCGCTTCGCTGGTGCGCGGCAGGATCACCGGGAAGTCGTCGCCGGGGAGCCACACCTCCTCCAGCCGCTTGGCGATGCCGCACACGGCGATCTCGGTGTGTCCGGCGTCGCGGAGGGCGCGGGCCGCAGCCTCGACCTGCGGCTGACCGCCGTCGACGAGCAGCAGCTGCGGCGGGTACGCGAACCGCGGCTTCCGTCGCACCGTCGCCTCTCCCACGTCTTCGCCCACGACGTCGTCGGTCGTCGGATCGATGGTCTCCGGCTCTTCCGGACGGTCGAGGTAGGCCAGCCGCCGGCGCAGCACCTGGTACATGGAGTCGGTGTCGTCGGTCGTCTCGGGGATGTTGAACGAGCGGTACTGGTCCTTGCGGGGCAGCCCGTCTTCGAACACGACCATGGACGCGACCACGTTCGTGCCGCCGAGGTGCGAGATGTCGAAGCACTCGATGCGCAGCGGCGCTTCGCTCATGCCGAGGGCGTTCTGCAGATCGGTCAGCGCCTGGGTGCGTGCGACGTAATCGCTCGTGCGCCGCGTCTTGTGCCGGATGAGCGCCTGCTGGGCGTTCAGGGTGGCGGTGCGCATGAGATCGGCGCGCTGACCGCGCTGCGCCACGGCGATCTCGGTCTTCTTGCCCCGACGTTCGCGCAGCCACACCTCGAGTTCAGCGGCGTCGTCGGGAAGGGTCGGCACCAGGATGCGTCGCGGAACGTCCTGCGCGTCGCCGTATGCGCGCTGCAGGACCTGGTCGACGAGTTCGCCGGTCGTGATGTCGATCTCCTTCTCGATCGTCATCGCGCGCACACCGCGCACTCGGCCGCCGCGGATCACGAAATGCTGCACGGCCGCCGCGAGCTCGTCCTCGGCGATGCCGAACAGGTCGGCATCCTCGTCGGGCTGGAGCACCAGCGCGCTCTTGCCGAGCACGGCCTCGATCGCGCTGAGCTTGTCGCGGTACTTCGCGGCCGCCTCGTAGTCCATGGCTGCGGACGCCGCCAGCATCCGGGTGGTGAGCTCTTTCGTGAACCGCTCGTCTCCCCCGGCCATGAAGGCGACGAAATCGTCGACCATGGCACGGTGCTCCTCGATCGTCACGGTCATCGAGCACGGTCCGCCGCACTTGCCGATCTGACCGGGGAAGCACGGCCTCCCGGTCTGCATGGCGCGCTTGTAGCTGGCGTCGCTGCACGTGCGGATCGGGAACGCCTTGATCATCAGATCGATCGTCTCGTGCACCGCCCAGACCTTCGGGAACGGGCCGAAGTAGCGCGCCCCGGGGATCTTGCGGTTGCGGGTGACGATCACTCGCGGCGCCTCATCGGCGAGGGTCACGGCCATGAACGGATAGGACTTGTCGTCCTTGTAGCGCACGTTGAAGGGCGGATCGAACTCCTTGATCCACATGTATTCGAGCTGCAGCGAGTCCACGTCGGTCGGCACGACGGTCCATTCGACCGACGCCGCCGTCGTGACCATGCGCCGCGTGCGCTCGTGCAGCGTGCGCAACGGAGCGAAGTAGTTCGACAGCCGCTGACGCAGGTTCTTCGCCTTGCCGACGTACAGCACACGACCGTCGGCGTCACGGAACCGGTACACGCCCGGGTCGGTGGGGATCTCCCCCGTCCGCGGCTTGTACGGCAGGACGTCGGCCATCAGCTGGCCTTCCGCGCTGCGCGCCCCTCACCCAGGATCTCGCCGAGGAACAGGCCGGTGTGGCTCGCCTCGACGCGTGCGATCTGCTCGGGGGTGCCGGTGGCGATGATCTGACCGCCGCCGGAGCCGCCCTCGGGTCCGAGGTCGATGACCCAGTCGGCCGACTTGATCACGTCGAGGTTGTGCTCGATGACGATCACCGTGTTGCCCTTGTCGACGAGACCGTTCAGCACCTCGAGGAGCTTGCGGACGTCTTCGAAGTGCAGGCCGGTGGTCGGCTCGTCGAGCACGTAGATGCTGCGGCCGTTGCTGCGGCGCTGGAGCTCGGTGGCGAGCTTCACGCGCTGTGCCTCACCGCCCGAGAGAGTCGTCGCCGACTGCCCGAGACGGACATAGCCGAGCCCCACGTCGACGAGCGTCTTCATGTAGCGGTGGATCGCCTGGATCGGCTCGAAGAAGTCGGCGGCCTCTTCGATCGGCATCTCGAGCACCTCGGCGATGTTCTTGCCCTTGTAGTGCACGGCGAGGGTGTCGCGGTTGTACCGCTTGCCGTGGCACACCTCGCAATCGACGTACACGTCGGGCAGGAAGTTCATCTCGATCTTGATCGTGCCGTCACCGGAGCACGCCTCGCAGCGCCCTCCCTTGACGTTGAAGCTGAAACGACCGGGCAGATAGCCGCGGACCTTCGCCTCGGGCGTCTCGCTGAAGAGCGTGCGGATGCGGTCGAACACACCCGTGTACGTCGCGGGGTTCGAGCGCGGCGTGCGTCCGATCGGAGCCTGGTCGACGTGCACGACCTTGTCGAGATTGTCGAGCCCGGTCACACGTGTGTGCTTGCCCGGAACCGTGCGAGCACCGTTCAGCTTGGAGGCGAGCACCTGGTACAGGATGTCGTTCACGAGCGACGACTTGCCCGAACCGCTCACACCGGTGACGGCGGTCAGGACGCCCAGCGGGAAGTCGGCCGTGACGTTTCGCAGGTTGTTGGCCCGCGCGCCGACGACGCTCAGCATGCGCTTCTTGTCGATCTTGCGCCGCTTCGTCGGCATCGGGATCTCGCGACGTCCGGACAGGTACTGCCCGGTCATCGACTCGCTGTCGCCCAGGAGCGCGGAGTACGGTCCGGAGTGCACGACGGCACCACCGTTGACGCCGGCACCGGGACCGATGTCGACGACCCAGTCGGCCGCCTCGATGGTCTCCTCGTCGTGCTCCACGACGATCAGCGTGTTGCCGAGGTCGCGCAGCTTGATGAGCGTGTTGATGAGGCGGCGGTTATCGCGCTGGTGGAGACCGATCGACGGCTCGTCGAGCACGTACAGGACGCCGGTGAGCCCGGAGCCGATCTGCGTCGCGAGACGGATGCGCTGGGCCTCACCACCCGACAGGGACCCTGCCGAACGGCTGAGGTTGAGATACGAGAGCCCGACCTGGAGCAGGAAATCGAGGCGGAGCCGGATCTCGCGGAGGACCTGCGCGGCGATCTGCGCCTCACGATCGGTCAGCGTCAGGGTCTCCATGAACGAGCGGGCGTCGGAGAGGCTGAGATGCGAGACCTCGGCGATCGAGTGCCCGTGCACCTTCACGGCGAGGACCTCGGGCTTGAGGCGGTTGCCGTCGCAGACGGGGCACGGCACCTCGCGGAGGTACTCGCCCCACCGACTGCGCTGGGTGTCGGACTCGGCCTGCAGGTACTGACGCTCGATGTAGGGCACGACGCCCTCGAAGCCGGAGGCGTAGCGCATCTCGCGCCCGTACCGGTTCTTCCATTTGACGGTCACCTTGTAGTTCTCGCCGCGGAGCACCGCATCCTGCACATCGGAGTGGAGCTTGTGCCACGGGGTGTCGAGCGAGAAGTCGAGATCGCGGGAGAGCCCTTCGAGCAGTCGCTCGTAGTACTGGAACAGTCCCTTGCCCTGTGTGGTCCACGGGATGATGACACCCTCGCGGATCGAGAGGTCGGTGTCGCCGAGCATCAGGTCGCTGTCGACCGACATGCGCGTGCCGAGCCCGGAGCAGGCCGGGCAGGCGCCGAACGGCGCGTTGAACGAGAACGTGCGCGGCTCGATCTCGGTGAGCGTCAGGGCGTGCCCGTTCGGGCAGGCCAGCTTCTCGGAGAAGGTCTGCCATGCGTCGTCGCCCTCGCCGTCGACGAAGTTGACCTGCACGACCCCGCCCGCGAGGCCCAGGGCCGTCTCGACCGAGTCGGTCACGCGGCTCAGGATGTCGTCGGAGGCGACGAGACGGTCGACCACCACGGCGATGTCGTGCTTGTAGCTCTTCTTGAGCGTCGGCGGCTCGGCGAGCTGGATGAGGTCGCCGTCGACGATGGCGCGCGAATAGCCCTTGGCGCCGAGCTCGCGGAAGAGGTCGACGAACTCGCCCTTCTTCTGCGAGACGATCGGGGCGACGATCTGGTACCGCGTGCGCTCGGGCAGCTCCATGAGCTGGTCGGCGATCTGCTGCACGGTCTGGCGCTGGATCTTCTCACCGCACTCGGGGCAGTGCGGGATGCCGATGCGCGCCCAGAGCAGACGCATGTAGTCGTAGATCTCGGTGATCGTGCCGACGGTCGACCGCGGGTTGCGGTTCGTGGACTTCTGGTCGATCGAGACGGCAGGGCTCAGGCCCTCGATGAAGTCGACGTCGGGACGATCGACCTGACCGAGGAACTGGCGCGCGTAGGCGCTCAGCGACTCGACGTAGCGACGCTGGCCCTCGGCGAAGATCGTGTCGAACGCGAGGCTGGACTTCCCCGACCCGGACAGGCCGGTGAACACGACCAGCGAGTCGCGGGGGATGTCGATGTCGACGTTCTTGAGATTGTGGACGCGGGCACCGCGAACGCTGAGTTTTCCTGGGGTGGCAACGGGGACAATGGGCACCGGACAAGTCTACGAGGGGCCACGGACATCGGCTCCGCGCAGGCTCTCAGGCGCGGATCTCACACCGTTCTCCAAGGCCGCGACGGGCACGGCATCCGCCCTCCTCGCCGCCTGCAGCGCGAAGGTCAGCGCCACGAGGAGCACCGCGGCCGTGGCCGGCGCGAGCCAGGCGATGCCGCGGTCGACCGGCGCCGGGGCGAGCAGTCCCGCCACGAAGACCGCCGTCTGAGCCAGCAGCTGCACGACGACGAACCGCCAGGCGCTCGGCAGCAGCGCCGGCAACGAGACGCGCGAGGCCGACGGGATCGTGAGGGCGAGCGAGCCGAGGAGATGGACCGCGGGGACGAGCAGGACCGCGAGCGCCGTGCGATCCGGCGACGGCGGCACCAGGATCACGCCGAACACGAGGCATGCCGCGGCCAGCCACGCCGTCATCGATCGGGGGATCACCGTCGAGATGAGTGCGGCGATCACCGCCACGCCCTGCCAGAGCGCGAACGGCACGAGGACGACCGCCCCGTAGGCGACGACGGCCACGAGCAGGATCCGCAGGACGATCCCGCGCACCGCCCAGCGGACGCGGAAGGACCGGATGCGGCGGGTCATCGCCGCACCGGCCGCGCGCGCTGCTGGCGCCGTACCGCGAGGAGCATCGCCGCGTCGACGTCGCCGTCCGCCCAGGAGATGACTTCCAGTCCGGCGCGACGCAGCTCGACGAGGATGTCGGAGCGCTCGGCCAGCAGCATGCGCAGCGCCACCTGCTGCTCTCGGGTGAGCCGGCTCGCGTCCGGCTCGGGAAGCACGTCCACGGCGACCACCGCGTGCCCCGCCGCACGCCAGCGCGTCGCGAGGTCGGCGGCCGCGCCGTCGAAGAACGTGGACAGCACGAACACGATCGATCCGGACGGCACGGCGGGCGTGCGGCGATAACGGGAGTCACTCCCTCCCGGCCCCGTCGCCGCGATGACGCCGCGCAGCCGGGCGAGATGCCGCGCACCACCACCGGAGGCGACACTCCTGCCGTCCGGTGCCAGCGCGTGATAGGCGACCGGATCGCCGCTCTCGACGGCCGCGGTGGCGATCGAGAGGGCGGCCTCACGGGCGAGGTCCAGCGAGGTGATCCCCGACCGATCGGGATCGTCGGCTCCCCAGCTGGCGACGACCGCGCCCAGGTCCTCCGACGTGTCCACGGCGATCACGACGGCGGAGTCGCTGAGGTTGTCGGTGCGACGCACCAGCAGGTCACCGGGCTGACGTGCCGATCGGGCCGTGGCCCGCCAGTCGACCCGGCGCAGCTCGTCCCCCGGGGCGAACGGATGGATGTCGCGGAAGTCCCCGCCCTGACCGGGACGCGACCCGGCGTGCGCGCCGGTGAGACCGGTGAGTCGCGGCGCGACCGGAAGACGCTCGAGTCGTCGGGCGCGCGGGGCCGCATTCCAGACGACGGTGCTGCGCGGCCCGATATCCGAAGTCCACGCTCCGTCGAACGCGACGCCTCGGGCGATCACCGCGAGCAGCTCCTCGGGACCCGAATGCTGGAGCAGCGTCCTCGCCGTGATCACGGACGCACCGGGACGAACGTCGGCGGTGCCCGTTCGGCGCTCGTCCTGATCGATCGCGACCTGCACCCAGTCGGCCACGCCGCGGACGTCGACGTCGGCCAGCACGGCGGGGCTCTCGGCCCCGACGTCGGATCTCGCCCGCAGCTCGACGATCATGTCCGCGTCCCGCGGGCGTCCGAGAAGCATCCACGTCGTCGTCAGCGCCAGCGGCAGACCGATCGCGATGACGTCGGGACGGGAGAAGGCCAACCCCACCGCGGCCAGCAGCGCCGCCCCGGCGAGTCCCGTCGCGATCACCGGAGTCCGCCGCCAGGTCAGACCTGTGCGCGTGGACGTGCGGACGACATCGCTCACCGCGTCGCGGCCACGGTCGGCGGCACCGGCGTCTGGGCGACGGCCGCGGCCACGATCGAGGCGGGGTCGACTCCCTGCGCCCAGGCCTGCGGGGTGAGGGTGAGGCGGTGCGCGAGCACCGGTCCGGCGATCCGCTTGATGTCATCGGGCCGGACATACGCTCTGCCGTCGAGTGCGGCGAGGGCGCGGCCCAGCAGCACCAGCGACTGCGATCCCCGGGGAGACGCGCCGACCGCGACGTTCGTCGCCTCTCGTGTCGACCTCGTCAGCTCGACGCAGTAGCGGGCGACGTCGGCGTCCACATGGATCCGTTCCACGGCCGCCTGGATGGCGAGGAGGCCGTCGCCGTCGACGACGGGTTCCACCGACACGTCGGGCGTCTGCCTTCTCACCCGCTCGAGGATGATGCGCGCCTCGTCCTCCGCGGCGGGATACCCGACGGCGAGTCGCACCATGAAGCGGTCGAGCTGAGCCTCCGGAAGCGCATAGGTGCCCTCGTACTCGATCGGGTTCGACGTCGCGATGACGTGGAACGGACGCGGCAGCGGGAATCTGTTGCCTTCGACGGTGACCTGTCCCTCCGCCATCGCCTCGAGCATCGCGGACTGGGTCTTGGGAGTGGTGCGGTTCACCTCGTCGGCCAGCAGGAGGCCGGTGAAGATCGGGCCCGGGCGGAACTGGAAGTCGCCGGTGCCCGGCGCGTAGACGTAGGAGCCGGTGACGTCACCGGGGAGCATGTCCGGCGTGCACTGCAATCGCCGGAAGTCGAGGCCGAGCGCTGCCGCGAGACTGCGCGCTGCGAGCGTCTTGCCCAGGCCCGGCACGTCTTCGAACAGCACGTGGCCACCGGCGAGGATGGCGGCCAGTGCGATCGTCAGCGACTCCTCCATCCCGACGACGGCGGTGCCCACGCTCTCGCGCACACGGCGGCCGACCTCGGCGATGCGTGCGGTCTCGTCAGCGGTCATGGGTTCTCCTCGCGTTCGTGGGAAAGTCGGTCCATCGCGTCGAGGACGCGTTCGATGTCGGCACGCTGCACTTCGCGTCGGTGGAGGGACTCCCGCAGACCTGCGCCCAGCACTGCGTCGATCGTCGCGTGCTGCAGCGGGTCATCGACGTCGAGTCCGAGGTGAGCGAGCCTGCGCCGCAGCACGTTCTGCACGCGTCGTACGACGACATGACCCGCCACACCTGTGCGGATGTTGATCGACCAGGCGAGGCGGGACACCTGAGAGCTCCGGACCTCGCGCTCGCGCTCCGGCGGGGGCCAGGCCCCCGTCTCGTCGAGGAAGCCCTGACGCGTCGCCACCGCGATCGTCAGCAGGATGATCAACCAGGAGAGCGCGAAGGCGAACGGTACGCCGAACTGCGCCAGCAGCAGGAGCACTCCGAGAGCGACGATCACGCCGATGCCGGCGAGCACCACGCGGCCTCTCATCTCCACCCCCGCTGGATGCCGCGGAGACACGCGGATGCCGCCACTCGGTCCGCCTCGTCCGCCTGGTGCCCTCCGAAGCGGACGCGCTCGTACAGACCGAGCAGCATCGAGACGTCCTCGGAGATGTCGGACTTGCGCCCCACGATGCGCACGGTGAACTCGGAAGGGGTCTCGTTGATGCCGCGTCCCGCCCCGGCATCCGTCGCGGTCTCCTCGAGCCCCACCCAGGCTGCGATGATGCTGTCGCCGGGATCCGGTCGCTCGTCGATCGTCCGCAGCGCCTCTGCGATGCCGCGCCGGATGACGGCGGTGTCCGGTTCGCCGGCGACACCCGCCTCGGGGGCGGACACCGCATCGACCGCAGCGGCCTCGCGCCGGGCGAGCGGCCGGTCGTGCCACAGCCCGATCAGGAATCGCAGGCGCTTCCGCAGCACGAAGAAGACGACGACGAGGATCACCGCTCCCAGCAGAGCGGCCACGATGATCGCGATGATGGCGAGGAGCAGCGAGTCCTCCGGCGGGTCCATCGGCGCGGTCGGTCCCGGCGATTGCGTCGGCGGGATGACCGGATCGCGCTCCGGCTCCGATTCGCGGAACGGCTGCGGGCCGAACTGCGGGAGGCCCTGCAGCGAGGCGGCGAGCATGACGACGACGAACAGGGCCGCGACGGCGAGCAGCGCGAGCGTCAGGCGCAGCACAGAACGGCTGCGGACGCGCTCCTGCTCCGTGACCGGAGGCTCGGGGCGCGACATGACCCCACCCTATGACGAGCGTCGCCCCGCACCGGGAACCTGTCGACGGACGACGCCGTGGCCTCAGCCGAACTCGGGACGACGCCCGGAGAACGGGCCGAGTCCGTCGCGCAACGCGGAGATCTCGGACACATCCATCCCGACGGCCGCCATGACCTGCCGCGGTACATCCACTGCTCTGTCCCGCAGAGCGGCCCCCGCCTCGGTCAGCGTGATCTCGAGCCGCCGCTCATCCTCGCTGCTGCGCTGACGAACGACGAGACCCTCGACCTCCAGCCGCTTCACGAGTGGAGACGCTGTCGCCGGCTCGAGTGCGAGGTCGACGGCGAGGTCGTTGAGGGTGCGCGGTGCGCGCTCCCAGAGCGCGAGCATCACCAGGTACTGCGGGTGGGTGAGCCCGAGCGGCTCGAGGATCGGGCGGTAGATCGCGACGACGTTGCGCGCTGCGGTCACCAGCGCGAAGCAGAGCTGGTTCTCCAGCCGGAGCAGTTCGTCGGATGCCGTCACACCGCGACTATACATCGACACTAATAGTTAGTACACTAACGAACATGGCACACGACCGCGACCGCGCCCCCCTTCGCACCCGAATCCGCGAAGCCGGTGGGCTGTATTCGTGGGTGAACACGAATCTCATCCGGTTCGCGGGACCGGCGTCGGTCGGTCCCTACGAGAAGACTCCCCCGCCCAGCGCGGCGGAACGCGCCGAGCGCGCCTGTCCGCTGTGCGGCGCCCCGATGACCGAGCACGAGATCGACCGCAGCGGTCCGCGGACCCTCGTGCACTGCCCGTAAGGCCGCGAGCAGCGACGGGATCACTCGTTTCGGGATGCCTCGTTCGCCTCGCGTGCCGCATCGATCCAGAACATCAGGGCATCGTCGTCGGCCAGCACACCCGGTGACACATCGAGCCAGCTGTTGCCCATTGTCTTCGCGCCCATCACGGCCACCGTGGCACCCGGCTGGGTCAGCAGTGCGGCTCCGCTCTCCTCGTCGACGCGCACGAGGAGCACACCGTTCTTGCGCGCACCCACCAGGATTCGCCCGTCGAGCAGAAAAGCCCGAGTGCCGAACATGCGCTTCTCCTCGACATCGCCCCCGACGTGGAGCAATGCCCTGACACGATCAGCGAGCTCTTCTCCGGCGGCATCCATCGGTCAGCCTCGACTCACGCGTGTCCGGCGCGTTCCATCGCGCGGAGCTCTTTCTTGAGGTCTTGCACCTCATCGCGCAGACGCCCGGCCAGCTCGAACTTGAGCTCTCCTGCCGCAGCGAGCATCTGATTCGACAGGTCCTGGATCGTCGCCTCGAGTTGCTGCGCCCCTTCGGCCGCGATGCCCGTGCGACGCAGGTTCGGGGTCGGAGACTTGCCCTTGCCGGACTGACGACCACGCCCGGACAGCATGTCAGCCGTATCGGCGCCTTCGCGCGCGAGCACCTCGGTGATATCGGCGATGCGCTTGCGCAAAGGTGTCGGGTCGATGCCGTGCTCGAGGTTGTACGCCACCTGCTTCTCACGGCGACGGTCGGTCTCTTCGATGGCCTTGGCCATCGAATCGGTGATCTTATCTGCATACATGTGCACTTCGCCGGAGACGTTTCGTGCGGCGCGACCGATCGTCTGGATCAGCGAGGTTCCCGATCGCAGGAACCCTTCCTTGTCGGCGTCGAGGATCGCGACCAGCGAGACCTCGGGAAGGTCGAGACCCTCTCGCAGCAGGTTGATGCCGACGAGCACGTCGTACACGCCGGCACGGAGTTCGGTCAACAGCTCGACGCGCCGCAGCGTGTCGACATCGGAGTGCAGGTACCGCACGCGGACGCCATGCTCGCCGAGGAAGTCGGTGAGCTCTTCGGACATCTTCTTGGTCAGCGTCGTGACGAGCACGCGTTCGTCACGCTCGACCCGCAGGCGGATCTCTTCGAGCAGGTCGTCGATCTGCCCCTTCGACGGCTTCACCACGATGTGCGGATCGACCAGCCCGGTCGGGCGGATGATCTGCTCGACGACGCCGTCGGCGATGCCCATCTCGTACTTGCCCGGCGTCGCCGACAGGTAGACGGTCTGACCGACACGGTTCTTGAATTCGTCCCACCGCAGCGGACGGTTGTCCATCGCGCTCGGCAGGCGGAACCCGTGGTCGACGAGCGTGCGCTTGCGCGAGGCGTCGCCCTCGTACATCGCCCCGATCTGGGGCACCGTCACGTGGGACTCGTCGATCACCAGAAGGAAGTCGTCGGGGAAGAAGTCGAGCAGCGTGTGCGGCGGCTCGCCCGGCATCCGGCCGTCCATGTGGCGCGAGTAGTTCTCGATGCCCGAGCAGAAACCGAGCTGCTGCATCATCTCGAGGTCGAACGAAGTGCGCATCCGCAGCCGCTGGGCTTCGAGCAGCTTGCCCTGTCGCTCGAACTCGGCCAGGCGCTGCTCGAGCTCGTGCTCGATGGTGCCGATGGAGCGCTGGATCACATCGGTGCCCGCGACGTAGTGAGAGGCGGGGAAGATCGGAACGGAGTCGAGCTTCTCGATCACTTCGCCGGTGAGCGGGTGGAGAGAATAGAGGCCTTCGATCTCATCGCCGAAGAGCTCGATGCGAATCGCGTGCTCCTCGTAGACCGGGATGATCTCGATCGTGTCGCCGCGCACGCGGAAGTTGCCACGGGAGAAGTCCACGTCGTTGCGGTTGTACTGCATCGCGATGAACTGACGGATGAGCGCATCCCGGTCGTACCGCTCCCCCACCTGCAGGGCGACCATCGCGCGAAGATACTCCTCCGGCGCACCGAGGCCGTAAATGCACGACACGGTCGACACCACGATGACGTCTCGCCTGCTGAGCAGAGACTGCGTCGTCGAATGCCGCAGCCGCTCGACCTCGGCGTTGATCGAGGAGTCCTTCTCGATGAAGGTATCGGTCTGCGGAACGTAGGCCTCGGGCTGGTAGTAGTCGTAGTAGGAGACGAAGTACTCGACGGCGTTGTTCGGCATGAGCTCGCGGAACTCGTTCGCCAGCTGAGCGGCGAGCGTCTTGTTGTGCGCGAGGACGAGCGTCGGACGCTGCACCTGCTCGACCAGCCAGGCCGTCGTCGCGGACTTTCCGGTACCGGTGGCGCCGAGCAGCACCACGTCTGTCTCGCCCGCGTTGATGCGGCCGGCGAGGTCGGCGATCGCCTGCGGCTGGTCACCGGCGGGCGCGTACTCGCTGATGACCTCGAAAGGGCGAACGCTGCGCGTGGTCTGCATGACTCCAGCGTATGCCGCCCCTCCGACATCGAGGCCGTCAGGCGGTGAGAGTGGCCGTCTCGGCCGATGATTCCTGCGCCCAGGTGGTCGTTCCCCCATTGACGAGCGTCATCGTCGCGGTGGACGTGAGCGGACCCGCCACCGAGCCGACGACGTTGAAGGTGAGGCCGCCGCCGAAACCGGACGGGGTGGCGACGAACGTGAACGAGGACGCGGTGCTGCCGAGGAACGGCGTGACACTCCAGCCGGTGATGACCGAGGCGGCGGAGAGCGTCACCGGCGAGTCGAAGACGACGACGATGACGAGGGACGCACCTGCCGGCGGCGCCACCCACGGGATGGCGCGGTAGCTGACCTGCGTGCTGAAGGTGGCGAGCAGACCATCCTGCGCCGCGACCAGAGTCGTGAACTGACCCTCTGCCTCCGCGTCCCAGTAATAGTTCGCGGTGTCGTTCTCCGCCCCCCCCACTGGCGGCGGCGAGGGGCACAGCTGTCGCGATGGCGATCACCGGGACCGACCAGGCCGCACCCTTGACGATGGTGCGACGAGAGATACCTGGCTTGTTCTCATCCATGTGCTGCTCTCTGACGCGAAACGGTCCAGCAGACGCTCCCCTGGGCGTCCCCACGCCTGGCCTCAGAATATCAGCAGCCCTCCGACGCCTAGAGTGGGCCCGTGATCGAGTTCATCATCGGCTCCAGCCTCGCCGCCGCGGCGGGGCTGAACGCGTGGATGCCGTTGTTCCTGCTCGGACTCGCCGACCGCCTGCTCCCGGCGTTCGAGCTTCCGTCCGGCTGGTCCTGGCTCTCGAGCGACCTCGCACTCTGGATCATCGGTGCGCTCCTCGTGCTCGAGATCGTGGCCGACAAGGTTCCGGCGCTCGACTCGGTGAACGACGTCATCCAGAGCATCATCCGTCCCGCAGCCGGCGGCATCGCCTTCGGCGCGGGAGCTGGTTCGCAGACGATCGCCGTCGATGACCCCGGGTCGTTCTTCACCGGCGACACCTGGGTGCCGGTCGCCGTGGGCGTCGCGATCGCGCTGGTCGTGCATGTGGTCAAGGCGACCGCACGCCTCGCCGCGAACGCTTCCACCGGCGGTCTCGCCGCGCCCGTGCTGAGCACCGTCGAGGACGGCGCATCCTTCGCTCTCGCGACCGCGGCGATCATCGTGCCGGTGGTCGCCGGCATCCTGCTCGTCGGCTTGATCGTGGTGGCGGTCCTGGTGGTGCGTCGGACCGTGCGGCGTCGTCGGGCGAAGAAGGCTCGTCAGCCAGAGACCGGCGTCCAGACGTAGGGCGTGGTCGTCGACACCTTCACGAGACCCGATCGCTCGAGGATCGGACGCGAGAACTCCGTCGAGTCCGACTGCAGGTAGCGGAAGCCGCCGGCCAGGGCGGAACGAGCCCTCTCCGCGGTGAGCGCCCGATAGATTCCGCGGCCCCTCCATTCCGGCAGCGTGGCACCGCCCCACAGTCCCGCGAAGGCCGTGCCCGCGACCGGCTCGAGCCGTCCGGCACTCACGACCGCGCCGTCGGCGACCGCGATCCACAGCTCCACCGCCTCAGCGGCCCGCAGCCGGTCGATGAGCGCCTCCGCCCGGGGACGCCACTCGGCATCGGCGAACACCCGCCCCTGCATCTCGCCCGCAGCGAGCACGTCCTCGTCCGTCCGCGCACGCCGGATCTCCACATCAGCGGGGAGCTCGACCTGCGGAGCGAGCGCGGCCGCCTCGCCGATCATGATCGACTCCGGATCCTCCGGAACGAATCCGCGCGCGAGGAGGCTCTCATGCAGCCCGGGGGCCCGATCATGACCGCGCGACTTCCACTCCACCGAGCCCACGCCGAGGTCGCGGAAGTGGTCGACGGCCGCGTCGATCAGGTCGGCGATGCCGGCGGCATCCGCTTCCCCCAGGTCCGCGTAGGTGATGAATCCGCCTCCGCCCGCCAGGACCGCGAGGTGCAGGGGGCCGTGCCGCACCACGCTGACGGCGTTGGCGATCTCCGCGCCGGTGCGCAGCTGACGGTCGTAGGCCTCGAGGTACTCGTGGTTCATGCGTCGATCCTCCCAGAACGCGTGTCAGCCCTGAGCGGTCGCGGTCCCCCGCAGGGCCGACCAGGCGGCGAGAGCGGCCGCGGCGCACATCGCCACGACGGCCGCCACGAACCACCCCCAGCTGGCACCGCCGAACACGAGACCGAGCGCCCACCCGAAGAGGCTCGAACCCGCGTAGTAGGCGAAGTAGTACAGCGACGACGCCTGCGCCCTGCTGGCGGGCCCGGCGGCGACCGGGGTCCAGCCCGAAGCGACGGCGTGCGCCCCGAAGAATCCGGCAGTGAAGAGCAGCAGTCCGACGAGCACCACGGCGGCGATCGGCACCAGCAGCAGCGCGGCGCCGAGCACCATGACGCCGATCGATCCGAGCAGCACCGGGAAACGACCGATCCGGGAAGCGAGACCGCCCGCCCAGGGCGACGACACCGTGCCGGCGAGATACGCCAGGAACAACAGGGTCACCAGCCATGACGGCAGATCGAACGGCTCCGCGGAGAGGTGGAAACCCAGATAGTTGTAGACGGCGACGAACGCCCCCATCAGCAGGAACCCCTGTGCGTAGAGCGCCCATTGCAACGGCGATCGCAGCGGCGCCCGCAGTCTCTCCAGGATGCCGGGACCGCGATCGGCGCGCAGACGCCCCGGCACGAAGCCCCTCGCCCGCGGGGTGAGCCACAGGAACAGCACAGCGGCGGCTGCGCAGAATGCCGCGACCGACAGGATTCCGGACTGCCACCCGCCGACCTCTCCGACGATCCCCGACACTATGCGCCCGAGCAGGCCGCCGACCGTGGTGCCGGCGATGTAGCTCCCCGCAGCCGTGGCCGCGTACCGCCCCTCGACCTCCTCGCTGAGATAAGCGAGAGCGACTGCCGGCACCGCCCCCAGCGCCACGCCTTCGGCGAACCTCAGGGCCAGGAGCACGGCGATCTCGCCGCTCAGCGGAGCGACGAGACCGACCACCGTGGCGGTGAGGACACCGGTGGCCATCGCCGGCACGCGTCCGATGCGATCCGCGACGACCGACCACGGGATGACGGCGAGGGCGAGGCCGAGCGTCGCAGCCGACACGCTGAGGGCCGCGGTCGCCGGTGCGACCGACAGATCGGCCGATATCTGCGGCAGCACGGCCTGCGCCGAATACAGCTGCGCGAACGTCGCGATCCCGGCGAAGAACAGGCCGATGATCAGACGCCTGTACTCCCGTGATCCTGGCGCATGGCCGGAGAAGCTCACTGCGTGCGGATCCGCTCCCAGAGCGCATCCGTCTGGCGATGCGTCTCGGCGAGCTCGCCCGCGGTGTCGATCACGACATCCGCGATCGCCAGCCGCTCGTCATCGGAGACCTGCGCGTCGATCCGCTCCTGCGCGGCGCGCTCGTCCATCCCGCGCAGCTCGACCAGGCGACGGAGACGCTCGGATGCCGGGGCGTGCGCCACGACGATCGCGTCCCAGGGGTCGTCGACCCTGGCCTCGACCAGCAGCGGCACGTCGTAGACCACCACGGCCTGCGGATCGTCGGCGACAGCCTGCTCGAAACGCCGCTGCGACTCGAGCCGCACGGCAGGGTGCACGATGGCGTTCAGCTGCTTCAGGAGCTCGGCATCTCCGAACACCTTGGCGCCGAGCGCCGCCCGGTCGAGCGCACCGTCCGGCGCGATCACATCGGCGCCGAAGGTCTCCGCGATCCTGTCCAGCACCGGCGAGCCGGGCGCCTGCACATCACGCACGATCTGATCGGCATCGACGATGATGGCGCCGTGCTCCGCCAGACGCCGGGCGATGGTCGACTTCCCCGACGCGATGCCGCCGGTGAGTGCGATGAGAGGCATGCGGCCAGTCTAGAGTTCGCGGACCGAGGCGCTCACCGCGACAGCAGCTGACGACGGGAGCTGATCACACCGGTGTCGAACCCGGCGAGGTGGAGGCCGCCGTGGAAACGCGCATGCTCGATCTTGATGCACCGGTCCATGACGACGGACAGCCCCGCGTCCTCTGCGAGAGCCGCGGCATCCTCGTTCCAGGAGCCGAGCTGCAGCCACAGCGCCTGGGCGCCGATGTCGATCGCCTCCTGCGCCACACCGGGAAGATCTTCGTGCCGGCGGAACACGTCGACGACATCCGGCACCACGGGAAGGTCGGCCAGCGAGGCGTACACCGGCCGTCCGAGGATCTCCTTCTCGCGTGGATTGACGAGGTACACGTCATAGGCCGTGCTGGAGAGCAGGTACGTCGCCACGAAGAACGAGGCACGCGCCGGGTTGTTCGACGCGCCGACGATCGCCACCGACTTGGCACGGCGGAGCAGACCGAAGCGCTCCTGCTGGTTCGGGCCGACCCACGTGCGTCCGGGGACGACGGGGGCGCCGCCGGGCAGTGCGCAGGCAGCGGCATCCGTCACCGCGGGGATCTCGCACGCATCCGCCGGAAGATTCGTCGCGCTCATCGGTTCGCTCCTGTCGCGATGGTGAGGGCCTGGTCGAGGTCCCAGATGATGTCGTCGGCGTCTTCGAGACCCACCGAGATGCGGATGAGGTCCGGCCGCACGCCGGCCGCGACGAGCTGTGCCTCGGTGAGCTGACGGTGCGTCGTCGATGCGGGATGGATGACGAGCGTGCGGGCATCGCCGATGTTCGCGAGGTGCGAGGCGAGCTGCAGGTTCTCGATCAGCGTCTCCCCCGCTGCGCGTCCGTCGTCGGCCGCGACACCGAAGGCGAACACGGAACCGGGTCCGAGCGGGAGATACTTCGCCGCGCGATCACGATGCGGGTGCCCCTCGAGTCCGGCCCAGGTGACGTACGCCACACGCGGGTCGGAGTCGAGCCATTCGGCGACGATCCGTGCGTTCGCGAGGTGCGCGTCGATGCGCTGCGGGAGCGTCTCGACACCCTGCAGCAGGTTGAACGCGGACTGCGGGCTCAATGCAGGGCCGATGTCGCGCAGCTGCTCGGAGCGCAGCTTCGTGAGGAAGCCGTATTCGCCGAAGTTGTCCCACCACTTGATGCCGCCGTACGAGTCGACGGGCTCGGTCATCTGCGGGAACTTGCCGTTGCCCCAGTCGAACGTGCCCTTCTCGATGACCACGCCGCCGAGGGTCGTGCCGTGGCCGCCGAGGAACTTCGTCACCGAGTGGATCACGACGTCGGCGCCGTGCTCGAGCGGACGGGCCAGGTACGGGGTCGCCAGGGTCGCATCGACGACGAGAGGCACTCCGGCCTCGTGCGCGACCGCGGCCAGGCCTTCGATGTCGGCGATCTCCCCCGAGGGGTTGCCGATCATCTCCACGTAGACGACCTTCGTCTCCGGACGGATCGCGGCCGCGTAGTCGGCAGGGTCGGTCGACGCGACGAAGGTGGTCTCGACGCCGAAGCGGCGGAGCGTCACGTCCAGCTGCGTCACCGTGCCGCCGTAGAGCTGTGCGGCGGCGACGACATGATCGCCGGCGCCGACGAGAGCCGCGAACGTGATGAACTCCGCGCTCATGCCGGATGCCGTGGCCACCGCACCGATGCCGCCCTCGAGAGAGGCCAGGCGCTCTTCGAGCGCGGCGACCGTGGGGTTGCCGATGCGCGAGTAGATGTTGCCGTACTTCTGCAGGGCGAAGAGGTTGCCGGCATCCGCCGCGTCGTCGAAGACGAACGAGGTCGTCTGGTAGATCGGCACGGCGCGCGCACCGGTCGACGCGTCGGGGGTTCCGCCCGCATGGAGGGCGCGGGTGCGGAACCCGAAGCGATGTTCTTCCGTCATGATGTCCTCGGTTCGGGGTGGTCAGGGAGACCGTGGTGAGAGTTCGGCGGCCGCGAGCACCTCGGCGATGTCATCGATGGCCCAGGGGTTCTGCAGCGAAGTGGTGTCTCCGAGCGCCTGCGGGTCACGGCCGGCCCGGCGGTCCTGTTCAGCTTCCCAGAGTTGCGCGAGCAGTCGGCGCATGATCTTGCCCGAGCGCGTCTTCGGCAGGTCGGGCACCACGACGACGTGCTTCGGCTTCGCGACCGGTCCGATGGCGCGGGCGACCTCCGCGCGGAGGTCTGCCGGGGTCACTTCGGCGCGGCCGGACGGCGTCACGAACGCGACGACCGCCTGCCCGGTCACCGCATCCGACACTCCGGCGGACCCCGCCTCGCCCACCGTGTCGTGCGCGACCAGGGCGGATTCGATCTCGATGGTGGAGAGCCGGTGCCCCGAGACGTTCACGACGTCGTCGAGACGCCCGAGGATCCAGATGTACCCGTCGAGGTCACGCGTCGCACCGTCTCCTGCGACGTAGTACCCGCCGAAGTCTCCGTGTCCGGCGTACGCCGACCAGTACGCGTCGCGGTACCGCTGCGGGTTGCCCCACACGGTGCGCGCCATGCCCGGCCACGGTCGGCGCACGACCAGGGTGCCCGAGCGCCCCGGCTCGACCTCTCGCCCCTGCTCGTCGACCACGGCGACGTCGATGCCCGGCAGCGGCACGGTCGCCGAACCGGGCTTGAGGGTCGTCGAACCCGGGAGCGGCGCGATCATCGCGGCGCCGGTCTCGGACTGCCACCAGGTGTCGACGATGGGCAGCTCGTCGCGGCCGAAGTTGCGACGGAACCAGATCCAGGCCTCGGGGTTGATCGCCTCGCCGACCGTGCCCAGCAGACGCAGTGTCGACAGGTCGTGCCCGGTCGGGAGGTCAGCGCCGAACCAGGTCATGAAGGTGCGGATCAGAGTGGGCGCGGTGTAGTACACCGTGACGCCGTAGCGTTCGATGATCTCGAGGTGCCGCTCGCGGTGCGGAGTGTCGGGGGTCCCCTCGTAGATCACCTGGGTGAGTCCGTTCGACAGCGGACCGTAGATCTCGTAGGTGTGCGCAGTGACCCAGGCGAGGTCCGCGGTGCACCAGTGCACGTCGTCGGGCTTGGCGTCGAAGTGCGCCCAGTGCGCCCAGCTCGCGTGCGTCAGGTATCCGCCCGAGGTGTGGACGAGGCCCTTCGGCTTCCCCGTCGTGCCGGACGTGTAGATGATGAAGAGCGGATGCTCGGCGTCGAAGGGCTGCGCCTCGTGCTCGGTCGATGCCGTGTCGACGACGTCGTGCCACCAGACGTCGCGCCCCTCGGTCCACGGCACGTCCTGACCCGTGCGGCGCAGCACGAGGACGTGCTCGAGGTCGGGCAGGTCGGCCGCAGCGCTGTCGGCGGTCGACTTGACCTCCGTGGCGGTGCCGCGGCGGAACTGGCCGTCGCTCGTGACGAGCAGTTTCGCTCCGGTGTCCGCGAGCCGGAACCGCACGGCCTCGGCCGAGAACCCGCCGAAGACGAGCGAGTGCACGGCGCCGATGCGGGCGCACGCGAGAGTGATCACCACGGTCTCCACGAGCACCGGCAGGTAGATCACGACGCGATCCCCCGGACGGATGCCGAGGGCGGCCAGCGCGTGCGCGGCCTGCGCGACCCGGCGCTGCAGGTCTGCGTAGGTGACGGAGACCTCGTCACCCGGCTCCCCCTCGAAATGCAAGGCGACCTTGTCTCCGCGTCCGGCCCGCACGTGCCGGTCGACGCAATTGTCCGCGACGTTGAGCGTGGCGCCGAGGAACCAGCGAGCCGCCGGCACCGCGTCGTCGGTCGGCGGATCCCACTCGTGCGCCGTATGCCACGGTTCGACCCAGTCGAGACGACGGGCGGCTTCTTCCCAGAAGGCGATCGGATCGGATGCCGCGCGCTCATACGCCTCCGCACCGATATTGGCCTGCGCGGCGAAATCCGCAGGAGGCGCGTAGACCCGCGATTCCTGGAGTCGAGCCTCGGTCACGGTCAGGTCCACCTTCTGAGCAGGTACTTCTCCGCCAGCGCGAGGATGCCGTTGGTGATCGTGCCGAGCACGGCCAGCAGCACGATCGAGAGCAGGATGCGGTCCACGCGTCCGCTGTTCTGCGAGTCGGTCAGCAGGAAGCCCAGGCCCATCGACGAGGCGATGAGCTCGGCGGCGACGAGGAACAGCCACGCCTGAGCCAGCGCGAGACGCAGACCCGACACGACCGAGGGGATCACGGCCGGCAGCTGCACCGTGCGGAACAGCGACCACCCGTGCAGGCTGAACGATCGGCCGGCCTCGACGAGATGCGGATCGACGTGCCGGAGCGCTGAGGCGACCGTCGTGTAGACGGGGAAGAACGCGCCGATAGCGATCAGCGTGACCTTCGACTCCTCGCCGATCTGCATCCAGAGGATGAGCAGCGGCACCCACGCGAGCGACGGCACCGCGCGCACGGCGGCGAGGGTCGGGCTGAGCAGCACGTCGCCGAGCCGCGACAGCCCCACGATTCCGGCTGCTGCGAGACCGATGACCGAACCGATCGCGAAGCCGAGCACGACGCGCTGCACCGAGATCGCGATGTGCGTCCAGAGCTGCCCGCTCTCGGCGAGCTCGACGCCCGCGAGGAAGACCGACGCCGGCGTCGGCAGGCGGTAGGGTTCCACGAGGCCTGACGTCGTGACGATCTGCCACGCCAGCACGATGACGACCGGCAGCACCAGGCCGGCGAGGATCCGCACGACAGGTCGATCCCAGGCGCGGCGAGCACCGGCATCCGCGCGCCGGTGCCGCCCCTTGGCAGCGTCGAGCGCGTCCCGCGAATCCGCAGGGACGACGACGCGCAGATCGGCTTCGGTCACTCGCCGCCGACCGCCTTCTCGGCGAACGTCGCGTTCACGATCGAGGAGAGCGCCTTGTCGACGGACTCCTTGCCGCCCGCCACGTCACCGGACTCCACGAGCACGGGAGCGATCTTCTCGAGCACGGCGATCTGGTCGTCACCGGGGATGCCGCTGACGTCGAGGTTCGAGCGATCCTCGATGACGGTCGTCGCCACGTCGATGTCGATGCCGGCGACCTCCGCGAGCAGCGCCGCCGTCTCCTCGGGGTTCTCGAGCGCCCACTCGCGCGCCTGCTCGTAAGCGTCGACGACGGCCTGGGCGAGGTCGGGGTGGTTCGTGATGAAGTCCTCGGTGGCGTTGAGGAAGCCGTAGGTGTTGAAGTCGACGTTGCGGTAGATCAGCTTGTCGCCCGACTCCGCCTCTGCCGCGGCCATGATCGGGTCGAGTCCGGCCCAGGCGGCGACCGATCCGCCGTCGAGGGCGGCGCGGCCGTCGGCGTGCTGGAGGTTCTGCACCTCGACGTCGGAGAGCGAGAGGCCGCCCTCTTCGAGCGCCTGGAGCAGGAAGAAGTAGGGGTCGGTGCCCTTCGTCGCGGCGACGGACTTGCCCTTGAGGTCTTCGACCGAGGTGATGTCGCTGTCGGGTCCGACCACGATCGCCGACCATTCGGGCTGCGAGAAGATGTCGATGACCTGGATCGGCGAGCCGTTGGCGCGCGCCAGCAGTGCCGCGGAGCCCGCGGTCGAACCGACGTCGACCGAACCGGAGCGCAGCAGCTCGTTGGCCTTGTTCGAGCCCGCGGACTGGATCCACTCGACCGCGACGTCGTCACCGAGGATCTCCTCGAGGATGCCCTGGTCCTTGATGACGAGGCTCAGCGGGTTGTACGTCGCGAAGTCGATCGAAAGGGTGTCGGACGACCACTCGGTCGCTCCCGCGGTGCTCTCGCTCTCGGGCGCATCGGCCTTCGCGTTCTCGCCCGCCACGCAACCGGTCGCGACGAGCATCATCGTTCCGGCGATCGCGATGGCGGGAAGGATTCGGCGGGTGATGGTGCTCATCGGGTCTCCTCGGTGATGCGGTGGTGGGTGTCGACGCCGAGTCCTTCGAGGAGCTCGGCGCGCAGGTCGGCGAGGCCGCGATCGGCGCGGTCGCGGGGACGGATGCCGGGCACGGCGACGGTGCGCGCGATGGAGGTCGCGCTGTCGCCGGGGTCGTCGCTGAGCGTGCGCAGCAGCAGCACACGATCGGCGAGGTACAGGGCTTCCTCGACGTCGTGGGTGACGAGGAGGATCGTGGTGGGCTCCGCGGCGTGGATCTTCAGCAGCAGGTCGTGCATGCGCAACCGGGTGAGCGCGTCGAGGGCGCCGAACGGCTCGTCGAGGAGGAGCACGCCGGGGTTGCGGGCAAGTGCCCGGGCCAGCGAGGCGCGCTGCGCCATGCCGCCGGACACTTCGCGCGGACGCTGGTCGGCCGCATGCTCGAGGCCGACGAGGTGCAGCAGTTCGTGCACGCGTTCGCGTCCGGCTCGGCGGGCAGTGCCGCGCGGGAGCCCGAGTTCGACGTTCTGCGCGAGGGTGCGCCAGGGCAGGAGCCGGGGTTCCTGGAACGCGACGGCGGTGCGCTCGTCGACGTCGGCCACGCCCGTGCCGTCCAGGCGGATGCTGCCACGTGTCGGCGCGTCCAGCCCGCCGACGAGGCGCAGGAGCGTCGACTTGCCGCATCCGGACGGACCGACGACGGCGACGATCTCGCCGGCGGTGATGTCGACGTCCACACCGCGCAGCACTTCGCGTCGTCCCTGCGGAAGCGGGAAGGACCGCTCGATGTTCTCGAGCCGCACGGCCTGCGCCAGACCTGCCGTTCTCGACGCGTCCGCAGCGCGCGACGCAGGGAGGAGGGCAGTCATACCCCCATGCTGTCCGAGTACGGGGAATGTTACGAATGGGATCGTAATGTTCCGTCACGCATCGGATTCGCGTAGGCGGGAGACGCGAGAACGGGCCGCCACGCCCTCCCGAAGGAGAGGTGACGACCCGTTCTCAGAGCGTGATGCGTGCTTACGCGTTTCCGCCCGACAGCTTCTCGCGGAGAGCCGCGAGTGCCTCGTCGTCGGCGAGGGTGCCTGCACCGGTCGCCTCGCTCGAGAAGACCTGGCCGCCGAAGTCGGCGCCGGCCTCTGCCTCGGCCTCTGCGGCCTTGGTGACCTGAGCCTTGTGGGCCTCCCAGCGAGCCTGGGCTGCAGCGTACTCCTGCTCCCATGCCTCGCGCTGGGCGTCGAAGCCTTCCTTCCACGCACCGGTCTCGGCGTCGAAGCCCTCCGGGTACTTGTACTCGCCGTTGTCGTCGTACTCCGCGACCATGCCGTAGAGGGCCGGGTCGAACTCGGTGCCGTTGGGGTCGACCGACTCGTTGGCCTGCTTGAGCGACAGCGAGATGCGGCGACGCTCGAGGTCGATGTCGATGACCTTGACGAAGACCTCTTCACCGACGGAGACGACCTGCTCGGCCAGCTCGACGTGCTTGCTGGAGAGCTCGGAGATGTGGACGAGGCCCTCGATGCCGTCTGCGACGCGAACGAACGCACCGAACGGAACGAGCTTCGTGACCTTACCCGGCGTGACCTGTCCGATCGCGTGGGTACGGGCGAAGACCTGCCACGGGTCCTCCTGCGTCGCCTTCAGCGACAGGGAGACGCGCTCGCGGTCGAGGTCGACCTCGAGGATCTCGACGGTGACCTCCTGGCCCACCTCGACGACCTCGGAGGCGTGCTCGATGTGCTTCCAGGACAGCTCGGAGACGTGCACGAGGCCGTCCACGCCGCCCAGGTCGACGAACGCACCGAAGTTGACGATCGACGACACGACACCCTTGCGGACCTGACCCTTGTGCAGGTTGTTCAGGAACGTGGTGCGCGACTCCGACTGCGTCTGCTCGAGCAGCGCGCGGCGGCTGAGGACGACGTTGTTGCGGTTCTTGTCGAGCTCGAGGATCTTGGCCTCGATCTCCTGGCCGAGGTACGGCGTGAGGTCGCGGACGCGGCGCAGCTCGATGAGCGAGGCCGGCAGGAAGCCACGGAGGCCGATGTCGACGATGAGTCCACCCTTGACGACCTCGATGACCGTACCGGTGACGACGCCGTCGTTCTCCTTGATCTTCTCGACGTCTCCCCAGGCACGCTCGTACTGAGCACGCTTCTTGGAGAGGATCAGACGGCCTTCCTTGTCCTCCTTCTGGAGAACGAGAGCCTCGACCTCGTCGCCGACCTTGACGACCTCGTTGGGGTCGACGTCGTGCTTGATGGAGAGTTCGCGCGAGGGGATGACACCCTCGGTCTTGTATCCGACGTCGAGCAGAACCTCATCGCGGTCGATCTTGACGATCGTGCCTTCGATGATGTCGCCGTCGTTGAAGAACTTCAGGGTCTTCTCGACCGCGGCCAGGAAGTCCTCAGCAGATCCGATGTCGTTGATGGCGACCTGCTTGGTGGCCGGGGCGGTCGTTGCGGTAGTCATGTAGTGGGTTGTCCTTGTTGGATGGAGTCTCAGGCTGAGACGCAAAGGCCGCGCACGGCCGACAGCATGCTTCACAGCGGTTGGATTTTGGTATTCTGCCACGAGGGCATGCGTAGGCACGCCACGAGTGACATCTCAGGTTATCAGAAGTACGGATGCCGGTGGGACTCGTGTTTCGCGATTCTGGCCTGTGGATAACTCCTGCGCGCTGTTGCCGCGTCGGGCTACCTTGACCGGGTGAATCTGCCTCGCTCTGTGTCTGTGCCGATCATCGCGCTCGCGTTGATGTGCCCCGCGCTCGTCGGGTGCTCCCCCACGCCGGAACCCACGCCAACGCCGACTCCGGCGTTCGCGTCTGAGGAAGAGGCGTTCGCGGCGGCGGAGGAGACGTACAGGGCGTACAACGAGGCAGGCAACACAACCGGAGACGGTATCGACTTTCTTACGGGATCCGCACTGGAGGGCGAACTCGCAACGACCCGCTATCTACAAGAGAACGGTCTAACACTCGAAGGAGCGAGCGAGATCGAGTCGTTTACTGGGCTTGAGATCGACGTCGGGGCCGCCAACGTGGTCATCCAAGCACGTGTCTGCGTTGACGTGTCGAATGTGGTCGTCTTGAACCGATCGGGAGATGACGTGACTCCGATAGATCGCGTCGACTTACTAGCTCTTGATGTGACATTCGTCAGAACCGAGACTGAGCTCCTGATCGCTAAGTCAGAAGCTGTCGGAGACCCCACTTGCTGAGGCTTCGCGCCACCGGGTTACTACTCGTGCTGGTGCTCCCACTGTTCCCGGGCGTCTTGAAAGCTGGGTGCACCGAAGCGATGGGTAAGGCAGGACTCTGCACCTCGAGCGACGGCACCAAGCTCACAGTCGGCGGCTCGATACCCGTCCCCGGATCTAAGCCCGGTTCATCGCCGATCGGGAATGGCTCCCCGGGCGATCAAGGCCCGCCCGCTCCGCCCCCTTTCAAGTTGTGCGAGCGATCGATCACACACCTCCGCGTCTGCCCTCTGACGCCAGGCCCGGTTGATCCGACTGCTCCGCCGAGCGATCCCGGCGTTGCCCCGATCACCCTCACCGACCTCGCACAGTTCGCCCCCGATCCGGTCGCGGCCATCGGCGAACCCGCCAACCTCGGCGTAGCCGGCATGCCGACGAACTTCGTCGCTGCGGCATCCGCCCATATACGCACCGGCGCTCTCTTCGGCATCCCGGTCACCGTGCGGTTCACTCCGGTCGGATATGACTTCCGCTACGGCGACGGCGACACGGCGTCCACGACCACCGGCGGTCAGACCTGGTCGGCGCTCGGCCAGGCGTCGTTCACTCCCACCGCCACCAGTCACATCTATCGCGAGCGGGGCACATACGACGCGAGCGTCACGGTCCGCTACACGGCCGAGGTCGACCTCGGCACCGGATGGTTCCCGGTCGAGGGACAGCTCTCCATCGACGGCCCTCCTCAGCAGATCCGCATCTTCGAGGCGCACACCGCCCTCGTCGCACGGACCTGCGTCGAGCAACCCACAGCACCCGGGTGCTGAACGTCGCCGGTCGTCGTTACTCTGAGTCCATGCCCCGCGCCGACCGCCTCATGCTGCTCGACACCGCAAGCCTCTACTTCCGCGCCTTCTACGGCGTTCCCGACAAGGTGACGGCGCCCGACGGCTCCCCCATCAACGCGGCCCGCGGTCTGCTCGACATCATCGCGAAGCTCGTCACCCTGTACGAGCCCACGCACGTGATCGCCTGCTGGGACGACGACTGGCGTCCGCAGTGGCGAGTCGATCTGATCCCGAGCTACAAGGCGCACCGCGTCGTCGAGGTCGTTCCCGCCGGGCCCGACGTCGAAGAGGTCCCCGACCCGCTCGAGGCGCAGATCCCGCTCATCCGCGAGACGCTCGGAGCCATCGGCATCCCGATCATCGGCGTCGCCGAGCATGAGGCCGACGACGTGATCGGCACGCTCGCCTCGAACTCCGCCATTCCGGTCGACATCGTCACCGGAGACCGCGATCTGTTCCAGCTCATCGACGATGCACGTGACGTGCGGGTCATCTATACGGCCAAGGGCATGAGCAACCTCGAGATCGTCACCGACGCGACCGTCGTCGCGAAATACGGAGTGCTCCCCTCGCAGTACGCCGACTTCGCCACGATGCGCGGCGACGCCTCCGACGGACTGCCCGGCGTGGCCGGCGTCGGAGACAAGACCGCAGCCACACTGCTCCAGGCCCACGCCGACCTCGAAGGCATCCGCGCCGCTGCGGAGGCCGGAGAGGGAATGAGCGCCGGAGTGCGGGCGAAGATCCTCGCCTCGACCGCGTACCTCGATGTCGCACCGACCGTCGTCGCCGTCGCGAAGTCTCTGCCCATCACCGATCCGGGCATCCCGCTGCACGAGCTCGACCCTGCCGAGGCAGACGCCGCGACAGCCCTCGCCGACAAGTGGAACCTCGGAGGCTCGATGACCCGCGCCGTCGCCGCCGTCTCGAACGCAGCCGGCTGACTCAGTCCCGAGTCACTCCGCCCAGGACAGGAGCCTCTCGAGGCCCCAGGTCGTGACGATCCGCGACGCCGGAACCCCCGCGTGCTCCGCGCGCTCGGCGCCGTGATCGAGGAGCGACAGCTGCCCGGGGGCATGGGCGTCCGAGTCGATCGAGAACAGGCATCCGGCCTCGAGGGCGATCGCGATCAGGTCATCCGGAGGATCCTGCCGCTCCGGCCGGGAGTTGATCTCCACCGCGACACCGTTCTCTGCACAGGCGGCGAACACGGCAGCCGCGTCGAACTCCGACTGCGGACGAGTCCCCCGGTCGCCCTGGACGAGCCGCCCGGTGCAGTGCCCCAGCACGTTCACCCGCGGGTGCGACACAGCGGCGATCATGCGCGCGGTCATCGGGCGCCGGTCCATGCGCAGTTTGGAATGCACCGAGGCGACGACGATGTCGAGCTCCGCGAGGAGCGAATCCTCCTGGTCCAGCGACCCGTCGTCGAGGATGTCGACCTCGATCCCGGCGAGCAGCGTGAACCCGTCACCCGACTCCGCTCGCACCAGGGGCATCTGCTCGCGCAGCCGCTCGGCCGAGAGCCCTCGCGCCACCCGCAACCTCGGGGAATGGTCCGTGATCGCCTGATACTCGTGTCCCTGGGCCCGCGCCGCCGCCGCCATCACCGGGATCGACGTCGTGCCGTCCGACCAGTCCGTGTGCGCATGCAGATCGCCGCGCAGCTTGGCGCGCAGCTCGGAGACGATCTCCGGCTCGACATCGCCACGGAGCTCGACGAGATAGTCCGGAACCTGGCCGGACTGCGCCTGGCGGATGACGGCGAACGTCGACTCGCCGATGCCGCGCGCCGCCCGCAGCCGGGTCGGATCCGCCTGCACGTCGTCGGGGAGATCCTGCAGCGTCTGCGCCGCCTGGCGGAACGCCTTGGCGCGATACCGCGACGCGCGCTCGCGCTCCAGCAGAGAAGCGATCTCGAGCAGCGCGTCGACGGGATCCATGATCACTCCGCGCGGGAGGCCAACTCGCGGCTCACGCCGATCCACTCGTCCAGCTTCGCGAGTGCACGGCCGTCGTCCACAGCAGCAGCAGCGCGCTCATACCCTTCACGAAGACGCTCGAGGATCGGACGCTGCACCTGCCCGGCATCCTGCGACAGCTCGAACGCGACGATGCCGGCCGCGGCGTTGAGCAGGACGATGTCGCGCACCGCCCCGGATTCTCCGGCCAGTGTTCGGCGGAGGATCTCGGCGTTGTGCTGCGGAGAACCGCCGATCAGATCCGCGAGCTCCGCGATCGGGATGCCGAGATCGCGCGGATCCAGATCGTGCTCGTGGATGTCACCGCGGGTGACCTCCCAGATCCGGCTGTGACCGGTGGTGGTGAGCTCGTCGAGCCCGTCATCGCCACGGAACACCAATGCGGTCGCGCCACGGGTGCGGAACACGCCCGTGATCAGCGGCACGCGCTCGATCTGCGCGACGCCGACGGCGTTCGCCTCGGCGCGCGCCGGGTTGCAGAGCGGTCCGAGCATGTTGAAGACGGTCGGCACACCCAGCTGGGCGCGCACCGGACCAGCGTGCCTGAAGCCGGGGTGGAAGGCACCGGCCCACGCGAACGTTATCCCCGTGCGATCGAGGATGGATGCCACGGCCGCGGGGTCGAGCGACAGCTCCAGTCCCAGCGCCCCGAGGACGTCGGAGGCGCCCGACGCCGAGCTCGCGGCGCGATTGCCGTGCTTGACGACCGGGATTCCCGCGGAGCCGACGATGATCGCTGCGGTCGTCGACACGTTCACCGTGCCGACGCGGTCTCCACCGGTACCGACGATGTCGAGCACGTTCGGCGAGACGGGAAGCGGAACGGCAGCCTCGAGGATCGCATCGCGGAAGCCGACGATCTCGTCGATCGTCTCTCCCTTCGCACGGAGCGCGACGAGGAACCCGGCGAGCTGCGCCTCGGTGACGCTCCCCTGCATGATCTGGCGCATGGCCCACGTGGACTCCCAGACGGTGAGGTCGCGGCGCTCCAGAAGAGAGGTGAGCACATCGGACCAGGTCAGGGAATCAGCCATGTGTGCGATCCTATCGGCGCCGAGAAAACGTGCAGACGGATCATGACGCGCGCCCGTTGCGCGAGCATCCGGCGTTTCCCGCGTATTCACCGAGGATTCGCAGTGTTTTCTTAGGGTCCCCTAAGTCGGAGAAGGGCAAAACGAGGGCCCCTGGTGCAAGAATCACCCCCGAGGATCGGACATAATGGAAGGGTGACGACCTCAGCGACGTATGCCCCGGCGGCGAGAACGATCAAGCGGCCCAACCCGGTAGCTGTCGGCACCATTGTGTGGCTCGGCAGCGAGGTGATGTTCTTCGCGGGACTCTTCGCGATCTACTTCACTCTCCGCAGCACCTCACCCGAGCTCTGGGCTGCCCGGACCGAGCTGCTGAACGTTCCGTTCGCAGCAGTCAACACCGCGATCCTGGTGCTCTCCTCGTTCACCTGCCAGATGGGTGTGTTCGCCGCGGAGGACCTGCAGCCGTACCGGCTCGCCAAGGGCAAGAAGAACGGCGCAGGCCGTCACCGCATCTTCGGCTGGGGCATGGTCGAGTGGTTCTTCCTCACCTTCGCCCTCGGCGCGATCTTCGTCTCCGGCCAGGTGTGGGAGTACGCACAGCTGGTCGCTGAGGGCATGCCCATCAGCGCCGACTCCTACGCGTCGGCGTTCTACCTGACCACCGGCTTCCACGCCCTGCACGTCACCGGCGGGCTCATCGCCTTCCTGCTCGTGATCGGCCGCGCGTACGCCGTCAAGAACTTCCGGCACAAGGAGGCGACCTCCTCGATCGTGGTGTCCTACTACTGGCACTTCGTCGACGTCGTCTGGATCGTGCTGTTCCTCGTTATCTACTTCCTGAAATAAGAGCGGAGCTGATCCCCGAGATGGCACGAGAGAAGAAGCGCCGTTCCGGCGGTCGTCGCAGCCCTTTGGCGGCGGCCGCGCTCATCGGAGCAGGCCTCATGATCACCGGCGCGGTGTACGCCGGTGCATCCGCCGCGTTCGCGGCGACCGACACACAGGCTGCTGCATCGACCCAGCTGACGGTCGAGGACGGCGAGAAGCTGTTCACGGCCAACTGCGCCACCTGCCACGGTCTCGACCTGCAGGGAACGGCCGACGGCCCGAGCCTCTATGGCGTCGGCGAGCTGGCGGCAGAGTTCCAGCTCTCCACCGGCCGCATGCCGCTGCAGATGCAGGGACCGCAGGCCCCGCAGAAGACGCCGCAGTTCACCGAGGAGCAGATCCGCGCGATCGCCTCTTACGTGCAGTCGGTCGCTCCCGGCCCGACCTACCCGAGCGCTCACACGATCGACGGCGAGGGCGATGTCGCGAAGGGCGCGGAGCTGTTCCGCGTCAACTGCGCGATGTGCCACAACGTGTCGGCCGCCGGTGGTGCCCTCACCGAGGGCAAGTACGCCCCCGGTCTGACCGAGACCAGCGCGCTGCACATGTACGCGGCGATGGTCACCGGCCCGCAGAACATGCCGGTCTTCGGCGACATGAACCTGTCCGACGAGGACAAGCGCGACATCATCTCGGCTCTGCTCTTCCAGCAGAAGGCCGTGCCGGTCGGCGGCTTCACCCTCGGCAACCTCGGCCCCGTGTCCGAGGGACTGTTCGTGTGGATCTTCGGCATCGGCGCGCTCGTCGCCATCACCGTGTGGATCACGGCGAAGTCCAACTGACGCTTATTCATCGAAGAGGAACGTACGAGGATCACCATGGCACACGACGACGACTCGCAGGCTCTTGACAGGGCCTTCGTGCCCTCTCCGGGGCTGGGTGTCGCAGTCAGCGATCCCGCGCAGAACCCGGGATTGCCGCCGCACCGCGAGCGGATGACCGACAAGGACCCTCGCGCCGAGAAGACCGCGGACCGCACGGTCTACACGCTGTTCTACCTCTCGCTCGCCGGCAGCATCTGGGCGGTCGCCGCCTACATGCTGTTCCCGATCGAGAGCGGCGCGCTCATCGACATCCGGCAGAACAACCTCTTCATCGGTCTGGGCATCGCGCTCGCGCTGCTCTCCATCGGCATCGGTGCGATCCACTGGTCGAAGGCGCTGATGTCCGACAAGGAGCACATCGAGTACCGCCACCCCACCCGTGGCAAGGACTCGACGCGCGAGGCCGCCATCAAGGCCTTCTCCGACGCGAACCAGGAGTCCGGTTTCGGACGCCGCTCGATGATCCGCAACTCGCTGTTCGCCGCGGTCGTCGCCTCGATCATCCCGGGTGTCACGCTGTTCCGCGGCCTGGCCCCGCACTCCACGCCCGACGACCCCACTGCGGGCGACCCGGTGGTGCTGCTCAAGCACACGATGTGGGAAGAGGGCTCCCGCCTCGTCCGCGACCCCGACGGCACGCCGATCCGCGCGGCGGACGTCACCCTCGGGTCCGCGTTCCACGTGATCCCCGAGGAGCTCGCCGACCTCAGCCACCACGACGGCTACCTCGAGGAGAAGGCGAAGGCCATCGTGCTGATGATGCGCCTGCGCCCCGAGCAGCTCATCGAGGCCGAGGACCGCAAGGACTGGTCGTACGACGGCATCGTCGCCTATTCCAAGGTCTGCACGCACGTCGGCTGCCCCGTCGCCCTGTACGAGCAGCAGACCCACCACCTGCTGTGCCCGTGTCACCAGTCGCAGTTCGACGTCACGGACCACGCCAAGGTCATCTTCGGCCCGGCGGCTCGTCCGCTGCCGCAGCTGCCCATCACCGTCGATGACGAGGGCTACCTGGTCGCACGCAGCGACTTCACGGAACCCGTCGGCCCGAGCTTCTGGGAGCGCCATTGAGCACCGCAACGCTGTCCAAAGACGACAAGGACGAGAAGGCGCCCCTCGGCGGTCGCTTCGTCGGCGCCGCGTCGAACTACATCGATGAGCGCACCAGCCTCTCGGGCTTCGTCAAGGAGCTCGGTCGCAAGATCTTCCCGGACCACTGGTCCTTCATGCTCGGTGAGATCGCGCTGTGGAGCTTCGTGGTCGTGTTCCTCTCCGGAACCTTCCTGACGTTCTTCTTCCAGGCCTCCATGGTCGAGACGCACTACACGGGCGCCTACGCCCCGATGCGCGGCATCGAGATGTCGGCGGCCCTCGAGTCGTCGCTGCACATCTCGTTCGACGTGCGCGGCGGCCTCCTGGTCCGCCAGATCCACCACTGGGCGGCTCTCGTGTTCATCGCCGGCATCGGCGTGCACATGCTCCGCATCTTCTTCACCGGTGCGTTCCGCAAGCCGCGTGAGCTGAACTGGGTGATCGGCTTCGTGCTCTTCATCCTGGCTCTGGCGGAGGGATTCACGGGCTACTCGCTCCCCGACGACCTGCTGTCGGGCAACGGCCTCCGCATCATCGACGGCATGGTCAAGGGCATCCCGCTCATCGGCACGTGGACCTCGTTCATCGTCTTCGGCGGCGAGTTCCCCGGCACCGACATCGTCGGCCGCCTCTACACGCTGCACATCCTGCTGCTGCCGCTGCTGGTCATCGGTCTGATCGTGGTGCACCTGATGCTCATGATCGTGAACAAGCACACGCAGTTCGCCGGCCCCGGCCGCACCAACGACAACGTCGTGGGCTACCCGATGATGCCGGTGTACATGTCGAAGATGGGTGGCTACCTGTTCATCGTGTTCGGCACCATCGTGCTGATCGCGACGTTCTTCCAGATCAACCCGATCTGGGCGTACGGACCGTATGACCCCTCCCCCGTGTCCGCCGGTACTCAGCCTGACTGGTACATCGGATTCGCGGACGGCGCGCTCCGCCTGGCTCCGTCGAACCTCGATCTGGTGCTGTTCGACCGGACCTGGTCCTTCGGCATCCTGCTCCCGCTCGTGGTGCTCGGACTGTTCATCGTCATCGTGGCGATCTACCCGTTCCTCGAGGCGTGGCTCACGGGCGACAAGCGCGAGCACCACATCGCTCAGCGCCCGCGCAACGCCGCGACCCGCACCGCCATCGGCGTCGCCGGTGTCATCTTCTACGCCGTCCTCTGGGCTGCAGCATCGTCCGACCTCATCGCGACGCACTTCATGCTCACGATGGAAGGCGTGATCCACACGCTGCAGGCGCTGCTGTTCATCGGACCGGTCCTCGGGTACTTCGTCGCCAAGCGCATCTGCATCGCGCTGCAGAAGAAGGACCGCGAGATCGTGCTGCACGGCTTCGAGTCGGGCCGCATCGTCCGCCTCCCCGGTGGCGAGTTCATCGAGGTGCACCAGCCGGTCGACCAGTACGACCGCTGGAAGCTCATCGACGTCGACGGTTACGAGCCGCTGGTGGTGCGCCCGAACGCCAAGGGTCGTATCCCGTGGACCGAGAACCTCCGCTCGTCCATCTCGCGCTGGTTCTTCGAGGACCGTCTCGCCCCGCTCACGCAGGCTGAGATCGAGGAAGCGGATGCTCACCAGCACCACGTGACCGCGCAGAACGAGGAGACCGAGGCCGCCGAGATCCAGGGCGCTCACGAGCGTGCCGGAGCTCCCGACGCACCGCTCTCGGTCAGCGAGACGCATGTCGAGGAGACGGCGAACACTCCGAGCACGGTGATCTCCACGCAGCCCGTGAAGAAGCCGCGCAAGAAGAAGTCGGAGGAGAGCGAGTAGTCATCGCTCCCCCATCGATGAAGGCCTCGTCCGATCCGGACGGGGCCTTCGTCGTCGGCTCCGTCGCGAACAGGGAACGCTGTGAAAGGATCGGACCGTGTCCTCCCCGTCGCGACGAGCATCCACAGCGACGCGCGTTCGTGCAGCTCTCCCGGACGATGCTGCAGCACTCGAGGCGACGAGGTCGCCGCTGACACCCTCGTCATCGATCGCTTCGGCGCGATCGACTGGCCTCCCCCGACCGGCGCCGACGAAAGGGCACATCTCCCCGGATTCATCCTCATCGCAGAATCGGCAGAGGATGACGCGTCGTCGACGCCGCTCTGGCGGAGGCTCGGGACCGAGGCCATGCGCTCGTCACTCTGCGGACTTACGCGGACGTGCCCTGGAACGCCCCGTTCTACGCCTCCTGCGGCTTCACGGAGAGCGAGCCGGACTCCGACTTCCTCCGAGAGCTGATCGTCACGGAGGACGCGCTGCAGCTGTCACAATACGGGCGACGCGTGCAGATGAGCGCAGCCCTCTGAAGGCGTCTGACACTGTCAGGAATCCGGCGACAGACGACAGTATCGCGCTGAGGGGCCGAGACCTCCCGCGAATAGGCTGAGCACATGATCGATCGTGCCGACTTCTTCGCCGCCAAGCTCGCCTACGAGACCGACGCCAGTGACGTCCATGCGGCTCTGAAAGCCGGTGACGAGCTGGTCGTGATCGATGTGCGCTCCGACGAGGCCTGGGCGCAGGGACGCGTCGCCGGCGCCGTGCACATGCACTACAGCGAGATCGCCACCAGAGCGCCTCAGGAGATCCCCGTGGATGCCGAGGTCGTCGTGTACTGCTGGAGCCCCGGCTGCAACGCGGGTGCGAAGGGCGCTCTCGAGTTCGCGAAACTCGGCTACCGCGTGCGCGAGATGATCGGCGGCTTCGAGTACTGGGTCCGCGAGGGCTACCCGGTGCAGGATGCCGACGGCATCCACCACCGCCCCGTCGATCCGCTCACCGGCGTGGCACGCATCCGCACGCGCGCCTGAGCGACTCCGCACACACCACACACGAAGAAGGCCCCCGGACGAATCCGGGGGCCTTCTCGGTGCAGCTGAACTCAGCGGGCGAAGTGACCGCGGTAGTACTCGTAGACCCAGCCGACGATCGCGACGACGAAGATCGCCAGCCCGATCGGGAGCAGGAAGTGACCGACCGCAAGACCGACCACGAACACCGCGGCCGAAGCGGCCAGCACCATCGGCCACCAGGACCAGGGGCTGAACTCGCCGAGCTCGGGGTCGCCGTCGTCGATGTCTGCCGTCAGGATGTCTTCGGGCAGCTCACCCTGCTGTGCCGAGTGGGTGCGGTCGAGGTAGAACGCGATCATCGCACCCATGAAGGCCGCGAAGAACAGGGCGACCGTGCCGACCCACTCGATCCGCATCGCGAAGTTCTCGTTCGGGGTGGCCAGGATGTGCCAGCCCGTGTAGACGACGCCGACGAGAGCGAAGAAGGCGGTCAGGATCCACCAGAGAATGACGTTGTCGCGCATGACTTAGTGGGCCTCTCGCTCGCCGGGCGCGGTGGTCGCGAACTCGGCTGCCTCGGGGTGGTTCAGATCGAAGGCCGGACGCTCGCTGCGGATGCGCGGGATCGACGTGAAGTTGTGACGCGGCGGCGGGCAGGACGTCGCCCACTCGAGCGATGCGCCGTATCCCCACGGGTCGTTGACCGTGACCTTCGGAGCCTTGCGCGCCGTGATCCACACGTTCAGGAAGAACGGGAGCATCGAAGCGCCGAGGATGATCGCACCGATCGTCGAGACCTGGTTCTGCCAGGTCCAGCCGTCGGCCGCCGAGTAGTCCGCGTAACGACGCACCATGCCGTCGACACCCAGCCAGTGCTGGATGAGGAACGTCATGTGGAAGCCGATGAACAGCATCCAGAAGTGCACGTAGCCGAGGCGCTCGTTGAGCATGCGCCCGGTCCACTTCGGCCACCAGAAGTAGAAGCCGGCGAACATCGCGAACACCACGGTGCCGAAGACGACGTAGTGGAAGTGCGCGACGACGAAGTACGAGTCGGACAGTGCGAAGTCGAGCGGCGGCGCCGCGAGGATGACGCCGGTCAGCCCACCGAAGACGAACGAGACCAGGAAGCCGAGGGCGAACACCATCGGCGTCTCGAACGTCACGGAGCCTCGCCAGAGCGTGCCGATCCAGTTGAAGATCTTCACACCCGTCGGCACCGCGATGAGCATCGTCATCAGGGCGAAGAACGGCAGCAGCACAGAGCCGGTGACGTACATGTGGTGCGCCCAGACGGCGACCGAGAGAGCAGCGATCGCGATCGTCGCGTAGACGAGCGTCTTGTACCCGAAGATCGGCTTGCGGCTGAAGACCGGGAAGATCTCGGACACGATGCCGAAGAACGGCAGCGCGATGATGTACACCTCGGGGTGACCGAAGAACCAGAACAGGTGCTGCCAGAGCAGGACACCGCCGTTGGCCGGGTCGTAGATGTGGGCGCCGAGGATGCGGTCGGCCGCTGCGGCGAAGATCGCCGCGGCCAGCACGGGGAACGCCATCAGCACCAGCAGGCTCGTGATGAGCGTGTTCCACGAGAAGATCGGCATGCGCCACATGGTCATGCCCGGGGCGCGCATCGTGATGATCGTGGTGATGAAGTTCACTGCGCCGAGGATCGTTCCGAAACCGGAGATACCCAGTCCGACCATCCACAGGTTTCCACCGACACCTGGCGTGAACGACGCACTGGCGAGCGGCTGATAGGCGAACCAGCCGAACGAGGCCGCACCCTGCGGAGTCAGGAAGCCGGCGACCGCGATGGTCGAGCCGAACAGGAAGAGCCAGAAGGCGAAGGCGTTCAGACGCGGGAAGGCGACGTCGGGCGCGCCGAGCTGCAGCGGCAGGATCGCGTTCGCGAACCCGGCGAAGAGCGGCGTCGCGAACATCAGCAGCATGATCGTGCCGTGCATCGTGAACAGCTGGTTGTACTGCTCCTTCGTCGGGATGATCTGCATTCCCGGCGCGAACAGCTCGGCGCGGATGACGAGGGCCATCACACCGCCGAGGAGGAAGAACAGCACGGACGCGATCAGGTACATGTACCCGATGGTCTTGTGGTCGGTGGAGGTGATCCACTTGACGACGATGTTGCCCTTCTGCTCGACGCGCGAGGAGCTCATCAGAGCGGCCTGGCGGGCGGGCAGAGTCGTGGGTCGAGAGCGAGGGGCCTCATCGGTGCGGGGGGCTTCAGTGGTCGACATGGCTTACTCCTCTCCTTCCTCGGAGTCGTTCTCGGGCGTGGTTCCGGGGAAGTTCGTGAGACGGTCGTACTGATCCGTGATGTCTCCCGTGTTGCCCTTCTCCTTGAGCGTCTCGAGGTACGCGTCGTACTCGTCCTGCTCGACGACCTTCACGTTGAAGAGCATCATCGAGTGGTACTCGCCGCAGAGTTCGGCGCACTTGCCCTTGTACTCGCCGACACGGGTCGGGATGAACGACCAGGAGTTGTCCTTCCCGATGTACATGTCCTTCTTGTACAGGAAGTCGATGATCCAGAACGAGTGGATGACGTCGCGGGACTGCAGTTTGATCGTGACCTTCTGGTCGACCGGCAGCACCAGCGTGGGCAGCTGCGCCTGGTCGATGTTGCCTTCCGCGTCGGGCTGGGCCTGAACGCCCATCGTCCAGACGGTGTCATCGTCGGAATCGGCGTCGTACTGGAAGTCCCACGCCCACTGCTTGGCGATCGCGGTGACCTCGACGTCGGGGTCGTCCCACTGCGTCTCGATCGCGTTCTGATCGCGGGCGGTGAAGAAGAACATTCCCAGCACCAGGATGAGCGGCACGATCGTGTAGAAGATCTCGATCGGCATGTTGTAGCGCATCTGCACGGGAAGGCCGGTCTGGCCCTTACGGCGGCGGTACGCGATCGCTGCCCAGGCCATCAGGCCCCAGGTGATGACACCGACGGCGAGAAGAACGATCCAGGAGTTCACCCAGAGGGAGGACACTCGCTCGGTCTGGTTGGTGGCCGCAGGCTCACCCTCCACGAAGCCCGGCAGATAGCCGTTCAACTCAGTGGCAGTACATCCCGCCAGGGCCACGGCTGCCGCGACTCCCAGAGGGAGAGCGGCCCAACGAAGGCGGCGATTCGAGGGCACGATGCACCTTTCAGATTGCGGACAGGGCACACCCAAGTCTAGGGCAACCTCACACCTGATTCATGCCAACCACGCAGGTTGGCGGCGCCGTCCGGATCAGTGGAAGCTGTCGCCGCAGGCGCAGCTGCCGGCTGCATTGGGGTTGTCGATCGTGAAGCCCTGCTCCGAGATCGTGTCCTTGAAATCGATGGATGCACCGTCGAGATACGGGACGCTCATGTTGTCGACGATGACCTCGACACCGTCGAAGTCGACGGTCTCGTCGCCTTCGAGGTAGCGCTCGTCGAAGTAGAGCTGGTAGATCAGGCCGGAGCATCCGCCGGGCTGCACGGCGACGCGCAGACGCAGGTCGTCGCGACCCTCCTGCTCGAGCAGGTTCTTGACCTTGACGGCAGCGGCGTCGGTGAGGCTGATGCCGTGCGCGTGGGTGGTGGTCTCCGGGGAAGTCAGTGTGGTGTCGCTCATGTCGCTCCTTGTCACGGGGCCGCAGGGGCACGGCGTTCCCGGTAATTCTACCGCTGGTCGGACCGGAAGGCTCAGAGATCGCGCGCGTTCATCCTCGCGAGCATCAGGGCCTCGGTCGCGACGGCATGCCGGAACGTGTCGAGGTGGAGGGACTCGTTCGGGCTGTGGGCTCGGGAATACGGATCCTCGACCCCGGTGACGAGGATCTGCGCGGCCGGGAACTCGCGCACGAGATCGGCGATGAACGGGATCGAACCGCCGACGCCGAGGTCGACGGGCTCCACGCCGTACCCGTCCCGCATCGCGTCGCGCGTGAGGGCGACGGCCCAGCCGCTGGTGTCGACCAGGAACCCGTTGCCGAGATCCACGTCCGAGAACGTCAGCTCCGCGCCGAACGGGGCGTGCGCACGCAGGTGACGTTCGAGGGCCGCGTACGCGTCCTCCCCCGTCTGCCCCGGTGCGACGCGTGCGCTGATCACGACGGTCACCTCGGGAAGAAGTGTGTTGGATGCCGCGGCGACACTCGTCGCATCGATGCCGATCACGGTGATCGAGGGCTTGTTCCAGATGCGGCTGAGGATCGAGCCGTTCCCGATCGGCGTCGTGCCGGAAAGCAGCCCCGCCTCGTCGCGGAGCGTCTCCTCGGCATAGTCGGGCGTCGGCGCATCGCGCTCGGTCATCCCCTCGACCGCGACGGAGCCGTCCTGGTTCCACATGGTCGACAGCATCCGGATCGTCGTCATCATCGCGTCCGGGGCCGCGCCGCCGAACATCCCGGAGTGCGATGCGTGGTCGAGCGTGCGCACGCGCACCGTGAATCGCGCGTTCCCGCGCAGCGAGACCGTGAGACCGGGCGTCACCGAGTCCCAGTTACCCGAATCGGCGACCACGATCGCGTCGGCGCGCAGCGACTCCTTGTTGTCGGACAGGAACTGCGCGAAGGAGCGGGAGCCGTACTCCTCCTCGCCCTCGATGAACATCGCGATTCCCAGGTCGAGATCATCACCCAGCACCTCGCTGACCGCACGGATCGAGGCGATGTGCGCCATGATTCCCGCCTTGTCGTCGGCCGCACCGCGCCCGTAGAGGCGTCCGTCGCGCACCGTCGGCTCGAACGGAGGCGTCTCCCACAGCGCGTCGTCTCCGGGAGGCTGCACGTCGTGGTGCGCGTAGAGCAGGATCGTCGGCTTGCCGTTGCGGGCCGCCCGGGTCGCGAGGACCGCCGGCTGCCCGTGCTCGTCGGTGCCGGCGATCGCTGCACGCAGCACCCGCACCTCGTCGAACACCCCGGTATCCCGCGCCAGCGTCGCGACGGCATCCGCGCTGCGCTCCAGCTGCGTCTGGTCGAAAGCCGGCCATGCCATCCCCGGAATCCGGACCAGATGCCCCAGGTCCGACAGCGCCGACGGGATCCCCGTCGCCACTGCTTCGAGGACGGCTGCCTCGGATTCGCTGGACGGTGTCGACGGACCGGGGTGAGCAGAAGAGTTCATGCGAGTAATCTTAAGGTGATCCACCTTCAGCGAACCGAGGAACCTCGTGGCCACTACCCCTGTCTCCCCTTCGACGAACGACGACGCCGAGACGCCTGCCGTCGGCAAGGGTCGCGCGACGCCGACCCGCGCGGAGCAGGAGGCGGCCCGTCGCCGTCCTCTGGTCGCGAACACCAAGGAGGCCAAGGCGGCCGCCCGCGCCGAGCTCAGCGAGCGCCGTGCCCGCGCCCAGGCCGGAATGGCCGCCGGTGAGGAGAAGTTCCTCCCGGCCCGCGACAAGGGCGCGCAGCGCCGCTGGGTGCGCGACTACGTCGACGCCGGCTGGCACCCCGCCGAGTTCGTGATGGCGGTCATGGTGCTCGTCATCCTCGCCTCGCTGATCCCCGCGAACCTCGCGATCTCCTTCTACGCCTACATCGTGATGATGGGCTACCTGGTGATCGCGATCGGCGGCATGATCCTGCTCGGCTTCCGGGTCAAGCGCAAGGTCGCCGCCAAGTTCGGCGCCGAACGCATGGAGAAGGGTCTCGGCTGGTACGCCGGGATGCGGGCCCTGCAGATGCGCTTCATGCGTCTGCCGAAGCCGCAGGTCAAGCGCGGACAGTACCCCGACTGACCAGCCCCTTGTTGAGCTCGCGGCCCCAGAACGGGCCGCGGTAGAGGAACGCCGTGTAGCCCTGCACCAGGGTCGCCCCGGCATCCAGTCGCTCCTGCACGTCGGACGGGGTCTCGACTCCCCCGACCGCGATGATGCAGAAGTCCGCAGGCACGGCGTCGCGCACGACGCGGAGCACCTCGAGCGACCGCTGCTTCAGCGGAGCGCCGGAGAGGCCGCCGGCCCCGGCAGCCTCGACCGCCGCGTCATCCGTGAGCAGACCGTCGCGGCTGATCGTCGTGTTGTGCGCGATGATGCCGGCGAGGCCCTCCTCGACGGCCATCCGCGCGATGGCGGCGATCTCCTCGTCGGGGAGATCGGGCGCGATCTTCACGAGCAGCGGAGTGGAACCGGAAGCCTCGAGGACGGCCCGCAGCAGCGGCGCCAGCGTCTCGACGGCCTGCAGACCGCGCAGGCCCGGGGTGTTCGGCGAGGAGACGTTGACGGCCAGGTAGTCGGCGAGCGGGGCGAGCCTCGTCGCGGAGGCGACGTAGTCGGCGGTGGCGTCTTCGACGTCGACGACCCGGCTCTTGCCGATGTTGACGCCGATCACCGTGTCGGGGGCGCCGCGCCGGAGCTTCGCGAGGCGGCGCGCCACGGCATCCGCTCCCTGGTTGTTGAAGCCCATCCGGTTGATGACGGCACGGTCCGCGATCAGGCGGAACAGCCGCGGCTTCGGGTTCCCCTCCTGCGGGATCGCGGTCACCGTGCCCACCTCGACGTGCCCGAAGCCGAGCGCGGCGAGACCGCGCACGCCGACGGCGTTCTTGTCGAAGCCGGCAGCGATGCCGAAGGGCGACGGGAACGTCAGTCCCAGTGCCTCCACGCGCAGCGACGGGTCCGGCTTCGTCAGCGCACGTGTCACCGATGCGAACGGCGGCGCACCGAGCACACGGATCACCACCATGCCGGCGTGATGGGCGAACTCGGGATCGAAGCGCGACAGGACAGCGCGGAAGAGCAGCGGATACATCCCTGCCAGATTACCGGTCCGCCGGCTCCTGCTCCGCGTGGTCGGCGCGCAGATCGGTGATCGCGGACTCGAAGTCCTCCAGCGAGTCGAACGCCTGATAGACGCTGGCGAAACGGAGGAATGCCACTTCGTCGAGCTCGCGGAGCGGCCCGAGGATCGCCAGGCCGATCTCGTTCGTGTCGAGCTGCGAGACACCCGTCTGCCGGACAGCCTCCTCCACCCGCTGCGCGAGGATCGCGAGGTCGGCCTCGGTCACGGGCCTCCCCTGGCAGGCCTTGCGCACGCCAGAGATCACCTTCTCGCGGCTGAACGGCTCCATCACGCCGGAGCGCTTGATCACGTTGAGGCTCGCGGTCTCGGTGGTCGTGAAACGACCGCCGCATTCCGGGCACTGACGACGCCGTCTGATCGAGAGCCCGTCGTCGCTGGTGCGTGAATCGATGACGCGCGAGTCGGAATGACGGCAGAAGGGGCAGTGCATCTGACCGATCCTACGCGGTGAACCGCGCCTCGATCGCTTCGCCGTGCGCAGGCAGCACCTCGGCGTTCGCGAGCGCCACGACGCCTTCCCGCACCGCGGAGAGGGCCGCCCGGTCGTAGGAGATGACCTGCTGCGGGCGGAGGAACGTGTATGCGCCGAGGCCAGGGGCATAGCGCGCCTGTCCCCCGGTCGGCAGCACGTGGTTGCTGCCCGCCATGTAGTCGCCGAGGCTCACCGGGGTCTGATCGCCGACGAACACCGCGCCGGCGCTGGTGAAGGAGGATGCCGCTTCTTCGGCATCCAGGAGGTGGAGCTCGAGGTGCTCCGGAGCGTAGGCGTTGCTGAAGGCCGTGGCCATGGCACGGTCGTCGACGAGGACGATGGCCGACTGCGGGCCGTCCAAGGCCACGCGCACACGCTCGCTGTGCCGGGTCGCCGCAGCGAATCGCTCGACCTCGACCGCGACCTGCTCGGCGAGCGGCACCGAGTCGGTGACCAGCACCGCGGAAGCCTGCTCATCGTGCTCGGCCTGACTGACGAGATCGGCCGCGACGAGACGCGGGTCGGCGTCCGCATCGGCGACGATGAGGATCTCGGTCGCGCCGGCTTCGGAGTCGGTGCCGACCACGCCGGCCACCGCGCGCTTGGCGGAGGCGACGAAGTTGTTGCCGGGACCCGACACCACATCGACCGGATCGAGGCCGATCGACGTCACGCCCCAGGCGAGAGCGCCGATCGCGCCCGCGCCGCCGATCGCATAGACCTCGCTGATGCCGAGCAGACCGGCGGCCGCGAGGATCGTCGGGTGGATGCGACCGTCGTGGTCGGCCTGCGGCGGCGAAGCGAGGGCGATGTGCTGCACACCGGCGACCTGCGCCGGGACCGCGTTCATGATCACGCTCGACGGGTACACCGCCTTGCCGCCCGGGATGTACACGCCGGCGCGGGCGACCGGCTGCCAGCGCTGCAGAATCCGCGCGCCCGGTCCGATGTCGGTGGTCTGCGGGCCAGGCACCTGGGCCTCGGATCCCTGGCGCACACGGACGATCGCCTCTTCGAGGGCGGCACGCACGGCGGGGTCGACCGAGGCGAGAGCTTCGGCGATGTGCTCGGCGGGAACCCGCACATCGTGGCCGGTGACCCGGTCGAACTGCTCGGCCTGCTCGCGGAGCGCGTCCTCACCGCGGTCGCGTACGTCGTCGACGATGCGCGTTGCGATGTCGAGCGCTTCGGCGCGGGCCTGGGTGGCCCGGGGCACGGCCGCGAGCATGTCAGAGGGCGAGAGCTCGCGCCCTCGCAGGTCGATCGTTCGCATTTCAGCCCTTCGTGATGTCGGAGATCTCGTGGAGGTAGCCGATCCGGCCGTCGTCATGTCGGATGACGTAGGCCCCTCCTCGGTCTTCGATCACCAGCGCCCAGGCGTTCGGCCCGATGCGGAACAGCGGCTCGCCGCGCTCGTCGTGCACGTCGCGCTCGGTGGGCGCGAGGATCCAGAACGGCTGGGCGACGGGCGCAGCCTCGCGCGGGTTGGTCGCGTCGAGGTCGGCAGCGTCGAAAGCGGTCGTCTCGGGATCCCGAGCGTTGAAGTCGTGTGCGTCGAGGTCGTCCTCGGCGAAGGGCCGGTCGGCCTGGCTCTCGGCAGGTTCGACCCGGGCGGCCGTCTCCAGCAGCGACTCGATGCTGCCGGTATCGGAGACGATCTCCGGGTCGTCGCCACGCGACCGTCGGGAGTAGGTGGGAACGTACTCCTCGTCGGCGGTGACCGGCTCGGTGCCGGTGTCGCCACCGGACGCGTGGGCGACGAGCGGGACCTGGGCGGCGAGATCGAGTCGCGCCACCTCGTCGGTCGCCTGCTGCCCCGACAGCTCCGGATCGAACTGCACGGCGGGCGGAAGAACACTGGTCTCGGCATACGCGACCTCGACGACCGTCTCCGGCGCATCTCCCGTTCCCGGATCTCCGGCAGAATCTGCGCCGACGGCGACGGCATCAGCGGTCTCTGGGCGCTCCGGGCGCGGACGCGCGATGACGGGGCGGACGGGGTTCGCGTTGCGATGGGCGAGCGTGACGAGACGTCCGTGGAAGTCTTCCTTGAGTCCCGGGATGAGCGGGGCGAAGACGGTGAGCACGACCAGAGCGAGCGATGCGATCAGCAGCACGATCCCGTTCCAGGGAAGGCCCCAGAATCCGCCGTCGATGAGCGTTGCGACGGCGAGCCACAGCGTGCCGACCCAGACGGTCGCGGAGACCGAGAAGGCGACGGACGCGAACTGGTCGATGCCCAGCGATCCGACGCGGCGGATCCCGTCCGGCGAGAAACGTCGCAGCACCAGCAGGAACACCGCGGCCGTGGGCACTCCGATCGGCAGGATCCACTGGATCCCGACGGCCCACAGCGACAGCCCGCCGCTGAGGGGGAAAAAGGAGACGATGAAGGCCACCAGCCACACGCCCACGATGAGGAGTTCGCGCAGGGTGAAGCCGAGGATGCCGAATTCGGGGGTGACGTCCTCGTCGTAGAGGACGCCGTCCTCGTCGCTGAAGGCCGTGTCCTCGGCGTCCGACTGTTCGGGCAGATCCGTGCTCATGGTCGTCCTTTCGTCACGGTGCTCGACCGGGGCGTGGCGTGCAGCCCCCGACGGCTCACGATCCTACCTGCTCACCCCAGACAGGCGGGGCCGAGGAGCGACTTGAGGTCGCCGAAGAGGTCTGCCGACACCTTGACCGGCATCGGCACCTCGAAGACCTTCGCGCTGCCGCCGCGGTGCACCCGCAGCAGGACCTCGGTATCGCCGTTGTGGCGACGGAGGATCTCGGCGAGCTCGTTCATCACGCGCTCGGTCGCGCGCTGCTCCGCGAGAACCAGCGACAGCGGGCCGGCAGCGTCGAACGACCCGACATCGGGTGCGAACGCGGACTGCGCGTGCAGGTTCAGCCCGTCATCGCGTCGCGACACGCGCCCGCGAACGGCGAGGATCGAGTCCTGCTGGAGGATGTGCTGGAACTCGATGTACGTCTTGCCCATGAACATCACGGTCACCTCGCCGTTGAAGTCCTCGACGGTGATCATACCGTAGGGATTTCCGCTGGCCTTGGCGACACGGTGCTGCACGCTGGTCACGAGTCCTGCGACCGTCACCTGGTCGCCGTCCTGCATGTCCTCGGAATTGTTGAGGTCGTGGATGGAGATCGACGCGTGCTTGGCGAGCGGGACCTCGAGGCCGGCGAGCGGATGGTCGGACACGTAGAGTCCGAGCATCTCGCGCTCGAAGGCGAGCTTGTCCTTCTTGATCCACTCCGGGCGTGCGGGCACCTTGGCCGGCGCCACCTCTTCGGTGCCGTCGTAGAGGCTGTCGAAGTCGAAGCCGATGGCGCCCTGAGCCTCGTTGCGCTTGCGGTCGACCGCGGCCTCGACGGCATCCTCATGCACCTCCATGAGGGCACGGCGCGAGTCTCCCATCGTGTCGAAGGCACCCGCCTTGATCAGGGATTCCACGGTGCGCTTGTTCGAGACGTGCAGCGGCACCTTGTCGAGGAAATGGTGGAAAGAGTCGAAGCGCGCGTCTTTCCTCGCCTTGACGATGCCGTCGACGACGTTGCTTCCGACGTTGCGGACGGCGCCGAGACCGAAGCGGATGTCGTCGCCGATGGCCGCGAAGTAGTTGATCGACTCGGAGACATCCGGCGGCAGCACCTTGATGCCCATGCGACGGCACTCGTTCAGGTACAGCGCCATCTTGTCTTTGGAGTCGCCGACGCTGGTGAGCAGCGCGGCCATGTACTCGGCCGGGTAGTGTGCCTTGAGGTACGCGGTCCAGTAGGAGACGACGCCGTACGCCGCGGAGTGCGCTTTGTTGAAGGCGTAGTCGGAGAACGGCAGCAGGATCTCCCAGATCGCGTTGACCGCGCCGTCGGAGTATCCGTTGGCGTGCATGCCGGCCTGGAAGCCCTCGAACTGCTTGTCCAGCTCGGACTTCTTCTTCTTGCCCATCGCGCGACGGAGGATATCGGCCTGACCGAGCGAGAATCCGGCCACGCGCTGCGCGATCGCCATCACCTGCTCCTGATAGATGATCAGGCCGTAGGACTCGTCGAGAATGTCGGCGAGCGTCTCCTCGAACTCCGGGTGGATGGGGGTGATCGGCTGCGCGCCGTTCTTGCGGAGCGCGTAGTTCGTGTGGGAGTTCGCACCCATGGGCCCTGGACGGTACAGCGCGATGAGAGCCGAGATGTCGCCGAAGTTGTCGGGCTTCATGAGACGCATGAGCGAGCGCATCGGCCCGCCGTCGAGCTGGAAGACGCCGAGGGACTCGCCGCGCCCCAGCAGGTCGTAGGCCCCGCGGTCGTCGAGCGGGAGGTGCTCCAGGTCGAGCTCCTCGCCCCGGTTCATGCGGATGTTGTCGAGAGCATCCGAGATGATCGTGAGGTTGCGCAGCCCCAGGAAGTCCATCTTGATCAGCCCGAGGGACTCGCACGACGGGTAGTCGAACTGCGTGACGATCTGGCCGTCCTGCTCGCGGCGCATGATCGGGATGATGTCGAGCAGCGGCTCGGACGACATGATGACGCCGGCCGCGTGGACGCCCCACTGGCGCTTCAGTCCCTCGAGCCCGAGCGCGCGGTCGAAGACCGTCTTCGCCTCGGGATCGGTCTCGATGAGCGCACGGAACTCGCTCGCCTCTTTGTAGCGCTGGTGGGACGAGTCGAACATGCCGTCGAGCGGCATGTCCTTGCCCATGACGGGCGGCGGCATCGCCTTGGTCAGGCGCTCCCCCATGCTGAACGGGAATCCGAGCACGCGTCCGGCATCCTTGAGGGCCTGCTTGGACTTGATGGTGCCGTACGTGACGATCTGCGCGACGCGCTCGGAGCCGTACTTCTGGGTCACGTACTCGATGACCTCGCCACGACGACGGTCATCGAAGTCGACGTCGAAGTCGGGCATCGAGACACGGTCCGGGTTGAGGAAGCGCTCGAAGATGAGGCCGTGCTCGAGCGGGTCGAGGTCGGTGATCCGCATGGCGTAGGCGACCATGGAACCGGCGCCGGAACCACGGCCGGGACCGACGCGGATACCGTTGTCCTTCGCCCAGTTGATGAAGTCGGCGACGACGAGGAAGTAGCCGGGGAAGCCCATCTGCAGGATGATGCCGGTCTCGTACTCGGCCTGCTTGCGCACCTTGTCTGGGATGCCGTTCGGGTAGCGGTATTGCAGGCCGACCTCGACCTCTTTGATGAGCCAGCTGTCCTCGGTCTCGCCGTCGGGAACGGGGAACCGCGGCATGTAGTTCGCGGCCGTGTTGAACTCGACCTCGCAGCGCTCCGCGATCAGCAGCGTGTTGTCGCACGCCTCGGGGTTGTCGCGGAAGAGCTGGCGCATCTCGGCGGCGGTCTTGATGTAGTAGCCGTCGCCGTCGAACTTGAACCGGTTGGGGTCGTCGAGCGTCGAGCCGGACTGCACGCAGAGCAGCGCCTCGTGCGCGTCGGCCTCGTGCTGGTGCGTGTAGTGCGAGTCGTTGGTGCCGACCAGCGGGATGTTCAGATCCTTCGCCAGTCGCAGCAGGTCGGTCATCACGCGACGCTCGATGGAGAGCCCGTGGTCCATGATCTCGGCGAAGTAATTCTCCTTGCCGAACAGATCCTGGAATTCCGCGGCCGCCGCGCGCGCCGCGTCGTACTGGCCGAGGCGCAGGCGGGTCTGGATCTCGCCCGAGGGACACCCTGTCGTCGCGATCAGGCCCTTGGAGTAGGTCTGGAGCAGCTCGCGGTCCATGCGCGGCTTGAAGTAGTAGCCCTCCATGCTCGACCGGGAACTGAGCCGGAAGAGGTTGTGCATGCCCTCAGTGGTCTCGCTCCACATCGTCATGTGGGTGTACGCGCCCGAGCCGGAGACGTCGTCGCTCTTCTGGTCGGGCGAGCCCCACTGCACGCGCGACTTGTCGCTGCGGTGCGTTCCCGGGGTGACGTAGGCCTCGAGCCCGATGATGGGTTTCACGCCCGCCGCGTTCGCCGCTTTGTAGAACTCGAAGGCGGCGAAGGTGTTGCCGTGATCGGTCACCGCGATGGCCGGCATGCCGTAATCGGCGGCCGCCTGGGTCATCGCCGCGATCTTCGCCGCACCGTCGAGCATCGAGTATTCGCTGTGCACATGGAGGTGGGCGAAGGAGTCGGATGCCATGCCTTCGAGTCTACGGCGGAGCCCCGACACCGAGATCGGTGTCGGGGCTCCGCGGCCCCCTCCGGGCTATGGGACGGAATTGACGATCGAGACCGCGTAGGTGGTCCGGACGTCCGGGATGTTCGCCGGCACCATGTCGCCCTCGGCCCCGTCGGTACGGTCGTATCGCAGGGTGAACTCGGTCACCCATCCCGTCGCCGGGTCGACCACGATCGTTTCGGTACGGGCATCGAAGAGCGACCGGTGGACCTGATATCTCGTCTTCCCGTCATTCGTCACATCGATCTGCGCGAGGCCGCTGAGCTCGAACGCTCCGAGGAAGGCCGCCCGCATATCGGCGGGGGCGATGTTCGACTGGAGAACCCCGATGAAGTCCTCCATGAGACCGTCTTCGACTGCTTCGGGCGACTGCGCATAAGCCGCGACCTGGGTGCGCAGATGATCGAGCAGCGCCTGCGGATCGCGAGGATAGGCCACGTACCCGGCGGTCGACCCGGTCTGCAGGTCACCGTCGCCTGCTTGACCACCCGTGTTCCAGTACCCGGTGACCTCGGAACTCACCGGGTACTGGTTGTCCCATGCGAGCTCACCTGCCGGCCATTGATCCTCCGGGAAGAACTGCACCCGTTCGGCGCTCGGACCATACTCGAAGTACCAGTCGCCCGATCGATCCGCCGGCACGTAGGTCTGACTCCGCTCGCGGGTCAGCAGCCCCGAGATCGGGGGGAAGTCGCCGTGAGCCGGCCAGGAGAAGATGCGCCCATCCCGGTACAACAGGCGCTCGGTGGTGTTCGCCACGTGGAGATACTGGCCCGCCTGCGGCGTCGTCCCGGGGAACGGCTCCGTGATGGTCGTGCCGGAGGTCGGCTCCGGCTTCGGAATCGTCTGTCCGGGCTCACGGGGGTCGGCGGTCGGGGCGGGAATCGCCTCCACCCTCGGCGCAGGCGCCGTCAGCTGGCTGACCACCACGACCCCTGCGGTCACCGCAGCCACTCCGGCCACCGCTCCGGCGATCACGAACATCGGCCGCTTCACGAGGCGCTTGCGCTCCGCGCTCCGGCTGTCGTCGATCCCGTGGAGGAGCCGGAGACGGGCCGCGATGATCCGGTCCTCCGTCAGGCTCGTTCCTGCATTCACGTCACGCACGCGCTCGAAAACGTCCATCGACCGCTCCTTCCTTCTCGTTCACGACTCGTTCTCTGGTGATCGCCCTCGCCGGATCCAACCGCGTCCGCACGCGGTTCATCCGGGATCGGACGGTCCCGATCGGGACGCCCAGGGCGACGGCGACCTCTTCATAGGTCAGATCGCCCCACGCGTAGAGCAGGAGCGTCTCCCGATCCTTCTTCGACAGGGCCGCGATCCGCGGTGCCAGCTCCCGGGTGGAGATCTCCGCATCGAGACGAGCGATCGTCGTCTCGAGATCTCCCTGGGAGATGTGCTCCTCGCGCTGCGCGGACTCCACGCTCGACCGGAAGTGCTTGGCCTCCCGGGCCCGATGCTTCCGGATCAGCCGGGAGGCTATCCCGTACAACCAGGGAAGCGCCGAGTCCCAGGACGTGTCGAACGACTTCCGTCGTGCGAACGCGACCAGGAACGTCTCACTGAGGATGTCCTCGCCCGCATCGGGGCCGAGACGGCGGGCCGCGTAGCCGCCCACCGTCCTGGCGTGCCGATCGAACAGTTCGGCGAAGGCTCGGGGTTGCCCGAGCGACCGCTGAATGATCTCGCTGTCTGTGCTCACACTATGTATTGCCCCGGAGAGCGCAGACGGTTCAATATTCGTCACGGCAGCGAGTCGACGACGCTCACGGTGTAGGTGTACCGCTCATCCGCAAGGGTTGCCGGGATCAAGGGCGACGCGACATCGAGCGTCACCGTCTTCTCGAGAACGAGCCCCGACGAGATGTCGATGGTCACGGTTCGACGACGGATGCCATCGGCACCGGACAGCGCCTGCTCGGCAGCGGAGAAGCTCAGGGTGACGATGTTTCCCTGGGTATCGATGATCTCCGATCCGCCGAGCATGCTCAGCGCACCGTACATCGCCGATCGAACATCGGGTGCCCCGACGTTCGCCGCGAGCAGGTTCACGAGCACCCATCCCACCTTGTAGTCCTGGTCACCCGTCACGGGTCCTTGATTCTGCCTGATCCACGCGATCAACTGGGCTGGGTCACGAGGCATGTCCTGCCAGAAGGCATGCATCGAGAACCCGCTCGAAGTCTCCCAGGGCGGGATCCCGCCTGCGAACAGACTCGGTCCACTCGGCCCACCGATCGCCTGCACATGTTGCGCCGCGAGCGCGGCGGCGTCAGGACCGAACTCCTCCCGGATCTCGATAGGCCCGCCCACGGAATACCAGTCCGACGACGTGTCCGCGGGGACATAGTTGTCCCAGGAGACCGCATCCATCCAGGCGTTGGCGGCGGTCGATCGATCAGTCTGGAACTCTCCTACCCCTGTGTCCGGGTGCTGGTACACCATCTGTTCGGAGTCGGTGTGGACCCTCAGATACTGTCCCGGTGCGACGGTCAGCCCGGCGAAGCTGCTCGCCGATGCCCCTGCCGCGCTGAACGCACCCGAAGCCGTCAACGGCTCCACCGTCGGCTCCGGGGTCGGCTCCACCGACGGCTCCGGCACGACGGTGGGAATCGCTTCGACGCCACCGGTCGTCGGTGCGGTCAGGTTGCCCACGACGAGCACTCCGGCCGTCACCGCCGCCGCAGCGCCCACCAGCCCGGCCGTGATGATCCACGGGCGTCGTGCGGCACGCGATCGCGCCGGCTGCTTCTCGGCGTGGATCTCGGTCAGGAGTCGAGCACGCGCCGCCGAGATGTTCTCGTCGGCTCCGTCGATCTCCGGACGCGTCTGCTGTACTTTCTCGAAAACGTTCATCGGACTCTCCCTGCTGCGCCGTCGGCGTGTGTCTGTGTCTGTGTCTTCACCCGTGCCTGTGCCCGGCGAACCGGATCCAAGCGCTTCCGCACGCGGTTCAACCGCGAACGGACCGTTCCGACCGGGACCCCGAGCGCTGCGGCCACCTCCTCGTATGTCAGCCCCTGCCAGGCGTAGAGCAGGAGAGTCTCGCGATCCTTCGGCGCGAGGGCGGCGATGCGCCCCCGCAGCCCTTCGACCTCGCGCTCCGCGTCGAGCCTGGTCATGGCATCGTCGAGCCCGCCCTCGGAGGAGTGCTCCTCCCCTGAGACCACCGCCGCGAACGAACGCCAGTGCTTCGCCTCCACCGCGCGATGTCGGCGGATCAGTCGTGAGGCGATGCCGAGCAGCCACGGGACGGCCGACTCGACGCCGGTGTCGTAGTCCGCTCGTCGGCGGAAGGCCACGAGGAACGTCTCGCTGAGGACGTCTTCCGCCGTGTGCCGGCCGACCCGATACGTCGCGAAGGAGTTCACCACGCGCGCATGTCGATCGAACAGCTGGGCGAAGGCTGATGGTTGGTCCAGAGACCGTTGGATGATCTCGCTGTCTGTGCTCACGCTGTGTATTGTCCGTACGCCCTCAGAGGGTTCACGTTTTCTTCGACGACTTCTTCGGCTTTCTCAGATCGAGTCTCATCAGCACTCGCGGGAATCCGTCCAACACAGACCCGGTGTCTGCCGCTTTCGTGAAACCCGCGCTCTCGAAGAGACCCCTGGTGCCGACATACGCCATCGTCAGGTTCACCTGCTTCCCTCCGTTGTCGACCGGGTACGCCTCGACCGCGGGCGCACCACGTTTCCTCGCATAGGCGACGGCTCCGTCGATCAACGCGTGCGAGATCCCCTGCTTGCGATGCCCCGGCCGCACGCGAAGGCACCAGAGCGACCACACGTCGAGGTCGTCGACGTGCGGAATGAGCCGGTTCCGGGCGAAGCTCGTCTCGCTGCGGGGATGCAGCGCCGCCCAGCCGACCGGCTCGCCGTCGAGGTACGCGATCACGCCCGGCGGCGGATCCTGGTGGCACAGCTCGCGCACACGATCGGCCCGCTCCGGACCCTTCAGCGCCACGTTCTCCTTGCTGCCGATGCGATAGCTCAGGCAGAAGCAGACGTTCGACGTCGGCTTCTTCGGACCCACCAGCGTCGCGACGTCGTCGAACTCGGTGGCCGGACGCACCTCGATGCTCATGCGCCCAGTGTGGTCCACGCCAACGACATCGCGCGCTTCGACAGGCTCAGCGACCCAAGCCCGTGCGGGCTATTCTCCGCGCAGCACGTCGAGCGCGTGCTGGAAGTCCGCAGGATACGGAGACTCGAACTGCACCCACTCGCCCGTGGCCGGGTGAGTGAACGCCAGCTGATGCGCATGCAGCCACTGCCGGGTCAGGCCGAGGCGGGCGGACAGCGTCGGATCGGCGCCGTAGAGCGGATCGCCGACGCACGGATGCCGATGCGCGGCCATGTGCACGCGGATCTGGTGCGTGCGGCCGGTCTCGAGATGGATCTCGAGCAGTGACGCACCCGGGAACGCCTCGAGCGTCTCGTAGTGCGTCACGGAGGGCTTGCCGTCCGGCACGACCGCGAACTTCCAGGAGTGGTTGGGGTGACGGCCTATCGGAGCCTCGATCGTGCCCGCGAGCGGATCCGGATGACCCTGCACCACCGCGTGGTAGATCTTCTCGACCGTGCGCTCCTTGAAGGCATGCTTCAGAGCCGTGTACGCGGTCTCGGTCTTGGCGACGACCATCAGGCCGCTCGTACCGACGTCGAGGCGGTGAACGACGCCCTGCCGCTCGGCCGCACCGCTGGTCGCGATCCGGAACCCGGCGGCCGCGAGAGCGCCGATGACGGTCGGCCCCTCCCACCCGACTGACGGATGAGCGGCGACACCAGACGGCTTGTCGACCACGACGATGTCGTCATCGTCGTAGACGATACCGAGCTCGGGAACCGCGATCGGAATGATGCGCGGCGCCTCCTTCGGCTGCCATTCGACCTCGAGCCACGCGCCGCCGCGCAGGCGGTCGGACTTGTCGAGCGTCACGCCGTCGAGCTGCACTCCCCCGGCCGTCGCCACATCGGCGGCGAAAGTGCGGGAGAAGCCGAGCATGCGCGCGAGGGCCGCGTCGACGCGCTCCCCGTCCATGCCGTCAGGGACGGGGAGGGACCGCGACTCCACGGTCAGCGACCGTCCGACGGAGCAGCGGCGTCGTCCGTCTCCGCCTCGTCAGCGACGGCGACCGAGGCAGCCTCGGGCTCATCGGCGGCGACGGCAGCAGCCTCCGCCTCCTCTTCGGTCTCGACTGTCGCGTGGTCCCGCTCACGGGTGCCGTCGAAACGAAGCCCGAGCACGACGAGCAGAGCGACCGAGATCATGCCCGTCACGATGAAGATGTCGGCCACGTTGAAGATCGCGGGCATCATCCACGGCATCGAGATCATGTCGACGACGTGACCGTTGCCGAAGCCCGGCTCGCGGAAGAGACGATCGGTGAGGTTGCCCAGGACTCCGCCCAGCAGAGCGCCGAGCACGACGGCCCACCACCGCGAGCGGAGGTTGAACGCCTTCCAGATGATGACGAGGGCGACCACGCTCAGGGCGATGGTGAAGATCCACGTCACTCCGCTGCCGAGCGAGAAGGCCGCGCCGGAGTTGCGGATGTAGTACAGCTGAAGGAACTCGCCGAGCACGGGCACGACCTCGTGAAGAGGCAGGTGCTCGATCGTGAGGTACTTCACAAACTGATCGGCGGCCAGCACGAGCGCTGCGAGAATCGCAACGATCGCACCGGCCGCCGACCGACGAAGGGGACGGCGTCCTGACAAGAGGGCGCCTTACAGACCGATCGCGGAGACCGGCGTGGAGTCCGTGGAAGCCGACTTCTCGTCGAGGTCGCGAAGCTGGCCCTCGATGTAGCCGCGCAGCTGCGAGCGGTAGTCGCGCTCGAAGTTGCGGAGCTCGGTGATACGAGCCTCGAGCGTGTTGCGCTCGCGCTCCAGGCGCGCCGCCTCTTCGCGCTGCTTGGCCTCGGCCTCGCTGCGGATGCGGCCGACCTCGGCCTCGGCGTCGGCGATGAGCTGGTTGCGCTTCGCCTCACCCTCGGCGACGTGCTCGTCGTGCAGACGCTGGGCGAGCTCGATGATGCCGGCGGTCGCGGTCGCGGATCCGGACGGAGCGGGCTCTGCAGCAGCCTCGGCGACGGGGGCCGCAGGGGCCTCGGCGACGACGGGAGCTGCAGGAGCCGCGGCCACGGGCTCGGCGGCCTCAGGGGCGGCGCCCGACTCGTAGGCGGCCAGCTTGGCCTTCAGCTCGGCGTTCTCTTCGAGGGCCTTGCGCCACTCGATGACGATCTCGTCGAGGAAGTCGTCCACCTCGTCAGGGTCGAAGCCGTCCTTGAAGCGGACGTGCTGGAACTGCTTGGTGACGACGTCATCCGGGGTAAGTGCCATGATGGCTCCTCTTTCGATGAGTTCGGTTGCCAACTTGGAGTATGGCGTGGTCGTGATGTGGCGCGAACCCGGGGCGCGCACCTCGGTGCCAGCATAGTCCCCGCGCCTTTGCGTCGCGATGTCACGACACCCGGAGCGCGAGAACTCGCGATCAGAAGAACAGCCCCACGATGTTCATCAGGATGAGCACGATGAGCAGTGTGAGGGCGAACCCGAAGTCGAGCGACAGCGAGCCGATCCGCAGCGGCGGGATGATCCGCCGGAAGAACCGGATCGGCGGATCGGTGAGCGTGTACGCCGCCTCAGCGAGGACGAGCCCGAAGCCCTTCGGACGCCACTCCCGATTGAACATCGGGATGTAGTCGAGGATCAGGCGTGCGAAGAGCACGAAGATGTAGAGCAGCAGCACCAGGTGAACGATGCTGGCGACGACGGAGACCAGCTCCACGGGCTACGACTGGTCGAAGCCCGCAGACTCGGCGTCTGCGTGCGCGATTCCCCCGTGGCCCGACACCGCGATGTTCTCCGGCGACAGCAGGAAGACCTTCGACGTGACGCGCTCGATGCGGCCGTACAGACCGAGGGAGAGGCCGCTGGCGAAATCGATCAGACGACGCGCGTCGGCGTCGCTCATCTGGGAGAGGTTGATGATGACCGGAACGCCCTCGCGGAAGCTCTCCGCGATCAGCTGCGCGTCGCGGTACTGCTTCGGGTGCACGGTGAGGATCTCGTTGACCGTGCCGGCGGACGGCTGGCGAACGGCGACCGGTCGGCGCAGCGGGGTGACGGGAGCCGGAGCCGGCTCATCACGATCGCGATCGCGGTCGCGCTCTCGGTTGGCGCGGGCCGGAGCCTGCGTCTCCTCCTCGTAGACCTCTTCCTCGTCAGCGAGGCCGAGATACACCATGGTCTTCTTCAGCGGGTTACCCATCGTGTCCTCCGGTTCGAACGTTTGGGGTGGTCTTTTCACAGGTTAACCCCGGTCGGGCCGGGGTCCGGTGATTGCGGAGCCGATCCGCAGGTGTGTCGCGCCTGCGGCGATGGCCTCGACGAAGTCGCCGGTCATACCGGCGGAGATCCAGGTGGCCGACGGCTCGACCGCGCGGATCTCGTCGGAGACGGTGCGGAGGCGCGTGAAGGCCGACGCGGGCTCCTCGTCGAGCGGTGCCACAGCCATGACGCCTCGAAGGCGCAGCGACGGCAGCGCGAGCACATGCTCGGCCAGCGCACGCGCCTGCTCCGGCACGACACCGCCTCGCCCCGCGTCGTCGGTGAGGTTGACCTGCACGAGGACGTCGAGCACGTCGTCATCCACCGCCGCGCGATGCAGCGCGTCGGCGAACCGGTCGCGATCGACCGAGTGCACGACGTCGGCGCTCCGACGGATGGCGGATGCCTTGTTCGTCTGTCCCTGACCGATGAAATGCCAGCGGAGGTCGAGCGCCGAGAGCTCCGCCTGCTTGGCCGAGAGCTCCTGCTGCCGATTCTCGCCCACATCGGCCACGCCGAGAGCGTGCAGCTCCTCCACGAGCGAGGCAGGGTGGAACTTCGTCACCACGATCCTGCTGATCTCCGCAGGGTCGCGACCGGCATCGCGCGCGGCGTCGGCGATGCGTTCATCGATCGCCGACAGCCGCGCGGCCAGGCTCGACTGCTCGTCGGCCTCCGAGGTCACTTCAGGAATTCGGGGATGTCGATGTCGTCGTCGACGAAGGCCGGCTCGATGCTCGTGGCCGGCACGCGCTGCTGCACGGGCGCGGGCTCCGAGCTCTCGCTCTTCGCGGGCTCCGCGTCGTCCGAGAGGGCGACCTCGGGCAGCGTCGTGGCGGCGGGCCGCGACACCACCATCGGGTCGAGCCGCAGCGACGGCTCGCCGCCGTCGAATCCGGCCGCGATCACGGTCACGCGCACCTCGTCGCCGAGCGTGTCGTCGATGACCGTACCGAAGATGATGTTCGCCTCGGGGTGCGCGGCCTCCTTGACGAGGTCGGCGGCGTCGTGGATCTCGAAGATGCCGAGGTTCGAGCCACCCTGGATCGAGAGCAGCACGCCGTGCGCACCTTCGATGCTCGCCTCGAGCAGCGGCGACTCGACAGCCAGCTCGGCGGCCTTGATCGCACGGTCGGCGCCGCGCGCGGAGCCGATGCCCATGAGCGCGGATCCCGCACCCTGCATCACCGACTTGACGTCGGCGAAGTCGAGGTTGATCAGACCGGGGGTCGTGATGAGATCCGTGATGCCCTGCACACCGGCGAGCAGCACCTGGTCGGCGGTCGCGAAGGCTTCGATCATCGAGATGCCGCGGTCGCTGATCTCGAGGAGTCGGTCGTTCGGCACCACGATGAGGGTGTCGACTTCTTCCTTGAGCTTCGCGACGCCGGCCTCGGCCTGGCTCTGGCGGCGGCGACCCTCGAACGAGAACGGCTTGGTGACGACACCGATCGTGAGCGCGCCGATCGACTTGGCGATCCGCGCGACGACAGGAGCGCCACCGGTTCCGGTTCCACCACCCTCGCCGGCGGTGACGAAGACCATGTCGGCTCCGGTCAGCGCCTGCTCGATCTCTTCGGCGTGGTCCTCGGCAGCACGTCGGCCCACCTCGGGGTCGGCGCCGGCACCGAGTCCGCGGGTCAGTTCGCGACCCACGTCGAGCTTGACGTCGGCGTCGCTCATCAGCAGCGCCTGCGCGTCGGTGTTCACGGCGATGAACTCGACTCCGCGGAGGCCGAGGTCGATCATGCGGTTCACGGCGTTGACGCCGCCACCGCCGACGCCGACGACCTTGATCACGGCGAGGTAGTTCTGGTTCTGGCTCATGGCCGGCCTCCGATTAGTCGAGCCTTGCGTTCGTAGTCGAGAAGGTGTGAGGGTGAACCTTAAACCTCAACTAGAGGTGTAAAGTATTTCCCGGTATTGCGTTCCCTGAATCGAAGGTAAGCGCCGCATGCCCGCGCGCCCGCAGCGACACGGGCGTGTCGCGCCATTCCCGCCGAAAGCGGTCAGCCGACGACGGCGACTTTGGGGGATGTGACGTCGATCGATGCGGCGTTCGGATTCTGCATCATCGTCGTTGACAGCACGACGGCCTTCAGAGCCGACTCCTCCGCGCTCCCCCAGACGACGGTGAGACCGGTGCTCAGGGTGAGCGTCACATCATCGGCCGTGGTGGCGGTGACCCCCGTGAGCGCCGCTCGGACGTCGGCGGGGAGCGCCCGGACCACGAGTCCTGCGCTCTCGAAGGCCGGCGAATCGACGCCGCCGTCGACGTCGACGAGCGGCTGCCCCTCGGGCTGGTCCGAGGTCGTGGCCAGCGCGACGCCCGCGGCATCCACCAGCGTGTATCCGGCATCCGAGCGGATGACGCCGATCGGCGTGCGCTCCAGGATGCGCACCGTCAGGTCGTGCGGCGGTCGCGCCTCGAGCGCGTAGGTCTCGATGAGCGGGAAGGCCAGCAGCGCCGCCTTCACCTCGCTCGTGTCGACCAGGGCCAGCGGGGTGCCGAGCTGGTCGGCGAGGGCGGCCTCGAGCACGGCGGGGTCGAGCGTCGTGGCTCCGGCCACCGTGATCTTCTCGACCGCGAACAGCGGACTGTACGCGGCGGCGACGCTCCCGCCGATGAGCAGGATCACGGCGCCGATGCTGCTGAGCCAGATGATCCGCCGCCTCCGGGACCGCTGGGTGAACCGACGGATCTCCGCCCGCAGCGCCTTGCGCCGAGCGCGCGCCGCACGCCACACGTCCCTGGTCGATGTCGGCTGCGGCTCCTGGTCACCGATGGGCGGGGTCGGGGGCGGATCGGACCCGATCGTCCCGTCCGCGACAGCCGCGCCGTCCGCCTCTGCACCCTGGCCGCGACGCGGACGCGCCGTCGCCTCCGGCGCGGCATCCTTCTGCCCCTTGCTCTCCGGGGCGGTCGGAAGCGGTGCGGGCCGACGCATGGCTAAGCCTCGTCGGTCCGGCGCAGCGACTCCAGCACCTGCGGGATGATCTGGTAGACGTTGCCGCACCCGAGGGTGATGACGAAGTCCCCGTCACGCGCGACGGTGGCGGTGTAGTCGGCGGCCTGCTGCCAGTCCGCGACGTAGTGGACGTGTCCCTGGTCGCGGAACGCGTCGCTGACCAGTTCTCCGGTCACGCCGGGTACCGGATCCTCGCGGGCGCCGTAGACGTCGAGCATCACCGTGTGGTCGGCGAACTCCTCGAGCACGTCGGCGAACTCCTGGAACATGTGCTGCGTGCGCGAGTACGTGTGCGGCTGCTGGATCGCGATGATCCGGCCCGGTCCCGAGATGCTCCTCATGGCCTCGAGCGCGGCGCGGACCTCGGTCGGGTGGTGCGAGTAGTCGTCGTACACGGTGACCCCGCGTTCCACGCCGTGCTGCTCGAGGCGGCGCACCGTGCCCGCGAAGCCCTCGACGGCACGCACGGCATCGGTCAACGGGTGGCCGAGAGACCGCAGCACCGCGACGGCTCCGGCGGCGTTGATCGCGTTGTGCACGCCGGGGACGGCGAGCTGCATGCGCACGCTCTCCCCCGCGTGGGTCAGGGTCGCGGCGACGGGACCCGCCGCCACGATGTCCGTGACGCGGAGATCCGCATCCTCGGCCTGGCCGAAGGTGATGACGTTGTCGTGCGAGAGCCCGGCGCTGACGCGCAGCGCTCCGGGGTCGTCGCTCGAGATCACGACCGCCTCGGACGCGGCATCCGCGAAGCGCACGAACGCATCGTGGAAGGCCTCGTCCGAGCCGTAGTGGTCGAGATGATCCGGGTCGACGTTCGTGATCAGCGCGACCGCGGTGTCGTACAGCAGGAAGGTGCCGTCCGACTCGTCGGCCTCGATGACGAACAGGTCGCCGCTGCCGGTGGCGCTCGACGTGCCGAGCTGCTCGATCACGCCGCCGTTCACGAAGTGGGGGTCGGCACCGAGCTCACGGAGCGCGGTGACGATCATGCCGGTGGACGTGGTCTTGCCGTGCGCGCCGGCGACCGAGACGAGCCGACGGGAACCGATGAGCCAGTGCAGCGCCTGCGAGCGGTGGATGACGTGCAGCCCGCGCTCCTTCGCCGTGACGAACTCGGGGTTCTCGGGCCAGATCGCTCCGGTGTGCACGACGGTGTCGGCATCGCCGAGGTACGCCGCGTCGTGGCCGACGTGCACCGTCGCCCCTGCAGCCGCGAGGGCGCGGAGGTTGTCGCTGTCGGCGCGATCTGTGCCGGAGACGCGGATGCCGGCGTCGAGGAACATCCTCGCGAGGCCGCTCATGCCGGAACCGCCGATGCCGATGAAGTGCGCGGAGGTGATCGTCTCGGGGATCGGGAGGGAGAGGTCGGGTCTGATCATGTCGGTCTCAGTCTACTTTTCCTGGGGCGTCTCGACCGCGTCACGCGGCGCCGAGAGCACGGTCCACCAGGGCGATCACGTTGTCGGTGCCGCTGCGGGTGCCGACGTTCTCGGCGGCGACGGCCATCCGCTCGATCCGCGCACGATCGCCCAGCAGGGGTACGACGAGACGCCGCACGGCATCCCCGTCGAAGGTCGCATCGTCGAGCAGCTGCGCGGCTCCGGCGTCGACGGCGGAGGCGGCGTTCAGCCGCTGCTCGCCGTTGCCGACGGAATACGGCACGTACAGGGCGGGGATGCCGAGGGCGCTGACTTCGCTCACGGTCGCAGAGCCGGAGCGCGACACGATCAGATCCGCCAGGGCGAAGGCCAGGTCCATGCGGTCGACATAGCGCCGCAGCGCGTAGCCCGGAACCTCGGGGTCGACCATGTCGCTGCGCTCGCCCGTCACGTGGAGCAGCTGCCATCCGGCGGCGAGGATGTCGCCCCAGGAGTCGGCCATCGCCTCATTCAGCCGCTGAGCGCCGAGCGACCCGCCGAAGACCAGCAGGACGGGACGCTCCGCGTCGAGCCCGAAATGCGCAGCCGCCTCGTCGCGCGTCGCCTGGCGGTCGAGCGCGATGACCTCGCGCCGCAGCGGCATCCCGACGACCTCGCTCCCGCGCAACGGCGTGCCGGCGAAAGCAACCCCGACGCCGGCGGCGGCACGCGCCCCGAGCACATTGGCGAGCCCCGGCTTGGCGTTGGCCTCGTGCACGACGAAGGGCACACGCTCGCGGCGGGCGGCGACGTAGGCGGGCGCCGAGGCGTAACCGCCGAATCCGACGACGATGTCGACGCCATGGGTGCGGATGTGCGCCCGCACCTGGGCGATCGCACGCCGGAAGCGCGCAGGGAACGCCGCGGCCTGGCGATTCGGTCGCCGCGGGAAAGGGACCTTGTCGACGATGAGCAGCTCGTAGCCGCGCTCCGGGACGAGTCGGGACTCCAGTCCCTCCGCGGTTCCGAGGACGAGGACGGAGGCGTCGGGGTCGCGCTCGCGCAGCGCATCCGCGACGGCGAGCAGGGGGTTCACATGGCCGGCGGTGCCACCGCCGGCGAGGAGGTACGAAGTCACCTCGTGACCCTACCGGCTGCGCCTGAGGGCTTCTCCTCCACCGGGAGCGTGCGCGCGAACGCGAGCAGCACGCCGCAGGCGATCAGCACCGCGAGCAGGGCCGTGCCGCCCTGGGACATGAACGGCAGCGGGACGCCCATGACCGGGAAGACGCCGATGACGACACCGATGTTCAGCACGGCCTGACCGACGATCCACACGGTGATGCCGCCGGCGGCCACACGGATGAACGGGTCGGACGTCTTGCGGATGATGTGGAACGCCCCGACGGTGAAGAACGTGAACAGCGCGAGCACCACGATGCAGCCGATCAGACCGAGCTCCTCGCCGACGATCGCGAAGATGAAGTCGTTGCCGGCCGCGGGAAGCCACCCGTACTTCTCCTGCGAGTTGCCGAGACCGAGCCCGAAGATGCCGCCGGACGCCATGCCCCAGATCCCGTGGATCGACTGGTAGCAGTCGGTGTAGTACAGGGACATGTCGTCGCAGGTCGCCGTGATGCGGCGCATCCGGTCCTCGCTCGAGAGCGCGTACGCGAGCACCGCGACGACGCCGAGGATGACCGGGATGATGAACAGCCGGAGCTTCACCCCGGAGAAGAACAGGCATCCCAGGAGGATGAGGACCAGCACCATCGCGGTACCGAGGTCCTTGCCCGCGAGGACGGTGCCGATCGCCAGCGCGCCGACCGGGATGACGGGGATGAAGACGTGATGCCAGGTGCCGAGCATCGTTCGCTTGCGCAGCAGCACGGCCGCGATCCACAGGGCGAGTGCGAGCTTGAGGAACTCGGACGGCTGCAGGGTGAACCCGGCGATCTTGATCCAGTTGCGGTTTCCGCCGTCGGCGATGCCGAGAGGAGTGAACACGAGCATCTGGAGCGCCACGGCACCGAAGAGCGCCGGCCAGGCCATCTTCTTCAGGAACGCGATCGGAAGGCGACTGATGAGGAACATCAGTGGGATGCCGAGCAGGGCGAACACGCCTTGACGCAGCGCGCCGTCCATCGGGCTCGCACCATCGGCGACGGCGGTCGCACTCGTGGCGGACAGCACCATGACGAGACCGAAGAGCGTGAGCAGCAGAGCAGTCGACGCGATGAGCAGGAACTCGGTCGACACCGGTGTGAATCGGCGGCCGAGCGAGACCCGCGCCGCGAGTCCGCCGGACTCAGACCCCGGAGGGCGGGATACCTGCGTCATCGGCGCTCCCCCGGTCGATCCAGTCCCGCACCGCCTCGGCGAAGCGGTGTCCGCGATCCGCGTAGCTGGAGAACTGGTCGAAGGATGCCGCCGCCGGGGCCAGCAGAACTGTGCCCTCGTCGCCGACGACCCCCGCCGCGATCTCCACGACACGGTTCATGACCTGTCCAGTCTCGCCAGCATCCACCTCGAACACCGGGACCACGGGCGCGTGTCGTCGGAATGCCGCGACGACGTCACCCCGTTCCACCCCGATCACGACGGCGGCGCGAGCCGTGGATCCGACGTCGGCGACCAGTTCTGCGATGTCGACACCCTTCAGATCTCCACCCACGATCCACACGGCGCCCGGGTATGCGCGCAGCGAGGATGCCGCCGCGTGAGGGTTGGTCGCCTTGGAATCGTCGACCCAGATCACGCCCGCATGCCGCGCGATGACCTGGATGCGGTGCGCGTCGAGCTCGAAGCGCTGCAGCGCGGCGTGGATCGCGGCGGGCTCCGTGCCGAGCGAGCGCGCGAGCGCGCTCGCGGCGAGGATGTTCTGCACGATGTGCGGAGCGGCGAGCCCGGCGCTGTCGAGATCGGCGATCGTCGTCAGCTCGAGCGCGCTGCGGGCTCGATCGTCGAGGAACGCGCGATCCACGATCAGCCCCTCGACGATGCCGACGTCGCTGGGGCCCGGGATGCCGAGGTCGAATCCGATGGCACGGGCGCCCTCGACGACCTCCGCCTCCTCGACCATGAGCCGAGTGGCGGCATCCGCCTTGTTGTAGACGCAGGCGACCCGGGTGTTCCGGTAGACGACGGCCTTCGCGTCGCGGTACGCCGCCGCGCTCCCGTGCCAGACCAGGTGGTCGTCGGCGAGGTTGAGACACACCGAGGCGTACGGATACAGCTGCCCCTCGGGCCTCGACTGACCGAGGTACCAGAGCTGGTGGCTGGAGAGCTCGACGACGAGCACATCGAATCCCGCGGGGTCGCGCACGGCGTCGAGGACCGGCACACCGATGTTGCCGCACGGCGCGGCGCGGAGGCCGCCCTCGACGAGCAGCGATGCGGTGAGCTGCGTCGTGGTCGTCTTGCCGTTCGTGCCGGTGATGAGCACCCAGTCGGCAGGGGTGCCGTCCGCCCGGAGCACCTTGTCGCGCAGACGCCAGGCCAGTTCGACATCGCCCCAGATCGCGACGTCCGACTCCTGCGCCCAACGGATCAGCGGATGCGACGGCGAGAAGCCCGGGGAGGCGATCACGACGTCGGGTCGGAACTCGACGAGCGACGCCGGCACTTCGGCGAGGGAACCCAGCTCGAGCCGTGCGCCGATCACCGGCAGCAGCCGCTCGTACTCCTCTTCGGCGGACTCGCTGAGCACCAGGACGTCGGAGCCGAGCTCGGCGAGCGTGTCCGCCACCGAGAAGCCCGTCATCGAGAGGCCGAGCACCGCCACGCGGAGCCCGCGCCAATCGGCGTGCCAGCTGGTGAGTGTGCTCAGGCGATCAGCCGACACGCGTGAGCCACTCGACGTAGAACAGGCCGATGGCCGACACCGCGAGGAGGCCGGCGATGATCCACATGCGCACCACGATCGTGATCTCCGACCAGCCGCGCATCTCCAGGTGATGGTGGAAGGGGCTCATGAGGAACAGTCGCTTGCCGCGCGTGATCTTGAAATAGGTCCGCTGCAGGATCACCGAGCCGGACGACAGGACGAAGACGCCGGCGATCACGAGGAGCAGCAGTTCGGTGCGGGTGAGGATCGCCATGGCGGTGATCACACCGCCGATCGCCATCGATCCGACGTCGCCCATGAAGACCTTCGCCTTCGGGGCGTTCCACCAGAGGAAGCCGATCAGTCCCGCGGCGAACGACGCGGCGATGACGGCCAGGTTGAACGGGTCGCGCACCTCGTAGCATCCGCCCAGGGAGCCCGGGTCGCCGCCGATGCAGGGCTGCTTGAACTGCCAGAACGCGATCACGCTGTACGCGCCCACCACGATGACGCCGGCGCCCGCGGCGAGCCCGTCGAGTCCATCGGTCAGGTTGACGCTGTTCGACGTCGCGACGCCGATGACGGCGATCCACGCGAGGTACAGGATCCAGCCGAGGATCACCCCGAACGCGAACAGATCCAGCCAGGTGAAGTCGCGGAACAGTGAGATCGCCCCGCTCGCGGGCGTCTGCCCGAATTTGTTCGGGAAGTTGAGCGCCACGATGCCGAAGGGGACGATGACGAGCAGCTGGCCGATGACCTTGCGCCAGCCGGACAGGCCGAGACTGCGCTGGCTGCGCACCTTCATGTAGTCGTCGATGAAGCCGACCGCGCCGAATCCGACCATCAGCCAGATCACGAGGAGCGCCGACAGCGCCGGCACCTCGCCGCTGACGAAGACCCCGGTGAAGTACCCGATGATCGAGCCGGCGATGAAGATGACGCCGCCCATCGTCGGGGTGCCGCGCTTCGCCTCGTGGCTGGGGTTCTCGACGGCTTCCGGGGTGCGGATGACCTGCCCCCACCCCCACTTCCGGAAGAGCCGGAGGAACACGGGAGTCAGGAACAGGGTGAAGGCGAGCGAGATCGCCGCCGCCATGATGAGAGACCTCACGAGAACAATTCTCCCAGACGATCGCCGAGATGCCGGAGGCCCACGGAATTAGATGACTTCACGAGCACGCGATCTCCGTCGCGGAGCTCCGTGCGGAGGTACTCGAAGGCGGCGTCCTGGTCGGGCAGGTGCACGGCCTCGCTGTCCCAGGAGCCCTCGCCGACCGCGGAGAGATAGAGCCTCCTGGCCTCGGGGCCGACGACGACGATCCGCTGGATGTTCAGGCGCACGGCGAGAAGTCCGATCCGGTCATGCTCCTCCCCTGCGGCCTCGCCGAGTTCGCTCATCGCGCCGAGGACGGCGACCGTGCGCTCCTCGGGGGCGGTGATCTGGGCGAGCGTGCGCAGCGCCGCGGCCATCGAGTCGGGGCTGGCGTTGTAGGCATCGTTGATGATGCGCACGCGATCGTTTCCCAGAGGCTGCATGCGCCAGCGCTCAGCGATCTCGACCGTCTCCAGACGGGCGACGGCATCCGCGAGCGGCACGCCGAGCACGCCGGCCGCCGCGATCGCCGCGAGGGCGTTCGTGATGTGGTGCGCGCCGAGCACGCGCAGGTGCAGCGGGATCCGCTCTCCGCCCGCCTCGATCTCGCAGGTGGTGCCGGATGCCGTGACGACGATGTCGTGGGCCTGCACGTCGGCGGCGCTGCTCTGCCCGAAGCCGACCACGCGCAGACCGCGGTCTCGCGCCAGCTGCTGCATCGCGGCGACACGGGCGTCGTCGATGTTCAGCACCGCTGTGCCCGAGGTCTTCGCCGCGGCGACCAGCTCGGCCTTCGCCTTGGCCGTCTCCTCGATGCCGCCGAAGCCGCCGGCGTGCGCCAAGCCGACCATCAGCACGACCGCGACATCGGGCTCGACGAGTCCCGCGAGGTGCGCGATGCTGCCCGGAGCGGCCGCGCCGAACTCGCTCACCAGGAACCGCGTGCTGTGCGTGAGACGCAGCATGGTGACCGGCGCGCCGACCTCGTTGTTGAAGGAGTTGACGGGAGCGACGGTCTCGCCCTCGTCCTCGAGGATGCGTGCGAGGAAGTTCTTCGTGGTGGTCTTGCCGTTCGATCCGGTGATGCCGACGATGCGGAGGTCGCCGCCGGCGCGCACGCGGGCCACCACGTCCTTGGCGAGGGCGCCCAGAGCCGCGACCGCGTCGGGGACGATGATCTGCGACACGGCGACATCCACGACATGCTCGACGATCGCCAGCGCGGCTCCGGCCTCGACGGCTGCGCCGACGAACCGGTGTCCGTCGGTCTCGGCGCCGGGCTTCGCCACGAAGATCGACCCGGGCACCATGTTCCGCGAGTCCGTGTCGACGACGCCGTCGACGACCGTCGCCGCCGTGTGTTCTCCGGCGACGCGCAGATCACCGCCGACTGCGGCGGTGATCTCAGCGAGCGTCAGGGCGATCATGTCATCTCCGTGCGCGGCTCTCGCCGACTATCCGAATTTGGGAAGGAGCGCGTCCATGGGGATGGTGGACGGCATCACGCGATAGGTCTTCATCACCTGCGTCATCGCCTTCTGGAAGGCGGATGCGGTGGCCGCGGACGATACAACCTTAGTCGGCTCGTCGAGGGTGACCACGACCACGTACTGGGGGTCGTCCACCGGTGCGAAGCCCACCATGCTGGTGTAGTACACCCCGGCCTTGTAGCCGCCGTTGCCGTCGGAGACCTGCGCCGTACCGGTCTTGCTGGTCACCCGGTAGCCCGGCACCTGGATCCGATCGGCGTTGCCGCCCTGGACGGCGACGTTCTCGAGCATCTGCGTGAGCTCCGCGGCCGTCTTCTCGGCCACGACCTGCTGATGCGCGGGGGCATCGGGAGTGACGACGGTGCCGTCGGATCCGGTGCACGACTCGATCAGGGACAGGTCGATCTTCTCGCCGCCGTTCGCGATCGCCTGGTAGGCGCCGGCGAGCTGCGGCGCGGTCACCGTGAAGTACTGGCCGAACGTGGTCGTGTAGAGCGACTGGTTGTCCCAGTCGCTGACGGGGTGCAGGATGCCACCGACCTCGGACGGGAAGCCGAGCGTCTTCTCGCCGACGCCGAACTTCTGCAGGTAGTCGTAGCGGACGTCGGGGCTGACCATCGTGCCGAACTTCGACAGGGCCACGTTGGACGAGTCGATGAGGCCGCCCGCGAGCGTGTAGTTGTACGCCGGGTGGTTGAACGAGTCGTTGATGACCGCGCCGTTGGGGAACGTCTCTCGCGACGACGCGGTGACGGTGCTGAGCGGCGTCAGGCCCGCGCCTTCGATCGCAGCGGCTGCGGTGATGGCCTTGAACGTGGATCCGGGCTCGAAGTCCTTGTGGAAGATCTGGCTGTACCGCGTCTCGGGCGTCGACGAGTCGAGGTCGTTGGGGTCCATCGCCGGCCACTCGGCGGCCGCGCGGATCTTCCCGGTCTTCACCTCGACGACCGTGACCGTGCCGCCCTTCGCGCCCTGCTTCTGCGCCTCTTCGGCGATCATCTGCTGCAGGTACCAGTTGAGGTCGCTGTTGATCGTGAGCTGAACGGTGCCGCCGTTCACGGCATCGACGATGCGCTCACTGCCGGGGATCACGACGCCGTCCTTGCCGATGCGGTAGGACTCCTCGCCGTCGACCGGGGCGAGGCAGCTCTCCTCCATCTGCTCGATGCCGGCCTGCGCCGACCCCGAGTTGTCGAGGAACCCGAGGACGTTGCCCGCGACGGCGCCGTTCGGGTAGACACGCGTCTCCCTGGCCTCGAAGTGCAGGTACGAGAGCTTCAGGTCCCGGAGCTCGATGTACTGCTCGGTGGTGAGCGACTTCTTCAGCGGCGCGTACTGGCTCTCGGCGTCCGCGGCCAGGGCGTCGGCCACGATGGTGCGCACCTCGTCACCGGTCTGCCCTGTGACCGCGGCGATCTTCTCGGACGCTTCGGCCCATGGCAGCTCGGGATCGTTGTCCTCGAGGAGCATGATCACCTTGGGGCTGAGCTGCGCGTCGTAGACCATCACGCTCGAGGCGAGCACCGTGCCGCCGGAGTCGACGATCGAGCCGCGCTGTCCGGAGATCTTGTCACCGGCGCCGAGGTGCTGGAGCGAGTCGGAGACGTGCTCGTCGGCGCTCACCACCTGGATGTCGACGAGTCGCACCACGAAGGTCGCCAGCACCGTGAGGATGACGGCGAGGGCGACGACGGTGCGTCGCCGGGGGCCGCGGGTGGCTCTTGTCGTCATGCGATCTCTCCGTCGATCGGTGCAGTCGGAAGGTCAGTGGGTGGTCGGGCTCGGAAGCCCGTCGGTGATGGCGGGAGGGAGGTCCTGCGTGGTCGGGACGGTGGTGCCGTCCTCGGCCACCGGGGTCTCGGGCGGCGGCGCGGTGATCAGCGCGTTGCCGACCGCGCCGGCGCCCGCCGGATCGACGGTCGACGTCCAGTCCGCGCCGGCACCGGTGCCGAACACGGCCCCGTCGCTCAGGCGGAGGTAGGAGGGAGAGCCGGCCACGACCATGCCGAGGCCCGCCGCCCCGGTCGCGAGCACCTGCGGGGAGCTCAGTCCGGTCAGTTCCTCCTGGAGCGCGTGCGTGCGCAGGTCGAGTTCGCGCTGCTGCGAGGCGAGGTCCGCCAGCGCGAACGAGTCCTGCGTGATCGCGAGGGACAGTCCGATCTGAGCGGCGCCGATCGCGAGGGCTCCCCCGAGCGCGATGAGGGCGTAGGCGAGCTTGGGCTTGCGGCGCGCCGTCGTGCGGGTGACGGGCTGCAGACGGCGCTGCGGCGTGCGTGCGGGTGCCGGTGCGACCGGCTGGACCGTCGTGCGGACGGTGGCGTTCAGGCTCATGCGCTCTCCCGCAGTTTCTCGGTGGCGCGCAGGCGCACCGGGATCGCACGCGGGTTGCGTGCCCGCTCGTCGTCGTCGGCGAGCTCGGCGCCCTTGGTGATGATGCGGAAGCGCGGAGCGTGCTCGGGGAGCTCGACCGGCAGTCCGGCCGGAGCGGTGGAGGCGGATGCTGCGGCGAACGCCTGCTTGACGAGGCGGTCCTCCAGCGACTGGTACGACATCACGACGATGCGGCCGCCGACGCTCAGGGCATCCATGGCCGACGGGATCGCATCGGCGAGCACGTTCAGTTCGGTGTTGACCTCGATGCGCAGCGCCTGGAAGACCCGCTTCGCCGGGTGACCGGCGCGCTGGGCCGCCGCCGGGGTCGCGGCCTGGAGGATGTCGACGAGCTCACCGGAGCGGGTGATCGGCTTCTTCTGCCGTGCCTCGATGATGAAGCGCGCGTACCTTCCTGCGAGCTTCTCCTCGCCGTAGCGCTCGAAGATGCGACGCAGGTTGCCTTCGCTGTAGGTGGCGATCACGTCGGCGGCGGTGACGCCGTTGGTCTGATCCATCCGCATGTCGAGCGGAGCGTCCTTCGAGTACGCGAATCCGCGCTCGGCCTCGTCGAGTTGCAGCGAGGAGACACCGAGGTCGAAGAGGATGCCGGCTGCGCCCTGCGCATGCAGGCCGATCTCGTCGTAGACGGTGTGGACGAGGGTGATGCGATCTGCGAAACGAGCGAGACGCTCCCCGGCGATGCGGAGAGCGTCCGTGTCCCGGTCGAGTCCGACGAGCCGGATGCGGGGGAAGCGCTCGAGGAGCGCCTCGGAGTGGCCGCCCATGCCGAGGGTGGCGTCGACGAGGACGGCTCCGTCGGCCTGGAGGGCGGGAGCGAGCAGCTCGACGCAGCGGTCGAGCAGGACGGGGGTGTGGATATCGCGGAGGTTCATGATCTTTCTCGGGGTGACCTTCGGCTCTGATCCCCCTCCGCTTCGCGACCCGGCACCGGGGAAGTGTGTCGGGGCGGGAGCGGCGGGGCATCACAGCCGTGGTCAGAAGAGTCCCGGAATCACCTCCTGCTCGAGATCGGAGTAGGTCTCCTCACCGGCGGCGAGGTAGGCGTTCCAGCTCTCGGCATCCCAGATCTCGGCGTGGGCGCCGACTCCGGTGACGATGAGCTCTTTCTGCAGGCCCGCGTACTGACGCAGGTGGGCGGGGATGGTGATGCGGTTCTGACTGTCGGGCATCTCCGCACTCGCACCGGAGAGGAACAGACGCATGAAGTCACGCGCCTGCTTGTTGGCGAGCGGCGCCTGACGGATCCGCTCGTGCATGGTCTCGAACTCGGCCGTGCTGAACACGTAGAGGCAGCGTTCCTGGCCACGCGTGACGACGATGCCGCCGCCGAGGTCTTCGCGGAACTTCGCGGGAAGGATGACCCGTCCTTTGTCGTCCAGCTTCGGAGAATGCGTTCCCAGCAACATCGGCCATCACCCCCTCTGCGTCCGGCCAACTCGAGGTGCGCCCCACTTTACTCCACTTTCCTCCACAAACCTACGATGAATCGCGTCCTCTCCTCCCCGCCACCATCTGGGCGCGCCGATGAGCCGCGGAATTCCGCGGTGGAGGAGGGTGGAGGGAAAGTGGAGGGTTCGGGGCGTGAATGCAGAAAAGCCCGGATGCTCAGCATCCGGGCTTTCGAGAGAGTGGTGGCGGGGTCAGCGCCCGTCTTGGCGGCGGTCCCAGCGGTCGTTCATGCGGTCCATGAAGGAGGCGGAACTCGGCTGCTTCGAGGCTGAGCGCTCACGGGGTGCTGCGGGCGTCGTCCGCCGCACCGGCGTCACGGCGACCATGACACCCGCGAGCATCGCGGCGAAGCCGACGACGCCGATCACGATGCCCCACACGTCGCCGACGATGACACCGGCCACGAGGCCGCCGACACCGGCGAGGAGGAGGAGGGCGCCATAGACGAGGTTGCGATAGCTGAGTGCTCGATCGCCCGACGGCGCGCTCACGACGTCGGCGTCGTTATGGAGGAGATGGCGTTCCATCTCATCGAGCAGACGTTGCTCCTGTTCGGAGAGTGGCATTTCGTCCCCCTCGGGTATGCGGCTTCTCATTCTACGCGCGACGAGGCGTCCGGGGCTAGCTGATCGGCCCCCCTTTGCTTTACGTATGCTGGGAGTCGTGTCGTCCCCCTCCCCTGTGCCCGACGCCGTCGCCGCCCGTCTGGACCGCTTCCTCGCCCTGATGCGTGCCGAGTCCGCCGATTACGGCGACGAGGCCGCAACGTTCCTCGATGCCGCGGCACGAACGCTGGACGGCGGGAAGCGCCTCCGGGCCCGCTTCTGCCACGCCGGCTGGCGCGCCGTGGCGCGGTTCGGCGACCGTCACGCCGCCGAGGCCGATGCGCTGTGGGACACGTGCGCCGCGTTGGAGATCTTCCAGTCGGCGGCGCTCGTCCACGACGACATCATCGACAACTCCGACACCCGTCGTGGCCGGCCGGCGGCGCACCGCGCGCTCGAGGCGTCGCACCGGGAGCACGGATGGTCCGGCGATGCCGAGTCCTTCGGCCGAGCCTCCGCCGTGCTGCTCGGCGACCTGCTCGTGGCCTGGAGCGACGACCTGCTGGAGTCGGCTCTGGAAGGACACCCGCACGCACGTGCGGTGCGGCGGGAGTACGCCCGGATGCGCCGCGACGTCACGACGGGGCAGTTCCTCGACATCGCCGAGGAATCCGCCTGGAGCGTCAACGACCGGAGTCTGCACGCCGAGCGCGCGCTGCGCGTGGTGTCGCTCAAGTCCGCCCGCTACAGCATCGAGCAGCCCCTCGCGCTCGGCGGTGCACTCGCCGGCGCCGACGACGATCAGATGGCGGCGCTCCGGCGCTTCGGACACCCGATCGGGATGGCATTTCAGCTGCGCGACGACATCCTCGGCGTCTTCGGAGACTCGTCCGTCACCGGCAAGCCCGCCGGTGACGACCTGCGGGAGGGAAAGCGGACGGTTCTCGTCGCGCTCACCAGGGAGGGCCTCGACACCTCGGCGAGGAACCTCCTCGACGAGATGCTCGGCGACCCCGAGCTCACCGCGCAGCAGGTCTCGTTCCTGCAGGCGACCATCGCCGACTCCGGCGCCCTGGAGCGGGTGGAGGCCATGATCGCCGAGTACGCGCGCGAAGCGGATCGAGCGCTCTCGGGCGCGCGGCTCGACAATGCGTCGGTCGGCGAGCTGCGGGATCTCGCTCGCGCAGCGACGGTGCGCTCGGCCTGAGGCCGGACGCCGGTCAGGCCAGCGTGCGGGCCAGGCGGCGCACCGCGCTCTTGTGACCGTCGAGAAGGGCGGCGATCGGCGAACGGCCGAGGCTCTCCTCCTCTTCCAGCAGCCAGTCGATGAGTTCGTCGTCGGTGAACCCGGCATCCTGCAGCACGATGATCGTCCCGCGCAGAGAACTGAGCGGATGCCCGTCGACGATGAAGATCGCGGGAACCGCGAAGGCGCCGTTGCGGCGCGAACCGACGAGGTAGTGCTCGTCGATCAGGCGACGGACGCGACCGAGCGGCACATCCAGCACCTCGACCAGGTCGGGCATCGTCAGCCAATCGACAGCAGGGTTCTCCACAACGTTCTCAGACACGTTGCCCACTATCTCATCTCCGATCGGATGCCGCATGTCGACACTCCAGTCACATCCTTCACTTCAGTCACTTCTGTTGACTTCTGTTTACTTCCGTGTCAACGTGAGGTGCTCGAAAAGGGGGACCCTTGAGACAGAACACCGCCACGCGTCGTACGCGATATCTCCAACTCGGCATGCCCGCCGCCGTGATCGGCGCACTCGCCGGAACAATGGTCGCCGTCCCTGCCGAAGCGGCGTCGGCATCGAGCATCGTCGAGCGCCAGCGCTCTGCCGTCCGGCTGGTGCCCTCCCAGGTCGCGCCCGCCGCATACGTGGTGCAGCCCGGAGACACCGTCTCGGCGATCGCGGCGAACTTCGGCCTCCGCACGGTCGACGTGCTCACCTGGAACGGACTCTCCTGGCGCTCGGTGATCTACCCCGGGCAGACCCTGACCCTGGCTCCGGCCGCTGTGGTGGCTGCGCCCGTGGCGGTCGCGCCGACCGCGACGGTGCACACGGTCGTCGCCGGCGACACCGTGTACGGGATCGCGCAGAAGTACGGCACGACGGTCGACGCGGTGCTGACCGTGAACGGACTGACCCGCGCGTCGATCATCTACCCCGGTCAGACCCTCGCGGTGTCGGGCTCCGCCGCCGCACCCGCACCCGCCCCCGTCGCCGCCCCCGTGACCGTGGTGGCCCCGGTGGCCGTCACCGCTCACACGGTCGTCGCCGGAGACACGATCTTCGGGATCGCCCGGAAGTACGGCACGACCACGCAGGCGCTGTTCGCACTCAACGGCCTCGACTCGTCGTCGGTCATCTATCCCGGGCAGACCATCTCCGTGCAGGGCGCACCGGCACCGGCCCCCGCTGCCGCGCCGGCGGCCACGGCCACCGCGCTCACCGCGGAGCAGGCCGCGAACGCCGCGCTCATCATCCGCGTCGGGCGAGAGCTCGGCGTCTCCGACCGCGCCGTCGCGATCGCCCTCGCGACGGGCATGGTCGAATCGGGACTGCGCAACCTCGACTGGGGCGACCGCGACTCGCTGGGCATCTTCCAGCAGCGTCCGAGCACGGGCTGGGGAGCCCCTGCCCAGATCATGGACGCCGACCGCAGCACGCGGGTCTTCTACGGCGGCCCGAGCGACCCGAACGGCCAGATGACGCGAGGCCTGCTCGACATCCCCGGCTGGGAGAGCATGGCCTTCACGGATGCCGCGCAGGCCGTGCAGATCTCCGCCTATCCCGACAAGTACGGCCAGTGGGAAGCGCAGGCGTACAGCTGGCTCGCGCTCTACGGCTGAGCCGCACACGGAAAACCCACAGCCCTCAGGGGTGAGCCGTTCCCCTGTCTTTCAGGCAGTTCTCCATAGAATTCTGACGTGACGACCAATCATCAGGCCGACCCCCTCATCGGGCGGCTTGTCGACGGCCGCTATCGCGTACGGGCACGGATCGCCCGCGGCGGGATGGCCACGGTCTACGTCGCGACCGACCTCCGACTCGAGCGGCGCATCGCGCTCAAGGTGATGCACGCGCACCTCAGCGACGACTCCGCCTTCCAGAGCCGCTTCATCCAGGAAGCACGCGCAGCCGCCCGCCTCGCGGATCCGCACGTCGTCAACGTGTTCGACCAGGGCCAGGACGGCGAACTCGCCTACCTCGTCATGGAGTACCTCCCCGGCATCACCCTGCGCGAGCTGCTCCGCGAGCAGAAGAGGCTCACGATCCCCCAGACGATCACGATCATGGACGCGATCCTCGCCGGCCTGTCCGCCGCGCACCGCGCCGGCATCGTGCACCGCGACGTGAAGCCCGAGAACGTGCTGCTCGCCGAGGACGGCCGCATCAAGATCGGCGACTTCGGTCTCGCCCGGGCGACGACGGCCAACACTGCGACCGGACAGCAGCTGCTCGGCACGATCGCCTACCTCGCTCCGGAACTCGTGACCCGTGGCACCGCCGACGCACGCAGCGACATCTACGCGCTCGGCATCATGCTCTACGAGATGCTGGTGGGCGAGCAGCCGTACAAGGGCGAGCAGCCGATGCAGATCGCCTTCCAGCACGCCACAGAGTCGGTCCCCCGGCCCAGCGTGCGCAACCCCTCGGTTCCCGAGCCGCTCGACGAGCTCGTGCTGTGGGCGACCGAGAAATCCCCCGACGAACGCCCCGACGATGCGCAGCAGATGCTCGACCGTCTGCGTGAGATCGAGCGAGAGCTCGGCATCGCCCCCGCCGTCGCCGCCGCGACCATGTCGCAGCGCAGCCAGGGCGACTCGGGCGATCTGACCAAGGTGATGCCGAGCACCATGGTGATCGCCGACCCGACGGCGCCGGTCGCCCCGGCGATCGACAACGCCACGATCCTGCGACGGCGCGCGTCACGGCGCCGAGCGCGAGGAGCCTTCCTGCTCACGCTCGTGCTGCTGCTCGCGGTGCTCGCCGGCGGGGTCGGCTGGTGGTTCGGCTCGGGCCCCGGCTCTCTCATCGCCGTGCCCGACGTCGCCGGGTCGACATACGATCAGGCCGCTGAAGCGCTCACCGCCGAGGGACTCACTCCCGTGCGCGGCGAGGAGTACTCGGTCGACGTCGAGAAGGACCTGGCGATCCGCACCGACCCTCAGGCCGGCGACCGGCTCGAGAAGGGCGTGGAGGTGACCGTGCTGATCTCGCTCGGTCCCGAGCCGCACACGGTGGAGGCACTCAACGGCAAGACCGAGGACGATGCTCGCGCCTACCTGGAGACTCTGAACGTCACGGTCGCCGACGAGACCCTGGAACTGTTCTCGGACGCTGCCGCGGGCGTCGTCATCAACGCGTTCCTGACTCCGCGAGCGGGTGGCGACCCGATCGCGTGCGGTGACGGCTGCGAACTCTTCGAGGCCGACACGATCGACCTGTACGTATCGCTGGGCCCCCTGCCGGATGTCGCCGACACCTCTGTGCAGCAAGCCACTCAGGCCCTGACCGACAAGGGCCTGAACGTCGTCGGAGAGCGCGTCGAGCAGTACAGCGACTCGATCGCCGAGGGACGCGTCATCGGCTTCGCCGATCGCGCCACAGAGGGCAACTGGCGCCCCGGCGACGATGTGAAGCTGATCGTGTCGATCGGGCCGGAGCCGATCGAGATCCCCGACGTGTCGGGCATCTCGATCCGCGACGCGGTGAAGAAGCTGCAGGATGCCGGATTCAAGCCCGTCACGGCCGCGCCCGAGCTCGTCTGGGACATCTTCACCGCGACGCGCACCGACCCCGAGGCCGGAGAGTCTCGCGTGCGGGGCTCGGAAGTGCGCGTCTTCGCCGCCGGCTGACCCCCTCGCGCGCTCCGCTGTCGAAGCCCCGATGCAGAGAACCCGCCCTCGCGATCGACGTGAGGGCGGGTTCTGCTCTGTGGGACGGCTCAGCGCTTCTCGAGCTCCTCGGCCACGAGGAAGGCGAGTTCGAGCGACTGCATGTGGTTCAGGCGAGGGTCGCACAGGCTCTCGTAGCGCGTGGCCAGAGCAGCCTCGTCGATGTGCTCCGAGCCGCCGAGGCACTCGGTGACGTCGTCGCCGGTGAGCTCGACGTGGATGCCGCCGGGGAAGGTGCCCACCGCGCGGTGCGCTTCGAAGAAGCCACGGACCTCGTCGACGACGTCGTCGAAGCGACGCGTCTTGTAGCCGGTCGGCGTGGTGATGCCGTTGCCGTGCATGGGATCGGTGACCCACAGCGGCTGCGCACCGGAGTCGCGGACAGCCTCGAGCAGCGGCGGCAGCGCGTCGCGGATCTTGCCGGCGCCCATGCGGGTGATGAACGTCAGGCGTCCGGGCTCGCGCTCCGGGTCGAGCTTGTCGATCAGGGCGAGCGCGGTCTCCGGCGTGGTCGTCGGTCCGAGCTTGACGCCGATGGGGTTGCGGATCTTCGAGAAGTAGTCGACGTGCGCGCCGTCGAGATCGCGGGTGCGCTCACCGATCCACAGGAAGTGCGCCGAGGTGTTGTACGGCGTGTCCGTGCGGGAGTCGATGCGCGTCATCGGGCGCTCGTAGTCCATCAGCAGGCCCTCGTGGCCGGTGAAGAACTCGACGCGCTTGAGCTCGTCGAAGTCGGCGCCCGCCGCCTCCATGAACTTGATGGCACGGTCGATCTCGGAGGCCATGCGCTCGTAGCGCTGGTTGGCCGGGTTCTGCGCGAACCCCTTGTTCCAGGAGTGCACCTCGCGGAGATCGGCGAATCCACCCTGCGTGAAGGCGCGGATGAGGTTCAAGGTGGAGACCGCCGTGTGGTACCCCTGCAGGAGACGGCCGGGGTCGGCCTGCCGGGAGCCCTCGGTGAAGTCGTAGCCGTTGACGATGTCGCCGCGGTAGGCCGGCAGCGTCACATCGCCGCGGGTCTCGTTGTCGCTCGAGCGCGGCTTGGCGAACTGGCCGGCCATGCGCCCCATCTTGACGACGGGCATCGAAGCGCCGTAGGTGAGCACGACGGCCATCTGCAGCACCGTCTTGATGCGGTTGCGGATCTGCTCGGCGGTCGCGCCGGCGAACGTCTCGGCGCAGTCGCCGCCCTGGAGGAGGAATGCCTGGCCGGATGCCGCGCGAGCGAGGCGATCGCGGAGGTTGTCGACCTCGCCCGCGAAGACCAGCGGCGGAAGCGTGGCGATCTGACGGGAGACGTCGGCGACGCGGTCCGCGTCGGGCCACTGCGGCTGCTGCTTGATGGGAAGCGAGCGCCAGGCATCAAGGGCGTCGATGTGGTGCGGGAGCATGCCTCAAGCCTAGTGGTCGGCGTGCACCCCAGACGCTCTACGAGCCCCGTGTGACGCGGGACGGGAGGCGGTCCTTCACGGTCGACGCGTAGACGTCCTCGTACTCCTGCTGGCCGAGGCGATGCAGGGCCACCATGATCTCGTCGGTGACGGACCGCAGGATGTATCGGTCGTTCTCCATCCCGGCGTAGCGGGAGAAGTCGAGCGGCTCGCCGATGACGATCCCGACGCGCATGATGCGGGGCAGGCGCTGCCCGATCGGCATGGCGGTATCGGTGTCGACCATGACCACCGGGACGACCGGGACCTTGGCCTCGAGCGCCATCCGGGCGATGCCGGTGCGCCCGCGGTAGAGCTTGCCGTCGGGACTGCGGGTGCCCTCCGGGTAGATGCCGAGCAGGTCTCCCGCGCCGAGCACCTGGAGTCCGGTGTTCAGCGAGGCCTCCGAGGCCTTGCCGCCGGATCGATCGATCGGGATCTGGCCCGTCGCACTCATGAAGAACTTGGTCACGAAGCCCTTGATGCCGCGGCCGGTGAAGTAGTCGCTCTTGGCGAGGAACGACATCCGTCGGTCGATGACGAGCGGAAGGAAGACGGAATCCGCGAACGAGAGGTGGTTGCTGGCAAGGATCGCCGCACCGTTCGCGGGCACGTTCCTCCGTCCCGCGATCCAGGGGCGGAAGATCGCCTTGACCACGGGGCCGATCACGACGTACTTCATCAGCCAGTAGAACATCGAGGTGAAGTCTAGCGCCGCGCCCGGCATCCGCTCGGGTCTTGTTCGTTCTCGCCTGCGGATCGCGACTCAGTCCCAGCAAAGTTGCGATTGAGTGTCATGCCCTAGACTCAAGACCACACACCTGCCCGACCGGTACCGAAGGAGCTGCCGTGGTCCAGTTCGAAGTCCCCGCGATCGTCCCCGCCGACCCCGAGGCAAACGTCTCGGACCTCTTGTTCCAGCGCGTCAAGGCCACCCCCGACCGTGCACTGTTCTCGGTCCCGGAGGGCGACGGCTGGCGCGACATCTCCGCCGCCGACTTCCAGACGGCCGTGATCGCCCTCGCGAAGGGCTTCGCCGCTGCCGGCATCCAGCCCGGCGAGAAGGTCGGATTCCTCGCCCGCACGACGTACGAATGGACGCTCGTCGACTTCGCGCTGTTCTACGCCGGCGCCGTGATGGTGCCGATCTACGAGACCAGCTCCCCCTCGCAGATCCAGTGGATCCTCGAGGACTCCGGCGCGATCGCCCTCGTCGTCGAGTCGCCCGAGCACTTCGCCCGCGTCGACGAGATCCGCAGCGAGGTCCCCCTCATCCGCGAGATCTGGCAGCTGCACCTCGGCGCGATCGACACGCTGACCGCAGGGGGCGCCTCGATCACCGACGACGAGATCGAGCGTCGACGCAACCTCGCCATCGGCTCCGACATCGCGACGCTCATCTACACCTCGGGCTCCACCGGACGCCCCAAGGGCTGCGTGCTCACGCACAGCAACTTCGTCGAGCTCACCCGCAACTCCGCGAAGGCGCTGAACGAGGTCGTCGAGACCCCTGGAGCGTCGACGCTGCTGTTCATCACGACGGCCCACGTGTTCGCGCGGTTCATCTCGATCCTCGACATCCACGCCGGCGTCCGCACCGGTCACCAGCCCGACACGCGTCAGCTGCTGCCCGCGCTCGGCTCGTTCAAGCCGACCTTCCTCCTCGCGGTCCCCCGCGTGTTCGAGAAGGTCTACAACTCCGCCGAGCAGAAGGCCGAGGCCGGCGGCAAGGGCAAGATCTTCCGGGCCGCGGCGGATGTGGCCATCGAGCACTCCAAGCTGCTCGAAGAGGGCAAGAAGATCCCGTTCGGGATGAAGCTCAAGTTCGCGCTCTTCAACAAGCTCGTCTACGGCAAGCTCCGTGAGGCGATGGGCGGCAACGTCGTCTACGCGGTGTCGGGCTCCGCTCCCCTGGGCCCCCGTCTCGGCCACTTCTTCCACAGCCTCGGCGTCGTGATCCTCGAGGGCTACGGCCTCACCGAGACGACGGCACCGGCCACGGTGAACCTGGCGGACAAGTCCAAGATCGGCACCGTCGGCCCCGCACTTCCCGGCGTCGGCGTGCGCCTCGGCGAGGACGGCGAGATCGAGGTCCGCGGCGTCAACGTGTTCAAGGAGTACTGGAACAACCCCGAGGCCACGGCCGAGGCGTTCAGCGACGGGGGCTGGTTCCGCACCGGCGACATCGGCAGCTTCGACTCCGAGGGCTTCCTCACGATCACCGGCCGCAAGAAGGAGATCATCGTCACAGCGGGAGGCAAGAACGTCGCCCCCGCCGCGCTCGAGGACCCGATCCGTGCGAACCCGATCATCGGCCAGGTCGTCGTCGTCGGCGATCAGCGCCCGTTCATCTCCGCGCTGGTCACGCTCGACCCCGAGATGCTCCCGACGTGGCTGGCGAACAACGGTCTCGACGCGAAGATGTCGTTGCAGGACGCTTCGCGCAACGAGGCCGTGCGCGCCGAGGTGCAGCGGGCGGTCGACGGCGCGAACTCGCGAGTGTCGCGCGCCGAGTCGATCCGGAAGTTCACGATCCTCGAGTCGGAGTGGACAGAGGCGTCCGGCCACCTCACGCCGAAGCTCTCCATCAAGCGCAACGTCATCATGAACGACTTCGCCGACGAGGTCTCCGCGATCTACGACGAGCCCGTATCGACGACGAACGTCGCGATCGGCGGCTGACCCGTCACACAGGAAAGGCCCCGCCGGTGCGGGGCCTTTCCTGTGTGCTGTGCGTGCGGGATGAAGCCTCGAGTGTCAGAACCAGTCGCTCTCGCGCACCTCGCGCATCGCCTGCTTGCGCGTCTCAGGATCGAGGCGCGAGAGGAACAGCTTCCCGTCGAGGTGGTCCGTCTCATGCTGGAGCGCCTGGGCGAGAAGGCCCTCGCCCTCGAGCACCACGGCGTTCCCGTCGAGATCGATCCCCTCCACACGCGCCCACGGGTGCCGCTGAGCATCGTGCCACAGACCGGGGACGGACAGGCACCCCTCGCCGGTCGGCACGGGCTCGCCCCTGACCTCGGTGAGCACCGGGTTGAGCACGTACCCGATGTCGCCGTCGATGTTGTAGCTGAAGGCGCGCAGCGCCACGCCGATCTGCGGGGCGGCGACACCGGCGCGACCGGGAAGCTCCACGGTCTCGACGAGGTCGGCCACCAGCGCGCGCACGCCGTCGTCGATCTCCTCGATCGGAGCGCACACCGTACGGAGCACGGGGTCGCCGAAGATGCGGATCTCGCGCACCGTCATCAGGCGGCCTTCGCCCGCAGGCCCTCGACCAGCAGCGCGGCGAGCTGACGCGCGGCGATCCGCGTCTCGGGCAGCAGGTTCGCGAACACGATGGTGCCGCCGCCGGCGATCTGCGGGTCGTACGGCATCCGGATCACACTCTTGGCCCGCGTGGCGAAGTGCGTCTGCAGCTCGTTCAGGCGCACGAGCGGCGCTCCAGGGGTCGACTGGTTCAGCACGACGATCGCCTCGCGCGCCTGCTCGGCGTATCCGTTGGTCTCGAGCCAGGTGAGCGTCTCCGACGCCAGACGCGCCTCGTCGACGCTCAGCCCCGACACGATGACGATCTGGTCCGCGAGATCGAGCGTCGCCGACATCACGGAGTGCACGATGCCCGTCCCCGTGTCGGTCAGCACGAGCGAGTAGTAGTGCGCGGCGACACCGGCGACGTCGCGGTAGTCGCTGTCGCTGAACGCCTCGGCGATCCGGGGATCGGCGTCGGAGGCGAGCACGTCGAGGCGGGTGGCATCACGCGCCACGATGGCCGAGATGTCGTGATATCCGCGCACGTCGTCGTGGATCCGCACCAGATCGCGGACGGACTTGTTGTGTTGCGGTCGCACGATGCGCTCGGCGAGGGTGCCGCGATCGGGGTTGGCGTCGACGGCGATCACGCGGTCCTCGCGCGCATCGGCCAGGGCCATTCCGAGGAGGGCGGTGATCGTCGTCTTGCCGACGCCGCCCTTGCGGGACAGCACCGGGACGAACCGCGCTCCCCCAGTGAGTGGAGCGGCGATCCGGGCGGTCAGCGCCTTGCGCTCGCGCGCACGCCGGCCGTCGCCGATGTTGATGCGGCGTCCGGACACGGTGTAGAGGAAGTGGCTCCAGGCCCCCTCGGGTTCCGGCTTCGTGACGCGGTGGGGATCGAGCAGCCTGTCGGCGGTGAGCAGATCCGCGGACTCGCGCGAGGAGTCGCCGAAATCATCCAGACGCTTGGAGGTCAGCGTCACGTCCGTGCGGGAGGACGCCCTGGTGGGCTGCGGGACGACGGATTTCTCGTCGGGAGTGGACACGGCTTCGGTCTCCTTCACGGCGGGCGGGCGCACAGCAGCTGTCACGACGGGGGCCTCGGCGGGATCGGCGGTCGCCCTGGCCAGGAACCGCGCAGCGACGGCGGCTTCCTCCGCGTGCGTCTCGGAGACGTCCGGATCGGGCACGGCGGCGGGTTCGGTCTTCGCGGCGATCGGCGCGAGTTCGGGTTCGGGCTCGCGTTCCTGAGTCGGCTCGGGCGCGACCTCGGCCGCGGGCTCGGCCTCGGGTTCCGGTTCGGGTTCCTGGGCGGGCTCGGGTTCCTGGGCCGGCTCGGGTTCCCGGGCCGGCTCAGCCTCAGCCTCAGCTTCAGCTTCAGCCTCAGCCTCGGCGATCGACTCGGGTTCCGGGGCCTCGTCGGCAGGCTCGGGCTCCAGCTCCGCCACGTGGACGATCTCCTCGGGCGGGACCTCCGCCGCGGCGGGCGCGATCGGCGCGGGCTCATCGATCACGATGGGACCGATCACGATGCCGGGCTCCTTGCCGGTCGACGAGTCGGGCCTGCCCGGCTTGTCCTTCGACGAGACCGGAGCCTTCAGCACAGGCTGAGGGACCGGCGCCGAGACCGCCTTCCGGTCGGTCACCACCGGCAGCTCGTCGATGACGAGGTCTCCGACGACCTCTCCGTCGACGACGGCTTCGTCGTCGAGATCGTCGTCATCGTCCTTCGGCAACGTGACGCTCACCTGGGCCGTCCCGCCGAGGATCCCGATGACGGCCGTGTCCACGGACGCGGCGTCATCGAGCACTCCCAGCGGGTTCTCTTCGGGGTCTGTGCTGTTCTTCGGGGTCACGATGTCACTCCAAGCCTGCGCGGGCCTCGGGTGCGCACGCAGTGCGCGGCCCTCGCCCGCACAAGATTAGTGTGCGGGACGGATGACGACCAAAAGATCTCCGGCATCCACCTGCTGCGTCTCGCCGATCGCATGGCGCTCGATCACTCCGTCGACGGGAGCCGTGATGGCGGCTTCCATCTTCATCGCCTCGATGGATGCGATCGGTTCGCCTGCCCGCACCGCGACGCCGACCTCGGCTTTCAGCGTGACGACACCGGAGAACGGCGCGGCGACCTGACCGGGAACGGAGGTGTCCGCCTTCTCGACCTGATGCGCCTCGACCGCGACGGATCTGTCTCGCACGAAGACCGGCCGGAGCTGGCCGTTGAGGGTCGTCATCACGGTGCGCATGCCCTTGTCGTCGGCGTCGCCGATGGCTTCAAGGCCGATGAAGAGCTGCACGCCGCGATCGATCTCGATGCGGTGCTCCTGGCCCTGGACGAGCCCGAAGAGGTAGTCGCTCGTGTCGAGCACCGAGAGGTCTCCGAACAGCTCGCGCCGCTCGAGGTACTCCTTGGTCGGCGCGGGGAACAGCAGCGCATTGAGCCGGGCGCGACGCTCTGCACTGGTGCCTGCGAGGGCCGCCTCGTCCTCCGCCGAGATCTCGGTGAGTCCGAGGCGCACCGAGCGCCCGGCGAGCACCTTCGTGCGGAACGGCTCCGGCCACCCCCCGGGAAGATCCCCGAGTTCGCCCGCCATGAATCCGACGACCGAGTCCGGCACGTCGTACTTCTCCGGGTTCGCCTCGAAGTCCGCGGGATCCGCCTTCACCGCGGCCAGGTGCAGCGCGAGGTCGCCGACGACCTTCGACGACGGCGTGACCTTCGGCACACGACCGAGGATGCGGTCGGCGGCGGCGTACATGTCCTCGATGAGCTCGAAGTCGTTCGCGAGTCCGAGAGCCTTCGCCTGCTGGCGGAGGTTCGAGAGCTGGCCGCCGGGGATCTCGTGGTGGTACACGCGCCCCGTGGGTCCGGGGAGTCCTGACTCGAAGGGCGCGTACTGCCGGCGCACCGCCTCCCAGTACGGCTCGAGGTCGGACACCGCGTCGAGGGCGATGCCGCTGTCGCGGTCGGTGTGCGCCAGCGCGGCGACGAGCGACGACAGCGACGGCTGACTCGTGGTGCCCGACAGCGGTGCCGATGCGGCATCCACCGCATCCACGCCGACGGCGCTGGCGGCGAGCAGCGTCGCGAGCTGGCCACCGGGCGTGTCATGGGTGTGCAGGTGGACGGGGAGGTCGAAGCGCTCACGCAGCGCCGCGACGAGCTTCGCAGCGGCGGCGGGACGGAGGAGCCCCGCCATGTCCTTGATCGCGATGATGTGGGCGCCCGCGGCGACGATCTGGTCGGCGAGACCCAGGTAGTAGTCGAGCGTGTAGAGGTTCTCGGCAGGGTCGAGGAGGTCGCCGGTGTAGCAGAGGGCGACCTCGGCGACGGCGGTGCCGGTGTTGCGCACGGCCTCGATGGCCGGGCGCATCTGCTCGACGTCGTTGAGAGCGTCGAAGATGCGGAAGATGTCGACACCGCTCGCGGCCGCCTCGGCGACGAACGCCTCGGTGACGGCCGTCGGGTACGGGGTGTAGCCGACGGTGTTCCGCCCGCGCAGCAGCATCTGGATCGCGACGTTCGGCAGTGCGGCGCGCAGCTTGTCCAGGCGCTCCCACGGGTCCTCACCGAGGAATCGCAGCGCGACGTCATAGGTCGCGCCGCCCCAGGCCTCGACCGAGAGGAGTCCCGGAGTGAGCCGCGCCAAGTACGGAGCCGCGGCGACGAGGTCCTTGGTGCGGACCCGCGTGGCCAGCAGGGACTGGTGCGCATCGCGGAAGGTGGTGTCGGTGATCGCCAGCGCGGTCTGCTCGCGCAGGCTGCGGGCGAAGCCCTCAGGACCGAGCTCGAGCAGGCGCTGACGCGATCCCGCGATCGGCTCGGCCGACAGGTCGACGGCGGGGAGCTTCGTCACCGGGTCGACGACACCGGGGTGCGCGCCGTTCGGCTTGTTGACGGTGACGTCGACCAGCCAGTTGAGCAGCCGCGTCCCGCGGTCCTTGGAGGCCCGTCCGCGCAGGAGATCAGGGCGCTCGTCGATGAAGGAGGTGCTGACATCGCCGGCGATGAACGCATCGTCGTCGAGCAGCGCCTGCAGGAACGGGATGTTCGTCGAGACGCCGCGGATGCGGAACTCGGCCAGCGCTCGACGTGCACGCGCGACGGCTGCCGGGAAGTCCCGGCCGCGGCACGTCAGTTTCGCGAGCATGGAGTCGAAGTGCGGGCTGATCTGCGCGCCCTGGTGCACGGTGCCGCCGTCGAGGCGGATGCCGGCGCCGCCGGGAGAGCGGTAGGTCGTGATCTTGCCCGTGTCGGGGCGGAAGCCCTGCGTCGGGTCCTCCGTGGTGATGCGGCACTGGAGGGCCGCGCCGCGCAGGTGCAGGTTCTGCTGCTGGAGACCCAGCTCGGCGAGCGTCTGACCGGCAGCGATCCGCATCTGGCTCTGCACGAGGTCGACGTCGGTGACCTCCTCGGTCACGGTGTGCTCGACCTGGATGCGCGGGTTCATCTCGATGAAGACGACCTCTCCCGTGCGCTCCCCCGCGGTCTCGAGCAGGAACTCCACGGTTCCGGCGTTCTCGTAGCCGATCGAGCGAGCGAACGCCACCGCGTAGCCGTGCAGGGCCGTGCGGATGCCGTCGTCGAGGTTCGGCGCCGGAGCGATCTCCACGACCTTCTGGTGACGCCGCTGCACCGAGCAGTCGCGCTCGAAGAGGTGCACCGTCTCGCCCGTCTTGTCGGCGAGGATCTGCACCTCGATGTGACGGGGACGCAGAACCGCCTGCTCGAGGAACATCCGCGCGTCGCCGAACGCACTCGCCGCCTCCCGCATCGCCTCGGCGAGAGCGGGCGCAAGGTCGCCGAGCGTCTCGACACGGCGCATCCCGCGGCCCCCACCGCCGGCCACGGCCTTCGCGAACAGCGGGAAGCCGATGCCCTGTGCCTGAGCGACGAGCGCCTCGACATCGTCGGACGCCTCCGTGGAGCGCAGCACCGGCACGCCGGCCTCGATCGCGTGGCGCTTCGCCTCGACCTTGTTCCCCGCCATCTCGAGCACGTTCGCCGGCGGACCGACGAAGACGATGCCGTTCGCAGCCGCCTTCTCCGCGAGCTCCGGGTTCTCCGAGAGGAACCCGTACCCGGGGTAGATCGCATCCGCACCCGCCTCGAGCGCGACACGGATGATCTCATCGACGTTCAGGTAGGCGCGGACGGGATGACCGCGTTCGCCGATCTCGTATGCCTCGTCCGCCTTGAGCCGATGGACGGATCCGCGGTCCTCGTGCGGGAAGACCGCGACGGTGCGCGCCCCCACCTCGTACGCCGCTCGGAAGGCCCGGATCGCGATCTCGCCGCGGTTGGCCACAAGGATCTTCTGGAACATGCACACCTCTGAGAGCTCGATGCACGCCGTTTTCGACGTGCAGGGGCGGGGCTGAGTGTCCCCTCAGCCTAGGGGAAGGTAACGTGGTCTCCGTGCACGTACTCAGCGTCAGCTCTCTCAAGGGGGGCGTCGGCAAGACGACCGTGACACTCGGGCTGGCCTCAGCGGCTTTCGCTCGGGGAGTCCGGACTCTCGTCGTCGACCTCGACCCGCAGTCCGACGTCTCCACCGGGATGGACATCCAGGTGGCCGGACGACTCAACATCGCCGATGTCCTGGCGAACCCGAAGGAGAAGGTCGTCCGTCAGGCGATCACCTCCAGCGGCTGGGCGAAGGTGCATCCCGGCACGATCGATGTGCTCATCGGCAGCCCGTCCGCCATCAACTTCGACGGTCCGCACCCGAGCGTGCGCGATGTGTGGAAGCTCGAAGAGGCTCTCGCGGCCGTCGAGGCGGATTACGACCTCGTGCTGATCGACTGCGCCCCGTCGCTGAACGCGCTCACCCGCACGGCCTGGGCCGCGAGCGATCGCGTCATGGTCGTCACCGAGCCCGGCCTCTTCTCCGTCGCCGCCGCCGACCGCGCCCTCCGCGCGATCGAGGAGATCCGCCGCGGTCTCTCCCCGCGTCTCCAGCCGCTCGGCATCGTCGTCAACCGTGTGCGTCCGCAGTCCATCGAGCACCAGTTCCGCATCAAGGAGCTCCGCGACATGTTCGGACCGCTCGTCCTCGCGCCGCAGCTTCCCGAGCGCACCTCGCTGCAGCAGGCGCAGGGTGCGGCGAAGCCGCTGCACATCTGGCCGGGAGACTCCGCGCAGGAGCTCGCCGCCGACTTCGATCAGCTGCTCGACCGGATCATCCGCACCGGACGCATCGCGCTCCCCGAGACCGTCTGACGCTCAGCGACACGGAAACGGCCACCCTCTTCGGAGGGTGGCCGTTTCTCGTGAGATGCGAAGGATCAGGCGGAGCGCTTCGAGCGGCGCGCCGAGAGCTCGTCGACCGGGTCGGGCGCGGTCGGGTCGAACGCGACGAGCGTCGACTCCACCTCGCGGAGCACCTTGCCGACGGCGATGCCGAACACGCCCTGGCCGCGGCTCACGAGGTCGATGACCTCGTCGTTCGACGTGCACAGATAGACGGAGGCGCCATCGCTCATCAGCGTGGTGCCGGCGAGGTCACGGATGCCGGCACGACGCAGCTCTTCGACCGCCGTGCGGATCTGCTGCAGGGAGATGCCGGTGTCGAGCAGGCTCTTGACCAGCTTGAGGACCAGGATGTCGCGGAAGCCGTAGAGACGCTGCGAACCGGAGCCGCTCGCGCCGCGGACGGTGGGCTCCACCAACTCGGTGCGTGCCCAGTAGTCCAGCTGACGGTAGGTGATGCCGGCGGCACGAGCGGCGACTGCGCCGCGGTAGCCGACCTCGTCGTCCATGGCCGGAAGACCGTCCGTGAAGAGGAGTTCGGGTACGAACCGCGGGTCGCCTGTGAGCTCATCCGCATTCATCTGAAATCCTCCCTGGAACGGTTATCTCCACGGTAGAGCAGTGCTCGGGCACCGGCAATGACATCCGTGGGACACCGAAGGTGTGTCGCAATCAGTTCGTTACGAAAGCGCCCGCGACAGCGCGTCCTTGACGAAGAGCGTGCGCACTTCGTCGATCTTCGACGCCAGTTCGGGTGCCAGTTCGCTCGCCTTGGCACGCGACGCGGCATCGGTCCGCCGCAGCAGCGACGACATGGCCGACTCGATGAGGGCGACCTCACGCTCGGCTCCCTGACGGAGCGAACGAAGATGCCGCGGCTCGATCCCGTGGCGATCCAGGGCGACGAGTCCGCGCAGCAGAGTCACGGTCGCCTCGGGATAGTTCTCCTGCGCGGTGATGACGCCGGTGCTGATGGCGTCGTTCAGCAGCTGGGGTCCGGCCCCGGCTGCCGCAAGGAGCTCGGCGCGCCGATAGCGACGCGGGGCGGGGGTGATCGAGGGCGGCGGCGCGAGCGACGCATCCCCCGCGCCGTCGTCGAGCTGTTCGCGGATGACGCTCAGCGGAAGGTAGTGGTCCCGCTGCAGGGTGAGGCCGAGACGGAGCCGTTCGATGTCGGCCGCCGAGAACTTGCGGTAGCCGGATTCGGTTCGCGAGGGGCTGACGATGCCCTGCACCTCGAGGAATCGCAGCTTGCTGGAGGTCAGGTCGGGGAACTCCGGAGTGAGACGCGCGAGCACCTGACCGATACTCAGCAGGCCCGCGGACGCTGAGCGTTCGCGGGCGGGAGTGGCCGCCATCAGGCGTTCGCCGCCTGACGGTCGTGGGGCGAGGCGAAGAAGTTCAGACGGAACTTGCCGACGCGGAGCTCGGAGCCGTCGATCAACGGGCTGCGGTCGACCCGCTCGCCGTTCACGTACGTGCCGTTGAGCGAGCGCTGGTCGATGATCTCGAACGTCGCGCCGGTGCGAGTGATCTCCGCATGGCGGCGCGAGACGGTGACGTCATCGAAGAAGATGTCGGCCTCGGGGTGTCGCCCCACGGTGGTCACGTCGGTGTCGAGAAGATACCGGGCGCCCGCGAGAGCACCGGAGCGGACCAGCAACAGGGCCGATCCCGTCGGCAGTGCCGCGATCGCGGTCTGCTCGACGTCGGTGAGCTCCACACCGAACGGCACGAACGACAGGTCCGAATCGTGCCCGAACGTCTGCGTCACGTCGTGTTTCTGCTCGCCAGAGCGGTGGATCGCGGCTTCTCCGGCCGGTCGGCTGTCGCTGTCAGTCACTGTGCCCTCCTGGTTGTCCAGACTAACGGATGCCGAGGGGCTCGCGGGAGGCCGCGTTCATACTCAGCCATCACATACCGGCGATTCCTAGGCTGGACCTGTGAAGACCACAGCCCTGCGCCGCTCCGCCGCGCCCGTCGCTCTCGCCGCGACCCTCCTCGCCGCCTTCCTCGTTCTGTTCTCCCCGCTCTCGGCATCCGCCCACGACGCGCTCGTCTCGTCGTCGCCCGCGGCCGACAGCTCGGTCGACGTGCTGCCCGCCGAGCTGACTCTCACCTTCAGCGCGAAACTGATCGAGGGCGAAGGAGCGACCGAGGTCGTGGTGACCGACCCCGAGGGGAACACGGTCACCGACGGTCCGGCGACCGTCGACGGCGCCGTGGTGACGCAACCGCTCGTGTCCTCCGCTCCCGCCGGTCAGTACCACGTGATCTGGAAGGTCGTCTCGAGCGACGGGCACCCGACCTCCGACGAGTACTACTTCACCGTCACGACAGGCTCCGAGGCCGCACCCTCCGAGCAGCCCAGCGCCGCACCGACCAGCGCGGCACCCAGCGAAGCGGCATCCGAGGCACCCGACGCGACGACCACCCCGGCCCCGGACGCGGACGCGGGATCGGGTTCCACCACGTGGATCTGGGTCGTCTCCATCGTCGGCATCCTGATCATCGTGGCCCTGGTGGTCTGGCTCTCGGTCCGCGGGCGACGGAGCGGCCCCGACGCCGATTCCGACCCCTCCCCGGAGCGATAGGCTTAACGCATGCCCCATTACGATGTCGTCATCCTCGGTGCCGGTCCTGGTGGATACGTCGCCGCTGTCCGCAGCGCACAGCTCGGCCTCTCCACGGCCATCATCGAAGAGAAGTACTGGGGCGGTGTCTGCCTCAACGTCGGCTGCATCCCCTCCAAGGCGCTCCTCAAGAACGCGGAGCTGGCGCACACCCTGAACCACAAGGCCGACTTCTTCGGCATCTCGGGTGAGTTCACGATCGACTACGGCAAGGCGTTCGACCGCAGCCGCGTGGTCGCCGACGGGCGCGTCAAGGGCATCCACTTCCTGATGAAGAAGAACAAGGTGACCGAGTACGACGGTCGCGGCACCTTCACCGGCCCGAAGGCGATCTCGGTCGCGAAGGCAGACGGCTCGACGGAAGAGGTCACGTTCGACAACGCGATCATCGCGACCGGCTCGCGCGTGCGCCTGCTGCCGGGTGTCGAGCTGAGCGAGAACATCGTCACGTACGAGGAGCAGATCCTCAGCCGTGAGCTGCCGAAGTCGATCGTCATCGTCGGCGCCGGCGCCATCGGCATGGAGTTCGCCTACGTGATGACGAACTACGGCACGAAGGTCACGATCATCGAGTTCCTCGACCGCGCCCTCCCCAACGAGGATGCCGACGTGTCGAAGGAGATCACGAAGCAGTACAAGAACTACGGCGTCGACATCCTCACCTCGACCAAGGTCGAGACGGTCGTCGACAACGGCTCCTCGGTCACCGTCACCTACACGGGCAAAGACGGCCAGCAGGCGTCGATCGAGGCCGACAAGGTGCTCATGTCGGTCGGCTTCGCCCCGAACACCGAGGGCTTCGGACTCGACGCGACCGGCGTCAAGCTCACCGAGCGCGGCGCGATCGACATCGACGACCACATGCGCACGAACGTCGAGGGCATCTACGCGATCGGCGACGTCACCGCGAAGCTGCAGCTCGCCCACGTCGCCGAAGCGCAGGGCGTCGTTGCGGCCGAGACGATCGGCAAGGCCGAGACCATGACCCTCGGCGACTACCGCATGATGCCCCGCGCGACGTTCTGCTCGCCGCAGGTCGCCTCGTTCGGCCTCACCGAGCAGCAGGCCAAGGACGAGGGCCGCGACATCAAGGTCGTCAGCTTCCCGTTCATGGCCAACGGCAAGGCGCACGGCCTCGGCGAGCCCGTCGGCTTCGTGAAGCTCATCGCCGACGCCGAGCACCTCGAGCTCATCGGCGCCCACATGATCGGCCCCGATGTCGCGGAGCTCCTGCCGGAGCTGACCCTCGCGCAGAAGTGGGACCTCACGGCTCTCGAGCTGGCCCGCAACGTGCACACCCACCCGACGCTGTCGGAGGCGCTGCAGGAGGGCTTCCACGGCCTCGCAGGTCACATGATCAACTTCTGACCACACGGTCGGTCGCAGGAAGGCCCCGGTTCCCTTTTCGAAGAGAGCCGGGGCCTTCCGGCGTCAGAGTTCCAGCCGCAGCTCCACCCGTGCGGGAACGCCTCTGCGGACCTCCCAGTCCGGCGTGACGATCGCGGCGAGTTCCGTCGCCGTGTACGAGCGGCGGATGCTGAGGAGCCCGTCCACGCGGATGAACGAATCCGCCAGGAGATTCCGGGACAGGAGTCCCGTGACCGCGGCGAACGATGCGTACGCCGCGCGTCCGCGGGCGATGTCATGATGGGCCGCCAGCCCTCCGGGCGCGAGCAGTCGCCGGGAGTCGTCGAGTACGGTCCGCAGCTCCCGGTCGTCGAGATGGTGCAGCACGTGGTTGGAGAGCACGACGTCGAACGTCTCCCCCGCATCCGCGAGTTCCGTCGACAGGGCGCAGCGGTATCGCACCCCGGCACCGCGGTCGTGCGCGGCGGCCCAGCGGATCGCGCGCTCATCGGAGTCGAGGGCCGTGATCTCCGCCTCGATCCCGTCGTGACGGAGACGTCCGGCGAGGAACCGGCACAGATCCCCGCCGCCCGCACCGATGTCGAGGATGCGCAGCGGTCTCGCTCCCGCCGCGCGCGGCCTGATGTCGCGCCGGTAGATCCGTCCCGGCCGCGAGACCACGGCGTTGATGAATCCGAAGCGTCCGTATGTGCGCGCCAGCATCCGCTCATCAGCCTGCGGGTCGTCCATCAGTTCGCGGACGTCGACGTCCCGAACCGAGAGTCCGCGCGTCATGACTCCGCGGGGGCGGTCACGGTCATCAGCGCGCTCTCGGCCGTGAGGCCGGGTCCGAAGGCCATCGCCGACACGCGATCACCGACCTGGGCGCCCTCCTCCTCGAGGATGCGCTTGAGCACGAAGAGCACGGTCGCGCTCGACATGTTGCCGTACTCGCGCAGCACCTCCCTGGCCGGGTGCAGCTGCACGTCGGTGAGGTGCAGCTTCTCCTGCACGCGATCGAGGATGCTGCGCCCTCCCGGATGGATCGCCCAGTGCTCGACCTCTCCGCCGACGGCCCCCTCATCGAAGGCTCCGACCAGGTCGTCTTCGGGAGCGTAGAGCGGTCGCATGGCGCCGATGATCGTGTCGCCGATGATCTGCGGCACGGTCGTCGCGAGGATCATCTCGAACCCGGTGTCGCCGATCGTCCAGGCCATGGCCTTCTCGCCCTCCGGCGCGATCGCGGTGTGGAAGCGGTCGAGGCGCAGACCGGTGACCGGTGACGGCAGATCACGCGCGGTCACGATGCCCGCCGCCGCGCCGTCCGCGAACAGCGAGGAGGCGACGATCGTGTCGGGGTCCTCGGAAGACCGCAGGTGCAGCGTGCAGAGCTCGACGCTGACGACCAGCACGACGGCGTTCTCGTCGGCGGCGCAGAACTGGCTCGCGGCACGGAGCGCGGGCATCGACGCGTAGCAGCCCATGAAGCCGAGGTGGTAGCGCTGCACACTGTCGGAGAGCCCGAGCGCCCGCACGATCTCGTACTCCGGGCCGGGCGCGTGGAAACCGGTGCACGACGCGGTGATGACGTGCGTCACGTCCGCCGCTTCGAGGTCGGGGTCGGCATCGAGAGCCAGGCGCGCCACGTCGACGAAGAGCCGACCCGCCTCACGCGTGTAGACATCGTTGCGGGCCCTCGTTCCGGGTGCGAGAAGCGCGCCGGATCGACGGTCGTAGAACACCGGGTCGGTTTCTGGGGTCTGCGAGTCCTGAGAGAGCTCGTCGATCACCGTGTGCCGGGTGTCGATGCCCGACACGTTGAACGACGTCGACACGATCCGCTGCGCCAGCCGCCCGAGATCGGGCTGCGCGGCGAAGATGTCGCGCACCTCGTCCTGGTGGAGGACGGTGTCGGGGACGATCGTCTGCAGCGATCGAAGCACAGGCGGTCGGCTCATGCTGTCACTCAAGCACGCGCCGAGCTGCGCCGGAACGGGGTTGCGCGCGGCGTCGACATCCGATCAGGATCCGAGCGCACGGGCGAGCTTGGATCCGGAGGAGGCGTCACGGCCTCCCGCGGCGCGCACGGCCCGTTCGACAGCGGCGAAGAACTCCTCGCGGCCTGCCTCGTCGGCGGGTGCCGCCGGACCGAGCTCCATCTCCCACTCCCTCCATTCGCGCTGCGTGCCACGACGGAGATCGGTCGCGCGCACCCGGTCGTCGACGAACTCCGCCACGACCCCGTCCTGCCCTGTGAGCAGGTACGCGGTGCGGTCGTTCTCGATCCGGGCGAGAGGGGTCAGAGGCTCGGTCGTCCAGGTGGAGACGGTCTCGGCGACGGCATCCGGGAGCTCGTCACCGTCCGCGAGCGGCCAGCCGAGCTCGAGACGTCCGTCGCCCTCCCGCGGGCCCTTGACGTGCCAGCCCTCATCAGGACCTCCGGTGCGACGACGGAGCGCGACTCCGGAGCGGGCGAGCGCCCCGTCCACGGTGTCGAAGTAGCGGGCGTCCAGCGCCCTGGCCTCTCCGCTCGACACCGCATCGACGCCCGGTACCGCGTTCCAGTCCGGAAGCGGCGTCTCGACATCGACGTCGTACTTGCGCTCGACCTCGACCGTGCGAGACGGCTCAGTCGTCATCGTTGAGCGTGAGGTCCTCGAGGGCTTCGTCGAACCAGTAGTCGATCTCGGTGGGACCGTCTTCCGGCCCCGTGTTCTGGGGCTCGCCGCGGCGGTTGTACACCACCTGCGTCTCGCTGTAGGGGACGATCAGCTTGTCGTCCGCGTCGCCGAGAGGGATGATCTGCCCGTCGAGCGGGCCGCCGTGAAGTCGTGCGAGTGCCATGCGTTCAGCGTAGCCCCTCACCCGATGAAGACGCCGAACACGGCACCCGCGATCATCCACGGGCCGAACGCGATGCGGGTCGTGCCGTCCGCGCGCCGCAGGAGGACCAGCGCGAGGGCGTATAGGGATCCGAGCACGAAGGCGGAGGCCGCACCGACCACGAGCTCCGACCAGCCGTGCCACGCCAGGACCAGGCCGATCACGGCGGCGAGCTTCACATCACCGCCGCCCATGCCCGATCGGCTGATCAGCCGGAGCAGGGCGTAGAACCCGCCGAGGACGAGCATGCCGAGCAGGGCGCGGACCATCGCACCGCTCTCCCCCGTGACCACGGCATCGATCACGACGAGCGCGATCAGCGCCGCCAGGGTCGGCAGCACGATCCGATTCGGGAGGCGGTGCGTGCGGACGTCGATCACGATCAGCCATCCTCCGACCCCCAGCAGCGCACCGTGCGCGAGGGCGACGAGCGCGAGCCGGGGATCCATCCCGGCAGGTTAGGAGATCCGCGGATGCCGCGTGCCGGGGGTGTGGATAACCGTTGCTCGGCGGACGGTTCCGGGATGTCCGATGTACGAACTAGCGTCGTCAGTGCCACTTGCTTTATTCGTACATATCTTCGAGGATGGATGCATGGGGATCGGGCTCGATGCGGTGACCGCGCTCTCTCCGACCAGCGATACCCGCGCCGGAGAGGTGCTGCGTCTGCGCCGCGAGATCAGCAGGATGCAGCGGCGTCGCAGCGAGCACGCGCTGCTCCCGCTCGACCCCTCCCTCAGCGCGCTGCTGCCGGAAGAGGGACTCCAGACCGGCACCGCCTACACCGTCTCCCCCTCGCCGAGTCTCGTGCTCGCTCTGCTCAGCGCGGCCTCCAAGAAGGGGCACTGGTGCGCGGTGGTCGGCATGCCCACGCTCGGCGTCGAAGCGGCCGCCGCCTTCGGCATCGACCTGGCGCGCCTCATCCTCGTGCCCGCACCCGGCGAGCGCTGGCTCGCGGCGACCTCCGCTCTGGCCGAGGTCGTCCCACTCATCGTCGTGAACCCCGGCAGCAGGGCGCGTGATGCCGATGTCTCCCGTCTGAGCGCGCGTCTGCGCGACCGCGGGTGCACGCTGCTCGTCACGGAGAATCCCGCCGCGGGATCGGGCGGAGCGGAGAGATGGCCGCAGAGCGAGGGCACGATCCGCATCCACGACCCGCACTGGCACGGTCTCGGCGCGGGCTGGGGACTGCTCTCCGACTGCACGGTGACGGTGACCGCCACCACCCGGCACAGTCCCCGACCTTCGAGCGTGCGCGTGCAGCTCCCCGGCGGTCATGGAGCCATCGAGGCCGCTGCGACGGAGCTCACCGCGCTGCCGTCGCTCGGCGTCGAACCCGCAACATCCAGCAGACCGGCATCCGGCCGGGCCCTGGCGGGCGACGGCGCCCCACCCGAGCTGCTGCACTGGGCGGAGGCCGGATGAACGCCCCGCTCCGCGTCCTCGTGCTGTGGTTCCCGGACTGGCCGCTGCGCGCCGCTCTCGGCGGACCGCCCCCGCATCCGCCCACCGCCCTGGTGCAGGCAGGCACCATCGTCGCCTGCACGGCCTCGGCCAGAGAGCACGGCGTGCGCACCGGACAGCGCCGCCGCATCGCGCAGGGGCACCTCGCCTCCCTGCGGGTGCTCCCGCACGACCCCGCACGCGACGAACGCGCCTTCCTCCCCGTGCTGCAGCTCATCGAGAAGCACGCCCCCGGTGTGACCCTGCTGCGCCCGGGGCTCGCGATCCTCCGCGCCCGGGGCATCTCCCGCTATCACGGCGGAGAGGCCGAGGCCGCCGCCGCCCTCGCCGCCGTGCTCGCGGAGGCCGGGCTGCCCGAGGTGCGCATCGGCGTCGCCGACGGTCCCTTCACCGCCGAGATCGCCGCGCGGGGCCGCGACGCCTGCACCGTCGTCCCGCCGGGGCGCTCGCAGGAGTTCCTCGCCCCCTACCCCGTGCAGGTGCTGCGCGACGAGCAGATCACGGGCCTGCTCGTCCGACTCGGTGTGCGCACCCTCGGTGAGTTCACGGCACTCGCCCCCCTCGACGTGCGCGACCGCTTCGGCGAGCACGGCGCTCGTCTGCACGCACTCGCCGCAGGCGCCGATTCCCGCCCGCTGATCCCTCGCCCACCCGACCCCGAGCTCGTGCGGAACATCGAGTTCGAATCGCCGCTGGGCGGAACCGATCAGGTGGCCTTCGCCGTGCGGCAGACGGCGGATGCCGTGCTTCTCGCCCTCGGAGACGCCTCGGTCGTCTGCACCGAGGTGCGGATCGACATGACCGACGACAACGGTGCCGTCTTCTCCCGCACCTGGCTGCATCCGACCTGCTTCGACGCCTCCGACCTCGTCGACCGCGTGCGCTGGCAGCTGGAGGCACTGGCCGGGGAGTCGGCCAAGGAGCCCGTCGACGAGGCGCGCGCGTTCGGCGGCATCATGGCGGTGCGCATCGTGCCGGTGGCCGTCGACGATGCCGCCCACCACCAGCCCGGCCTCTTCGGCTCCGGCACCGATGAGCGACTGCACCATGCGGTGTCCCGTGTGCAGACGATGCTGGGTCATCAGGGCGTGGTGACCGCCGCGCTCGCCGGTGGCCGCTGGCTCGCCGATCGTCAGGTGCTCACCCCCTGGGGCGAGCGGCCGGTCCCGCCCCGCGATCCCCGTTCCCCATGGCCGGGCAGTCTGCCGGACCCCCTCCCCGCCGAGGTCTTCCTGCCGCCGCGCCCCATCGGGGTGCTCGCCGCCGACGGCACCACGATCAGCATCGACGAACGCGGAACCCTCTCCCAGGAGCCCGCTCGCATCGACGGCGTCGACGTGCAGGGCTGGGCAGGCCCCTGGCCCGTGCACGAGCGCCGCTGGACACCCGGCGGGGGCAGACGGGGGCATCGGCTCCAGATCGTCGACGACCACGACCGCGCCTGGCTCGTCTTCCGCGCCGGCGAGCGCTGGTGGGTCGAGGGGAGGTATCGCTGATGGGCTGGCACAATCCGCCGCAGACCTGGGGCGAGCTCGAGCGCACCCTGAGCGGAGAGGAGCCGCCCCCGCGGCAGAACATCGAACCGCCCGCGTCGCGACCCGACCCCGGGCCGGTGAGCCGTCGCCGACAGCGCACACCGGTCACCGGCATATCGCGGCCGGTCGATGCGGTTCCCTACGCCGAGCTGCACGCGCACTCCTCGTACTCGTTCCTCGACGGCGCCTCCGCCCCGGAAGATCTCCTCGCCGAGGCCGAGCGTCTCGGTCTCACCGCTCTCGCGCTCACCGACCACGACGGCTTCTACGGCGCCGCGCGGTTCGCCGACCAGGCCGAGCTCATGAAGACGCCGCTGCAGACGGTGTACGGCGCCGAGCTGTCTCTCGACCTTCCCGCCCCGCAGCGGGGCAGCCCCGACCCTGTGGGCGAGCATCTGCTGGTGCTCGCCCGCGGGATGGAGGGCTATCACCGCCTCTCCGGCGCGATCACCACCGCCCAGCTGCGCGGAGGCGAGAAGGGACGACCGGTCTACGACCTCGACGAGCTCGCGGCGAGCGCCGGCGGGCACTGGACGATCCTGACCGGATGCCGCAAAGGCGCGGTGCGCCAGGGGCTCGAGGCCGGCGATGCCGCGACCCCGCTCCGAACCCTCGTCGACCTGTTCGGAGCAGACCACGTCGCCGTCGAGCTCTTCGACCACGGAGACCCGCAGGACACCCGCCGCAACGACACCCTCGCCGAGCTCGCCAGACGGATGCGACTGCCCGTGGTGGCCACGAACAACGTGCACTACGCCGGTCCCGCGCAGGCCCCGCTCGCCGAGGCGATCGCCGCCGTGCGGGCGGTGCGCAGCATGGACGAGCTCGACGGGTGGCTGCCCGCGCACGGCGGCGCGCACCTGCGCAGTGGAGCGGAGATGTCGGCGCGCTTCCAGCGCTACCCCGGTGCGATCTCGCACGGCCTCGAGCTGGCCGCGGCATCCGCCTTCCCGTTGCGGCTCGCGCGTCCGGCGCTGCCGAAGCAGAAGGTGCCGGAGGGGCACACGCCGATGAGCTGGCTGCGGCAGCTGGTGTGGGAGGCCGTGCCGTCGAAGTACCCGCGGCTGAACGACGACGGACACCGCCGCATCGAGCGGGAGCTCGACGTCATCGAGGAGAAGGACTTCCCCGGGTACTTCCTCATCGTGCACGGCATCGTCACCGAGGCGCGACGGCTCGGCATCCTCTGCCAGGGGCGCGGATCGGCGGCGGCGAGCGCGGTCTGCTATCTGCTGGGCATCACCGCCGTCGACCCGATCCTGTACGGCCTCCCCTTCGAGCGGTTCCTCGCCACCACCCGCACCGAGGAGCCGGACATCGACGTGGACTTCGACTCCCGTCGCCGGGAGGAGATCATCCAGTGGGTGTACCGCGAGTACGGCAGGGAGCGCGCAGCGCAGGTGGCGAACGTCATCCAGTACCGTCCGAAGAACGCGGTGCGCGACATGGCCAGGGCGCTCGGCCACTCCCCTGGCCAGCAGGACGCCTGGTCCCGTCAGGTCGACGGCTGGAGCACGGGTCTGGAGCCCTCCGACGGGCACGACATCCCCGAGAACGTGCTCGACTACGCGGGCGAGCTGCTGAAGGCCCCGCGCCACCTCGGCATCCACTCCGGCGGCATGGTGCTCACGGCGCGACCGGTCGGCGAGGTCGTGCCGGTCGAGCACGCCCGCATGGAGAACCGCACCGTGATCCAGTGGGACAAGGACGACGCCGCCTTCATGGGACTGGTGAAGTTCGACCTGCTGGGTCTCGGGATGCTCGCCGCACTGCAGCACTGCTTCGACATGATCCGAGAGGCCACCGGAGAGGAGTGGACGCTCGAGACGCTCCCCAAGGAGGAGCCGGGGGTCTATGACATGCTCTGCCGGGCGGATTCGATCGGGGTGTTCCAGGTGGAGTCCCGCGCGCAGATCGGTCTGCTCCCCCGCCTGCAGCCGCGGAGCTTCTACGACCTCGCCATCCAGATCGCCCTCATCCGCCCCGGACCCATCCAGGGCGGGGCCGTGCATCCGTTCGTCCGACGCAAGATCGCGAAGGACCGTGTCGACGAGGAGAACAGGGAGCGCGCCACCCGGGGCGAGGAACCGGTGGACTTCCCGATCCCCTACCCGCACAGCGATCTCGAACCGATCCTGAAGCGCACCCTGGGGGTCCCGATCTTCCAGGAGCAGCTCATCCAGATGGCCACGGCGGTCGGCGACTGCACAGCCGATGAGGCCGATCTGCTGCGTCGGGCCATGGGGTCCAAGCGAGGACTGGAGAAGATCGAGCGGGTGCGGGAGAAGCTGTACGCGGGGATGGCCAGGCGCGGGCTCGACACCGAAGCCTCGGATCGCATCTACGCGCAGATCCAGGCGTTCTCGAACTTCGGTTTCGCCGAGTCGCATTCGCTGTCGTTCGCGCTCCTCGTCTATGCCAGCTCCTGGCTGAAGCTGCACTACCCCGCCGCGTTCCTCGCCGGCCTCCTGCGCTCGCAGCCGATGGGCTTCTACTCCGGCGCGACCCTCACAGCGGATGCCCGGCGGCACGGTGTCGAGGTCCGGCGTCCCGATCTGCATGTCTCGGGGGCCACGGAGACGCTGGAGCCGCTCGCGGGGCCCGCAGTGCGGAAGCCGACCGGCCGGGATGACTGCCTCGTCATCCCGCAGCCGCCGACGCTCCGTTTCGACAGAGACGCACCCGATGTCTCAGAGACGCACCGCAGGGACGGTTCCTACGCCGTGCGACTGGGGCTCAGCGGCATCCGCGGGATCGGGGTCCCCCTGGCGGAGAAGATCGTCGCCGAACGCGAGGCGAACGGCCTCTACCGCGATCTGCACGACCTGGTGCGACGCACGGATGCCACCGCCGCGCAGCTGGAGGCGCTCGCCACCGCCGGGGCGTTCGCCTGCCTCGGCCTGGAGCGGCGAGAGGCGATCTGGCTCGCGGGGGCGGCAGCGGATGACCGGTCGCGCTTCCTCCCCGGCACCTCGGTCGCCGTGCAGCCGCCGCTGTTCGCCGATCAGACCAGCTATGAGCGGCTCTCCGCCGACCTCTGGGCGACCGGGGTGTCGACCGATGATCACCCGATGACCCATTTCCGCGACGCGCTGCACGAACGCGGCGTCCTGACCGCCGCCGACCTGCGCGAGCACGAGTCCGGTCGGCGCATCGAGGTCGCCGGCCTCGTCACCCACCGCCAGAGACCGGCGACGGCCTCCGGCATCACGTTCATGAACCTCGAAGACGAGAGCGGACTGGTGAACGTCGTCTGCTCGACCGGCGTGTGGAACCGCTATCGGCGCGTGGCGCGCGACTCGCCGGCGCTCATCATCCGCGGCATCCTGGAGCGCTCAGAGGAGGGCGTCGTGAACGTGCTCGCCGACGCCTTCGAGGATCTGCGCACCGGGCTCACACATCGGTCCAGGGACTTCCGCTGATGTCGGTCAGAGGGCGGAGCTCACCAGAAGCGTTCGGGTTCCTCCGTCGGCGGGCGATCCGTGCCACCCCAGCGGTCGGCCTCGGCCTTCGCGGCATCCGCTGCGGCGTCGGCGCCGTGCAGTGCGCCCTTCGCTCCGGCGGAGCCCTGCCCGATCGGATCGACGCGCAGCACCGTGCGCCCGGACCCTCCGATCGTCACCGTGCACTCCAGCACTCGTCCGATCCAGCGCGTGAAATCGCCGCGCGCCTCGTCAGCGCGCCGGTAGCGGATGCCGGTGTCGAGGTCGACGACGGCGAGGACGACGGGCTCCTCGGTAAGGAGGTCGATCTGCTCGATCACCTCGAGGCGGTGGCCGTGAGGAATCGCGACGTGAGCCGGAAGAACGAGCAGTCTGTCCATGTCTCCACCTTAGGCAGTGGTGTCGAGAAGACAACCGGCGTCGTGTTCGATCAAGTTTCGAAAATTTCTTTGTCCCCCAAATGGTGGACAAGACAAAATCGATGTACTCTGCTATGTGTAGCGGGGGCTACAAGGGCTGAGTCTGGGGATCAGCCGATGAGTGCAGCGATATCTTCGCCGCCTCCCCAACCGTCCGGGAAGGGCGGTGGCCCTCTCGACGACTCCGTCTGGGGCGGGGCCTGTCGGGAGGGCATACCTCCGCCGCCGCGCAAAGCCCGGGCGGACGATGATCGTCCGGCATCCGCGCCTCCTTGCATTTCCAGGATATCGCTGGGGTGGGGGCTTGCCGCAAGACCCCCGTCGTGGGGCAGAATCGACCCTCGCTCGTGCGATCTGCGCTCGAGCGCGAAGGAGATTCATGCCCATCGACCCCTTCCTGCTCCCCGACAATCTGACGGCGAAAGCCGCGCCCGCACTCCTCGACGCCGACCGCACGCACCTCGGTCGCATCGCCGACACCCTGCAGCTCCAGCGTGCGGAGACCTCGGCCCGTCTGACCGAGGTGCGCCGACAGACCGCCCACCTCGGCGGCGACGCCGTGGACCGCGATCTGGAGATCCGCCGGCTCAGCAGCCGGCTCCGAGTGCTCGACCGCTTCGGCATCGACGTGTGCCTCGGCCGGATGACGCCCACGGAAGGCCCTCCGATCTACATCGGCCGTACGGGGCTGGCTGCCGCCGACGGCACCCGGCTGCTCATCGACTGGCGTGCGCCCGCTGCGGAACCCTATTTCGCCGCGACGATGGAGGATCCCCGCGGCATCGTCTCGCGCCGTCGCTACCGCTGGACCGACGGACGGATCAGCGACTACTGGGACGAGGCACTGTCGCCGGACGGATTCGAGAACACCGCCGCACTCGATGACCAGTCCGCCTTCATCGCGGGCCTCGCCAGCCACCGGACTTCGAGGATGCGCGACGTGCTCGCGACGATCCAGGCGGATCAGGATTCGATCATCCGCACCCCTTCCCGCGGTGCACTGGTCGTCGACGGGGGTCCGGGTACGGGGAAGACCGTCGTGGCCCTGCATCGTGCCGCGCACCTCCTGTACGCCGAGCCACGGCTCACGCAGGGCGGCGGCGGCATGCTGCTCGTCGGGCCGAACGCGCACTACCTCGCCTACGTCGAAGACGTGCTGCCCAGTCTCGGCGAAGACACCGTGCGACTCGCCACGTTGCGCGATCTCACGCCCGAGGGATCGGCAGCGCAAGAGGATAGAGATCACCGGATCGCGGCATTGAAGGCGAGCCTCGATCCGCAGTCGCTGGTCGCTGCCGCCGCGTCGGCGTTCGAGCACCCGCCTCAGCACGCCATGCGCATCGAGTCACCCTGGGCCGATCTGTGGCTGAGCCGCGAGGAGTGGGCGGAGGTGTTCTCAGCCGCGGATCCGGCCTCCCCTCACAACGAGGCCCGCGACGAGGTCTGGGAGGAGATCCTCGAGCTGCTGGTCGATCAGATCGATGACGACGATGTGCCTCCGCACGTCGTCCGGCGATGGCTGCGGCAGGACGAGGAACTCACGGGCGCGTTCGTCCGCGCGTGGCCCCTCCTGTCACCGGCATCCGTCGTCGCCCGCCTGTGGACCTCGCCCGCCTTTCTGCAGCAGTGCGCACCGGCGCTGTCGACCACCGAGGTCGCTCTCCTCCAACGGGACGACCCGGCGGCCTGGACCGTCTCCGACCTCCCGGTGCTGGACGCGGCGCGTCGACGCATCGGCGATCCGGAGAGCGTCCGTCAGGAGCATCGTCGCCAGGCCGCTGTCGCCGCGGCAGAGGACCAGATGTCCCACGTGATCGACCACCTGATCGAGAACGACGACAGCGACATGAAGGTCATGTCGATCCTCAAGGGGCAGGACGCGCGGAACGTGCTCGCAGGCGCCGATGCACCGCCCGCGGCCTCACCGGACGAGCTGGCCGGCCCCTTCGCGCACATCGTCGTCGACGAGGCGCAGGAGCTCACCGACGCGGAATGGCGGATGCTGGTCGCCCGCTGCCCCTCGCGCAGCTTCACGATCGTGGGCGATCGGGCACAGGCACGGCACGGGTTCACCGAGAGCTGGGAGGGCCGCCTCGCGCGAATCGGCGTCAGCGGAGCGAGGATCGCGCCGCTGAGCGTGAACTACCGCACACCACGGGAGGTGATGGAGGCCGCCGCCCCGATCATCCGTCGAGCCATCCCCGACGCCAACGTGCCGACATCGGTGCGCGACAGCGGAGTACCGGTCGCATACGCGTCGGTGGCGGAGCGGGACCGCATCCTCGCCGCCTGGCTCGACGCCCACCTCGAGGGTACGGCCTGTGTCATCGGCGACGAGTCGTTCGTCCCGACCCCGCGCGTGCGCTCGCTCACACCCGAGAGCGCGAAGGGCCTGGAGTTCGACCTGGTGCTCCTGGTCCGGCCCGACGAGTTCGGCGACGACCTCACCGCGGCGGTGGATCAGTACGTGGCCATGACGAGGACGACGCGAGAGCTGGTGGTGCTGAAGTGAGCCGTGCTAACGTTCGGCGATCGTGTTCCGATGAACGGAGGTGTGACCCATGTATGCAGAGACCACAGTGGGCGCTCCCTCCGAAAGTCCACGATCACGCGGCTGACGCCGTCGCCACCGGGAGCGCCGCACAGGCACATCGCGAAAGGCGACTCCCATGAACATCACTCCCTCCTCATCACGTGCTCTCACGCGCGCCCTCGTCCTCGCCGGAGCCGGAGCAGCCGGTAACGCCTGGCAGCTCGGTCTCATCGCCGGGTTGTCCGCCCACAGCCTCGAGCTCACCGAGGCAGATCTCATCGTCGGCACCTCGGCGGGATCGACCGTTGCGGCGCAGATCACCAGCGGCACACCCTCGTCCGAGTTGTACGCGGCCATCGTCGCCGAACCGGCGCGACCGGCGCCGGGACGGACTCCACCCGCAACGCGCCCCGCGCTCTCCGGGCCCGACTACATGGCGTGGTCCGACGCGATCATCGCGGCGTCGGCCGACGCCGCCGACATGCGCCGCAGGATCGGTGCGGCGGCACTCGAGCGGGATTCGTCGGAAGGAGCGGATGCCGCGCGCTGGCGGAGCATCGTCTCCGCCCGGCTCCCCCGCCACGCCTGGCCCGAGCAGCGCGTGCTGATTCCGGCCGTCGATGCCCGTACCGGCGAACCCGTGGTGTTCGATCGGCACAGCGGCATCGACCTGGTGGACGCGGTGGCCGCGAGCACGTCGGCCATGACGCCCTATCGCATCGGTGAGGACCGGTACCTGAACGGCGGATACCGGCGCAGCTCGAACGCCGACCTCGCCGAAGGGTTCTCCCGGGTCCTCATCCTGGAGCCGTTCGGCGGCAGATCCCGTCAGCCTCTCGCGTGGGGCATGGATCTCGCGACCCAGGTCGAGGAGCTCCGCGCGAGCGGCAGCGTGGTCGAGACCGTCTTCCCGGATGCCGGCGCGGGCGATGTCTTCAATGCCAATGCCCTCGATCCGTCGACCCGACTCCCTGCCGCCCGCGGAGGCTACGCGCAGGGGCAAGCCCTGGCGGAGAGCCTCCGCGGGTTCTGGTGCGCGTGACGGGCGGTCATCCCTCCGCGCGGTAGCGGGTCCGCCCGGCGACGATCGTCTCGACGACGTGCGCGGAGAGCAGGGACTCCGGCCCTTCGGCGAACGGATCGGTGTCGAGCACGGTCAGGTCGGCCGCGAAGCCCGGGGCGATTCGTCCGCGCCAGTCGCCGTCGCCGACGGATGCCGCCGCGTCGCGGGTCGCATGACCGATCGCCGCGGCCAGAGGGAGCGCGAACTGCGGGTGGATCGCGGGCACGCTCCGGTCGAGCGCCGAGGCGCGGGTCGACGCGACGTACATGTTCGCGAGCGCCTCGTGCGGGGCGGTCGGCGCATCGGTCGAGAAGGCGAGGAGCGCTCCGGCATCCTCATACTCCGGCCACGGGAAGGCCCGGTCCACCCGGTCGTCGCCCAGCATCTCGGCCCAGTTGGCGAAGATCGCCGGGTCGCTGTGCACGGGCTGCATCGAGGCGGTCACGCCGAGCCGCGCCATCCGCTCGGCGGTTCCCGGGGCCGCGTACTCGAGGTGCTCGATCCGGTGCCGGCGCGGCCTCTCGCCGTTGACGGCGACGGCGTGCTCGATCGCGTCGAGGGCGATCTCGCTCGCATAGTCGCCGATCGCATGCTGCGCGACCTGGAGGCCGGCGGCATCCGCGGCGGCGACGACGGGGTTGAGTTGCGCGACGGGCCAGATGGGTGCGGCGTTCGTTCCGTCGGCGTACGGATGCCGCATCGCGGCGGTGCACGCGTCGATCACGCCGTCGAGGATCAGCTTGATTCCGACGATCCGGAACCACGACGAAGCATCGTGGTCGGCGAGCTCGGCCGCGCGCGCGACCTGAGCGAGGTTCGCGTCGTCGTCGCCGGTGTTGTTGATGATCCAGTGCGCAGCGACGCGGATCGGCAGCTCTCCCCCGTGTCGCGCCTGGGCGCGCTGGAGCGCCGCGAGTCCGAACTCGTCGAAGGCCATGTCGATCGTTCCGGTGACACCGGCGGCGAGGTAGGCGTCGATGACGCGCTCGACGTCGGCGTCGCGGTCCGCATCGGTGGTCGTCTCGTCACGGTGCGCCCAGGCGTACTGCGTCGCCGCGGTCTCGTAGAGCAGGCCGGTCGGCTCCCCCGCGGCATCCCGGGCGAAGTGGCCGCCGATCGGATCGGGGGTGTCGCGCGTGATGCCGAGCTCCGCGAGGGCGGCACTGTTCACCCAGCACGAGTGGTAGTCGTTCGCGTCGAGATAGACGGGGATGTCGCTGACGACCGCGTCGATCATCGCCGCGGTCGGCGCGCCGTCGGGCACCGAGTCGAAGAGCCAGCCGCGTCCGCGGATCACGGTCGCGTCCGGATCAGCCGCGCGGGCATCGCGCAGCAGCGTCTGGATCTCTTCGAGCGAGCGCGCGGCGGTGAGCGGCACCTGCCCGAGGGCCGCACCCGCCATGAGCAGATGCGTGTGGGCGTCGGTGAAGCCGGGCAGCACGAGTCGGCCCTGCAGGTCGACGGTGTCGTCGGCCTCGGGGGCGTCGTCGGTCGAGCCGACGTAGACGATCGTGGCGTCGTCGATCACGACGGTCTCGGCCCAGGCGCTGGCCGGGTCGGTGTCGGCGGTGAAGATGCGTCCGTTGATGTAGCGGGTGGTCATGGTCGACCGTCCTTTCCGAGGGGCGTGCGCAACAGGCCGGCATAGAGCACCGCGGCCACGAGCATACCGACCGGCACCGACAGGTCGATGTAGCCGGTGAGCTGGGCGACGGGACCGCTCCAGACGCTCGTCGAGAGGCACAGTGCCGTGACGATTCCGCCGGCGAAGAGCGCGGCGATGCCGGGGATGCTCCACCCGGCCGAGTACCAGAACCGGCCTCCCGGCCGGTCGTGGAAGAGGTCGACGCCGTCGTAGTCGTAGCGGCGCAGGATGACGTCGACGACGAAGATCGCCATCGCCGGCCCCGAGACCACGACCAGGAACTGCAGCATCAGGTTGGCGGCCTCCAGGAGGCTCGACGACAGCACGAGGTAGATGGTCAGTGCGGTGCCGACGACGCCGACGATGATCGCCGCGGGGATGCGGCGAAGGCGGAAGCCGATCGCCTGCAGAGCCATGCTCGAGGTGTACGCCGTCATGGCGTTCAGGGCGATCGTGTTGATCACGACGCCGAGCACGAGGATCGGTCCGAGCCACGACGGGAGAAGATCGACCAGCGCGACGTCGATGCCGACGGCGAAGGCCGCATCGCTCACTCCGGTCGCCAGCAGCACTCCCACGATCGTGAAGACGATGAACGGGATGGCGCCGCCGAGCGCCGTCGCGGCGGTGATGTGCGAGGGCTTGGTGTCGCGCGGCAGGTAGCGGGCGATGTCGGGGCTGTTCATGAAAGACAGCGGCGTCGAGGCGAGGATCGTGAAGCCGATCGAGATCGCCGACCACAGCGCGGCGCCGCTCAGCGGCTCGGCAGCCGTGTACTGCCAGTCGACGGTCGGCAGGATGAACCCCGCCACAGCGAGGAAGATCACGAAGAGCGCTCCGGCCATGTACGGATAGGCGCGCAGGATGAGGCCGTGACCGAAGATGGCGACGAGGATCGTGACCGCCGAGACGACCAGCGTGACGCCGATCGGGACCCAGATCGGGTCGTCGATGCCGATGCGCCGCAGCAGGTCGGCGCCCAGGAACGACGACGCGAGCCAGGTCAGTGAGAGGAACACCGCGCCGATGAACCAGCCGACGACGGCGACGAAGAGCCGGTTGCCGAGGATGCCGTACATCGCCCGCGTCACGACCGACCCGGAGGTGCCGGATGCCGGTCCGCTGCCGGCGATGATGCCGGGCAGGATCCACAGGAGGGAGGCGGCGACGATGACGGCGATCGCCTGCCAGATCTCGAGACCGAGCAGGATCAGCGATGCTCCGATCGTGAGATTCAGGATGCTGACGCTCGGGGCCGCCCAGATGAGGAACAGGTCGCGCGCTCGGCCGTGCCGCTCGGCGTCGTCGATCAGCTCGATGCCTCGCGTCTCGGGGCGGGAGGCCGCGTCGACGTGATCGACCGCCAGGTGGTCGACGGGAGGGTTCTGGGTCATGGAGTTCCTTTCGGGAGGAGCGTCATCGCTATCGGTCACCGTGCTATTGGTCACATGCCCAATGGACTATTGGTCACTCATTCAATAGCATGGGCGGGGTGACGTCAAGCACTTCTTCTCCGGCCGCATCGCCGCGCACCCGCAAACCTCCGGAAGAGAGGCGGGAGGACATCCTCGCCTGCGCCGCGGCCATCGCGATCGAGGAAGGCCTCGAGCGCATCACGCTCCGCGCCGTCGCCGCCCGGCTCGGTGTGCGGCCCGGCCTGATCACGCACTATTTCCCCGTCGCGGAGGATCTGGTCGTCGCCGCGTTCGCACGGGCCGCGGTGATCGAACGCGAGCAGTTCTTCACGACCGGCGGCACGCCGTTGCACCGCCTGGCGCGCTTCGTCGATCACGTCGAGCGCGGCCGCTCGCTGCCGCTGGCCCGGCTCTGGCTGAACGCGCGGCACCTCTCGCGGTTCAGCCCGGCGCTCGACACCGAGTTGCAGATCCAGGACGGGCTCGACCGCGAACGCCTCACCGCGATCATCGAGGACGGCATCGCCTCGGGTGACTTCCCCGGAGCGGACGCCGAGGCCGCCTGCATCCGCATCCTCATCGCACTCGACGGAGGTGGATCGTACGTCAACTCCTCCGCGCCGATCGAGCACCCGGCACACACGCGCGTGGTCGCGGATGTCGCGGAGTGGGCGCTGGGGTTGGAGGCGGGGAGGTTGCGGGAGGCGATCGACGAGACCGCCCTGACGGGAAGGACGGAAAGGTGAAAAACGAATTCGATGCCCTGCTGGAAGCCGGGGAATCCGCCGACGTGTCCGGCTGGGACTTCTCCTGGCTGGATGGGCGCGCCACCGAAGAGCGACCCGCGTGGCGATACGGCTACCAGCTCGCTGAACGCCTGGGTCGAGCGTCGGCGTCCCTGGACGTGCAGACCGGTGGCGGGGAGGTGCTCGCACAGGCAGAGACGTTCCCTCCGGTCGCTGTCGCCACGGAATCTTGGCCACCGAATGTCGCCAAGGCCACCCGTCTGTTGCATCCACGAGGGGTGGTCGTCGTCGCCGATCCCGACGAGCCGCCGCTGCCCTTCGGCGATGAGGCCTTCGATCTAGTGACGAGCCGGCATCCGGCGACGATCTGGTGGGACGAGATCGCACGAGTGCTGCAGCCCGGTGGAACGTATTTCGCGCAGCACGTCGGGCCGGCGAGCGTGTTCGAGCTGATCGAGTTCTTCCTCGGACCGCAGCCGGAAGCCCGCCGAGGCCGGCATCCCGACGATGAATCGGCCGCCGCCGAAGCCGCAGGCCTCGAGATCGTGGATCTGCAGACGGCGCGACTGCGGATCGAGATCCATGATGTCGCCGCGGTGGTCTACCTGCTTCGAAAGGTGATCTGGTGGGTGCCCGGATTCTCGGTCGATCAGTACCGCGACAAGCTCCGTGAGCTCCACCGGCTCATCCAGCAGGATGGCCCGTTCATCGCCCATTCGACTCGCCATCTCATCGAAGCCCGTCGGGCGACGAGGTGAGTGAGGCTCGGCCTACCCCGGGATGACGCTCGGGATGAGTCGCGGCGGGGCCGGTAGCGACCCGTGCCGGTCGGACGCGCGCAGCCCGTCGATGACCAGCGCCGCATAGCGACGAGCGGTACCGGCGCGTTCCGCCTCCGTCGTACTCGACAGTCCGCGCGCCGCGAGCAAGACGATCAGGAAGTCGTCCAGGACGAAGTCGGCGCGCAGAGCGCCGGCCTCGATGGCACGACGAGCGACCGTGACGATCCCCCGCACCGCCGCCTCGCGATGCGCTCTGAAGTCCACGTCCCCGGGGTAGGCGGAGACGAATGCGTCCGTGAAGCCTTGGTTCCGGGCGTTGAGCTCGAGGACACGCTCGATGATGCCTCGAAAACCGCGCCATGGGTCGGTGTCGGCGAGGGCATCGACCACGATCGACTTGCAGGCGTCGAGCTCGTCGACGAAAGCGGCGCGGACGAGATCGGCTTTCGTGGGGAACCGACGGTAGAGAGTCGCCGGCCCGACACCCGCATGACGAGCGATCTCCCGCATCGTCACGGCGAGGCCGTCGGTCGCGAACAGTTCGCGAGCTGCGGCGAGGACCCGATCACGGTTCTCCATCGCGTCGGAGCGCAGATCCTGAGGCAGTGTGACGGACATGTGTCTCACTTTACTCAAGTGGACGCTGGCGTCCGTTACGTTTCGGAAGGCGGGTCCGACATCCCGCCGCGAAACGGAGTGCACCCATGCGCGCAGTGATCATCCGGACCTTCGGCGACCCGAGTGGGATGGAGGTGACCGACCTTCCCGTACCGACGCCCGGAGTCGGCGAGGTCCTCATTCGAACGGATGCGATCGGCGTCGGCGGGGTCGACGTCGTGATCCGCCGGGGCGGGATCGCCGAAGCGACTCGCGACTCGGGGATGATCCCCGGAAGCGAAGCGGCCGGGGTCGTGACAGCGACGGGGTCCGATGTAGACCCGGTATGGCTCGGTCGACGCGTCTGGGCGTTCACCGGGATCTCGGGTGGGTACGCCGAGTACGTGACCGCTCGCGCCGACGAGATCGTCGCGCTGCCATCCGAGCTCACGTCCGTCCAGGCCGTGACCCTCGGCAGTGCTGCGCCGGTCGCGCATTTCGCGCTCGAACGCGCCCGCCTTGTCGAGGGCGAATCCGTGCTCGTGCGGGGCGCCGCCGGGAGCATCGGCCTGGCCGGTGTCGAGTTGGCTGCTCGGGCCGGCGCCGCGACCATCTCCGTCACCACGTCGTCTCCCGAACGAGGCGAGCGACTGCGCACGTTCGGCGCCACTCATATACTCGACCGCGCCGGCGCGGGCGACACGAAGGCTCCGGCCGAGTTCGACGTCATCCTCGACATCGTCGGCGGCGCCGATCTTCCCCGATTCATCGAGCGCCTCGCACCCAACGGCCGCCTGATCGCCGTGGGCGTGGTCGGCGGCTTCCCGCCCGCTGACTTCGGCACGGCGCTTCTGGCCGGCTTCCGCCGATCGATCACTTTCGGAACGCTCAGCCTCGATACCGTGCCCCGTGACGAGCTCGCCCGGGTACGAGGCGAGATGTTCGACGACGCTGTTCGCGGCATCCTCTCCCCTGTGGTTCACGACACCCTCCCCCTGAGCGCCGCCGCCGAGGCGCACCGACTCATGGATGCGGGTGAGGTGTTCGGGCGCATCGTGCTCGTGCCCTGAGCGGGCTCTGCCGGTTGAGAGCGCAGCTCGCGGCGCCGTGAGGGGCGACGATGGTCGTCTCGGCCGCCGAGGGGCAGGGAAAAAGCCCCGGAGATCCGCGTGACTCTGCGGTTCTCCGGGGCTTTTCGGTCGGGCTGACAGGATTTGAACCTGCGACCCCTTGACCCCCAGTCAAGTGCGCTACCAAGCTGCGCCACAGCCCGTTGTTCCGCACTTCCGCGCGGGCAACTCCCCTATCTTAGCCTGACCCGGCGGCGCTCCGCGAACCGGTCCGTTGCGGGTGTCGGACGCTCGGCGTAGCGTGCCGTGCATGGCGACGATCACGACCGAGGTGGCGACGACCGCCCGCTGGGACGATGTTCAGCACGCGCTCACAGGTGGCGGTGACGGCGCGAGCTGCCAGTGCATCTGGCCGGTCCTGAGCAACAAGGACTGGAACGAGACGACCACTCCGCAGCGCACCGAGATGCTCCGCGCCGAGATCGACGACGGGCCGCCGCCAGGGATCATCGTCTACGTCGACGGCGAGGCCGCCGGCTGGATCCGAATCGGTCCTCGCACGAAGCAAGCGCGTGTCCCGCGCACGCGCATCATCGCAGCCGCGTCCACCGAACCGTTCGACGACGACTCGGTGTGGGCCGTGACGTGCTTCGTCGTGCGACGCGAGCACCGCGGATCCGGGCTGAACCTCGAACTGCTGCGGGCTGCCGTCGACTTCGCCAGAGGATCCGGCGCCCGACTCATCGAGGGGTACCCGGTCGACACCGGCGGCGCAAAGCAGCGCACTAACGACCTGTTCCACGGAACGGTCGGCACGTTCCTCGCAGCGGGATTCGCCGAGACGACCGAGCTCAAGCCGGGTCGCACTCTCGTCACGCTGGAACTCCGCTCGTGAGCGAGAACTCAGAACTCCCTGCCGCGATGGGCAAGGTATCGCGGCGCGAACTCGCCCTCCACGGTCTGACGCGCCTCGACCAGTTCGACGGAGCCTCCGAGAAAGAGCTGCTCGCCATCCACGGCGTCGGACCGAAGGCAATCAGCATCCTCCGCGAGCACCTCGAGCCCATCGGGTTGCGCCTTGCACCATGACCGAGCGCTAGCGTGAAGTCATGAGCGACGAGCATCCGACCATCGACGATCCGACCCTCGGCTCCCTCACCCGCGCCACCACCGAGCTGACCGACGGCAGCGTCCTCACCCATGAATGGTACGGCGGCACTGTCGTGGTCGACGGGACAGACGTCGAGCTCATGCTCGAAGGGACGAGTCCCGACGAGATCACGCCGCTCCTCCCCCGCGTGCGCGAGACGATCGCCGACCTCGCCTCGCTGCGGCGGATCGCATCGGATGCCGTGGTCACGAACTTCAGCAACGGCGAACCCGAACCGCACGAGCTCGACGACGCAGCATCCGATCTCACCCTCGAGACGGTCGAAGCGGCATCCGACGGAACGATCGTCCTGCACCTGACCGACGACTGCGGCGAACACTTCCCCGAGGGGTACTGGCCCGCCGTGCACCTCGGCCCGGACGGCGATGTCGACCAGGTCACCGTCGAATCCTGATCGGTCGGGGTTCGCCGGCCCTCGACAATACGATGGGGTGATGCAGCGCCGCTCGCTTCCCACGCCGATCCTGTGGGCCTTCGTTCCCTTCGTCGTGGTCTCGGCCGTGCACGTGGCGCTGCTTGCTGTGGAGAGCCCGGCAGCCGGAACGACGAAGCTGCTGCTGATGCCGCTCCTGGCGGTCCCGGTGGTGTTCTCGATCCGTCGCCGTTTCCCGGCCTCCGCGCTGGTCGCGCTGCTCGCCGCTCTGCTGTTCTCATGGCTCGGAGACGGGGCGAGCGTCTTCTTCCCCATGGCGCCCGAGCTTCCACTGATGCTGATGTTCTTCGGTATCGCGCATGTGGCATACATCGCCCTGTTCGTCCGCCATCTTTCCCGACGACGGATGCCGTGGTGGGCACTGATCTACGCCGTGTGGTGGATCGCGATGCTCGTCTTCCTCGGCCCGCACACCGGCGGGTTGCTGATCGCCGTCGCCGCGTACGGTCTGGTGCTCGGCGGCACGGCCGCATTCTCCTCACGATGCCACCCGATCATCGCCGTCGGCGGCGTGTTCTTCCTCGCGAGCGACACGGTGCTGGCCTTCCGACTCTTCCTACCCGACGGCCTTCCCTCCTGGAGCAACCCCGTGATCATGCTGACCTACACCCTCGGCCAGGGGCTGCTCGTCGCCGGCGCACTCATCGCCCTTCGTGAGAAGAGGACCTCCTGATGCCAGACTCCGCTCGCGTCGACAGCTGGCTCTGGGCTGTCCGCGTCTACAAGACGCGATCGGCTGCCACGACTGCATGCCGCGCCGGGCATGTACGCGTCAATGGCGAGAAGGTGAAGGCCGCGGCGACCATCCGCGTCGGCGACGAGGTCCGTATCCGGATCTCTGGATTCGACCGCATCCTCGGCGTCCGCCAGATCCTCGTGAAGCGCGTCGGCGCTCCGGTCGCTGCGCTCGCCTTCAACGATCGCACCCCTGCGCGCGAGCCTCAGGCGGCCCTCGGCCTTCGCGATCGAGGTGCGGGTCGACCCACGAAGCGCGAACGTCGAGACATCGACAAGCTCCGCGGGCGGGACGAGCACTTCCTCGAGTAGTATACTGCGAGTTTCGAACATTTGTTCTAAACTGGGGTCATGGCTCAGCAGCGGACGGATTTCGACCTCGATCTCGAGGAGCGTCGTCGTGTGTTGGATGCGTGGGTGGAGAAGAAGCGTCAGGCCGCGGTTCTCGAGTGCGAGGCGATGGAACTGCTCGGCGAGCGGATCGCGATTCACGACAGGGATGTTGTGGGGAATGGGTTTCATCGGGATGCGATGTACCGGTCGATGGTCGCGGAGTTCTCTGCTGCGGGCCGGATCCCGCAAGGGTCTGTCGAGTTCGCGTTCGCTGATGCCCGGACGCTGAGTTGTGACCTGCCCGCGGTGCGGGAGTCGTTCGCGGTGGGGCGGGTCAGCGCGGGGCATGTGCGGGAGATCTGCCGGGCGAGTGCGATCGTGTCGGAGGCGATCCGCAATCGGCGGGTGGATGCCGGCGTGATGGGGTTGTATGAGGCGGCGGTGCTGGTGTTCGCGGAGCGGGAGACGGCGGCACGGACGGCGGCGCACGCGAAGCAGATCGCCGCCGCCCTGGTCGGGGAGACGGTGGCGGAGCGGCACAAGCGTGCGGCCGGGGAGCGGGGTGTGAAGGTGCGGTCCGTCGGGGACGGGTTGGCGTTGTTGACCGCGGTGCTCCCGGAATGGGTGGCGGTCGCGATCGCCGACCGGCTGGCACAGATGACGCGACAGGTGATCCGCAACCGTGATCGAGAGTCTGCTGCCGCGAGAGACGACGAGCCCCGCACCGACGCGAACAGGAACGCCTCGACCTCGACCAAGACCGACGCCAACGCGGCGACCGCGGCCGATGAGGGCAAGATCTTCAGCGACGACACGTTCGCCACCGACCCCGACACCGCAGATGCCTCGGATGTGGTGACGGACACCCGCACGTGGGATCAGGTGCAAGCCGACCTGCTCGCGGACCTGCTGCTCGCCGCCGACCCGAGCGCCGTCCACGGGACCGGGCTCGAGAACATCCAGGGCCGGATCCAGGTCACCGTCGCCGGCACGACCCTTGCCGGGGCCGATGACCGCCCCGCCGACCTCGACGGACACGGGCCCCTCCACCCGGACATCGCCCGGCTCCTCGCCGGACGAAATACCGGCTGGTCACGCCTCTTGCTCGACCGGTTCGGGATGGTCACCCAGACCGACACCTACACCCCGACCGAGCAGATGCGCCGGTTCCTGCGTGCCCGGGACCAGCACTGCCGATTCCCCGGCTGCCGCACACCGGTGCACCGGTGCGACATCGATCACAACCACGACCACGCCCGAGGCGGCAAGACCCGGATCGACAACCTCGCCCACTTCTGCCGCGCCCACCACACCCTCAAACACCCCGACATCCCGAACACCCACCGGTGGACCGCCACCCAAGAACCCGACGGCACCATCACCTGGCACAGCCCCCTCGGCCGCGACTACACCGACCGACCCACCCACCGCGTCATGTTCGTCTGAGTATGGAGAGTCAGCTCTTCGCGCGGTCGGCCTGCGCCAGCAGATCCACCAGCCATCCGGCCGACCGCACCTGCGCGGCACCTGCCCGCTCGACCCGCTCACGAAGTGCACGGTCGCTCGTCACAGCCAGCACGGTGTCCCCCGCACCGACGCGACGCTCGACCTCCGCAACGATCGCGTCGTCGCCCGAGGCGTCCGCGTTGATGACAGATACCGAGTCGGCATCCAGACCCGAGGCAACACCACGAGCCTGGCCCTCGAGCACGAGCGACACCGCAGGGAACCACACGTCACCGGCTACACCGAGATCGTCCGCAGACACTGCCAGCCCCTCCAGGCGCGCACGAAGACGCGACGCCGCGCCGGCGCGATCCTTCCACCAACCGTTCGGAACAGAACCGACGACGTTCGCGCCATCGACCACGATCACAGGCCGTACATCGAGCAGCGAACGCAGCGCCGGCCACGCGGCACCGAATCCCGGATGCAGCGGCCGAGACGCGACCTCGTCGACGGGCACCCACTCGAGCGCCACGCTCTCCGGGTCGCTGATCACCGGATCGAACGGCACCTGCACATCGGCGATGACCGTCGTGTACGACCAGATCTCGAGATCGAGCACACTCGTGAATCGCGCGCGGACGGCGCCGTCCGGCACGCCGGCTTCCTCCTGCGCCTCACGGATCGCACCGACCATCGCGGTCTCACCCTCGTGCAGCGCGCCGCCGGGCAGCCCCCACGTGCCCCCGAAATGGCTCCACGAGACACGATGCTGCAGCAGGATGCCTCGGGCGGGATCGAACGCGAGAAGACCGGCGGCGCCGAAGCGTCCCCAGTACTTCTCCCCCGACTCCGCGACCACCCAGGCATCGCCCGGATTCCGCGGCCCGTCGGGGCGACGCGGTTCACCGGTGGCGGGAGGTACGACAGTCACCCCTTCAGCCTTTCACAGCATCCGGGCATCGGCACCACCCCGCGCAACAGGCGGGAACAGGCGCACCAGGAACAGGTCAGCGCTGACGCTTCTCACGCACACGCATGTTGATCACGATCGGCGTTCCCTCGAACGAGTAGATCTCGCGCAGGCGTCGCTGGATGAACCGACGGTAGCCCGGGTCGAGGAATCCGGTGGTGAACAGCACGAACGTCGGCGGACGCGTCGATGCCTGCGTGCCGAACAGGATGCGCGGCTGCTTGCCACCACGCAGCGGGTGCGGGTGCTCCGCCACCAGCTCGGCCAGGAAGGCGTTGAACTTGCCGGTCGGGATGCGGCGATCCCAGTTCTCGAGTGCCGTCTCCAACGCGGGGACGAGCTTGTCGAGGTGACGCCCCGTCTTCGCCGAGATGTTCACGCGCGGAGCCCACGCGACGTGCGCGAGGTCCTGCTCGATCTCCCGTTCGAGGTAGCGGCGGCGGTCGGCGTTCTCGAGGTCGGTGTCGTTCAGACGGTCCCACTTGTTGAACGCGAGCACGAGCGCACGGCCCGACTCCAGCACGAGGTCGATGATGCGCACGTCCTGCTCGCTGATCGTCTCCGACACGTCGAGCACGACCACAGCGACCTCGGCCTTCTCGAGCGCGGCGGAGGTGCGCAGCGAAGCGTAGAAGTCGGCGCCCTGCGCCATGTGCACACGACGACGGATGCCGGCCGTGTCGACCAGGCGCCACATCTTGCCGCCGAGTTCCACGACCTCGTCCACCGGGTCGCGGGTCGTTCCGGCCAGCTCGTTCACGACGACGCGCTCTTCGCCCGCCGCCTTGTTGAGCAGCGACGACTTGCCGACGTTCGGGCGACCGAGGATCGCGACACGACGCGGTCCGCCGATCTCCTGCTTCGCGACGGCCGAGACCTCGGGGAGCTTCTTCAGCACCGCATCGAGCAGGTCGGCGACGCCGCGACCGTGGATGGCCGACACCGGGTACGGTTCGCCGAGACCCAGGCCCCAGAGGGCTGCCGCTTCCGGCTCCTGCCGAGCGTCGTCGATCTTGTTGGCGACGAGGAACACCGGCTTGCCGCTCTTGCGGAGCAGCTTCACGACGTGCTCGTCGGTCGATGTCGCACCGACCATCGCATCCACGACGAACAGCACCATGTCGGCGAGATCGATCGCGATCTCCGCCTGCATCGCGACCGAGCGGTCGATGCCGCGGGCGTCGGGCTCCCAGCCTCCGGTGTCGACGATCGAGAAGCGGCGATCGGCCCATTCGGCCTTGTACGTCACGCGGTCGCGGGTCACGCCGGGCGTGTCCTCCACGACGGCCTCACGACGACCGAGGATGCGGTTCACGAGCGCGGACTTGCCCACGTTCGGCCGTCCGACGATCGCCACCACCGGCAGGGCCGGGCTGAACATGATCCCGTCCTCGCCCATGGTGATGCCGGCGAGGAGCGCGGCATCCTCATCGTCGAGGTCGTAGTCCGCCAGACCTGCACGGAGCGTCTCGGCGCGCTGCTCGGCGAGCTCCTCGTCGATCTGCTCCATCTTCTCGGCGAGCTGGTCGGGGCCGCCTTCGTATTCGTCGTCAGCCACGGTGTGCTCCTCGGTGTTGCTCGATCACCGTGAGAACGGCGTCGATGGTCTGGGAAAAATCAAGGTCCGTCGAATCGACGACCTCGACGCCGTCCGCGGCGTTGAGGAAGTCGACGACGGTGCTGTCGGACGCGTCGCGCTTGTGCAGCGCAGCGGCGACAGCATCCGCGTTCTCGCCGGCGAGTTCGCCGGCGCGGCGGGCGGCCCGTACCTCGGGAGCCGCAGTCAGAAGGATCCGTACGGGCGCGTCGGGCGCGACCACGGTCGTGATGTCACGGCCCTCGACGACCACCGCGGGATACGCGGCGTCGGCGACGAGTGCGCGGAACAGTTCGTTGACCTGGGCGCGAACCTCGGCGACCCTGGCGACGCCGCTCACGGCACCCGAGACCCGCGGGTCTCGGATCGCCTCGGTGACCTCGACATCGCCGACCCGCACGGTGCGGTCGTCGGGATCGAGCCCGAGTACGACGGGGAAGTCGGATGCCGCGGTGCGCACCGCATCGGCATCCGTCGTGTCAGCGCCACGATCGAGCACGTGCCAGGCGAGCGCACGGTATGCCGAACCGGTGTCGAGGTAGCCGAAGCCCAGCTTGCGGGCGACGGCCTTCGAGACGCTGGACTTGCCGGAGCCGGCAGGACCGTCGATCGCGATGAACTTGGTGGCGGTCGAAGTGTCAGTCATTGGTGTTCCCTGCAATCCGCCATCCGCGTTCCTGGAGCCCGGTGATCGCTCCATGCAGCGTGGCCGGTTCGACACTGATCTCGGCCAGACCGAACTGGGCACCGGGCGAGTGCTCGAGCCTCAGGTCCTCGACGTTGACGCCGAGTTCGCCGAGCTCGCCGAACAGGCGGCCGAGCTGGCCGGGGGTGTCGTCGATCATGACGATGAGCGACTCGAAGCGACGGTTCTGTCCGTGCTTGCCGGGGAGCCGGTCGACGCCGTCGTTGCCCTGACGGATCGTCTCCGCGACGACGCGACGGGCGCCGGGAGCACCCGGCTGACGGAGAGCGTCCGAGATCTCGCCGAGGTCGGCGGCCAGCGCATCGAGGATCTCCACGACGGGTCCGGCGTTCGCGCCGAGGATCTGCACCCACAGTTCGGGAGCGGATGCCGCGATGCGCGTCGTGTCGCGGACGCCCTGGCCGGCGAGGCGCAGCGCACCCTCCTCTGCCCCGGCGAGACGCGCGGCGAGAAGACTGGCGACGACCTGGGGCACGTGCGAGGTCAGCGCGACCGAGCGGTCGTGCTCCTCGGGCGTCATCTCCAGCGGCATGGCGCCGACGTCGAGCGCGAGAGCCTCGACGAGTGCGAGATCGGAAGCCTTCGTGTCCTCGTCGCGGCAGACCACCCAGGGACGGCCGATGAACAGGTCGGCGCGGGCGGAGATCGCTCCCCCGCGCTCGCGACCCGCGAGCGGATGCGAGCCGATGTAGCGCGTGAGGTCGACACCGCGTCCCCGCAGCGTGCGGAACGGCTCGAGCTTGACGCTCGCGACGTCGGTGACCACGGCATCCGGGTACCGCGCGAGCTCGGCTTCGATCACGTCGGCGGTGACATCGGGCGGAACGGCGACGACGATCAGCGAGGGCGCGTCGTCATCGGCTGAGAGACGACCGGCGCCGTAGTCGACCGCGAGACGCAGCTGCGCGGGCGACGCGTCGGTGAGGACGACGTCGATGCCCTTCGCGCGGAGAGCGTGCCCGACGCTCGCGCCGAGCAGGCCGGCACCGACGATGCGGACGGTGCCGGAGAGGCGAGGCGCGACAGCACCGACCTTCCGCACCGTGGGCGCACTCGTCGTATCGGTCACTCGTTCTCCTGCTGCTCGCCTGGCGCCTCGGCGACACCGGAATCACGGCGCGACAGAGTCAAGAGCGCGCCGAGTTCGATTTTACTCAGTTCCCGGGTCTTCCCCGCCGGGAGGGTTCCCAGGTGGAGCGGTCCGAACTGCCGGCGCACGAGTTCGGTGACCGGGTGGCCGACCGCGGCCAGCATCCGGCGCACGATGCGGTTGCGGCCGGAGTGCAGCGTCAGCTCCACCAGGCTCGATCCGCGGGACGTGTCAAGCAGGCGGGCCTTGTCGGCCGCGATCGGGCCGTCCTCGAGCTCGATGCCCTTCGTGAGCTTGGAGATCGTCTGCGGCAGCACCGTGCCCTCGACCTTCGCGATGTACACCTTCGTCACTCCGAACGACGGGTGCGCCAGCACGTGGGCCAGGCCGCCGTCGTTCGTGAGGATGAGCAGGCCGCTCGTCTCCGCGTCGAGTCGGCCCACGTTGTAGAGGCGCTCCTCGTAGTCGGCGGTGAACCGGCGCAGGTCTGGGCGGCCGTTCTCGTCCTTCATGCTGCTGACGACGCCGGTCGGCTTGTTGAGCATCACGTAGCGCTTCGACACGTCGAGCTGCACGGCGGTGCCGTCGACGTCGACCAGGTCGTGCTCGGGGTCGATCCGGCGTCCGAGCTCTTCGACGACCACGCCGTTGACACGGATGCGCCCCTCGGTGATGTAGTTCTCGACGACACGGCGCGAGGCCACCCCGGCGGCCGCGAGCACCTTCTGCAGGCGCACGCCCTCCGGTGCGCCCTCGCTGGAGATGTCAGTCATCGGATGGTCCCTTCGTCGAAGCCGTCTGCGCCGTCGTCGAGCAGCGGGGAGATCGGGGGCAGCTCGTCGAGCGAGTTGATGCCCAGGTGCTGCAGGAGCGCGTCGGACGTGCCGTAGTTGATGGCACCGGTCTCGGAGTCGGCGAAGAGCTCGGTGATGAGACCGCGGGCGAGGAGTGTCCGCACCACGGAGTCCACGTTCACCGCACGGATGGAGGCGACCTGGCTGCGCGTGACCGGCTGCTTGTAGGCGATCACGGCGAGCGTCTCGAGCGCGGCCTGGGACAGGCGTGCGGGAGCCTGACCGCCGATGAACTCCGCCACAAGGTCGTCGTGGTCCTCGCGCACGTACAGCCGCCAGCCGCCGCCCACCTCGCGCAGCTCGAACCCGCGGCGCGGTCCATGCCCGCGTCCGTCGTAGTCGTCGACGAGCGTCTCCAGGGTCTGCCGCACGGCAGGCACCGGGGATCCGACCGCGGCGGCGAGGGCGACCAGACCGATGGGCTCGTCGACGATCAGCAGGATCGCCTCGACGCGCTCCGAGAGCGGGGTGTCGCGCACGGCCTCCGAGGTCGGGAAGTCCGTCGAAGAATCATCGGTCATAGTCGGCTCCCAGGGTGGCCAGAGTCTCATCCGACCACGAGTCGGCGGCCCAGCGGAGCGTGAGCTCGCCGAGCGGTTCCAGTTGTTCGAACGACAGCGCCGCGTGCCGGTACAGCTCCAGCACGGAGATGAAACGCGCGACGACGATGCCCGGCTCGGTGACGCCCGCGACGAGTTCGCGGAAGCTCACCGATTCCGTCGCGCGCAGCAGCGTCACGACGATCGCCGCCTGCTCGCGGATGCTGATGAGCGGCGCATGCAGGTGGTCGAGCCCGACGTGCGGGATCTCCTTCGGTGCGAAGGCCAGAAGCGCGAGGGCGGCGAAATCCTCGGCGGTGAGCGACCAGACGAGCTCCGGCGTCTGACGACGGTGCTTCTCGTCGAGGCGCACGGCGCGCACGTGACGCCGATCCTCGCGCTGCAGGCAGCGGGCGAACCAGGCCGAGACCTCCTTGAACGCCCGGTACTGCAGGAGGCGGGCGAACAGCAGGTCGCGCGCCTCGAGCAGTGCCACCGCCTCGGCATCCACCAGCTCACCCTGCGGCAGCAGGCCGGCGACCTTCATGTCGAGCAGTGTCGCCGCGACCACCAGGAACTCCGACGCCTGGTCGAGCTCCTCGTCGTCGTCGAGCTGGCTCAGGTACGCGATGAATTCATTGGTGACAGCGCTCAGCGACACCTCGGTGATGTCCATCTCGTGCTTCGAGATGAGGTTCAGCAGCAGATCGAAGGGGCCGTCGAAGTTCGACAGGGAGACACGGAAACCGGGGCTGTCCTCGAGCTCGACGGCGGGCTCGGGGATCCCCTCGACAGGATTCTCGTCAGGCGACGGCGCCACGGGCGACCAGCTCCCGCGCCAGCCGCAGGTATGCCTGGGCGGCGGCGTGCTCCGGAGCGAACTCGGTGATGGGCACACCCGAGACCGAGGCATCCGGGAACTTCACGGTACGGCCGATCACGGTCTCGAGAACATCGTCGCCGAAGGTCTCGACCACGCGCTCGAGGACCTCGCGCGAGTGCAGCGTGCGCGAGTCGTACATCGTGGCCAGGAGTCCGTCCATCGTGATGGAGGGGTTCAGCCGGTCGCGGACCTTGTCGATCGTCTCGATCAGCAACGCCACACCGCGCAGCGCGAAGAACTCGCACTCGAGCGGGATGATCACGCCGTGCGCGGCCGTCAGGGCGTTCACGGTGAGCAGGCCGAGCGACGGCTGGCAGTCGATGAGGATGACGTCGTACTCCCCCGCCACCTGGCGGAGCACACGGGCGAGGATGGTCTCACGGGCGACCTCGTTCACGAGGTGCACCTCGGCGGCGGACAGGTCGATGTTCGCGGGCATCACGTCGAGGCCCTCGACACCCGAGTGCACGATCGCATCGTGCGCATCGCGCTTCGTGTCGAGCAGCAGATCGTAGACCGTCGGGACGTCGTGGGTCTGGATGCCGAGGCCTGCGGAGAGCGCACCCTGGGGGTCGAAGTCGACCGCCAGCACCTTGCGACCGTACTCGGCGAGGGCCGCGGCGAGGTTGATGGTGGTCGTCGTCTTGCCGACGCCGCCCTTCTGGTTGCAGAGCGCGATGATGCGTGCCGGGCCATGGGACTTCAGCGGCTCGGGCGTCGCGAAGCCGTGATACGGGCGGCCGGTGGGTCCCAAGGGGGTCTCGTCGGCCTTCGCCCTGGACTTCGCCGCTTTCTCAGCCACCGGTTCTCCTGCTCCTTCGTGCTTGGTCGATTCTAGCGGCCGACGTCTTCCCCGCCTTTCCCGGCACGCGGCGCGGCCGATTCAGCGGGCGCGGGGGTGGGACGTCGCATAGATGTCCCGCAGCGTGTCCACCGAGACGTGGGTGTAGATCTGCGTCGTCGCGACCGAGGCGTGTCCGAGCAGTTCCTGCACCACGCGCACGTCGGCACCGCCCTGCAGCAGGTGCGTCGCGAACGAGTGCCGCAGGGTGTGCGGCGACACTTCGCTGGTGATCTGCGCGTCTTCCGCGGCGGCCCGGATGACGAGCCACGCACTCTGCCGGGACAACGGCGCCCCTCGCGCGCCGAGGAACAGGCGCGATGATGCACGACCCTTCACGGCGAGCCCGGGGCGAACCCGGGTCAGGTACGCGTCGACCGCAGCCCGGGCGTAGGAGCCGATCGGGACGATGCGCTCCTTCGACCCTTTGCCGCGCAACCGGAGCACATCGCCGTGCGCGAGATCGTCGACGTCGAGCCCGATCGCCTCGGACACACGCGCTCCCGTGGCGTACAGCAGCTCGAGCAGGGCCCGATCGCGGATGCCCACCGGGTCTTCCGACGACGGGGCGGCGAGCAGGCGTTCCACCTGGTCGATCGTCAGAGCTTTCGGCAGACGGCGGGGCGCCTTCGGCGGGCGGAGGCGTCCGCTCGGGTCATCCGCCTCGATGCCCTCCCGTGCGAGGAACCGATGCCATCCCCGGACCGACGACTGCAACCGCGCGAGGCTCGTCGAGGCGGGCGGCGGCTCGGCAGAGGAGCGCTCCGCGATGAAGCGGCCGACGACCGCCGGGGTGATCTCGGCCGTGTCGGCGATGCCGTCAGCGGACAGCCACTCCAGGTATCCGCCCAGATCCCGACGGTAGGCCGAGATCGTGTGCTCGCTCAGCCCGCGTTCGACCGTGACATGCCGCAGATACAGGTCGAAGGCGCGCGCGAGCAGCATCCTCAGGACCGATCGCGCAGCCTCTGGGTGGCCGCCAGCACTCCGATGGAGAGGATGCCGTTGCGCATGCGTCCGGCGAGCACCGCGTCGACGGCGTCCGGAAGCGGCACCCACTCGACGCGGATGTCGGCCTCCTCGTCCTCGCGGTCGTGGGCGGACTCGGCTGCAGAGACACCCGTCGCGAGGAAGATGTGGATGATCTCGTCGTTGCCGCCGGGCGTGGTCCACGACGACACCAGCGGCTCCCAGCGCGCGGCGACGAGGTCGGCCTCCTCGGCGAGCTCGCGCTTCGCCGCTTCCAGCGGCTCCTCGCCCTCGACATCGAGCAGCCCTGCGGGCAGCTCCCAGTCGCGATGGCGGATCGGATGCCGGTACTGCTGGATCAGCAGGACGCGGCCCTCGTCGTCGAGCGCGAGGATCGCAACGGCACCGGTGTGCGCGACGTACTGCCGCCGGATCTCCCCGGAGCCGTAGCGCACGCGGTCATCGCGCACGTCCCAGACCGCGCCGTGGTACGCCAGGTCGCTCTGGAGGACCTCCGGCTCGAAGGGCTCGTCACGGAGGAGCTCGGTCGACTCCCTCATCGGCGCGTCACTCATCGGCGCTGACATCGAACAGCTCGCTGGCGCGGTGACGTTCGATCGCGGCGCCGACGAGTCCGCGGAACAGCGGGTGCGGGGCGGTAGGACGCGAACGCAGCTCGGGGTGCGCCTGCGTGGCGATGTAGTACGGGTGCACGTCGCGCGGGAGCTCGACGTACTCGACGAGATCGAGCTCCGGGTTGAGGCCGGAGAACACGAGTCCGGCATCCGACAGGCGGTCACGGTACGCGTTGTTGACCTCGTAGCGGTGGCGGTGGCGCTCGGCTGCTTCGGGCGTGCCGTACAGCTCGCGGGCGAGCGATCCTTCAGCCAGAGCGGCCTGGTAGAGGCCGAGACGCATCGTGCCGCCCAGGTCGCCGCCGTCGAGGATCTCGATCTGCTCGGCCATCGTGGCGATGACCGGCTCGGTCGTCTCGGGATCGAACTCGCTCGACGATGCTCCGACGATGCCGGCCACATCGCGGGCGTATTCGATCACCATGCACTGCAGGCCCAGGCAGAGACCGAGCGTCGGGATTCCCTGCTCGCGTGCGAACTTCAGCGCGCCCAGCTTGCCCTCGATGCCGCGGATGCCGAAGCCTCCGGGCACGCAGATGCCGTCGAGATCCGCCAGCTGCTCCTGCGCACCCTCGGGCGTCTCGCAGAGGTCGGAGGGGATCCAGCGGATGTTGACTTTGGTCTCCTGCGCGAACCCGCCCGCCTTGAGGGCCTCGGTCACGGAGAGGTACGCGTCGGGCAGGTCGATGTACTTGCCCACCAGGCCGATCGTGACCTCGTGCTTGGGGTTGTGCACGGCGTGGAGCACCTTGCTCCAGCGCGTCCAGTCGACCTCTTCCGCCGCCTTCTGGTCGAGGCCGAGGCGGCGCACGATGTAGGAATCCAGCCCCTGGTCGTTGAGCGTCGAGGGGATGTCGTAGATGCTCGGCAGGTCGACCGTGTTGATGACACCCTCGACCTCGACGTCGCACATCAGGGCGATCTTGTTCCGGTTGCTCGCGCTCACCGGCCGGTCGCTGCGGAGCACGAGGGCGTCGGGCTGGATACCGACCTGGCGAAGCGCTGCGACGGAGTGCTGGGTCGGCTTGGTCTTCTGCTCTCCCGACGCGCCCATGAAGGGCACGAGCGAGACGTGCACGAAGAACACGCTGTCGCGGCCGAGCTCGTGGCGGAGCTGACGGGCGGCCTCGAGGAACGGCTGCGACTCGATGTCGCCGACCGTGCCGCCGACCTCGGTGATGATCACGTCGGGTCGCGGCTCTTCGTTCGCCTGCAGGCGCATCCGGCGCTTGATCTCGTCGGTGATGTGCGGGATCACCTGCACGGTGTCGCCGAGGTACTCGCCGCGACGCTCACGCGCGATGACCTGCGAGTAGATCTGGCCGGTGGTGACGTTGGCCGCCTGCGACAGGTTGATGTCGAGGAAGCGCTCGTAGTGGCCGATGTCAAGGTCGGTCTCGGCGCCGTCGTCGGTGACGAAGACCTCGCCGTGCTGGAACGGGTTCATCGTGCCCGGATCGACGTTCAGATACGGATCGAGCTTCTGCATCACGACGCGGAGTCCGCGAGCGGTGAGGAGGTTGCCCAGGCTGGCTGCCGTGAGCCCCTTGCCCAAGGACGAAACGACACCACCTGTCACAAAAATGTGCTTGGTCGTGTCGTTCTTGGGCCCCGCGGAAGAAGAGTTCATCACGGGCTTCGATCCTATCAGGCAGTAAGGGCGCCGAGGCTGAGAAGTTCTCGGGCGTGGCTCAGAGCGGCGTCGGAATCGGCGAGTCCGGACAGCAGACGAGCCATCTCGGCCTCCCGCTCGCCGCCCTCCAGGCGCCGCACACTGGAGGCGGTGACGGCTCCATCGTGGGCCTTCACGACGGACAGGTGGTTGTTCGCGAAGGCCGCGACCTGCGCGAGATGTGTGACGGCGATGACTTGCGACTTCTCTGCAAGCCGGGCGAGTCGCCGGCCGACTTCGATCGCCGCCGCACCGCCGATGCCGGCGTCGACCTCGTCGAACACGAAGGTCGGCACCGGGTCGGTTCCGGCGATGACGACCTCGATCGCGAGCATCACACGGGAGAGCTCTCCCCCGGATGCACCCTTGCCGACGGAACGCGGCTCGGCGCCCGGATGCGGGGCGAGCAGGATCGCCACGTCGTCGCGGCCGTGCGTGCTCTCGCTGCCCTCCGTGACAGCCACCTCGAGGCGCGCATCCGGCATCGCCAGGGCGTGCAGCTCTTCCGAGACCGCTGCACCCAGGCGGGTCGCGGCGGATGTGCGCTCGGCGGTCAGCGCGGCGGCGTGGCCGTCGAGCTCGGCGCGCACAGCGTCGCGCTCGACGATGAGGCGCTCGATGCGCTCCCCGTCGTCGTCGAGCTCGGCGAGTCGCGCGGAGCCGGTCTGCCAGACCTCGAGTGCCTCGTCGAGCGATCCGTGCGCACGGATGAGCGTGCCGAGCGCGGCACGGCGCTCCTCGACCGCGGCGAGCTCGTGCGGTCCCGATTCGTCGAGGTCGGCGAGATACGCCGACAGCAGGCCGGCCGCGTCCGCGATCCGGTACCCGATGTCGGCGAGACTCTCCGCGATCTCCGTGAGCTTGGTGTCGGAGACCTTCTCGAGCAGACGACGCGACTCGGCGACGAGGGCGGAGGCATCGGGCTCGCCCTCCTCGCTCGACAGGGCGCCGTGGGCGAGGGATGCCGCCAGACGCAGCTCCTCGGAGTTGGCGAGGCGCTCGGCGCGTTCGCTGAGCTCCTGGTCTTCCCCCGGCTCGGGGGCGGTCGCCTCGATGAGGGCGAGCGCTTCGCGGAGCCGCGCGGCCTCTTCGGCTCGTCGATCCCGGTTTCCGGAGATCTCCTCGATCTCCGCGTCGAGCGTCCGCCAGCGGGCGAAGGATGCCGTGTAGGCCTCGAGCGCCTTCGCGATGGGAGCGCCGCCGAAGCGGTCGAGAGCATCGCGCTGCGCAGCGGCCGAACGCAGTCGCAGCTGCTCGGACTGCCCGTGCACGACCACGAGCTCTTCGGCGAGGGCCGACAGCACGCCCGCCGGTGCGGCGCGCCCGCCGACGCTGGCGCGGCTCCGCCCCTCGGCGCTCAGGGTGCGTGAGACGTAGAGTTCTGCGCGGTTCTCTCCCGTGGGTTCGAGTTCCCCGCCGGCATCCGTGACGATGTCGGCGACGTCGCCCTTCTCGGGGACGATCCAGACACCGGCGACCGAGGCCTGAGCGGAGCCGGCGCGCACGGCGCCGGAGTCGGCGCGCTGGCCGAGCAGCAGTCCGAGCCCCGTGACGACCATCGTCTTGCCCGCGCCGGTCTCACCCGTGATGGCCGTGAAGCCGGGGCCGAGGGGCAGTACGGCGTCGGCGATGACGCCGAGCCCCTGCATCCGCATCTCTTCGATCATGGGGTCTTCCCCGGTTCCTGCCCGCGCCATCCTTCGACGGGCAGGCGGAACTTGCGCACCAGGCGGTCGGTGAAGGCGGTGGGGTGCAGGCGAGCGAGGCGCACCGGGCGCGAGGAGCGACGGACGACGACACGTGCGCCGGGCGGCAGGTCATGCGAGCGACGGCCGTCGCACCACAGGATCCCGGAGCCGTCGGTGCGCTCGAGCATCTCGATGGCGACGGCGGCATCGGGGCTCACGACGAGCGGCTTCGCGAACAGGGCATGCGCCGACAACGGCACCACCGCGATCGCCTCGACGCTCGGCCAGATGACCGGGCCGCCGGCGGAGAAGTTGTAGGCGGTCGATCCGGTGGGCGTGGAGATGACCATGCCGTCGCAGGCGAAGCTGGACAGCGGGCGGCCGTCGATCTCGAGGACGACCTCGATCATCCGCTCGCGACTCGCCTTCTCGACGGTCGCCTCGTTGAGCGCCCAGGTGTCGAAGACGACCGCGCCCGCGGCATCCTTCACCCGCACCGACAGCGCCAGACGCTCTTCGACCTCGTAGTCGCGGTCGATCACGCGGCGGACGGCGTCGTCCATGTCGTCGCGATCGATCTCGGCGAGGAAGCCGACGTGACCCATGTTGATGCCGAGCACGGGAGCGCCGCTGTCTCGGACGAGCTCGGCCGCGCGCAGGATCGTGCCGTCACCGCCCAGGACGATGGCGAGCTCGAGCTCGACGGAGTCCGAAGACACGTCGAGAACATCGACGTCGGAGAAGAACGCATCGACCGCGGTGAGCGCGGCATGGTCGTCGGCGGCCAGGAGGGGCTGCGCGCCCGCTCCCCGCAGTGCATCGATCACGCGACGGGCGGCCTCGACGGTCTCGACGCGGCCGGCGTGGGCGACGACCAGGATCCTGCGCTCGTTCATCGTCCTCCTGCCAGTCGATTGATGCTGTCCAACCATTCTGTCGGATTGCTGCCGCGTCCCGGCGCGAGATGCACCAGATACTCCGCATTGCCGTGTGTTCCGAGGATCGGGGAGGAAAGGATGCCGAGCATCCCGAGCCCCACGTCCCACGCGCTCCACACGGTGCGGGCGACGGCATCGGCGCGCGTGGCAGGGTCGGTGACGAGGCCGCCGCGCACAGCCGTGCGCCCTACCTCGAATTGGGGCTTCACCAGCAGCAGGACGTCGGATGCCGGTGCGGCGACGCCCGCGACGGCCGGAAGCACGAGCTCGAGCGAGATGAAGGAGAGATCTCCGACGACGAGGTCGGGTCGCTCCTGCTCGCCGGTGACCTCGGCGAGGTTCTCGGGGGTCATGTGCCGCACGTTGTAGCCCTCGACGGCGACGACGCCCGGGTCTGCGGCGATGGACGGCGCCAGTTGCCCGTGTCCGACGTCGACGGCCAGCACCCGACGAGCGCCGCGCTCGCGCAGCACCTGGGTGAATCCGCCGGTGGAGGCGCCCATGTCGAGAGCGAGTCTTCCCTCGACGGGGATGCCGAAGCCGTCGAGGCCGGCGATGAGCTTGTGCGCGGCTCGCCCCACGTAGTGGTCGGAACCGGCGATCGTGATCTCGGCCGCGTCGTCGACCGAGGTCGAGGACTTCACGACGGGGCGGCCGTCGACACTCACGAGTCCCTCGGAGATGAGGGTGGCTGCGTGGCTGCGCGAACGGGCGAGTCCTCGGGCGGCGAGGGCGGCGTCGAGTCGCGTCATCGGGATCCCGGGGTCTCCCGCTGGTCGAGCTTCGCCCCGCTCTCGAGCCGCCGCGACAGCTCGTCGTGCAGCGCCGAATAGGCGTCGGCGCGCGCGGGAAGCGGCTGCCCCTCGATCAGGCGCAGACGACTCCAGAGGCCGTCGGTCGGCGCGCTCGTCGTGTCATCGCTCACGGTTCTACTGTACGCGGCACCTCGGACGGCGGAGGGAGCCACGGCGCCTCGGGGTCAGGGCCGGTGGAAGGGGTCGTCGTAGAGGCGCTCAGGAACCCGCAGCACGAACACGGGCGTGCCCGAGGCCCAGATCGCGGCGGCCCCCGCACGGAGCAGGTCGATCTGCGCGCCGGACTCCGCGATGATCTCGACGTCGGCGCCGGAGACACGCACGGCGGCGCCGTTCACATGGAACACGCCATCCTTCTCGACGGCCTCGGGGTACGGCTCATGCAGCTCGCGCAGGTCGCCGAGGATGTACGTGGGACGCGAGCCCTCCGGCGCGGCGAGCACGTGCTTGGGCCGGTCGATGCCGGTGAGCACGAGCACCGAGTCGATCCCGACACGGTTCGCCCCCATGATGTCGGTGTCGAGACGATCCCCGATGAACAGGGCCTTCCGCGCACCGAAGCGGGCGAGCGCCTCGTCGAAGATCGGAGCCTCCGGCTTGCCGGCGACGGTCGCGAGACGGCCGATGGCCGTGTGCACAGCCGACACGAGCGTGCCGTTGCCTGGTGCGACGCCGCGCTCACGCGGAATCGTCCAGTCGGTGTTCGTGGCGATCCAGGGGATGCCGCCCTCGTCCTCGGGGAGCTTGAGTGCGAACGCCGCCTCGGCCAGGTCGGTCCAGGCCACCTCGGGAGCGAAGCCCTGCACGACCGCGGCGGGCGAATCCTCCGCGCTGCGCGTGACCGTGTAGCCGGCCTTCGTGACCTCGTCGACGAGACCGTCCCCTCCGACGACAAGGATCGTCGCAGGAGCCGGAAGGACGCCCGCCAGCAGGCGCATCGCGGCTTGCGGACTCGTCACGACATCGGATGCCGCGACGTCGAGTCCGAGGCTGCTCAGATGCTCCGCTACAGACGCGTCGGTGCGCGACGCGTTGTTCGTGATGTAGCCGAGTCGGGCGGACTCCCCCGCGCGGTTCAGGCTCTCCACCGCGAACGGCAGCGCACCGGGACCCGCGTAGACGACTCCGTCGAGATCCGCCAGCACCGTGTCGACGCCGTCGAGCGGAGTGGGCGCGGTCGAGCGCTTCCGGGCGAACAGCGCCACTACGCCTCCTGCTCCGGGGCACGGGTTCCGTCGGCGGCGATCGGCCCATCGGCGGCGGTCTCGTCGGCGGCGTCGAGATCGTCTTCGTCCTCGCCGAGGAGTTCGCGGACCTCGTCCTCGACCGTGAGCTCTTCGTCGGCAGACTCTTCGTCGGCAGACTCTTCGTCGGCAGACTCTTCGTCGGCGGGCTCTTCGTCTGCGTCGGCGATAGGATCCACAGCGATCTCGTCATCATCGAAGTCGCCCTCGATGAGGCCGTCCTCCACGATGAGCTCCTCGTCGCCTGCTTCGTCAACCCCGAGAGCCTCGGCGGCGACGTCGGCGCGGTGTGCCCAGAAGGCTGCTTCCTCGTCACGCCCGAGGTCCTCCAGCACCGCCGCGCGTGCGGCGAACAGTGCCGGGCTCCACTCGAAGGCGCGGTCCGGATCGAGCTCGGGGATCTCCAGCTCACCCAGCGCGAGCTCGAGGTCGCCCTGGTCGAGGCGTGCGCCGGACATCGCAATCGCCAGCGCGACCCGCACCGGGGTCGTGAGAGCGGTGCGGTCGACGGCGCGGCCGGTCTCGAGCGCGCGATCCGGTCGGCCGATGCCGCGTTCGCTGTCCACCATGAGGGCGATCTGGTCGTCCTTGCCGGAGATGCGGCGGTAGGTGCGCAGCTCACGCAGCGCGAGGGCGAAGTCCTCCGTCGCGTACGCGGTGATCCCGAGGGTCTCACGGACGATCGCGATACGGCCGGCACGACGCGAGGCCGCGAGAGCATGCTCGTGAGCACGCGCCGGATCCTCATCGATGAGCTGCGAGGCCATGGCAAGGTGGCGGGCTACGAGGTCCGCGTTCTCCTTGCTCAGCGTCTTGAGCTCGTTGCGCGCCGAGGTGTGCAGGTCGCGTGCCGTGATCTCGTCGGGAATGTGCGGGTCGTTGAAGCGCGGACGCTCGTCAGCCGCCTGGACCGGACGCTCGCGCCCCGACCCTCCGCGCTGCGGGAACGACCGAGAGCGGTCGCGGTCGGATCCGGAGTCACGGCGCGGTGCACGATCGCGGTCGAAACCTCCCTCACGACGCGGGGCGGAGTCACGGTTGTAGCCGCCACCCTCACGACGCGGGGCGGAGTCACGGTTGTAGCCGCCACCCTCACGACGCGGGGCGGAGTCACGGTTGTAGCCGCCACCCTCACGACGCGGGGCGGAGTCACGGTTGTAGCCGCCACCCTCACGACGCGGGGCGGAGTCACGGTTGTAGCCGCCACCCTCACGACGGGGACCGGAGTCACGGTTGTACCCGCCACCCTCACGACGGGGGCCGCGGTCTGCGGAACGGTTGTCGCCATCACGGCGGGGAGCGGAGTCACGGTTGTAGCCGCCACCCTCACGACGGGGAGCCGAGTCACGGTTGTAGCCGCCACCCTCACGACGCGGGGCGGAGTCACGGTTGTACCCGCCACCCTCACGACGAGGGCCACGGTCAGCAGAACGGTTGTCACCGTCACGACGCGGGGCGGAGTCACGGTTGTAGCCGCCACCCTCACGACGGGGAGCCGAGTCACGGTTATAGCCGCCACCCTCACGACGCGGGGCAGAGTCACGGTTGTACCCGCCACCCTCACGACGGGGAGCGGAGTCACGGTTGTACCCGCCACCCTCACGACGAGGAGCGCGGTCGCCGGAGCGGTTGCCGCCCTCACGGCGCGGCGCAGAGTCGCGGTTGTGTGTGGGGCGTCCGCCGGAAGGGCGCTGATTGCGCGATCCACTGTCGTTGTCGCGACGCGGACGGCGCTCTTCGTCTTCCGGCATGATGCTCCCTGTTTTCGTATAAACGCAAAATGGCCACCCATCGATGGGTGGCCATTTGCTTAAAAGAAGTCCGGCGGTGTCCTACTCTCCCACAGGGTCCCCCCTGCAGTACCATCGGCGCTGTGAGGCTTAGCTTCCGGGTTCGGAATGTAACCGGGCGTTTCCCTCACGCTATGGCCGCCGAAAC
>NZ_JAHXYZ010000002.1 GCF_019969685.1 Microbacterium sp. EST19A | reverse complement strand
CGATCGCCGCGGGCATGCCCGTGCTCGGAACCTGCGCCGGCCTCATCATGCTGGCCGACTCGGTGGTCGACGCCATCGACGGACAGGAGTCCTTCGGCGGGATCGACGCGGTCGTGCGCCGCAACGCGTTCGGACGGCAGGTCGAATCCTTCGAAGCCGACATCGACGTGCCGGCGCTAGGTGAGCCAGCGGTGCACGCGACCTTCATCCGCGCACCTGTCGTCGAGCGTGTCGGAGCCGACGTCGAGGTCCTCGCCGCACTGCCGGACGGAACCGTGGTCGCGGTGCAGCAGGACAACCTACTCGGGACGAGCTTCCACCCGGAAGTCGACGGCGAGACGCGTTTCCACGAGCGCTTCCTCGATCGGATGAGTTCGCGCGGGTCGATGTCGGGTTCGGTGGCGAGCCATCTCGGGTCGGAGCGCACGACGGTGTACTGACTGGGCCCCGCTTCTGCGGGAGCGGGGTATGCCGGGCAATCAGACCCCGATTAGCGTGATTCCATCCTCTGTTCGAGCCGGGTTGTCGTCGCGAGCGCGGGTAGGAGCCGGCGAAACGTCGCGGGAGCCTTGACGGATGCTTCGGAAGCTCCGATATCTGTACGTTTCACCGAGTCGAAGGAGACTAGTGGCGGAGCTCGATGAGGCATCGCAGCTGCACTTGTCGCTGCATCAGAGGGATGCGGGATCATCCACACCGTGGACAGCATCCCTCCTACGCGTTTGAATCGAGGGCATGACCCACTCGCTCCTCTCGATCCTCGAAGACCATGTCTCGCGCGGCACCGCTCCGGGGATCATCGGCGTCACCGGCGCTCCTGACGGGCGGGTCGAGGTCGTCACCGCCGGCGACCTGACGTCGGACGCGATCGTGCGCATCCAATCCATGACCAAGCCGGTCGTGACCGTCGCGGCGCTGCGACTTGTGCAGGACGGACGTCTCGACCTGGACGATCCGGTGCAGCGATGGCTGCCCGAGCTCGCGGACCGCCAAGTGCTGCGCACGCCCACGTCTCCGCTCGATGATGTCGAACCCGCGACCACCCCCATCACCGTGCGGCACCTGCTGACCAACATGTCGGGATACGGGATGATGACCGCGCCGTCCCCGCTGCAGGACGCCATGATCGCCAACCAGACGCAGGCCGGGCAGGAACCCGTCGCCCTCGGCGCGCAGGACTGGCTCGACGCGCTCGCCACCCTGCCGCTCGCTTTTCAGCCGGGTACCGGATGGCGCTACCACCACTCGTTCGGCATCCTCGGCATCCTTCTCTCCCGCCTGGTCGGCGGCTCCCTGGAGGACCACCTGCGGACCGACCTGTTCGAACCGCTCGGCATGGTCGACACCGGGTACACGGTTCCCGTCGATCAGGCGCATCGGCTCCCTGCCGGGTACCGCCACGACGAGAGCGGCGCGCTGGTCGAGATCGAGCCCGCAGCCGGCGGCTTCTACGTCGCGCCGGCACCGTTCGACCTCAGTCACGCGGAACTCGTGTCGACGGCATCCGACTACGCCGCATTCGCGCGGATGCTGGCGACCGGCGGAATGCAGGACGGCAAGGTCGTCGTCGAGGCGGGCCTGCTCGATTCGCTGCGCACCGATCAGGTTCCCGCGGCGGCGAAGATAGAAGACAGCTTCTTCCCCGGATTCTGGGACGGCATGGGATGGGGCTTCGGCGTCGCGGTGGTGACCGAGGGCGAGCACGCCGGACGCTACGGATGGTCCGGCGGCCTCGGAACCGACTTCTTCGTCGACCCCGACGGATCCTTCCAGATCGTGCTCACCCAGGTCGAGATGGGTGAAGCGATGATGGGGCTGCTCGAGGATATCCAGTAGCAGGGGAGGGCAGTCGTCGCGGACGATTCGCGGTGCGGATGCTCGGCGCATGCCGGTCGGATGCCGGGATCGGCATGTGTGCGGGGATGGCGGCCGAGAGCGATGATCACGGTCGACCTGCGGTGTCTTTGTCCGCCGCTCGGTGTGGGGCGAATGCGGACTTTCGATGCGGAACGGATGCCACGTTCGGGTGAAGGGCGGATGCCGGCTTCGGCATGATGCGCGGGGTGGCAGGACGAGCGCGGAGAGGGTCGTCGCGGGGTCTGTTCGCAGGTGCGATTCGCTCCGTCTGGCTACTCGCTGCCTCGCTACCCGAAGCCCTCGCAAGCCCCAAGACAACCAATATACTATCGAAGATAGTTTCGAATGTCGGGTGGTTCGCGGGTAAACTGGGGGCATGTCGAAGCTCCCTGGTCTGGTCGAGGCGGTCACCCGCCTCGAATCGGTGTGGGCGGGCGCGGATGATGCGACGGGGTTGTCGCGGGAGCAGTTGATCGCGGTGAATGACGCGATCGGTGTGGTGCAACGCCGCCTGGATGCGGCGCATGCGGATGTCGCGGCGCGGATCGCCGATGAGTCCCGCACGGAGTTGGGTTCGGGGAGTCTGGCGAAGGAGCACGGGTACCGGACCGCGGGGAAGCTACTCGCGGCGACCGGCGGGATCTCGGCCGGGGACGCGTCCCGCCTGGTGAAAGTGGGGGAGGCGACCGCACCGCGCACGGACCTGCTGGGGGCGATGCTCCCAGCCCGGTACGCGTTGTTGCGGGAGGCGCTCGCGTCAGGGGCGTTGAGTATCGCCGCGGCGGGGTTGATCATCGCGTTGTTGGATCGGTGCCGGGTGGTGGCCGGGGTGGGGCGGATCGGTTTGGGGGAGGAGATCCTCGCCGAGCGGTGCGCCGGGCTCGGGTTGGATGATGTCCGCAAGGTGATCGCCCGGGCGGAGGCCTGGTTGGACCCGGATGGTGTGGAGCCGAAGGATGAGGAGCGTCGGGCGAAGCGGTCGTGCACGGTCTTCGAACGCGACGGGATGGTCCATCTGAACGCGGTGCTCGATGCTGAGACCGCCGCGCCCGTCGTGACCGCGCTGCGGGGATATGTCACGGCCGCGTTCAACGCCCGGATGGATGCTCCGAACCCGGACGCGGCGGATGCGGACCGGCGGACCGTGCCGATGCTGCAGGCTGATGCTCTCGCAATGTTCGCCGCGCACGTCCTCGGGTGCGAGTCCCGGGTCCCGCTCGCGGGAGCGACCGTCATCGTGAGGGGTGGGACATCCGCATCGACGGCACCGGAATCGCCGCACGAGTCTGGTTCATCCCACCCGCCTACGTCGACCCCGCCCGCACACCCCGCACCGGCGGACGACACCGATTCGACATCGCCGCATGAACGGGCCCTGCGCGCAGAGCCTCATCCGCTCACATCAGCGGTGCACCGCCCCGTCAGACCTCCGTCTTCGCCGCGGGAGTGCGTGCGGCACGTCCCTGCGGAAGGCGCCCACCGACCCCGGCGCGACGAAGGTGGTCGGCGATCAGAATGCCGAGAGCCGTGCCACCCACGCAACTCGCCAGGGTGATCGCGAAGAACGCGATCCGCACACCGACCGGCATGGTCTCGAGGTTGAACGACGCCCACGCCAGCAACGGATACACGACACCGACGACGGCAGCGCCGACATAGTGCATCCATGTCCCCCAATACCGCCAGAGCACGAACAGGAACGGCAGCTCCGTGAACGCCGCCCACCATACGTTGGTCGCGACGCTGCCGAATCCATATCCCGAGAACGGCACGATCACCAGCCCCGCAAGCAGGCCGACAAGCAAACCGACCAAAGGACGACGCAGCAACCGCAGCGCGATCACCGACGGCAGCAGCCACAGCCCCGCCAGCGCGACGCTCACGAACGGCAACCCCGGGAACAGGACCGTCGACACCCAGTTCGCCGGCGCGAGCAACAGCCCACCCGCGACACCCAGCGCTGCACACGTCAGCAGGATCGCGGTCGGGAAGCGGAAGCGTCCGCGACTCCGAGGGGCGCCCGCCTTCTCGCCGCTCATACCAGCGGCTCCGCAGCAGCCTCGCGCGCCGCCTTCGAGGCGGGGGAAGCCGCACCGATCTTCCAGTACCCGCAGAAGCTCACCGCGTTCTTGTCGACCCCGCGCTCACCCACCAGGTGCTTCCGCACCCCTGACGCGAGAGACTGCTCGCCCGCCGCATATGCGTGGAAGGTTCCCTCCGGCAACGTCGTCCGCGCCAGAGTCTCCAGCGCCAGAGAACCGGGCGCCACATCGTGCGGCCGCACGATCCAGACCAGCTCGATACCCGCGGGGCGAGGGAACGACAGCGCATCCTCCGTCGTCGGCACCTCGATGATCGCGGTGCCGACGGCATCCGCCGGCAGCGACGCACTGATCGACGCGATCGCCGGCAGCGCCGTCTCATCGCCCACCAGCAGCACGCGATCCGTGCCGCGCTGCGGATTGAACGTCAGGCCCTCATCGATGATCAGCACATGCTCACCCGGCTGGCACGTCTCCGCCCAGCGGGATGCCGGGCCGGCAGTGCCGTCCGCCGCCGAGCCGTGCAGCACGAAGTCCACATCGATCTCGGCACCGGCATCCGCCGTCGCCGCACGATACGCCCGAACGCTGTAGTTGCGCATGACCGGACGCTCGCCATCAGGGATCCGCAGGAACTTCAGATACCCGAACATCTTGTTCGCCTTCGCCGGCACCCGCTCCAGGCCCGCATCGCCGCCGATCGGCAGGAACAATCGGAACCACTGGTCGAAACCCATCGGTCGGAACTTCTCGATCTCACCGCCGCCGAGCGTCACCCTGATCCAATGCGCCGACAGTCGTTCGCTGCGCAGCACCGTGAGGTGGATGAGTTCGGTCGACTCGGGCTTGACCATCTTGCTGAATGCCATCGGGCGCCTTTCAGGGAAGCTGCCAGGGGAAGAACGCGACGAAGATCGCAGCGGATGCCGCAAGACTCGCCACCGTGAACACGAAATCGCGGGCACGGAACGGCACCAGATGCCGTTCGGTCCGCGTCGAGTGGGCGCCGAACGCGCGGGAATCCATCGCGAGCGCCACCCGCTCCGCATGGCGGATCGCACCGGCGAGCAACGGCACGATGTACCCCCACCCGCGAGCGATACGCGCGAACGGACCCCGCCCGCCATGATGTCCGCGCACGCGATGCGCCGCCCGGATCACCGCGAGCTCATGCCCGAAACGCGGCACGAAACGGAATGCCGCCAGCGCCGTGTACCCGATCCGATACGGCACCCGCAGCTGCTGCACGCTCGCCCGCACCAGATCCGGCCCGGTCGTCGTGAGACCACCGATCAGCGCCAGCGCGATGATCGAACCGAGCCGCAGCGCCGTCGCGAAGCCGATCTCGAGCGCACCCGAATACAGCGTCCACCCGCCGATCCGCAGGAAGGGGGCGCTGTCCGCGACGAGCGCGGCATCCACCCACAACGAGAACCCGACGCCGATCGCGAGCATCCCCACCGGCAGGGCCAGCATCATGAGCGCCAGCAGACGCCCCGTCACCCGCGCGCCGATCAGGATCACCGCATACGCCAGCACGAGGAAGGCCGCCGGCGTCGCGAGATCCCGCACGAAGATGAGCAGCACCATCGCCGGCGCGAATCCCACGACCTTCGCCAGCGGATTCAGCCCGTACAGGAACTGATGCCGCGACGTGACCGTCATCGTCGCGTACGGGTCGAAAGCCGCAGCCGGGCGAGAGGTCGTCGTCACGGCGCCACCTCCAGACCGGCGGATGCCAGCACCCGCTGCAACGCGGGAAGACGCAGGCCCGCACCCGCGAACACCTGCTCGTCCTGGAACAGCGCCGACGTCGGGCCGGCAGCATGAACCCGCCCGTCCTTCAGCACCACCGTGTGCGTCGTGTGCTCGGCGACGAGCTGCAGATCGTGCGTGACGATGACGATCGTCGTCCCCTCGGCGCGCAGACTCCGCAGCAGCTCGAGAAGCTCCGACGCCCGGGCACGATCCTGACCGAACGTCGGCTCATCCAGCGCGAGCACCCGAGGCCGCGTGATCAGCGCGGTGCCGACCGACAGCCGCCGCTTCTCGCCGCCGGACAGCAGGAACGGATGCACATCCGCCTTGTGTTCGAGACCGAACCGCGCGAGCATCTCCTCCACGCGAGCCGCGATCTCGGCATCCGGAGCATGCCGCAGGCGAAGTCCATGCGCGAGCTCGTCGAACACCGTATGCGCGATGAACTGATGCTCCGGATTCTGGAACACGAACCCGATGCGCGACGCGAGATCTCGCGGCGAGGCAGAACCAGGATCCATGCCGTCGACGCTCACCATCCCGCGAGGCGGCGGTACGACCCCCGCGATCGCCTGGATCAGCGTCGTCTTTCCCGCACCGTTCGCACCGACGATCGCAGTCAGGCCGCCTTCCGCGAGATCCAGGTCGATTCCCTGCAGGATCTCGGTCCGTCGCCGCCGCACCGTCAGCCCGCGGGCGCGGATGATCGCGTCACCCTCGGTCGTCGAGCGAGCGGGCCGAGACGAGACGGTGACCGACGGCAGGGCGCGTGCGAGCTCCTCCGGCGACAGGGGCAGCGGATCGAACGAGTACCCCTGCTCCCGCAGTCGCAGCGCGGCGAGCGTCGCTGCAGGCAGCCAGACGCCCATCGCGACGAGCTCGTCGGCGTGCTGACGGATGACCTCTGCGGCCGGTCCGTCGAACACGACCCGCCCCTCGCGGTCGAGCACGATCGTGCGCGTCACGAACCCCATCGCCGCATCGAGGTTGTGCTCCACGAGCAAGATCGCTCGATCACCGGCCGCGATCACATCGGTCAGCGCGGCGTAGACGTCGTCGATGCCCTGAGGATCCAGGTTCGCCGTCGGCTCGTCCAGCACGATCAGCGGAGACCCCATCGCCAACGCGCAGGCGATCGCGAGACGCTGCCGCCCGCCACCCGACAGGTGATCGGGGTTCTCGTCGCGACGCTCCCAGAGCCCCACCCGGCGGAGCGCATCCTCGACCCGCGCGCGCACCTCGTCGAGCGGCAGCAGCAGATTCTCCGGCCCGAACGCCACCTCGTCGTACACCGTGCCCGTGACGATCTGCGCATCCGGATCCTGGAACACCATCGCGACCTGCGTGCTCAGCGTCGCGGTCTGCGTCGTCGCCGTGTCGAGCCCGCCCGCCTCGACCGTGCCGGTCATCGTCGCCGGGAGCGCATGCGGGATCAGCCCGTTCAGCGCGAGCGTGAGCGTCGACTTGCCCGACCCCGAAGGTCCGAGCAGCAGCACGACCTCCCCGGCGGCGATGTCGAAGGTGACGGCCCGCGGCGACGGGTGCGCGGCATCCGCGTGGGTGAGAGAGAGCTCACGCACGCGGAGCAGGGGCGCGGATGGGCGCACGGCGGAGTCCCGGGTCGGCGGATCGAACGCTTCTAACTTAGCTGAGCCTTACCTGATCCGCCATCGAGGCGAAACGCGTCAGCGCTGCGCCACGCCTGCCCGCCGCAGAGCCGCGCCGATGGCCAGCCCGACCGCGGTCCAGGCGATCGGCCCGAGCACCGAGATCACCAGGTACAGGATCTGCGCCCACAGCGGCAGAGTCCCGAGGTGCGCCGCGAAGAACACGACGACCGCCACGAGCACCCCGATCACCGCGCCCGAGACGAAGAACCGCCACGCACCCCAGACCCGGTAGCGCGTGAGCGCCGCGACACCCTCCTGGATCGCGCCGAACAGCAACGCCGTGCCGATGAACCGCAGCGCCCACGCCGGGTTGAACGCGCTCGCGACCAGCGCGGCGATCACGTGTGTGATCAGCGCGACGAACGGCCGGCGCAGCACCTCCTGCGCGATGATCCCCGGAAGAACATGCGACCCGAGAAGCAGTCCGTAGGCGAAAGGCGCGGTGAGCAAGACGACCGGAGTCAGCAGCCCCGCGATCCCGCCGATGATGCCCGTGGCGACGCCGATCGCCGCACAGACCAGCAGCAATCTGGTCGAAAGGACGGGGGTTCGGGCCACCGTCCCAGCCTAGTTGCGCCACCGCTTCCGAGCGTCGACCGGGAGCCGTGGAAAACCCCGCACGACGAGCCGAAGTGTCGACCAAAGTCCCCCCTGTGGCCCTTCGTCTATGTTTCCGGCATGCCCCTGGCGCGCCCCTCGACCCCGGACTACTTTGAGCGGCATTGCGGCAACGACGCCGCACGAAGATCATCGAGCATCGGGAGAAGCGCATGGGTCGAACACCCCTCCGCATAGCAGCAGCCACCACCCTGGCCACGCTGTTCATCGCATCGACAGTAACCGCAGGCTACGCGGCGGAGGAGGTGACGCACCCCGTTCCCATCGCCGGCACCCCCGGCCACTACATCGTCGTGATGAAGGCCGATCCTCTCGCCAGCTACGAAGGCGACGTCAAGGGCCTCAAAGCCACGAAGCCCGCCGAGGGCGAGCAGCTCGAGACCCAGTCGCAGGATTCCCAGCGCTACGTCGAGCACCTCCAGACCGAGCAGACCGACCTCGCCACCCAGATCGGCATCACCCCCGACACCACCTACCAGGTCGTGTTGAACGGCTTCAGCGCCGACCTCTCCGGCGAGCAGGTCGACAAGCTCCGCGCCTCGAAGGACGTCTTCGGCGTCTACCCCGATGAGATCCGCCACCCGGATGCGCAGTCCTCGACCGACTTCCTCGGACTCGGCGACGACCGCAAGGGCCGCGGCGGCGTCTGGCAGCAGACCGGCGGCGTCGACAAGGCAGGCGAGGGCGTCGTGGTCGGCGTCATCGACACGGGTATCGCGCCCGAGCATCCGTCGTTCGAGGGCAAGAAGCTCAAGAAGCAGAACAAGCAGCAGAGCCGCCACAAGGGCAACCAGCCCTACACCGACGGCACAAACGTGTACTTCGACAAGTCCGACGGCGGGCAGTTCCAGTCCGCGATGGTCGAGGGCCAGGACTGGGACAAGCGCGACTACTCGTCCAAGCTCATCGGCGGCCAGTACTTCTACGCCGGCGCGCAGGCGACCGGCTTCGACTTCCAGTACGACTACCTCTCGCCGCGCGACGGCGACGGTCACGGCTCGCACACCGCGAGCACCGCGGCCGGAAACTTCAAGGTCAAGGCCCAGATCGAGAACGTGAAGTTCGGCACGATCTCGGGCGTGGCCCCGGACGCGAAGATCGCGGCCTACAAGGCCTGCTACGTCGGCCCCGACGACACCGTCACCACGGACGACATCTGCGCTCTCAGCGACCTCGTCGCCGCGATCGACCAGGCCGTCGCCGACGGCGTCGACGTGATCAACTACTCGATCGGCGGCGGCGCGGCCACGACCGTCATGGCCCCCGAGGACCTCGCGTTCTTCAACGCGGCGGCCGCGGGCGTCTTCGTCGCGGTGAGCGCCGGCAACGACGGCCCCGACCCCGTCACCGCCGACCACGCCTCGCCCTGGTACACGACCGTCGCCGCATCGACCATCCCGACCTGGGAGGGCACGGTGCAGTTCGACGGCTTCGCCCAGGCAGGTGCCTCGGTGAGCGTGCCGTTCGGCAAGACCGTGAAGGGCCCGTCGATCTACGCGGGGGATGCCGCGGCATCCGGCGCCACCGCGGCGAACGCCGCGCTCTGCCTCCCCGGCACTCTCGATCCGGCGAAGGTCACCGGCCACATCGTCGTCTGCGATCGCGGGAACAACGCGAGAGCGGAGAAGTCGCAGGTCGTGAAGGATGCCGGCGGCATCGGCGTCGTCCTCGTGAACGTGCCGGGTGGCTCGGACTCGCTGGACAACGACTTCCACGCCGTGCCGACCGTGCACCTCAGCTCGGTGCATCGGGCCGCCGTGCTCGCCTACGTACAGGGGGGCGCCGACCGTCCGATCACGCTCGTCGGCGAGAACACCACGGGCGTCACGACGCCGACGCCGCAGATCGCGGGCTTCTCGAGCCGCGGTCCGGCTCTCGCCGACGGCAGCGACGTCATGAAGCCGGATGTCTCGGCTCCCGGCGTCGCGATCCTCGCGGCGACGAACAACGCACCGGGAGACAAGCCGACCTTCGGCATCCTCTCCGGCACGTCGATGGCGTCCCCGCACATCGCGGGTCTCGCCGCCCTCTACCTCGGTGAGCGCCCCAAGGCGACGCCCGCCGAGATCAAGTCGGCGATGATGACCACCGCCTACGACACGGTGCTCGCCGACGGATCGCCGAACACGAACCCGTTCGAGCAGGGCGCGGGTCAGGTCGACCCGACGCGCTTCTTCAACCCCGGTCTGCTGTACCTCAACGGCGTGAAGGACTGGGCGGCGTTCCTCGACGGCAAGGGGCTCTCGGACTTCCCGGGGATCGAGCCGATCGACGGCAGCAACCTCAATCAGGCGTCCATCTCGATCGGCACCCTGGCGAGCTCGCAGACCGTGACGCGGTCCGTCACCTCGACCGAGAAGGGCGTCTTCACGGCGAAGGCCTCGGTCCCGGGCGTGAACGTGAAGGTCAGCCCGCAGCAGCTCACGTTCGACAGGCCGGGTCAGACGAAGACCTTCACGGTGACGTTCGACAACGCCAGCGCACCGGTCGAGCAGTGGGCGACCGGATCGCTGGTCTGGACGAGCAAGAAGAACTCGGTCCGCTCGCCGATCGCGCTCTTCCCGGTGACGGCGGATGCTCCGGCAGAGGTCTCCGGCACCGGCGTCGACGGCAGCACCACCGTGGAGGTCATCCCCGGCCTCACGGGAGATCTGCCGCTCAACCTGTCGGGTCTCACTCCGTTCGAGCTGCTCGCCGACCCGGACAATCCGGTGGAGGGTCACTCGGGCGATGAGAAGTCGGGCGACGCCAACAAGGACGTCGCGTGGATCGTCGAGGTTCCCGAGGGCACCACGCTCTCGCGCTTCGACCTCGACTCGTCGGACGATGAAGGCAGCGACCTCGACCTCACCGTGTACCGCGTGGTGAGTGCCGATGACCTGCAGTACTACCAGCGCTGGCAGTCGGCGACCGGTTCGGCGGACGAGAGGGTCACGATCCCCGCGCCCACCCCCGGCACCTACCTCGTGGTGGCGAACATCTACTCGACGACCGGGCCGATGACGTGGGACATGTCCTACGCCAATGTGGTGCCCGGCGGCGAGGGAGCGTTCACTGCGACGCCGAACCCGCTCCCGGTGGTCCGCGGTGTGAAGACGAGCTACCAGCTCGGCTGGACCGGCCTCACGGCCGGCACCCGCTACCTCGGCCTGGTGCAGTACGGCGACTCCGCGGTCCGCACGATCGTGACCGTCGACGCCCCGGCCGCGGCGGACGTGCCGGACGTGGATGCGCCCGAGACGGAGGCTCCGGAAACGGAGGCCCCGCCGACGGAGGCCCCGCCGACGGAAGCACCCGAGACCGAGGCACCGCCGACCGAGGCGCCGCCGACGGAGCAGCCCGAGTAGTCGCACCGTCTCGTCTCACTTCGTCCGCTCGACGACCGGGGTCCTCCCCTCTCGGTCGTCGAGCGGACGTCGTCGAGCGAGCACGCCCGAGCTTCCGTTCATCGCGTGATCGGCGCCGCTCGTCGCAGCATCCGCTCTCGGCCCCTCCTCGGGCACCGACGTCTTCCTAGCGTGGGGGAACGCAACGTCGCGTATCCCGAGGAGACCCCCATGACCGCACCGGGCAGAACCACACCCGACATCGTCACCGACCCGAAGCTTCCTCCCGTCGCCCTCAGCGACGAGCATCACGAGAAGGCCAACCGCTGGACCCTGCCCAAGATCATCCTCTGGGCGGCGATCGCCCTCCTGGGCGCCGTGGCCTGGACGATGCTCGCGATCGTCCGCGGTGAGACCGTCAACGCGATCTGGTTCGTGTTCGCCGCGGTCTGCACGTACCTGATCGGCTACCGCTTCTACTCGAAGGTGATCGAGAAGTACATCACCCGCCCCGACGACCGTCGCGCCACCCCGGCCGAGGTCAAGCAGGACGGCAAGGACTTCGTCCCCACCGATCGCCGCGTCCTCTACGGCCACCACTTCGCCGCCATCGCCGGCGCCGGTCCGCTCGTCGGTCCGGTTCTCGCCGCGCAGATGGGCTATCTCCCCGGCACGATCTGGATCATCGTCGGCGTCGTGCTCGCCGGTGCCGTGCAGGACTACACGGTGCTCTTCTTCTCGATGCGCCGCGGCGGCCGCACGATCGGCCAGATGGCGCGACAGGAGCTCGGTCGCATCGGCGGCACTGCCGCGATCATCGCCTCGCTGCTGATCATGCTGATCATCGTCGCGATCCTGGCCCTCGTCGTCGTCAACGCGCTCGGCGAGAGCCCGTGGGGCGTCTTCTCGGTCGCGATGACCATCCCGATCGCGATCTTCATGGGCATCTACCTGCGATTCATCCGTCCCGGCAAGGTCACCGAGGTCTCGATCATCGGCTTCGTGCTGCTCATGGCCGCGATCATCGGCGGCGGTCAGGTCGCGGCGACCGACTGGGGTCAGGCGATCTTCCACCTCGACCGCACGACGATCGCCTGGGGCATCATCATCTACGGCTTCATCGCCGCCGTGCTCCCGGTCTGGCTGCTGCTCGCGCCGCGCGACTACCTGTCGACCTTCATGAAGATCGGCGTCATCGTCATGCTGGCCGGTGCGATCATCCTCGTGCGCCCCGAGATCACGGTCCCCGCGATCAGCGTGTTCGGCGAGAACGGCATGGGTCCGGTGTTCGCGGGTCCTCTCTTCCCGTTCCTGTTCGTGACGATCGCGTGCGGAGCGCTGTCGGGGTTCCATGCCCTGATCGCCTCCGGCACCACCCCGAAGCTCATCGAGAAGGAGCGCCAGACGCGCTTCATCGGCTACGGCGGCATGCTCATGGAATCCTTCGTCGCGATCATGGCGCTCGTCGCCGCGATCTCGATCGACCAGGGCATCTACTTCGCGATGAACGCCCCGACGGCGGCGACAGGAGGCACGGTCGAAGGGGCCGTCGCCTTCGTGAACTCGCTGGGGCTGACGGGGGTGAACCTCACACCGGAGATGCTCACCGGCACGGCTCAGGCGGTCGGCGAGGAGTCGATCGTCTCGCGCACCGGTGGTGCACCGACACTCGCTCTCGGCCTCGCGCACATCATGCAGCAGGCCCTCGGCGGGCAAGCGCTCATGGCGTTCTGGTACCACTTCGCGATCATGTTCGAGGCCCTGTTCATCCTCACCGCGGTGGATGCCGGAACCCGCGTGGCCCGCTTCATGCTGCAGGACTCGATCGGCGCCTGGTTCCCGAAGTTCCGTGACGTCTCGTGGCGTCCCGGGGTCTGGATCTGCACCGCGATCATGGTGGCCGGCTGGGGAGCGATCCTCATCCTCGGCGTCACCGACCCGCTCGGCGGCATCAACACCTTCTTCCCGCTGTTCGGCATCGCGAACCAGCTGCTCGCCGCGATCGCGCTCGCCGTGGTGCTGGCCATCGTCGCCAAGCGCGGGCGCAGCTACTTCAAGTGGTTGTGGATCATCGGTCTGCCGCTCGCATTCACCGCGGTCGTCACGATCACGGCCTCGCTGTACAAGATCCTCTCGCCGGTGCCGGCGATCGGGTACTGGGCGAACCACTTCAAGTACCTCGAGGCGAAGAACACGGGCGACGACTCGCTCGGCGCACCCGAAGTGCTCGATGCCGTCATCCGCAACACCGCGGTGCAGGGCACCCTGTCGATCATCTTCGTCACCCTCGCGATCATCGTGATGGTCGCGGCGGTGATCGTCACGATCAAGGCGATCCGCAACGGCGGTGGCGAGAACACCGAGGAGACCCCGGTCGCCTCGCGACGCTTCGCACCGGCCGGGTTCCTGCCGAACTCCACCGAGCGTGAGCTCGAGAAGCAGTGGGAGCCGATCCTCGCCGACGACCGCAAGGCGTCGAGCCACTGATGAGCGCATCACAGGCGGATGCCGCGACCACCCCTCTGCGCATGGTGCTCCGTGCCGCAGGGCGGGTCGGTCGCGGCATCCGCTGGTACATGACGACGCTGATGGGCGACACGGCGTACGCGACGTACGTCGCCCATCACCATCGTGCGCACCCGGACGAGGAGCCGATGACGGAGCGGCAGTTCTGGCGGCAGAAGATGGACGACCAGGACCGCAACCCCGGTGCCCGGTGCTGTTGAGACACGGTACTGCTGACGTCTTTATGCTGAACGCATGACCGACGTCGTTCTCGCTGCCGCGCTGGGCGTGCTCGGCGGCGTGGTCCTGACGGTCCTGCTGCTGCTGGCGCGTCGACTGGCGCGCGGCGCGACGGATCTCGGCAGCGACGCGGAGCAGGGCGCGCTGCAGGCGCTGCACCAGGCGAGTCTCGCGGCGCCGCACCTGCGTGGTGGACTCGCGGCGCCCGACGTCGTGAAGGCCGCCCGGCACCTGCGTGTGCTCCTCGGCAGTGCGGCTGTCGCGATCGTGAGCTCGGAGGGCACCGTGTCGTTCGACGGCACGTCCGACGGCCTCGAGTCGGCCGCTCTCCGCATCGCCTCGCAGGTGACGGATTCCCGGCGGCGGCAGGTCTTCCCCGCACCGGGCCCGGATGACGACCTCGAAGCGGTCGGCGCGCCGATCGTCGTCGACGGCCGTGTCGTCGGGGTGATCGTGGCATTCGCCGCACCCGTGCGGGCCTCCCTCGTGCGGGCGGCGGAGGAGGTCGCCGACTGGTGCGCCGCGCAGGTCGAACTCGGCGGTCTCGACGCCTCGCGCACCCAGCTCGCCGAGGCCGAGCTGCGATCGCTTCGTGCCCAGATCTCGCCGCACTTCATCTACAACGCGCTCACCGCGATCGCCTCGTTCATCCTCACCGACCCCGGTCGTGCCCGCGAGCTGGTGCTCGAGTTCGCCGACTTCACCCGCTACTCCTTCCGGCGGCAGGGGGAGTTCACCACGCTCGCGGAGGAGCTCGGCAGCATCCACTCCTATCTCGAGCTGGAACGCGCGCGCTTCGGCGACCGGCTGCGGGTGACTCTGCAGATCGCTCCGGAGACCCTCGCGACGGTCATCCCGTTCCTCTCGGTGCAGCCGCTGGTCGAGAACGCCGTGCGCCATGGGCTGGAGCCGGGGGAGGGCGGCGGCGAGATCCGCATCGTCTCGCGCGACGACGGCACGCACACCGAGATCGCGGTCGAGGACGACGGCGTGGGCATGGACCCGGAAGGCCTGCGCGCCACCCTCACCGCCGGCGACGACGGCGTGCACGTGGGGCTGCGCAATGTCGACACGCGCCTCCGTCAGCTGTACGGCGCCGAGGGCGGACTGGTCGTCGAGACCAACACCGGCGCCGGCACCCTGGTGCGCATGCGGGTGCCGAAATCCCAGCCGCTGCATGATCCGCTCCACGAGCCGGTGACATCGTGATCGACGTCCTCGTCGCCGACGACGAGAGGCCGGCCCGGGAGGAACTGGTCCACCTGCTGCGCACCGACGACCGCGTGGGCGAGATCCTCACGGCCGCGAACGGGGCGGACGCCCTCCGGCAGCTGTCGGAGCGCGTGGTGCAGATCGCCTTCCTCGACATCCACATGCCGGGGCTGACCGGCACCGACCTCGCCCGTGCGCTGCTCTCGCTCGCCGCACCCCCGGCCGTCGTGTTCGTGACGGCCGACGACGCCCGCGCCGTCGAGGCCTTCGAGTTGCGCGCGGCGGACTATCTGCTCAAGCCGGTCCGCACCGAGCGGCTGCGGCAGGCGATCGACCGCGTGGTCGAGCTCGGCGATGCGGCGAGACCCGGCGACGACGAGATGCTGCCCGTCACGGTCGGGTCGGCCGTGCGGTTCGTGCGCCGCAGCGACGTGCGCTGGGTGCAGGCGCAGGGCGACTACTCCCGTCTGCACACCGGCGACGGCGTCGGGCACCTCGTGCGCATCCCGATCTCGGAGCTCGAGACGCGATGGGCGGATGCCGGCTTCCTGCGCATCCACCGCTCCTCGCTCGTCCGCGCGGCCGCCGTGACCGAGGCGCGCCTCTCGGGGGCGGAACCCTCGGTCTCGATCGGCGAGCTGGCGCTCCCGGTCAGCCGGCGCCTGGTGCCGGCGGTGCGCGAGGCGCTCGTGCGCGGCGAGGGCATCGGATGAGCGGGGGCATCGCATGAGTGACGCGCCCAAGCGCGTGCGGGTGACGGCGGATGCCCCGCCGCGGCGCACGCCGACCTACACCCGCGGCATCGCCCTGCCCGGTTCGCCGGTGGATGAGGCGGATGCCGTGTACGCCCGGGCCCTCATGCGCAGCCAGCTGCGCCTCGCACTCGGCACGGTCGCGGGCTTCGTGCTCGTGGTCGTCGCCCTGACGCTGACGATCGCGCTGATCCCCGAGATCGGCCAGGTGCTGGTGTGGGGGCTGCCGCTGTCGTGGCTGCTGCAGGCGTACGCGTTCTACCCGATCATCCTCGTGTTCGCGGTGCTCTACGTGCGCACCGCCGCCCGCAACGAACGGCGCTATCGCGCGCTCCGGGACCGCGAGTGAACGCCGTCATGGACCTCGTCGGCGTCGCGCTCGTGATCGTCGCGACGCTGCTCATCGGCGTGTACGGGCTGCGCATCTCCCGCACGACCGGTGACTTCTTCGTGGCCTCGCGCACGGTGCGTCCGGTCTGGAACGCCTCGGCGATCAGCGGCGAGTACCTCTCGGCCGGTACCTTCCTCGGACTCTCGGGACTCGTGCTGCTCGACGGCGCCCGCGGCTTCTGGTTCCCGATCGGCTACGCGGCCGGATACCTGCTGGTGCTCGCCTTCGTCGCGGCGCCCCTCCGCCGCAGCGGCGCGTACACGATCCCCGACTTCATCGAGGCGCGCCTCGAATCGGTGGCAGCCCGCCGGGTCACCAGCATCGCGGTGCTGATCATCGGCTGGCTCTACATCGTGCCGCAGCTGCACGGTGCCGGCATCACGCTGCTGGTGGTGGCCGGCGTGCCGGAGTGGGTGGGAGCCGTCACGGTCGCGGTACTGGTCGCGGCGGCAGTGGCCGCGGGTGGAATGCGCGCGATCACCTACGTGCAGGCGTTCCAGTACTGGCTCAAGCTCACGGCGCTCTTCGTGCCGGTGGTGTGCATCGCGTTCGCGCTCAGTGGCGGACCGCACGACTTCGATCCGGCGCTCGTGTTCCCCGCCGAGGCCGGACCGTCGGGGTTCGACGCGTACGAGACGGCATCCCTCCTGCTGGCTCTGCTGCTCGGCACCATGGGCCTGCCGCACGTGCTGGTGCGGTTCTACACCAGCCCGACAGGGGTGTCGGCGCGCCGGACCACCGTGATCGTCATCGTCATGGTGAGCGCCTTCTACGCCGTGTCGAGCACGATGGGCCTGCTGGCGCGCATCGCCGCCCCCGACCTCGCGGTGCCCGGCATCGCCGACACGGTCGTGCTGCAGCTGCCCTCGCGCGTCTTCCCGGGCGTCTTCGGCGAACTGCTCACGGCGCTCATCGTGGCGGGCGCGTTCGCCGCCTTCCTGGCGACCTCGGCGGGGCTCGTCGTGTCGCTCGCCGGAGTGATCAGCCAGGACGTGTTCTCCGGCTCGGTGCGCTCGTTCCGGCTCTCGGCCGTGCTCTGCGCGCTGGTGCCGCTCGCGATCGCGCTGCTCACGGCTCCGGCCGGGCTCGGGTCGAGCGTCGGGGTGGTCTTCGTCGTGGCCGCGTCGACGCTGTCGCCGGTGGTGCTGCTGGGCGTGTGGTGGCGACGGCTCACCGCGCGCGGGGCCGTGGCCGGGATGCTGTCCGGCGGGCTCGCGGCCGGTCTCGCCCTGCTCGTGCACGCCGCGATCGGCGGGGTCGGAGCAGCGGCGCCCTACCTCGCGCAGCCTGCGGCGTGGACCATCCCGCTCGCCGCCGCCGTCACGGTCGTGGTGTCGCTGCTCGACCCGCGCGGACCGTCGCCGCGCACCGCGCGCTTCCTCGCGCGGGTGCACACGCCGGAGCGCGGCTGAGTCAGATCTTGCGGCCGCGGGGCATCAGCCGCACGTCGGGCAGGGGCGGCGCGGGGATGCGCACGTCGTGCCCGTCGACCGTCCCGAAACGAGCGGATGCCGCTTCCCACTCCTCGCGCGCCGCGACGATCTCGTCGTGCTCGCGGCCGGCGAAGTTCCACCACATCACGATCTCATCCTCGAACGGCTCGCCGCCGAGGAGGAACAGGAGAGCGCCCTCGGTCGACGAGACCTCGACGTGATCGCGGGAGTCGCCGAGATACAGCAGCTCGTTGCGCTCCATCGGATGCTCGGACACGACGGCATCTCCCTCGACGAGCATGAGCGCGTGCTCCCACTCCGGCTGCAGCGGCAGTCGCACGCGCGAGCCGGGGGCGAGAACGATCTCCGCGCCGACGATCGGAGTGTGCACCGTCGCCGGCGACGAGACACCGGCGAACTCGCCGAGCACGACCGTCGCCGCGGCATCCGCTCCCTCGTATGCCGTGAGCGTCACGCCCGGCAGTTCCGTGTGCTGCTCGAATTCGGCCGCGCCGTGGCGGGTCGACTCGGGCAGCACGACCCAGAGCTGCAAGGCGTCGAGGGGGATCGGGCCGTCGCCGATCGAGTACTCCGAGTGCGAGATGCCGTTCCCCGCGGTCATCAGGTTCAGCTGCCCGCGGCGCAGGTCCGCGTCGCTGCCGAGCGAATCGCGATGCCGGATCTCGCCGACGAGCGGCCAGGTCACGGTCTGCAGCCCGATGTGCGGATGCGGTTCGACGCGCATCTTCGTCTCGGCGGGACCGAACCGGTCGAGGAAGCACCAGGCGCCGATCGTCGGCAGGTTGCGATGCGGGAGGGCGCGCAGCACGTTCATCCCGCGCACCCCGCCGAGCGGAACCTCGCGGGGCTCCAGGACGATGCGGCGCTGCCCGATCATTCGGAATCGGCCGTTCGGGGGCGCGGCCAGCGGATCTCCGCGCCCGGGATCTCGTGCGTCTCGAGGTACTTCGCGATGTAGGGGCACAGCGGCACGATCGCCTCGCCGCGACCGGCGGCATCCGTCAGCGCCGCCGACGCGAGCCTGCCCGCGAGGCCCTGACCCTGGAACTCGTCGTCGATCTCGGTATGGAGGAAGCGGATGGAACCGGGGCGCAGGTCGAACGCGGCGAAGCCGGCGAGCACGTCGCCCGAGCGGATCTCGTAACGGGACTCTTCGTCGTCGCGGGTGACGGTGATGTCGGTCATCGGGTCTCCTTCATGCGTCTGCATCCAACCTACGCCCGGATCTGTGGACAGGCACCGCCGACGTCGGCGGGGATCGTTACGCTGGAGGGATGCCGCAGACTCCCCGTGACCCGTACGCGGACCTGCCGTACGCCGACGAGCCCTACGACGACGGCTGGGAGTCGTCCGTTCCGCCCGAGCCGATGGACTGGGAGCCGCAGGGCGCGGGCTTCGAGCCGCCGCTCGACTGGGGCCCCGGGCCGGTCACGAAGGTCGCCCCGGCATCCGCACCGGCAGCCCGCAAGGCGACGCCGAGCAGGTACCCGACCGCCGCCGAGGCGCTGCACACGGTCTTCGGCTACGACGAGTTCCGCGGCGATCAGGCCGACATCGTCGCGCAGGTGATCGGGGGCGGCGACGCCGTCGTGCTGATGCCCACCGGTGGTGGAAAGAGCATCACGTACCAGGTGCCGGCGCTCGTGCGCGAGGGCACGGGTCTCGTCATCAGCCCGCTCATCGCCCTCATGCACGACCAGGTCGACGCGCTGCGCGCCAACGGCGTCAAGGCCGCCTACCTGAACTCGACCCAGGCGATCGATGAACGGCGCGAGGTCGAGCGGGCGTACGTCGCCGGCGAGCTCGACCTCATCTACGTCGCCCCCGAGCGGCTCTCCAACGCGCAGACCACGGCCCTGCTGCAGCGCGGCACGCTCAGCGTCATCGCGATCGACGAGGCGCACTGCGTATCGCAGTGGGGGCACGACTTCCGCCCCGACTACCTCGCGCTGGGCGACCTCGGCGAGCGGTTCCCCGGTGTGCCGCGCATGGCGCTCACCGCGACGGCGACCGCGGCCACGCACAAGGAGATCACCGAGCGGCTGCACCTCGACGGCGCCGAGCACTTCGTGGCGAGCTTCGACCGCCCGAACATCCAGTACCGCATCGTGCCGAAGGTCGACCCGCGCAAACAGCTCGTCTCGTTCATAAAGTCGCAGACGGCCATCGACACGACCGCCCAGCCCGCGGGCATCGTCTATGCGCTCAGCCGCAAGTCGGTCGAGCAGACGGCCACGTATCTCGCCGCGCAGGGCATCGACGCGCTGCCGTATCACGCCGGTCTCCCGGCCGAGGTGCGCGCCGCGAACCAGTCCCGCTTCCTCCGCGACGACGGCGTGGTCATGGTCGCCACGATCGCGTTCGGCATGGGTATCGACAAGCCCGACGTGCGCTTCGTCGCGCACATCGACCTGCCGAAGTCGGTCGAGGGCTACTACCAGGAGACCGGTCGTGCGGGCCGAGACGGCGAGCCGTCGGTCGCGTGGATGGCGTACGGTCTCGGCGACGTCGTGCAGCAGCGCCGCATGATCGACCAGAGCCCCGGCGACCGCACGTTCAAGATGCGGCTCGGGCAGCACCTCGACGCGATGCTCGCCCTCTGCGAGACCGTCGAGTGCCGCCGGCAGAACCTGCTCGGGTACTTCGGGCAGGAGTCCCAGCCCTGCGGCAACTGCGACACCTGCCTCGACGACACCGAGACCTTCGACGGCCTCGTCCCCGCGCAGAAGCTGCTCTCGACGATCGTGCGGCTGAAGCGCGAGCGCAACCAGTCGTTCGGCGCCGGGCACCTCGTCGACATCCTCCGCGGCGCCTCGACCGAGCGCATCCGTCAGCAAGGACACGACAAGCTCGCGACCTACGGCATCGGCGCCGACCTCTCCGACCAGGACTGGCGCAGCGTCGTCCGGCAGCTCCTCGCCCGCGGCATCCTGGTCGCGCAGGGCGACTACGGCACCCTCGCCCCCGGTGAGGCCGCGGCCGCCGTGCTGCGCGGCGAGACGCCGGTGCCGCTCCGCAAGGACACGATCGGCCGGCCGGCATCGTCGTCGCGCGCGCGCAAGGCCAGCGCGGCAGACGCCCTGGATGCCGGGGACCGCGGGCTGTTCGAGGCGCTGCGCGCCTGGCGTGCCGAGACCGCGCGCGAGCAGGGCGTGCCCGCGTACATCGTGTTCGGTGATGCGACGCTGCGGGCCCTCGCCGAGCATCGCCCGGCATCGCTCGGTGCGCTCGACGGCATCACCGGTATCGGCGCGAAGAAGCGCGAGGCCTACGGCGAGGGCGTGCTCGCCGTCATCGCAGCGGCCCGAGCGGCCTGAGCCGCGCCGTCATCCGTCAGCGCGCGGGCAGCACGTCGTCGAGGTGCGCGCGGAGGTGCGCGGCGACATCGACCGCCGCACGGTCGTAGAGCCACTGATACTGCAGGCCGTCCCACATCGCGATCAGCCAGATCGCCTCGCGTTCGGGGTCGCGGTGCGAGGGAAGATCCCCGTCGACCTGGGCCAGCCGGAACAGCTCGGTGAAGTAGGCGATCGCGCTCGTGAAGCGCTCGGTGAAATAGTCGTGGGCGGGATGCGACGCCGGCACGGCCTCGCACGAGAGCACGGCGTACACCTCGATCAGGCCGGGTTCGTTCTTGGAATTGACGCGCGCGCCATCCGCGATGCCCCGCAGCAGCGTGCCGGCGCGATCCGAGGTCAGCACCTCACCGCGATCGCGGATCGCGCGGTCGCGCTCGGCCAGCACGGCGCTGAGCAGCAGCTCCTTCGACGCGTAGTGATGCAGCAGCGTCGACTTCGAGACGCCGACCGCCTCGGCGATGTCGCGCAGGCTCGTGTCGCCGTAGCCGTCGCGCGAGAAGAGCCGCATCGCGTCGGCGACGATCTGTGTGCGCCGACGGCGTCCGACCGCGTAGCCGGGGTCGGCCTCGACCGTCCCGCCGCCGAACGGGGCGGGCAGCGGCCCGGACGGATCGCTCGCCGGCTCGGGGTCATCCGGATCACGCCAGCCGGTGGGCAGGACCCACAGTGCTTCGCGCTCCTCGAGCATCTCGACCACGTCGACCTGCTCCGGCAGGTACTGCGCGAGCAGCTGCAGACCGTCCCAGCCCGCCGTGTGACGCGTGATCTCGCCGTCGACGTCGCGTTCGGGGTCGATGGCTCCGTGATACTGAGCGTCTGCCAGCGCATCCCGGCTGAGCTCGCGCAGTCTCGCGTAGCGCGCCTGCATCCGCTCGTGCGCGGGATGGCCCGGCGATGACGCCTCGCCGGTGAGCGCGGCGAACAGCTCCAGGTAGCCCGGGGTGCGTGCGTTGCGCTCGGCGAGCCGGGCGAAGACGAGTTCACCGGGTTCGGATGCCGCGGCGATGTCGGCGAACACCGCCTCGTTCTCGGCCTCGAACTCGCCGACGACTTCGGCGAGCAGCGCGTCCTTCGAGGAGAAGTGGCCGAGCAGACCCGGATGGCTGACGGATGCCGCCGCCGCGATGTCGCGCAGGGAGGTCGAGCGGTATCCGCTGCCGACGAAGAGCTCGCGGGCTGCGGCGACGATCCGCTGGCGCGTCGCTGCCGCGCGAGCGTGCCGCGAGCCCGGGGGCGTCATCGTCGTCATCGCTTCCTCTTTCCTCTTCCTATCCTCTCTCATTACCAAGCGGTCGACATTCACTTACCAAACGGTCGAGTTTCGTGTATCTTTCTCGAAGAGCCGCCTCGCAGACGAGTGGCACATCGAAAGGACTGTCATGACAGAGCTGTCATCCGCCGCGAACGCGGCAGCGGTCGGGACCACCGGCATCAAGACGCCGGGCACGACCCCGCCGAAGACGCCGCGCGGCTACACCCCCGGCCTCGCCGCCGTGAACTTCGGCGTCTACCTCGCACTCCTCACCCCGGTGATGGTGTCGATGGCCTTCAAGATCCAGCACATCGATCCCGTGAACACCGAGGGCAGCCTCGGCCTCGTCATGGGAGTCGGCGCCGCCTTCGCCCTCATCGCGAACCCGCTGGTGGGGCGCCTCTCCGACCGCACGACCTCGCGGTGGGGCATGCGCCGCCCGTGGATCCTCGGCGGGGCGATCGTCGGACTCGGCGGCTTCGCCCTGATCGGCGTCGCGACCTCGGTGCTGACCGTGCTGCTCGCCTGGTGCCTCGTGCAGGCCTCGATGAACGCCGTGCTCGCCGCGGCCAACGCGACGCTGCCCGACCAGGTCCCGGTGTCGAGCCGCGGCAAGGTCTCGGGGATCATCGGCATCACCACGCCCATCGGCATCCTCGCCGGCAGCTTCCTGGTGAACTTCCTGCCCGGTGACTTCGAGCGCTTCGTCGTCCCCGGCGTCATCTCCCTGGTGCTCGTGATCATCTTCGTCCTGATCCTCAAGGACCGCCGCCTCGCCCAGAAGCCCGCCGACCGGTTCACGATCGGCACCTTCTTCGGGTCGTTCGTCTTCAATCCGCGCAAACACCCCGACTTCGGCTGGACCTGGCTCACCAAGTTCTTCGTCATGTTCGGCTACGCCGGCATCGCGACCTTCCTGCCGCTGTACCTCGTGACCAAGTTCGGCCTCGACGAGCAGGGCGCCGTCGGCGTCATCCTCGCCGCGAACCTCGCCTCGATGGCCGCGATGGCGATCTCCTCGCCGCTCGGCGGCTTCCTCTCGGACAAGATCGGCAAGCGCCGCCCGTTCGTCGCGATCGCCGGCGTGATCATGGTGGTGGGTCTCGTGATCCTCGCCGTCGCTCCCGACATCACGACCGTCATCATCGCCCAGTCGATCATCGGCCTCGGCGCGGGTTCCTTCCTCTCCGTCGATCTCGCACTGGCCACCGAGGTGCTGCCCAACCCCGACGACGTCGCGAAGGACCTCGGCGTGCTGAACATCGCCAACGCGCTGCCGCAGTCGATCGCCCCCGCCATCGCCCCCGGCATCATCGCTCTGGGCGCGGCCACGCCGCTCGGCGGCTACCCCACCTGGTACCTGTTCGGCGCGCTCGTCGCGCTCGCCGGTGCCGTTCTCGTCTACCGCATCAAGGGAGTCAAGTGACCATCTCCAGCACCACCGCAGACATCACCACCCGACCCTGGCTCGACGCCGACCTGCCCGTCGACGAGCGGGTGCAGCTCCTCCTCGACGAGATGACCGTCGAGGAGAAGGCCGGACTCTTCTTCCACACGATGATCGCGATCGGCGACCTCGAGGAGCCGAATCCGATCTTCGCGACCCCGTCGGCGAGGGAGTTCCTCGAGACGAAGCAGATGACGCACTTCAACCTGCTCGGCGCGGCCCCGACCGGCCGGGAGATCGCCGCCTGGCAGAATGCGCTGCAGCGGCTCGCGGCATCCACCCGCCTCGGGATCCCGGTGACGCTGTCGACGGACCCGCGCCACTCGTTCAGCGAGAACCCGGGCGCGTCGATCCTCGCCGGCCCGTTCTCGCAGTGGCCCGAGACCCTCGGTCTCGCCGCGACGCGCGACGAGGCGCTGGTCGAGCGCTTCGCCGACATCGCCCGACAGGAGTACACCGCCGTCGGCCTGCGCGTCGCCCTGCACCCGCAGGTCGACCTCGCCACCGAGCCACGCTGGGCACGGCAGACGGCGACGTTCGGTGAGGATGCCGAGCTCGCGGGCAGGCTCGGCGCCGCCTACATCCGCGGGTTCCAGGGCGCGGCCTTCGGCCCCGGCTCGGTCTCCACGATGACGAAGCATTTTCCCGGCGGCGGCCCGCAGAAGGACGGCGAGGACCCGCATTTCCCGTACGGCCGCGAGCAGGTCTATCCGGGTGGGCAGTTCGAGCTGCACCTCAAGCCGTTCGAGGACGCACTCGCCGCCGGTACCCGCCAGATGATGCCGTACTACGGAATGCCCGTCGGCACCGAATACGAAGAGGTCGGCTTCGGGTTCAACAAGTCCGTCATCACGGGGCTGCTGCGCGAGCGCTTCGGCTTCGACGGGCTCGTCTGCACCGACTGGGGGCTGATCAGCGACTCCGAGATCTTCGGTCAGCCCTTCCCGGCGCGCGCCTGGGGCGTCGAAGACCTCACTCCGCGCGAGCGGATGAAGAAGGTGCTGGATGCCGGTGCCGACCAGTTCGGCGGCGAGGCGAACCCCGAGCTGCTGCTCGCGCTCATCGCCGACGGCGAGATCACCGAGGAGCGGATCGACGTGTCGGCGCGACGGATCCTGCGTGAGAAGTTCGAGCTGGGGTTGTTCGAGAACCCGTTCGTGGATGAGGACGCCGCCGACGACATCGTCGGGCGTGCGGAGTTCCGAGCCGCGGGAGAGGATGCCCAGCGCGCCTCGATCACGGTGCTCACGAACGACGGTGCCCTGCCCTTCGCTCGCGGCCTGAAGCTCTTCGTCGAGGGGATCGACGCCGAGGTCGCGGCATCCTTCGGCGAGGTCGTCGCGACACCGGCGGATGCCGATCTCGCCGTCATCCGTCTGCAGGCCCCGTTCGAGGAGCGCGAGACGATGTTCGAGAACTTCTTCCACGCCGGCTCGCTCGAGTTCAGCGCCGACGTGGTGGCGCATGTGCGCGAGGTCGCGGCCGCCGTGCCGACGGTCGTCGACGTGCTCGCCGACCGCCCGCCGGTGCTCACCCCGATCGCGGATGCCGCAGCCGCGGTCACGGTCAACTGGGGCGCCTCTGGCGCGGCGCTGCTCGACGTGCTCAGCGGCGAGGTGGCGGCGCAGGGCCGGCTCCCGTTCGACCTCCCGCGGTCGATGGCGGCGGTCGAGGCCTCTCGTCCCGATGTGCCGTTCGACACCGCCGACCCGCTGTTCCGCTTCGGGCACGGTCTCTCGCTCTGACGTGTGTGCCGCGGATCGTCGGTTCCTGTCAGGAGCCGACAATCCGCGGCAGGCGCGTCCTGGCAGGCCGTTGGAGGATAGGCACAGGCGACTTCGCCTTGGTTTGTCGCAGACCTACCATGGAGATATCCCTACTTCTCCTTGGAGGAATGCTCATGGTCGACGCCGCGACCCGCCTTTCGACGACACCTGACGTGTCGATCGAGCCTGTCACCGCCCCGCAGATCGATGTCGCCGCGCTCAACGACGCCCTGCTCGGCACGTGGGCCGACACCCGCCGCGAGGCCCGCGAGATGATCAAGGACTCGGCGTTCTGGCGCAAGGACGAGCTCGGCAAAGACGAGCACCGCGAGCGCGTGCTGAGCCAGCTGCACCTGCTGGTCGAGAACAAGGCCGTGCACCGCGCCTTCCCGAAGTCGCTCGGCGGCGAGGAGAACAACGGCGCGAACATCGCCGGCTTCGAGGAGCTCGTCGTCGCCGACCCGAGCCTGCAGATCAAGTCGGGCGTGCAGTGGGGGCTGTTCGGATCGGCGATCCTGCAGCTCGGCACCACGGAGCACCACGAGAAGTGGCTGCCCGGTGTGATGGACCTGTCGATCCCCGGTGCCTTCGCGATGACCGAGATCGGCCACGGCTCTGATGTCGCCGCCGTCGGCACGACCGCGACGTACGACCCGGAGGCCGAGGAGTTCGTCATCCACACTCCGTTCCGCGCGGCGACGAAGGAGTACCTCGGCAACGCGGCCCTGCACGGTGTCGCGGCGACCGTCTTCGCGCAGCTCATCACGAATGGCACAGGCCACGGCGTGCACTGCTTCTACGTGCCGCTGCGCGGCGAGGACGGGAACGATCTCCCGGGCATCGGCCGCGAGGACGACGGACTCAAGGGCGGCCTCAACGGCATCGACAACGGCCGGCTCTCGTTCGACCACGTCCGCATCCCGCGCACGAACCTGCTCAACCGCTACGGCGACGTCGCCGCCGACGGCACGTACTCGAGCGCGATCGACAGCCCCGGCCGCCGGTTCTTCACGATGCTCGGCACCCTGGTGCAGGGACGCGTGTCGCTCGACGGCGCCGCATCCTGGGCATCCGCCCTCGCCCTGAAGATCGCGATCACCTATGCGACCGAGCGCCGCCAGTTCGACGGCGTCGACGGGCAGGAGGTCGTGCTCCTCGACTACGGCAAGCACCAGCGCCGGCTGCTCCCACGGCTCGCCACGACGTACGCGCAGATCTTCGCCCACGACGAGTTCCTGCAGAAGTTCGACGGCGTCTTCTCCGGGCGCACCGACACCCCGGCCGACCGCGAAGACCTCGAGACGCTCGCGGCGGCCCTCAAGCCACTGTCGACGTGGCATGCGCTCGACACGCTGCAGGAGGCGCGCGAGGCCTGCGGCGGCGCCGGCTTCATGTTCGAGAACCGCCTGGTCGGGCTCCGTGCCGACCTCGACATCTACGTCACGTTCGAGGGCGACAACAACGTCCTGCTCCAGCTGGTCGGCAAGCGACTGCTCACCGACTACGCGAGCCAGTTCAAGGGCAAGGATGCCGCGGCGCTGGCGAAGTTCGCGGTCGGCATGACCGCGGGCAAGGTCTTCCACGGCGCCGGGCTCCGGCAGCTGGGTCAGGCCGTGTCCGACTTCGGTCAGGTGTCCCGCTCTGTCGAGCGCGGGCTCCGGGAGGAGCAGCAGCACGATCTGCTCGCGGGTCGCGTGCAGCAGATGGTGGCCGACGTCGCCGGGCGCCTGCGGCCGGGCGCGAAGGACAAGGCCCTCGGCGCGCGCCTGTTCAACGAGAACCAGGCCGAGCTCATCGAAGCCGCCCGCGCCCACGGAGAGCTGCTGCAGTGGGAGGCGTTCACCGACGCCGTCCACGAGATCGAGGATGCCGACACCAAGAAGGTGCTCACCTGGCTGCGCGACCTCTTCGGTCTGCAGCTCATCGAGAAGCACCTCGCCTGGCACCTGATCAACGGCCGCCTGTCGACCCAGCGCGCTGCGGCCGTGTCGAGCTACATCGACCGGCTGTGCGCACGGCTGCGTCCGTACGCCCTCGACCTCGTCGACGCGTTCGGGTACGAGCCCGAGCACGTGCGCGCACCCATCGCGAGCGGCATCGAGAAGCAGCGTCAGGACGAGGCCCGCGCGTACTACGCCGACCTCGAGGCCTCCGGTGAGGCGCCCGTGAAGGAGAAGAAGACCAAGCGCGAGCCGCTCGGCGATCTGAAGAAGCGCTGACGTCGACGACACGTTTCGTGGCGCAGACTTATACCTGCGCGCTCTATAACTCCGCGCCACGAAACAGGAGCCCCTCATGACCCGCGTCCACGCCTACGCCGCACCGAGCGAAGCCGCACCGCTCGAGAAGACCGTCATCGAACGCCGTGAGCTCGGTCCGCTCGACGTGCTCATCGACATCGCCTTCGCCGGGATCTGCCACTCCGACATCCACACGGTGCAGGGCGACTGGGGGCCGCAGCAGTATCCGCTCGCCCCCGGGCACGAGATCACGGGCACGGTCGCCGCGGTCGGCGCCGAGGTGACGAAGCATGCGGTCGGCGACCGCGTCGGCGTCGGCTGCCTCGTGAACTCGTGCGGCGAGTGCCGCAACTGTCTGCGCGGCGACGAGCAGTTCTGCACGAAGGGCGCGATCTTCACCTACGGTTCGACTGACCTCGACGGCACCGTCACCCAGGGCGGCTACTCCGAGCAGGTCGTCGTGACGGAGGCGTTCGTGCTCCGCATCCCCGACGCCCTCGCACTCGACGTGGCGGCTCCGCTGCTCTGCGCGGGCATCACCACGTACTCGCCGCTGAAGCACTGGAACGTCGGTCCGGGCACTCGCGTCGCGGTCGTCGGACTCGGCGGGCTCGGACACATGGGCGTGCAGATCGCGCACGCGCTCGGCGCCGAGGTGACCGTGCTGTCGCAGACGCTGAGCAAGAAGGACGACGGTCTGCGGCTCGGCGCCGACGACTACCGCGCGACCGGCGATCGCGAGACCTTCCGCGAGCTGCGCAGCTCGTTCGACGTGATCCTCAACACGGTGAGCGCCGTGATCGACATGCGCGCGTACCTGAGCCTGCTCGATGTCGGCGGCACCATGGTGTGCGTCGGCGCACCGGCAGAGCCGCTCCCCGTGCAGGTCATGTCGCTGATCGGAGGACGCCGTTCACTGGCCGGCTCGAACATCGGCGGCATCCGCGAGACGCAGGAGATGCTGGACTTCTGCGCCGAGCACGGCATCGCCGCCGAGATCGAGGTGATCCCGGCATCCGAGATCAACACCGCCTACGAGCGGGTGCTGGCCTCGGACGTCCGGTACCGGTTCGTCATCGACGCGGCGACGATCAGCTGACGAGCACCTCGGCGCCGGTGATCCGCGCGGCGAGGTGCGGAGCGAGCGGGGCGTCGGTGCCGAGCACCACGCGCACCGTGGCGCCGGGCTGGTCGACCGGTCCGCGTCGCTGACCGCGCAGATCGCAGATCACCTGTCCGCGCGCCGGCCCCTGCGAGGTGTCGACCACGACGGAGACGGCGGGGGCGTTCGTCGCCGTCACGCCGCCCACGGCGATCGCTGCGGCGAGCGGGTCGTGCAGGGCGCTGCAGCGCTCGCCGTAGGTGCCGACGTAGAAGTCGAAGTAGAAGCCGAGCATCTCGCCGACGGCCCGTGCGAGCGGAAGCTCGGAGGCCAGCAGAGCCGCGCGGTCGTCCTCGTCGAACACGTTCTCCATCGTGACGTCCAGCGGCACGAGGGTGACGGGCCAGTCCGCGGAGACCGTCGCGGCCGCCGCCTCCGGGTCGTTCCCGATGTTGGCCTCGGCGACGGGGGTGATGTTGCCGGGCACGAGCGCGGCCCCGCCCATCGCGGTCACCTGCTTCACGCGCGAGGGGAGGGTCGGGTCGAGAGCGAGCGCGGTCGCGATGTTCGTCAGCGGACCCACGGCGATGACCTCGAGCGCGCCCGGGTGCTCGTGGGAGAGCCGGATCAGCATGTGCGCGGCATCCTCCGCTTCCGGCGTGCGGGTCGCGGGCGGCAGGGTGATCTCGCCGATGCCGTTGTCGCCGTGCACGTGCGGGGCTCCGCCGTCGAACGGATGAGTGAGGAAGTCGTGCGCGCCGACGGCCACCGGCACGTCGTCGCGACCCGCGAGGGCGAGCAGGCCGAGCGTGTTCACGGCCGCCTGTGCGGAGCTGGTGTTGCCGCTGACGGTGCCGATGCCGACGAGGTCGATCTCGGGTGACGCGAGCAGGTAGGCGAGGGCGAGCGAGTCGTCGATGCCGGTGTCGCAGTCGAAGTAGACGGGGCGGGTGGTGTTCTGTGTCATGGAGTGCTCCGGTGGTTCAGGCGTCGGCCGCGGTCCGCGGCGTGATGAGGAAGCTGGTGATGAGGGCGAGGGCCGTGATCCCGACCGAGATCCACAGCGCCGTGACGTATCCACCCGGGGTGCCCTGGGCGGCGAACGGCGCGACGATGCCGATGCCGAGACCGGCGCCGATGCCGAAGGCGCTGCCGTTGAGCCCGGGGAGGGCGGCCGGCGCCTCCGCGGGGGACTGCACGACGCCCAGGCCGTTGATCGTCGTCAAGACTATGCCGTTGTAGGTCACGCCGAGGAGCGCGATCATCGCGAACACGACCCAGAAGCTCTGGGGGAGCAGGGCGATGACGATCAGCAGCGCGAGGCAGGCGACCATGCCGATGCGCAGGATCGGGATCCAGCCCTTGCGTCCGGCGAGCCATCCCGACATCGGCGCGGCGAAGACGCCGATCAGCGCGGGCGGGGCGAGGAACAGCAGCGCGGCGGTCGCGGCATCGAGTCCGAAGCCGTTCGTGGTGTCCTGACTGAGCAGCACGACCGTGAAGTTGATGACGGCGAAGACGCTGGAGAGCGTGAGGACGGTGGTCGCGAGCACCGGCCACACCTGGCGCGAACGCAGGTGCTGCACCGCGATAAGGGGCGTCGCGCGGCTCTTCTCGACGAACCAGAACACGACCAGCGCGACGATCGTGCCGCCGAGGTAGAGCAGTGTGATCGGCGCCAGCCAGCCCGCGCTCGGGCCGGACGAGACGAAGTACGTCACGCAGATCAGCGCGATCGACAGGACCGCGGCGCCCCACCAGTCCATCTTCCCGGTGGATGCTCCGCCCGGGGAGGAGGGGATGACCCGGGCGACGCAGACGATCGCCACGAGGCCGACGAGGAAGATCACGACGAAGATCGAGCGGAAGCCGAACGTCTCGCTGAGCAGGCCGCCGATGTAGCCGTCGACCCCGCCGACGCCGCCGTTGACGGCCGTGATGATGCCGAGCGTCGTGCCGAAGACCTTCGCGCTGAGTGACTCGCTGAGGATGACGTAGGCCAGCTGGAACGCGGCGCTCGAGGCGCCCTGCAGCACGCGCCCGATGAGCAGGACCGTGAGGTTCGGGGCGAAGAGGCACAGCAGCGTGCCGACCGAGAGGATGCCGAGCACGAGGAACAGGGCGCGCTTACGGCCGATGAAGTCGCTCCAGCGGCCGAGCACGACGCCGCCGACGGCTCCCGCGACGAAGAACAGCGATGACACCTGGGCCACCTGGCCGATGTCCTCGCCGAGCTGGTCGGCGATGTCGGGCAGGGCGGGGGTGATCATGCTCGCGTTCAGCTGGTACGAGAGCACTCCGAGGATGAGCGTCGCGACCAGCCCGACGGCGCGGGCTCCCCGCACGGGTTCGCGGGCGGCAGTGCCCGCAGAGGCGGTGGTGGCATGGGTGTGCACGGAGACTCCTTCGTCAGGGATGCCCTCGGGTGAGGCCTGTCTGATGTTATACCTCTCCGGTCCAACATCGTCAACACGGCCCATCTCATGCTTGAATACGAGGGGCGTCCGCCCGCGCACCGCCACGGAAGGAACCGGCATGACGAAGGAGATCGAGCAGTTCCTCGGTCGCAGTCTGACGAGCACCGTCGGCCAGCCGCTCCGTGTGGCGGTGTACTCGCGCATCGCCGACGGCATCCGCTCCGGCGTCTTCGAGCTCGGCTCCGCGCTTCCGCGCGAGACCGAGCTGGGCACGGCACTCGGCGTCAGCCGCACGGTCGTGCGGGAAGCCCTGATGCTGCTCGAGGAGGACGGACTCATCCTCACCCGCCGCGGCATCGGGCGATTCGTCGCCGACGATCTGCCGCGCGTGGGCCTGGAGGAGCTGCGTCCGCTGGAGGAGGCCCTCTCCGACGGCGAGGACGATGTGGTCGTCCGCGCGATCAGCTTCGACCTGCAGTCCACGACGGACTTCACCTCGAGCAAGCTCGCCCTCGACGCGGCGGCGAACACCTGGTTCCGGGAGGCCGTGGTCGAGCGCCACGGCGAACCGGTGGCGATCCTGCAGGAGCACCTGCCCGCCGGACGCTATCTCAGCGACATCAGTCCGACGATCGCCGACGGGCTGGAGGCGGCGGCCGCGTCATCGTCGAGCGTGCTGGCGGCGCTGCGGGAGCAGGGCGTCGTCTTCGACTCGGCGGTGTGCGAGATCACGGTCAACGTCGTCGGGTCCTCGCGCGGCGAGCTCCTCGGCCTCGGCGCCTCCGACCCCGTGCTCATCCTCACGCAGACCGTGACCACGGGCGGCGTGCCCGTCTACCTGGCCAAATGCATCGTCTCGTCCCGCGTCGGCCACCTCTCCGTCGTCCAGACCACCTCCTGATTGCGAGCATCCGTGCAGAATCCCCTTCCTCTCACCATCGTCGGCAGCATCAACGTCGACCTCACGGCGCGCGCCGAGCGGCTTCCGCAGGCCGGCGAGACCGTCGGCGGCGGTCGTCTCGTCCGCGAGGCGGGCGGGAAGGGCGCCAACCAGGCGACGGCCGCCGCACGTCTCGGCGCCGCGGTCCGCATGATCGGCGCGGTCGGCACCGACCCCGACGGCGCCTGGATGCGCGCGGAGCTCGACGCCGCCGGGGTCGACACGACGAGCGTGCAGACCAGCGACGAGCCGACCGGCGTCGCGCTGATCGTCGTCGACCGCGAGGGCGAGAACCAGATCGCCGTCTGTGAGGGCGCCAACGGCGACATCGACCTCGCCGGCGTCGAGTTCGGGGCGGACGAGGCCGTGCTCGCGCAGCTCGAGATATCGATGGACCTCGTCGTCGCGCTCGCCGAGCAGGTGCGGGGCTACCTGGCTGTGAACGCCGCCCCGGCGCGGGATCTCCCGGAGGCGGTGCTCGCGCGTGCCGACCTCATCATCGTGAACGAGACCGAGTACGCGCTGATCCCGGCGCTGCGCACGGCGAAGCGCGTCGCCGTCACCTACGGCGCCGACGGCGCGAAGCTGTTCGAGTCCGGTGCCGAGGTGGCGTCGGCGCCTGCGGTCAAGACCACCGTGGAGAACACGGTCGGCGCGGGCGACGCCTTCTGCGCCGCGCTCACGATCGGCCTCGCCTCCGGGGTGTCCGCCGATCGCGCGCTCGCCGCCGCCTGCGCCGTGGGGGCCGCGGCCGTCGCCGACCCGCGCTCGCAGCCGCTGCTCTCCCGGTACGACGTGTACCTGCCGGCCTGAACGGGTGAGATGAGCGGTCATGGCGATGTCGGTCGGCACGGATAGCCTGGCCCGATGACCTCTCTCCTCGTGGGCCCCGATGATCGTGCCCGCTGCGCCTGGGTGGGCGACGACGTCGAGTACCGGCGCTATCACGACGAGGAATGGGGCACCGCTCTGCACGGCGACCGTGCGCTGTTCGAGAAGATGGCCCTGGAGGGCTTCCAGGCCGGGCTCTCCTGGATCACGATCCTGCGCAAGCGCCCGCGGTTCCGCGAGGTGTTCGCCGGCTTCGAGCCCGAGGCGGTCGCGGAGTTCGGCGACACCGACATCGAGCGTCTGATGACGGATGCCGGCATCATCCGCAACCGCGCGAAGATCGAGGCCACCATCGGCAATGCCCGCCTCGTCCGGGGGATGGGCGAGGGCGAGCTCGATGAGCTGATGTGGTCGTTCGCGCCGCCGGCATCCGGCATCCGTCCGTCGACGATGGCCGACGTGCCCGCCGTCACACCGGAGTCCGCCGCACTGAGCAAAGAGCTGCGTCGACGAGGGTTCCGCTTCGTCGGCCCCACGACCATGTATGCGCTCATGCAGTCGGCCGGCATGGTCGACGACCATCTGGAGGGATGCTGGCGCGCGTGAGGTCGCCGCTCCGTGATCCCGGCCTCGGGCAGATTTGCCCATCGAGCAGTATTCCGGATCGCGGTTAGGATGAACGGGTGCGCCGTCAGCCCTCACGGGCCCGCGGTGGGGAGCGAGTGAGGGACGACCCTGGGGGGAACCGGGTATGAAGGCGTTGTCGTGGATGCGCGCGCGACCCAAGACGCTGGCCGCGGCCGCCGGGGTCACCGCCGGCGTCATCGCCCTCACGACCATGGCGCTCACGTACGAGGGCTTCCCCACGACGAAGGTCGATCTGAACGACGGCGGCGTCTGGATCACCAAGACGTCGAGCCTGCTGGTCGGGCACTTCAACCATGAGTCGACCGTGCTCGACGGCGGGCTGCGCACCACCGGTGAGAACTACGACATCCTGCAGGACGCCTCCCACGTCATCGTCGTCGACGAGAACGCCTCGACCGTCACCGCCGTGGACCCGGCCCGCGTCTCGCTCGGGGACTCGGCGGGGATCCCCTCGGCATCGAAGGTGTCGCTCGGCAATCTGACCGCGGCGATCCTCGACCAGAAGACCGGTGAGCTCTGGGTGGTGCCGGTCAAGGGCATCGCGTCGTTCGAGATCGAGGTCAAGGACCCGGTCGCCGAACTGGGCGCCGACGCCGACGTGGCGGTCGCGAGCGACGGCACCGTCTTCGGCCTGTCCGCGGAGCGCGGCGAGGTCGTCACCGTGCCGGTCGACACCGAGGGCGAGCCGCTCGACGCGTCGACGGCATCCGTCGGTGAGATCGACGCGTCCGGCAAGCCGAGCATCACGGCCGTCGGACGCACGCCCGTCGTGCTCGACCGCACAGCCGGCGTCGTCACGACGCCGGGCGGGTTTCGCACGAAGATCCCGGATGCCGGGGAGGCCGTGCTGCAGCAGGCATCCGCCGAGACCGCCGCGGTCGCCATCTCGACGCCGAGCTCTCTCATGAGCGTGCCGCTCGACGGCGGCGAGCCGACGCAGGTCGACGCCGGCGCGAACGGCACCGCCGCGGCCCCGGTGTGGCTCAAGGGCTGCACCTACGGCGCCTGGGCGGGTTCCGCCACCTTCATCCGCGAGTGCCCCGGTGACGCGAACGACGTCAACGCCGAGGTCGACGGCGCCCAGGACTCGAAGGCGCTGGTCTTCCGCGTCAACCGCGACGTGATCATCCTGAACGACGCCGTGGGCGGTGCGGCCTGGATGGCCGACGAGAGCCTGCAGCGCGTCGACAACTGGAACGACCTCACTCCGCCCGAGGGCGAGACCGAGAACGAGGACGACTCCACCGAGGAGACCGTCGAGACGACGCTGCCGGAGCGCTCCGAGGAGAACACCCCGCCGATCGCCGAGGACGACTCGTTCGGCGTGCGCCCCGGCGCCACGACGATGCTGCCGGTGCTCGACAATGACAACGACCCCGACGGCGACGTGCTGGTCGCGACGCTCGCCGAGGCCCAGCCGTCGATCGGCACGATCCAGCAGGTGCAGAACGGCGGCTCCCTGCAGATCGCCGTCGACGAGAAGGCCACCGGATCGACGACCTTCACGTACGAGGCCGACGACGGCCGCGGCGGCAAGGACACCGCGGCGGTGACCCTGTCGGTGCACGACCTGAGCGTCAACGGTGCGCCGACGCCCAAGCGCAAGACCAGCCTCACCGTCGAGACCGGCGGAACGATCTCGTACAACATCCTCCCGGACTGGATCGATCCCGACGGCGACGACATCTACCTCAAGGACGTCATACCGGCGCCGGGCGATGAGGTCGACTTCAGCACCGACGGTCAGATCACCTACAAGGCCACTGCGAGCCTGCAGGGGCGCAAGGACGTGCAGGTCGTCGTCGCCGACGGCTACGGCGAGACCACGACGGCGACCGTCTCTCTCGACGTGCGCCCGCAGGGGTCCACGAAGCCCAAGACGAACGCCGATCACGTCGTCACACGCGTGGGCGAGCAGGTCACCGTCGCACCGCTCGCCAACGACACCAGCTCGGGCCGCGAACCGCTGCGTCTCGGCCGTGTCAACGAGGTGCCGGGCGCGACGGTCCTGCCCGACTTCCCGAACAAGACGTTCAGCTTCACCGCCGAGGCACCCGGCACCTACTACGTGCTCTATCTCGCGACGGCGGGCCCGGAGAACGGCGAGGGCATCGTGCGCGTCGACGTGCTCGAGGCGAGCGAGGCCGACCTCCCGCCCGTGGCCGTCCGCGACGTCGCGCTGCTGCCGACCGGCGGCGACGTGCTGATCGGTGTGCTCGCGAACGACATGGATCCGGCCGGCGGCATCCTCGTCGTGCAGTCCGTCTCCATCGAGGACAACAGCGGCATCTCGGTCTCGGTGATCAACCACGAGACGCTGCGCATCACCGACCAGGGATCGCTCACCGACCAGGCACGCATCAAGTACCGCATCTCGAACGGCTCGAAGTCCGCCGAGGGCGAGGTCGTCGTGATCTCGATCCCCGCGCCGGACCAGATCCTCCAGCCCGACGCCAATGACGACACGGCGATCGTGCGCGCCGGCGATGTCGTCACCATCCCGGTGCTCGACAACGACACGCACCCGAACGACGACGTGCTGCACGTCTCTCCCGAGCTGATCGAGCCGCTGGTCGACCCGGAGTTCGGTGAGGCGTTCGTCTCGCAGGACCAGGTGCGCTTCAAGGCGGGGCCGGAACCGAGGACCGTCTACCTGACCTACGAGGCCGTCGACTCGCGGCAGCAGAAGGCGGCGGCCTACGTCACCATCCAGATCCTGCCCGTCGTGGAGGGCACCAATGCGGCGCCGCGCCCGCAGGACCTCGTCTCCCGCGTGCTCGCAGGGTCCACCACGAGCATCGCCGTCCCGCTCGACGGCATCGACGCCGACGGCGACTCCGTCGAGCTCATCGACATCGCATCCAGTCCGAGCAAGGGACGCATCACCGAGACCGGTCAGAACTACTTCACGTACGAGGCGTTCGACGACTCCTCCGGCGTCGACGTCTTCAAGTACCGCGTGCGCGACCGCCTCGGCAAGGAGGGCGTCGCCACGATCCGGGTCGGGATCGCCCCCGGCGAGCAGACCAACCAGAAGCCGTATGCGGTGAAGGATGCCGTCGTCGTGCGCCCCGGACGCGAGATCGCCGTGCCGGTGATGGAGAACGACTCCGACCCCGAGGGCGACAAGATCGTGCTCGTGAAGGACGGCCTCGAAGTCCCCGACGATCTCGGGCTCACGGCCCGCGTCTCGGGCGATCGTGTGCTGGTGCAGGCTCCGGACCGGGCTCTCGAGACCTCGCTGCAGTACACGATCCGCGACGCCAGAGGCGCCGAGGCGACCGCCGCTCTGCAGATCACGGTCGACGAGGACGTGCCGCTGCAGGCGCCGGTCGCGCGCGACGACCGGGTGCGGCCCACCGACCTCAAGGACGGCACGCTCACCGCCGACATCGAGATCCTCAAGAACGACGAGGACCCGGACGGGACGACGGACCGCCTCGACGTCACGCTCGGCGACGGAGCGACCGCGCTCGAGAACGGCAAGGTGCGGGTCACCGTGACCGACGAGCTCCAGCTCATCCGCTACACGCTCACCGACCGCGACGACCTCGCCGCCTCCGCCTTCATCTTCGTGCCGGCGAAGTCGGACCTGCGTCCGATCCTCGACTCGACCAAGCCGATCGAGGTCATGAGCGGCGAGACGAAGGAGATCCCGCTCGAGGACTACGTCACCGTCGCGGGTGGCGGCACCGCACGCATCACCGAGCACGCCAAGGTGACGGCCGTGCACGCGAACGGCGCCGATCTCGTGCAGGACGCGACGACGCTCGTCTACACCTCGGCCGACGGCTACTTCGGTCAGGACGCCCTCACGTTCGAGGTCACCGACGGCACCGGCCCCGACGATCCCGAGGGCCGCACCGCGACGCTCAGCATCCCGATCAACGTCCTGCCGCCTGAGAACCAGCAGCCGACCTTCATCGGCAGCGAGGTCGTCGTGGCACCGGGCGAAGAGGCCACGAAGCTCGACCTCGCGGCTCTGACGACCGACCCCGATCCCGAGGACGAGGGCAAGCACAAGTACACGTACGTGAGCGGCGCCGGCAAGGGCATCACCGCGAAGGTCGACGGGACCGACCTGCTCGTCGAGGCCGGGTCCGACGTAGAGAAGGGCACCGTCGCCTCGCTCACGCTGCGCATCACCGACGGCACGACCGAGCCCGTCGAGGGCACCGTGTCGGTGCGCGTCGGCGCCTCCACGCGCCCCGTGCCGACCGCCAACACCGACACGATCTCCGAGGCCGACCAGGGCAAGAGCATCACCGTGCCGGTGCTGGCGAACGATTTCAACCCGTTCCCCGAGACGCCGCTCAAGCTGCTCAGCGCCTCGACCGAGTCCGGTTCGGGCGGCGCGACGGTCAAGGGCGATCAGGTCGTGGTCACCCCGGATGCGAGCTTCGTCGGCACCATGATCGTCCGCTACCGCATCCAGGATGCGACGAAGGACCCCGATCGCGAGGCGAACGGGCAGATCGTCGTCACGGTGCAGGGCGTGCCGGAGGCCCCGGGAGCCCCGGTCGTCAGCAGCGTGCAGGATCGCGTCGTCGTCGTGTCGTACGGGGCGCCGTCGAACAACGGCGCCGAGATCACGAAGTACACCGTCAAGTCGGTCAGCGGCAACCCGTATTCGAAGGAGTGCCAGTCCACGACGTGCACCCTCGACGGTCTCACCAACAACGTCGAGTACACGTTCCAGGTGACGGCGACGAACCGCGTCGGCGAGTCGAAGCCGTCCGGCTCCTCGGCGATCGCGCGTCCTGACGCCCGCCCCGACACCCCGAACCCGCCGTCGCTCGCGTTCGGCGACAAGTCGCTCAAGGTCAGCTGGACGACTCCCACCACGCCGGGGTCGCCGGTCGAGAGCTACACGCTCGAGATCTCGCCCGCCCCGCCGTCGGGCATCACGCAGAAGCAGGCCACCGGAAACTCGATGACCTGGGAGGGACTCGAGAACGGATCGAACTACCAGATCCGCGTACAGGCGCACAACCGCGCCCCCGAGCCGTCGAGCTGGAGCAACTGGTCGGCATCCGAGATCCCCGCCGGTCCGCCGATGACGGCCGCAGCGCCGACGACCACCGAGATCCAGGGCGTCGGCAACCAGGCGCAGATGCAGGTCAGCTGGACTCCGCCGAACAACAACGGCGATGCGATCAGCACCTACGAGCTGCAGGTGTGGGAGGGCAGCACGCTCCGCAACACCATCACGCCCGGCGCATCCGCCCGGTCGCAGGCGGTCACGGTGCCGACGTCCGAGACGCCGTACACGTACCGCATCCGCTCGTACAACAAGGCCGGCTGGAGCGAATGGAGCCCGATGTCGGCTCCCCGCCGAGGTGTCAACAAGCCGGGTGCACCGACCGGAGTCAGTGTGCGCGAGGGCGACCAGTCGCTCACGGTCTCGTACGCGCCGGGTTCGCGCAACGGCGCGAAGGACAGCGAGATCGCGTACCAGTACACCCTCAACGGCGGCGGCAGCTGGGCCGGTCTCCCGGGCAACAACGTCATCTCGGGCCTGAGCAACGGCACGAACTACACCGTGCAGCTGCGCGCCGTGGCGACCGTCGACGGCGTCGTCTATCCGGGTGCGGTCTCCAACGGAGCGCAGGGCAATCCGCTCGGTCCGCTGCGGCAGCCCCAGGTCAGTGCCGGTCAGAACGCGAAGAGCGTGACGTTCAACTGGAACGCCAACGGCTCGGCGAACGGGCGGCCCATCTCGACCGTGCGCATCCGCATCGACGGCGGCGGCTGGCAGAACGTGGGCGCGACCGGCAGCACGACGGTCGGCGACGGCTACAGCCAGCGGCACACCATCCAGGTCGAGGTGACCGATTCCGCCGGCCGGCAGATCACCAGCGGGGTCGTCGAGCAGACGTCGGGACCGAAGCCGCCGCCGCGCGCGTGGGTCACGTCGACCGGCGACGCCAACGGCCAGCCGAACTGCAATGACGGGACCTGTGCGTACTTCTATGTGACGGCGCGAGGTTTCGACCCCGGTCAGTCTCTCTCCATTCGCTGCAACAACAACGACGCGGTGTACGGCGGCGAGTGGAGTGGGCCGCACAGCTTGGTCGTCGACGGCAATGGAAACGGCGAACGCCCGTTGCCCTGCTACCTCGGCAACCGCCGCGGCGTCATCGAGGTCTGGGTCATGATCAACGGGCAGGCATACGAGCATCGCGTCTGGCAATGATCCCGGGGGATGCGGTGGGTAACTCTGCCCATCAGCGGCACGCCTCCGCACAGTTAGGATGAACGGGTATATCGCATCGCCAGCGAACGGTGCGGATCGCAGTTCCAGATGCGAGGCCTGGGGGGAGACCGGCGGATGAAGGCTCTGTCGTGGATGCGCGCGCGCCCGAAGGCGCTCGCCTCGGCGGCCGGCGTCACTATCGGCGTCGTCGCGATCACGACCATGGCCCTCACCTATGAGGGGTTCCCCACCACCAAGGTCGATCTGAACGACGGCGGCGTCTGGATCACCAAGACGTCGAGCCTCCTCGTCGGCCATTTCAACAACGAGTCGACGATCCTCGACGGCGGACTGCGCACCACGGGCGAGAACTACGACATCCTCCAGGCCGCGGCGAACGTGCTGGTGGTCGACGAGGGCAGCTCCACCGTCACCGCCGTCGACCCGGCCCGCGTCTCGATGGGCGACTCCGCCGGCATCCCGAGCTCCGCGAAGGTGGCCCTGGGCAACCGCACGGCCGCGATCCTCGACAAGAAGTCCGGCGATCTGTGGGTCGTGCCGGTCAAGGGCATCGCCTCCTTCGAGATCGGCGCCGTCGATCCGGTCGCCGAGCTCGGCGAGAACGCCGACGTGACGGTCGCCGAAGACGGCACGGTCTTCGGCCTCTCGAGCGCGAAGGGCGAGGTCGTCACGGTTCCGGTCGACAACGAGGGCGAGGCCGGCGAGCCGTCCACGGCATCGGTCGGCGAGATCGACGCCTCGACGCCGCCCACGATCACGGCCGTCGGGCGCACTCCGGTCGTGCTGGACGCGGCATCCGGCACCGTGACGACCCCGGGCGGCTTCCGCACGACGATCGCCGACGCCGAGGATGCCGTGCTGCAGCAGGCCTCCGCCGAGAACACCGCGGTCGCCGTCGCCACGGCATCCGCTCTGGTGAGCGTGCCGCTCGACGGAAGCGAACCCACGACGACGGATGCCGAGGGCTCGGGCTCTCCGGCGGCGCCGGTGTGGCTCAAGGGCTGCGCCTACGGCGCCTGGGGCGGATCGGGCGCCTTCGTACGGGAGTGCGCCGGGTCGGCGAACGACGTCTCCGCGACGATCGAGGAGGCGCAGGACTCGAAGAGCCTCATCTTCCGCGTGAACCGCGACGTGATCATCCTGAACGATGCGGTGGGCGGCGCGGCGTGGATGCCGAACGAGAGCCTGCAGCGCGTCGACAACTGGAACGACCTGACTCCTCCCGAAGGGGAGACCGAGAACGAGGACGACTCGACCGAGGAGACCGTCGAGACCACCCTCCCGGAGCGCAGCGAGGTGAACACCCCGCCGATCGCCGAGGACGACGCGTTCGGCGTGCGGCCGGGTGCTTCCGCACTGCTGCCGGTGATCGACAACGACAACGATCCGGACGGTGACGTCCTGGTCGCCGCGATGGCCGAGGCGCAGCCCGCGATCGGCACGGTCCAGCCGATCTACAACGGCGGCTCGCTGCAGATCGCCGTCGAGGAGGACGCGTCGGGCTCGAGCAGCTTCCAGTACGAGGTCGACGACGGACGCGGCGGGAAGGACACGGCGACCGTCGCCCTCTCGGTGCACGACTGGGATCAGAACGGCGCACCGACGGCGAAGCGCAAGACCTCTCTCACCGTCGAGGCGGGCGGCACGGTCTCGTACAACATCCTCCCGGACTGGATCGATCCCGACGGCGACGACATCTACCTCAAGGAGGTCGTGGCGGAGCCGGGCGACGAGGTCGACTTCAGCACCGACGGCCAGCTCACCTACAAGGCGACCGCGAGCCAGCAGGGACGCAAGGACGTGACGGTCACGGTGGCCGACGGCTTCGGCGAGCTGACGACGACCACGATCACGCTCGACGTGCGCGCACAGGGCACCACGAAGCCGAAGACGAACGCCGATCACGTCGTGACGCGCGTCGGCGAGCAGATCACGGTCGCGCCGCTCGCCAACGACACCAGCTCCGGCCTGGAGCCGCTGCGTCTCGGCCGCGTCGACGAGGTGCCCGGCGCCACCGTGCTGCCGGACTTCACCAACAAGACCTTCAGCTTCACGGCCCCCACGGTCGGGGTGTACTACGTGCAGTACCTCGCGACCGCGGGACCGGAGAACGGCGAGGGACTCGTCCGCATCGACGTGACCGAGGCGGCCGACGTCGATCTGCCGCCGGTCGCCGTCCGCGACGTCGCGCTGCTGCCGACGGGCGGCGACGTGCTCATCGGTGTGCTGAACAACGACACGGATCCGGCCGGTGGCATCCTCGTCGTGCAGTCCGTCTCGATCGAGCCCGGTACCGGGGTCTCGGTCTCGGTGCTGAACCACGAGACGCTGCGCATCACCGACCAGGGCACCCTCGAGGAGCAGGTGCGCATCTCGTACCGGATCTCCAACGGCAAGCAGTCCGCCGTGGGCGAGGTCGTGGTCGTGCCGATCCCGGCGGCGGAGGAGATCCTCCAGCCCGTCACGAATCCTGACACCGCCTACGTGCGGGCGGGCGACGTCGTGACGATCCCGGTGCTCGACAACGACACGCACCCGAGCGACGACGTGCTGCACGTCGCGCCCGAACTCATCGAGCCGTTCGTCGACCCGGAGTTCGGCGAGGCGTTCGTCTCGCAGGATGCCGTGCGGTTCAAGGCCGGACCCGACGCCAAGACGGTGTACCTCACGTACGAGGCCGTCGACTCACGCCAGCAGAAGGCAGCCGGGTACGTCACGATCCAGATCCTCCCGGTCGACGAGGAGACGAACGCGGCTCCGCGGCCGCGCGATCTCGTGGCCCGTGCGCTCTCCGGCACCGAGATCAACATCGCCGTGCCGCTCGACGGCATCGACGGCGACGGCGACTCGGTCGAGCTGCTTGACGTCTCGTCCAGCCCGACCAAGGGCCGCATCACCGAGGTCGCGCAGAACTACCTCACGTACGAGGCCTTCGAGGGCTCGACGGGCGTCGACGTCTTCAAGTACCGCGTGCGCGACCGCCTCGGCAAGGAGGGTACCGCCACGATCCGCGTCGGCATCGCGCCGGCCGAGCAGATCAACCAGGCTCCGTATGCCGTGAAGGACGCGGTCGTGGTGCGCCCCGGTCGCGAGATCGCGGTGCCGGTGCTGCTCAACGACTCCGACCCCGAGGGCGACAAGCTCGCGCTCGTGAAGGACGGACTGGAGGTGCCCGACATCGACGGGCTGTCCGCCAGGGTGTCGGGAGACCGCGTGCTGGTCCAGGCGCCGAACCGCGCGCTGGAGACCTCGCTGCAGTACACCGTGACCGATGCCCGCGGTGCGACGGCGACCGCCGTGCTGCAGATCACGGTCGACGAGGACGTTCCCCTGCAGGCGCCGGTCGCCCGTGACGACCGCCTGCGCCCCGCAGACCTCGAGGACGGCAGCCTCTCGGCCGACCTCGACATCCTCGACAACGACGAGGACCCCGACGGCACCACCGATCGGCTGGACCTCGAGGTCGGCGCCGGCGGGACCGTGCTGGAGAACGGCAAGGTGCGTGTCACCGTCACCGACGAGCTGCAGCTGATCCGATACACCCTCACCGACCAGGACGACCTGCAGTCCTCGGCCTTCATCTTCGTCCCCTCGGAAGACGGTCTGCGCCCGACCCTGACCTCGACCAAGCCCCTCGAGGTCAAGAGCGGCGAGACCAAGGAGGTCCCGCTCTCGAAGTACGTCACGGTCGCGGGCGGCGGCGACGTCGTCATCACCGAGCACGCCAAGGTGACCGCGATCAACGCCGACGGATCCGACCTCGTGAAAGACGAGAAGACGCTCGTCTACACGTCGGCGCCCGGCTACTTCGGACAGGACGCGCTGACCTTCGAGGTCACCGACGGCACGGGCCCCGACGACCCTGAGGGCCGCAAGGCGACTCTCAGCATCCCCGTCAACGTGCTGCCGCCCGACAACCAGCCGCCGGAGTTCCTGGGCAGTCAGATCAACGTCGCGCCGGGTGAGGAGGCGAGCGTGCTCGACCTCGCCGCGCTCACGACCGACCCCGACCCGGAGGACGAGGGCAAGCACAAGTACTCGCTCGTCGACGGCGAGGGCAAGGGGATCAGCGCGAAGATCGACGGCGACCGGCTGCTCGTCGAGGCGTCCTCGAACGCGAAGAAGGGCACGGCGACGACCCTGACCCTGCGCGTCACCGATGGCGAGACCGAACCGGTGGAGGGCTCCGTCCTCGTGCAGGTCACCGCGTCGAACCGCGCGATGCCCGCCGCGAACACCGACACCATCGCCGAGGCCGACCAGGGCAAGACGGTCACGGTGCCCGTGCTCGCGAACGACTTCAACCCGTTCCCGGAGACGCCGCTCAAGATCCTCGATGCGAACGTCGAGACCGGCGCCGGCCAGGTGAGCGTGAAGGGCGACGACGTCGTGGTGACGCCGTCGAAGGAGTTCGTCGGCACCCTCGTCGTGCGGTACCGCATCCAGGACGCCACCGAAGACCCCGATCGCGAGGCGACCGGCCAGGTCGTGCTGACCGTGCAGGGCGTTCCCGAGGCTCCCGGCGCGCCCACGGTCACGAGCGTGCAGGACCGCGTCGTCGTCGTGTCGTACGGCGCTCCCTCCAACAACGGCGCCGAGATCACGAAGTACACCGTGAAGGCGGTGCAGGGCGGCTCGTACTCGAAGGAGTGCCAGTCGACCACGTGCACGCTGGACGGCCTGACGAACAACGTCGAGTACGTGTTCCAGGTCACTGCGACGAACCGCGTCGGCGAGTCGAAGCCCTCCGGATCGTCGGCCGTCGCCCGCCCGGACGCGCGTCCGGACACCCCGAACCCGCCGTCGCTGGCGTTCGGCGACAAGTCGCTCAAGGTGGCCTGGACGACTCCGACGACACCGGGTTCCCCGGTCGAGCGGTACACGCTGGAGATCTCGCCGGCCCCGCCGTCGGGCATCAGCCAGAAAGAGGTCACCGGCAACTCCCTCACCTGGGAGGGGCTGGAGAACGGCGGCAACTACCAGGTGCGCGTGCAGGCCCACAACCGTGCGCCCGAGCCGTCGAGCTGGAGCAACTGGTCGGCCTCCGAGGTGCCCGCCGGTCCTCCGCTGGCCGGTGGCGCACCGACGACCGCCGAACTGTCCCCGGTCGGGAACCAGGCGCAGATGCAGGTGAACTGGGGAACGCCGCCCATGAATGGCGATGCGATTCGGAGCTATCAGCTCGAGGTCTGGGAGGGGTCCACTCTGCGCAACACGCTGTCGCCCGGGGCTGCCTCGAACAGCCAGGCGGTCGTCGTGCCGACGTCCGAGAACGACTACACCTACCGGATCCGCGGGGAGAACAAGGCCGGCTGGGGCGAGTGGAGCCCGATGTCGGCGCCGCGCCGCGGCGTCATCGCGCCCTCGCCGGGGCAGATCACCAGCGTGGATGCGGGCGACGGCAGCATCACCGTGCACTACACGCCCGGTTCGCGCAACGGCGCCCGCCAGGGCGAAGTGGTCTACCAGTACCGTCTCAACGGCGGCGGCTGGGCCAACCTGCCGGGCAACGGCGTCATCGGCGGCCTGAACAACGGCACGAACTACAACGTGGAAGCCCGTGGTGTCGCGAACGTGGGCGGTGTGCAGTACGTCGGCGGACCGTCGAACGCCGTCGCGCAGGTCCCGTTCGGTCCGCCGAAGGAGCCTGCGGCCAGCGCCAGGAACCTCGGCCAGAGCGTGGAGGTCTCCTGGAACTCCGCGCGGTCGTACAACGGACGCGCGATCCAGGTCACGCAGATCGACATCGGCAACGGCTGGCAGACCGTCGCGGCCAGCGGCTCTCGCACGGTCGGCAACGGCTACGGCCAGACCCACAGCATCCGGGTGAGGGCGCAGGATGCGAACGGCACCTGGTCTCCCGTCGGCTCCGCGTCGGCGAAGACCGATGACCCGCCGCAGCCCAAGGTCTGGGTCACACAGGGCGACGCCGCCGGCAGCTGTGTCAACGGATGCCGCAGATTCGTCATGCACTGGGAGAATCTGAACCTCGGCAGCGTGCAGGTGACCTGCCACTCGACCAACTCCGGTCAGGTCGCGAGTGCGAACACCGTCAACGTCAACGGCAACGGCTCCCAGCAACTGGGCTGCTGGGTCGGACGCGACGGCCAGGATGTCTGGGTCGACATCCAGGGCTGGGGCGACGGCGTCGACACCGAGAAGAGATTCTGGGCGCGGCCATAGCCGCGCCCAGCCGAAACGAACACGAGAGGGAGCAGAACCCACATGAGCATGACCCCCGAGCAGGCCGCCTGGTTCCAGGGAACCTTCACGCGCCTGGTGGACAACATCGACAAGGCCGTGCAGGGCAAGCGCGAGATCGTCGGTCTGGTGCTGGCGTCGATGCTCGCCGAGGGCCACGTGCTCCTCGAGGATGCCCCCGGAACCGGCAAGACGAGCCTGGCCAAGGCTCTCGCCGCGACTGTGCAGGGCACGAGCGCGCGCATCCAGTTCACGCCCGACCTGCTGCCGTCCGACGTCACCGGCGTCACGATCTACGACCAGCAGTCGCACCGCTTCGAGTTCCACAAGGGTCCGATCTTCGCGTCGATCGTGCTCGCCGATGAGATCAACCGCGCCTCGCCGAAGACGCAGTCGGCGCTCCTCGAGGTCATGGAGGAGTCCCGGGTCACCGTCGACGGCGTGACCCACGAGACCGGTCGCCCGTTCCTCGTGATCGCGACCCAGAACCCGATCGAGCAGGCCGGAACCTACAAGCTCCCCGAGGCGCAGCTCGACCGCTTCCTCATCAAGACGTCCATCGGGTACCCCGACCTCGCGGTGACCGAGAGCATCCTCGCCGGAGCCTCCGACCGCAACCCGTCCGCCGGGCTCTCCGCCATCATCACGACGAGCGCCGTCGCCGACATGGCCGACCTCGCGGCATCCGTGCACGTGGAGCCGGCCGTGCTCCGGTACGTCGCGGAGCTCGCCGAGGCCACCCGCAACGACCCGGCGATCCGCCTGGGCGTCTCGGTGCGTGGTGCGATCGCGATGATCCGCATCGCGAAGGTGTGGGCCGCAGCCCACGGCCGTCACTTCGTGCTCCCCGACGACATCAAGGCCCTCGCGCGGCCGACCTGGCAGCACCGTCTGCTGCTCGACGCCGAGGCGGAGTTCGCCGGGACCAGCAGCCTGACCGTCATCGGCCGCGTGCTCGACGGGATCGCCGCACCTCAGGCGCGAACGGCGGCCTGATGACCACGGAGGCACTCTCGGCGCCGCCGGCGCAGACGGACCGCGACGCCGGATGGCGTGACGTCGCGGCCGTCATCGGCGCGCGCGTCCTGACGCGCCTCCGCATCATCGGCTCCGCCATCCGCCCGCTGGCCTGGGTGCTGATCGGGATCACGGTCGGGTTCTGGATCCTCGGCCAGCTCGCCGGGTGGTCGGAGTTCACCATCGCGGCGATCGTCATCGCGATCACGGTCGCGCTGTGCTCGCTGTTCCTGATCGGCCGCACCGCCTACGACGTGTCGCTCGACCTCGCGCGCACGCGCGTGGTCGTGGGCGAGCGCGCGGTCGGCGCCCTCACGCTCGCGAACCACGGCAGTCGGGCGATCCTGCCGTCGCGCATCGTGCTCCCGGTCGGATCGGGCCGCGGCGAGTTCGGCATCCAGCGGCTCGCCCCCGGCGAGGAGGCGGAGGAGCTCTTCGCGATCCCGACGCAGAAGCGCGGCGTGGTGAAGGTCGGCCCCGTGAGCGTCGTGCGCGGCGATCCGCTCGGCCTGTTCGAGCGCGCGCACCGGCGCGACGACCCCGTCGACCTCTTCGTGCACCCCCGCACGATCCTCTTCGACGGACAGTCGCTCGGATATCTGCGCGACCTCGAGGGCCTGCCCGCTGCGGACCTCTCCCGCGACGACGTGTCGTTCCACGCCCTGCTCGAGTACCAGCCGGGCGACGACCTGCGCCACGTGCACTGGAAGTCCACTGCGCGCACCGGCACCATGATGGTGCGCCAGTACGAGGAGACGCGCCGCTCGCACTTCGTGATCGGTCTGTCGCGCTCCAGCGGCGACTACGCGACGTCGGAGGACTTCGAGCTGGCGATCTCGGCCGCCGGCTCCATCGGCCTCCGCGCGCTCCGCGACTCGCAGCGCGTGGACATGCGCGTGCAGGGGCGCGAGCTGCCCGCCGGCACCGGCAAGCAGCTGCTCGACTCGCTCTCGGCCGTCGAGAACAGCAAGCCGCGCGAAGGCGGCATCGCCGAGCTCGCCGGGGTGCTCTCGGCCACCATGCCTCTGGCGAGCGTGGTGGTGCTCGTCTGCGGCTCCAGGGTGAGCTCCGACGACTTGCGCCTCGCCTGCTCCCGGCTTCCCTACGGCGCCCGCGCCCTCGCCGTCGTCGCCGACACCTCGGCGTCGGCTCCCGCGCTCCGGCGCATCGGCGACGCCGACGTCATCACGGTCGGCGAGCTCGACCAGATCCCTCTCGCCCTGCAGAAGGTGCTCGCATGACCGCGCCCGCCGCCGCGACCCGCTCGATCTCCGTGCGTCGCTGGACCCTCGACCTCGGGGCGACGGCTCTGCTCGTCGCCGTCGCACTCGTCGGCTTCTGGCCCACGTTCGCCGGTCCCTCGTTCCTGCCGGCCGCCATCGGCGGCATCGTGGTCGGTCTGGCCATCGCCGGCGTCGCGGCCTGGCGCCGATGGGGCATCCTCATCATCACCGGGCTCACCGTCGCCGCCTACTTCGTGTTCGGCGCCGCCTTCGCGCTTCCGCAGACCGCGATCCTCGGGTTCGTCCCGACGCTGGAGACGCTGCAGAAGCTCGCGCTCGGCACCGTCACGGCCTGGAAGCAGATGCTCACCACCGTGGCGCCGGTCGCCGCGGCCGACGGCCACCTCATCGTGCCGTTCCTGCTGGCGCTCGTCGTCACGACGCTCACCGCCTCGCTCGCGCTCCGACTGCCGCAGGTGGCGTGGGCGCTGCTGCCCGCCGGCGTGCTGCTGATGCTCGTGATCGCGCTCGGCACCCCGCAGCCGGCGTTCCCGATCGTGCAGGGTCTCGTCTTCGCGGTGGTCAGCATCGCCTGGCTCGCGCTGCGGCAGATCTGGGCGCCGCAGAACTCGGCCGTCTCGGTGAGCGAGGTCGATCCGTCGCGCGCCGCGCACATGCGCATGCGGCGGCTGCTCGCCGGTGTCGCGGTCCTGGCGATCGCGGGCGGCGCCGGCGTCGCCACCAGCGCCATCGCCGCCCCGGTCGAGCCGCGTCACGTCTTCCGCGACGTGATCATCCCGCCGTTCAACATCCGCGACTACCCGAGCCCGCTGCAGGCGTTCCGCAAGAACGTGCGCGACGAGGTCGACGAGACGCTCTTCACCGTGCAGGGGCTGCCCAAGGGCGCGCGCATCCGCACCGCGGTCATGGACGAGTACGACGGCATGGTCTACAACGTCACCGACGGCGGACCCACCTCGTCGAGCGCGTTCTCGCCGCTGCGCTCCAACATGTCGCCGGATGCCGAGGGCGTGCCCGTCACGCTCAACTTCGCGGTCGACGACTACAGCGCGGTATGGATGCCGACGGCCGGCGAGCTGTCCGAGATCCGGTTCACCGGCGATCGCGCCGAGGAGCTGCGCCGCGGCACGTACGTGAACACCGCGACCGGCACCGCGGTCTCCACGGTGAAGCTGCAGAAGGGCGACGAGTACTCCGTCGACGCCGTCATGCCGAACACCCCCGACGACGATCAGCTCGCCGACGTGGACTTCGGAACGGTCGCGAAGCCCAAGCAGAGCAACGTGCCGGAGGAGCTGACCGCGCTCGCGGCGGAGACCGTCGCCAGCGCCGAGTCGCCCATCGAGCAGGTGCGCGCGCTGGAGAGCTTCCTCTCCGAGGGCGGCTTCTTCAGCCACGGACTCGAGGGTGAGGTGCTGTCCCGTGCGGGGCACACCTCCGAGCGCATCACGACCCTCATCGGCGGCGACCAGATGATCGGCGACGACGAGCAGTACGCCGTCGCGATGTCGCTGCTCGCCGGCGAACTCGGCATCCCGGTCCGCGTCGTCATGGGGTACTACCCCGACGAGGAGCAGGCGGGCGAGGCGGTCTTCACCGCCACCGGCGACAACGTGCACGCCTGGGTCGAGGTGAACTTCGAGGGCTTCGGATGGCTCCCGTTCAACCCGACGCCGCCTGAGGACCAGGTCCCCAACGACCAGAACACGAAGCCGCGCGTCGACCCGAAGCCGCAGGTGCTGCAGCCGCCGCCCCCGCCGCAGGAGCCGGTCGACCTGCCGCCGACCCTGCCCGACGACCGCGAGTCCGAGGACGAGAGCCTCAACCTCGCCGGCATCATCGGCGCGATCCTGCTCATCGGCGGGATCTCGCTCGGGATCATCGCGCTGCTCATGTCGCCGTTCATCGTGATCGGGGCGTGGAAGGCCGCGAAGCGCCGGTCTCGGCGGGCCGCTGCCCGCACCGCCGACCGCATCAGCGGCGGCTGGGACGAGCTCACCGATCGCGCCGTCGACTACGGAGCCCGGTTGGCGCCGGGCGGCACGCGGCCGGAGGAGGCCGCGGCGGTGGTAGCGACACTCGCCGTGCCGAAGGTCGCGGATCTCGCTCAGCGGGCCGACGCCGAGGTGTTCGGTCCGACCGATCCGACCCCGGAGGACGTCGAGGCGTTCTGGAGCGAGGTCGACGGGATCGTCGGCGGGCTGGGCGAGGATGCCGGCTTCTGGAAGCGCATCAAGGCCCGGCTGAGCCTGCGCTCGCTGCTGGGCGGAACAGCGATCTCGACCGGTCTCCAGGGGCTCCGTGAAGCGGCGACCGCGCGCGTTCGCCGCGAACCTGGCACGATCGAGAGCAGCAACACGAGTACACCGGCCGCACCCGAGAGCGAGACCCCATGACGCAGCCTGCGCACGCACAGATCGCGCCGATCTCCCGCCGCGCGATCGGCTACCTCATCGACGCGCTCATCGCGGCCGGTCTCGCCGTCATCCTCGGCGGCGGTCTGATGGTCGCCGCCACGCTCTCGGGCGGGATCGAGGCAGGGCTGACGACGCTGCTCATCGGCGGTCCGATCGTCTCCCTCCTGCTGCTCGGCTGGTTCGTCGTCTACACGCTGATGCAGGCGGGAACCGGATCCATCGGCATGCGCGCCCAGGGTCTGCGTCTCGTCTCGGCCCAGGGGCAGGCGCCGCTGGGCTTCGGGAAGACCCTGCTGCGCAACGTCATCTTCGGTCTCGCGGGTTCGATCGTCGTCGGCTACTTCACGCCGCTGTTCGACGGCTCGGGCCGGTTCCAGGGCTGGCACGACAAGGTCGCCGGCTCCCTCATGCTGGACGCGCGCGCGGCCGGGCCCGCGGCCTCCGCTCCGTCGGCCGCCGCTGCAGGTGCCCCCGCGACGGTCGCGCCCGGACTGTCGCCCGAGCCGGCGCGTCCGGCCGCCCCCGCGATCCCCGGCATCCCGCATCCGTCGGCGCAGCCTGCCATGCCGGCTCCCGCGCAGCCTGTGCTCCCGGCGTCGCAGCCGGCAGCGCCGGTGTTCCCGGTGCAGCCCGTGATCCCCGCCGCGCTGGCGCATCCTGCGCCCGCGGTGCCGCCGGCCGACGCGGGCTCGCTGATCGCGTTCGTCCCCGGCATCACGCAGGATGCTCCGCCGCCGCGCGTCACGCCCGCGCCTCAGCCGGATGCCGTGTCCGAGCTCGATGAGACCGTGCAGGGGTATTCGGCCGCGCGTCCCGCGGCCCAGGACGCCCCGCCGGCGCCGCCCGCCCCGGTCGTGCCAGCCGCTCCGGTCTTCCCGCCCGCCGCCGCTCCGGTCGCCCCGGCGGTCCCGCCCGCGCCTGCCGCGCCGCCCGTCCCGGTCGATCCGCCGGCGGCCCCCGCGGCGCCCGTCGCGCCGGAGTCCGAGGACATCGAGGACACGCGGATCAGCATCCCCGGTCACCGTCTCGTCTTCACGTGGGACGACGGCACCCGCGTCTCGGTCTCGCGGCGCACGATCTTCGGCCGCAACCCTGCGGCGGAGGACGGCGCGGTCGTCGTGCCGGTGCGCGACGAGACCCTCTCGCTGTCGAAGACGCATTTCGAGGCGGCGGCGGAATCCTCCGGCGGCTGGGTGCTGGACCGGCATTCGACCAACGGCATGACCCTGGTGCGCGACGGGCAGCGGATCGCCTGCCCCGCGGGTCAGCGCGTGCCGGTGCGGCTCGGCGACGCCATCGAGATCGGCGACCGCATCGTCACGATCGGCGGCTACGCATGAGGCCCGCACTCATCGTCTCGACGGGGTCGGCGACGCACCCCGGACTCCGTCGCGCCCTCAATGAGGACGCGCACCTCGCGAGCGCGCCGGTGTTCGTGGTCGCCGACGGCATGGGTGGCCATGAGGCGGGCGAGCGGGCGAGCGCAGCGGTCATCGCCGAGTTCTCCGGCTCGATCGGCCGGGCATCGCTCGAACTCGACGACGTGCGGCTCGCGCTGTCGCGCGCACGGGCGAGCGTCGAGGAGCTCTCCACCTCGGGCAACGGACGCGCCGGGACGACTCTGAGCGGGGTCGTCATCGCGTCGGTCGACGGCATGGGGTACTGGCTGGCCGTGAACATCGGCGACTCGCGCACGTACCGGCTGGCCGACGGCGAGCTGGAGCAGATCAGCGTGGACCACTCGGTCGTGCAGGAGCTGATCGAAGCCGGCGAGATCACCGTCGAGGACGCCGCGACCGATCGACGGCGCAACATCATCACCCGGGCGATCGGCGCCAGCAGCACCGGCGACGCCGACTACTGGCTCTTCCCGGCCGAGCTCGGCGACCGCATCATGGTCTGCTCCGACGGCCTGACCTCCGAGGTGTCGGATGCCCGCATCCGCGAGGTGCTGCAGAACACGTCCGACCCGCAGAAGGCTGCCGACGTACTCGTCGACGACGCGGTCTCGGCCGGCGGCAGGGACAACATCACCGTGGTCGTCGTGGACGCCGTCTCGGTCGCCTCGCGACCGGGGACGCTCCTCGAGACGGACTCGGACATCGACATGGACACGCGTCCGCGCGAGGCCGCAGCAGGAGGGGTTCGCTGATGCAGACCATCTACCGACCGGGACAGTGGTACCTGATCGTCATCCCCGGTGCGCTCGTGGCGCTGCCGCCGGATGTGCCGGGAGACGTCGTGGCGCAGCTGTGGGAGCGGATGCCGGCGCAGAAGTCGCTCGCGACCGTCGTCGACGTGCTCACCGCGCACGCTGGCGGGGCCTTCGCGTCGCTTCCCCCGTTCGTCGCCGCGGTCGCAGAGGGTTCGGACATCCGCATCGCGCTGCGCGGCGGCGTCAGCGCACGCGTGAGCACCGCCACCGAGTCGCACTCGTTCTCCGGCGCCGAGGTCACCACCTGGAGCGAGCGCTTCGTGGGCGGCGCGTCCCGCGTCGAGATCACGGTCGAGACCGTCGAGGGCACGGCCGCTCTCCCTGTGCAGAGCGGCGTCGTGCGTGTCGCAGCCGTGAGCGCCGAGCTCGAGACCGACGACGACCGTCCTCTCGCCGCAGCGCTCGGCCCGGTGCCGGTCATCGAGACCGGCGCGGCAGGGGTGTCGGCAGCCGTGCTCGCGGGCACTCCGGCGCCGTCCATCGCCGACTTCGGGGGAGTTGTGCCGGCAGCATCCGACGTCGTCCCCGAGCCGGAGGTCCCGGCGGAGCCCGAGTCCGAGGACGCGGCGCCCGCCGAGCCCTTGACCACGGAAGCTCTGCCCGTATCCGACGATCCCTACTCCGACGTCGCCCCGGTCGCCCCCGAGGACGTCGCTCCCGAGGACGTCGCCCCGGATGCCGACGAGCCGTCGGCGGACGAGGAGTCGGTGGACGGATCCCCGATCGACGGAGCCCCGGCCGCGGAACCCGTCGATCCGCTCGACGAGCTGTTCGGCGATGTCGAGGATTCGACCGACGCGGAGCCTGCTCCGGAGGTCGACGACGCCACGATCCTGCCGACCGAGGTCACGCTAGCCCCGTCGACCGAGGATTTCGATCAGCTGTGGGGCGCGACGGTCCACTCGGTCCCGACGGCCGGCGCTGCTGCGGCAGCGGCCCCTGCCGTGGCGCCGGCGTCGCCGTTCCCCGACCAGGGCGACCACGACGGCGCGACGATCTCGGCTGCCGAGCTCAGGGCACTCCGTCAGCAGCCGCCGGTCGGCAACGATGCACCGACCGCCGTCATCCCGGTGACGCCGGGTGCGACCGGCCGGATCCGTGTGTCGACCGGCCAGGTCGTCGCGCTCGACCGCACGGTGATCATCGGACGACGCCCGCGCTCGACGCGGGCCAGCGGGGCGAACCTCCCGCACCTGATCGCCGTCGAGAGCCCGCAGCAGGACATCTCCCGCAGCCACCTCGAGATCCGTCCGGAAGGCGACACGGTGGTGGTCATCGACCTGCACACCACGAACGGCTCCACCCTGCTGCGCCCCGGGGCCGACCCGATCCGCCTGCACCCGGGCGAGCAGACCCTCGTGCTGTCCGGTGACGTGGTCGACCTCGGCGACGGTGTGAAGGTCGCGTTCGAGGATCTGCCGTGAGTCGTCCTCCCTCTCCACCCCCGGAGCTCCCCGGGTTCCGCTATCTCGAGCCGCTCGGCACGGGCGGTTTCGCGGACGTCTTCCTGTACGAGCAGGAGATGCCGCGCCGCCAGGTCGCGGTGAAGGTGCTGCTCGCCGACCGCATCTCGAGCAGCGCCGCACAGGAGTTCGCCGATGAGGCGAACGTCATGGCGATGCTGTCGACGCATCCGGCGATCGTCACGATCTATCAGGCGGGGGTCGCCGGCGACGGCCGGCCCTACCTCGTGATGGAGTACTGCCCCCGGCCGAACCTGCAGCTGCGCGCGAGGCGGGAGTCGTTCTCGGTCGCCGAGGCGCTGCGCGTCGGCGTGCAGGTCGCGGGAGCGGTGGAGACCGCGCACCGCGCCGGCGTGCTGCACCGCGACATCAAGCCGGCCAACATCCTCGTCACGGCCTACAACCGTCCTGCGCTGACCGACTTCGGCATCGCCTCGACGACCGGCGCGACGGGCGAGGCCTCCGGCATGTCGATCCCGTGGTCGCCGCCCGAGTCGTTCGCCGAGTCGCCGTCGAGCGGCCCGCGCACCGATGTGTGGGCTCTCGGCGCGACCATCTACACCCTGCTGGCCGGGCGCTCGCCGTTCGAGCGACCGGGGGAGCGCAACTCCAGTGCCGACCTCATCGAGCGGATCGAGCGCGCCGCGCTCACCTCGCTCGGCCGCCCGGACTCCCCGGAGAGCCTGCAGCGCGTGCTCGAGCGCGCGATGGCGAAGAACCCCGACGACCGCTACCCGAGCGCGGTGGCGTTCGCGCGGGCTCTGCAGAAGGTGCAGATCGAGCTGTCGCACTCGGTGACGCCGATCGACATCGTCGACGACCACCCGACACCGGAGGATCTGGACGACGATGGGGACGGGCTCACCCGGGTCCGCGAGATCGTCAGCATCGATCCGGACGTCGCCGCGTTCACGCGTCCGTCCGCGACGACGCAGCCCAAGAGCGCGCTGCCCGCCCTCCCCGACGTGCCGCGCTTCGATCCGCCGCAGCGGGTGGATGCCGTCGACGAGGCGACCCAGATGCGGGTTCCGACGCCGAGCGCGCCGCCCGCCCCCGATGACCGGACCATCGTGCGACCGCCGATGGTCGTCGCACCCCAGGCGGCGGCATCCGCCACTCCCGCTCTGCAGGCCGCTCCCGCGTTCGCACCGGCCGCGGTCCCCGGAGCGGAGCCGCCGCGCAGCAGGAGAGGGCTGTGGATCGCCCTCTCGACCGTCGCCGCCGTGGTCGTCGTGGTCGGGACGATCGTGGGACTCAACCTCCTGGTCGCCGGCATCGAGACGCAGCCGGAGACGACCGAGACCGCCGAGCCGCAGGACGTGCAGTCCGACTTCGTCCCGAAGGTCGCCGACCTCGGCGGCACCCGGCAGGGGGAGCTGATCGCTTTCACCTGGGTGAACAAGGACCCCCAGGAGGGCGACACGTTCATCTGGAGCGTCGTCGACGTCTCCGGTCAGGTCGATCCGCAGCAGTCCGATGCGCCCGTGGCGCAGGTGCCGGCGACGACCGGCACGGTCTGCATCGACGTCATGCTGCGCCGCGACGACGGACGGGTGTCCGAGCCGGTGCGGGGGTGCGTCGACTGACATGATCTGGGAAATCGACGAGCAGAAGCCGACGATCGAAGGACTCGACGCTCAAGGGCGCCCTGATCCGGCGTACGCCGCGGCGCTCGGGATGCTGCGCGCGCCGTTCGGGCGCCGTGCACTCGCCGCGACGATCGACGGGGCGATCTGGGTGGTGCTGCAGCTGCCGCTGTGGATCGGCGCGATCCCGCTGCTGCTCAAGCTCGCGACCGGGGCGATCTCGCCCTACGGCTTCCTCAACCACCCCGACTTCGTGCTCGCCGTCGTGATGGCCGCCGTCTCGACGCTCCTCAGCCTCGTGTTCCTCGTCGTGCAGCTGATCCTCCACGGCGTCAAGGGGCTGACCATCGGCAAGGGCGTCACAGGGCTTCGCAGCGTGAACGTGCGCACGCTCGAACGCCCCGGCGTCGGGTCGGTGCTGCTGCGCTTCCTCATCGTCGGCGTGGCGGGCGTGGTGCCCGTGCTGGGTCCTGCCCTCATCCTCGCCTCCCCGACGTTCGACCCGGAGGGCCGTGGTCGCGGGCTGCACGACAAGGCTGCGAAGGTCTGGCTCATCGACGTCCGCAAGGGGCTGAACCCCTACGACGAGAAGCGGATGCGCGTGGCGCGCAAGGTCGTCAAGGCCGAGCCGACCCCGGAGCGCTCCGCCCTGCCTTCGCTGGCCACGCCGGTGGATCCCGCGGCGCAACCGCAGTACCGTCCGGGAAACCGCGTCAGCGCCGGCGTGCTCGGCATCGCTCGGCCCCATGAGGCGAACGAGCGTCCGATGGTCGGGCTGTCGCTGGCGACGCCGACACACGACCAGGTGCCCATCGAGACGGGCAAGCCCGTGCTCGGGGGATACCGGCTCGCCGACCCCGAGCATCCTGTCGTGCCGGAGTTCCCGGCCGCGCCTATCGCGCCCGTCGCGCCCGCGGTGCAGCCCGCCCCGGTCGCGCAGCCGGCTCCCGCACCGCAGCCGGCTCCCGCACCGCAGCCGGCTCCGGCGCCGACGCAGGCGCCGCAGCCGCTCGCTGAGCCGGCACCGGTACCGGTCGCTCCGCCCGCCGTGGTGCAGTCGCCCGCCGCGCCTCCCGCCGCTCCCGCGCCCGTGCCTGCGGCCCCCGCACCCGCTCCCGCCGCCACCCCGCAGCCCGAGCCCGTCGCGCAGTTCCGGCTCCGGTTCGACACGGGCGAGAGCATCCCGATCTCCGAACCCGTGCTGCTCGGGCGCAATCCCGACGCGGCAGAGCATTCGGGAGCACGCGCGATCGCCCTCGCCGACGACAGCAGGTCCCTCTCCAAGACGCACCTGCTGGTGCGCCCCGTCGAGGGCGGCCTCGAGATCGCGGACTGTCACTCGACGAACGGGTCGGGACTGATCCGGGGCGGCACCGAGTACGGCGTCGTGCCGGGATCGCCCGTGCTGACGACCGTCGGCGACATGATCCGGCTCGGCGACCGCGTCGCCGCCGTGGTCCGAGTGTGATCGATGATGGACAGGTGACCGGGGAACACGGATGAGACTCAAGCTGACGCTGCACCGCCAGGCGGGCGACCCCGTCGACATCGTGATCACGACGGATTCCACCGCGACGGCCGGCGACGTGGCGCGCCATGTCGCGGAAGCGGATCCGACCCGCTCCATCCCCGTCGCCGAAGGCGACGTGCTCACGCTCGCGGTCGCACCGCCGACGGGGGAGCGGCTCGTGCCGCTGCAGCCCGACGTCCCGATCGGCGAGGCGCCGATCGGCTCCGGCTTCGCGGCATCCATCGTCAACTACGGCCCGGACTATGCGTTCGCCGGACAGCGCGACGTCGTCGGCGTGCTCGTGGCGACCTCCGGGGCGCTCGCGGGACAGGAGTTCCCGATCACCGCCGGCCATGTGTTCCTGGGCCGCGAGGCGGGCAACGACGTCGTGCTCGCCGACCCGATGGTCTCGAAGCGCCATGCCCGCCTCGAGGTCGGCACGCACATCGAGGTCGTCGACCTCAACTCCGCGAACGGCGTGCTGGTCGACGGCGTCGCCGTGCAGCGCGTGCGCGTCGAGGAGGGCGAGCCGTTCGTGATCGGCGGGACCACGCTCGTGCTCCGCCTGGCGCGGTCGTTCGACGGCTCGGCGACCGAGGACCCGATCATCGAGCGCGGCGGCGGGCTGATGTTCAACCGCAGCCCCCGCGTCGAGGTGCGCTTCCCGGGCACGCTGTTCAAGATCCCGCGGCTTCCCACCGAGAAGATCGGTCGCATCTTCCCCTGGCCGATCATGATCGCCCCGATCCTGATGGGCATGGCGCTGTACGCGCTCAACGGCAACCCGCGCTCGCTCCTCATGATCGTGATGACGCCGCTGATGGCGTTCGGCAACATCATCAACCAGGCGGCGCAGAGCCGGAAGGGGCAGGACCACGAGTTCCTGCTCTTCGAGCGGCAGTACGAGCAGCTGGAGGAGGACTTCTTCCAGGGCAAGCCCGAGGAGGAGCGCGCGCGCAACGCGGAGGTCCCGCCCGTCGCCGAGATCTTCGACCATGCGATGCGGCTCGGTCCGCTGCTGTGGACGAGGCGGCCGGAGCACTGGAACTTCCTCAGCGTGCGGCTGGGCAGCTGCCGCCTCCCGGCGCGCAACAAGATCGAGGAGTCCGCGGAATCGCCCGACGGGCTCCCCGAGTTCATCGACCGCGTCGACCGGCTGCGCGAGCGCTACGAGTTCGTCGACGACGTGCCCGTGCTGGAGACGCTCGTCGACGCGGGTTCGATCGGCATCGCCGGTCCTCAGGGACCCGTCGCCGACACGATGCGCGGCATCGCCGTGCAGCTCTTCGGCCTGCATGCCCCGAACGACGTCGTCGCGGTCGCCTTCGCGGATTCCGCCTGGACCCCCGAGTTCGACTGGCTGAAGTGGATGCCGCACACCTCGAGTGAGCGGAGTCCCTTCCGCGACATGGCGCTCGCCGATTCCGCACCCACCGGCGCCGCGCTGCTGAGCACGCTCGAGGAGTACGTCTCGCGTGCGGCCGCGGCCGGCGGCGGAGGCGAGCCCCGCGGTCCGTTCAAGGAGGACTGGAACCCGCTGCAGTACGGCACCGACGTCTCCCGCGCGGCCGGCGAGCACAAGGCCACGCCGCCGATCTCGGTCGTCGTCTTCGTGAGCGGCGACGCCCCCGTCGACCGCGGCCGTCTCACCGACGTGCTGGAGCGCGGCGCGGACCACGGTGTGCACGCGGTCTTCGTGTCGCCCACGGTCGAGTCGCTCCCCGCCGTGTGCCGCAGCTACATCGACGTCACCGCCGGCCTCGAGGACGCGCACGTCGGGCTGGTCCGCAACGGCGAGAACTTCGAGCACGTGAGCGTCGAGGGCGTGTCGAACGCGTACATGCAGATGCTCGCGCGCCGACTCTCGCCGGTGGTCGACGCGAGCACGGGCGTGCACGACTCCTCCGACATCCCGAGCTCGGTGATGTTCCTGCAGCTGGTCGACCCGGCGATCGCCGAGGACCCGCAGGTCGTGATCGAGCGCTGGCGTCAGAACAACACGATCGTCGACCGGTCGCCGAGCCCCAGGCCGCGCCTGAAGAAGGCCGGCACCCTCCGCGCGATCATCGGCCAGGGGCCGAGCGATGCGATGGCGCTCGACCTGCGCACCCAGGGTCCGCACGCCCTCGTCGGCGGCACGACCGGCGCCGGCAAGTCGGAGTTCCTGCAGGCCTGGGTGCTCGGCATGGCGGCGGCGCACAGCCCTGATCGCGTCACGTTCCTGTTCGTCGACTACAAGGGCGGCTCGGCGTTCGCGGACTGCGTCGAGCTTCCGCACTGCGTGGGCCTGGTCACCGACCTGAGCCCGCACCTGGTGCGCCGTGCGCTCACCAGCCTCCGGGCCGAGCTGCAGCACCGCGAGCACCTGCTCAACCGCAAGAAGGCCAAGGACCTGCTCGAGCTCGAGAAGCGCCAGGATCCCGAGTGCCCGCCCGCACTCGTCCTCGTGATCGACGAGTTCGCCGCCCTGGCATCCGAGATGCCGGAGTTCGTCGACGGCGTCGTCGACATCGCCCAGCGCGGACGCTCGCTCGGCATCCACCTGATCATGGCGACGCAGCGCCCGGCCGGTGTCATCAAGGACAACCTCCGCGCCAACACCAACCTCCGCATCGCTCTGCGCATGGCCGACGAGTCCGACTCGCGTGACGTCGTCGACGACGGGGTGGCCGCGACCTTCCCCGCCTCGATCCCCGGCCGCGCGATCGCGAAGACCGGACCCGGCCGGCTGGTGCCGTTCCAGTCGGCGTACGCCGGCGGCTGGACCACCGACGACGACTCCGCCGCCGCCGAGGTGCGCGTGTCCGAGCTGCGCTTCGGTTCGACAGCCGAATGGGAGCCCGACCGCCTTCCCGAGTCGGACTCGCACGAGGAGGACCTCGGCCCGAACGACCAGAAGCGCATCGTGTCGACGCTCATCAACGCCGCCGACCGCGCGCAGCTGATGCTCCCGCGTCGACCATGGCTCGATGATCTGTCGCCCCTGGTCGATCTCAGCGACCTGCCGAACGAGGGCGACACGCGCATCCCCATCGCCATGGTGGACGTGCCGGAGAAGCAGCAGCAGCAGGCGGCGGTGTTCGTGCCCGACCGCGACGGCTCGCTCGTCATCTACGGCACCTCCGGATCGGGCAAGTCCACGCTCCTGAAGACGATCGGCACGGCCGCCGGCATGCGACCGGATCTCGGCCGCGTGCAGGTGTACTGCCTCGACTTCGCCACGGGTGCACTCGGTGCCCTCAATGCGCTTCCGCACGTCGGTTCGGTCGTGGACGGCGCCGACGTCGAGCGCATCCAGCGGCTTCTCCGCACTCTCGACGGGGAAATGGACCGCCGTGCCGCGGCGTTCTCGGCCGCCAGCGCCGCCTCGGTCCAGGAGTACCGCGAGCTCGTCGATGCCCGGATGCCGCGCATCTTGCTGCTGATCGACAACTACCCCGAGTTCAAGAAGGACTGGGAGGTCGCGCCGGGTCGCGGGCCGTTCTACCGCATCTTCATGCGCATCCTCGGCGAAGGCCGCACGCTGGGCGTGCACACCGTCATCACCGCCGACCGCGGCAACGCGGTGCCGAGCGCGGTGGCGGCGAACATCTCTCGCCGCGTCGTGCTGCGCATGGGCGATCCGAGCCAGTACATGCTGCTCAGCGCGCCCCGCGACATCCTCGACGAGCAGTCCGCGCCGGGTCGCGCCGTGGTCGACGGCCACGAGGCGCAGATCGCGGTGCTCGGCGGCACCATGAACGTCGTCGAGCAGACCAAGGCGCTCACGGCCCTCGGCGACCGCCTCCGCGCCGAGGGCGTCCGCGACCTGCCCGAGATCGGCGCGCTGCCGACCATGGTGCAGGTCGACGAGATGCCGGCGCAGGTGGACGGGACGCCGGTGTTCGGCGTCGCCGACGACACGCTCGCGCCGCACGGCTTCGAGCCGATCGGCTCGTTCGTCATCTCGGGTCCGCCGGCGTCGGGCCGCACGAACACGCTGAAGGCGCTGGTCGTGGCCATGGAGCGGTTCGACCCGAACGTGCGGATGTACCACTTCGGCAGCCGCCGCTCCGAGCTCAAGGACTTCCGTCCGTGGGTGAAGAGCGCCACGCGACCAGAGGACGAGAAGGATCTCGCGACCGAGCTCGCCGAACTGGTCGTGCAGGAATCGGTGGGCGGTCGCATCATGATCGTCATCGAGGACATGCCCCACCTCGCCGACGGCGCAGCGGACCGTCCGATGCGCGCGCTGCTGCAGGCCATGAACAACAGCGACCACCTGCTCATCGGCGAGGCGGAGATCAGCCGTGCCAGCGGCAGCATCGGCGTGCTGGGCGAGTGGAAGACGGGCCGGCAGGGCATCGTCCTCAAGCCGGACACGTACGACGGCGAGGCGATCTTCAAGACCCCGTTCGGCCGCGTGAAGCGCTCGGACTTCCCGGTCGGTCGAGGCATCTTCGTGCAGGCGGGGCGTGCCGTGACGATGCAGATCCCGTTCGTGCCGGAGTCGCCGACGCAGGGGTAGAACGGCATGGGTAGAGGTGCCATGGGTACCGCTCCCCGTTTGCCAACGGACGATCATTGGCTAACCTCGACTCAAAGAGGTCGACAAGGCCTGAAGACGAAGAATTCGGGAGGCGGTTCTCATGGCCGGACATGATTTTGGAGCAACGTACAGCGAGATGGAGAGCGCTGCGGCGCGACTCCGCGACGGGCGCAGCACCGTCACCGACACTCTGAAGGAGCTCCAGGGCGTCATCGATGACCTCGTGCAGGACGGGTTCAAGACGGAGAACGCGTCGGAGGCCTACTCCACCGCGTACTCGGAGCTCACCGCTTCCCTGGACGACGCTGCCGAGGCCGTCAACGACATGGCTCAGGCGCTCGACCGCATGGCGGACTCGATCCGCGACAAGGACTCGGAGCTGGCCGGCGGCTGAAAGCTCGCACTGTCAGAGGTCGTGGCGTCGGTCGGAAGACCGGTGTCACGACCTCTGTCTTTGCGCGGGGCATGACGGACACGGCGAATAGACTCAGGATCATGAGCGGAGAGCGGGAGTGATGAGCGGCGCACAGAGCTACTGGTACAACCTGTCGACCCAGTCGGTGGAGCGCGCGGACGAGCGCCCGTCGGAAGACACGATCGGGCCGTTCGCCACCGCCGCAGAGGCGGAGGACTCCCCGGCCGTCCTGCTGGAGCACGCGCGCGCGTGGCTCGAGAGCGAAGAGAGCCAGCCCTTCCGCGAGATGGCCGAAGGCGACGAGGGCAACGACCTCGTATGACGGCGACGTCATGAGACGCCGCCGCCTGGGAGCGGCCGCCCTCGCGGTCGCGGTCGTGGCGGGCCTGGCGGCCTGCACCCCTGCGCTGCCGGCCAGCGTCGTGCCCGGTTCGAAGATCGCCGTGGGGTGGACGCAGGAGTTCACCTCGGCGAACGCGGCGGCATCCCCCACGGCGGGGAATCTCGACATCGCCGCGACGACGCGCGGCCGCTTCGGAGACGTCGTCGACGGCGAGTTCGTGCCCGACGAGGGTTTCGGCACCGTGAAGATCTCCTCGGACGAGCCCTTCACGGTGACCTACGACCTCGCGGAACCGGCGTGGTCCGACGGCATCCCGCTCGATGCGGCCGATCTGCTGCTCGGCTGGGCGGGCGCAGCGGGCTACTTCAGGACGGATGATGAGGCGGACGCGGGGGCGGAGGAAGGGCAGGCGGATGCCGACATCGAGGTGCCGGCCATCGACGAGTTCGCCCGTTCGATCGCGGTGACCTTCGCTCAGCCGGACATCGACTGGCAGTCGGCCGTGACCGTGCCCGTGCCGGCGCATGTCGTCGGACAGCGCGCGTTCGGCACCGACGACGCCATGGAGGCGAAGCAGGCCGTCATCCGTGCCATCCAGGATGACGACGCCGAGGCCCTCGCGGCGATCGCCGAGGTGTGGAACGAGGGCTTCGCTCTTCCGGAGGACGGGAAGATCCCCGCCGACCTGCTGCTTTCCAGCGGGCCGTTCCAGGTGGATGAGGTCAGCGTCGACGAGGCGGGTCAGAGCGTGCGCCTCGTGCCGAACACCGGATACCGGGGCCTCGTGACGCCGAAGATCGCCCGCATCGATCTGGTGCCGACCGGCGATGACCCGCTCGCCGCGATCGGCGACAGCCTCGACGTCGTGCAGGTCGCGCCCGTCGCCGCGAACGTCGACCCGATCCACGAGCTCGAGCGCAGGGATCTCACGTCCGACACGACGCACGACGGCACCGTCTGGGCGCTGCAGCTGAATCCCGCCGGGGTCTTCTCCGAGCATGCGGCCCGGACCGCGTTCATCCATGCCGCGCCGGCGACGGCCCTGCTGCAGGGCGGCGGCGGCGAATGGGCGTCGGCGTACGCGGGCACGACGTCGATGGCGACGACGCCCGGCTCCCGTGCCTACGACATCGTCAACGAGGACTCCGGCTTCAGTGCGACGCTCGGAACGCCCGGCGACGACGCGGCGCTCGAACGCGAAGCCGCGGGGGTGCCGGCGGGAGCATCCGTCTGCGTGCTGTACGACCGTGCCAGCGAGTTCGCGGCCGGTGCCTTCGTCGCTCTCCAGGGCGTCGCCGGCGAAGCAGGCTGGAGCATCGTCGACTGCGGGACCGACGACCTCGAGGCGGCGCTCGGGCAGCGCGCGTGGAATGCCGTGATCTCCCGTGTGCCGGTGCCGCAGACGCCCGGAGAAATCTTCGCGCAATGGGGGTCGGGAGGCGCGGCATCGATCACCGGGAGCGCCGACCCCGAGCGCGACGAGCTCATCGCCCAGCTCGCGCAGACGACCGACGTCTACGAGGCGAGAGACCTGCGGGCGCGGATCGAGGCGACGATCGTCCGTGCGGCGGTCGCGCTCCCGCTCGCGATGAACCCTCGCGTGACGATCGTGGACAAGGACGTGATGGGCATCGCCGCCCGCAACGGCGCGACCGCGCCGCTGACGTCCGGCGTCGTGCAGTGGGAGGTCGCACCGTGATCATGGCCCTGTGGGTTGTTCTCCCCATCGCGGCGCACCGGTCGCGACTCGTAGAGTCATCTGTGGAGGTGTCGCTGTGGGAATGATGTTGCCGAACGAGCTCGTCTGGGTCATGGAGAAGCTGGGCTTCGAGTGGCCGGATATCGATGAGGACGAGGTGCGCAAGGGCGCGGTGCTGGTCCGCAACCTCGGAACCGATCTGGAGGATGTGATCCAGTCGGTCGACCGCAAGGTGAACGGCGACCTCGCCGGCGCGATGCGCGGGCAGACGGGTCCGGCGACGACCGGCGCCTGGAACGCCAACCGCTCGCAGAACCTGCAGAAGCTGGTCGACATCATGCCGCCGGCGGCGACCGCGATGGACATCGGTGCGGAGGCGATCTTCGCGCTGAAGATGAAGGTCATCGTCGACGTGACGACGACGATGATCGCGCTCGTCGGCATGCTCACCAACCCGATCACCGCCGTGGGCGCGGGTCCGATGCTGCTGATCAAGAAGAAGCTGCTGAACGCGGCGGTCGACATCGCCGTGGAGCAGCTGATGAACCAGCTGCTGCCGATGGCGATCGAGCCGATGGCCGAGCATCTTCCGGCCGTCATCGACGCCATTCTCGACGCACCGGTGGTCGAGGCGACCGCGGGCGACTCGGACGAGTTCTTCGCCGATCTCGAGGCGCTGGAGGAGGCGCGTTCGACGATGAAGCTGCACAGTGCGGACGTGCAGACACTCACGTCGACCTTCTTCACGGAGTTCTCGGCGCTCGACTTCGGAGGGGACGACTGATGGCCGGCACGAAGGGGATCTTCCGCTCCCTGAAGGAAGCAGTCCTCAAGGGGATGGGGCACGGCAAGGACCGGCTCCACGGCTTCGCGGACAACATCGACGACCACCTCGACAACGTCGTGCGACAGGTCAGGGACAAGGACAACTTCGATCCGCCGCCCGCGCTCACGGGCAACAGCACCAACCGGGTCGACCGCACGACCACCGAGCTGCTGTACCGGTCGGACAACCGACCGCCGGCAGACATCTTCCGCGACGGATTCGAGGTCCGCGACCCGAACAACAACAACTACGACGACTTCGTGCGGTGGAACACGCCGTCCAACTTCATCAGCACGACCCGCGATCCGGATCTGTACCAGCGCTGGGGCTCCGACTACCGGTACACGATCGATGCGCCGGGCGGAATCGACGCCGACGCCACGATCCCGAACAACCCGTTCGGTCCGACGTCGCAGGCGCCGGAGGCCGAGGTCTCCTTCCAGGGTGGAGTCACCCCGGAACAGATCTCCGGAGCTCACCCCGTCAAGCCCGACGGGACGCTCGGTGATTGGATCCCGAACCCCGGCTATGGTGGAAAGTGACCGCACACGACTTGGATGACAGGGGTCCGCAGATGGCCACGCCGCTCGCTCCGCCGCCCATCACCGACGCACTTCGCGCACAGGCGCGGGCGAACCCCGGCGAATGGGTGTACGCGATCGATCCCGAGTTCGAGGGTCTGGACCGCATCCCGCCGGAGGGCATCGTGGGCGCCTGGCGCGCCGACGAGAACGGAGAGCTGAGCGAGGAGTTCACGCCGAATCCTCGCTATGTCCCGTCTCCGCCTGCCCGCGGCTGGCCCGTACCCGCCTCGAAGCTGGAGCGCGTCCTGCAGCTCGTGCGGGCAGGGCATGCACCGGGCGAGCAGCTGGACCGCGAGTTCGCGGCATCCGACGTCTACGTCTACAGCCGCCCCGAGGGGGGGATCTTCGTCGCTCCGGACGGTGAGGACGGCCGTCTCGTCTACGCGTTCTCCGACGCCGAGAAGGCGACCTCGTCCGGCTACGCCGAGCACACGGTGATGCGGGGGGACCAGCTCGCTGCAGCACTGCCCGAGGGCGTGCGGATCGGGCTGAACCCCGGCTCCGAAGTCTCGGTCATCATCGACCCCTCGGATGTCACGGGCGCATGATCACGAGCCCGCAGACGATCCAGGTGAGCCGCGACGGCGTCGTCCACGAGGCGACGATCTCGTGGCGGACCGAAGACCGGATGTGGGTGGTGTCGATCGACTCGCCGGCATTCGCACCGGTCGAGGAACGTGCTTTCGACGCGTTCGAGGCGCTCTGCCAGGTGCGAGAGAAGCTCGAGCCGGAAGGATGGCGCATCGGCGTCGCCGGCGCCCAAGCCGATGTCTGGCCGAGCGGCATGGCTCGCGATCAGGGTGGCGGATTGAAGGCCTACCGGATGACCGAGGAGCAGGTCGGCGGTCTCGTCGACACCTTCGAGCCGGTGGACCCGGCGACGGTCACCACGGTGGCCGAGCAGCGCGCCGAGGCTGACCGGTTTTATGAAGCGATCCGGCGCAACGCGCAGAACGGCTGACGCGGCGCTGATGGGCTGATCTCCCCATCGCGCCCGCGCGGTGACGCTGGGTAGCGTCGTGCGCGGAGGTGGTCGCCGTGGGAATGATGCTGCCGGATGAACTCATCTGGATCATGGACAAGCTGGGTCTCGAGTGGCCCGACATCGACGAGGACGAGGTGCGCAAGGCCGCCGTGTTCGTGCGCGGATACCGCGACGACATGGAGGGTCTCGTGCAGGCGGCCGATCGCCGGATCAACGGCGAGCTCGCCGCAGCGATGACCGGGCAGACGGGCACGGCGCATGTCACCGCCTGGAACCGGAACCGCTCCGAGAACGTGCAGCAGCTGCTCGACATCCTCGGGCCCGCCGCGGTCGGGATCGACATCGCCGCCGACATCGTGCTGGCGCTGAAGGTGAAGGTGATCGTCGACGTCACCGTGACCCTCGCCCAGCTGATCCCCCTGCTCGCTGCCGGTCCGTTCGGTGCCGGCGGTGCGGCGCTGCTGATCCTCGCCCGCAAGAAGCTGTTCTCGATGGCGATGGAGATCACCCTCGAGAAGGTCATCGACGAGGTGCTGCCTCTCGCGATCGAACCTCTGGCGGAGCAGGTGCCCGCCCTGGTGACGGCGCTGCTCGATGCGCCGGTGGTGGAAGGCGCCATCGGCGACGCGGACGAGTTCTACGCCGATCTCGTGGCTCTCGACCAGGCGGCCGACGACATGGACGCGCACGCCGCCGACGTCGAGGACCTGACCGATCGGCTGCTCGCCGACCTCGCCAACCTGCAGATCTCGGGGGACTGAACCGTGACGTTGAAGAAGCTGATGCGCGACCTCGTGGATGCCGTGGACGGCGCGGGGCACGAGTTCAAGCAGGGGTTCGCCGGCGCGTTCCGCAAGCGCGGCGGCAAACACAGGGCGGATGCCGACGCCATCCGCGGTCTGGATCGACGCAGCGCCGACGGCGTGCCGAAGCACCGGCGGGACGACAAGGGCCCGGTGTCGCACGCGAAGGACTACGACATCCGGACGGACGCGCGCCGCGGGCTGGAGACCCTCGGGTACTCGCCCCGGCACGCCGACCCGGACTACGACGCGGCGCGCGACCTCGGGACGTCGCTCGGGAAGGACGTCAGAGGGATCCCCGGCGACATCCTCGACGAGATCAAGGGCACCCCGAAGAAGGTGCCGACCCAGCTCGTCGAAGAGCTCTACGAGGACGCGATCGGCCAGGACAGCCCCGACGAGTACGGCGAGTCCGAGGGCGACATGCGGTTCCTCGCGCCGGCGAGTGAGGCGGCCGGCCTGAGCGGTCTCAGCAATGCCGAGATCGCGAGCCGCTTCGGGATGGCCTCCGGATCGCTCGACGGCGCGACGATCGAGATCAAGACGATTCCCGGCTCGCGCTTCGTGAGCGTCGAGATCGGCGCGCCGGGCGACTGACGCGGAGGGGGGAAGTGCTACCCATCGTGGTATCCGCGCCGACATCGTAGGGTCTTTTCAGGAGGTGGTCTTCGTGGGGATGATGTTGCCGAACGAACTCGTCTGGGTGATGGAGAAGCTCGGATTCGAGTGGCCGGATATCGATGAGGACGAGGTGCGCAAGGGCGCGGTCCTGCTGCGCACGTTCGGGTCCGACCTGGAGGGCGTGATCCAGGCCGTCGACCGCAAGGTGAACGGCGACCTCGCCGGCGCCATGCGCGGGCAGACGGGGCCGGCGACGATGGGCGCCTGGAACACCAACCGATCCCAGAACCTGCAGAAGCTGATCGACATCATGCCGCCGGCGGCGACCGCGATGGACATCGGCGCGGAGGCGATCTTCGCACTGAAGATGAAGGTCATCGTCGATGTGACGTCGACGATGATCACCCTGGTCGCGATGCTGACGAACCCCATCACCGCCGTGGGCGCCGGGCCGATGCTGCTGATCAAGAAGAAGCTGCTGAACGCCGCGGTCGACATCGCGGTGGAGCAGCTGCTGAACCAGCTGGCGCCGATGGCGATCGAGCCGCTCGCGGAGCAGCTCCCCGCGGTCATCGATGCGATCCTCGATGCGCCGATGGTGGAGGCGACGGCCGGGGACTCGGACGAGTTCTACGCCGACCTGGAGGCGCTCGAGGAAGCGCAGTCGACCATGAAGGTGCATGGAGCCGACATCCAGACACTGACGTCGAACTTCTTCTCGGACTTCTCGGCGCTGGACTTCGGAGGGGATGACTGATGAGTGCGATCAAGCCCATCATCCGGGAGCTCAAGCAGGCGGCCCTCAAGGGCGGCGTGCATGCCAGGGACCGGCTGCACCAGGTCACCGACAACATGAACGACCACCTCGACAACGTGGTCAGGCAGGTGCGCGACAGCGACCGCTTCGACAACAGCATCGACGTGAGTCTGCGACGCTTCCGGCGCAACAGGAATCACGACTCGGCCGAGTACAACCGGCAGTACAACGAGCAGATGGACACGCTGGAGAGCATGTCGGCGGCCGACTGGCTGCGGAACAGGATCGAGTACCTCGAGAACGGCCGCACGACCGACTCGCTCCGCGCGCAGCAGGCGGCGAGGGATGCCGCGCTGGAAGACCGGATCCTCGAACTGCGCCTGGAGGGCCAGTCGCCCACCGAAGCGGCGCAGAACGCTCGGGACTGGCTCAGCACGCAGGCCGCCACTCACCGCCTGGACGGGATCGCGGGTGGAGACGTGACCGACATCTCGGGAGTCGGCGACACCCGGATCAACTCCTCGCTCGGTTCGCAGTGGAGGTCGCGCGTCGGTGACATCGACTCGGCCATCATCGACTACGTGAACGCGAACCCGGGCGTCGACCTCAACAACGTCAACATCAGCGTCGTCCTCCGATAGGTTGGGAAACATGGTTGAGATCGCAGATTTCGTTGCGCACGCGCCTGTCCCGGCGGAGATCATCGAGGAGTACCGGGGCCGTGTTCCGGACGAACTCGTGGAGATCTGGGAGCAGTACGGCTACGGCACATTCGCTGAGGGATTCCTGCGCGTCATCGACCCGAAGCTCTATGAGGCCGAGGTCGGGGACTGCATCGGCAAGACCCAGGGCGACGGCATCGCCATCCCGATCATGGTCACGGGCCTCGGGGATCTGATCACCTGGGAGCCGAGTCTCGGCGTCGTCGGCATCCTGTACCGCGAGGGCCGCATCGCCGGGCTCGGCACGAAGTTCCGCACGTTCTTCATGCTCACGCTGATGGATGGCGCCGCTCACCTGTCCCGCACGCTGAACTGGGACCTCTTCCCGGAGGCCGTCGCGGCGCACGGCGAGCTGCCCTACGACCAGTCGTTCATCTTCGTGCCGCTGCTGTCGTTGGGCGGGCAGGCGAAGGTCGAGAACCTGCGCAAGCGCGAGACGATCGCCTCGATCCAGGTCGCGGTCGACCTCCAGGGCGTCATCGGGCACTGACCTCGCACGGTATCGGCCCCGCCATGGCAGGATGTGCGTGGGGGGTCTTTCCGTGACTGATGCGCATCCAACGACGGAGATCGACAGCGCCGTGCCGACGGCCGTGCGAGAGGTCGTGCCGTTGCGGCTCGAGTTCGCCGGCGAATGGCATGATCTGCCGACCGATCGGCCGTTCATCATCGGTCGAGAGGGCGACCTCGAGATCGACGACAACCCCTACCTGCACCGGCATTTCCTCGAGCTGCAGAATCGGGACGGGCTCTGGTGGCTGGCGAACGTCGGCGTGCGCCTGGCCGCGACGATCTCCAGCGCCGGCGGCGCCGTGCAGTCGTGGCTCTCGCCGGGCGCGCGGATGCCGCTCGTCTTCGAGCGCAGCGTGATCGTGTTCACGGCCGGCCCCTTCACCTACGAGCTGAGCCTGCACACCGAGGAGGCTCCGTACGAGGTCTCCCGACAGGTCGAGGCGTCGATGAGCGGCGAGACCACGGTCATGCCGGCCAGCTTCACGCCGCTGCAGAAGCAGCTCATCGTCGCTCTCGCCGAGCCGATGCTGCGTCGCGAGGGCGTGAGCATGAACGAGCTGCCGTCGTCGAGCGCCGCCGCCCAGCGTCTCGGATGGACCATGAGCAAGTTCAACCGCAAGCTCGACAACGTGTGCGACAAGCTCGACCGTATGGGCGTGCAGGGTCTTCGCGGCGGCGCCGGCAAGCTCGCGACGAATCGGCGTGCTCGCCTGGTGGAGTACGCCGTGACCTCTCAGGTCGTCACGCGCGCCGACCTCCCGCTGCTCGACGACGAGGTGCTGCGGAATCAGAGCGACTCCGACGGCGACTGACGGCGGGACCGCTGCCGCTGAGCTCGGCTCAGCGGGTCGCGTCGGCGAGATGCCGAGCGTCGTGGCTCAGCACCTTGACGATGATGCCGTGGCGGCGCAGCTCCGAGGCCGTGCGGGCACCCTCTTCGGCGTCGCGGCCGAGAGCGTTGATGTTCGCGACGACCAGCACGTCACCGACGTTGAGCGTCGCGATGAGCCGGCCGAGACGGTCGCTCCAGCTCTCGAGGATGTCGGGCGCCGGGTGACGGAACCCCTCGATCGGCACGCCGAACCGGGTCAGGTCGTCGCGCTGCTCGACCACCGACGGCATACCCTCGCGGGAGACGACGAGCCCGACCAGACGTGAGCCGACCGGGCGGGCGAGCCACCAATCGCGGTTCTGCTGCAGCTCGGTGAAGCACTTGGGGCACTCCGCTGCCGCATGCGGCAGGTGCAGAGGGCTGGTGAGAGCGCCGTCGACCGATGCCGCTGCCTTCGTGGGTTCCATCGTCTCGCTCATCGCGCACCTCCGGGATCCATTCTGCCCTGATCCGGCCCCGAGCGGTGACCAGACTCAGAGCATGCCGAGCGACCGCACCGCCTCGCGCTCCTCGACGAGCTCGGCGACCGACGCGTCGATGCGGCCGCGAGCGAAATCGCTGAGCTCCAGCCCCTCCACGATCTGCCATTCCCCGTCGACGGAGCGCACCGGGAACGACGAGATCAGGCCCTCCGGCACGCCGTATTCGCCGTGCGAGACGACGCCGGCCGATGTCCAGTCCTCGGTGCCGTGCACCCAGTCGCGCACGTGGTCGATCGCGGCGTTCGCTGCGGACGCCACCGACGACGATCCGCGCACCTCGATGATCTCGGCACCGCGCTTCGCGACGCGGGGGATGAAGGTCTGGTCGAGCCAGGCAGGCACGTCGCCGACGATCTGCTCGAGCGCTGCGGCCACCGGCTCACCGCCGACGGTCGCATGCGAGATGTCGGGGAACTGCGTCGCCGAGTGGTTGCCCCAGATCGGCACGCGCCGGACGGTCTCGACCGGCGTGCCGAGCGTCAGCGCGAGCTGCGCCCGTGCACGGTTCTCGTCGAGACGCGTGAGCGCCGTGAAGCGTTCGGCGGGCAGGCCCTCGGCGGATGCCGCCGCGATCAGCGCGTTCGTGTTCGCGGGGTTGCCGACGACCGTGACGCGCACGCCGGAAGCCGCATTCGCAGCGATCGCGGCGCCCTGAGGGCCGAAGATGCCGGCGTTCGCCGCGAGCAGGTCGGCGCGCTCCATGCCCGGTCCGCGGGGACGGGCGCCGACCAGCAGGGCGAGGTCAGCGCCGTCGAAGCCGACAGCCGGGTCATCCGTCACCTCCACGTGCTGCAGCAGGCCGAACGCCCCGTCCTGCAGCTCGAGCGCCGCGCCCTCTGCGGCGGCGAGTCCTTGCGGGATCTCCAGCAGCCGGAAGCGCACCTTCTCGTCCGGGCCGAGCAGGTCGCCGGCGGCGATGCGGAAAAGCAGCGCATAGCCGATCTGTCCGCCCGCGCCCGTGATGGTGATCGTCGTCGTCATGTCATCGAGCCTACGTCCGCAGCACTCCCGTCGCGCAGAGTACCCTCGTCGCATGACCTTCAATCCCGACGCCGATCTCTCGAACAACACGACGCGTCGACGCGGACGCAACGCCGCCATCGCCGGCGGCGGCGTCGTGGGTGTGCTCGGCATCATCGCGCTGATCGCCGGACCGCTGCTCGGCATCGACCTCACCGGTCTGCTCGGCGGGGGAACCGCTCCCGGCGGCGGCACGGAGCCCGCCGGCGGCTCGGTGATCGAGAACTGCGACACCGGTCAGGATGCCAACGAGAACGTCGACTGCCGCATGGCCGGGGCGCAGCTCGCCCTCGACAAGTTCTGGGGCGAGAACGTCGAGAACTACAGCGCTCCGCAGCTGATCGTCGTCGACGGCGCCACGAACACCGCGTGCGGCACGGCATCCAACGCGGTCGGTCCCTTCTACTGCCCGCCCGACCTGACCGTCTACATCGACCCCACGTTCTTCCAGCTCATGCAGCAGCAGTTCGGGGCGTCCGCCGGCAACCTCGCCCAGCTGTACATCGTCGGGCACGAATGGGGCCACCACATCCAGAACATCACCGGCGACATGGAGCGCTACCCGAACAACGGCACCGGACCCGACAGTAACGGCGTGCGGATCGAGCTGCAGGCCGACTGCTACGCCGGGGCCTGGATCGGGCAGATCGAGAAGCAGAAGGATGCCGACGGCGACTCGTACCTCCAGCCGACGACGGAAGAACAGCGGGTCGATGCGCTGAACGCCGCATTCGCGGTCGGCGACGACAACATCCAGCAGCAGTCGTCCGGAACGGTGAACCCGGAGAGCTTCACGCACGGCTCGAGCGAGCAGCGTCAGCGCTGGTTCGCCGAGGGCTACCAGAACGGACTGGGCGTCTGCGGGCAGACGCTGACCCTGCCCGGCGATCAGTTGGACCCGTGACACCTGAGCTGGGGGATCGATGACGATGAACCTGGATGCGCTGTACCCGCCGATCGAGCCGTACGAGACGGGTGAGCTGCTCGTCGGCGACGGCCACCGCGTGTACTGGGAGGCGAGCGGCAACCCGGACGGCAAGCCGGTCGTGTTCCTGCACGGCGGGCCGGGCAGCGGGACGTCACCGTGGCAGCGGCGGTTCTTCGATCCGGCGCGCTATCGGATCGTGCTGCTCGACCAGCGGGGCTGCGGACGCAGCACCCCGCACGTGAGCGCCCCGGACGCGGACTTCCGTCACATCACGACGGCGCACCTGATCGCCGACATCGAGCTGCTGCGCAGGAATCTCGGAATCAGGGCATGGCAGGTCTTCGGAGGCTCCTGGGGCAGCGCCCTGGCGCTCGCGTATGCGCAGGCCCATCCGGATGCCGTCACCGAGCTCGTGCTCCGCGGCATCTTCACGCTGCGGCGCGAGGAGCTCGAGTGGTTCTACGAGGGCGGCGCGGCAGCGCTGTTCCCGGATCTCTGGGAGGACTTCCTCGCCCCCATCCCGGTGCTGGAGCGCTCGCGCATGATCGAGGCATACCATCGCCGCCTCTTCGACCCCGACCCCGCCGTGCACGTGCGGGCCGCGGTCGCCTGGTCGACCTGGGAGGCGTCGACCGTGACGCTGCGCCCGGACGCCGCCCAGATCGCCGCGATGTCGGACCCTCGCAACGCCACCGCCTTCGCCCGCATCGAGAACCACTTCTTCGTCAACCGCGGCTGGTGGACCGAAGGGCAGCTGATCGCGGGCGTGTCCGGCATCCGTCACATCCCCGCCGTCATCGTGCAGGGCCGTCACGACGTGTGCACGCCGATGATGACCGCGTGGGATCTGCACCGCGCCTGGCCGGAGGCGGAGTTCGTCGTGGTCGACGACGCCGGTCACTCGGCCGCCGAGCCCGGCATCCAGCAGGCGCTCCGCGACGCGACCGACCGGTTCGCCGCTGTCTGACCGCCGTCAGGCGCGCATCGCGCGGGCCAGCGTCTTCACGAGTCCGAGCACGCCGCCGGTCGCCCGGTAGCGGGTGAGGCCCTCGCTGACAGCCGCCCCGGTGCGCGCCGAGACGAACCACGGCGGCTTGGGCAGGATCGTCAGGCGGCCGCCGCCGTTCAGCAGCGGCAGGGAGCGCGGAAGAGGCCGGAAGGGCCCGCGGATCACCGAGCGCTCGACCTGATCGAGGAGCAGGGCGTTGTGCACGATGCCGATGCCGCTGCCGACATCCTCGATCGTGTTGCCGGGGAACGCGCCCCACGTCATGGTCGGGGTGATGAACCCGAAGGCGGTCCAGCCGTTGATGGCGATCGATCCATAGTGCAGGGCCGTGATCGCACGCTCGAACCCGGCGCCGAGCGTCTTCTCGGTGACCGGATCGATCAGCAGGTTCGCCCCGAGCGTGCCCTGGAGCTTCTCGTTCGCGTGCGTCACGGCGGCGTCGAGGAACGCCTGACCGGTGCCCGGCACCGTGACCACGCCGAGGACGGGGGAGAAGTACTCCGTGGTCTGCAGGGCCGCGGGGTCGTCGTCACCCTCGATCTCGACGAGGAGTCGGTCGCCGAGCACCAGGGCATCCGGGTACTCGTCGGTCGCGAGGTGCATGCGCGACGGGGAGCCGGGGTACCAGATGGGTCGTTCGGGAGCGTTGGCGTAGGCCCGGCGCAGCGCCGCACGGAAGGCGTCGGCCTGATCCCAGTCGGAGGAGAGGATGACCACCTGGCCCGCGATGCAGTTGTGGCCGGAGTTCTGCAGCCGCATCGTCGCGACGTGCTCCGCGTGATACGTGATGTCAGCATCCGTCCACCGACCGGGCACGATGATGATGGGGGAGACGCCGCCGAGTTCCGCGGTGATCGGCTTCTTCAGCTGCGGACGGTTCTCGCGCCGACGCCGCTTCGTCGCCGCGGCGCCCGCTCCGGTCGAGGGTCCCCAGACGATCGCGTCGAACGTCGCCGCGGAGCCCGTGATGTGCACGTGTGCCAGACCGGGGTGACCCGTGAGATAGGCGCCCACCTCGGGTCCGCCGCGGACGATGCGCAGGAACCCCGGCTCGATCAGGGGCGCGAGCGCCCGCTTGTACACCGGAACGAGCGCATCCTGCGTGGGGTTCACTTTGAGCAGGACGGTGCGGTTGTGGGCGAGGAGCTCGTACATCACGTCGAGCACGGGGATCGAGGTGATGTTGCCCGCGCCGAGCACGAGGCCGACACCGGCGGGCTCGGCGGGCGTGCGCTGTGCGAGGCCGGCGGCGGCGCGCGCGGCGTTCGGGGTGACGCCCGGCTCGAGCCAGACCTCGCCGGTGTAGCCCGACAGGAGGAAGCGGTCGATGCCCGTCAAAGGGAACGCCTGCACACGCGTGCGGCCTCCCGGCGCGCGGCCGATCGTGAGGCCGTCGAGCGGATTCCTGCCCTCGGCCAGCCGGGAGAGGGTCTCGATGTACGCGTCGAGAGCGCCGAGCACGCTGTACGGGCCGCTGAGCCATTCCTCGCCGGCGAGCGGATGCTGCGCCGTCAGGCCCTTCGAGGCGGAAGCGGTGGTCGCCCAGTCCTCGGCCGAGGCGGCGACGCTCGTGCGCACCGCGCGCAACAGCGTCACCCGCTGTGCGACGGTCAGGGACGACCACGTCCTGGCGCCGACCTGGAGGTGATCGATCGCGCCATCGAGACGGTCGCGCACGCCCTCGACGATGTCCGGAGCCGTGGTCTTCGGCGCAGGCTCATCGGCGCGGGTCGGGGCGGCGGGCGTGGTCGCAGAAGTCATCGGCGTCTCCTTCGGACGGGATCCCAGCTTATGCGCCGGGTGCGGGGGTGACGTCGATGTCGTGCCGGCGCAGGCCGTAGCGACGGAGCGCCAGCAGGCTCGCGGCCATCAGCACGGCGGGGAGGATGCTGAAGCTGAGCACGATGCCCGTGATCGCCTCGGCCGGCTGCTGCACGGCAGCGCCCGCGACCGTTGAGACGTATCCCGTGGCGGCGAGTGTCAGCGACACGGCGGTGGCGCCCAGGGCGAAGCCGATCGTCTCGCCCGCCGTCCAGATGCCCGTGAACGTGCCGGCCTGCCCCGGGCCGCTGGCGCGCTCGTCGTGCGAGATGACGTCGGGCAGCATCGCCATCGGCAGCGACTGCAGCCCGGCGTACGCGATGCCGGCCACGGCGACGGAAGCGTAAATCCAGGCGCCCGGCGCCCACACCGCGGCAGTGATCGTGAGGGCGGCCGCCGTGAACAGCACGCTCGCGATCGCGAACGCCCGCTCCTTGCCGATCCGCCGGGCGATGACCGTCCAGGCCGGCGTCGCGAGCAGGGCCGGACCGACGAGCGCGACGAAGACCAGGGTCACCGCGTCTTCGGAGCGGAGGACCCACGTCGCGACGTACTGCGCCCCGGCGAGCATCGTGCCGGTCGCCAGGGCCTGCAGCAGGAAGGTGCCGAGCAGGGCACGGAACGGCTGGCTGCGGCGCAGCGCCCGGAACCCGGAGAGGTACTGGTCGCGCCACGGTGAGGCGGGGGCGACGGACACCGGAGCCCCGTCCGACGTATCCGAGGCGCTCGAACGGCCGGCGGTGCGCGCGGAGATGAACATGCCGATGCCGATCACGAGACCCGCGGCGATACCCATCAGGAGGTAGCCGAGCACGGGGTCGGAGCCCGCGTTGCGCAGGGCGGGACCTCCGGCGCCGAACAGCAGGATCGCGGCGGTGAGCACGACGACGCGCCAGCCGAGCAGACGCGTGCGCTCGTCGTAGCTGCCGGTCAGCTCTGCGGGGAGCGCGACGTACGGCACCTGGAACAGGCTGAACGCGGTGGCGGTCGCGAGGAACGCCAGCAGGACGCAGACGGCTCCGGCGACCGGCCCCCACGACGGCGGCACCGCGAACGTGAGGGCGAAGCACAGCGGCAGCGTGAGCGCGCCGGTGATCATGAAGCCGCGCCGCGAGCCCGTGCGCGCGAGCTGACGATCGGATGCCGCCCCGATCAGCGGGTCGATGATCACGTCCCAGATCTTCGCCAGCGTGACGATGAGTCCTGCCGCCAGGGCGGCCACACCGAGGTTGTCGGTCAGGAAGTACGTCAGCACCAGCCCGGGAAGGGTGGCGTAGCCGCCGGTCCCGACCGAACCGATCGCGTACAGCACGACGGTGCGCGGAGACAGGCGGACGGATGCTCGTTCGGATCGAGCCTCAGTGCTCATCGCGCCAGTGTATCGGCGCGATGAGCGGTCAGATCAGGGCGAGTTCGCGCAGCTTCGACTCGACGTCGGCGTTCGACGGCTCGACGTGGTGCGAGGAGTCCGGGTAGAGCACGACCGGGATGTTCATGCGACCCGAGATCTCCTTCGCGACGTCGGCCGCGGAGGGGTCGGCCTCGAGGTCGACGTAGGTGTACTCGACGCCCAGCTCATCGAGCTGCTTCTTGGTGCGGCGGCAGTCGCTGCACCACTCGGCGCCGAACATCGTGATCGTGTCAGAAGCGGGAGAAGTCATGGTTCCAGCCTACGACCGCCCAGCTGGGTGGGCTCCGGGTGTGACGAGCGTCAGCGTCCGGTGTCGGCCTCGTCGGGCAGACGCTCCGCCGGGACGATCACGACGTCCTGCACCTTCCAGTCGAGCGCCGCGACGCCCTCGGCCGTCTCGGTCAGCTCGTGCACCGTGACCTTGCGGCGGCGCGGCACGACGAACGCCTCGATGTGGAAGACCTGCCCCTGGTCGCGCATGCGCACCGCGGCATCCGCGATCCAGGGGCGGGCGCGCAGATACGCGACGATGTCGGCGGCGAGGGGGTGCGCCTTCTTGCTGTCGTAGGTGCGGGCACGCTGATCCATGAGGTCGACGATCGCGGCCCTGGTGTTGCGGAAGCCGTCCCAGATGATGCCGAGGGATATGAACACGGCGGCCGCGCCGTCGAGCCACCACACCCCTGCGCCGACGCCGAGCACGCCGACGATCGAGGCGACGGTGGTCTGCCAGTCCGCCTTCGCCATGTCGGCGTCGGCGTAGAGCAGCTTGTTGTGCAGCACGGGCGCGAGCTTCGACTTCGCCGGGCCGTAGAAGAACACGGGTCCGACGATGACCACGGCCATCACGATCATCATCAGCCAGCCGAGCCAGATCGTGTGGCCCCACAGCACGACGGTGCCGATCGTCGGATGCTCGCCGGCGATCAGCCCGGCGGCCGACTCGAACGCGAGGTTCAGTCCGACCGCGAGCAGGGCGACGCCGGCGACGAGATGGCCGATCCCCATCGCCCGGTGCAGGCCGTACGGGTGCTTCAGCGTGGGGCGGCGGCGCACGAAGATCAGGGCGGTCAGGAAGGCGATCTGGGGGATGAGGGAGAGCATGTCCTCGATCCACGCCGTCCGCATCGCCTGCGAGTTGCCCACCACGAGCGCGATCACGGCGATCGTGATCGAGGTGTAGACGATCGTGAAGATCTCCCACTTCACCGCGCTGCGGATCGCGCGCTGCTGCTCGGGCGGGAGGGTGATCCGGCCGAACTGCCCGGTGTCGCTCACGAGCCGACCTCTTCGTCGAGGAAGGTCTCGAGGGCGGTGAGGAACGCGTTCTCGCCGAGCGGCACCAGCATGACGATCTGCCGCCCCTCCGCGCCGTCGATGCCCGGGTAGCCGCGACTCACTCCGGCCCGCTCGACCCACGGCGTGTCCGACGTGATGCCACCGGCGATCAGATCGAGATCGCCCGCCTCGAGCATGGTGACGAGGGTCTCCTCCGAGGCGACGGTCCACTCCGGCTCCGCGTCGATGCTCTCGGCGAACTCGTCGACCAGGTCGACGATGCTGCCGGAGGGCGTGCCGTCCGCCACTTGGACGAGGTCGCCGTCGGGTGAGGTGCCGATCCGGAGCTCTCCGTCCGTGACGGTATCCAGCGTGCCGTCCGGGTCGGCGGGGATCGTGAGTCCGCATCCGGCGAGGGCGGTGGACAGCGCCAGCGCAGCGAGGATGCCGGCGATGCGCGGGAGACGCCGAGGACGCGACGATGTGTTCACCGGCTCAGCGTGCTCTCCGCCGTGGTGGCGCACAAGTGCGTTGACGCGCGAGGATCGGCGGCGCTAGGCGGGCGGATCGGCCGGATGCCTCTTGCCGGGTAAGGGTATCCTTACCTATACTTCTGGCATGAGCAGCGCCCGCGAGCACCTGGACGATCCCGACTGGGAGAACATCGACGGAGCCGTGCTGATCGCCGGCGATGCGGCGGACGCCGGCGCCATCTCGGCGGTCGCGGCACGACTTCCCTGGGACGCGCAGGGCGTGATCATCCTCGAGGCTGCGGCGCGGATCCAGTTCCGCCACATCGACGTGCCGGAGGGCGTGTCGGTGCGCTGGCTCGTGCGCGGCGACGGCATCCGCGCCCACGCCAAGGGTGAGCGGCTGGCCGGCGCCGTGCACGCCTGGTGCGTCGAGTGGACGTGCACCGAACCGCCCGCGCAGTGGACCGTCTGGCTGGGCCCGCACACGCCGCCGCACGTCGCGCGCATGGCGCGGAGCCTGCTCGGCGTCGCGAACTGACTCAGCGCGACATCGCGACGGCGGGGGCGTTCGCGCCCGCCGTGATCGCGTCGAGCGCGCGACGCAGCGTCGAGCTCGACGTGTGGGCGGTGTACGGGAAGTACACGACCTCGACCCCCACCTCGGCGAACTCGCGCTCGAGGCGCAGGCCCTTCTCGGTGCCGCGCCAGTCGTCGCCCTTGAAGAAGTGCGTGAACTGCACGTCTCGCCAGGAGTCCATCTTGGACGGCGTCGTCTCGACGTAGACGTCGTCGACGAAGGAGATGTGCTTGACGATCTCCGCACGCTCCGCCGTCGGGATGACGGGCTCGATGCCCTTCACCTGACGCAGCATCTCGTCGCTCACGACGCCGGCGATCAGAATGTCGCACTGCTGCTTGGCGTGACGAAGAAGGTTCAGATGCCCGACGTGAAACAGGTCGAAAGCACCAACGGCATAGCCGATACGCGTCCCCATGATCTCCCCAGATCAGATATTCCCCAGTAAGCGGATCCCCACCCGCTTCGCGACTCCCACAGCCGCGATCACCCACTCTAGCAGAACCGGTTTCCCGACCCATAGGAACCCGTGAAACGATGGATGCCGCAGACGATGCGCACGGCAGGAGCGGGGGAGCACGTGGGGGCAGGGGTCACGGTCATCGTGCCGACCTTCAACGAACGCGACAATGTCGCGGAACTCGTCGCGCGCACCGCCGCCGCGCTCGCCGGACGCGAGGCCGAGATCCTGTTCGTCGACGACAGCACCGACGACACCGCGGCGGAGGTCGCCAGAGTCGCGGCGGACGCGCCGATCCCGGTGCGGGTGATCCATCGTGCGGAGAACAGCGGCGGCCTCGGCGGTGCCGTGGTCACAGGTCTCGGGGCCGCGGCATCCGACGTCTGCATCGTGATGGACGGCGACCTGCAGCATCCGCCCGAGCTCCTCCCTGCGCTCCTCGACCGGCACGCGGCGGGCGACGCCGACGTGGTCGCCGCTTCCCGGTACATCGGCGGCGGAGACACGAGCGGTCTCGGCACCGCCGTGCGGTTCGGGGTCTCGCGGGCAGCGACCTGGCTGACGCGGGCGATGTTCCCCATCCGTCTCGCCCGCAGCACCGACCCCATGACCGGGTTCTTCCTCGTCGACCGCAGCCGCCTCGATCTCGACGCGCTCAAGCCCCGAGGCTTCAAGATCCTGCTCGAGATCCTCGCGCGCACCGACCTGCGTATCGCCGAGGTGCCGATGGAGTTCGCCGAACGCCGCCACGGCAGCTCCAAGGCCAGCCTGCGGCAGGGCGGGACCTTTCTCGCCCACCTGGCACGGCTGCGCTTCGGGAAGATGTCGCTGTTCGCCCTGATCGGGCTGATCGGCGCCGTAGCGAACCTGGCGATCATGTGGGCGCTGACTATGGCGGGAGTGCCCTACGTCTGGGCGGCGATCATCGGCGCCGAGATCACGATCATCGGCAACTTCCTCCTGCAGGAGCGGTTCGTGTTCGCCGACATGCGCACGGATGCCCGTGCCCTCGGCATCCGCTTCGCCACGTCGTTCACGTTCAACAACGTCGAGGCGGCGCTGCGGATCCCGGTGATGGCGCTGATGGTGGAGAGCTGGCACATCTCGAGCGTGCTCGCGACCGCGCTCTCGCTGATCGTCGCGTTCTTCGCCCGGTTCCTGTTCCACTCGCTCGTGGTCTACGCGCCGCAGCGGCGCCGGAAGATCGACGCTCCGGCACCCGAACCGAAGCCCGACACCGCCGCGCAGCGCGTCATCCGCGCGATCGACGTCGAGGTGATGAAGCCGGGCGAGCTCTAGACCTCGCTCGCCGCCGTCGCGAGGTACGCCTCGAGTGCGGCATCCGCGTCGCGGGGCGTCCAGCCGGTCGCCGTGATCCGGGTCAGATCGAGGACGCTGTTGAGCGGCCGCGGGGCGATGGGTCCGGCCTGACCTGCGAAGTACTCCTCGGTCGACACGTCGGTGACGGAGGACGGGTCGTGGCCCGTGAGCCGGTAGACCGCGCGAGCGATGTCGGCCCAGGAGCGCGGTTCGCCCTCGCCCGTCACGTTGTACACGCCGTACGGCGCCTCGTGCGACACCAGGTGCACGATCGCGGCGGCGAGATCCTCGGTGAACGTCAGGCGGCCGATCTGGTCTCCGACGACGCGCGGAGCGATCCCCCGATCGGCGAGCGATGCCATGGTGCGCACGAAGTTGCGGCCCTCGCCGATCACCCACGACGTGCGGACGATGTAGTGCCGCGGCACCGTGGCGACGACGGCATCGCCGGCCGCCTTCGTCTGGCCGTAGACGCCGAGCGGACGCACCGCATCGGTCTCGGTGTACGGTCGGGTGCTCGTGCCGTCGAAGACGTAGTCGCTCGAGACGTGGACGACGGTGATGCCGTTCTCGGTCGCGATGCGGGCGAGCGCCGCGACACCCGTGACGTTCGCCGCCCAGGCGTCCTGCCGTCCTTCTGCGGTCTCGGCGAGGTCGACCGCCGTGTACGCCGCGGCGTTGATGATGGTGCCGTAGTCCCGCCAGCGCCGTGCGGTCGACAGGTCGGAGCCCAGGTCGAGCGTCTCGCGCGTGGCGTACTCGACGTGAGCGACGTCGCCGAGGGCCTCACGCAGCGCGAGCCCGAGCTGACCGGCCGCACCGACCACCAGCGTCTTGCGCGGTCCGATCGGGGTGACATCGGAGAGACGCGGGTGCGCGAGGTCCTTGGGCGAGATCTCCACCTCGGACAGCGGGATCGGCCAGGCGATCGCGGCGGTCTCGTCGGCGAGGTTCAGGAAGGAGTACGCGGCATCCGGCGACCAGTGGTCGTTGACGAGATACGTGTACGCGGTGTCGGGCTCGAGGGTCTGGTAAGAGTTCCCGACGCCCCGCGGCACGAGGATCGCGCGCGACGGATCGATCTCGGTCGTGAAGACCGCACCGAACGATTCGCCGGCGCGCAGATCGACCCAGGCGCCGAAGATCCGGCCGGTCGCGACAGACACCCACTTGTCCCACGGCTCGGCGTGGATGCCGCGCGTGGTGCCGACCGCGTCGTTGAACGAGACGTTGTTCTGCACCGGCCCGAAGTCGGGGAGACCTGCCGCGACCATCTTCTCGCGCTGCCAGTTCTCCTTGAACCAGCCCCGCGAGTCGCCGTGCACCGGCAGCTCCACGACGAGCAGCCCCGGAATCGGGGTCTCGGTGACCGTCAGCGTCTTGCCGAACTCGGTCATCGCTCTCACTGCCCCTTCGCGGCGTAGAACGACTCGGTCGCGTCCTTCGACGGCGCCCACCAGTCCTCGTTCGCGCGGTACCAGTCGATCGTCGAGGCGAGTCCGGACTCGAAGTCGGAGAACTGCGGACGCCAGCCGAGCTCGGTGCGCAGCTTCGTCGAGTCGATCGCGTAGCGCAGGTCGTGTCCCGCGCGATCCGTGACGTGGTCGTAGGCGTCGGCCGGGAGGCCCATCTGCGTGAGGATCAGCTCGACCACCGACTTGTTGTCCTTCTCGCCGTCGGCGCCGATCAGGTACGTCTCGCCGATCGCGCCCTTCTCGAGGATCGTCAGGACGGCCGAGGAGTGGTCGTCGGCGTGGATCCAGTCGCGCACGTTCTGCCCTGCGCCGTACAGCTTGGGGCGGATGCCGCGGATGACGTTGGTGATCTGGCGAGGGATGAACTTCTCGACGTGCTGGTAGGGGCCGTAGTTGTTCGAGCAGTTCGAGATCGTGGCCTGCACGCCGAACGACCGCACCCAGGCGCGCACCAGCAGGTCGCTGCCCGCCTTGGTGGAGGAGTACGGCGACGACGGGTTGTACGGCGTCTGCTCGGTGAAGCGCTGTGGATCGTCGAGCTCGAGGTCGCCGTAGACCTCGTCGGTCGAGATGTGGTGGAACCGGCGCTCGTGCCGGCGCGCGGCCTCGAGCAGGGTGTAGGTGCCGATGATGTTCGTGTCGAGGAACGGGCGCGGGTCGTGCAGCGAGTTGTCGTTGTGGGACTCCGCCGCGTAGTGCACGACCGCGTCGGCCTTCGCGAAGAGCCCGTCGACGAGCTCGGCATCGGCGATGTCTCCCTCGACGAGCTCGACGCGGTCCTCGGGGAGGCCCGCGAGCGATGCGCGGTTGCCGGCGTAGGTGAGCTTGTCGAGCACCGTGACGTGCGCGTCGGTGTGCGCCACGACATGGTGCACGAAGTTGGATCCGATGAAGCCGGCGCCGCCGGTCACGAGCAGGCGGGTCATGCGCGGCCCCTCTCCAGCAGGTCGAGCAGGTAGGAGCCGTAGCCCGACTTCACGAGAGCCTCGGCGCGCGATCGCAGCTGCGCGTCGTCGAGGAAACCCTGTCGCCAGGCGACCTCCTCGGGCACCCCGATCTTCATGCCGGTGCGGCGCTCCATGGTGCGCACGTAGTCGGCGGCATCCGTCATCTGATCGAACGTCCCGGTGTCGAGCCATGCGGTTCCCCGCGGCAGCACCTCGACCTGCAGCTTGCCGCGCTCCAGGTAGGCGCGGTTCACGTCGGTGATCTCATACTCTCCACGGGCGCTGGGCGCGAGGTTGCGGGCGATCTCGACGACGTCGTTGTCGAAGAAGTAGAGCCCGGGGACCGCGTAGTTGCTCTGCGGGTTCTCCGGCTTCTCCTCGAGGGAGACGGCCTGGCCGTCCGCGTCGAAGGCGACGACACCGTACGCCTCCGGTTCGGCGACCCAGTAGGCGAAGACCGCGCCGCCGTCGATGTCGGCGAAGCGCTTCAGCTGCGTGCCGAGGCCGGGACCGTAGAGCAGGTTGTCGCCCAGCACGAGGGCGACGCTGTCGTCGCCGATGAAGTCCGCCCCGATCGTGAACGCCTGCGCGAGGCCGTCCGGCGACGCCTGCTGCGCGAAGGTCAGCGAGATGCCGAACTGCGAGCCGTCGCCGAGGAGTCGCTCGAAATGCGCGGCGTCGTGGGGCGTGGTGATCACCAGGATGTCGCGGATACCCGCGAGCATCAGCGTCGACAGCGGGTAGTAGACCATCGGCTTGTCGTACACCGGGATCAGCTGTTTCGAGACGCCCAGCGTGATCGGATGCAGCCGGGTCCCCGATCCGCCCGCAAGAATGATGCCCTTCATGATCCCCCTCGTGAAAACGTCGGTGTCCGTGGTGGCGTCACAGAGCAGACGGCCATCCCCTGCCGTCCACGACCCCCACAGCCGTATCCGACGACTCTATCGGATGCTCTGCGGCGAGACCGGGATGGGGGAGCTTTTCCAGGTTCATGGGGTATGGTGCGCAGCGGGGAGGGGCCAGAACTCGAGTGGTTCCCGCAAGAACACGGTCGCATCGTGACGACGACGCGACCGGTGACGGATCGCCCGAGCTCGCTGTCAGAAGCACGATCCCCCACATAAAGGCCCGGGCTCTCCCATATGACTTCGTTCCGCCAGGTCGCGTCCCCGCGATCGTCGAACCGTCCGCATACCCCTCGATCGATCTGGACCGCGATGACCGTCGCGCTCGTGATCGGCGCACTCGCCGTCCCGTCCGCGGCAGGCGCCGCCGTCGATGAATCGGTTCCCGAACCCGGCAGCGCACTCGCCTCCGGCGATGCGCAGACCACGACGGATGCCGATGGCACCGAGACCTGGACAGACACGTTCACCCGCACGACGACGGGAGGGTGGGGCGACGGCTACGTGTCATCCCCCGCATCCGACGTCTCGGTGAGCGATGATGCCGGCGTGATCGCGACCAGCGGCGGGCACCGGAGCATCCACGTCGCGACGACAGCGACGGCGACCGACGCGACCGTCGGCGCGACGATCCGCTACTCCGCGGTGCCGACCGCCGGCTATGGCGCGACGACCATCGTGACGACGCGCAACAGCGAGTCGGGGTACTACGGTGCCCGCTTCCGGCTCGACACCCAGTCGCGCGGCGTGCTCTCGATCGGCCGCTACGACGCGAACGACACCCAGACGGTGATCCGTCAGGACCTCCTCCTGATCGGCGAGGTGCCCGAGGGCGCCGCCGTGCGGGTGGAGATCGAGGCGGACGGCACCGATGACGTGACGGTGCGCGCGCGTGCCTGGATCGTCGGCACCGAGACGCCGCGCTGGCAGATGAAGGTGACGGACGGATCTGCGGAGGCCGTGCGGACCGCCGGTACGCCCGGCGTCCAGACGTACATGTCGCCCGGCAATCAGCCCCTGGCCGTGAGCGTCGACGAGCTCAGCGTGAGCTCCGACGACCTTCAGGCCGCTCCCGAGCCGGTCCCGACGCCGACGCCGGTGCCGACCCAGGAGCCGGTCCCGACCCCGACGACGGAGCCCACGCCGACCCCGACCACGGAGCCCACGCCGACCCCGACCACGGAGCCCACGCCGACACCGGAGCCGACCACGGCCCCGACGCCGACCCCGACCGCGACGCCGACGCCGACTCCCACGCCCAAGCCGACTCCGACGCCTACGCCGAAGCCGACTCCGACGCCGACGCCGACGCCCACTCCTACTCCGACGCCGACGCCGACGCCGACTCCCACGCCGACGCCGACTCCCGAGCCGGAGCCGACCACGCCGCCCGTCACGCCCCCGGTGACTCCGCCGGTGACACCCCCGGTGATTCCGCCGGTGACACCCCCGGCATCCGGTAGCGGCACCGCAGGATCCGTCCCCGTCGGACAGGCCTCCTACCCTGCTCCCGCCGACGCGATCTACGTGGTGCCGGACGGCACCCGCAGCTCGGGCAACGGAACCAAGGCGAACCCGGTGGCCGGTGCACAGCGTGCGATCGACGCAGCCCCGAGCGGCTCGACGATCGTGCTGCGCGCGGGCACCTACCGCGAGACCCTCGCGGTGCCTTTCTCCAAGAAGCTGACGATCCAATCGGCACCCGGTGAGGCCGTGTGGCTCGACGGCTCCAAGCCGGTCACCGGCTGGTCGCAGTCCGGGAGCAGCTGGGCGGCGCCGTGGAGCACGTTCTTCGACAGCCGCGTGTCGTTCAGCCAGGGCCAGGATGAGACGAGCTGGTGGGTCAACGGCTCGAACCCGCTGGCCGGCTACCCCGATCAGGTCTGGTTCGACGGTGCGCCGCTGACGCAGGTCGCCAGCCGTTCGGCAGTGACCGCGGGAACCTTCTTCGTGGATCAGGGTGCGAAGCAGATCGTCGTCGGCAATGACCCGGCGGGTCACGCCGTCGAGGCGAGCGCGCTCGCCAAGGGTCTGAAGATCCAGGGCGAGGGCACCACGGTCCGCGGTATCGGCGTGCAGCGTTACGCCACGACCGTCGCGATGCTGGGCGCCGTGAGCGCTGAGGTCAACGGACTCACCCTCGAGAACATGGTGATCCGCGACAACGCGACCGTCGGCCTCTTCGTCTGGAACGACAACAAGACGCTGCGCAACCTCACGGTCACCGGCAACGGACTGCTGGGCATCGCGGTGAACGACACCGACAACCTGACGGTGGAGAACTCGCTCGTGACCGGTAACAACGCCGCGAAGTTCAACTACACGCCGGTGGCCGGCGGGGTGAAGATGTCCCGCGCCTCGAACGTGACCGTGTCGGGCAGCATCATCTCCGACAACGTGGGGTCCACCGGCCTGTGGTTCGATGTCTCGAGCTCGAAGCTCAACATCACGAACAACGTGTTCGAGGGCAATGGACGCGAGGGTCTCGAGATCGAGCTCAGCCAGACGGCGACGGTGGCAGGCAACTACATCATCGGCAACGGCAACAGCGGTGTGTTCGTGTTCGACTCGGGCGACGTCGACATCTGGAACAACACGATCGTCGACAACGGACGAACGATCACCTACATGCAGGATGAGCGTCGGCAGGAGATCCAGAGCATCAGCTCGCTGATCCCGTGGATCACGAGCGACGTGGTCGTGCGGAACAACATCCTCTCGTACGGTGGCCAGGCGTGCCCGATGCTCGTGCAGGACCTGACGAACAAGTGGTCGGGCGGCCAGTTCGGCATCTCACAGGATGCCAACCTGTACCACCGGTCGTCCGCCTCGTCGCCCGCGAACTTCGCATGCTGGGCGGACGGCCCGAACGGCACCCGTGGCATCACCACGATCGAGGAGTTCCGGGCGCTGACCGGCAACGACGCGAAGTCGGTGCTGACCGAAGGCGCACCGATCGTGGATGCCACGACGTGGCAGCTCACGTCGGCGATCCCCGGTGTCGGTGTCTCGGCCCTGCCGGGGAAGGTCGTGGATCTGCTGGGCGTGTCCCTGCAGACGCGCGCGATCGGCGCGCCGCACGCGCCGGTGACCGCCCGCTGACCCTCGTCGGCTGACGACGCCCGAACGGCGTCGTCAGCCGACGAGCACCATCCGTCGGCGCAGCCGGCCAGAGAGCAGCGCGTTCGCCAGCGAGACCGCACGCAGCCCGCGCCGCTCGTACTCGTCGAGGACGTCCGAGATCAGCGCCACTCGATCGAAAGGCGTGATCTCGGGGTCGTCGACGCCGTCGGCTGCGCCGGCGCGGGAGTCGTGGGCGAGGACGATCGCTCCCGCCTCGATTCCCGACGTCGCTCGGGCGAGCCGCTCCGAATGCTCCGCGTCGCGCCCGTCGAGCACACTGGTCGTCCAGAGCACCGGGGTCATGCCGGCTCGGTGAACCGCCTGCCAGGTCGCCGGCGACAGGGCTCCGTACGGGGGCCGGTACCAGCGGATCGGCACGCCGGACAGCTGCTCGAGCTCGGCACGAGACGACTGCAGCATCCGCAGCGCCTCGGCGCCGGTGAACGACGTCAGCCGCCGGTGATCCGCCCCGTGCAGAGCGAGCTCGTGCCCCTCGGCGACGATCCTCTTCAGGAGCTCGGAGTGCGTGCCGGTGCGGGTGAGCAGCACGAAGAACGTCGCCGTCGTGCCGCGCCGGGCGAGCTCGTCGAGGATGCGAGGGGTCCACTCGGGATCAGGGCCGTCGTCGAGCGTGAGGACGACGACCTTGCGGGCGGTGTCGACGCTCACCACGGAGCGGAACACCGGAGAGACGCTGCGCGCGGTGCGGCGCAGCGCGGCCCGCACACGACGAGCACTGCGTGCGGGGCGGGCGTCGCGCGCGTACTCCGGCGCGGCGGCGCCGAGCGCGCCCTGCACCAGTCCGATTCCGCGCTGCACCTCGCGCGCTCCGCCGGCGCGGCGCGGAAGCGAGCCGGACAGCACCCCGGTCACGCAGCGAACGGCACCGCGAGCGGACCAGCCGGCGCCCTTGACGAGGTTGCGCACTCGCGAGCGGACTCGCGCCGGAGCATCGTGCGCCATGCGCAGCTCGACCACCGACTGCGTCTGTCCGTGATGCCGGGCTCGCGCCAGCGCGAAGCGCCGGGTCGCGCGCTCGGCCTCGAGCTCATCCTCGGCGACCGATGCAGGGCAGGCGACGACGCGGCCGCCCGCACGGACGATCGCGCGGGTGAAGAGAGTGTCTTCACCGCCGGAGAGGCCGAGCGAGGTGTCGAAGGAGATCCCCGCAGCACGGACCTGCTCCAGGTCGAGCAGGAGATTGCCGGCGCCGGCGGCGGGCAGCGACTCGCCGTCCGCGCGGAGAGGGCGCGCGAAGAGGCCGGATGCCAGCACCCACGGATCGGTGCCGGCCGGGAACTCGGTGTGCACGTGCCCGGCGACCGCCGCGGCACCGGTGCGGCGCCAGGTGTCGACGAGCGCACGAAGCCAGTCCGCCCGTGGGACCTCGTCGTCGTCGATGAACGCCAGAAGGTCGTACTCGCCCGTCACGTCGAGTGCGTGCTGGCGAGCGGCTGCGATTCCCGGGGTCGGCTCGGGAGCGTAGGTGACACGGATGCCGGGCGACGGCGCCGTCGCGACGCCCCTCGCACTGCCCTCCGGGTCGTTGTCGATCACGAAGACGTCGACGCTGTCGCGGTCGTCGAGCTCCGCGAAGCGGAGCGGGAGCACAGCGAGGAGGCTGGTGAGACGCTCGGGGCGCCGGTAGGTCGGAATCGCCACGGCGATCCGGACGCCACCGGTCATCGACGTGCCTTCCGCAGCGCGGCGGCAGCATGGAAGGCGAGGGAATGCTCGGCGCCGACCGTCGACCAGTCGCGCTGAGAGAGATCGGGCGACCCCTCGATCCCGGCCGAGACCGCGGAGCGCACGCGCGCCAGATCGGCATCCGTCAGTTCGCCGTCGAAGAGGTGCACCCAGCGCTCGCCGACCTCGATCGCGAGCGCCCGGTTGACGGTGTTGTCGGGAACGAGGATCGCCCGTCCGACCGAGAGAGCGGCCAGCGCGGTGCCGGAGTTGTGCATGTGCCGGTACGGCAGCACGATGAACTCCGCCTCGGAGATCCGCGCCACCAGTTCGGCGTCGTCGAGGAAGCGGAAGTGAAACTCGATCCGGTCATCGCCCGCGGCGAGGCCGATCAGCTCGGCTTCCAGATCGTCGGTGGAGGGCCGCCCCGCGACCGAGAGGCTCGAGCCATCGGCATCCAGCGCCCGGAACGCCTCGATCAGCTGCTCCACGCCCTTGTACCGGCGGATCAGACCGACGTAGCCCATCCGGCCCTCGATCGCCGGCGGCGTGGGGTACGACGCGAACCAGTCGCGGTAGTGCCCGTGAAGGATCGTCCGCCGCGCATGTCCCTCGGGGAGGGGTGTGTCGTCGTTCAGCGTGATCGTGAGTGTCGTGAGGCGGTCGACGGCGTCGAGCAGCACGAGGTCGATCTTCGCCATGTCGGACGGGCGCTCGAGGTTGTGCAGCGTCCGCACGATCGCGACGCCGGTCAGGCGGGCCCGGAGGAGGAACACCGCGGTGAGAAGGCGTCGAGCGATCCGGCCGGACAGGCGGTGGCCGCCGACGAGGAGCTCGGGCCAGTGCACGTGCAGCACGTTGAGGCGGCCGAGGATGGCGCGCTTCCAGCTGAAGAACGACAGGTCGATGCCGGGCGTGCGGTCGAGCGACTCGCACAGCTGCACCAGGTACGGATTCGTGGTCGGGCGAAGCCGGGTGAGCGACTCCATCACCGCGAGCGGTCGTCGTCGTCCGCTCATCGCCGTCGTGTACCAGTCGCCGACGATCGCCGGCAGCCGGTCCTCGGCCCATCGCCGATGCGGTCGCCCCGGTGTCGCGGACGTGTCGCGCAGCGTCTGGGCGAGGCGGTCGGGGAGGTTCGGAGCAGCAGCGGCGACGACGCGGGCGTTGACGTCGGCGAGCGTGGGCGGCCCGCCCAGGTCGAGGCACACCACCGGGAGCCCCATCGCGCTCGCCTCCCCGACGATCCATCCCGCCTGGTCGTGCATCGACGGGAAGAGCAGCGCGTCGGACGCGGCGAGGGTGTCGAGCGTCTCGTCGCGCGGCAGGTGCCCGAGGAAGTCGACGCGGTCGGCGACGCCGAGCGTCTGCACGAGCCGCTGCAGTCGCCTGCGCTCATAGCCCTCGCCGAGGATGAGCAGACGCCACCCGTCGGCAGCCGGTCGTGAGATCGTCTCGATCGCGAGGGCCGCGCCCTTCCAGGCCAGCAGGCGCCCGGCGAAGACCGCGATGCGTCCGGAGTCGCTGCCGCGATGCGGCGGGATCTCCTCGGCGAACGCGGCGTTCGGCTCGACGACGACGCGCTTCGCCCGGCGGAACCGGTGCGCGACGTCGGGGTTCTGCGCGACCACGAGTGCGGCGCGACGCGCGGTCGGGTCGCCCCAGACCGCGCGGGGGAGAGCGGTGAGGGCGGTTCGGGCGAGCTCGGTCACGGTGCCGCGCACGCCCAGCCAGCGGCGGAGCGCCGTGATCGGAACGCGGCTCGCGCCCCCGACGGGACCCCAGACGACAGGGACGTCGAGCTTCGAGATGCCGCACGGCAGCCAGTCGTTCGCGAAGCTGACGTGGTGCGCGACGTCGAACGAGATGTCGGCGTGGAGTCGCGCTGCGGTCTTCCCCGCGAGGCGCTGCCACAGCGCGTAGTACCAGTAGAGGTCCCAGGCGCGGCGCTTCAGGCGCATCACGCGAGCGGGCAGGTCGATGTGCACGACGGTGACCCTGGCGGCGAGTTCCGGAGACTCGGCCAGCGCGGTCGACAGCGCGTCGCGGAAGCGCTCGCGGGTGAGGATCCAGACATCGCCGGTCTCGGCTGCGGCGCGTGCGAGCGCCCAGCCGGCCGTCGCTTCCGGGCCTTGATCAGGACCGCAGGCATACGCACTGATGAGAACGCGAGGCCGAGTGGCTGCGTTCGGAGGGTCGACAAGGGTCATTGCAATGGTCCTCCCCTTCGCCGAGGCGTCAGCGACGCTCCCCAGATGCGTGCCCCCTCGGCAAGGCATACTCTATCTGGTGGATGAGGCCCCGTTCTGTGGGGTTCGACGGAGGGGACACGCCGAATGGCCACGGAGAGTTTTGCGGATTCGATGCGGCGCCTGTCCTCGGCGCAGAAGGGCCGCGCGAAGGGCGCTCCCGCCTACAGTGTGTACGTGAATCGCCCGGTCGGCCGCGTCTTCGCGGCCGTCGCCCACCGCATCGGTCTCTCGCCGAACGGCGTCACCGCGGTGAGTGCCGTGTTCACCTTCTCCGGCATCCTCGTCCTCGCGCTCGCGACGCCGGCGTGGTGGACCGGGTTCCTCGTCTGGCTCCTGCTCGCGGTCGGCTACGCGCTCGATTCGGCCGACGGCCAGGTCGCGCGACTGCGCGGTGGCGGGTCGATCGCGGGGGAGTGGCTGGACCACTTCATCGACGCCATCAAGATCGTCTCGCTCCCGATCGCCACCGCGATCGGACTCTTCCGCTTCACGGATCTGCCCACCCCGTACCTGCTGGTGCCGCTCGCGTTCGCCGTGGTCGCGACCGCGACCTTCTTCGGCATGATCCTGAACGACCTCCTGAAATCGTCGAAGGGGATCGCCTCATCCGCGCAGATCGGGGGCGGTGGGGCTCTGCGCTCCGTCATCCTGCTGCCGGTCGACTACGGGGTGGTCTGCTTCGTCTACGTGCTGTGGGGCTGGGCGAGCGTCTTCGCCGTCGCCTACGCCTTCTTCTTCGCCGCGGCCGCCGCATTCTGCCTGCTCGCGGCCGTTCGCTGGTTCCGCGCCATGCGGAGCATCGGGAACGGGGCCCCGAATGCCGGATGAGTCGACTCTGGCGATCATCGTCGTCAACTACGGGTCATCCGCGCTCCTCGAAAGGAATCTCGTCGCGACCAGCAGGGCGCTGCCCGACGCGGCCGTGTACGTCGTCGACAACCGCACGACGGCCGACGAGGCTCGCCTCGTCGGCGAACTGGCCGAGCGAGAGGGCTGGATCGCTCTGCCGCAGCAAGGCAACCTCGGTTTCGGCGGGGGCGTGAACCGCGGCGTCGAGGCCGCGCGCGCCGACGGCAGGACCCGCTACCTGCTGCTCAACCCGGATGCCTCGATCGGTGCCGAGTCGACGCATCTGCTCCTCGACGAGGTCGACGTCGCCGAGTCGGTCGTCGCGGCACCCCTGGTCGAGGACGGTGCGGGGCGAGTGTGGTCGGCCGGTCATGTGCTCGATCTGCACGACGGCGCCACGCACGGACGTGCATGGGCGGAACGGCATCCTGACGCCGACACTCGTCGGTGGCTCACCGGAGCCGCGCTGATGATCAACGACGCCGCGTGGACCGCGGTCGACGGGTTCGATGAGGAGTACTTCCTCTACTGGGAGGACGTCGACTTCTCTCTGCGGATCGAGGATGCCGGTGGGCGTCTGGTGCTCGTGGAGCAGGCGAAGGCCGTGCACGACGAAGGCGGGACGCAGGGCATCGGGGATCCCGACATGCACGCCAAGTCGCCGCTCTACTACTACTACAACATCAGGAATCGGATGCTGCTGGCGCAGAAGCTGTTCGAGCGGGAGACCGTGCGTCGGTGGGATGCGGGCTCGGTGTCCGCAGCGCGCGAGGTGCTCCTCCGCGGTGGCAGGCGTCAACTTCTTCGGCCGTGGCGTCCGCTGCGCGCCGTCTGGCGCGGATGGCGTGACGGGCGGCGCATCGCGCGGCAGGCCTCCTGACGTCCCCGTCCGGGTACGGGACGGTCCGATAGAATCTCGGCATCCGTCGACATCGCGACGGCGTGGGGCGCGGAGGGGACGATCATGGTCGGAGAACCGGACGGATCAGTGCAGGGCACTCGTCGGAAGAAGACGTGGCTCTGGATCGCGATCGCCGCGGTCGCCGCGATCGTCGTCGCCGTCATCGTGTACTTCGCCGTCACAGCCGGCTCCTCGGAGGGCGGCACGCCGACCACCAGTCCGTCGCCGTCCGCATCCTCGTCGGCTTCCGCCGACGGCACGGATCCGAGCGCTCAGCCGACTCCGGATCCTTCGGCGACGCCCGGCACCATGCCCGAGCTCGCGCCCGTCGCACCGGACCAGCCCTCGGACAACGGCGAGGGTCTCGTCGCCGAGATCACGGCCATGAAGGCCGTCCAGGGTGAGGCGGTGCAGGCCGGAGAGATCGCGGGTCCGGCCGTGCAGTTCACGCTGCGACTGACCAACGACACGGATGCCGCCATCGATCTGGGCCTCATCGCGGTGAACGCCTACATCGGGGAGGGACTGACCCCGGCGGGCGGCCTCGTGAAGCCCGGAGCTGCGCCGTTCGAGGGAACGCTCGACATCGGCGACTCGACCGACGGCGTCTACGTGTACAGCATCCCCGAGGGTCAGCGCGGCGACGTGACGCTGACGCTCGACTATCGCGCAGGGCAGCCCGCGTTCGTCTTCCGCGGCAAGGTCGGTTGAGCGGTCGAGAAGGCCCGTCTCCGGGTCTGTGACCTGGGGGCTTGCCGATATACCGCGTTTGCCCTAGGATCAGCGCAGGGGAAAGGTCGTCTATGGGGGACGGCCTTCATTTATGCGTCGCTTCTCATGCGCGCAGTGCAACTCTGGGGAGAAAAAGTGCACAACTTTTGGGGTGGCCGTTCTGTGACGGCCGACACGCGCGAGAACCGCGCTCATCGTGGCGTGAAGCTGCTCGGCGCGGTCGCCGCAGCTCTGGCTCTCATCGTCGGCGCGCTGACCGTTCCGGTCGCCGCGGTCGCTGACACGACGCCGGCCGCGGGCACGCCGGAGACGTTCGCCGCCGACGCGCTGCCGACCGTGCAGATCGACGGCGTCGTCTACGCGCAGGAAGTCGTCGGCAACACCGTCTACGTGGGCGGCAGCTTCGCGAAAGCGCGGCCCGCCGGGTCTCCGCTCGGGTCGAACGAGACGCCTCGCGCGAACCTCCTCGCCTACGACCTGACCACCGGCAACCTGATCTCGTCCTGGAACCCCGGCACGAACGGCACGGTCCTCGACATCAAGAAGTCGGCCGACGGCTCGCGCATCTACGTCGCGGGCATGTTCTCGCAGGCCGCCGGCGCATGGCGCTACCGCGTGGCCGCGTTCGACACCGCCACCGGCGCGCTCGTCACCTCGTGGGCGCCGGAGGCGAACGGTCGCATCGACTCGATCGCGCTGACGAACTCCACGGTCTACCTCGCCGGTGAGTTCACCACGATCAACGGCACGCAGCGCACCAAGGTCGCCGCCGTCTCGACGTCGACGGGCGCCGTCACCCCCTTCACCGCAGATGTGCAGGGCGGATACGGCGCGAAGGGCGTCGTCATCTCCCCTGATCAGTCCAAGGTCGTCATCGCCGGATCGTTCACCTCGGTCAACGGCTCGAGCAACCCGGGACGCGGCATCACGGCGCTCGACGCGAGCGTCGGCTCGCTGCTCCCGTGGGCGATGAACAGCGTGCTGCGCAACGCCGGCACGGTGGCGGCGATGTACTCGCTGTCCTCCGACGGCGACAGCGTCTACGGCACGGGCTTCGACTATGGCGGAACCTCGCAGGACGGCTTCGAGGGCGCGTTCCGCGCGAACTGGAGCGACGGCAGCCTGCAGTGGATGGAAGACTGCCACGGCGACAGCTACGACGTCGCTCCCGTGGGCGACGCGATCTACGTGGTCGGCCACCCGCACTACTGCGGCAACGTGAACGGCTTCCCTGAGACGAACCCGCGCTCGTACAAGCACTCGCTCGCCTTCTCGAAGGCCTCGAGCGGCAAGCTGATCACCAACGACACGCAGGGCTACCGCAACTTCGCGGGGCAGCCCTCCGGTGATCTGCTGCAGTGGTACCCGGAGTACGTGCCCGGCACGTACACCGGCCAGTCGCAGGGGCCGTGGCAGGTCAGCTCCTCGGGCGACTACCTCCTCGTGGGTGGCGAGTTCCTCAAGGTGAACGGCGCATCCCAGCAGGGCATCGTGCGCTTCGCGAAGAAGAACGTCGCCCCGAACAAGCAGGGCCCGCAGGTCCAGGGCGGCGCGTGGACGCTCAGCGCCACGTCGTTCCAGACCGGTGTGAACCGGCTCTCCTGGAGCGCGAACTACGACCGCGACAACCAGAGCCTGCACTACCAGGTCTTCCGCCAGGACAAGGGCATGACGACGCCCCTGTACGAGACCGATCAGCTCTCCAACTTCTGGACGAGGCCGGCGATGTCGTACCGCGACTCCACGGCGGTGCCCGGAACCACCTACAACTACCGGATCAAGGCCATCGATGCGTACGGCAACAGCACGCAGAGCGACTGGACGCCGGTCACGACCGCCGCAGCAGGCGTGTCGACCGCTTATGACGAGGCTGTCCTCACCAGCGGCGCCGTGGACTACTGGCCCCTGAACGAGGCCACAGGCACGGCCGCCTACGACTGGGCGGGCGGCAGCGACCTCGCGGTCGCCAACGGGACGCGTGGCGCCGCCGGTCCGGTGACGCCAGGCTCGGCGACCACCTTCAGCGGCAGCACCGGCTCGTCGGCCGGCACCACCACGGCGACGGCGGGACCGCAGACCTTCACGGTCGAGTCCTGGTTCAAGACGAACAGCACCCGCGGCGGCAAGATCGTCGGCTTCGGTTCCAACGCGACCGGCAACTCCGGCAGCTACGACCGGCAGGTGTACCTCGACAACGCGGGACGCGTCACCTTCGGCGTCTACCCGGGCGCGACCCGCACGGTCACGAGCGGCACCGGCTTCAACGACAACCAGTGGCACCACGTGGTGGCGTCGCTGAGCTCGAAGGGCCAGGTCCTCTGGGTCGACGGCGTCAAGATCGGTGAGCGCACCGACACGACCTCGGCGCAGGACTACATGGGGTACTGGCGCATCGGCGGTGACAACCTCGGCTCCTGGCCGAACGTCGGCACGAGCTCCTACCTGAGCGGCTCGATCGCGAACGTCGCCGTCTACGACCGGGCACTGACCCGCAACGAGATCGACGCGCACCGCATCGCCAGCGGGCGCACCAGCGCGCTTCCGCCGGCGCCTGCCGACAACTACGGCAAGTCGGTCTTCGCGCTCGACCCGACGCTCTTCTGGCGTCTGAACGAGACCGGTACCGGCACGTCCGCCGCCGACTCCGGCATGAACAACTCCACCGGCACCTACACGGGCAGCACGAGCGTCCTGGTCAAGAACCAGACCGGTGCGATCTCCGGCGTGTCCAACAAGGCGATCCGCTGGGCGCCGACCACGAGCTCGACCACGGTCCGGCTCGCCGGCACCAAGCAGTATGTCGCCCCGCAGGTCTTCTCGGCAGAGGCGTGGTTCAAGACCACCTCCACGGCCGGCGGCAAGATCGTCGGATTCGGCGACAGCAACAGCGGTCTGAGCAGCAGCAACGATCGTCACATCTACCTGACGACCGACGGCAAGCTGAACTTCGGCGTCTGGAACAACGCGCAGTACACGATCACCACCACGGGTGCGGTGAACGACGGCCAGTGGCATCATGTCGTCGGCTCGCTCTCGGGTGACGGCATGGCGTTCTACGTCGACGGCGCGCTCGTCGGCACGAACGCGAACACCACCGCTCAGGACTACAGCGGGTACTGGCGAGTCGGTAACGACAGCGGCTGGGCCGGTGCGACCACGTTCACCGGAACGATCGACGAGGTCGCGGTCTACGGAGCCGCGCTCACCCCGGCGCAGGTGAGCGAGCACTACCAGCTCGGCGCCTTCGGCTCGGTGAACGAGCTTCCGACCGCCGCGTTCAGCAGCATTCCAACGAACCTCGACGTGGCCTTCGACGCCTCGACCTCGGTCGACACCGATGGCGCGATCGCCTCGTACAAGTGGACCTTCGGCGACGGAGCCTCCTCGACCGACGGACCCACGGCTGCGCACACCTACGCGACCGGCGGCACGTACGACGTGAAGCTCACGGTGACGGACGACCGCGGCGGGACCTCCACGATCACGCAGCCGGTCACGGTGCAGGCGGCCAACGTGCTGCCGACCGCCGCGTTCGACGCCGTGACGACGCACATGAGCGTCGCGGTCGATGCCTCGGCATCCACCGACTCCGACGGCACGCTCGCGACCTACTCGTGGTCGTTCGGCGACGGGGCGGTGGGAAGCGGCAAGACCACGACCCACGCCTACACGACGCCCGGTGAGTACACCGTGACCCTGACGGTCACCGACGATCGGGGCGGCAGCGCGACCACGACGAAGCAGGTGACGGCGGCGCTCGCGCCGAACGTCCTGCCGACCGCCGCGCTCGCCGGGACGATCACCAACCTGTCGGCAGCACTGGACGCCTCGGCATCCGCTGACTCCGACGGCCAGATCGTCTCCTACGCCTGGAACTTCGGCGACACCGTCACGGCCACCACGACGACGCCCACGACGACCCACGAATACGCGGCCGGCGGTGCGTACACCGTCACGGTGACGGTCACCGACAACCGCGGTGGCACGGCGACGGCGACGAAGCAGCTGACTGCGGTCGAGCCGCCGAAGTTCACGGTGCTGGCGAACGACAAGTTCGCACGCACGGTGGCCTCCGGCTGGGGAACCGCCGAGCAGGGCGGCGCCTGGACCACGTCCGGCGGGGCTGCGAGCTTCTCGGCGAACGGGACCTCGGGCCAGATCGTCACCAACATCTACGACACCCGTGGCGCGATGTTGAACGCGGTCTCGTCGAAGAACACCGACACCACGGCGAAGTTCACGGTCGACCGGACCGGCGCAGGGTACTCCTGGACGATGTTCGGCCGTCAGGTCGGAGCGGACAACTACTCGGCTCGGGTGCGGTTCGAGGCGGGCAACACGATGCGGGTCTACATCCTGCGTGGTGAGACCGCGATCGGCGCCTCGTACGTGCTGCCCGGTACCTACACCGCAGGGACCGAGCTCTCGGTCCGCCTGCAGGTCACCGGCACCTCGCCGACGACCATCCGGGCGAAGGTCTGGCGCTCCGCTGATGCTGAGCCGGCCGCATGGCAGCTCTCGGGCACCGACACCACTGCCGCGCTGCAGGTCGCCGGTTCCGTCGGCCTGACCGCGTATCTCGGTGGCACCTCGGCGACGCCGACGGCGACCATGAACCTGCGTTCCTTCACCGTCGTGGACCCGACGGCGCCGACGGCGCCCAACCAGCTTCCGACGGCGGCGTTCACGCCCACGGCAGCAGGCCTCAAGGTGTCGGTCGACGCATCGGCCTCCACCGACCCGGACGGCACGATCCAGTCGTACGCGTGGACCTTCGGCGACGGAGGCACCGCGACCGGCGTCACGGCATCGCGCACCTACGCGGCAGCGGGCACCTACTCGGTGAAGCTCACCGTGACGGATGACCGCGGCGGCGTCGCGACGAAGACGACGTCGGTGACCGTGGCTCCGGCCCCGAACCAGGCGCCGGTGGCGGCATTCACGCCCACCGCGACCGGACTGTCCGTGGCGGTCGACGGATCGGCGTCCACCGATGCCGACGGCACGATCCAGTCCTACGCCTGGACCTTCGGCGACGGAGGCACCGCGACCGGCGCGACCGCGTCGCATGCCTACACGGCAGCCGGCACGTTCGACGTCATCCTCACGGTGACCGACAACACCGGAGCGACCACGTCGATCACCAAGCAGGTCACGGTCACGGCGCCTCCGGTCGCCTCCGCGCTGGCAGCCGACGCGTTCGCACGGACGGCAGCAGCCGGAAGCTGGGGCTCCGCCGACCTCGGCGGTGCCTGGACGCTCCAGAACGGTGCGGCGGCATACAGCGTGGCAGACGGCAAGGGCATCGCGACCCTCACCCCGTCCGCCACCAGGATCGCGCGGCTGGGCGTGACGGCCACCGATGCCGTCGTGCGGGTCTCGATCTCGACCGATGCATCCGTCGCGGGTGGGGCGGCCACGGCCACCGTCATCGGCCGCCAGGTCGGCGCATCCAACTACTCGACCCGCGTGCGGTTCGAGGTCGGCGGCGGCGTGCGGCTCTACCTGCTGCGCGACGAGGTGGCGCTGGGCTCGTACCTGATGCCCGCCTTCACCTACACGCCGGGCACCACGCTGAACGTGGCGCTCTCGGTCACCGGGACCAACCCGACGACCCTCGGCGCCAAGGTCTGGGCGGCGACGGATGCCGAGCCGGCGAACTGGCAGATCACCGCTACCGACACCACCGCGGCCATGCAGGCAACGGGAACGGTCGGGCTCATGAACACGGTGTCCGCCGCGTCGACGCTCCCCTCCACGGTCTTCCGCTGGGACGACCTGACCGTCACGAAGCCCTGAGTCCGACCGCTCAGAGACGACACACCCTGCCGGGGGTCCGCATCGCGGGCCCCCGGCATCGTCGTCTCCGGCATCCGTCGCCGCATCGAGGATGCCGGAGTGCTGCGCACCTCGGCACCGGACGCTCCCGGCATCCGTCCGACGCGACGCGCGTTCCGGGATGCCCGACGTCAGCGGTTCAGCGCGCGAAGCTCACGAACTCCGGGTCGGAGACGGCCGAAGCGTCCTTCCGCGTCCGTGGGACCATCGCGAGCGCGACGCCCAGCACGAGCGTGGAGATCGACGTGGAGAAGAACGGTGCGAAGAGGGAGTCCCAGAACACCTGGATCGCGAGGAAGATCATCAGCCCGCTCGCCGCTCGCTTCGCGACCTGACCTGCGGTGCCGAGCGTGATGACCACGAGCGCGACGATGAGCATCGCGGCACCGAAGAGACCGAAGCGGATCCACAGGTCGCCGAGCATCGAGTGGACCTCGAAACCGTTGCCGAACATGTACCTCTCGACGTAGCCGTTGTTCGGGTCGTAGTTGAGCCGCGCCATGCCGGTCTTGGCGATGAGCAGATCGATGCCGTTCGCGAGTGTGCCGGAACCGAGGCCGAACGGGTTCGCGGCGATGAGCTCGGTGGATGCGCCGAGTTCCGGGCGCCCGCCGAGCAGGAGCGAGCCGGACTGCGCGATCTGAGCCTCGGAGCGCACGGCTGCGGCCTTGCCGAACCAGCCCTCCAGGATGAAGGCCTGCAGGGCGGCGTAGCCGATCACGGCCGTGAAGCCGAAGACGGCGAGGGTCCGCACGGTCGTCGAGCTCTTCGCGAGGCGCGAGCCCAGGGCCTGCCAGACCACGAGCGCCGCGGCCACCAGCAGCATGGAACCGGCGGAGCGGGAGTCGTTCAGGGCGGAGACGACGGCGAGGAGCAGCAGCGCGATCATCTCGACCCACGGCCGACGACTCATCATGCAGAGAGCCAGCACGATCACGGTGGCCGGCACCGACAGGTCGAACTTCCACACGTTGTCCATGTCGAGACCGTGGAAGACGACCCCGACCATCAGCCCGACGCCGTACCAGAGCGCGGTCGCAGCGTTGCCGAGCAGACTGCGCACCCACACCACGACGCCGATCCCGCCGATCACACTGATGAGCGAGAACGTGTTCTGCTGCATCATCGACTCGCTGGTCGGATGATCACCGGCGAAGAAGTCCGTCAGCACGAGTCCGCTGATGATGGCGAGACCGCCGAGCGTCACGATCACCGAACCGCCGCGGTGCCGCCAGAGCGTCACCACCCAGACGGGCAGCAGCACGATGCTGATCAGGATGCCGGCGGTCACACCCTGCAGCAGCGTGATCCTGGCCGCCAGGATCACGCAGACGACTGCGGCGAGGACTCTCATGTCGCGACGTCTTCGGGGCCGGGGGACGCGCCCATGAGGCGATCACGGTGGCGAGCGATGTAGATCGCGAACGGCACGACCTGGAAGACGAGGACGGATGCCGCGTTCGCGAGCACCGGGCCGCCGGCGCCGAGGCTCGGGGTGATCACCAGGGCGAGCACGATGGTCGAGATCGTCATCAGGGCGACCGGGATCATCTGGAAGCGGATGCCGGCTTCGTCCATCAGGAACATCCCGAGCGGATACAGCGCGGCCTGGCACACGACCATGAGGCCGAACGCGATCACGGTGGCACTCGAGACCTCGAGCGAGTCGTTCGTGATGAACCCGAACAGCCACGGGGAGACCGCCCAGACGAGCGCGCAGATCACCGCCGCACCGGCCGCGAAGAGCGCGGCGATCGCGTAGGGCCCGCGGGTCAGCGTGCCGCGCGCGCGGGAGCGTGTGAACAGCGGCCACAGTGCGAGCCCGCCCGCTGCCACGACGCCGTTGATCGCGAAGAACACCTGACCGACCGCGCCGTACTCCGCGACCTCGTGCGTCGTGCCCGACTGGGCGAGGATGTACCGCAGCAGGGCGACGGAGAGCGGCGCCGAGATCAGCTGGACGAGCATCGGCCAGCCGATGTGCATGACCCGCACCCCCGGAACACTGCGCACCCGGGGGATGTCCTGCATCGCGCGGCGGAGCATCGGAGAGAGCGCCCTGAGCGCGAAGCCGAACCCCGCAGCGGCGACGATGAATCCTGAGACCATCGACGACAGTGCGAGGAAGGTTCCGGCCGACGGCGGCGCGAACGACACCAGCAGCCACACCAGCAGCAGATTGAGCGGCCCCTGCGCCGCCTGGATGAAGATGATCCAGTGGTTCTTGTGCAGGCCGAGCAGCACGCGCTGCCAGATGCCGAGCGGGATCCCGAGGCAGAAGATGGTGAGAGACACGAACGCGGCGAGGTCGGCGCCGGGGATCGTGCCCGCGTCGCCGAGGATCGCCCGCCAGGCACCGGTGAGATAGAGGATGGCGTTGAGGACCATGCCCGACCCGGCGAAGCCGACCATGATGCGGCCGACGGTGGTGAGCTGGGCCCGGATCACTCGATCCTGACGAGGGGTATCGCTCACCGCGATGCTGTTCACCAGCACGGCGCCCGACCCGAGGTCGGAGAAGGCGATGAGACCGGGCAGCGACGCGACGAGCGTGTACAGCGCGTAGTACTCGACACCGGCACCGCCGATGATGAGGCGGACGGTCAGGACGCCGCAGACGAGCGAGATGGCCATCGAGATGGCCCTCGCGACGAGTGCGAGCAGGACGCTCATGCGTCGCGCGCGGCGGTGTCGCCCGGTGTTCCTTCAGCGCTCGCGTTCGCCGGCTTGGCGGCGCGCGACCAGCGCCGGGCAGGAGCCTCCGCGACGTAGTAGGGGCCGCGCTCGTTGCGCTTGACCGCGTTGAGCACGATGCCGATGACGTCCTTGTGCGTGGACTTGAGGGCGGACAGCACCGCGCTGACCTGCTTGCGACGCGTCTTCCCGGAGCGTGCGACCACGAGGACGCCGTCGGACAGGTCCGCGAGCCACAGGGCATCCGACACCACGAGCGCCGGGGCGCTGTCGATGATCACGTACTCGTAGCGCGTGCGCGCCTCGGCCACGAGTTCGCGCAGGCGGTGCGAGGTGATCAGCTGCCCGGGGTTCGGGGCGGGCGAGCCGCCGGCGATGATGTCGATGTTCATCGACTTCGCGTGCTGCACGGCCTCATCGAAGGTCGCGTCGCCGACGAGGATCGAGGTGACGCCGACAGATCCCTCGAGCTGCAGCTGGGTCGCTACGGATGACCGGCGCAGATCGGCATCGATGACCAGCACGTCGTGGTTCGACTCGGCGAGAGCGGCGGCCAGGCCGATGCTGACCGAGGACTTTCCCTCGTGCGGAGCAGACGACGTCATCATGACGACCTGCAGCTCGCGGTCGACGGCGACGTACTTGAGGTTCGCCGCGAGCGCGCGGAACGACTCGGCGGCACGACTGTCGCGGCTGCGGAGCATGGTCGACAGGACCGTGTAGTTGCGGCGCCAGGCGACGATCTCGCCGATGACCGGAGCGTCGGTCACCGAGGCGATGTCGCCGCGCTCGGCGATCCTGGTGCCGAGTGCGCGTCGGATGAGTGCGTACCCGACGCTGAGGGCGAGTCCGAGTGCGGCGCCGATGAGCGTGATGAGGCGGGTGTTGGGGCCGATCGGCGCCTGAGGCATGCGGGCGGGAGCGATGGTCTCGAGGCGGACGGCCGGCTGGCCCTCCGCATCGCTCGGCGACACGTCGGCGACGGCGGAGACGAGGGAGTCGGTGATGGCCGCGGTGATCTCCTGCGCCCGCTCCTTGTCGCTGTCGGTGACCGAGATCTCGACCACGACCGTGTTGAGGGTGTTCACCACCGACACGCGCTTCGCCAGCTGGGTCGCCGTCTCGTCGAGACCGAGGTCGTCGATGACGGGAGTCAGGACCAGCGGAGAGGAGGCCAGCACGGCGTAGGTCTGCACCAGGCTCTGCACGTAGCTCGAGCCCTGCACGAGCTCGTTCGTGCTGTCCCCACGCTGCGGGATGACCATCACGGCCGCCGTCGAGCTGTACTCCGGAGGCAGGGTCCTCGAATAGCCGAACGCCGCACCGGCGCCGATGATCGTGAGCGCGACGATGACGATCCACTGTCGACGCAGGGCGTCGAGGTAGTCCTGCAGTGACATGATGTTCCTCCCCAGTGTTCGAGCATCCGGACTCGGAATCCGGGATGCTCTCCCACTGACTATTCTCCCCTGTTCACAGCCGTCAATCCGCCGTGAACTCCGAGTGTGTCACTCCGGCGGAGCTCTCCACGGTTTTCGTGACGATTCGCCGATATCCGGCGACCGAATGGCGATCGGCCGCGGCGGCTGCGGCGGCCGCCGTGTGCCGGACGACATCCGACCAGGTGTCCATGAGCTCCTGGATCGCATCGGCCACCGCGGCGGCGTCTCCGGGGGGCACGACTCGAGATGTCGGGTACTCTGCCACGGCCTCCCGCAACCCGGTGAGATCACTGACGATCACCGGGCGTTCGGCGAGAATCGACTCCACCGCGGTGTTCCCGAAGGACTCATCCGTGCGGGACGGCACGACCATGACATCGCACGCGGCGACGTGCGGCCACACATCGGTCGCGTAGCCGTGCGAGGTCACGACGTCGCTCAGCTTCTCCGCTGTGATCTGCGCCGCGAGCTCCGCCGCGTACCACTCGTAGCCGCGGAAGACATCGCCGATGATGTCGAGGTGCGCGTTCCGGCCCCGATCGCGCAGCAGGGCGATCGCGCTGACGACCACGTCAGGCGCCTTGCGGGGCGACAGCCGGCCGACGTAGCCGATGCGGATGGGGTCGAGTCGCTCGCGCGGAGGCGACACCGCAGGCGGACCGGGCACCGGGTTGAGCACGACCCTGATCTTCCGACTCAGGCCAGGGAGCGATCGGCGCATGAGGTCGGCGGTGAATCGACTGTTCGCGATGACGGTGTGCGCCCAGAGCTGCGGGCTGTAGAGGAAGGCGCGCAGCGCCCAGGGGGAGTCCGCCTCGGCCTCGTGCACATGGGTGATGGTCCGGACGCGCCTCATGCGCAGCATCAGCGGCCAGTGCGGGAGGACGACGGTGCTCACATACGCGGCATCCGGACGGTATCGGGAGATCAGCCTCCAGGAGTCCACGAAGCCGCCGGCGGCGGAGGCGAGCAGCCTCGGCCAGTTGCGCGGCCGCAGCAGCTGCTTGCGGAGCACGAACATCCGTCGGATGACGACGCGCACGCCGTGGGACTCGAGCGCGGCCACCAGGGGGCCGTGCTCGGGAAGCGCGGCGACCACATCGTGGCCGGCCGCGGCAAGACCGGCTGCCGACTCGAGCGTCACGCGATCGGCGCCGTACAGCTCAGCACCGGGGTGGACGATGAGGACGAGCAAGAGGTTCCCCGTTCCGTTCGTATCGAGACCCCGCCGGAAGCCGATCGGCGGCAGATAGGATCATTCTTACCGTGTCGACGCGGCTGGGGGGAAACCTTCGAAGCCGGCGCCCGTGCCGATCAGTGCGGGGAGGGGAATCGGGATGACTGGACGAGTGCTCTTCGTCTGCGCGCAGAACATCTGCCGATCGCCGCTCATGGCTGCCGCATTCGCGGACGAACTCGGCGCCGATGCGGGCCGATGGGTCGTGGGCTCCGCCGGCACCGAGGCTTCGCCGAGGCGGCGCGCCTGTCGGTACTCGGTCGGGGTCGTCGTCACGGCGCTCGGCCATCTCTCGACTCCGTTGACCATGGCGGACCTCGATGCGGCGGATCTGGTGATCGCTGCGTCGCTCGCCGAGCGCTCGCTGATCGCGCGGAAGAGCCCGGGCGCTCGCTCTCGCACGTTCACTCTCCGCGAGGCCCTGCTGCTCGGGGAGCAGGAGGTCTCTGCCGCAACCCTCGCCGAGTACGCCGAAATCCTGGACTCCCGTCGCGGCACGCTCCGCCTCCCGGTGCAGCGGTCGCTGCCGTGGCGACGTGAGACGGGCCACCCGCTCGACGTGGTCGACGTGCATCATCTCGGCGTCCGCACTCACCGCAGAGGGCTGCAGAAGGCTGCCGCCGACACGCGGACGCTCGCTCGCCGCCTGCAGCAGGGGATCACCCTGCCGTCCTGATCCGGTGCCGGCGGACTCCGATCACCACTCCTGTGCGCGCCGCTTCGCCCGCCGCGCAGTGCGGTGGACACTGACCCGCTTCGCGAGTGCGTGAGCCAACTGCTCGTACGCGTCGGCGACGTCTTCCCAGCGGAACGCGGTGCGCGCCCGCTCCTGTCCTCGGACGCCCCGCTCGCGCGTGCCGTCCGGGTCGGCCTCCGAGTGCTCGAAGGCCGCAGCGACGTCGTCCGGTGCGGAGAAGAACCAGCCATCGTCGGCGAGCACCTCGCGATTGAACGCGACATCGAACGCGATGACCGCTGTCGACGCGCCCAGCGCGCGCAGGAGCGAGGGATTCGTACCGCCGACCGAGTGGCCGTGGTCGTAGGTGAAGGCATGGAAGTAGAGGGCGTCCAGCAGTTCCTGGTCGTACACTCCGCCGACGAGGCGGATGCGCTCGTCGCCGGCAGCGGCCTCCTGGATCCGCTGGGTGTACTCGCTGCTGTAGGGGGCGGATCCCACGACGACCAGCGGCAGGGCCGCGGCGCTGCGACGGTAGCCCTCGACGATCTCGAGCACGTGGTTCTCGGGTTCGAAGCGGGCGACCACGAGGTGGTAGCCGGCCGGCGTCAGCCCGAGCTCTTCGATCCGGCCGTCCGTGACGGACTCCAGGATCGGGGCTCCGTAACGGATCATCTCCGTCGGCACATCGAACTGGTGACGGTAGTAGTCGGCGATGCCGGGGGCGTCGGCGATCAGGGCATCGGCCGTGCGCACGCCGAACTGCTCGGCCCAGCGATAGTAGGCCTTGCCGCGAGGTCCCCACTTCGAACGGCGCCACTCGAGCCCGTCCATGTGCAGCCCCACCGGTGCCCGGCGCAGCCGCAGCAGCGGCAGGAAGGGGGAGTTCGCCGCGTTGAAGACGAAGGTCGCGTCCGGGCGGCGGCGGAACATCAGATGCAGTGCGGAAAGGCCGGTGTGGCTGAGCGTCTCGATCTGCTTCACGGGAATCGCCGGGAGGTGCACCACCCGCATGCCCAGGTACTCCTTCTCGCGGCGCTCGGAACCCCGGGTGTACACGACGACGTCGTGACCGCGGGCGGCGAGACGGCGACCGACTTCCTCGATCGCCGTCTCGAAGCCTCCGTATGCTGCGGGCACTCCGCGGGTCCCCACCATCGCAATGGTGAGCGGATTCGCATTGCTCATCCGATCAGTATGCCCCGCTGGGCTGCACCATGACCTTCGCGGTGCGCCACATGATCTGCAGATCGTTCATGACGGACCAGTTCTCGACGTAGCGCAGATCGAGGCGGACGCTCTCATCCCAGGAGAGGTCGCTTCGACCCGAGACCTGCCACAGGCCGGTGATCCCGGGCTTGATGTAGAGGCGGCGGAACACGGTGCCGTCGTAGGCGGTGACCTCGCTGGGAAGCGGCGGGCGCGGGCCCACGACGCTCATGTCGCCGATGAGGACGTTCCAGAACTGCGGCAGCTCGTCGAGCGACAGCTTGCGCAGGATGCGGCCGACGCGGGTCACGCGAGGGTCGTCCTTCATCTTGAACAGGAGGCCGGAGCCCTGGTTCTGGTCCTTGAGGGCCGCGAGCTGCTGCTCGGCATCGGTCTTCATGGAACGGAACTTGACCATCTTGAAGCGACGGCCGTCGCGACCGACACGCTCCTGGAAGAAGAAGACCGAACCGCGCGAGTCGAGCTTGATGAGCAGCGCCAGCACCGGCGCCAGCAGCGCGATCGGGATGAGCGCCAGCGTGGCGACCGCGATGTCGAGGGCGCGCTTGAGCAGATGCTGCCCGCCCTCGTAGGTCGGGATCTGCACCTGGATGAGGGGCAGTCCCTCGACGGGCGCGAACGAGATCCGCGGGCCGGCGACGTCGGTGAGGCGGCTCGAGAGGACGAGCTCGGCGGCCGTCCCCTCGAGCTGCCAGCTGAGCTGCTTCACGAACTCGGGCTCGCCTTCGGGTCGGCTGGCCACGATGATCGTGTCGGCGCCCAGCTCGGCAGCGACCGTCGACACGGTGTTCACGTTCCCCAGAACAGGGAACACCGCGCCGTCGATCTCCACCTCACGGGCATTTCCGTCGAGGAGCGTCGCGCCGACCACCTGGTAGCCGGACGCGCCGATCGGGTGCAGGGTACGCACCACGTACTCGACATCATCCCTGTTGCCCACGACGAGCGTGCGGGAGGCGAACCGCCCGTGCGTCCGCTGGGCCTGGAGCCAGTGGCGCCACAACCACCTGGTCACCAGAAGTGTCAACACACCGACGGGCAGCCCCAGCAGCAGCGTCAGTTGCATCGACTTCCATGCGAGCAGCACCGCCACGATGGCGATGATCCCGAAGGCGAGCCCGCTGGCGTGGACCACGCCGCGGTACTCGGTGGCACTCGCACGGAACAACGCGGCGTCCCGCGTGTGCAGTGCACTGAGCATGAGGTACCAGAGGGCGGCAAGGGGGATGCCGTCACGAAGGACCTCGAACCCGGTGATGCCGGTGCCCAGCTGGACCGCCGCTGTCAGACCGACCGCGAACAGGATGACGGCCGCATCCGTGATCCGCAGTCGCATCCGATAGCGACGCTCCCACTGGCGGCGTCTTTCCAGAGTCGCCGAAGCGCGAGGTGTGACCACCGTGCGCGTCACCGACTTGGTTGCTCTCGGAGCAGCGATCGGCATGAAGACCGCGCCCGGACGAGCGATGCTCAGAGCATCCTCGACGGAAGTCATGCCGAGGCCCCTTGAGCCGTGAATGTACGCAAAAATCCCCAGTGCGACATTAGTTTTCCCCAGATTTCCCCAGACCCTGAACCCCACGTTCACGGCAATCGTCTGCGTCCCGACCCCTCGGGTCCTGCTGAAACTCGGTGATCCCACTCACGGAGTGCATTTCGCCGTCCCACACGGCGGTCGCTAGCAGCAGGCACAGCAGACTCTGAACACTGTAGCGGATGGAGGCCGCCAGCGGAAGATATCTCCGCCGAATGGATGTATCGGTTTTTCCGGACGGCTATTCTGACGCCGTGACTGCGAACGACGCCTCCACCCCGCGCTTCCGGCTCCGCACGATGCTGCCCCGCGACCCCGCCCAGCCGCACCGCACCGCGAGCACGCTCGAGCTGTTCTTCGACCTCGTCTTCGTCGTCGCCGTCAGCATCGCCTCGGCCCAACTCCACCATGCGCTCAGCGAGGGTCACGTCCTGCACGGCATCACGTCGTACGCGATGCTGTTCTTCGCGATCTGGTGGGCGTGGATGAACTTCACGTGGTTCGCGACGTCGTTCGACACCGACGACTGGCTGTACCGCGTCACGACCTTCGTGCAGATGGGTGGCGTGCTCGTGTTCGCCGCCGGCATCCCCCGGGCGTTCGACGAGGGCGACTTCACGGTCTGCGTGCTCGGCTACATCGTGATGCGCATCGCGATGGTCGCGCAGTGGCTGCGCGCTTCCCGGTCGGCGGGCCCGTTGTGGGCGGCGACGCGACGCTACGCCTTCGGGATCGCCGCCGTCCAGGTGCTGTGGGTGCTGTTCCTCCTCATCCCTGCGGGTGTGCTGCAGGGGATCGCCTTCGTGCTGTTCGCCCTGATCGAGATCGGCGTGCCGGTGTTCGCGGAGTATCGCCGCCAGACGCCGTGGCATCCGCACCACATCACCGAGCGCTACGGTCTCTTCACCCTGATCGTGCTCGGCGAGAGCCTGCTGGCCTCGGCGAACGCGATCATCGACGCGCTCGAGAAGGTCGAGTCCCTCGGTCCGCTGATCGCGATCTCGGTGCTGACGCTCCTCGTCACCGCATCGCTGTGGTGGATCTACTTCTGGCCGCCGCACCACCGTGCGATCAGTTCGTTCCGCCGTTCCCTCCGCTACGGGTACACGCACTACTTCGTCTTCGCCGCGGCCGCCGCGTTCTCGGCGGGCATCGAGGTGGAGCTCGACGTGCTCACCGGCGAGAGCCATCTGTCGAACGTGGCCGCCTCGTTCACGGTCACGATCCCCATCGCGGTGTTCCTCCTCGGCATCTGGTGGATCGCCATCCGCGAGAACGCGGACCGGATCGTCAACGCGGTCGTGCCGGTGGGCGCGCTGCTGGTGCTGCTCGACCCGGTGCTGCCGATCCCGGTCACCCTCTCCGCGCTGATCCTGGTGATCATCGTCGTGGTGCTGGTCGTCCGTCCTCCTGTCCCGCATGCTCCTGCGCGCGGGAGCGGGCGCGAGGAATAGCGGCGCACGGAGGACGGTCGGGGCGGTCTGGCGAAGTCTGCTATGCTGATCATGCAACGTGTGTGCTGTGCCCCTCTCGGCCGCCACGTCGCCACTGATCAGGGCCATCACGGACCACGCACATCGATGCGCGCGGCATCCGCCCTCGATCTCACATCTTGCGGAGCGCAGACGCGTGCCCGCCACACAGCAATGAGTATCACCATGAGTACGACAACCTTCCCCCCGTCCGATCCGTTGACCTGGAAGCAGGCCGACGCCGACGTGCACGTCGCGACACGCGACGGCGAATTCGCCGGTTTCGTCGAGTTCGACGGCACGGCTCACCTCGTGCGCGACAACCACGGCACCGAACTCGGCACCTTCGATTCCCTCGACGATGCCCGCTCCGCCCTGGAGCGCAGCCACGAGGCACACGCACAGGGCCGCACCCGGCCGATTCCGCGCGCATTTCGTCGCCGGCCGCGCCGCGCTCGCGCATAGGAGCGAGCACACCGATCGCGCCCCGTCAAGGGCCCCGGAAGTATTCCCGGAGCCGTATGTGGGTCGGGCTACTGTGAGGTAAGCGTTGGGCAGTCGCCTTGGGCTTCCAAGGCTCAAGGGCTCTGATCAGAGGGAGACATCATCTCCATCACGAAGATCGAACCGACCGCGGCAACGCTGGGACCGATTCGTCAGACCTATTCCGGAAACACCGATTTCCCGCCGATGGCGCAGGCCTACAAACAGGTCTCGCAGGTCGTCAAGGAGACCGGGCTGCTGCGTCGGGCCCAGTGGTTCTACGTCTTCGTCGCCGCCGGCATCGCCGTGGCGCTGGGCGGCCTCATCACGGGGTTCATCCTGCTCGGCGACAGCTGGTTCCAGCTGCTCATCGCCGCGGGGCTCGGCATCGTCCTGACGCAGATCGCCTTCCTCGGACACGAGGCGGCGCACCGTCAGATCCTGACCACGGGACCGGCGAACTTCAAGCTCGCCCGCATCGTCATCGCCAGCATCGGCATGAGCTACTCCTGGTGGGACTCGAAGCACACCAAGCACCACGGAAACCCGAACCAGGTCGGCAAGGACCCCGACATCGAGGTCGACACGATCTCGTTCCTCGAAGAGGACGCCGCGAAGGCGAAGGGTCTGATCAAGCTGATCACCCGGAAGCAGGGCTGGTTCTTCTTCCCGCTCCTCACGCTCGAGGGGCTGAACCTCCACTTCCTCGGCCTGAAGTACCTCACGACGACGAGGAACGTGAAGGGTCGTTGGACCGAGCTCGGCATCATCGCGCTGCGGTTCGCCCTGATCCTCGTCCCGGTCTTCATGATGCTCCCGCTCGGCATGGCGTTCGCCTTCATGGGCGTGCAGTTCGCCGTCTTCGGCGTCTACATGGGAGCCGCGTTCGCTCCGAACCACAAGGGCATGCCGATCATCGATCCCCGCGCCCGTCTCGACTTCTTCACCAAGCAGGTGCGCACCTCCCGCAACATCAGCGGCGGATGGTGGACGACGTGGCTCATGGGCGGTCTCAACTACCAGGTGGAGCACCACCTCTTCCCGAGCATGCCGCGCCCGCACCTCGCGAAGGCTCGGGAGATCGTGCGCGACTACTGCGCGGCGAACAACGTGCCGTACACCGAGACCAGCCTCGGCCGCTCGTACATGATCGTGATCGAGTACCTCAACCGCGTCGGGCTCTCGGCGGGTGCCGACCCGTTCGACTGCCCGGAAGTCGCGAAGTTCGGCCGGGCGTAGTCCCCGCATGCAGAGGGCCCCGATCTCCTCGGAGATCGGGGCCCTCTGCTGTGCCCGGTTCAACGGTCGCGACGGATCCAGCGGAAGGTGAGGCGGCTGAGCACCAGGCCGACCACGAGCCACACCGCCAGCATCAGAGCGATGAGTCCGATCTCCCACGATCCCGTCGTCTCCGCCGCGCGGAAGGAATCGGGGAGGAACACCGAGCGCATGCCCTGCGCGATCCACTTCACCGGCAGGACGCCGGCCGCGTTCTGCAGCCACTCGGGGAGCATCGAGAAGGCGATGTACACGCCGGACACGAACTGGATGAGCAGCACGACCGGGATCACCACCGCCGCAGACGACTTCCCGGAGCGCGGCACCGAGGACAGCGCGATCCCGAGCAGTGTGCACGCGATCAGTCCGAGCGCGAAGATCCAGGCGAAGCGCCCCCAGAGCGCGGCATCCGTCGGCAGCTCGACGCGGTAGACGACCACCGCGACGGCGATGAGCAGAGCGATCTGGAGGATCGCGGTGACGAAGACCTCGCCGATCTTGCCGATGAAGTAGGTGACCGGTGAGATGGGCGTGCCGCCGAGGCGCTTGAGCGTGCCGTCGCTCTTCTCGGCGGCGATCTCCAGCGCCGGCGCCTGCACGCCGGAGAGCAGGATGCCGCCGGCGATCAGGCCGGGCAGGTAGTAGGTCGCCATGCTGACCTTGTCGGGCCTCTCGCCGATGTCGCCCGTGAAGATCGTCGCGAACACGACGTACATGAGGGTGGGGAACAGGAAGGTGAAGAAGACCTGGTCGCCTGCTCGGAAGTACTGGCGCAGCTCGAACGGGATGCGACGGATGCCGAGACGGACGGTGCGCCCGAGGCCGAAGCGCACCGGTGCCGCGGTGGTCATGCTGCCGCCTCCGCCAGGCGCGAGTCGAATGCGCGGATCAGGTCGAGATAGATGTCTTCAAGGGTCGGGCGGACCACCTCGAGGTCACGGGGTTCGCCCTCGTCGCGCTGCAGCGCCGCGACCAGCGCCCCGGGTGCACTGGCCCGTTCCTCGTGCCGGGTGCCGGCGGCATCCGTCCAGCGCACGAGCGGCACACGCGACTCCGGCCCGCCGAGCTCGTCGATGCGGCCGATGGCGGCGATGGTGCCTCCTGCTATCACCGCGGCACGGTCGCCGAGCTGCGCGGCCTCGTCGAGGTAGTGCGTGGTCAGCAGGGTGCTGGTGCCCTCGGCCTTGAGCGAGCGGATCAGCTCCCAGAACTGGCGGCGGGCCTCGGGGTCGAACCCGGTCGTCGGCTCGTCCAGGAAGAGCAGCTCCGGGCGGCCGATGATGCCGAGGGCGACGTCGAGCCGACGCTGCTGGCCTCCCGACAGCCGTGCGGCCCGGGTGCGCTGCTTCTGCTCGAGCCCGACGGCGGCGATCACCTCATCGACGTCGCGCGGACGCGGATAGTAGCCCGCGAACTCCTTCAGCAGCTCTCGCACGGTGAACGATCCCGGCTCTCCGGTGGACTGCAGGACGATGCCCAGGCGCGCCTTCCACGCCAGGCCGCCGTGCTGCGGGTCCTCGCCGAGCACGCGCACCTCGCCCGCGGTGCGGTGCCGGTACCCTTCGAGGATCTCGATCGTCGTGGACTTCCCCGCCCCGTTGGGGCCGAGGAGTGCGAACGTCTCACCGCGTGCGATGTCGAAGCTGATGCCGTCGACGGCCGTGAAGTCGCCGTAGACCTTCCGGAGGTCGCGGACCTCGATCACGCTGTCTGTCATGTGTCTCAGACTGCCCGTCCGGAGCCGCGAGCGATAGGCGTGGAACGACGAAGGGCGGCATCCGCCGATCATCGGTGGATGCCGCCCTCGGCGGTTCAGGGGTCTCGTCAGCGCTTGCTGCTCTCCTCGGCGTCGACCACGTCGATCGTGATCTTCTCGAGGGGACGGTCGTCGTCGAGCTCGTCCTCGAGGACCTCGTCGCCGAGGAACTCCGCGCCGGACGCGGCGTCGTCGGTCGCCGGAGCGTCGGTGGCCGGAGCATCGCCGTCGATCTCGGCCGGCAGGGCCTCATCCGAGAAGATGCCGTCGGGACGGATCAGCTCGCGCACCTCGGCCATGAAGCTCGTCAGCTGCTGCTGCTGCCAGCGCAGCTGACGGGCGCGGTCCTCGGCGTCGCGCAGCACGGCGGTGGTGTGACCGGTGACCGACTCGACGATCTTCTGCGACTTGACCCGGGAACGATCGAGGATCTCGCGGGCGCGCACCTTCGCGTCGGCCTCGATCGCCTGCGCCTGCGAGCGCGTCAGGTGCTCGTAGTCCTCCGCCCTGGACGAGATGCGCTGCGCGTGCTCGAGCGACGCGGCGACCTGCTCGTTGGCGTCGGTCGTGATGCGCTCGGCGTGGGCCACGGCCTGGTTGTGCAGTACGAGGAACTCCTGCTGCGCGTCGTCCTGGCGGCGGCTCAGCGTCTCCTCGAACTCGAGGACGCGCGCGTTCATGTCGCGCACCTCGCGCTCGGCATCCGCGCGCAGCTGCGTCGTCTCGCGGGTGACGAGGGATCGCAGCGCGGCCGCGCCCTTCTCGGCCTCGGTGCGGATCGCGGTCGCCTCCTGCGCCGCCTGGTTCACCTTCTCGGCGGCGTGCGCGGCTTCGCGCTCGATGCGAGCCTCGTGCGCCGTGTACTCGGTGTCCATCTTCAGACGCACCTGATCGGCGTCGCGCTGCGCCTGGGCGGTGATGCGGTCGGCGTCCGCCTCGGCCTCGGCGCGTTGAGTGGTGACCTCTTCGCGGGCCGAGGTCATCAGCCGGTCGGCCTGCACGGCGGCGTTCTGGATCAGGACGTTGGCCTGCTCCTCGGCGACGCGCAGGATCGCCTCGAACTGCTGGCGCGACGGCGCCTCCTTGCCGTCGGGCTGCGGCGCGTCGACGAGCTCCGAGGTGAGGGTCGCGATCTGCTGCTCGGCGTCGGAGGCCTTCGCGGACGCGGCGCTGAGCTCGCCCTCGAGCGCCTCGCGGGCGGCTCGCTCTTCGGCGCGGACTGCCTCGACGGCGTCGGACTCGTGCGCCTTGGTCCCGGCGAGGTCGTTCTTCAGCTGATCGAGCTGCGTGCGGAGGGTGCTGAGCGCAGCATCCACCTCGCCCTTGTCGTAGCCGCGGAAGCCGACGGTGAAGGCGGCCTGCGGTTCGCGCGGATTGGTCTCGATCAGCTGATCGAAGAAATCGGGCGACCGCTCGTCGCGGTCGGTGCTTCCGGAGGATTCGCTCATGAGGTTCAAGCCTTTCTGGCGAGGCCACGTCGTGGAGCTGCGGCTCCGTCCCGCGAACGGGATCGAGTGGACCGAGGGGGGAGGTCGTACGGGCTCACGCCACGGCCGAGACCTGGCGCAGGTCAGGCCGAGCGTTGGCGTGCGTCCAGCCTAGTTGCGTCCGCCGCGTCGTGCGCGCTCAGTTTTGCCCGGCGGCGATCGCGGAGATCACCCGACGGGCACGCCGTTCAGGGCGGGGTGCGTCAGCGCGGCGCGACCAGATGGTCCAGGACGAGCTCACCCGTGGCGTTGAGGGACTTCATCATCTCGGCGATGAGATGGGGGTCGATCGCGGCCGGGCTCGCGGCGTCGAAACCGAACTGCAGCGGGATGGCCGGGTGGATCCACACGGTCGCGCGCTGGTCGGGGCCGTCGGTGATCGGCAGCCACGTCATCATGAAGCTCTCCTGGCGCCGGAGCTTGGTCGCGATCACGATCTTCAGGTGCGCGAGCGTCGAATCCTCGATGAGGATCGGATCCGAGGTGCCGTCGTATCGGAGTCTGCCCATCACTGAACCGTACACCCGCAGGGAGACAGTCGCGCACGAGTGCATGCCCTCGATTCGTCTCGGGCGCAATCCCCTTCTGCGCGAGCATGCACAGGGACTACCTTCGCCGGATGACGGAGAACGGGGAGGCGAGTGGAATGAGCGAGATGCGGACCATGGTGCGCACCCATGTCGCGGTCAACGACGTCGGTTTCACGCTGGCGTCGGGGCAAGACGTCGATGCGCTGAAGGAGGAGATCGTGTCCGCCGCGCGGTCGGGACCGCGCTTCGTCGAGTTCGCCGTCGTGGGCGACCGCTCGGTGAGCGTGCTCATGTCGGCGGCGACGCAGATCGTGATCTCGGTCGAGACGATTCCGGTCGACCACCGGGACGACCTGCAGGACATCGTGCCCTTCGGCAGTGCGTACGACCTTCTCTGACGGCACGGTGCGGCAGCCCGGGATGACGGCGTGTCCGCTGATACGGTGACGGCGGAGGACACGGCGTCCCTGGGGCCACCGAGCAGGAGAGAACTTCGAGATGAAGCGAGCATCCCGTTGGCGTCTTGCGCGCGTGGCAATGGTCGCCGCACTGGCACTGATGGTCGGAGTGCTCGTCCCGTCCCTCTCCAGCGGGAGTCCGGCCGCGGCGGCGACCGACGGCCAGATGGTCTTTCCCTCCTCCGGGAACATCCAGTCCAAGGTGGGGGACGGATGCCTCGGCAATTACCGCGCCCATGACGGCATCGACATCGGCGGCGGCGGAGGGTCTCCGATCCTCGCGGCGTACGACGGCGTCATCAGGACGAACACGTACAGCAGCGGGTACGGCAACTACATCGACATCGACCATCCCGGCGGATACTCCACGCGGTACGCCCATATGGCCGACATCGGGTGGTATCCGCCCGGGACCCGGGTCACACGCGGTCAGCAGATCGGCGTCGTGGGAAAGACCGGGGCGACCAGTGCGTTCCATCTGCACTTCGAAGTGCGGCTGAACGGCACGATCTACACCGCGATCAACGGCGGCTTCACGTGCCTCTCGAACGTGACGCGCGGCAACCTCATCCCCCTGTTCTTCCCCGGACTCGGCACCGGACCCGGCTCGGCGGTCGCCTCGGCCGACTACACGGGCGATGACAAGGCCGACCTGCTGATCGTCGCGGGCAACGGCGACCTTCGACTCCGTGCCGGCATCGGGACGGGATCCTTCCACCCGGCGTCGACGCCGTTCGTGCGGTGGGCGGGCACCCGTCGGCACGTCACGCACACGGACTTCAACGGCGACAACAAGGCCGACATCCTGGTGGCACGTTCCGACGGCGCCCTGGAGTTCTATGCCGGCACGGGGACGGGCGGATTCCTGAACGCCACCACTCCGGGCAGCGGCTGGTACGACATGCTGCACATCGCATCGGGAGCGGATTACACCGGGGACGGCAAGCAGGACGTCATCGGCGTGGCGGGCACGGGCGTCATGACCATCTTCCGGGGCAACGGCGCAGGAGCGTTCGCGTCGCCCTACGTCACGCTCGGCGGCGGGTGGGAGGGATTCCACTATCTCGTCGGCGGCGACTTCGACAACGACGGACGCGGCGACCTGATGGGCGTGGACGAGACGGGCACGCTCTACTTCTACCCCGGAGTGGTCAACGGCTTCGGCGCGCGACGCGCAGCGGGAACGGGCTGGCTGGAGTTCACCGCTCTGACCGGCGGCGTCGACTACAACGGTGACGAGCGGGCCGATCTCCTCGGCCGCACGCCTGCCGGCGAGATCTTCGTCTATCCCGGCACCGGCACCGGAGGATTCGGCGCGCGCAGTCTCGTCGCCGCGGACGCCGCGGACTACCTCACCATCGAGTAGAGGGGTCGATCCTCCGCGTCGTGCCCGGGCCATCCGCGTATCGTGGGCGCATGCCCGATCCGACGTTCGAGGAGATCGCCGCCGGCCTCTGCGCCGGTCCGCCGGAGGACTTCGTCTCCGCGCGCAACGCCCGTGCGAAAGACGTCGGCGACGTCGGGCTCGCCGCCCGGATCCGCGCTCTGCGCAAACCGTCCATCGCCGCATGGGTCGTGAACGTCTTCGCCCAGGAGCGCTCCGGCCAGCTGGACCAGGCGCTGCAGCTCGCCGCGGAACTCCGCGAGGCACAGGATGATCTGGATGCCACGGCGCTGGCGAAGCTCGGCAGGGAGCGCCGTCAGCTCACCCGCAGACTGGCCGAGATGGCCGCCGACCTGGCAGGGTCTCGGGGAGAGCGGATCACGCCGGCGACCCTCGAAGCGGTCGAGCAGACCATCTCGGCCGCGTTCTTCGACCCCGGTGCCGCCGCGGCCGTCGCATCCGGGCGGCTCGTGCGGGCGCTCGAGCCCACGGGCAGTGAGGACGATGTCCGGGAGGCCGTGGCGGGGGAGATCACCGCACTCGACCCGGCACCTGCTCGACCCGCGGACGAGCTGCAGGCCCGGCGCGTGCGCCGAGAGGCAGAGAAGCGGGTCGCCGCCGCCGAGAAGGGTCTCGTCACGGCGGAGCGCGAGCTCGCGAAGCAGGACAAGGCGCTGGACGCACTGGAGACGCGGGCCGCGGAGCTTTCCGACGAGGTGGCCGACCTCGAGTCCCGGCTGGGGAAGCTGCAGAAGGAGGCGGAGCGCGTGCAGGCCGACAAGCCCGACGTCGAGGCGCAGCGGGCGAAGGCCGCAGAGCAGGCGGATGCCGCGGCGGACGAGGTCGAAGACGCGCGGCGCGCCCTCGAGGAGCTCTAGCCGGCGCAGAGCTCGGACACGGTGGATCTGACCGTCCCCAGACGTCGATAGAGTTCCTCCATGCGAGCGAAGACGGCCGTGCGGGCGAAGTCGGCACGCGTCCGTGGCACCCTCGCCCTGGTCGTCGTCGTCGTGCTGCTGGCCGCGGGAGCCGGCGTCGGAGTGGTCGTGGGAGACGCGCTCGGGATCCGGGCGCAGCCCGCCGAGCGGATGGGCGGCGAGTCGCGCGCGGTCGCGTCGGTGTCGGCATCCGTTCCACCTCCGCAGCTCACGGTCGTCGGCGCCGACGGAACGGAGCGGCTGCGCGTCGCCGCCGAAGAGCTCGATGCGGCGCTGTCCGGGGTCGAGACCGTGGGCACCGCCACCCTGACCCTCCTGCTCGTGCAGCCTCTTGCGGGCGCGGTCGACGACGAAGGCTATCTCCTGACCGGCACGCCGGACGCCCTGCGCATCGAGGCCGGCGAGGCGGGCGCGGTGCGCGGGATCTACGACATCGCCGCCGCGATCCGACAGGGGAAGGACATCACCGCCGACCTCGAGACCGCGGTGACGTCGCGCCTCCCGTTCCGGATGGTCGACCTCGGCGCCGTCGGGGTCGCGGCCGATCCGGCGGAATGGCTGCCGGGAACCGACTACTCGCACGCGTCCAAGGCCTTCGCGGATGTGTTCCTGCCCGAGGCGCCGTACATCGACGAGCAGGCGCTCGCCGCGGCGTACGAGGACTACGACGACTACCTGCGCCGCGTCATCGCCGACGGATACAACGCCATCGCGTTCCCCGGCTTCGTCGAGTTCGTGGCCTTCGAGGGCGTCGACGGTGTCTATGCGGACGATGACACGCACGTGGCCAAGGCGCTCGCGCTGCGGGAGGCCTTCGGCCCGTTCTGGGACCGCGCCGAGGAGCTCGGGATGAAGGTGTTCCTGCGCACCGACATGCTCACGCTCACCTCTCCGCTCGAGACGTACCTCAACGACCGCTTCGGCTCGCTCGACACCACCTCGCCGGAGCTCTGGGACGTCTACGCCACAGGCCTCGACGAGCTGTACGCCGCGGAACCCGCCCTCGACGGAGTGCTCATCCGCATCGGCGAGGCAGGTCGCGTGTACGACGTCGAGGGGTGGGACTACTACTCGGCGCTGGCCGTGACCACACCCGAAGCGGTGCGCGCGATGCTCACCGCGCTCACCGGACAGGCGGAGGAGTCCGGGCGCGAGGTGATCTTCCGCACCTGGAGCGTGGGCGTCGGAGCCGTGGGCGACATGCACACGAACGCCGACTCGTACGAGGCGGTGCTCGGCGGCATCGACTCGCCCGCGCTCATCGTGTCGACGAAGTACACGCTGGGGGACTTCTACAGCTGGCTGCCGCTGAACGACACCCTGCAGCAGGGCGACCAGCGGCGCATCGTCGAGCTCCAGAGCCGACGGGAGTTCGAGAACAACGGGGCGTTCCCCAACGATCTCGGGGCGGAGTACGCCTGGGCGCTGCAGGAGCTGCTCGCGTCGAACGACCGCATCGAGGGCGTCTGGGCATGGGCCCAGGACGGCGGGCCGTGGCGGGCCGGCCCGATGATCCTCTACGGCAAGGCGGGCTTCTGGCAGCTCGCCGACCTGAACTCTCAGCTGGCCGTCGACCTGGCGAGGAATCCGGATGCCGATCCGGCAGGGATCACGGCGGGATGGGCGAGGGAGTGGTTCTCCGACGACCCGGAGACGGTGCAGGCGATCGCCGAGGCGATGGCTCTGTCCCGGACCGCGATCGAGCAGGGGCTGTACCTGCCGCCGTTCGCCGAGCAGCGCGTGTCCGCGATCGGGCTCGAACCTCCGCCCATGATGTGGATCTTCGAGTGGGACATCCTCACCGGCGACTCGGCCGTGCTCGACGTGGTCTACACGATCTCCCGCGACAGGTTCGATGAGGCGGTGGAGGGCGGCGCTGTCGCCTCCGACACCGTGGAGCGGATGCGTGCGCTGATCGAGGGCACCGACCCGTCGACCTGGCGCGACGAGAGCCTCCGCGAGGATTTCCTCGGCAGCCTCGAGTACGAGCAGGACACCCTCGATCTCCTCGGGTCCTACCGGGCGATGATCCTGCAGCAGGCCGCGTGGCACGACACCGGGTCGGCGGAGTCCTACACCGCGTGGCGCACCGCCCGCGACGCCTACACGGCGCAGGCCGCGGCCCACGTCGCCGCCTACGAGGGCGACGTAAATCATCCGGCGTACAACCTCACCGCCGCGGAGCTGGGCGTCGAGCGCGGCGACCGCGACCTCGCGATGGCGTGGCTCGCCCGGGGTCTGCTGGCGCTCACCGCGGCGTGGGTGCTGATCGGCATCCTGTCGGCGCGCACGCGCCTGGTCCGCCGCCCCGGAGCCATGGCGGCGCGGGCGACGTGGGTCAGCGCGACGCGTCCGTGGCGGGCGGGGGAATCCACGCTCGGGATGCTGCGCGCCGACCATGTGCTGCTCGGGCTGGTTCCGGGCGCGCTGCTGGTCGCCACCCGAGCCGTGCAGACCTCGTTCCTCTCGTGGACGCATCTCGCCGTCACCCTCGGGGCGTGGGCGGTCTTCGTCGCCCTGCTGCTCCTGCTGTTCCGCGGCCGCTGGGGCTGGGCGGTGCTCGCCACGATCGGCGGCGTCGTGGTGCTCCGCTGCGCGCTCGTGCTCGCGGCGCTCTCGTTCACGGGGCCGGGCGGGTACTGGTTCGCGTTCTGGACCGACCCGCTGCGGCGCACGCTGTACATCGCCGTGGCCTTCGCGCTGTTCGTCTGGCTGTTCGTCGCGATCGGCTGGGCGCTCGCCGGTCGCATCGGCGCGAGGCGGGCGACCGGCGCGGTGCTCGCCGCGATCGGTGCCGGGCTCGCCGTGCCGGCGGCGGTCGTGGCGTCGATCGGACTCGAACGAGCCCTCACCGCCTGGAACGATCAGATGGGTCTGCTCCCGTGGGGTCTGTCGCGGATCCTCGGCATCACCGTGTACCTCGACATCCCCGCGTCGAGCGCGTGGGTCGTCGCCGGCGCGGGCATAGTGCTGGCCGCGGTCGGATTCGGCCTGCTCTTCGTCGGCCGGCGGGTGCCGGGGCGGCGGGACGCCGTGCCTAGTTCTGGATGAGCGTGAGCTGCGTGCCGTCGGTGTCGACGAGGTAGCCGATCCGCAGGCCGGAGCTCTCGACACGAGGCTCGTGCAGGCGCGGTCGGCCGCTGCGGGCGACGGGCACGCCCGTCGCGTGGATCGCCTGCCACAGCTCGTCCAGGTCATCGACCCGGATCGTGCACTGGTGGCTGCTCGTCAGAGGATCGACGTCGGGGTGCGGGAAGAACTCGATCTCGACGTCGCCCCGCCGCAGGATCATCCAGCCGTCATCGCGGAACGTCGGCCGGAAGCCGAAGCTCTCGTAGAAGCGCTGCGTGACGTCGAAGTCGCTCGAGGGCAGATTCGGGAGTGCGCGGTCGGGGGCCATTTCGGCATCCTAGGCGCGCGGTGCCCGCGAGGGGGATGTCGGGCGGATCCGTCCGGGCAGGAACGGCAGAGCGGGTGCCCGGTATTCGAGCGCGGTGTCGTCGGGCGCCAGCGTGTGCTCCGCCTGACCGAACCGCCACATCCGGTTGAAGAGGAAGACGCCGAGGACCGCTGCGTCGTCGGCGGGAACCTGCCAGGTGCCGATTCCCCACTGCGTGGGCTGCCCGCGTCCGGCGATCACGAGGGTGGGGCGGATGCCGGCATACAGCGCGAACCACGGCTTGTGCATGGTCAGCTCGATGCGGCGGGCAGGGGTCTCAGGGGTCATCACGATTACCGCGCGAAGAACGCCTTCGTCTTCTCGCCGGCCCACAGCAGCAGGATGATCACCACGGGCGCGGCGATGTTGAGGATGTGACCCCAGACCGACTCGGCGGCCGGGGAGGTCGCGAGCGACGCCACGGCTCCGAGCACGCTGATGACCTGCACGATCGTGACGATCAGACGGGCGACGCGATTGCCCCGCAGGATCCCGGCCGCGAAGACGAGGTTCAGCACCGCGGCCAGGATGGCGAGGATGGCGAGGATGACGAGATGCCCGGGCGCTCCCGCGCCGGCGAGCGCCGCGACGATGGCGAGGATGCCGGCGATCAGGCCCAGGATCCCGGTGACGATCAGCAGGACGGCGACGATCGTGACCCCGACGGGCCGGTTGGTGCGGGTCATGTGTGCTCCAGTGCTCGAGGGTGTCACGCGGCGGAATCGATTCACCCTATCGATCGTGTGCGCGGGAACGCGAGAATGAGGGTTCCGTCGAAGGGAGCGATCATGAAGCTGCTGCTGACCTCAGGTGGGGTGACGAACGACTCCATCCGCAACGAACTGGTCGAGCTCCTCGGCAAGCCGATCGAGGAGTGCACGGCACTGATCATCCCGACGGCGCAGTGGGGCCACCCGATGTGCTCGCCGTTCTCGGCCTGGAGGTCGGTCGCCGGTCGCTGGCCGGAGCGGCATGATCTGGTCGAGCTGGGGTGGGAGTCGGTGGGGCTGCTCGAGCTGACCGCTCTGCCGACTGTGGACCGTGATCGGTGGGAGCCCTGGGTGCGGGAGGCCGATGTGCTTCTCGTGGAGGGCGGAGAGGCGATGTACCTCGCCCACTGGATTCGGGAGTCGGGACTCGAGAGACTCCTGCCGGAGCTCACCGACACCGTCTGGGTCGGAGTCAGCGGGGGCAGCATGGCGCTGACGCCCCGAATCGGCGCGGCGTTCGTGGACTGGCGGCCGGAGGACGGCGACGAGACGCTCGGCATCGTGGACTTCTCGATCTTTCCGCACCTCGACTATCCCGGCTGGGAGTCCAACACCTCGGAGAGCGCGCGGGAATGGGGCGCCGACATCGGGGGACCGGCGTATGCGATCGACGACCAGACGGCGATCGCGGTCGTGGACGGCAGTGTGCGCGTCATCTCCGAGGGGAACTGGTTCGCGATCCCCGGGGAGAGCTGAGCGGACGGAAGAGTCCCGGGAGACTCAGCCGCGCAGGGTGAGCATCTGCGCCACCGTGCCGATCGGCCCCCGTTCGTCGTGAATGACCGTATGGGTCAGTCCGTGCCCGAGCGGTCCGTAGCTGACGGTGGTGTCGAATCCGATCCATTCCGTCTCGGGCGCGCGGAAAAGGTACGCGGTCAGATCGACGTTCGGGAACGCGAGTTCGTCCGGGGAGTTGCGCGGGGTGATCCCGTTGGTGATGTCGACGACGCCCAGGAGGCGCGCCCTGGAGCTGGTGGACTCGCCGCGGAGCAGCGGCAGCTGCGGACGCAACCAGGACTGCGCGCGTCCAGGCTGGTCCTCGTGCCGCCGGATCTCGACGGTCGTGACGAATTCTCCGGGCCAGATCCCGGAGGCACGCCAGGGGGCCGGGATCTCGCGGGGCGGCATCGGAGGAAGGCTACTGCCCTCGACTCCGGCAGTGTCGGACGAATCGAGGAACCATCCGCGGGCGATCACCGCCGTGCGTCCGCCCTGGCTGAGGGTGACCTCGAGGAGTTCGATGGTCCTCCCGGATCGGATGACGCGCGCCGAGCTCTCCATCTCATCGAAGCCCAGAACGCCGAGGATGTCGAATGACACGCGAGCGAGATCGAGCGGCGACGCGTTTCGAGAGCGGTGATCCGTCTCGAGGAGATGCGTGAGGAGGCCCAGCGTCGGCGCGATGTGCTGTTCGCGCGTGTTCCAGGCGCCCTGCACGGCAGATGTCGGGCGGAACCTGGTCGTGTCGATGCGATGGAAGTACGCGGCCGTCTCGTCGGTGACTGTCACAGGTTCAGGAGCCTCTCGATCATGAGGAAGAGCCCGATCGCGATCATCGCGATGCCGGAGGTACGGCTGACGATCCGGGCGGCGGCGGGCCGAGCGCGGAGCAGGTGGTCGGCTCCGAAGCCCACGACGATGTACATCACGGCGCAGCTTGCCACATGCACGAGTCCCAGCACGATGATCTGCACCGCGAGCGGCCACGACGTGTCGGGATCCGTGAACAGCGGAAGCACCGCGAGGAAGAGCAGGAAGACCTTCGGGTTCAACCCGCTCACGCCGAATCCTTTCGCCCACCAGCGCCACGCGGACTCGGAAGACGGATCGCCACCGACCTGCACGGCCGAGGGATGGCGCAGGGTGGAGACGCCAAGCCAGATCAGATACGCCGATCCGGCGAGCGTGAGTGCCGTGAGAGCTCCGGGAATGCTGGTGATCAGCGTTCCGACACCCGCGGCGACGATCAGCGTGGCGACGACATGTCCGGTCAGGAGTCCCCACACAGCGGGGAAGACCCGACGCTGCAGCCCGGCGGAGATCCCATAGGCCCAGTCCGCGCCGGGGGTCACCACGAAAATCGCCGAGACGCCCCAGAACGCGAGGATCGACGCGGGCGTCATGTCGAGACTTCTGTGCATCGGTTCACGTGAGCAAGGCTATTCACGAACTTCCGCAATGTGCTTCCAAGTTCTTCGCAGAAAACACTTTGCAGTGGAAGAATCACTGCATGGATGCCACGGACAGGAAGATTCTTGCTGAACTGCAGCGCGATGGACGGCAGACACTCACCGAACTGGCCGAGCGGGTGCAGCTGACCGTCTCGCCCTGTCATCGACGACTGCGGGAACTCGAAAGGGACGGCGTGATCACCGGCTACCGGGCGACGCTGAACCCGAGCGCCGTCGGCTTCAGTTTTCAGACGCTCGTCTTCGTCACGATGAGGGAGTCCACTCGCGACGTGATCGCGGCCTTCGAGGCCGCCGTCGCGGAGATCCCCTACATCCTCGACGCTGATCGGCTCTTCGGTGAACCGGACTATCTCCTGCGCGTCGTCGCACGGGATCTCGACCACTTCCAGCAGATCTACGACGAGAAGCTGAGCGCGCTGCACGGCGTGCAACGGCTGATCACCACGCTCGTCATGCGGACGATCGTCGATGAACGGGCGCTCCCGCTCGAGGGATGACGGCGCCGGTTGCTGAGGGAAAGGCAAAACCCCCGCCATGTAGAAGCTAGGCGAGGGTTTCTAAGGTGATTGTAATGATCACCCTGTGGCTCCGACGGGCGTCGATCCCGTGACCTCACGATTTTCAGTCGTGCGCTCTACCAACTGAGCTACAGAGCCGTGCGACCGGCGAACCTGTCGCGTCCTAGACGAAGAGCCCCCTCCGAAGAAAGAGCTCATCGCATGGAGCGACCCTGACGGGACTTGAACCCGCGACCTCCGCCGTGACAGGGCGGCACGCTAACCAACTGCGCTACAGGGCCATACTTGTTTTCAATTGTATCGGATGGAGTGACCCCAACGGGATTCGAACCCGTGCTACCGCCGTGAAAGGGCGGCGTCCTAGGCCGCTAAACGATGGGGCCGAGTCAGTCCCGGGGGACTTCCTTGCCGACGCTCAAGCATAAGGGATGTTCTGAGCAAATCGCGAATCGAGGGCGCGGCGGCTTCGTCGAACGGCTGATCGGGAGGACGATGGACACGTCAGGCGTGCCGTGGCATCCGTATCTTCACCCTGTTGCAGATGTGAATGTTGTTGTTAGTGTGACATGTGTGAAACCGGCGGAAGGGGCCGAGTGAACGACAGGAACACGCTGGATGCTGCTGAGGCGGCATCCGCGGAATGCGGCTGTGCACCCAGCCCGACGGAGAGTCGCGCCCTCGCGAAGAGCGGGATCAGCCGCCGCGGGGCCCTCGGTCTCGGTGCGCTCAGCGTCGTCGCGCTCAGCGCGTTCGGTCTCACGTCCGGAGTCTCGGCCGCCTACGCCGCGTCGTACCCCAGCTGGGACGACGTGCAGAAGGCCAAGCAGAACGAGGCGGCTGCGGCTGCCGAGGTCACGCGTATCGAAGGCCTCATCGCAGCGCTGACGCAGAAGGTCGCCGAGACGCAGGCTGCCGCACAGGTCGCCTCCGACGAGTTCTACGCCGCACAGCAGGCCTACTTCGCCGCGATCGCCGAAGCCGAGACGCTGCAGTCCAAGGCCGACGAGCAGGCCGCCGTCGCCGACGCGTCCGCGCGCAAGGCCGGACAGGTCGCCGCTCAGCTCTACCGCAACGGCGGCGACGACACCTCCCTCGAGCTCTTCTTCGCCGGATCCGCCGACAACGCCGACCAGCTCCTCGCCCGGCTCGGCACGATGGACAAGCTCCTCGAGTACAACCAGTCGGTGTACGACGACGCGGTCGCCGCCCGCAACTCCGCGCAGTCGCTCAGCGACCAGGCGGTCGTCGCCCGCAACGAGCGCGACCGTCTGCAGCAGATCGCGGAAGAGAAGATGCAGGCGGCCCAGGCGGCCGCCGATGCCGCTCAGGCCGCGCTCGACGAGCAGTCGACGTACCTCGGGACGATGCAGGCGCAGCTCGCCGCCCTCAAGGACACCACCGCCACGACGGTCGCCGGATACCAGGCCGGTGTCGAGGCCGAGGCCAAGGCTCGCAGGGAGCGCGAAGCCGCAGAAGCCGCGGCCAACGCCGGTGGCAACAGCGGCGGCGGCGGGACACCCGGCACCGGAGGCTGGGTGCGTCCGCACGGCGGCCACCGCAGCTCCGGCTACGGTCCGCGGTCGCAGCAGTGCAACTCGCGCGGCTGCTCGACGAGCTGGCACTACGGCGTCGACCTCGCCAACGGCTGCGGCGCCGCGATCTACGCGGCCTACGGCGGAACCGTCGACTACGTCGGCCCCAACGGCGGCTACGGCAACTACATCCGCATCCAGCACGGCAGCGGCGTCGGCACCGGCTACGCGCACATCAAGCCCGGCGGATTCGCCGTCCGTCACGGCCAGTGGGTCAACGCCGGACAGGTCATCGCCTACGCCGGGAACACCGGCGGCTCGTTCGGATGCCACCTCCACTTCGAGGTCTACATCAACGGCCAGTACACCAACCCGATCAACTTCCTCGCCGATCGGAACATCTGGGTCTGACCGACCCCACCGACATGCAGAAGACCCCCGACCGCTGAGCGGTCGGGGGTCTTCGTGTCTACGGGATGCGTCGCGGTCAGTGACCCTGCTCGGCTGCGCGGACGATCGCCTCGTCGAGGATGCGCTGCGCCTCCGCCGCGTTCCCCCACTCGTCGACCTTGACCCACTTGTTGGGCTCGAGGTCCTTGTAGTGCTCGAAGAAGTGCGCGATCTCCTTCTTCGTGTACTCGGCGATGTCGTCGATGTCCTGGATGTGCGCCCAGCGCGGGTCCTTCGACAGCACGGCGACGAGCTTGTCGTCTCCGCCGGCCTCGTCGCTCATCTTCAGCACGGCCACCGGACGCACCTCGACGACGACACCGGGGTAGATGGCGTGGTCGAGGAGCACGAGCACGTCGAGCGGGTCGCCGTCCTCGCCGAGGGTGTTGTCGAAGTAGCCGTAGTCGGCCGGGTAGCCGAACGTCGTGTAGAGCACGCGGTCGAGGTGCACTCGCCCGGTCTCGTGGTCGACTTCGTACTTCACGCGGCTGCCGCGCGGGATCTCGATGACGGCGTCGTGTGCGCCCATGCGTGTGCTCCTCAGAAAGACGGGTGGATGCCGCGGACCAGCCTACCCGCGCGTCGCCGGCTTCTCCGGCTCGCCGTCTCCGGACGCCTCATCGACCGTGTCATCGGCCTGACGCGGCGAAGCCCGCATCCAGATCCGATACAGCAGCTTCGCGAATACGCCCGTGAGCAGCAGGAGCAGCAGCGCGAAGTACCCTTTGCCGCCGATGGAGACGGCGATCGCCAGCGCCGCCGCGAAGAGGATGATCGACGCGACGTCACCGGCGATGTCCAACCGGATCCGCGATGCGGGCGCGGTGGTGAGGTCCGGATGCCGCAGCAGGTAGAGCTTCGCCGCGAAGGTGGTGATCTGCGTGAGGATCAGCGTGCCGATGTAGACGACCTCCTGCAGCGGGTCGGTGTCCATCTGGCCGAGCATCGCCGTCGGCACCGGCAGCCACACGATGGTCGCCAGCCACGCGATGTTGATCCACAGCAGCATGGGGGTGACTGCCCTGACCGCGGTGTACTGGTTGTGGTGCTCCATCCAGAAGTTCGCGATCAGCAGGAAGCTGAGCGCGAAGCTGAACAGCTGTCCCCATTCCTCCGCGAGGAACTCGCCGGTGCTCACATGCTTGGAGGCGGCATCCGACACCGACTCCAGCAGCGGAAGGATCAACAGCGTCATCGCGATCGCGACGACGGCGTCGGCGAACGCCTTGAACCTCTCGGTCGAGAACTGCTGCCCGCTCCTGCGATCTGCCACGGCGCCAGAATAGACCGCGCGGCGCTCGGGGTCGACGGACGCGCGCGGAACACGGCGCGTGTCCTACCGTGGAGACGTGCCGTCGCTCTCACCTGTCATCGCAGAGATCCGCCTCGCCGTGCGCACCGCGCTCTCCGACTTTCCGGAGGGTTCGACGGTGATCGTCGCCCTCTCCGGGGGCGCCGACTCGCTCGCGCTCGCCGCGGCGACGGCCTTCGAGGCGTTGAAGCGGGGGATACCCGTGACGTCCGTCACGGTCGATCACCGTCTGCAGGTCGACTCGGCGGAGGTCGCCGCGCGTGCGGCGAGCATCGCCACCCGACTCGGTCTCGAAGCCGTGGTGGTGCGTGTCGACGTCGACGGCGAAGGCGGCCCCGAGGCGGCGGCGCGTGAGGCGCGCTACCGCGTGCTGCGAGACGCCGCAGCCGAGAGGGGCGCGCGCGCGGTGCTCCTGGGACACACGCTCGACGACCAGGCCGAGACGGTGCTGCTCGGCCTCGCCCGCGGCTCGGGGGCAGCCAGCCTGCAGGGCATGGCGCCGTCGCGGGAGGACGAGGACGGGCTGCGCTGGCTGCGACCGCTGCTCGGCGTGCGACGGGAGACGACGCGCGCCTTCTGCGCGGCATCCGATCTGGACCCCTGGGACGACCCCCACAATGTCGACGATCGTTTCGCCCGCGTCCGCGCACGCGAGCGGGTGCTCCCCGTGCTCGAGGCGGAGCTCGGACCGGGGATCGCCGAAGCGCTCGCACGCACGGCCGACCAGCTCCGCGAGGACGCCGAGGCGTTCGACGAGATGATCCACGAGACGATCGAGGACATCGTCGAGCACGCCGAGGCCGGGATTTCGGTCAGCGTCGCCGCGCTCGCCGCGAACCCCGCGGCCCTGCGGAACCGCATCATCCGCCTCGTCGTCGACAGCGAGTTCGGCGTCAGCCTGACCCGCACGCAGACCCTGGAAGTGGCGAGACTCGTCACGGACTGGGCGGGCCAGGGACCGATCGATCTGCCCGGCTGCGCGGCCGTTCGCCGAGGCGGGCAGATCGTCTTCACGGCATCCGGTCGCTGACTACTTCTTGCCGCCGAAGAGGCCGCCCAGGAGGTCGCCGATCCCGCCGCCTCCGCTGCCGGATCCGCCGCCGAGCAGTCCGCCCAGCACATCGCCGATGCCGCCGCCGCCCGCACTGCCGCCGGAGCCGCTGTTGCCGCCGCCGAGCAGACCGCCGATGAGGTCGCCGATGCCGCCGCCGGAGTCCGCCGTTCCGGCATCCGCCTTCTTGTCCTTGTTCGCGTTCGCGATGAGTCCCATCACGATCGGCGCGAGGATCGGCAGGAGCTTGCCGAAGTCGATGCCCGGGGTCGCCTTCGACTCGGTGAGCTTCGACGTGACCTCCTTCTCGTTCCCGCCGAGGATGTGCGCGACGATCTTGCCTCCGTCGGCCTGATCCACATCGTCGACCTTCGAGGCGCCCGTGGCGCCCTCGTGCTTCTGCAGCGCCTTCTGGATGGCGGCGGAACCCTCCGCGGTCTCGGCGTTCTTGGCGAGGCCGCCCAGCAGCACCGCACCGCCCTGCTCGATCGCGACCTTCGCCTCGTCGCGGGAGACGCCGAGCTTCTCGGCGATGTCGTCGACCGGCACCTGCTTGAGGATGTCGTCAAGAGCCATGGTGATTCCTTCCGTCGGTGGGCATCCGCCCGTCTCACCGCTCACAGTAGTGCGGAAGCCGGATCCCGGCACCTGTTCGCGTCGCCTAAAATCAATCCATGCGCGCCGCGGAAATCCAGGACGACCTTGCCCAGATCCTCGTCACAGAGGAGCAGATCCTCGCCAAGCTCGACGAACTCGCGGCGCAGGTCGCCGCCGACTACGAAGGCAAGGACCTCGTCCTCGTCGGCGTGCTCAAGGGGGCGGTGATGGTGATGGCCGATTTCGCGCGGGCGCTGCCGTTCCACGCCCCGATGGACTGGATGGCGGTGTCGAGCTACGGCGCGAGCACCCGGTCGAGCGGTGTCGTGCAGATCCGCAAGGACCTCGACACCGACCTCAACGGCAAGCACGTGCTGATCGTCGAGGACATCATCGACTCCGGCCTGACCCTCAGCTGGCTGCTCGAGAACTTCGAGTCCCGCGGAGCCGAGTCGATCGAGGTGCTGGCGCTGCTGCGCAAGCCCGAGGCCGCGAAGGTCGTCATCGACTGCAAGTACGTCGGCTTCGACATCCCCACCGACTTCGTCGTCGGCTACGGCCTCGACTACGCCGAGCGGTACCGCAACCTGCGCGACGTCGCGGTGCTCGCACCGCACGTCTACAGCTGATACGCCGTGGGTGAACGCACAGCGGGTGCCTAGGGCACGCGCGATACGCTGATCGGATCATGGATGTGAAGAAGCTCACCCGGAATCCGCTGATCTACGTCGCGCTGATCGGCGTGCTGCTCTTCGGCGGCTTCCTCCTCATCTCGAACCTCGGGGCGCCCAAGCAGATCACGACCCAGGAGGGGCTGAAGCTGCTCTCCGGCACCTCGGTCACCGAGGTCGTGAACACCGACGGCGACCAGCGGGTCGACATGACCCTGTCGAAGCCGTTCCAGGGCGCCGAGAACGTGCAGTTCTACTACGTCGACGCCCGCGCCGACGAGGTGGTCTCCGCGATCAACGAGGCCGCGCCCAAGGACGGCTTCAACGACGCGGTCCCGCGTGCGACCTGGTTCGACGGCTTCCTCTCGCTCCTGCTGCCGCTCGTGCTGCTCGGCCTCCTCTTCTGGTGGCTGCTCTCGTCCATGCAGGGCGGCGGTGGCAAGGTCATGCAGTTCGGTAAGTCGAAGGCCAAGCTCGTCAACAAGGAGACCCCGACGGTCACCTTCGCCGACGTCGCGGGCGCCGACGAGGCCATCGAAGAACTCCACGAGATCAAGGAGTTCCTGCAGGATCCCGCCAAGTTCCAGGCGATCGGCGCCCGCATCCCGAAGGGCGTGCTCCTGTACGGCCCTCCCGGAACCGGCAAGACGCTGCTCGCCCGCGCGGTCGCCGGTGAGGCCGGCGCCCCCTTCTACTCCATCTCCGGTTCGGACTTCGTCGAGATGTTCGTCGGCGTCGGCGCCTCCCGTGTGCGCGACCTCTTCGGCCAGGCCAAGGAGAACGCCCCCGCCATCATCTTCATCGACGAGATCGACGCCGTCGGCCGTCACCGCGGCGCCGGCATGGGCGGCGGCAACGACGAGCGCGAGCAGACGCTCAACCAGATGCTCGTCGAGATGGACGGCTTCGACCCGAACGCGAACGTCATCGTGATCGCGGCGACGAACCGTCCCGACATCCTCGACCCCGCCCTGCTGCGCCCCGGCCGCTTCGACCGTCAGATCGGCGTGGACGCCCCCGACCTCAAGGGTCGTCAGAAGATCCTCGAGGTGCACAGCAAGGGCAAGCCGCTGGCGAAGAGCGTCGACCTCGAGGTCGTCGCCCGCAAGACCCCGGGCTTCACGGGTGCCGATCTCGCGAACGTCCTGAACGAGGCGGCCCTCCTGACCGCGCGCTCCAACGCGCAGCTGGTCGACAACCGCGCCCTCGACGAGGCCATCGACCGCGTCATCGCCGGTCCGCAGCGTCGTACCCGGGTGATGCGCGACAAGGAGAAGCTCATCACGGCGTACCACGAGGGCGGACACGCGCTCGCGGCCGCGGCGATGAACTACACCGACCCGGTCACCAAGATCACGATCCTGCCCCGTGGCAAGGCTCTCGGCTACACGATGGTGCTGCCGCTGGACGACAAGTACTCGATCACCCGCAACGAGCTGCAGGACCAGTTGACCTACGCCATGGGCGGCCGCGTCGCGGAGGAGATCATCTTCCACGACCCGACCACCGGCGCCTCGAACGACATCGAGAAGGCGACCTCGATCGCCCGGAAGATGGTCATCGAGTACGGCATGACCACACAGGTGGGTCCGGTCAAGCTCGGCACCGAGGGCGGCGAACCCTTCGCCGGCCGCGACATGGGCCGCGGACGCGAGTACTCCGAGAAGGTCGCCGAGCGGGTCGACGCCGAGGTGCGCGGGCTCATCGAGCAGGCGCACAACGAGGCCTACGAGGTCATCAGCGCGAACCGCGACATCCTCGACAGGCTCGCCCTGGCTCTGCTCGAGGAGGAGACCCTCGACCACAACCAGATCGCCGAGATCTTCACCGAGATCAAGAAGCTGCCGGAGCGTCCGCTGTGGCTGTCGAGCGAGGACCGCCCGGTCTCCGAGCGGCCGCCGGTCGAGGTGCCGAAGAAGGACGTGTCGCTCGCGGCATCCGTCCAGGCTCCTGCCGCCGCACCGCGCACGCAGCAGGGCTCGGCGGGTGCGGGCCACCCGCGTCCCGCGACGGCGTGACGTGACGGTCGACTCGCAGCGCATCGAGCGGCTCACGCGTGAGCTGCTGGAGGCGATCGGCGAAGACCCCGATCGGCCGGGCCTGAAGCAGACCCCGGCGCGGATGGCCGAGCTGTATGCGGAGTTCTTCGCCGGTGTCGGTGCGGATGCCGCGGAGCCGCTCGCGCGCACCATCAGCGTGACGCGAGGACCCGCACCCGACACCCTCCCGTCCGGGGCGGTGCTGCTGCGGGACATCCGGTTCCGCTCGGTGTGCGAGCACCACCTGCTGCCGTTCGCCGGCCACGCCCACCTCGCCTATCTTCCGGGGGAGCAGGTCGTGGGCCTCGGCGCTCTCGTGCGCGTCGTCGAGATCCTCGCCGCCCGTCCGCAGGTGCAGGAGCGTCTCGGAGAGCAGATCGCCGACACCATCGCGGAACACCTCGACACCCGCGGCGTGCTCGTGGTGCTCGATGCCAGCCACGGCTGCGTCACGATGCGCGGCGGGAGGCAGACCGAGGCGTCGACGCTCACGATCGCCGCGCGCGGCGAGTACACGGATGCCGCGGCTCGGGCAGAGCTCATCAGTCTGATCGGTCCTTCGACCAGCTCAGGGCCCCATGGTCTCGAGCGAGGACTGCCGGGATGACCGCGATCTGGGGGATCGTCAACGTCACCCCCGATTCGTTCAGCGACGGCGGGCGCTACCTCGAGGTCGACCGGGCGGTCGCCCATGGGCTGCGGCTGCGCGCCGAAGGCGCGAGCGTGCTCGACGTCGGCGGGGAGTCGACCAGGCCCGGCGCAGAGCGCGTCGGCACCGAGGTCGAGCAGCAGAGGGTGATCCCGGTGATCGAGCAGCTCGTCGCGGCCGGTGTGCCCGTCAGCATCGACACGCTCAGCGCAGCCACCGCCGCCGCGGCCGTGCGCGCCGGCGCCCGGATCGTGAACGACGTCTCAGGCGGGCTCGCCGACCCCGACATGCGCGCCGCCGTAGCCGAGTCCGGTGCGGATTTCGCGATCGGGCACTGGCGCGGGTTCTCCGCCGACATGTACGCGCACGCCGAATATCGCCGCGTCGCCAGGGAGGTCGCGGGAGAGCTCCAGGAGCGCGTCGGAGAGGCCGCGGCATCCGGCATCGCACCGTCGCGTCTGATCGTCGATCCGGGCATCGGCTTCGCGAAGGCGGGAGCCCAGAACTGGGACGTGTTGCGCGGTCTCGACGAGATCGTGGCCCTCGGTCCCCGAGTGCTCGTCGGAACCTCCCGCAAGCGGTTCCTCGCCGAGACGCTGCAGCACGACAGCGTCGGCGGCGACGAGGTGTCGGAGTCCCGTCGTGACCTGGCCACCGCGGTCACCAGCGCGCTCGCCGCGCGTGCCGGCGTCTGGGCCGTGCGCGTCCACGACGTCGCGTCGACCCGTGACGCCCTCGCGGTCGTCCATGCCTGGACGGGGTGAGGCGGCCGGACGGCCCCCGTACGCTAGGCACATGGACTTCCTCGACGAGATCGCCCTCACGGGGCTGACCGTGTTCGGGCGCCACGGCGTCTACGACCACGAGCGCCAGGACGGCCAGGAGTTCACGATCGATCTCCGCCTCCATCTCGCGCTCGAGCAGGCCGCGGCATCCGACGACGTGAGCGACACCGTGCACTACGGCGAGCTGGCGGAGAAGGTCGCGGCGGTGGTCGCGGGTGAGCCGGTGAACCTCATCGAGACGCTCGCGGCGCGGATCGCCGACGTCGCCCTCGAGGATGCGCGCGTGCAGGGCGTCATCGTCACGGTGCACAAGCCGCACGCCCCGATCCCGCTCACCTTCGCCGACGTGTCCGTCACCGTGCACCGCACCCGCAATTCCGCCGGCCTGGAGGACATCACCGCATGAGCCGCAACCTCGCCCAGCCCCTCGACACCCCCGATCGCCGCCCCGGTCGGCCGGAGGTCGTCGCCGTCGTCGCCCTCGGCGCGAACCTCGGTGAGCGACACGCGACGGTCCGCGCCGCCGCCGACCGCATCGCCCGGCTGCCCCTGGTCAGCGATGTGCGCCTCTCCCGGCTGTTCGACACGGTCGCGCTCCGCGTCGACGGGCCTGATCCCGACGCGCCCGGCTACGTCAACGCCGTCGCGCTGGTCACGACGCGACTCGCGCCCGAGATCCTGCTCGGGATGCTGCACGCCATCGAAGACGAGAACGGCCGCGAGCGTCGTGAGCGCTGGGGCGATCGCACCCTCGACCTCGATCTGATCGCCTACGGCGATGTCGTGTCCGATCACCCGCGTCTGCAGCTCCCGCACCCGCGGGCCGCCGAGCGCCTCTTCGTGCTGGATCCCTGGCTGGACATCGACGCCGAGGCCGAGCTGATCGGCCACGGCCGGGTGGCCGAGCTCGCCGCCGAGCTGCGCGCCGAGGGCGACGGATGAGGCGCACATCGCCCGGACTCCTGGCCGTGCTCGCCCTGCTCGGAGCCGGCGGCGGATTCCTCCTCGATCATCTGCTCACCGCGAGCGGACGCTCGACGTTCACGCCGTCGCTGTTCTTGCCGGTGCTGCTCCTGCTGATCGCGGCCGCGGCGCTCGGCGTCGCCTGGCCGGTGCGCCGCAGCGTGCGCTCCGGCATCCGGATCGATCCCTTCCGCGCGCTCCGGGCGGCCACTCTCGCCCGCGCGTCCAGCCTGCTCGGGGCGATCATGGCCGGTCTCGGCGCCGGCCTCCTGGTGTTCCTCCTGTCCCGTCCCGTCGATCCACAGGTAGGGTCGACTGTGGCCATGCTGGCCCTGATCGGGAGCGCGATCATCCTCGTGATCGCCGCGCTCGTCGCCGAACAGTTCTGCACCCTGCCGAAGGATCCTGATGACTCAGAACCCAGAGACCGCGCCCCTGAACCCGGCGGAGGGCACTGATCGCGACGCCCTCGACCAGGGCACATACACGCAGCTGCGCACCGCGCGGAACGAAGCGCGTCTGGAGCTCGACGGCACCTGGCACCAGATCTCTCCGCGGTACGTCGTCTCGCAGATCGTGCAGAACGTGATCTTCATCGTCTTCGTGGCGGCCGTCGCCGTCGCGCTCAACGTCCTGCTGAAGCAGGACTGGGTGTGGATCCCCGCCGGTGTGATCCTGCTCATCACGGTGATCGCGCTCATCATCCTGCCGCGTCAGGCGAAGGCGATCGGCTACATGCTCCGCGCCGACGACATCGTGTTCCGCAAGGGCATCCTGTGGCAGCGGATGATCGCCGTGCCCTACGGACGCATGCAGCTCGTCGACATCACCCAGGGGCCGCTCGACCGCGCGTTCGGCATCTCGCAGCTGAAGATGGTCACCGCCGCGGCGACGACCGGAGTGCAGATCCCGGGACTCACGCAGTCCGCATCCGAGGCGCTGCGCGACACCCTCATCGAAGTGGCCGAGACCCGCCGGACCGGCCTGTGAGCGAGCAGCAGTTCCCCGCCGCCCCGAACGCGCCGGCATCCGCCCCGGTGGGCGACGCATCGACGACCCTCGCCGACGGCGAATGGCACCGGATGCATCCGCTCACGCCGCTGTTCAAGGGCGGGCTCGTCCTGATTATCGTCGCGGGTATCGTGATCGCGAACATGCGGGATCGGATCATCACCTGGTTCGTCGAGCTCTTCACGCCCGAGGAGGCGCACTACGGCGACTACACCGGCGGCGACCCGGTCGACTGGGTGGTCGACAACAACCTGATCCTGCTGGTGCTGCTCGGCGTGCTGGGCCTCGTGGTCGTGCTCGTGGCGATCTTCTGGTTCCTGTGGAGATTCCATCAGTTCCGCATCACCGGCGATCACGTCGAGGTGCGCAAGGGCATCGTCTTCCGGTCGCACCGGCGTGCGCCGCTCGACCGCGTGCAGGGCGTGAACCTCACCCGTCCCTTCCCCGCGAGGATCATCGGGCTCGCGAAGCTCGAGGTCGTCGGCGCCGGCAACGACGCGAACGTCGACCTCGAGTACCTCGCCACGTCACGCGCCGAGTCGGTGCGCTCCGACATCCTGCGTCTCGCCTCCGGTGCCAGGGCCGCGCGCCAGGCCGCGCTCGGCCCGCAGCAGCCGGTCGCAGGAGCGGATGCCGCGCACCCGGGCGCTCCGGCATCGACACGCGCGCAGCTGCGCGGATCGGTGAACGAGGGCGTCACCAGCCTCATCACCGGCGTCGACCTCGCCGACGTCGCCCCCGAGAGCGTCGTCAAGATCCCGACCGGCCGCCTGATCGGCTCGCAGCTGATCTCCGGACTGCTCTGGCTGCTGTTCTTCGGCGTGATCTTCGCGATCGCGCTCGGCAGCACGATCATCGGCGTCCTCGCCGACGGAGACACCGAAGGCGGAGTGGTGCTGCTCGGCATCGGGCTGGCCATGGGAATCCCCATGGTCGTCGCGGTCGTCGGTATCACCTGGGCGCAGATCTCCAAGTCGCTGCGCTACTCGATCGCGCCGACGCCCGACGGGGTGCGCATCACCTACGGTCTGCTCACGACCGTGACCGAGACGCTCCCGCCCGGACGCATCTTCGCCGTCGAGGTGTCGCAGTCGCTGCTGTGGCGTCCGTTCGGGTGGTGGACGATCAAGATCAACCGCATGAGCGGCAAGAGCGCGGCGGCGCAGCAGTCCGGCAGCGCTCAGCAGTTCAACGTCGTGCTCCCGGTCGGCAAGCGCGCCGATGTGGAGCGCGTGCTCGGCCTGGTCCTCCCGGACGTGCCCGCGGCGAGCATCCCCTTCCTCTGGGAGCAGGGCATCGTCGGCCCGACCGAGGGCGACCCGTTCCGCCGGATGCCGCGACGGGCCTGGTGGCGTCGTCCGCTGTCGTGGAAGCGGCACGGCTACTCGGTCGCCGACTTCGGGCTGCTGCTGCGGCGCGGCGTCGTGTGGCGCAAGCTCGCCGTCTTCCCGCTGGCCCGCCTGCAGGGCGTCTCGCTCTCGCAGGGGCCCATCGACCGGGCGCAGCGCGTCTCCGGTGCCCAGGTGCACACTGCGCCGGGTCCGATCACCGGGTACCTGTCCGGGCTCGAGCGCGAGGACGCGCTCGCGCTGCTCGGGGATGTCAGCCGCGCGGCCGCCGAGGCCGCGTCGCGCGACACCAGCCACCGCTGGAGCGCGCACGCTCCGGTCGCTCCGCCGACGCCTCCCGCCCCTCCGGCGTACGGGGCACCGGCGTACACGGATCTCCCGGCGCCGTCGGGTCCGCCCGTGCCGCTGCCCGCGCCGCCGGTGACGACTCCGCCTCCTGCGCCTCCGGTGGCTCCGCCTCCTGCGCCTCCGGTGACTCCGCCTGCGCCTCCGGTGGCTCCGCCTGCGCCTCCGGCGGCTCCGCCTGCACCTCCCGCGCCGCCGGTGGCTCCGCCTCCTGCGCCTCCCGTGGCACCGCCCGCACCTCCGGTCTCTCCGCCGCCTGCGCCACCCGCCACGAACGGGGAGTGACGCGGTGGTGCGTGACGGGCGTCTCGGCGTCGGCATCATCGGTGCAGGGCGCGTCGGACCGGTGATCGGCGCGGCACTCGGGGGTGCCGGCCACGCGATCGTCGGCATCACGAGCGGTTCGGACGATGAACGCGCCTCCGCCGTCCTGCCCGAGGTGCCGGTCCTCGACGCGCTCGAGGTGGTGCGCCGCGCGGAGCTCGTGATCCTGGCGGTCCCGACCGATCAGCTCGGGTCGCTCGTCGCGGGCATCGCCGAGGTGGGTGGGTGGCAGATCGGTCAGCTCGTGCTGCACACCGATCCGGCCCACGGCACCGAGATCCTGCGGCCGGCTGCGGAACGCGGAGCGATCCCGCTCGCCGTGCACCCCGCCATCACCTTCACGGGGACATCGATCGACCTGCGCCAGCTGCAGGCGGGTTTCGCAGCGGTGACCGCCGCGGCCGCGGTGCTGCCGATCGCGCAGGCGCTCGCGGTGGAGATGGGCTGTGAGCCGATCGTGATCGCGGAAGAGGATCGTCCCGCGTACGCGGATGCCATCCAGACTGCGACGGAGTTCTCGCGGTCGATCATCGGGCAGTCGACCGCGCGGCTGCGCGAGATCGGCGTCGAGAATCCGGGCGGCTACCTCTCGGCGCTCGTGCAGTCGACTGTCGAGCGGGCGCTGCGCGAAGCATCCGATCCGCCGCCGCTGGTCTGACGAGTGCAGGCCGGCGGTTCAGCGTCCTCCGGAGAACCCTCCGCCGCCTCCGCCGCCGGAGAATCCGCCGCCGAAGGATCCGCCCGAGCTCGATGATGTTCCCGCAGACGGCGACGTGTACACCGATGCCGCGTGGGACGACGCCGTGAAGGCGGAGAGATAGACGCCGACGTAGGGCGTGGATGGATCGCCGATCCAGCCGGGGCCGCGCTGCTCGCGCAGGTACGCCTTCTCCAGCACGTCGCCCCACTCCTTCTCCATGCCGAACAGCATCGCGTAGGGGAGCAGCCGCTCGTACACGTGGATGACGTCGGCCGTGCCGTCCTGCCGACGTTCGGCTCCGCTGTACGACTGCAGCATGCGCAGGCGGTCGGCATCCGCGACCCGGATGAACTCCTTGACACCCTGCAGATATTCGAACTCGCGGGCGCCTTCGGGGGTGAGGACGGTGTGCTTGGTGAAGGAGTAGAAGCCGGCGATGAGCACGAGGACGACGCCGAACGAGACCGCGACGAGCGCCGGGATCGCCGAGAGCCGACCGGAGCTCACGCCCCACACCGAGACCCCCAAGCCGACGACGGCGAGGGCGATCGCGCACCACTGCACGATCACGGCGACTCGACTGCGCGCCCCGGTCGTGAGTCCGCGGGACGCCGCAGCGGCCTTCCCGGACTGCGTGAGCGCCGTCATCCGCCCGGCGAAGGACTCGCTCGCGCTCGGAACGTCGACCACACCCCCGTCGTTGGCCTTCAGGAAGAGGGCATCGAGTGCTTCGACATCGAGCTGGTCGGGGATGCGCGCTCCCGGGAGGCGTCGCAACCGCGGATTCTCCGGAGAGCCGCCTTCTTCGATGCGCAGGGTGCCGCGCACGGCGAGGTGCACGATCTCGGCGGGGATCACGTCTTTCGCACCGGGCACGATGGCGGCGGCAAGCAGGGGAGGCATCGCGTCGGGCACGTCGTACTGGGCGACGATGATGCCGGTCGCGACGCGGCGGCGGCGCTGGAAGGCCGACACGCTCAGCCATCCGCCGACCGCCAGTCCGGCGGCGCCGATGGCGGCGACCAGAGGTGCCGTGTCGGTGACGGGATTCGGCGTGCGCGCCGACGGCTGCACGACCGTTCCCGGTTCGAAGCCGATCGCGACCGTCACGCCGTCGCCCGCAGGCCGCTCTCCGGACTCGACCCGGAACGTCGCGAGGCCGCCGTCGACGGCGGGGCCCTGAAGCTCGCACTCGTCGGCCGCGCCGGAGACACCGGCATAGCAGCTCGTCGCTCCGACGAGCTGCGCGCCCATCGCGGAGTCGAAGACGATGTCGGCACGGAAGCGCTCGATGGGCTGGGTGCTGTCGAGCGGGAGGAGATCCCAGTAGAACTCGTCCACGGCAGGATGGCCCGAGCCGTCGCCGCGTGCTGCTCGCGATGCTCCGGCAGCGAGGATCACGTCGCGCATCTCGTACTCGATGACGTAGGTGGTGAGTCCTCGCACGTAGTCATCGTTTCCGGTGAGGATCAGCAGCAGACCGTCTTCGTCGTCGGTCTCGTAGGGGACGTCCGCTCCCTGCTCGTCCTTCACCGACAGCACCCGGGTGTCGATGCCGGCGCCCTCGTAGCTCGTCGGGAGCCCGCGGACGATGCCGCGGTTCTGGTCGTATTCGGGGAAGCGGGCGACGAGCGTCTCGGTGACGTGCATGCGCGCGCGACCGTCGTCATCGATTCCGACCTCGAACACGGCATCCCAGGAGGCGTAGGAGAAGTCGTCCACGTCCTCCGATGCCGCCGGGCGCACGGACGATCCCGGCGCCGCCACCGCCGCCACCGGCGCGGCGACGCCGACGAGTGCGAGGGCGAGGACGGCGAGCGCGTGGATGATCCGTGGCGGGGTCATGCTTCGAGGCTACCCAGCCCGCGCGAAGACTCGGCGCGCCGCCTCGGTAAACTGGGGAGGACTTCAAGGAGCACCGCACATGACTGACGCGTCCGCCGCGCCCGAATCGGCTTCGGCCGACCCTTCGAACGAAGAGGACGTCCACGAGCAGAAGGCCGTGCGTCTCGCCAAGCGCGAACGCCTGATCGCGAATCGGGCGGATGCCGCGGGCGGCGCGTTCCCGGTCGGCGTCCCGGTGACGCACAGCATCCCGGCGCTCCGCGCGGAGTACGGCGAACTCGAGGCGGGTGCCGAGACCGGCGTCGTCGTCGGGGTGGCCGGGCGCGTGGTGTTCAGCCGCAACACCGGCAAGCTCTGCTTCGCGACGCTGCAGGCCGGCGACGGCACGCGCATCCAGGCGATGATCTCGCTGGCGAACGTCGGCGAGGAGTCCCTCGCGGAGTGGAAGGAGCTCGTCGACCTCGGCGACCATGTCTTCGTGCACGGCGAGGTCATCTCCAGCCGCCGCGGCGAGCTCTCGATCATGGCCGACGACTGGACGATCGCATCGAAGGCGATCCTCCCGCTGCCGAACGCGTACTCCGAGCTGAGCGAAGAGGGCCGCGTCCGCAGCCGCTACCTCGATCTCATCGTCCGTGAACAGGCACGCATCACCGTCCGCGCCCGCGCTGCCGTGAACGCGAGCCTGCGCGCCACTTTCACGAACCACGACTACCTCGAGGTCGAGACGCCGATGCTGCAGGTGCAGCACGGCGGCGCGTCCGCTCGTCCGTTCATCACCCGCTCCAACGCCTTCGACACCGAGCTGTATCTGCGCATCGCGCCGGAGCTCTACCTGAAGCGCGCGGTCGTCGGCGGCATCGAGCGCGTTTTCGAGATCAACCGCAACTTCCGCAACGAGGGCGCCGACTCGACGCACAGCCCGGAGTTCGCGATGCTCGAGGCCTACCAGGCGTATGGCGACTACAACCAGATGGCCGCCCTCACGCAGGAGCTCGTGCAGCAGGCCGCGATCGCGGTGACCGGCTCGACGACGGTGACCTGGGCCGACGGCACCGAGTACGACCTCGGCGGCGAGTGGGACCGCATCTCGATGTACGAGTCGCTCTCGGCCGCATCGGGCCGCACGGTCACCCCGCAGGACTCCGTGGACGACCTGATCGCCTTCGCCGAGGCCAACGGTGTCGACCTTCCGGCGCAGGCCACGCACGGCAAGCTGGTCGAGGAGCTGTGGGAGCACTTCGTGAAGGGCGACCTGGTGCGCCCGACCTTCGTGATGGACTTCCCGGTCGACACCTCGCCCCTGGTGCGCGAGCACCGGTCGACCGCGGGCGTCGTGGAGAAGTGGGACCTGTACATCCGCGGCTTCGAACTGGCGACCGGATACTCCGAGCTCGTCGACCCGGTGATCCAGCGCGAGCGCTTCGTCGAGCAGGCCAAGCTCGCGGCGCGCGGTGACGTCGAGGCGATGCCCGTCGACGAGGAGTTCCTGCGGGCGCTCGAGCACGGCATGCCGCCGTCGGGCGGCATGGGCATGGGCATCGATCGCCTCCTGATGGCGATCACCGGACTCGGGATCCGCGAGACCATCCTCTTCCCCCTCGTCAAGTAGCCGTCGGACCCCGGTCACCCCACCGGGCCACGCCGGAACGCCCATTCCGGCAGCAGGGCGCCGCCGATCATCGTCTCGAGCAGCGCGGCGAGACCGTACTGCGGATCGATCTCGCGGACCATCTCGAGGTAGCGGCCCGCGTGGGTAGAGCGACCGAGCGCCCAGGACAGCCACGCCGCGGCTGTCAGCGGCGCAGGTCGTGAGGCTCGCGGAGCGCGTGCCGCGGCGTGCCGCACCACCGACAGCGCGACGCGGAGCCGATCGGGGTCGGGAGCGGGTCCGCGGCCCAGGAAGACCTGGCCCAGATCGTCGGGAACCATCGAGCCGGAACCGGCGAAGGCGAGCTGGGCGCCGAGCGTGCGCATGCCGCCGGCCAGGTCGGTCGCCCACTGCGCGATCGCGACATCGCGGAAGAGCGGACGGTCGAGGCACCACAGCAGCGCCGCGGTCGCGAACGGCGGCAGATCATCGGGAGTGCGCAGCACCGACTCGAAGAACGCCGGCACATCCTCCAGCGTCACCAGGGCGGCGATCGCCAGCGGGTTCTCCCGCCCCGTGAGCGTGCCGCATCTGTCGCGGCTCAGCATCTCGGTGAACTCGAGGAGCGCCTGCCCCACGCGCTCCTTCTCCGCGAGGTCGGCGGCGGGGAGCTCGGTTCCGGAGAACTGGTCGCCGGACACGTCGCCGGACACGTCATCGGCGGTCGGGAACGCGACGGCATCGATCTCGCTGAGAGCGCCGATCACCGGGTCGTCGACGAGGTAGCTCGACCAGCCTGCGGGCGTCACGCAGAGGGCGTCGACGACGCGAAGCCCGGCGTCATCCGCGCAGCCGAGCAGCTCGTCGACCTCGACCGCGAACGGCAGCACGAGCCCGTCGCGCGTGGGGTGCACCTCGGAATCGGTGTAGACGACGAGCGCGACGGCATCCGTCCCCTCCACGCGCAGGGCGAGCCCGACCGCGGCGTCGGCATACTCCTCGAGGGGGACGTCGTCGCCCGGCAGGTCGAGACGCATCGCGCCGTAGGCGCGGGACCCGCGGAACGGCAGGAGCACGATGCTCTGCCGCGGCGTGAAGCCGGCGAGCGTGGGCACGATCCGGAGGAAACCGGCGGAGTCGGAGGCGCGAAGCAGTGTGGTCATCCCAGGAGTGTCATCGAACCGTGGGTCGGCCGGGTGCGGAAAAGGCTCCTGTGGAGAGTTTGCCGGGGAAGCGACGAATGTGGACGAAGAGTCGCTCGCGTACGATGGAGGGATGGAGAACTTCTGGCTCGCTGCGGCATGGTCGATTCTGCCGACCATCGGAGTGAGCGTCGTCTTCGTCTTCGTGCTCCGCGGCATCCTCCGATTCGATCGCACCGAGCGCAAGGTGCACGCGCAGATCGAGGCCGAGGAGCGCGCGGCGCGCGGCCTCCCTCCTCGCACCTGAGCAGCGTCCGAGCCATCGGCTACTGTGTAGCCAATGCGCGGCGGACTGCGCGAACCTCCGGTGATCGACGCCGGGGGAGCGAGGGGAGACGATGACGCCCGAGATCTGGGCCCTGTTGATCGCGGTCTTCCTCCTGCTGCTCGATCTCGCCATCCGCGCCACCGCGATCATCATCATCCCGCGCAATCGCCGGCCGACGGCGGCGATGGCCTGGCTGCTCGCCGTGTTCTTCATCCCCTTCATCGGCGTCTTCCTGTTCCTGCTGATCGGGAACCCGCGCCTTCCGCGTGCTCGGCGACGCAAGCAGGACCAGATCAACGAGTACATCGCGCAGACGAGCGAGCACCTGCATTTCGGCACCCTCCGCCCGCACGCGCCCGGATGGTTCGGGCCGACCGTGGAGATGAACCAGAAGCTGGGCGCGCTCCCGCTCTCGGGTGACAACGGCGCGCATCTGATCTCGGACTATCAGGAGTCGCTGGATGCGATGGCCGCAGCCATCCGCGAGGCGAAGGAATACGTCCACATCGAGTTCTACATCCTGCAGGCCGACGTCTCGACCGACAACTTCTTCCGCGCGATGGAAGAGGTCGCGCAGCGGGGCGTCGAGGTGCGGGTGCTCATGGACCACTGGGCGAACCGCTGGAAGCCGCGGTACAAGGCGACCGTCAAGCGACTCAACGCCATGGGCGCCGACTGGCAGCTGATGCTTCCTGTGCAGCCCCTCAAGGGCAAGATGCAGCGCCCTGACCTGCGCAACCACCGCAAGCTCCTCGTCGTCGACGGCAAAGTGGCCTTCCTCGGTTCGCAGAACGTGACCGACTCGACCTACAACCTCCCCAAGAACATCAAGCGCGGTCTGCACTGGGTCGACCTCATGGTGCGTCTCGACGGTCCGGTCGTGCTGAGCGTGAACGCGATCTTCCTCAGCGACTGGTACAGCGAGACCGACGAGGTGCTCGAGGAGATCGACATCGCGCACGCCGACATCGGCTCGGGGAATCTGGACTGCCAGGTGGTGCCGTCGGGGCCCGGCTTCAAGGTCGAGAACAACCTGCGGCTCTTCCTCGCGCTGCTCTATGCGGCCAAGCGCAAGATCATCATCGTCAGCCCGTACTTCGTCCCCGACGAAGCGCTGCTGCTGGCGATCACCGCGGCCGTGGATCGCGGCGTGCACGTCGAGCTCTTCGTGTCGGAAGAGGGCGATCAGGCGATGGTCTACCACGCCCAGCGCAGCTACTACGAGGCGCTGCTCCGGGCCGAGGTGCGCATCTGGATGTACCGCAAGCCGTACATCCTGCACACGAAGAGCCTCACGATCGACGAGGAGGTCGCGGTCATCGGCTCCAGCAACATGGACATGCGCTCCTTCGGTCTCAACCTCGAGGTGTCGATGCTCGTGCGCGGAGAGGAGTTCATCTCGGAGATGCGTGCCGTCGAGGACAAGTACCGGTCGCTGAGCCGCGAGCTCACGCTGGAGGAGTGGATGCAGCAGCCGCTCCGCTCGACGGTGCTGGACAACCTCGCCCGCCTCACCTCTGCCCTCCAGTGAGTTCACGGCCCCACCGCAGGAACCTGTAGGTGAATCCGGAATATCGGACGGGTACCCTGTGAGCATGGCCACACGCACGCGTCTCGCAGCCGTCCTCTCGTCCCTCGCTGCGATCGCGCTCCTCGCCGCAGGATGCACGTCGACGCCCGGCGCCGAGACGCCGACGAGCTCCCCGGCGCCGAGCGCGAACGCCGGCGACGACACCGGCGACATCGAGGGCGTGCTCCTCGACGAGGGCCGCATGTTCGCCGTCATCACCTGGGGCTCGTCCGGCTGCATCCCGCAGGTCGACGAGGTCTCCGCCGACGGCCAGACCGTGACCCTGAATCTCGTGGACCTCGAGGGCGAGGACGGCGAGGAGAAGGTCTGCACGGCCGACTACGCGCCGCGTGCGAGCGTCGGGGCTCTCCCCGAAGGCGTCGATCCGACGGCCGAGATCACGCTCAACGTCACCTACGGCGACATCGTCGACGATGTCGATCTCGACGGGAACCCCGACTTCGCGGGGAAGCCGGGCAGCTCGACCGAGTATCAGCCCTCGGCCGGATGGTTCGACGACGGCAGCCTGGTGCTGCTCACCTGGGGCTCCTCCTCGTGCGCACCGGTCGTGGAGTCCGTCGAGGGATCCGGCAACGCGGGCACCGTCACCTTCGTCACGGACGCCGAGCAGGTGTGCACGATGGACATGGGCCCCCGGGCGACCATCATCGCCTTCCCCGACGACGATGTGGATGACGACGACTTCACGCTCACCCTGACCGGCGGCGGCCTCGACGGCACCGTGAAGGTGCTCAGCAGCTGACCACCGGCACCCGGGGCTCCGCGGCATCAGAGCATCGACACCGGGTGGCCGGCGGGGAGGGCGAGCAGCAGCGCGCCCGGATCCGCCCGGCAGGTGATGCGCACGGCGTCGCCGAATGCATCGCCGTCGAGCTCGATCGGCGTCGGCCCGGGGGCTGCCGCCTCGGCGGCGACCCCGCGGAAGTAGTGCACCGATGCGTCTCGGCCGCGGCGCTCGAGCACCCGGCGCCCGGCACGGGAACGCCGCAGGACCGAATTGTCCCACCAGATCTTCCGCCAGACGCCGAGCCACCCGAGCACGCCCGTCGGCTGGATGACGGCGACGTCGAGCGTCGAGTCGGTGATGGACGCATCGGGGATGAGCGCGATTCCCGCGGGAAGCGTGCCGCAGTTCGCGAAGAGGATGCTGTGCACCTTCGTCGAGTGCAGGCGTCCTTCGTCGATCTGGTAGACCGCGCGGAACGGCCGGGCGCGCGGAAGTGATCGCGCCGCACCGTCGACATAGGCGATCCAGCCCACCGACTTCTTGAGGTCGGACCGCGTGTTCGCGATCATGTCGGCGTCGAGGCCGATGCCCGCGAGCACCACGAACGCATGCTCCGACTCCCCGCCGTCGGCACGGATCACGCGGGCCCATCCCATGTCGATCGGATGCCGGAAATCGCCGAGCGCTGCCCGGATCATCTCCTCCGGATCTCCGAGCGGGAGGCCCAGATTGCGCGCCAGCAGGTTGCCCGTGCCGCTCGGCAGGATCGCCAGCGGCACCCCGGAGTTCGCGATCGCTTCGGAGACCGCGCGCACGGTGCCGTCGCCGCCGGCGACGAGCACGACGTCCACACCGCGGGCGAGTGCCTGCGCGGTCGCCGCCTGACCGGCATCCTCGATCGTCGTGGGATAGAACGCGGGGTGCTCCCACCCGGCGTCCCGCGACAGATCGCGCACCGCGGCGCGAAGCCGCTTGCCGTCGACCTTGATCGGGTTGTACACGAGCGCCGCCTGGCGGCGGGCGGAATCGCTCGTGGTCATGGCGCTACTCTAAGCCCGGCATCCGCTCGCCCGATCTCCGGCACGACCACCCTCGTGTTTCCGCGCATTACCGCCGGGATCGTGCCGCCCCTGGCTCCGCGGCTAACGTCGGAAGCCATCCCGCATTCCTTGCGCAGCCGTCCCGAATCGGCTGGCCGCGGACGATGGCCGCACTCCCGACGACCCGCCCACTTCGCAGGAGCCCGACATGTCAGACCAGAACCAGACTCAGAACGAGATCGACGCGCACCTGGCCACGCAGAAGTCGCGCCGGCGGCTCTGGCTGATCGGCGGAGCGGTGGCCGTCGTGGCGATCGCCGCCGCGATCGTGATCCCGATCGTCGTGCAGAACTCCGCGCTGGAGGCAGCAGGCGAGGGTGCCGAGGAACTGATCCCGCTGACCATCGCCGACACCGCGCAGAGCGATTTCCAGGACGCGATCATCGAGGTCGGACGCGAGAACGGTCTCGACCTCACGTTCGTGAACTTCGATGACCCGTATCTTCCCAACACCGCTCTCGTCGAGGGCGAGGTCGACGGCAACTCCTTCCAGCACGTCGCCTGGCTCAGCCAGTTCAACAAGGAGAACGACACCGACATCACGCCGGTGTTCTCCACGGTCATCTCGGCCTGGGGCCTGTTCTCGGAAGATCTCGACTCGGCCGACAGCATCCCCGAAGGCGGGAAGATCGCCGTGCCCGACGACCCGGCCAACTTCTCCCGCGCGCTCTTCATCCTGCAGACCGCCGGCGTCATCGAGGTCGACGAGAACGCGGGGGTGTTCCCGACCGAGGAGGACATCACGTCGAACCCGCGCGGAGTCGAACTGGTGCGCATCGCCCACGAGTCCGTGCAGACCAGCTACAGCGACCCGACGATCTCCGCCGTCGTCATCGCCACCGACGACTTCGACCCGGCGCTCGAGATCACGAGCGACGACGCCATCGTGCTCGAGGACTCGTCGGCCACGACGTCGAGCCCGTACGTGATCGTGGTCGCCACGACCGCGGACCGCGCCGACGACCCGGCCTGGGCACTGCTCGAGAAGACGTACCGCGACGAGCGCGTCGTGCAGGCGCTCGAAGAGGAGAAGCGCGGCGAGGCCACGATCGTCGAGCTGCCGGTCGACGACCTGCGCGCGGCGCTCGCCGAGCTCGTCGCGCAGTAGCACCCGCAGTGCGGACAGGCCGCACGATCCGACCGAGGTTCGAATGACAGAGCGCATCCAGCTGTCCGGGGTGTCGAAGGACTACCCCGCGCGGGGCAAGGGCGAGCCCGTGCGAGTGCTGCGCGACGTCGACATCTCGGTGCGCGCCGGCGAGGTCTACGGGCTGATCGGCCGCTCCGGAGCGGGCAAGTCGACACTGCTCCGCATGATCAACGGGCTCGAGGCGCCGACGGAGGGACGCGTTCTCGTGGACGGCGTCGACGTGCAGTCGCTGCCGCCCGCCGAGCTGCGTGCGCTGCGGCACGGCATCGGGATGGTGTTCCAGCAGTTCAACCTCTGGAACTCGCGCACGGTCTTCAGCAACATCGCCACACCTCTCAAGCTCGCGGGGTGGAAGGACGATCAGATCTCGCGGCGGGTGGCCGAACTGCTCGACTTCGTCGGACTCGGCGGAAAGGCGTTCGCACGCCCACGTCAGCTCTCCGGCGGCCAGAAGCAGCGTGTGGGGATCGCCCGCGCGATCGCGGCGAAGCCGTCGGTGCTGCTGGCCGACGAGGCGACGAGCGCCCTCGATCCGCAGACGACGACGGAGATCGTCGACCTGCTCCGCTCGGTGAACCAGGAGTTCGGCATCACGATCGTCGTGGTGACGCACGAGATGGACGTGATGAGCCACCTCGCCGACCGCGTCTCGATCCTCAGCGACGGCGATGTGGTCGAGTCGGGCGACATCCATCAGATCCTGGCCCGTCCGCAGCATCCGGTGACGGCGAACCTCGTCGGGTCGTACACGCGCACGTTCCTGAGCGACGCGCAGCGTGCCGAGCTGGCTTCGAGCTTCACCGGCCGTCGCATCTCGGTGGCGATGGACGGCGCGGTCGCCGAGGGGCCGCTGCTCTCGTCGCTCGCCCGCACCCACGAGGTCGATTTCTCGATCATCCAGGGCGGCGTCGCGCGGGTGAAGAACCTCCCGTACGGCCAGCTCAGCCTGGCGCTGCACGGCGAGGATGCCGCCATCGAGCGGTTCGTCGCCGAGCTCGCGACACGGACCGAGGTGACGACGTGGTGAGATTCGACGTGCTCGAGCTCGACGTGGTGATCCCCAAGGTCGCGCGGGCCCTCGGCGAGACGCTCTTCATGGTCTCGGTCGCGTTCTTCCTCGCCTCGGTGATCGGCCTGATCCTCGGCATCTTCCTGTACGCCACGCGCCCGGGGCAGCTGCTGCACAGCCGTGTCGTGCACACGACCCTGAACATCGTCGTGAACACCCTGCGCCCGATCCCGTTCATCATCCTGCTGATCGCGCTGACTCCGCTCACGCGTGCTCTCATCGGCACGAGCATCGGGCCGGCCGCCGCGATCCTGCCGCTGACGATCGCGGCATCCGTCGGCATCGCCCGCGTCGCCGAGTCGAATCTCGTCGCGGTCGACCCGGGGGTCATCGAGGCCGCGAAGGCCTTCGGCGCCTCGCCCCTGCACATCCTGTTCGGCTTCGTCGTGCGCGAGGCGTTCGGGCCGCTGCTGCTCTCCCTGACGTTCATCTTCGTGGCGCTGATCGACGCGACCGCGGTGGCGGGCGCGGTCGGCGGCGGCGGGCTCGGAAACCTCGCGCTCACCTACGGCTATCAGCGCTTCGACTACGCCGTCATGATCCTCATCATCATCGTGCTGATCGCCCTGGTGCAGCTGGTGCAGTTCATCGGCAATCGGATCGCCAAGCACTTCATCGACGGATGACGGCTGCATCGGCGCCATCACGGAGGATGTATATGTCGTCCTCCTTCCGCCCCTGAACCGATCGGACACCATGACGGACACCGCTCTCACGCCGAGCGCACTGCTGGCCGGGCTCCCCGCGCGCCAGGGCTTCGGCGACGCCACGCTCATCCGCCTCGCGCCCGGCGCCATCGATCTCGGCGGCGGCAACCCGGCGGTGGACCTGCTTCCTCTCGACCTCTACCGGGATGCCTTCCGCGCGGTCTCCGAGGATGCCGGGTTCCCCGCGCTGCTGAAGTACTCCGCGGCACCCGGCCTGGCGGGGCTCCGGTCGGCGATCGCCGACCGTGAAGGGGTTGTCCCGGAGCGGGTCCTCATCACCAACGGCGGCGCGCACGGACTCGCTCTCGCAGCGCTCAGCCTCCTCGATCCCGGCGACCTGATCGTCGTCGACGACCCGGTCTACCCTCTCTTCCTCCGTGCTCTCGATCTGATCGGCGTCGAGGTGGCGCCCCTCGCCGTCACCTCCGACGGCATCGACGTGGACGAACTGGAACGTCGGCTCCGCGCGGGCCTGCGTCCGAAGGCCCTCTTCACCGTGCCGACCTTCCAGAACCCGTCCGGCGTCACGCTCAGCGCCGAGAAGGAGCAGGCGCTCGTCGCCCTCGCCGAGACCTACGGGTTCACGATCATCGCAGACGACCCGTACCGGGAGATCCGGTTCCCCGGCGTCGTCGTCCCGGACCGGCACGCGTTCCGCGCCTCGGACCGGGTCATCGGCGTGAACACCCTCTCGAAGACACTCGGGCCCGGACTGCGGCTGGGGTGGATCGTGGTGCCCGAGGCGATCTCGGAGCGCATCACGTGGCTGCGGAACCGGCTCGACGGCCAGACCAGCGGCGTCGTGCAGGCGGTGGGGGAGCGGATGCTGCGCGACGAGCGTCTGGATCCCTCGATCAGCGCGGCCGCTGCCGTCTACGCCCGCAAGGCCCAGGTGCTCACCGGCGCGCTCCGCGCGGAGTTCGGCGACGATGTCGAGGTCGCCGATCCGCAGGGCGGCTTCTTCGCGTGGGCGAGGCTCGGCGGCGGCGTCGACTACGACCGCGTGTTCGAGGACGCGCAGGATCAGGGCGTCTTCTACCAGCGCGGGGAGTGGTTCGCCGCAGCAGGTGACGGCTTCCCGGGATTCCTCCGCCTGTCGTTCTCGGAAGTCGGGGAAGACGACCTCGTCGAGGGCGTCGCGCGTCTCGGCAAGGCCTGGCGGGGTCTCATCGGGCGCGGCTGACGCCCTGGGCGCGCGCTCTAGACTTGGTGGATGATCGACCTCGCACTCCTCCGCGAAAACCCGGAGCTCGTCCGCCGTTCGCAGGCTGCTCGTGGCAATGACCAGGGCACCGTCGACGCCGCGCTCGAGGCCGATCGATCGCGCCGGGCCGCGCTGACGGCGTTCGAGGAGCTGCGGGCCGAGCAGAACGCGTTCGGCAAGCAGGTTGCGAAGGCGCCGAAAGACGAGAAGGCGGCGCTCGTCGCGCAGGCCAAAGATCTTGCCGAGCGGGTCAAGCAGGCCCAGCTCGCCGCCAACGAGGCCTCGGAGGCGGCATCCGTCGCCCTCGCCCGCATCGAGAACGTCGTGATCGACGGGGTGCCGGCCGGTGGCGAGGCCGACTTCGTCGAGCTGCGTCGCGTCGGCGACGTGCCCGCCTTCGACTTCGAGCCGCGCGACCACCTCGAGCTCGGCGAGCTCCTCGGCGCGATCGACATGGAACGCGGCGCGAAGGTCTCCGGCGCGCGCTTCTACTTCCTCCGCGGCATCGGTGCCCGACTCGAGATAGCCCTGATGAACCTGGCGCTCGACAAGGCGCTGCAGCACGACTTCGTGCCGATGATCACCCCGACGCTCGTACGCCCCGAGATCATGCAGGGCACCGGCTTCCTCGGCGAGCACGCCGACGAGGTCTACCACCTCGACAAGGACGACGACCTGTACCTCGTCGGCACCAGCGAGGTCGCCCTCGCCGGGTACCACAAGGACGAGATCGTCGACCTGACCGACGGCGCCCTCCGCTACGCCGGATGGTCGACCTGCTACCGCCGCGAGGCCGGGTCGCACGGCAAGGACACCCGCGGCATCATCCGCGTGCATCAGTTCAACAAGCTCGAGATGTTCGTCTACACGAACCCGGAGGATGCCGAAGCCGAGCACCTGCGGCTCGTCGCCCTGCAGGAGGAGATGCTGACCTCGCTCGGCCTCTCGTACCGCGTGATCGACGTCGCCGCCGGAGACCTGGGCTCGAGCGCCGCGCGCAAGTACGACATCGAGGCATGGGTGCCGACCCAGGGCGCGTTCCGCGAGCTCACCTCGACCTCGAACTGCACCACGTTCCAGGCCCGTCGGCTCGACGTGCGTCACCGTCCGGCCAGCGACCCTTCGACAGGCTCAGGGACCAAGGACACGAAGACGCAGCACGTGGCGACCCTGAACGGAACGCTCGCCACCACGCGCTGGATCGTCGCGCTGCTCGAGACGCACCAGCAGGCCGACGGGTCGGTACGGGTGCCCGAGGTGCTGCGCCCTTACCTCGGCGGTCTCGACATCATCCGTCCCCTCGGATGGGTCGACGACGCCGAGGCGGCACGGTGACTCGACCCTGGCTCGTCGGTCTCGACGTCGACGGCACGATCCTGCTGCAGGACGAGACCATGAGTCCCGGCGTGCCCGAAGCGATCACTCGTGCCCGGGAGGCCGGGCACGAGGTGACGATCGCCACCGGACGCAGCTGGATGGCCACCCGGCGCTACGTCGAGGAGCTCGGCCTGACCGCGGAGTACGTGGTGTGCTCGAACGGCGCCGTGACGATGCGCCGTGTCGACGGCGAGTGGGAGCGCTGGAACGTCGAGACGTTCGACCCCCGCCCCGTGCTCGCGCTGCTGCAGGAGCGTCTGCCGGAGGCTCGCTACATGGTCGAGCTCGCGTCGGCGCAGCGCCTCTACACGGCCGTGCTCGACGACTGGACCCTCGAGGGCGGACGTCAGGTCGACTTCGACGAGCTCGGCGCCGAGCCGGTGTCGCGCATCGTCGTCGTCTCGCCGGGGCACGATGAGGAGGACTTCCATCGGCTGGTGGCGGATGCCGGGCTCAACGAGGTCTCCTACGCGATCGGCTGGACGGCGTGGCTCGACATCGCTCCGCAGGGCGTGGACAAGGGCACCGCGCTGGAGCAGGTGCGCACCGAGCTCGGTGTCGACGGCGGCCGGGTCTTCGTGGCCGGCGACGGACGCAACGACGTCGGGATGTTCGGCTGGGCACGCTCCCATGGCGGACGCGCGGTGGCGATGGGCCAGGCTCCGGACGAGGTGAAGGATGCCGCGGGCGAGATCACGGACGACGTGGCGGACGGCGGCCTGGCGACCGCTCTCGACACGCTTCCAGCACCCGCCCAGGTCGACGCGTCAGAATAGAACTCGGCTAGACTCACGCGTTGTCGGCAGATTTCGTCTGTCGGGAGGGTTGTCCGAGCGGCCGATGGAGCTGGTCTTGAAAACCAGTGGGCAGAGATGTCTCGTGGGTTCGAATCCCACACCCTCCGCATACTGAACCCGAAAGGCCACGAGTGAGCGAGAACTCCCGACGCCGGCGCACCATCGCGCGGCACGGTCAGCAACGCACCCCCGGGGCCGTCGGCCAACTGATGAAGTTCCTCGCGATCGGCCTCGCCGTCGTCCTCGTCAGCGGTTTCGGCGTCGGCGCCTACATCCTCTACGACTTCTCCAGCACGGTCTCCGCGAACGCGGTCGATCTGGAGGGCCAGGAGCAGCTCCCGCCCGACATCGGAGAGTACAAAGAGGGGTTCAACCTCGTCCTCACCGGCGTCGACACCTGCGAGGAGAAATACAAGGATCTGTTCGGCGACCGTTGCACCGGCCGCGATGCCGGCGGCACGCTGAACGACGTGAACCTGCTGGTGCACGTCTCACAGGAGCCGCGTCGCATCACCGTCGTCAGCTTCCCGCGCGACCTGATGATCCCGATCCCGGAGTGCACCGATGAAGAGGGCAACGTCCACTCGGGCATGAGCAAGCAGCCGCTGAACGTCGCCTATTCCGATGCGGGCCTGAACTGCGTCGCGAAGACGATCGGCCAGCTCACGGGTCAGGAGATCCAGTTCGCGGCCTCCGTCACCTTCGGCGGAGTGATCGAGATCACGAACGCGATCGGCGGCGTCGAGGTATGCCTCGCGAACCCGATCAAGGACCGCTACACGGGCCTCGACATGGAGGCCGGTCAGCACTACCTGCAGGGTCTGCAGGCCCTGCAGTTCCTGCGCACCCGCCACGGCGTCGGTGACGGCAGCGACCTCGGCCGTATCGGCAACCAGCAGCAGTACATGTCGAGCCTGGCCCGCGCGCTGATCAGCGGTGAGACGCTCGGCAACGTACCCGTCATGCTGAAGCTCGCCAACATCGGCCTCAACAACCTCGAGACCAGCACGTCGCTGGCCGACCCGATGAAGATCGTGCAGATCGCCCTGGCCGTGAAGTCCGTGCCGTTCGAGGACATCGTCTTCCTGCAGTATCCGACGGTCGGCGACAGCGCCGATCCCAACAAGGTGGTGCCGAACCAGCAGGCGGCGGGCATCATGTGGGACGCGATCGAGGCGAACGCGCAGCTGCAGATCACGCACCAGAACAACAGCAACGACGGCGTGGTCGTCCAGGAGCCCACGGCGCCGGTCGAGGGTGCCACCCCGGATCCGAATGCCACGCCCTCGGACGTCGTCGCTCTTCCCGATTCGATCAAGGGCAACTCCGCCGCGCAGCAGACCTGCTCCAACGGCAACGTCCGCTAGGCGGTCGTTGCAGCGCTCTGCAGACCGCTTGCGCGATCTTGCAAGAACTTGCGTACACTGACTCCATGTCGAAACGACTCGCCGAGGTGGCGCGCAAGGTCGGAGTGAGCGAGGCCACGGTCAGTCGCGTGCTGAACGACAAGCCCGGCGTCTCGGATGCGACCCGTCAGGCGGTGCTCACCGCCCTCGACGTGCTGGGGTACGAGCGGCCGACGAAGCTGCGGGGCGAGCGGGCGCGCCTGGTCGGTCTCGTGCTGCCCGAGCTGCAGAACCCGATCTTCCCCGCCTTCGCCGAGATCGTCGGCGGCGCCCTGACGCAGAACGGGTACACCCCGCTGCTGTGCACGCAGAATGCGGGCGGGGTGACCGAGTCGGACTACATCGACCTGCTCCTCGCGCAGCAGGTCTCGGGCGTCATCTTCCTCGGCGGGAACTACACGCAGGCGGATGCCGCGCATCAGCACTACGAGCGGCTCCGCCAGGTGAACCTGCCCACGGTGCTCGTCAACGCCCGCGTCCCGGAACTGCAGTTCGCGACCGTGTCGACCGACGACTCCGCCGCCGCCGAGCAGGCCGTGCTGCACGTGCACCAGCTGGGTCACCGGCGGATCGGCCTGCTGCTCGGACCCGGCGATCACGTGCCGTCGCAGCGCAAGCTCGATTCGGCGCGCCGGCTGCTCGAGCGGCTCGGCTCCCCGCTCTCCGACGACCTCGTGATCCGCGGCATGTACTCGCTCGAGTCCGGTCAGGCGGGGGCGGCACGGCTCTTCGAGGCAGGCGCCACGGCGATCGTGTGCGCCAGCGACCCGATGGCCCTCGGCGCCGTACGCGCGGCGCGGCGCGCAGGGCTCTCGGTGCCGGGAGATGTGAGCGTGGTCGGCTTCGACGACTCCGCGCTGATGAGCTGCACCGAGCCGCCCCTCACGACCGTGCGTCAGCCGATCGAGTCGATGGGGAGAGCGGTGATCGCGCTGCTGCTCGCCCAGATCGCCGGCACGGCCCAGCCGATCGACGAGCTCCTCTTCGAGCCCGAGCTCGTCCTGCGGGCGTCCACGGGCCCGCTCGCCTGACGCCTCGACCTCCCGGCATCCGCCGAGCTCTTTCACGCGCACTGCAAGGATCGCAAAATTGCGACAACTTGTTTAGTTCTTGCATCAATCGCGAAGTAAAGCTACATTCAGGACATCGCCACTGACGACGAGGAGTTCCGTGGACACCGATGTTCTGCGCAGCACCGCACCCGCGCCTGCACGCACCCTGACCATGCCGGCGGATGAGGGATGGTGGCGCACCGCCGTGATCTACCAGATCTACGTACGCAGCTTCGCGGACGGCAACGGCGACGGCATCGGCGACCTCGCGGGCGTGCGGTCCCGTCTCGGCTACCTCAAGAGCCTCGGGGTCGACGCGCTGTGGTTCAACCCCTGGTACCTGAGCCCGCTCGCCGACGGCGGCTACGACGTGCAGGACTACCGCGACATCGACCCGCGGTTCGGCACGCTCGACGAGGCGGAGCAACTCATCGCCGAGGCTCTGGCGCTCGGAATCCGCACGATCGTGGACATCGTCCCCAACCACATCTCGGATCAGCACGACTGGTTCCGGCGCGCACTCGCCGCAGGCCCCGGGAGTCCCGAGCGCGAGCGATTCTGGTTCCACCCCGGCCGCGGGGAGGACGGCGACGGCATCCCGACCAACTGGGTCTCCAGCTTCCAGGGCGAGACCTGGACGCGCACGCGCAACGCCGACGGCACTCCCGGCGAGTGGTACCTGCACCTCTTCACGCCCGAGCAGCCGGACCTCAACTGGAACCATCCCGACGTGCGTCGCGAGCATGAGGACGTGCTGCGGTTCTGGTTCGACCGCGGCGTCGCCGGCGTGCGCATCGACTCCGCGGCGCTGCCGGTGAAGGATCCGGCGCTCCCGGATCTGCCTCCCGGCAGCGCCCCGGTCACCGGTCACCCGCACATCGACCGCGACGAGCTGCACGACATCTACCGCGACTGGCGCGCCGTCGCCGACGAGTACGACGGAGAGCGCGTGCTCGTGGGAGAGGTGTGGCTCGAGGACGCCGAGCGCTTCGCCCGCTACCTGCGGCCCGGCGAGATGCACACGGCCTTCAACTTCGGTTTCATGGCGCAGCCCTGGAGCGCGCAGGCCATGCGCGACTCGATCACCCGCACGCTCGCCGAGCACGCGCCGGTGGGGGCGCCCGCGACCTGGGTGCTCTCGAACCACGATGTCACCCGCCCGGCGACGCGCTACGGTCGCGCCGATTCGTCGTTCGCCTTCGATCGCAAGCGCTTCGGCACCCCGACGGACGCCGCGCGCGGCGGGAAGCGGGCGCGTGCCGCCGCGCTGCTCGTCGCGGCCCTCCCCGGCAGCCTGTACATCTACCAGGGCGACGAACTGGGCCTGCCCGAGGTGGAGCTGCCTCTGGACGTGATCGAGGACCCCATGCACTTCCGCTCCGGCGGGGTCGACCCGGGGCGGGACGGATGCCGCGTGCCGCTGCCCTGGTCGGGCGCCTCGAGCCCGTACGGCTTCGGCGGGACGCCGTGGCTGCCGCAGCCGGAGGACTGGGCGCCCCTTGCCGTCGACGCGCAGGAGCACGATCCGGCGTCCACCCTGAACCTCTACCGCGACGCGATCGCTCTGCGCCGCGATGTCGAAGACCTCGCCGACGGCGGATTCTCCTGGCTGGAGCTCGGCGCCGACGTGCTGGCCTTCCGCCGCGGAGACGGGGTGCTCAGCATCACGAACCTCGGTCCGACGGCGGTGCCGCTGCCCGCGCACCACGAGGTCCTGCTCGCCAGCACGCCGCTCGACGGCTCGCTGCCCCCCGACTCCACCGCCTGGCTCGCCCTGCGCGCCCTGCCGGAGCGCTCCCGCGGAGCGAAGCACTGAAACCCTGCACGACCCGATCAGCAATCACATGGAAGGAAAGACGATGAAGTCACCGAAGAGGACCCTGGTCGCCGGCGTCGCCGTGCTGGCGACGGTCGGCGCTCTCGCCGGCTGCTCCGCCGGGGGAGACGAGGGGAGCGCGAGCGGCAAGACCGAGCTGCGCGTCGCGACGTTCCCGCCCGGCGCCGATGCCGCGGCCTACGACGCGTTCGCGGCCCAGGAGAAGCAGTTCGAGAAGGAGCATCCCGACATCGACATCATCGGCGTCGAGTACGAATGGGAGGGACCGACGTTCGCCGTGCAGCTCGCCGGCGGCAGCCTGCCCGACGTCTTCACCGTGCCGTTCACCGACTCCAAGACGCTTCTCGAGAACGGGCAGCTCATGGACGTCACCGACGCGATCGATGAGCTCGGCTACACCGACAAGTTCAACCCGATCATCCTCGACGGCGTCACGGGCGACGACGGCAAGCTCTACGGGTTCCCGCGCCAGGCGTACGCCGCGGCGCTCCACTACAACCGCGACCTGTTCGAGCAGGCCGGCCTCGATCCCGACAACCCGCCGCAGACGTGGGAGGAGATCCGCGAGGCCGCCAAGGCGATCACGGATGCCACCGGCAAGGCCGGCTATGCGCAGATGGCGATCAACAACACCGGCGGCTGGCAGCTCACGTCGCAGACCGTCGCCCGCGGCGGGCGCACGCAGACCGACAACGGCGACGGCACGGCGGAGTCGACGATCGACAACGACGCGACGAAGGAGGCGCTGCAGTTCCTGCATGACGTGAAGTGGGAGGACGGCTCGTTCGGTTCGAAGGTCGACCTCGACTGGGGCTCGATCAACCAGGAGTTCGCCGCGGGCAACATCGGCATGTACACGTCGGGCTCCGACATCTACACGGCGCTGGTGCGCGACTTCGGGATGGACTCCGCGATCTACGGCATGACCGTCGTGCCGCTCGAGGGCGACGACCCCGGCACGCTCGGCGGTGGCGACATCGCCGTGATGAGTCCGACCATCGACGAGAAGACGAAGGCGGCAGGTGTCGAGTGGATCGACTGGTACTACATGCAGAAGCTCATGGACGAGGATGCCGCGGTGCTCGACGCGAAGACGCTCGACGAGTCGGGCCAGGCCGTCGGCACCCCGCTGCTGCCGGTGCTCAGCCGTGAACTCTACGACGAGTCGCAGGAGTGGATCGCCGACTACATCAACGTCCCGGTCGATCAGATGAAGCCGTTCAGCGACCGCATCTGGGACCAGACGCCGGTCGGCGAGCCGAAGGTGAAGACCCAGGAGGTCTACTCGCTGCTCGACTCCGTGGTGCAGACCGTGCTCACCGACCAGAACGCCGACATCGACGCTCTCCTCGCTCAGGTGCAGACCGACGCGCAGGCGAAGCTCGACGAGTAGTCGATGACGATGACGCTCTCCGAACAGCGGGCGGCGGTGGAGGATTCTCCGCCGCCCGCTGTGCGCCGACCCCGCCGCCGCTCGCCGCTCACGTGGTACCGCGGCGGCGGGCTGGCGAACCTCGTGTTCGTCCTGCCGATGCTGTTCGTCTTCGTGTTCTTCTCCTGGTCGCCGATCGTGCAGTCCGTGATCATGAGCCTGCAGAAGACGAACCTGATCGTCGCGGAATGGGTCGGCTTCGACAACTACCTCGCGGTGATCGGCGATCCCGAGCTCGGCAGGGCCGTGATCAACACGCTCTGGTTCGCGGTGCTCGCGCTGCTCTTCGGGTTCCCGCTGCCGCTGCTGATGGCGGTGCTGATGAGCGAGGTGCGTCGGGGGAAGGGGCTGTACTCCGCCCTCGCCTATCTCCCGGTCGTCATCCCGCCCGTCGTCGCGGTACTGCTGTGGAAGTTCTTCTACAGCGCCGACCCGTCCGGTGTCTTCAACACGGTGCTCGGCTGGGTGGGGATCCCGCCTCAGCCGTGGATCCAGGATGCCGTGCAGGCCATGCCCTCGCTCGTGCTCGAGGCGACCTGGGCCGGGGCCGGCGGCTCGATCATCATCTACCTCGCCGCGCTGCTGGGCGTCCCGCCCGAGCTGTACGACGCCGCCGAGGTCGACGGAGCCGGCATCTGGAAGAAGATCTGGCACGTCACGCTGCCGCAGCTGCGCGGCATCCTCTTCATCATGCTGATCCTGCAGGTCATCGCGACCGCGCAGGTGTTCCTCGAGCCGTTCCTGTTCACCGGCGGCGGCCCTGCCGGTGCCACGAAGACCGTGCTGCTGTACATCTACGACAAGGCGTTCCGCAACAGCCTGGGCGGCGACTACGGCGAGGCGACGGCCGTCTCGGTGCTGCTGGCGATCGTGCTGGCCGTCCTGTCCTGGCTCTACTTCAAGCTGACCGACCGATGGAGCACGACATGAGCCTCACGACCCGTCTCTCGACGCGGGCGGCGGAGCGCGCCGCCGAACGCGCCGCCGACCAGGTGGGCGATCGCACGGTCATCTCGGATTCGGAGCGGAGGCGTCCCGGCATCCGCATCGGGATGTCGATCACGCACCTGTTCCTCGCGGTCGGTCTGGTCGTCGCCGGGCTCGGTCCGATCCTCTGGCTGGCGAAGTCGGCGGTCACGCCCACGCAGGACACGCTGCAGCAGCCGTTCGCGCTCTGGCCGAACGGGATCGACTGGGCGAACCTGTCGACCGCGTGGAACGACATCCACATCGACCAGTACTTCCTGAACACGGTCATCATCGCCCTCGGCGCGTGGTTCGTGCAGCTGTTCATCGCGACGACCGCGGGTTACGCGCTGTCGGTGCTGCAGCCGCGGTACGCGCCGCTGCTGAACGCGCTCGTGCTGGCCACGCTGTTCATCCCCGGCATCGTGCTGCTGGTGCCGCTGTACCTGACGATCGTGCATCCGCCACTGCTGGGCGATGTCAGCCTGCTCAACAACTACCTCGCGGTGTGGTTGCCGATGGGGGCGAACGCGTTCAACATCCTGCTGGTGAAGAGGTTCTTCGACTCGCTGCCGCGCGAGGTCTTCGAGGCGGCCCGCACCGACGGCGCCGGGCCCTTCCGCCTGTTCTGGTCGATCGTGTTGCCGATGTCGAAGCCGATCCTCGGCGTGGTCTCGGTGTTCGCCATCATCGCCGCGTGGAAGGACTACCTCTGGCCGATGCTGGTGCTGCCGGATCCCGCCGTGCAGCCGCTGTCGGTGCGGCTCCCCGCCGTGCAGTCGCAGACCGAGCTCGACGTGTTCCTCGCGGCGCTCGCGATCGCGACGCTCATCCCGATCGGCATGTTCCTGCTGTTCCAGTCGGTGTTCCTGCGCTCGGCCGGGCTGGGGGGAGCCGTCAAGGGCTAACGCTGTCTTGCCGGGGCTCAGCTCTCCGGCTGCAGGGCGTCGATCAGGGCTGCCATGATGCCGGGCATGTCCACGGTGGGGTCGATCATCCACTGCAGCTGAAGACCGTCCGCTGCCGCCTGGATGATCCTCGCCAGCGTCTCCGGGTCGACCGGTGCGTGCCGCGGCCCGGAGGGGAAGTTCTCGGCGATCGTGGCGCGGAGCCGTTCGCTGCGCTCGAGGAAGTACTCGTGCGCGGGATGGGCGGGGTCGGCGGCATCCACCGAGAGGCGGGAGAACAGGGCGACGAGCCCGGGCACCTCCGTGTTGTGTCGGATGACCTGGAGGAAGCCGTCCCGGGCCCCGTCGGCGTCGAGGAAGGCGGGGTCGAGGCCGTCGAGCTCATCGCGCTTGCGGAGCACCGCGGTGAAGAGCTCCTCTTTCGAGCCGAAGTAGTGCAGGAGAGCCGCGGGCGTGACGCCGACGACCTCGGCGATCTCCTTCAGCGAGGCGTTCTGGTAGCCCTTGCGTCCGATGACGTCGAGCGCGCTCTCGAGGATCTCCTCGCGCCGTGCTACGCCCTTCGCGTATGAACCTCGAATCGCCATGCTCCGAGACTAATCCTGAATGACGTTTGGAATCTAATACTGAATCGCATATAGTTTTCGCAAGGACACCGCCGTCGCTGCGAAAGGAAGACCATGACCGAGATCTCGGCCTCCGACCTGACCCTCGAGGAGAAGGCTTCGCTGACCAGCGGCGCGGACTTCTGGACCACGAAAGCCGTCGAGCGGGCCGGCATCCGCTCCGTGATGATGACCGACGGCCCGCACGGTCTCCGCAAGCAGGCCGGCGGCACCGACCACCTCGGACTCGCCAGCAGCGTGCCCGCCACCTGCTTCCCGCCCGCGGTCGGCATCGGATCGTCGTGGGATCCGGAGATCATCGAGCGCGTCGGCGCCGCGATCGGCGTGGAGGCCGCGATCGAAGATGTCGCCGTCGTCCTCGGCCCCGGCATCAACATCAAGCGCTCGCCGCTGTGCGGGCGCAACTTCGAGTACTTCTCCGAAGACCCGATCGTCTCGGGCGTGCTCGGCGCGGCATCCGTGCGCGGCGTGCAATCGCAGGGTGTCGGCACGTCGCTCAAGCACTTCGCGGCGAACAACCAGGAGTTCGACCGGATGCGCGTGAGCTCCGACGTCGACCCCCGACCGCTGCGCGAGATCTATCTGCGCGGGTTCGAGCGGGTCGTGAAGGATGCCGCGCCGTGGACCGTCATGTGCTCGTACAACAAGCTCAACGGCGTCTGGACCTCGGAGGACCCGTGGCTGCTCACGAGCGTGCTGCGCGACGACTGGGGCTTCGACGGACTCGTCGTCTCGGACTGGGGTGCGGTCAACGACCGTGTCGCCGGTGTGGCGGCGGGGCTCGACCTGGAGATGCCGGCATCCGGCGGGCGCACCGACAAGCAGCTGGTGGATGCCGTGCGCGCGGGCACTCTCGCCGAGAGCGTGATCGACACCGCCGTGGCCCGCATCGTCGATCTCGTCCGCAAGGCGGGGGATCGTCCTGCGGCCACGGGTCCGCTCGACGTCGAGGCTCACCACGCCCTCGCCCGCGAGGCGGCGGGACGGTCGATCGTGCTGCTGAAGAACGACGGAGCCCTGCTGCCGTTGTCTCCCACGCAGAAGGTCGCCGTGATCGGAGCCTTCGCGACCGAACCGCGTTTCCAGGGTGCCGGTTCGTCGCTCATCAACCCCACACGTGTGGACGCGGCGCTCGACGCGCTGCGGGCGGTCGGCGGCGATGATGTCTCCCACGCGGCGGGCTTCGCGGTCGACGGTGGCGCCGTCGCGGCATCCGGTCGTTCCACCGAGGAGCTTCGGGAGGAGGCGGTCGCGGTCGCCGCGGCCGCCGATGTCGCCGTCGTGTTCCTCGGCCTGCCCGCTGCCGAGGAGTCCGAGGGCTTCGACCGTGAGCACATCGATCTTCCCGAGGTGCAGCTCGCGCTGCTCGACGCCGTGCTCGAGGCGAACCCGCGCACCGTCGTCGTGCTGTCCAACGGCGGCGTGGTCGCGCTGCCCTTCGCCGATCGCGTGCCGGCGATCGTGGAGAGCTGGCTGCTCGGTCAGGCCGGCGGCAGCGCCGTCGCCGACGTGCTCTACGGCACCGTGAACCCCTCGGGCAAGCTCACCGAGACGGTTCCGGTGCGGGTGGAGGACAACCCCTCCTTCGGCAACTTCCCCGGCGAGTTCGGGCACGTCCGCTACGGCGAGGGTCTGCTGGTCGGCTACCGCTGGTACGACGCGAAGGGCCTCGCCGTCACCTATCCGTTCGGTCACGGCCTGTCGTACACGACGTTCGAGTACGGGGCGGCGACGGCGGAAGTCACCGAGGCCGGAGACATCGTCGTGCGCCTCGACGTCACGAACACGGGAGACCGCGACGGCCGCGAGATCGTGCAGGTCTACGTCGCGCCGACCCGATCGCACGTCCAGCGCGCGCCGCGCGAGCTCAAGGCCTTCACGTCGGTGGCGCTCGCCGCGGGAGAGACCCGCAGTGTCGAGCTCGTCGTCCGCCGCGAAGACCTGGCCTACTGGGACGTGCGGGTCGACCGCTGGATCGTGGAAGGCGGCGAGTACGCGGTGGATATCGCCGCATCCAGTCGCGACATCCGCTCATCAGTCGCGGTGCAGGTCGACGGCGACAAGGTGCTCATCCCGCTCACGATGAACTCGTCGATCGGCGACGTCGTCGCGCATCCGGTCGCCGGCCCGATCGTCCTGGGCGCACTCGGCGGCTTCCTCGGCGAGCTCTCCGGAGCCGACTCGTCCGCGGCGTCCATGATGCCGAACGACGAGGCGATGGAGAAGATGATGGCGTCGTTCCCGATCGGCCGCCTCATCGGGTTCCCGGGCGTCGACGTGTCGCACGAGCAGGTCGAGCAGCTGCTCGCCGCCGCGAACGCCGGCGGCCCCGCGGCGGGCTGAGCGCGTTGCTCCGACGCCCGGCGCGGGAATCAGCGTCGGGCGTCGAAGCGCACCGGGGGATGGGTCGCGGCGACGAGCGTGCGCATCTCCTCCAGCGTCGAAGGCGCGGCGCCGAGGGCTCTGGCCTGCACGAGCACGTTGCCGAGCGCCGTCGCCTCGACCGGACCTGCCAGCACCGTCGTGCCGGTACGGTCGGCGGTCGCCTGGCAGAGGAGCGCGTTGAGCGAACCTCCCCCGACGATGTGGATCACGTCGATCGGGCGGCCGGACAGCGATGAGGCGGTGGCGATCGCCTCGGCGAACGCGGCGGCGATCGACTCGACGATGATGCGGGCGAACGCGGGTCGGTCGACCGGCGGCTCGCCGCTCGCGCGCAGCAGAGTGGCGATGCGGTTCGGCATGTCGCCCGGCGCGCTCAGTGAAGGATCGTTGGCATCGAAGAGTGGGATGTCGCCCGTGACGGCGGATGCCGCGGCGAGCAGCTCGGGCAGATCGATGGGCGCCCCGTCGGCCGCCTCCCACTCCCGCACGGTCTCGCTGAGCAGCCAGAGCCCCGTGACGTTGTGCAGGAACCGGTAGCGGCCGTCGACGCCCCGCTCGTGCGTGAAGTTGCCCTCGCGTGCGGCATCCGTCAGCACCGGATCCGACAGCTCCAGCCCGACCAGGCCCCACGTGCCGCAGGAGATGTACGCGGCCGAGGGCGACGTCATCGGCACGGCCGCGACGGCGGAGGCGGTGTCGTGCGATCCGACCGCGATGACGGGCAGCGTCACGCCGATGCGCGCCGCGAGTTCCGGTCGGAGTTCGCCGATCACCGCTCCGGGGTCGACGAGCTCGGGGAGCAGCGCCGGCGGGATGCCGAGTCGTTCGGCGAGCTCCGTGTCCCACTCGCCGCTCTCGACCCCGAGCAGTCCGGTCGTCGAGGCGTTCGTGCGCTCGGCGACCCGCGCGCCGGTGAGGAGGAAGGCCAGCAGATCCGGGATCAGCAGCGCGGTGTCGGCGTCGGCGAGCCGCGTGTCGACGCGGTACTGGTACAGCGTGTTGAAGGGCAGGAACTGCAGACCGTTGCGACCGTACAGTTCGGCGAACGGCATCCGCTCGTGCACCTCTTCGACGCCGCGAGCCGTGCGGTCGTCGCGGTAGTGGAAGGGTTCGGCGAGCAGTTCGCCGTCGCGGAGAAGTCCGTAGTCCACGGCCCACGAGTCGATGCCGATGCTCTCGATCGCCGGCTCGCGGCGCACAGCCTGGGCGAGCCCGTCGACGACGTGCTCGTACAGCGCGCCGAAGTCCCAGTGCAGACCGTCTTCACGCTCGACCGGGCCGTTCGGAAAGCGCGAGACGAGTTCGAGTTCGAGCACGCCGTCGCCGATGCGTCCGATCATCACCCGCCCGCTCGTCGCCCCGAGGTCGACGGCCGCGACGGCCCGCAGGGTCATCGCAGGAAGGCCGCGGCGACGCCGGAGTCGACCGGGATGTGCAGGCCGGTCGTGCGGCTGAGCTCGGGTCCGGTCAGCACGTAGACGGCATCGGCCACGTTCTCGGGCACGACCTCGCGCTTGAGGATCGTGCGGTTCGCGTAGTACTGACCGAGGTCCTCTTCCGCGACGCCGTAGGTCGCGGCGCGGTTGGCGCCCCAGCCCGACGCGAAGATGCCCGAGCCGCGCACGACGCCGTCGGGATTGATGCCGTTGACTCGGATGCCGTACTCGCCGAGCTCCACCGCGAGCAGTCGCACCTGGTGCGCCTGGTCGGCCTTGGTCGCCGAGTAGGCGATGTTGTTCGGGCCGGCGAAGACGGAGTTCTTCGACGAGATGTAGATGATGTCGCCGCCGAGCTTCTGGTCGATGAGCGCGCGGGCCGCGGCCTTGGAGACGAGGAACGAGCCCTTCGCCATCACGTCGTGCTGCAGGTCCCAGTCCTTCTCGGTGGTCTCCAACAGCGGCTTCGACAGCGAGAGCCCGGCGTTGTTCACGACGAGGTCGACGCCGCCGAACGCGAGCACCGTGGCGTTCAGGGCGGCCTGGATCGCGTCGGCATCCGCCACGTTCGCCGCGACGCCGATCGCGACATCGGTGTTGCCGAGCTCGGCCGCAGCGGCCTGCGCCTTCTCGAGGTCGAGGTCGGCGACGACCACGCAGGCGCCCTCGGCGGCGAGCCGGGTCGCGATGGCCTTGCCGATGCCGGACGCCGCGCCCGTCACGAACGCGATGCGCCCCTGGTGGGTCTTGGGCTTCGGCATCCGCTGCAGCTTCGCCTCTTCCAGCGCCCAGTACTCGATGTCGAACTTCTCGGCATCGGAGATGGGGGAGTACGTCGAGAGGGCCTCCGCGCCGCGCATCACGTTGATGGCGTTGACGTAGAACTCGCCGGCGACGCGAGCGGTCTGCTTGTTCGCGCCGTACGAGAACATGCCGACGCCGGGGATCAGCACGATGAGCGGGTCGGCACCGCGGATCGCGGGAGACTCGGCCGTCGCATGGGCGTCGTAGTAGGCCTGGTAGTCGGCCCGATACTGTTCGTGCAGTTCGTGCAGGCGGGCGACCTGCTCGTCGACGGATGCCGTGGCCGGCAGGTCGAGGATCAGCGGCTTGACCTTCGTGCGCAGGAAGTGATCGGGGCAGCTGGTACCCAGCGCGGCCAGCTCGGGCGCCTTCTCGGATGCCAGGAAGTCGAGCACCACATCGGCGTCGGTGAAGTGGCCGATCTGCGGCCGGTCGTGCGAGGCGATGCCGCGGATGGTCGGGGCGAGGGCTGCTGCGCGCTCCCGACGCTCGGCCTCGGGCAGCGCCTCGAAGCCGGAGCGGATGCCGCCGAACGGGTCGGCCTTGCCGTGCTCGGCGATGTACGCGGAGGCCGTCTCGATGATCCACAGCGAGTTCGCCTCGGCCTCGTCGGAGGTGTCGGCCCACGCCGTGATCCCGTGGCCGCCGAGGATGCAGCCGATCGCCTGCGGGTTCTGCTTCTTGATCTCGGCGATGTCGAGTCCGAGCTGGAAGCCAGGGCGACGCCACGGCACCCAGACGACCTTGTCGCCGAAGATCTTCGCCGTCAGCTCCTCGCCGTCGGCGGCCGTGGCGATCGCGATGCCGGAGTCCGGGTGCAGGTGATCCACGTGCGCGGCGTCGACGAGGCCGTGCATGGCGGTGTCGATCGAGGGGGCAGCGCCGCCCTTGCCGTGCAGGCAGTAGTCGAACGCGGCGACCATCTCATCCTCGCGGTCGATGCCGGGGTAGACGTCCACCAGGGCGCGCATGCGATCCAGCCGCAGCACGGCGAGGCCGGATTCCTTCAGGGTTCCCAGGTCGCCGCCGGAGCCCTTGACCCAGAGCAGCTCCACCGGCTGACCGGTGACCGGGTCGGTGTCGGTGCCCTTCGCGGAGGTGTTGCCCCCGGCGTAGTTCGTGTTCTTCGGGTCGGAGCCCAGGCGGTTCGAGCGCTCGATGAGGGCTTCGGCAGTCGGGTTCGTCATCAGTCTTTTCCTCGGTTCGAAAGGGTCGGTGGTGGAGGCGCTCAGGCGCCCCAGCCGGCCTGCACGCCCCCGACACGGTCGGCGGCGATCTTCTGCTGGTAGCCGGATGCCGCGTACGCGGCCATCGGGTCGCCGGCGAGGCCGCGCGACTCGCGCCACTCGGCGAGGGCCGGACGCACATCGGTGTAGAACGCGTCCATGAACACGGCGTTGGCGGCGAGCACGTCGCCCGACTTCTGCGCGGCGGTCAGGGCGTCGCGGTCGACGAGCAGCGCGCGGGCCGTCATCTCCTGCACGTTCAGCACCGACCGGATCTGGCCGGGGATCTTGTCCTCGACGTTGTGGCACTGGTCGAGCATGAACGCCACGTCCGGGTTGTTCAGGCCGCCGCCCCGGATGACCTCGAAGAGGATGCGGAACAGCTGGAACGGGTCGGCCGCGCCGACGATGAGGTCGTCGTCGGCGTAGAAGCGCGAGTTGAAGTCGAACGAGCCGAGCTTGCCGAGGCGCAGCAGCTGCATGACGATGAACTCGATGTTGGTGCCCGGGGCGTGGTGGCCGGTGTCGAGGCACACCATCGCCTTGTCGCCGAGCGCGCTCACCTGGGCGTAGGAGGTACCCCAGTCGGGGACGTCGGTGTGGTAGAAAGCCGGCTCGAAGAACTTGTACTCGAGCACGAGGCGCTGGTCGTCGCCGAGACGCGCGTAGATCTGCTGCAGCGATTCCTGCAGGCGGTCCTGGCGGCCGCGGAGATCGGCCTGGCCGGGGTAGTTCGAGCCCTCGGCGAGCCAGATCTTCAGGTCGCGGCTGCCCGTGGCATCCATCACGTCGATGCAGGCGAGGTGGTGGTCGATCGCCTTCTGCCGGATCGCCGCGTCTTCGTGCGTCAGGGCACCGAACTTGTAGTCGTCGTCCTGGAACGTGTTGGAGTTGATCGTGCCGAGCGTGACGCCGAGGTCTTCCGCGTGCTTGCGCAGGTCGTCGAAGGAATCGACCAGGTCCCACGGGATGTGCAGCGCGACGGAGGGAGCGAGTGCCGTGTAGGTGTTCACCTGCGCGGCATCGGCGATCTTCTCCCACGGATCGCGGGGCGTGCCGGGCGTGCCGAACACCTTGAACCGGGTGCCGGAGTTGCCGAAAGCCCAGCTGGGGAGTTCGATGCCCTGCTGCTCGAGAGCTGCGAGGTCTTCGGGGGAGAGGATGCTCATGCGACGCTGCCTTCAATCCGGGTTGAATCGTTTCAAGTCATTGTAGGAGTCCCGCGCTCCTTGTGCAACACCTGATCGATCCCGATCCGGACGATGCCGTACACTCGCGGACAGTGCACGAGTGGAAAGGGGCACCCGGGTGGCAGTGAGCGTGCGCGATGTGGCTGCTGCAGCCGGAGTCTCCGTCGGCACGGTGTCCAACGTCCTGAATCGTCCCGACAAGGTCGCCGAAGACACGGTCGAGCGCGTGCGCGATGCCATCGAGCGCCTCGGCTTCGTGCGCAACGACGCCGCGCGGCAGCTGCGAGCGGGCCGAAGCCGGAGCATCGGACTCATCGTCCTCGACGCCGGCAACCCCTTCTTCGGGGACGTCGCGCGCGGTGCCGAGGCCCGCGCCGACGAGGACCGCCTCTCCGTCCTGCTCGGGAACAGCGATGAGGATGCCGCGCGCGAGAGCAGCTACCTCGACCTCTTCCGGGAGCAGCGGGTGAACGGCGTGCTCATCACACCGGCATCCGACGATGTCACCGGACTCCGGCGCCTCGCGGATGCCGGGACGCCGGTGGTCCTCGTGGACCACGAGATTCCCGGCAGCGGCTTCTGCTCCGTGTCGGTCGACGACGTCGAGGGCGGATACCTCGCGACCCAGCACCTGCTCGACATCGGCCGCCGGCGCATCGCCTTCCTCGCCGGCCCCTCGTCCATCGCCCAGGTCGCCAACCGTCTCGAGGGCGCGCGCCGCGCGGTCGACGAGGTGCCCGGTGCGGCGCTCGAGGTGATCGAGGCGGATGCCCTGAGCGTGCTGAACGGGCGCGAGGCCGGCGACGCGGTCCTCGGAAGGGCCGCCGCCGATCGCCCCGACGCCGTCTTCGCCGCGAACGACCTGCTCGCGGTCGGCCTGCTGCAGGCGCTCACGATGCGCGGGAGCCTCCGCGTGCCGGAGGACATCGCACTGATCGGCTACGACGACATCGACTTCGCCTCGGCGACCGTCGTGCCGCTGACGTCGATCCGCCAGCCCGCACGGCTCATCGGGCACACGGCGGTCGACCTCCTGCTGCGGTCGATCGACGACCCGGACGGCGACTACGAGCGGAACGTGCGCTTCCGTCCCGAGCTCGTCGTGCGCGCCTCGACCTCCGGCTGAGTCCGCTCAGGCGCCGAGCATGACCGCCAGCAGGGCACCCGCTCCGCCGACGATGAAGAGGAGCGTGCCCAGTTGCATGGTGCGCGTCTTGTTGCGATCGGCGACCGGCACGCTGAGCTCGAGGATCGGGCATCCCGACCAGCCGATCAGACCGATGCTGAGCCCGACGGTCAGCGCGCTGAGCCACCACAGCGCCTGAAGTCCCTCCGGAAGGGTGGTCGGTCGCCACCCGGAGGAGAGGAGGAGGCCCATCGTGACGGCGACCGATCCGACGGCGGCCGCGAACCACACGGTCCCCGTCGTCATGATGCGCTGCACGTTGATCTCAGGTGCCATCAGGTCAGATTCGGTGGTGCTCATATGCGTATCTGTCTTCGATCCCAGGATGTGACGTGGATTGTTCCCACCGTCACGGAGAATCCGCTCGCGGTGGACCAGCAATCAGAATAGACCCGTCTGAGGACGATGGGCCCCTCACACGGTGCCGATCGCGGAACGCCACGATCCTTCGAGGCTGTGAGTCCCGCTGCCGACCTCGACGCGCTCGCCGCCCGGCAGCTCCACGGTCGCCGTGGTGCCGGTCGGCACGGTGACGTCGACCCGCAGGATGTCGCCATCGCGCCGCCATGCGATCTCCGCGCGACCGTAGGGGGTCTCATGCGCAGCGCGAGCGTGGGTGAACCCGCCGCCCGGCTTCGGCGCGAAGCGGATCGCGCGGTAGCCCGGCGCGGCGGGCGCGAGGCCCGCCACGGTGCGGTGCAGCCAGTCGGCCACCGCGCCGAGCGCGTAGTGGTTGAACGAGGTCATCGTGCCCGGGTTCACGGTGCCGTCGGGGCGCAGGCTGTCCCAGCGCTCCCAGATCGTCGTGCCGCCCTGCGTGACCGCGTACAGCCACGACGGTGCCTCCGTCCCCAGCAGCAGGTCGTAGGCGGCATCCGCGTGACCGGTGACGGTGAGCGCGTCAGAGACCAACGGCGTCCCGACGAAGCCGGTGGCGATGCGGTGGCCCGCTTCCTCCACCAGCGCGGCCAGGCGCGCGCCGGCCGTGGCGAGCACGTCGTCCGACACGAGGTCGAACGCGATGGCGAGCGAGTACGCGGTCTGCGCGTCGCTGGTCATCCGCCCGTCCGGCAGCACGTACGCCGCCGTGAACGCCGCGCGCACCTCGGCCGCGAGCTGCGCGTAGTGGGCGCGCTCGTCGTCATGGCCGAGCACCTCGGCCATGCGCGCGACCCGGTCGGCCGAGCGTGCGAAGTACGCCGTGGCGACGAGGTAGCGGTCGGTGGTCGCGTCGGCCGGATCCTGCGGCGGTGCGGCGGGATCGAGCCAGTCACCGAGCTGGAAGCCTTCGTCCCAGAGCCGGTCCTCGCCGGCGAGCCGCGCGAGCAGATCGACCCACTTCTTCGCGCTCGGGTACTGGTGGGTGAGGATCCGGGTGTCGCCGAAGCGCTCGTACAGCGTCCACGGCGTGAACGTCGCGACGTCGCCCCAGGCGGCCCCGGGGCGGATCGGCGTCCACTGCTTGTCGGCCGGGATCACCGGCACGTACCAGGGCACCGTGCCGTCGGGCAGCTGCTCGATCGCGACGTCCTTCAACCAGCTGGAGAGCATCCCCGACACGTCGTACAGGAACGACGCGGTCGGCGCGAACACCTGCAGGTCGCCGGTCCAGCCGACGCGCTCGTCGCGCTGCGGGCAGTCCGTGGGGATGTCGAGGAAGTTGCCGCGCATGCTCCAGACCACGTTCTCGTGCAGCCGGTCGACCAGGGCGTTGGACGACGCGAACCAGCCGGTGCGCTCCATGTCGGTGTGGTAGACCCGGGCGACGATGTCACCTGCGGCGACGGCGGCATCCAGGGCGTGCGCGTCCCCCGGCCACTCGATCTCGGCGTAGCGGAAGCCGTGGAAGGTGAACCGCGGCTCCCACTCCTCGACCCCGCTGCCCGCGAGGATGAACTCGTCGGTCGACTTCGCGTCGCGGAGCGGGCGCGTGTAGATCTCGCCCTCCTGCAGCACCTCCGCGGTGCGGAACCGCACGACGTCACCGGCTCGACCCGAGACCCGGAACCGCGGGCGTCCGACGAGGTTCTGCCCGAAGTCGAGCACCCGCTTGCCCGTCGGCGTCGTGAGCAGTTCGACGGGCGCCACCTCCTGCGTGCAGCGGACCGGCGGACCCTCGGGGGCGGTGAGCGTCGCCGGGTCGCGGTGGGCGGCGACCACCCGGGACCAGCCGCTCGCGTCGAAGCCCGGTCGTGACCAGCCCTCGAGCTCGGCGGCGATCCGGGCGTCGTAGGTCTCGCCGTCGTAGTTGCCCGTGTGCAGGATCGGGCTGGGCGTCGCGCGCCAGTCGCCGTCGGTGGCGATCGTCTCGGTGGTGCCGTCGGCGTAGCGCAGTTCCAGCTGCGCGAGCAGCGACAGGTCGGTGCCGAAGACGTTGCGGAAGCCCCCGCGCCAGCCCATGCGTCCGCGGTACCAGCCGTCGCCGAGCCAGGCGCCGATCGCATTGGCGCCCGCGGCGATCTCCTCGGTCACGTCGTAGGTGTAGTAGCGCAGCTTCTCCCGGTACGGCGTCCAGCCGGGCGACATGGCATCGTCGCCGATGCGTCGTCCGTTGATCTCGACCTCGTACACGCCGTGCGCCGTGACGTAGAGGCGTGCGGAGGCGAGACCCTCGCGCGCGGAGAAATCGCGCCGCAGCACCGGGGGCCGACGGTCGTCGCGGTGCGGATTCTGCGGCCAGTTCGCGCCGACGGCCATCGCGGTCCAGTCCGCGGCGTCGAGCAGGCCGATCTCGACCGCGGCCGGCTCACTCCAATCGGACACGGAGCCGTCGTCGCCCGTGACGCGGACGCGCACGACCGCGCGTTCCCGGGAGGAGAGCGGAGCAGACGGCCACGGGCGCAGCACCGAGTCGGAGTCGTCGGCCGCCGCGGTGGCCACCTCGCCGGCGCGCGTCACCTCGAGCTCGTACGACGCCTGACTCCAGCCCGCCGGAGCCTGCGTCTTCCAGGAGATGCGGGGCGAGGGATCGCCGATGCCGAAGGCGTGGCGATGGTGCTCGAACGTGGGCGCAGCGACGACGATGCTCATGAGTCTCCAGATTCAGGGGTGTGTCGATCATCTCGGATGAATTGACACGTTTCAACACGGGGCGGGAAGATGGGGGCAACGAAAGGATCCCCATGCGCGTGGTCGTCACCGGCAGTTCGGGAAAACTCGGACGCGCCACCGTGGAGCGGCTGCGCGCCGACGGCCACGAGGTCGTGGGGTTCGACATCGTCGGAGCGCCGGGGCCCGGCTTCGTCCGCGTCGACCTGCAGGACTACGGGCAGGTGCTCGATGCGCTGCTCGGCGTCACGGCCCGCCATGACGGGCTCGACGCCGTCGTGCATCTCGCCGCCCTTCCGGTGAACGGGCTCGTGCCGGACGCCGCGACCTTCACGAACAACATGAACGCCACGTTCCACGTGCTCCACGGTGCTCTGCGCGCCGGCATCCGCACGATCGTGCAGGCGTCGAGCATCACCGCGATGGGGTTCCCCGACTTCGCGAACCTGACCTCGCTGCCCGTCGACGAGGGGTACACCGAGGCGAACAACACCTACGCCCTCGGCAAGGTCGCCGAGGAGGCGATGGCCGCCCAGCTCGTGCACTGGGCCGAGGGGACCAGCATCACGGCGCTGCGCTTCACCAACGTCGTCGCCGAGGGGGAGTACGCGACCTTCGAGCGTGCCGGCGTCGCGGACTACCGCCGCGATCTGCTCGGCACCTACGTCGACGCTCGCGACGCGGCCACCGCCGTCGCGCTCGCCCTCGAGCACGCCGCCCCGGGCTTCGAGGTCTACAACGTGGCGGCATCCGACTCCGGCGTGGCGACCCCGACGGCCGAGTACGCCGCGCGGAACTACCCCGGGGTGCCGCTGCGCGAAGGCCTCGGCGAGTTCGAGACGCTGATGTCGATCGACAAGGCGCGCGACCGGCTCGGCTTCGAGCCCGTGCATCTGTGGCGTCAGGAGTACGCGGGAGCGTAGGCGGCCGGCCATCACGCCGCGGTCGTCGTCGTGCGGATCCGGTAGAGGCTCGTCGTGGCCGTGAGGAACAGGTCGTGTCCGTCCTCGCCGCCGAACGTGCAGTTCGACACCGTCTCCGGAACGGGGATGTGCTCGAGCAGGGCGCCGTCGGGTGCGTAGACGTAGATGCCGTCGCCGGCCGAGGTCCACACCCGGCCCTCGCGGTCGATCGCGAACCCGTCGGAGGCGCCGACCGGCGGCTTGGCGAACTCCTGGCCGTCGCCGAGGACTGTCGCCCCATCGACCTCGAACACGCGGATCTGCTGCGCCTCGGGATGGTCGGCGTAGAAGCCCGTGTCGGAGACGTACAGCCGTGAGCCGTCGGGGGAGAACCCGATGCCGTTCGGGTGCACCATGGTCGTGACGACCGGCGACGCTTCCCCGGTGACCGGATCCCTGCGGAACACGAAGCACGCGTCGTAGTCGGACGTGCCGGGGTGCCCTTCGCGTCCGCTCGGGTGGATGCCGTACGGGGGATCGGTGAACCAGATCGCTCCGTCGGATGCCACGGCGAGATCGTTGGGGGAGTTGAACCGGCCGCCGCTCCAGCGGTCGACCACGATCTCGGGTCCGTCCGCGCCCTCGCGCTCGATCGCGCGACGCCCATGACTGCACTGGATCACGCGGCCCTCGAGATCGACGGCCCTTCCGTTCGTGTACTCGGCGGGCTGCCGGAAGGTCGTCACCTCGCCGCTGGCGGCATCCCATTCGAGGATGCGGTCGTTCGGGATGTCGCTCCAGCGCACGCGCCGGCTGTCGGGCAGCCACACGGGACCCTCGCTCCAGTCGGCACCGTCTGCGAGGCGCTCCAGAACGGCTCCGGGGGCGATCAGCGTGGATGCCGCTTCCGTTGACATGCAGATTCTCCTATGAATAAACTTGCATCATTCGGTTCAGATCCGACCGTAGCACTCGCGGTGAGGGGTTCCCACGATGACTTCCCGGCAGCGGCCGACGACTCTGGTGCTCGGCACCTCGGGTCTCGGCTCCGGCGACGAGGAAGCCGCGGTCGACACCGCCACGGCGCTCCTGCGCAGCGAGCACTTCATCGACACCTCCAACATCTACTCCGGCGGAGCATCCGAGCGCGTCCTCGGGCGGGCGCTTTCGGCGCTGGCTCCCGAAGAGCGAGCCCCGGCGGCCGGCAGGATCCTCACGAAGGTCGACCGGGATCCGGAGACCGGTCGCTTCGATGCCGACCGCGTGCTGCGCTCGGTCGAGGAGAGTCTAGGACGCCTCGGTGTCGAACAGGTCTCGCTGCTGCACCTGCATGATCCCTACGTGCTCACGGTCCGCGAGGCCCTCGCTCCCGGTGGAGCGGTCTCGGCCCTGGTGCGGTTGCGCGAGGAAGGGGTCGCCGCGGCGATCGGCATCGCGGCCGGTCCCGTGCCGCTGCTGCAGCGCTACGTCGACAGCGACCTCTTCGACGCGGTGCTCTGCCATAACCGCTACACGCTCGTCGATCGCAGCGCCGCGTCGCTCTTCCGCGACGCGAGCGACCGCGGCATGCGCGTGTTCAACGCGGCACCCTTCGGCGGCGATCTGCTCGCCCGCGGTCCGCGCGACGGCGCGCGCTACCAGTACAGGCCGGCATCCGCAGAGCTCCTCACCTGGACCGCGCAGGCCGAGGCCGTCTGCGCGCGTCACGCGGTGACGCTGCCGGCCGTCGCGCTGAGTCTGTCGCTGCGCGCCGACACCATCGACGGCACGGTGGTCGGCGTCTCGTCGCCCGGGCGGCTGGACGCCCTCGAGCAGCTCGCCGCGACGGTGATCCCCGACGCGGTGTGGACGGAGCTCGACGCGCTCGGACCCGCGCCTTCCCCCATCGATGACAGCGGCTACGGAGACGACGAATGACCGGTCGCTACTGGGAGAGCACCCTGCCGGGTGCCGGTCGGCGCTCGCCGCGGGCGGATGCCGTGAGCGATGCCGCCGTGCAGAGCCTCAACGGCACCTGGCGCTTCCGGCTCTCCCCGACCGCCGCCGGATCGGGCGACGGCTTTCTCGCCTCGGACTTCGACGACTCCGGGTGGGACGAGATGCGCGTCCCATCGCACTGGGTGCTCGAGGAGTTCACACCGCTGGCCGGAGGCGCAGCGCGCCGCATGCTCGGCACCGAGGAAGGGCCGCTGTACACGAACACGGCCTATCCCATCCCGCTCGATCCGCCGTACGTGTCGACCGAGAACCCGACGGGCGACTACCGCCTCGTCTTCGACGTGCCGGCCGACTTCGGCGCCGCGGTCCTGCGTTTCCAGGGTGTGGACTCGTGCGCGAAGGTCTGGCTGAACGGGAAGGAGCTCGGCTGGTCGATGGGCAGTCGCCTGCCGTTCGAGTTCGACGCCCCCGTCCGCGCGGGCCGGAACGTGCTGGCGGTGCGCGTGCACCGCTGGTCGGCCGGGACCTACCTCGAGGACCAGGACATGTGGTGGCTGCCCGGCATCTTCCGCGATGTCGAGCTGCTCGCGCGGCCGTCCGGCGCCATCGACGATCACTTCGTGCACGCCGACTACGACCACGTCGCAGGCATGGGCACCCTGCGCGTCGACGCGTCCATCGACGCTGTCGTCGAGATCCCGGAGCTGGGCATCTCGATGCCGGCCGGTCAGACGGCCACGATCGCGGTGGAGCCGTGGAGCGCCGACATCCCGCGCCTCTATCGCGGGACGCTGCGTGCGGCGGGAGAGACGGTCGAGCTCGCGATCGGCTTCCGCCGGGTCGAGATCATCGACGGGGTGCTGCGGGCCAACGGGAGCGCGCTCACCTTCCGCGGCGTGAACCGGCACGAGCACCACCCCGACACCGGGCGCACGCTCGACCGCGAGACGATGATCCAGGACATCGTCATGATGAAGCGCGCGAACATCGACTCCGTGCGCACGAGCCACTACCCGCCGCATCCCGAGTTCCTGCGCCTGTGCGACGAGTACGGACTGTGGGTCGTGCTCGAGGTCGACCTCGAGACCCACGGCTTCATCTACGAGGGGTGGGAGCACAACCCGCCCGCGCTGCCCGAATGGCGCGAGTCGATCATGGATCGCCTCCGCCGCACGGTCGAGCGCGACAAGAACCACCCCAGCATCGTGGTCTGGTCGCTGGCCAACGAGAGCATGTCGGGCGACGGCTTCACCGAGATGCGGCGCTGGCTCGACGACCGCGACCCGTCGCGCGTGGTGCTGTACGAGCGCGACCCCAGCTACCGCGACTCGGACTTCTACTCGCTGATGTATCCGTCGCTGGAGCTGCTGGAGAGCATCGGGCGGCACGAGGAACCGCGCGGCGGTCGGCTGAGCATGCACGGCATGGTGTTCGGCGGGGCCGACGAACCGCTTCCACCCGGTGTGACGGAAGCCGAGGAGACCCGCCGTCGCGGGCTGCCGTTCCTGCTGGTCGAGTACGCCCACGCGATGGGCAACGGTCCGGGCGGGCTGCAGGACTACTGGCGTGTGTTCCGCTCGTACGACCGTCTGTGCGGCGGGTTCGTCTGGGAGTGGATCGACCACGGCATCAACGACGTGGACGCGGAAGGACGACCGTTCATCCTGCAGAGCGAGGACATCGACTACGAACCCCGCGGCGGACGATTCTCGCTCGACGGACTGCTCTTCAGCGACCGCACGCCGAAGCCGTCGCTGGCGGAGCTCGCCAAGGCGCACGAGGTGATCGACATCGAGGTCTCCCCCGAGCGGGTGCGCATCGCGAACGCGCGGCACACCGCGGACACCTCGGATCTCCGATTCCGCTGGTCGGTCGAGGCCGACGGGGAGCAGGTCGCGAGCGGCGTGCTCGAGGTGTCGACGATCGCCCGCGGAGAGCGCGTGGAGATCGCGATCCCGGATGCCGCGGCATCCGCTCTGCGCGGCACCGACGCGGTGCTGACGGTCGAGGCGACGCTCGAGGCCGAGACGCTGTGGGCTCCGGAAGGGCACGTGATCGCGTGGGCGCAGCGCGTTGCGGAGCCCGAGGAGCGCGGCTCGCGCGAGGTTCCGGGTGCCGGCGCGGTGTCCGAGGTCGCCGGTGACGTCATCCGGGTAGGGGCGGCCGCGTTCGACGCGGACACCGGCCGTCTTCTGCGGCTCGGCGAGCTGCCCGTCGACGGACCCTGGATCGACCTGCATCGGGCGCCGACGGAGAACGACCGCGGACAGGGCGACAACAACAACATCGCCGCGATCTGGCGCGCCACGGGCCTGCACCGGCTGCGGCACCGCATCGATGACGTGGACCTCGACGGCGAGCGTCTGGTCGTGCGCGGACGGACCGCACCGCGCACCCACCCGCACGGCGTGACCTGGACGATGACGTGGCAGCCGGACGGCGATGGGCTGCGCCTGGACACGGCCGTCGACTTCATGGGTCCGTGGGCCGACACGCCCTTCAAGCACCGCGACATCTGGGTGCCTCGCCTGGGACTCCGCTTCGGCCTGCCCGCCGCTGCCGATCGCGTGACCTGGTTCGGCCGCGGTCCCGGCGAGACGTACGTGGACTCGGTCGAGGGAGCCCGTGTCGGGCGCTTCGAGAGCACGATCGACGCGCTGCAGACGCCGTACCCGATCCCGGAGGAGAACGGCAACCACACGCAGACGCGGTGGCTCGAGGTCACGGGCGAAGGGATGCCGACCCTCCATGTCGACGGTGAGCCGTTCGATTTCACCGCGCGGCGATGGACGTCGGAGCAGCTCGAGGAGGCGCGTCGTCCGACCGACCTCGTCGCCGGCGACCGGGTGTGGCTGAACCTCGATCACCGGCAGCAGGGCATCGGCTCGGCATCCGTCGGTCCGGCGCTCCCCGAGCAGTACCGGGTGCCGCGCGAGCACACGGCCTGGAGCGTGCGGCTCTCCGTCCGCTGAATCGGATGACGGCTATACGTTGGTATGGCCCGGTCTTACCAACACTTAAGCCCCTAAGTGTTAGTATGACTCGGTCTTACCAACATTTAAGCATCTAAGTGTTGGTAAGATCGAAGCATGTCCACGGCTTCACCGAATATGCGCATCCCCATCGAGGCTGTCGCGCACGAAACTCTCCCGTGGATTCCGCGCGCGCCCGAGATGTACTCGCGGGCCGAGGTCGAACGACAGACCGGGCCGTACGAAGCGACGGTCACTGTCGGGATAGCCGAGTGGAACGCCCCGGTCAACGCCGAGGACGCAGCCGATATCGAAGATGCGACCCGGCGGTTGGTCGCCTTCGATGACCATGCGCAGCGGCGGCTCGGCACGGGCAGTCCTGTGCTGGGCCCCATGTCCGCGGTGCTGCTCCGCACCGAATCGGCGTCGAGCTCGCAGATCGAGCAACTGACGACGTCGGCGAAGCAGCTCGCCCTCGCGGAGATCGACGAGGGCGCGAAGAGCAACGCGCTCACCGTCATCGGCAATGTCCGTGCGATGGAAGCGGCGCTGGCGCTCTCGGCAGACATCACGGAGGATTCCATTCTCCAGATGCACGCGGCGCTCCTGCGGCATCAGGCAGGATCCGAGCAGGAGGCGGGCCGGTACCGTCAGGAGCAGGTCTGGATCGGCGCGGGGAACGCGGGCCCGCGTCTGGCCGAGTTCGTGGCTCCTCACCAGAACCGGATTCCTGCCGCGATGGCTGACCTGATCCGTTTCATCAAGAGGCAGGACCTCTCCGTGCTGGCGCAGGTCGCCGTCGCGCATGCGCAGTTCGAGACCATTCATCCGTTCGTCGATGGCAACGGGCGGACCGGCCGGGCTCTCGCACAATCGATCCTGCGCAACAAGGGACTCGTCGGCTCGACCGCGGTTCCGATCTCTGCGGGGCTTCTTGTCGACACGGGTCGCTACTTCGCGGCACTCACATCGTTCCGTGAGGGAGATGCGGGTCCGATCATCCGCGAGTTCGCCGCGGCGAGCCGCATCGCCGCGACGACGGGCGTCCAGCTCGTCGATGATCTCGTCACCGAGTTGGACGAGTCCCGGTCACGGATGCGGGGCATCCGTGCCGACGCCGCGGCGTGGAAGCTGCTCCCTGCGCTCATCGGACAACCGGCCGTGAACACGTCGTATGTCACGGACGTGCTCGGCTTCGGCGAGATGGCTGCCCTGCGCGCGCTGGATTCACTGGTCGAACGCGGTGTGCTCGCCGAGACGACCGGTCGAGGAAGAAATCGGGTCTGGGAGCACCGAGGGATTCTCCGAGTCCTCGACGAGTACGCCGCCCAGATCCGTCGGATGATCCCGCGAGGGTGAGCGGGTGCCGGAGGCTCAGGCGTCGAGGGCGGCGACGTCGAGGAAGAGGGTGTCGGCGCCGACCTGGCCGCCCTTGAGCAGCAGCTCGAGAGCGCCGACATCGGCGTCGGCGGCGTGCGGACGCAGCAGCACGACGTTCCCCCAGGGGTTCGCCGCGATCGACAGCGCCTCGATGCCGAGTAGACGCGTGATACGACTCGAGGTGTCGCCGCCGCAGACGATGACACGGCGCGCCGCACCCGCTCGCGCAGCCGCAAGCACCAGCGCGCCCGCGGCCTCCGCGATCTCTTCGAGCACGGAACGGTCGCCGACCGACGACGTGTCGGCGTCGGCCGAGGTGAAGACGACGCTGCGCCCCGAGGTCAGTGCGCCGAGGGCGGCCTCGGTCGCGTCGGCGAGATCGTCGGCGGCGAGGGGCAGCGGGCGCACCAGCCAGCCCGCGACGGCAGCGGCTTCCGCCTGACGACGCGTCTGCGGCGAGCGACTGCCCGAGACGACCAGGACGGGCCCGGCTGCCGGAGTGGCTGTCGGAACAGCGGATGCCGCACCCGGCGATGCCACGGCGAGGCCATGCGACAGGCCGCCGGAGCCGATGGCGAACACGGGGGCGGGCAGGTCGTGGAGTGCCGCACCGACCGTCAGCAGGTCGTCGTCCGACACGGCATCGAGCACGACCGCGGCCTCGTCGGCACCGCGGAGTCGCTCGGTGAGCGAGTCGTAGGCGGTCAGCGGCACCGCGCCGACGGGGAGGGAGGTCTGGCGGCCGATGTGAACGGCGAGATCCGCCTCCGTCATGGGCGTCGACGGGTGCGTCGACATGGTCGGCTGCCGGTCGAGACGGTGGACGATGCCGTTCTCCGAAGCGAAGTGGGTGCCGAAGAGCGTGTAGCGACCGAAGTCCGGCTGGGCGAACAGCATCGGCACCGGACGTGACGCGACGACATCCCTCCCGATCTCGATCACGCGCCCGAGGCTGCCGATCTCCGGGGCGGAGTCGGCGGTCGAGCACGCCTTGTACTGCACGATCGGCGCGCCGGTCGAGACCAGGGCCTGCAGCGCCGGGATCACCTCGGCATCCATCTGCTCCGGCGACAGCGAACGGGCGATACCGGCGATGCCGACCACGTCGACGGCCTCTGCCGCCGCACGCAACGCGCCCGCTGTGGGCAGGGTGGTGAACAGCCTGCCCGACCAGCCGCGGCGGGCGAACTGCAGCAGCGCGTCGACGCTCCCGGTGAAGTCGTCGCCGTAGAAGGCCGCGCGGATCTCAGACATGGCGGATCTCAGGCACGGACGGGGCCGAACACCTCGGTCGCCCGTCGCAGCGCATCCGACCGCTCGACGGCCTCGTGCACCGACTCGCCGCGGGCGGCGGATGCCCAGGCGTCACGCATGCTGCTCACGCCGGCTGCAGCGCCGTCGGGGTGACCGTGGATGCCGCCGCCGGCGAGCACGAGCAGATCGGTCGTGCCGACAGCGCGGTAGGTCGCGTGCGCCAGTCCGCCCCACTGCCCGCTGGAGAGCACGGGAACGGTCGAGTTGATGCCGAGGAGCGGTTCGCGGACCGCGGCGATGGAGTCGAGCACCTCGTCGTCCGTCTCGTAGAACTTGTTGCTGATGCCGTTGGTGTGCAGATGATCGGCGCCCGAGAGGCGGGCGAGCTTCTGCCACGCGCGAAAGCCTATCCCGACCTGCTCCGACCGGCCGATCGCGCCGAACATCGTGCGATGCCCGTGGATCGGCACGGCCGTGTGCGTGCTGAGGAGCTCGAGCCCCGCGAGTCCGACGAGGTTCACGCAGGCCATCACGCAGGTGCCCCCTGCGGCGACGACCAGGTCGTGGTTCGCCTCGAGTCGGCCGATGTCGTCGGTGATATTGAACGCGTACATCGGCATCCGACCGGTGCGATCGGCGTAGCGGTGCAGCACCGGCATGACGGCGTCGACGCGCGCGGACAGCGGTGAGGACGGACCGTTGCCCTGCAGCTCGTCGTCCTTGATGAAGTCGATGCCCGCCTCGGCGAGCTCTCCGACGACCTCCGCGAGCTCGGACGGCGCCAGGCCGATGCTGGGCTTGATGATCGTGCCGATCATCGCGCCGTCCGATGCGCCCATGAGCCGCCGGGTGCCGGCGACGCCGAAGCGAGGGCCCTGGTAGCGCTCGGCGAACGCGGCCGGCAGGTCGAGGTCGATCAGGCGCACGGCGGAGAGCTCTTTGATCTCGAAGAGGTTCCCGGCGACAGCCGCGAGCAGGTTGGGGAGCGAGGGCCCGAAGTTGTCGAGCGGGAAGCGCAGCCGCAGCACGGCCCTGCGTCGGTCGGCCGGATCGCCGACCGCGCCGGGCAGACGGGAGGCGCCCGTGAGGGGGATCTCCTGGATGGACTCCACCTGTGCGGCGAAGCGCGCCCGCACATCGTCGGACTCGCGCTGCACCCGCACGAAGGTGCCGGTGGACTGCTCGCCCGCCAGCACCTCGGCCGCATGCAGCAGGGGGAGGGAGGTCTCGATGATGTACGTCGCGATGACGTGCTGTGCGCTCATCCCGATCACCAGACCAGCGGGAGCCACACGGACATCTCGCCCGCGCCGCGGTTGCCCCACGTGTAATAGGGCACGAGACGGGCGGTGGCCGTGGTCACCTCGGCCTCGCCGAGCAGGTCGTAGAGCGCATCCTCCGCCGTCGTCGGGAGCACCGTGATCTCGGTGTCGAGAGCGACGACACGGTGGCCGGCGACCTCGGTCTCGACGGGTGCGAGCTCCGCGCCGCGGCGCAGCGCGGCCTGCTCGAGCACGACGCCGTCGGGCAGGTCGGCGCTCTCCAGCGCATAGACGACAGGTCCTCGGCGCACGGCGACCTGATTGGCCGTCTCCTCGGCGAGGCGGTGTCCGCGCAGCATCCGCACCGGCATCGGCAGCGTCAGCACCACGACGTCGCCCTCGGCCCAGTCGCGGTCGATGCGCGTGTACGTGCCCGGTGCCGAGACCTCGACGACCTCGCCGTCGACCGTCGCGGTCGCGCCCTCGCTCCACCCGGGGATGCGGAGATGCAGCGGGATGCCGCCGCCCGATGCCGCGGTCACCGTGAAGGTGAGCGTCTCGCTCCAGGGGTAGTCGCTGTCCTCGCGCAGGGCGAGGGTCCGGCCGTCGTCGGTCGACACGTTCAGCTCGCTGCCGCCGTACTGGTGCACGTAGAGCCCGTCGTCTCCGAGAGCGGCGGCGCGTTCGTGGAAGCGGGCCAGCGTGCGCGCGATGTTCGGCGGGCAGCAGAAGCAGGCGAGGTAGCCCTCGCGCAGCCGCTCGTCGGAGGGAGGCGGCGGAGGAGTCGGGTGGATCGCCGTGTCGCCCGGGCGCCGCAGCGGGTACGGGAGATCGCGCACCTGGCGCAGCGCGTTCGTATAGAAGTACTCGGAGCCGGCCAGGCTGATGCTGGCGAGCAGCGTGTTGTACGCGACCTGCTCGATGACGTCCGCGTACTTCGCGTCTCGGGTGAGGGCGAGCATGCGCTCGCTCCAGAAGATCATGCCGATGTTGGCGCACGACTCGTTGTGGGCGGTGGTGTGCGGCAGCTGGTACGCGCGGCCGTAGGCCTGGTGCACGCGGCTGATGTCGCGCTGCCACGGTGACGCGTCGGGGGAGGCGCCGTCGTAGAGGGCCCCGCATCCGCCGGTGATGTAGAGCTTGGTGTCGACGACGTCCTGCCACAGCCGCTCCAGCACGCCTTCGAGCTCGGCATCGCCGGTTTCGAGAACGAGGTCGGCGAGGCCGGCGTACAGGTAGTTGGCGCGCACGGCATGACCCGCGACGACCGTCTGCTCGCGGACCGGCACGCGGTCCTGATTGTCGTCGCCGCCCTCGAAGTCGTCGCGCACGCGCACGAACGCCTCGGCGAGGCGCAGGTAGCGCTCCTCCTGGGTGACCCGGTACAGCTCGATGACCGCCATGTAGTGCGAGGGGCAGATGGCGCTGCGGGCCAGCTCCATCGGCTTGTTCGTGGCGAGGTCCTCGAGGAAGCCGGCGGCTTTGCGGGCCACGTCGAGCAGCGTCTCGGAGCCGGTGACTTCGTGGTGCCGCACGCCGGCGGTGATCAGATGGCCGAGGTTGTAGGTCTCGAAGTGGAAGCGATCGGCGAGGGCGGCGACGTCGACGTCGTTGCGGTCGGCGATGAGCGTCGGGGTGTGCAGGTAGCCGTCGGGGCGCTGCACGGAGGCGATCAGCGCGGCGATGTCTTCGATGCGCTGGGCGAGATCGTCGTCGGGGTCGGTTTCGAGGCTGGCGATCGCGGCCTCGAGCCACTTGTAGAAGTCGCCGTCCATGAAGGAGGGGCCGAGGTGCTCCCCCTCTTCGAGACCCGCGGCGATGCGGAAGTTCGCGAGCCCCGGGCTGACGGACGGATCGCTGAGCGACGACCAGATCTGCGGAACCGTGACGTCACGGGTGCGATCGTGGATGCCGCCCCAGAAGCCGTGGGTCCAGCGGGCGTTCTCTGCGCCGAGCGGCCGCAGCGGGCTCGATGCGCGCAGAGTGTTCGTCGTCGACATGACGTTCTTCCTTCCGAGGCGGCTGCCATCAGTTCCTGCAGTCAGATCATGCACCCTGTCGGAGATCGCAGGACTGCATGATCATGCATGTTAGCGTGGAAATGCGGCCCGTGTGAATAAACTTTCAATACTGATTGTTGACACACCATTGAAACGATTCTATTCTCGTGTCATACCCGCATCGCCCTGCACTTCGTCAAGGAGGACGTCATGAACATCCACAGCACCCGCGGCCGCAAGTGGCTCGCGCTCGGAATCGTCGTCGCTGCGGCACTGCCGCTCGCGGCGTGCGGCGGTACCGGTGACAACGCCGGCGGTGGTGGTGGCTCGTCCGACGGCGGCACCGACCCCGAGGCGTTCACCGTCATGACCGCGAACGAGAACACGGTCATCGGCCCGACGCTCGACGCTCTCGCCGCCGACCAGTGCAAGGCCGAGAACGAGGCGCTCCCCATCGAGCACCAGAAGATCGCCCAGGCCGACACCGTGCAGCGCATCACGCTGCTCGCCAGCCAGGACGCCCTGCCCACGCACACCATCGCCGGCACCGCGCTCATCCGCCCCGACGGCGACCTGGGCGCCGCAGGAATGGTCGGCGACCTGAAGGCGGCGCTCGAAGAGAAGGACGCCTGGGACAACGTGCTGCCCGCCGCGGCATCCACCGTCGAGCAGGTGTACGGCGGCTTCGTCTCGCTGCCGTACCAGTACAACATCGAGGGCATCTTCTACAACAAGCAGATCTTCGAAGAGCTCGGCCTCGAAGAGCCGCAGACCTGGGACGAGCTCGCCGAGGCGTCGCAGGAGCTGCAGGACGCCGGCTACACCGCCATGGCGCAGGCCGGCGCCGCGGGCTTCCCGCTCACCCGACTGCTGGGCATGTACATCTTCCGCAACGTCGGTCCCGAGGCCATGCAGGCCGTCGCCGACGGCGACGCGAAGCTGACCGACCCTGAATACGTCGCCGGTGCCGAGGCGATCGCCGAGTACGCCGCGAAGGGCTACTTCGGAGACGGCTTCTCGACCCGCGACGCCGACGCCACGTCGAACCTGTTCCTGACCGGCAAGGCCGGCATGGCCTACGACGGCACCTGGCTGCTCAGCGCCATCAACGACCCGGAGCGCAACCAGATCGGCGGCGAGAACGTCGGCTTCATGCCGTTCCCGGCCGTCGACGGCGGCAAGGGCTCGATCGACCAGTACCCCGCGAACGCCGGAGCGCCGATGATCATCGCCGCCGGGCAGTTCGGCCCCAAGGTCAAGGACTGGGTCGCCTGCATCTCCGAGAACTACGGCCAGCAGGCCCTGCAGGACACCGGCTCGATCTCGGGCTTCGCCGTCAACGGCGAGGTCACCGACATCAGCCAGAACACGCTCGACATCCAGGAGCGCATCTCCGGCATCGACGAGACCGTACTGTGGTTCGAGGCGCTGATGGACCCGAAGAGCAACTCGCTCGCGTCGACCAACGCCACCCTCCTCACCACCGGCCAGATGTCGGCGGAGGACTACATGGCGGCACTGCAGGACAGCATCGACGCCAACCGCTGACCCCGAAGCCGACTCCTCACCGCCCGGGTGAGGAGTCGGCTTCTTCCGAGAAAGGACCGAGCGAATGAACTCGATCTTCGGAGATCGCAAGACGATCTTCATCCTCCTCGGCCCCGCCCTTCTGCTGTACACGCTGCTGAAGATCGTGCCGGTGCTGTGGTCGTTCGGCCTGTCGTTCTTCGAGGGGAACACGCTGCGCGGGTTCGACTTCGTCGGCATCGAGAACTTCACGACGTTCTTCACCGACAAGGCGGCCCTGCAGTCGCTCGGCGTCAGCGTGTTCTTCGCCATCGTCGCGACGATCGGCCAGGTCGCCCTCGGGTACGGTCTCGCGCTCCTCTACGTGTTCGTGCTGCGCAAGGGCTCCTCCATCGTGCGCACGATCGTCTTCTTCCCGGCCATCCTCCCCACCGTCGCCGTCGCTCTGCTGTTCAAGAGCTTCGTCGCGGTCGGCGACAACCAGGGGCCGGTCAACGACATCATCAACTTCTTCGGCGGTGAGAGCGTCGAGGTGCTCGCATCGACGGCGGGCACGATGGCGACCGCGATCGTCATGACGCTGTGGAGCTCGATGGGCTTCTACGCGGTGCTGCTCTACGCCGGTCTGCTCGACATCCCCGAGGAGATCATCGAATCCGCTCGACTCGACGGGGCGAACGGTCTGCGACTGGTGAAGAACATCATCCTGCCGCTGTCGCTGCCGATCCTGCTGTCGTCGATCATCTTCAGTCTGAACTCCACGCTCAAGGTGTTCGACAGCCTCCTGGCGCTGAACAACGGTCAGCCCGGAACCTCGACCGCCCCGCTGACCCTGTACATGTACCGCACGTCGTTCGAGTACGCCGAGTACGGCTACGGCTCGACCATCGCTCTCGTGCTCACGGTGCTCTGCCTGGTCTTCACCCTCGCGATCTTCCGATCGCAGCGACGCAAGGCGGAGGTCTGATCATGACGACGACGCAGACGCAGACACAGCTCACCGTCGCGAACCCGACGGTCCTGCGACCCCGTCCCGGACAGGCGCGACGCACCGCGGTGCGCAGGGTCCGCCGCATCCCGGTCTGGATCCTGGTCGGCCTCCTCATGGTGGTCGTGCTGTATCCGCAGGTGTGGATGCTGCTCGGGTCCTTCAAGACGCAGGCGGAGTTCCTGTCCGACCCGGCGTTGTCGCTGCCGAAGACCTGGCAGTTCGACAACTACATCGCCGCCCTCACGAACGGCGATGTCGCCCGCAACTACCTGAACAGCCTCATCGTGACGATCCCGTCGGTGCTGCTGATCGTGTTCATCGGCGTCGCCGCCGGGTACGCGCTCGAGGTCATGATCTGGAAGGGTCGCAACGCGGTCCTTCTCTATGTGCTCGCCGGCATCATGGTGCCGGGGCAGATGATCCTCGTGCCGCTGTTCATCGTGTACTTCCGGCTCGGCCTGACCAACACGATGCTGCCGATGATCATCACCTACACGGTGATGGGACTGCCGCTGACGACGTTCCTCATGGCGACGTACTTCCGTGCCGTGCCTCGCGAGATCTTCGAGGCCGCGACCGTCGACGGCTCGGGACCGCTGCGCTCGTTCTTCCTGATCGGGATGCCGATGATGCGGAACGCGATCCTCACGGTCGGGCTCGTCCAGTTCTTCAGCGTGTGGAACGACCTGCTGATCGCGCTGACCTTCACCACCAGACCGGAGCTCGCGACGATCCAGGTCGGCCTGCTCAGTCTCAGCGACGAGTACGGGTCGACGCAGTACGGCCCGTTGTTCGCGGCCGTGAGCCTGAACATCGTCGTGCTGATGATCGTCTTCCTGGCGCTCAACAAGAAGATCATGGCCGGCATGGCCGGCGGTGCTCTGAAAGGATGATCCGATGACCTCCCGAGCCCCCCGCGTCGCCTTCCTCCACACCGGCGCTGTCGTGATCCCGCCGGTCGGCGATCTCGCGCGCGAGCACCTCGCCGGAGCCACGACGGTGAACTACCTCGACGACAAGATCGTCGCCGACCTCGGGGATGCCGAGCGCGCGGCATCCGTTCCGGAGCGCCTGATCGACCTGGCCCAGGCCGCCCGTGCCGGTGGCGCCGATCTCGTCATGTTCACGTGCTCGTCGATCTCGCACCTCGCCGGGCCGACGGCGGATGCCGTGGGCATCCCGGTGCTGCGGATCGACGAGGCCATGGCGGACGACGCGGTGACGGTGGGGGAGCGGATCGCTGTGCTGGCGACGCTGCCGACCACCCTGACGCCGACGCTGGCTCTGCTCCGTGAACGGGCGGAGCTCGCCGGACGCACGCCGGAGTTCGTCAGCGAGGTCGTCGAGGGCGCCTTCGAAGCCGTCGCCGGTGGCGACAGGGCCACGCACGACCGGCTGGTCGGCGCGGCGATCGAGCGCCTGGCCGCGGATGCCGAGGTCGTCGTGCTCGCCCAGGCGTCGATGGCCAGCGCGGCCGAGGGCGTCGACGTCGCGGTGCCGGTGCTCACGAGCCTCGACCCCGGCATCCGTCGGCTGAGTGAGGCCGTCGCGGCGCTGTAGGCGCGGGACAGCCGTCAGATCGTCTCGGCGAGGCGCTCGGCCGTGTGCAGGTCGGTGACGAGCGCCGTGACCCAGCCGCCGGCGATCGCACCGCGGATCGCGTCGAGCTTGCGCTCGCCGCCCGCGATGCCGACCCTACGCGGGATGCGCAGGAGACTGTCCACCGGGATCGCGATCACGCGGTCGTCGATCTCACCCGTCACGGCCGAACCGTCGATGCGGAACACGTGGTGGCAGATGTCGCCGACGGCGCCCTCGGCGAGCAGCTGGGCGCGCTCGTCGTCGGCGAAGGCGTTGCCGCTGGTCGACAGCACGTCGGACGGATCGATGCTGCCGATGCCCATGATGGTCATCGTCAGCGACTCCCAGTGGCGCATGGTCTCCTGCATCGACGGATCCCGCAGCAGACTGTCGCGCACGGCGGGGTCGGCCACGATGCCGGGCGCCTGCACGTAGATGGGGTCGGCGCCGAGCATGCGCGCGAGTGCGGCGAGGAGACGATGGGAGTGCCCCTGCACCTCGGGAGCACCCGTGCCCCCCAGCAGCTGCACGACCTCGATCGCGCCGCGAGTGGGCAGCGGGCGCATCCGGTCGGTCATGGCGAGAACCGAGCGGCTCCACGACGAGACGCCGATCCGATCCGTGCCCGAGAGCGATGCCTCCAGGTACCCGGCGGCGCCCGCGCCGATGGCGGCGAGGAGCTCGGCCTCATCGGCATCCGGCTCCACATCGACGATGATCGCCTCGGAGAGGCCGTACCGCGCTTCGAGGCGCTCCTCGAGCTCGGCGTGCACGCCGGGAGCGACGGTGACTATGGTCCGCACGATGCCGGCGGTCTCGGCGCGCTTGAGCAGACGCGAGACCTTCGCCTGCGAGATGCTCAGCGCTGCGGCGATCTCCGACTGCCGGATGCCGCGTTCGTGGTACATTCGCGCCACCTTGGTGAGCAGGCGCAGCTGTCCGTCGACGGGGGTGGCGAACGGGGTCGACGACACGATGACTCCTCCTGCTTCAGGCGGTAGCGGATGGACATTCGCTGATGAAAGTATATTCTCGCAGATCCGTGATGAATAGAGATTCATGTAGTGAGAATTATGCAAGACTGGAGGTTCCGACGCCCGGCGACGGGTGGCTTCTCCAGGAGGATGATGATGTTCCCCAGGTACGACACCGTCGAACTCGCTTTCGAGGGGGCGGAGCGTCTGCCGGTCCGTGCCGAGCCGCCGTTCACGGTGCGGCTGCGCAACGGCCGCGAGGAGATCGTCGCTGCGGGATTCTGGGACGGCGGAACCACGTACCGTGTGCGGGTCTGCCCCGAGTCCGCCGGCACCTGGACCTGGACCGTGACGGATGCCCGGACGGCGCTCGACCGGACGTCGGGGGCGTTCGAGGTCGGAGGCGGAACCGCGCACGGTCCGGTCCGTGTCGCGCACCGCTTCCACTTCGCCCATGCCGACGGCACGCCCTTCCGGCCCGTCGGCACGACGGCATACAACTGGCTGCACCAGGACGAGCCCCTTTTCACCGCCACGGTCGACGACATCGCCGAGGTCGGCTTCACCAAGCTGCGCTTCATGGTCTTCCCGCAGGGCGGCGGCTACGTCGAGCACGTGCCCACCCTGATGCCGTTCGAGAAGACCGACGGCCGGTGGGATGTCAGCCGGCCGGTGCCGGAGTTCTTCCAACGCCTCGACCACGCCGTCGCGCTGCTCGGCGCTCGCGGCATCCAGGCCGACGTGCTCATCTACGACGCCTATGACCGCGGCCAGTTCGGACTCGACAGCCTGAGCGAGGAGGAGGACGCGGTCTACCTGCGCTACCTCGTCGCGCGGCTGTCGGGGTACGCGCACGTGTGGTGGTCGCTGTGCAACGAGTTCGATCAGCTCGAGCGACCCGACGACCGCTGGGACCGCACCGGCGCGCTGCTCGCCGCCGTCGACCCGCACGACCACCTGCGGTCGATCCACAACTGGATCGAGATCTACGACAACAACCAGCCCTGGGTGACGCACGCGTCGATCCAGAACGGCGCGGCGACGGAGGACTTCGGCCGGGCGAGCCTGTACCGCGACGTCTGGAAGAAGCCGGTCGTGCTCGACGAGATCAAGTACGAGGGCGACATCCCCGATCGGTGGGGCCACCTCGACGGCCCGGAGCTCGTGCACCGCTTCTGGATCACGACCGTCGCCGGATGCTACGCCTCGCACGGCGAGAGCTTCCGCACCGAGAACGGCAGCCTGCACATCGTCGAGGGCGGCGTGCTGCGGGGCGAGTCGCCGGCGAGGATCGCGTTCCTGCGCAGCATCCTCGATGACCTCGTCGTGCCGGGACTCGACCCGATCGACAAGTGGGACGACCCCGCGCATGTGGCCGGCTGGCATCGTCACCAGTACGTGCAGTATCTCGGGCGCTCGGCCCCGTCGTCGTGGTCGTTCCGGCTTCCCGTCGGACAGCCCGGAGAGAGCCCGGAGGTCGGCGACGCCTTCGACGTCGACATCATCGACACGTGGAACATGACCGCCACCCCGGTCGGCCGGCGCTTCACCCTCACCGAGGTCGGCCGCAACGAGGCGTTCGATCGTGCGTCAGCCCCGGTGGAGCTGCCCGCGGGCGCGTCGATCGCTCTCCGCATCACGCGCGTCGAGGCCTGATCCGTGGGCGACAGGACGGCGGATGCCGGGGGTTCGTGGGGCCGCGGGCCTCGGCTCGGCGCGGCGTACTACAACGAGTACCTCCCCGATCCCTCCCGGCTGACGACGGATCTCCGGCTCATGGTCGAGGCCGGGATCACCTGCATCCGGGTGGGGGAGTCGGTGTGGTCGACGTGGGAGCCGCGCGACGGCGAGTTCGACCTGGAGTGGCTCGCGCCGGTCCTCGACGGTGCGGCGGCGCACGGGATCGACGTCATCCTCGGCACCCCGACCTACGCGGTGCCGCCGTGGCTCAGCCGCATGCACCCTGAGCTCGCGGCGATCCGGAAGGACGGCTCGTCCGTACCGTGGGGAGCGCGCCAGGAGGTCGATTACACGTCCGACGTGTTCCGCGGCTACGCGGAGCGGGTCATCCGCGCCGTGCTCGGCCGGTACGGCAGGCATCCCGCGGTCATCGGCATCCAGCTCGACAACGAGGCGGGTCTGCACCTCATCCACAACCCGCACGTGGTCGAGCGCTTCCGCCGCCGGGTCGCGGAGCAGTACGGCGACGTCGAGACGCTCAACCGCGAATGGGGCCTGACCTACTGGTCGCATCGGATCTCCGACTGGGACGAGCTGTGGGCGCCGGCGGGAAACACGACGCCCGCGTACGACCTCGCCTGGCGCCGCTTCCAGGCCGAGCTCACCGCCGAGTTCATCGGCTGGCAGGCCGGGATCGCGCGCGAGTACATCGCCGATGACACCGTGCTCACGACGTGCATCGCGTATCAGCGGCCGGCGATGGACGATGTCGCCGTCGGTGCGCACCTCGACATCGCGAGCGGCAACGCGTACTACCTGGCTCAGGACTCCCTCGACCACGAACGCGAGGGTGCGGGCGGCCAGTGGTACGCCGACGACGTGCCGCAGCTGATCCTCAGCGCTGACCGGATGCGTGCGACGAAGCAGGCGCCGTTCCTCGTCACCGAGACCGGCGCCGCGTCGATCGGCGGCGCCTCGCTGACCAGACCTCCCTACGACGGGCAGCTGGCGCAGGTCGGCTGGCTGCTCGCCGCGCGCGGCGCACGGCTCGTCTCCTACTGGCACTGGCACACGCTCCATTCGGGTGCGGAGGTGCACTGGGGCGGCATCCTCGGCCATGACCTGCGCCCCGGCCGGGTCCACGCCGAGATCGCGGGGCTCGGGCGCCAGTTCACTGCGGCGTCGGAGTGGCTGGCGGATGCCGAGCCGGATGCCGACATCGGCATCGTGTACGCGCACGACAGCGAGTGGATGATGACCTTCGAGCCGCCGCTCGCCGGGCCCGGCGGCGCCCCGGACCGCGGGTCGTACGCACGCATCGTCGGCGCGTTCGGTCGAGCGGTGATCGACGCGGGACTGCAGGTCGGGTACCTCAACGAGCGGCAGCTGACCGACGCAGCCGCGCTGCTCGCCCGGTATCCCGCGGTGATCGTGGCCGCGCTGTTCGCGGCATCCGATCGCACGCTCGAGATCCTCGCCGAGTATGCACGGCGGGGCGGTCGTCTCATCGTCGGACCCCGCACCGGATACGCCGACGACCAGGGGCGGATGCGCGTCTCGACGGCGCCCGCGGTTCTCGGGCCGCTCGCCGGCGTCGGCTACCGGGAGTTCGCAGCACCGCCGGAACCTGTTCCGCTCGAGCGCGACGGTGCCGTCATCGGCGAGGCACGCGGCTGGATCGACGCGCTGGAACCCGGGGAGGCGAGCGTCGTCGTCGGGTACCGGTATCCGCACTACCGACGATGGGCGGCTGTGACGAGGCGCGCGGTCGGCGACGGTGAGATCACGGTCGTCGGCACGCTGCCCGACCGCGTGACGCTCGCGGCGGTGATCGCAGACGCCGCGGGTGCACAGGCGGGACTCGTGGTCGATCGGCCTCTCCCGGTGACGGTGCACTCGCTGACCGGCGCGCGGGGTCGTGTGTGGGTGGTGCACAACTGGTCGGGCGAGGGGCGAGAGATCCGTGTCGCGCGCGCCGTGGCATCCGTGATCGACGGCGCCGCGCACGATGCGGGTGAGTCGGTCGGGCTGGCCGCCTGGGACGTGCGGGTCTGGCGTGAGGTCTGATCCGGGATCGGGATCGCGAGAAGGAGCGACATGCGAATCGCAGTGACAGGGGCATCGGGTCGCCTGGGACGGACGGTCGTCGGCGTGCTCGCCGACGCGGGGCACGATGTGCACGGGCTCGACAGGGCGCCCGGCACCGGAGTCGCTCACGTCGTCGACCTCACGGATGCGGATGCGACCGCCCACGTGCTCCGTGCCGTCTCACCGGACGCGCTCGTGCACCTCGCGGCGATCGCGGTGCCCTTCAGCGCACCCGAGCGGGACATCTTCACCGTGAACACGAGCATGGCCTTCACCGCGATCGAGGCGGCGGTCGCGGCGGGGGCGACCCGGGTGCTCGTCGCCTCCAGCCCCACGGTGCTCGGGTACGGCACGCCGGGGTGGACCCCGGCGACGCTGCCGTTCGACGAATCGGTGCCGAGCGCACCATCCCACGCCTATGCCCTGTCGAAGGTCTGCGTCGAGGAGACGGTCGGCGCGTTCGCCCGCTCCGCGCCGTCGGTGCGATTCGCGTCGTTCCGTCCGTGCTACATCATCACGCCGGAGGAGTGGGACGGCGCTGCCACCCAGCAGGGGCACACGGTCCTCGATCGGCTGCAGGATCCCGCGCTCGCCGCAGTCTCGCTCTTCAACTACGTCGATGCCCGCGACGTCGGGGAGTTCGTCGACGCGTGGCTGGCCGCCGACGACGCGCCCAGTGGAGCCCGGTATTTCGTCGGAGCTCCGGATGCTCTCGCCACCCGCCCGTTGGATGAGCTGCTTCCGCTGTTCCATCCCGGCACCCGTGAGGCGGCACGTGCCCTCTCCGGAACCGCCGCCGCGTTCGACAGCTCGGCGGCGACCCGCGACACCGGTTGGGTCGCGCATCGCTCGTGGCGCACCGAACTCCACCCCGACGCGCTCGCCGCGCTCGCGGCATCCGCATCCCCTCCCGATGGAAGGACCCCTCGATGACACTCGCATTCCGCGACGGCCCCCTCTACTTCCCGGTCACGGCGTACGGCGCCGACGGGGAGGTCGACCTCGCCACCACGGCGCAGGTGCTCGCCGAAGGGCTCGCGCACGATCCGGGTGGCGTGTTCCCGGCGTGCGGCACCGGAGAGTTCCACGCGCTGTCATCTGCGGAGTCGCTCGCGGTCGCGCGAGTGGCGATCGACACGGTCGCCGGCCGCGTCCCGGTCGTCGCCGGCGTCGGCGGACCCGTCGGCCAGGCGGTGGCCTCCGTGCGGGAGCTGGCGGCGATGGGTGCCGACGGCGTGCTGCTACTGCCGCCGTACCTCGTCGGCAGCACGCAGGAAGGACTGGCGCGGTATGTGAGCGCCGTCGCGGAGGCCTCGACCCTTCCGGTCATCGTCTATCACCGCGGCAGTGCCCGATTCTCCGCGGAGACGTTCGCGCGGCTGCTGGCCGAACAGCCGACGATCATGGGGTTCAAGGACGGCATCGGCGATGTGGCGCTGGCCCAGGAGATCGTCCTGGCCGCGCGCCGGGTGCGCGACGACGTGCAGTTCTTCAACGGGCTGCTCACCGCCGAGGCCAGCCAGGCGGCGTACCGCGCGATCGGGATACCCCTCTACTCCTCCGCGGTGTTCGCCATGGCGCCGCGGATCGCGAACGCCTTCTATCGGGCGTACACCGCCGGCGACGCGGATGCCTGCGACCGTCTGCTCGAAGGCTTCTACCACCCGCTGGTCGCCCTGCGGGACACGACCCCCGGCTACGCGGTCTCGCTGATCAAGGCCGGACTGCGTCTGAGTGGCGCCGCGGTCGGCGGGGTGCGGCCTCCGCTGACCGATCCGGGAGACGCGCACACCGAGAGGCTGCGCCGGATCCTCGACGCCGGAGAACGGATGCTCGCCGGCTCATGAGCGCCATCGCCCGCATCGACGTCCATCGTCTGTCCGCCCGGATGCCGCGGCCCTGGGTGCCGGAGGCACCCGACCTGCATCTGGTGCGCGTCGACGTGGAGGACGGTGACGGCCGCCGGGGGAGCGGGTTCTCGTGGACTCCGACGATCGGAGCGAGCGCGGTGACGGCGCTCCTCGGCGACGACATCCGCCGCTTCGCCCTCGGGCGCGATAGCGATCCGACGGCGCTGTGGCCGCTGCTGTGGGCGCACCTTCACGAAGCGGGCGGAGGGGGCATCACCACGATCGCGATGGCGGGTCTCGACCTGGCCCTGTGGGACCTGCATGCCAGGGCGCGCGGTCTCGGCGTGGCCGACCTGCTCGGCCGCACCCAGGAACGACTCCCCGTCTACGGCTCGGGCGTCAACCTGCATTACTCGGATGCCGAGCTCGCCGCACAGGTCGAGCGCTGGGTCGAGCGCGGTCTCGGCGCCGTGAAGATCAAGGTGGGCCGGTCGGGCCTCGCGGAGGACGTCGCGAGGGTCGCGCTCGTGCGCGGCATCCTCGGGCCGGATCGGCAGCTGATGATCGACGCGAATCAGCGTTGGGATCTCGACGGCGCGACCCGCGCGCTCAGCGAGCTCGCCGCGTTCGACCTCGCCTGGATCGAGGAGCCGCTGCGCTCCGACGACACCGCCGGGTACCGCGAGCTCGCCCGCCGCATCACGACTCCGATCGCACTCGGCGAGAACCTGCACACCGTGCACCGCTTCCGCGAGGCGATCGATGCGGGCTTCGCCGGCGTCCTCCAGCCCAACGTCGTGCGTGTCGGCGGGATCACGCCGTTCCTCGAGATCGCCGCGCTCGCCGCCGAGCGAGGTGTCGCACTCGCGCCGCACCTGCTGCCCGACCTCTCGGCTCAGTTGGCGGTGACGCTCCCGACGGCGACGTGGGTGGAAGACGTCGAGGATGCCGGCTTCGACGCACTCGGCATCCTCGCCGCACCGTCGCCCGTGCGCATCGAGGGCGCCTGGGCGACGGTGAGCTCGGCTCCGGGCCTCGGTCTCGACCTCGTCGCGCCGGCCTGAGCGTCGCCGAGGCGTGTCGCGGTCCTCGGCGCGACGAAGCCGCCCGGGGATCCGGGCGCTTGCCGAGGAGTTGTGCGCTTCCGACGGACGTTTCTGCGGAAATCGTCCGCGGGAAGCGCACAACTCCTTTCGAGGTGCCTGGAGAGGGCGCTCCCGGGCGCGGCAGGTCAGCGCTGGATGGCGTCCAGGTGCAGCATGCGGGCGAGGTTCTTGTCGAGCTCGTCGTCGCGGAAGATCTTCTTCCAGTCGTCCTTGATGATGCTCTCCCGGCCGTAGTCCATCGCGATGAGGCACGCGTCGGAGAACGGATTGTCGCCGCGGAGTCCGTTCGCGAGCGCCACCTGCGTGTGGCCGTAGAGGATGCTGCGCGCCGCAGCCTCGGGGACGCCCATGGTATTGACGGTCTCCTGCAGGGCCTCGTTGAGGAGATCGCCGATCATGCAGGCGACGGTCTCGACGAGGGTGGGCTCGAGCTGGGCGAGCTGCTTGATCGTGACCCAGTGTACATCGATGACGGGGGCGTAGATCGCCCGGACGGTGGCCTCGACGATGGCCTTCTTCGCGTCGTCGTCGCTCTCGATCGCGGCGATCGCGTCTTGCGGGGCGGCGATGCCGCCGAACGTGTCGGCCCACTGCTCGGGCGTCTCGCGCTGCAGGAAGATCGACGGGTGGCACGGGTGCGCCACGGCCTGGATCACGTCGTCGCGGGTCGTGAGAAGACCGGCGTAGGCGGCGGCCGGGTCGAGCGTCAGCACGATCGCTCCGGAGCGCAGCTGCGGCACGAGGTCGGCGGTGACCGGACCGAGGGCGAGGTCGGGCACCGCGAGCACGACGATGTCGGCATCCGCCACCGCGACGGCGGCGTCCGTCAGTTCCCGTCCGGCGTCGATCGTGCGCTGCTGACCGGCGGGCGAGTTCTCGACGTACCAGACGGTGTGGTCGGTCTTCACGAGGTTGTTCGCGACGCGCATGCCCATCTTGCCGCCGGCGCCGATCACGGCGATCTTGTAGCTGGTGCTCATGGTGTGGTGCTCCTCAGATATTCGAGTGCGGTGCGGGTCCATTCCCGCTCCGTGCGGATGGTGGTCTCTGCGTCGTCCTGCCAGGGCAGCCAGTGCTCGACGATCTCGTTGATGCCGCGCTCGCGCGGTCGCACGGTGGCGAGCAGGTGCGCGTAGTCGTGCAGGCCCGAGCCCAGGGCGGCGCCGGAATACGTGAAGCCGACCCAGCCGGGCTGGCGGGCGAACGCGAAATCCTTGACATGGATGTTCTTCGTCAGCGCCGCAGTCTGCTCGACACAGGTCTTCGGGTTCTCCAGCTGCGCGACGACGTTCGCGGGATCGAGGCAGATGCCGAGGTTCGGGCTGCCGACGCGTTCGATCACGGCGATGAGGTCAGCGGTGGGCACCTGCTCGTACGTCTCGAGCGCGAGCGTCACACCCGCCGATTCGTAGGAGCGGATGCTGTCGCGCAGCCAGCGCTCCGCCTCGTCGAGCGGGGGCCGCGAGTCGGGGCCGTAGAGCATGCTGCGCACGACTCGGGCGTCGAAGAACGCGGCGAGCTCGAGGAAACGGGCGAGGTGGGCCGGCTCGATGCCCTTGGTGCCGAGCTCGATCGTGAGGCCGAGGTCGCGGGCAGCCGCGGCGGCGTCGCGCAGCTCGTCGTCGCTCATCTGCTCGAGCGGGGGGTAGTCGCAGATCTGGAACAGTTCGACGCCCTGCGCGCGGGTGTCCTCGAACGCTCCGATGAGGCTGAGAGGCGCGGGTGCGCGGTCGGAGTGCTGCCAGAAGTAGGCGTACGTGCCGAGGCCGATCACGCGGCACCTCCGGTGGAGGCTCGTCGCCGGGCGAGTTCCGCCGCCTCGTCGAGCACCGCGACGAGGGCGTCGGGGTCGTGCGCGAACCGGCCCAGGAAGACACCGTCGACGTCGTCGCCGAGCGCTGTTAGCAATCCCGGCCCGGCCGCCCCGCCGTAGATGACGACCGATCCGGCACGCTCGGCGTCGGCATCGAGCGCGGCGCGCAGTGCCGCGGCGACGACCCGGATGTGGTCGTGCGGCGCCGGCTCCGGCGCGCCGATCGCCCAGACGGGCTCATACGCGACGATCACGGCGCCAGCGGGGGCGCCGGCCAGGGCGGCCTGCAGCTGCGCGACTGCAACGGTGGCGGCATCCGCCGGGTCCTGATGCGTGGTCTCCCCGATGCACAGCAGCGGGGTGAGGCCGGCGCGCAGGGCGGCGGCGGTCTTCGCGGCGACGACTTCGTCGGTCTCGGCGAAGAGACGGCGACGCTCGGCATGGCCGATCTCGGCGATCGAGGCACCCACCTCGGCGAGCTCGGCCGCCGACACCTCGCCGGTGAAGGCGCCGAAGTCGGCGGGGGCGACGTCCTGACCACCGACGCGCACCGGCGTGCCCGCGAAGGCCTGGATCGCCGGGAGCACCTGCAGGAACGAGGGTGTGATGAAGAGGTCCACCGCGCCGGACCGCACGGCGTCATGCGCGCGGATCCGGGTGGCGACCTCGTCGAACCAGGTCGCCGCCTGCCGATGACCGAAGTACATCTTCAGGCTCACGCCGACCGTGACCTTCGCCATCAGCACGACCCGGTGGACTCGTATTCGCCGATGACCGCCACCTTCTCGGCCGAGGCGCTCGCCGGGTCGAAGCGGTACGTCAGCCACTCGCGCACCAGGCGTCGTGCGAGCTCGATGCCGACGACGCGCTGGCCCATGGTGAGAATCTGCGCGTCGTTGGACAGCACGCCCCGCTCGACCGAGAAGGAGTCGTGCGCGGTGACCGCGCGGATGCCGGGCACCTTGTTCGCGGCGATCGCGACGCCGAGACCGGTGCCGCAGATGAGCAGGGCGCGGTCGGCCTCGCCCGCAGCGACCAGTTCCGCGGCGGCGATCGCGACGCGCGGGTAGGCGGTGTGACCGTCGGCATCCACTCCGACATCGACGACCGAGGCGACGCCGGTGCTGCCCTCGAGGTCCTTCTTCAGGATCTCCTTGTAGTCGAAGCCGGCGTCGTCGCTGCCGATCACGAGGCGGAGGGTGTCAGTCATTGCGATTCCTTTCGAGGTCGGCGAAGAGGTCGCCGACGGTGGTCACGATGAGCGCGAGCGAGTGCGCGCCGGGGTCGGGGGTGCCGACGCTGTGCTGCCCGTGGGCGCGGGCACGGCCCATGCGGGGGAGCAGGTCGGCGGTAGCGGCTGCAGCGCCGGTGGCGGCATCTGCCGCGGTCTGCCAGGCGTCGACGAAGGAGGAGCCTCCGTCGATCGCCGAGGTGAGCGTGCTGCTGAAGGGGACGAGCGCGTCGACGAGGGTCTTGTCGCCGACCTCGGCCTTGCCGTAGGTCATGACGCCCTGCAGACCGTCTGCGACGCCGGATGCCACGGCGGCGGCATCCGGTCGTCCCGCGTCGCCCAGGTGTGCGGCGATCGCGTTCAGGATGACGCCCCACAGCGCGCCGGAGGTGCCGCCGGCGCGGTCGGCCCAGGCATCGGCCGCACGGGAGAGGGTCGTGGCGGCACCCGCGCCCGCGTCGGCGGCGGTGACCGCTGCGGCGAGGGCGGCGTGCGAGCCGCGCTGCATGCCGATGCCGTGGTCTCCGTCTCCGGCGATGGCATCCATGTGCCCGAGCTCGTCGACGTGCTCGTCCACCGTGTCGACGATGCGCTGCACGGCGGCGCGCACCACGGCGGCCGCGGCGACCGACGCGTCGTCGCCCTGCTCCACGGCGGCCTCGGCGACGACATCCGCGTTGGCTACCTCGGCGCGCTCGGCCGCGACGACGGAACCGCGCCGGTAGGCGGGGGTGTCGACCGGGGTCTCCCAGAGCTGCTCGAGCTCGTCGTCCAGCCAGAAGAGGGTGAGCGAGGTGCCGGCCATGTCGAAGCTCGTGCAGTATTCGCCCACGTGCGGGTCGACGAGCACGAGGCCGGAATCCGCGAGCAGCTGCGCGATGCGCCGGTAGACGACGAACATCTCCTCGTACTTCAGCGAGCCGAGGCCGTTGAGGATCGGCACGACGCGCGCGCCGGAGATTTCGACGCCCTCAGGCACCTCGTCGAGCAGACGGCTCACGAGGAGCTCGGCCAGGCCGTCGGCCGTCGGGACGTCGGTCTCCTCGATGCCCGGTTCGCCGTGGATGCCGAGGCCGATCGCCATGCGGCCGGCAGGCACCGTGAACAGCGGCTCCGGGGCGCCGGGGAGGGTGCAGCCCGAGAAGGCGACGCCGAACGAGCGCGTGCGCTCATTCGCGAGTGTCGCGATCCGGGTGACTCCGGCGAGGTCGTAGCCCGCCTCGGCGGCGGCCGCAGCGGTGCGGAACACCGTGAGGTCACCCGCGATGCCGCGGCGCTTGTGCTTCTCGTCGGCGGAGGCGCTGAAGATGTCGTCGGTCACGGTGACCGTCTCGCACGCGATGCCCTCGGCGCGCAGCCGCTCCTGCGCGGCGTCGAAGTTCAGCACGTCGCCCGCGTAGTTGCCGTAGCTGAGGAAGACGCCGGCGCCGCGGTCTGCGGCCTTGGCCACGGTGTGCACCTGCTGGGCGGATGGCGAGGCGAAGAGGTTGCCCATGACCGCGCCGTGCGCGAGGCCCTGGCCGACGAGTCCGCCGAACGCGGGGTAGTGGCCGGAGCCGCCGCCGATCACGACGGCGACCTGGCCGTCGGGCACGACGGTGCTGCGCACGACGCCCCCGGGAACGCCGCGCACCGAGCGCTCGTTCGCGGCGAGGAAGCCCGCGATCATCTCGTCCGCGAAGTCGGCGGGGTCGTTCCAGAGGCGGGTCATCGGGATGCCTTCGCGGGCGGGATGAGACCGGATGCTGCAGAAGAGGGGATGCCCACAGTGACTCCTGTGTCGACGGTGATCGCGCCGGATTGGCCCGGCTGCTGCTCCCATACTGTCCAACCGGTTGACCAATTGCAAGCGCGCCGCAACCGGCGGTGCCGGTAAGTTGGCAGCCATGCCCGCTTTTCCCGGAGATGCCGTCGACGACATCTCAGCCGCGCTCGGGGCTTTGCCTTCCGGTACGCCCGTGTCTGAGGTGGCGCGTCGTCTGCTCGATCTCTTCACGGGGGGATCCATCGCGGCAGGCACGCGACTGCCCCCCGAACGACAGCTCGCCGCAACGCTCGGCGTCGGTCGCTCTGCCGTGCGGGAGGCGCTCGCCGCGCTGGAGATCCTGGGGATCGTCGACGTGCGACCCGGGTCGGGCACGTACCTCCGCGGAGCGGCCAGCGAACTGCTGCCGCAGACGCTGCGGTGGGGACTGCTGATCGGCGAGCGCAACACCGCTCAGCTGCTGGAGCTGCGCGAGGGACTCGAGATCTTCGTCGCCCGGCTGGCTGCCGCCCGCGCGGATGCCGCGATCATCGCGCGACTCGAGAAGAGCGTGGAGAAGATGCGCGCCAGCATCGACGACCTCGCCGCGTTCGCCCGCGCCGACCTCGACTTCCACCACGCGCTCGCCGAGGCGGCGGGCAACGAGACCCTGACCGATCACGTGCACGTCGTCCGGTCGTTGCTGCAGGTGTACGCCGACCGTGCCGTGCACGATCGGGTGCACGCCGAACAGGCGGTCGCCGAGCACGGCGCGGTGCTCGATGCCGTGCGCGCCGGCGATCCGGATGCCGCGGCATCCGCCATGGCGATCCACATGGCGACCGCCACCACACGCCTGCTCGACGCCTGACGGGCCGCGAGATCGCTCGGTTCGTACCTGCTCATCCGACCCGTTATGATGGCTAGGTGCATCCGTGCTTTCGGGTCGGATGCCTGGAGACGTCGCATAGTCCGGCCGAGTGCACCACCCTGCTAAGGTGGAGTCCCCTCACGGGGACCAGGGGTTCAAATCCCCTCGTCTCCGCAGTGAAAATCCCCGCTCAGGCGGGGATTTCTTCGTTCCCGGAACACTGCGTCAGTCCAGCGTGATTGCCGCGTTTCGACCGCCAGGTGTCCCCCAGGTGTCCCCCGATCGGGTGACGGGTTCCACGGACTGCCCGACCGCCGCCGTTCGCCGCCCCTCCCTATTTCGCGCACGCCCCTCGTGCGAATAGCCGTTGAGGCCGTCCCGTTCACAGTTAGCGGCGGACCGATGCAATAACTCCGCGTGCGGTTGCCGCGCGGAGGACTGTCAGCTGCCGAGCCCGGGAAGGCGATCGCCAGGTGAGGGTCGAGCGCGGCGCTGTTCGAAGGGATGCTCCTCGGCAGCCGCGAGGCGTCGCAGGTGCGCGCGCCGCTGGTCGTCTCCCAGTACGTGCGCGTATACCGCAAGCACTGTGCGCGGATCGTCGCCGAGGTACTCGGCGACCTCGTTCACAGGTGTTCCCAGCCGTAACCAGGTGGATGCGGCGTAGTGGCGCAGCGCGTGGCGGCGGAAGCCGAGAGGGAACTTGCGGACAACGCCTACGCTCAGCTGCTCGCCGCGGCGGTTGGTGAACAAGTAGGCCTCGGGCGACTTCCCACGGGCTTGGTCGCGGAAGATGGCCACTGCTCGAGGGGAAAGCGGGATCAGACGCGCACCGCGCCATGACTTCGGCTCCTTCTCCTCGTATCGATCGGAGTGTGAGCGCTCGACGATCAACTGCGGGAGTGGAACGTCCGACAGGGAATTCGTGCGGAGAGCGCGAAGCTCACCCCAGCGCAGTCCCGTGAGCGAGAGGAACTCGAAGACGTCAGCGATATCCGAGCGGCGCCCTCGGAGTTCGGTGAGAGCCGATGCAACGACCCGCGACGTAGGGATGGAATGGGGGCTGACGGGACGGAGCGCGGGTGCTGCAAGCTCGGGGATCCGCGCCATCGAGCGCACGGGATGCGGCTGATGCAGAAGGCCTTCGGCAGCGGCGAAGGTGAAGAGGGCGCTCAGCGTGGTCTTTGCCCGGGCGACGGTGGAAGGCTTCTTTCCGACCCGCAGTTGGTCGAGCAGATGGGCGCGGATGTCGCTCGCGTTGATGGATGCGAGTGGGCGTTCGAGCAGGTGCGCTGGTAGCGCATTCAGGTTGTTCACGTCAGTGTCAACACTGTGCGAGTTACCGCCCGCGCGCGCCGTCTTGAACTGGGTCACGAGTTTCCCGAGGGTGAAGGTCCGGGGAGGAGGTAACGGGCGGCCTGTCTCGACGAGATGCTTCTGCGTCCGCTCCCATACTTCGGCGTCTCGCTTGATGTCGAACGCCTTGGATGCCACCAGCCGGCGACCAGACTTGACGCGAACGAAATAGTAAGGCCTTCCGGCTGTAGTCCGGCGCATCTCAATGCTCACTCCGCTACCCCGCCCAACCGTTCGAGATCGCGGAGACGGTAGATTCGCTTGTGCGCCGTGAGACTAACTGGCTCGATGGGGGAGCGGCCAGCTAGGGCCAGCGCACGCAGCGTGGTCCGGTGGATGCCGAGCTGCGCCGCCGCCTCTTCCTCGGAGAGGAATAACCGAGGCTGATCCGCGCTGTGATCCGCGCTCATCGCGTTCTCCTATCTCGTGCGACGCCGTTCGTCGTCGACGTTGCGACTCCCACGGCGGCGAGGCGTGACTATGGCTCCGCGACGGATAGGTGCACGCATAGCTCCCGCGTGTCTAACAGTTGAATCTGACGAGACCGCGTGCCTGATGATGCCGCTATTGACTCCCGGGCGCGGCGGCGTACCTTAGGGGGAAGAGGCCGCTAGCTTTCACGCAATGATCGCGGTGCCGCAAATCTTGCGGCACCGTCGTCGCACGTACACGATCGTTCGCATCGACCGCAAGCTGCCACTGGTATACGTCGGCCTCTTCGAGCGCACCGTCGACGCTCGCGACCTCAGCCACCCCTGCGGTGAGGTTCTAGACGATCACGCGAGCTTCGTCCTCCAGTGACGGCAGTGAAAGCGCGCCGAAAGGGTCTGTTGGAGACGGGCCACCTGGTCCCGGACGATCAGCTCGTCATGTGAAGCACTTCCACGCCCTGATTCGTCGTCGAGCACGGTTGCCGAGGAAATGCTCGTACGCGTGCTCGAGCTCAGTTGGCACCCACCCCGCACGTTCCTCAGAAAGCAGCCCATCTCGGTCAGCGGATGTTGCTGAATCCGCGACCCCCACAGTCGAGCGCACAGCTGCCACGCCTCTTGCAGATCGAGGGTGAGCCCGCTTTCAGCGGGCTTCTGCTCACCTCGTGAGCAGAAGCAGAAGGGTGGCCGGGGTGACGGTGTCGATGCGGGTGATGAGCGCGGGCGACGGGTATAAGTACCTGCTACGCACCGTTGCGGCTGGCGACGGCGACAGGTCGCTCTTTACCCCGTTGATGCGCTATTACAACGCTGAGGGCACTCCGCCGGGTCGCTGGCTAGGGGGCGGGGTGACAGTGCTCGGGGGCGGGAGGATCCGGGTGGGCGATCAGGTCTCCGAGGTTCAGCTTCAGCTCCTGGTCGGTATGGGCCGGGACCCGATCACTGGCGAACCGCTCGGCCGTGCGTATCCCGATTATCGGAGCGTTGCCGAGCGCGTCGAGGCGCGCGCCGCGGCGCTTGGTCCAGCTCGCGGGCCGGCATCACGTGCCGAGGCCGTCGCTGCCATCGAGGCGGAGGAGTCCGAGCGGGGGACGCGGCGGGCGGTGGCGGGGTTCGATTGCACGTTCTCGATCCCGAAGTCGGCGAGCGTGTTGTGGGCGGTTTCGGATGCGAGGACGCAGTCGTTGATTTTGGACGCGCATCATGCGGCGGTTGCGGAGGTGGTTGCTTTCATGGAGCGGGAGGTTGCAGCCACCCGTGCGGGTGCAACCGGTCGCGACGGTGCGGTTGCGCAGGTGGACGTCCGAGGTCTCATTGCCACGGCGTTCGATCACTACGACTCGAGGGCGGGGGATCCGCACCTGCACACGCACGTCGTCATCAGCAACAAGGTGCAGACCGTCCTCGACAGCAAGTGGCGGTCGTTGGACGGGCGGCCTGTGCATGCCGCCGTGGTCGCCCTCTCCGAACTGCACGAGGCGGTCTTCGCTGACCACCTGACCCGGATGCTCGGTGTCTCGTGGGAGGCGCGCGACAGGGGCCGCGATCGAAACCCGGCGTGGGCGATCACCGTGGTGCCGGAGGCGCTCGTCAAAGAGTTCTCCACCCGTGCCGGGCACATCGACGCCGAGACCGATCGCCTCATCGGTCAGTACGTGGAGACGCGCGGGCGGCGGCCGTCACCGGCGACGATTATGAAGCTCCGCGCCCAGGCTACGCTTTCCACCCGGCCCGAGAAGGAGGTGCGGTCGCTGGCCGACCTCACCGCATCCTGGCGGGAACGCGCCAGACAAGTGCTCGGGGCGGATGCAACCGCGTGGGCGCGCACCGTCACGGTGAACGATGAGCCGTTGCTGCTGCACGCCGACGACGTGCCCCTCGATGTGATCGCCTTGCTCGGGCAGGATGTGGTGACCGCGGTCGGTGAGAAGCGCTCCACCTGGCACCGCTGGAACCTCGCCGCCGAGTCGGCGCGACAGACGATGAGCTACCGGTTCGCCACGACCGAAGATCGAGAAGCCGTCATCGGACTGGTCGTCGACGCCGCCGAAGCCGCGTCGCTGCACCTGACCCCGCCCGAGCTCGCGTCCAGCCCGGCAGCGTTCCGTGGGCCGGACGGCACGAGCGTGTTCCGGCCGAAGCACTCGGCCCTGTTCACGTCCGAGGTGCTCCTGGCCGCCGAGGATCGCCTTCTCGAGCGCGCCCGCACCACCACCGCACCGACCGTGCCGCTGACGACCGTCGAACGGACTACCAAGCGCCCCGACAGCAAGGGTCACGTGCTCGGTGACGACCAGGCGGTCGCGTTGGCAAAGATCGCGGTCTCCGGGCGGGTGGTCGACGTGCTGGTCGGCCCGGCCGGTGCGGGGAAGACGACGGCGATGTCGGCGTTGCGGTGGGCGTGGGAGCAGGAACATGGGCGCGGCAGCGTCGTGGGACTCGCGCCGTCGGCGGTCGCCGCCGAGGTCCTGGCCGATGACCTCGGCATCCAGACCGAGAACACGGCCAAGTGGCTCGACACCCACGACCGCACCGGCGAGACCTTTCGCAAGGGCCAGCTCGTCATCGTCGATGAGGCATCGCTGGCAGGCACGCTCTCCCTCGACCGCGTCACCACTCTGGCTTCGGAGGCAGGGGCGAAGGTGCTGTTGGTCGGGGACCACGCCCAACTCCAGTCCGTCACCGCCGGCGGCGCGTTCTTTCTCCTCGTCCACGACCGCGACGACGCGCCGGAACTGATCGACGTGCACCGTTTCGTCACCCCGTGGGAGAAGACCGCATCCCTCGGCCTGCGACACGGCCGCACCGACGCCATCGACACCTACGCTGAGCACCGCCGCGTCATCGGCGGTGAGACCGAGGACATGATCGACGCTGCTTACACCGCCTGGCGAGCCGACACCCGCGCTGGGCGGGCCAGCGTCCTCGTGACCGACTCCAACGAATCCGTCCAAGCCCTCAACAACAGGGCACGGGCCGATCTGATCCTCGACGGCACGGTGAACGCCCGCCGCGAGGTCGAACTTCACGACGGCACCCGCGCCGCAGGCGGCGATACCGTCATCACCCGCCGCAATGACCGCCGCCTACGCGCCGGCCGGTCCTGGGTCCGCAACGGCGACAGATGGACAGTCACCGAGGTGCTTGACGATGGCGCCCTCGCCCTGCGCCGCGCCGGGCGCAGGTGGGGTGGGTCGGTGGTGGTCCCAGCCGGCTACGCTAGCGAACACCTCGACCTCGGGTACGCCGTGTCGTCCTTCCGGGCGCAGGGCATCACCGTGGACTCCTCGCACGTCCTGACGGATGCGTCGATGACCAGGGAGACGTTCTACGTCGCCATGACCCGCGGCCGCGAAGAGAACATCGCCTACGTCGCCGTCGACAAGCCCGACCCCGCCCACGACGGCCCGCACCCCGGCGACGATAACGAGGCAACCGCCCGAAGCGTGTTGTTCGGGGTGCTGCAGCACGTCGGCGCCGAGCTCTCCGCCCACGACTCCCTCGCGGCAGAGCAGGACAACTGGGCCTCGATCGGCCAGCTCGCCGCCGAATACGAGACACTGGCCGCCGCCGCACAACACGACCGCTGGGCCGCACTCATCAGATCCTCAGGTATCAGCGACAACGATGCCGAGGCCGCGATCGCCTCACCCGCATTCGGGGCTCTGACCGCCGAGCTTCGGCGGGCCGAAGCGAACCAGCACGACATCGAGACCCTGCTGCCACGCCTAGTCAGAGCGCGTGGGCTCGGAGACGCCGAAGACATCGCCACCGTCCTGCACGACCGGGTCGCCAAAGCGACATCCCGCCCACCGGGCGCCGGCCGTGCTCGCACGGCGCCGCGCCTGATCGCCGGCCTCATCCCGGAAGCCACAGGCATCATGCCATCCGAGATGCGGCGGGCTCTGACCGACCGGCGCGACCTCATCGAGAACCGCGCCAATGCCCTCCTCAACACCGCACTCACAAACAAACACGAGTGGATCACGAAGCTCGGAACGCAACCGAAGCAGCCACGAGCAGCCCAGGCATGGCGCTACGGTGCCCGCACCATCGCCGCCTACCGAGACCGATACGGAATCACCGGATCGTCACCGCTCGGGGCGCCCGCCGAGACGGAGGCGCAGAAGACCGACGCCACCCGCGCTCGTGCCGCCCTCCACCGGGCACAGAACCTCGCCCAAGCCCACCAGCCCGAGCAGCAACGAACCCGCCGCACCGAAGTACAGCGGGTCGGGCCTTCGCTGTAACTGCTTTCTTAGGACTGGTCGGCTCAATCCGGAGGCTGGATCGTCTGCATATTCGAGACGTCACCCTGATTCACGCAGTCGTAGGCGAGGTCGGGAACATGCCCGCAACAGCTAAGACCGGCCACCTTCGCGCCGGTGCTCTCGATATAGCGGTCGGGACATAGCGCGCGAAAATGTCTGTGGTGGTGTCGCTCGCGACCGCGCCGAAAACGGTGATACCGATGGTCCGGCATGGTTTGGTTCCGGCAGGGGGTTTCGGCGGATCAGCCTTCGGCGTGTTGCACACCTGGTGGCGGTCGGCGATCGATTCACCGTAGACGATGGGTTACGCGACACCTGCCGCTCCGCCGCGCTGTGGAGCGGTGGGTTTCGCGCAACCCATCGTTCACGGCGCCCCAGCCGGCCATCTATAGAACAGCGGAGAGGAGTCGCGCGTACTGTGCTCGCGCATCTGCGTCCGACGGCAAACCCGGCTCGAAGGGCAACTCCATTCGATCCTTGCTCCTGTCTCGGTAGCGCGGGATGACGTGGAGGTGAAAGTGAAAGACAGTCTGCCAACCGGCCGTGCCGCAGCAATTGAGGAGATTGACACCCTCAGCTCCTAGTTGCGCGTACATAGCCTGCGCGATCCGCTGGGCAACCAGTGTGGTTGCCGTCAGATCTTCCGGTGAGACGCTGAGAAGGTCGGCGCTGTGTTGCTTCGGAATAACGAGAAGGTGGCCGTCTGCTCCGGGATCGATGTCCATGAAGGCCAACGTCGTCGCATCCTCGGCGACCTTGTCGCACGGTATCCGCCCGGCGACAATCTCGCAGAACACGCACGTTTCGTTGGCCCCGGTGTCGATCATGACTTCATGATGCCTCACCAGAGGAGCCTGCCGGCTTACCCAAGTTCCATCGACCACCCGGCACTTGTCGTAACGCCCGGCTCTGCCTCTCGCCCGATTCAAGTAACGGGCGTTTCCGGCAGGCTCAGCCCACTACCGGCTCCGGTCTGCCGTAAACGATCGTTTCCGGCGCGCTGCGGTCAAGCTCGTTTCGAGGCCTGCCTAAAACCCATGCCACTCGTTGGTCGGGTTCACGGCGCGAGGAATCGGCAGGGGGTTTCGGCGGGCGCCTACTTTCTCCATCTCCCTGCACCTTGCGAACGTTAGGGGCAGGGAGATGGAGGGTGTCAGCGAGTGCTCGATCGTCGCCGGGCCGTGGTGCTGACTATGGTGTCGAAGACGAGGAAAGCGAGGAGTGTCCATCCGACGAGGGGGAGCCAGAACCCGACCAGCAGTGCGACCGCTCCTACGGTCGCGATGCCCCACCAGGGTGCGTCGCGAAGAGCGCGCCGCGGCGGGCTTCCCACGAGTTTGCTGGTGTCGCGCGCCGGGCGGCGTTTCCACCACATCAGGTAGCCGAGCACGACCATCGCCGCGAGTGCGATGGCGACGAGGAACAGGACGATCTGGTTCGCGAGTCCGAACATGACGCCCATGTGGATGTTGATGCCCCAGCTGGCGAGTTTCGCGGGTAGTGAGAGGTCTGCGAAGTCGATCCGGTCGACGACTTGCATCGTGGTGCCGTCGATCGCGAGTGAGTCGCCTTCGGTGGGGAAGCTGCTCTTGATCTCGCGGATCTTCCAGGCGGTTCCCGGTTCGGCGGGTGGTGAGATCTCGACTTGTCCGGTGTTGACGTTCTCGCGTTGAGCGATGGCGAGGACGGCATCGAAGGTGGCGGGGTTGGCTGCCCCGGTCGGGGCGGTCTCCGCACCGTGGTGGTGTGCGTGATCATCCGCTGCTGCGGTCTCTCCACCGAGGGCGGTGTTGAGGGAGGGAGTGCCCCAATCAAGGGCGGCGCGCAGGTTGCTGACGTTCGTGCCGGCGTGCTGGGACCAGGTGATGCCGGTGGCGGAGAGGAACAGGGCGCCGAGGATCACCCAGATCCCGATGCTGGTGTGCCAGCCGAAGAGTCTTCGGTATCCCTTGTGGGTAGGGTTCGGGCGAACGAAGTCTTTCTTCGCTCGGGCTTTGCGGATTCGGGTGATCCAGAGCGCGAGGCCGGCGATGGCGACGATTCCGAGCCAGGAGGCGGCGAGTTCGCTGTAGAGCCGTCCGGGCTCTCCGAGGTGGAGGTTGCGGTGCAGGTTGCTGATCCAGGTGCGCAGCGGCGTGGAGCCGCTGGTGCCGTACACGACGAGGTCGCCGCGGATCTCGCCGGTGCCGGGGTCGACGGACACGGCCCGGGATTCGCTGGGTCCGAGGCCGTCCTCGGCATACATGATGCGGGTCGTGTCGCCGGGCTCGGGGGCGGGCCGCACTGCAAACAGCCCGGAGGAATCGCCTCGGTAGTTATCGGCAGCCTCGATCTGAGCGGCGAGAGTGAGCGTCGTGTCGGTCTTGGGTGCGTGGAGCTGCTCGGCGTAGACGGCTTGCTCGAGCTGTGGGGTGAGCGCGTAGAGTGCGCCGCTGATGGCGGCGATGAGGATGAACGGGCCGACGAGGATGCCGGCATAGAAGTGCAGTCGGAGAAGGAGCGGCCCCAACCACCCTCGACGACGAGTCGGGGTGAAGGTGGGTGGTGCGTGCGGGGCGGGTTCGGTGGTGGTTGCAGTCATGGTGGTGCTTTCAGGAGAGGAGGGAGTCGCCGATGAAGCCGTCTTCGGCGCATCCGGGCGGGATCGCGAAGACGGCGGAGCCGATGGGCACGGTCCATTCGTTGAGCAGGTCGAGCTCGTCGAGCCGTCGTTGCATCGGGATGAACTGGCGTTCGATGTCGGCCTGGTAGGAGACGAAGATGAGCCCCGACTCGGAGACTTCCGCGCCCAAGGGTCGTTCGTCGTAGTTGTACGCGCGGCGGAAGATGCGTTCGCTGTCATCGCCGCGCGCGCGACGGATGTGGGCGAACTGCGGGATCACCGGGAAACCGATGGCGGTCTTCGCCTCGAAGTCCGGCTCGTCGAACTCCTTGGTTCCCGTCAGCGGCGCCCCGTTGGCGATCCTTCGTCCGACGGACGCGTCGCGTCCGCTCCGGTCGAGGCGGTCCCACTTGTCCAGGTCCATCCGGATGCGGCGGATCACGGCCCCGGTGCCGCCGGCGAGCCAGCCGTCCTCCGCCCAGACAACCTGGTCGAAGTCCTTCGTCCCCGGTTCCGGGTTGGTGGTGCCGTCGACCTGCCCGAAGAGGTTCCGCATCGTCGTGCCGGGCCGCTCGGTGCCATAGGCGCGCCGGAATCCCTGCTGGGTCCAGCGGATCGTCGCGAAGCCGCGTGCATCCTTCAGGAGCATGCGGGCCGCGTGCGCCACCGTGAGCGGATCGTCCCCGTTGACCTGCAGCAGCAGGTCACCGTCGGAGAACTCCGGCTGCAGCCGGTCGATCCCGAACGCCGGGAGCGGGGCGAGCCAACCCGGCCCCGTGCTGTCGGCACGGGCGACGAGCCCGGGGCCGAACCCGAAGGTCACCGTCAGGCGAGCGGGCGACAATGCGAGTTCCGGTTCGGAGTCGGCTAGGGCCGGCGTTCCCTGGGTGAGCCGTGCCGCATCGTCGGTGAGAATCCGCATCAGACGAACCAACGCTGACGCGTCGACACCGTCGTTCAGATCCAGCCCGACGAAGACCCCGTGTGCTTGGGCGGCGGTGTCGATGCCGGCTTGGTGCGCTCCGAAGAAGGGGACCTTCTCATCGCCGTTCATCGGCGTCGAGGGCGCCGTTCTCTCCTCAGTGTTTGAGCGGTTGAGCGCGTAGTCCGCACCGATCGCTGCGGCCGCGCCGATCCCGGCGACAGCCCCTCCGAGGAGGAACTGTCGCCGGGTCGACCGACCGGGACCGGTGGGCGCGCCCTCATCGGGCGCCGGCATCAGTGATCCATGCCTTCGTCGTCGCTCTCCTCGTAGTTCTCGTTCGCACCCGAGTAGTCCTTCACCGGAGCGGTGAATTCATAGGTCGAGTCGTCCGAGAACGTCAGAGTGAAGGTCGCTTCATCACCGGCGACGAGCGGGTTTTCGAGGCCCATCAGCATGATGTGGTTCGCACCCGGCTCAAGCGCCAGCTCACCACCGGCGGGGATCACGAATCCCCCCTCGATCTCGCGCATGACCATCTCGCCGGCTTCGTTCTCCACCGTCTCGTGCAGCTCCATCATCGGGGAGACATCGGATTCCACGGAGACGACCGTCACGTCCGCATCGCCCGTGTTCTCGAGCATCCCGAACGCTGCGGACATGCCGTCCGGGGCGGACTTCACCCACGCGTCCTCGATCGTCACGACATCGCCGGCGGGCTTGGAATCCTCGGATGCCGGAGCAGCTGTTGCGGCGCAGCCGGTCAGTGCGAGAAGCGAGACCGCGAGCAGTGCCGCGGCGCGAGGGAGGGTTGTGGAAGTGTTCATCGTGTAGTGCCTTTCACAGAGTTTCTGCCGCGTCATCGCCGGACTCCGGCGGTGCGGCTGTCGCCTTGGGGCGACGAAGGAATCGATAGAGGGCGAAGCCGGCTGCAGCGATCGCTGCGCCGCTCGCCCCGATGAGCAGCACCCGAACGGGGCTGCTCGAGTCGTCTGCGATCTGATCTTCCGCTGGGGTGACTGCGTCACTATCCGCGGCACCGTCACTGCTCCCGGCCGTGACCATCGAAGCAGCGTCGCCGATCGTAAACGGGATCGACCCGGAGATCGGATGCCCGTCCTCGGAGACGACCTGCCACCGCACCTGATAGCCCGCCACCGGCATGCCAGCCTCGAGCTGCGCGGTGACGGTGTTCCCCTGAACGTCGATCTCTCCCGACGCCCAATCGTGCCCGGATGCATCGACGACCATGACGACGGCGCCTGTCATCGCCTCATCGAGGACGATCAGATCGCCGGAGAACGTCATCACGATCTCTGGCGGGGCGGCCGCCAGAACCTCGCCCTCCTCGGGCGAGCTGGAGGTCAGTTGGTCATGGGCAGACGCCGGTACCGCGGTCGCCAGGACGGCGATCAGGACCAACGCCAGCCCCGCACCGATACGGCGCAGTCCAGACATGAGGAAGCCTCTCGTCAGGCGCCGACAGGCGGCGCCAACGGTCGTTCACAATGCCCGGAGCGCGCAGATGCACCCGAGCGGGAACGCACCGGGAAGAAAAGAGCCGGTGCGGATCAGATCGCGCGGGCCGTAGGCGGAGCCCGGCCCCGGAGCGTCGCCAGCATCCTCGATGCGAGAGGACGGCAGATGTCGACCGTGAATCCGAGGTCTTGAACGAAGAGCAGCGCGGGCGATCCCAGGGCCGCATCCAGCCGGCGACGGACCCAGCGAACGACCTGAATCGCGAGCGCGCGCAGGGCGAGCAACATCCGCTCACCACGATGCGCGACGAGAACAGTGACGATTGCCGCCAGCAAGTGTCCGACCCACATCGTCCCGTCCGCGACGACAGCCTCTGTTACACCGGCACCGCCGGGCAGGACGAGAGGTGCGCCGTGCACGTGACCGACCGCGGTTCCTGAGGGCTCGATCGTGCCGAGAACGAAGAGGACGTGGAACAGAAGCTGACTGATGGTGACGGAGATGCTCAACCGGATCACCGAGAGCTTTCGTCCCGCCAAGAGCACGCAGACCATGAACGAGAAGAGCCAGGGCACCAGGATGCCCAGCGGTCCCGGCATCTGACCGCCACCCGTGACGTGCCCCGCGAGGGCCGCGAACGTCGCCAGCGACGCCGCCGCGAAGCCGCGCACAACGGCAGGCTTCCTCGACGGGGTCATGCCACCATCTTCCCATCCCTCTGAGGCTCCCGATCGTCACAGTGATCGAGGGTGTGCTGCCGCGTCTGGCCACTGCGCTCGACGAGGACGAAGCGGGATTTCACCCCCGGGGTAGCCACGGCACTCGCCGGCACGTAGCGTGGTTCTCACCTCTCCAGTAGGGCGCCCACAGTGACGTGCGTGTCCATCACATTTTGAGCTGAGAGCAGATGCCCGACGATGCGACCACGGTCCTTCCGCCGGGCATCGCCAATGAGACAGGAATACCTCTCTCACCGAGCGCTCACCGGGATGGTTAGTCTCACTCATCGGAGCCGAAGCAGGCGGAGCGTCACAGCTTCGCGATCTCTCCAGTGACCGAACCGGCCCTCGCTGTCGAATTCAGCATCCGCTTCCCCTAATGCATCGCGGGGCGTACGGTTATCCCCACGGGCGCCGGTCTCATTCTCCGACTATCGCCCGGCTGATGAGGGTGGACACTCTCGCGAAAGCCGGCCTCGAATGTCAGACGACACGCTCGCCAAGACCAACGCCGCCCTACTACGGGATACTGCAGCGGACTATCGGAACAAGGCCGCCGCGGGCGCCGAAGCCGCCGACGTCAAGGTGTTCCTCACTATCGCCTACCTCCTTGAGAGGCGCGCGAACCGGATCACTGAGGGCGAGAACGACTTCTCCAAACCCCCTGAAGTGGATGACGAGCAAGGTTGACACGCGAGTTCGTGCCCATCAATCCAGCTGAACACGTCGTGCGAGGCCGGTTCCACAGATGATCGCCGCGGGAGTGAGCCGAGCAGGTAGACAGTGCCACCAGAACGATCGTTTCCGGCGGACTCCGGAATACACGGCCGGCAGGCACGCCAATATCGTTCGTCAGAACCACCTAGCGGCGAGGGTTTTCGGAGCACTCACGGCTGGGTGTAGCGGTCAGGGTTTCCAGACCATGAGGATGACTACGGCGACGAGGCAGAGTGTTGCTAGGCCGGAGCTGATTGCCGCTCGTGCGTAAGCGGGGTTTGCGGTTTGGCGGCCAGGATGTACTAGTGCGGGCACCGTGACGACGAGGGTAGCCAGTACAGCGACGACGTAGAAGACGAGGGATCCGAGAACCCAGGGTGTGGTGATGGTGAGGTCGTACTTCGGGTCGGCCATTCCCATGACGCCGAATCCGGTGACCATGACGATCAGCGATAGGTAGCTGAGGAGACGGACACTCCTCCCCGACTTGATGCTTCGTTCGTTGTCTCCGTGTCGAAGCGATCGCATTGCCGCCATCGGCATGATGGCCATCGGGCCAACGACGAATACTGCTGATGTGACGTGGAGGATGCTGAAGAGAGTGTCCATGATCTTTTCGTTCTTTCTGCGGCTTTGGCTTAGGCGTTGACGGGGGTATCGACGAGGCGACCATCGACGAGGTGCACGACCCCATGCATACGTGGCAGGTGAACGAGGTCGTGCGTAACGAGCAGGGTTGACGTGTTCAGTTCATCGGTGAGGCGCAGGATGAGGTCGATGATGCGTGATCCGCGTTCTTGATCGAGGGCGCTGGTGGGCTCATCGACGAGGAGAACACTGGGGTCGTTCATTAGGGCCCGCGCGATGTTGATGCGTTGACGCTGACCGCCGGAAAGTTGGTGTGGCCGCTTGTCGCCTTGGTTTGCGAGGCCGACCGCGTCCAGGAGCTCGTCGGCGCGGGCGGTCGTCTTTGCGCGGTTGCGTCGGCTGTGGGGTGCGCCGAGCTCGTTCATGACGGCCAGTTGTTCTCGGGCGGTGAGGGAGGGGATGAGGTTCGGCTGTTGGAAGACGATTCCGATGTTGTCGCGGCGCAGGTGTGTTGCGTCGTTGGGGTTGAGGGTGGTGACGTCGACGTCGTCGATGAGGATTGTTCCGGAATCGGGGCGGATGAGGGTGGCTGCGACGGCGAGGAGGCTGGATTTGCCGGAGCCGCTGGGTCCGGTGATGCCGGTGACAGTTCCAGGGTGCGCGGTGAGGGTGACGTTGTCGACAGCGGTCACGCGGGCATCGCCGTCCGGGAAAGTGAGGGTGATGTTGTTCAGGCGGATCATCGGTTGCTCCCGAGGGCGGTAAGGGGGTCGGCGGAGGTGACGGATCGGAGCGCGAATGCGGTCCCGGCGAGACCGAGTGCGATCATGATGCCGCCGGGAAGGAGGGTGGTGATCGGGCTCAGCAGGAACGGGAGCGCAGTGCCGGCGAGGAGGCCGAGCAGGGTGACGATGCCGAGACCGATCCCGATGCCCAGCAGCAGCACGATCAAGGCCTGGCCGAGTGCATCCCGGATGAGGGACCGAGTGCTGGCCCCGAGGGCTTTGAGGACCGCGACATCGCCCTTTCGTTGCATGGTCCACACGGTGAAGAACGCGCCGATGACGAGTCCGGAGATGCCGAACAGCATGGCGACCATGAGCAGTAGAGATCCGATTTCGGACCGGAAAGAGCTCAGCGCTGTCAAGGATCCGAGGGTGGTCTCCGAGATGGTGGTGTTCGCCGTGTCGGCGGTGTCCCAGTCCGGAGCGCCTTTGACGGCGAGGATTGTGGCGAAGGCGTCAGGGTTTCCGGTGGCGGCGGAGTACGCCTGCCAATCGTGGAGTGTCATTTGCACGACGGGTGTGTGGCTGTACCAGCCATCCCCGTCGATCGTTTCGACTGTGTAGGAGACACCGGCGATCTCTACATCCTCGCCGACAGTCACGTCGAGGGCTTCAGCGGCGGGATCGGACAGGCTCAGCTCGCCATCACCGGATGGTGAGGTAGCGGAGAAACCCGGTTCGACGCCGAACACGGCGATCGCGGCGCGGGTGTTTTTGGTCTCGCCACGGGTCTGGCTGATACCGATGGGTTGCACGGCCGTGACACCGTCCGTCGCCGTCCAGTCGGTCGCCTGTTGTTCGGTGATGGTGGAATCCGAGAAGCTGGCTGCGCCGTCTCCGGCTGTGGGGGCGGAGAAGATGATGCGGTCGGCGGGAAGTGCCAGGACGGCAGACACATTCTGTGTGGCAAGACCTCCGGTGAGTCCGCTGAGGAATCCCACGAGAACGGTGATAAGAGCGACGACGGAGCCGATGAGGATGAACCGGCCGCGGGCAAAGCGGAGATCGCGTAGAGCGACGAACATGGGGCTGCCTTTCCTGTCACCGGACGGCGACTACTCCACTCTTGCCTTCCGCACACGGCGGGTCATCGGCCGCCCGAACAGCGTTTCGCGACTGGAATGCGGAGCCGCCAATCGTCCTTTCGGACGATGCTCACACTGCGCGAGCGGCGTAGAGTTCCACGCATGGTGCACACCGCGTTGACCCCCGTTTTCGTGGGTCTGCGGACCGGCCTGCACGTTCTCTTTTTCGCGCTTACTGTGCTCGTGATCGCCCGTGCCGTGCTGGACCCCACCGATTCGAGCGTCGTCGTGATCGTGTTGGCTTTGATCGTCGGTGCGACGTACGCGTTGGGCACATTCCTCCCCAGAGGCACCCAGGCAAGGGGCCTGCTGCCGCTGGGATGGTTGGCGCTTCTCGCTACGGAGTGGCTGGGGTTGCTGTGGTTGATCGCAGATGCCGCGTACCTGGTCTTCCCGCTGTTCTTCCTCTTCCTTCACCTCTTGGGACGATGGTGGGGGTCAGCCGCGATTGCGGTGTCGACGATCCTCGCGATCTGCGCGTTGGGCATCCATAGCGGTTGGAGCGTGGGCGGCGTGGTCGGCCCGTTCGTCGGCGCCGGGGTCGCTCTACTGATCGGGTTGGGCTATCAAGCGCTCGCGCGGGAGGCCCTCCAGCGGGAAGCGCTAGTCCAAGAGCTGCTCGCCACTCGGGGACAGCTTGCCGCGACCGAACATGAATCAGGGGTTCTCGCAGAACGTGCCCGGCTCGCCCGCGAAATCCACGACACTCTTGCGCAAGGACTCTCCAGTATCCAGATGCTGCTGCACGCTACGGAACGTGCCGACCCGGGACGCCCCGGCATCGAACACATTCGCCTCGCCCGCGAAACTGCCGCGGCAAACCTCGCTGAAGCGCGCCGGTTCATTCGCGAGCTCACCCCGCCACAGCTCGACGACCAGACCCTTGGTGGGGCGCTGCGAAGACTCGCCCGCACCCAATGGGCGACACAAGGACTTGACGTGCAGGTGCGTGTCTCCGACACCGTCACCCTTCCCATGCACCTGCAAACCGCTCTGCTACGAATCACGCAAGGCGCCATCGCCAACGTCATCCAGCACGCTCACGCGACGACCGCGACTGTCACCATCGCGGTCGAGAACGACCAACTTCACTTCACGGTCACGGACAACGGAACCGGATTCGACGTTCATCTCCCCGAAAAGGGGAGCGTCGAAAGGACGGATTCGTTCGGGTTGCAGGCGACCGCAGAGCGGGTCGAACAGCTTGGTGGGACGCTCACCATCAACACCGCACCGGGACAGGGGACAACCCTGGCGCTAGACCTCTCTCTGACGGAGTTCGCATGATCCGGCTTGTCATCGCCGACGATCACCCCATCGTCCGTGCCGGCCTGAACGCCCTTTTCAGCCTCGAACCGGACTTCGACGTCGTCGCCGAAGCGGCCACACCAGATGACGCCGTCATGCTGGCGGAACGGGAGAACCCGGACGTTGTTCTGATGGACCTGCAGTTCGGTTCCCAACAATCGGACACGGGTGCGGACGCAACCCGACGTATTCGAGCACTCGACGCGCCCCCTTATGTGCTCGTCCTGACGAACTATGACTCGGATGCGGACATCCTCAGTGCTGTGGAAGCCGGAGCCAGCGGCTACCTCCTGAAAGACGCTCCACCCCACGAACTGACCGCGGCCGTCCGCGCGGCCGCCGCCGGTGAAAGCGCCCTCGCACCCGTCATCGCATCTCGACTCCTCAGCCGCATGCGCGCCCCGCAGGTCGCTCTCAGCAGCCGGGAAATCGAAGTACTTGAACTTGTCGCCTCAGGCCGATCGAACACCGAGGTTGCAGACGAACTCTTTGTCAGCGAAACGACCGTCAAGTCCCATCTCGCCCACATCTTCTCGAAGCTCGATGTCAGCTCCCGCACCGCAGCAGTCTCCGCCGCACGCCAGAAAGGGATCCTGCGGTAACGGTCGGCGCTCTCGTCGACGAGTAGCGATACGCGTTGAGCCCCGCAGTAGCGTCCGGCTATCCGAGCGCCAGCCAGCGAGCCGCAGCCCCCTTGAGGGCACTACCCGACGCTCGAACCGGGCGCTCGGACGTGACCTCGGAACCAGCCTGCCGTTCGTGGTTACCGGCGCTTGTGTTGCTCAGGTGATCCGGCAGCTCCGTGGTGAGGATGAGGACAACGTCGATGAGCTTCCAATCCAGCTCTTCACATCGCTGCTGCGCCGCGCGCAGATCCGCCAACGTGGGCATCGCGGCGTCGACGGGGACAATGAATGCCTCCAGGTGGAAGAACTGGCCCTGGTCCCGCACGCGCACGGCCACCTCGCGAACCCACGGCAGTGTCTCGAGATACTCGAGAACAGCGTCGGACGCGGGATGTGGTTTGTGATCATCGAACGTGGTGGCGCGGGTGTCCATGAGGTCGGTGATCGCAGCGCGGGTGTTGCGCAGTCCGTCCCAGAGGATGCTGCCGGCAATGAACGTTGCTGCGGCCGAGTCGGCCCACCAGTATCCCAAGCCGATGCCTCCGACGCCGACGATGGAGCCGGCCGCGGTCATCCAGTCGGCTTTGTTCATGTCGGCGTCGGCGTAGAGGACCTTGTTGTGGAGGTCTTTCGCCAGGCGCATTTTGACTCGGCCGAAGTAGATCGGCAGTGGGATGGTCAGTGCCATCACGCCCATCATCAACCACCCGGACCAGATCACGGTGCCAAACAGTTGGACGGAACCAATCGGGGGCCGGTCGCCACTAATTAGCCCGGTCACGGAATCAAACAGGAGGAACGCACCCATGGTGCAGAGGGCCACTCCGGCGACGAGGTGCGCGACTCCGACCGAACGGAAGAACCCATAGGGGTACTTGTCGGACGGAGGTTTGGTGATGATGCGGACCGCTATCAGGAAAGCGATTGGGGGTGCCAAAGAAAGCAGGTCTTCGATCCACGCCGCCTTCATAGCCTGCGAGCTGCCCATCACAAGGTTCACTCCGGTGATGGCCACAGCGAGGAAGCCGATCGTGAACCATTCGATTCGGATCGCGCGCCGCAGCGTCTTCTGCTGCGCAGGGGGCAGGGGCGGGTGCGCCGTGCTCATTTGTCGTGTCCGTGTTCGAGAAGGAACGTTTCCAGCGTCGTCAGAAACCGGTTCTCACCGAGGACGGTCAACATCACATGCTTCTTCGTTGCCCCGGCGACCTGTTCGTCTTCATAAGGGGCAGTGATCGCCGCTTTGTCGGTCCATGGAGTGTCATCGGTGAACCCGCCGATGACAAGATCAAGGGAACCAGTGTGGAGCTGGTCGGTGAGGATGGCTTCACTTCCCACTGTCCACACAACGGTCGCGTCGATCGACTCGGCGAACTTTTCGACGAGTCGCACGTCCTCCCCGGATGGTTTGTCCGGGTCAGTGGTGTCTGTCCACGGCGGGTTGTGAGTAATCCCTACGCGCAGGTCGCCGCCCTGAGCATTGCGAAGAGTGCCATCGACGTCGGCGGGTATCCCCGCGCACCCGGAGAGCATCATCGCGGCCCCGACAATCCCCCCGATCGCGGACGCACTCCACCGGCGCTTGATTGACATCTGATTTCCCATCTGGTTGCTGTGGACATGTGCCGGGTGATCGATGCTCACCGCTAGGCGACAAATCAGGCAGCGATTGCCCGGCTGAGGGCGTCATCCCACCTAGGGGATAGCGTCTCGCCAGGCGGCTTCGGGCTACGGACATCTGCCTGCTCCGATGAGGGTGCCGACTGCCGGGGGTCTCGACGAATAACGATCGCCCGGACTCCTCTCGGGTCAGGCGGACATGACGGGATCTCGATCGGTCTACAGCTACGCGGCTTCGGCATGGTTCTGACACTCGATACAGGCGGATGCGTGAGGGACGACTTCGAGACGTTCCGGTGCGATCTGGCCGCCGCATCGTTCGCACTGACCGTAGGTGCCGGCATCGAGCCGGTTCAGAGCCACGCTGATCTGTTGGATCGTGAGACGGTGCGCCGCTGCCGTCTGGTAAGCGACGGGGTCGATGGTCGGCAGGGCGCGGGGCTCGAGGTCCTGCAGAAGGGTCAGGCGCTCCTCGAGTCGTTGCTCGAGCTGCTTCCGGATGTCCGCGGTGTCGGGGGTTTCGGGGAGGGTGTGGGTTGTCATGACTGCTCCTTCTGGGTACAAAAAAAGCGCCGCTGCTGCGACGCGCTGGGTGACCGGGTAGCCCTGAAGACGGGTCTACGGTGAAGCAGCGCGGGAAGGCGACCGGAAGAGCAGATCGTCGCCGCCGCTCCGGCGGGGCGGAAGAACCTCATGTCGCGCGCCCGCGATGTCGACCACGCTCGTCACCACGGACGCGTCAGCAAGACGCCCCGGGTGAATGAGGTCAACGACGGTGGTCATGGCCCTCACCATAGCCTCACCCACAGAAAATGCAAGTCGCTACCACGCACGGGTGAGCCGGTTGCATTAATCCCCGTCGTGGCTATGGTGAGGGCATGGTAGCCCACCTTTTCTGCCGCAATGGTCTCGTTGCGCATTCGGCTGCCCAACTCTCGGTACACGCCGTCTTTCGGTCTGCTGACGTTCCGTGGTTCCTGCGCGTTCGACGCGCTCCGCCGGAAACGAGTAACGCCTCGTAGCCGAGCGCGTCGCACGTCTCGCGATGCGCTCTTCCGCCGCAGCCAAGGAACCTCATGACCACCGAACACAGCCCCGCCATGCTCATCGAACAAGCCACGATCGCACGCATCGCGGCTCTGCAAGATACCCTCCGTCGCTTCCGCCGGGACCACGGGAAAGATCTCGCTCCCTCACGCGCGATGGCACGCCCCGCAGCGACTCAGCCTGTCGAGGCGGATACGCGCCGACGCCTCACTCGCAAAGACCAGACGACGGAATTGACATGAGGGAGAACCTCTCCTCGCGCGTCATCGAGATGACCGGCGACCCGTTGCGATGCCTGAACGCCATTTCGGATGTCGACGAGTCCGCAGACCTTCCCGCAAAGCTGCGGGTCGTCGGGATTGACGGGCACAGCGCACACACCAGATCTGGATTCGCCGCTCTCCTTCGTCGCCAGAAAGGGAAGGTTTCACGGATATCCGGATCGGTTTCGCACATCATCGTTGTCATCGAGCACCCCGACTACAACGACTCGTGGACGATCGGGAAGGTTCACCGGTGGGCCATGTCCATCCATCGGCGCATCCAACGTGCACGCGGCATCGATACGGACGTCACCGCACTCCTCGTGAACCAGGACGTCGACCCACAACTCATCTGCGCACGAGTTGAGGAGCTCGCGCGGCGCCCCCCAGGGGTGAATCCCGCAGCAGTGCACACCATGCACGAGATCCGTGCCCACACGATCGCACAAGCGTCGACGAACGACTTCATCTAAAACGACACCTGCGTCGAAGGGTATTTGCGTACGAATAGGCGCAAAGTTGACTTCCTCTGGAAGACGGCTATGGTCAATGGTTCATGCGCCAGCCACTTAGGGGAAGCGAGTAACGATGTCCGGAAAGTCACCAAGCACACGGGGAGCAAAAAAGGCTCCTCAACTGTCGATCAAGGAAAAACGAGCGGCGAAACGCGAAAAGCGCGAACCGGACGTGTTCCTCAAGCCGCGCAAGGGAGCGAGCCGCTGACCGGCTGTCCCGGGGACTCTTCGGGTGCGCGGAGTTCCCGGGCAGTCAGCCCCTAGTGTCGCAACCGGTTAGGAGCATGATGCAACAGCCGACAGTGTTCACCATCGGACACTCCACGCACCCCATCGACGAGTTCATCGACCTGCTGCGAAACAACGGGGTCCAGCAACTCGTCGATGTGCGAACCGTTCCAGGCTCCCGGCACAACCCGCAGTTCGGAGCCCAAGCCCTCGAACGAAGCTTGACCGAAGCCGGGCTGCTGTATGCGCGGCTGGAGGAACTCGGGGGATTGCGGCACACACCGGCGAGTGTGGAGAGCATCAACGGCGCCTGGCGCAACAAGAGCTTCCGCAGCTACGCCGATTACATGCAGACCGAGCCTTTCGCTCACGGAATCGACACCCTGATCGGCCTCGCCAAAGAGACCACTGTGGCGATCATGTGTGCGGAAGCCGTGCCGTGGCGCTGTCACCGGTCTCTGATCGCCGATGCGCTCCTCGTTCGACAGCTCACCGTGAACGACATCATGAGCGTCACATCCACCAAACCTCACACCCTCACCTCCTTCGCCGCGGTGGACGGCCAACGACTGTGGTACCCGCCGACTACCGTGGAAGAGCAGCCGTGATCAGATGCGCGTTCTCAAATAGCTGATCATCACTTCAAGAATGGATCCGTCCGCGATGGGCACACTTCACTACGGCGGGTCGGAGGCTTCGATCCATATCGAGGAACGCGCCCTCGCGCATCTGAAAGTTGTTGTCGCGACCAAGCTTCGCCGCAACGAATCGTTCACCCTGTCGTGGCGGCACCCCGGAGGCGACGTAGAAGGACGCAGCACCATCTGGCTACACCCATCAATCCCTCTACGATTCACCTTCGACGAGCTCGAGCCCCCGCACCTCAACATGCAATGGATCCACGCGCTCATGCAATCGGCCAACAGTTCCGGAGGCATCACGCTTCTCGATGAAGTGCTCGAAGCTCCGACAGGATGACCGCCGCCGGCATTGGTCGGTGCTCGTAGGCCTGCCGGGAGCGTCGGCATCACGAGGACGGACGGCTCATGCCAGGAGAACCTCGTGAGGCGAGCGAGTAGCCCTCTCAGAACGTCGAGTTCCCCAGAACCGTGGCTCGGAGAGGGCTCGTCACACGGAATGTGACATCGCCTCATTGCGTTTGGCGCAGCGCCCCAGACGCCCCGCGCGTAGCCCCAGCTACCACACAGACATTACCACTGGGTGTCCCCCAAACGGAGGACATCACGGGCCGGCGCGACCCGATGTAGTGCGCGGGCATCAGCGATTGATTCACCCCCAGAAACGGTCTCACCGCAACGCGGTCTCGACGTGCCAACGGAGATCTTCCACGACGTCTGCGGCGAACCACGGGTTCCTCGCGTGCCAACGAAAGTTGAGCGGCGACGGGTGCACTAGAGGGAACAGCTCAGGAAGAAACTGCTGATAATTCCGTACCGTCGCGGTCAGCGTTGCGGTCTTCGCAATCGGCAAGTACGCCTGCTGTGCGTAGCGTCCGATCAACAAAGTCAAACGAATATCAGGCATCAACGCGAAGAGCGGCGGATGCCACCTGGCCGCGAAGCCTCGACGCGGCGGCGCATCTCCCGACCCGCTGCGACCGGGGCCGGGGTAGTAGAAGTCCATCGGCAAGAGAGCGAAATTGTCCGGGTCTCGGAACTGTCCTTCGGTGACACCAAGCCACTGCATGAGGGTGGCACCACTGGCGTCGTCCCACGGCACCCCGCTTGCCTGCGCGCGGCGTCCCGGCGCCTGGCCAATGACCGCCACGCGCGCAGCGGCACCCATCGTGTAAATGGGGTCCATGCCCTGCTCTCGCAGCGCGTTGTTGGTGGAATCGTGTATCAGCTCATCATGGATGAGCGCGAGAGGATCAAGTGCACCGTACTGCGGAGTTCCCACGATCCGTACGCAACCTGCTTCAGTGCTTCTTAACGACGGTCAGGAAGATGACTGAGTCCTCGATGGCGTCGAGTGAGTGGAGCCCGTCCGGGATGATGAGGAGGTCACCGGAAGATCCGTTCCACGACACGTCTCCGAATCTGAGCAGGACGCGGCCCTCGAGGACTTGCAGGGTTGCCTCTCCGGGGCTTTCGTGCTCAGCCAGGCTTTCGCCGGCCTTGAGAGCAATAAGCGTTTGTCGGAGTTGATGCTCGTGTCCTCCGAAGACGGTCTTCGCGCTTCTACCACTGGACGCTTCCTTCGCCTGAGAGAGTTCGTGTCGCGCGAGGGCGATGAGTGAGGTCTTTTGCATAGCATTTCCGATGTTCGAATGTCATCGTGCGTGGGGTTGCTCGGCCTTACGGGAACCAAGCTGGCCGACACAGCTTGGCTCAAGCTCGTACCTATTATCTGTCCCCGTTCGGCTTACTCTCCGAGCCTGCCACTCGTTCAGCACGCTGGTCACCGAAAACGATCGTTTCCGGTGGATCAAGCTCAGGGAGATAATTTTCGAGCCAGAAACGTTTGCCGGATGTGGCTACCGCAGACCTACTCGGTAGGCCGACCCGGGCAACCTGCGCACGCTACCCGAAGTCTTACTCAGCGCCGGCGTACCCCCAACGGTGCGAGCAGGTGATCCGTTGCGTGAGGATCGATCTTGCGGGTCTGCTGCTCCTGGATTGCAACGAGCATCCGCTCCCGCCGGTCCTCTCGACGCTCCGCGCGCCGCATCGCCCAGCGTGTCATTGCGCCGGCGAGGCGGATGGACGCGCGTTCGATCGTGGATGCGCCCCGCGGCACGGTGATCGTGCGAGTGGGGACGACTGCGTTCATGATGCGACCTCCTTCTTGTCGCGAGATTTGGCCTGCGTTCGGAGGCGGGCGATGTCGTCGATAACGAGGTCTTTGTTGATGGCGCCGGCGACGAGCGACCCGAGACCTAGACAGACCGAGACGTTCGCCCGCACGTCAACCACATTTCCGACCGCCCACACTCCGGGGACCGACGTGCGTCCATCGTCGTCGATGACAACCCAAGGCCCGAGCGGGCCATCCTTCGTCGTCGCGCCGAGTGAATGAAGAAGGCCGTCCTGTGGGCGCGGAATGGTTCCGGTGAAGACGACTCCGACGGGAATCAGACGTCCTGCGACATCCACCCCAACTATGCGCTTTTCTTTGATTCGCAGTCCAGTGACGATGCCCAATTCGACCTGGATGCCTCGGAGAGCGAGTGCATCAGCCGCTTCGCCTGGCGGCTCTCCGATCGCGTTCGGAAAGTAGATGACGCGATCCGACCACTGGCGCATGGTTTGGGCCTGTTCGACGCTCTCGGGTGAGGTGGCGACAACGCCGATCACGTCGTTCCGGTGCTCCCAACCATCGCAATACGGGCACATGACGACGCCGTTCCCCCACTGCTGCTGCATACCCGGAATGTTCGCCAACTCGTCGACGAGACCGGTCGCGACCAGGAGCCGCCTGGTACGGATGGTCCCGTCGGCAGTGTCGACTTCGATCACTGCGTCGCGCACGCGCACCGCGGAAGCGGTCTCGGAGATGATTCGAACCCCGTAGCGCGCGATCTCATCCCGTCCGAGCTCGAGGAGCCGTGAAGGCGAAAGTCCATCATGCCCGAGCACTCCGTGCATATGGGCTGCGGGCGCGTTCCTAGGCTTTCCGGCATCCACGACGATCACACGGCGTCGCGCGCGGCCCAGTGAGAGGGCAGCACTCAATCCGGCAGGTCCCCCGCCAATGATCACCACATCGATGTCGTGTAGCGAGTTGTCCTTTTTGCTCATAGCCTCTTCGATTTCGGGGTATCGATCTGCGCATGTCGCGCTTGTATGTTCAGTACTCACAACAACGCCCGGCCTAGACCATCGATGGGTTCACCGCGGCCGCATGCGCGAAGCGTTCCGCAAGGCGTTGCGTGCGGGGTCTCGTGCAAAGGCGTGGACGTGCTCATGGCGATTAGTTCTTTCGCTGTGTGCGTTCGGTCCGTGAACTCGATCGTGCCCAGCGCGGCGCTCGCTCGGGGCGCGGTCCGACGCCGATGATCGCCGCGGGGAGAGCGGTGAGCCAGGGCAGACGCCGGAGGATGTCGACGAGTCCTTGCGGAAGCTGAATTGTCTTGCCGTTCAGGGCGGGATCAATGATCTTGGCATGCATGATGCGTTGCAGGCTTTGGATGAGGAGCGTGAGTAGCGCGCGTCGGCGCTGCACTCGGGCGAGGATGCGGCCGGAACGTGGCCCTGCGAGCTCGCCGGCCTGGAGGGGGCCAGCGAGAAGTCTGGCTGCGGCGACGGCGTCCTGCACGGCGAGGTTGATGCCGACACCTCCAACCGGAGACATCGCATGCGCGGCGTCTCCGATGCAGAGCACGCCGTTGGCGTGCCAGCGGCGCAGTCGGTCGAGGCGGACGTCGAGGTGTTTCACGTCGTCCATCGAGGCGATGGTGTCCACGTCATCGGCGAGGCTGGGGAGCAGCTCAGCGGTCTGTGCCCGGAAGGCTTCGATGCCGCGTGCGCGGACTTCGCTGTCGGTGCCCTTTTTCCCTAGGGCTGCGACCTGGACATACCCTTCGCGGGGAATCGCGATTGCCGCTCTGCCGTCTTTCATTCTCGGCAGCAGGGACTCTCCGAGGTGGTGATGCGTGGTGACGCTATACCACCAGACGTCGAAGTCGACGGGATATTCCTGGGTGGGAAACCCGACCGCGCGGCGCACGGCGGACCAGCGGCCGTCGCACGCCACGGTGAGGTCAGCGTAGAGCCGTCCTGGACCGTCTGGCGTCGTGTATTCGACGCCATTCACTCGCCCGTTGCCGCGGATGACCCTGTTGACTTCGTGCTCGCGGAGAAGGGTGAAGTGCGGTTCTGTCGCGGCCGCGTCGGCGAGTAGGTCGAGGAGGTCCCATTGGGGGACCATCGCGACATACGGGTGCCGGAGCGGGAGACGGGTGAAGTCTGCCATTCGCACATCTTCTCCGTCGGGGCCGGGGAGTGCGACCTGGCTGATTCTGGACTGCGGCAGCTGGTCGAACCGGTCGAAGAGGCCAAGGTCGTCCAGTAGACCGAGGGTAGTGGGGTGCACCGTGTCGCCGCGGAAGTCGCGGAGGAAGTCGACGTGCTTTTCCAGCACGGTCACGGCGACCCCGGCTCGTGCGAGCAGAAGGCCGAGTACGAGTCCCGCGGGGCCGCCGCCCACGACCGCGCACGTGGTTCGATCGTCGGATGTTGAGGTGTCATTCTGCGGTGCGGGCATGGGCGGTGTCCCCTCTATCGGTGTGACGCGAGTTCTATCGGATGTGGTGGGAGCGTAAGGGACAGGGGCAGGTGCGGGGTCCGGCAAGCTGACTCACGACGGACCGACGCCCGGGCGTCTTCGATCTTTTATGGGGCTGAGCCTGGCGTGAACGCGAACTGCGGGGTTGCAAGGACCCAGGCTGAAAAAGCCTCGACCCCGTCCACGACCGCCTCGAACCGAGCCGAGTGAAAGACGTCGAACGAGTGTTGACCGCCGGGGAGCTCGGCGTAGACAACTGTGTTGTCTGCGGCACGGCGGAGGCGGCGGGCGAAGTTTCTAGCGCCCTCGACTGTGCCCCACCCGTCTTTGGTGCCGTGGGCGATGTAAATGGGCGGCGCTTCGGCGTGGACGTAATCCTGTGGCTGGAGGTCAGAGGGCGAAGCATCGGGTTCCTCACCGAAGTAGTGGCCGTAGTAGCCGTAGAGGAGGATCGCGCCAGTGACCGTCGTGTCGACCATTTCGAATCCGGGCTGGAACATCGGGTCGTTCGGGGTGAGAGCGCACAGACCCGCGATATTGGCGCCGGCGGAACTGCCCGCCACGAATAGTCTCGATGGGTCCGCACCGTACTCCTGGCCGTGTTCGCGGCCCCAAGCGATGACCTTCTTGGCATCGATCTGGTGATCGGGAAAGGTAACCTGGGGTCGCAAGCGGTAATTGGCGCTGATGCAGATCCACCCTTGGCTCGCGAGCCGGGTCAGCAACGGCCGCGCCTCGCGGCTCTTCTTCCCAGTGGTGTAGCCGCCGCCGTGGAAGTAGACCAGTACGGGGGCGTTCTGGGGCGCGTCGCGGCGGCGATATACGTCGAGAAGGTTGCGTCGTCCGGCGTCGCCGTAACTAATGTCGTTGATCCGCTCCACCTCGCGCCGCGACCTGACGAACGGAATCAATAGGATCCGAGCCCAGGGCCGGTGTCGACGAAGCCCAACATCCACACGGTCTCGCCAGTCGTCCCCGAGTCCCTTTCCAAGCGCTTGTCCGACCACGCGATCACTCCGCACCCCCTGCCAGCCGGCGATGACAAGGCCCGCGATGACCACGGCTGCCGCTCCGGCAGTAATCTTGCCGCCCGGGGAGTCCAGATCTCCCTCGGCGGCGGCCAAGGCAGAGGACGCCACAAGAAAGAGGATGCCCAGGAACGGAACCTCGTTGATCACCTGACCGAACCACCAGCTCATCATTGCCAGCTGGCGTGGCCGCCGCGGCGCGACAACCGCGAAAAAGGTACACCACGCGACGAGCACTACCGCCACGACATAACCAATCGGCCAGTTCATCGTCGTCCCTCCTTTGGCGCGATACGTGTCGCTCGATCTGAATGCTGGCCGAGCCGAGTCGGTTCCGCTAGATGTCGGTTCCCGCTAGGTGATGCGTCGGCGCGGCGCATGAGGCGGAGTGTTGTACGGGGCGTGCCCCTCTCGGGTTGCGTGCCTGCCCCCGGGTTAGGCCGTATCTCTGCGTCGCAGTGCTGGACGGAGCGAAACGACGAGCAGGTCGCCGACTGTCAGTCGAGTCCCTCGACGATACGGAAGTCGCGCTCGACGCCGTCGGAGAGCGCCGTTAGCGCCTCCTGATAGGCCTCGCTCTCGCGTGCCGCGAGGGCCTGTTCGTAGCTGTCGAACTCGATCAGGATGGTACGTTCGACGATTCCTTCTTCGTATGCGGCGACCCGACCGTCACGAGCGAGGAGTCGCCCACCCGCGAGCTTGACCGCCGGACGGGCTAGCTTGTCGTAGGCAGCGAGCTTTTCCGGGTTTGAGATTGTTAGGTAGACGCTGACCCAATATGCCTTGGGCATGGGACCTCCAGTGGTCGTTTAGTGAGATTGGCGAATGCCACGGCCTCGGCTCCGGTTGACTTTCCGGGCCAACGCCGTCGCACGAGGCGAGAGCAGGATGATGACGGCAGCAAGTCCGAGCAGTGGCACAACATAAATCGCTGCAGCGGCGTATCCATGCTTGTCGGGGAACAGAGCGCCGCTCGGGGTGGCAGTGGCGAGCAGGAGGCCAGCGAGGGCGCTCCCGATGCTGAACCCGATCATGCGGACGATCTGGTTGATGGACAGAACGCTAGAAGTCTCCGTTTGGGGCACACCGTTGAGCACGAGCGTGGGCATGACCGCCGTGAGACCACCGACACCGAAGCCGAGCACGGTTATCGATGTGAGCATTGCGGCGATGGAATCGGGCGCGATCGCGAATAGCCCTGCGGCGACCATGACGAAGCCAGCGTAAATTGCGAAGACCCACCGCGTAGACATGCGAGCGGTCAGCCACGGGGTGAGCCGGCCGGCGACGAAGCCGAATACCGAGAACGGAATGAGTGCAGCTCCTGCCAGGACACCGGAGAATCCAAATCCATACCCGGCTTCAGCGGGAGCCTGGACGAACCGGGTCAGCAGCGAAAACAACAAGTAAACGCCGATGCCCGCGGCAAACATGGCCGCGTTGGCGCGCAATACGCCGCCGGTCGCGAGCAGTCTGAGATCGACCAAGGGTGACGGCGTTCGCAACTCCAGCCAGGTCCAGGCGCCGAGTACGGCGACGGCGAAGGCAAGAATCGAGGATCCGACCCAGACCAGGTCCCACACCGATGGCTGCGCGACCACCAAGAGCACACCGAACATGCCCAAGCCCAGAAGCACCGCGCCGGGGATGTCGATTCGTGGTGCAGAACCAGGGGTGTCGTTCGGGATGGCGCGCCAAGCGATGAGGACGGCGGTCACGGAGAGCAGAAAGCCGACTCCGTATGCGGCGCGGAGGCCGACCAACTGATTGACGAGGCCCATGAGGGGGTACGAGACGCCGAGACCGACGGTGCCCGCGACAGCGATGGTTGCGATCGTCGATCGCGCGCGTTCGGCGGGCAGATGGTCGCGAGCCACACTCATCAACGGGGCGACTGCCGCGACGCCGAGTCCCTGGAAGGCGCGTCCGGCCAGCAACGCCCAGAACGGCAGCGGAATCGTCGTGAGCAGCCCGCCGAAGGCGACAAGCGCGAGAGCGACCATTAGGGACGTGCGACGACGGGGGCCTGCGCCGAGCCGGCCCAGCACAGGGGCGAAGATCGCGCCCGCGAACAACGTAATCGTCAGGGTCCACTGGGCCCCATCCAACGCCACGCCGAGTTCGAGAGAGACCGAGGTGATGAGGGGCGCGCCGACACCGCCCATCACCGCTCCGAGGAGCGCAACAGTCACAAGTGCAGAACTGAGGCCGCGCTTCACGGGCGCGTCACTTGTCGCCGTCATTTACTCGTCGCACCGTACGGCGGCCTTGATCCGCATCGGTTCATCCGCAGAGCTGCCGGAATGCCGGTCGCCTGGGTGCCAGTCGAGATCGGTGAGCGCCATGTGTGCATATACCCATGGTCGAAGGTGGGGGAGAAGAAGTCCAAGACCTAGTTGATCTACAAACTAGAATTGTTGGTTATGGAAATGCGTCACCTCCGCTACCTGATCGCCGTGGCAGAAGAGCAGAGCTTCACCCGTGCCGCCGAAAGGTTGCACGTCTCCCAGCCCGGGGTCAGCGCTCAAGTCCGCCAACTCGAACGCGAACTCGGTCAACAGCTTCTGGACCGTACCGGCCGCACCGTCGTCCTCACCGCCGCTGGCGAGACGTTCCTGCCCTATGCCCGCGCCGCTCTAGATGCGGCCGCATCGGGAGCCGCCAGCGTTGATGCGCTCACCGGCCTGATCCGAGGCCATCTCCGCCTCGGGATTGGGACGATCAATTCCACGGCGTTCGACCTCCCGCGTCTTCTCGCCGTCTTCCATGACGAACACCCCGGCATCGACATCACCCTTCATGAGGACGCGACCTCGAACCTCGTCTCCGCCCTGCACGAGGGGCACGTCGACGCGGCGTTCCTTGGACTCGTGCAGCTTCCCATCGGTGAAGACATCCGCGTCATTGAGCTCGTCCGCGACCCCCTCGTCGCCGTTCTCACCATAGAAGCTGCGCAAGGCTACTCGCGGATACCGATCGCCGCACTGGCCGACACACCACTGATCGCGCCCCGCTCCGGCTCTGCCGTTCGCGAACTCCTTGGAACCGCATTCATCGCCGCAGGGATACAGCCACGGATCGTGTTTGAATCCGGTGACCCGAACATGCTCGTCCGCCTCTCGCACGCCGGCCTCGGCACCGCCATCGTCCCCGCCTCCGTCCTCGCCAGATACGCGGACCCTCGCTTCACCGGACTTCCGCTCGACCCTCACCTCGACGCCCGAATCGGTCTCGCCTGGCGCGGCCGTGGTCCCCAAAGCCCTGCCACAGGCGCCTTCATCCACCACCTGAGTACAGACCCGCAGATTGACCCGCTCAGAGAGACGAACAATGAGCGCACCGGCTGAGGGTTCCACTCCAAGCAGCCCAGGCCCGCGTCATCAAAACTGATCACCCGGCCATACCTCTAGGCGGGCTTGGGCAGAACAGAGGGACATTCACCGGTCCGTTGCAGGTGGGCGTCCTCGATTCTTGTCGGACGCCTGTAGAGGCTCCGAGAACCCACAACATGAACCATGATCGCGCAACGCAAGGTGGGCGGTGGGATACTGCGGTCATGACCGTGACCAGACGATCACGCACTCTCTATGTATCGGATCTCGACCAGACGTTGCTCAGATCTGACGGATCGGTCAGTGCTGAGTCAGCGCGGCTGCTCAATGCCGCGATCGAGGCAGGCTCTCTCTTCACATACGCCACTGCGAGGCCGTTTATGCGCTCCAGGAATGCCACTGAAGTCCTGCGCCTCAATCTGCCGGTGATCATCTACGGCGGGACCATCACGGCGGACCCGGACACCGGAGACCACTCGGATCTGCGTTTGCTAGACCAACGCGTGGTCGAGGCGACACTTAGCCACTGCGCCCAGCATTCGTCGGCCGAGCCGATCCTGCTTACCTTCGAGGACGGCAGGGACTGGGTGCGCTGGCAACCCGGGCGGATGACCGCAGGCGTACAAGCCTTCCTGAATGCGCGGCCCGGTGACCCACGCTTACGACCAATCACGAGAGATGACCCGGTGAACACTACCGCCGTGTTCTACGTCGCGATCCTCGCAGATAACCAGACACTGACCACTCTGCGAACTGCTCTCCGACCGTGGCTTATGGGTGCCGCGCACTTCCTCAGCATCGATCCAGGCACCCCAGGTCTGGATTGGTTCGAGTTCCACAACTCAGAAGGAACGAAGGCCAAAGCGATCCAGCGGCTCATGACCCAAGTCGGCGCCGAGCGCCTGGTCGTCTTTGGTGACAACCACAATGACCTACCCATGTTCGAGATCGCCGATGAGGCCTACGCCGTCCGAAACGCTGTCCCCGCGGTGAAAGACGCCGCGACAAGCGTGATCGGTAGGAACGACGATGACGCCGTGGCCCGCTGGATCGCCGACGACCGGTAAGCGATCTGACACCCGCCCCCCGCTATTCGGATCGCCCTCACGCCCGATAACGGATCGAGTTGCGTGCAGCGAGTGCGGTACTTTGCGCTGCAGAAACGCGCCATCTGTCGATGCGACTTACAGGCCTGGTCAACGGCGTCAGCGCACCTGCCGCAAACGATCGTTTACCGTGGACTGCTGAGCGTCGACGACTAGCTGCGTGACACGCCGACGACTGATCTGCCGAAACCCCCTGCCGCAACTGAAACGCGCCGGAACTGTAGCGGTACCGTTTTCGGCATGGCACACGAAGTCGGATACGCCCGCGTCTCGAAGCGGGACCAGAACCCCGAGGCGCAAGAGGCCGAGCTGCGCGCTGCCGGCTGCGAACGAGTGTTCGTTGACCACGGCGAGTCAAGCCGCGTCACCGACCGGCCGCAGTGGCTTGCATGCCTCGGCTACCTCCGACCCGGGGACACCCTCAAAGTCCGCCGCCTCGACCGCCTCGCAGGCAGTGAGCGCATCCTGATCGAAACGCTCCAGGACCTCGACACACGCCAGGTCAACATCGTCAGCCTCACCGAACCCATGATCGACACGACAACCCCGATGGGACGAGCCCTCTACGGCATCGTCGCCGTGTTCGCGCAACTCCGCGTCGACACCATCCGAGACAACACCCAACGCGGCCTCGACTACGCCCGCAGTCAAGGCCGGGTCGGCGGCCGCCCGAGCGTCATGACCCCCGAGCGCATCACGACCGCTGAGCGGATGCGCGCTGAGCGCCAAAGTTGGGAGAGCATTGGGCGAGTGCTCGGAGTCGGTGCATCCAGCGTAAGGCGGGCCCTGAGCCCCTACCCCCTCGCGTGAGATCGCCCAGTCTCCCGGATGCGCGCAAAGCTAGGGCTTTGAGGAAGGCTGAATGCGATGCCAGGAGGTGCCGTCCCGGTCTCGGCCGGTGCTTTCCTCACCCAACGTGAGCGGTCAGATCCTCTTCTACGGAGACAAGTTCTGCGATCTTCACGGCGACTTCCTCTAGAGAGTCCTCTTCCGTGCTCAGCCCGTTGCGCGATCCGAGAAGGGGGCTGACCTTGCGGAGGTCGTCATAGGTCGTGTCGTGCACGACGGGGATCAGCAAATCGCGGGCCAGCAGTTCTGAGAGTTCTTTGTCGGAGACTCCGCGAGCATCCACGCGCTTCAGGAGCGCCGGGGTTACAAGCACGAGGCCGGTACGAGACTTTGCCAGCCCCCTGTCGATCTCACGTAGGAACGGTTGGCCGAGCACAATGTCCTTTTCGCTGAACCAGACGGAGACACCTTGAGCCTCCAGCAAACCGTGCAAATCCGTTGCGACGCCTCGTCGGTCGTCCCACGCGTGGCAGAGGAAGACGTCACGGAGGTCAGGCTGTTGGCGCGCTCGCTCCTCTACCGTGCGACGCACACGGGTCAGGGCTCGCACTTCTTCAGGCGTATAGGAGGCGGTCGAGCCGCTGGGTGACCAGGACGGGCGAGCGGTTCGACTCGGGCCTCCGCCCGAGCTGCCGCTTTGCGGCGTGTATGAGGGGTACGATGCCCGCGGCGTATAGGACGGTCGGTACGAATAGTCACGTCCACGGCCGCCGCATGCGGGACATGCCGCTCGAGCGGAAGATGTCCGATGTCCTTGAACAGGAGCTGTGCAGAGAGCCATGGCCGGAGCGTACCAGGAGCTTCCGACACTGCCCGGGCGGATCTGTGTGTCTCCGCCCGGCGCGGCAAGCAACCGAAAGTACTGTCCCCCTAGCCTCAGAGTGGCCACCGTGCGACGTTCGGTTGTCGGAGGATCAGAAATGGGACATTTCGCTTGGGTCGTGTCGTTGGTGAGTCCGAACGATTCCCAGTGGCCTCGAATGTGACGATTGAACTGTCAATCGAATCCCCGACCCTCTGACCCCGCACTAGTAGGAGACGATGACACAGACGCGCGTTCGGTCTGCCCCGTTGACTCGGCGGGTTGCTGTCTCGCGAGAGAGCAAGGGAGTTCACCATGTCACTACAGGTCACCACGAGCAGCAAGAACCGAGACGGCGACATCACGGGGGTGTGCGGCAGCGGGTGGAATCACGACAAGGCTACGGCGATAGCCAACGTCCGCCGCAGCGCATCGGCCTACTACGTTTCAGTAAACGGCCGCACTGTCCATGTCCGGATCGGTTCGCGTAACGGTCGCGACTACTTGACGACGGCACCGGACAACTACGGGGCCAACAACCTGGACAATCTTCCGGACTGTTGAACTGCTCTGCTCTCATCCAAAGCGGAGCGATGCATCCGGGATGATGATGCGCGACGCCCATGCTTCCCGCCGCGGCAGCAGGAGCGTCTTCCATGGCGTTGAAAAGTCACTACTGGAGCCAAAGGTTCAATTTAACGCACGCGTAGTTGAGATAGGTCAACGATTCGTTGACCTATCTCAGTAGCTCTCTTCTCGGGCCAACTCGTCGGCAAAGACTCGCGCGATCGTGGCCTCATCGGGGAGCGGATGCTGGGGACTAGCCCTTGCCTAGGGCGCTGAAACTGCTAGGTCGCTGTCACCTCGCCAGGGCGTGGCGCCGCCCCCTTCATTCAGCGAGCGTCACGAAGCGCGACGAACGCAGCGTGAAAGGCGTTGTCTTGCAGAGCAGGCCACGTCTGGCGATACGCACTGGTGCCGCCGAGCGTCACCTGCTCACCCCCAACGGTGAAACGTACCTTCATGCCACGCGATCGGGGATAGGTGTCTGTGCCATCGAAGTAGTTGTGGCGAGCCTCGATCGTGAGTTCAGTGGCATCGGCAAGCGGCCACAGACCCATCTCGAAACTACCCTCAGCCACCTTCAACTGATTCCCAACAATCCGGAGGATCAAGTTCGGGTACACAAGTACGAGGTGACCGGTGCCGTCATCATCGAGTCCACCGCTGATCGCGATGGGTTCGAGATCCTCCCCAGCAGCGAGCAGTATCGACGTGATGATTCGACCGGCATGATTTCGGCTTTGACTGTTCCCACGAAACGAGTCCGTGGCCAACTCCAGGACCTCGTACCATCCCTTCAAGTCCTTGATTGAGTAGAAGAGTCGATCGCTTGGCTTGAGGTCTTCAGTCATAGACGTCACGTTAGGGGACAGCAGGCCGTCATCGCCGGAAACGGTCGTTTTTCAGCGAGGTCCAGGCGTTCGGCCGAACGGTTAGTTCCGCGGTCGCAGGCCGGGCACGTCGGTGCGCGTCCCGCGGATGGATGCGCACTGATACTGCCGGACGGAGCTGAAACCGGCGTGTTCGATCACCTGGCTGGGTGTCAGGGTCTGTGCAGTGAGTCGTTCGACTTCGCCGAGACGGCGGCGTTCTATCCCTCGGCGTGGTGTTGTGCCGAACGCGCGGAAGATGGCGTGGAGCCGGCGTGTGCCGGCGTGGAGTTCACGCCCGAGCCTCGCGACGTCGAACGCGGGATTGAGAAGGTGCGACTCGATGGCTACTGGGCCGAGGTGAAGAGCCCGTCCCGTGCATCGCTGCCGTTTCGTCCGGGAGGATGCCGCGCTCGTCGAGGGTGCCCGCGATGAGGTGCTCCAGCACCATTCCAAGGTGGGACTGGGCTGCAGCCTTGGTGGGAGACCCGGCGTTCAGCGTTGAGTTCGTTAGCGACATGAGCGTTCGCATATTCGAGTTTCCGACTGAGATCGGCTCATGAAACTTGAATCGGGCAGTCCGGGGCTGAGGAAAGTGGGGTCAGGTTCCAAGCTTCCGGTGAGGTCCGACCGAGATCCATGGCGTGTCGGCACAGTCGGACCATATTCTGGGCTGGCCGACCGCTCGCAGCTACGGTGAAGAAATCGGCACAACCCCGTCCGCTGCTCGAAGGGAACCTCGATGGCCAACCCGAAGCGAAGGGGGAGGGCGTTACTCGCAGTGGTCTGTGCGGTCACTGCGGCGTATGCCGGATTCGTTGCCTTCATGATCACAATCCCGGGCGGGTGGTGGGCGGTAGCCCTAGTACCCCTGTTGATGCTTCTGCTGTGGCTGAACCAGGTTCTTTATTCGGCTGGGAAGAAGCTCGCACCGCGAACGTTCCGTGCGGCGATGATTGGGCTCACCGTCCTCTTGGCGTTGTCCTTCTCAGTCCCACTCCTGGTCGAGCCGCGGTGGAAGCCTGCGATCGCGTACGACGCGACCGATCCACAGCGCGCCGGTTGTGCCGACGTTGGCGAAACGCTCAACTCTGCTCAATGGCCGATAATCGACGCTGAGACGGGGGACCCGTTGGCAACAGCGTTGCTGAAATACTCCACAGCCTGTGACACCACCTGGGTCAAACTCGAAGGCATAACCCCTGGAACTCGCACAATTGCACAGGTCACGCGACCTGCGGGCGACTGGCTGCTTCCCGCATCGCCGGAGCCAGAAAGAGATGCTCCAAGCGAGGGGATCGCGTACAGCAAGCAGCTCCGCTTCAACGGGTGCACGTACGTGAACGTGACTCTACTGAACAGCGGTGGCGACGTTATCGCACAACTAGAAGAGTCCAGCGGCTGCGAGGAGTGAGTGCCTCGGTGCGGCTGTCCAGGGCGTGTTCATCGGGAAAAGTCCGCCAGCCGGCGGGAGGTTGTCCGCGTCGGGAGGTCGGGATTCACCGATACGTCGGACCCTCACAGTCCGGGGTCGGCACCTTGCCGCAACCCGTACAAGTGAAAGCGTTACGAGAGCGCAAACTGACATAAGTACTACCATCGGGGGTGCCATCGACGGCGGCGGGGGAGCGATACGGATAGTTTGTCCAACGGTCCGTTGGACTCTTGGCGCTCACCGCTACGTGGGGCAAGTTGATGAGTTATGTGCTGCCCGACGGCTACGCTGCCACGCTCGACGATCTCAAGAAGCACGTGCACGCCGCGCGCCTGGAGGAGACGCTGAGGGCGCTGCCGGACGAAGAGATCAAGCACTCGGGCGTTCCAGGATGAGCACACTCTCGAGACCGCCGACGACGATGAGTAGCACGTGGATCCATCGGGACTAATAGTTCCAATGAGGTCGGCGCGCGTGGTGCGCTCAGGCGTTCGCGAATGAGGGCGCCAGGGAGTCGGACAGGCTCAGTGAAGCGAGTTTGAGGCGGAGGTGCCAGGCGGCGCTGTAGTTCTGTTCCGGGAGATCTTGCAGGAGCGCACGATCGTCTGCGGGGAGACCGTCACGAGTGGCTTCGCGCAGGAGATCGTCGCGCGTTGCGGGGTATTCCATCTCGGCGAGGAACCGGTCGAGAGAAGCGGGGAGGGCCATGGGACATCCTTTCTGGGGATATGCGTATCGGGGCGAGCGTGGGTGGCCGCGAAGGTGTGTTGCGACCACCCACGCTGAGGCCCCTATATGGGGCGTCAGATGAGGTCAGGCGGTCACGGCTCTGGTGTCGTGAGAGCCCATCGATTCGATCTGGATCTTGCGGGGCTTGGCGCGTTCAGCGATTGGGATGATCACGCTGAGCACACCGTTGTTGTAGGTGGCACTGATGCCCTGCGCGTCCACGTCGTCACCGATGGTGAATCGGCGGACGTACGACCCGAACGGGCGCTCTTGAGCGAGCCAGCGGGAGTTGTCGCGGCTCGCCTCCGTCCGCTCGGCGCGGATCGTGAGCAGGTGGCCGTCAACGTCCACATCGACCGACCCAGGGTCAACCCCCGGGAGGTCGGCGTTAAGGACGTATCGGTCGCCTTCGCGGAACAGATCCACGGGCATCAGGCGAGGTTGCCTGCTGGTGTCGAACCCGCTTTGCGCGAGACGGTCCAGCTGGCTGAAAGGATCAAATGACATCGACATGGTGAAAGATTCTCCTTCCATGAGCGACGGCGTGACGCCGTCTAACGAGTGATGATCAGCAGTGGCGGCCGGGTGCGGCCGACTCGTGCGGGGGTGCCCGGACTCTCTCGACGGGCGCCTCGGTCCCGCGGTGCCCGACACCGTCGACCGGGGAGACCAGGCAGTCGAACCCGCGACCGGGCCGGTCGGGCAGGTGCGGGAGGACGTCTGTCGCCGTGGACACGGTCACAAGGCTGGACACGATCTGCTCGAACTCCGTGCGGACCCATTCCGCATCCGCGCAGACGATGTCTGCGAACGTCGTCCTCGTGTCATCGACCGGGCTGAGTGCTGCCACGGGAGATCACCTCCATATCTGTCGTCGGTAACTGCCGCGGGTGCCGGAGAGTCCGCTCCGCGACCTTGAGAGATGTGGATCACTTGATGCATATTTTGTACACCCAGACATTGACGAAATGCAAGTGCTCGGAGCAGAATCTTCGACATGAACTTGTCTCCTCGCGCGCGTCCGGTCTACACGATGAGCATCGCTGCGGAACTGCTCGGCCTGCCTCCGGCGACGTTGCGGCTGTATGAGCGCAAGGGCCTCGTCGTTCCCGCGCGCACGGACGGGGGGACTCGTCGCTACAGCGAGCAAGACATCGACCGAATGCGGCGGATCGCTGACCTCCACACGGACGGCGTCAACCTGGCCGGTGTCGGCCGGGTCATAGGCCTCCAGGATGAGAACGCCGAGCTTCGAGCTTCTCTCGACCGCAAGGATCTCGGATAGTCCGCGCGCGACGAGGTCAGGTCCCGGATCGTCGGTCGCCGTCGACTTCGTAGAGGGCAGCGGGGAGCTCGTGCGTGAGCTCGCGGGCCAGGAACCCCAGGCCCATGCGCTCGGTGAGACGGTCGCCCGCACGGGCATGGCACCATGATCCCCACACGGCAGCGTGCTCGGGGCTCAGCCCGCGAGCGGCGAAGCCGGTGATGGCGCCGGCCACCACGTCGCCAGAGCCTGCCGTTCCCAGCCCGGCGCCGCCGGCGTTCATCGTCCAGACGGCACCGGACGGCGAGGCGGTGGTCGAGTAGCAGTGCACCACGGCGTCGAGTTCCTGAGCGATCTGTGGAAGGTCGGTGACGAGGTCGTCGATCTGTCGTCCGAGCAGGAGGGCTACCTCATCGAGGTTGGCGTTTACGATGAGTGACCGAGGGAGTTCGGGTCGTGGCACGTCACGGAGCACGCCCACCGCGAAGGCGTCGATCACCAGGCAGGTGATCTCACGTTTCGCCAGACGCTTCAGCCACTCCCGGGCCTGCTGAGGGTCATCGAACCCCGGCCCGACGAGCACGGCGTCCGAGTCGTCGCAGGCGGCGCTCCAGGAGTCGTCCACCGGTTCGCTCACGCTCGGCGATTCGTACACGCCGGCCTCCGGAAAGGCGACCCGCGCGACATCGGCGACCGCGGCGTCCGTGGTCACCCCGACCTTTCCCGCCCCGACACGCAACACCGCCTCGCCGGCCAGGACCACCGCGCCGACCGACAGGCGTGAACCGCCGATGATCATCGCCGTGCCGCGCGAGTTCTTAGAGTCTCCCGGGTCGGGTAGCCCCCACCCCCTGAGCAGGTCGGCTGTGACCGTGGTCACCTCCTGCCGGTCAGGCATCGGGACTTCCCGGGTGCACCGTGACCTCCGCGCCGAGCTGTTCGAGGTGCCGCACGTCGGAGAAGTCGACGAGTTCCCACTGCGCCCCGTCGTGACGAAGCCGCGTCACGGATGCGTTGAGGACGGTGTTCGCGGCGGCGAACCGCATGAGACGGGGCTCGTCCATTCCGGTCAGCAGAGAGATCAGCAGCATGACGACGGCGTCGTGCGCCACGATCAATCCGCGGCGTGCGTCCGCATCCAGGGCGTCGCGGAGAAACGACCTCAGACGGAGCGCCACATCCGCCCAGGACTCGCCGCCCGGTGGGCGGTGATAGTACTTGCCCAGCCGCGCGCGCCGCTTCGCCTCTTCCGGGTGCCGGGCCGCGACGCCCCGCCAGGTCAGAAGGTCGAGGATGCCGAGCTCCCTGTCCCGCAGTCGCTCGTCAGTGAGAACCCGCCCGATGACGGCGCCGGATTCCATGCTCAGGGAGAAGGTCTGCTGAGCCCGGAGGTACGGCGACAACCAGGCGATCTCCGGCACTCCATCCACCCCAGCCAGGGGAACCGCGAGCGCCCTCGCCTGCTCGACACCCGTTTCCGACAGAGGAACGTCAGCATCACGAAGGGTGAGTTCGATCGCCTCGGCGCCTGCGGTTTCCGCTCCGGTCGCGGCGATGTTGCCGACGCTCTCGCCATGACGGACCAGCCAGAGCTCCTGCAACGTCACCATGCGAGACTCCCTCCGTTCGAACTCTTCGAGAGTCGTACGCCGTGGCTGGGCCGAGACACGGGGTTGACCCTGTGCTCACCAGCAGGTATCCGCGTTCATTGGTGTGGATCCCCGCGTTGAGCGGGATCACGGCGCAGCTGTTGCCCGGCCGACGCCTCCAGCAGCCTGACGGTGAGGAGTTCGCCGAGAACGGGTCCGAACCGGTCGAGCGCTTGGTGATGAAGTGCCGCGGAGGCATCGAGCATCGGCGTCGCGACCCCGGCGGATGCACTCATGGCGGCGATAGTGTCGAGTTCCTCGACGACGCGGTCGATGCCGAAGGTCGCGAAGTAGTCGCCCTCGAGAAGCTTGTCGAGGTGGTCGTCGAGGAATCGGCTGCCTCCGGCGCTGTCGCGCAGCAGGGCGTGCAGTTCGGACGAGGGGATTCCCAAGCTCTGCCCGATGAGCATCGCCTCTGCGGCAGCGACCGCGTTGGCGAACCAGAGACCATTGGCGAGCAGCTTCACGATCTGGCCGTCTTCCGCTCGTGCACCGGTCCGTCGGATGCCGTCACGGCGGGACAGCCGCCGGAGGATGGGGATCGCTTTCGCGACGGCGCTGTCCTGCCCGCTGACGAAGAAGACGAGGCCGCCGGCTTTCACTTCTCCGACCGATCCGCCCATCGGCGCCGACACGACGTCGATATCGAGGCGTCGGCTCCGCTCGGCGAGGTCGCGCGTCACAACGGGATCGCCGGAAGTCAGATCGATCCACAGCGAACCCGGGCTGAGCGCCGGCAGCGCGTCGGCCATGCATGCACTCAGCTCGCGCGGGCCGGGCAGCACGGTGATCAAGACATCGACCGCTTCCGCAAGCGCCGGAAGCGTGGGGAACCACCGTGCGCCGGGCACCGCTCCTCTACGGTCGAGATCCGCATCGAAGACCCCGACAGGCAAGTCTCGACGGAGCGCCTCCGTGATCGGGGTGCCCATTCGCCCCAGGCCAACGACACCGATCATGAGACGACCGTGCACGGCATTCATCGGCCCCATCTGTCTTTGCGACTATCGCTCGCAGTACGGTCACCGGATGCGGCGGCTTACACCGTAAGCGGAGACATACTACGAGGCTTTCGCTGACGCGTCGAGGGGGCCACAGGATCCCCGCGCCCGGCGCACTATGGGCACAAATCGGATTCAGGCGAAGGAGCCCCCATGTACTTCCACGTTCAAGAGTTCATCAATGAGATCGCACAGGACGAGCCGGATCCCGCCGCAGCGAACGCCCTGCAGGAAGGTCTCGGCGGACAGTTCGGCGAGATGCGCACGATGATGCAGTACCTGTTCCAGAGCATCAACTTCCGCGGCCCGGACGGCAAGCCGTACAAGGACCTCATCCAGGGCATCGGCACCGAGGAGATCAGCCACGTCGAGCTGATCGGCACGACCATCTCGCGACTGCTCGACGGATCGCCGCAGTATCAGGGCAAGCCGACCGATCCCGTGGACAAGCCCGGAGCGGGCGGCGCGACCCCTCTGAGCATCGCCGTCGACACGAGCAACATCCACCACTACCTCGTGGGCGCGCAGGGTGCTCTGCCGGTCGACGCGGTCGGAAACCCCTGGTCGGGCAGCTACGTCTACAACTCCGGCAACCTCGTGCTCGACCTGCTCTACAACCTCATGCTCGAATCGACGGGCCGTCTGCAAAAGTGTCGGCTGTACGAGATGACGGACAACAAGATGGCCCGCAGCACCATCTCGTACCTGATCGTGCGAGACCAGGCCCATGAGAACGCCTACGCCAAGGCACTCGAGACCCTCGGTGTGAACTGGCGCACATCGCTGCCGATCCCAAAGACGAACGCCGAGCAGTTCCCCGAAGTGAAGAAGCTCCTCGATCTGGGCCTGCAGAGCAAGCAATACTCGTTCGACCTGACCGCGCAATCCGAAGCGGGCAAGATCTTCCAGGGTGCCTCACCATCAAACGACGGCACCGAACTCGACGCCAGCGAGCAGGCGCCGGTCGGCGCTCCGATGACGATCTCGCCGGAACGTCCCGAGGAGTTCTCACCCGGCGCGGACAACGAACTGCGCGCGCTCATCGAAGCGACAGCGGCCATGGAGATGGCCGACATCGACGCCACCTTCGGCCGCATGAAGTAGCCCAGAAGCCACATCCAGCGGACACGGTTGTCGAGGGGCGGCGAAGTCGGGGCCTGGGATCGGAGTCGACCTCCATCCAAGATCCCCTGTATGCCGCGATGCTCTCGTAACTGAGCGTTGTCGTTCCCAGGCGACCGGCACGATAGTTGATTTATGACAACCGGAAGTTTGCCCGACGGGACCGGTCGCGACGACCGGCACGACGGTCGAGACGAAACCCGCAACGAGCGCGCGGACCGCAACTGGGAAGAGCTGCTGCAGGAGTTGCGCGTCATGCAAACTGGCACGCAGATCCTTACCGGCTTCCTGCTCACTGTCGCGTTCCAGCCCCGTTTCGAGGACATGGACGAGCTGCAGCGCATCACCTATATTGTGCTGGTCATGCTCGCCGCACTCGCGACGATCCTCGCCGTCGCTCCCGTGGTGATGCACCGGTCGCTGTTCGGACGTCGCCGTAAGCCAGAACTCGTGCGCGTTGCCGCTCGGATCGTCAGACTCGATCTTTACGTCATCGCAGCGCTCACGATCGGTGTCACGACGCTTATCATCGACTTCACCGTGAACAGGACCGCCGGTGTCGTCGCCCTGATCGCGTCGATGCTCGCAGTGACACTGCTCTGGCTAGCGTTGCCCCATTTCATTCGACGCAACTTCCAGCGCGACGCCTAGTGGAAGGGGCACTGGCGCGGCGCCTCGGCTGAGCGCACGCGGCCGCCGGAACGGGGCTTGGTGGGCAGCCGGCGGCGGTTGACCTCGAGCCCGGTGTCGAGGATGCGCAGGCGTGGATCGCTCAACACGGCGATGCCGGCGGTGAGGTCGGCGACGGCGAGTTTCTCGCCCGGGCACCGGTGGCCCGTCGCGACGTCGGCGCCGCCGTGCAGGATGAACGCTGCGAGGGTTTCGAAGTCCTCGACGCCGAGGAAGCGCTCGGGCGCGAAGCGTTCCGGGTGCGCCCACGAGTTCTCGTCGGTGTTCGTGCCGAGGATGTCGAGCACCACACGGCCTCCGGCGGCGACGTGCTGGCCGTCGATGTCGATGTCGACGGTCGCGCGCCCGGGGAGCATCGGCACGAAGGGCGCCGTGCGGCGAATCTCCTGCACGAACAACGTGGCCAATTCACCGCCGACGAGTCGCCCGTTCGTCGCGGTCTCGGTCGCGATGCGGGTGCGCCATTCGGGCCGATCGTGCAGTTCTTTCGCCGCAAACGCGACGAAGCGGGCGACGGCGATCATCGGGCGGATGCTGTTCTGCAACTCGACGCCCGCAGTTCGCGCGGAAAGCAGTTCGCCGGACTGATCGCGATGGTGGGCCCAGGTGAACAGCGCGGTGCCGGGTTCGGGTTTCAGTCTCCCCGCCCGTACCGCTTCGATGAGGCGTGTTGCATGTCGGTCGGACCCCAGTCGATTGAGTACGGCGACACCGTAAGCGGGCGAGTAGGGAGCACCGAACCCGTCGACGATCTGCGCCAACCGTGCCGACCAGCGCGTTTTCGCGGCAGGTGTTCCTGGCAGTCCGGCCCAGCCCATCACCGCACGGCCGAGGGCGCCCGTCGCAGCCTGATAGGCACTGCGGCTGCCGCCATCTCGCCAGGCTGCCCGTTCCGCTTCCCACTCGCGCTCCAGCCAGGGTGTCAGTCGTGCCACTTGGATGTCCTCGTAGGCGACGTCGACGAATGCCGCCTTGCGGTGCCGGTGCTCTTCTCCGTCGAGGCCGTGCACGGAACCGTGGCCGAAGAGCGTCTCCTGCACGAGCGCGGGCATCGCACCATGGCGGGCGATGCGCGACTCGTCGTAGAAGACATCGATGCCCTCCACACCTCGCACGAAGACCGCGTCGTGGCCCAGCAGGCGCATCGGCGCCGAGCGGGCACCGCCCTGTACTCGACGCCACACGCTCGCTCCGAAACCGTAGCCCCGGATGAGGATGAACGGAGCGTCGTCGACAGCAAGGGAGCGCGCCGCCTGCACCGCTCGGGAGGGAAGAGTCCTGATTTCCATGCGCCGACAGTCTCAGACTCGGGGCACGGGAACCAGGGGGAAGCGCAGTCGAGGGCGCCGTGCTATAGGAGGTTTGCGCTCATGCCGAATGGGCACGGTTGTACCGCGAGGTCAGTTAGTCCCCGAGCGTCACGTGGCGAGGAGAGGAGGCAGGTGCGGGATCACGATCGGTCGATTGGATCGCGACCGATCGTGCAGCCGCTGCACGTCCTCAAGGACCTCGACAGGGGACATATAACGTGTCGCCGCCGCTATATCCTTCATCCACATGACTTCGACCTCGTACTCGTCGACCTGGTAGATCCGGCCGACGGATCGATGGGGGTCGCTCGCGTCGTGTCGGTGATCAAGAATCAGCCACTCGCGCTCAGCAACTTTGCGGAGCTCGAACCGGGGATCAGGGAGTCCGGTCATCTCACCCTCCAATCGGACAGACCTACTGTCGGTCAGACTGGGTGTCCCCTGGAAGTCACTTGACAGGAAGGACTCAGAAAGCTAAATGGGTCTCTTATTCAGATTCGGTGCTACTCGTCGCGTGAGGTGTGCCGACCGGCTTCGATTCACTGGACCCGCGCTGTCGCAAGTAGATGCTGAAGACGACCATGGCCCCGACGGCGAGGAACTCTGATTGCCAGTTCTGCAAACGTCCGGTCCACGAACCTGTCCCTCCACCGTCGTCTCCCGAACCGCATTGCGGGTCGAGCTGATGAACTAGGACACCAACGTACGACGCTGCGGTGAGCGGGAAAAGGGGTTGCTTGCGGGCAGACCGGAGGCTATCCGCAGCACCGCGGCGCTCGCTCAGGCAACTGACTCCTCGACGACTTCGTCGACAAGTTGGATTCCCCCGGAGGAGTTCGCGGAGTGCATGAGATCTTCGATCCACTTCTGGTTCAGCGGCGGCGGCTCCGCTTCGTCGAACGTGAAACGAAGCGGTATGGACGGGTGGAGCCAGATCGTGGATCGCCCGCCCGGCTCGTCGTCAAGATGCCGCCAGGAGAGAGTAAAGCTCTCGTTGCGACGAAGCTTCGTCGCAATCACGACTTTGAGGTGGGCCAATGCGCGATCCTCGATGTGAAGAACTCCTGTGCTGTCGTAGGTGATGTAGCCCATGACGCGCAGATTAGACCGAAATCGTTGCCTATGCCAGGGGGGGCGCGCGCGTGGCGCGAGAGGGCATGATGGCGGCATCGTGAACTCCCTAAAAGTGTCTGATGCGAGGCAGCAACGAGGAGATCGGGGCTCGACCGTGGGAAAGATCATCTACGAGAGCAGTATGAAGGCCGAGATTCCGGACCGCGCTCTTGCCCACCTCCAACTTGCCATCACCACGAAGCTGAGGCGCGCCGAACCGTTCGCTTTTTCGTGGAAAGAGGATGTCAGCACGGGCGGCGGACGCACGACCGTCTGGATTCACCCGGGTAGCTCGCTCGTCTTCAAATGGGACGGCAACAAGCCGGCGAGCATGAATCGCGACTGGGTTGAAGCGCTCGTTCTGACAGCGAGCTCGCCGTCGGGCCTTTACGTCATCCCGGAGCCCCCAGAGGAATCGCTCGCAGCCGAGTAGAGCCACCACCGGGGCGGACGTCGTTGTGTCGTGGCCTAGCCGTCTTTCGCTTCGCGGACCGGGCAGCGACGGTCGAATTCACGCCGCCGATTGACGAGATCTAGTGGCTTTCGTCGATCTCGAAGTCCGACACATCCTCGGCGGCCAGGGGCGAACTCCTGGGGCTTTCGACCGCGCCTGTCAGATGGCGCAACCGCGCCACCAGTTCGGCGTCAACGACTTCGGGCCCAGGCGCATCAACGGACTCCGTCACGATTTGACTAGCGGGCCCAATCAGGAATTTCGCTGATACAACTTCGCCGTCCCCGTTGCGAACAGGAATCTCGATGATCTCGGCTCGGTCGTCATCACCGAGCGCTCGGCTATATTCAAGCAGCGCGTCAGCAATGTCGTCACCCGTCAGATACGAGTCCCCCGCGTAAATGATGATTCGCATACGGAATTTCTACGCTCGGCCGTGGGGAAGGTGATACCCCTTGTCAGCGGCCGTTGGCGGGTGGTAGTCGGCCTCAAGACTGATCGCAACCACTCATCGCGACGGGTGTATCAGCCTGGCCGGCGAGACCGATACTGGCCGACCCTGAACGGCCCCGCCGCTCAGAGACACCCCGGTCAATTGCAGAACAGCACCCGCCCGATAATCGCCGTTGCTCGCGTCGTTGCGTTCGCGGCGACAGAACTTCACGATCGGCCCGAATGGCGCACACGCATCGCGACCGAGACGGCGATCGCGACGGGCGGGCGGCTCGTCGGCCGTGAACTCGCCACGTTGTTCGCCCAGAAGATGCGCCGCACGGCCCCGCTCCGGAGGCCACTTACGATCAGACGAGGCGCTACGGAAGTGCCCGTTCGCCTGATGCTATCTCTGCTCTGCAATGGCCGGCGCCCTTATCGAATGCGCCCAAGGTGGCGTCGATGTCTGCCATATGCGGCCATCGCCTCGATCACTTCGCGCAGCTAGTCATTGGACTCCGGGGAGAGCTCTTCGAGTCGCTCGGGGGCGATCGTCATCGAAGCGGCAAGTCCGGCATTTTTGCAGGCAGCGCGCGACGTGTCCACCACTACCGAAGATCGCCATCGGTTGGAAGACTCGGCGCATGGTGTTCATCGGTTTCCATGCGTCGCACGAGCAGGTCGCGCCGAGCGCCCTCCTGGATGCGGTAGTCGGCGCTGAGCGCGCTGGTTTCGATGGAGCGATGTGCTCCGATCACCTCGCGCCGTGGTCCCGCGCGCAAGGTCATTCCGGTTTCGCGTTGAGTTGGGTCGCGGCCGCGCTCGCGCGCACCGGCTTCTCGATCGGCATGGTGAACGCGCCAGGGCAGCGGTATCACCCAGTGGTGATCGCGCAGGCGTTCGCGACGCTGGCTGAGATGTTCCCGGGACGTTTCTGGGCTGCGATGGGGAGCGGCGAAGCGCTCAACGAGCATGTGACGGGCGATGGCTGGCCCGCCAAGCACATTCGCAACGAACGGCTGTGGGAGAGCGTGGATGTGATCCACCGCCTTCTGGCGGGTGAGGAGGTCGACCATGACGGCCTGGTCCGGGTCCACCGCGCCAGAGTATGGAGCCTGCCGGCAGAGCCGCCCCCGCTGTTCGCGACCGCGGTGAGCGCCGAGACTGCGGCGTGGGCCGCGTCGTGGGCGCAGGGTCTGGCGACGGTCGCGCAAGAGCCGGAGTCGTTGCGACGCGTCGTCGATGCGTACCGGTCGGAGGGAGGCGCGGGCCCATGCATCCTGCAGGTGCATCTCAGCCTGGCGAAGACCGACGATGAGGCGTTCGCGATCGCCCGCGAGCAGTGGAAGAACGGTCTGCTGTCACCGCCCGTCACCTGGGATCTCGAGCAGCCGGAGGACTTCGACGCTGCCGTGGCCGGGCTCGACGAGCAGGATCTTCGAAGAAGCGTCCTGGTGGATGACGATGCCTCCTCGCTCGCTGACCGCATCGCGGACCTGGTGCAGATCGGATTCGAGCGTGTGTATCTGCACCACGTAGGCACCGACCAATCGTTGTTCCTCGATGCCGCTGCATCCGAGCTGATCCCTGCGCTGAAGGAGCGAGCATGAAGATCACAGACACCAGCGACCTCTGGTGGAAGACCGCAGTCGTCTACTGCCTCGACGTCGAGACCTTCCTCGATTCCAACGGCGACGGAGTCGGTGACCTGCAAGGACTCGCGGAGCGGATCGACTACCTTTCGCAGCTGGGCGTCACCTGCCTGTGGCTGATGCCGTTCTACCCGACACCGGATCGTGACGACGGCTACGACGTCAGCGACTTCTACGGTGTCGATCCTCGTCTCGGGAACCATGGCGACCTCGTGGAGGTGATCCGCACCGCACGCGATCGCGGCATGCGCGTGATCGTGGATCTGGTCATCAATCACACCTCTGACCGGCATCCATGGTTCGTCGCCGCCAAACGCAGCGTCGACTCTCCGTTCCGGGACTACTACGTCTGGCGCGACGACGCGCCCCCGAAAGGCCAGAAGAACGCCGTGTTCCCCGGCCAGGCGAACGGCATCTGGGGCAAGGATGAGAAGTCCGGGCAGTGGTATCAGCACAGCTTCTACGAACACCAGCCCGACCTCAACATCGCGAACCCCCGCGTGCGCGACGAGATCGCAAAAGTGATCGGGTTCTGGCTGCAGCTGGGTATCTCCGGATTCCGGGTCGACGCCGTGCCATTCCTTCTCGAGATCCCTGAGGGTGCGAACATTCCCGAGCCGCACGATCTGCTGCGCGACATTCGACGCTTCCTGCAGCGTCGGTCCAGCGAAGCGATCCTCCTCGGCGAAGTGAACCTCCCCTATGAGACGCAGGCACAGTACTTCGGCGGCGAAGACGGTGACGAGCTCACCATGCAGTTCGACTTCGTCGGGATGCAGTCCCTGTACCTGTCCTTCGCACGCAAAGATCCTGCCCCGCTGATCGCCGCACTACGCGCACGGCCTGCACTCGGATCGGAGGTGCAGTGGGCCAACTTCCTGCGCAACCACGACGAGCTGACGCTCGACAAGCTCAGCGACGGTGAAAGGCAGGAGGTGTTCGACGCGTTCGCGCCCGACGAGCGGCAGCGGGTGTTCGGTCGCGGCATCACCCGGCGTCTCCCCCCAATGCTCGACGGCGACCCGCGGCGAATTCGGATGGCCTACAGTCTGCTGTTCACCCTGCCGGGTACGCCGGTGCTGTTCTACGGCGAGGAGATCGGTATGGGTGAGAACGTCGAGATCCTCGGTCGCGAAGCCGTGCGGACACCGATGCAGTGGTCCGCGGATCGCAACGGAGGCTTCTCGGATGCCGCGCCGAGCAGGCTCATCGCTCGCCCACCTTCCGATGGGTACGCACCGGAGCACGTCAACGTGGCCGCACAGCTCGAGGACCGCGGATCGCTGCTTCACTTCATCCGCGCTCTCACCGAGCGGTACCGTATCTCTCCGGAGTTGGGGTGGGGCACCCTTCAGGTGATCGACCAGTCTGTCGACTCGCTTCTCGTGCACTCGCTGTCGGCTGACGTCGGACGTGTCATCGCCCTCCACAACTTCGCAGAAGTGCCCGTGACCACGGCCTTCCAGGTAAACGACGAGCCGGAGGGGACGACCCTCCTCGATCTGCTCGAACCGTTGCATCTCACTCTCGGCCCGACCGGGACGGTGGAATTGGAAGTCCCGGCGTACGGCTACCGCTGGCTTCGCGTATCGCGACCCGGCGACGGCCGCGTGATCTAGGGTCTAGTCGGGTCAGGGATCGACGAGGCTCCCGAAGTCGGGCCGCCGGTGACAAGCGTGCTGGTCTGGGCGGTGCCAAGTGTCCCCCAGGTGACCCCAGGCATAGTGAGAATACTGATAGAGACAGCTTCGCGCGTGTCCGACGTGCGCCAGGTGCGACACGAGATTCCCTGGTCAGCCGAGAAAACTTGGACTTTTCTCGGCTGATCAGGTGCGACGCCGTGGTATCCGAAAGTCGCTCGAATCACCCTGCTAGGGTGGAGTCCCCTCACGGGGACCAGGGGTTCAAATCCCCTCGTCTCCGCAGTACAATTCCCCGTTCAGGCGGGATTTGTTCGTCCTGGAATATTGCGCCAGTCCAGCGTGACAGCCGCGTTTCGACCGCCAGGTGTCTCCCGATAGGCTGGCGGGTTCCGAGACTGCCGAGCGCGCCGCCGCATGACCCTCGAGAGACATCTGCTCGCTCGCCGTAGGGGGGAGCGCCTCGGCGGGAGCGTGGCTGGGACAAGCAGCATGACGTCCGAGCGGGGTGAGACGAGGGTGAAAACCGCAAGGCTGCGGTCTTTCGTACGCCAGAGTGAGTGATGCCGTGGGCGCTCAGCGTCCGGGCTCAGGTGACAGGAGAGCGTGCAGTGAGATCCATCCTTGGTCGGAAACCCTTGAGCCACCGGCTTCGACTGGTCGCGGCGGCGGTCTCCGTGCTCGTGCTGGGCGCCACCCTCGCGACGCCCAGCGCAGCGCTCGCCGCGGTCCCCGGAGGGCCGGCAACGGTCACCACCACGGTCGACTACGTTTCGGCATCCGACTTCGTCACGCCCATCGCCGAACTCAAGGCCGCTCCGGCCCAGGGCAACGGGCCGGAGCGGCAGTTCGCCCTGCGCATAGGATACGGCTGCGGTTCATCCGCGGCGTGCACGGGGGTGTCGATCACCGTGGACCCGCAGCAGCTCGACCAGTTCTATGGCACTCAACGGTTCGCCTCCTTCGTCTCGGTCACCCTGCCTGCCGGCGCCTCGCGCACGGGAACCGACGCGACCGGCTACACGATCACCCTGGGCAACCTCGCCGCCGGTGCGACCGGTACGTTCACGATGGTCTTCGACTGGCAGGGCCGCAGCGGCGCACCCGCACCGCAGTCGTTCTTCCTCGACGGCACGAACATCGTCAACCGGGTCACGATCGATGCCAACAACGCAGGAGCGACCGCGTCGGCGACGGACAGCCTGGTCTGGCACGTCGACACCAAGGCACCCCAGGTGGCATTCGGCACGCAGGGCATCGCGCGGGCCGACACGAACTACGACTACGTGGTCCGCATGGGCAGTGACTGCATGTGGTACCAGTCGGTCGGCACGTTCGGCGAGCCGTCGAAGCTCTGCGCCCAGTCCTACACGAACACCTTCCATCTTCCCGACGGTGCCGTCTTCGTGCAGGCGTCGGACGGCGGAACATACGACAGCGCGCAACGCACCGTCACCTGGAGCGACAACGGTCAGGCGGCGGCCCCCGGGTGGGAGTCGATCACCGGCTTCGGTCTTGCGCGCACCGTGACCGTGCAGTTCCCGTCGTCGATGTTCTCAGAGGCGTGCACGGTCGACGTCACGGCTGGTTTCGACACCTCCGTCGTCTATCTCGACGGCCAGTCGAAGACCGCTCTGACGTCGGTGACGAACAAGGCGACCTCGTGCACGCCGTTCGCGGCCGCGCAACCGCTGGAGAAGTGGTCGTCGACGCAGCAGGCTCCGAACATCGTGTGGGACGGGGCGCAGACGAACAACTGGAACGTCCAGGTCGGCAACAAGGCGAACGTCGCCGGCGTCGCGGTGATCACTGACGACCTCCGCGACGTCGAGCACATCCGCGTCGACCGCGTCGTCGCGACAGGCGGCACCATCCGGTACACCCTGGACAACGGCGCGACCGGCACGGCCAGCGGCAGCTACACAGCGCCCGCCGCGCGGAGGATCGTCGAGGTCACGGTCACGAGCCCCGTGCTCGAAGGCCCGAACCTGACTCAGGCCGACATCTCCGCCACGACGAGGTGGACGTTCACCATGCGCTATTCGATCGTGGGAAGCGCACCGGCCGAAGGGTGGCCCATCTCGAACACGGCCAGCGCGGTCATGACCTATCCGGACACGGGTCTGGCCGACTTCGATGAGGGGGTCTCGACCGCCAGCGTCGTCGCCGCCCCCCGGCCGGCGAACTTCCTTGCGGACATCCGCTTCACCGCCCCCGAGGGGAACCCCGTGGCGGGCACGCCGGTCACGTTCTCGATGAGCGGCACGACCAGCGCGATGGATGCCGGTGCGACGCTCGAGCCGCAGTACGTCTTCACCGCCCCCTATCAGTGGACGATCATCGATGACTCCTGGGCGCTCGACGCGGGCGCACCCGCTGGAGCGATCGTCGAACGCAAGGTGGTCACTGTCGACGGCGACCAGCGACAGAGCCTCGGGGTCAGCTGGCCCGAGGGTACGGTCTGGGGTGTGAACAGTCGCTGGCCCGCACTCACGGTGCAGGCCACGCCGACCGCTGCGGCTCCGGCCGGGAGTCGCGTCACGGCCTCGGGCTTCATCGGTGACGCGTCCGGCACCTTCCGGGGGCTGGCTGCGACCTGGGGTGGCACCAACAACGGCCAGAGGTACGTCGACGCCACAGATCTCGACGGAGACGGCGATGTCGCCGAGTACCTCGGCCGCACGAGCACGAACATCATCACGGTCGGCGCCGCGTCGGCGCTGAGCACTCTGAAGGAGATCTGCCAGGCGGATCCCGAGGCGCGCGACGGGTGCGAATGGATCTCCGACAGCTCCCGGTCGATCCTCGTGTCGCCCTTGGAGACCGGCATCCGCTACCGGGTGACGATCCAGAACAATGGCAACACTGCGCTCCAGGACGTCGTGGCATACGACGTGCTGCCGTACGTGGGTGACGTGGGTGTCAGCGCCGGCAGCTCGACGACGCCGCGCGGCTCGCGGTTCGCCGAGTCCCTGTCCGACGTGTCCGAGGTCTCTTCGGCACTGACGCTCAGCTACTCGGCATCGACCAACCCGTGCCGCGAGCAGGTGTACCCCGGTGCGCCCGACTGCGTGGACGACTGGGATCAATTCGTCGACGGCAAGGTCGCCATCAGGGCCGCGCTCGGCGGCCCCCTCTCCGCGCACGCGTCGGTGTCGTTCGAGTACACCGCCTCCGTGATCGGCACCCCCGGCGCCGGAGAGAAGGCGTGCAACTCGATCGCTTCGGCCGCGACCGGCGTGCCGATAAGCGAGCCGAGCCCGGTGTGCGCAGAGATCGTCGCCGCCGACCTGGCCGTGACGGCCGGCAACGTGCCGAACCCGCAGGTCGGGCGCCCCGCCGTGCTGCCCTTCACGGTCGCCAACCTGGCCGGCACCGACTCGGCCGCGCTCGCCCCGATCAGCATCCCGGCGGGTATCCGGGTCACCGGGCTCGCCGGCGATGGCTGGTCGTGCGCCGCCGATGGCGCGGGCGATCTGCCGATCGACGGGCCGTTGCAGTTGGACTGCACCGTGAGCGAGCCGCTAGCACCCGGCGACGAGACCCGCATCGAGCTGCCAGTGGTCATCACGGCGGCGAACGCTGTGATCGATGCGGGCGTCGAGGGGCCGCTGTTCGACCCCGACACCGACAACAACGATGCGCGGATCACCATCGCCGCTGCTCCCCCCGGCGGTCTGACGGTGACCAAGGACGACCAGAAGTCCGCGCTCGTGCGCGGCCAGGAGACCACGTACGCGATCACCGTCGCGAACCAGCTCGTGGGCGAATCCGTGGCCGGCGTCACGGCGGTCGACACCCTTCCGGAGGGCATGGAGGTCGTCTCGGTGGGCGACGGCGGAGTGTTCGACGACGACGCGAGGACCATCACCTGGAACATCGCGCAGATCGGCGCAGCCGGCACCTGGGAGACCTCGGTGACTGTGCGAGTGGCGCAGGATGCCGTCGGCACGACCCTGTCCAACCTCGTCGAGGCGGATGCCACAGACCCGGCGTTCCCCGAGGCCACCCTCACGAGTGAGGCGACCGACGTCGATCACCTTGATGCCATCAGCCTGCGCAAGACGGGCGAGATCGTCGCGCCGGGAGACGGCGCGGACCCGAGGCCGGGCGACGTGGTCGAGTACCGCTTCGTAGTCGCGAACGTCGGTGGTGGAACGCTCACGGGCGTCGACCTGACCGACGGCATGGAGGGTCTGTCCGCCATCACGTTTCCCGAAGGCTGGCCGGCCGCCGTGGGCACACTGGCCGCCGGGCAGTCCGTGAACGCGGTGGCGAGATACACGCTGACCGGAGCCGACATCGACGGAGGACGGATCGAGAACCTGGCCGAGGTCACGGCGGACTCGGCCGGAGGCGGCCAGGTGAGCGACGAATCCATCGCGCCCCTCGACCTGCCGGCCATCGGCGGGATCGAGCTAACGAAGGACGTGGACTTCGCGGAAGACGCCGACGTCAGGCACGAGGGCGACGAGATCGTGTATTCGTTCGAGATCGGCAACTCCGGCAACGCGACCCTGCACGATGTCGCCATCTCCGATGCGCTCGAGGGACTGTCGAACATCGAGTACACGTGGCCGACCGACGCCGACGGCATCCTTCCCGCCGGATCTTCGGCGACTGCTTCGGCGACCTACGCCCTGACGCAGGCGGACATCGACAGGGGCACCGTCGACAATTCAGCTTCCGTCGCCGGGATCGACGTCACCGACGCCGAGGTCTCCGACACCGCCGATGCCCAGCTGGTCATCCCGGCTGCGCCCAGTGTCTCGCTCGAGAAGACCGGGACGATGGATGCCGAGCGTCCGGTGCCCGGTGACCTCGCCGAGTTCGAGTTCACCGTGACGAACATCGGCAACGTAACGCTCACGGGCGTGACGATCGAGGATGAGCTGGCCGGCCTCGGCGACCTGGAGTTCGCGGAGTGGCCGGACGGGGCGGGCGTACTGGCGCCGGGCGAGCACGTGATTGCCACCGCGCAGTATGCGCTCTCGCAGGAAGACATCGATGCCGGCGTCGTGGACAACGCGGCGACCGCGCTCGCCGTGCCCGCACGTGGTGAGGGCGTCGAGGCTTCCGACGATGTGTCCGTACCGCTCGCCCAGGTGCCGGGCCTGAGCGTCGTCAAGCGGGCGGCTCTCGCCGATTCCGACGGCAACGGCGTTGCGAACCCGGGCGAGACCATCGCCTTCGACTTCCTGGTGGAGAACACGGGCAACGTGACGCTCACCGATGTACGCGTCGTCGATGCGATGGTGAGCGGACTGCAGGCGGTCTCCTCGCTCGCACCCGGTGAGTCCGTGCTTCTCAGCGCCGACCGCTACACGGTGACCCTTGCCGACGCGCTCCTGGGCGCGGTGCGCAACACCGCGACCGTCGTCGGCGACGCGCCTGACGGCTCCGCGATCGTGTCGGATTCCTCCTCGACCTCTACCGCCGCAGGGATCGCGGAGTCGCTGGCGGCGACGGGCGGTGCGGCCGCGGCGTCACTGGCGCTGCTGGCCGTGGCGTTCGCAGGTGTCGGCGTGATGCTGTTGAGGCGACGAGCGGGCATCCGTTCGTGATGCAGTGCATGGCGTGATCACGTTCCCGGAACTGTCGCCCGGCAGCGGAGCCGGGCATTCGGCCTCACGCGACGTAGTGCAGAAGACGAGGTCAGAGCTGCCATTTCGGGATCGGGGTCTGCCATGAAACGGATTCCGAAGTGACGAACGCTCTTACGAGAACCCTTCGTGACAGATCGTCTGACCAGGTCGGCAAGAGACATGACGCTAGTTGTGTGGCTGGGGACAGATGAGCGGCGTAGAGTTCGATCGCGATAGCAAGAAGTCTCTTATGGAGGAGATCTTTCACCGTATCGGGCAGCAGATCATCAAGGGGAAGCTTCCCCCGGGAACCCGTATCCGCGACGTCACGATAGCGGCGGAGATGGAGGTCTCTCGAACCCCGGTCCGCGAGGCACTGCAGCGTTTCGAGCGGCTCGGACTCGTTCGTACGCGCCCGAGCCGGCATACCGAGGTGACTGCCGTCACTCAGGAGACGGTCGTCGAGACTCTGGAATTCGTCGGGCACCAGGCGGGGCTCGCCGCTCGTATGGCGATTCCGAAGCTCATGCCTGAAGACCGTGCTCATGCGGCGCACCTGATCGAGCAGATGGATGCCGCTTTGGACAGCGGCCTTCGAACGTCGCAGACGCGGTGGGCAGTGTTCTCGTACCTGAGCGAGCGGAGCGGCAACGCCAGCCACGCGGCGCTGATGAACGAGTTCGGTGTGGTGATGCTTCGCAATCTTCGAGGCTGGGTCGTGCCCTCAGCGGACCGCGATCACATGCGGTTGCTTCATCCGGATTTCCTCGATGCGACACTTCAGGGTGATGGCGATGAGGCAGAACGGCTGACCCGCGCCATGTTCTACGTCTGATGCCGGGGTTGTTCTGCGGAAACGGGATCCCCCGAGAGCTCCCGGGTGAAGCCGGGGTGAAAAGCATTCAGCATCGAGATCGCTCAGGCCTAATGTGACCTTGAGAGTGTTTCGACGCATTGTAATGCGTCGCTGAGAGGGGATCACGGCATCATGCCATTCGTTGTTCGCGCGCGCAGAAAAAGAGGTTCCGGACGTCCCACTCGGGCGAGCGTCCTGGCGGTCGCACTCATCGCGATCGCGGCCGTACTCGTACCGACACCTGCGCTCGCGGCCGACACGGGCATCACTCTGACGCCTGCGACGTCGACCGCGGAAAGCGGTGTGGCGACCACGTTCACGTTGACGGTCAGTTGCAGCACGAACGGGGGGTGCACCGACTCCCGCGTCGTGATCCCGACGACGAGCATCACGGGAACGCCGGGGATCACGGATTTCGGCTCGTGGATCGGCAACTCCTCTTGCGCCGATGTGACCAGGACGGTGTCGGCCGGCCAGGTCGTCTTCACGTACGGCACGATCGCGACAGGCTCGCGCCAGTGCACCTTCACCGTCACCGCGCCCGAGTACAAGACCCTCAACAACACCGTCGCGACGATCACCCCGACCCTGAACAGCAGCAACTCGACGTCGAGCTCGGCGACGCCCGTCGTGTTCACTGCGACTGCCGGGTACAACAACAGCCTTGAGAACTCCGCGCCCGCGCGGGCGATCTCCGGCGGCCCGTTCGAGTTCCGCATCGCCTATGACTGCGGCCTCAACGATGAGTACAACGGCGACATCGGCATCTCCGCGCTGAGCATATCCGCGACGCTCCCCGCCAACTTCGAGTATCAGACATATCGACTGCGCAACAACATGCCGGGGACCTTCGATTACGATCCCTCGACGCGTGTTTTCAGCTACGAGGACCCGACCGGAGCGTCGTGCGGGAACCCGCCCCTGAACATCTCCAACTCCATCGTGATCTGGATCGTCGGCAAGGCGTCGGTCGACGGCGCGCCGGCCCCGATCGGCTCCCGGATCTGCACATCATCCGCGGCCTCGTGGACGTACATCGACGGGGTCGCGGACTCCGACACGGCGTCGGAGTCCTGCAGCACCGTGTCGAGCATCGCCACGAAGATCGACAAGTCGACCACGACGTACTCCATGAACAACATCGGCCAGTACACGGCTGCGGATGGCGGGGCACGGGCGCAGTACGCCTACCCGGGCAACTGGGACGGCACGGGAGCGTCGACGTATTACGACATCGGGTTCAGCACGGTCCCGGCCACGACGAACGCGGGCATCTCGTATGACATCAAGGATCCCCTTCCTTGCCTGTCCAACGGTGCGAACAACAACTATTCCTCCAACCCCGTGGGGACGCTCTGCCAGAACCCGGCGTTCATTCCGACGCTCGTCGTGCCCAACGGCTTCGCGGTGACGACCGCCGACCGGATAACCGTCGTACGCGCGGACGGCTCGACGGCTCAGATCCCCTATACCTCAGGCAAAGGTTGGATCATTCCGACGTCTCCGACGATCGCCGAGATTCAGGCGCAGCCGTTCGCGTCGCAGGGAACGAACACCTCGACAGCGATGCGACTTCGTATCTTCGGGTACGCCTCTCCCGATGCGCCAGCGCCCTCGGTGCTGACCAACCGGGCCACCTCGACGCCGTACCTCACCGGCGACCAGTCGCCGATCCTCGCGCCGCAGACCGCCACTTCACGACTGCTGGTGGTCAGTCCGCCCGCGGACAAGGCCGCGCTCATCTATCCGGGCATCACTTCCGGTCAAGTCGGAACGTCTTGCACGGCGAACATCAATCTCAACAGTGGGACGAACGGCGCGTACAGCACGCGCATCGAGATCCCGACCGCGCCGTCCGAGGCGGTTTACATCGACTATCTCGCTCCGGCAGACGAGGTCAAGATCAACTCGACGACCTCGACGTTCACGTTCGACTCTCGCAACTCGAACGGCACGGGCAAGCGATCCTTCACGGCTACCGGAGTGATCGCAACGACGACTCCGGACTACAACGGCACCGGACGGACCCTGGTCCGCTGGACGATCCCAGCCGGGGTGGTGACGCAGGCCGGCTACTACAACATTCTGTCCGGCACCCTCGCGAACATCAGCCTGGCACCCGGGTGCGCCGGCACCTATCAGAACGACATCACCGTGGGCTACGGTGCTCCGATCGCCCAGTGCTATTTTAACAACTACGTCAGCGAGCATCTCGAGACGCCTCCGATGTTCCCTGCCGCGTCACCGGACCTGCGATCGAACGGATCGCCCCTCGCGAACAACTACTGCGGATACTCGGCGCCTCTCAAGATCGCCGCGATCAATCCCGGGTTCACGGTCGACAAGACAGTGCAGGGCAATCTCGACGCCGCTCCGATCGGCGCGGGAGGCACCGGACACGTGAGCGTCGACGGCGGCACGGCCACGTACGCGGTCACCTTCACCAACACGGGCCAGTCGACCCTCGCGAACCCGGTCATGTATGACCTGCTGCCTCGATTGGGCGACACTCGGGCGTCATCGACCGCGCCCCGTGGGTCTCAGTTCGCCGTGGCACTGACGGATGTCGTCGATAAGCCGGCAAACCTCTCGGTGTCGTATTCACAGGCCGTCAACCCGTGTCGACCGGAGGTGCTCGCCGCCAACCGCGGATGCGTGGATGACTGGTCGACGACAGCGCCGGCCTCGCTGGGGACGGTCACGGCACTGAAGTTCGTCTACACCGGCAATGTTTCGGTGTCGAAGGGCTTCACCGCGACCTATTCCGTGAGCACGCCTCCTTCCGCAGCAGGCAATGTCGCCTGGAACAGCATCGGCACCAACGTGACAGCGGGCGATGCGCTGGTCGGTGCAGCGGAGTCCTCGCTGACCGGTCTGCAGGCGCAGAGCGCCCAGCCGGCGATCACGAAGACGGCCGACCGTACGACGGTGGATGCTGTCGGCCAGGTCGTGAACTTCACGTTCACCGTCACCAACAACACGGCGGTGGTGCTGCGCGACGTGCGGGTCGCAGATGCGCTCGTGAATTCTGCGGCATCCAGCGTGGCTCCTGATCCTGTGTGCACGTCGTTGACGACCCCGGCGGGCGCTTGCTCGGGTGCGTCCACCGCGCTGGCTCCAGGACAGTCGGCGATCTTCACAGCGGCATACACCGTGACACAGGCCGACCTCGATCACGGATCAGTGTCCGATCAAGCAACCGCCAGTGCCAGCCCGCCCACCGGACCGGCGCTGAGCAACAGCACCGATGTCGTGACGGTCACGGCGACCCAGAGCGGCGCGCTGACCATGAGCAAGACCGCCGAGCCTGGCACGGTCGATTCCGTCGGTGACGTCATCGACTACACGTTCACGGTCACGAACGCCGGCAACGTGACGTTGCGCTCGCTCTCGATCGCAGAGACCGCGTTCACCGGTTCGGGCTCGATGTCGGCGGTGGAGTGCCCGACCACCACCCTTTCGCCCGGCGCATCGACCGAGTGCAACGCGACGTACTCGGTGACGCAGACTGATCTGACGGCAGGCTCCGTATCCAATACGGCTACAGCGAACATGCTCACGTCGGCGAACGCGCCGGTCGCGTCGCCGGCATCGACTGCCACAGTCGCGGTCGATCAGGTTGCGGCTCTGACGCTCGTGAAGTCGGCATCGCCGTCGAAGGCAGCGGCCTACAATGCCGGGCAGCTCATCACCTACTCGTTCGTTGTCACCAACACCGGCAACGTACCGGTGGCCGACATCGGGGTCGACGAAGTGGCTTTCACCGGTTCTGATTCCCTGTCGGCGATAGACTGCCCGACCGACGAGTTGGCCCCGACAGAGCAGTTCACCTGCACGGCGACCTATACGCTGACGCAGATCGACGTGGACGCGGGTTCGCTGACGAACACGGCAATCGTCGCAGGCACCGCGCCGAGCGGACTGGTCACGTCTGAGGAGTCGACGGTGCGAACCCCGCAGATCGCGGAGTCGAGCCTCGAGCTGACGAAGACGGCCAGTACCGGCTTCGTGAACGATGCAGGTGAGGCCATCGCGTACACGTTCATGATCCGCAACGCGGGCAACGTGACGGTTCACGATGTCGCCGTCGAGGAGGTCGCGTTCACAGGAAGCGGCGGAACGCCCGTCGTGACCTGCCCTGCGTCGACGCTCGCTCCGGGCCAGCAGCTCGTCTGCACCGCGCCATATATGGTGACCCAAGCGGACATGAACTCCGGCGGGGTGGAGAACACCGCCCGGGCGACGGCTGTCGACACCACCGACGCCGACGTGGCGTCCCCGGAGTCCAGCGCGATCGTGAAATCCAACGCTGCTCCGGCGGTGTCGGTGGCCAAGACGGCGGACGTCACCTCATACGCGGCGGTCGGAGACGAGATCGAGTTCTCGTTCCTCGTCACCAATACCGGCAATGTCACGCTGACGGATGTCGCAGCAACCGAGCGCCTGTTCACCGGATCGGGACCGCTGAGCGCGATAGATTGCCCGATCAGCGAGCTCGCCCCCGGTGAGTGGACCGAGTGCGCCGCTGCATACGAGGTGACGCAGGCAGACCTCGATCGCGGCGGGGTCACCAACACAGGTTCCGCCACGGCGAAATCGCCCGAGGGTGAAACGGTGCTCGCAGACCCGTCGACGGTCACCATCGACGCCGCCCAGAGCGCTGTGCTCGAGCTCGAGAAGACCGTGACCCCGGAGGAAGCCGACGCTGCTGGCGACGAGGTCATCTATACATTCCATGTGACCAATTCCGGCAACGTCACGCTCTCCGGCCTGGAGATCACCGAGACCGCGTTCTCGGGCGCGGGCCCACTGAGCGCTCCGGACTGCGGGGCGTCGCTCGCTCCCGGTGCGGACGCGACCTGCGAGGTGACGTACGTACTCACGCAGACGGATGTCGATTCCGGCGAGCTCTCGAACACCGCCGTCGCCACGGCGTCAGGCGCGGGTGCGACAGTGTCCTCGGAGACGTCCACGGCGATCGTGACGATCGACCGACGCGCTGAGTTGTCCCTGGTCAAGTCGGCCGACATGGCAGATCCCGAGAACATCACCGCCGGCGATCTGGTCACGTACTCCTTCGTCATCACCAACACCGGCACCGTGACCGTCACGGATCCCACGGTCGTCGAGGGCGAATTCTCCGGGACCGGCGTGCTGGGCGAGATCTCCTGCGCGGACTCCGCCCCGCTCGCTCCCGGCGAGCAGCTCATCTGTGCACTCGACTACACGGTGACGCAGGAGGATGTGGACTCCGGTGAACTGTCGAACACCGCAACCGCGACCGGCCTCGCCCCGGACGGCGTCGAGCCGCCCATCTCGCCCGCATCGACCGTGGAGCTCCCCGCCCCAGCGAACCCCTCCCTGACGCTGGAGAAGACGACAGCAGTGACCGAGATCACCGCGGCGGGTCAGCTGGTCGGCTACGTGTTCACGATCACGAACACGGGCAATACGACGGCGCGGGGCGTGACGGTGACCGAAGACTCGTTCTCCGGCCACGGTGACCCTCTTGCGGTCGACTGCCCGGCGATCGAGGCGCTCCTCCCCGGCGAAGTCACTGTCTGCTCGGCTACCTACACGGTCGTCGGTGCAGACCTCACCGGAGAACCTCTCCTGAACACGGCGAGTGCGCACAGTGTCGCGCCCGACGGCACCGAGGTCGTCTCGGACCCGTCTACGGCGCGGATCGTCGACGTCGTCACCGCGGACCCGCCGACGGGCACAGGGCTCGCGATCACCGGCGGGGCGATCGCGTGGGGTACCGGCATCTTCGCGGTCGGACTTCTGATCGCCGGAGGGCTGCTGCTGCAGGTGCGTCGTCGCCGCGAGCACACGCGAGACTGATTCGAACATTCCCGAGCGGAAGGGCCCCCGAGCGATCGGGGGCTCCTCCGTGCCCACCGGTGCGCCGTGCGCGCGCTGTGGGCGGCTCGCGAGCCGGCCCCGAGATCTCATCGTGGGGATGACTCGCCGCCTTCATGCGGATGCCGCCGACATCGACCCTGGATTGCTGCTGAATCGACCAGCTGCACCACGTCTGTCCCGCATCCCGCAGCGACGCCTGGGGTGTCACGCTGACGTCGTCGCGGGCTTTTGTGCGCTCGATTTGCGCACTTTGTGTTTGGTTACGAAAACCGCACAAACTACCCACAATGCCTTATGTCGCGTGATTCGCATACCTTTTTCACCCCGCGTTCACCCTATGCAGGATATGGTCCCCGATGCGATTCCAATTCGGTAAATTCATTCCCTTTTCTGCGCGTAGAAGGTAATGTGTTGTCCGCCCACCCTGGGCCGCTGACGGCATAACCGCAGCGAAATGGCACGTATTGCAGAGAGGCAACACAGTGAAGAAATCAGGAGTACTGATCGCCGTCGGCCTGTTGGCTGCGGCGAGTCTCGTCGGCTGCAGCGCCGATCAGCCGGATGCCGACAACGGGGTGCCGCAGGAGGAGGGAAAACCGGATTCCCTCACCATGCTCGTGACGGCGAGCCCGAGCGCGGACGGTCTTCGCGCTCTCGCGGCCGACTACGAGGATGAAACGGGGATCGCGATCGAGTTCGTCGAGGTTCCGTATGAACAGCTCGCCACTCGAATCATCCTCGCTGCCCAGAGTGGTGAATCCACATTCGACATGGCCCAGGTCGATGGCTTCACCATGCCGCAGGTCGTCGCCGGCAAGGGCCTTCTCGACCTCGATGAGTTCATCGCAGAGGACGACGAGTACGACTACGATGACTTCCCGGAGGGCATCAAGAACTACGCCATGCAGGACGGCGTGAGCTACGGTCTTCCGCTGTCCACCGAGCCGTATCTCCAGTGGTACCGTTCCGACCTCTACGACGAGGTCGGCATCGAACCTGCAGCAACCTGGGATGACCTGTTCGACAACGCGGACGCTCTCAAGGAAGCGGGCCACTACGGCGCTGTCGGGGTATACGGTGCAGCCGGATCGGCTCATCACTACAACGCGGTGCTGGTCGGATTGGGCGGACGCTTGATCGATCCCGAGACGAATCGCCCGATGCTCGACACCGAGGTCGCCGCGACAGCACTCGATCGATACCTCGACCTCCTCGAGTACGGCCCCTCGGGGACGGCATCCGCGACAATCTTCGACGCCGTCAACTCGTTCAGCCAGCTGGATGTGGGGCAGATGGCTACGCTGGCATCGGGCTGGTGGAGCACGATCAACGATCCCGAGGAGACACCGAACGCCGGCAACTACAAGACCGCGCCGCCGGCTCTTCAAGCGGTCGGTGACTTCGAACCGTCGGCCGTGCTGTACGGCTGGGTGGCCAGCATCTCGCAGGCCTCGCCGCACCAGCAGGCTGCGTGGGACTTCCTGTCCTGGGCGTTGAGCAAGGACAACGCTGAGGCGTTCATCGATGCCGGTGCGCCGCCACCCGCCCGGATCTCAACGACCAGCAACCCCGAGTTCCTCGAGAAGCTGCCGTACCTCGAGGCTGTCGGCGAGTCCGTGGAATCCGGCGTGCCGATCGACCGGATTCCTGAGATGGCGCAGATCATTACCGTGCTTAGCCAGACCCTGAACAGCATCGCCACCGAGCAGATGACCCGTGAAGAAGGGCTGGAGAAGGCGCAGGATCAGCTTCTCAACATCCTCGTCCAGTCGGGGAGGTACACCGGGTGACCTCTCAGCTCGCTCCGACCGGTGCCCTCGTTTCTCACGAGGGCCCCGGTCGGGGGAGCCGAAGCCGCGCGCGACGAGAGTCCCTCATATCGCTCGGCTTTGTCGCTCCCACGTGGATCTTCATGCTCGCGATCGGGCTCATCCCCATCGGCTATGCCGTTTGGCTCTCCTTCAGCGACCTCGGGCTCTACAGCAACGGAACTCACTTCGTCGGTTTCGACAACTATGTGAGATCCGTTTTCACGCCCCGGTTCCTCGGAACTCTGGGTACGACTCTCGGCTTCGTCGTCGTCGGCCTCATTATGCAGTTCGCCCTCGGATATCTGCTGGCCAGCGCCCTCCACCGACAGCTACGCGGCTATCAAATCGCCCGGACCGTCCTACTGATACCGATGCTCCTCACTCCCGTGGTCGTGGGCCTCATCTGGCAGTTCATGTTCAATCCTGACCTGGGCATCATCAACGCCGTTCTCGGCGTGTTCGGCGTGGACCTGAACTTCTTCGCTGATCCTCTGCTCGCCCGCGGACTGGTCGTGCTCGTCGACGCATGGATGCACATCCCCTTCGTCATGCTGATGCTCGTCGCAGGAATGTCGAGCGTCTCGGACGAGCCGCTCGAGGCGGCGGCTCTCGACGGTGCCGGCTGGTGGCAGACGACGCGGTACATCATCCTGCCGGCCCTCGCGCCGGTCATCATGGTCACGCTGATCGTCCGTTGCATCGATATCGTCCGCATCTTCGACGTCGTATTCACCACGACGCGAGGTGGCCCCGGAACCTCAACCGAGACGGTCTCCATGCTCTCCTACGCCACGACCTTCCAGTTCTACGAGTTCAGCGACGGCGCTGCGATGTCGGTCGCGCTCGCCGTCCTCATGTTCCCCGTCTACTTCCTCTACATCAGATTGACGAAGGTATGAAAACCCGTCGCTTCCTCGGTGTCACTGCCACGCAGATCACACTCCTCGTCGCCGCGCTCCTCGCCGTCTTCCCGCTGTTCTGGGTGCTCATCACCTCTTTCAAGACCAACAAGGATGCTGCCGCGCCAGCCGAGCGCGCACTGATCTTCACTCCGACTCTCGCCAACTACGGCGAACTGTTCCACTCCGCCGTCTTCCTCCGTGCTGCGTTAACCTCGGCGCTCATCACGCTTGTGGCGACGGCGATCGTCGTGGTGATCGCGACCCTCGGTGGCTATGCGTTCGCCCGCCTCCGAGTTCCAGGTCGTCGCATTCTCGCCTCGGTCATGGTCCTCGTCCAGGTCATCCCCGGCGTCGTCCTCATCGTGCCGCTGTTTCGTATTGTGAGCTCTCTCGGCGCATACGACTACTGGTGGCCCATTTCGCTCGTGCTAGCGGGACTCAGCGTGCCTTTCGGAACTTGGCTCATGCTCGCTTTCTTCCGCGGGTCACCCATCGAGATCGAAGAGGCAGCGCTCGTGGACGGGGCAAATCGATTCAAGCTCTTCCGCTACGTCCTGATCCCGATGGTGGCCCCCGGGATCGCCACGGTAGCAATCTTCACGGCGATCGCCGTATGGAATGCGTTCCTGATCCCCCTCGTCCTGGGGCAGACGCGGTCGCAGACCCTCACTGTTTTCGCGGCTCAGTTCATCACCTTCCAAGGAGTCAACTGGGGACCGCTGTGCGCAGCCGCCGTTCTCATCCTCGCGCCCATCGTCATCTTTGTGCTCGCTATGCAACGCCCGCTCGTGAAAGGGCTGACCGCTGGAAGCGTGAAGTGACGACGTGTCAACGACTGCGACGACCGACGCTGAGTCGATGGGCCTGGACCGCGTCATAGGTGAGCTGCAGCGGCGCCGCCATACGATCCGAAAGATTCTGCGCGATTCGCACGAACAGGAAGTCGATCACAGTCAACTGAGCGATCCGCCCGGACATCGCCCCCGGACGATAGCGCGTTTCGCTGGCGCTGGTCACGAGCATGTGATCGACGTTCACGGCGATCGGCGACGCGGGGAAGTTCGTCACAAGCACCGTCGTGGCTCCGCGCTCGCGCGCTGCGGCGAGGCTGTCGGCGACCTCGACGGTGAGTCCGCTGTGGGAGAAGCCGATCGCGACGCAGCCGGCGCTCAGTACGGCGGCGCTGGTCAGAGCGAGATGGACATCACTCCAAGCGAACGACGTCATGCCGATCCTGTGCAGCTTCTGCTGCAGATCGAGGGCCGCGAGGCCGCTCGACGCGACGCCGTAGATGTCGATGCGCGGTGCACCTGCCACTGCCGCAGCGACCGCGTCGAGCGTGTCGGTGTCGATCGCCGACGCCGTGGCTTCGATCGCTCTCGCTTCATGGAAGGCGATCTTGGCCACGACGGAATGCGCGTCGTCATCCGACGCGATGTTGCTGTCGGAGACGCCAAAACGCCCGAGCGTCACCTGCTCGCGTCCGACGGACGAGGCGAGTTCGCGGCGGAACTCCGCGTATCCCGAGAACCCGAGGCTTCGGCAGAATCGGACGACCGAGGCACCGGACGTTTCGCACAGCACGGCAAGTTCACTGATCGTGATCCCCACCGCCGCGGCAGGGTCCTCGAGCACGAACTTCGCCACGCGTCGTTCCGATGGCCGCAATCCCGGCAGGGCGGCGCGAAGCTCACGAACGACGTCTTCTCCCACGAGCGATCTCCCTCGATTGTCTCCGTGCAAACGCACGTTCTTTGGCATCCGCAGGCTGCCGAATCCAGTTTGGCAAATCGATTACATGTTTGTACAGATTTCAGGAATCCAATGACCGGCAACGACCGCCGTCCCCAGATTGAGATTGGAAGCTCGTGAGAAAGACATCTGCCCCGCAGAGCGCAGAATCACCCACAGAGCGGCGCAACCCGAGATCCATGGAGCTCGACAGCATGAGCGCCCTTGAGATCCTGCAGCTCATGAATGCCGAGGATATTGCGGCCGTCCAAGCCGTCGAGCCCGTGCTCACAACCCTCGCGATTCTCGTTGACAAGGCCGCGGACAGAGTCCGTGAAGGGGGTCGGGTCCACTACTTCGGCGCAGGAACCTCGGGACGGCTCGGGGTCCTCGACGCAGCAGAGCTGATTCCGACCTTCGGGGTGGACCCGCAGCAGTTCCAGGCTCATATTGCCGGCGGGCCCCAGGCCATCGTTAAAGCGGTGGAGGGGTCCGAGGATTCCGACGGCGATGGGCGGAGAGAGGCGACGGCGGCGGTCAACCAGCGGGACGTGGTGATCGGGCTCGCAGCGTCGGGAACGACTCCTTACGTCGCGGGCGCGTTGCGAGTCGCGCGGGCGACGGGCGCGCTCACCGCACTCGTCACCAGCAATCCTGCCTCTCCGCTAGCTGCGCTCGTCGACCACGCGATAATCGCCGATACCGGGCCAGAGGTGCTCACAGGCTCAACCCGGCTCAAAGCCGGGACGGTGACGAAGGTCATCCTCAACGCGTTCTCGACCGCCCTGATGGTGAAGCGCGGGCGCACGTACTCGAACCTGATGGTCACGGTGGTCGCCGGCAACCTGAAACTTCGCGAGCGGACGCTGCGGATACTGCAGGAGGTCACGGGCGCCTCCGCTGAACAGAGCGCGCGGATGCTCGATCGAGCGGGCGGTGACCTTCAGGTCGCGGTCGTATCCGCCCTCGCCGACGCCTCGACGGATGCCGCAGCCGACGCGCTCGAGGCGACCGACGGATCCATTGGCGACGCGATTCGCAGGCTGACAGGTATGTGAGATGGTGCAAGTCGGAATCGATCTGGGTGGATCCGGGTCGCGCATCGCCACCTCGGGCGGTGCTTTCGCCGCAGGCCCGGCCTTCGCTGTCCGGGACGGACGCGCCGAGCACGCGCACGTGGTGCGGCTCCTTGGCGCCGTGCTCGCGTTCCAGGCGCAACCCGTGACCGCGGTCGCAGTCTGCGCTGCCGGCCTCATCGGCCTGGGAGATGTGGACGAGATCCGATTCGAGGTCGCCCGTCGCTGGCCCGAAGCGCCGATCGCGATCGTCTCGGATGCGGTCGGAGCGGCCGTAGGGGCGTGGGGGAGCGCCGGCGGTGCGGTCGTCGCAGCCGGGACCGGAGTGGTGGGCTTCGCCACGGACCTCGGCGAACTCTGGCGGAGATCGGACGGATGGGGCGATACGTTCGGCGACGACGGTGGCGCGGCCTGGATCGGGCGGAAAGGTATCGCGGCCGCGCTCCGCGCGATCGACGGCAGGCCCGGAGGTTCATCCCGACTTCTTGATGCGCTGCGATCGGAGGCGGGGCATGATCCGTACAGGCTGGCCGAAGAAGTGCGTGCATCTGCCAACCGCGCAAGTCTGCTCGCGTCGTTCGCGCCGACCGTCACGCGTGCCGCAGCAACGGACCTCGTTGCGCGAACGATCGTCGAGGCGGCGGCCCGCCACCTCGCGGATACGGGGCTCAGCCTCATCGGCGACGGAGTACCCCAGCGGCTCGCACTCGTGGGCGGCCTGTCCGAGGAAGCGGCGATCGTCGGCGCATTTCGCGCGCACGTACGGGGACTGCGACGCGACGTCCAGGTCGAAACGGGAGTGGGAACGCCCCTCGACGGAGCGCTTGCTCTCGCGGAGCTCGCGGGCGAAGGGCGACTCGCCACGCATCTCCCGTATCTTCATTTCTTCCCATCCACAACACCTACAGAAACAGAAGGAGCATCATGAAGTTCGGTGTCATCGGCGCGGGCACGTTTGGTTCGCGTCACATCCAAGCGTTCGACCGCCATCCCGACGCAGAGCTGGTCGCGGTACTCGACCTCAACCGGGAGTTGGCGGAGTCCGCGGTGGCGAATTTTGCGAGTGGGCCCGTCCCTGTCTACACGGACATCGACGCGTTCCTCGCCATTGAGGGGCTACAGGCCGTCTCGGTGGCGACGCCCGATCACCTGCACAAGGCGCCCGCGGTCGCTGCTGCCAAGGCCGGCAAGCACGTTCTGGTCGAGAAGCCGCTTGCGACCAGCATCGAGGACGCACGCGAGATCCTCGACGCCAGCAGAGTCGGCGGCGGTCTGCTGATGGTGGACTTCCATAACCGAGTCAACCCGCCGTTCGTGGACGCCTACAGAGCAGTGCGTGACGGACGCGTCGGGGATGTGAAGTACGTGTATGCCCGTTTGAGCAATACCGTCACGATCGCGTCGATGATCAAGTGGGCTTCCTCCTCCTCCTCTCTCTGGTTCCTGGCGAGCCATATGGTCGACATCGCGCAGTGGATCGTCGGCGAGCGGATCGTCAAGGTCACCGCACGGGCTCTCAGCGGCACGCTCGAGGCGCGGGGTATCAACACCCCTGACCTCTTCGTCATCATGGCGGAGTTCGAGTCCGGGGCCATCGGCGTCTTTGAGCACGCATGGATCTTGCCTGCGGCGAATCCGAGCAACACCGATCTCAAGTTCGAGTTGCTCGGATCAGAAGGTGCTGTGCATATCGACACCACGCATAATCGCACGGTCGAGATTCACACGACCGACACCGTGCAGTACCCCGCTGTGCTCGTGCCGCCCTACGGCCCCCGCCTCACCGGGTTCGTGCTCGACGCCATCGCCCAGTTCGTCGATGCGGTGCACGGCCGGGGCGAAGTCCTCGCGACGGGAGAAGACGGACTTCAGGTGACCGCAGTCCTCTGCGCGATCCTCGAATCGATCGAATCCGGCGCTCCGGTGCAGGTCGAGACGGTCTGACCTCGATGGATAGTCGCGACGCCATCATCGTCGGTCTCGCGTCCGTCTTGGAGAATCTTCTCCAAGACGGACGCGAGCGCGGGCTCTATTCTGGGGCGGCGGCTGCAGTATCGACGCCGCAAGGGCGAGCCTTCGCGACGATGGGATCGCTCGCCTTCGACGATCCGACGCCGGTCGAATCCGATAGTTTGTTCGATCTGGCGTCCCTGACGAAGACGTTCACGGCTGCGACGCTCGTGCGCCTCGCGGAGTTGGGCCTCCTGAACCTCGATGCGCGAGTGCAGGAGATCCTCGGCCTCGGCGAAGACGCCCAGGACATGACCCTCAGCCACCTCCTTCTGCACACCTCCGGGATGCCTGCAGAGTCGAGAATTTGGCGGGAGCGGGCGACTCTCGTGCCCGACCGGGTTCAGCGTCTTCTCTCTGTGCAATTGGAGTCCCCGGTCGGCGCCGTCCATCGCTACTCATGCATTGGATACATCGCGGCGGGCATCGTTGCGGAGAGAGTCACGGGCGAATCTCTCCAGGTGCTCATCCGTCGTCACCTGCTCGAACCGCTCGGGCTCGATTCCGTGACCTTCGGTCCTGTCGATCCCGCACGCGCCGTTGCCACGGAAGAACAGCCCTGGGCACACCGAGGCCCAGTGAGAGGTGAGGTGCATGACGAACTCTCGTGGTATCTCGGCGGACGGGTCGGCAACGCGGGGCTCTTTGCTACCGCCCCAGATGTTCTCGAGCTCGTCGAGAGCCTTCTCGACACTCGGATGTTCAGTCAGGAGTCAAGGCGACTGCTCACCACGAACCTACTCACGCCCCGTCAGCACGCCCCTTACGGACAGGCGATGGGGGTGCGCATCGAAGACCGGGAACTGAGCTTGGGGTCCGGCGCGCTGGGACACCCCGGCTTCACGGGCACCATGTGGCTGGCGCTCCCCGATAGTCGGGTCGCGGCTGTACTGCTGACGAACCGGGTCCACCCAGAGCGTCACCGTGTGGATCTGGGGCCGTTCCGTCGACGTTTCAGTTCAGTCGTGGCGGCGATCGCCGAGCAACAGTGAGAATTGTCGGGCCTCCGGTCGCGCCGCTGTCGGCTCGCCCCTGCAGTGAATCCGCGCGAGCTCGGCGATTCGGATGCACCCTCGACCGGATGAGCGCTCCGTCCACTGCGGGTGGGCATTCGCCGAAGAGTCGGTCTGGCGGTGTGTCCGACTTTGGAGGCCTCATCCTCGGGTGATGCAGAGGTGAAATCGCAAGCGGCGAAGGGCGCTCGAAGTCTAGGCTCCATCGAGGGCAGATGTTCGTCGCGGTCACATCGTGATCGCAGCTGACCGCTGGGGACTGCGGCGGTAACGATTCGGCTGCTCTCGGGTGTTGCGCCAACCCTCGGCGTAACACCCGCCCGTCGTACGACGCGGTTGGATCGCAGCCTTCACGCCGTTGTTCCGACGTCCTCGGACAAGTATCCGACCTCGTCCTTCCTCGGGTGAGGCGGGGGTGAAATGCGAGGCGTTCGCGTGAGGGTTTCAGCGATCCTCGGTCTCATCGAGTACCTGGATACTCGGGAAGTTTCGCCCGTGACCCGCTATCCACTTCGACGCGAACCGCGTCGATGTTGCACCATCGAAAGGGGAATGCTCGTGACTGACCGCGCTATCCAGAGCAACCGAGACGAACCCTTGTTCCGCTGCGGCGGCCGGCGTAATTCTGCTCGATGGGCTGAGCGCAGGGGAGTACACGCTCACCGAGGCGGCAGCGCCGAGCGGATATTCACTCCTCGACCAGGGGATCGCATTCACGGTTTCCCCGGAACGGACTGACATCGACCTCGGCTCCATTGAGAACTCCCGTATTCCCAGCGGCACAGGCGCGCGCGAAGGCGGAGATGATGACCCAGGCGCTCTCGCGCACACAGGTGGAGATAGTGTGTTGCCACTCTTAATCGGTGCGATCCTGATCGTGCTCGGGCTCGCATCGCTCGCGATCCAGGCCCGTCGTTCACGGGCCTGATAACGGGCTTATGGAGATGTTCATCGTGGAGCGAGATGCATGTCGGGGCGCGCGGGCAAAGCATTTTCGCGGGCACCTCCGTTCGAGGGTGAGGCCGGGGTGAAATCTCGACCTCCGACCTTCCTTGCTCGATATCGTGAGCGACACGAGCGTATCGAGGATGGACACGCTATGTCCCCAGCATTGGAGCAACATATGAAGAGTGAGCAGCCCCCGACCCAAGCGCTTCCCGCACGCCGTGAAGGAATCTCGCGTCGAACGATGGCGAAAGGCATGGCCTGGTCTGTTCCCGTAGTCGCAGTCTCCGTCGCCACTCCTGTCGCAGCGGCCTCGCTTCCGACCGACTTCAGCATGACATTGACCTCTTTGCAGGCGGCGCCAGTGGCAGGAACCGGCACCGGCGACCAGGGCACCCAGGCTCTTCTCCCCACGAACACGACCTTCAACACCGTGGGTGTGGTGCAGAACAATGGCCCCGCCGCCGCGACGAACTTCACTGCTCAGGTAACGTTCGATGCTGTGGCGATCCCCGAGGAATTCACTGTCAACGCTCCCTGGGTCGTCACTTCCGTGGTCCAGAACACCGACCTGAATCGTTGGCTCGTGAACCTCAGTTACGCGGGGACGGTCGCCTCTGGCGACAGTGCGCAATTCGTGGTCACTACACGAACGCGACTGGCTTCGGCGTTCCCTGCGGGGCAGTCGGGGGCGTACCAGGTGCTCGGTCGTGCGTACGATTCCACGGGCGCGATCACGAACGACCTCAGTGACTACTTCTACGTGCTCCGTTGAGCTCAGCGCCGCTCGATAGTCAGGCCTTGACTGCGGCCAAGAGATGACCCGCAGAGCCGCTTGACCGAGACTGATGCGTCGCGGCCGAATTACTCCGGTCAGCGAGGGGAACTCGCCGTTGGTGCTCATGTCGACACGCTCACCGCGTCTCGCCGAACTCCATGCTCTTACGATTGATCGGTCGCGAAAAGATGCGGCTGCCCCGGGAGTGAATTCTTGCCTCTCGAGGCGTGTTGCTATAACGCGCCGTCGAAAGCCCAGCATCCGAAGGTAGGTGTTGGGCTCTTCGCCGCGAGTGGACAATTCTCGAATTGGAATCGGTGGTCACGATTTGAGCATCAATCTCTGCGTGAGGACGCTGGCTGAACAGTTCGGGCCAGGGAGCCGTAATATCGGACCATGATCGACTCGGCAGACACATCGGCTACTCGCGGTGGGGCGATAGCCACGAAGGCTTATCTCCAGATCGCGGCTTTCTCTGGCGTACAGGCCGTGATTGTGGTCGCACTCGCACCCCTGACGCCTCACATCGCTGCGACGTTCCCCCCTGCCTACGCTCTGGTCGCCTTCGCGCAGACGCTCATGATCTTCACAGCGCGCCGATTCACGGGCGTCCGCTGGAGTGCGACGCTGGCCGCAGGTCTCACAGCCCTCATCTGTGGCCCGTTCACCGCGATCGGCTGGCTGCTGGCCGTGCCGCTCCTGACCGCAGGGTCGATTTTCGACGGCATTGTCTTTTGGTCACAGAAGCGGCACTGGCCGCTCCGGCGAGAGAACCTCGTGGCTGGCATCGCGGTTGGGCTGGGACTCTTCATCGTCTCGTTGCCAGTGATGTCTCTCGAACACCTCAGCCCGTTCATCCTCGTGAACACCCTCGCTGCCCGTGTGTTCGCTTCATGGCTCGGCTCCGTCCTTTCCGCACGACTCGTGAGCAGGCTCGAACGGGTCGGGGTCCACCCCGCGCATCGAAACGATTCATCAGCCGCGCGACAAGAAGCCGCCCGAACGGCACGATGAATTTCCCGGGGACGGATCGGGATCACCGCTTGGATTGTGCGCGGCGAATCGAAATTCCCCTTCCCCCGATGAGTCGTCAGTTGACGTGCCTCGGAAAAGAGGGTGAGGGCCAGGTGAAAATATCGGCGATGTGATGCGCTCAAGCGCGTGAAGGGGTTGTATGAGCTTGCTGGAATCTCGCTCCCGATTGCTTCCAGGCAATAGCGAGATGTAGCCTCCGGGCGTCGACGGTCCATCCTCCCCACCTGATCGCGACGCCCGGATCAATTCTCTGCATTCATGGTTGGCTGCCCACTCATCTCCGCATGATCTTGCCTCTTTACACAAGAGAATTCATATCGTGTATTCCTTTGGTTGCGCCGAAGGCATCGCGGACGATGCGCCGATGGCGCGGCCGCTGACGCGACGCCATCGGCGAGGCGCCACGAGATCTGAGTCGACGGTCGGTGCACGAATGCAGCGCTTCCCGAAACTGCGGATGCCATCATGCAGCGACATTTTCCTGTGGCGATCCGAGACTGGCGCGCGTTGGAGTGGAATCATGGGGGTACTTGCGTGATGACAGGGAGAGGGCATCGTGGATGACAGATCGTCGGATCGGGAACAGGCGGATCTCGCTCTGAAACTGCTGGAGACGGCTGTTTCCAACAACGACTGGGAGGCTGCGAAGACCGCGGTTCGAACGGGATGGTTCCTGCTCGCCGCGTTGCATCCGATCGAGACTCGAGCGGCTCTGGAGCGAGTGCCACCCGCGACGTTGCGTGGCGAGCCGCTCTTGGCTATGGAACTCGGAATCCTCTTGAATCGCCTTCGGTACCAACGGATTAGGGCGCTGCGATATTTCGTCGGCGTGACGCGTGCGGCGCGCTCGCCTGAACGCCGCGGCATCAGCGCGGTGGATCTCGTGCTCATCCGCACCGCGGAGAGTGCGGCGTATCGGCTCCTCGGGCGCTACTCCGAGTCCGCGAAGACCGGGCATGCTGCTCTCAGACTGGCGCATGAGCTCTCCGACGAGGATCGCGCATCGATCGGTGAGCTGCCGCGCGTATTCACCACCATCGGGGTGTCACTGTTGTACGCCGGACAGTCGGCCGAGGCGATCAGAGCTGTGAACGCCGCTCTCGAAGATGCTCTGCTCGGCCCTGCCGCCGCCCAGATGAGTCCTCTCGCCCTCCTCGCGGGCATGCACGCAATGCGGGGCGACATCCCGCAGGCACAGGAGTACATCGATGAGATCCGGCGCGGACCGTGGTCCGAGAGGCAGAAGAACGGCTATTCGGGGACGTTCTATCGCCTTGCGGAAGCGCTGGTGGCGCTCGAGGCCTTCGACCCCGAAACTGCGAGACGAGCGCTGAGCAGATCAGATGCTTTGAGCGATGGTCGAGACACCAACGAGCATTGGGCGATCGTGGCTCGTGTGCAAGCCACGATCGAACTCGTCGAGGGCAACGCGGGCGCCGGGCTCGCTATGATCGACGACCACCTTCAGCGTCGCGGACATGAGGCGGGAAAGCGCTATGCGCGCGCGCATCTCGCGCCCGTAAGAGCGAGGCTGCTGCTCGCACTCGGACATCCATCCGGCGCCGCGGCGGTGTTGAAACGCGATCTGCCCGATGGGCCCAACGCGCATATCGAGCGTGCGCGGATTGAGCTTGCGTTGGGCAACACCGGCAGCGCACTGAATGAGTTGCGAGTGCTCTCGGGGGAGCACCTCTCGAACCGGCAGCGAGTCGAGGCGGCAGCCATCGATCTCAGCATCCTCCTGCGTCTTTCGCGTACCCCGCGACAACCGGGAGTGGTGCAGAGGCTTGGCTCGTTGCTCTTGGGGTCGAATCAACGTCTAGCCGTCGCGATCCTCCCGCCTGCGGACTATGAGCGTGTCATCGCCGAGTTGAAGGGGAACGGGTTCAGGGGATTCCTCGATGAGTCGCCGATTCGTTCTCTGCTCGCCGACGTCGAACCGGATGTGCTTCTCACCCAGCGTGAGCTTGCCGTCCTTGAGCAGCTCATGCTCACCGGATCGGTCGCGGACCTCGCGGCCAGACTCGTGGTCTCAAGCAATACTGTGAAGACGCAACTTCGTAGCATCTATCGCAAACTCGGCGTGAGAAATCGTGAGGACGCGATCGCTCTCACCCACGAGCGGCACCTGCTCCAGGGGGCCATACGTCTTGAATCGAGCAGCGGCTCGGCCCAACAACCCATCGGTTGAGCGCCTCTTCGTCGGTGCAATGTCTCGCCTGAAGGCCGTCAACTGGCAGCCGACTTGCGCAGATTCGAGGTGCTGGCGGAGAGCATCAATGCCAAAGGAGACGGCTCGTCGCATCCTCGACGACCGTTGTCCCGAGGGCGGCTGTCATCATCGACGCCTCGCGGACCATCAATCATGTCCGTGATGACAAAGTCGTCGCCACGGACCGAATCATCCGGTATGAGTTCGACAAATTCTCCGGCGGTGCAACGGGCAACTGCAACGCCGTCTGCCCGAAGAATCTTGCCACTGCTCTAACGGTTCCGGTCTTGATGATCCGCGCACCTTCGAAAACTAGCGCCGCGACGAGACGACACTGTCACGAAGCGCTGCTCGATCGATCGGGCAGTGCCGACGCTCTCAGTCCCGAGGACGCCCGAGCTGTTCTTTTGGGCGCGGGCTCGATCGGCACCTCATCGCGTTGGTCGAGGGGAGGCATCCGAAGCGAAGAAGCAATTCATTCGAGCCGATGGCTAAACGAGTCGGGCGTCCGCACTTCGCCGAATCCGACTCGGGTGACCTGCTGCAAGCATATCCGGGTGATACCGAGGTGAATCCATGTGCGTGCCGGGTCCCTGCGGCTCTAATCTCGGCATAGGACAATCGTCCGCCATGGTCGCTCCGCCAGGATCTTCTTGACACTGACTATGTGATGTTTGCCACGCGGGCGGCCTCGGGTGTTGCGTCCTCCCCCTCGGGCGCAACACCCGCTTCTCCGCTATGGAATCTGGTGGCGCTCGCTCGGATGCTCCGAGGCCTCTGGTGACCTCTCGCATCAGCGGTTATCGAAAAAAGATAAGCCGACTCGCAATCGACCCGGGGCGATACCGAGGTGAAATCGGGTGCACGACCTATTGCCGTCCTTTACTCTCGCGCCAGAACCATGTCCCGAGCAAGCGCACCGCAGACCTTTCGTAGCGTTGAGCGAGGGATCCGCTCAATCATGAAAGGGCACCCGTGGAATTCGGAATCGTCAAGGAGATCGATCCCGATCGATTGGTCGAGCATGGCATCCGTGCCGTAGGCGATAGCTGGGCGCCACGAGTACTTCGGTGGACGGCCGGCGGCGTCACTTTGCTCGAAATGCACAGCTCTTCGACAGAACTTGCGATCGATAACGTGACGGCGTACGCAGGGCACGCCGTCTTTGCGTTCATCGAGGCTGACTCTCTGTCGTTGCGACGCCTCGACGGATCGTGGTGGCAGGGCCGGGGTGACCTGATGATCAGTGTGTTCGGTTCGTCTCTCGGATTGCGCGTCCAGGGCGCCTGGCGAGCGATCGTCACGCTCATTCCTCGCGCCATGATGACAACGTTCGTGTCGACCCTTTCGGTCGACACGCAGGTCTTCTCCGATCGGCGATTGCTCGACCGTGCCATGCAGAACTTCGTGGAGGGGCTGCTAAAAGTCGCCCACGAACAGGCTACGGCGATCGAACGATATGCCGTCGAGCGGTTGATTGTGGAGATGGGGGAGGCGATCCTTCTTGATCGCTGGGGTGCGATGTCGGGACCGCGCTCGCCGCGAGCCGCGCTGCGTGATCAGGCGATCGCAGTGATCGCGCAACAGTGCGCCGACCCGAACCTCACCCCGACGCGGGTTGCCCGCGAGGTGCATTCGTCGTTGCGCAAGTTGCAGATCGTGTTCGCCGAGTTCGGAAACAGCGTCGCGGGTGAAATTCGGCGTCAGCGCACTTGTATCGCCCGGTCGTTGCTGACCGACAGTAGATACGACGTGCTGAGCATCGAACAGATCGCCGAGCAGGCAGGCTTCCGGACGACGATGAGCCTGCGCCGCAACCTTGAGCAGGCGTACAAAATGACGCCCCGCGCTCTTCGAACCGGACGCTCGATAGAACTCGGCCCGCCGGGCTAGCAGCGCGGCCGGGGGAACCGAGTCTATGAGGACCTGAACTGGGCGGCGGCGCCGTTCATGAAGAAGTCCTCGGGCCTGTGGCTCACCCGGTCAAGTTTCGGCGGAGGGTGATCGCGCCCGCGCGGTCGAAGGAGAAGCCGAGCCCAAGAGCGCCGAAGGGTTCATAAAGGGTCAACGATACATCTGTCACCACTAGCCCATGATTTCGAACCGCTGCCAGTGCCTCTCGCACGCGCGGCGGTGATGTTGCTCCTAGAGAGGATCGATCCGCAGGTCCGCCCAGGCTCATTTGTCGCGCCCGTGGTCAAGTGCGGGCCCCGATGAAATGGCGACCGACTCGACGGCAACTAGGACGATGCCTGGCCCACTATCAGGCGACAAACACGACCATCCGTTTGCGGCCACAAGTGTCCCCCAAGTGTCCCCGGATGCCGCGAGGATGGCGCCTCAGGAGGCTCCATGCGTGACTGACGTGTTACACGTGCATCCAGAGAATCCCCGGTCGTGGCGGAGAATTGCCACTTCCATGGAGTGATCAGGTCCAAAGCCGTGGAATCGCAACGTGGCCGTATTCACCCTGCTAAGGTGGAGTCCCCTCACGGGGACCAGGGGTTCAAATCCCCTCGTCTCCGCAGTAGATTTCCTGATCAGATACTGATTTTCGCGCGCGCTCGCCGTGGTCCTTCCGGCCTGCTCCCGGACGTCCGCCGAGGACCCGGTAGCTCAGCCCGCCGACCTCGCGCTCACGTCGCCCCTGGCGTCGCGCTCACCGGTCCCCATCCCGCATGGCCTCCTCACACCGCCTGCAGGTTCGCCCCCTCGATCGACTCGTCGAGATTCCGTCCCCCGCGGAAGCGCGCCGCCGGATGCGTCTCTGCCACGCGGGGCCCGACACCGTGCACGCGCTCGCGCAGGGTCTCGCCCGGCACGTAGCCGTCGCGGAGCCGGCCGCGTCGACGCAGCTCCGGCACGGCGAATTCGATGAAGTCGCGTGCGGTGCCGGGGGAGTGGTACTGCACCAGGTTGATGCCGTCGATGTCGTGTTCGTCCAGCCAGCTCTCGATCTGGTCGGCCACGTCGGTGGGCGAGCCGACCGCCATGAACGGCTGACGGTGGAACCCGCTCATCGAGGCGAGGAACTCGGCGATCGTCTTCTCCTGCGGCAGGAAGGCCGAGGCGAGATCATCGCCGCGCCCTTCACGGCGCAGCGCCTCGCCGAGCGTGACATCGCCCGGATGTGCCGTCGGATCGAAGGGCAGGCCGGCGTGCGCGAGCACCCCGTCGATGCTCGCGTAGCGGTCGTACTCGGCGAGTTTGGCCTCGGCCTCCTCCCTGGTGGCCGCGACGATCACCGTCGCGCCGACGACGAACTTGACGTCGTCCCGAGCGCGCCCCTGTCGCTCCAGCTCGTCGCGGATCTTCCGCACCGTGCCGCTCACCTGCTCGAAGGAGCGGCCACCGGTGAAGATCAGTTCGGCGTGGCGGCCGGCGAACTCGATCCCGCGCGTCGACTGCGTCGCCTGGATCAGGAACGGCGTGCGCTGCCGAGACGGCGAGGAGAGGTGGGGCCCTGCCACCGCGTAGCGCGGTCCGCGATGGTTGATGTAGCGGATCTTCTCCGGATCGGCGTAGACGCCGTGCTCCCGGTCCTCGAGGATCGCATCCTCGTCCCACGATCCCTCCCACAGCTTGTAGAGCACGTCGAGGTACTCGTCGGCGATCTCGTAGCGGGTGTCGTGGTCGATCTCGCCCTCCAGGCCGAAGTTGCGCGCGGCGTTCGGCAGATACGACGTCACGATGTTCCAGCCCACCCGCCCCTTCGTGAGGTGGTCGAGCGTCGACATCCGGCGCGCGAACGAGAACGGCGGCTCGTAGGTCGTGGAGAACGTGATGCCGAACCCGAGGTGCTTGGTGACGGCGGCCATCGCTGGCACCACCAGCATCGGATCGTTGCTGGGGATCTGCAGCCCCTCGCGGATCGCGGTCTCCGGACCTCCCCGGAACACGTCGTACGCGCCGACGACGTCGGCGAGGAAGACCGCGTCGAACCCGCCGGCCTCGAGCTGCTGCGCCAGATCGGTCCAGTACTCGATGTCGTTGAACTCGGTGCGCCGGTTGCCGGGGAGCCGCCACAGACCGTGAGTGATGTGGCTCACGCAGTTCATCTCGAACAGGTTGAGGATGAGTCTCTTGGGATCCGACACGAGGCGGCGCTCCTTTCGTCGGCGCACGCGCGCCGCCAGCGATCCTGGCGCGGACACCGGGGCGCCCCGGCATCCGATGTCGCTGCGTGAGCCCGGATGACGCGATGTGACGTCTGACGGCCGCGCGTGACGGATGAGGTGTGCGCCGGCATCCGGATCGGGAGGATCGCTGCAGCACGGCTTCCGGATGCCGTCGCAAGAAGTCACCCGACGAAAGGCACCCGAGCCCCATGAACGCCCCCAGGATCCGCCGCTCGTTGGCGGCGACCGCCGCCGCGGCCGTCTTCGCCGTGGCACTGACCGCCTGCAACGCCGGCGCGGTCGCCGCACCCTCGGCCGACGCCGAGCGCGTCGACGGCGGCACGATCGTCTACGCGCACCAGCAGGAGCCGCAGTGCCTCTTCGGCGGGTGGATCGAGCAGGCGTACATCTCGTACCAGTTCCTCGACAGCCTGTTCTCGCTGACCGAAGAGGGCGAAGCCGTGCCGTGGCTTGCGGAGGACTGGGCGGTGAGCGACGACGGCCTGACGTACACGCTCACGCTCAAGGACGGTGTCGAGTTCACCGACGGTACGCCTGTCGACGCCGAGGCGGTCGCGTACAACTTCGACTACTGGGTCGACGGCGGCAACAGCACGGCGGCCGTCTGGCTCGGCGGCTATTACGAGTCCGCGGAGGCCGTCGACGATCTCACGGTCGCCATCCACCTCTCCCGTCCGTACACGCGCTTCATCGAGAATCTGGCGCAGGGCTACTTCGGCATCCAGTCGCAGAAGGCGCTCGAGACCCGCACCGATGAGGAGAACTGCGAGCAGCCGATCGGCTCGGGAGCGTTCATCGTCCAGGAGTGGAACCGCGGGGAGAACGTCGTGCTCGTCCGCAACGACGACTACACGTCGTGGCCCCAGAACGCCCAGCACACCGGACCCGCCTATGTGGAGAAGATCGACTGGAAGTTCGTCGCCGACGGCGTCACCCGTGTGTCGGCGCTTCGCTCGGGTGAGGCCGACGCGATCTACGACATCCCCGCGATCGAGTGGGACGGACTCGACGGCGAGCAGTACGAGCTGCACAAGTACGTGACGCCCGGGCGCCCCCAGCAGATCTCGTTCAACACGACTCGCGCCCCGTTCACGGACGAGAACCTGCGCAAGGCGTTCATCTACAGCCTCGACCGGGAGAGCATCGTCGAGACGATCGGTCACGGCGTGATCCCCTTCGAGGGCAACGGCGGGGTCAGCCAGGCGACTCCCGGGTACAGCCAGAAGGCAGCCGACTGGTACGCCTTCGACGCCGACGAGGCGAACCGCCTGCTCGACGAGTCCGGATGGACCGATCGCGACGACGACGGCTACCGGGTGAAGGACGGGAAGACCCTCGAGGTCGTGTTCCCCTACAACGCCGGCACCATCATCAACGCCGACGGCGCCTCGATCTTCCAGGCCGTGCAGGAGCAGGCGAAGGCCACCGGCTTCAAGGTCGACCTCATCCCGGTGCCGCCGTCCGAGACCTGGGCGGGCACGTACAGCGGCCCCGACGCCTACGACATCTCCGCCGGGTACTGGACCTCCGTGAACGCGGGGATCCTCTACATCAACTGGCGTCCGAGCACCGAGGACAACCCGAACTACTCGAACAACGCGTTCTACGACAGCCCCGAGCTCGAGGCGCTGATCCTCCAGGCGAACTCCGAGCCGGACATCGACACGCAGAACGAGCTCTACGGGCAGGCGCAGGAGTTCATCGCCGAGCACGCCCTCTCGTTCGGCCTCTACGACCGGCTGAGCACGCTCGGCGTCAACCCTCACCTGCGCGGTGTCTGGCAGGAGAACGCACAGGGAGGACCGACCTTCTATGACGCTTACTTCGTCGAGTGAGGCCCTCCCGGCCGACCGGATCGCCTCCGGTCGGCCGGGAGCGCCCCGACGCTCGCTCCGGCCACTCCGGCGCGCGGCATCGAACATCGCGGGCGCGGTCGTCGTGCTGTGGGGTGCGGCCACCGCCGCCTTCCTCGCGCAGGTGGCGCTGCCCGGGGACCGTGCCACCGCGATCCTGAACATCCGCACCGGGCAGGCGCAGGAGCGCACGCCCGACGAGCTCGCCCCGATCATCGACGCCTACGGGCTCGACAACCCCGTGCTCGTCCAGTACCTGAACTACATCGGCGGTCTTCTCCGCGGCGATCTCGGCACCTCGTACCAGCAGTTCCGTCCGGTGTGGGATCTGATCGGCGAACAGCTCGGCTCGACGCTCGTGCTCACCGTCACCGGCATCCTGCTCGCGTGGGTGCTGATGGTCATCTGGGTCACCCTCACCGCCGGACGCGGTCCGCGCGTGCGGGCGCTCGGGTCCACCGTCGACACCGTCACTGCCGCGCTGCCGCCCTATTGGCTCGGCATCCTGCTCCTGCTGTTCTTCGCTCTGACCCTCCGCTGGTTCCCGGTCATGGGCGGCAGCGGGGTGAACGGCATCGTGCTTCCCGCGCTCACCCTCGCGATCCCGCTGGCCGGCTTCATGGGGCAGTCGGTGCGAGCGGAATACGAGCGCGCCCTGGACCAGCCGTTCGTCCTCAGCGCCCGGATGCGGGGCATGGGCGACCTGGGCATCCGGCTCCGCCACGTGCTGCGGCACGGAGCGATCCCCGCCGTCACCCTGACCGGATGGGCCCTCGGCGCGACCGTGTCGGGCGCCGTGATCGTCGAGCAGATCTACTCGCGCCCCGGCATCGGGAAGACGCTGGTCGCCGCGGTCGGAGCGCAGGATCTTCCCGTCGTGACCGGCATCGTGGTGCTCGTCGCCGTCCTCTACGTCGTCGCCAACCTCCTGGTCGACATCGTGTACACGCTCATCGACCCGAGGCTGAAGACGTCATGACCACCGCCCCTCCCGCGAAGATCGCCCGCCCCGCCGCGAAGGCGGTGCAACGCCGACGCCGTCCGGTGAGCTGGTCGCTGATCACCGCGATCGTCCTCGCCGTCCTGTTCGTGATCGCCGCTGTCGCGCCGAACGTGCTCGCCACGCAGGACCCCACCGCGCAGGGATTCGCCGACGCGCTGCAGCCGCCGTCGTTCGCGCACTGGTTCGGCACCGACGAGGCCGGCCGCGATCTCTACAGCCGCGTCATCCACGGCACGCGCGAGTCGCTGCTGATCGGGATCGGAGCCGCGGGGATCGCCCTGATCGCCGCCCTCGTCCTCGGGTCGATCGCGGCGCTCGGCGATCGCGTCACGGCGGCGATCGTCAACCGCCTCATCGAGGTGGTGTTCGCCTTCCCGAACCTGCTGCTCGCGCTGCTGCTCGTGTCGATCCTCGGCCCGTCGCCCTGGACGCAGGTAGTGGCCGTCGGCGTCAGCACCGCGCCGGGCTACGCCCGCATGGTGCGGGGCCAGATCCTGTCTGCGAAGAACGCCGGCTATGTCGAGGCCGCGCGCGCGCTCGGCCACGGCTGGTGGAGGATCCTCGGGCGGCATGTTCTGCCGAACGCGATCCGGCCGCTCGTGGCGGTGTTCACGATGGCGATCGGGCAGTCGATCGTGTGGGCGTCCGGGCTGTCGTTCCTCGGTCTCGGCGTCGCGCCACCCTCGTCGGAGTGGGGAGCGCTGCTGGATGCCGGGCGTGCCAGCATCCTGCAGGCGCCCTGGCTGACGTTCATCCCCGGTCTGGTCATCCTCGTGCTCGCGCTGACGGCGACGACGATCGGCAAGCACATCCAGAACAGTCTCGAGAAGGGCAGATGACATGAGCGTCGCCGAACTCATCACCTCGCAGCCTTCCGCGCCCGCGGTGGCGAAGGAGCGTCTCACGGTGCGGAACCTGAACGTCGGGTTCGCCCGCGACGGCGAGACCGTGAGCGTCGTTCGCGACGTCTCGTTCACGCTCTCCGCCGGCCGATGCGTCGCGATCGTCGGCGAATCCGGTTCGGGCAAGAGCGTCACCGCGCGCACTCTGGCCGGGCTCACCGGCGCGGGCGCCGTGGTCGATGCGGAGCAGATCTCGCTCGGCGACATCGACCTCACCGCACAGACGGACCGGTCATGGCGCGGCATCCGCGGGAAGCGCATCGGCTTCATCCAGCAGGACGCACTCGTCTCGCTCGACCCTCTCCGCCCCGTGGGGCGTGAGATCGAGGAGGCGCTGCGCCTGCATGGGTGGCGCGACCGCGCCGCGCGTCGCCGCAAGGCGATCGAGCTGCTCGCGAGCGTCGACGTTCCACAACCCGAGGTGCGCGCCAGACAGCGACCGGGCGAGCTGTCCGGAGGGCTTCGGCAGCGCGCCTTGATCGCCTCGGCCATCGCGCTCGACCCGGAGGTGATCATCGCCGACGAGCCCACGACGGCCCTCGACGTCACCGTGCAGGCTCAGGTGCTGTCGCTGCTGGAGGACGCGAAGGTGCAGGGCGCGTCGATCATCCTCATCAGCCACGACCTCTCCGTCGTCGCGCAGCTCGCCGACGACATCCTCGTGATGCGCGGGGGCGAGGTGGTCGAGCAGGGTCCGGCGGCGCAGCTGCTGGGAGCGCCGCGTCACGCCTACACGCAGAGCCTGGTCGACGCCGTTCCGAGCGGTCACACCCGCGGTGAGCGTCTCGCACCGCAGGAGCGTACCGTTCCGAACCTGCATCTCGCTCGCCCTTCGTCGGGGGAGAAGGGGGAGCCGGTGCTGGAGGCCCGCGACCTGGTCAAGCGCTTCGTCTCGCCCGACGGCACACATCAGACGGCGGTGGATCACGTCTCGTTCACGCTGCACCGCGGCGAGACCCTCGGGATCGTCGGAGAGTCCGGATCGGGCAAGAGCACGACGGCGCGCATCGCGCTGGCGCTCGAGCACGCCGACGAAGGGGAGGTGCGACTGCTCGGGGAGGCGTGGTCCGCCGTCCCGGAGCGCCGTCGTCGTCCCCTGCGCCCCCGCATCGGCGTCGTGTACCAGGACCCGCTGAGCTCGTTCGATCCCCGCTGGAACACCGAGCGCATCCTGCTCGACGCCATCCCCGCGGATGCCGGTCTGACGCGGCGTCAGCGCGAGCAGCGCGTCGTCGATCTGCTCGCCCAGGTCGCGCTGCCGGCATCCGTGCGTGAGCGGTTCCCCCTGCGCCTGTCCGGCGGTCAGCGCCAGCGCATCGCGATCGCGCGGGCTCTGGCGACGTCGCCGGAGATCCTCGTGCTCGACGAGGCGGTGTCGGCGCTGGACGTCTCGGTGCAGGCACAGGTGCTCGATCTGCTCGTCGACCTGCAGGACGAGTACGGGCTCAGCTATCTCTTCATCTCCCACGACCTGGGTGTCATCCATCACCTCAGCGACCGCGTGCTCGTCATGAAGGACGGCGTGGTCGTCGAGCACGGAGACGCCGAGCAGATCTTCCGTGCGCCGGCACACCCGTACACGCAGGAGCTGCTGCGGGCGCTCCGGACCATCGAGGTGGGAGACGAGCAGCCTCGCTAGCGCCCCCGCCGCGGGGTCGCGCGCCAGGCGAGGAAGAATCCGACGCCGAGGATCAGGTCGATGATCGCGGCGCCGACGTAGAGAGCATCCGCACGCCCTAGCGCGAAGAGGATCAGCACGGGAACGCCGTAGGCGAGCTTCTCGACGACCCCGACGAGCATCAGGGCACGGTGTCTCCCCGGATCTCCCGCGATCACGAAGAAGACCAGTTGGAAGGCGGCCGCCGTGCCGATGAAGCCGTAGAAGAAGACCTCCGCACCGGCCGGCGGCGGCAGGAAGTACTGCGGGATCAGCACGACGAGCCCGTAGACGGCAGCGCCGCGGAACCACCAGGAGACCCAGCGCGGCGTCGTGGCCGTCGAGTCTTCGTCACGCGTCGTCATCGTCGCTCCTCCTGATCCGCATCGGATTCGTTCCGTGCCGGATCCCCGTCCGCGAAGAGTACTCGCGCGCGCCCGTCCCGCACCAGCCGTCAGCCCGAGAGGGCGTGGAGGAGGGCGCCGGCATCCGTCCCGCTGAACTCCGCCACCCGTCCGTCGACGATGCGGAACATTCCGAACTCGGCCACGTTGACGCGGCGGCGGGTCGCGGCGACTCCTCGGAAGGCGCCGAGGTGCGTACCGCCACCGCGCAGATGCGCGGCGATGCGCTCATCCTCCACGATGAGCTGGATGCGTCGCCACTGCCAGTCGGGGAAGGCCTCGATCAGTTCGGCGACGTCGGCGATCCACGCGTCTGCGCCCCCGGGAAGGTGAGCGCGTCGTACATCCGAGTGGACGAAAGCACGGATGGCGTCGAGGTCATGCCGGTTGCAGGCGTCGAGGTAGTCGCCGAACCACTCCCGCAGCTCCCACGATTCGATCACCTCACCATTGTCTCGCGCGGGTGATCAGGTCGTCGTGTCGGTGATCTTCACGTCGGCGATGAGTCCGTCCCTCAGGGTGAAGATCATCGGCCCGGTGCCGTTGTAGCCGTTCCCGCTGACGGCGAGAGTGACGACGTACGTCTGCGGCTCCTCGCCCTCGACGACGCTGACGACGTCGAAGTGGCTCTGCTTGCCGATGTTGTCGCTGTCGTTCCAGGAGCGGATGCCGTCGTGCCCGTGGAACTTCCGCCCCCAGTCGTCGAGGTTCGCGTCTTCGGTGAAGACGCCGACGAAGCGTTCCGTGTCGCCGGCGTTGGTGGCGTCGACGAACTCCTGGATCGACGTGGGCAGTGCGGGAGTGATGTCCGGGTTGCTCATGCTCCCAGCGTCCTCCGTCTTCCCCTGTGAGAGCAAGGGGGGTCAGGCGAGGTCGGCCGCGCGCATACCGCGCCCGAGGGCGGGCAGCACGCGGGTGAGGAAGCCGTCATGCCGCTCGGCATCCGGATCCGACACCGCGTCGGTCACGACGACGACCGAGAACCCCGCGTCGTAGGCGGCGCGGGCGGACGACTCGATGCCGAACGTCGTGGCCAGCCCGACGAGCACGACGGTGTCCACGTCGACCCCGTGCAGAGCGTCGATGATGCCGGTGCCGGCGAACGCGCTCCATCCGGCGCGGCGCCAGAGAGGCTCGCTCTCGTGGCGCTGCAATCGAGGGTCGAGAACATCGAAGCCCTCCGGCCACATGCGTCCGCCCGAGCCGGCGGCCGTGTCACCGGGCGGCGTGCCCGTCGATACGACGAAGTGGACGGGGCGGCCTGCCGAGCGGAAGGCATCGACGACCTCTCGCACGTGCGCGACGAGCTCATCGGGGGTCACTGCGCGCGCGTTGGGTAGGGTCCCCGCCTGCACATCCACGACGACGAGTCCGCTGCGTTCGAGAGAAGCATCCATCGTCCGAGTATGACGCCCTGGCCGAACTGCCGGCCGTGCCGGTCAGGATCATGGGCTTCTCGTGCGTCACCGGGATGCGGGGTCGGATGCCGTCGGCCGATGCCGAACGCGCGATCGACGCGATCCGCGAGACACTGATCGCGCACACCCGGAAGGACGGGGTCTGGTTCGATTCGCGGGCGTGGATCGTCAGCGCGCGGCGGCCGGAAGCCTGACCGGCCTCACCCGTTCCCGAACGCGGCCAGGAAAGTGTCGACTCCGGTGCGCACCGGCTCGTCGAGCTCGTCATGGCTGAGCACACGCCCGCCGAACCCGCTGCTGGCGAGCGCATCGTCCGAGACCAGGGCGAGGAACTGGCGAGCTGCCCGGGGCGCATCCGTCAGGCGGAGATACCCGGCGGTGGCCAACTGGGCGAGCTTGCCGGCGAGCGCGTCGATGGTGCGTGTGCGGTTGCCTTCGCGGATGCCGTCCATCAGTTCGGGAAAGCGCGCCCGTTCCGAGAACTGCAGCCGCATCAGTGCCGCGCCCTCGGCATGCGAGACGCACCCCACGAGCGCCTGCCCGAGTCGCTCGAGCTCGGACCGCAGATCATCGGGGTGCACGTCGACCGTGGCGATCACGCCGAGGACCCTCTCGTTCGCCCGCGCCGAACCCCGCTCGACCGTCTCGGCGAACAGGGTCTGCTTGTCGCCGAAGCGGTTGTAGACCGTGGGCTTCGCGACACCGGCGACTTTGGCGATCTCCTCGACGTTGCCGTCGGTGAAGCCGTCGCGGCCGAAGACGGCGAGGGCGGCGTCGAGGATCTTCTCGCCTCGGTCGGGGCGGGTGTCGCGCGGAGTGGCCATGCCCTCAGCCTAACCCGGCAGTTGCACATTGTGAACTCCGTCGTATAGTTAACGCGTGAGTTCAAAAATTGATACGAAGAAGTTCGTTCCGGTCGACCGGTCCTCCTTCGGCGCGACGGCCGCCGTGCTCGTCGCGGGCGGAGTGCTCGCGCTCCTGAGCACCACGGTGGTCGGTGTGGCCGTGCCGCAGATGGCCGGCGAGTTCGGTTCCGACGTGGCATCGGCTCAATGGGTGACCACGGCCTACCTCCTGGCTGCAGGGATCTCGATCCCGTTGAGCGGATGGGCGACGCTCCGATTCGGCGTACGCCGCACGTGGCTCATGGCGATCTCGATCTTCGCCGTCGGGTCGCTGCTGGCGGTGTTCGCGGCCGACTTCGGCACGCTGTCGGTCGCTCGCGTCGTGCAGGGTTTCGGCGGTGGGGCCCTGGAACCGGTCATGCTCACCGCCCTCGCTCGACTCGCCGGTCCCGCGCGCATCGGACGCGTGATGGGGTCCACCGCCGCGGTGATGTCGGTGGGCCCTCTGGCGGGCCCGGCGCTCGGCGGCCTCGTGGTCGACACCCTCGGGTGGCGCTGGACCTTCGTCTTCACGGGGATCGCGGCGATCGTGATCCTGATCGGCTCGGTGCTCGTGCTGCGTGCCGGTTCCCTCGAACGCGCCCGACTGGACGTGCGGGGCCTGGTGCTCCTCGCTCTCGCCACCGCATTCGGGCTCTTCGGGCTCTCCCGTGCGGCGACGGCCGACGGCTTCGACGCCGTCACGATCGGTGTGCTCGCCGCCGGAGTCGCCGCGCTCGTCGGGTTCGTGGTGTCTGCTCGCCGCCGCGGCCGCGCGGCAATCGTCGATCTCGGGACCTTCGGCCATCGCGGATTCGGTCCCGCGGTGTGGATCATGGCGTTGATGGGTGCGGGGATCTATCCGCTGTTCTTCGGACTGCCGCTGTACTACGTCGGCGTCGCGGGGCTGGACGCCACGACCGCGGGCCTGCTGATGATCCCGTACGGCGTGGGGACGCTCGTCGCCATGCCGATCGCCGGACGCCTCAGCGACCGCGTCGACGGGCGCGTCCTGGTCTGGACGGGGGTCGCGCTGGGGCTCGCCGGGTTCCTCGGCATCATGACCACAGACGGGTCCAGTTCGATCTGGACGTTCGCGGGTATCGCCCTGCTCATCGGGCTCGGGTTGGGCTCCATCGGCAGCCCGACCGTCTCCACGCTGTACCGGGTGCTGCCCGCGACGATGGTTCCCTCCGGCAGCACCATCCTGTTCATCGGCAATCAGCTCGGCGGGGCGCTCGGGGTCAGCATCCTCGTGATCCTCATCGGTCATTCCGAGTGGGATGCCGGCGTCGGCGCGGCGCCGTTCTGGCTGCCGGTGGCGGTGATGGTCGGCATCGGTGTGCTGGCGACCCGGCTCGCGGGGCGCCCTGCGGTCGACGACCTGACGGCTGCCTGACTGTCGATGACTCGCGTCAGTGCAGGACGTACTGGCACCCGCCCCGCGTCACGCATCCTGCTTCACTGGTCTCACCCCGCTCGACGACCCCTGAGGTGAAGAATGACCATCACTGACACGTCCGCCGCCTCGACGACGGACTCCTCCGTCCCGGTGATCGCGCACTGGATCGACGGCGCGCTGCGCGCCTCGGAGTCGGGTCGCACGGCGCCGGTGTTCAATCCCGCGACCGGTGCGGTGCAGGCGCAGGTGGCGCTCGCCGACCAGGCCGAGATCGATGCGGCCATCGCCTCGGCGGATGCCGGATTCCGCGTCTGGTCCGCCTACTCGATCGCGAAGCGCCAGTCGGTGCTCTTCGCGTTCCGTGAGATCCTGAACGCCCGCAAGCGCGAACTCGCCGAGATCATCACGGCGGAGCACGGCAAGGTCGTCTCCGATGCGATGGGCGAGATCCTCCGCGGCCAGGAGGTCGTGGAGCTCGCGACCGGATTCCCGCACCTGATCAAGGGCGCATTCAGTGAGAACGCCTCCTCGGGCATCGACGTGTACTCCCTCAAGCAGCCCCTCGGAGTGGTGGGAGTGATCTCGCCGTTCAACTTCCCCGTCATGGTGCCGCTGTGGTTCGTGCCCATCGCGATCGCCGCCGGCAACGCCGTGGTGTTGAAGCCCTCCGAGAAGGACCCGTCCGCCGCCCTGTGGCTGGCGCGCGTCTGGCAGGAGGCCGGCCTCCCCGACGGCGTCTTCACGGTGCTGCAGGGCGACAAGCTCGCCGTGGACGGCCTGCTCACCTCTCCCGTCGTGCAGTCGATCAGCTTCGTCGGCTCGACGCCGATCGCGCAGTACATCTACGAGACGGCATCGAAGAACGGCAAGCGGGTGCAGGCCCTCGGCGGGGCGAAGAACCACATGCTGGTGCTGCCGGATGCCGACCTCGACCTCGTCGCCGACAACGCTGTGAACGCGGGATTCGGCGCCGCGGGCGAGCGGTGCATGGCGATCAGCGTGGTGCTGGCCGTCGAGCCCGTCGCCGACGACCTGATCGCGAAGATCACCGACCGCATCGCGGCTCTGAAGATCGGGAACGGCGCCGGCGTCGACGGCGTCGAGCCCGACATGGGCCCGCTGATCACGGACGTGCACCGCGACAAGGTGTCGTCCTACGTCGACATCGCCGAGGCGGACGGCGCGAGGATCGTCGTCGACGGCCGCGGCTTCACGGTCGACGGGCACGAAGACGGCTTCTTCTTCGGGCCGACCCTGATCGACGGCCTCCCCACGACGTCGCGAGCCTATACGGAGGAGATCTTCGGACCGGTGCTCTCCGTCGTGCGCGTCGACTCGTACGACGAGGGCCTCGCGTTGATCAACTCGGGTGAGTTCGGCAACGGTACGGCGATCTTCACGAACGACGGTGGAGCGGCTCGTCGGTTCCAGAGCGAGGTGCAGGTCGGCATGATCGGCATCAACGTGCCGATCCCGGTGCCGGTCGCGTATCACTCGTTCGGCGGCTGGAAGAAGTCGCTGTTCGGCGACGCGAAGGCGTACGGCGTGCACGGCTTCGACTTCTTCACCCGCGAGAAGGCCGTCACGAGCCGCTGGATCGACCCCGCGACCCGCAACGACCCCTCGCACACCGGCATCAACCTCGGCTTCCCGCAGAACAGCTGAGCCCCCGCGTCGCAGGCCCGCGCGTCAGGGCTGCGTGAGCTTCAGCGCGCCCCAGAGCTCTGAACGGGCCCCGAAGGTGTCGAGGTCGAGGTCGAGCAGCACGGCCGCGGCATCGACCCGGGCGCGCAGGGTGTGCCGATGGATGCCGAGGGCCTTGGCCGCGGGATCCCACGCGCCGTTGTGCTCCAGCCACACCTCGAGCGTGCGGCGGAGGTCGGCCGGAGCGTTCGCGTTCTGCAGCGGCAGCAGCATCCGGCGCGCGATGTCGTGCGCCTGCGTGTGCTCGAGGTGCCCGAGGAGTCCCACCCGGGCGATGGCGTCGAAGTCGCTGATCGGCTGAGCGGGGGTCGCGCGCGCCAGCGCCCGCTCGGACTCGGTCATCGCCTCGGTGAACCGGTCCCACGTGGTCGGCGCCGAGAAGCCCGCGACGACGCCGTGGCGATGCAGCAGCGAGACCAGGTCGGCTCTGCCCTCGTCGGAGGTGATCGTCACGATGCGGTCGTCGCGCTCGGCGAAGAACAGGGCGCCCTCGCTCTCGACCGCGAGCAGCTCCAACCCGGAGCGCAGGGTCTGGGCGCCCTCATCCGCTCCGCCGGGAAGCGTGATGCAGCCGACGCGGAGCGCGCCGTCGGGCAGCGGGCCCCAGAGGTGCGACACGGTGCGCTGGGCGACGCCGGTGATCCCCGCGGTCAGCAGCTCCAGCACCCCGGAGCGCAGTCGCCGACGCGCCTCGTCGAGAGTGCGGCTCTGCTCGAGGGCGATGCTGGCGAGCGCGATCACCGCGTCGACCAGGTCGGCGCGTGCGCGATCGAGAGCGCCGGTGCCGGTTCCGACCGCGAGGATGCCGCGAAGGTCTCCCCGCTGCCCGAGGGTCTGCAGCGTCACCTCCCCGGCGCCGGCGATGCTGAGTCGCACGGCCGCGGTCCGGCCGCGTGAGAGAGCGCTCGCCACGGCATCGTCGATCTCAGGCGCGAGCGATGTCGGGATCTCATGTCGAGTCGGCACGGTGACGCGCGAGCCAGCGGCATCGAAGAGAGCCACCCAGCACCCCAGCTCGCGCTCGAGCTCGCGCAGGATCTCGGCGAGTCCGTCGGGGCGCAGGGCCGCGCGGGCCACGGATCGCTGTGCACGCAACGACCGCTCCAGCATCTGCCGATCGTCGTCGGCGACGGCGTCGGACACGAAGCGGATGATGCCCATGAACGGGGTGTCCCGCGGGACCTCGAACAGCGGAAGGCCCTCCGCGGTCGCCGCCTCGACCAGGTCGTCCGGAATGCGGTCGTGCACGATCCCCGTCGAGAACCCCAGGGCGAGCACACCGTGATCGACGAGGCGCCGTACATACGGCCGCATCGGCGTGGGGTCGGGGGCGCCGAACTGCACGCCGTCGGTCAGCAGCAGTCCGCCCGAATCGAGCCACGGCGTCGGGTCGGGAAGATCGGAGTTGTGCGCCCAGAGCACGGCCCGCGTGAGCAGGCCGTCGTCGACGCCGCTGATCGGGCGGAGGTCGAAGCGCGATTCGCTGAGCAGGGCGCGGAGGGTGGCGGGCACCTCCGCATCCTGTCCGATGCCGTTCTGTCCGTCAAGACAGCACTCGATAGACGGATTGGCGATTCGCCGTGTCGGCGGAGACTGAGATGATCAGATGCCGCTCCCGCACGGATCCGAAGGACTCCCATGTCGAACCCCTCGCCCTCTGCCGTCTCGACCTCGACCAACGCCGAAGTGTCGGATGCCGACCGCTCGCGCGTCTTCCACTCGTGGTCGGCGCAGGGCGCGCTCGCGCCGCTGCCGCTCGCCGGCGGCTCGGGCACGACGGTGTGGGATGCCGACGGCAATCGCTACCTCGACTTCTCCAGCCAGCTCGTCAACGTGAACATCGGCCACCAGCATCCGAAGGTCGTCGCGGCGATCCAGGCCCAGGCCGACATCCTCACGACGGTCGCTCCGGCGCACGCCAACGCCGTGCGCGCCGAGGCCGCGCGGCTGATCGTCGACATCGCGCCCGAGGGCTTCGAGAAGGTGTTCTTCACGAACGGCGGCGCCGACGCCAACGAGAACGCGATCCGCATGGCTCGTCTGTTCACCGGCCGCGACAAGGTGCTCTCGGCCTACCGCTCCTACCACGGCAACACCGGGGCCGCGGTCGTCGCGACCGGTGACTGGCGGCGCATCCCGAACGAGTACTCCCGCGGTCACGTGCACTTCTTCGGACCGTACCTGTACCGCTCGGAGTTCTGGGCGACGACGCCCGAAGAGGAGTCCGCCCGCGCGCTGCACCACCTCGAACGCGTCGTGCAGGCCGAGGGCCCCGAGAGCATCGCCGCGATCCTCATCGAGACCGTCCCCGGTACGGCCGGCATCCTCACCCCGCCTCCGGGCTACCTCGAGGGCGTGCGCGCGATCGCCGACCGCTACGGCATCCTGCTGATCCTCGACGAGGTGATGGCGGGCTTCGGCCGCACCGGCGAATGGCTCGCTCTCGACGCCTTCGGCGTGCGTCCCGACCTGATCACCTTCGCGAAGGGCGTCAACTCCGGTTACGTGCCGATCGGCGGCGTCATCATCCCCTCAGAGATCGCCCACCACTTCGACGAGCGGGTCTTCCCCGGCGGGCTCACCTACTCGGGCCATCCCCTGGCCGCGGCGAGTGTCGTCGCGACCATCGAGGCCATGCGCGAGGAGGGCATCGTCGACAACGCGAAGCGCATCGGCGCCGAGGTCATCGGACCGCGCCTGGAGCAGCTCGCCGAACGGCACGACGTCATCGGCGAAGTCCGGGGCAGCGGCGTGTTCTGGGCGGTCGAGCTGGTCGAGGACCGCGAGACGCGTGCGCCGCTGGCTGCCGCATCGATCGGTGCGCTCAAGAGCGACCTGCTCGCCCGCGGACTGCTGCCGTTCTTCGCCGACAACCGCATCCACGTGGTGCCGCCGTGCGTGATCACCGCAGAGGACGCGACCCGAGGGCTCGACATCATCGACGAGGCTCTGGCGGCATTCCGGCGCTGACCGGGCGTCAGACCTTCTCGGTCTGCGTCGAGCGTGCGACCCCCACCGCTTCGCACTCCGTGCTCTCGTCCGCGACGCCGAAACGGATCAGCTCCCGTGGGTCGTTGAGGTAGTCCGGGGGAGCGGAGGGCAGTGCTGCGGCCTCCAGCAGGATGAACTCCGCCGCCGAGCCCACGACGCGCACGGCGCCGGCAGGAAGGCACTGGGCGACGAACTGGAACTCTCCCGCGCGCTGATGGATCCTCGCGCCCGAGATCGACCAGGCGGTGAACTCGTTCGCCATCGCGGTGGCGATCCAGTTCTGCTGCGCCACCCCGGTCACGCGCAGCAGGGCGGTGTTCGCCGGCAGGTGCTCCACCTGCCGCAGCTCGAAGAGGATGCCGACGGTGCCCGTCATCACATCGACGAGGATGCGGGTGACCTGGGCGTGCACGAAGAGCTCGGTGTGCAGGAACGGATTCTCGGCGTCGGGCAGCTCGGGTGCCGTAAAGGGGACGCCGGAGAGAACATCGTTCACTCTCATGTTGCTTCGCCTTCGCCGTTTTCCCCAGGACTATCAACACTAGCTGTACCCCGTTCACATAAGGTCCATCGGGTGTGATGGGCTCCCTGTGAAAGGGGTCGATCGGATCCGGCAAGAATGATCGGGCGGAGGAGTGCGCTCTGCGCACACGATGGTGGGGAAAGGAGGACCTCATGATCGGCACGCTCAACGCCCTGATCGATCTCGTCGACGCGACGGGCGCCGAGGAGATCGACGTCGCCGCGTTCGCGCGCGAGAACGGCACGACCGAGTATCACCTGCGCCGGATGTTCTCGGCGCTGGCGGACATGCCGCTGTCCGAGTACGTGCGGCGCCGGCGGATGACGCGGGCCGCGGCCGAACTGGTCGCGGGTGCCGCGAACATGCTCGACGTGGCCGTGCGCCACGGCTACGGATCGGTCGAGGCGTTCGGTCGGGCGTTCCGCGCGGTGCACGGCATCAGTCCGGTCGACGCGCGTCGAGACGGGGGCCCTCTCCGCACACAACCCACGCTCCGGTTCCGCCTGAGCGTCGAAGGGAGCACTCCGATGGATGTCACCATCACCCCCCTGCCCGAGCTCGTCCTCGCCGGCCATTCGGTCGAGGTTCCGCTCATCCACAAGGGTGTGCATCCGCGCATCCAGGAGCACATCGCCGCCATCCCGATGGCCGAGCATGCGCGCCTCAAGGAGCTCGGGGAAGCCGAGCCCGGAGGCATCCTCGCGGTCACGGCCGACGTCGAGCCCGACGCCCCGGAAGGCACCCTGCTCACCTATCTGCACGGCGTCGCTCTGCAGGCATCGACCCCGGTGCCGGACGACCTCGACGTCATCCGGATCGAGGAAGGATCCTGGGCGGTCTTCGCCGCCCGCGGTCCGTTCCCCGAGACGCTGCAGAACCTGTGGGCGGCGACGGCGACCGAATGGTTCCCGTCGAACCCCTGGCGTCTGCGTCCGGGCCCCTCGATCGTCCGCTACCTCGAGTTCACGGGCGACTTCGCGTCGTGCGAACTCTGGCTGCCGGTCGAACAGGGCTGAGGCGAACGGTCGGGCCGGGGAGCGGCATCCGCCCTCCTCGGCCCGATGTCGGCGGGCGATGGCACACTGAGGGCACGAGACGGAGGCGCGCATGGCGATCGATCCCAAGAAGACGCTCGACGCGTATCAGGCGAAGCGCGGCGAGATCCGGCTGGTCGAGGTGCCGCCCCTGCAGTACCTCATGGTCGACGGCGCCGGCGATCCGAACACCTCGCAGGCCTACCAGGATGCTGTGACCGCGCTGTTCCCTCTCGCCTACACCCTGAAATTCGCGAGCCGGGAAGAGCTCGGCATCGACACGGTCGTCATGCCGCTCGAGGGGCTCTGGCACGCCGCCGACATGGACGCGTTCACGTCGCAGCGCGACAAGTCCGCCTGGCTGTGGACGCTCATGATCATGGTCCCCGATCATGTGACGACCGAGATGTTCGCCGCCGCCGTCGCCGGCGTCGAGGCCAAGGCGGTCAAGAAGAAGCAGGCTCCCTCGCCGGCTCTCTCGGCGGTGCGTCTCGAGACGCTCGACGAGGGACTGAGCGTCCAGACACTGCACGTCGGTGCCTTCGACGACGAGGGGCCGGTGCTCGACGACCTGCACCATCGCTTCATCCCGGAGAACGGCCTGCGGATGAGCGGGCGGCATCACGAGATCTACCTGAGCGACATGCGGCGGGTGGAGCCCGCGAAGCTGCGCACGATCCTGCGGCAGCCGGTGTCGAGAACCACCGCCCCGTCCGCGTAGTCTTCGACGATGAGCACCGCCAAAGACGCCGCGCGCGCCACCAAGGGATCCGACGGATTCCGCCGGGTCGCCCGCGTCGGCTTCATCGTCGTCGGCATCATCCACATCATCATCGGATGCCTCGCCGTCTCGATCGCCCTCGGCGGCGGCGGCGACGCCGATCAGGACGGCGCCATGGAGCAGGTCCGCCAGAGTCCCGTCGGAGGACTGCTGCTCGCCGTGATCGCCGCCGGCCTCGTCGCGCTCGCTGTCTGGCAGATCGCCAGCGCGTTCCTCGCGGCGAATCACGAGGAGACGAAGAAGTGGGGCCGCCGGGTCAAGTTCTTCGGCATCGCGCTCTCATATCTCGTGATCGCCGGGATGGCGACCGTCTTCGCGTTCGGCGGTCAGGCCGATTCCGAGAAGGCGTCGCAGACCCTCAGCGCGGTGCTGCTCGCCGCGCCCGCCGGTGTCGTGCTGCTCGTCATCATCGGTCTCGTGGTGTTCGGCGTCGGCATCGGCTTCGTGGTGAGCGGTTTCACCCGCGGGTTCAAGAAGCTGCTCGATCTGCCGTCCGGTGTCGAGCGCGGAGGCATCGTGACGTTCGGCGTCGTCGGGTACATCGCCAAGGGGATCGCCGTCGCCGTGACGGGTGTGCTGTTCGTCGTCGCGGCCGTCACCAACGACCCCGACAAGTCGTCCGGGCTCGACGGTGCGCTGCACAGCCTCGTGTCGCTCCCGTTCGGACCGGTGATCCTCTGCGCGGTGGGCGCAGGTCTCGCCGTCTACGGTCTCTTCTGCATCGCGCGATCGCGGTACGCGCGGATGTGACCGCGACCCGGTCGCACCTCGGGTCAGGTGGTGGCCGGCTTCTCACTCCAGACCAGCAGGAACGCGCCGAGTCCGATCATGAGGCCACCGCCGGTCGCGCTCATCGCCTCGATCCGGCGCGGTGAGCGACCGAACCAGTCGCGCGCGGCGCTGGCGAGCAGCACCCACACGGCGTCGCACGTGACGCCGATCGTCACGACGATCGCACCGAGCACGAAGAGCTGCACGGGGATCGAGCCCGCATGCAGGTCGACGAACTGCGGCAGGATCGCCAGGAAGAAGGCGATCGACTTGGGATTCGTGACGCCGACGACGAAGCCCTCCAGCAGAAGCCTCGGCCCTGAGCGCTTCGTCTGCACGCCGGTCATCGCGAGCGCGGCATCCTTCCGGTGCCGGATCGCCTGGATGCCGAGGAACACCAGGTAGCCGGCACCGAGGATCTTCACGATCGTGAACAGCACGACGGACTGCGCGACCACTGTTCCGACGCCGAGGGCGACCGCGACGACCAGCACGATCGAGCCGACCGCGGTTCCGACGATGCTGAGGAACCCGCCCAGACGCCCCAGAGCCATCGCCCGTCCGATCGTGAACAGCACGGTGGGACCGGGGATGACGACCATGACGAAGGCGGCGACGATGAAGGTCGCGAGGGTGTCGGCGCGGAACATGGTGTGAGCCTAACTGTCACGGATCGCCGCCGCGTCCGGTCTTAGCCGTCAGATGCGGGCGCATTCGCGCCCCACTGTCACGGAAGGAATCCCATGTCGAAGATCGTCGTCATCGGGGGCACGGGTCTGATCGGATCCAAGGTCGTCCGCCTGCTCACCGAACACGGCCACGAGGCCGTCGCCGCCTCACCGAACACCGGAGTCGACACGCTGACCGGAGCGGGGCTCGCCGCGGCGTTCGCCGGGGCATCGACCGTGCTCGACGTGTCGAACTCGCCGTCGTTCGCCGACGCGGATGTGCTCGCCTTCTTCACCACGGCCACCGGCAACATCTCGCGCGTCGCGGCCGAGGCCGGCGTCGGCCACTACGTCGCCCTGTCGGTCGTGGGAGCTGCGCGCATGACCGACAGCGGCTACATGCGGGCGAAGGTCGAGCAGGAGCGTCTCATCGCCGACTCCGGCATCCCGTACTCGATCGTCCACGCCACGCAGTTCTTCGAATTCGTCGGAGCGATCGCGGGCAGCGCCACGGTGGGGGACGAGGTGCGTCTCTCGTCGGCGCTCATCCAGCCCATGGCCGCGGACGACGTCGCCACAGCCGTCGCCCGGACGACGGCCGGCGCGCCGACCGGGACGATCACCGAGGTCGCCGGGCCCGAGCAGTTCACGCTCGCGGACTTCGTCCGCACCGGTCTGACGTTCCGTGAGGACCCTCGCCCGGTCGTCGTCGACCCGGAAGCCACGTACTTCGGCGAGCGGCTGAGCGACGACATGCTGCTCCCGGGCGAGGGCGCACAGCTCTTCGAGACGCGCTTCGCCGACTGGCTGCCGCTGAACCCTCCGCCGGCGCGCTGAGCCGAGACGCACGAAGGGCCGGGATCCGCAGGGATCCCGGCCCTTCGTCGACATGCGACGTGATGCGGCCCGTGGTCAGCCCCGCCCACTCTGCCAGTCGTGGAAGGTGCGGGTCGCGAGGATCGCGTGCGGCCCCGGCAGCAGTTCGCGCGGCGCGAGGGCGGCGCCGAAATACGTGGCGAGCGGGTCCGCGACGACCTCACGATCGTCGTGACGGAAGCGGAGCGCGCTGGGGGAGATCGGCGATCCGGAACTCCTCCGGACCGGCGAACTCCCGCATCCCGTTGCGAACTGTGACGGCCCCGGCCACGTTCAGGACCGGTCGTCCCAGCCGCGCAGCTTCTCCGGGTTGCGCACCGACCACAGCGTCACGATGCGACCGTGGCGCACGCTCGCGCTGATCGTGGCCACGACGCGGTCGTCGCGCCGCCCCACGATGCCGGGGGCGCCGTTGATGCTGACGACGGCGAGGTCCGAGGGGTACGTGAGCAGCTCCACCGCGGCGGCGTCGTGTCCGCGCAGCTCGCCGCCGAGCTCGAGGGGCCCGCTGTCGATGGTCATGGTCACGTCGGGGTCGAGGAGTCGACGGATCGCTGCGGCATCCCTCTCCGTCATCGCCTCGGCGAGCGCGACCAAGGGTGCGGCGTCGTGCGCGCCCTCACGTCGTCGTCGCCACCACCGAGACGGATGCGCCGTCATCCCCGAACCAGCTCGGCGTGGCCGAGCTTGTCGGGAGCCATCACCCAGAGCACCTGCTCGATGCCGTCGGGTCCTGTCGTGAGGGTGACGAGCGTGCGCACCTCGCCGTCGGCCACGAGCGTCGCCGCGGGCTGTCCGTTGACCTCGACCCAGCCGATGCTCTTCCCCGTCCAGAAGTGGCTCGAGAACGCGGCGATGAAGGCCGCGACGCGCGAGCGACCGAACATCGGGATCCGCGCGGCGAGCTTCACGCCGTTGCCGTCGGTGTAGCTGACGACCTCGGAGGCGAATAGCGACTCGAGCTCGCTGACATCGCCCCTCTGCGCCGCGGAGAGGAACGCCTCGAGCAGGCGGCGCTGGTCGGCTCTGTTCGTCTCGGCCCTGCGCGCCGACGCCAGGTGCCCCCGCGCGCGGCTCACGAGCTGGCGGGCGTTGACGGCCGTCGAGGAGATGACCTCGGCGATGCGGGGGTAGGGGTAGTCGAAGGCCTCGCGCAGCACGTAGGCGGCGCGCTCGGTGGGCGTGAGCTTCTCGAGGAGGAGCAGCACCGCATACTGCAGCGCCTCGCCCTTCTCCGCACCGAGGGCGGGGTCGTCGGCGGTGTTGACGGGCTCCGGCAGCCAGGGGCCGATGTAGGTCTCCCGACGCGAGTGCGCGGACTGCAGGGCGTTGATCGCGAGACGCGTGGTGACGGTCGCGAGGAAGGCGGCGGGCTCACGCACGGAGGTCCGGTCCGTGTTCTGCCAGCGGATCCAGGTCTCCTGCACCATGTCCTCGGCATCCGCGACGGTTCCCAGCATCCGATACGCGATGCCGAACAGCCGTCGCCGGTGGCTGTCGAAGACGGCGATCGCGTCGTCCAGCTCGGTCATCGGCTCTTCCTGCATGGGTGCCCATCCTCGTCCTGGTCAGCGTACGCCCGCGTGCACGGGTCGTCAGCTGAGACCGGACACCTGCCCGATGTGTGACACCGCCCCTTCTCCGAGCCTGAGATGAGAAACTGGAACGATGAGCATTTCGCCCGAAGCCTCTGTCCTCGCCCCGTTGAGCGACGCCGAGGTGCGGCGCATCCGGGACGACTTCCCGATCCTGCGGACCGAGGTGCACGGGCATCCCCTCGTGTATCTCGACTCGGGAGCGACGTCGCAGCGACCGCTCGCGGTGCTCGATGCGGAACGGGAGTTCGCCACCACGCTGAACGCGGCCGTGCATCGCGGGGCGCACACGCTCGCCGCCGAGGCGACCGAGCTCTTCGAAGACGCCAGGAGCACCCTCGCACGGTTCGTGGGTGCCGGCGACGACGAGATCGTCTGGACGTCGAACGCGACCGAGGCCATCAACCTGGTGGCGTACTCGCTGTCCAACGCGTCGATCGGACGCGGGGGAGCGGCCGCCGATCGACTCCGGCTCCGCGAGGGCGACGAGATCGTCACGACCGAGATGGAGCACCACGCGAACCTCATCCCGTGGCAGGAGCTCGCGGCCCGCACCGGTGCGACCCTGCGCGTCATCCCGCTCGACGACGACGGCGCCCTGCGGCTCGACATCGCCGCGGACCTCATCACCGAGCGGACTCGGCTCGTCGCGTTCACGCACGTCTCGAACGTCCTCGGCGTGATCAACCCGGTCGATCAGCTGGTCGCGCTCGCCCGCGGGGTCGGGGCGCTGACACTGCTCGATGCCTGTCAGTCCGCCCCGCACCTTCCGCTCGACGTGCGCGCCCTCGGCGTGGACTTCGCGGTTCTCTCCGGCCACAAGATGCTGGGTCCCACGGGGATCGGCGCGCTGTACGGGCGACGTGAACTGCTCGAGGCCATGCCGCCGTTCCTCACCGGCGGTTCGATGATCACGACGGTCACGACGACCGAGGCCGAATACCTCCCGCCGCCCCAGCGCTTCGAAGCCGGCACGCAGCGCGTCTCGCAGGCGATCGCGCTCGCCGCGGCCGTGGACTACCTGACCGCGGTGGGGATGCCGCGCATCGCGGAGCACGAGGCGGCCTTCGGGCGGAAGCTCGTCGCGGGACTGGGCGCGATCGACGGCGTGCGCGTGCTCGGCGCCGGCATCGACCTTCCGCGCGTGGGGCTCGCGAGCTTCGACGTCGCCGGCATCCACTCGCACGACGTCGGGCAGTTCCTCGACGACCTCGGCATCGCCGTGCGGGTCGGCCACCACTGCGCGCAGCCGCTGCACCGCCGCCTCGGCGTCACGTCGTCGACGCGGGCGAGCACCTATCTCTACACGACGGATGCCGAGGTCGAGGCCGTGATCGACGGCGTCGCCGGCGCGATCGAGTTCTTCCGGAGGAGCGTATGAGCGACCTGCAGAACCTGTATCAGGAGCTGATCCTCGATCACTCCCGCACCCCGCACGGCTACGGGCTGCGCGACGAGATCGCCGCGCAGTCGCACCAGGTGAACCCCACGTGCGGCGACGAGGTCACCCTGCAGGTGCACCGTGCCGCTGACGGCAGCGTCGAGGCGATCGCGTGGGAGGGGCACGGCTGCGCGATCTCGCAGGCGTCCGCATCGCTCCTCGCCGAGCTCGCCGAAGGTCTCACCGTCGAGCAGCTCGAGGTGCGCATCGCGGCGTTCCGTGAGGCGATGCGCTCGCGCGGCAGGATCGAGCCCGACGAGGAGCTGCTGGGCGATGCGGCCGCCCTGGGTGGGGTCTCGAAGTACGTGGCCCGCGTCAAGTGCGCGATGCTCGCCTGGGTCGCGGCCGAGGACGCGCTGGCTCGGAGCTGAATCCTGGACTCGCCATGCGGGCAGGATGGGAGCATGTCGCTCCACCTGCTGCCGCTGCCTGCCGATCGATTCGACGACTGGCGGGCCGCGGCCCGCCAGCGGTTGATCGACGGCAACCAGGCGTCGGGGATGCGCGTCGGTGAGGATGCGGTCGCCTACGCCGACCGGGTCCTCGGCGAGGTGCCTGATGTCCCCTCGACCCCGACCATGCGGGTGCTCCGCATCGTCGACGACGAGCAGAGTGAGCTCGGCACCGCCTGGGCCGTGCTCCGCGACCGGAAGCTGTTCCTGTTCGACCTCGCGGTGACCGCCGATCTGACCGGCGCTCAGCGCGACGAGCTGTTCACGCAGACTCTTGCGCTCGCGGCCGAGCTGGAGGCGACCCAGCTCGGAATCCCGCTCTTCCCGCACGATGACGCCGCGCGGGCTCTCGCCGAGGGGCGCGGCTTCACCCTCGCCTCCATCCAGATGATGCTCGAGCCCCTGCCCGATCGCGCGGTGGAGGCGCACGTCGAGGTCTCGCCGATGACGCCGGAGCGCTACCCGCGTTTCGCCGCCCAGTCCGAGGCGGGGTTCGCCCAGGATCTCGCCGCGTCCGGCCGGTACACGCCCGAGGAGGCGGCGGCGGAGTCGCACCGGCAGATGCTGCTCGAGCTGCCGGACGGGCTCGCGACCGAGGGCCAGGAGCTCTTCACGGCTTCTGTCGACGGTGTCGAGGTCGGCATCCTCTGGCTCGGCATGCGCGTGCGCGACGGTCGTCCCCACGCGTTCATCCTCGACGTCGAGGTCGACGCCCAGCACCGGCGCAAGGGGTACGGCCGGGTGCTGATGCACGCGGCCGAGCGGGAAGCGCGCCGCCTCGGCGCGGACTCGATCGGGCTGCACGTGTTCGGCTTCAACACCGGTGCGATCGCCCTCTACGAGGGGCTCGGCTATCGCCGGGTGGAGGAGGGCCTGCTGCTCGACCTCTGATGCCGACACGCGGGGTCACGTGCGGGAATAGCGCGGCGGCACGGGCGTTGGGTCGAGCATGACAACACTCGGAATCATCGGTGCAGGACACATCGGCAGCCAGGTCGCGCGGGTCGCGGTGGCGAACGGCTACGACGTCGTGATCGCCAATTCACGCGGACCGGAGACGCTCGCCGATCTCGTCGCCGAGCTCGGCCCGCAGGCCACGGCCGCCACCGCAGCGGATGCCGCCGCAGCCGGCGATGCCGTCGTCGTGACGGTGCCCCTGCACGCCATCGACCGTCTCCCGGTCGAGCAGCTCGCGGGCAAGATCGTGCTCGACACGAACAACTACTACCACGAGCGCGACGGGCACATCGAGGAACTCGACAAGGGGGAGACCACGACGTCGGAGCTGCTGCAGCGCCGGCTGCCGACCTCGCGTATCGCCAAGGCGTTCAACCACATCTACTCCTCGGCGATCACGACCGACGGCACTCCCGCTGGCACCCCGGATCGCCGCGCCCTCGCCACCGCGGGCGACGACGCCGAGGCCGTGGCCTTCGCCACGCGCTTCTACGACGAGGCGGGCTTCGACACCGTCAACATCGGACCGCTGAGCGAGTCCTGGCGCGTCGAGCGGGACCGGCCGGCGTACGTGACCCGGCAGAACGCCGAAGAGCTCGAAGCCAACCTCGCGATCGCGAACCGCCTGCCCTGAGCAGCCGCCCCCGTCGTGCGAGTTGCGCGTGCCTGCAACGGTTGGGATACCAAAACTTGGTGAACGGCCGTGCAGGTGAGAGAATGCGGGCATGACGGCGGCGGGGGCTACCGGCGAACTCGAGTCGGTCAGGGTGACGCGCATTCTGCGCGACGACATCGTCGTGGGTCGGCGCGTGCCCGGATCCCGGCTCGTCGAGCGCGACATCGCCGCGGAACTGGACGTCTCGCGCCTTCCCGTGCGCGAGGCCATCCGCGCTCTCGTCGCCGAGGGCGTCGTCGTCGCCCGCCCGCGCAGCTGGGCCGTGGTGCGCGAGTTCACGCAGCGCGACATCAGGGACTTCGCCGAGGTGCGGGAGTCGATCGAGACGCTCATCTTCGTGTTCGCGGCCGAGCGGCATGATGCGGAGGGGATCGCCCGACTCCGCGGCGTGTACGAACGCGAGTTCGCCGCCGCCCGGGCGGGAAAGCCCGAAGAGGCCAGGATGGCCGCGGGCGAGTTCCACGAGGTGGCCGCGGTGCTCGCCGGCAACGACATGCTGTGCGAGCTGATCGACGTGTTCGCGACACGGCTGCGGTGGCTGTTCGGCCAGCACGACGATCTCCTCGCCATGGCGGAGGAGCACCGGGTCATCCTCGAGGCGATCGCCGCCCGTGACGTCGATGCGCTGCGTCGCATCGTGCCGGCGCATCTCGCCAGCGGGCAGCTGACGGCCGAACGTCGTCTGGCGAGCAGCGACATCACCATCTGACCTCGACGACGCGGACCGGCAGCTGCGCGAGTCGGCGCGCGCCCCAGTTGTATATTGGGCACATCGGAGTGGTTCCGGAGCTGTCGCGATTGTCCTGGGGAGCGAGATGCGAAATCTTGCTGTCGTCGTCGGAGGTCTGCTGCTGGTGGGCGGATTCGCCCTCGTCGTGGTCGCCGACCAGGAGCGCACGTCGGCCCTCGCCGCCGTCAGGGCCGAGATCGATCGCGTGGAGCAGCAGCTGGACGCCTCGCACGGCGAGAACCTCGAACTCGCCGAGAAGCTGACCGCGCTGCGTTCGCAGATCGCCGAGCAGGACGCGAAGCTCGCCGACACGACGGGCTTCCTGAAGTGATCCGTCGGATGCTCGCGGTCACGGTCGCATCGGCCGTGCTGCTCTGCGCCGGGATCGTCGCCCGCGCGGACGGCCTCGACCAGCAGCGGGCCGATGCCGTCGTCGAACTGCGCGCCCTGGCATCCCAGTCGCATTCCGCCGCGCAGCGCACGGACTACCTCGAGGGAGCGGTCGAGCGCGCCGAGCAGGACACTGCGGACCGCGCGGCCGTGCTGGAGGTCCGACCGGCATTCGTGGCCGAGCTCGCCGCTCTGAGCACGGCGATCGAGGGCGCCAAGGGCAAGGTCGACACGACCACGCACGTCGCCTCGGCACTGTCCACGCAGCAGACGGTGCTCGCCGAGAACAAGAACCCCGACACGGTGACGGCCGCGACGGCGACGATCCACGCGATCACCGAGAAGGTCGGCTCCGAGGTGTCGAGCTGGGAGGCGATCCAGTCGGCGCGGAGCGCCGGACCGGGGGGACCGGCATACACGACCAGCGGTGCCGACGGCTATGCCCGGGTGCGGGCGGCGCTCGACCGTGTCGGCGGCGGGGGAGTCGGGCTGTACGAGTCCTCGTCCTGCGCGGGTGGCAGCGCTCCGGCGTGCGCGAACAGCAATGGCTACATCAAGTACCGGGCCGACATCGCGAACTGGGGAGAGGGGCGCCTGAACTGGGCGATGGCGCACGAGCTCGCGCACATCTACCAGTTCCGCGTCTGGGGCGCCCTCACCTCGTCGTCGGGGTACGGCTCGCTGTTCGGCAACGACCCGGAGTTCCTGGCGAACTGCATGGCGGTCGTCCGCGGGTATCCGGGCTCGGTCGGGTGCAACGGCGACCAGCAGGCGTGGGCGTCGGGCATCTGGGTCGGCGCCGTGCGCTGACGCGGCGCCGTGCGCTGACGCACCGCCGTGCGGTCAGGCGACGGGCGTCGTCGTGTCGATCGCTGCGCGCAGCGGACGGCGCATCGCCCGCCAGTAGTTCGACGGAGCGGCGCGCACCAGCACGTCGATCAGCCGTGCTTCGCGCCCGACCATCGTGCGCACAGCCCGCCGCTCAGTGGCGCGGATGATCTGCGCCGCGGCATCCGTCGGCTCGGTGTGGTACATCGCGGCCTGCGCGGCGGCAGCGCGAGCCGCCACGTCGGGGTCGATGGCTGCGGCGTAACGGCCGTGCAGGATGATGCCGGTGCGCACCCCTGCCGGATAGACGGCGCCGACGGTGACGGCGGTGCCTTCGAGCTCGTGCCGCAGCGCCTCGGAGAACGCCCGCACGGCGAACTTGCTGATCGCGTAGGGGATGCGTCCGGCGGGTGCCGCCAGTGCGTAAACGCTGGCGAGGTGCGTGATGTGCGCTGCCGGAGCTGCGCGCAGGGCCGGCAGCAGCGCCTTGGTGACCGAGACCGTCCCCCAGAGGTTGACGTCGGTGAGCCAGCGCATCTCCTCCATCGTGAGCTGATCGAGGGTGCCCAGCATCGAGGAGCCGGCGCAGGTGATCAGAGCGTTGATTCGCGGATGTGCGGCGCTGATGTCGTCGACACCCGCGAAGACGGCGTCGTCGTCACGGAGGTCGATGACGTGCGTCGTCACGGTGGAGCCGCGCAGACTCGCGGCCACAGTCGCCAGGGCCGACGCGTCGTGGTCGATGAGCGCGAGATGCACGCCGCGCGCCGCCAGAAGCCGGGCGATGTCGGCGCCCATGCCGTTCGCCGCCCCCGTGATCACGGTGGTGCTGCCGACGAGATCGAGATGCTTCATGCGGCCTCCTGCGGGCGCGTTCCGACGGGGGCCGGGCGAATGTCGGACCGATGGGGGATGCTGATCCGGAACCCATTCTTGCCCACACCGCTCCGGCGGCATACCGGTACGCTCGAGGAGAGGAGGTCGCGGTGGGACGAACAGCGGATGCCATCGCCGAAGGCGTTGCGATCGCGACCGCCGCGGCGCGCCTCGCCGTGAAGAACCACATCCTCGTCGGCACCATCGCCGAGGACGGCGTGTTCGACACCGAGAAGTACATCGCCGACGCCCGCGAGGCGCTCGGCGCGATGGCCACCGAGGCCGAAGAGGCCGCCGCGAACGTCACCGCACTGCGCAAGCGCGCACGCGGACGCCACTCCGACCCGCACGGCACGCACGACTACCGAGACCGCGACGTGCGCAACCTCCGTCGGCGCGCCAAGCAGTCGACCGGCGTGGGCGCGCGCCTCCGCGAGATCATGCAGGACCGCGAGCGGCTCGGCGTGATCGTCGAAGAGGCGCGAGAGGCCGCCTGGGCCGACGTGCGGCACAACCTCGACCGTCGGCTGCGCGTCGAGGGCATGCGCCCCGACCACGATCCGGAGTACGGAAAGATGCGCGAGGCGCGCATGCAGGCGCTGCGTCTCGTCGACCTGCAGGCCCTGTCGTCGGAGCAGCGCGCGAGGGCCAAGCGCCGCAAGAAGCAGGAGCTGGCGGAGGCCGTGGAGGACTGAGGCCTCGTTTCGCTTTCGCGTCGGGACTGTTGTAGGCTTATCGTCGGCCCGCTGAGCGTTGAAGTTCGCGGATCATGCGCCCGTAGCTCAATGGATAGAGCATCTGACTACGGATCAGAAGGTTAGGGGTTCGAGTCCCTTCGGGCGCACACTGTGTTGAGACAGTGACAGAAACCCCGTCGTGAAAGCGACGGGGTTTCTGCTTTGTCTGAGGTGCTCCGGCATCCGTTCCGGTCGCAGCTTCTGCCGCCGGCATCCGTTCCGGTCGCAGTTGCTGTCGTCCGGAGGCGGCGGAGGCGGCCGCAATTGCGACCGGAGGCCGGGCGGGCGACGTCGACGGCGACCTGAAGCAGAGCCGCGCGCGCTACAGCAGGCTCGTGATCGCCGGATCGCGTCGGGCGACCTCGGCCGCGGTCGCCAGGATCACCTTCCGCATCGCGGCGACCGCCACCGCCGGGGTGACATCCGAGCGGTGCGCGAGGCTCACGATGCGGGTCATCATCGGATGCGTCAGTCGCACGGATCGCAGCGCGGGCTGGTCGAGCAGCACCATCGCCGGCACCACGGCGACACCGAGCCCGCGCTCGACGAAGCGCAGCACGGCGTCCATCTCGGCGCCCTCCAGCACATGCGTCGGCGTGAGTCCCACGGAGCGGAATGCGGCATCGGTCGTGGCGCGGAGCTCGTACGTCTCGTCGAGGGCGATCAGCGGAAGCGTGGCGAGATGATCGAGTCCGATCGCGGGCGTCACTGCCACCGGGGGCAGGGATGCCGAGGAGACGACGACGAGCTCCTCGGTGAGCAGCGGTGTGCGCGTGAGACTGAAGCCCGACGGCGGCGGCCCGTCCGACTCGGTGATCAGTGCGATGTCGACGGCGCCGACGGCGAGCTGATCCACGAGCAGACGCGAGCCGCTTTCGATGAGGTGCAGGTCGACGTCGGGGTGCGCGGAGTGGAAGACGCTGATCGCCTCGGCCACGAGACTGATGCACAGCGTCGGAGGGGCGCCCAGGCGCACGCGCCCGCGTCGCAGGCCCTGCAGCTCGTCCATCTCCTCGCGGATGGCGTCGGCCTCGGCGAGCATCCGCTGGGCGCGGGGGAGAAGCGTCTCACCCGCGGCGGTGAGGGCGATGTGGCCGCGCGCGCGGTGGAACAGCTCGGCGCCGAGTTCGCGCTCCAGCGTCGAGATCTGTCGGCTCAGCGACGGCTGCGCCAGGTGCAGGTGCTCGGAGGCGCGAGTGAAGTGGCCGAGCCGGGCGACCTCGACGAACCCGCGCAGTTGCTCGAGGTTCATGGCCATAGCCTACCTGCATCGTTCAGAGTCGAACTATGCATTGGAGTTATTAGGATCGCCTAACTAGCGTGGATTTCATGAGTACACGCGAACGTCAGATCTCCACCACCGTCCTGGTCATCGGGACCGGTGGTTCCGGGCTGCGGGCGGCGATCGAGGTCGCCGAACACGGCATCGACGTCCTCGCCGTCGGCAAACGCCCCCGACAGGATGCCCACACCTCCCTCGCCGCCGGCGGCATCAACGCCGCGCTCGGCACCATGGATGCCGACGACAGCTGGCAGCAGCACGCCGCCGACACGATCAAGGAGAGCTACCTGCTCGCCAACCCGCACACGGTCGAGATCGTGACGCAGGGCGCCGAGCGCGGCATCCGCGATCTCGAGCGCTGGGGCATGGACTTCGCGCGCGAGGACGACGGCCGCATCTCGCAGCGGTTCTTCGGCGCGCACACCTTCCGTCGCACGGCCTTCGCGGGTGATTACACCGGCCTCGAGATCCAGCGCACCCTCGTGCGCAAGGCCGAGCAGCTCGAGGTGCCGATCCTCGACCACGTCTACATCACCCGCCTGCTCGTGCGCGACAACGTCGTGTTCGGCGCCTACGGCTTCGACCAGTCCGACGGCACGCGGTACCTGATCCATGCCGATGCGGTGATCCTCGCCGCCGGTGGGCACAACCGCATCTGGCGCCGCACCTCGTCCCGCCGCGACGAGAACACCGGCGACTCGTGGCGCCTCGCCGTCGAGGCAGGAGCCCGCCTGCGCGACCCCGAGCTCGTGCAGTTCCACCCGTCCGGCATCATCGAGCCCGAGAACGCTGCGGGCACCCTCATCTCCGAGGCCGCCCGCGGTGAAGGCGGCATCCTGCGCAACGCCCTCGGCGAGCGGTTCATGGAGAAGTACGACCCGGAGCGGATGGAGCTGTCGACGCGCGACCGCGTCGCCCTCGCCGCGTACACCGAGATCGCCGAGGGTCGCGGCACCCCGAACGGTGGAGTCTGGCTGGACGTGTCGCACCTTCCGCGCGAGACGATCATGACCCGTCTTCCCCGCGTCTACCAGACGATGATGGAGCTGCAGATGCTCGACATCACCACCGACCCGATCGAGATCGCCCCCACGGCGCACTACTCGATGGGCGGCGTGTGGGTGCGTCCGGAAGACCACCAGACCGACGTCGACGGACTGTACGCCATCGGCGAGGCGTCCAGCGGACTGCACGGCGCGAACCGCCTCGGCGGCAACTCGCTCATCGAGCTGCTCGTCTACGGCCGCATCGTCGGACAGGCGGCGATCGCGCACGCGGCGGGGCTCGACGCGCAGCGTCGTTCTGCGGATGCCGTCGCGCAGGCTCGCGCCGAGATCGACGATCTGCTCTCCGCGGACGGGCGTGAGAACGTGCGTGCCCTGCAGCGTGCGATCCGCAACCTGATGACCGAGTTCGGCGGCGTCGTACGCAGCGAGGAAGGCCTGCGCGCCGGTCTCGCCGATCTCGACATGATCGAGGGGCGCATGGAGGACATCGGCATCCACCCCGACATCGCCGGCTTCCAGGATCTCGCGCACGCGTTCGATCTCAAGGGGTCGGCGGTCGCGGCCCGCGCGACGCTCGAAGCGGCGCTGCAGCGCCGGGAGACCCGCGGATGCCACAACCGCAGCGACTTCCCTGACACCGACCCGACGCTGCAGGTGAACCTGGTGTGGAGCCCTCGCACCGGCGTGACCCGCGAGGCGATTCCCGAGATCCCCGCCGAGATCGTCGAGCTCATGCGCGAGGTGGACACCGAGGGCAAGCTCGTCGAGTAGTTCGCAGCCCTGCTTCCGGTCGCAGTTTCTGCCGGTTCGACGTCGCTCCGGCGGCAGCAACCGCGACCGGAGTGACGACCGACGGCAGCAACTGCGACCGGAGCGGCCGCGCCTCAGTCGACCTGCGGCTCCTCCGTGTCGATGACCCCGATCCCGACCGCCTCATGGTCGGGCTCGGGCTCGTCGCGCTTCGGGGCCTTGGGCTCCTCGCCCGGATCCTTCTCGGTGCTCGGCTCCTCGAGTTCGTCCGTGCTCGGGATCTCCTCCGGGTCGGCCTGCTCGGGCGACTCGGCCTCTTCCGGGGTCTCCGCCGTGAGGTGCCCTGCCTCGTCCGCGGCCGGCGGAGAGGTCGGAGTCGGCGCCTGCGCCTCAGCGTCGACCTGCTCCGGCGTGCTGTCCTGGTCTGGCGTGCTGTCGGTCATGATCGCCCCTTTCGCGATGTCGTCACGCTCAGGATGCCGCCGCGCCCCGCACCGATGAAGGGGCTTGACGAGCGTCAGGTCGATGGGGGTGAACCGGGCACCGGAATGCGGCGTAGCCTGGAGGCGTGACAGCGTACGTCTCGGCCTTCGACCTCTTCTCCATCGGAGTGGGGCCTTCGAGTTCCCATACGGTCGGACCCATGCGGGCGGCGCTCGCCTTCGCGCAACGGCTCAGCGCGAGCGGCTCGCTCGATCGCGTCTCGCGCGTCGGCAGCACGCTCTACGGTTCCCTCGGCGCGACCGGGATCGGCCACGGCACGCCGGATGCCGTCGTCGCCGGGCTCCGTGGGCTCTCGCCCGAGACGTGCGACCCGGGCGAGGTCCGTTCGGCCTGGACCACGTACACGCCCGGCGAGCCGCTGCGGCTCAACGGCCGGCACGACGTCGCCTTCACGAAGGAAGACATCGTCTTCGCGCCGCGCACGCGCCTCCCCGGCCACCCGAACGCGATGACCATCACCGCCTGGAATGCCGACGGCGGCGTGGTCGCCGAGGACACGTACTACTCGATCGGCGGGGGCTTCATCCGCCGTGACGGCGAGGAGGCGAAGCTCACGACCGGCAGCTTCCCCTATGCGTACACGGATGCCGCGTCGCTGCTCGCCCTGTGCGACGAGAGCGGGCTGTCGATCGCCGAGCTCGCGCGTCTCAACGAGGCTTCGGTGCGCAGCGAGGAAGAGGTCGCCGCGGGGCTCGATGCGATCTGGAACGCGATGTCGGCCTGTGTCGACGCGGGCCTGCATTCCGACGGAGTCCTGCCCGGCATGCTGAAGGTGAAGCGTCGCGCCGGCACGATCCGCGCACAGCTGGAGGAGTCCGAGGCCGGTGGACACCGTGAGCTCCCGGGCGAGTGGCTCGGAGCGTTCGCGCTGGCCGTCAACGAGGAGAACGCGGCCGGCGGCCGCGTCGTCACCGCGCCGACGAACGGCGCTGCAGGCATCCTTCCGGCCGTCGGGATGTACTGGTGGCGCTTCATGGCCGACTCCGGCCTCGGCGCGGGCAACGCCGTCACGCCCTACGGCGAGCTGGTCGGCAGCGCCCTGCTCGGCTTCGACGCCGCGCACGCTCCGGCGGAGGCGCACGGCGAGGCCGCGAGTCTTGACGGCGACCTCGTCGCGGAGGCGAACCGCCGCCGCGGCATCCGCCGTTTCCTGCTCACCGCGACCGCCCTCGGATCGCTGTTCAAGGCGAACGCGTCGATCTCGGGTGCGGAAGGCGGATGCCAGGCCGAAGTGGGCTCCGCGTGCGCGATGGCGGCCGGCGGCCTCACCGCCGTGATGGGCGGCACGAACCGTCAGATCGAGAACGCCGCCGAGATCGCGATGGAGCATCACCTCGGACTCACGTGCGACCCGATCGGCGGTCTCGTGCAGATCCCGTGCATCGAGCGGAACGCGATCGCCGCGTCGACCGCCGTCACCGCTGCCCGTCTCGCCCTGCGCGGCGACGGCAGCCACTACGTGTCGCTGGATGCCGTCGTCGAGACGATGCGGCAGACCGGTGTCGACATGTCGACGAAGTACAAGGAGACCAGCGAAGGCGGCCTCGCGGTCAACGTCATCGAGTGCTGACCTGACCGCCCGACTCTGGTGGAGCGGCCATCCAGCCCTCATGATGTGTACCAGAGCCGACAAGCGGCAGGAACGGCGGCGGATCATGGAATCAGTGCTCTTGGGCGCTCCCAGTGGCATCTCGGTGCGATTCGGCGCCGACGAACGACTGGATGAGCACGAACGCAAGCGCCTCCTGGCGCGCGAAGTCGTCGCGTCGCTCATGAACGTCGAGGTCGCCGAAGTCCGCGTGCACCGCGAGGAGCCGGCGCAGTTCGGCTATCACCCGCATCTGCTCGCCACCGTCGCCGGATCGGAGATCCCGCTGGCCATCCGCAGCGCCAGCACAGGACCGGCCACCGTGGTCGTCGTGGCCGATCCGGTCATGCCGCTGGGGGTGGACCTGCGCCCTGCGACACCTGCCGAGGCGGATCTGCGCGACATGCGCGCCCACTCGCATCTGTTCGGCGACACCGACGAACAGCATCTGCTCGCGCACTGGTCCCGAGTGCAGGCGGTGCTCCATGCCGACGGCCGCGGCTTCCGCGTCAGACCAGAGCATGTGCGGCTGGACCCGACGCTCACGCAGGGCTGGATCCCCGATCGGCGGGTGCACTATCGCCTGCTCGACCTCCCTCGCGAATCGTGGGCGATCACCCTCGCCTACGGGGCGTTCCCGCTCTAGTCCGTCGCCGGGTCTCAGCCCGATGACAGCCCCAGTACCGGGAACAGCACCTCGAACCCCTTGTCGAGCCCGCCGGAGACCGCGGTTCCGCCGTGGTCGGCCCCCTCCACCTCGAACAGGGTGGTGTCCATGCCGACCGTCTGGGCCTCGGTCGACACCGCGCGTGCCGCCGCGAGGAACGAGGGATCCTCGGAGCCGGCGGAGAAGATGCCCGTCATGCCGCGGTACGTGCTGGCAGGGGCCGCCTTCATGATGTTGATCGGTTTCGACGCCTCGAAGGCGCCCTCGTCGCCGCCGTACACGTCGGTGACGACGGCATCCGGATCCTCGGACCCGGGGAACTCCTCACCCGACACGTCGATCACGTTCTGGAAGGTCTGCGGGTACTTCGCGGCGTACTTCGCCGCGCAGCCTCCGCCGTTCGAGTACCCGGCGATGGTCCAGTAGTCCGGATCGTCGATGATGTTCAGATTCGCCCGCGCCCAATTGACGACATCGGTCGTGACGTAGGTCTCCGCGTTGCCGAACGTGGTCGAATCGGCGCAAGCGGGATCCCTGCTACCGTCTCCGCCGAGCTGGTCGGCGACGATCACGATCGGAGCGAGCCCGTCGTGCTTCGCTGCGAAGCCGTCGAGCACGTCGCTGATGATCGTGCCGTCCGGGTTGCCGGTGTACCCCATCATCATGATGACGACAGGCAGCGCCGGCGGATCCTTCACCAGCGCCGCGGGCGGGAGGTACACGCTCGCATCACGCGCGACGAAGCCCGACACCGTCCCGGGGATGGCCTGCGTGCCGCGCTGTCCCACCTCGGGCATGTCTCCCGGCGGCGTCCAGGTGGTGTGGATCGGCTGAGCGGGAGCGTCACGGTCTTCGATCAGCGCCGGCAGGCCGATCGGCGCGGACGCCACGACGCCGAACAGCGTGCCGACGTTCGGGTTGAGCCCGTAGAAGGCGTTGATACCGATCACGGCCGTGACGACGAACCACACGATCGACAGCGCGGCGACGATCTTGCGCCACACGTGCGAGTCCCACAGCGACACGATCGCCAGTCCGACTCCGGCGAAGGCGGCCGCCGCCCACACGCCCACTTCGACCGGCAGGTCGACGCCGAACGCGTCGGCGACGTTCGACACCAGGTAGGCCGCCGCGCCGACCGCAGCACCGACGACGATGCCGATCAGGGCGCGGCGGACCCGCTTCGCGGTCGGACGACGACACAGCAGAGTCACCAGCAGCACGGCTGCGATGCCGTAGACGATCCACATCGCGGGGGAGTCGATGATCGGCAGCGTCAGTAGGCCCTCCACGGTGACTCCTCTCGACCGGCTGCTCGGCCCGAGCAGATCCTGTGACGCGGAGTGTAGCAATCGCACAGATTCGCTCGCGTCACACACGGAGAGCTCGACGCCCGCTAGCCTGTCTCGCATCCGACCACGGCGAAACGAGTACGCGAATGTGGACGCAGAACATCGACCCCGTCTCGAACCTGGGGCTCTCGGCCCTTGTGGCGGCGATCCCCGTGCTGGTCTTCCTGCTGTGCCTCGTGGTCTTCAAGCTCAAAGGCATCCTGGCTGCCGCGATCGCGGTGGTGGCCGAGGTGGCCGTGGCGGCGCTGGTGTTCGGCATGCCTGCGACTGCGATCGGCGGGTCCGCGCTGATCGGTCTGCTCACCTCGATCTGGCCGATCGCCTACATCATCGTGATGGCGGTGTGGCTGTACCGGCTGGCTGTCGCCAGCGGGCGCTTCGACATCATCCGGGCCTCGATCTCGGGCATCTCGACGGATCAGCGCATCCAGGTGCTCCTGATCAGCTTCGCGTTCGGCGCGTTCCTCGAGGGGGCGGCAGGCTTCGGGGTTCCGATCGCCATCTGCGCGGCATTGCTGGTGCAGCTGGGGTTCCGTCCCGTCAAGGCGGCGATGCTCTCGCTGGTGGCCAACGTCGCCGCCGGAGCCTACGGCGCCATCGGCATCCCGGTCATCGTGGGGGCCCAGGTGGCGGGCGTCGATGTCTCGGAGCTGTCGCAGACGATGGTGCTTCTGCTGCAGCCGCTCACCTTCCTCGTGCCGTTCCTGCTCGTCGTGATCCTCGACGGATGGCGCGGCCTGCGCGAGACGTGGCCCGCGACGCTGCTGGTCAGTGTGGTCTTCAGCGGCGTGCAGGCATCGGTGCTGTGGTTCCTCGGACCGGAGCTCGCCGACCTCGGCTCGGGCCTGGCGGCGATGGTCGCGCTGTTCGTGTTCGGTCGCGTGTGGCAGCCGAAGCGCATCTTCCGTGAGGGCGGCGTCGAGGCTCCGCCGGTCGAGCGGCACAGCTTCCGTGAGGTCGCGGTGGCGTGGAGTCCGTTCTACATCCTGACGGCGTTCATCCTCGTCTGGAGCGTGCCGTGGTTCAAGCAGCTGTTCGCGGCCGAGGGCCCGCTGGCGGCGGCCGTGATCAAGGTGCCGATTCCCGGACTCACCGGTGAGGTGGCCACGGCCGGCGGCGATGCGGTCGCGACGACGTGGGACTTCACGCCGCTGAACGCCACCGGAACCGCGATACTCCTCGCGGTCATCGTCTCGTTCCTCACGACGCCGCGGTTGAAGGCGGCGGATTTCTGGGGACAGCTCGGCTCGACGCTGCGCGACCTCTCCCAAGCGCTGCTGCTGATCGCGGCGATCCTGGTGCTGGCGAACATCGCCAACTACTCGGGTGGCTCGGCGAGCATCGGCAGCGCACTGGCCGCGGTCGGCCCGCTCTTCCCGCTGTTCGCGCCCATCATCGGTTGGATCGGCGTGTTCCTGACCGGTTCGGTGGTCAACAACAACACGCTGTTCGGACCGCTCCAGGTCGCCACGGCCCAGCGGATCGGTGTGCAGTCTGACCTGCTCATCGCCGCGAACACCGCCGGAGGAACGACCGCGAAGGTCATCTCGCCCCAGTCGATCGCGATCGCTGCCGGTGCGGTGGGACTCTCGGGGCGCGAGAGCGAGATCCTGCGAGCATCCATCGGCTACAGCCTCGGCATGCTCGCCTTCATCTGCGTCTGGTCGTTCGCGCTGTCGAACCTGTTCCTCGGCTGAGGGTCGGTCGGTTCCTCACTCAGGTCTCGAGGGATGCACGGACCTCGCGGAGAGCATCGGCGGAGCGACGCAGCAGACCGAGCTCGTTCGCCGAGTAGGGCGTCGCGTGGATCGGCGTGGCGCCGGCCGCGCTGACGATCGACGGAACCGAGAGAGCCACGCCGTCGAGGCCGTGGTAGCCGTCGAGCACCGTGCTGACGGGCATCACGGCGTGCTCGTCGCGAAGGATCGCTTCCACGATGCGAGCGCTGGAGAGACCGATGGCGTAGTTGGTCGCTCCTTTGCCTCGGATGACCTTGTACGCGGCATCGCGCACGTCCACCGCGATCGCGTCGAGCTCATCGACGGTCATCTTCGGGTGGCCGGGCGCCTCCCAATCGAGGATCGGAACGGTGCCGATCGTCGCCGTCGACCACAGCGGGAACTCCGTGTCGCCGTGCTCGCCGACGATGTGCGCGTGCACGCTGCCGGTCGAGACGCCGGCGCGTCGGGCGAGTTTCCATCGCAGGCGCGAGGTGTCGAGCACGGTGCCCGACGCGAAGATGCGTTCGCGCGGCAGGTTCGTCGCCTCCTGCGCCAGTACGGTGAGCACATCGCAGGGATTGGTCACGATGACGTAGATCGCATCGGGGGCGGCCTCGAGCAGCTGCGGCATCATCGAGCTCAGGATGCCGGCGTTCACGCCCGCCAGCTCGATGCGCGTCTGGCCCGGCTTCTGCTTCGCACCCGCGGTGATCACCACGACATGCGAGCCCTCGACGACGGCGAGATCGCTGCCGCCGATGATGTCGCTGGAGCCGGTGAACTGGGTGCCGTGAGCGAGGTCCAGGACCTCGGCCTCGACCTTCTCCGCGGCGATGTCGTACAGGGCGATGTGTCGAGCCGATCCTCGGATGAGTGACGCGTACGCGACGCTCGATCCGACGCTGCCGGCGCCGACGACGGTGAGTTTCGAATTCTCGATGACGGCCATGCGGCCAGTCTGGCAGGACGCCGCGCCCAGGACCACAGTCCTGCCGGAGTCCGCCGCTCTCGGCTGTCGGACGCTTCCGCTATTCTCCCCGGAGGCTCGGATGCGGAGAGGAGGACGGATGACGGGTGATTTCTGGGCGCCGACGTCGCGCCGACGAAAGCAGCAGCCGGTCGTCTCGGTGCAGCCGTCCGACGATGCACCCGGCGCCGACGACCATTGGCCGACGAACATCCCCGCCGTCGCCCAGGTCTTGCGGGAGGGACTCGAGCTCGATCCCGGCGTGACCTTCCTCGTCGGCGAGAACGGCAGCGGCAAGTCGACCATCGTCGAGGGCATCGCGATCGCGTACGGGCTGTCGCCGGAGGGCGGGTCGCGTCAGGCCCGGCACCGCACGCGCCCCACCGAGTCGCCGCTGTCGGACTGGCTGCGTCTGCAGCGCGGTGTCGGCGCGAACCGCTGGGGCTTCTTCCTGCGGGCCGAGACGATGCACTCCTTCTACACGTACCTCGAGGAGAACCCGTCGACCAGCGGGCCCGATGTCCCGTTCCACGAGATGAGCCACGGCGAGTCCTTCCTCGCCCTGCTCGAGAGCCGCTTCGACGACCCCGGCTTCTACTGCCTCGACGAGCCCGAGGCGGCGCTGTCGTTCAATTCGACCCTCGCCCTGATCGCCGTGCTCCGGCGGATCGCCGACGAAGGCGGCCAGGTGCTGTGCGCCACGCACTCGCCGGTGCTGGCTGCTCTTCCCGGCGCCCGCATCCTCGAGGTGGGCGACTGGGGCGTTCGGCCGACCGAGTGGAACGACCTCGAGATCGTGAACCACTGGCGCTCGTTCCTCGGCAGTCCGGACCGCTACCTCCGGCATCTGCTCGACTGACGGCGAAGTCGTAGGCTGGCGGGCATGACCGAGCAGAAGGCGCCGCGCCGCCGTGGGCGTCCGCGCGGCGGCACCGATTCGCGGGAGCGCATCATCGCGGCGGCGGTCGACGAGTTCGGCGAGCAGGGATACGACGGCACGACCGTGCGCTCGATCGCGGCACGCGCCGGAGTGGACTCGGCGCTCGTGCATCATTACTTCGGCACCAAGGCCGATCTGTTCGCGGAGGCCGTGGGCATCCCCCTCCGCCCCGACATCGACGTTCCGGGCATCCTCGCGGGGCCGCAGGACGAGGTCGGCGAACGCCTCGTGCGGTACGTGCTCGAAGCGTTCGAGCAGCCCGACATCCGTCGGCGCGGGGTGATGCTGATGCGCACCGCCATCGGCAGTCGCCTGACGACGCCCCTGCTCGCCGGGTTCCTGTCGCGCGAGCTGATCGGGCGGATCGCGAAGACGCTCGGGGTGGAGGATGCCGACCTGCGCGCGACGCTCGTCGCCTCGCAGATGGCCGGGCTCCTGCTCACGCGCTACGTGCTCAAGATCGCACCGATCGCGACGGCATCCGTCGACGAGCTGGTCGGCAGGATCGGCCCGACCGTGCAGCGCTACCTCTTCGGCTGACTCCGTCCCCGCTCAGTATCCGTTGACGCGATCGACGGCGAGGCGCATAATTCATCACATGATGAATAACTCGGCCGTCGAGATCGCGCAGCTGCGGGTGCGCCGGGGGAGCGTGCACGTCTTCGACGGCATCGATCTCACGATCCCGCGTGGGCAGATCACCGGCCTGCTCGGGCCGTCCGGGTGCGGCAAGACCACGCTGATGCGCTCGATCGTCGGCGTGCAGAAGATCGCTTCGGGCGACGTGACGGTGCTCGGCGAACCGGGCGGATCGCGGCAGCTGCGCCATCGCGTCGCGTACGGAACACAGGGTGCCGCGGTGTACGGCGACCTCAGCGTACGGCAGAACCTCGCGTACTTCGCGGCGCTGCTCAAGGCGCCGAAGCAGGACGTCGACCGTGTCATCGACGAGGTCGGGCTGCGCGCGCAGAGCGGTCAGCTGGTCGACTCGCTGAGCGGAGGGCAGTCGAGCCGGGTCTCGCTCGCGATGGCTCTCATCGGCTCGCCGGAACTGGTCGTGCTGGATGAGCCGACCGTCGGGCTCGACCCGGTGCTGCGTGCCGAGCTGTGGGAGCTCTTCCGCGGGCTCGCCGAACGCGGCGTGACGCTGATCGTGTCGAGCCATGTCATGGACGAGGCGCTCCGCTGCGATCGCCTGCTGCTGATGCGCGAGGGGCGGATCATCGCCGACACGACCCCGTCTGCACTCCTCGAGGACACGGGCACGGCCGACCCGGAGGATGCGTTCCTCGCCCTGATCGAGCGCGACCGCACGGCGCACGACGACACCCGCCGCTCTCGCCGAGAAGCCCGCGATCCGGGCGGGGAGGCCGCAGAATGAACGGCCGCCGGATGTTCGCCACCGCAGGACGCGTGCTCGCGCAGCTGCGGCACGACCCGCGCTCGATCGCGCTGATGGTGATCGCCCCGAGCCTGCTCGTCGGGCTGTTCGCCTGGCTGTTCAGCGACCAAGAGGGTGTCTTCGACCAGTTCGGCGGAGCGATCCTCGCCCTGTTCCCGTTCGTGGTGATGTTCCTCGTCACGTCGATCACGACGCTGCGGGAGCGGAAGTCCGGCACGCTCGAGCGCCTGATGACGACCCCGCTCGGCAAGGGCGACTTCATCCTCGGCTATGCGCTGGCCTTCGGGCTGATGGCGCTGCTGCAGGCGGTGATCACCGTGTCCTTCGCGGTCGGCGTGTGCGGGCTCGACGTCGATGGACCGCTCTGGCAGCTCGGACTCGTGGCCATCGTCGACGCGCTGCTCGGCACTGCACTCGGCCTGCTCGCGAGCGCGTTCGCCCAGACGGAGTTCCAGGCCGTGCAGTTCATGCCGCTGCTGGTGTTCCCGCAGATCATCCTCGGCGGGCTGTTCATGCCGCGCGACCAGATGCCCGACGTGCTGCACGCCATCTCCGACTGGCTGCCGCTGAGCCACGCGATCGACACGATCAACGCGGTCGCCGCGGGAGACGAGGGATGGGACGTGTTCGGCCCGCTGCTCATCGTGGTGGCGTTCGCGGTCGGCGCGCTCGTGCTCGCCTCTCTGACGCTGCGTCGCCGCACGCGCTGAGGGCTCGCCTCGCGCTCAGCGGGCGGAGCGGTTCTTGGTGTGCCGGGTCGGGACGGCGGCCCACGGGTCCTCGGGCCACGGATGCTTCGGGTACCGGCCGCGCATCTCGGCGCGAACCTGGGCGTAGGGACCCGACCAGAACGAGGTGAGGTCGTCGGTCACCGCGAGCGGGCGACCGGCGGGGGAGAGCAGGTGGAAGAGCACCGGCACACGCCCGTCGACCAGCCGGGGCGTCTCGGCCCAGCCGAAGCACTCCTGCAGCTTCACGGCGACGACAGGCCGGGCGTCCGGGTCGTCGAGGGTCGGGTACGCGATGCGGATGCGGGATCCGGTGGGTACCTCGAGGCGTTCGGGCACGAGGTCATCGAGGCGTCGTGCCTCGGGCCACGGCAGCAGTCGGCGCAGTGCGGATGTCAGGTCCAGCCGTGCCACCGGGGTGCCACCCGCCAGCGCGTCGAGTTCCGGGGCGAGCCAGGCGTCGAGGGCGGCGAGGAGTCCGGCATCCGACACATCCGGCCACGGCGACCCCAGCTCGCGGTGCAGCAGCGCCAGACGCGACCTCAGCTCCACGGCCGAGGATGACCAGGCGAACATGCTCAGCCCCTCGCGCCGAAGAGCCCGGCGCACGGCATCCCGCCCCTCGTCGGCCGACGCTCGCACCGGCGCCGAGGAACGCAGGATCGCGCCCACACGGCGCTCGCGGCGGGCCTGGATGCGACCTCCGACGAACTCGGCCTCGACGCGGTCGGTGATCAGGTGGCTCGCCGCCTGTTCCATCTGCTGCTCGGTGAGCACCGCCGCAGACCGCACGATCGCGCCGGAGCCGGCGGCCGCGCGGCCGGACGCCCGCGCGACATCGGCGATGGCCAGCCACTCGACGGCCGCGAGCGGACCGCTCACTCCCGCACGGGTTCCCGACGCCAGCAGGAACGTCGCCCCGCCGGCCGTGCGGTCCACGCGGCGGGCGACCCGCTCGGGGAACGCCAGCGCGATCACGAGGCCGACACCGTCGAGGTCGGAGCGCAGACCCGGCGTCGACGTCGTCAGGCGTTCGAGCCGATCCGCGTCGCTGCGCCACCGCCGTGCCTCCGGTGATCGCCCGCCGCGCAGTGCGATGAGGGTCTGCGCGACGTCGGAGTCCGCCGTGCGCACATCGCCGCCCAGCAGCGCGACGACCTCGGCGGCGAGCCGGGTGCCCACGACAGGGCTGCCGTCGCGCAGGGCGCGGGCGAGCCGCGGATCGGTCGGGATGCGGGCCAGGGAGCGGCCCTCCGAAGTCGCGCGGCCCTCGTCGTCGATCGCCCCGAGGTCGTGCAGCACCGTGATGGCGTCGGCCAGGCTGTCGGCGGGCAGCGGATCGATCAGCCGCAGACCGGTCCCGCCCGGCGCACCCCAGCAGGCGAGCAGCAGGGCGGCATCCGCGAGGTCGCTCGAGGCGATCTCGGGAGTCGGGCGAGCGGGGGCCGTGGCATAGGTGCGCTCATCGACGCAGCGGACGACGATCCCCGGTCCCTGACGGGTGGCGCGGCCGGCACGCTGCACGCACGACGAGCGGGAGGCGGCAGTGGTCACGAGGCCCGTCATCCCGCGCGCAGCGTCGCGGTGCGGAGACCGTGCCAGGCAGGTGTCGACCACCAGCCGCACGCCGGGCACGGTGAGCGAGGACTCCGCGAGCGAGGTCGTGACGATGATGCGGGCCTGCTCGCCGGAGCGGCGGCCGCGGACCACGGCATCTTGCTCAGCGGCGGGCATCCGCCCGTGCAGCTCGCGCACGTCGAACAGGTCGGTCGCATCGCGGATGCGGCGTGCGATCTCCGACACCTCGCGCGCACCCGGCGCGAAGACCAGCACGTCGGCGGCAGGGTCGTCGCGGTGCAGCTCGAGGGCGGCGGATGCCGTGGCGCGCGCGACATGATCCAGGAAGGCCCAGGTGACTCCGCGCTCGTCGAGGCGCGGTGCGGGACTCGGTGCCCAGCGCTCGGTGAGCGGGAAGGCAGGAACCTGGTGGTCGACGATCGGCGCCGGCTCGTCGTCTGTGCCGATGACGTCGGCGATCCGCGCGGCGTCGAGGGTCGCCGACATGGCGATGAGCACGAGGTCGTCCCGCAGCTCGCGCACCTCCGAGAGCAGGCCGATCAGCAGGTCGGTCTCGAGCGCGCGTTCGTGCACCTCGTCGATGATCACGGCATCCACGCCCGCGAGGCCCGGGTCGTCCAGCAGGCGACGGAGCAGCACGCCGGCCGTGACGAACTCGACCCGTGTCTCTCGTCCGACCGCGCGCTCGCCGCGGACCGTGAACCCGACGCGAGTGCCCAGCGGTGAGCCGTCGAGCTGCGCGAGCCGCCGCGCGGCCGCCCGGGCGGCGACGCGACGTGGCTGGGTGACGATCACGCGACCGGCGGAACGCGAGGCGAGCAGCGGAGGCACGAGCGTGGTCTTGCCCGTGCCGGGCGGTGCGCTCACCACCGCTGACCTGCTCGCGTCGAGCGTCGCCGCAAGCTCATCGATGGCGGCCGCGAACGACAGACCCGCGCCGATCGCGGCGAGGTCGAAGGCGGCGGACGTCATCGTCCCAGTCTGCCCGGTCGGGTCGGAGACGACGGATGCCGCGACCGAATCGGCCGCGGCATCCGCTGTTCTCTGTCTTCTACTCCGCGGCAGGCGCCGGGGGAGCGGGCGGCGGCGGAGTGGTCGGCTTCGCCTTGCGGGGTGCGGGAGGCGTGGCTGCAGCCACACCCTCGCCGATGCCGCGACCGACGGCCTGACCCTGGATGATGCCGGCGAGGTCGAGCCCCGTGGCCGAGTGGACGCTGTCGAACACCGAGCGCAGCGCCTTCGCACTGTCGGCACCGACCACACTCGACGCGCCGTCCTCACCGGAGCTGCCGATGATCGACACGTTGCCGATCGCGGCGTAGCCCTTGGCGAACTCGGCCATGATCGACGGCAGCACCTCGAGCACGCGCTGCGAGAGGAACGCGTCCTGGTTCGACGCGATGGCCTTCGCCTCTGCCTCGAGGGCGGCGGCGCGGGCGTCACCGGTGGCGCGGATCGCCTCGGCCTCGGCAGCAGCCTGCAGGCGTCGGGCGTGAGCCTCGGCCTCGGCCTTCGACCGCAGCGCGTCGGCTTCACCGGTGGCGCTCGCGACCGCAGCCGCAGCCTCACCGTCGGCACGGGCCTTGTCGGCCACGGCCTGCTGCTCGGCGATGCGAGTGCGGGCCTCGGCCTGCTTGACCTGCTCGATCGCGGCAGCCTCTGCCGCCCGCTCACGGGTGTACAGCTCGGCCTGGGCGCGGGTCTCGGCTTCGTACCGCTGCGCGTCGGCGACGCGCTTGACGTCGGCGTCGAGCTGCGCCTGCCGGTTCTCGGCCTGCTGCTGCAGAACGGCCTGCTGCGCCTGCTCGCGGGCCAGGTTCTCGGCCTGCTCCGCCTCGGCGCGCGCACGGCCGATGCCGGCGTTCGAGTTGGCCGTGTTGGTGTCGAGCGCGGTCTGCTCGATCAGGTTGGCTTCCTGGTTCGAGATGTTCTTCTGGTTGATCGCGCGGTCGGCGTTGGTCTGCGAGATCTCCGCCGACTGACGCTTCGCCTGGATCTCGGGGGCGCCGAGCGACTGGATGTAGCCGACCTTGTCGGTGATGCCCTTGATCTGGAACGAGTCGAGGATGAGGCCCTGCTCGGCGAGCTCCTGCGAGACATCGGCGGCGATCTGGTCGGAGAACTTCTTTCGCTCGCGCATGAGCTCGACGACCGACAGCGTCGCGACGATGCCGCGGAGAGCACCCTCGAGCTGCTCGGTGGTGAACTGCTCGATGGCCGAGTCCTGCGAGGCGAAACGCTCGGCGGCGCGGCGCACCAGGAGCGGGTCGGAGCCGATCTTCACGATCGCGACGCCATCGACGTTCAGCGTCACGCTGTCGAGGGACTGCGCCTCGGCGTTGAGGGAGACCTGCCGCGAGCGCAGCGAGATGATCTCGTGACGCTGCGTGATCGGGTTGACGAGCGACTTGCCGTTCACGATGACCGTGACGGGCGACTCCGACATCTCGTCGCGGCTCGAACCGTCGGCCCCGAGGACCGCGAGCTGCACCTTCTGCTTGCGCCCGGAGATGACGAGGGCCTCGTCGGCTCGGGCGACCTTGATCCAGCTGCGTGCGAACAGCAGCAGGATGAGCAGCAGAACGACGACGACGACGACGGCGATGCCGACGATGACGAGGATGCCGATGATTCCGGCGATCTCCATGGATGACTCCCTCTTCCCCCCGGCGCGCCGTGCTGCGCGCCTTCAGGCTCCACCCTGCCAGACCGGCGCGCGTTCCCGTCGCACTTCTGGCGGGTAATACTGCCCGGGACCGGCCACAACTGCGACGGGAGGGAGGTCAGCCGCGGCGGAGCTTCTCGGCCAGGTCGCGCAGGGTACGGAGCTCGGCGTCGTCGAGGCGCGACATGCGCTCCGCGATCGAGCGGCCGTGGACCGTGGCGAGGGAGCGGAAGGTGCGAGCCCCGGCATCCGTCGCCCGGATCAGCGCGCCGCGACCGTCTTCGGGGTCGGGGCACTTCGAGACGAGACCGCGCGAGACCATGCGGTCGACGAGGCGCGAGACGCTGGGCTGGCTGATCAGCATGTTGGTCGTGACGTCGCGCAGACGGGCGGTCATCTCGGGGGAGCGCGTCACCGTCAGGAGCACGTCGTACTCGGCCTGCGCGAGATCGCCGTGCTCGAAGTCTTCCAGCATCTCGTTGAACAGTTCGTGCTGCGCGCGGAACAGGCTCTCCCAGGCCTCCAGGGCGAGCTTGCGATCGGTCATCCTCACAGAATAGTGGGAACAGTAAAGGGCCGGTCGGAGAGGCTCCCGACCGGCCCTTGTCCCTTGCACCAAGAGTGTCCTGCAATCACATGCGGTGGATGCCACAGCAAACATTCACCGTGTGATCACTGTATAACGGCAAGGTAACGAATGCAACGGTTTGGTCACGGAAACTTCTGGCAGGAGCCGCCATTGTCCGATCTCACGAAAAGTGTCGGAGTCTCACGAAGGCTGTCGGAGAGTCTCACGAAAGTGTCGGAGTCTCACTAGACGTGTCGGAAGAGCGGCGTGTCGACCAGCCTCGTTGGGTGCCGGACATAGTCTGCCCGTGAGCAGATCCCCAGTCGGGGCATCTTTGTCAGGGCTCAGGACATAGGCCAGTACCGCTCCCCAGGAGAGAGGCTGACTGCCGAATAGGAAGTATCCGTCGATGTCGATTGGATCCCTATGGACCTGACTCAGCAGTGGCCTGTTCCTCCCACCACTGAAGCGAACCGGACGCGAGCTCGCGTTGAGTACCGTCTCGATGGCGTGCAACTAGAGCTTGACGCCGTCGACTGCGACAGCGTGCCCTTCGAACGAGGCGATCCCGTTCGGAACTTTCCCAGTTGGCGGCTCAAGAGGCACTACGACGGATACCACTGGATGGGAGCGCTTGGCGCGTCTGTCGGATTCGAGTCGCTGACGGAGCGGGGCTGCCTCATCGAATTGGACCGCACCCCGGGCGTGGTTGCGATCGCCAGCCAGCCCATGTGGATCCGATGGACCACGCCCGACGGCCCGCGCGAGCACTGCCCGGACTACTTCGTGCGTCTGGACGACGGGCACGCCGTGCTGATGGACGTCAAGCCGGCGACTCAGATCAAGGACGACGTCAGAAGACAGTTCGACATGACAGCGGTGTTCGCCGCTGAGCGCGGCTGGCGGTATGTCGTCTATGACGCGGAATCGGTAGTCCGCGAGGCCAACCTCCGATTCCTGGGCCCGTTCCGAGACTGGGCGAGCAGCGAAGAACTGCCAATGCTCCCAGAAGATGGGCTGCCCCTGGCTGAGGTAGCTGCGCTGCTCGGCGTCGGATCCGAGGGCTTCGCACACTGCTACGCGCACCTCTGGTCAGGGGCGCTCGAGGCAGATCTCGATCAAGCCCTCAACATCAGAACGATCGTGTGGCAAAGGAGCGTGTGATGCGCGTTGTAGTTGGCGGGTCGCTCACGTGGCGTCAACGCAAGTTCTCGGTCTTGTTCATTGAGAAGGATTCGGCGATGCTCCGAGATGAGGACGGAAGTGAGGTCGAAGTCGCTCTCGACGAGCTTCGACATGATGCAACACCGGTGCCTAGCGACACTTCAGGTCTGCTGAACCTTTCTCTGCAGGTGCAGGACATCACGCCGGACATGGATCCGTGGCTGCAATCGTGCATACGCATCGAGGCGACCCGAGAAGAGATCGGGGTCGGGAAGGCTGTTGAAGCAGAGCGCGAGTGGCTGGAGGTGCGCCTAAGCAGGACTGTCTCCACGCGCGCCGTGGAGCGTCGGCTTAAAGCGTTCCGAGAGCAGGGGACGACCACTGCAGGCAAGGGCTCCCCACGCAAGAGCACATGGGATCCACGCCTCGTCGAGGCCATCAACCACGTACTCGGAGGAAAGAGCCGCGCCTCGACTGTGAGTCGAACTACGGCGATCGAACAAATCATGAGGCGCGTCGAACGTCTCCACGGCGATGCGGTGAAGCTGCCGAGCCGAGCGACGTTCTTCCGACTTCTCGAAGCAGACGAGCACGGGCAATTCACCTTCGGTTCGGCCAAGACTCGCGAGTCGCTTGCGCTTCAACCCGACGGCACATTCGGCACTCGCACCGCACTGCGTCCCGGCGAACTGGTCGAGATGGACTCCACGCGGATCGATGTCATGCTGCGGATCGATGACGAAACCGTCGGCCGGCCCGAACTGACGATTCTCCTTGACGTCGCAACTCGCTCGATTCTTGCCGCGATGCTGCGCCCCGAAGGGACGAAGAGCGTCGACCTGGTGGCTGTCCTTGCACGGGCCCTGGTGCCCTATGGCCGGCGTATGGAAGGGGTTCGCGAGACCCGACAGCTGATCTCGACGGCATGGGCTGACGATCAACTGATCGATCAGGAGCGATTTGAGCGATTGCGTCTCGCGCAGCCGTATGTGTTTCCCGACACGATCACCACCGACCGCGGACGAAACTATTTGTCGCGGCATTTCCGCGCTGCGTGTGAAACCTTGAATATCTCGCTGATCACCTCGGCGCCGCACACACCAACGGACAAACCGCACGTAGAGCGAGCGTTCGGGGCAATCAACTCAATGCTGCTGCAGCACGTGAAGGGATATGTCGGCCGCAGCGTCGAACATCGCGGTCGCGACACAGACACGGAATCCGACGAACTACTGACGATCGCGCAGGCCCAGGAGCTCCTAGAGGACTGGATCGCGGTCGAGTGGCAGAATCGTCCGCATGACGGACTGCGGGACCCGTTGCATCCGCGTATAAAGTTGTCGCCGAACGAGATGTGTCGCGCGTTCCGTGCTTACGTGCCCGAACTCCACGTACCGCTGACGCGAGACGATTACATCGCGCTGCTACCTGTGGACTACCGAGTTCTGAACCGCTACGGCGTGCGCATCGATAACCGCGTCTACAACTCCGAGCGGCTCAAAGGCCTGTGGAGGCGCAAATCTCCTGACAAAGCGCGGAACGGCCGATGGCCGATCCGCGTAGACCCGTACAATCTGCACGTCGTCTGGCTCGAGCGGGACGGCGAGTTCATCCCTCTGAGATGGTCCAATCAGGTCCATGAACTCCCGATGCTGGGTGATGTCTGGCGGTACGCCCGCACGTCGCGCTCCTGTGGTGTCGCTGAGCTCGATGCTGAACGTCGCGAGCTTGCGATGGCGATCAAGGCGTTCGCCGGTCAAGGGAATCCGGCCCCTCGAAGCAACGGTCAGAAGCGAAGCGGGCGAGAGCGCGCTCGATTGGCAGCGATCGCTGAAGATCCGATGAACTTCACCAGTGTGAAGAGCATCGAGGACGAGAAACGACCTGCTGACGATGACAACTCGTCCATCGAGACCACCTCTATTGAGGAATGGCCTAACACCGGTGGCTTCCCTCTCATCGGAGACAGGCTCGACGAGGTGCGGCGGAGGATCGACGAATGATCGAGATCGCGACCAAGGAAGGCTGGCGCGAGCACGTTGACACCGCGTATGAGCGCCCGGCGCCGGTCACATCCGTGGAGCTTCGGGCCATGAGCTTCGGGGACCGCGCGTTATACAACCAGGGACGAGCTCAATACTCGCAGGCAGGCGCCTTCGTGCGGACACCGCAGTTCGAGGCCTTCCAGCGAGCCGTTCGGGATCGCGTCATGCTCAACGCCTACCGACGAGTCGGGAAGCTAGGCCTGATCCTCTCGGGGGAGCCAGGCCAGGGCAAGACCACTTCGCTAGTCGAGATCGGTAGAGCACACGAACGCAGGCGGCGAGACACCGGCCACCCGGCTGCGGGGCCGGGCATGCTCCCAGTCGTGTATGTCGCGGTACCCGCCCAGTGCTCAGCCAAAGCTCTGATGCATGAGTTCGCCCGATTCCTTGGTCTCCCGGTTCTCGGCAGGATGACCTACGGGGACCTGCTGGAAGCGGTCTCGAACGCCCTGCGCAGATGCTCCACCGAACTCGTCTTGGTCGATGACGTGCATCACCTCGATCTGAAATACCGGCAGAACGTCGAGGCATCAGACATGCTCAAGCAGCTTTCCGAGCGATGTGGAGGCACGTTCGTCTACGCCGGAATCGCAGTTGAGGGGACCGGACTTCTCGACGGCTCACGTGGTGGGCAGATCGGGAAGCGATTCGAAGTGCACGTGGCCTTACCATTTCCTTTGATCTCGACCGCGGAGAAGGCTCGCTGGGGTGATCTGCTTCTCGCCATGGAGAGCTCACTGTGTCTAGCAGAGCAACGGCCAGGATCGATTCTGTCCGCGGCGCCGACACTGCACGCGCTGACGGGCGGGGAGATTGGACTGCTCAAGGACCTCTTGCAGTTCGCTGCCCTGAGCGCGATGGACGACGGAACCGAGAAGCTCGATTCGGCCGCATTCGAACGCGACCTTGCCCGCCGTCAGACGGCCGCAACGCTCCACACAAGCAAGCCGCGACGATCGCGAACGCCTGTGAGTGCGGCATGACCTCGCGTCCCGGGCTTCCGACTTCCGTTCGCCTGTATCCGGGGGAAACGGCGGCGAGCTACTGGGCGCGGCTTTGCGCCGCAAATGCAATCGGCGAAAAGGACCTCTGGTTGGCGTTGCGACGCGAGGATCGAACCCTCCCAATTCGGGTGACACCGAGAAGCGCCCTCTGGAAGATCGAGGCGTTGGGTGGGCTTCCGGATGGTGCATTGCTCCGCGAAGCCGGCGGTCGCGCCTGTGGACATGGTGGCGCCACGCGTCAAGTCGAATGCCCGAGTTGTCGCATGATTCCGGCAGCTGTGGCTCTCTGCAGACGGTGCGCCGGAGGCGATCAGGTCACAGTCGCGCGTATGCACGGTCCGGTCTGCGTGCGACACCGGAGGTGGCACGGAAGCGGTCGAGATATTCCCCTGCCGGGGAGGCACAAGCACCTGCTCGCGCAACGCCTGCTGAATGGAACTCTCACTCTTCGAGGTGTGCCGTATCGGTCACCCGAAGTTGATGCGGCCGCGGAGTTGCTGCGACTGCGAAATCTCGAAGGTGGGTGCGCAGCTGAACTTCTGGATGACGAGATTCCTCAATTTCCGCGGCGAATCGCGCTCACTGCGCGGCTCACTGACGCTCGTCTCACGAACGTTCTGATGTCGCAGGGTCTCGGTGGGTACGCACTGGCAATGCTGTTCGATCGCGTAGTCGCCGCGCACTCTCTAGGGCATCGCGCCGTGGACGGCATCTTCGACAGCCTGAGAATTCAGGGACGGGAACTCTGGATCGGCAGGTTCGCGGTCGCTACGCAAGGCGGCTGCGTGCTTACGCCCGCTGCCAGGCGCATGCTTCCGAGGGTCAAGGCGATCAGGGCGCATGTGCTGAACCATCGTGTGGAACTGAGGTCGAGGTAGGCATGCGAACTCTTCCCTGTCGTGTGATTCCGCTGCCCGGGGAGACGCCTGCCGGTTTCCTAGCTAGGTTGGCCGTCGCCAACTCGCTCGATCTCAGCGCGCTCACCCACTATTTGGAGCGGACGGTTGGTGCCAACAGGTCGAGCTCGACCAACGCTCGATTCACATCTGCGACTGAGGCAATCGGTGCGCTGCCTCCCGGGCACTTCGCCAAGGAACGCGCACGCTTCCGTCTGTATCGGCGCTGCCACCACGTTCGGTGGATGCTTCGACGCTGCGCCACGTGCGACGTTGTTGATCGCGCTCGCTCCGCGTGCTTGGTATGCAGCGACGGAAACCCGACTGAGGTGTTCAGTAGGGGAGGAGGGTTTTGCATTCGCCACCGTCGATGGCACTTCCTCGGTGAAGATGAGCTCCTGTCCACCCCGTCGGCGTGCCATCGCGCCGAACAGTCGATTTCAGGAATCCTCTGGAGACGCGGGGTGACCATGCACACGGGCGAATACGACCTTGCCCTGCGCCTAATCATCGACAGCTGGCAAGAGCGACCTGACGCGCGCTGGCTCCGAGCCTCGTGCTCGTATGCGCCGGCAGTTGACCTGCTCGTGACGCTAACGCACCCTGACGTCACGCTCAGCTTGTTTGCACTCGCCGAGAGCGACTCCCAGCAGGTCGAAGGGCTTATCGGGCTCGCCGTAGGCATTGGAGGTGGAAGCCGGACGGCGGAACTGGAATCGACCGCAGCCACGGTCGTAGCGGTTCACCGCGCCGCGATGTACACCGCGATCCGAATGCCAAAATCGAGCGGGGCGACGGTATCGAAAACGCCGTTTGAGAAGGGGGTCGCGGAAGCGTCCTACCGTGAGAAAGCGGTTCTCCTGCGCCACGTCACGCGCTCCGGCAGAAGAGCGGACATCGTGGAGCGTGCTGTGCGTGCGGCACCTGCATCTCGGGTCGTATCCCGGCGCATCGTTCCCGGCTGGGCCGACGATGCACCGTGGGTCACGCAGGGGACTGAACAGCGCTCAGCGACTTCGAAGATCGGGAGCGTTCCCCGGGACCAGATCGGTCAAGGTGACGCCGAGCACCTGGGTGAGAGCCAGGAGAGTTCGCAACGTCGGGTTAGCCGGGTGGCCGGGGCGTGATTCGCCCTTCTCGTACTTCTGATACGTGTACCGGGTCAGCCCGGCGCGGTAGGCCACGTCTTCCTGGCTCAGATTGGCTTCGTGGCGAGCAGTGCGAAGGGAAGTGGCGAAGCGCTGCGCGAACGCAGCCCAATCTGCTTCCAAGTCGTCGTTCCGCTGGCGCACCTTCCAAGCGTCTAGATCCGGGCGCTCATGTTTGGCCTAATCGGTATGGCATAATTTGGGAGGCCATACGAAACAATCATCATCTTCGTCGGATTGCTCCGCTACTCCCTGCACGTGTGCTGCCCATCCCGGTGACTGGCGGTCGCGCCGCGGGATCGGCCCGTGCATGCGACCGCGAAATGTGATGGTGTGCGTCATGTGTGAGGCGTTCCCGATCTGGTGGCAGGACATCACGAGTCCGCCGCCTACAGAATGGGTGTACATGTTCGAAGAGTTCACCGGCGATGACACCGCGGAGGAATGGGCACTGGCTGCCGCCATCTTCATCGCGCAGACTCGACGCCGCACGGGCCTCGGTCCGACGTTCGCCGAACTCTTCACCCACCTGCTGCCCGACACAGGTGGATTGCCGGGTCCTTTCCCAGAAATCGAGTTCATGGAGCGCCGACGGGCGGTCACGGGATTTCGAGGTCACGCCGCTATCGAGTGGCGTCGTCGAGGAATGATTAGCTTCGACAGGGCCGTCATGCGCAGTCTGCGCGTAGGGCGCGCGTTCCGTGAACATTCTCGACTGCGGCAACAGTCCCGAGCGTCCCTAGTTGCCCGTAACGGTTCGAAGCATTCCACACTGGTCCTGCTTGCGGAACCGCTGGATGTGGCTGACTAAACGAACGAAGGTACGGAGGCTCCCATCGAGCCGAGGTACCCGTGAGCCACCACTAGCCCGTTCGCATCGTCTAGAGCAGAGAACGTCGATCAGGAGGGGACGATATGACTGAGAACGCTCCGCCGGAGCTTCGGCGGATCATTGCTCGCATCGAACCTGGCTGGCCTGAGCTCATCGATGTGAGCTCCGGCTGGTACCCGCTTCTCGACCGGCTCGACAGAAAACTCGCGGCGATCGCTCCGGGCTACGTCGTTCAGCAGGTCAAATCAAAGTTCGGCTCTCTCAGCTTTTACGCTCGGGCATCCGAAGACGTCTACGATTACAACAAAGAATTCAGCGAAGCCATCCTCGCTGCTGAGTGGGAGAGCACGACAACCTGCGAAGAATGCGGGGCGCCGGCGAGGACCTACACGATCCGAATGTGGGTGTGGGCACTCTGCGCATCTCACGCTCGCGCCAAGGCTGAGGAAGCCGCCGAATGAACGCCCGCAGTGCCCGGCGGGCGTTCAGAGTCCGAGCTGCTCGGCTAGAAACTGATCAATTCGCCCAATATCGGCAAGGGTGACGCCCACAAACTTGTCGGGGCGGACGACCAGCGATGGGACCTCCGTCATTGCGGTTAGCCGTTGCTCAGCGTCCTCGGGAGCTTGATCGTCTGCCCACACGACTGCGTTCGGGCTCGTCTGCCGAATGTGCGAGATCAGGCTCGCCGTCCGCCATCCACGCTTGGGCCAGTTCTGCCAAGGCACGTACGGGCCGATGAGCTTGCCTCGCAACGGCTCGCGGATCAACCAGCCGACCTGATCACGCGGCCACGTCGTCAGCCAGGCGACCTGCACGCCGGGTCGCTGGGCGAGGTCGTCAAGTGCGTCCACGAGGTCATCGTCGACCGCCATCCAGGAGCGCCAGCCTTCGTCGTTCTGATGCAGCGCGCGCTCTTCCTCGCGGTAGATCCGGGAGATTGTGCCATCGACATCGAGCGCAAGCAGTGCAGCGCGCTGATGGGAGCGTTTATCCACGATCAGACATCTCTGCGCGAGTTTGCGGTGTTCGGGCTGGCCAGGTGTTCGGCTGTGTTGGCGTGACGAACGGGGGCTCCGAGATGGCCATAAGCGCGAGCCTAGGACCATTGTGGCTCGGGTGCGAGTCGCTCCTAATCATGGAGTACGACGGACGCCGCCCAGGCGAGGAGGCGATAGCCGTCGCGCGCAGTTGCGCGGCATCGGGAACGGCAACGGGCGCATGATTCCGTCTTCGCGCGGTCTTGGGTGTTGTCCCGCGGAGACGTTCCTACCCCTACGCTTAGCGCTATGTCGCGGGTGAAGATCTATCCATGGGATGCAACACGCGGCCAGGCGGACCAAGAGTACGCACGCGTAATCGAGCTGCACCGCAAGAACCGCACGACGCTCGGCCATCTTCCTTTCGCAGCGTTTGAGGAGGCGGGAGCGCGGCGACGACTGATTCTCGGCACGGTCGACGATGTTGTTCAGGGCTATCTCCTCTACAGCACGCCGCGCCAGCAGACACTGAAACTTGTACACGTCTGTGTTGATGCACTCGCGCGGGGGATCGGCCTCGCCAAGGCAATGGTCGACGCAGCGATCGCTGCGAATCTCGATCGTGCAGTGATCACCGCACACTGTCGGTCGGACTACGACATGGACGGCTTTTGGCGATCGCTGGACATGGCGCCGACTGCTGAACGCCCTGGCAGAGCAGCTAAAGGATCGACACTCACGGTCTGGACACGCAAGATCGGGCAACTCGACCTGCTTGAGAGCGCCCTCTACGACTCCTCGCGCCCCATCGCCGTGCTCGATTCGAACGTCGTGATCGACCTGTACGCCTCGAACCAGATGGAGCGCCCGGACCGAGAGGAGTCGAAGGGGCTGGCCGCGGACTGGTTAGTGGATGTGGTTGAGCTCGCGGTGTCACCAGAGGTGTCCGTCGAAGTCAATCATTTGGAACCGCCCGTCGAACGGCAACGGGTGCAACGCAGTCTCCAGGGACTGGTCGCGCTGCGACGACGCGAGACAATGAGGCCGCTCGCAGCAGAGTTCGTTGCGCGGATGCCGACCGCGGCTATACAGCGAGACTCCAGTCTCCGAAATGACGCTAAACACCTCGCGGACGCGGTGCTTGCTGGTGCCGACTACTTTGTTACACGGGACGAGAGCTTTCTCGCAGCCACGGCGGAGTGGGCGCGCGAACAGTACGCCATCGACGTGCTCCGTCCAGTGGATTTGCTTCGTGCGTTCATCCCCCCGTCCGCACCGACTGAGTTCCGCTCTGGACAGTTGGAATCGGCCGGCCTGCGCTGGCAGTCCGTAGACCAAGTCACCGCGGATCTAGAAGACGAGTTTGTCGACATCCGCAACGGAGAGAAGGGGACAGTCTTCCGGAAGCAGCTTCGTGCGGTGCTTGCGAGACCGGCCACGGCGCGCCTTGAGGTTCTCCTCGATGATCGCGGGCGGCGTTGGGCTCTTCTCGGAACGGAATCTACCGACGATACGCTCCGCGTTTCGGTGATGCGCGTCGCGAGAGGCTCGCTCGGCGGAACTATCGCATTCCAACTGACTAGGTACCTCCGTGCCCTGGCGTTGGAGCGAGCCGCGGGCGCCGTGGCGATCGTGGAAGGGGCTCTGAACCCGGCGTTGCGAGCCGCACTTGTCACCGACGGCTTCCAATCCGAGCCACCTGCCGCCCGGCTTGCACGCCACCCCGATCCGTCACAGACCGCCTCCCTTACCACCCCGGCGGAAGTGACCGAGTATGAGCGACGGCACTGGCCGCAACTCCTGCTTGGGACGGATGTCCCCGTGAGGGTTGTGCCGATCCAGCCGCGTTATGCCCGCGAACTCCTGGGCTTCAACGACACTCTTTTCCAGGTCCGCGATCGACCCGCCCTTGGGCTCGCTCGCGAGTTCGTGTACTTCGCGGCGCCAAAGATGAAACACTGGGAGATCCCAACCCGGGTGCTGTGGTATGTCACCAAGGACCCGACTGCCCCTGAACACCGCGCAGTTCGCGCCGTCGTCGCACACTCTCGTGTGGTCGACGCCGAAGTGATGCACGTGCAGGACGCAGTTGACCGGTACCGAACCCTGGGGGTCCTCCGGGGTGGGGAGATCCAAGGGCACGCAAAAGACGGGAAGGTGCTGGTGCTGAGATTCGAGGACACACACGTGCTTGACGCCCCGCTGGGGCGAAAATCACTCGATGCGCTACTACGCAAGCACGGTGTCACCACCTCACTCATCACCACACGCACTGGAACCCCCGGGCTCTTCGATGATGTCATCCGTACTCAGGTTGGATGGGAAGGACGATGACCCGCGCCCTGTTCCTATCGATAAAGCCCCGGTACGCGAGGGCAATCCTCGAAGGACGCAAGACGATCGAAGTCAGACGTAAGTTCCCCGACCTCCCCGCTGGCACAACCATCGTGCTCTACTCGAGCTCCCCGGAGCGCGCGATCGTGGGCACGGTGCGTCTGAAGCAGGCAAGCAAACTGCCACCAGACCGTGTCTGGGAGCTGCACTCGGACGCGATCGACATTCCAGAGGACGCCCTCGGTGAATACCTCCAAGGCACCGACGCCTCCACCCTTCTGGAAGTCGAGCGCCCTAGAGCGTGGGAGCGACCAGTGTCCCTCGCTTCGCTCCGAGACCTGCTGGGATTTGGACCGCCCCAGAGCTTCCGCTACCTCGATTCACTGCAGGTCGAGCTGATCGCCAGCAGCGGTTTGTCCGTTAATCAATGACGTAAGCGCAGCGCCCGGCTGCGGGGACATGGGCTCCTCGGCATTTCGCGTCGACGAATCGCACCGCGGGTCATTGTCAGAGAATCGCTAGCTACCGGTAGGGAGGCAGGACGGATCGGCGGCATCGCCTGCGCGCGAACCTGCGGATGACTCACGGGCCACGTTGCAGATGCGCGAGCGGACCTCTGGACGCTTCTCGGGCAGCGTGTTCGTTTGACCCTACGAAGCAGTAGGCCGCTGGAGGGGCGAGGCTGCCATCGCCGGAGCGGGTCCCTAAGGGGGCAACAGGATCGATCATGGAACTAGGCCTGCGTTTGTCAGTAGTATGAACCACCACAACGACGTTCGAACAGGGGCTCCCATGGCTGAAGAGAAGGTAATTTTCGTAGCGTTTGCTATCGAGGACGAGCGCCAACGTGATTTTCTGAAAGGGCAGTCGCTGTCGCCGCGAGCGCCATACTCCTTCATCGACATGTCCGTCAAGGAGGCCTACGACTCCGACTGGAAAGAAAAGGTGCGTACGCGGATCAAGCGCTCGCACGGCGTGATCGTCCTCGTAAGCGAGAACTCCGCAGCTTCAACGGGCCAAGCATGGGAGATCGAGTGCGCGAAGGATGAAGGCAAGCCGATCCTCGGAATCTGGGCTTACTCGGGCGACCGATCAACCATCACGGGGATTAAGACAGTGGCGTGGACTGACGAGAACATTTCGACCTTCATCGATTCGCTCTAGGCCATCGTGCGCAAGGCCCTAATCGTCGGTGTCGACCACTACAACGAGATGCCCTCGTTGCGAGGGTGCGTCAACGATGCCCATAGCGTCTTTGCCGTGCTCGAGCGTGACGCAGACGGCACTGCTAACTTCATCAGCCCTAAGTTGCTTATAGGGACCGGTGAGAATTCGCCGGTGGAGCGGGCTGCACTACGGGAAGCGGTGCGCGAGCTGTTCCGAGACGACGCAGAGATCGCTTTGCTGTATTTCTCTGGGCACGGCTACCTCGATGAGACAGGTGGCTTTCTCTGCGTGAGCGACTCGCGCGACGGCGACGATGGGCTGGCGCTCTCAGAGATCATGACGCTCGCAAATCAGTCGCCTGCGACGAACAAGATCATCATTCTCGACAGCTGTCACAGTGGAGCTGCCGCCGGCGCTGCAACCGGCGCTGCTCAGGCAGACATTCGTGAAGGCGTAACGATCTTGGCCGCGTCTACAGCGAATCAGTACGCACTCGAGTCCGGCGGTTCAGGAGTGTTCACCAGCCTCTTGGTCGACGCCTTGAACGGCGCAGCCTCCAACCTCGTCGGTGACATTACGCCCGGCAGCGTTTACGCGCATGTCGATCAGTCTCTGGGCCCCTGGCAACAGCGCCCCGTGTTCAAGACCAACGTGACCAATTTCGTGTCTTTGCGCCGTGCGCGACCTCCGATCTCGCTGGAAGATCTTCGGCAAATCACTTCAATCTTTCCGGTACCGGGAGTTCCCTTGCCGCTGGACCCTTCGTTTGAGCCGAGCCGCAGTGCAGAACAGATCGCGGACGGAACCATACCGCCGCCAGACCCCGCCAACACCGCCACCTTCAAGGTCCTGCAGAACTATGTCAGGGTCAACCTCGTGCAACCGGTCGGGGCAGTTCACATGTACTACGCTGCGATGGAAAGTCGAGCCTGTGAACTCACCGTCCTCGGGGAGCACTACTGGAACCTCGTGAATGAGAGGTTGATTTGACAGGCTCAAGCTGGGCGGGACTCGAGTCAACAGAAGCTCTCGAGACTCTGGCCGCGGTCGAGCACGCTAGGTGGTCGCACTGGCAACGATATCTGCACAGCCGATGTGTGCAGAACGCTGATGGCTCTCTGACCATTCCGGTCGATGACGCTGAGAAGTGGTCTAGGCAGATGGCTACGCGCTACGAAGAGCTCAGCGAAGAAGAGAAAGAAAGCGACCGCGAACAGGCGCTCGAATACCTCGACGCGTTGCGTCGGCTTATCGCGTCGCGCAATGCCTGAGCGCGTGGCGACTACTTCTGAGGTGTCGAAACACCAGAATTACCTGCTGGCGGCTTGCCCGTTGCCGGTTGCTTTGGTCCTGACCCACTCCCCGTAACGGACCTAGGATGAGCGCCCTCGTTGGAGCGGTGCGGCCGAGCGCCCTTGTTTCCTGACGATTCACCCTGCTTGTTTCCGGACATCCGATTCCAATCGATCTTCCGCGTCGTAGAGCCATTCAACTATGTAGTCGTCTCTTACGGCTACCCAGACGCCCGCGCTGCCCTCAACGGGATCGTTGAAAGCTCCCATCTGATCCATCATGTACTGAGTTTCGATGAAGATGTCTCGAGGCTCTGGATACGTACTGAAGTATGACTGATCCCCAAACCTGCCCCCGATCCACACGCCGTCAGCGATGCGTATCCTGACCCAACCCGCTTCTGTAGTAGTCGCTGCCAGATCCCAGGCAGTCGGGGTTGCCTCGTACCTGGAGTCGGTGAGGTGTGATCGCATCCTCGATGCGAGTCGATGCAGCGGCTGGAGCGCTCTTCCGCCGCCGTAAACGACGTACGACAGCAGGGCGGGGATGACGATCCCCATCAATAAGAAAAGCCATGCTGCCACCGACACCTCGGCGGGCGCGATCGCTTCGCCAGAACGAAGGCGCGCGATGACGGGCGGCCCGAGGACGGCGATGTAGACCGCGTCGAAGATGACGCTAACGATGAAAGCTAGAAGTATCCGGGACCCGACGCTACGGTCGACATCTCTGAAGCCTCGTAGCTGCGATCGCACGAGTATGAAGATCACTCCGGGAACGATGAGCGCGAGATACGAGAGGATCCCTAGGCCGTCTGTCGGCAACGTCAACATTCTCTCCTGACAGGCTGCGCTCGACTTTCGATCTTCTGGCAGTCGATCGGTGTGCGCTGGTTCGTTCGAGCTGACACGCCCAGGAATGCTACGGTTCCGCTGTCAATGCCGGGCGGCCGCATCTGGGCGCATCTGAATCTAGCTGAAACCGAAGCGGTATGTTCCGCCGCGAGCATTCCAGGCCACGCGTTCCTCGTCGCTTGCCCTCCTTCGGCGGGTCGGGGCTTGGACTCAAGCGTTCAGAGCCGCAGATGACGATCAACGGTGTTACCTCCTCGTGCGACGGTCACCACTCGAGAATCCGTGTCTCCGCGCCTACCGTCCCGGCGGGTCGCGAGGTCAGAACGCGGGTCAACGACAGTGTTGTTGACCCGCGTCGGTCGCGGCCTGCGCGAAAGGCTCCGTCGAAGTCATCGGGAGCGTCCGTATCCTTCCGTCAGCTGCGGTGAGATCGGACAACTATGTCCGATTTCAAGAAAGTCTCGAAGTCTCACGAAAGCTGTCAGACGGTCTCGCGAAGTTGTCGGAGTTTCACGAAGCTTGTCGGATCAGAATCGGCGCAGAACCATCTCCCCGCCCTAAACGATCGTTTCAGCGGCCCTCGGACGTGCTACTCGTTTTCACTGGTTTCGCGTCTCAGCGACCGATCCTCTTTCGGACAGTGCCAGCCGGACTCTCAACCTCTCCCCTTGAAAGCGGCACCGCCGATTTCGAGACCTCTACGGCGCGATCGGGGAGGTCATCGCTCTTCCTCTGAGATGGGTCAGGACAGCCATGCCGCAACTGACATCCTTTGACGTATGAAGACTCCAGAAGAAGTAGCGGCAGGGGAGCGGCTGTCCAGGACTTCGTTGCGTGACTTCAAAGCGGCGCCTCGGGGCAAGGAGCCGGACTACGATCTCCCTTCGTTCATGGCCACCGTGCCGCTGGAAGAAGCGCCGATCCCCGTGTTGCTCCGTCATGCGCTGAACCTGATCGGCATTGACCACACGGGCCCGGGGGAAAAGGTTGCCTGGTGGGCAACGTTCGCCTACAAGGGCTATGCGTGCTCGCTCGTACACCAGAAGTTCGGTCTCCGGCTACGTATCCGCGGCAACCTCACTGACGCGCAGGCGAACAGTCTCCTATCCGAGATGCAGGAGAAGCTGGTATCGGCCGTCGCAACTGTTGAAGGGCTGCTGATCACCAGAACTCGCGACACCTTGAACGCGGGAGACGTCACAGTCGTTAATCAGGAACGGCAGTTGCGGCGGGCGTATAGCTACTTCCGCGAGCGTGCAACAGACCCAGACGTTGTGGCCGACGTTTCCGACAGCGGAAAGAGCGAGTTCGGAACGTGGACATCGTTCATCTTGGGCAAAAACATCATGGCCATGAACTCGTTCCACGACCTCGTCGCCGCCATCTCGGCCTTCCTCAGCTCCCTGGAGCATGAGCTCGTCCTAGCTCTTCCGTTTCTGGACTTCAACCCGTCGATTGATGACCTGACCCGGATCATCGGTGACACATGGGGCAAGAAATGGCGGCGCGTAGTGGGAACGTCTGACCCCGAAGCGGTTCGGCTGCGGGAACGGCTTGCCGAGGTAGTCGAGCGTTGGCGCAATCCATATTCGCACGGAGGGTTCGAGAAGGGGCACAGCGCGACGATCTACGTGCACACCCCCATCGGGGCACTCCCGGTCGGGCTGTCACAGATCCGCGATAGCCCGCTGTTCTCGTTTCACGCCGCGTCGGAGACCGACATCGAAGGCGTCTTCGCCCTGTTCGACGAGATCGACGCCTACCTCGACGGGACGATGCCCCATGCAAGAGCCTGGATCGCCTCTGGCCTCGACGTCAGATTCGACGCAGATTTCAGAGCACAAGTGGTCGAGTACGAATCTAAGGGCAACCTGCAGGAGCTAATCGATGCTCACGCCTACCGAGCGGACATGATCGCCAACATGGACTTCTGAAAGGCGCTGCGACAGGGTTGATCGCTGCGACGCCGAGGAGAAGCGGTCGATGATCGTGACCAGGCCAACGACCTCGCTAGCGGTCAAGCGTTGCGATGACTCGGTGATCAAGACGCGTGTGACCCGGTTGCGAAGCTTTCTCGCTGAGTAGTTCCGTGATGAGCACAGTGCGGGCTTGGGCTGGGTGGCTGCTTCCAGCGTGGTGTCGATCTCGCGGGCGTGAAGCAGGGGAGCGAGAAGCACGATCACGCAATCCTGCCGTCGGTGATCCTGTCGATCACAGGGGGGTTGACTTTGAAGTGCAGCTAGCCGTGCGGCGACGACTCTCTGCTTAGCCAAGGAGGACGGGGGCGAAGATGAGGATCGGGACGCTTCCGATGGTGGTGAGGAAGACGGTGTCGCGCGAGATCGTCTCGCCGACATCGTAACGTTGCGAATAATTGAAGACGTTCTGTGCCGTTGGAAGCGCTGCGAGAACGGTGACCACGAGCACGTCGTGCGCAGAGAGTCCGAACACGAACCGTGCAACCCCCCACGCGAGCACCGGCATGACGATGAGGTTGAGTGTGGTCGCTAGAACAATGTCTCGACGTCGTCCCGACGGGGCGAAGATGCGCTGACCGTGCAGCGACATCCCGTAGGCGATGAGAAGGAGCGGTACGCAGGCATCGGCGATGAGGTCGGCGGGTTGCAGGACAATTGCAGGCAATTCGATTCCTGAGACCGCGACAAGTGTGCCCAGCACAGAGGCGACGACGATCGGGTTCGTCGCTACGCGGACGATTACCCGCCAGAGGGAGGTCTGCGTGGTTGTTGCGGCATCCAGAATCATCATCGTGATGGGGGTGAAGACTAGTAGCTGCATGAGTATGAGCGGTGCTGGGTATGCGGCGCTCCCGAGCAGATAGAGCGACACCGGAATGCCGATATTGCTGGAGTTGACCTGACCTGCGCTCAAAGCGCCGATCACGGTTTCGCCAACGGATCGGCGCCATGCGAACCGTGCGATGAGGACGTACACCGCGATTACGGTAGCGGCAACTATGGCTGAGACTGGCAGGAGTGCGGAGAACAGGTTATCTACGTCTGCTTGCGCGAGGACAACGAACAGCAGAAACGGCGATAGAACGAAAAACGCCAGCCGTGCTAGAACCGGCCGGGCGTGCTCACCCAGCAAGTCGGTCCGGCCGACGATCCAGCCCACGAGGATCGCAACGGCGACAACGGTGAACCCGGTGAATGATTCCATCAATGGAACGACTGTCTAGGAAGCATCGAACGCTCTGGCGCGTTCAAGGATCTTCGTTGCACGCCTTAGACGGGGAGGGTCGCTACCGTCACGCACGACTCTTCCCCTGTCGTCGAAGTCTGTCAGGAACGCCCGCGCCCAGGAGATGTCCGAGGGCGAAGGGCTGAGCACTTCGTTCACCACCGCGAGCTGGTCGGGAGAAAGACAGAGCTTCCCCGTCATGCCAAGAGACACAGCAACCTCAGATTGCGCGCGAACCAGGGAATGGCTCGAGGCGACGGCCGGGCCATCGATCGGCCCAGGAAGGTTCGCGACGCGGGATGCGATTACCAACCGCGAACGGGGGTACGCCATCGCGAGGTCTTCAGCCGTCGCGCCGGTGTCCCCTCGGTAGTCGCCGCTGCCGAACGCGAGTCGAAAGGAGCCGCGTGCCTTCGCTATGGAGACTGCGTATTCGATGCCGACGGCTGATTCGATCAGTGCCACGACCGGTGCTGTCTCCGCGAGCCTGCTGTAGGTGGCTGTGACTTGGTCGCCCGCCTCCGTCTTCGCGAGCATGACGCCCATCAATCCCGGCAGGTGCTTGAGTGCATCCAGGTCGTTCGCCCAATGGTCCGAGTTACGGTCGTTGACACGGACCCACGCGCGGTTGTCTTCTGTCGATAGGAAGTCGGCGACGGCCTCTCGTGCCGTCTCCTTCGAGCGAGGGTCGATTGCGTCTTCGAGATCAAAGATGACCTGGTCCGCTCCGGAGACGAGCGATGACGCGAACTGCGACGGGTGTGCGGCATTGACCAGCAGCCACGTGCGCGCGACGCTCGGGTGTTTAGTGACGCTCATCGGACGCTCCTGAGTTGAAGGTCACGCATGTCGTCTATGGCTTCTACGGGGACAACAGGTAGTTGCAACGTCGAGACACGCGGACCTCCGGTGCGAACGCCGTTGATGACCACCGCGGCCTGAGCTGCACGCGGTCCCTGACCGAGCAGGTTGTTGTTGGCGTCCACACGTGGAAAGTTCGATGACGAGATGTCGAGGCGAATGCGGTGATGTGTCGCAAATCGGTTGGCGATCGGCGGCATCTCGATCTCTAAGTGCACGGTCAGCCTCGTGGGATCGTCATCTATGAGTTCCGGATCTTCTATGGCACGAAGGCGTACGACGGTGTCGCACAGGTTCATTGCGAATCCGTCCGGGTGGTCCTCGCTTGGCGGGTAGTGGTCAACGAGTTTGACGGTGACGTCCGTGTCTTCTCCGGTGGTTGAGAAGTCCATGCGCACGATTGGTGAGCCCGTGATGGCGAGGTCAGTGTTGAGTGGGTCGGAGCTAAAGGAAAGAACATCGGGACGTGACAGGAGTGGGAGATAGGGCTCCGCGCATCCTGGAAGTCCGGGTCGTTCTCGTTGATCGAAAGCACCCGGCTCAAAGACGCCAGGATAGGAGCCGATCCCTCCGCCCACGGTCGGGACAGGGTGGCGAGGATCGTATCGGAACGTGGTGAACTCGTCGGGCGCGGGCAGCAATGCCGGATGAGGGTTGAGGGTCCCTTTGCTGCCCAAGACCCAGGCTGATGCTTCGGCAGCAGATGGCGGCCATTGCTCGGCGGCGAGCCACTCACCACCGTGGTTGAGCCGACCGTGGGTGGAGGTGCCGGCTCCTCCACCCATGAGGAAGAACGTCACCCGGGGCCGGAACCCCGTAAGTGGCAGTGTGCTGTGGCTGAACCACCGCTTGCGGAGTTCGAAGTAGCCGCACCCGACGGCGTGCTCGAGGCTGGCGGCTTGTCCGAACTCGACATCGCCAGCGAACGTGTCGTCGATGCCGGAGTGGGTCCAGGGCCCAAGGATCAGGTAGGCATCCCCGTTGGGTCGTCGCTCCAGTTCGTGAAAGATCTTCACTGTGGACATGGGATAGATGTCGTACCAGGAGCTGATCTGGAGCGAAGGAAACCCTTCCAGCCGGCTTGCCTTCCCGCGAGCGGAGAGGCTCGGCTGTTCCCAATACCTGTCGAACGTGTCTTGGTCCCATTGAGAGAGCAGGTCGTCCTCGCGTTCCCGGTCGAATCGCAATGGTGAGCGGCCGTGCCGCCAGGGGAGGCGGAGCAGCCATTGGTCAAGTGCTTGCTGATCGATGGAGCTCACCCTGACGGTGTCTCCCTGATCGGCGGCAGCCCGGCGGGCCGCGCTAAGTGCCCAAGTAGCTTGTTTGAGCTCGAAGGCACCATTCAGTCGGATCCCTTCGTGGAATGCACTCCAGAATCCGCCTCGGTCAAGATAGAGTCCCAGCAGTGCTGGCGCGCCGGCGACGGCAGCAGCGAGTGCCGCGTGGGCGGAGTAGGAGACGCCCATGAGGATCGCGCCGGCGCCGAACCAGGCGTGCGTCGTTGCCCATCGGATGGTGGCGAGCCCATCGGCGGCCTCATTGACATACTTCGTGAAGACGCCCCCCGAATCGCCAGTGCCTCGGCAGTCCTGCACGATGACGGTGAATCCTTCGAGACATAGCTCCTCAAGATGGGCCTGGAACTGCGCGGCCGGGAGACCGTGGAGCGCTGCCTTGCGGCCGTAGGGCGTACGTTCGATGATGGTGGCGCGGGGCGCCACGCCCACGGGGATGAGAATGTCGGTGGCCAAATCCACGCCGTCCGGCATGGAGACCACGGTCGTGAGCCGTTTGACAGTGAGGTCGGCGGCGTCGTGCAGATCCTGCATGGAGATACCTGTTCGGGGCTAGTCTGCGGATGTATCGACCGGCTCGTGCGGGGAGGGGTCGTCCATGCGCGCCGCGTTGACAAGGATCTGTGTGTACGGATTCTGCGGTGCCCGCATGATCTGGTCCGCTCGTCCGCGTTCGACGACCTCGCCGCGGTAAAGCACGGTGACTTCGTCGCTGATGAAGTTGACGACACCGAGGTCATGCGAAATGAAAAGCATGCTCAATCCGCGGTCTTCTTGAATGTCCTTCATGATGTTCAGTACCTGTGCCTGAACGGAGACATCCAGGGCGGAGACAGGCTCGTCCGCGACGATGAACTCCGGCTCGAGGATGAGAGCTCGCGCGATGGAAATACGTTGTCGCTGCCCGCCGGAGAATTCATGAGGCAGTCTGCCGAGGAAGCTCTGGCTCAGTCCGACTTCGTCCGCGACCTTCTTCACACGCCGCTGCCGCTCGGCCGAGTTCCCCTGCCGTTGCACCAAGAGCGGTTCTTCGAGGAGCTCATTGAGAGTCATGCGCGGATTGAGTGAGCTTCCGGAGTCTTGGAAGATCATCTGCATTCGCAGCCGGTGTTTGCGAAGCCTTTCGCCGCGTAGGGAGATGATGTCTTCCCCCACGCACTCGATGGCGCCTGCCGTCGGGCGGATCAGCCCGATCGCAATCCTTCCGAGCGTTGACTTTCCGCTGCCGCTTTCGCCGACAAGCCCCATCACGGTGTTGGGGCGAACGACCAGGTCGACGTTCTTGGCTGCATACATGGTCGTTTTTCGTCCGAGCGGCCCGACACGGTACGTCTTCTGAACCTGTGTCATCCGCAGCGCTACTGGGTCAGTCATGCCGAAGCTCCCGCCGGTTCGTAGGGGCGAACTCGACGGTTGTTGCCGAGGTCGATCATTTCTTGCGCGTCCGGTGCAGAGGAGTTCTGAAACGAGGGGACGGTGGGGAGGCGTCGCTGATCACGCGAGAGTGCCCTGGCGACCTCGATCAGAGCGCGAGTGTAGGGGTGTTGAGCATCGTCCATGACTGCCTTCGTGGGGCCGGTCTCGAGGACTTGCCCGCCATACATGACGGCAATGTTGTCGCTGTGCCGAGCAACGACAGAGATGTCGTGACTGATGAGGATCATCGCCAGGTTGTCGCTGCGGCGCAGCTCGTCGAGCAGTTCCATGATCTGTCCTTGGACGGCGGCGTCCAGCGCGGTGGTGGGTTCGTCGGCGATAACCAGCCGGGGGCTGTTGGAGAGAGCCATGGCGATCATGACGCGTTGGCGTAGTCCGCCCGAGAGCTGATGCACGTAGCTGTTAAGCACGTTGCGGGCCGGGGGAATACCGACCTTATCTAGCAACTCTGCGGCGCGAGCCTCTGCGGCGCGAGCGGAGACCTTTTGGTGGAGGCGGATCGGTCGGATCATCTGATCTTTGATGGAGAGCAAGGGGTGCAGCGCTGACATGGCTTCTTGGAAAATGAACCCGATCTCGGTGCCGGCGAGAGCGCGTCGTGCTTTGGGTCGGAGGTTGGTCAGCTCCTGGCCCTTGTATCTGATGCTGCCGGTGACGGTCATGTTGTTTTCGAGAAGGCCAGCGATGGCCATCGCGGTGATGCTTTTTCCGGAGCCGGACTCGCCGACGACAGCGAGGCATTCGCCTTCGGCCACCGCGTAGGAGACGTCGGACACCAGTTGAAGGGGTGCGTTTGATCGCTGCCGAACCGAGACGGCAACACCGTCGAGGGTGAGGATCGGGTCGTGGAGTGCGGTCATGGTCACGCTGCCTTTCCGTAGCGGATGCGAGGGTCTGCAACGGCGTAGAACAGGTCGACGACGAGGTTCGCGAGCACCATAATCAGGGCGATGAAGAACACGCAGCCTTGGATGAGGGGGTAGTCACGTCGCTGCACGGCGGTGAGGAGAAGCTGGCCGAGCCCGGGCAGCGAGAACACGGTCTCGAGGATGACGGCGCCTCCGAGAAGGGTGCCGAGGCTCAACCCGAACACTGTCATGACGGGAACGACAGTCATCCTATTCACATAGTGGTTTTGAATGTCACGGTCGGAGATGCCCAGTGAACGAGCGGTCGTGACGAAGGGCTGCCGCATCGAATCGAGCATCGATGCGCGGGCGTATCGGAACAGTTCTGCCGCTTGCAGGATGCCGAGGCAGAAGACGGGGAGAGCCAGGTGCTGCGCCCATGCGAAAGCGTCTTCGGTCACAGGAACGTACCCGGCTACCGGGAACCAACGCAGCTGTACGGCAAATACGCCGACGAGGATCACCGCGAGCCAGAAGCTGGGTATAGCATTTCCGATCACCGCGAACCCCACAAGTACGCGGTCGATGAGTCCGTTGTGTGCGCGGGATGCGATCGTGGCTGTGACGACGGCGACGACAAGTGCGAACAACATCGACAGGAGAACGAACGTCGCTGTGACCGACAGGCTCCCCAGAACCAGGCTGCTTACATCGGCGTGGAGGAAGAGCGATTGACCGAAATCGAAGCGGATGAGGCTGCTGATGAAGTCGAGGAACTGGCGCCAAAGGGGCTCGTTCAGGCCGAGTTGGGCTTCGAGTTCCGCGATCTGCTCAGGTGTTGCTTCATCCCCAAGGAGCGCTCCAGCGGGCCCGCCCGGTGCTAAGCGTATGAGGACGAAGAGTAGGACCATCGGAACGAGGATCGTGGGCAACAGTGCGCCCAGTCTTTTGAGTGCGTAGAGGATCATGGTTCAACCTCGTGAGGATCGCGGATCGAGGGCATCACGGAGCGCGTCGCCGAGGAGCACGAGTCCGAGAACGGTGAGGAAGATAGCAAGGCCGGGGAAGACGGCCATCCACCAGGCCGGGTTGAAGTATTGCTGTGCCGAAGAGAGTTGCCCGCCCCAGGTAGGAATCGAAGGATCCAATCCGATGCCGATGAACGACAGGGATGCGATGACGAGGATCCCGGTGGCCAGCGCCATTGTTGATTGGACGATGATCACTGAGACACCTTCGGGGGCGATATACCGGAGCAGGATCCGAGGCGTTCGGGCTCCGATAGCGCGGGCAGATTCAACTGATGTGAGTTCTTTCGCGGACAGAGCGGCGCCGCGGACGAGGCGTGCAGTAGCCGGAACGAGGGCTATCGACATGCCGACGATCAGGGGTGCGACTCCGTTTCCGAGAACTCCGACGAGGCTGATCATCAGGACGACGGTGGGGAACGACATCAGCCCGTCCATGATGCGCATGATCACGCTGTCGAAGCCGCGGTAGTACCCGGCAAGGACGCCGATCACGTACCCGACCAGTACGGCGATAGCTGTTGAGACGACCGTGATGAGCAGTGCTGCCCGGCCACCCCAGACGGTCAATCCGAAGACATCTCGGCCGAGGTTATCTGTTCCGAAGAGATGTTCCGCGCTGGGCGACTGCAGCCGGTTGAGCGGTTCGACCACGTTGGGGTCGGTGTTGATGAGTGGTGCCGCGACCGAGATGACGATGATGAGGAGTAGTAGGCCCGCGCCCACGAGGGTGTTGGGCTCTCGGAGGAGTGCCCTGCTGGTTCTTGCGAACCGTGTGAGTGAGGATGACATAGCGATTCCTAGTGAGCGCGGGCGGGTGACTACTGGGCGACGACGACGTTGTAGAAGCCGCGCGCACTGCCTCGTGCGGGCGGGTACTCTGCGATGTTGCTGCTGGTGACGTCGATCTGAGAGCGGCCTCCGAACCTGACGAACGGCACCTGCTCGTAGATCAGCCCCTGCAGGTCGTCCCACACGGCTTTGCGCTCTTCCTGAGTGGCGCCGGCTGTGAGCTGTTCCATGAGGTCTTGCTTTTCGGGGGTGTTCCACCAGCCGGGGAAGTTCTCTCCGAGGAACACCACGGTGAGGGGGTCGCCGTAACTGCTGCCACCTGACATGAACAGGTTCCACTTTGTGTCGTCTCCACGGGCAGCGGTGAAGGCGGCACTATCGAGGAGCTCGGCCTTGACGTTGAAGCCGGCGTCGGTGAGCTGTTCGACGATCACGGGCGTATAGGCGTCAGCCGCCTGATAAAGCAGGACGATCTCCTCACCGTTATACCCGGCTTCTTCTTGCAGCTTCTTAGACAGCTTGATGTCGGCGGCGTTGTACGCGTCGGCCCCGGCTTCGCTGTACCACGGCGATCCCTCTGGGAGGAGACTGGAGTTGAGGTCTACATACTCCTCGGAGGGGGCGATAGCGGCCATGATGCTCGTGTCGTCCAAGGCGGCCTGCAGAGCTTGGCGGAGAGTCTCGTCAGCCAGGATGCCGTTTCTGGTGTTGAACTGCATCAGCGGGAAACCACCGCTTGCTGTCTGGTTGACGGTTACGGCGGAGTTTCCTTCCACTGAGGTGACCTGATCGAGAGGGAAGTTAGGAGCGATGTCCGCCTGCCCCGAGACGAGGAGGTTGGAGACGTTGGCCGGAGTGCTGGGTACGAAGGTAATGGTGTCGGCATACGCGACTTTCGCGCCTGCGGCGCCATCGCTTTCCTCCGTCCGCGACGCGTAGTCGTCGAATCGGCTCAGCTCGATCGACTGGTCGGGTACGTAGCTGTCCAACTTGTAGGGCCCCGTGCAATTCAGCGACTGGAGCGCATCAGCGGGCGCCTTACCCGCAATCGAGTCGGCGGACATGATGTACGCGGCGGTGTCCGGAGTGGCGAGCAGCGCTGGGATGGCTCCGCTGGGTTGCGTGAGGACGAGATTGACGGTGTAGTCATCGACAGCGGTCACTGTTTCGACCAGGCCGCCGAAGATCGCGCCGGGTGCGCTCTCGGCGTATCGCTGCAACGAGGCGACGACGTCAGCTGACGTCAGCTCGGTGCCGTCGTGGAAAGGTACGCCCTCGCGGAGCGTGAACTCATACGTCTTCGCATCCTCGTCGTAACTCCAATCCTCCACCAGTCCCGGCGCAACGTCGAGTTCGGCGGTGCTGGCAAAGAGGCCTTCGCATGCCTGCGCTGCGGGCATCCCTGCAGCGCGCAAGCTGGTCGATACGGGGTCGATCGTCGGTGGGATACCAGCCACGGTGATGGTCCCACCCTTCTCGGGTGTCGCGGAGGCGGTCGGCTCGGCCGTGCCGCCGCCGCTGCAGGCGGTCAGTGTGGCGGCGATCGCGACAAACGCGACCACGGGGGCAATGCGGTGCATTTTCACTTGCTCACTCCTATGTGACGTGCTCCCTCGAGCATCGCCGCAATCGGCGCTGCTCGGGGGTTCGGGTTGGCCCTGGTCGGGATGCTCGTGTGGAGACATCCTCGTCCCGGGATGCTGGCTCCAACAGAAGCTAGCGTTGGTGTGTATCGAGCACATTACCATTCGATTTCAAAAAGAAGTAGTTCGATTGGTTGCATACTTTTTTCGATTTCTGTTAGTTTGGAGATATGACGATGGAAGAACGCAGGTACCGCGACGAGGACGTCGCACCAGGGTCCGTGGGGGATGTGTTCCGACAGATCCGTTCTAAGGGTGCGACCTCTCGCTCAGCGATAGCGCGTTCTTTCGGTCTGTCCCCGTCGACCGTTGGCCTTCGCGTGGAAGCGCTGCAGCGGTTAGGGCTGGTCACAGATGAGGGCAAGCATGATTCGCAGGGCGGTCGTAGGGCACGGAATCTCGCTGTCGTGGACGATGCGGGCTATGTGGTGTCCGTCGAGCCCGGGGTTCGGCTACTGAAATTGTCGGTTGCGAATCTCAGCGGGCACATCATTCATAGTGAGCGCCTTCCCGCCGTGGCCAGTCAGGAGCCGGTGGATGCTGTTGCCGCGATTTGGGCGGAGATCGTCACGTTGATGGAGACCGCACGAGTGCCCTTCGAGCGACTCCGCGGCATCGCGGTCGGGCTGCCGGCGTCCGTCGAATATGCCACAGGTCGGGTGGTGATGCCATCGTTCATGCAGTCCTGGAATGACGCTCACGTGCCGCAACTTTTCCGCACTCACACGACGGTGCCGGTGCTCGTAGAAAACGATGCCAACCTGGTAGCGATATCAGAGCTTTCGGAGGTCGCGGGCAGCCACGACGACTACTTCCTTGCTGTTCTGCTGGGACGACGTATCGGCGGCGGGCTCGTCGCGAACGGCGAACCGCTGCGCGGCTTCAACGGTGCGGCCGGGGAGTTCGGCCACACACCCGTGGCAGGGCCGGCCGTGATTCCTTGCGTGTGCAGCCTTGATGCGTGCTTGGAATCAGTTGCTAGCGGTGCGGCGGTCGCGGCTCGGCTGTCCGCGCTCGGGCATACCGTCGATATCCCTTCCGACATCGTCGCGCTCGGTCGAAGCGGCGATCCCCGCGTGCTTGCGATCCTCCGAGAGGCCGGCACGCACATCGGCGCTGCCCTCGCTTCGAACGTGAATTTCTTCAACCCGCGCCGCGTCGTTCTCGGTGGTGCGCTCTCGCTGTCGTCTCCGCTCGTGGCCGCACTGCGCGCGGAGCTGTTCCAGAAGTGCCTACCGATCGCGGCACAGGATTTGGATATCAGCGCCATCGATGATCCGGACACGGCCGGTGCTCGCGGGGCCCTGCGTCTTCTTCTAGACGAGGTACTCGCCCCGGCTCGAATCGATGAGCTCGCTCAGCTCGCGCTCGTCGACGAGAAGGCGACGAGTTGAACGTCAGCCCCACGACAATACTCACCACCGCCAGGGCTGCGTTCGCTACTCTTGCGGTCGACATTGGGGGCACCACCCTTAAAGGGGCGATCTTTGGCCTCGATGGCAGTGTCCGACACCAAAAGCAGGTTGGCACCTTCGCTGCAGGACCCGACCCTCTTCTCGCGTTGACTGCACTGATCGAAGAGTTGCAGGGGGCGGCCGACGAAGACGGCTGGACCCTGCTCGGCATTGGTCTCGCCTCTCCGGGGGTCATCGATGCGGACCGCGGTCGCGTCGTCTATGCGTCCAACCTCGGCTGGAACGAGCTTGCACTGGCAGAGTGTCTCGCGCGTCGCTTCTCCCTTCCCGTTCGCGTCGAGCACGACGCTCGTGCTGGCGCCATCGCTGAGATCGCCGCGCGCGGAGACGACAGCCGATACCGCGACTTCGTTTTCGTTCCGATAGGAACGGGTGTTTCGGCAGCGCTCGTCCTGGATCGCAGAGTCATCCATGGCGCCACTTGGGGTGCGGGCGAGTTCGGACACATGCCGGTCGTGGCTTCAGGGGAAAGTTGCAGCTGCGGGGGTTTCGGCTGCATCGAGGCGTACTCGTCTGCCACGACAGTTATGAAGCGCTACCGGGCCCGCGGTGGGATCGCTGCGAATTCGACCCCGGAGCTCGTGTCCCTCTTGCCCACGGATCATGTCGCTGAACGAGTTTGGCGCGATCTGGTCGACGCCTTGGCTGTTGGATTGAGTTCGTTGTGCGCCGTCATCGATCCGGCTCGCATCGTCATCGGCGGTGGACTCTCGCTGGCTGGCGACGTGTTGCTCAAGCCGCTCCGTGCGGCCATGATCGAACGGTTGCCCTGGCGAGAAACTCCGCCGCTGGTCCAGTCAGGACTCGGGAGCCACGCGGGCCTGATTGGTGCAGCCCTCCGCACGCTTCCCTTCACTGAGCATTCCCGGCAGCGCTTCGCCCTCACCGCTGCAGACGAACTCCGGACAGCGGCACATCCGCGGGAGAGCTCCAGCACGCTTCCTTGACCGTACGCCTGACGAATGGACCCTCATGCAGATCGTGATCTTGGCCACCACCGATGACATCGAAACCTTCACCGGCGACTACATTCTGAACCGTATCGAAGCCGGGCATCTCCGCGTCCTCGGAGTAGCCACAGGGTCATCCCCACTGCCGGTCTACCGTGGACTCGCGAAGCGCTGGACGCCGAAAGTCGGCGCACTCACGGCATTCGCACTCGACGAGTACGTCGGACTGGACTACTCCCACCCCGAGAGCTACCACGCGGTCGTTGACCGAGAGGTGACGCAGCCGTTGCGCCTCGACCCGATGCGGGTGCACGTTCCCGACGGCAATGCGCCCGATCTTGACGCGGCCGCCGCAGACTACGAGTCGCTGATCGCTCAGAGCGGGGGAGTCGACTTGCAGATTCTCGGCATCGGTACGACAGGACATATCGGATTCAACGAACCGACCTCGTCCTTGAACTCGCGCACTCGGGTGAAGACGCTAGCTCTTCAAACCCGCGCAGACAACGCAAGATTCTTCGATGCACCGGAGCTCGTACCGTCTCTATGCCTCACCCAAGGACTCGGCACGATCCTTGACGCCGCGGAAATTCTGATGGTCGCCCAAGGTGAATCCAAGGCGCACGCCATCGCACAGGCCGTCGAAGGCCCGCTCACCGCCATGTGTCCTGCGTCGGTGCTGCAGCTTCATCCTCGAGCCACCATCGTCCTCGACGAGGCCGCCGCGAGCGAGCTACTCCACTCCGACTACTATCGCTACGTCTTCGCGCAGCAGCGAGGGATCACACATCCTGGGCTCATCGACCCCGGCAGATCCGCGACAGCGAACTAGATCTGCACCCTTGCAGGCAACACCCACCGTGCCACTGGCTTCATGGCCATCTGAGCGGTCCACGCGCCGGTCGGGCACCCGCCAGCACAAGACAGCGGAACCACCGTATTGAAGCCGCGACATGTCCTATGGATGGCTCGGTGAACGACGAGGAGCAGCACTCTCTTGACAGCACGGCCAAGCCCGGCTTTACTTTAATGCAACCGGTTGCAAAGGAGTTCAAACATGCTTTCAGATTCCAACAGATTGGGATTCGCCGAGATGCGTGTTGCCGACCAAGCGGCCGACGCTGGGGAGTACGCCGCGGCCGCGGCGGCCGAGGCTATCGAACGAGCAATCTTCGAACGGGGGCGGGCCCGGGTGATTTTCGCGAGTGCGACTTCCCAGAGGGATCTGCTCGCTGCTCTCGCATCTGACCCGCGCATCGCTTGGGATCGCGTCGATGCGTTCCACATGGATGAGTACCGGGGGTTGGACGCGCAGGATCCCCGCTGCTTTGGCCAGTGGCTGCAGGATCGTCTGCCCGAGGCGGCCCAGGCCGGGCTGCACCGTATGGATGGCACGGCGAGCATCGAGGAAGAAGTCCAGCGCTACGGCCAGCTGCTCGCCGCTTCACCCATCGATCTAACGTGTCTGGGTATCGGCGTTAATGGCCACATCGCGTTCAACGAGCCCCATCACACGCGTTTTGACGACGACGCCGTTGTCCGATTGGTCGAGATTGATGTCATTTCGCGGCGGCAACAGGTCGACGAAGGGCTATTCGCCAGTCTTGAAGATGTCCCTCACCAGGCACTGTCTCTGACCGTGCCGGCGGTACTGAGCGCGGCTACGGTCGTCGCGACCGTGGTAGGACAGGCCAAAGCCAAGGCCGTGCAGGTCGCACTGGAATCTTCAATCGGTGCACACTGTCCGGCCACCGCACTGCGACTTCACCCCAACGTGTCGATATTTCTTGATCGGGCCGCCGCCGCAGACCTCTCTGATGCGTCTCTCAGCGCGGTCTGACCGGTCCGGTGGACTGCCGCACGACCAATGCACCGGAGGTCGTCACGGGTGCGGCGGTTCCGTTGGCGAGGAGCAACTCAAGTTGCCGCATCGCCAGTTCACCCATCCGATCGTTGGGAGAGCTGATCGTTGTGAGACCGGGAGTGAGCACCTGGGCGAGCAGCACGTCGTCACAACCAACGAGGGATACGTCGTGAGGGACGGACTTCTGAGCGGCGTCGAGGCCGGCGATCACACCACAAGCCGTGAGGTCGTCGAAGGCGAAGGCAGCCGTCGCTTGAGTTTCAAGAAGATCAGCGGATGCGCCCAGGCCGCCCTGGAAGGACGCGTCGTAGGGGCCGAGGGTGATCAGGTCGACGGGCGCGGTGGTAGCCCAATCTTGGATGGTGCGAGTGCGCTGTTCCGCTGCCCAGGAGCCATCTGTTCCACGGAGCAACGCAATAGCCCGATGCCCAAGGTCGAGCAGATGCTGCCCGGCCTCGAGCAACGCGGTGGTTCGGTCGCAGATCACCGAAGCCATCCCGTCGATTTGCCGATCAAGGAGAACTGTCGGTACGGAGCCGGTGGCTTCGATGAGCTTCTGCGCCGGCGAACGCGGAGAAGCGATGACGAGTCCATCGACTTGCGCGGCGAGTCGTTCGATCAGGTGAATCTCGTTGTCGGTGTCCTGTCCGCCGTCGATCAGAATGACCGTCGTGTCGGAGGCCGCCGCCGTTCGCTGCACGGCGCGAATCAGAGGAGGAAAGAAGGGGTTAGTAATGTCCGGAACGAACAGCCCGATGGAACCCGTCCTCCCTGTGCTGAGTCTCCGTGCCGTCTTGTTCGGGTGATAGCCGCCCATCTTCTCCGCGGTGGCGAAAATCTCGGCCCGTACCTCCGCTTTCACCAGGTCCGGCCGACTGTACGCACGAGAAACGGTCGCGGGCGAGATCTGCAGCTGCTCCGCGATCGCATAGATGGTCACTCTGCCCATACCACCGCCCTCTCCCTAAAGTTCCTACCCACGTTAGGGCACATCGCTGCAACCGGTCGCAAGGCGGCTGACCCTCGTGGGTAGCACGAGGCAGGTCCGAGGCCGACATGTCACGACGGGATCCTGCATCGCAGTCGAGATACAAGACGGGTACATCTCGTCCGTGGCCCCGGTCGCGGAGGATAAGGGCCTGCCATGGCTTTCCGCAGGACTCGTCGATCTGCAGGTGAACGGCTTCGCCGGTCACGACGTCAATGGTGAAACGTCAGCCGACGAAGTCATCGCCCTCACGGCGGCACTGGCCGCAGTGGGGACGACCACATACCTGCCTACGATCATCACCGCGTCTGCACAGGAAACGATCAATTCGCTTCTCGCCGTACGTCGAGCCCGCGCTGTTGATGCCGCGACCGCGGCGGCCGTCCCGTTCGTCCATCTCGAGGGACCGCACCTCTCGGACCAAGCGGGCCCTCGAGGCGTGCATCCGACAGCCCACATTCGTCCACCAGATCTTGAGGCTTTCGCACAGCTGCAGGAGCAGTCGCACGGGCTGATCGGCATGATGACATTGTCTCCGCACTACGAATCGTCTGCGGCTTTTACCTCGGCGCTCGTGAGCCGTGGTGTCCGCGTAGCCATCGGCCACACACATGCAAACAACGCCGAGATCCAGCGGGTGGTCAAGGCAGGTGCTACTTTGTCGACTCACCTCGGCAACGGTGCCCACAGGATCATTCCTCGACACCCGAACTACATCTGGTCGCAGCTGGCCGAAGACCGGCTCACCGCCGGATTCATCGCGGATGGCCACCATCTCCCCGACGAGACCCTGGTGTCGATGATTCGCGCAAAGGGAGTCGAGCGCTCGATCCTCGTCTCGGACTCCACCTCCGTGGGGGGCCTGCCTCCCGGTCATTACCGCACGGCCGTGGGTGCGGAAGTTGTCCTCGACGATCGGGGACAACTACGAGAGGCGGAGGGTCCCTTCCTCGCTGGCGCTGCACTGCCGCTCATCGCCGGAGTCTCGCGGATCGCAGCCCATGGTGCTTTCACGCTCAAAGAAGCGGTTGCCATGGCCACGCGGGTGCCCGGATCGATCATCGGAGGGCGTGGTGAGATCGCCACCGGCAGTCCGGCGGACCTTGTGACCTTTGACCAGAACGAGAGCGACGGCGAGCTACACCTGCGGACCGTCATCGTCAGTGGGCGTCTTAATGACTGACTCTCCGTTTGACGACGCTTCGCACCCCCGCCCCCGCAGCGTATCCCACGTCTCTGCCCCAGGCTCAGAGGCAGCCGACACCGCTGGTCGCCCGACGCAGGTGCGGATTGTCCACCTCGGGCTCAGCGCTTTCCACCGTGCGCACCAGGCCTGGTACACGGCGCAAGTTGACAACACCCGGGAATGGGGGATTGCCGCGTTTACCGGCCGCCATCCCGATGCCGCACACACTCTCGCCGCTCGGGACGGTCGCTATGTCGTGATCGAAAGGTCCGACGCGGCAGACACTTTCGCAACGGTCGGGCACCTCATAGCAGCCCGCGATGGAGCCGATCGAGCCTCGCTCCGTGCATTTCTCCAAGACCCGGTCGTTGCGATCGTCACGATCACCGTGACCGAATCGGGTTACGGCTTGAACGCATCCGGAACGCTCGACATGGGTGCGCCTCACATCGCTGCCGATCTCGAGCACGTGCGAGCGAGTATGCGCGGCGAACATGACGACACCACGGCGCTGTCGTCGACGATTGGACGTTTGGTCGATGGACTGGCCGCGCGCCGATCACATCGGGCCGGGCCGTTAGCGGTGCTGCCATGCGACAACCTGCCAAGCAATGGTGAGCTCGTCCGACGCGCGGTACGCGATTTCGCGACGGCAGCTGACGAGCAGCTGGCGCGCTGGATCGAAAGCAACGTCAGTTTCGTCAGTACATCCGTGGATCGAATCACACCACGAACTCGTCCCGAGGACATCGACCTGGTAGAGAGAAAGACGGGATTTCGCGACGAAGGAGTTGTGGTCACCGAGCCTCACCACAACTGGATTCTCGCCGGGCAATTCCCCGCGGGTCGTCCGGAGTGGGAGCGTGCGGGCGCTCAATTCGTCGAGGACATCCGTCCCTTCGAGAACCGCAAGCTCTGGATGCTGAACGGCGCTCACTCACTACTCGCCTACGCCGGAACAATCCGGGGCCACGAGACAGTGGATCAAGCGATCGCCGACCCCGTCCTCCTCAGACAGGTGAATTTCCTTTGGAACCTTGCTGGTCGCCATCTTCCCCAGCAAGGGCTCGCTCTGCCGCGCTACAGGGCAGAGTTGCTCGAGCGCTTTCAGAACCGACGCATCCGTCACGGCCTGCGACAGATCGCGGCGGACGGGACCTTGAAGCTTCGAAGCCGAACCGTCCCCCTGGTTGTGGCCGAGCTGCAGGCGGGCCGAGACGCGAACGCCGCTCTGCGAGTCGTCGCTGCGTGGGTGGACTACCAACACGCGGCGCCAGGCAATTCTGAGTCCGATGCCGAGGCGCTGCGGATTCGCGAGGCCCTGAATAAAACGTCCTCGGAACAGCTGCCCGCCCTGCTCGAAATCCTTGAACCGTCCTGGCGACATAACCCAGATGTTCATCGAAGAGTACAAATGCTTCGCGCACTCTGAGACCTGCAAGACCCTCAACTCTGGAAGGCCAAATGAAGATCATCGCCGCCGACGTCATCGTCACTAGCCCAAGCCGCAATTTCGTCACCCTTAAGATCACCACAAACGACGGCGTCACAGGCCTCGGAGACGCCACGCTGAACGGCCGTGAGCTCGCGGTCGCCGCGTACCTTCGCGAGCACATCGTTCCGCTTCTACTCGACCGAGATCCACATCGCATCGAGGACACCTGGCAGTTCCTCTATCGCAGTGCGTATTGGCGACGCGGCTCAGTGACGATGGCCGCCATCGCCGCAGTAGATATGGCCCTGTGGGACATCAAAGGCAAGGTCGCTGGCCTTCCTGTCTATCAGCTGCTCGGCGGAGCCTCTCGCACCGGGCTCGCAGCTTACGGTCACGCCTCCGGGCGCGACATCCCTGAGTTGTTCGACTCGATCAAGATGCACCTCGAAGACGGATATACCCACATCCGTGTCCAGACGTCCATACCCGGGGTTCGCGCCGTGTACGGGGTCGCCGCACAGACGCAATCGTCCGGCGAACGGTACGACTACGAGCCGGCCAGCCGCGGTGCTCTGCCCGTTGAAGAAGACTGGGACACTCGCGCTTACCTGCGTCACCTGCCCGGGGTGTTCGAAGCCGTGCGCAATGAGTTCGGACCGACGCTGCCGTTGCTCCACGATGGACACCACCGGATGACGCCGATACAGGCCGCGAAGCTCGGCAAATCGCTCGAGCCGTTTGACCTCTTCTGGCTGGAAGACTGCACTCCTGCGGAAAATCAAGAAGCGCTACGACTGGTCCGTCAACACACAACGACACCGCTCGCCATCGGCGAAGTGTTCAACACCGTCTGGGATTTTCAGCTGCTGATCAGAGAACAGCTGATCGACTACGTGCGTGCGGCATCGACGCACTTTGGCGGAATCTCACCGTTGAAGAAGGTCATGGATTACGCCGCGCAGTATCAAATCAAATCCGGTTTCCACGGCCCGACCGATGTGTCGCCGGTGGGGCTTGCGGCCCAAGCCCATGTCGGGCTGGCAATCCACAACTTCGGTGTTCAGGAGTACATGGCACACAGCGACCGAACCAACTCCGTCTTCGAGCAGACCATGACGTTTAAGGACGGAAGCCTGCATCCAGGCGATGCACCCGGTCTCGGGGTGGAACTAAACGAGGAAGCCGCCGCAGCATTCCCGTACCAGCAGGCATACCTGCCCTACAACCGTCTCGCCGACGGAACGATGCATGACTGGTGATACGGGAGCGGCGGCCAGCTGCATCGTCGTGATGGGTGTTTCCGGTGTGGGTAAGACGACTCTTGGCCGAGAGCTGTCCCGGCGTCTCCACTTGCCGTTCATCGACGGTGACAACCTGCACTCGGCGCACAACGTCGACAAGATGCGGGCGGGGATCCCGCTCAGCGATCGTGACCGCGTCCCCTGGCTAGACGATGTGGGGGCAGTTCTTGCGTCAAGCAACGGCGTCATCGTCGCCTGCTCGGCGCTGAAACGGGAATACCGCGACCGAATTCGGCACTTAGCACCTCGCACCTTCTTCCTTGAGCTGGACGCAACACCGGCGTTCATCGCGAGTCGCCTCGCCAATCGGGCCGATCATTTCATGCCAGAGTCTCTTCTCGCCTCGCAGCTTGAATCGCTTGAGCCGCTGCAGAACGAGAACGGTATGCGTATCGACGTTGAAGGGGACACCGAAAAAGTCTTGGAGCTAACTGTTGCAGCGTGTACCGCCGCGTTTGGTGGAGAACGATCTCTCGCTTAGGTGGTAGAGCGGCGGGATGGGCGGGAGCGATCACCGGCATCTTCTGGGAGAGTCGCGTCTCACCGAATGAAACTTTCTCGAGTCTGGACAGATTTCCACAGGTGTGTCTCACGAGATCTGCCCCGTGGTGTCGAGCCGCGGCGACGCGAGGTTCATGCTGTGGGGGATGCCGGGGTGTGTGCCCGTCAACAGCGCGTGGGTGCCCTCGCCGCGTGCCGGAACGTGATTACCGACATGTTTCATGAGAAAACTGGGAAGCAGGGAGTGATCGCACTTGTCCGCCTTTCCGCGGGTGTCGCGTCTCGCCTACCGCCAGCATTCGTGAGATCGGACATTTGTCGTTTCTCACGAAACCTGTCGCATTCTCACGAAACCTGTCGCTGTTCTCATGAAAGGTGGCGGATTCTCGCGGATGTTGTCACACGGTCTTCCGGGATCGACACCTGTGTCAGCAACGCCGAGGTCGCCTACGCATCAACTAGCTCTGGAGAAGCGTCGGAAGCGGCAAGCGATTTCGACAGTGCGGTGGCGTGGTTCGGCGGACGCATAGGGGATCTGCGTACAGTGCGAATGTGCCTCGAGACCCACGCTTTCGTACCGTTCGTGGTGCGGTCGGAGTCATGCTCGCCGCAGTGTTCGCCATCGGTCTGAGCGGGTGTGCGCCGGATCCGGTCAGCGATTCCTTCCTCAAGGGGGAGAACACCGGCTATGTGGCCGCCGACGGCTCGATCGTCGAGATCCCGGTGGCCGAGCGGAGCGAACCGGTCGCCTTCAGCGGCATCACTGAAACTGGTGATGATTTCGACAGCGCCGACAACGCCGACAACGTCACGGTGGTGAACTTCTGGTACGCCGGGTGCGCGCCATGCCGCGTCGAGGCGAAGGATCTCGAAAGCGTCTGGCAGGAATACGGCGGCGAGGATGTAGCTTTCATCGGCATCAACACCCGCGACCAGGCCGACACTGCCCAGGCTTTCGCTGACGAGTTCGGCATCACCTACCCGAGCCTGATCGACGTGAACACGGCCGAGGCGAAACTCGCGTTCTCCGAGGCTGTGCCGATCCAGGCGACGCCGACGACTCTCGTGCTCGACAGACAGGGCCGTGTCGCGGCCCGCATCATCGGACCCATCGACGGCACCTCGATCCTCTCGACCCTCGTCAAAGACGCTCTAGCAGAAACACCATGAACACCGACACCATCATTGGGTCCGGCGCGCTCTGGCTCGCAGTCCCCCTCGCGATGCTCGCCGGCCTCGTGTCGTTCCTGTCGCCCTGCGTGCTCCCGCTGGTCCCCGGCTTCCTCGGCTTCCTCGGCGGAGCGGTCGCGCCGCGGTCGAAGGGCGACGAGGGGAATGCTGCCACTCCCGAGCGCCGTCAGCTCGTGGTCGGCGTGCTTCTGTTCATCCTCGGCTTCAGTCTTGTCTTCGTTCTCATCACCGCGCTGAGCGGGACGGCCGGCGTGTTCTTCCTCCGCTGGGGCGACGTGATCACACGGATCCTCGGCATCGTCGTCATCCTGATGGGGCTCGTCTTCCTCGGGCTGTTCAGTTTCGCCCAGCGGGAGGTCCGCTTCCACGTCGGCTCCCGGGCCGGAGTCGTAGGGGCGCCGCTGCTCGGAGTGGCACTCGGTGTCGGCTGGGCGCCATGCATGGGTCCGACGCTGGCCGCGATCATCGCGCTTTCGTTCAACGCCGGCGACCCTGTCCGGGCCGGCCTCCTTGGCCTCATGTATTCGCTCGGCCTCGGCATCCCGTTCCTGCTGGTCGCACTCGGGTTCGGTTGGGCGGCGAAGACGGTCGAGTTTCTCCGACGTCACATCCGGGTGGTGAACGTCTGTGGCGGCATCATGCTGATCGTCCTCGGCATCCTGATGGTGACCGGGCTATGGACCGACATCATGTCGCGGCTGACAGCGGTGATGGGCAGCGTCATCCTCCCTCTCTGAGACCCGGAGCGGGGATGTCGCGAGTGACGACTGAAGCGGCCCTCTCTACCCGACTGCTCATGTCGACGGCGCCACTTCGTGATCCCGTGTCGGAGCCTTAGATGTAGACGCCGCGGTCTTCCATGAATCGGACGGGGTTGGTGTAGCCACCGTTGATGTAGACCTCGAAATGCAGATGGCACCCGAAGGAGCGTCCAGTGTCGCCCGCGTAGGCGATGACCTGGCCGGAATTGACCCACTGCCCCCGGCCGACGGCGATGCCTCCGGGTTTGATGTGGGCGTACCCGGTGCTGACGCCTCCGCCGTGTTGGATGCGGACGTAGTTGCCGTAGTTGCCGTTGGCGCCGGCGTAGTCCACTGTTCCGGAGTTGGCGGCGTAGATCGCCGCTCCGCAGCCGTTGGCCATGTCCGCGCCGTAGTGGTAGCTCGAGGAGCAGCCCTGCGAACCACAGATCGGGGTCCGCGGGCCGTAGCTTGAACTTCGGCCGCCCCCGTGGGGCCGAACCCAACCGCCGCTCCCGGCGGAGCCTCCGCCGCCACCGTTGCCGCCACCATTGGCTGCCGCTTCGGCGGCTTCGCGTTCGCGACGGACTCGCTCTTCGGCCTCGCGTGCGGCTACACCCGCCTGGTAGCCAGCGACAGTCTGCGTGGTGGTGTCTTTCAGCGCGGCGAGCTGCGCCTGCATCGTGTCGAGGTTCGCGGCTTGCTCGTCGAGCGCGGCCTGTGCGGCGTCGGCCGCTTCTTGTGCGGCAATCATCTTCTGCTCTGCAACCTGCTGCAGCCGGTCCCGTTCGTCGCGGGCGACCGTGGCCTGATCGGTCAGCGATTGGGCGGTATTTCGCGCCGAGATTGCGTCATCGTAGACCGACCGGTTGTACTCGAGCAGCTTGTCCATTGTGCCCAGCCGGGACAGGAGCTCATCGGCGTTGTCCGCGGAACCGGAGAAGAACAGTTGCAGTGCTGAATCGTCTCCACCGTTGCGGTACAGCTGTGCCGCAACTTGACCGGCCCTTCGCGCAGAGGTTTCGGCAATCGCTGATTGTTCGTCGGCCTGCGCCTGCAGGCTCTCGGCTTCCGTGATCGCAGCGAAGTATTCCTGTTGTGCGGCGTAGAACTCGTCGGAGGCGGTATCGGCGGCAGCCTGGGTCTCGGCGACTTTCTGCGTCAAGGACTGGATCAGCCCTTCGATCCGGGTGATCTCGGCGGCCTTGGCAGCTTCGTTGTTCTTGGCGCGTTGGACATCGTCCCAGCTCGGGTAGGACGCAGCGTACGCAGCTGAGACGCCGGAGCCGATACCGAAGGCAGCGAATGCAGCGACGCCGAGGGCGCCGAGTCCGAAAGCGCCACGTCGAGTAACACTCAGCTTCCAGAACGAGTCGCGTTCGGCGGGCGTGGGTGCACACCCGCATTCTTCAGCCGCCTCCGTAGCAGCCGCGGAGACGCTTCGTCCGTTCACTGTGCCCTCTCCTCGAGCTCGGCTTCGTGGATTCTGCTGCCAGGGGCGCGCAGATTGGCCATGCTCGCGTTGCCCGCTGTCTGGTCTATCGTCCGTTCGTGGGGGCCGAAGTCGCGCCGACTCGCCCGTGATCTCTGATCTGTGGCCCATATCTGACGCACCGAACTTGAGTTCGACTGCCCTGACACGAAGCTCACTCTTTCGGGTCCGTGTGGCCGTCGGCGCTCAACCTGTCGTGTTTTTTCTTCTTCACTTGCCGTACAACAACGGTGGCGGTGATCACCGCGGCACCTATGACAGCAACGGCGATTATGAGCGGGATCGCGATCGAAGCCACCTCGTCCTCGCCTGCGGATACCGCCGGGGCAGGGGTGTCCGCTGCTGGCGGTTCGGTGGTTGGCGCGGCGGAGGGCGACGCCTTTGCCGGTTGGATCCGTGATTGTTCGTTCCCGCATGCTGGTTTGTCCCATCCCAGCCCTGGCTCGATACCGGTGGGAGCGTACGTGAACGTGAAGCTCTCGGATATGGGGTGACCGTCGCTGGAGACGGCGTTCCACAGCACGGTGTAGACGCCCGGTTCCCCGAGTGCGACCGGGGTGGTGAGGATGTTGCGGTCGATGGTGGAGCAGCTGGATTCGTAGAAGAGGCCGTCGGGCCCTTGCACTTGGGCGAAGCTGGCCTTGCTGAAGTCAATGAGCTCCCCGCTGAACGTGAGAGCGACGTCGTCAAGTTGGGTGACGGTTTCGTCTGCCCCGGGCACGGTGTCCAGGAGGTTGTCGTGCGCGAGAGCTGCGGGGGCAGGTGTAGCCACGATTCCCAGTGTGATGAGGGCTAGAAGTGTGCTGGCGAGCCAGCGGGTGCGGTGGGTGGAGGTCACAGGTGCGGGTCCTTTCGTACGGCGGGCACGGGGGTGCTACCGGTAGGTCGGTTGTTGCGTTTCGTGTGTAGGACGGAGAAGCCGGTGAGGATTGCGAGCGTTCCCGCGATCATCAAGGTGGCGCCTCCGGCGAGGGCCTGGTCCTGGAGAGGGGTGGGTCCCCACGTCCGCCCCATGGCGCCAAACCACTCCGCGACGATGAGGTCGGAGCGAGTGCTAGTGGCGATGCCGAAGAACGCTGCCACGCCTGTGAGTGCAGTGAGTGAAGCCCACCGCCACCGCCCCTCGGGACTCGTGGACGCGTTCAGGGAAAGCGATCGCACGAAGAGGCACCCGGTGACGAGGAGCTGACTGATCATCCATTCCGCTCCGAGCTGGTCGTAGAGCGACCAGCGGAACAGGTCGGAGTAGTGGAACAACCACAGCGACGTGGCGAAAAGAGCCGCGGAGACGACGGGGCGCAGAGTAAATCTGGCCAGCGGGCTGTGGGCGGCCCAGACAAGCCATTCCCGCGGTCCTCGGCTTCCATCGTCCCGTGGATGGATGACCAAGGTTGCGAGGGTGATCGGCGCCGCGAAGACAAGGAGCAAGGGGATCGCGAGACTGAGGAGAGCGAAAGAGAGGAATCGCATACTGATGAGCGAATCGTCATAGGCTGCGATCGGCCCACTGGTCGTCCACAGAAGCGCCCCCATCCCCGCAATCCAGCTGACCGTCCGCCTGGCTGGCCACGGATACCCGCGGCGCCGTGCGCGTCGGACGCCGACGAGGTAGAAGACGATTCCGAAACCCGCGACGAGCACCCAGAGGAGGTCGGGGCTCCACGCCGTGAACCATCTCTGCAGGGTGAGTGCGACCGGGACGGGTGCGTCGGTGAGGATCTCTGCGGCGGTGGTCTGCGGGAGTGTGATCGTGTCGGCGGGGGCGGCGGTGCGGGCGAGGGCGGCGGCGGCACCGCTCGCGATACCCATGAAACCGAGTTCGACGCTCACGATCATCCAGAAGGCGCCACGGCCCTCGTTGGCCTTTGCGATGAGTCGACGGCGGTAGGCGGCACCCAGGACGCCCATGACCAGAAGAGCGCCGATCTTTGTGAGAAGGATGATGCCGTACGGTGAGGCCAACTCCTCCCACCGGCCGAGGGCAGTGAGCGCCCGCACATATCCCGAGACGGCGACGCCGATGAACGCGATGAGTGCCACCGTCGAGTACCGGCGGAGCAGGTTCTCGAGTTCGTGCGGAGAGCTGATCGGTCGCGCGACGACGAGCAGGATGAGACCTCCGAGCCATATTGCCGCTGAAATGACGTGCAGGACGAGGGACATGACCGCGGGATCGTGGTTGGCGAGCTCACCCGAATGACCTTGGGTGGCCATGGGTATCAGGCTGATGATCGCAAGCACGGTTGTGATCAGCACCGCCCCATAGCTGCGCACAGCGAATGCGAGAACTGTCACGACCGAGGCGAGGATCGCGGTGATGAGCCATGATCGTCCCAGCTCGGTGTCGAGGAGGAAGCGGCCGAGCTGCGTGCCGAACTCGGCGCTCAGGCTCACTTGCGGATTGAATGAGGACAGGAAGGTGAGGAAAGCCACCACCCCGCTTGTGATGGTGAGGGTTGCGGCGCCGGCGGAGGCTATATCGAGCGCGACGGTGAAGGGTTTCCCCCCCGAGGGGAGAGCGAACACCGCCAGTACCAGTGGCCCGAGCATCGCCGCACCGGAAAGATTGACGAACAGCTTCGCGGCCGGGAGTCCCCATCGCACGAGCGCTCCAGGGTCACTGGTGAGTCTCGGTGCAGCTCCTCCGCCGATCGCGAGCCCGACCACCACAGCGATGAGTGCGGCGACAACGAGAATCGTTGGTCCAACGATCCGGAGAACAACGGGATTCATGGAGTGGTAGCTCCCGTCTCAGCGTCCGCGACGTCCGGGTCTTCCGTCACAGGTGCCGTGCATTCACCGGTCTTGGGGAGCTGCTGGATCGCCCCGGCGAGAGATTCAAGAACCGCGTCCGCCGACAGGGTGGCGGTGTCTACGTACACCTGGGCAGCTGGATCTCGGCCGTAGGTTGTGAGCCGCAGATTCGGGGTCTCCTCCTCGTCGACGATCCAGTCGACGCCCCCCAAGCTGACACATTGCAGGGTGGTGGGGGCCGGGGGCTCCAACCCGCAGGTGAGGAGCACGCTACTGGGGGTGCCCCATGCTGCGGTGGCCTGAGCGTCCGTCCAGACACGAGCCTGGTCGCCAATCGAGTCCGGTAGTCGCACGGTGACCTCTGCGCACAGCGGGTCATTCGCGTTTGCTGCGGGCTCGAGGTGGACGGTGGGTGCGCAGCTGCTGAGTAGAAGCAGTGCGCAGAGTGCCGCGACAGAGGTCAGAATCTTGAGCTTCACAACTTCATCCATCCGTCTTCTTGGGAGTCAGCATGCAACCGCCGCCGTCGGATCGACATGATGAGCAGCGCTAGTACGGTTCCGATACTGAGTGTCCAGCCGAGCCACGGCATCAGCACGACGGCGAGGGTCGTGCCGGTGCGGAGAGGGACCTCGGTGATCTTCGCCGCGGTCGTGTCCACCGCAACCTGAGCCAACACCTGCCCGTCGCGGCCGATGACTTGACTGGTCCCGGTGGTGGAGACGTTCACGGCAGTTTTCCCGGTTTCGATCGCGCGCATGCGGGCGATGGCCAGCTGTTGGAGGTTCTCGTCGGTGCCTCTGAAGTCCGCGTTGTTGGTTTGAAACACGAACATCTGCGCGCCAGAGGCCGCGCTTTGGTGGATGACGTCGTCGTAGATGACGTCGAAACATATCGCCAGACCGATGGGCACATCGCCAACGTTCACGAGGGGTGTGTTGGAGCCGGGTGTGTACTCGCGTTGTATCAATCCGATGAGGTCGGGGGCGATCGCTTCGTAAAACCAACGATCCGGGACGTATTCGCCGAAAGGGACGGGGTTGGCCTTGTCGTGGAGCTGCTGCGGCCCGGCGCTGGTCCACAGCATTGAGGTGTTGAACGTGTCGGCTCCACGAGTGGTCGCCGCATTCACCAGTGCCGGAGCGCCAGCACCCTGCACGAGTCGATCAAGGCGTCCTGCGACGGCGACATCGCGCAGGGGATCGGCGTCGACGGCCCCTTCTGGCCAGACGAGAAGGTCCATCTCACGGTCCAGAAGAGGAGCGGTCGCTTCTTCCTGCGCGCGCATGATGTCACCTGTTGTCCTGGTGTCGAAGTAGCCGCTAGGGCCGTTGCCCTGCACCCATCCGACGCGCATCGTTCCCACTTGCTCGGTGGGGAACAGAGGGACGGCTATCGCGGCAACGACGATGACCGCCGCTGCTGCTGCTGGCTCCCATCGGCGGAGGATGAGGGCCTCCACGACGCTCGCGCAGACGAGAACCGTCAGGAAGGACAGCCCGGTTGTTCCCACCCATGAAGCGGCCTCCGCGAGCGGGCTCTCGGCGAGGCTGAAACCGACGCGCGCCCACGGGAACCCGGTGTACGGCGTACTCCCCATCAGCGTTTCTCGCAGCACCCACACCCCGGCGACGAGCACGGGAGTGATCGCGCGATACCCGTATCCCGCCCGGGTGGTGGCGACACGATAGGCAAGTGCGATCAGCACGCCGCCGGCACCGAATAGCAGGGATTCCAAGCCAGCCAGCGCGACCCACGGGATGGGCCCCAGAAACCGTGACACCCATACCAAGTGGGTGAAGTAGAAGGCCGCGCCGTAGACGAGCGAGATCAGGAACGCCCTGGGGAGAGAACGTCCGCGGAGCGTCCACAGCCCGATGGTGACGCTCACGAACGTTGCAGGCCACCACCCGTATGCGGGGTAGCCGAGATCCAGCATTCCTCCTGCGATGGCGGACGCGACAATCGCTACGGGGAAAGGCACCGCAACAGGCAGGCGCGCGTTGTGCTCTCTGGGGTTGCCGCGCCGTGATCGGCCGGAGAGGGCGTGTCTCACCAACGGGTCAGCGGTCACGGTCATGAGAGCTCAGCTTTTTGAGGTAGGCGTTGTACGTGTCGAGGTCGGTGTTCCCGTGCAGGTCGGCGTACCGGTCCGCCGCGGCAGCACGAGCGGTGTCGCTGCGGAACCAACGATGCATCACGTAGATCAACATCAGCACGGTCGGGGCTTCACCGTAGGACCATGCCAGGGCACCGGCTAGCTGCTGATCGGCGAGGGGATCGATGCCCAGCGCCTCTGTGGGGGCGACGAATGAGCCGACCAGGATCGTACTGGCCATCATGAGGAACACCCCGAAGAACGCGTGCAGCGCAGCTTCAGCAAACACGTCCAGTGCACGCGCACCATGACCCAACCTGACCGGCAGAGGATCGGAGGACAAGATGGGGATGGTGAACAGCATGCCGGCGAGGAGGAATCCGACCTCGAGCGCGACGTGACCCCCGGGCGCGGTGAGGATGACATCGGCAGCACCCGCAAGGTAGATACCGTAGAACGCGAACAGGTAGAGCGGGACAGTGGCCCACGGGCTGAGTACCCATCTCGCGGCCGGGCTTCGGAGAGCACTGTGGGCCGCTGTGAGGACTACCCGTCCCGCTCCGTGATGCGGCGTTGCTCGCAGTAGAAGGGTTCCGGGTGAGCCGAGGACCAGTAGCGGCGGCACCATCATCATCAGAGTGAGTTGCTGGAACATGAAAACGGACACCAGCGCCTGGCCGTAGGTTTCAACGCCCAGTCCGGTGACCGCCGCGAGGAGAACGCACCCAAGCAGGAAGCTGACCGTCCGCCACACGGGCCAACGACGCCCGTGCGTCCACAATCGGATCGCTCCGACGAGATACAGCGCAGCGAGGATCCCCGCGACGATGGGTAGCACCGGAAGCGGGATGTCGGCCGGTGCGAGGAATGTCTGCAGAGACGGGGGACTGCTGGGGATCTCGCCGCTCACGCGCATGGTCGTGTCAAGAAGCTCACGCCGCTCACTTCCGGATCACCTTGATCGTCGCTCCGGCTGCCAGGAACACCACGGCCGCGATGGGCTGTGCTGTGGTCCACACGACACCGGAGAAGGGGAAGGGCATCACCGGATTCCAGAGCACGGCGATCGCGAGGAACACCGGGATCCACCACCAGTGGCGTGCCTGCAGCGCAAACCACGCGACGATCAGCCCGAAGATTGAGGCGATGAAGAGGACGAGGGGTGCCCAGTTCGCCTCAAAGAGCGCCGGGGCCAGGAACAGGATCGCGGCGGCGACGAGGCTGGGGGCCAGGGCGTTCCGCTGGTACGTGGAGGGGACGCGTTCTTTGGGACTCATGGGTGAACCGTTTCTTCGGCGGGTACAGGGTCGACGGGATCGGGGCGGGACGCGGGGTCTGGCCGGCGACGGCTCGCGCGCAGACCCGCGACGATGAGGAACACGGCACCGATGCCGAGAGCGACATCGGCGAGGTTGCCGATGAATAGGTTCCCGTAGGCGAGGAAGTCGGTGACGTGCCCGATCCCGAACGCGGGAGGCGAGAATAAACGGTCGATGAGGTTCCCGATCGCACCGCCCACGATGAAACCGAAACCAACCGCCGACCACACGTTCCGGGCTCGGGTGGCAGCACCGATAAGGACCGCGGTGACAGCGACCCCGATGACGGTGATGACCCATGTGGAGCCTTCCCCGAGCGAGAAGATCGCCCCGGGGTTGAAGGCCAGTTGAAGACCGAGCCAGTCACCGATCAGCGGTGTACGCGCATCTTGCCGCAACGTGTTCAGAGCCAGAGTCTTGGTGCTTTGGTCGATCAGGATGACGATGGCGGTGACGATGAGCACCACGGCCAACCGGCGGACTCGATCACGCATCGGCGTCTTTCTCGGTAGCTGCGGCATCCTTGGCGGCCTGGGCGCGGTCGCGCTGGTGACGCCGGCGCCCGGCCATAACCACTCCCACAACGCCGATCCCCAGAATCAGTGCCAGACCCGAGAGGAAGAACAGGGGTAGCAGTTCGAAAGCACCGCCGCCGGATGCCGTGCCACCGTATGTTTGCGCGGGTCGAGCCGGTTCCGGCTCCTCCGTGCTTTCTGGGGAGGTTTCAGGGGTGGGGCTTGTGGTCGGAGTGCTGGGTTCCGTGTCCATCGCGGGCGTGACCGTGTACACATACTCCCCGTTGATCGGGTGTCCGTCGGCGGAGACGGTCTTCCAGCGGACGGTGAAGATGCCGGTTGCGGCGTCGGGGGAGAGGTGTTGAGTGATCGAGTCACCGCTCACCGTTGGCGGGTCGACGGCGACGTTTGCTCCGCTTTCATCGATAACCTCGACGACCGTTGCGTCGTCACCACCGGTGAGGGTCCCGGTGAACATCAGAGAGATCTCGTCGGGGGAGCCGTTGATGGTCGAGTCGGCGGTGGGGTACGACGAAACGAAGTCGTCATGAGCGGCGGCCGGAGATGCAGTCCCAAGTACGACGGATGCCGACAACAACAGGGTGGTGAGGACGGCAGTGGTGCGTGCCGAGAGGCGTTTATGCATGGGTGTCGTGCTCTCCGGGGTGGGATTCGGGTTCGATCTGAAAAGTGGAGTGTTCGATGCTCACGGCGAAATGTTCGCTGACGCATTGCTGAAGTGATGTCAGCAATGCGGCGGAAGCTTCCATCGTGACGGTGTCATCGACCACGACGTGGGCGGTGAGCGTGGGGAGGTCGGTCGAGACCTGGGTCGCGTGGAGGTCGTGCACAGCGACCACGTGCGGAAGGGCAAGGATGTGGCGGCGGACGTCCTCGAGGTCGAGGCCGGCAGGTGTGGACTCCATCAACACTCGGCCGGATGCTCGCAACAGGATGAGGGTGCGGGGAATGATGAGCAGCGCGATCAGAACGCCCGCGACGGCGTCCGCCTGATACCAACCGAAAACGGCGATGAGGATGGCGCTGGCGATGACGCCGACGGAACCGAGGGCATCGTTGACGACCTCGAGGAACGCGGCGCGCATGTTGAGATTGCGTCCGCGGCCGCTGAACAATACGAGCATGGAGGCGATGTTGGCGACGAGACCGACGATGCCGAAGAACAGCAGACTCCCCGAAGCGATCTCAGGGGGCTCGAACAGCCGCCGTACGCCTTCCACAAGCGCGAAGATGCCCACTCCGAGCAGCAGAGCTGCTTGAGCGAGCGCACCGAGCACCTCCGTGCGTTGAAGACCGAAGGTGTATTTGGGAGTCGGGGGACGGTTCATCAGATGCGCAGCGGTGACGGCCATCGCCAACCCGATGACATCGGTGAGCATGTGCGCCGCATCAACGAGCAGTGCGAGGCTGCCTGTGATGATCGCGCCGATCACTTCGACGATGAAGACCGAGGAGGTGATCGCGAACGCGATGACCAGGCGATTGCGGGGAGTGGCGTCACCAATACCGTGACTGTGCCCTGTTTCTGTCATGGTGCTCCTTTACGGCCGTCCAACGATGAGCCGGGCGACGGTCGCCGCATCGCGACTCGTCCCAGCGAGGGTGTCAGCGTCCGCGCGGGAGTATCGCGGCATGCCAACAGTGAACAGCCCGGGGATGCGTGCACTGACGTGCAATGGCTGCCCGGGCGGCTCCGAATCGGGCAGCCATGTGTCTGCCGGCCTGTATCCGGTCGCAAGGATCACGGAATGCGGCTTCATGGACGCCCCATCGGCGAACATCACGGTGTCTCCGTGAATCTCCGCTACGGCGGCGGCATGAGTGACGTCCGTCGAAGCTACGCGGTGGCGTACCTCGGACATCGGACCCTTACGCCGCAGCCTTGACCAGACGGACCGCTCCGATATCCGTGCTGGTTCGGCTCGAGTCGCGAGGGTGACGTCGTGGGAGGACGCGAGTTCTTCAGCAATCTCTACTCCGCTGTATCCGCCGCCAACGATCAACACGGGGCCGGGGGGTATCTGCGCGGGGTAGAGATACTGGCTGGAATGCAGCACAACACCGGGTACTGCCAGTTCCTGGCGCCATCCCGGTATGCGCGGCACGGCGGCAGCTCCCGTTGCGCAGACCACATTTCGGGTTTGCACTTCCCCGGCGGAGGTCGACAGATGCAGCGTGGATCCGTCGCCCAACCGGTTGACTCCAAGAGCTCGGGTGCTCCACACGGTCTTCACACCGATGGCTTTCTCCACCGAAGACAGGTAGTCGGACATCTCATCCGCACTCGGATAACGATCTTCATCGCCCGGGAAAGGGAACCCGCGGACGACACTGTGGCGTGCCGCACTGCGTAGTTTCATCGACTGCCGCCGCGTGGCCCAGCTTCGTCGACCGGGGGGTGCAGAATCGATGATCACGAAGTCTTTCTGGGGCTCAAGCCCGGAGGACCTGAGCGCGGCGGCTGTCGCCAATCCGGAGTGCCCGGCGCCAACGATGATGACGCGACGATGCGATAGCGAATGCGCCATCATTCAGCACCGTTCACCGCGGCTTCAATGCTGTCTTCCAGGTCAGTCCACGTCTCCAGTACGACAGGCTCCCCATCGATGAAGAACGAGGGGGTACTGCTGACACCGAGCTGCTCACCCTCGTCGAGATCGAATTGGACCCGTTCTGCTGTCGCCGGATCAGCGACCGCATCATCGAACGCGGCCATGTCCAATCCGAGTTCTTCCGCAAACCCCCGGAACAGGTCCGCACGAGACTCTTGAGCCTCACCCCATTGAGGCTGCGTTTCGAACAGGCGGTGATACATGTCCTCGAGCCGCCCCTGCTGCGCTGCGGCTTCGGCAGCGATTGCGGCGTTCTTTGAGTTGAGGTGACCCGGCAGCGGGAAGTAGCGGATCACGTAGGTGATCTCGCCATCGAACTTGCCGCGGAGATCCTCGACGAGGGGATAGAAAGCACCGCAGGCCTCGCACTCGAAATCGAGGAATTCGACAACCGTCACCGCCCCTTCTCCTCCGTCATCGAGGACGTGCGAGTTCTCACGGACGACTTGTGGACCGTCAGCGGTCCCCGTCTCGGGTGCGGCAGCTTGATTCTGATTGATCAGGACGAAGACCAGCGCGACGACCAGCAACACCACGGCGAGAGCCACGGTGACAAGTACCGCTTTCACGGAAGATTTCATAGACACTCCAAACACACACAACGAACGAGGACGACCAGTGGAGCGCCATCGAAAAGATGGCGCCGCCAGGGTCAGGTCCGCGACAGAGAAAGCTGTGTGAGAGAAGGAGGCAGTGCGAACAGGCGCCCCGTCAGGGCCGCCATTGATGGTGCGCGCGGCAAACGTTCGCGAATGTGAGAAGAGGGGACGTGCCGGAGGAAGGTCCGCGTGACGATGAGCACCAAGAAGCAGCAGATGATACCCAAGAGGCACCCGGCAACACCGATCACGATGTCATTGGCGGCATCCCCGGCCAGGAATTGTTCGGCGGTCGCGCCGACATCGCTTTCACCCGAACCCGCCGAGACATGGCCAGCAGAAGGCGTCCCTAGTGACGACGAGGATGTCGTGCTCAGATACGGAGTCGCGTCCGTCGCGTCACGATGGCCGCCCGGCCATGCTCCGACAACGAGAAGAAGCGCCAGTCCGAGGGCTGTAATGATCTTCGTTATCAGGAAACCGTCGGCGCGGCTGGCGCAGTTGCGAGTGCGACCGTGGACGACCATGACCTCAGGATGGTACCAGCCCCACCAATCGATATTCTTTGCGAACCCGAGAGCCACGCGCCCGTTCTACCGGCGAAACAAAGAGGTCTTGGGACGTCCGCTGAGCCAGCCCATAACCCATTCAACGGGGCCAGTCCCGACGAACCGCCACCACAGCCAACCCACCACAATCATGCCCGGAACGATCACCAGCCAGCCCAAATAGAAGTTCTCGGCAGGGCGGCCATACGCGTTACTCCAGAGTGCGATGAGACCGCCGTGCAGCAAGTACAAGGACAGCGCCACCTGACCGCACGCGCACAGGGGAACAAAGACGGCGCTCCAAAAACGCTCTGCATGCTCCCGTCGCACCGTAGCCCCGAGTACAACGCACACGTAGACGGCGAACACCAGGCCAATATCTCTCAGAGAGTCCAGGTAGTCCCCGGACAGCACCGTGCCGAAGCGCTGCCCGAAGCCCCAGGCAAGATACGCCAACGGCGCCACAGCCGCCATGATCCACAACAAGCGGTCGCGTTTCAAGCCGTGACGGATCAACAGGGCGCCGATGAGGAACATCGGTAACAGGTTGACCACCCGATACTGAGGGCCCAGGAACATCCAGGTCATGACCTCACGTACGGGCGGTGGCGCGGTGTAAACCCAAATCCAGGTGCGTGCGACGCTCAGCAGTGGCTGACTGGCTAGCAAGAGAACCGCTGTCGCGGCGATCACGACCGGGGTGCGCAGGAGTAGAAGGGGCGCGCCGATGATGATGAGCAGTCCGAGGTAGCTGAGGATGACCGCCAGCCAGGAGCCCCACGTGGCCATCCAAACGCCCAGGACGATGAGGAACAGGCCACGCAGAACCTGTTGCAGCAACGTCACCCCCACAGGGCCGCCGCGTCGCCACACAAGCTCCGCCGACATGCCCATGACGAGAGCGAAGAGCGGCGACGCGACACTACTGAAGTTCGCCGTGACGAATTGCGCCGCCCACGGTGCGTTCGGCACGAAAGGAGCCGCGTGCGCGATGAGCATCGCGACAATCGCGAACCCGCGAAGCGCGTCCGGAATCACAAGACGACCCATGTCAGAGACGCGTCGAGCTCGCCTGTGCATTCTGGGTGGCAGCGTTCTTTCGGGCTCGAAGACCATGCCCTGAGGATATTGGCTTGACCGCATAGGAAATAGGTCAGCGGAGACTGTATAGTTCAGCTTATGCTGACCATTGCTTCTCGTCTCGACGTCATGAACCGGCTCGGCCGCGCCATGGCTGATCCTACGCGTTCTCGGATTCTCATGACTCTGCTCGGTGGCCCGAGCTACCCCGCAGTCCTTTCCCGTGAGCTAGAGCTGACGCGCTCCAACGTGTCGAACCATCTCACCTGCCTGCGTGACTGCGGGATCGTTGTCGCCGAGCCTGAGGGCCGGCAAACCCGCTACGAGATCGCCGACCCTCATCTCGCCGCGGCCCTCCTCGCGCTTGTGGATGTGACGCTGGCTGTGGACGAGCACGCGCCGTGTGTGGACTCGGCCTGCACGGTGCCGGGCTGCTGCGGAGCAGAGGCTGACGCGTGAGCGCGGCGTGCGGCTGCGAGCACGAGTCCGCCGCCCCGGCGGGAGAGGAACACGAAGAGGCTGAGCGGCCGTGGTGGAGGGACCGCGGGATCATGGTGCCGGTCTTTTCCGGCGTTGCGTTCCTCGTCGGCCTGATCCTCGAGTGGTCCGGCCTCGAGATTCCGGCGCTCGTGCTGTTCTGGGCCGGTCTGCTGCTGGGTGCGTCGACGTTCACGCCTGGCGCGATACGGAAGCTGTTCAAGGGCAAGCTCGGCATCGGACTGCTGATGACCATCAGCGCCATCGGTGCAGTCATCCTCGGATACGTCGAGGAGGCCGCGGCTCTGGCGTTCCTGTACTCGATCGCTGAGGCGCTCGAAGACAAGGCGATGGACCGGGCCCGCGGGGGTCTACGGGCGCTCCTGAAGCTCGTCCCGGAAACAGCGACTGTGCTGCAGGGCGGCAACGCTGTGCAGGTGCAAGCGAGAGAGCTGATGGTCGGTCAGGTCATGGTGGTCCGCCCGGGCGAGCGGATCGCAACCGATGGGATCGTCCGCTCCGGTCGCTCCAGCCTGGACACCTCGGCGATCACTGGGGAGTCGATCCCGGTCGAGGTCGAGCCTGGCGATGTTGTGTCGGCCGGCGCGATCAACAGCGCCGGCGCGCTGGAGGTCGAAACGACGGCTGCGGGCACCGACAACTCGCTCACCACGATCGTCGAACTGGTAGAGAAAGCACAGACCGAGAAGGGCGAGCGTGCTCGTCTCGCGGACAGGATCGCCCGCCCGCTGGTGCCCGGCGTGCTGATCCTCGCAGCGCTCGTCGCGATCATCGGTTCGCTGCTGGGCGACCCCGAGGTGTGGATCACCCGCGCGCTCGTCGTGCTGGTCGCCGCTTCTCCGTGTGCGCTGGCGATCTCGGTGCCCCTGACGGTCGTCGCGGCGATCGGTGCGGCGAGCAAGTTCGGCGTGATCATCAAGTCCGGCGCCGTCTTCGAGCGCTTCGGCACGGTCCGCCACGTTGCCGTCGACAAGACCGGCACCCTCACCCGCAACGAACCTGCGGTCACCGCCGTGCTGACCACGAACGGTGTAACCGAGGTCCAGGCGCTGGCCTGGGCGGCCGCCCTGGAGCAGCACAGCACACATCCTCTTGCCTCAGCAATCACCGCCGCAGCCTCGGGGATACCGGCAGCTGCAGATGTGACCGAGCAGGCCGGCCACGGCATCGACGGCACCGTCGACGGATCGACAATCACCGTCGGCAGCCCCCGCTGGCTGGACGCCGGCGACCTCGTCGAGCGGGTCGCATCGCTGGAAGAGCAGGGCATGACCGTCGTCATCGTGCACCGCGACGGGTCACCGGTCGCCGCGATCGGCGTCCGTGACGAGCTGCGCCCTGAAGTCCCTGACGTAGTCCGGACACTCACCGGCCAGGGCGTCGGCGTGACTATGCTCACCGGCGACAACGCCCGTACCGCTCGTGCACTGGCTGCGCAGGCCGGGATCAGCGACGTGCGAGCGGAGCTGCGCCCGGAGGACAAGGCGACCGCGATTGCAGAACTGTCGAAGGCAGGACCGGTCGCGATGATCGGCGACGGCATCAACGATGCCCCGGCCCTCGCTAGCGCAGACATCGGCATCGCGATGGGCGCGACAGGCTCCGACGCAGCAATCGAATCCGCCGACGTGGCCTTCACCGGCCATGATCTGCGCCTCATCCCGCGGGCATTCGACCACGCCCGCCGCGGTCGACGGATCATCAACCAGAACATCATCCTGTCGCTGCTGATCATCACCGCCCTGCTCCCGCTCGCGCTCTTCGGCGTCCTGGGACTCGCGGCCGTCGTCCTGGTCCACGAGGTCGCGGAAGTCATCGTGATCCTCAACGGCCTGCGCGCCGCCCGCGCCCGCACGCCACAACTGGAAAACTGATGCTCGCCACCATCGGTTCAGCGATCGGCCTGTTCGCGGCAACCAACATCGACGACATCGTCGTGCTCACCGTGCTGTTCCTCGCCTCCAGTCGAGGGAAACCCCGCCCGTGGCAGATCGTCGCAGGCCAGTATCTCGGGTTCATCACCCTGGTCGTGATCAGTGTGATAGCCGCGCTCGGTCTCACCATCGTTCCGGACGAATGGGTCGGTTTCCTGGGTCTGATCCCGCTCGGCATCGGCATCTGGACGCTCATTCGCGGCCTGCGCCGTAACAGCGACGATGACGATGATGACGACTCCAAGATCACCGCGGTCGGACTATGGGGCGTCGCAGGGATCACGATCGCCAACGGGGCCGACAACATCTCCCTCTACACGCCGATCTTCCGCACCAGCGCCCCCAGCGACGTCGCGATCATGATCGTCGTATTCCTCATCCTCGTCGCGGTCTGGTGCGCGGCCGGCCGGCTCATCGGCACCAACAAGGCCGTCACCGAAGCGCTGGAACGCGTCGAGCACTGGCTCGTACCCGCCGTGTTCATCGGTCTCGGCCTGTTCATCCTGATCGAATCCGGCGTCATCGTCCGTCTGATCGAGGTGCTCGCATGACCTCCTCCCAGACAGAGGCTCACCCGCCCGCTGCGCGCAAGCTGTCGTCGGCACGGCGATGGCAGCTCACTGGTGGAGCGCTCTTGATCGCCGTGGTTGTCGTGCTGATTGATCAGGGAACCAAGGTGTGGGCCGAAGCGACCCTCACCGAGCGTGAGCGCATCCCGCTGATCGGTGACCTGCTGGGTTTGCAACTCGCCTATAACCCGGGAGCGGCATTCTCGTTCGGGGAAGGCTTCACATGGGTGTTCGCGCTGCTCGCTGTTGCCGCCACGCTCACAGCGATCGTGTTCGCGTTCCGAGTGCGACGCCCGGGGTGGGCGATCGTTGTCGGTGCGCTCGGTGGAGCTGCTGCCTCACACGCAGGCGACCGCTTTTTCCGCGATCCTGGGTTCGCCCGGGGTCACGTCGTGGACTTCCTTGCCTACGGGAACTGGTTCATCGGGAACGTCGCTGACATCGTGATCTTCGCCGCAGCGATCGCCGGAGCAGTTTTCATGATCCGCGCAGATGATGAGAGCACCGAGTGAGATTCGTTGTCCGGTGGTGGGACACTCATCAACTCGCCCTCTACATCGTCGCAATCGCCGTGGGCGCGGCCATCGGGTTGATAGCGCCGCAGACCGCTCCGAGCCTCGAGCACTCGATCGAACCGGCACTGATGCTGCTGTTGTTCGCCACTTTCCTCGGCGTCCCGCTCATCGAGGTAAAGCGCGCGTTCCGTGACATCAGGTTTCTAGGCACGGTGCTGGTGGCGAACTTTGTCATTGTGCCGATGCTCGCCTGGGGTCTCTCCCGCTTCGTGGTCGATGACCGGGGACTACTCCTCGGGGTGTTGTTCGTCCTGCTGACCCCGTGCATCGATTACGTCATCGTGTTCGCCGGTATCGCGGGTGGTGCTGGCGCGCGACTGCTCGCAGCCGCACCGCTGCTGATGTTGGTCCAGATCTTGCTGTTGCCGGTGTTCCTGTTCCTCTTCGCCGGTGGCGCTGTGCTCGATGTGGTCGACATCGGCCCATTCATCCGGGCATTCCTGTTGCTGATCGTGGTCCCACTCTCTGCAGCAGCGGTTGTGCAGGCGCTTGCGCGTCGTTACCGGGGAGGGCGGTTTATCGAGAAGATCATGGCGGGTGCAATGGTGCCGCTGATGATGGTGACCCTCGCCGTGGTCATCGGTTCCCAGATCGCCGCCGTTGGATCGCAAATAACCGCGCTCCTGCGCGTAGTGCCGCTGTACATCGCATTTGTCGTCCTCGCCGTCGCGATCGGGAAGCTCGCCAGCCGCGTCGCACAACTAGACGTTTCCGCCACCCGCGCGGTGATGTTCTCCACCGCGACGCGCAACTCGCTCGTCGTCCTACCGCTCGCTCTCGCCCTTCCCGCCTCGATGCGCATTGCCCCGCTCGCGATAGTCACGCAAACCCTTGTCGAGCTGGTCGCGATGCTCGTCCTCGTCCGCGTGGTCCCCCTCTTCACGCGCGAACCACGGCCGAGCCTCGCCTAGCCGCAGCACTGGACTATAAATCGGAGCGGTCGTCCCACCGAAATCGATCGTTTGCGGCTCGGGCGTCTGGAGGGCCACCGCTAATGCTCACCGCACCCCCGAGACGGCAGGCGTTTTCGGCGTGTCTCAACTCCCGCTGCTCGAAGTGTCGCGCAACGAGATGACGGCCCTACTGGTGACCGGGCGTAATCAAGACCGGCGTATACGGAGGGAACCTGCGCGGCTGTTTCACGAGCTCAGCGAGCGGGATGCCTGTTCGAGCGTGTCGGTGACGACTCGGTAGTACGCCCAGCGCCCTCGTTGTTCGCGTGTCGCGAGACCGGCATCGACGAGCAGCTTCATGTGGTGCGAGACGGTGGGTTGGGAGAGTCCCACGGGGTCGGTGAGGTCGCAGATGCAGGCCTCGCCGCCGTCTGATGCTGCGATGAGCGAGAGCAGCCGCACGCGCGTGGGGTCACCCAACGCTTTGAACGTGTGGGCGATCCGCTCAGCTTCCTCAGCTGTGAGCACCCCGCCGGTAACAGGCGAGCAGCAGACCGCCACATCCGCTGGCAGGAGAGCGAGAGGGGAAGGCACGATCGAATTCTCTCACGTCGTATTGACATTTGTCGATACATCGACAAGTCTCGATGCATCGAGGATTGTCGATGCGTATTGGAGAAGGCTAATGGTGAACACGTTGCCCGTCGTTGTGATCGGTGCTGGTCCGCAAGGGCTGGCCTCGGCTGCGCATCTGGTGGAGCGCGATGTCCCGGTCGTGGTGTTGGAAGCAGGGGACGGCCCTGCCGCGGCCGTGCAGGAGTGGGGGCACGTGCGGTTGTTCTCTGAGTGGCCGGAACTGGTTGATGCGGCCGGGGCTCGCATTCTCGAGCCCACGGGCTGGAGCGCCCCCACGACGGGATATCCCACAGGGGAGCAGTGGATCACCGGATATCTCGCACCCCTCGCCGCCGAGCTGGGCGAGCACATCCGCTTCGATTCCCGAGTCGTCGAAGTATCTCGCCTTGGGCGTGACCGACTTGTCGACGCAGGTCGCGGAGAGCAGCCGTTCACCGTGCACGTGCAGCCCGTGGAAGGCGACGAGTACCGGTTGCAGGCTCGGGCGGTCATAGACGCATCGGGCACCTGGGATACTCCGAACCCCGCTGGTGCTGACGGCCTGCCGGCTCTCGGAGAACATGCATCCGCGGATCTGCTGTCCTACCGCATCCCTGATTTCCGTGATCGTGAGCAGTTCGGCGGCAAGCACACCGTGGTCCTCGGGTCCGGCCACTCAGCGGTCACCGCCGTTCTGGCGCTGGGGCAGATGGCGCGCCGCGACCCGAACACGACAGTGACCTGGGCGCTGCGGCGTGCTGCCGCGGGCAACGCTTTCGGAGGCGGCGAGGCCGACGAGCTGCCCGCCCGCGGAGCGCTCGGCATCAGGGCGAAGGAGTTCGTCGACGCCGGCCTGGTCTCTCTCGTCACGGGGTTCCGCGTGGAGCGGGTCACCCGCGACGGCGAACGGCCGGTGCTGGTCGCCGAAGACGGCCGCACCCTCACCGCCGATCGGGTGGTGGTCTTGACCGGTTTCCGCCCGGATCTATCGTTCCTGTCGGAGCTGCGCCTGGAGCTAGACGCGACGTTGCAAGCTCCAGTGCGTATCGCCGCGGAAGTGGATCCCAACGTGCACTCGTGTGGCTCCGTCGCCGCCACGGGCGCGATCGACCTGGCTCAGCCGGAACCGGACTTCTACCTGGTCGGCGCCAAATCGTATGGCCGAGCACCCACCTTCCTCGCTCTCACCGGGTATGAGCAGGTCCGCAGTGTCGTCGCTGAGCTGGCCGGCGATCACGAGGCCGCGCGCCGAGTCGAGCTTGTGCTGCCGGACACGGGAGTGTGCGGTGGGGCGGGACTGTTCGACGCATCCGGGGCATCGCTGGGCGGTTCGTGCTGCGCGCCGCCCGCTCAGGTCCTCCAGATCGGCCGCATGCCGGCATCCGTCTGACGAGAGGGAGTCGACGATGGACCCGCATTTCGCTTTCGAGGTCTACAAGCGGAGGGAAATCGAACTAACGCGGCGGCTGGAGCTTCAGCGTGTGGCGCGCGCGAGAATCGACGCGATACGTGGGACTCCGCGGGAAGGCTGGCGCTCCCGCGTGCAGCGGTGGTGGAAGGCGTCGTTGGGCGGCCGTGTGGCTCGCCCGTCGCCCGTCGCCTGCTGCGCCACCGCCGTAGCCTGCTGAAGAGCCGCGCCGAGGCCGGGTTCGTACGGAGCTTCTCAGGTGAGAATCGCCGTACGAATCTTCTCGGCCACCGCTTCGCGCAGCGGGCGAACAGCGTCAGCGTCCCACGATTCCGGGTTGGGGAACGACCACTCCAGAAGTTCCCCGCGAGGCGTCGACGGCAGGGTGAGCCCGGGCTTCATCAGGACCACGACGTCGGCGGCGTCCAGGTCGTCGACTGTGACGGCACGCGGCACGCGATCGGTGATGTTCATTCCGAGTTCTGCCACGGTGGCGGTCACGGCCGGATTCACTTCGTCGGCGGGGGAGAGACCCGCCGACGTCGCGGTGAACCGGTCGCCGGCCAGGTGCTCTAGGAGAGCTGCTCCGAGCTGCGAGCGGCCGGCGTTGTGCTGGCAGATGAAAAGGACGGTTGGGGGAGCGTCAGTCACGGGTTCTCTTCCGGGTTGGGTTTCAGCTGGCGGCGAGATGGGGAGCGAGTTCCGCGATGCGGCGCTCCAGCTCGTCGTAAGCGGTATCGAAGGCGTCATCGGTGCCGATCCGCACGGGGTCGGGGATCGACCAGTGCAGGTGCCCCGTGACGCCGATTTCTTCGTGAGCGTTATCGCACACCGTCACCACGAAATCCGAATCGGTCAGGATCGAAGTCAGGGCGCGTGGTGATTCCGTAGGCAGCGCGAGGGCGTGGCGCTCGGCTGCGGCAACCGCGCCCGGATCTATCCGCTCGGCCGGGTGCGTTCCTCCCGATGACGCCGGGATGCTGCTGCGGGTAGACCACAATGCCGCGGCAAGCTGCGACCGGGCGGAGTTCGCCGTGCAGACGAACACGACGCGATCCGCGCGCTCCACTCGGCCGGGAGTGAGCCCGCGAAGTGCGGTTTCGGTTAGGTGAATGTAGCTGCGTCGTTTGTCAGCCTCCGAGCGGGAACGCGAGACCATCCCCACGGACTCCAGCACATTCAGATGGTGTGTGACGAGGTTGGAGGGAAGGCCCAACGCCACCCCGATTTCGGTGGGGGAGAGGTCGCCCAGCGTGAGACGGTCGACGATCCGCAGGCGAGATGGGTCGCTCAGCGCGGCGTGCTTCGCCGCGCGCGCCTCCACCTGATCAGTTCGTTCAGTGTTCATTGTCTCAATCTTGACTGAACTACCCCTCTCGGGTCAAGATAAGCCGACATGAACATTGCTACCCGCTCCCAGCCCGAGCCCCCGCGACCTCACCTGCTGCGCCGAACTGCTGCCGAGTTCCTTGGAACCGGCCTGCTCGTCACGATCGTTGTGGGTTCCGGCATCGCTGCGCAGCGCCTCTCGCCGGATGACGTCGGCCTCCAACTGCTGGAGAACAGCCTGACCACCGCGCTCGGTCTGACGGTCCTGATCCTCATGCTGGGCCCCGTGTCTGGCGCGCACTTCAACCCCGTGGTGTCGATCGCGGATTGGCTGCTCGGACGCCGCGCCGGGACGGGACTCCCGCTACGCGATCTCGCCCCGTACGTGCTCGCGCAAGTTCTCGGCGGGATCGCCGGAACGTTCTTGGCGGGAGTGATGTTCGACACCGCCCCCGCGCTCTCATCGAACGACCGCTCGACCGGTGGACACCTGGTCGGGGAGGTGGTCGCCACGGCGGGCCTCGTGCTGTTGATCTTCGCGCTCGCGCGCACGGGCAAGGGATCGGCCACGGCAGCCGCGGTCGGTGCGTACATCGGCGCGGCGTACTGGTTCACCAGCTCAACGTCGTTCGCGAATCCCGCGGTGACGATCGCCCGCATGTTCACCGACACCTTTGCCGGCATTGCGCCCGCCTCTGTCACGCCGTTCATCGCTGCACAGCTCGTCGGGGCCGCGGTCGGCCTCGCTGTGCTGCTCGCCCTCTACCCGACCGCCGCCCGCACTGCCGGCGACGTCGTGGTCCCTCAACAACTCGAAAACCAGCCCTGAAAGGCACCCTCATGCATCTTGTAGCGATCGGCGGAAGCGACGCCGGAATCTCCACCGCCCTCCGCGCCCGCGAACTCGACCCCTCCGTCGACGTCACCGTCGTCGTGGCCGACGCCTACCCGAACTTCTCGATCTGCGGCATCCCCTACTACTTCTCCCGCGAAGTGCAGCCCTGGCAGTCGCTCGCCCACCGCACCCACGCGGACCTCGAAGCCACTGGCATGAACCTCCGTCTGGACACCCTCGCCACGAACATCGACGTTATCGGCCGACGCCTCACGGTCCGCGACGCGAACGGCAGCGAATCGACCATCGCGTACGACGAACTCATGGTCGGCACGGGAGCCTCCCCGTCGACCGCCGGCATCGCAGGTCTTGACCAGCTCGGCCCCGACGACGGCGTGCACCTGTTGCACTCGATGGGCGACACGTTCGCGCTCGAGCGCTACCTCGACGACCACCAGCCCGAGACGGCAATCATCGTCGGAGCTGGCTACGTCGGCCTCGAAATGGCCGAAGCGCTCACCGTGCGGGGCCTCCAGGTCACCCAGCTCCAGCGCGGCCCCGAAGTCCTCTCCACCCTCGATCCCGAACTCGGCTCCCTCGTCCACGACGAACTCACCCGACACGGCGTCGATGTCCTCACAGGTACGCGCGTCGAAGCCGTCACTCGTGAAGCCGGACGAATTGCCGTGGTCGGAAACCGCGACGGTGAAGCGTTCTCTCGCACCGCTGATGTGGTGCTCGTCGTCGTCGGAGTGCGACCCAACACCAGCCTTCTCACCGCAGCAGGCGCAACCACGGGCGCGGGCGGCGCTGTCGTCGTCGACGAACGGATGCGTACCGGCCTGCCGAACGTGTGGGCGGCCGGCGACGGGGTGGTCACCCATCACCGCCTGCTCGGCGTCACATACCTTCCTCTCGGCACCACGGCGCATAAGCAGGGACGCGTCGCGGGGGAGAACGCGATCGGTGGGGATACACGGTTCGCAGGGAGCCTCGGCACGCAGGTCGTGAAGGTCTTCGACGTCGTCGCCGCACGCACAGGGCTCCGCGACCACGAAGCCACATCAGCCGGCTTCGCCCCGCACAGTCACACCGCGATCGCGGACGACCACAAGCGGTACTACCCGGGAGCTACGCCCATCAGCATCCGCATCACCGGCGACACCAACGACGGCCGTCTGCTCGGCGCGCAGCTCGTCGGCACCCGGGGCGCGGAAATCTCCAAGCGCGTCGACACCTACGCCACGTCCCTTCATCACGGCATGACCGTCGCCGCGATGAGTGACCTCGACCTCTCCTACACGCCCCCGCTCGGCTCCCCGTGGGACGCCGTACAGATGGCTACGCAGGCGTGGGAACGCGACCTGCGAAGCCTCGCAACAGTGTGACTCCGGGCGCGCCGATCGAACCCTCGGTGCAGCTCACGCGTTCGGGCGGTCGTGGCGGAGACGAAGCGCCACCCACCATCCGCAGCGACGGCAGATGAACGCACGATCGTTCCCGAGGGAATGCAGTTTCCTTCGGGGCAGGGATCGGCCGCAACAGGTGCATTCCACCTCAGAGTCAGTCCCCATGAGTGGTGATGGCCTGTCGAATTTGTTCGGTGGTCGGCATCCCGGCCAACCCCGCAGGCGTTCGGTAGATTCGGCAAGCTAAGTCGACTGTGCGGTCCGAACCAGGGAACAGATCGTTTCCATTCAACGTGATTGTGGGCGAGCCGGCGAAGGCGACTTCCGCGGCGTCTTCCTCGGTTCGCACGAGTCGAAAGGTCAGCGTCGAGTCAACGTCGTGACCCGTTTCTCGGAGCGCCTCGGAAACGCGGCGCCCCGTCTCGACCCAACTGGGGCACTCTGCGATATGTAGCAACTCGATCTTCACGACTTCAATCATCCTCCTTCCGGGGCCGGTCAACGATGGTTGCCATCGCTGAATGTGAGATGACGCATGAGTAGTCCGCATCGTCTGACCGGCGGTGTGGCGCACCCGGGTAGGGCACGCCACACCGTTCGTGGTCAGAGGATCGCGAGAATCTCCTCCATCGTGGCGATCTCCGCCGTCTGAGTGTCGACGATCGTCTGAGCGAGGTTCACGGCGTCGCTGTTCTGGCCGTTGTCGATCTCGTCCTGGGCCATGTCGATGGCCCCATTGTGGTGCTCGATCATCTGCTCGAGGAACAAGCGGGACGCCTCGACACCGGTGGCGTCGTCAAGGGCTTGCATATCCTCTTCGGTCATCATGCCACCGCCGTGATCCATTTCGCCCGTGTCTGTGTCGGCGGCGTCCCAGTCCTGGAGCCAGCTCTCCATCTTCTCGATCTCGGGCTGCTGAGCTGCCTTGATGTCTTCGGCGAGGGCGGTGACCTGCTCGTCGATGCCTTCTTTGGCCAGGATGGTGTCGGACATGTCGACGGCCTGGGTGTGGTGCTCGATCATCATGCGGGCGAACATGACGTCAGCCTCGTTCGCGTCCGCTGTCTCTGCGGGTGCGGAGGAGCTGCCGCCGTGGTCCATTCCGTCCATATCGTCGCCGGAACCAGTGCCTCCGGCGCAGCCGGTGAACGTGAGTAGTGCGGTGAGGGTGAGTGCGGCGATTGCCGCGGGTCGGATCTTCATCAGTGTTCTCCAAGGGTCGGTGATGAGGCCCGACTGTTGCCGGGCCAAGGGATGCGTTGCCTGCGGAGCGGGCTAGCGCGTCATCACGTGCGACTGATGCAGAGAACCGTGAGAGACGGGGGCGGGGGCGGTAGGGGTGCGTGAGCCCGGGCGGGCCGGTCGATCGTCGCGAGCATCGCGGCCAGCGGTGTACGCCGCCAACCGAGCCCGATCCGTTGAAGCAAGATGGTGGCGACCAGGAGAGCGAGCACACACGCCATCCACGTCATCGCATCCTGACCGCCACACGTAGTGCACCCCGTGTCTTGTGCCGGTGCGGCCGGTAAGGGGGCTGCTGCTGGAGCATCATGGTGGTGCGCCGGCGCTGCGGCCTGCGCGCCGACAGCCGCCGTGTCATGGTGACCGGCTGCCGTCGCGTGCGAGTTGAAGGAGTGCATCGCCAACAACCCGGCGATGATGCCCACGGCGACCGCGATCACGACCAGGACGGTGTGGGTGAGCGTGCGCGGTGCCCGCACTCGTTGTGCGACATTGATCAGCGACATTCTCACCTCCCGTTCTCCTCAGCCTACGTCCACGCGGTCGGCTCTCCTCGGCTACGTGCCCGTCACCGCGTCGGGGCGGAGATCCAGTCGTCGCAGCAACTGAGCGTTGAGCGCGACCACGATGGTCGACAGGGACATCAGCACTGCACCGACGGACATCGGCAACACGAACCCGATGGGGGCGAGCACACCGGCCGCGAGCGGGACGGAGAGGAGGTTGTAGCCGGCGGCCCACCAGAGGTTCTGCTTCATCTTCCGGTAGCTGGCCCGTGACAGCTCGATCACGGAGAGCACTGACCGGGGGTCGTCGCTGGCGAGGATAACTCCGGCCGATGCGATCGCGACATCCGTTCCCGCGCCGATAGCAATACCGACGTCGGCCTGGGCGAGGGCCGGGGCATCGTTCACACCGTCGCCGACCATCGCGACCCTGCGGCCTTCGCTCTGCAGTTCTTTCACCTTGGAAGCCTTATCCTCCGGGCGCACCCCGGCGAAGTACCGGTCGATACCCAGCTCACCCGCTACGGACGCGGCCACCGCATCAGCGTCACCGGTGATCATGACCACTTGCACGCCACGCTCATGGAGCGCGTCGACCGCGTGACGCGACTCGGAGCGAATCTCATCCGCCAGGCGCAGCGCACCCGAGACCTGTCCGTCGACGAGCACGTGGAGGATGATCGCACCCTCACCGCGCCACTGGTCGGCCACGGGCAGCTCCCGCGCGTGTTCCTGCTCGAGCATGTACGGGCCGCCGACCTGCACAATGCGTCCGTCGACGCGCGCACGCACCCCAACAGCGGGGGAGGATTCAAAGTCCGACGATGCGCGGACCGAGAGGCTCTTCTCTTTTGCCGCGTTGACTATCGCACGGGCAAGGGGGTGCTCAGAGTCGGCTTCCGCGGCAGCGGCCCAGGCCAGCAGCTGGTCAGAGTCGGCCCCAGGGACGGGATCGATGGCGGTAACGGCGGGGGTGCCCTTGGTGAGAGTGCCAGTCTTGTCGAACAGGACCGTATCGACCGTGCGCATGCTCTCCAACGCGAGACGATCCTTGATCAGCACACCGCCCCGGGCGGCGCGCTCCGTCGCGATCGACACAACAAGCGGGATCGCAAGACCCAGAGCATGCGGGCACGCGATCACCAGCACGGTGATCGTGCGAATCACCGCAGCGTCAGGCTGTCCGACGAGAGTCCAGACGATGGCGGTGATCGCAGCGGCGCCGAGTGCAAACCAGAACAGCCACCCCGCCGCCTTATCCGCGAGCCGTTGCGCCCGCGACGATGAACTCTGCGCCTCAGTCACCAACTTCTGGATACCCGCAAGTGCGGTATCGTCGCCGATCGCCGTGATCTCCACCCGCACCCCGGAGTCGGTCGCGACCGTGCCGGCAATCACCGAGTCACCATCACTGCGGCGCACCGGCCGAGACTCTCCCGTGATCATCGACTCATCCATGCTGGCCGAGCCCTGCACGATCCGCCCGTCAGCGGGGACCCGCCCACCCGGGCGCACCACCACCACATCACCCACCTGCAGGTCAGAGGGGGCGACTGTGACGGTGGCGTCTCCTTCTACCTTCTCCGCCTCGTCGGGCAGCAAAGCGGCGAGGGAATCCAGTGCCGACGTCGTCTGCGCCAGGGAACGCATCTCGATCCAGTGACCGAGCAGCATGATCACGATGAGCAGCGCCAGCTCCCACCAGAAGTCCAGCTCATGATGCAACAGGCCCAGGCTCGCACCCCATGACGCGAGGAATGCCACGGTGATTGCCAGGGCGATCAGCAGCATCATCCCGGGCTTGCGCGCACGGAGCTCGCTCACTGCACCAGTCAGGAATGGTGCCCCGCCCCACACGTACATGACAGTTCCGAGAACCGGTGACACCCACGCGACCCACGCCGCGTCGGGCAGCGGGTAGCCCAGAATCATCGAGAACATCATCGAGAACCCGACCACCGGGATCGCGAGGACCAGCATGATCCAGAACAACCGCCGAAACTGGCCCACATGATCGCCATGGCCACCGTGCCCGCCGTGGTCACCATGGCCGCCGTGACCGTGTGGTGCAGCGGGGTCGTGGCTCATCGCCGCGTGGTCATGATCCATCGCAGCCGCTCCCGCGTGACTATCGTGCGCGGTGTGATCGGTGTGTTCGTCGTGCTGGCTCATCGGAACTCCTTGCTTAATGCGCCCGGGGCGAGCCGGAAGCCGTCAGATGCGACTCAAACGTTGCTGGTCGCGAGGGTGTAGCCGGCCTCTTCCACCGCGGCCTTCACAGCAGCCGAATCAACCGGGGCAGCGCTGTGGATGGTCACCCGGGAAGTGCCGCCCGCGTTGAGATCCACGGTGACCGAATCGACGCCGTCAACAGCGCTCAGCTCCTCGGTGACACTCGATGCACAATGCGAGCACGTCATCCCGTCAACAAGCACCTCCGCTGTCACCGCAGCATCAACAGGCGCAGGTGTCTCCGTGTTCGATGACGCAGCGCAGCATGCGCAACCAACATTCGCGTCCTTCAGCCCAAGCTCGATGCGATCAGACATGGTGTTCCCTTTCAACTAGACAGACGTGTGATCATGAACGAACCAGGCGGGCTATCGCTTCGTTGGCCTCACGGACCTTCTCGGCCGCAACCTCGCCACCCTCCGCACTTGCCTCGGCGACGCAGTGACTCAGATGATCACTGAGCAGCGACAACGCCACCGTCTCCAGGGCCCTCGTCGCCGCGGAGACCTGCGTGAGGATGTCGATGCAGTACTTGTCCTCATCAACCATCCGGGCGATCCCACGCACCTGACCCTCAACACGGCTCAGCCGCTTGCGCAGATCCGCTTTGTTGTCGTCGTAGCCGTTCATTCTTACATGATACCCCCTGGGGGTATACAACACAATCGAGAGATCTTCATTCCGGAACCGCGGCACAACCATGAGGCCAGCCCTGTTGCACCCTCCGATAACGATCGTTTCCGGCGGGCGCACCGAGGTAGCCAGCCGACTGCACGACACGCCGATCGCGCATCTGCCGAAACCCCCTCCCGGAACCTGCTGCACCGAAACGGTCCGCCCGACCTTTTAGGCAGGGTGAGAGCGAACGCGACCACTGACAAGCTTCGTGAGACAACTGGAAGTTTCTGCAGCCCACCACTCACCCGTCTTTCCGGAGATTCTCTATTCAGTAACCGACAACTCTCGTGAGATCGGACAGCCATCGGCGATGGACCGCTCGTCGAAGAACGTCGCATCGAGACCGGGCTGCGTCTCTCGACCACCTCGCACCGTCGACGTAGAATCACGACCGGTGACCACAACCCGAATCAGGGAGGTAGGAACATGGCGTTGTTCGCGAAGAAGGGCGACGAGGCTGTTCTGGCCAAGCTCCGAGAAGCCCCCGAGCAATATCGGGAGCTCGCGGAACGGCTCCACACACTCGTCCGGGAGAGCGCGCCCTCGTTGGAGCCGGTCGTCCGTTGGGGGCTCGTGTTCTACGTCAAGGCCGGCAAAGACATCTGCTACATCAAGCCGGACAAGGACTACCTCGCGTTCGGCTTCGGCGAAGTCGTCAACCCGACGCGAGAAGAGGGTGCCCATCTGCATCCCGTGGCGTGGACCGTCAGTTCGCTGGATGCTGCGGCAGAGACTCAGATCCGCGGGTGGGTGGAGAGAGCATCCGCCTGAGGCATCCGGGCAAGTGCGCCCTGTGCTCGACGACCGCCAACTTCGGTGAGAGCGGACACGTCAGGTGAGGTGGAAAGCAGCGGCGGCAGGTGCGGAATGTCGATGGGACGTGTCGCGCGGCCTCTCTCGTACAGTCGCCGCACATCGTCGAGAGCCTCGACGGGTGACATGTACCTTGTCGCGACGGTCAGGGTGCGCATCCACATGACTTCGACTTCGTGTTCGTCGACCTCATACACGCATCCCACAGTGCGGCGAGGGTCGTTGGCCTCGTACTTGTGATCGAGAATCAACCATTCGCGCGCCGCGACGTCGCGGAGCTCGAATCGTGCGTCGATCAGTTCATTCATAGGTCCACCTCTTCGGCGTTTGTTGCGGGCAGCTGGTGAGTGACAGGGCTGCGGGGTGAGCGTGGGTGATGGCGGAGAGGACATCCGCCACCACCCACGCTGGACAGTCAGCTCAGCTCGGATCAGGCGGTCACGGCTTTGGCTTCGCGGGCCGCCATCGATTCGATCTGGATCTTGCGCGGCTTGGCGCGTTCGGCGACCGGGATGATCACGCTGAGCACGCCGTTGTCGTAGGTGGCGCTGATGCCCTGCGCATCCACGTCGTCACCGATGGTGAATCGGCGCACGTAAGACCCGAAAGGGCGCTCCTGTGCCAGCCAGCGAGAGTTGTCGCGTTTCGCCTCCGTCCGCTCGGCGCGGATCGTGAGCAGGTGACCGTCGACGTCCACATCGACCGAACCGGGATCGACTCCGGGAAGGTCGGCGTTCAGTACGTACCGGTCGCCTTCGCGGAAGAGATCCACGGGCATGAGGCGCGGTTGCCTGCTGGTGTCGAAGACGCTCTGCGCGATCCGGTCCAGCTGGCTGAAAGGATCAAATGACATCGACATGGTGAAAGAAGCTCCTCTCAATGAGTGACGGCGTGACCTGCCGCCCAACAGATGGTGGTCAGCGGTGATGGCCGCGAGCGGCCGGATCGGGTGGAGGTGCGCGTACCCTCTCAGCGAGGGCCTGGGCCCACGAGTCCCCGGAAGGGGCAGGCGGGCGGATGAGTCCGTAGATGGGACCCGCCGGGCGATGCGGCGGCATGATCGTCGCCGTCGACACGGCGGCAAGGCCGGACACGATCTGCTCGAACTCTGCGCGCACCCACTCCGGGTCCGCGCAGATGATGTCTGCGATTCGCGTCAGCGGGTCATCGACCGGGCTGATGACTGCCACAGAAGATCACCTCCAAATCCTTCGTCGTCACGGCCGGAGTGCCGGGGGATCGGCACTCCGACCTCGAGAGATGTGGATCACTTGATGCATATTTTGTACACCAGGGATTGACGTAATGCAAGTTCTCAGAGCAGACTTCTCGATATGGATTCGTCCCCTCGCGCGCGGCCGGTGTACACCATGGGAGTGGCTGCAGAACTGCTCGATCTGCCTCCGGCGACGTTGCGGCTGTACGAGCGCAAAGGTCTCGTCGTTCCCGCGCGCACCGAGGGAGGAACGCGCCGCTACAGCGAGGAGGACATCGATCGGATGCGCCGGGTCGCCGATCTCCAGACGGACGGCGTCAACCTGACGGGCATCGGCCAGGTGATGGACCTGCAAGACGAGAACGCCGAACTCCGGGCCTCCCTCGACCGCAGGGATCCTGAATAGGCGAGCGCGTCGTCAGGTCGAGGAGCTCCGGAGGTCGTCGGCCTCGAGGAGAGCGGCGGGGAGCTCGCGGGTGAGATCTCGCGCCAGGAACCCCAGCCCCATCCGTTCGGTCAGCCGATCGCCCGCGCGGGTGTGGCACCACGAGCCCCACACCGCGGCTTGTTCGGGGCGGAGACCGCGGGCGGCGAAGCCGGTGATGGAGCCGGCGAGCACGTCGCCCGAGCCGGCTGTTCCCAGACCGGGGCCACCCGCGTCGATCTTCCACACCTCGCCGGACTCGAGGAGACGATGTTCTTCACTCCGGAGGCGTGGATCTCCTCGTCGGTGTTGAGGCGCCGCACCACGCCTCGCGCGACGACGCTCCAGCGGAGACCCGCGTCGTCGCCGTCGACTTCCCACGCGGCGATCGGGTGGATCGCCAACGCTGCGAGCTTCGAGCCGGGTGCCGAGCGGAAGTAGATCGACTCGTCGTGAACGGAGTAGTTCAACGGGGAGACGTCAGGCGCTCCATCCCGCGCGGTGATGGCGAGCCGACCGAGATTCTCGGTTCCGATGAGTCGCCAGCACTCGGTCGTCGTCAGATTCTCCACTCCGTCGGTCACCGTGCCTCTGCTCGAACCTGCTCGGGCGTCGTCTTCTGATGACCTCATGATCCCGACCTTTCTGTTCCCTCCAGTGCACCGCCGACGGCGACGGACCGGCAGGGCCGAAGGTCCCTTCTTGTCGAAGCCCCACTCCGAAACCGACGGCGTCACTCCTGCGGGATCGCCCTCACGCGATTGTTGCGCGGGTTGTGCTCGAGTTCGACGAGACCCAGGGCCTCCAGCAGCGGCGGCACGTACATGCCGAAACGACCTCGATACCCCTTCCGCTGCCCGTACCAGCCACCGACGGGGTTGTCCTCGGACCGTCCCCAGGCCTCGACCGAATCGGGTGCCGGCTCCTTCTTCTCGTCGGCCGCACCGAGCGCCACCCAGTCGCCCCGTCGGAGCAGCTCCGCATGAAGGTCCTCGATCGCCCGGGCGAGGTAGGTGAGACGGGTCGCGCCGACCTGGCAGACCAGGAGAGCAGGATCGCTGTCGTCATCCCGGTAGAGGGTGTAGTCGGATGACAGGGGAGCTGTCTTCAGCATCCACGGGTCCTCCGGGGTGCCTGCGCCGGACCAGTGCTGTTCGGTCATTTCCTGCTCCTGTCACGGCTTCTCAGGGAGAGCGCGCCGAGGGCCCTGATCCTAGTCCGATCGACGCGAGTCAGTCATTGACAGTGGGTTCCTCCGTTTGGTAGCGTCTGCTCTAACGTTGAAGCAGATTCCGAATACCCGGCTCCGCGAATAAATCGTCGTTCCGAGGATTCAGTGCTCAAACGTTTCAGCATCCGACCACGTCGAAGGAGACACGATGGCATCTGCATCGAAGGCTGCGGGAGCGACACTGCGCGACATCGCGAAGGAAGTCGGCATCTCCGTCAGCGCGGTGTCGATGGCACTCCGGGACCACCCCCGCATCGGACCCGACACGAAGGCGAAGGTTCTGACGGTCGCCGACGAGCTCGGCTACGTGCCCAATTCCGCCGGTCGCGCGCTTCGGGCGCGCAAGGCCGATGCGGTGGCCCTCATCATTCCCAACACCAGTCAGCATGTCTTCGGGCACAGCTACTTCATGCACGTTCTCACGGGCGTGACCGGAGTGGCGAACGACAAGGATGCGCAGGTCGTCATCTCCACCAACCCGGATGAATCGCACGGGATGGCGGCGTACGAGCGCGTCATGCGATCGGGAAGTGTGGACGGCGCGATCGTGACCAGCGCCGCCGTCACGGACGACAACATCGAGCGCCTGGTCAAGAGCGGCCTGCCCTTGGTCCTGCTGGGGAACTTCCCGTATCTGCCGGACTCGGTCAGCATCGGCGTCGACGACCGCGCTGCGGCCTTCGAGGCGACGTCGCATCTCATCGAGGTGCACCAGCGCCGGGTGCTGGCACATGTCAGCGGTCCCCTCGACCACCAGAGCGCGATCGACCGGCGGGACGGATTCTTCGACGCCGTCGAGGCGCACGGCATCACCGGACATCTGCTCGTCGGCGACTACAGCGAGGAGTCCGGCGCGCGAGCTGCCGGCGACATGGCTGAGGTCGACGGTGTGTTCGCCGCCAACGACGAGATGGCATTCGGCGCGATGACGCGCCTGCGTGAACGCGGCCTCGCCGTGCCCTCTGAGATCTCGATCATCGGGTTCGACGACTTCGGCCTCAGCCGTGTCACGACTCCCTCGATCACCACGATGCACGTGCCGGCGGAACACATGGCACGTCTCGCGACCGAACGACTGTTCGACCTCGTATCCGGAGTCGCCGTGGCACAGGATGACGCTCACGTCACCCTGCCCGTCGACCTCGTGACGCGAGAGTCGTGCGGCTGCTAGGCGCACCACCGAGAGGGCCGTCTCTCACCTACCCGAATCACACGATCTCATACAGCCCGAAGGAGAGCTTTCCTATGAGAAGAATCACATCTGCAGTGGCGGTCGCATCGGTGGCGGCCATTGCCCTGGCCGGGTGCAGCACGGCTGCCCCCGAAGCAGACGGCCCCGTCGAACTCACGCTCTGGACCGGGTTCACCGGCGGAGACCGTGAAGCCTACGAAGACCTCATCGCCACGTTCAACGAGACCCACGACGACATCCAGGTGACCATGGAGGTGCAGCCCTGGGACACGATCGCGCAGAAGCTGCCGTCCGCGTGGGCGACAGGGCAGGGACCCGACCTCGCGACGCCGAGCTTCGACCCGAACGTGGTGAACAAGTACCTCGATACGAATTCGCTGCTGGAGCTCGACGACGTCGGAGACACCAGCCTGCTCGCCCCCGCGGCGATCGAGGCCTTCACGGTGGATGACGCGCTCTACGCCGTGCCCGCGAACGTCGCGACGCTGCAGCTCTACTACAACAAGACCCTCTTCGCGGCGGCAGGCGTCGACCAGCCGCCGACCACCGTCGAAGACTTCAAGGCGGATGCCGAGGCGCTGTCCGGTGACGGCGTGGTGGGACTCTCGCTGGCGGATCACGAGACCATTCAGATGTGGCCGATCCTGCAGTGGCTCGAAGGCGGCGACATCGTCGATGCCGACGGCTGCTCGGCGCTCAGCAGCCCCGAGAACGTCAAGGGACTGCAGAGCTGGGTCGACCTCGTCGAGGCAGGCGCAGCCCCGGTCGGGCTGACGGGCGCGGAGTCGGACTCGCTCTTCAGCGCCGGCAAGGCAGCCATGCAGCTCAACGGACCATGGGCCGCCGCCGGGTATGAAGAAGCCGGCATCGAGTTCGGAGTCGCTCCCGTCCCGGAGGGCGTCGACGGTCCTGTCACGCTGGGCTCCACGGTGCCGATGGCCGCGTCTGCGAAGACGCAGCACCCGGCCGAGGCGCAGGAATTCCTGGAGTGGTGGACGGGTCAGGACGCGCAGCGTCAGTTCGCGCTCGCCAGCGGCTTCCCGCCGGTTCGCACCGACCTCGCCGACGACCCGGAACTCGCTGCCAACGAGATCGTGGCCGCGTTCGCCGCAGCGTTGCCCACGGCACGCCTGTATCTCGTGGGCGTCGAGGGCGCCACGCAGATCGATTCGGAAGCGTACGTTCCCTTCATCGGGGAGATCACGCGCGGCGGCGACGTCGAGGAAGCGGCCGACGCGGCATCCGCGAAGATCGACGCGATCACCGGATGCTCAGGCAAGTGAGCACGCACACCACCTCTCCGGCCGTCCGGGGCACGCGCCCCGGCGGCCGGAGGGCCTCACCACGGCGGCGGTTCCGGGGGCTTCCCGGCTGGCTGTTCGCGGCGCCGAGCCTGATCATCCTGCTCGTCTTCATCGTCTACCCGATCACCCAATCGCTCTGGTACAGCCTGCATGACTGGCGCATCGGCGCCGAGAACCAGATATGGCTCGGCCTCGGCAACTATCAGCGGCTGCTTGCGGACGAACTGTTCTGGAACGCGCTGCGGGTGACGCTGCTCTTCTCGCTGGTCAGCGTCGTGCTGCAGATCGGCATCGGCTACTGGGCGGCCACCGCCCTGGTGCGAGAGACCTGGTTCAACCGGATCGTCCGCTCCGTCTTCTTCTTCCCGACGATCGTGGCGCTCGCGACGATCGGTCTGGTGTGGCGGTTCCTCCTCGATGCGCGTATCGGGTTCGTCGGCGGTGTCGTGCAACTCTTCGGGGGAGACCCGGTCGAGTTCCTGCAGGACCCGGCGTTGGCGCTGCCGACCATCATCTTCGTCAGCGTCTGGAAGACCGTCGGCTACGCGATGGTCATCCTGCTCGCCGGCATCAAGGGCGTGCCCGATTCCCTCTACGAGGCGGCTCGGCTCGACGGGGCGAACGCCCGGCAGCTGAACTGGCACGTCACCCTGCCCAGCATCCGTCCGACGCTCCTCTTCGTCACGATGATCCTGACGATCAACTCCCTGCAGGTCTTCGACCTCGTCTACGTCATGACCAACGGAGGGCCGCTGTTCGCGACCGACACTCTCGTGACGATGATGTTCCGCGAGGGGTTCACCAACTTCAACCTCGGCTACGCCTCGGCGATCGCCTGGGTCCTGTTCGTCATCATCATGCTCCTGTCGGCACTCCAGCTCAGATTGTTCAGGTACCAGGATGTCGACTAGATTGCGTCTCTCTTTCAAGTGGGTGCTGCTGGGCATCGGCGTGCTCGCCGCCCTGATCCCGTTCATCTGGATGATCGGTGGCTCCTTCCGCAGCGAAGCCGACCTGTTCGCCGCGCCGGCACAGTTGCTCCCCACCACGTGGACCCTCGACGGCTACATCAGCATCTGGCAGGAGCTGCCCTTCCTGCGCCTGCTGCTGAACAGCTTCATCTTCGCGGGCGTGACCACGGTGCTGTGTCTCCTGTTCGATTCGATGTGCGCGTACGCGCTCGCCCGGATCCCCTTCCGCGGATCGACCGTGTTGTTCTGGCTCGTGATCGCGACCCTGATGGTGCCGTTCCAGGTGACGCTGATCCCGGTGTTCATCGAGCTGTTCCATCTCGGGTGGCTCGACACCTACCAGGGGCTCATCATCCCGCGCGCGACGAGCGCCTTCGGAATCTTCATGCTGCGCCAGTTTTTCATCTCGATCCCTCGTGAGCTCGACGAAGCAGCACGCATCGACGGTGCGGGTCACCTGCGCATCTACTGGACGATCATCCTGCCGCTGGCCAAGCCTGCGCTGGCGACCCTGGCGGTGCTGCACTTCATGAACCTCTGGAACGACCTGCTGTGGCCCTTGATCGTCACGAGTTCCACCGAGATGCGCACCCTTCCCGCCGGGCTCACCCTCTTCGGCGGCCAGCACGTCACCGACCATGCGGTGCTGCTCGCCGGGGCCACCATCTCCCTTCTTCCCCTCGCCCTGGCGTTCTTCTTCGCACAGAAGTACTTCGTGGCAGGCATCGCAACGACAGGACTGAAATGAGAGCTCCCCACGAGCCATTCGCCCGCGACGGCTTCACCTGGCTGCTCGGCATCGAAGACACGTGCGTCTACCCGGTGTCGCCGGGGGAGGCCCCGCTCGACGAACACGCCCTCACGGGGCACGACGCCGCCTGGCGGGAAGACCTGACCCTGGCGCGCGAGATCGGCGCGACCGCACTCCGGTACGGCGTCAGCTGGCCCCTGGTGCACGTCGCGCCCGGCGTCTTCGACTGGGCACGGCTGGACGAGGTGATCCCGTTCGCGGTCGATGAGCTCGGGCTGACGATCGTCGCCGACCTCGTGCACTACGGCACGCCGCGCTGGCTCACCGACTCCTTCGCCGATCCCCGGTATCCCGACGCCATCGCGGAGTTCGCTCGTGCGTTCGCCGACCGGTACCGCTCGAAGGTGAGGCACTTCACGCCGCTGAACGAACCGGTGACGACCGCGTCGTTCTGTGGATTGCGGGGGGTGTGGCCGCCGCGGCTCTCGGGGTGGGACGGGTGGGTCACGGTCGCGGTTCCCATCGCCGTGGGGATGGCGCGAGCGACGACCGCGATCCGAGACGTGAACCCGGATGCCGTGATCGTGCATGTGGAAGCATCCACCGTGGTGCACACCGACGACCCCGGTCTCGACGAGCATGCCGCGCTGCTGCGCGACGTCGGATGGCTGCCCACCGACTTCCTGTTCGGACGAGTCGACGAGCAGCACCCGTTGTGGGCGTGGCTCCTCGAGCACGGTGCTCTCCGCGCGGATCTGGACTGGCTTCGTCTCCATCCCGCGGTGCCGGACTTCATCGGGGTGAACTACTACCCCGACCTGACCCCGCGCCGTGTGACTCTCGTCGGCGCAGACCCCGTGCAGATCTCGTACGACAAGTGGACGCAGGGTTTCCGCGAAGCACTGACGGCGTTCGCCTCCCGGTACCGGCTGCCGCTGATCATCACCGAGACCAGTATCGAGGGCGGCGACGAGGTGCGGACGCGGTGGCTGCGCGACTCCGCCGCGGTCGTGGAGGAGCTGCGTGAGCAGTGCGACATCCGCGGGTACACCTGGTGGCCGCTCTTCGACTTCGTCGACTGGTCGTGGGCGGCAGGGGGAGCGAACGTGGAGGAATTCGTCATCGAGACCGTCGATGCCGACGGGACCACGACGATCGGGCCGGCACCCTCGCTCGGCGACCCCGCCCAGGGGAAGACACCGTTCCTGCGTCGCATGGGTCTGGTGCGGCTCGAGGAACGATCGGACGGCACACTCAGCCGAGTGCCGACGCCGGCGGCGACGCTGTACCGGACGCTGTCATGAGTGCTCCGGTGTATGCGGAGTACTTCGCCGATCCGTTCGTGCTGCGCGCACCGGACGGGTCCTACGTGGCCTACGGCACGGGACGCCCGCCTGCGGCAGGAGACGCCGTCTTCGAAGCGCTGACCTCGACGGACCTGGCCCACTGGGAATCCCACGGCCCCGTGCTCCCGCGGCTCGCCGACACCTACGGCGACGAGTACTGGGCGCCGGAGGTCGTCGAAGCCGAGGGCGCCTGGTGGCTGTACTACTCCGTCGGGCATGGCATCGTCGGTCACCACATCCGGGTGGCTCGCGCGGACCACCCGCTGGGCCCGTTCGTCGATCGGGGGGTCAACCTCACTCCGAACGAATCGTTCGCGATCGATGCGCACCCGTTCAGAGATCAGGACGGCACGTGGTACCTGTTCTACGCCCGCGACGTGCTCCAGCACCCTCGCCCGGGCACGCACCTCGCGGTCGTTCGCCTTGCGACCATGGATTCGACGGACGGCTCTGCGACAGGGGTGCTCGAGGCGAACGCGGACTGGCAGATCTTCGAACGCGGCCGCGCCATCTACGACGGCACCTTCGACTGGCACACGCTCGAAGGCCCTGCCGTCATCCACCGCGCCGGCCGCTACTGGATGACCTATTCCGGAGGTGCGTGGACCGGCGACGGATACGCCGTCTCATGGGCGGTCGCAGACCACCCGACCGGCCCGTGGCGGCATGCGCCTCACGGCACTCCTCCTCTGCTCACGACCGACGATGACGGCCTCATCGGACCGGGCCACAACTCGCTGACCGTCTCGCCCGACGCTGACGACGTCATCGTCTTCCACGCCTGGGATGCGAACCACGATGCACGCAGGATGCACGTGCGCCGCATCTCCTTCGAGCCGGAGGGGCCCTGGGTCGACGGCCCGACACAGGGCCCCTCCACTGCAACGACCTGATCATCCGAAAACCGACACAAGGCAAGGAGAAGTACGCAATGGTGAGTACATTCATGTCCGTCCTGAGGGACGCCGCAGGCCCTCGTAGACGCAGGCCCTCTCGCAGTGTTCTGCACGCGACCGTCGAGCAGGGGAGGCCTTCGCGACTGGTCGGCGTCCTCGTCGTCGGCCTCCTGGTGCTGGCGGGCATCCCCGCCGCAACCAACGCCGCCACCGCCGATGCGGTGACCACCGCACCGGTGGAGCAGGCCGCTGCTCTAACGATGCAGCAGAACGTCGCCGCGTCGCCGGGGCTCCCGTGCGACACATTCTCGGCCGGCGGCACTCCGTGCGTGGCGGCATATTCCACCGTCCGCGCGCTCTCCGGTTCCTACGCGGGTCCGCTGTATCGGGTGACGAGGGCGTCCGACGGGGCGGGATCCGACGTGGGTCTGCTGAGCTCCGGGTACGCGAACGCCGCGTCGCAGGACTCGTTCTGTCTGAACACCGTGTGCACGATCGTGCAGGTGTACGACCAGTCCGGGCAGGGGAACCATCTCGCGATCGCTCCGGTCGGTGAAGCGGGCTCGAGCGCCATCGGCGCTCGTGCGGATGCTCTGCCGGTGACGGTCGCCGGCCATGCCGTGTACGGGATCCAGGTCGAGCCTCGCGTCGGATACCGTCGCGCGAACGGCGCCGGGATGGCCGTGAACGGTCAACCGGAGTCGATGTACTGGGTGGCCAGCGGCACGATGGCCACCAACGCGTGCTGTTTCGACTTCGGGAACGTGGAAGCGACGTCGACGAACACGGGCGCCGGTCACATGGACACGTTGATCATGTCGACGTTCTGCGGACAGCCGCCGTGCTCGGGCCGCGGACCGTGGATCCAAGCGGATCTCGAGAACGGCGTCTTCCAGAGCAATGGACCGAGCAACCCGGCCAGCGTCAGCCAGACCAGCCCCTTCGTCACCGGGGTGCTGCGGAACAACGGGCAGACGAGTTTCGCTCTCTATGGCGGCAACGCCACCTCCGCGTCTCTGACGTCGCTGTTCCAGGGACCGCTGCCTGCGGGGTACACGCCGATGAAGCAGGAGGGCGGCATCACCCTCGGTGCCGGTGGCGACAACAGCAACGCGGCACCCGGATCCTTCTTCGAAGGGGCGATCACGTCCGGGTACGCGCCGAACGCGACCGTCGCGGCGTTGCAGTCCGACATCGCCTCCGTGACGTACACGGGCACCTCCGGCGGCGGCCCCGGCGTCGGCATCACCGGACCCGCCGGCAAGTGCGTCGACGTCAGCGGTCCCGACAACGGGGTCGGGGGAGCAGCCGTCCAGCTGTGGGACTGCCTCCACGACGCCGTCGACCAGAAGTGGCTGCACATCCGCACGACCCCGACCGTCTACCTGACGTCAGGTCTGGACGAGTACCCGAACACGTTGAAGACCATGGGGCGGTGCCTGGAGATCACGGGCAACACGACGACCGCGGGCACGCCGATCCAGCTGTGGGACTGCAACGGGCTCGGTGGCCAGGAGTGGGTGCCGCAGCCGGACGGGACGGTGAAGAATCCGCAATCGGGATTGTGCCTCACCGCGCGGAACGCCCAGACGTCGAACGGCACCCGGCTGGAGATCCAGCCGTGCACGGCGGCGGCGAGCCAGCGGTTCATCGTGACGCCGGGGCTGCTGTTCGATGAGACCCCCATCAACGCGCCGGCCGGCAACTGCGTCGACGTCATCGGAGCGAACAACGGCGCCAACGGCACTCGCGTGGTGACCTGGGATTGCCTGCGGGAGGCGAACGACCAGAGCTGGTGGCACACGTCCAACGGGTCCTTGACGACGCTGGGCCGCTGCCTCGATGTGGTCGGCAACAGCAGCATCGCCGGCAGCGAGGTCCAGCTGTACGACTGCAACGGTGTGGGTGGACAGAAGTGGGTCCAGCAGGCGAACGGCTCGCTCAAGAACCCGCAGTCCGGTCTGTGCCTCACCGACCCGGCGAACGGCACCCACGGGACGGTGCTCACCATCCAGGCGTGCAACGGCACGGCATCCCAGCGGTTCAAGGTGTCGGGTGGGCAGACGATCGCCGCGCCCGGCGGAAAATGCGTGGACACCGCCGGGAATGACACCTATGGCAACTGGTCAGGGCCCAAGGTTCAGCTGTGGACGTGCATCGAGCATGCCGTCGACCAGCACTGGACGCTGACTCCGAACAACACGCTGGAGACGCTGACGCGCTGCCTCGACGTTGCCGGCAACAGCACCGCGCCGGGAACCACGGTGATCCTGTTCAACTGCAACGGTGTGGGCGGCCAGCAGTGGGTGCCTCAGTCGAACGGAACCATCCTCAACCCGCCGAGCGGACTGTGTCTGACGGCTCCGGGAACTTCGTGGACCAACGGACTCCAACTCACCATCAACACCTGCACGGGAGCTGCGAACCAGAAGTTCATCATCTAGCGGGCGCACGGGTCGCTGATTCCCGGTGGGCCGCCGGGGATCAGCGACACGTCCGCCAGCCGGCGCGACCCCTACGGCGGTACGAGGCGACGTCCGCACCGCGAAGTGATGTTCTCCCGTCCATCGAGCTTCTACGTTCGGTCACACCGATCGATACAACGCGTCGGATGCTCTGAGGCCGCCGACCGGCACCGCCGGCGAGCTCGTGCAGACGCTCCTCGTCTTCGCGATCGCCGGCCTCGTCGCTGTGGTCTGGGCGCGGTCCGACAGACGGATCCGCCCCGCGTCGACGGGCCGAGCAGAATAGGTGCATGCTCTCCGTCCGCGTCAGCGTCACTCAGGCCCTCTCCGATCAGGCGCAGGAGATCCTCTCGGGAGACCCCACGGTCTGCGGGCTGGCCGTCATCCCCGCGGCAGCGATGGACGGACGCGGCGACGTGATCCTGTTCGAGATGACCAGGGAGAACGCGAACAACATCATGCGCTCGCTGCGGCACCTCGGCATCCCCGCGGAGGGCGGCATCGTCGTGTCCGAACCTCTGGTCGTGGTCTCCGATGCCGCCGTCCGCGCTGAGACTCTCGCCCCGGGGCATCCCGCCGACGGCGTGCTCTGGGCGCAGCTCGCCGGCAAGGCGGAGGAAGACGCGCATCCCTCCGTCTCGTTCTTCGTGTTCCTGCTGCTCGCCACGCTCATCGCGGGCGTGGGCCGTCTGCTCGATCAGCCGATCCTCATCATCGGTGCGATGGTCGTCGGTCCGGAGTTCGCTCCGCTCGCCGCGATCTCCTACGCGATCGTGCGTCGACGCGGCGGCATCGTCGTCCCCGCGCTCGGGACGCTCCTGGGTGGGTTCGCCGTATGCGCCGCCATCGCCTGGGGCGTCTGGGCGGCTCTCTACTCGACGGGCGTCATCACCTACGAGCAGGCGACCACCGGCCCTGCGACAGAGTTCATCGTCGCTCCGGACGCGTGGTCGTTCGTCATCGCGATCCTCGCGGGCATCGCCGGCGTGCTCTCGCTCACCACGGCGAAGTCATCGGCCCTCGTCGGGGTGTTCATCTCGATCACGACGGTGCCGGCGGTCGGGACCATCGGCCTCACGCTTGCCGTCGGTGCCTGGGACGAGGCGCGCGGCTCCGCGATCCAGCTGCTCATCAATCTCGCCGGTCTCCTGATCGCCGGTGTCGCGACGCTGTACGTGCAGCTCATCTCCGGCCGTCGGCAGGGTCGACGAGCCGCGCGCCTCCGCAGGTCGCGGCGCCGGAGAAGCACGGCGCGTCTGCGGATGCTCAGCATCGAAGACGACGGGCATCCGTCCCCGCCCCGTCAGGAGTAGTTCGCACTCCCGCAACGGCGTCGCCTTCTCGCATGGAAACGGCGCGGGGCCGTATGGGTTCCGTCTGCATCCGCGCTTCCGAGGTCTGCGCGGAGGAATGTGGGAGCCATGTCCCTCGACCATCGTCCTCGATTCACCACCGCTGCCGTCGCTGCCGTCCCCGCCGCGAGCCCGTCGGTCCCGCGCTGGGGCCATGTCTCGCGCACCGTGAGCCACTACGGCACGGTCGCATCGGTGCTCGCCATCTATCCGCCGGATTCCACCGGTGCAGAACGACGCCTCGCCGAGGCCAACCGCTTCTTCACGCCGCTCGCGCTCGGCGGAGGGGTCGTCGTCTGGGTGGGTCTGTCTGCCGTGGGGGTCCCGCTGCTGCTCGCCGCCTTGCTGCTCACGGCGGTTCTGCTCCCCGTCGGCATCTCGCTGTCGCGCCGTGCGCGCGACATCCGTCAGCGCACAGTGACACTGGCATCGAGCCGGTCCGGCCTCCACGAGGAGAGCGCCGAAGAGCGCTCGCAGCAACGTCGGCTCGACACGATCGCAGAAGCTCTGCAGGATGCCGCCTTCGCATGCCGACAGGGCGTGATCAGTCGCCAGGAGTTCGACCGAGCGTGGCGAGCGGCGTATGCGCACGCCGGCGGACGGCTGACGTCCGACCGTCGATGAAGACCTCGCTCACCTTCGACCGAGGATCTTCTTCCACCGAGCCGCGTACGACAGCGGCACGAATCCGACTGCCTCGTTGACGTCGAGCATGTGGCGGTTCTCCTCGGCATTCATCGTCTCGATGAGACCGTGATCGGGGAACCTATCGCGGAGCCCCCGGATGTTGGTGAGTTTCAACAGCATCCCGAGGCGACGACCGCGATGACCTCGCAGCACCAGCGTGTCGCGCTGTTCCACGGATCGATCGGGCTCCGGCGGCACATCGAGCTCGGTGTAGCCCGCGACCTGTCCGGTGGCGTCGTCGACGACGATCGTCGTGATCAGCATGCGAGGGCTCGTCTCCCACAGGTCGTCGAACGCACGCACGCGCTCGGCCGTCCACACGTCCTCGCTCTGCTCGATGCCGGCGTTCGGAGCATCCGTGCTCATCCTGGTGCGCAGCACGGCGATGCTCTCCAGCCATTCGTCCGGCGTCCGGCCCTGCCACGTCACGGTGCGGTAGCCGGCGGCTGTCGCGGTCGTCTCGGCGAGGAGAGCCGACAAGGCCTCCTCATCGACGGGCAGTGCGAGGCCGCTCAACCGGCCGACCTGCTCGAGAGAGAAGCCGCGGTTCCGCAGGAAGCGCGTCGAGGCGAGCTCTGCCGGCACGGATCCGAAGCCGGTCGGGGCGGAGATGCTGTCGCCGGTGACGGTCGCCGTCGCCAGGAAGCTCGTCTGATTCTGGATCGTCGTTCGTCCTCGGGCTGTGGCCGTCTGCTCGAGACGCTCGTACAGTGCCGAGCCGATGCCCTGGCTCCGGTAGTCGGCAAGCACCGCGACGGACGCCCAGCACTCGCTCGCATCGGCCGGGAGCGCCAGGCTGCCGCGCGCGACGACCCTGGCGCCGACCTTGGCGACGAACCCGAGCATCACGGTGCTCTCGTCCTTCCAGTTCGGCAGCATCTCCTCGGCTGTGAAGAGCTCGCCCGGGGCTCCGCGCTGCTCGGCCTCGACGGTGCTTCTCACCTCGGCCATGCCGATGAAGTCCGCGGCATCAGGGGAATCGATGGTCTCCGGCACGGTGAGCTCGGAGATCGTGAAGGCCGGCTCGACGCCGGTGTGATCAAGGGATGACATGGTGAACCTTCTGTTCGCAGGATCGTTCGACTCACCCACGGCGTGGGGAGGAGGGAGATCGCTGTCAGATGGTCACGACGGAAAGCCTCTCATGCCGCCACCGCGGCGGCAATGGTGCGCTTCCGGGTCGTCGCGAGACGTCAGTTGATGATCTCGCCGCGTTCGTCGGCGCGGATGGCGGCGAGCGTCTCTCTCCACGTCTGCAGAGCCTCGGCCGACAACCGTGTCCAGCCGAGCACCTCGCCCACCACCTTCACTGGTTCGGTGCTGCGATACGACCGCGTCGGATTGCCGGGAAACTTCTTGTCGGTCACGTTCGGATCGTTCTCGAACGGCCCGGTCGGCTCGACGACGTAGACCCGCGGTTCGCCGTCGCCGGCTGCGAGCTCTGCGGCAAGACCGGCACCGTCGTGCAGGGCCGTGAAGTAGATGTGGTTCATCACGACTTCCGGGCGGTAGTTCGACCGGAATCCGGCGGTGAGGAGATCGCCCTCCTGAAGGTCGGCCTTGGTGCCGTGATAGAACGGACCCTCGTCCAGCGCGTCATCCATCCCGACAGCCTAGGTCGGACGCGGTAGAACTGGACCTATGACTGCGAAGATCACTGTCGCCCTCGTCGGTCTCGGCTTCGGGGCCGAGTTCGTGCCGATCTACCGGGATCATCCGGATGTCGCGGCGCTCGCCATCTGCGACGCCGACCCGGAGGTGCTGGCGGCCGTCGGCGACGAATTCGGGATCACCGAGAGGTATACGAGCCTCGATGAGGTGCTCGCGCAGGCCCACATCGACGCCGTGCACCTGGTCACCCGACTCCCCGATCACGGGCGCGAGAGCATCGCCGTGCTGACCGCCGGCAAGCACTGCGCATCCACGGTCCCGATGGCGCTGTCGGTCGAGGAGATGCGCGAGATCGTGCGGCTGCAGGGCGCCGTGGGCAAGAACTACATGATGATGGAGACCGCCGTCTACACACGCGAGTTCCTGCACTGCCGGGAACTTTTCGACGAGGGACGGTTCGGTACGATCACCTTCGCCAAGGGCTCGCACTATCAGGACATGGAGGGTTGGCCGACGTACTGGCGCGGCCTCCCTCCGCATTTCTACATGACCCATGCGATCGCTCCGGTGCTGCGTCTGCTCGGCACTCGCGCCACGTCCGTGCGGTGCCTCGGCTCGGGCCGGTTGCCTGCCGACCGCGCGGCGCAGTACGGCAACCCGTTCCCTGCCGAGACGGCGATCTTCGAACTCGAGGGATCGGATGCCGCGGTCGAGGTCTCCCGCACCCTGTTCCAGGCCACGCGCTCCTACTCCGAGGCGTTCGCCGTGTACGGCGAGAGTTACGGATTCGAGTGGCCGCAACTCGAGGACGAGCCGCCGGTGCACTTCCTCCGCTCGACCGGCGCAGGGGAGGACGCGCGAGGCGACGGGATCGAAGCCCGCCGCATCGAAGCGCCCGATCGGGGTGACCTGCTTCCCGCGGAGATCGCGGGCTACACTGGCTCCAGCGTGCACGCCGACGGCAGCCATGCCTCGTTCGTGCAGGGCGGCGGACACGGCGGCTCGCACCCGCATCTCGTCCACGAGTTCGTCCGCAGCATCGTCGAAGAGCGACTACCCGCGATCGACGCGGTCACGGCGGCGAACTGGACGGCCCCCGGGGTGATCGCGCACGAGTCCGCTCTGCAGGGTGGCGTGCCGCTGCCGATCCCGGCATTCGATGGAGGCGCTCGGTGAAAAACGCCGGCATGGACGGCTCTCGGATGTGGTGGTCGGATGAAGAGTGGGCGAGGCTCACAGACGCGACAGCCTGTGGAATGTGCGCTGATGCGCACCTCGAGGAGAACGAGCACAGCGTGCTGGTCGGATCGACGGTGACGACTCACACGCGTCTCGTGCGCAATCAGGCGCATCCCGGGTACAGCGTGGTGATCCTTCGTGAGCACGCCACAGACATGGGTGAGTTGGACTCCGAGCAACTCAGCCGATTCTGGAGCGACGTGCAACGCGCTGGTGGTGCGATCACGACGGTGTTCGCGCCGCGCAAGATCGACTACCTCGTGATGGGTCATCGGATGCCGCACCTGCACTGTCACCTTTTGCCGCAGCATCCGAACGACGATCCGCTGCGCAACGTCGACATCTCCGACGGTCCGAGCTTCCTCACCGCCCAAGAGCTGCAGCAGGATCTTCGTGCGCTCCGAGCGGAGTGGGGAGCGCCTGAGTGATGCATCTTCCGTACCCCTTTCGGGGAACAGAACCTGCATCACGGCTCCGCGCGCTTTTCAGCGCCAGCGGTACTCCTCGTCCGACACGTGCTCGAGCCACGTCGTGGTCTCGGCCGGGTCGTCGGCGCCCTCGAGCAGTGCGAGGTGTTGCATGAAGCGGTCTTCCGTGGCGCCGTGCCAGTGCTCCTCGCCGGGCGGGGTGTACACGGTCTGACCCGGCTCCGCCGCGACCACCTTGCCGTCGCGGGTGCCGACGAGCGCCGTGCCCTCGGTCACGCGCAGGTACTGCCCGCGGGCGTGCGAGTGCCACGCCGTGCGAGCGCCGGGGGCGAAGCGCACGAGTCCGCCCGACATCCGCTGGTCGGCGTCGTGCGGCGCGATGATCGGGTCGAGCCAGACGTCGCCGGTGAACTGCTCAGGCGGGTTCTTGACGGTCGGGATACGCGGTTCGATGTTCACGGTTCCCTCCTGCTCAGACGGTCAGCAGCACCTTGGTGGCGCGGCGCTCGTCCATGGCCTTGTATCCCTCGGCCGCCTCTTCGAGCGGCAGCGTGAGGTCGAACACGACCCCGGGATCGATCTTCCGGTCCCAGATGAGCTGGATGAGCTCGGGGAGGAAGCGACGCACCGGCGCGGGACCGCCGTGCAGGTGCACGCCCGAGAAGAACAGCTCGTTGCCGGGCAGCTCCACGTCGTGCGAGACCCCGACGTAGCCGATGTGGCCTCCGGCGCGCGTCGAGCGGATCGCCTGCATCATCGACTCCTGCGTACCGACGGCCTCGATCACCGAGTGCGCGCCGAGGCCGTTCGTCAGTTCCTTGATCTTCGCGACGCCGGCGTCTCCGCGCTCCTCGACGATGTCGGTGGCGCCGAAACTGCGGGCGAGCTCCTGGCGATCAGCGTGGCGGCTCATCGCGATGATGCGCTCGGCGCCCAGCTGGGAGGCGGCGAGGATGCCGAGGAGTCCGACGGCTCCATCTCCGACGACAGCGACCGTCTTACCGGGGCCGACCTCAGCGGCGACCGCCGCGAACCATCCCGTGCCCAGCACGTCGGACGCGGCGAGCAGCGACGGAACGAGGTCCGCGTCGGGCTGGCCGGGTGTCGCGACGAGGGTGCCGTCGGCGTGGGGGATGAGGGCGTACTCGGCCTGTGTGCCGATGCCGCCCATCGAGACCACGTGCACGCAGCGCGACTGGTATCCGGCTTGGCAGATCTCGCAGGTGTTGTCGGACGCCATGAACGACCCGACGACGAAGTCGCCGATCTTCACGTTCTTCACGTCCGCGCCGATCTCCTCGACCACGCCGACGTACTCGTGTCCCATGGGGGCGGCGTTCACACCGTCGACACCGCGGTAGGGCCAGAGGTCCGATCCGCAGATGCAGGTCGCGGCGAGCTTGATGACGGCATCCGTCGGGCGGGTGATCGTCGGCTTCTCACGATCTTCGACCCGGACGTCGCCGGGTCCGTGCATGATGACTCCACGCATGGTGTCTCTCCTTCTGAGGGATGGTCTCGGGGGCGCCGTCAGGCGCGGCGGATGCGGTCGAGATCGGCGATGACGTCGGCGGGCTCTTGCGAGACCGGCAGGTTGTCGACGTCCCGCGCGCCATCGAGCCCCGTGTCGGCGTCGAGGGCGGCGAACAGCGGATCGAGATCCGCCTGGGCCGGCCCCTTCTCTGCCACGAGCTCGAACGTCTTGCCGACCGCCGCCTCCGACGTGAGCGACGCGACGAGCACCTCGGCGAGCTGAGCCCGCGCGATGACGCCGTCGGCCGGACTGCCCGCGGTGCGGGTGTCGCCCTGCAGGAAGTGCAGCTCGTGCTCGTCGTCTTCGTTGTAGTCGAACCAGCTCGGACGCACGATCGTGTACGGCTTGCCGCTCGCGCGGACGAGGCGCTCGCCGCGCCGCTTCCAGTCGTGCGCGCCGCTGGAGCGGTTGTACTCGCCGTCGCGGTACGTCACGCCGATGGCGGTCATCAACGCGATGCGCACCGGGCGATCGCCGATCGCTTCGAGGACGTTCCGCACGCCGCCGTAGTCGACGTCGCGGAAGCCCGCCGCGCTGCCGTGCGTGCCGTGGGTGAACACGACTGCGTCGACGCCATCCACCGCCTCGGCGAGTGTCGAGGCATCGGTGAGGTCGCCACGGATGGTGTCGTCTCCGCCGCCGCGCCGACTCAGGATGCGGATACTGTGGCCGGCGTTCTCCGCCGCCCGGGCGACGTGCCGGCCGATGCTGCCGGTTCCTCCGACGAGCAGGACGTTCAGGGTGGTCATGCTTCCGGGATCTCCTTGCCGAAGGCCTCGAGCGTGACGGCCTCGGGCTCCGGGCCGCGACGCACGTCCGTGTCGAGCGCGTCGATCGCCGTGAGCTGCTCCGCGGAGAGCTCGAAATCGAACACGTCGAAGTTCTCGGCGATGCGCGCCGGGCGCACAGACTTCGGCAGGGCGGATCGTCCCTGCTGAAGGTGCCAGCGCAGCATCACCTGCGCCGGGGACTTGCCGTGCTCGGCGCCGATGGCCTTGAGCGTCTCGTCGTCGAACGCGGAGGCGCCGTTGGGACGGTACGCCGTGATGCCGCCGATCGGCGACCAGGCCTGCGTGATCGTGCCGGCCGCGGCATCCGCCTGCTGCACGTCGCGCTGCTGGAAGTACGGGTGCACCTCGATCTGGTTCACCGCGGGCACGATCGAGGTCTCTGTGGCGAGATCCCCGAGATGCGCGGGCATGAAGTTGCTGACGCCGATCGCGCGCACGCGGCCATCGCCGAGCAGGGCCTCGAGAGCCTTATAGGCGCCGAGGGTACGGTCGAACTGCGACGGCAGAGCCTGGTGCAGGATGAGCAGGTCGAGAGTGTCGACGCCGAGCTTGCCCGTCGACTTCTCGAAGGCGTGCAGCGTCTCGTCGTAGCCGAAGTCGGTGATCCAGACCTTGGTCTCGATGAAGACCTCGTCGCGGGCGATGCCCGACCGGCGGATGGCCTCGCCGACCTCGCGCTCGTTGCCGTAGGCGGCGGCGGTGTCGATGAGGCGGTAACCGGTCTCGAGCGCGGATGCGACGGCGGCGACGGTCTCTTCGGGCGCCGCCTGGTACACGCCGAAGCCGAGTGCCGGCATTGAGACGCCGTTGTTCAGAGTGAGATTCGTGGTCATGTCTCCAGTGTGCGCGCGGACGCGGCAGGGTGGGAGGGCCTGGTGGTACCTCTCTGCGTGTGCCAGCAGGGCGTAGCGTCGAGGTATGGACACCCGCAGCGAAGTGCGCGAATTCCTCTCCACGCGGCGCGCACGACTCACCCCCGATCGGGCCGGACTCCCCGTGTTCGGCGGCAATCGACGCGTGCCGGGCCTACGGCGCGAAGAGGTCTCCCTCCTCGCGGGAGTGAGTGTCGACTACTACACGCGTCTCGAACGCGGCGACCTCTCCGGGGTGTCGGACAGCGTGCTCGACGCGCTCGCCCGCGCTCTGCAGCTCGACGACGCCGAGACCGCGCACCTGTTCGACCTCGCCCGCACGGCGAACGCCTCACCCGTCGCCCGAAAGCCGCGCAAGAAGGCGGAGGCGATCCGTCCCAGCATCCAGCGCCTGCTCGACGCGATGACCGGAGCGCCCGCCCTCGTGCGGAACAACTACTTCGACTACCTCGGAGCGAACGACCTCGGCAGGGCGCTGTACTCGCCCGTCTGGTCCGAGCCCGCGCCGAACAGTGCACGGTTCGCGTTCTTGAATCCGGCGGCGCAGGATTACTACCTCGACTGGGATCAGGTCACCCGCGAGCTCGTCGCCGCGATGCGCGGCGAGGCCGGCCGCAACCCGTTCGATCGTCGGTTCAGTGACCTCGTCGGAGAGCTGTCCACGCGCAGCGATCGCTTCCGCACGCTGTGGGCCGCGCACGACGTGCGCTTCCATCGCAGCGGAGTGAAACGGCTGCGGCATCCGATCGTCGGCGAGATCGAGCTCGTCTACGAGGCGTTCGAGCTTCCGTCCGATCCGGGCTTGCAGATGTCGACGTACACGGCCGAGCCCGGCACCCCCTCGGAGGACAAGCTCAAGATGCTGGCCAGCTGGGTCGCGACCGAGGCACCGCGCACGGAGACGGCGGCGTCGACCGACGCCTGATCCTGCCGGCGCGGGCGGCTCAGAGCACGATGTCGCCGGACGCGCCCAGCGGTCGCCAGCCTTCCGCGCGCGCCTTCTCGCCACGGAGCACGTCTGCCGCGATCAGCGGGCCGAACTCGACACCGGCGATGCCGGCGATGTCGGAGATCGGTGCCTGGAAGGTGCGGAACGCTCCGAGCGGCGGGGCCGCGAGCAGCCCCTCGCTGGTGTCGACGAGCTCGGTCTGATCGAGCACGAAACCGGTGGCACGGAGCCCGGTCGGATCCTGCCAGGCCGCGACCTTCCAGAACCGCAGAGGAATGCGGATGCCGCGATACGGCGGGTCGTCGTCGGCGGGGACCGGAGCCGTGAACACGCTCAACCGCTGATCTGTCGTCTCGGCGTACGCGAGCACGTGGTCTTCGAGGCCGAGCCACAGGTCTTTCGACTGGTTGAAGCCCGCTGCCTGCGGCGCGGCGTTCGGGTAGAAGAAGGTCGCCTCCATCGCGGCGCGTGCTGCGGCGGCATCACCCCATCCGGGGTCGCGGCGGCGTACGAGGTGCCCGCGGTCGAGGTCGTTCCGCGCATACACGTCGGCCCCGGTCTGCTCATCGGCGTCGATCCGCGGGTCGAGACGCCACTCGCCCTCCCGCGCCAGATCGCGCAGCTGCGCTCCGTCGATGTTCACCGCGGTGACGGCCGCGAGTCGGCGATCCGGATCGAGCAGCACCGAGAACCGCGGGTAGTCGAGCTGCCGGGACTCACGCCCCGGGGTCGGCATCGGCACTGCGGTGGCGAGGAACTCGGAATCGTAGCCGTCCGTCATGCCTCCCATCGTGCCGGATGCATGCGACATCCGGCCCATCGGTCAGTCGCCGCTGATGCGCACCCCGGTGAGTTCTTCCGAGACCTGCCAGACGCGCTGCGCCTCCTCCTCGCTGCGCAGGCGGGAGTACAGCGGCTGCTCGGCGGGACCGCCGCCGAGGTGAGCGAGCCCGCGAGGGCCGTAGAGGCGTGCGCGGCGGGCGTCGGGGGAGGCCGCCGCGTAGAGAGCCGGGAGTGCCGCCGATTCCGGAGTGCCGACCAGGATGCCGCGTGCGGATAACCACCGGATCATGCGCACGCTGACCGTGTCCTGCCCACGCTCCAACTCCGGTCGCGCGGCGAGCAGGCTGGTGGGGGCGATCCCGGGATGGGAGAGGTTGCTCGTGATGCCCCAGTCCTGTGCCTCGCTGCGCCGATCGAGCTCGAGTGCGAACTGCCCGAAGGCGATCTTGGACTGGCTGTAGGCGTGCCCGCCGCTGTAGGACCGCTCCCAGTTCAGGTCGTCCCAATGGATCGATCCCTGGTTCGCGGCGATGCTGATCTGCGAGGTGACGCGGGCGCCGCCTGCACGCAGGAGCGGGAGCAGCTGCCCGACGAGGGCGAAATGGCCGAGGTGATTCGTGCCGAACTGGAGCTCGAAGCCGTCGGCCGTCAGCTGCCGGTCGGGCGGGGTCATGACACCGGCGTTGTTGATCAGGAGGTGGACGGGGCGGCCGTCCTGCCGCATGCGGTCGCCGAACGCCGCGATCGACTCGAGCGACGAGAGGTCCAGGGGCAGCAGCGTGATCTCGGCGCCGGGAACGTGGTTGCGGATGCCGGCGGCCGCGGTCTCTCCCTTGCCGGGGTTGCGCACCGGCAGTACGACGTCGGCGCCGGCCTGCGCGAGACGGGTCGCGATCCGCAGCCCGATGCCGTCGCTGCCTCCGGTGACGACGGCGCGACGTCCGGTCAGCGGCGGGACGGTGATGTCGATCGTGCGTGGCATGTGTTGCTCCTTCAGGTCTCTCCCACTCTCGCCGTTGCGCCGTCGGCCAACCAGGACTCGTCGATCAGTGGATGCCGGAGCACAGGCGTGTCAGGATCGACAGCGACGAGAGGATGCCGTGCGCATGGGGATCGACAGAGCGGGACTGGCGGAGTTCCTGCGGCGCCGGCGCGATGTCCTCCAGCCCGAGGATGTCGGCCTGCCGCGCGGACAGCGCCGGCGCACCGAGGGGCTCCGGCGCGAGGAGGTGGCGGCGCTGAGCCACATGTCCGCCGACTACTACGCCCGCCTCGAACGCGGCAGCGGTCCGTTGCCCTCGGAGCAGATGATCGCCTCGATCGCCCAGGGCCTGCATCTCTCCGTCGATGAACGCGACCACGTGTTCCGGCTGGCAGGGCACCGCCCTCCCGCTCGCGGCGTGGAGAGCGATCACGTCTCGCCCGGAATGCTGCGGATCCTCGACCGGCTCGAGGACACGCCCGCCGAGGTCGTCACCGAGTTGGGCGAGACGCTGCGACAGACCCCGCTCGGCGTCGCGCTCACCGGCGACACGGCGCAGCTCTCCGGTCCGCAGCGCAGCATCGGGTTCCGGTGGTTCACCGATCCGAAGTCCCGTGATCTCTACGACCCGCGCGACCACCCGTTCCTCGCGCGGTTATGGGTCTCGGGTCTGCGCGAGGTGATGGGCCGCAACGGGCCGGAGTCGCGCGCGGCCGAGCTGTGCCGGCTGCTGCGCGAGGAGAGCGAGGAGTTCCGGACGCTCTGGGATCGGCAGGAGATCGGGCTGCGCCCGCAGGAGACCAAGCGCTTCGTCCACCCCGAACTCGGCGCGCTCGATCTGTCCTGCCAGAGCCTGCTCGACCCGGCATCCTCACAGGCCCTGTTGGTCTACACCGCCGCCCCGGGATCGGAGAGTCACGAGAAGCTGCGGCTGCTCTCGGTGCTGGGACCGCAGTACGCGCATTGACGCCCGAGCGAACCTCGAGACGAGGACAGATTCTGTCCGCGTTCCCTCGTAGCGTGAGCCTCCTCACTCGATGTCCCGATCGGAGAAGAAGATGACCGACACGAAGAGCTCCACCCCTGCCGGGTACACGACGGTCGCGCCGTGGGTGGTCACGGACGACACCGGAGCACTGCTCGACTTCGTCGCCGCGGCTCTCGACGGCGAAGAGCTCGGGCGCGTCGCCACGGAGGACGGGTTGATCGGCCACGCGGAGATCCGGGTCGGCGACACCGTCGTCCTGGCCTTCGACCGTCGTCCGGAGTGGCCGGTGATGCCCAGCCTGCTGCGGGTGTGGGTTCCGGATGCCGATGCGACGTTCGCGAAGGCGCTCGCCGCCGGAGCGGTGATCGTGACCGGACTCGACGACAATGCCTTCGGACAGCGCGGAGGCCGCATCAAAGACCCGTTCGGCAACATCTGGTGGGTGGTGAGCAACGTCGAAGACGTGCCCGAGGACGTGATCTGGCAGCGACTGCAGCAGCCCGCGTACGCCGAGCAGATGCGGACCGCGCAGGAGACGCTCGACGCGGAACTCAGCGGTCGTGAGCAGGGACGGTCCAGCGCACCCCTGCGCTGAGCGGCGACGAGGCCGCTCAGCGCAGCGGTGCCGGCCTCAACCGGCGTACTCCTCCGTCGGCTCGACCCACTGCACGAGCTGATAGACGATGCCGTTCGGGTCGGTCATCTGGAAGTAGCGCTCGCCCCAGGGTTCGGTCTCGATCGGCGTGACGATCGTGACCCCCTCGCCCTGCAGCCGGGCGTAGTCCTCGTCGATGCTGTCGACCGTGAACACGACGAGCAGGCCCGCGGCATTCACCGCGGCCGAGGCCGGCTTGAAGGTCGAAAGTCCCGTGCGCAGGTAGATCAGATTGATCCCGGCATCCGGATGCTGCAACGACGAGAATCCGTCGGCCGCCATGGCGACGGAGAACCCGAGGTGCTTCTGCACCCACGCGGCGGAGGCGTCGACATCGGCGACGTTGAGGGAGATGGCTGATGAGGTGATGTGCACGGAGATGCTCCTGTCGGTAAGTTATACGGCGTACAATGTACGACGTATAACGCACGTATGGCAAGATCATTCCCATGGATGCTGATCGCACGGGTTCCGGGGAGCCCAGCAGGACCCTCGCGCTCCTCTGGGGCGAATCGGCTGCCCCACGGAAGGGGCCGGCCCGCTCCATCGCCGTCGACAAGGTCGTGCAGGCGGCGCTGGACATCGCCGACGAGGGCGGACTCGCCGCAGTGACCGTGCGCGCGGTCGCCGAGCGCGTGGGTATCGCGCCGATGTCGGTGTACACCTACGTTCCCGGCAAGCCCGAACTGCTCGACCTCATGGTCGACGCGCTCTATGCCGGTATGGACCGGCCCGGTCTGGGGGACCGGCCCTGGCGCGAGCGTGTGACCGAGATCGCGCACGCCAACCGCGAGCTCCTGCTCCGGCATCCCTGGCTCACCGAGGTCTCCGCCCTCAGCCGCCCGCCGCTCGGGCCGGGCGTGATGACGAAGTACGAGTACGAGCTCTCGGCCTTCGACGGCACCGGGCTCGGCGACGTCGACATCGACGCGGCGCTGACCTACGTCCTCGGGTTCGTGCAGGGTCACTGCCGGTCGGTGCACGACGCGGCGCGAGCGGTGACGGACACGGCGATGAGCGACGCGGAATGGTGGTCGGCGAACCAGCCGATCCTCGCCCGTGCGCTCGACCCGGAGGCGTATCCCCGAGCGGTGCGCATCGGCGCTGCTGCCGGTGAAGCGCAGGGCGGTGCCTGGGGAGGCGCCCAGGCGTGGGCATTCGGGCTCGCCCGCACCCTCGACGCGCTCGCCGCGCTGATCGAAGGCCAGGCGGAGCGCGGGTAGCGGCATCCGTTCCCCGGGCTCTGCGAAGATGAGGGCGTGACCGATCCTCAGTACCGTCAGCGCCCGCGGGTGCGCGGCGCGGTCGTCGACGAGATGACGCGATGCGTGCACTACCGGAGTCCGGTCGACATCGTCGCGATCCGGTTCGCCTGCTGCGGCGAGTACTACCCGTGCCACCTCTGCCATGAGGAGGCGGCAGGGCATCCCGCTCGGGTGTGGGCGCTCGGTTCGCGCGCCGAGAAGGCCGTGTTGTGCGGAGCGTGCGGCGTCGAGCTGACCATCACGGACTACCTCGGGACGATCGCGTGTCCGCAGTGCGGGGCGCCGTTCAACGAGCGGTGCGCCCTGCACGCCCACCTGTACTTCGAGACCGACCCTCAGGAGCGCTCATGACCGACGCCGCATCGACACCCTCCGTGCTGTTCGTGTGCGTCCACAATGCGGGGCGTTCGCAGATGGCGGCGGGATTCCTGCGTGACATCGCGGGAGACCGCGTCGAGGTCCGCTCGGCCGGCTCGATGCCCGCCGACGAGATCAACCCGATCGCGGTCGCCGCGATGGCGGAACTCGGCATCGACATCACGGCGGAAGCGCCCAAGGTGCTCACGACCGAAGCTGTCCAGGCCTCCGACGTCGTGATCACGATGGGATGCGGCGACGCGTGCCCGTTCTTCCCCGGGAAGCGGTACGAGGACTGGGAGCTCGACGACCCTGCCGGCCAGGGCATCGACGCCGTGCGGCCGATCCGCGACGACATCCGCACCCGGATCGCGCAGCTCGTGAGCGAACTCCTGGGCTGAAGGCCGCCCGACACTGTCGGCAGATCCACAGGTTGCGGTGGACGCCGCCTGTATTCTGGCATTTCCCAAGGGGAGTACTCCGATACGGTCGGTTCGTCATTACGGATGCACGTCGCATCCCGGGCCACCGGTTCCTGATCTCAGGAATGGAGAAGACTTTGGCGCTGCTTCCGCATACGCCGAATCTGGAGTCCTCTTGGAAATCACGCCGCTGATCTGGATCATCACGATCGCGATCACCATCGCCTTCTTCGTGTACGAGTTCTTCGCCCACGTTCGCACGCCTCACGAGCCGTCCATCGGCGAATCCGCACGCTGGTCAGCCTTCTACATCGGACTCGCCGTGCTGTTCGGCGTCGGTGTCGGCATCTTCTCCGGATGGACGTTCGGGGGAGAGTACTTCGCCGGGTATCTCACCGAGAAGGCCCTGTCGATAGACAACCTGTTCGTCTTCCTCATCGTGATGACCGGTTTCGCCGTTCCGAAGATCTATCAGCAGAAGGTGCTGATGATCGGCATCGTCATCGCGCTGATCCTGCGCGGGATCTTCATCGCGGTCGGTGCCACGCTGATCGAGAACTTCTCCTGGATCTTCTACCTCTTCGGCGCGCTCCTGCTCGTCCTCGCATATCGTCAGGCGTTCAGCAGCCACGAGAGCGACCCGGCAAACGGCCGCTTCATGACCTTCGTGCGCCGGCACCTTCCGGTGACGAACGAGTACCACGAGGACAAGCTGACCGTCGTCAAGAACGGCACCCGCTTCGTCACCCCGATGCTGCTGACGATCATCGCGATCGGCTTCATCGACCTCGTCTTCGCGGTCGACTCGATCCCCGCGATCTACGGGCTCACCGACGAGGCTTACATCGTCTTCACGGCCAACGCCTTCGCGCTGATGGGGCTGCGTCAGCTGTACTTCCTCATCGGTGGACTGCTCGAGCGTCTCGTCTACCTCGCTCAGGGGCTCGCGGTCATCCTCGCGTTCATCGGCGTGAAGCTCGTGCTCCACGCTCTGCACGTCAACGAACTGCCGTTCATCAACGGCGGAGAGCCGATGCTCTGGGCCCCCGAGATCCCGATCTGGTTCTCGCTGCTGTTCATCGCCGCGACGATCACCGTCGCCACGGTCGCGAGCCTGCTCAAGACGCGACGGGCTCCGGATGCCGGTGCGGAGATCTCTGCGACCGACGCGGCCCCGGTCGCCGGAGACACGATCAGCTCGCTCGAGACCCCCACGACGTCAGCGATCGACACCCGCACGACCCACGCCACCGACAAGGAGACCTCGTGAGCGCGCCGCGCTGTTCCACCCCATCCTCGGACCCTGACAGTACGAGCGCCCGGCTCGAGCCGGGCGCGTGCTTCCCTGTCGGGAGCAGCTGCTGATGGGCGACCTGCTCTGGAACATCGCACTCGTCTTCGTCTTCGTCCTGGTCGGCGGGGTGTTCGCAGCGACCGAGATGGCTCTGGTCACCCTGCGCGAGAGTCAGATCAACGCGATCGGGCTCCGCGGGCGCCGGGGCGCCAAGGTCGCGGCGCTGGCACGCAACCCGAACACCTTCCTCTCGGCCGTCCAGATCGGTGTGACGGTCGCGGGTTTCGCGTCGGCCGCCTACGGGGCGACCTCGCTCGCACCCTCGCTGGCTCCGCTACTCGAGGCGTGGGGCGTGGCCCCCGCGCTGGCGCTGACGATCGCGACGGTCGTCCTGACGCTCACGATCGCGTATCTCTCTCTGGTGCTGGGTGAGCTGGTCCCGAAGCGACTGGCGATCCAGCGCAACGCCCAGTTCGCCTACGCGGTCGCGCCGGCGCTCAATGGCTTCGCGACCGTGATGCGTCCCGTCATCTGGCTGCTCTCGGTGTCGACGAACGCGCTCGTGCGGCTGCTCGGCGGTGACCCGCACAAGACCGGCGAGGAGATGACCGACGACGAGGTGCGCGAGATCGTCGCCTCGCATCAGGGATTGCCAGACGATGAGCGCCGGATCCTCGACGACGTGCTCTCGCTGCGTGGGCGTCAGATCAGCGAGGTCATGCGTCCGCGCCCCGAGGTCGTCGCCCTCGACGAAACGGCGAGTGTCGCGGACGCCGTGTCGCAGGTGCGCGATCTGCCGTTCTCCCGCTATCCGGTGTCGGATCGCTCGATCGACGACATCACCGGTTTCGTGCACGTGCGCGACCTGTTCGAGGCGGCGGCCGCGGGCTCGACCGAGCCACTGAGCTCGCTCGTGCGCGGCATCCCGTACATCCCGTCGACCGCCCGCGTCCTCCCGACGCTGACCCGCATGCGGGCGGACGGCCACCACATCGCGGTGGTCGTCGACGAGTACGGCGGCACCGACGGACTCGTCACGCTCGAGGACCTCGTGGAGGAGGTCGTGGGAGAGATCTTCGACGAATACGACGCCGATGTCTCGGCCTCTCCCGATGCGGGCGTCGACGGCCGGCTCAACCTGCAGGACTTCGAGGAGCTCACCGGGCTGTCGATCCCGCGCGGTTCCTCCGACACGATCGCCGGGTTCGTGACGGAGCGTCTCGGGAGGCTCGCCGTGGTCGGCGACAGCATCGAGGTGGACGGAGCCACGCTGCGGGTGGCCGAACTCGATCGCCGGCGCATCTCCCGGGTTCGCGTGACCGCGCACACGGAGGCGGAGGCAGAGCCGGCGCAGGCGTGAGAGGCGTGCCCAGAGGAGGCCTCCGTCTCGTCCCGACGTTTCGCGGAGCCTGTGACGAATCGCGGGGCGATCCACAGGGAAGCCTCCGCGAAACGTCATCGCCTCCGCGAAACGTCACCCGGTGACGCGCGTGCCGAGCTCGCTCAGGCCGGCGTCCAAGATCTCCACCAGCAGCCGCGCGTAGCGGCCGTCGGGGTCGAGGTCGGGGTCGAAGACCGTGATGCTCGCGCCGATCGCCCCGGGAGCGAGCTCTCGCAGCAGATCGGTGAGCTGTGCCGCGGTCAGGCCGCCGGGGTCGGGGCTGTCGACCGCCGGCATCACCGAGGGGTCGAGCACATCGACGTCGACCTGCAGCCAGTAGCCGTCAGGGCCCGCGATCGCGGCGGATGCGGTGGCCACATCGGACGCTCCTCGCGCGACGACGTCTGCCGCCGGGGTGACGAGTCCGAGAAGCGCGCGCACCTCTTCCTGCTCCTCGTCGTCGTCGCGATGGCCGATGTGCGCGGTGCGCGCGGCTGCGAAGTACGGCGAGAGGCCGTCGATGTCGGCGATCGCCGGCCAATGAAGACCGATCGCTGCTGCGAGGGCCTCGCCGGCGACGCTCGCAGTCTCGTCGCTGTTCCCCGGATGCCGGAAGTCGGTGTGCCCGTCGACGTGCACCAGCCCCGTGCGTCCTCGTCTCGCCGAAGCGATGCCGGCGCCGAGGAGGAGGGCGCAGTCGCCGCCGATCACCAGGGGAGCACTCCCCGCGGCGAGCGCCTCGGTGACGCGCGCGGAGAGACGCCGGGAGTGCTCGATCAGCGCCGTCTCATTGCGCACGTGCCCGGACTCCCGGGTGTCGTCGTCGTCGACGTAGCGCGCGGGGAGGACGACGCCTCCGTCGGTCGCGCCTCTCGCCGCGAAGCGGATGTGGAGGCCGGCCTCGCGCAGGGCCTCCGGCGCCTTCGCCGTGCCGGGGACGCTGCCGCGCCGAGGCGGTCGCAGGCCGAGGTTGCTGGGTGCCGACAACAGGGTGATCATGTGCTCAGTCTGGCCGCGGCATCCGACATCGGGTCAGGTGGGGAAGGGCACGCCTGTCAGGTGCTCCGCGGCCGCCCAGAGCGCGGCGCCGGTCGTGGGGGAGCGCACCTCGTCTGACGCGCGCACGCGGGCGGGCGCTCCGCGGAACTCGAGCATCCCGCCCGGCCCCCAGTAGTCGCCGCCGCGGGCATCGGGTGCCGTGGCGGCGTGGATCAGCGGCGCGGCGCCGTCGTCCTTGCCCTGCACGAACGGCCGGCTCAGTGCGGCCAGCCCGCGCACCACCCGCGGCACCTCGACGAGGCCCGGCCGAGACGCGGTGAGCTGATCGACCGCGTACCCCGGGTGCGCGCACAGCGCGGATCGCGCCGTATCGGACCAGCGTCGGTCGAGTTCGAAGGCGAACGCCATGAGCGCCGCCTTGGAGCGCCCGTACTGCCGCAGCGACGATCCGCGCCACGAGGCCGAGAGACCATCGGGCTCGATGTGCGCGAACCGATGCGCGAGCGAGCCGACGGCCACCACGCGGGCATCGTCGGCGAGGAGCGGGGCGATCTGCGCGAGCAGAGCGAAGTGCCCGAGGAAGTTGGTGCCGATCATCAGATCGAGGCCGTCGTGCGTCCGCGCTTTCTTCTCGGCGGATTTGACCCCGGCGTTGCAGATGACGGCGTCGATTCGTTCATCAACGTCGGCGGCGGCACCGCGGATGCTGTCGAGCGAGCCGAGATCGACGGGGATGACGCGCAGTGCCGCGCCGGGTGCCTGAGCGGTGATCGCGTCGACGGCGGTCTGTGCGCGTTCCGGCGACCGGCATCCGAGGAGCACGCGTGCGCCGCGGACCGCGAGGCGCTCGGCGCACCAGTAGCCGATGCCCGCGTTGGCGCCGGTGACGAGGATCGTGCGACCGTCCAGATCGTGCCGCTGCGGCAGAGGAGCATCCATCCCCCCAACCTATGCGCTCAGTGGTGGTGGTCGTCGTGGTCGTGGTGGTCGTGGTCGTCGTCCTCGAAGATCATCCCGACGGAGGTCGCGCACGCGTCGCCCTTCCACGCCTCGATGCCCTCGCGCACGGCGAAGGCCGCGATGACCAGTCCGGCGACGGCATCCGCCCACCACCAGCCGAACAGCGAGTTCGCGACGAGGCCGACGAGCACGGCGGCCGACAGGTAGGTGCAGATGAGCGTCTGCTTCGAGTCGGCCACGGCGGTGGCCGACCCGGCCTCGCGACCCGCGCGCCGTTCCGCGAACGACAGGAAGGGCATCACCACCACGCTGATGGCCGTCAGGATGATGCCGATGGTGCTGTGCTCCGGACGCTCCGCCGTGACGAGGGCGAGGACCGACGTCGCGGTGACGTAGACGGCGAGAGCGAAGAATGCGACGGCGATCGCGCGCAGGGTCGGCTTCTCCCAGCGTTCCGGGTCGCGGCGGGTGAACTGCCAGGCGACGGCCGCAGCCGAGAGCACCTCGATGGTGGAATCGAGGCCGAATCCGACGAGGGCAGCCGACGAGGCGATCGACCCGGCGGCGATCGCGACCACGGCCTCGATCAGGTTGTACGCGATCGTGATGGCGACGATGATCCGGATGCGACGGTGGAGGGTCTCGCGCCGGTCGGCGGTGAGCGTCGTCGACATCAGCAGGTGCATCCTTCGCCGTCGCAGCAGTCGGGTTCGACGATCAGCGTGACGCGCATGAGCTCGTCGAGAGCCGGTGCGAGGTGCGGATCGGCCAGACGGTAGCTGCTCCGGCGGCCGTCGGGCACGCTCTCGACCAGTCCGCAGCCGCGGAGGCACGCCAGGTGATTGGACATCACCTGGCGGGAGACTCCGAGACCGTCGGCGAGTTCGGCGGGGTAGCGGTCGGAGGCGCGCAGAGCGAGCAGGACGCCGGCCCGCGTCGGATCCGACAGCGCGTGTCCGAGGCGCGCCACTGCCGCGGTATGGGTGAGGGATGCCGTCGCCGTGGTCATGCGATCACAGTACAGCAGATCCTGAATTCAGAGAAGATTGAATCCGCAGGAGCGGGCGTTCGTCAGTATTCGATGATGCTCTCGGCGATCTGCTCGCCGAACCCGCCCGGCGAGGCGGTGTCGAAGATCGTCACCGTGTGTCGTCCGGAGAGCGCGGTCAGGGCGATGTCACCCGTCCAGCTGCCGTCGGCACCCACGGTCGCGGTGACCCCGGTGCTCCGGCCGTCGACGACGATCAGGATCACGGTGCCAGCCATCCCGCGGATCGTGGCGGTGGCGACCGGAGGGCATCCGCTGGTCGCGGCGGGTGCCAGCGCGACGTCGATCCACCACGCGCGCGACCGCGCGAGGAAGGTCGTCGGCGCCGGATCCTCCGCGCCCGGTGCGACCTCGGGCTGGCCTTCCGGCTCTGCGGCGGGTGCGGGTGCCGGTGCCGGTGCCGGTGCCGCGACCTCGGAGATCGGAACGGGAACCTCACCGTTCGCACCGTCGACGTTCGGGGCGGTGTCGTCGGGAGAGCCGACAGAGGGGAGCGTGCCGGCCTTGCGCGGGACGGGATCCGGAGTCGGCGGGAGGGGCTCTGCGGATGGCGGGACCGGCGGCAGAGCGACGGCCGGCACATCCACGCCGGTGGCATCCGGTTCCGCCGGGATGCGCAGGAGCAGGCCGCCGCTGACGGAGAGGGCGACGGCCACGGTGGCTGCGACGGGCCAGAGCAGGGGAGCGGCAAGACCTGCGGCGGCGGCCGCCTGCCCCGCCCCGAAGTACGCGGGAGCGATGACGAGTCCGGCGCCGCCGACGAGAAGCGGGCCCACGGTGATGGCGCGCGCCAGATGCCGGGCTTCACCGGCCGCGGCTCGGCAGGCTGCGCACGACGCGAGATGTTCGGCCACGACCTTCTGTGGTCGAGGACCCAGAGCTCCCTGCACGTAGCCGCCGAGCAGCTCGATGACGCGAGCGTGGTCGGACCCTTCCGGCGCGCGTCGCAGCTGCGCCGTGATCCACGCCTTCCGGAGCCCTTCTCGGGCGCGATACGTCAACGCGGCCACCGCGTTCGCCCGCAGGCCGAGAACGTCGGCGATCTCGCGCGGTGGAAGCCTCTCGACCTCGCTCAGCCAGAGTGCGTGCTGCCACCGCTCGGGGAGAGAGCGGAACGCCTCGCTGAGAGCCGTGGAGTCCACCATCGCCTCGACGTCGATCGTTCCGGTGTGCGAAGGCGGGTCCTCGACGAGCTCGATCGGCACGGTCGACGGCGTGCGACGGGCAGCCGTCAGCCAGGTGTTGCGCACGGCGGTCAGCAGGTACGGCCGGAATCGCTCCTCCGGCCCGCCTCCTCCGCGCACCACCTGCAGGATGCTCAGGAAGGCGTCGGAGACGACGTCCTCCGGGTCGGGCGGGGCGATCCCCAGACTCCGGGCATAGGCCACAGCGGTCGGGGCGTGGCGACGCCAGAGCTCGGAGAACGCGCATCGGTCGCCCGCGCGACTGCGCTGCAGCAGGACCGCGTCCGGGAGAGCGTCGGCGTCGTCGGTGCCGGACATCGGTCCTCGTGCTTCCTGCCGTGGTTTCATCTGCGCGTCTCGGTCAGAGGCCGCGCGAATACTGTATACCGCACCTACGGAATCCACGCGGATATGACATCACCGACGAGATCACGGGTGGGATCCCTGGGAACAGGATCCCACCCGCAGGCCGCTCGATGTGAGGGGTGCGCGGCCGACGACGGAGCGAGTCAATATCCCCAAAGACTCGGACCTCCGTCATAGGCAAGACCTCGCGCTGCACGATTCATGACGCGAGTCCGAAGAATCCGCCGCGCGATCGCCTGCGCTCAGCGGATGGCGTACACCGCACTGCCGACGATCACGGCGACGATGGTCGTCCAGCCGATGATCGCGAGCCCCTGCCAGAACAGCACGCGGGCCTTGCCCACGCCGGCGGCGGCGAGCATCGTGGCGGTGAAGTGGGTCGGGAGCAGCAGCGGGCCGAGCAGGCTGACGCCGGGGACGCCGTAGCGCTCGAACGCGCGCTGGAACTTCGCCCGACGGGCCGCCTTGCGGTCGCTCTCCGCCGTCTCGACCGCGGTCTCCGTCACCGTTCCACCTGCGGCGACGGCGCTCTCCCCGGCCCGCGTCCGGTTCACGATGGCGCTGCGCGCGCCGGAGCTCGCCAGCACCAGCACCGCGACGCAGACGAAGTTGCCGACCATCGCGGCGATCGCGGCGATCACGGGTGGGATGCCGCCGATGATCCCGATGCCGGCCGCCCCCTCTCCCTCGATGAAGGGGATCGCCCCGGCGAGGGCGACGATGAGCGGCTGCACGAGGTCGGGGACCTGGGCGACCCAGTTCTGGAAGATCTCGATGAGGTTCATGGGGTGCTCCCGGTGATCGGTGCGAACGGTGTCTCCGTCGCGATGACTCCAGTCCAGCGTTCCCGCGCCGCGGACGACAGTGCCGGGTCGTCACCGCTTTCCGGGTGGATCGCACACCGTATCCGTGACATGTGTCACGCCCGTATCGTGTTGAGCGTGAGCAGCCGCATCGAGCCCATCGCCCCCGCTCCGACGAGCCAGGGGTCGGTCTTCCTGACGCGCGGCGTCACCGCCACCTGGTGGTACACCCTGACCGCGGTGATCTTCATCCAGGTGATGCTGATCGGAGCCTGGGCCGGCATCGTCGCGGCCACCGATTTCAGCGGTGCCGTCGTGCTCGTGATCGCGGTCGGCGGGCTCATCTGGTGCGCCTCGACCCTCCTGCTGCTGTTCGACTACCGGCACCGCATCGACGCCGGACCGGGGGTGCCGTGGAAGCGGCTGATCATCCCGTTCGTCATCGCCGTGGCGTTCGGTGCCGTCGCCGGGTCGATCACGGGCAGCTGGCAGCTGGCCGTCATGCCGCTCGCGCAGTCGGTGGTGCTCCTGAACTGGCCGCGCGGGGTGCGTTTCCGGGTGGTCGTCGCCGCCACTCTGCTGCTGGTCGCACTCGCCTTCCTCGACTCGACGACGCATTCACTCGGTGCCGGCGTCCCTTCCTGGCTGCCGGGGGCCTACGCGGCACTGCTGCCCGGGATGACCGTCAGCTCGCTGTGGTTCTGGGACGTGATGGTCACACTGGACCGCGCTCGCGCATCCGAGTCGCGGCTCGCGGCGACCCAGGAACGGCTGCGGGTGGCCACCGACGTGCACGACCTGCAGGGCCATCACCTCCAGGTGATCGCGCTGCAGCTGGAGCTGGCCGAGCGCCTGCTTCCCCGGGACCCGGATGCCGGCATGGAGCAGCTCCGCGCGGCGCGGGTGAGCGTCGACGAGGCGCGGCAGGGGACGCGGGACCTCGCGACGCGGTACCGCTCCGTGCCCTTGAGCGATGAGCTCGCCAATGCGCGCGACCTCTTGCGCGCCGCCGGCCTCGAGGTGGAGGCGGTGATCGATGCGGATGCCGCCGGGGCACCGGCATCCGCTCTCGGTCCTGTCATCCGTGAGACGACGACGAACGTGCTGCGGCACGGCGGAGGGCGCCGCGCCCGTCTCGTGCTGACGAGGACGCCGGATGCCTGGAGCTACGAGATCGTGAACGACGTGGTGCCCGGCGCCGACGTCGGGAGCGATGGGTCAGGAGGATCGGGGCTGGACGGCGTCCGTCGTCGGATCGAAGAGGCGCACGGGACGCTGGACGTACGCACCGCGGCAGATGAGTTCGCCGTCGCGGTGACGGTCCCGACGACGGTCGAGGAGCACGGATGATCCGGGTGCTGCTCGCCGACGACGAGGGGATGATCCGATCCGCGCTCGCCGCCCTGTTGCGGCTGGAGGACGACATCGAGGTCGTCGCGGAGTGCGCCGACGGAGAGCAGGCCGTCGCCGAGGCCCTTCGGCTGGAGCCCGACGTGTGCCTGCTCGACCTCGAGATGCCGGGGCTCGACGGTGTGCAGGTCGCCGAGCGGTTGAACAGGGCGATCGCGACGCGCTGCGTGGTGGTCACGCGCCATGCGCGACCCGGGGTGCTGCGCCGCGCCCTGGCCTCCGGCGTCGCCGGCTTCCTGCCCAAGTCGCGGGGCGCCGACGAGGTCGCGGCCGTCATCCGTCGCGTCGCGGCCGGCGCGAGGTACGTCGATCCGGAGATCGCCGCCGACGCCCTCAGCGACGAGCGCTCACCGCTCACGGACCGCGAGCTCGACGTGCTGCGGGCGGGGCGACGCGGCGAGACGACGGGGCAGATCGCCCGTGCGCTCTCCCTCGCGCCCGGGACGGTGCGCAATCACATCTCGGTGATCCTCGGCAAGCTGTCGGTCGGCACGCGTCAGCAGGCGGTGCTGATCGCGGAGGAACGGGGCTGGATCTGACGGAGACCGACCGGTCGCCCGCTAGGCTGGCAGCCATGGGAACAATATGCGCCGCGCCCGTGATGGGGCGCACCCTCGTGTTCCGCGACCGCCGCTCCTGACGGCGCGCTCGCTTCTCGCACGCATCTGCGCGCCGTCCACCGAGATGTCATCGCACCTCGGGACGGGCAGTGTTTCTCGACGCCTCTCCGCGTCGCTCCCTCCTTCGAGGTGCTCCGATTCTTCTTCTGGAGCGCACTCATGCCTCGTTCAATCCATGGCGGCCGTCACGAACTCGGCCAGAACTTCCTCGTCCACCGTCCGACGCTCGGGCGCATCACCGGCCTCGTCCGCCGCACCTCGGGGTCGATCCTCGAACTCGGGGCCGGCGACGGCGCCCTCACCCGCTCGCTCGCGGAACTCGGCCGACCGCTCACCGCGATCGACATCGATGAGCACCGGGTCCGTCGGCTGCGGCAGTCCCTTCCCGGGGTCCGCGTCGAAGCGGCAGACGCGACACGGCATCCGCTGACCGCGGAGGTCGTGGTCGGCAACATCCCCTTCCACCTGACGACGCCCATCCTCCGGCGCCTGCTGTCGAGCGGGAACTGGCGGCACGCGGTTCTGCTCACCCAGTGGGAGGTGGCTCGCAAGCGGGCGGGCGTCGGCGGCGGCACGATGATGACCGCGCAGTCGGCGCCGTGGTTCGAGTTCGCGCTCGAGGGGCGGGTGCCGGCGTGGGGGTTCTCGCCGCAGCCGAGTGTCGACGGCGGCCTGCTCTCGATCTCGCGTCGCGGCTCGCCGCTCGTACCGGTCGAGGAACGCCGCGCCTACGAGGGATTCGTCCGGGCGATGTTCACGGCTCGCGGAGGGAGCCTCGACACGGTCGTCGCGACGGCGGGCCGGGTGTCGCGGGCGCGCGCGCGACAGGCGCTGGCGGCCGCGGGGGCGTCGACGCCGCGTCTGCCGCGAGATCTCCGCCCCGAGCACTGGGCGGGGCTGTGGCAGCAGTTGGGATGACTCGACTGTCGCGCCCGGCGCGTCCGTGGCCGGGAGTAGCCTCGGCACATGCCCACGTTCGGAACGCTCGCCACTCCCGTCGGAGTGATCGGCGTGGTCAGCGACCGCACGGCCATCACGCGTCTCGGGTGGCGCGCACCTGCTCCGGAAGACGCCGATCCGTCTCCTGATCCATTGCTCGACGAGGCACTCGCGCAGCTGCGCGCCTACTTCGCGGGAGAGCTGACCGTGTTCGATCTGCCGATCGATCTCGGCGTGCAGACCGCGGCGACGCGGGCGGTGCTCACGGCCCTCCATGAGACCGTCGCCTACGGCAAGCCGGTCAGCTACGGCGAGCTCGCGGCGCGCAGCGGAACCGATGTGCCGCCGCGCGGTATCGGCTCGATCATGGGCGCGAACCCGATCCCGATCATCGTGCCGTGCCACCGGGTCGTCGCCGGCGACGGTCTCGGCGGCTACTCCGGCGGTGCGCCCGGGCAAGGGCTCGCAACGAAGCGGTGGCTGCTCGAGCTCGAGGGCGCGCTGCCGGCGTCACTGTTCTGACCCGGCGGCGGCATCCGTCATCCCGTCATCCCGTCATCGACGACCATCGCGGCCTGAGAGAATGGAGACGCCGAGTCCCGATCCGAGGAGCCAACGTGCCGTTCATCTCCACCCGCGGAGGCATGCAGCCGCAGTCGTTCAGCGAGACGCTGCTGGAGGGACTCGCGCCCGACGGAGGGCTCGCGGTTCCCGAGGTCATGCCGACCGTCGACGGTGAGACGCTCGAGCGCTGGCGGGCTCTGACCTACCCGCAGCTGGCGACGGAGGTCATCGGCCTGTTCGCGACCGACATCCCGCGCGAAGACCTCGCCCGGATGACGACGGATGCGTATGCGGACTTCCCGGCGAGCGTCGTGCCACTGCGCGCGATCGGCGACGACATCACCCTGGTGGGGCTGTCGGAGGGGCCGACCCTCGCGTTCAAGGACATGGCGATGCAGTTCCTCGGCCAGGTGCTCGAATACACGTTGGAGCGCCAGGACTCGGTGCTCAACATCCTCGGTGCCACGTCGGGCGACACCGGCTCCGCCGCCGAGCACGCGCTCCGCGGCAAAGAGCGCGTCGCCGTGTTCATGCTGTCGCCGCAGGGACGGATGAGCGCGTTCCAGCGGGCGCAGATGTTCTCCCTCGACGACGCGAACGTGCACAACATCGCGATCGAGGGCGTCTTCGACGACTGCCAGAACCTCGTCAAGCACCTCGCCGGCGATCTCGTCTTCAAGCGTGCGCAGCACCTCGGCGCGGTGAACTCCATCAACCTCGCGCGCATCACCGCGCAGGTCGTCTACTACTTCTGGGCCTGGCTGCGGGCGACGGATGCCGGGGGCTGGACCGAGCTCTCGTTCACCGTGCCGTCAGGCAACTTCGGCAACATCCTGTCGGGCTTCTACGCGAAGCAGATGGGGCTGCCCATCCGCCGGCTCGTCCTCGCCGCCAACGAGAACAACGTCCTCGACGAGTTCTTCCGCACGGGCATCTATCGCCCGCGCAACGCCGCCCAGACTCTGGCCACCTCCAGCCCCTCGATGGACATCTCGAAGGCATCGAACCTCGAGCGGTTCATCTTCGAGCTCGTCGGCCGAGACGCGTCACGCGTCGTGGGCGCCTGGCACGAGCTCGAGGAGCAGGGCTTCTTCGACTTCTCCGCGGAGCTGTCGCGCTTCGTCGACGAGTTCGGCATCGTCAGCGGCACCTCGACCCATGAGGACAGGCTCGCGACGATCCGCTCCGTCTACGAGGCGAGCGGCGAGATCATCGATCCGCACACGGCCGACGGCGTACGCATCGCGCATGACCACCTGGAGCCCGGAGTCCCGATGCTCGTGCTCGAGACGGCGAAGCCCGAGAAATTCGCCGAGACGATCCACGAGGCCATCGGCATCGAGCTCGCCTACGCGCCCGAGTTGCGCGAGATGCTCGACGCACCTCAGCACGTCACCGAGATGGCCGACGACGAGCACGCGCTCCGGGCCTTCATCGAGGAGAACGCGCTGCACTGAGCGAGGCCCACCCGCAGGTGGGGCCCCGGTCACTCGGGGTTGCCGTGCAGCATCCAGGCGATGCCGAAGCGGTCGACCAGCATGCCGAACGTTCCGCCCCACGGCGGCACGTCGAGCGGCATTGTGATCGTGGCGCCGTCGGACAGCTTGTCCCACACCTGCTGCGTCACCTGCTGCGTGTTGCCGCTGAGCGATACCGAGATGCCCTGGGGCTTCTCGTACGTCATGCCCGTGGGAGTGTCCGATGCCATGAGGACCAAGCCATCGGGAGTGGTCAGCTGGCCGTGCATGACGAGGTCCTTCTGGCTCGGGTCCTGAACCATGTCCGGAAAGTCCCCGAACACGCTGATGTCGAGCTCCCCGCCGAGGACGCTCTGATAGAACTCCATGGCCTGGCGTGCTTCGGTGCGGAAGGACAGATACGGGTTGAGATCGGGCATGAGCGACTCCAAGGTGTGCGGAGGTGTCCTCGTGGGCATCTGTGCACGTCAGTCTGCGCCGGGGCTCACCCGTGCGCAAGAGGTTCCCGGTTCAGGCCGGGAGTGCCTTCACGGCCGCCGCGAGTACCTGGGGAACGGTCGGCACGCCCTCGGCGCGGAAGACCTCCGCGCCGGATCCATCGCGGATGATGACAGTCGGGGTGAAGCCGATGTCGAGGGCCTCTGCGGCATCCGGTTCGCGTGCGACGTCGATCTCGGTGACGATCGCGTCAGGAAGGAAGCGCACCGCGTCGGCGAGCACAGACCGCGTGCGCGCGCATGCGCCGCAGAACGACGAAGAGACCAGTGTCAGCTCCATGCGCACCTCGTTTCCAGGACATCGGGTTCTCCGGATGCAACCGTCGCCCGCCGCCCGGTGTTCCCGGTGGTGGGGCGCGAGTCAGAAGTCGGTGCGCTTGACGAGGCCGCGGTTCGTGCGGATGTGCTCGTAGTCCCACTGGATCTCGCGGGCCGCCGACAGCCACGCGGTCACGGCGTCGACGTCGACGTCGACGACATCGGTGTAACGGGCTTCCGCGGCCTTGAAGCTGCCGGACGCGGCGAGCCCCTCTGCGTCGAACGACTGGCCGCTCCAGAACATCAGCCGCACGGCATCCTTCAGCCGGTCGTAGCCGACGATCGGATTGCCTTCGAGGAACCAGACGGGATGCGCGTGCCACACTTTGGATCTCGCCTCGGGGAGTCCTCGCTCGATCGCGGTGGCGAGGAGCTCGCAGATCTCTCGATCCGCCGGCGCCAGTTGGCGGTGATACTCGACGATGTCGGCGGGGCGGGGAGGTTCGATCACGGCGGGCACGCTCCCATTCTGTGCGGACGAGCCCACCCTGCCAAGGGGTTCTCAGGAGCTCTCCGGCATCGCCCGCGGATGCAGCAGCCCGGATGCCGCTCCCAGAGCCGCACCGACGACGGTGTCGACGATGCGCTCTGCTGCCATGTCCATCGAGCCGATCTCTCCGGTCGCCGCCCCGGTGAGGAGCAGAACGAGCGGGGTGATGAAGACGAGTGCGAGGGCATAGTGCCGCACGACGACCAGCTCGATCGTGAACTGCAGCGCGGCCAGCAGGAGCGCGAGCCAGACGCCTGACGGATGCAGCAGCGCGAGGACCGCGTAGACGCCTGCTCCGACGACGGTGCCGAGCATCCGGTGCAGCCCGCGCTGGAACGCCGCCTTCCTCGCCGCTGCGACGCCGACGACCGCGACCGCCGACCCGACGATCCAGTACGTGCGCGCGGGATCGATGACGAGTCCCAGGAGCACACCGACGACGGCGACGATGCCGACGCGCAGCAGCAGGATGCGGGAGTCCGCTCCCCAGGAAGGCCCGGGAAGCAGGGCCCGCAGAGATCGGGCGGGCGTCGTGCGAGTGCGCCGCAGCAGCAGGGGTGCCATCGCGACCAGGTACGAGAACGCGCAGCCGGCCGCCAGCGCGGCGATGTAGACGACCGGTGCGATCGCCGAGACGTCGACCACGTGCGCCGAGAGCCCGAAGACCAGCACGAAGAACAGCGGACCCGGCGGGCCGAGACGGAAGCCGAAGGCGAGCGCCGCCGAGGCGACCGCCACGATCACGACGCCGAAGCTCACCAGCCACGCGTTCCCTGCGATGAGCACGCCGAACACCGCGCTGAGGAGGAGGCCCGCCGCGACCAGCGGGAGCACCCGTGCGCGGTCGACGGCGGGCGCGGAGCCGAGATACAGCACGGTGAACGCACCGCTCGCCGCGACATAGCCGAGCGCCGGTTGACCGAGAAGGGTCATCGCCGCGATCGGCACCCCGATGCCCAGCGCGGCCTGCAGCGCGAGCGGCCAGCGCGGGCCTCGTGAAGGGGCGAAGGCGAAGAGACTCACCCTTCCATTGTCGTCTCCGCTCGGCATCCGTCAGTGCGCGGCGAGCCACTCCGCGAAGGTCTGGCGCCCCAGAACGGCATCCGGTCCGGGCAGCGCGTCTCCGGCACGCATCCCGGCCATCTGGGGGCCGGGGATGTTCAGCGCGGGAATCGATCCGCGATACCCCTCGCTGCGGGCGTAGGCGCGGATCATCTCCGCCAGCTGCTCCTCACGCGGACCCGCGAAGTCCCGGACGCGACCCTGTGGCTCTCCGGCGGCGAGTTCGGCGAGCCGATCGCCGACCTCGCGCGCGGCGACCGGCTGCGTGCGCGCGTTCGGCGCGAGATGCAGCGGCCCGACCTTCGCCCGGTCGAACATCTGCGCGGCGAACTCGTGGAACTGCGTCGCCCGCAGGATCGTCCACGGCACGGGCGACTGCTCGACGACCTTCTCCTGCGCGACCTTGCCCGCGTAGTAGTCGTACGGGATGCGGTCGATCCCGACGATCGACAGCAGCACGACGTGCGCGACGCCGGCGTCGGCGGCGGCCGACACGAGGTTCCCGGTCGCGGCGGTGAAGAACTCGATCGCCGCGGCGGCCTTGAGGGTCTCGATGCTCGCGACGTCGATCACGGCGTCGACGTCGGTCAGCGCCGCATCCAGGCCCTTGCCCGTGACGAGGTCGACACCGCGCGAGCGGGTCAGCACGACGGCGTCGTGGCCCGCTGCTCGCAGCGCATCGACCGTGTGCCGACCGACGACTCCGGTACCTCCTGCGACGGCGATCTTCATGGGGGACTCTCCTTGTTCGAAGCTCATACTCCTTCGACGGCGCAGCATCCGCGAATGTGAGGCGGACCTGCACTGCTCGTGTCGACGGATGGTCCGATCGGGGACAGGATAGGAGTCGATGGACGATCTCGACACTCTCGAAGCCGAACGCCGCAACCTTCTCGCCCGCGCGTACCGGATGCTCGGCACCGTCGCCGACGCCGAGGATGCCGTGCAGGAGACGTACGTGCGCTGGTACCGCCTGTCCGACGAGGAACGCGCGAAGATCATCAACCCCGCCGCCTGGCTCATGCGCGTCGCGGGGCGCATCTGCCTCGACGTGCTGGGATCGGCCCGGGTGCGTCGGGAGAGCTACGTCGGGCCGTGGCTCCCCGAGCCGCTGCCCCGCAGCTCGCCGCTGGTCGCGTCGGCACAGCTCGATCCGCTCGACCGCGTCACGCTCGACGAATCCGTGAGCATGGCCCTGCTGGTCGTGCTGGAATCGCTCACGCCGGCGGAACGCGTCTCATTCGTGCTGCACGACGTGTTCGGCGTGCCGTTCGCCGAGATCGCCGAGACCGTGGGCCGTAGCCAGGATGCGGTGCGCCAGCTGGCCTCGCAGGGGCGACGACGGGTGCGCGAGCGCCGCGCAGGTCTGGCCACGCGCGAGCAGCACGACGCGGTCGCCCGGGCATTCCTCGAGGCGTCGGCGACCGGCGAGTTCGACCGCCTCGTCGCGCTGCTGGATCCGGACGTGGTGCTGCGCTCCGACGGCGGAGGCAAGATGTCGGCGGCGCTGAGGCCGGTTCTCGGTTCCGACCGGGTCGCCCGCTTCCTCCTCGGCCTGCCGCGCCTGAACCCCGGGGCGGAGCTGACCGTGACCGCGACGACCGACGGCATCGCTCTGCTGGCACGCGTCGGCGGCAGGGCGGACTCCGTGTTCTCACTGATCGTCGAAGGCGACCGGATCACCGAAATCCTCATCGTCCGCAACCCCGACAAGCTCACGCAGTGGCAGTGACGGGCCGATCGCTACGATGACGATTGTGACGACACCGACCGTGCGCCCCGGCATCGACGACCGGCTCTCGCAGATGATCCGGATCCCGACCGTCTCGGCGGAGCTCGAGGAGCGCGGCACCGCTCCGTTCGAAGAGTTCGTCGCCGTGATCGCGGACCTGTACCCGCTCGTGCACGAGAAGCTGCGACGGGAACGGCATACGGACTTCGGGCTCCTGTTCCACTGGGAAGGGCGCGGCGCGGCATCCGACGGTCCTGTCGTGCTGATGGCGCACTACGACGTCGTCCCCGTCGACGAGAGCGACGCCTGGACTCACCCTCCGTTCGCCGGAGTGATCGCCGACGGTTCGGTGTACGGCCGCGGCGCCTTGGACGACAAGGGGCCGCTGATCGTGGTCCTGGAAGCGGTCGAGAACCTCCTCGCCGACGGATTCGTGCCCGCACGCGACGTGTACGTCTCGTTCGGCGGCAACGAGGAGACCTACGGACACGCGGCGGAGGAGATCGCCAGGGTCCTCCGCGACCGCGGGGTCGTGCCCTGGCTCGTGGTCGACGAGGGCGGGGCCGTCGTGGACGCCCCGCTGCCCTTCGTGCCGGGGCGTGCAGCGATGATCGGTGTCGGGGAGAAGGGCGTGATGACCGTGCGGCTGTCGGCTCGCGGTGACGGCGGCCACGCCTCCGCTCCGCCGTCGCTCACCGCCGTGCGGCGCATCGCCCGCGCCGTCGATCGGCTCGGTCCCACCACTTTCCGCCCGCACGCCTCGGGTGCGATTCTCCGGATGCTGTCACAGTTGGCCACGCAGACACCCGGGCCCGCCCGACACCTGCTGCGCCTCCTCGGATCGGCGCCGCTGCTCACCGCGCGGGTCTTCGCCGCACTCGGCGGAGAGCCCGCGGCTCTCGTCCGCACGACGGTCGCGCCGACCATGCAGTCCGGCGGCACCGCGGCGAACGTGCTGCCCTCCCAGGCCTCGGCGACCGTGAACCTCCGCATCGCGCTGGGGGAGACCACGCAGCAGGCGGTGTTCCGCGTGCGCCGCCGCATCCGGGATCCGCTGGTCTCGGTCGAGGTGCTCGAGGCGAGCGAGCCGTCCCCGGAGTCGCCGACCGACAACCCGCAGTTCGCTCTGCTCGCCGAGGCGCTCGAGGTGTCGCATCCGGGAGTCCCCGCCGTACCGTACGTGATGATGGCGGCCACGGATTCCCGACACTTCCACCGCTTCTCGCCGGCGGTCTACCGCTTCGCGCCGCTGGACATGTCGAACGCGCAGCGCGCCTCGATCCACGGCGTCGACGAGAGCGTCGAGATCGTCGCGCTGGAGCGCGGAGAGCGCTTCCATCGCGCGCTCCTCGAACGGTTACAGTGATCTCACCCGAGAACGATCAGGAGACGCGATGACGCGCACGCGCACACTGGGCACCCTCGCTGTCGTCGTCGGCTTCCTCGCCTTCGTCGAGTTCACCAGCGGCGTGCTGCAGGGCTACTACACGCCCATGCTCACCGACATCGCCCGTCATCTCGGCATCCACGACGCCGACGTCAACTGGCTCGAAGGCGCGCAGCTCATGCTGTCGGCGCTCGTGGTTCCGGCGTTCGCGAAGCTCGGCGACATGGTCGGCCACAAGCGGATGCTGCTGATCTCGACCGCCCTCACCGCCGCGGCCGCCCTCGTGCTGCCGTTCACCGACTCGTTCGGCGTCTTCCTCGCCGCCTGGGCGCTGATGGGGTTCTACGTCGTCTGGCTCCCGCTGGAGATCGCCCTCATCTGGTCGCGGTCGCGGCGCATGGAGGGGCGGTCCTCGATCACGGCGAAGGCGGCCGGGCTCCTCGTCGCCGCGCTCGAGGGCGGTGCGATCATCGGCGCCCTCGTCGGCGGTGCGCTGATCGACGTCCTCCCGCTCACGGTCGTGCTCCTCGTGCCGGCCGTGCTCATCGTCGTGTGCTTCTTCGTGATCCTGTTCGGGGTGAAGGAGTCGCCGGATCCGACCGGCGGTGTGTTCGACACGGTCGGTCTCGTGCTGATCTCCCTCGCGCTCGTCTGCTTCACCGGGGGCCTCAGCCTGCTCCGCCTCGAGGGCGGGCTCGTGAATCCCTGGTCGTGGGCCGTGGTCGTGCTCGGCCTCCTCCTCGTGATCCCGTTCGTGCTGTGGGAGCTCCGCTGCGACGACCCGCTCATCGACGTGCGCATGTTCCGCTCGCCGGCCCTCGGCCCGGTCTTCCTCACCGCCGGACTCTTCGGGGTGAGCGTGCTCGGTGCGCAGGCGCCGCTGTCGACCTTCGCCCGCACCGATCCGGACACCTACGGCTACGGCCTCGGCACGACCGGGTTCGCGACGTCGCTGATCATCGGGATCTACCTGATCGCCATGATCACGGGTGCGCTGCTCTTCCCGACGATCGCACGCCGGCTGACTCCGCGGCTCACGCTCATGGGCGCCTCGGTGCTCGTCGGAGTCGGGTTCCTGCTGTTCCTGCCGTTCCATGCCACCTACGCGCAGGTCATCACGAACATGGTGGTGGTCGGGCTGGGTTCGGGTGCGCTCGTCGCCGCGCTGCCGGCGGCGGCGGCATCCGCTGCTCCGGCGACGCAGACGGGCGTGGCGACCGGCCTCACCAACTCGGTGAAGACCGTCGGCGGCGCGATCGCGTCGTGCGTCTTCGGCATCGCGCTGCTGAACGGGGTCGCGAGCACGGCTGCCGGGGCCAGCGAGGGCACCGCAGGATCGCTCGCCGGCTACTTCACCGTGTGGGTGGTGTGCGGCGCGACGGCGCTCGCCGCGGCGGTGCTGCTCGTGTTCGTTCCGAAGGCCGCGTTCACCGACCGGTCGGTCGAGACCGAAGCTGCGCCGGCCGTCTGAGATCAGTCCCCACCGCGCCGGCCGTCCTGTCCGAAGGTGGCCGGGTCGACCGGCCGTTTCGCGCGCGGGAGGTTCGCCACGACGAGCAGGTACGAATCCGTGACCAGATCCTCGATCAGCTCCGGCTCCAGGTCCTCGGAGGGGTTCACCGTGATCCAGTGCTTCTTGTTCATGTGATAGCCGGGAGTGATGGCGTCGAACTGCTCCCGGAGTGCCTTGCTGTCTTCCGGGTCGGCTTTCAGGGTCACCCTCGGATCACCGGTGACATCCATCATCAGCATGAACACCTTGTCCCGAACCTTGTACACCTCCCATTCGGGTCCGAACGGATACTCCAGAACGGCACCGGGAAGCTCGTCGACTCGTGCCCGAGCACACTCCTGCAGTTCCTCGCCGTTCACGTGATCTCCTTCATCCTGGGTTCTTCCACTCTGCCGCAAGAGGGGTCGGGTGGAGCATGCTCCACCCGACCCCTCTCCTCAGTCGCCCTTCACGTTGACGAGCTGCCGCAGCGTGTGCCGGATCGACACGAGGCTCGCGGCATCCGCCATCACCTGGTCGATCGGCTTGTACGCCTGCGGGATCTCGTCGATGAAGGCGTCCGTGTCACGGAACTCGATCCCCGTCATCGCCTCCCGCAGCTGCTCGTGCGTGAACGTCTTCCGTGCCGTCGACCGGGAGAAGTTCCGGCCGGCGCCGTGCGGCGACGAGTTCAGCGACTGCGGGTCGCCGAGCCCTTCGACCACGTACGAAGCGGTGCCCATCGAGCCGGGGATGAGTCCGGGCCGACCGGCGTCCGCCTGGATCGCCCCCTTCCGCGACACCCACACCTGCTTGCCGTAGTGCTTCTCCGACTCGGTGAAGTTGTGGTGGCAATTGATCCGCTCCTGCTCGTCCACCGGTGTGCTGAGGAACTCCGACACCTGACGCACGACCCGATCCATCATCTCCGCCCGGTTCAGCAGCGCGAAGTGCTGGGCCCACCGGAGCTCCCGGATGTACCGGGTGAACTCCGGCGTCCCCTCGACCAGGTACGCCAGGTCGGGGTCAGGGAGGTCGATCCACCACTGCTTCGCGAGCCGCTGCGCGACCGAGATGTGCTTCATGGCGATCTTGTTCCCGACGCCTCGCGACCCCGAGTGCAGGAACAGCCAGACCCGGTCGAGCTCGTCGACCGACACCTCGATGAAGTGGTTGCCCGAGCCGAGCGTGCCCAGCTGCAGCCGCCAGTTCCCGGCGTACTGCGCAGGGTCGAATCCGTTCTTCTCAGCCAGCGCCTCGAGCTCCGCGATGCGAGGCTCGGCGGTCGCGACGACCTTGTTGTTGTACCGGCCGGCCGAGAGCGGGATGGCGCGCTCGATCTGCTCCCGGAGTTCGGCGAGGTCGCGACCTTCGAGGTCGCTCTTCGTGAACTGGGTGCGGACGGCGATCATGCCGCAGCCGATGTCGACACCGACGGCGGCGGGGATGATCGCCCCGAGCGTCGGGATGACCGATCCGACGGTCGCACCCTTTCCGAGGTGCGCATCCGGCATCAGTGCCAGATGCGGGTGGATGAACGGCATGCGTGCCGTGGTGTGCGCCTGCGCGAGTGTCTTCTCGTCGATCAGCGACGCCCACGACAGCAGCCGTGCGGAGAGCCTCTCCATGATTCCTTTCCTTGTGGTGATGTCCAGCCACAGGTCAGGGGTCTCTCCAAACGGAAAACGCCCCGGACCTGACGGTACGAGGCGTGAGAGCAGCGGATGCTGTCAGACGGCGCGCGCCGGAGGGTACGACTCGTAGCGGTCGTTGCGCTTCGGCTGAAGCGCCTCGACCGCGGCGAAGGGGAGTTGCCGCAGGGCGGTCATCCGTTCGTCTCCTCGGCTGGCGTGCTGCGCCGGTCGGCACAGCTTTCCGAGAATAGGGGGCGACACGCCCGGGAGTCAAGCCTGCTCGCGCGGAGGGTTCAGCGGAGGCCGAGGGATCGCACGATCTCGGGCCACGCGAGTGCCCCGAGGTCGGCATCGGCCGCGGCCGACCCGCCCCGCGCCATCGCGCGTCCACCGACGACGGCCGTCTCGCCGGGCAGAGTCAGGCGGTGGCCGGCCGTGGGATGCGTGACGACCACGGTGTCGAGACCGGCGGCCGTGCGCCGCACTGCGACGCGCTCGGCGAACGCGACGCTCGGCCACACCTGATCGTCACCTCCGGCGATGAGGACCAGCTGCCCGACGATGTCTTCCGCGCGGATCGCTGCCGCGGCCGCGAGATCCGGATGCTGTTCGATGCTGGACTCGTACAGCGAGCGGTATGCGGGAGGATGCGTATCCGGCTCCCACGACGAGTCGAACGGCACCGCCGGAAGCGGGATGCCGTCGAGCGTCCAGTGCGACGACCACCCGTCGTCGCCGAGTCCCGACCAGACGACCGACGAGGGAGCGGCCGCGATCGCGACGTCGGTCGGATGCACCGATGCCGTGACGAGCGCGGCCTCGGCACCGAACGACGTGCCGAAGATCGCCACGCGGTCGCTTTCGCGTCTCAGCAGATCGAGATGCTCGATGAACAGCTCGATCGGCACCTCGTGCGGCGCCGGCCGTTGCCCGACACCGCCGAACCAGCGAATGGCCCGCACTCGAGCGCCGTGTCTCGCCAGCAGGTCAGCGCGCTCGGTCTCGATGCGCCCGCTGGAACCGGCGAGCAGCAGCACGGCGGTGCCGCACGGCTCGTCCGGGTGCGCGTCGTGGAGGTCGGCGGCAGCGAGCGATGGCATGGTCCCAGTGTGGCGGATGGTGCCCGATGGTCGTCAGTGCCGGTTCTCTGGCTTCCTGGGGGCGCTCCGCCGCGACCTGCGAGCGCGCCACATCGCGTTCAGGCCACTGCCGAGAAGAGCGATGCCGAGCCCGCCGACGATCACGACTTCCCAGGGATGGTCTCCCTTCCTCATCGTCGGCACGCCGTCGCGGACGTCCAGCCAGATCGCCAGCGCGATGAGCGCTCCGCCGGCGAAGACCAACCCCGCGAACAGCCAACGCTCCCGGGCGCTGCTCCGCCCGGGAGTCAAGCCTGCTCGCGCGGAGGGTTGTACATGAACTCGATACGGATGCCGTCGGCGTCTTCGACGAAGGAGGCGTAGTACCGGTCGCTGTAGCGGGGGTACTCCTTGGGGTCGCGCACCGCGGTCCATCCGGCGTCCAGGGCGACCGCGTGGAGGCGGTCGACCTCGGCGGGGGAGTCCATGGCCCAGGCGAGGTGCTGCCACCCGACGCGGCCGTGCCGGTGCGGGGTGCTGTCCTCATCCCACACGTACAGGATGATCTCGGTCTCGTCGCCGTTGTTCCACGAGATGGAGTGGTCGTCCTCTCCGCCGGCCTGGTAGCCGAGCGCAGCGAGGACCGGGTGGAATTGTGCACGCCCGCGCTCGAGGTCGGCGACGGTGATGCCCAGGTGATCGAGGAGAGCCATGCGCCCAGTCTTCCAGGCACGACGGACGTCGCACCAGAGGGGACGCTCAGAGCTCGATGCCGTGGTCCTCGTCATTGACCCCGGCGTTGTTCCCGCGGCGCGACTCGTAGCCGAGGAACCAGCCGAGCCACACGATCGCTGCCAGCAGGATGCCGAGCCAGACGTTCTGGAAGATCAGGCCGATGACGACACCGAGAACGAGCAGGCCGGCGGTGACGGAGACGCGGAGCGCGGTGCGGGACATGATCTCAGCTTAGATCTCGGGGCTCAGCGGTCGCGATGGTTCTCGGGTGCGAGGCGCGGGCCGCGGCGCGGCTCCTTCACCCCGCTGGCATAGATCAGGCGGATGACGCGCTGGCGGTGCCCCGCCCAGGGGGCGAGAAGCTCGAGCATGCCGTCGTCGTCGGTACGTGAGCCGGTGAGCACGTAGCCGACCTCGTGCGCGAGGTGGAAGTCGCCGACGCTCACCGCATCCGGATCGCCGAGAGCGCGGATGCGGGTCTCCGCCGAGGTCCACACGCCGATCCCGGGGAGGCTCGTGAGCACGCGGTCGCGGTCGGCGCCGGTCGCGGCCGTGCGCATGGCGCGCTCGATGCTGTCGCCGCGGGCGGCGGCGCGGACGAGGGTCTTGGACTGCGGCGGCTCCACGGCCGCGCGGTGCCAGGACCACGACGGGATCGTGCGCCAGACGGATGCCGCGGGCGGTGCGAACAGCGGGCGAGGGGTGGGCCCCGGGGCAGGCTCGCCGAAGCGCGACACCAGGAACCGCCAGGCGCCGAAGGCCTGCATCGCGGTGACCTTCTGCTCGAGGATCGATCCTGCGAGCGCGTCGAACACCTCGTCGGTGCGGGTGAGGCGGATGCCGGGATTGCGACGGGCGACCTCGGCGATGAGCGGATGCCCCGAGGCGTCGAACCCGTCGGCGTCGTCGCGCGCGCCGCACAGATCGGGCACCCGGTCGAGCGCCTCAGCGGCTCCGGCGCCCCACGCGGTCGCGCGGACCTCGTCGCCCGCCACCCGTAACGCGAGCGTCGCGGCGCCGAGCGGGGTGCGCACGGCTCGCCAGATCACGCGGCCGTCGATGACCGTCGTCGGGTCGGTTCCCCCACGGCGCAGCACGCCGACGGTGCGACCGAGGTCGAGGTCATGTCGAGGCCGGTAGACGGTCTCCTGCGCAGCATCCGAGCCGGCGGCCTGGGCCGCTCCGGCATCCGCTGTCAGGGTCATGCGCCCACCCTACGCGGCGGCGCCGACAGAGACGGCGGGGCGATGCTCAGAAGCGGTCGGGCGAAGGCGTGCCGTGGCCGTAGCGGATGACGACGTCGGCGTGCCGGTCGAAGCGGTAGCCGATGCCGCGCACGGTGCGCACGATGTCTTCGTAGCGGCCGAGCTTGGCGCGCAGGCGACGCACGTGCACGTCGATCGTGCGCTCTCCTGGGGTCTCGTCGTCCTGCGCCTGCCAGAGGGCGGACACGAGCTCGGAGCGCTCGATCGTGCGTCCCTCGCGGAGCACGAGGTACTGCAGCAGCTCGAACTCCTTGTAGGTGAAGGCGGCGGACTCGCCGTCGATGAGGACGCGCTTGCGGGAGATGTCGACCGTGACGCCGGTCTCCTCCTCGACGGTGTCCTCTTCGGCGGCCGCCTTGGTGCGGGCGATCGCGCCGGGCTCCTGCAGGGCGAGGCGGACGACGTCGAGGTCGCGACCGCCGGAGCCGTGCGGGGCGAGGGCGACGGTGGCATGGGTCTCGGCACCCGGCGCGAGCTCGGCGAGCGTGCGGCGCAGGGCGTCGACGAGGAGCGGCAGGCTCACGCCGGCTTCGGCGGCCTTGATCTCGTCGAGTCCGACGTACAGGGCGAAGCCGCGGGGCGAGCGGACGGCGGGAAGATCGGCGGCGCCGGCCAGGGGAGCGGTGGCTGCGGGCTGCTGCGAGCGGACCGCGGTGGTCTGGGCGGAGACGGTGGGGCGGTCGAGAATGGCGATGTTCGACATGATGATGAAGTCCTCAGGACGTGAGCCGGAGAGCGGCTCTGATGCGTTGCGTGAATGACCGGCGGAGCCGGGAAGCGAGCAAGGGTGGATGCTCGGTGACTCTGGCCTCGCAGATGGCGAAGGATCAGGTCAGGCGGAGTTGCTGTTCGTTCAGCGACACATTCGGCAACACATGCCAACGCGACCGGGCATCATCATCCCGGCAGTCCCGTTCGCCTCCTGGGCGGACAAAGGGCGTGCGTTGGTGGTCATGGGGGGATTATGTCTGATCGTGTCGCCTCATGTCAAAACGGGCGATGTGCGCAGAAGCGGGCGTAACGTTGCTCGAATGACGATCTCGACCACGGTCGGCGGGTTCATCCTGACCGACGAGAAGGATGAATCGCGCTACACCCTGATGCGTGACGGGCGACTGGTGAGCGTGCTCGACTACCGTGACGACGGCAGCACCGTCGCGTTGACCAGAGCCTTCACGATCCCGACTTTCCGCGGCCACGGCTACGCGGGAAAGGTCGTCGAGGGCGCCGTCGCCGACATCGAGTCGCGCGGAGATCGCAAGGTCGACGCGGTCTGCTGGTATGTCGCCGACTGGTTCTCGGCCCACCCGGATCACGCGCACCTCCTGCGCTCGCGCTGACGCACCCGATTGTTTCGCTCTGTTACGCGTTCGCCCTGACAAGATGAAGTCATGAAACTCGCCGAGGCCCTGACCGCCCGCGCCGATCTGCAGCGCCGCATCGAGCAGCTCCGCGCCCGCATCACCGCGAACGCCCGGTACCAGGAGGGCGAGGAGCCCGCGGAGGACGCCGGCGCTCTCATCGTCGAAGCGGATGCCGCTCTCGCGCAGCTGCGCGACCTGATCCGCCGCATCAACGCGACGAACGCGCGATTGGATCTCGGTGGCGACGGAACGATGACCGACGCGCTCGCCGCCCGGGACGTCCTGCGCCTGCAGCACTCCCTCCTGGCGGATGCCGCCGCGGCCGCATCCGGAGCGAACGACCATGTCCAGCGCCAGATGAGATCGGAGCTGCGGAAGATCTCCGCGCTTCCGGTCGCCGACCTGCGCGCGAGGGCCGACGGGGTCGCGCAGGGGCTGCGGGAGCTCGACAACAGGATCCAGCAGGCGAACTGGCTGCACGAACTGGAGGAGTAGAGCGGAAGTCGGTAGTCACGACGAAGCGGGCACAACCCCCGCCGGGAGGGGCAAGTTCCGGCACCACATGAGGGCGGAGGGCAGCCAGATCGCATCGCGCAGCCCCGCACGCCGCACATGTGAACGCGCACAGCGCACCCTGCATCACCGCGTGCCGATCGTCATGACGAGGGTGGGTCAGGGGACCTTCCGCTCTTCGCCTCCTCAGCAACTGCGGCACGCCTCGGACCGAATGTCCGAGGTGGTTCGTACCTTGTGAGTATGCGCATCCTGCACACCTCCGACTGGCACATCGGTCGCACGTTCCACGGTCACTCGACCATGGACGCGCTGGCCGAGGTGCTCGGAGCGCTCACCGAGCAGGTGCGGGAGAACGCCGTCGACGTCGTCCTCGTCGCAGGAGACGTGTTCGACTCCGCCACGCCATCCGGCCCGGCCTACACACTGCTCGGCGACGCACTCGTCGCGCTGCATGAGACCGGTGCCCGGGTCATCGTGACGAGCGGCAACCACGATTCGGCGGCACGCCTCGGCTTCCAGGCCCGACTGCTGCGCGACGGCATCCATGTGCTCACCGATCCGCTGGCCGTCGGCACTCCCGTGACGGTCGACGATGCCGACGGGCCGGTGCAGTTCTTCGGCATTCCCTACCTCGAGCCCGCGATCGTGCGCCAGCACTGGCCGGAAGGCGACTCCGAAGGGCGCCAGCTGCGCACGCAGGCGCAGACGATGGCGCACGCGATGGATCTGGTCCGTGCGGGCATGAGCGCGCACCCCGGTCGCTCGGTCGCGATCGCACACTGCTTCGCGGCAGGCGTCGACGCCACGCTCGGCCTCGAGCGCGAGGTGCGGCAGGGCGGCCTCGACGTCGTACCGCTGAGCGTCTTCGACGGCCCCGACTACATGGCTCTCGGCCACATCCACGGCCGGCAGCAGCTGAGCGAGCGTGTGCGGTACGCCGGAGCGCCGCTGCACTACAGCTTCGGCGAGCAGCACAAGCCCCGCGGCTCGTGGCTGATCGAGCTCGACGCCGACGGCCTCGCGTCCGTGGAATGGCTGGAACTGCCGGTTCCGCGGCGGCTCGTCACCCTCACGGGTCCGCTCACCGAGATCCTCTCCGAGGCCAGTGTGGCCGCGCATGCCGACGATTGGGTCTGCGCGATCTACACCGACGCGATGCCGCAGGCCGAGCCGATGCGGCGCCTGCGTGAGAGCTTCCCGTTCTGCGCCATGGTGCAGCATCAGCCCGAGATCGTGGCTGAGGAGCGCGAACGCACCTACTCGCAGCGGCTGCGAGCCGCGGTCAGCGACGCCGAGCGGATCGAGGCCTTCCTCGAGCACGTGCGCGCCGGGCACGGGCCGACCGAGACCGAGAGCGAGCTGATCCGCGCGGTGCTCGACGACCGTGTGCGTGCGGAGGCGCTCGTCTAGATGCGCCTGCACCGCCTGGAGGTCGAGGGGTTCGGCCCGTTCCGATCGCGCCAGACCGTCGACTTCGACGCCTTCGCCGACGACGGCATCTTCCTGATCGCCGGGCGCACCGGTGCCGGGAAGTCCAGCATCCTCGATGCCGTCTGCTTCGGTCTCTACGGCGGCGTGCCGCGCTACGACGGCGGTGAGAAGCGACTGCGCAGCGATCATTGCGAACCCGATGACCTCTCCGAGGTCGTCGTCGAGTTCAGCGCCTCGGCCGGCCGCTTCCGCGTGACGCGATCCCCGGAGTACGTGCGCCCGTCCAAGCGCGGCGGAGGCACGACGAAGCAGGCCGCCGGCGTGGCGCTCGACGAGTGGACGGATGCCGGGTGGGTCGGCCGCGCCGCGCGGGCGGTCGATGTGGCCAACGAGCTCGACGAGATCCTGCAGCTGAGTCGTGACCAGTTCCTGCAGGTCATCCTGCTCGCGCAGAACCGCTTCTCGGAATTCCTCCTCGCCGGGAGCAAAGACCGCCAGACGCTGCTGCGCCGACTGTTCGGCACGCAGCGATTCGAAGACGTGCAAGCCCGGTTCGACGACCGGCGCCGAGGCGCGGAGCAGGCGCTCGGAGCACGGCTCGCGACGGTCGCCGCCCGCGTGGAAGAGGCGGAGCGCCTGGTGTCCACGGCCGAACTCTGGGGTGATGCGGCAGAGGCAGGCACCGGGGAGGCCTCCGCTGCGGAGCAGACCGCCCGACCGACCGTCACCGCGACGACGGCCGAGCGCCTCGACGGTCTGCGCCGGGCGAAGGCCCGTGCCGACTACCGGGCGGAACGGCGCGTGTCCGAGCGCGCGGAGGCCGAGAGATCCTCGACGGCCGCCGACCTCGTGCTCTCCACGAGGCGCGAGGAGCAGCGCGCGCAGTCCGAGCGCGACCGTGCCCGCGCTGCACTGGACCGGCTCGATGCGGAGGAGCCGTCGATCGCGGCGGCACGCGCGGAGCTGGCCGATGCCCGGTCGGCCGAGGCGCTGCGATCGACGATCGCGGCCGCTGCTCGCGCGCGGACGGCCTGGGAGAGTGCGAGCGCGGCCGAGCAGACCTCCCGCGCGTCGTGGGAGCAGTTCGGCGTCGCGACCGACGACGACCTCGAGACCTGGGCCGCCGCGCGCCTCAGAGAGAGCGGCGGGTGGGAGCGCGCTGCCGAGCTCGAAGCGAAGGAGCCGGCGCTCACCCTCGAGCTGCAATCAGCCGAAGTCGCCGTGCAGTCGGCATCCGCCCGCGTCGAGGAGGGCGCCGTCGAGCGAGCCGAACTGCCGGCTCAGATCGTCGCTGTGACCGCCGAGCGCGATGACGCCCGGCGCATCGCCGACCGTGCCGCCGACCTGGCCGCCGCGCGCGACGCCGCCGAGTCCCGCGTCCGCGCCGCCCGCGACGTGCAGCGCGTCCGTGCGCAGCAGGAGATCGCCGAACAGCAGCTGGCTGCACTGACGACCCAGCATGCGACCGCTCAATCGGCGCTCGCGCAGCTGCGGCAGCGTCGCTTCGATGGGATGGCCGGCGAACTCGCCTCGGGTCTCGTCACCGCCGAGCCGTGCCCGGTGTGCGGATCGCACGAGCATCCGTCGCCGGCCACGCACGCCGACCCCGTCTCCGCCGACGACATCGCTGCCGCCGAGGCCGAGCGGGATGCAGGGGCCGAGCGGGAGCGTGAAGCCTCCGAGATGTCCGCGTCTCTCCGTGCCGAGCTCGCTGGGGCCGAGGCCGGGGCCGACGGCCGCACCGTCGAGCAGGCCGAGACCGAGCGCACCGCGGCGGTCGAGGCGCACGCGGAGAGTCTCGCTGCCGCTGACCGCCTGACGACCCTCGACGCGCGGCTGCAGGAGCTCGCCGAGCGGGCCGACCGGCTCGAACGCGAACGCGCGGATCGTGACGTGACGCTGTCGGCGGCGCGGGAGCAACTCGCTCTCCGTGCCCAGCGCGCCGAAGAGGCCCGCGCTCTGATCGCCGATGCCCGCGGGCCGTTCGATACCGTCGCCGAGCGACTCGCCGACATCACGGCCCAGGTGTCGGCCGCCCGGCTGCTCGCCGCGGCAGTCGCCGAGCAGCAGCGACGGACGCAGGCCCTCGAAGAGGCCGAGGATGAGCGGGATGCCGCTCTCGCAGACTCCGCGTTCGACGACGTGGCCGCCGTGGAAAGGGCGCTGCGATCGGTGGCCGTGCAAGAGGCCCTTGAGACGCGCATCTCCCAGCACGCCGTGCAGCGCGAGAAGGAGAGGTCGACGCTCTTCGACCTCGAGCTGCGCACGCTCCCCGAAGAGCCGATCGACATCTCGCCCGACGAAGAGGCGGCGGCGAAAGCACGTGCCGCGTGGGTGCACACCGTCGATGAGGCGAGCCGCGCGCTCGGCACCGTGGAACGGCTCGAAGACCTCATCGCGTCCGCGACCTCCGAGCATGCGAGGACGGCCGACGACGCCGCCGAGTTCGAGGTGCTGCAGGGCCTCGCCGATGCCATCGCGGGGCGAGGCGCGAACACCCGCAAGATGACGCTCGAGACCTTCGTCCTCGCCGCCGAGCTCGAAGAGATCGTCGAAGCCGCGAACCGTCGCCTGTACGACATGTCCACCGGCCGATACCAGCTGCAGCACTCCGACGCACTCGCCGCGCGCGGCGCCGCGTCCGGTCTCGGCATCGTGGTCTCCGACGCGTTCACCGGGCAGACGCGCCCGCCGCAGTCGCTCTCCGGGGGCGAGACCTTCCTCACCTCGCTCGCGCTCGCGCTCGGACTCGCCGAGGTGGTGACGGCCCGTGCCGGCGGCATCCGTCTGGACACGCTCTTCATCGACGAGGGTTTCGGATCCCTCGACGGCGACACCCTCGACGTGGCGATGCGCACGCTCGACGAACTGCGGCAGGGTGGCCGGACCGTCGGCGTGATCAGTCACGTCGAGGCGATGCAGGAGCAGATCCCCGCGCAGCTCACCGTGCGGGCGACGCCGAACGGGCCGAGCATCATCGAGACGCGCTGACCGGCCGACCGGCGTCAGACGCCGTATTGCTCGCGGACGGTCTCTCGCAGCATCACGCTGCACCGCGCGATCGCCGCCCGGAAATCGACCAGGGCCCCCTCTTCGGCACGGTCGGAGATGGCGCGGAATGCACGAATCGGCACCCCGAACTGCTGCGCGACCCAGATGTACGCATACGTCTCCATGTCGACCAGCCCCGCACCGGAGGGACGGATGACCGCGGTGATCCCCGCATCGCCGACGAAGCTGTCTCCGGTGGCGATCAGCACGCCGTCTCGGCCCGTCGACACGCGTGCGGGCAGCGACACGTGCTGGCCGGGAACGCCCTCGAGATCGAAGACATCGTGCTGCAGCGCGCTCCCGATCTCGTGCACCACGGCGTCGAGCGCGGGGTCGATCCCTCCGGCAGTGCCGACCACGACGACCTCTTCGTATTCTTTGGCCGCGAGAGCGCGCGTCAGCGCGTAGGTCGCCTGCATCTTGCCCTCGCCGGTGACGAGTTGCTCGAAACCTTCCAGGTCGTCGGGGAACGCTTCGAGTTCGGATGCCATCGCGGCGACGAGGAGTCTCACGCCCTCATTCTCCCATCGTCCGACGACCGGGATCCGCGGCTCCGCGCCCGCCACGTCATTCCGATGTAACACTGGGGGTGGATACTGATCTCGAGAAGACCGGAGGACCCCCATGACCCTTCAGCAGCAGATCTCCGAAGACCTCGGCGTCAAGTCCGAGATCGATCCCGAAACCGAGGTGGAGCGTCGAGTCGGGTTCCTCGTCGACTACCTCCGCACGGCCGGCGCGCGAGGTTTCGTGCTCGGCATCTCCGGCGGACAGGATTCGACCCTCGCCGGTCGCCTCGCCCAGCTCGCCGTCGAACGGGTGCGTGCCGAGGGCGGCGAGGCGAAGTTCCTCGCTGTGCGCCTGCCCTACCGCGTGCAGGGGGATGCTGCGGATGCCGAGGCGGCGCTGGAGTACATCGCGCCCGACGCATCGGTCGAGGTGAACATCCAGAACGGCGTCGACGGCGTCGAGGAGGACATCGAGTTCGCCGTGACCAGCGACATCAGCGATTTCAACCGCGGCAACATCAAGGCGCGTGTGCGCATGGTCACGCAGTACGCGCTCGCAGGGCATGACGGCATGCTGGTGATCGGCACCGATCACGCCGCAGAGGCCGTGACCGGGTTCTTCACGAAGTTCGGCGACGGCGCGGCCGACATCCTGCCGCTGTCCGGTCTGACCAAGCGGCAGGGGCGCTCGCTGCTCCAGTTCCTGGACGCGCCCGAGCGGCTCGCCTTCAAGGTGCCGACGGCCGACCTCCTCGACGGCCAGCCCGGCCGTGCCGACGAGGACGAGCTCGGCATCACCTACGAGCAGATCGACGACTTCCTCGAGGGCCGCACCGTCGATCCCGACGTCGCCGGCCGGATCGAGGCGAAGTACCTCGCGACGCAGCACAAGCGCCACCTCCCGGTTGCCCCCGACGACGACTGGTGGCGCTGACCCGGGACGCGCGCCGTTCGTCCCGTGTCGGATGCCGCGGATAGTGTCGAAGCATCCGACAGAACGGGAGCATCGTGCGGATCGACACTGAGGCGCAGCGCGTCATCTGGAGCGCCAGCGATCTCAAGGCGGCCGCGGAATGCGAGTTCGCCTGGTGCCGTGCGATCGATGCGAAGCTCGGGCGTGTGCCCGCGGTCGAAGAGCCGGAAGATGCCACGCTGAAGCGCGCTGCCCTGCTCGGCGACGTGCATGAGCGCGACGTGCTGGCACGCTACGTCGAAGACCTCGGCGACGACAGGGTCCACCAGATCGAGAAGGTGTCGTCGGTCGATGCCGAGGCGCTCGGCGCGGCGACCGATGAGACCGTGGCGGCGCTCCGGTCCGACGCGCTGGTCGTCTTCCAGGCCGCTTTCGCGACCGATGAGTTCGTCGGCTTCGCCGACTTCCTGCGCAAGGACGACGACGGCCGATGGCGAGTGCAGGACTCGAAGCTGGCGCGCAAGGCTCGGGTCACCGCTCTCATGCAGCTGGCGGCATATGTCGACCAGCTCGACCGGCTCGGCATCCCGCGATCCGACGAGGTCGACCTGATCCTGGGCGACCACAGCATCAGTACGCACGCCGTGGACGACCTGCTCCCGCTCTTCCAGGTCCGTCGGGCCCGTCTACGGGCGCTCATCGCCGACCGGCGCATCGAAGACGGCGCCGCGGGTGCTCCGCTGGCCTGGGGCGACGATCGCGACGACCTGCAGATCGTCGCGTGCGGGCGATGCGCGACCTGCGAAGAGCAGGTGCTGGCCCACCGCGATCTGCTGATGGTCGCACGCATGCGTCCGGTGCAGCGTGCGCGACTCCGCGCGTCGGGTATCGCGACGATCGATGCTCTGGCGTCGGCATCCGAGGCACCGGTGGGCATGAACGCCGACTCCTTCGAAACCCTCCGGGCGCAGGCTCGTCTGCAGATCCGCGCCGATGCCGACGCAGCACCGACCTACGACGTGCACTACGCGCCGGCCATCCACACGCTGCCGCTCCCCAGCCACGGCGACATCTTCTTCGACTTCGAGGGAGATCCGCTCTACACCGAGCCGGCGCCCGACGGCGAGGCGCACTGGGGCATCGACTACCTGTTCGGCTGGGTCGACAACAACGACCAGTATTCGGCGCTGTGGGCGCACACCTTCGCCGACGAGCGTCAGGCTCTGGAAGACTTCCTCGATTTCGTGAAGGTGCGACGCGCGGCGCATCCCGCGATGCACATCTACCATTACGCGCCGTACGAGACCTCGCACCTTGTGGCGATGGCCGCGCGGCACGGCGTGCGTGAGGGAGAGGTCGATCGGCTGCTGCGCGAGGGGGTGTTCGTCGACCTGTATCCGCTGGTGCTGCGCACCGTGCGCGTCGGGTCGCGCTCGTACTCGATCAAGAAGCTCGAGCCGCTGTACATGGGCGACGACGTGCGCACGAGCGATGTGCAGAAGGGCGACGACTCGATCGTGCAGTACGTCGCCGCGCGCGAGCTCGCAGCCGCAGGGGAGCAGCTCGAGGCGGATGCCGTGCTGGCAGACCTCGCCGACTACAACCGCTACGACTGCGTCTCGACCCGTCGTCTGCGCAACTGGCTGATCGACATCGCCCGGCAGAAGGGCGTGACGCCGGCGCCGCCCGACGAGATCGACGAGGTGATCTACGAGCCTTCGCCGCGATCCGTCGCGCTGCTCGCCGATGCCGAGCGCGCGGTCGAGGCCGGGGGAGACGGGCTCGTGCACCGGATCGCCGCCGCGGCGATCGACTACTTCCCGCGCGAGGCGAAGAGCTTCTGGGTGTCGCATTTCCAGCGGCTGCGCGAGCCCGTGACGATGTGGGACGGCACGCGCGACGTGGTGCGCGTCGATCGCCCGTCCTCGACGGTCCGCCGCGAGTGGAGCATCGGAGAGGGGCGGCGGGTGATGTCCCGCGACATCGAGATCCGCGGAGAAGTGTCGCCGGGAACGACCCTGGGGGTCGGCGGGCAGCCGTTCGCGCTCTACGAGGTGCCGGCGCCGTTCGACACCGAGGTGCCGTCGCGGGCTGTGCACGTGCCGCACACCGTGACCGTGAGCGAGGTGCTCGACGACGGCTACCTCGTGACCGAGTCCGCCGTGCAGGGGCAGACGTGGGACGAGCTGCCGGTCGCACTCACGCCGGCCGCGCCGCCGCGCGTGGTGTCGCTGCAGGGCGCCATCGATGAATGGGCCGACAGGGTGCACGCCGAGGCGCCCGGCTTCCCCGCCGATGCGGCGACCGACATCCTGCGCCGCATCCCGCCGCGCACCGCGTCGGGGGCGCCGATCCCGACGGCAGGCGATGACGTGATCGACGCGATCGTGCGGGGCGTCCTCGACCTCGATCGCAGCTACCTCGCTGTGCAGGGTCCTCCCGGCACCGGCAAGACCTACACGGGATCGCGGGTGATCGCGCGGCTCGTGAACGAGCACGGGTTCAAGATCGGGGTCGTCGCCCAGTCGCACGCCATCATCGAGACGCTGCTCGAGCGCGTCGTCGCCGACGGCGTCGCGCCGGGGCAGGTCGCCAAGGCGCCGAGGGACAGCGAGGCGGAGGTCTCGTACACCGCGATCCCCAAGAACGGCATGGCCTCGTTCCTCGCTGAGCATGCCGATGAGGGCGTCGTCGTCGGAGGCACCGCCTGGGACTTCAGCAACACCCAGCGCGTCGATCGGGCGGGGCTCGACCTGCTCGTCATCGACGAGGCCGGGCAGTTCTCGCTCGCCTCGACGATCGCCGTCGCCGCCGGAGCGAAGCGCCTGCTGCTGCTCGGCGATCCGCAGCAGCTCCCGCAGGTGAGTCAGGGCGCTCATCCCGAGCCGGTCGACACGTCGGCCCTCGGCTGGGTCATGGACGGCGATCCGGTCGTGCGGCCCGAGTACGGCTACTTCCTGGCGCGATCGTGGCGCATGCACCCGTTCGTCGCGGCGCCGGTGTCGAAGCTCGCCTACGCCGGTCAGCTCGCCTCCGCGCCCGGAACGGAGAACAGGTCGATCGACGGCATCGATCCCGGACTGCACGTGGTGCCGCTCCGTCACCGTGGAAACGCCACGCAGTCGCCCGAAGAGGCCGCCGAGGTCGTGCGTCTCGTCGGCGATCTCATCGGCCGCACCTTCACCGACAACGACCCTGCTGCGACGACGAGACCGCTCGTGCAATCCGACATCATCGTCGTCACGCCCTACAACGCGCAGCGTCAGCTGGTTCTCGATGCGCTCGCCGAGGCCGGGTTCTCCGGCGTGCCCGTCGGCACGGTCGACAACTTCCAGGGCAAGGAGGCGGTCGTATCGATCACCTCGCTCGCGGCCTCGAGCGGACGGGATGCGCCCCGCGGGCCGGAGTTCCTGCTGCTGCAGAACCGGCTCAACGTCGCGATCTCCCGCGCGCAGACGGTCGCCTATCTGATCCACTCGCCGGCGTTGCTCGACGACCTTCCCTACACGCCCGAGGGCGTCGCCCGGCTCAGTGCTTTCGCGCGACTGGTCGGGGCCGCAGGGTGAGCACGCTCGGGCACACGACCGACGACATCCTCCGCGCGGCGGCCGCATGGGCGTGGTTTCCGCGCGACAGCGACCGCGCCGTCGAGCACCTGACGCTCGTGCGCTACCCGGCACGATTCGGCGGCGGGGTGCGCGGCTCGCAGGTGCGCTCGTCCTCCGACGCCGCGGCGGTGCTGGATCACGCCGTCGAGCGCACGAGGAACTGGGGCGAGTCCCGACTGACCTTCTGGACCAACCCTTCGGACGGCCCCGACCTCGAAGGGGAGCTGCAGCGACGCGGTGCGGAGCACATCGACACCGTCGCGGTGCTCGCGCGCACCATCGACGATCTCTCCATCGACGTGCCGCGCGGCGCGACCGGCGAGATCGTCCGCACGCTCGACCAGGTGCGCGAGGTCGACGTGATCAACGTGCCCGTGTGGGAGCAGGCTCCGCTCGACGAGGAAGGCCTGCGCATCGAGCTGGCGGAAGTGACCGGCCAGCGCGAGGCGGGGGAGGGCCTGCGCGTGCTCGGGCGCCTCGAGGGCCGGGCGGTCAGCACAGGCGGCTGCACGATCGTCGACGGTTTCACGCGCCTCTGGGGTGCCGGGACTCTGTCGGAGTTCCGCGGCCGAGGGGCGTACCGCGCCGTGCTCGCCGAACGACTGCGGGCGAGTGCGGAACTCGGCGCGACCACGGCCCTGGTGAAGGGGCGCGTCGACACCTCCGCGCCGATCCTCACCCGAGTCGGATTCCGGCACTATGGCGACGAGCGCGCGTATCGACTCGACATCGCCTAGCGGCGGCCGCAGGCGACGAGCAGCGTCGCGATCAGACGGTGCCGTAGAGCCGATCGCCGGCGTCACCGAGGCCGGGCACGATGTAGCCCTTCTCGTTGAGACGCTCATCGAGAGCACCGAGCACGAGCGTGACATCGCGGTCGCCCGCCATCGCCTCGATCGCAGCGACGCCCTCGGGGGTGCCGAGCAGGCAGATCGCGGTGACATCCTTGGCCCCGCGGTTGAAGAGGAACTGGATCGCCGCCGCGAGCGAACCGCCGGTGGCGAGCATCGGGTCGATGGCGAAGCACTGCCGGTCGCTGAGATCGTCGGGCAGACGCTCGGCGTAGGTGGTCGGCTCGAACGTCTCCTCGTCGCGGACCATGCCGAGGAACCCGACCTCCGCCGTCGGGAGGAGCTTGACCAGGCCCTCGAGCATGCCGAGACCGGCACGCAGGATCGGCACCACGATCGGCCGCGGCTCCGAGATCTTCACGCCCATCGTCGTCGTCACCGGAGTGGTGATCTCGATCGGGCTGACCTTCACGTTGCGCGTCGCCTCGTAGGCGAGCAGGGTCACGAGCTCTTCGGTGAGCTGCCGGAAGACCGGCGACGGGGTGCGCTGGTCGCGCAGCACCGAGAGCTTGTGGGTGACGAGAGGGTGGTCGGCGACGTGAACACGCATGGATACAGGCTAATGCGCGGCGCCCCTCGGCACGACATCGGCCTCGGCAAGAGGCCGGCGCGGCTGTCGTAGGCTCGAGCCATGACCGCCGCCGACGATCTCGCCATGCGACGTGCTCTCGTGCTCGCTGCGGAAGCTTCGGCCGCCGCGGAGATCCCTGTCGGAGCAGTGATCCTCGACAGCGAGGGACACATCGTCGCCGAAGGTCGCAACAGCCGCGAGGAGACGCACGACCCGACCGGGCACGCCGAGATCGAAGCGCTGCGGCGAGCGGCGGCATCCGTCGGCTCCTGGAATCTCCAGGGTCACACCCTCGTCGTGACCCTCGAGCCGTGCCTCATGTGCGCAGGAGCGATCCTGCAGGCGCGGGTCGGCCGGGTGGTCTTCGGCGCGTGGGATGACAAGGCAGGAGCGGCGGGGTCGATATACGACGTGCTCCGCGACCGCCGTCTTCCCTACCGGGCGGAGGTCGTCGGCGGCCTCGAAGCGGATGCCGCGACCGCCCTGCTGCGCGACTTCTTCGAGCAGCGCCGCTGAAGACCGCGATCTTCGGAGACGTGCACGTTCTGCGGATCAGATCGCAGGAATCGTCCGAAGAACGTGTGATCGTCCGAAGAGTCCGCCGCGCTTCAGTCCGATGACTTCAGCACGAACACGTCGGTCGAGGGTTCGGGGTCGATCGCGGGACGGTACACGTCCGGCTCGATGTAGACGACCCGCGCGACCGGCACGGCCTCGCGGATACGAGCCTCGATCGCGTCGATGTCGCCGGCCGCCTCGCGCAGCGGCTTGTCGGCGCTGAGCGCGATCTTCGCGGCGACCATGAACTCATCCGGCCCGAGGTAGAGGGTCTTCATGTGGATGATCTTCTCGACCTCGTCGCCGGCGTTGATCGCGTCGACGATGCGGTCGTAGTCCGCCTGCGTCGCGCCTTCGCCGACGAGCAGGCTCTTGGTCTCGACGCCCAACACGATCGCGATGACCACGAGCAGCACGCCGATCATCACGGTGCCGAGGGCGTCGAAGAGCGGGTTGCCGGTGATCAGCGTGAGGCCGACGCCGAGCAGCGCGAAGGTGAGGCCGGTCAGCGCGCCGACATCCTCCAGCAGTACGACCGGCAGCTCCGGTGCCTTCGACCGGCGCACGAACGACACCCAGGACTGGCCCTTCTCACGCACGAGGTTGCTCTCGCGCACGGCCGTGCGCAGCGAGAACGACTCGAGGCCGATCGCGATGACCAGCACGACGAGGGGCAGCCACCACCACGTCTGGTCTAGTTCATGCGGGTTGGTGAGCTTCTCGACGCCCTCGTAGATCGCGAACAGTCCGCCGACGGAGAAGAGGATGATCGAGACGACGAACGCGTACACGTAGCGCTCGCGCCCGTAGCCGAAGGGGTGCGAGCGATCGGCTTCGCGCCGGGCCTTGCGGCCGCCGAGCATCAGGAGCAGCTGGTTGCCCGAGTCGGCGACCGAGTGGATGGCCTCGGCGAGCATCGATGCGGAACCGGAGAGTGCCCAGGCGATGAACTTCGCAATGGCGATGCCCAGGTTCGCCAGGAACGCCGCGACGATGGCCTTGTTGCCTCCGGATGCACTCATGCCACGAGTCTAGAACCGCTCGCCGATGGATACCGGAGCGCCCGCCGTAGGATGACGACATGGCTGAATCGCTTCCCTCTCTCGCGTTCCTCGGTGCCGGTTCGATGGGAGGGGCGATCCTTCGCGGCGTCGTCGCCTCCGGCATCCGCATCGACGGCGGGATCACCGCCACCAATCGCACGCCCGAGAAGGCGCAGGCGTTCTCGGATGTCGACGGGGTCACCAGCATCGCGCTCTCCGAGCAGCCCGACGGCAACGCGGATGCCGTGGCCGGAGCGCGCATCGTGCTCGTCGGCGTGAAGCCGGCGATGGTGCCGGATCTGCTCCGTGAGATCGCACCGCATCTCGCGTCCGACGCGATCGTGGTCAGCCTCGCCGCCGGCGTCACGCTGCAGACCTTCGCCGATGTTCTCGGGGCTGACGCCCGCGTCATCCGCTCGATGCCGAACACTCCGTCCACCGTGCGCAAGGGCGTGGCGGGTCTCGCCGCCGGAGCGTCCGCGACCGCAGACGACCTGGCGCTCGTCCGCCGCCTGTTCGAGACCGTCGGGGCGGTCGTCGAGGTGCCCGAATCGCAGATCGATGCGCTCGGCACGATCTCCGGCTCCGGCCCCGCGTACGTCTACCTGCTGATCGAGGAGTTCACGAAGGCCGCGATCGGCCTGGGATTCACCGAGGCCGACGCGCGCCTCATGGCCGAGCACACGTTCATCGGTGCGACGGCGCTGCTCGACGCCTCGGGGGAGGATCCGGCCGAGCTCCGTCGCCGGGTCACGAGCCCGAAGGGTACGACCGAGCGCGCGATCGCCGTCCTGCAGGATGCGCACCTCGATCAGACCTTCTCGGATGCCGCGGCGGCGGCCCTCGCCCGCTCCAAGGAACTCGCCGCCGGAGCCTGAGCGATGCAGCTGCGGATCGAAGGGGAGATCTGGCACTGGCGCGGCCCCGCGCCGTTCCACTTCGTCACCGTGCCGCCGGCGGAGAGCGAGATGATCCACGAGGTCGCCTCGATCGTGACCTACGGGTGGGGGATGATCCCGGCATCCGTCACGATCGGCACGACCACCGTGACCACCGCTCTCTGGCCGAAGGACGGCGGCTACATCGTGCCGATCAAGAAGGTGCTGCGGGACCGCGAGGGCGTGGGCGTCGACGACGTCGTCGAGATCACGCTCGACATCGACGCCTGACGGCAGGAGCATTCATGAGCGATGCAGAACTCCGGGCGCGGGACCTGGTGATCGTCGCGATGGACTACGGCCAGTTCACCCTCGCCGGAGGCTTCGAGGCCGACGATCTCGCCCTGCTCGCCGCGGCGCAGCAGCATCCGCCCTCGGCGAGCGATGGACGTTCAGTGCTCGTGCTGAGCCCGCACCAGAACAACTTCGCGATGAAGGTCGTGGTGGAGCTCTGGTCGGACCGACCTCCGCGTGACGAGACCGCCTGGGATCAGGTCTCGGTCGAGCCTCTGGCGGTGGGGCCGACCGGGGCTCTGCGGCTGGCCAGTCCGACGCTCGACGACACGCTCTGTCCCACGCCGCCGGATGAGTACCGGGTGGAGATCAGCGGCCGCGGCTTCGTCAACTACGGCTGGCCGGGATCGACCGAACCGGGGGACGAATGGCGACTCCGGCTCTGGCCGTCGTCCTCGGGGTCACCCGGGGATGTTCGCCGGCTCTGGAACATGCCCGGCTACGGCACGCCGTGGTCGCCGATTCCGGGGTCCGTCGCCTGAGCCGTGCGCGAGAGCGGATGCCGAGTCAGCGGTCGAGGGCTGCGAAGCGCTCGATGTCGCTGTTGGTGCCCGACACGATGATGAGGTCGTGGTTCGTCACGATGGTGGCGGCCTCGGCGTAGCGGAACGGCTTGCCCGGGCTCTTCACGCCGACGACGGTGACCTTGTACTTCGAGCGCACGCCCGACTCGTTCAGTCCGACGCCGCGGATGAACTTCGGCGGGTACATCTTGGCCAGCACGAAGTCGTCGTCGAAGCGGATGAAGTCGAGCATCCGGCCGCTCACGAGGTGCGCGACACGCTCGCCCGCTTCGCGCTCGGGGTAGATGACGTGGTTCGCGCCGACGCGGGCGAGGATCTTGCCGTGCGACTGTGAGACGGCCTTGGCCCAGATCTGCGGCACCTTGAGGTCGACGAGGTTCGCGGTGATGAGGACGGATGCCTCGATCGACGAGCCGACGGCGACGACCGCGACCTGGAAGTCGCCGGCACCGATCTGGCGCAGCGCATCGATGTTCTTCGCGTCGGCCTGCACGGTGTGGGTGACGCGATCGGACCACTTCTGCACGAGCTCGAGGTTGTCGTCGATCGCGAGGACCTCGCGGTCGAGGCGGTCGAGCTCGCCGGCGCACGCGGCACCGAATCGACCGAGACCGATGACGAGGACGGGAGCGTCGCCCCGGAGGACTTCAACCAACGATCGGCCTTTCCACGGGCAGCGAGTAATACTGCGATCGCGATGTCGCGGCGACTGCCGCGGCGAGTGTCACTGTACCAACGCGGCCCATGAAGATGGTCGCGGCCATGACGTACGACGCCGAATCGGGCAGCTCCGCGGTGAGACCGGTCGACAGGCCGACCGTGCCGAACGCGGAGATGACGTCGAAGAGCACATGGCTGATGTCGTCTTTGGTGATCTGGGCGATCACGATGGTCGACAGGGCGACGATCGTGGCTCCCCACGCGACGACGCTGAGCGCGACGCGCTGCACGTCGCTGGGGATGCGACGGCCGAACACCTCGACGGACTGGCGTCCCTTCGCCTCCGACCAGACGGCGATCGCGAGGACCGCGAGAGTGGTCACCTTGATACCGCCTGCGGTGGACGCCGAGCCGCCGCCGACGAACATCAGCATGCTGGCGGCGAGGAGGGACGAGCCGTTCAGGTCGTCCATCTCGATGACGTTGAACCCGCCGGATCTGGTCATCGCCGACAGGAAGAACGCCTGGAACGTCGTGTCCGCCGCATCCATCGAACCGAACGTCTTCGGGTTGTTGAACTCCAGGATGAGGAACACGGCGGCACCGAGCACGAACAGCAGCACGGTGGTCACCAGGGTGAGCTTGGTGTGCAGCGACCACTTCTTCACGTGCCAGACGTGCTTCGCGAGCGTGTAGATGACCGGGAAGCCGATGCTGCCGAGGAACACGCCGATCATGAGCAGGCTGAGCACGAGGTAGTCGTCGGCGAACACGGCGACGCCGCCGTCGTTCGGGGCGAAGCCCGTGTTGGTGAACGCCATGGCGGCGAAGTACGGCGCCTCCCAGAGGGCGGCGATCGGATCGACCTTCGCCATCACGAGTGCGGGGTACAGCAGAGCGGCGAGTGAGGCTTCGATGATCAGGGCGGAGACGGCGACGGTGGTGAGCAGCTGACCGACCTCGCCGAGGCGCACGGTCTGGCTCTCGTTGACGACGCCGCCGTGCGCGCGCAGGGGGTTCGTGTCTCCGGCGGCCATCAGCTTCGCCCGCAGTCCGAGTCGTCGCGAGATGAGCATGCCCATCAGCGAGGCGAGCGTCAGCACGCCGAGCGCTCCGATGTTGACGCCGACGAAGACCACCACGTGACCGAAGGGCGACCAGTAGTTCGCCATGTCGACGGTCGCGAGGCCCGTGACGCAGATGGTGGAGACGGCGGTGAAGAGCGCATCGCTCAGCGGGGTGACCGTGCCGCTCGCCGAGGCGATGGGCAGAGACAGGAGAACCGTGAAGACCAGGATCAGCAGGGCGAAGATGACGATCGCGAAGCGCGACGGCGACGAGGTGACGATGTGCTTGACCCAGTCGACGGCACCTTCGAGGCGCTCACGCGGAGACGACGCCGAAGCGATCCCCGACATCGCGTCCCCCTTCGTCCGGCCTGTGCCCGTCCGGGCGGTCACGCGGCGCCTTTCGCCGAGCCTTCGTCATGGTACTCCGTGGCGGGGACGACTACCCTGATCACATGACGGACATCTTCGACGTGATCGCAGACGGTACGAGGCGCGACATCCTCCAGCTCCTGCTGCGACGCACGGCCGAAGGAGAATCGGGTATCAGCGTCAGTCACATCGTCGCCGACCTGGGCATCAGTCAGCCCACCGTGTCGAAGCACCTCAAGGTCCTGCGCGACGCCGAGCTCGTCTCGGTGCGCGAAGACGGACAGCGTCGCTTCTACAGCCTGTCGGTCGAACCGCTCGAGGTGGTCGACGACTGGCTGGTGCCGTTCCTCGTCGACGCGTACGGCGATGACGCGCCCGACATCGACTACCCGGTCGTGCCGCTGACCGACAGCGCCGCTCATGCGGCAGAGGTGGTCGGCCGCGCCGCAGCATCCGCGAAGCACGTCGTGACCTCGGCGCTCAAGCGTTTCGGCGGCTGACGACCTGTCGTCCTGCTCCGGCGCGAATGAGGCCGGACATGACTCGCCCCTGACGACAGGGGGGCATGTCGTCAGGGGCGAACCGCGGGCCCCAGCCCGCGTGGACTCGGCGGTGCCGGCACAAGTCCTGTGATGACAATGGCAGGTCCGGCTGGGTGCGAGGCCCGCAACGGCTATGTCTCCGCTGAGACTCCGTCCCTATCGCGTGAGTCCGTGTCTCAGCGTCGAGCCGCCTTGCGACGGAACAGCCAGGCGCCCCAGACCACCGCGATCAGCAGGATCACGAGGCACCAGCCGATCGCCCACCACGGCTCACTCTGCAGCGGCGCGTCCATCAGCAGTCCGCGGATGGTCTCGACGATGGGAGTGATGGGCTGGTTCGCGGCGACCGGCTGCAACCAGGCCGGCATGCTCGCCACCGGCACGAAGGCGCTGGACAGGTACGGCAGGAAGAGCAGGACGAAGCCGTAGCCGTTGGCGCCCTCCGGGCTTCCCGCGGCCAGCCCGATCGCGGCGAACAGGTAGGTGATGGCGAGGATGTACAGCGCGATCAGTCCGGTCATCGCGATCCATTCCAGCGGGGTCGCGCTCGGACGGAACCCGACGAGGATGCCGACTCCGATCACGATCGCCGTCGCGATGAGGTTGCGCAGCACGCTGGCCACGACGTGTCCGGTCAGCACGGCGCCGGCGCGCAGGGGCATCGTGCGGAACCGGTCGATGATGCCGGTGCGCATGTCGTTTGCGACATACACGGCGGTCGACGAGGCGCCGAACCCGGCGCATGTGAGGATGATCCCCGGCACCACGTAGTCGACGTATGCCCCGGAGGGATCGATCGCACCGCCGAACACCCAGGTGAACATGAGCATGAGCATCACCGGGAGCATGATCGCCATCAGCAGCGATTCGCCGTCGCGCAGGGAGTGGCGGAGACTGCGTCCGACGAAGACGGCCTCGGCCGTGAAGCCGCCGACGCGCGGACGCGGTGCGGGGGAGGACGGGACGGATGCCGTGACTCGAGGCGCGGCGACGGCGATGTTCATGCGAGCTCCTTCATGGAGGGGGTGGCAGCGGATGAGGTGACGGCGAGGAACACGTCGTCGAGCGTGGGGCGGCGCAGCGTGATGACGCCGTCCGCTCCTTCCTCGTCCAGCAGATCGAGCGCCCGACGGAGGTCGGCGACCGACCCGTCGGTGGGGATCTCGCGGACGAGGTCGCCGCGACCGTCGTGCAGTTCGACGGTGTCTCCGCCGACGCGGGACTTGAGTTCGGCGGGCGTGCCCAGCGCCGCGATCCTGCCGTCGTGGAGGACGGCGATCCGGTCCGCGAGCTGGTCGGCCTCCTCGAGGTACTGCGTGGTGAGGAAGACGGTGGTGCCGGTGCGAGCGAACTCGCGGATGATGTCCCAGAGGTCCCGGCGACTCCGGGTGTCGAGACCCGTGGTCGGCTCGTCGAGGAAGAGCACCTGGGGCGTCACGACGAAGCTGAGCGCGAGGTCGAGACGACGGCGCATACCGCCGGAGAACGTGCGCACGACTCGTCCCGCGGCATCCGTCAGGTCGAACTGAGCGATGAGGTCGGCGGCACGTCGCTTCGCCGCGGCGCGGCCGAGACCTGCGAGCCGAGCGAACATCACGACGTTCTCGGTGGCGGTGAGAGCGTCGTCGACAGCGGCGGACTGCCCCGTGAGGCTGATCCGGCGCTGCACCTCAGAGCTCCGGGCGCGCACGTCCCATCCGGCGACGTGCGCTGATCCGTTGTCGGCCGAGGTGAGTGTGGTGAGGATGTTGATGATGGTCGTCTTGCCGGCGCCGTTCGGTCCGAGCAGGGCGAACACCTCTCCGCGGGCGACGGTGAAGTCCAGGCGGTCGACGACTGTCCTCCCCTTGAAGGCCTTGCTGAGGCCCTGCACTTCGATGGCTGTCTCCATCGTGCTGTCCCTTCTGTGTATGACGCAAACTGTGTACCCGTGAAACAATTGTGTATGACCGCAACACACTGTTTATTAAATAAACAGAAGTAGGATGATCGCATGACCGAGAACGAGCCTCCGGAGCTCCCGCGGGGCATCGCGCTCGCCTGGGGGGTCGCCGCCGATCCGCAGCGCGGACCCAAACGCGAGATGAGCGTCGAGAAGATCGTCGATGCCGCGGTCGAGCTGGCGGATGCCGAGGGCATCGGCGCCGTGTCGATGGCTGCGGTCGCCGCGAAGCTGGGCTTCACGCCGATGTCGCTCTATCGGTATGTGAGTGCCAAGGACGACCTGCTGCTGCTGATGCAGGAGCAGGCGACCGGACTCCCTCCGGACAGCCACCGGGAGATCGACGGGTGGCGGGAGCAGCTGCTCGCCCTGTACGAGGAGCAGGTGCTCCTGTATCTGCGGCATCCGTGGATGCTCTCCCTGCCGATCAACGGCTCGCCGATCACTCCGAACAGCTCCGCATGGCTCGACGCCTCACTGGCGTCCCTCGAGTCGACGCCGCTCACCGCCGACGAGCGGATGGCGGTCGCGCTCGCCGTGACCGGCGACGCCCGCTGGTGCGGGATCGTGCAGGCCGGCTACACCGCGCAGTCCCGCAGCTCCGGGCTCACGCCGGATGAGGTCGCCGTGCGCGAGGCCACTCTCTACGACCGAGTGATCAGCGCGGACGAGTTCCCGGCTCTTCGTCGCGCCATCGAAGAGGACGTGTTCCTCTCGCCGGCGGATCCGTTCCGGTTCGGCGTCGAGCGCGTGCTCGACGGCGTCGCGGCGTACATCGCCTCGCTCGGTCGCGACGTACCGCGCGCCGGTTCGGAGGAATGGGTCGCCCTCGATCCGGCCGAGCTCGCCGGCGACCGCCGACTCCGCGAGGCACAGAAGGCCGTCCGCGAGGCGGAGAAGGCTCTGCGAGCCGCGCGGAAGCTCGAACGGCAGACCCTCCGCGACGCGGGGGAGCGGCTGGCCAAGGCGAACAGGTCCGCCTGATCGGGCCGGAGGATCGCCGGACCTTGCGATGATGTGGGGATGACGACAGAGTTCCGCGCCCACTTCGACTTCGCCATCGCCTTCGCGAACGGCGGCAGCATCCACGGCGAGGGATTCCGCCTCGATCTGCCGCGCGAGCACATGACGGCCGACGAGATCGGCGTGCTGCTCGTCGCACATCTCGGGCTGGCGCTCGTCAGCGACGTCGAGCTCCGCGACCTCCGGATCGTCGAGGAGCAGCACCGCGGCAGTCGCGGCGTCGAGACCGCCGAACGGGCTCCCGGCGCGACGCAGATCATCGACCTCAGCCACCCGATCGAAGCCGGCCTGGTGACCTATCCCGGGCTTCCGGCGCCGACCATCACGCCCCACCTCACCCGCGAGGACTCCCGCGGGAAGTATGCGCCGGGCACCGAGTTCGCGATGGACATCATCACGATGATCGGCAACACCGGCACCTACATCGACTCGCCCTTCCACCGCTATGCGGAGGGCGGGGATCTCGCGTCGCTCGACCTGCGCAGCCTCGTCGACCTGCCCGCCGAGGTGTTCCACCTGCGCGACTCGTGGGACGACGAACGGCGCGGCATCGGTGCGACGACGCTCGCCGACCGCGAACTGCGAGGGGCGGCCGTGCTCCTCGACACCGGATGGGATCGGCATTTCGGCACCCCGGAGTACGGGGTCGGCTCCCCGTTCCTCACCGAGGACGGCGCCCGGTTCCTCGTCGACGCGGGAGTGGTCCTCGTGGGGATAGACGCGCTGAACATCGACGACACCGAGAGCGGAGGAGAGCGCCCGGCACACAGCATCCTGCTCGCCGCCGGCGTGCATGTGGTCGAGCATCTGACCGGCCTCGACGCGGTGCCGGCTCGTGGCGCACGATTCACCGCCGCGCCTCCCGCGGTGCGCGGCTTCGGCACGTTCCCCGTTCGCGCGTTCGCGACGGTCGCTGCGTCTCATTGATCACACGAGCCACATGGGTTTACAGGCGTCCCACCTACCCCATAGAGTGTGCACATCGAGAAAGGGGTACGTGGGATGCCCGAAGTACCTGACGTCCGGTTCCTCACAGTGGCCGAGGTCGCCGAGCTCATGCGCGTGTCGAAGATGACCGTGTACCGGCTCGTCCACGCAGGCGAACTGCCTGCGATCCGATTCGGCCGCAGCTATCGCGTCCCCGAGTCGGCCGTCGCCGAGGCCCTGCAACGCCCTATCGCCGACGTCGGCTGATATCCGGCAGAGGAGGAAGTCGTGGATGTCAGCACGTTCTACGCCCTCTTCTCCACCACGTGCTTCACGCTCACCGGCCTGTGGTGGAACGTCGTCCGCGCTCGCCGCGACTGGACATCGAACCCCGCGATGCGCCGCACGATCGGCGGCATCTATCTCTCCTTCCTGCTGCCGGCCCTGATGGGTCTGTTCGCGCAGGTCGGGGGCACGGAGAACCCGATCCTGTGGCGCCTGTCGTTCGTCGTGGTCGCGATCGTCGGCGGGGCCTCGATGGTGCGCCTGGTCTCGCAGGCCTGGCGCGATGGGACTCCGATCGCGATCCGGTGGACGCAGATCGGGACCGTCGTCGTCTACGTCGCGATCGCGGTGATCGGCGTCGCCCCGCAGCTCGTCATGCCGCTGGGACTCACCGGCATCCAGGTCGAGGCCCTGCTCCTGATCGCTCTGGTCGCCCTCGGGCATGCGCTGGTGTGGCGATTCCTGGTGACGGAGAACGTCGAGGAGTGAGACGGCACGGACAGCCTGCTCGGGTTTGCTAGACTGATCCGAGGCATTTTTTCGTGCCCGTTACCCGGGCGTCCGATTTGCGCGACGCCCAGCCGCTGACTTAGTGAGGTTTCCGTGGGTTCTGTCATCAAGAAGCGCCGCAAGCGCATGGCGAAGAAGAAGCACCGCAAGCTGCTTCGTAAGACTCGCCACCAGCGCCGCAACAAGAAGTAAGCGGCCAGACACGAGCGCCTGTCTTCGGACGGGCGCTTTGTGTCTCTGCCCGCATCTCCGCATCTCGAGAGGACGTCATGAAGTCGATCACCGTCAACGAACTCGCCGAGCGCTCCGGCACGCCGCTCATCGACGTGCGCGAGGTCGATGAGTTCGCCGCAGGGCATGTTCCCGGTGCGGTGAACATCCCGATGTCCGAGATCGGCAACCGTCTCGAAGAGTTGCCGAGCGAGGCGTTCGACGTGATCTGCCAGGCCGGCGGCCGCTCCGCGCGGGTCGTCGAGGCACTCGAGGGGCGCGGCTACGACGCGACCAACGTCGAGGGCGGCACGGGCGAGTGGATCGCCCAGGGCCGCGAGGTCGAGGTGCCGTCGGCGTGACGACGCTGACCCTCATCGGCAAGCCGGACTGCCATCTCTGCGATGTCGCCTCCGAGGTGATCGACGCCGTCGTCGCCGAACTGCCGGATGCCGCGGCGGAGCAGATCGAGATCGTCGAAGCCTCGATCAAGGATGATCCGGCTCTGTACGAGCTGTGGTGGGAGAAGATCCCGGTCGTGCTGATCGACGGGGAACTCCACGCGCACTGGCGGGTCTCGCCCGATCGGCTGCGCGCCGCCCTCGAGGAATCCGTCCGATCCGTCGCTCTGAGCGACCAGAAGGAGCTGTCGTGACCGTCCGCCATGTCGTGAGCTGGAAGCTCGCCGCCGAAGATGCCGCAGAGCGGGCCGCGCAGGCCTCCGAGGTGGCCCGTCGCCTGAACGCGCTCGACGGTGTCGTGCCGCAGCTGCTGTCGATCTCGGCCGGAGCGAACATGGCCTATCCCGATGCGAACTGGGACGTCACTCTCGTCGCCGACTTCGCGTCGATCGCGGCGCTCGAGGAGTACCAGGTGCACCCCGCGCACGAGGAGGTCGTCGCCTACGTGCGCTCGGTCGTCTCCGGCCGCGTCGCCGTCGACTTCGAGGTCTGAGCCGCAACCCGCACGTCACAATCGGTCATACTTGCAACACAAATGTGATCCGCTGAAGCCCTCTCCCGGCAGTCCGGGTCCTGAGCCGCATGTTTAGATGATCACCTACCCGTCCGTGGGCATCATCGCCCTCGTCTCACTGGAGCCGACATGCACCGTCGTAACATCGTCGCCGGCCTCGCCCTCGTCGCGACCGCCACCCTCGCCCTTGCCGGCTGCGCCACGGGCGCGGGAGATTCCGGAACAGGCGAGCCCGCAGCGGGCGACGAGTACGGACTGGTCGAGGCCGGAACGCTCACGGTCTGCTCCGACATCCCCTACGCTCCCTTCGAGTTCGAAGGCGGCGACAACGGCACCGGCTACACCGGGTTCGACATCGACCTGCTCGACGCGGTCGCGAAGAAGCTCGACCTGAAGCTGTCGGTGCAGGACGTCGGCTTCGACGCGCTGCAGTCCGGCACCACCCTGGCCGCCGGCACGTGCGACATCGGCGCGTCGGCCATGACCATCACCGATGAGCGCAAGGCGAACATCGACTTCTCCGACCCGTACTACGACTCGCTGCAGTCGCTGCTGGTCCGCACCGACTCGGGCATCGAGTCGATCGACGACCTCTCCGGCAAGAACGTCGGCGTGCAGCAGGGAACGACCGGCGAATCGTACGCGACGGCGAACGCGACGGGCGCCGAGCTCGTGCAGTACCCGTCGGACGGCGAGCTGTGGCCGGCCATGCAGGCCGGTCAGATCGACGCGATCCTGCAGGACCAGCCGGTGAACCTCGAGCACGAGAAGGCCGACTCCGCCTACAAGATCGTCGAGACGTACAACACCGACGAGTCCTACGGCTTCGCTTTCGCGAAGGGTGAGAAGGACGAACTGCTGGAGGCCGTCAACGGAGCGCTGAAGGAGCTGCGTGACAGCGGCGACTACCAGACGATCTACGACAACTACTTCACCGCGAAGTAATCGGCAGGCACGGTAGGTCGGGAGGACCTTGACAATGGCGTTGAGGCGTACAACCAAGAGCAAGCTGTATCGGTACATCGTCTATGCGGTGCTGATCGCCATCGTCGTCTGGGCGGCGGTCAGCACCGACTGGGCGAAGATCGGCCCGCTGTTCTTCAACCCCGAGATCGCGATCAAGATGTTCCCGGGGATCATCACGACCGCCCTCGTGAACACCCTGTGGTTCACCGCCGTCGCGTTCGTCGCCGGTCTGCTGCTCGGCGTCGTGCTGGCGCTGCTGAAGCTGTCGAGCATCGGACCGTTCCGCTGGATCGCGACGGCCTGGATCGAGTTGTTCCGCGGGCTTCCCGCGATCCTCACGATCTTCGGCGTCGCGTTCATCCTGCCGATCGCACTCGGCATCTCGGGCCGCGACCTGGGCGGACCGGTCGTCCTCGGTCTGGTCGGTCTCATCCTCGTGGCTTCGGCCTACATGGCCGAGACCATCCGTGCCGGCATCCAGGCGGTTCCGAAGGGGCAGACGGAAGCGGCTCGTTCGCTCGGCATGTCTCCCATGAAGACCACGTTCTGGATCATCGTTCCGCAGGGCTTCCGTATCATCATCCCGCCGCTGACCAATGAGTTCGTGCTGCTGCTGAAGGACACCTCGCTGCTCTTCGTCGCCGGCACGTTCATCTGGTCGAAGGAGCTCACGAACTTCGCCCGCGACGCGGCGACGCAGAACACCAACGCGACGCCGCTGATCATGGCGGCGATCCTGTACCTGATCGTGACGATCCCCCTCACGCGCTTCAGCGCGTATCTGGAACGACGGATGGCGAAGCAGCGATGATCACCGACCTGATTGATGTCCACGCGCCGGCGATCGACCTGCAGGGGCTGGAGAAGAGCTTCGGCGACAACAAGGTGCTCAAGGGCATCGACCTCACCGTCACCGCCGGCGAGGTCGTGTGCGTGATCGGCCCCTCCGGGTCGGGCAAGTCGACGCTCCTGCGCTCGGTGAACCTGCTCGAGGAGCCGACGGGCGGCAAGGTGCTGATCGAGGGCATCGACATCACCGATCCCGATGTCGACATCGACCGCGTGCGCACGCGCATCGGCATGGTCTTCCAGAGCTTCAACCTGTTCCCGCATCTCGACGTGATGGGCAACCTCATGGTCGCCCAGCAGCGTGTGAAGAAGCGCTCGAAGGCCGAGGCGCAGAAGGTCGCGCTCGCGATGCTCGCCCGCGTCGGCCTCGCGGAGAAGGCGGATGCCTACCCCGGGCACCTCTCGGGCGGACAGCAGCAGCGCGTGGCGATCGCCCGGGCGCTCTGCATGAACCCCGACATGATGCTGTTCGACGAGCCCACATCGGCGCTCGACCCCGAGCTCGTCGGCGAGGTGCTGCAGGTCATGCGCTCTCTCGCGGACGAGGGGATGACGATGCTCGTCGTCACGCATGAGATGGGCTTCGCCCGTGAGGTCGGCTCGCGCCTGATCTTCATGGACGGCGGATACATCGTCGAAGAGGGCGATCCGCGCGAGGTCATCGGGAACCCGCAGCATCAGCGCACGAAGGACTTCCTGTCCCGCGTGCTGTAGCCCGCGCCCGCTCCCCGCTGAGACCCCGCTTTCGCGTCGAGACCCCCTGCTGCAGGCGTCTGCAGCAGGGGGTCTCGGCGATAGATGGGGGTGTCGGGATCAGCGCTCGACGACCTCGGCGTCCGCGGCATTGCGGCGCACCGACTCGATTCCGGCGAGTGCGCCGGCCTTCGAGGAGTAGCCCTCGCTGCTGGCGATGACCTCGCCGTTGCTCGCCTTCAGGTTGAACCGGTGCTCGCCGGACTTGTCGGTGTACAGCTCGAACGTGCCTGCCATGAGGCGTCCTTTCTCTGTCGGGTCGAGGAGTCTCGCCCCTCAGGACTCACGCTAGCCCGACCCCCATATCTGGGGGAAGAGCGACCTCGATCGCGCCGGTGCACGGGGTATCGGCCCTCCGGTCGCAGTTGATGCCGTGCAGATCCTCACCGTGCGGCACGAACTGCGACCGGAAGTGAACGAAGCGGCACGAACTGCGACCGGAAGGGACGGGACGCAGGCAATCGCGTCCGCCGGCCTCAGCCGCGCGGGTGCACGGCCACGGGCTCGGGCGCGACCGCGATGCGCACACGGTCGCCGAAGGCGGGGTGGATGCCGGGGGAGTGCTGCACCCGGACGAGTTCGCCCGACTCGGTCCGCACCAGCGTTCGCCGCATGCTGCCGAGGAACGTGCTCTCCTCGACCAGTGCGTCGGTCGCGGCATCCGCTTCCGAGGCGAAGAAGACGTTCTCGGGTCGGAGGTATACATCGACGGGGCCGTCGGCGGGCGTCTGCAGCGGGAGGGCCTGCCCCCACACCATGACGTGATCGCCCTCGGCGACGCCCGAGACGACACTCGAGAGTCCGACGAACGCTGCGACGCCGGCCGTCGAGGGCGTGGTGTAGAGCTGCTCCGGGGATCCGATCTGCTCGATGGTCCCTGCGTTCATCACCGCGATCCGGTCAGAGACGGCGAGGGCCTCCTCCTGGTCGTGCGTCACGAACACGGTGGTGATGCCGAGGCGCAGCTGGATCCGGCGGATCTCGTCGCGCAGCTGCACGCGCACCTTCGCGTCGAGGGCCGAAAGGGGCTCGTCGAGCAGCAGCACCTTGGGCTCCGTGACGAGAGCGCGCGCGAGCGCGACGCGCTGTTGCTGACCGCCCGAGAGCTGGTGCGGGAAGCGGTCGGCGAAGTCCCCGAGCCCGACGAGCGCGAGGGCGTCGAGGGAGCGCTTCGCGGCATCCGCCTTTCCCGCTCCGCGTCGCCGCAGCCCGAACGCCGTGTTGTCGAGAACGCGCAGGTGCGGGAACAGCGAGTACGACTGGAAGACCATGCCGATGTCGCGCTTGTTCGTCGGCACGCGCGAGACGTCGGAGCCGCCCAGCAGAACGGCGCCGCTGTCGAGGCCCTCGAGACCGGCGAGCACGCGCAGGAGCGTCGTCTTGCCGCAGCCCGACGGGCCGAGGAGTGACACGAACTCCCCGGGCGCGATGTCGAGGTCGACGCCGTGCAGCACCGTGTTGCCCGAATAGCTCTTCACGATCCCCTGCAGCTCGACGCGGGTGCCTTCGCCGGCCTCGGCGAGCAGCACGTTGTCCTTGGTACGAGGGAGGGCGTGGTCGAGGGTCATGAGCGGGCCTTTCCGGTGCCGCGGGCGACGCGGCCGATGACGAGGAGCAGGAGGAAGGCGAACACGAGCGCCAACAGGGTGAAGATCGCCGGAGCGTACGGGTCCTGCTTCTGGACGACGACCATGGCGGTCTGGAACACCTGACGGTTCAGGAGCGAGGCGATCGTGAACTCGCCGAGCACCACCGCGATGGAGATGAGCGACGCGGCGAGCAGTCCCTGGCGGATGTTCGGCGCGAGCACCTTGAGCACGACGGTCGGCCAGCTCGCTCCGAGGGATCGGGCTGCCTCGGCGAGCGTCTTCAGGTCGGCCGCGTCGATCGATGCCTGGATGGAGCGGAACGCGAACGGCAGGACGGTGATCCCGTAAGCGAAGGCGAGCGTCCAGGTGCCGGTGCCGAGGGCGCGACCGATCTGCAGGTAGATCGGCGCGAGGCCGACGACGAGCACGATCGCGGGGATCGAGATGGGCAGCAGCACCGCGAACTCGAATGCCGGCTTGAGGTTCGGGAACCGCAGGTTCACCAGGATCATCGTCGGTGCCAACAGGAAGAGCACGATCACGACCGTGACGACCGCGAGGATCAGCGAGTTGCCGAGCCCGGTCCAGATCGGCTTGATCGCGGCCGATGCGGCGGGGTCGAACAGCGCCGTCCAGTGCGTGAGCGACATGCCGCCGGCCGGGTCGCGCAGCGTGAAGAGGAATGTCGACACCAGAGGGATCGCGAAGAAGGCGCCGACCAGGATGCCGATGATCCAGCGGGTCGCGAGGGAAGGGCCGAGACGGTTCACGACTGCCACCTCGCCGCTCGGCGCTGGATGAGGGAGTACAGGGCCATGACGACTCCGACGATGACGATCATGCCGAGCGCGAGCGCTCCGGCGAGGTTCTCGCGCCCGAGCACCGTCTCGCTGGTGAGCGCGGTGCGGATCTGCAGCGGCACGATCTGCGAACCCTGGCTGGCGAGAGCCGCCGCGGTCGCGTACGACGAGAACGCGTTGGCGAACAGCAGCAGCAGGCTGGCGAGGAACGAGGGGGCGAGCACCGGGATGCCGATGCGCAGCCAGAAGCTCGCGCGGGTGCCGCCGAGTGTGAGGTTGGCCTCGGACCACTGCGGCTTGAGCGCGGCGAGTGCGGGCATGAACGTGATCACCATCAGCGGGATCTGGAAGTAGATGTACGGCAGGATCAGACCCGGCAGCTCATACAGCCAGGTGCCGTTCGCGTAGATGTCGAGCCCGAAGGAGTCCTGGAGGAAGAGCTTGAGAACGCCCTGGATGCCGATCGTCGCGATGAAGGCGAACGCCAGCATGACCCCGCCGAACTGGGCGAGCACGCCGGCCGCGGCATCCACCATCGAGCGCACCGCGCCCTCCGGGTTCATGCCGAGCAGGGCGTAGCAGACGAGGGCGCCGACGAGCGCGCCGACGACCGCGGTGAGGAGCGAGAGGCCGGCGGAGTTGGCGAACGTGGTCAGGACGACCGGGTCACCGAGTGCCGAGATGTTGTTCCAGGTGAAGCTGCCGTCCTCCGCGAAGAAGCCCGAGCCGATCGCGAGGACGGTCGGGACCGCCAGGAACAGCACGACGTAGGCCGCGAAGGGGGCGAGCCCCAACCAGGCCCACGACGGCGCGGACCGCCGGGCCCCCGCATCATGCGAGGACCCGGTGCCCGTCTCCCGTGTGGTGGTCGCGGGGACGGATGCCGCAGCATCCGTCCCCGCGGGGGTGAGAGTCGTCACTGGACGGCCGCTGCCCACTTCTCGCCGAGCAGCGTGCCGGCGTTCGCCGACTGCTCCTCGGTCGGGACGACCGTCTCGGACGGCACCTCGGGAAGAGCTGCGGCGAGGTCGGCGTCGATCGTGCCGGCATCCGTCATGGCCTCCATGCGCGCCGGGCGTGCGCCGCCCTTGAGCCACAGGTTCTGCACCTCGTCGCTGTAGAGGAACTCCTGCCACAGGCGAGCCGCGGCAGGGTTCGGGGCGTCCTTGTTGATGGCCTGGTTGTAGTAGCCGGCGTAGCCGGTGCCGTCGAGGACGACGACCTTCCAGTTCTCGTTGTCGGCCGTGTGCGAGGCGTTCAGGTAGTCCCAGTCGAAGACGACCGGGGTCTCGCCGCTCGCGACGGTCGCCGTGGTCACGTCGACCTTGAGCAAGTTGCCCGCCTTGTGCAGCTCCGAGAAGAAGTCGATGCCGGGCTGGACGTCGTCGAGCGTGCCGTCGGACTGGACCGTCGCGAGACCCACGGCGGCGAACGCCGCACCAGCCTGCGTCGGGTCGCCGTTGATCGCGACGGCCCCCTTGTAGTCGGCGCTCTTCAGGTCGTCGAGCGACTCGGGGGCGTCGAATTTGGAGGAGTCGTAGCCGATCGACATGTATCCGCCGTAGTCGCCGACGAAGAGGCCCGTCGACTCCTTGAGGGCGTCGGGGATGTCGTCCCAGGTCTCGACCTTGTACGGAGCGAAGACATCGGTGTTCTGCAGCGCGACGGTGAGGCCGAGGTCGAACACGTCGGGAGCGGTGTCCAGTCCCTGGTTCGTCTCAGCGGCCTGGATCTCCTCGGCGCTCGAGACGTCGGGGGAGGCCTCGTTGATCGTGATCTCGGGGTACTTCTCGGCGAACAGATCGAGGATCTCGCCGTAGTTCGCCCAGTCGCGGGGAAGAGCGATGACGTTGAGCTGGCCCTCGGCCTTGGCCGCGGCCTCGAGGTCGGCGAACGTGCCGAAGTCGGCGACGGACGTCGCGGATGCCGCGTCGACGTCGGAGTCTCCGCCGCCGGCCGTGGCGTCGGCCGCGCCGGAGCAGGCGGTGAGCGCGAGTACGGCCGTGGTGGCCAGGGCGATGCCGGCGCCGATGCGCGCGCGGCGGATGTTGCGAGCCATGTGATTCCTCTCGGGTGACCGGCGATCGCCGGTTCGGGTGCGAGAGGACACTATGGGCGCGGAGTTACCGGTCGGAGCGGCCCGGGTGAACGCGGGATGTCCGGGTGATGGCGTATCCGGATGCCGGTGGCGTCAGTCCTGCGGGACCGCGTACTTGAAGCCCTTGTGCGAGCCGACGTAGCCGAGGTGCTCGTAGAAGCGGTGCGCGTCGACGCGGCTCGCGTCCGAGGTGAGCTGCACCATGGCGGCGCCGAGGGCGGGCGCGGCGCTGTCGGAGACCCAGCGCATGAGCGCGGAGCCGACGCCGGAGGAGCGCAGGTCGCTGCGCACCCGCACAGCCTCGACCAGCAGTCGTCGTGCGCCCCGCCGCGACATGCCGGGGATCGAGGTGAGCTGCAGGGTGCCGACGATCTCATCGCCGAGCTCGACCACGAGCAGATCGTTCGAGGAGTCGGCGAGGATCTCGACGAGTCCTGCCCTGTAGGCGGGGCGGTCTTCGTCGGATGCCACGTCGCCGCGGGCAGCGCTGATCGCGTCATCGGCGAGCAGGGCGATGACGGCATCCGTGTCTTCGATCGTCGCCCGGCGCAGCACGCCGGCTCCGATGCGGGACTCGATCGGCTGGGGCAGGGCGAGGGCGTCGAGCATGCGTTCAGTCTGACATCCTGAGGGGATGGACATCGGCGCACTCCTCGGGCTCGAACAGCTCACCTGGGGAATGCTGATCCTCATCGTCGTGGCGGCCTTCGCGGCCGGTTGGATCGACGCCGTCGTGGGCGGCGGCGGACTGCTGCAGCTCCCGGCACTCCTGCTGATCCCGGGCGTCGCGCCCATCCAGGCGCTCGCGACCAACAAGCTCGCCTCGGTCTTCGGCACCGCGACGAGCAGCGTCACCTACTACCGGCGGGCGAAACCCGACATCCGCACGGCGATCCCCATGGCGGTGATCGCGCTCGCCGGCTCCTTCGGCGGAGCGGCCGTCGCGACGATCCTGCCGCCGTCCGCCTTCAAGCCCATCATCGTGGTCGCCCTGCTGGCCGTCGCGCTCTTCACCGCGTTCAAGCCGCAGATGGGCGCGGCGACGCAGCTGCGCTTCCAGGGGCACAAGCACCACATCATGGCGGGCGCCGCGGGGCTCGCGATCGGCTTCTACGACGGCATGATCGGGCCGGGCACAGGCACCTTCCTCGTGATCACGCTCGTGGCGCTGCTCGGCTACGACTTCCTGCAGGCGAGCGCGAAAGCCAAGATCGTCAACCTCGCCACGAACCTCGGCGCGCTGCTGCTGTTCATCCCGCACGGCTCGGTGCTCTGGCTGCTGGGCGGCATCCTCGCCGTCGCGAACGTCGGCGGAAGCTACCTCGGCTCACGGATGGCGATCGCCCGTGGCACGACCTTCATCCGCGTGGTGTTCCTCGTCGTCGTGATCGGCCTGATCGCGAAGCTCGGGTTCGATGTCTGGAACGAGAACATCGCGCCGGCGCTCGCCGCGATCGCCTGAGCGCCCCGGCAGGCTTTGTACGCCTCGCGAGGACGGAATCGCGGCATCCGTCCTTCCGAAGCGCACATGCCCTTCGCAGGCGCGCACACGAAGAGACCCCGTGCTGCCAGGGCAGCACGGGGTCTCGAGAGCGAGGGACGCGGCTGCTCAGGCGTCGTCGTCTTCCGGCTCGAAGTCGACGCCGGCCTCGGCGCGCTGTGCGGGAGTGATCGGCGCGGGTGCCGCGGTCAGCGGGTCGAAGCCGTTGCCGGACTTCGGGAACGCGATGACCTCGCGGATCGACTCGGTCTTCGACAGGTGCTGCAGCACGCGGTCCATGCCGAGCGCGATGCCGCCGTGGGGCGGGGCGCCGAACTTGAACGCGTCCAGCAGGAAGCCGAACTGCTCGTCGGCCTGCTCGTCGCTGATGCCCATGACCTCGAACACGCGCTTCTGCACGTCTTCGCGGTGGATGCGGATCGAGCCGCCGCCGAGCTCCGAGCCGTTGCACACGATGTCGTACGCATAGGCCAGAGCCGAGCCGGGGTCGGTGTCGAACGTGTCGGCGAACTCGGGCTTCGGGCCGGTGAACGCGTGGTGCACGGCGGTCCACGCTCCGGCGCCGACGGCGACGTCGCCCGAGGCCACGGCATCCGCCGCAGGCTCGAACATCGGGGCGTCGACGACCCAGGTTAACGCGAACTCGTCGGGGTTCAGGTAGCCGAGGCGACGGCCGATCTCGACACGGGCCGCGCCGAGAAGCGCACGGCTCTCCTTGGTCGAACCGGCGGCGAAGAACACGCAGTCACCGGGCTCGGCGCCGACGAAGGCCGCGAGACCCGCCTGCTCGTCCTCGGAGAGGTTCTTCGCGGCGGGGCCGCCGAGCGAGCCGTCCTCGTTGAAGAGCACGTAGGCGAGACCGCGGGCGCCGCGCTGCTTGGCCCAGTCCTGCCACGCATCGAGCTGCTTGCGGGGCTGGCTCGCGCCACCCGGCATCCGCACGGCGCCGACATACTCGGCCTGGAACACGCGGAACGGCGTCTCCGCGAAGTACTCGGTCGCCTCGACGAGCTCGAGACCGAACCGCAGGTCGGGCTTGTCGGAGCCGTACTTGGCCATCGCCTCGGCGTAGGTCATGCGCGGCAGCGGGGTCGAGACCTCGACGCCGATGGTCTTCCACATCGCGACGACGAGCGACTCCATCAGCGTGATGACGTCTTCCTGGTCGACGAAGCTCATCTCGATGTCGAGCTGCGTGAACTCCGGCTGACGGTCGGCGCGGAAGTCCTCATCGCGGTAGCAGCGCGCGATCTGGAAGTACTTCTCGACACCGCCGACCATGAGCAGCTGCTTGAACAGCTGCGGCGACTGGGGCAGCGCGTACCAGCTGCCGGGGCTCAGTCGCGCCGGCACGAGGAAGTCACGGGCGCCCTCGGGCGTCGACCGCGTGAGCGTCGGCGTCTCGACCTCGGTGAAGTCCTCGGCGTGCAGCACGTCGCGGATCGCCTTGTACACGTTCGAGCGCAGGCGCAGGTTCGAGGCCTGGGCCGGACGCCGCAGGTCGAGGTAGCGGTACTTGAGGCGCGCCTCTTCTCCCACGGTCTCGGTGTCGGCGAGTGCGGTCGACACCTGGAACGGCAGGGGAGCGGACTCGTTCAGCACCTCGACGTCGCTCGCGATGAGCTCGATCTCTCCGGTCGGCAGGTTCGGGTTCGCGTTGCCCTCAGGGCGCTGCGAGACCTCGCCGGTGACCTTCAGCACGAACTCGTTCCGCAGCGGGTGGGCGATCTCCTCGTCGCGGATGACGACCTGGGCGATGCCCGACGCATCCCGCAGATCGATGAAAGCGACTCCTCCGTGGTCACGACGGCGATCGACCCAACCCGTGAGGGTGACGGTCTGACCGATGTGCTCGGCTCGCAACGAGCCTGCCGAGTGGGTGCGAAGCACGGAGGATTCCTTCTGATCTGGGGAATGGTGAACCCGCCCAGTCTACGTGGGCGGGCGGAGGGTCCCCGGCGCCGTTCCCCGCGCCGGCACCGATCGTCAGTATGATCGCCACGACAGAAAGGGCCCACTCCATGGACTCCAACGGCATCTCCGACCTCTACGCACAGATCTTCTCCGGCACCACCGGCGTGATCTCTCTGATCTTCTACGTCGTCGTCGTCATCGGCCTGTGGAAGGTGTTCACGAAGGCGGGCCACCCGGGCATCCTCGCGATCATCCCGATCGTGAACGTCATCTTCCTCGTGCGCATCGCCGGGCTCTCCGGCTGGTGGTCGCTGCTGTACCTGATCCCGATCGTGAACATCGTCTTCGGCATCATCGTCGCCATCAAGCTCGGCGAACGGTTCGGCAAGGGCGGTATCTTCTCGTTCTTCCTGCTGTTCGTGTTCCCCTACATCGGCTACCTGATCCTCGGTTTCGGCGAGTCGCGCTACAGCAAGGCCTGAGATGGCGGCTTCGCGACTGCACCTCGTCCGTCACGGCGAGGTGCACAACCCGCGCCGGGTGCTCTACGGGCGGCTCCCGGACTATCACCTGAGCACGGCGGGGCGCGCGATGGCGCAGGCCGCGGCCGACCACGTCGCCGCGCTCGAGCGAGCGGTCGTGGAGCTGTACTCGTCGCCGCTCGAGCGCGCGCAGGAGTCCGCCGAGCCGTTCGCCGCGCGGTTCGACCAGGTGCCCGAGATCGACATCCGCCTGATCGAGCCGACCAACGTGTTCGAGGGCACGCAGATGCGCCGCTCGCTGATGAACCCCCTGAATTGGTGGCACCTGCGTCAGCCGGCCCTGCCGAGCTGGGGCGAGCCGTACGCGTCGATCGCCGAGCGGATGCTGGGCATCATGGACGAGGCGTGGGATGCCGCGGACGGCGGCGACGTCGTGATGGTCTCGCATCAGGCGCCGATCTGGATCACGCACCTGCGCGTGGCCGGCCTTCCGCTGCGCCATGATCCGCGGACCCGTCGGTGCGCGCTGTCGAGCGTGACCTCGTTCGAGCGCGTCGGCGACGTGTGGCGCGAGGTGGCGTACGCCGAGCCCGCGGCGACCGGCGGTGCGGTCGACGTCGGCGCCGTCTGAGCGGGTCCATGGGGCGGATCCCGTCCACCCCATGCATAGGAACCCGCACGTAAACTGAGAATCGTGCCACTCGCCTCGACGGTCCGTCCGATCCGCAGCGGCCGCCCCTCCCGCAGCAGGCTTCCGCGCCGCGCGGTCGGAGCCGCGCTCGCCGCGGTGTTCGCCATCGGTCTGAGCGCCTGCGCTCCCGATCCGGTCAGCGAGTCCTTCCTCTCCGGCGAGAACACGGGCTACGTCGCGGCCGACGGGGCGATCGTCGAGATCCCCGAGGCTGATCGCGGTGAGCCGGTGGACTTCGGCGGCGTCACCGAGTCGGGCGACAAGCTCGACAGCGCCGACCTCGAGGGTCAGGTCACCGTCGTCAACTTCTGGTACGCCGGTTGCGCGCCGTGCCGCGTGGAAGCGGCCGACCTCGAGAGCGTCTGGAAGGACTTCGAGGGCGAGGGCGTCTCGTTCGTCGGCATCAACACCCGCGACCAGGCCGACACGGCCACAGCCTTCGCCGACGAGTTCGGCATCACCTACCCGAGCCTGATCGACGTCGACACTGCGCAGGCCAAGCTCGCGTTCGCCGAGGTCACCCCGATCGCGGCCACACCGACCACCCTGGTCCTCGACAAGCAGGGCCGCGTCGCCGCCCGCATCATCGGTCCGATCGACGGCACCTCGATCCTCTCCACGCTCGTCAAGGACGCGCTCGCGGAGTCCTCGTGATCACCACGGGAACGCTGTGAACCCCGAAGCGATCATCGGATCCGGCGCCCTCTGGCTCGCGATCCCGGTCGCCATGCTCGCCGGGCTCGTGTCGTTCCTGTCGCCGTGCGTGCTGCCGCTCGTTCCGGGGTATCTCGGATTCCTCGGGGGAGCGGTCGCGCCGCGGGGCGACGTCTCGTCTCGCTCCGCTCGCTCGACGACCGAGGTGGGCTCCGCCGCCTCGACGACCGTCGAGGCGCCCACGCGGGGGCGGCTTCTGCTCGGAGTGCTGCTGTTCATCCTCGGGTTCAGCCTCGTCTTCATCGCCATCACGGCGCTCAGCGGCACTTTCGGCATCTTCCTGCTGCAGTGGGGCGACCTGATCACCCGCATCCTGGGCGTCGTCATCATCCTGATGGGACTCGTGTTCCTCGGTGCCTTCGGGTTCGCGCAGCGCGAGTTCCGCTTCCACGTCGACTCGAAGTACGGGGTCATCGGTGCCCCGCTGCTCGGGATCGCGCTCGGCATCGGCTGGGCGCCGTGTATGGGCCCGACCCTCTCGGCCATCGTCGCCCTCTCGTTCAACACCGGCGATCCGGTGCGCGCGAGCTTCCTCGGGCTCGCCTACTCGCTCGGTCTCGGCATCCCGTTCCTGCTGGTCGCCCTCGGCTTCGGCTGGGCGACCAAGACCGTCGGATTCCTGCGCCGCCACATCCGCGTGGTGAACATCATCGGCGGCGTGCTGCTCATCGTCCTCGGCATCCTGATGGTCACCGGCCTCTGGACCGACATCATGTCGCGGCTGACGGCGGTGATGGGCAGTGTCCTCCTCCCGCTCTGAGAACAAGAACCAGGATGCCGTGACCAGCGACACCACCAACGATCCTCTCCGCCCGTCCGACCACGTCGACGGCGACGACTCGATCACGCAGCCGCGCCTCGGCATCGTCGGCTGGCTGCGGTGGGGGTGGCGTCAGCTCACCTCGATGCGTACGGCCCTCATCCTGCTGCTCGTGCTCGCGATCGCCGCGATCCCCGGCTCGATCTTCCCGCAGCGGATGGCCGACCCGAACGGCGTGACGCAGTGGCAGCGCGACAACCCCGATCTGTTCCCGGTGCTCGATGCGCTGAAGATGTTCGACGTCTACCTGTCGCCGTGGTTCTCCGCGATCTACCTCCTGCTGTTCGCGTCGCTCGTCGGCTGCGTCATCCCGCGCATCCGGCACCACGCCAAGGCCCTTCGCGCCCGCCCGCCGCGCACCCCCGCCCGTCTGCAGCGGCTCGAGGACTACCGCGAGGTGGTGCGCGACGCGCCGGATGCCGAGGCTGCGGCATCCGCCTCGATCGACGTCGCGACGAAGCAGCTGAAGGCCCTCGGGTACCGCGTCGAGCGCTATGACCGCGGCCGCACGTTCTCGGTGTCGGCCGAGCGCGGCTACTGGCGGGAGACGGGCAACCTGCTCTTCCATCTGGCGCTCGTCGGCGTGCTCGTCACCGTGGGTATCGGCGGCGGGTTCTCGTACACGGGCCAGCGGGTCATCGTCGAGGGCGAGACGTTCGCGAACACCCTCATCGACTACGACTCGATGAACCGCGGACGCTTCGTGGGAGACGACGCCCTCGCTCCCTACTCGATGCGCCTCGACTCTTTCGACGTGACCTACCAGCCGTACGGCGAGCCCGGCTCGGGCCAGGCCGGCGACTTCTCGGCGAACGTGACCGTGCAGGAGAACGGCGAGGAGCGCACCGGCGCCGTGAAGGTCAACGAGCCTCTCGCCGTCGCCGACGACGACATCTTCCTGCTCGGCAACGGCTACGCGCCGACCATCACCGTGCGCAACGCCGACGACGAGGTCGTGTTCACCGGGAGCGTGCCCTTCCTCCCGCAGGACAACAACATGTTCTCGCTCGGCATCGTGAAGATCACCGACGGGATGCCGGAACAGCTCGGCATCCGCGCGCTGTTCTACCCCACGGCGGCCACGGGTGCCGACGGCACGATCGCCTCCGCGTACGGCGACCTCGTCAACCCGCTGCTCACGCTGGACGTGTTCGAGGGCGACCTCGGGGTCAACGACGGCGTCCCGCGATCGGTCTACGTGCTCGACACCACCGATCTCACCCAGCTGACGGGCCGGGCGATCGGCAAGGAATCGATCGAGCTGAGCCCCGGCAAGACGGCTGACCTTCCCGACGGTCTCGGCACGATCACGTTCGAGGACGACTCTCCCGCGGGGGCGACCGACGCCTCGCAGTCGGTGAAGCGGTTCGCCTCCCTGCAGATCCACCGCGACGACTCCGGTCCGTTCGTGCTCGGGTTCGCGCTGCTGGCGCTCGCGGGGCTCATGATCGCGCTGTTCGTTCCCCGCCGTCGCGTCTGGGTGAAGGCGACCGCCGCCGACGGCGCCGTGAATCTCGAGTACGCCGCACTCGCCCGAGGCGAGGACCCGACCCTCGCCGCTGCGGTCGACGACCTCGTCGCCGGACACGGTCGCCTGCTCGACGTCGCGGGCGACACGACAGCACGCGAGATCCTCGACGAAGCCGTTCCGTCCGCGGAACCGCAGGCCCCGGCATCCGACTCCCCGAAAGTAGACTGACATCATGCTCGAGCTCAACGAGATCTCGCCGATCCTGCTGTGGACGGCGATCGCGATCTATGCGGCGGCGTTCATCGCCTTCGCCTTCGATCTCGCGCGCCGCTCGGAGGTCTCGGCAGAAGCGCAGACCGTCCGGCAGCCGGCGCTCGTCGGCGCAGGCGGGGGAGTGATCGGCGCATCGTCCGCCGGGTCGTCCGACGCCGACGCGAAGCCGCAGCGATTCGTGATGGCACGCATCGGCACATCGCTCATGGTGCTCGCCTTCGTCTTCCATCTGGGAGCGACGCTGACCCGTGGCATCGCGGCCGGGCGCGTGCCGTGGGCGAACCTCTACGAGTTCGCGATGCTCGGCACCCTCCTCATCGTCGCCGTGTTCCTGGTGGTGCTCACGCGGATCGACCTGCGCTTCCTCGGCACGTTCATCACGGGTCTCGTCGTGATCCTTCTCGGCCTCGCCTCGACGAACTTCTACGTCGAGATCTCGCCGCTGATGGACCCGCTGAAGAGCATCTGGCTCGTCATCCACGTGTTCGTGGCGTCGCTCGCGACCGCGTTCTTCGCGCTCGCCTTCGCTCTCTCGGTCATCCAGCTCATGCAGTCGCGGCGGGAGCGCCTCGTCGGAGAAGGCGCCGAGAAGACGGGCCCCGGGTTCCTGCGGACCTTCCCGAACGCGGAGCGCCTCGAGAGCATGGCGTACCGGTTCTCGATCATCGGGTTCATCCTGTGGACGTTCACCCTGATCGCCGGTTCCATCTGGGCCTATTACGCGTGGAGCCGCTTCTGGGGCTTCGATGTCAAGGAGACCTGGACCTTCGTGATCTGGGTCATCTTCGCCGGATACATCCACGCCCGCGCGACCCGTGGATGGCGAGGAAACCCCTCGGCCTGGCTGGCGATCGTCGGCTTCTCGGCCGTGATCTTCAACTTCACCATCGTCAACGTGTTCTTCAAGGGCCTGCACGCATACTCCGGCCTGAGCTGAGCCGGCAGGCGCTCAGGGGCCGAGAGGGATGACCTCGGCGTGCTCTTCGCCGTCCTCGTACCAGACCAGTTCCGCCTCGGCGATCGTCTCGGCCGGCTGCAGCGACAGCTCGGTCCGTGACGCGTCGGCGAACTCCTGCCACGCGGCAGGGTCGAGCGTCCTGCCGTAGACGACCGAGAGGTGGAACGTCCAGTCCTCGACGCCGCGCTCGTCGAGGCGCCGGAAATCCGTGCTCTCGAGGGCCGCGCTGAGGTCTGCATAGGCCGAGACGAGCGCGGCCGAGCGGGCGATCCGCACGATGAGGATCTGCCACGGTGCCGGGAACACGTCGACCGCCTCCGCCGTCACCTCGATCGGATGCTGTCGCGCCGCCCAGTCGCGGACCAGAGCGCCGACCTCGGTCCGGCGATCCGGTTCGGAGAAGGCGCGCAGCGTGACGTGCTCGGTGCGCGGATGCGGGATGTCGCCGCCGAGCCGCGCGAGCGCGGCATCCTGCACCTCCCTGTACAGCGACGCGACGGCGATCGTCGGACGCAGCACGAGATACTGCTGCCCCTCCAGCGAAGCGAGCTGGGCAGGGTCGTCCATGAACGGTCGGCGCATCCTCGGGGAGCCTCGGCTCGTCCGGCGCGGGCTCGGGTCCGGATCAGAGCCCGAGGGATCCGGCATCTTCATGCCCGCTCCGAAGAGCGAGAGGAAGTCGCCATGGCTGCCAGCTTCCACAGGGCGCTGACGGAGGCATCGACCTGCTGCCGGTCGATCGCTCCGCCGACGAACTGCAGCACGAGCCCGTCGAGCGCGGCGAAGACGGCGCGAGCCACGGCATCGTCCTCCTCGTTCGCCGAGTCGCCGAACATGCTGCGGGAGAGCTCCGAGGTGTACTGGTCGTACATGGCGATGATCTGGGTGCGGATCCCTTCATCACGACCGGCCTCGAGGACCATCTCGAACTGGTAGACGTGCAGGTCCTTCTCCTCGCTGAGAGTGGACCACAGCGCCGCCTTGTAGTCGTCGGCAGAGTCGCGGAATCCGGCGAGATGCGAGTCATTCAGAGCCGTCGTCGCGGACCAGGCGAGCGCAGCCGACGCCAGCGACGACAGCGAGCCGAAGTGGTGCGCCACCAGAGAATTGTTCACGCCGGCTTCTTCCGCGACCTTGCGGAAGGTCATGCCGTGCAGCCCGTGGCGGGCGACGACACGGACCGCCGCTTCGATCAGCGCCTCGCGACCGGTGCCGTATTTGATGCGTGGTGAGTCTTCGGCCATGTTGGCACCCTACCTCCCGGGTCACGTCGACGCTCATCCAATTTGAGCAAATGCTTGACATGGAATTCAGCACCTGCTCAAATAGCTTCATCATCCGCCTTGTTCAAGGGAGAACGCCATGGCGTCGACCAGCACCGAATCCCCGGCCGAGCAGACGCCGTCACTGAAACGGAACAGTCTCGGTGTCGTCGGCGTCGCATTCTTCGTCATCGCTGCGGCGGCGCCGATGGCGGCGTTCGTGGGGGCCGCCCCGGTGGTCTTCTCGATCGTCGGCAGCGGCGCACCGGCCGTCTACCTGATCGTCGCGGCCATCATCGCGGTCTTCGCGGTGGGGTATCTGAAGATGAGTCGTCACATCACCAATGCCGGCGGCTTCGTCGCGTACATCGCACGGGGGCTGGGCCCGCGCGCCGCCACCGGGTCCGCGGGCATCGTCGTCGTGACGTATCTCGCCCTCCAGATCGGCCTCGTCGCCCAGTTCGGCGTCTTCGCCCAGCAGCTCGCCGCGAGTGCGGGACTCGACGTGCCGGTCTGGGCCTGGGTGATGCTTGCGATCGCCGTCACCACTGTCCTGGTCATCCGCGGCGTCGACCTGAACATGCGCGTCCTGGGCGTGATCATCGCGCTCGAGGTCATCGTCGTCGCGGTGCTCGTCGTCGGAATCCTCATCGCGTTCCCCGGACAGGACCCGTCCCTGGTGAGCTTCAGCCCTGCGGTACTGGCGAACCCCGGAGTGGGTGTCGCCGGACTGTTCGTGTTCACCTGCTTCACGACGTTCGAGGCGACGACGGTGTTCGCCGAGGAAGCGAGGAACCCGCGCCGGACGATCCCCATCGCGCTGTTCGTCGTCATCGGCTTCGTCGCCGTCTACTACACCTTGGCGACCTGGGCTGTCAGCTACGGCATCGGCGCGAATGACGTTCAGCGGGCCTCGGCCGAAAACCTCTCCGGCGTCATCTTCGATCTCGCCTCGCGCGCCGTCGGCCCCTGGCTCTCGCTCGTGCTGCAGATCCTCGTGCTCACGAGTTTCCTCGCGATGCTGATCGGCGTGCAGAACATGTTCGCCCGCTATTGCTTCGCTCTCGGACGCGCACGTGTGCTGCCGCAGATCTTCGCGCGGGTCTCACGTGTGAAGCACGCGCCGCACGTCGCCGCGCTCGTGGACGCCGCTGTCTGTGCAGTCGTCCTCGCGATCTTCTTCGCGGCCGGAGCCGATCCCATCGTCGTCGTGTACGCGTGGTTCGTCGCCCTCGGAACCGTCGGCTTCATCACGATGATGACGCTCGCTTCGGTGGCCATCCTCGCCTTCTTCCTCCGTGAACGCCTCGAGACCGGCTTCTGGAGCACGAAGTTCGCCCCGAGCCTCGCGCTCCTCCTGAACGCCGCAGTGCTGGTGATCGCGCTGTCGAACTTCGATGTGCTCCTGTTCGGCGACGGCACCGTGGCCAAAGCGATGCTCTGGCTCATCCCCGCCGCGTTCGTCGTCGGGTTCATCATCCCGAGCTTCCGCAAGGACATCGACTTCACGGTCGTGGCGATCGCCTGAGGACCGCTCCGTGCATCCATCCGCCCCGGGAAAGGAAACTCCACTGTGAACATGTCTACCGACTCGAAGGTCCACGCGCAGGGCTTCATCGCCCAGGAGGAGTGGCCCGATGTGTCCGCGATGATCGACGGATTCGGCGCTCCGAGCCTGCCCGCGAGTGAAGCTCTGATCGGCCGGACGATCGAGATCCGTTTCGACGACGGCGACACGACGCGGTACGAATTCCACTCCGCGGACGCGGTCACGTCGACCGTCATCGCCGGCGCGCGCGCCGGATCCCGCGACCGCCTCTCCTACCGCGCTGTGGAGGTTCGCCCGGGTGTGCAGTTCATCGACGTGCTGACGGGCTCAGGGGCGGAGGCCCGCGCGATCTCGATCGTGGTCGACCTCGTCGACGGTCGCGTCACGGCCGCCGACAGTTGGATCACGCTCACCGACGGCGTCGGCCGCACCGGAACCGTCTTCCTCTCCGGCCGGATCGAGGGCATGGGTGAGATCGAACCGCGGAGGAGCAGCGATGAGCTCGTCGGCAAGCGCATCTACTACCGCTACAGCGAGACGGAACGATACGAGCACATCTATCTCAACGGAGGCACGTTCGTCTGGCATTGCATCTCCGGTGCCGAATCCGGCCTGGCCGACGTGGATCAGACGAAGACCCTGGAACTGGCGGAAGGGCTCGTCATCTTCTACTGGAAGGAGAGCGTGATGCCGGTGGAGAGCTTCCTCGTGGTCGATCTGCACGAGAAGCGCTCCATCGGCCGCATGTTCTGCTGGGAGAACTCGACGCAGAGCGTCGTCCACATCCCCTTCGACAGCCGCTTCACGATTCTCAACGAGACGTCCTACCCCAACGATTGATCCGCTCGCGGATCCGAGAGGCGCAACCATGCCCGACTTCACGAGCACCACCCGATATGACCGCTCTGCGGCCGAGCCCTTCGAGGTCGGCACGGTCCAGTGGACCCGCCGGCCCGGAGAAGGAGACCGCGAGAATCTCGCGTCCGGCTTCTGGTTCATCACCCCGGAGGAGACACCCGGCGCGATGCGGGTCGTCGGCCATGCCGACGAGACGGTGTACATCATCGAGGGCCATCTCCGTGTCGAGCCCGACGACAGCGACGCGTTCGAGCTCACTGCCGGGTCGGTGGCGACGTTCAACAAGGGAACGGCTGCGCTCTGGACCGTCCTCGCACCGACCGTCGAGTTCTTCGTCTACTCCTGAGGATCCCATGACAGCGCAGGAGTACGACGTCGTGATCCTGGGTGCGGGATTCGCAGGTCTCACAGCCGCCCGCGAACTCACGTGGAGCGGCAGACGAGTGCTCGTCCTCGAGGCGCGGGACCGGATCGGCGGGCGTACGTGGCTCGACAGTCGTCTCGGGCTCGACATCGAGCTCGGCGGCACGTGGGTGCACTGGATACAGCCCTTCGTCTGGACGGAGCTGCATCGGTACGGGATCGGGCTCGTGCCCAGCCCTCAGCCCGCGGTCGCGTGGCATCAGCACGACGGGCGGCCGACCGCGGTCGAACCGGATGCGCTCCTCGCCCTCCTCGACGAGCCGAATCGGGAACTCGGGCGCGCGGCGCGTGAGGTCTTCCCGGATCCGTTCTCTCCCCTCAGTTCGGCGCAGGGGACGCTCCTCGACGACGAACTGCTGCTCGACCGGCTCGCCGCCCTTGGGCTCGACGAGGATCGCCTCGCCCTCCTCCTGTCCTTCTGGACGCTGAACTTCAACGGGCGACTCGACGAGGCTGCCTACACGCAGGCCTTGCGATGGCTTGCCGCCGCCAACGGAGACTGGCGGATGCTGTTCGAGGCGTGCGCGAGCTACAAGATCGCGGGCGGAACGCGGGCTCTCGCTGAGGCGATCCTCTCCGACACGGATGCGGAACTGCGGCTCGGTGCCGATGTCGCGTCCATCGCGGACGGTCCCGGCGAGGTGTTGATCCGACTCGTCGACGGGTCATCGGTCACTGCAGCTTCGGTGATCGTGACTGCTCCGCTTCATGCCCTCGCGCGGATCCGCTTCGAGCCGCCGTTGCCGGCGGCTGCCGAGCGCGCGGTCGAGAGCGGGCAGGTCGGACGGGGAACGAAGATCTGGTTCTCGGTCGAGGGCGAGAGACCGCACTTCGTCGCGTTCGGCGCTAATGACGCGCCCCTGAACTTCCTGCAATCGGAGTATCACGTCGGTGGGCGCACGGTCGTCATCGGGTTCGGCCCTGATGCACGCGCCATCGACGGCAACGATCGATCGGCCGTGCAGCAGGCCGTCGACCAGGTGGTGAGGGGTCTGACCGTCGTCGATGTCGCGGGGCACGACTGGACCGCCGATCCGCTCTCCGGCGAGACGTGGCCGATGCATCGCGCGGGCTATCTGAAGCGTGGGCTGCCGGCACTGCGCGCGCCTCACGGTCGGGTGCTGCTCGCGGGATCGGACGTCGCCGACGGATGGGGTGGGTTCATCGACGGGGCCATCGAAAGCGGTCTCTCCGCGGCCCGCAGCATCCTTCGACCGCCGACGAGCGACGCCTCCCCTGCGGCGGCGGCCGTCTCGACCGATCAGGACGTCTGACCTCCGGAGGAGCTGAGGCCGCGACTCAGGCCGTGGCGAGCACCGCCTTCGCCGAGGTCGTGCGCCGGAGGGCGACGGCCAGCGTCGTCGCGACGACCGACAGCACGCCCCAGACCACGAGCGCCGCGACCGCGGAGCCGTTGCCCGCGATCAGTCCGGCGAACGCGGGCGCCGTCGGAAGGGCCGCGCCGAGACCGGCGAGCCAGCCGGGCACGGTCGAGATGAGTCCGGTGGCGACGGCGATGACTCCGACGAGTGCGGCGATCCAGCGGCCGACCCCGCCGAACAGCGCGACCAGCGCCTGGTTCACCGCGGCGAACACGATGCCCGCGAGCACTGCCGTACCGGCGAACACCCACCACGCGCCGACCTCGTAGCTCGCGATGAACTGCACCACGAACGAGACGAGCAGGCCCTGCGCTGCGCCGATCAGCGCGGCCGGCGCGAAGGCACGGAGCGTGAGTGCGGCGGACGAGCGGCGCGACGTGAGGGTGCGGGCCGTGTGCGCGCGCATCACCAGGAACGACGCGAGTCCGCCGAACCACAGCACGACCGCGGTGAGCAGCGGGATCGCGGTGGGGCCGAAGATCGTGTTCATCGATGCGTTCGTCGACACCGGGTCGGCGATCACCGAGGCGAGCGATTTCGATTCCTGGTCGCTGAACGACGGGAGCGAGTCGGATGCCGTGCGCAGCCCGCCCGCGAGGTCGCCCGTGCCGGTCGCCAGGGTGTCGAGCCCGGTGGCGAGTTCGGTCGTGCCCGTGGCGAGCTCGGTCGCCCCGCCGGAGAGCTGAGTGGCGCCGGTGGCGAGGGACCGCGCTCCGGCGGCGGACTGGCCGATGCCCTCGTTCGCGAGCTGAGTCAGTCCGCCCGCGAGCTGCGTCGCGCCGGTTCCGGCCTGGCGCATCTGCGGGGCGATCGTGGCGGGCAGCGCTGCGAGCTGGCTGACGCCGGCTTCCGTCGCGGTCGCTCCTGCGGCCAGCTCCGTGAGCTGGTCGCAGTAGGCAGCCGTGAAGACGAGCGGATCGCAGCTCTTCGCGAGGGCGTTGATGCCCGCTGCCAGCTCGGTGGTCCCCGACGCGAGGGCCGCGGCCCCGGGCGCCTGTGCCTCCAGTGCCGCTGCTCCGCTCGTGAGCCCCGAGCCGATCTGGCTCGCACCGGCCGCGGCCTCCCGTGTCTTGCCGGCGATGGTGTCGAGGCCGGAGGCGAGCGACGATGCGCCGGTGGCGAGCTCTCCCGCTCCCGACGCGAGCTTCGTGGCGCCGTCGGGGATCGCGGCTGCTCCGTCCGCCGCGCTCCTCGCGCCGGTCGCCAACTCCAGTGCGCCGTCGGCGGCGTCGCCGATCTGGTCGCCGATCGTGGTGAATCCGACGAGCACGTTCTCGGTCGTGGCCTCGGTGAGCATCGTGCCCATCGTCGACGCGGCGACGTTCGCGATCTGGCCCGTGATGAGATCGTCGGCGACGAGACCGTCGTCGGGCGTGGTCACGGTGATGGTGGCCTTCTCGGCTTCTCCTCCGCCGTCGGAGATCGCCTGACCGGCCGAGGTGGCCGCCGCGGAGAAGTCCTCCGGGATGGTGATGACGGCCTGGTACGTGCCGTCGGCCAGCCCCTCGGCCGCGTCGTCCTCGTTGGAGATCACCCAGGTGAGATTCGAGTCGAGTTCGTCGGAACCCTCGACGAGACCGGACGCCAGCTGTCGTCCGAGCGGGGTGAGCTGATCGTCGATCGTGACCGGTTCGTCGAGGTTGACGATGGCCGCTGTCATGGTGTCGAGACGCTCGGTCGGGTTGTTCAGCGCCGCGACCAGGATGCCGCCGATGGCCGCCGGCAGCAGCAGGACGCCGAGGATCGTCAACCAGGTGACGGGCTTGCGGGAGCGCGAGCGCTCGATGGGAAGTGTCATGCGGTCACCTCGGTGGATTCTGCGGCGATTCGGCGCGGAGTGCGCGTGTCGAGAGTCTCGGCATCGGGCCAGCCGGCCTCGGCGAGAGTGGTGCGGGCGGATGCCGCGTCGGAGGCTGTGGCGAAGACCGCGAGCGGCCGGGACACGGCGGCATCCCGCAGCATCGCGGCCGCCTGGTCGCGCTGGCCGCCGGTCAGGCGATCGAGTCCGTCGATGACGACGACCGACGACTTCCCGCGCAGGGCTTCCGCGAGTTCGGCGAGGGCGGCATCCGCATCGTCGACGAGCACGCAGCCGACGTGCGAGCGCACCCACGCGGCCCGGCCGGGAAGAAGGTGGCCGGCGACCCTGAGGCGTCCGTCGCTCGGAGCGACGCGGCCGGCGATCGTGAGCGCCAGAGCGCGACGGGTGCGGGAGTCGCTGCCGGTCGCGACGACGGCGCCGCGTTCCGGGATGCGCAGCGAGAGGCGCTCGATGACCGGTGCGTCGGCGCTGATCTCGAGGTCGTCGGCGGCGACAGCGGAGCCGTCGCCCGGCCAGGCGGCCAGGTGGCGCTCGCGTTCGACGGCCTCGCCCTCGATGTCGACGCGGGGGAGGATCTTCTCCAGCCAGGCCGGGATCTCCCAGGCGCGTTCGCCGAGGATCGCCATCAGCGCGGGGATCAGGGTCATCCGCACGAGGAACGCGTCGATCGCGATGCCCGCCGCGAGGCCGAGCGCGATCGGCTTGAGCGACGAGTCGCCCTCGGGGACGAACGCCACGAACACGGCGAACATGATGAGTCCTGCCGCGGTGACGACCTTCGCCGAACCGGTGAAGCCGCTGCGCACGGCACGCTGAGCGGCGGCGCGTCGGGTCGCGCGATCCGGGCTCTTCGAGTCGGGGTCGTGCACGAAGTCCTCACGCATGCGGGAGACGAGGAACACCTGATAGTCCATCGCGAGCCCGAACAGCACGCCCATCAGCACGATGGGCATGAAGCTGATGATCGGGCCGACCTTGGCGACGTGCAGCAGGTCGGCGAACCAGCCCCACTCGAACACCGCGCCCACGACGCCGAAGGCGGCGACGATCGAGAGGAGGTAGCCGAGGGCCGCGGTGATCGGCACCCAGAGCGAGCGGAACACGATCGTGAGGAGCACGAGCGAGAGACCGATCACGAAGATGCCGAACGGCAGCAGCGCGTTGCCGAGCTGGTCGGAGATGTCGATGCCGACGGCGGTGAAACCGGTGACCTTCAGGTCGATGCCGAACTCGTCGAGCCATTCGTCGTGATGCGATCGGAGCTCGCGGACGAGGTCGGCGGTGGCGGGATCATCCGGTGCGGTCTCCGGGATGATCTGCACGATGCCGGTGTCGGCGGTCTCGTTGGGAACGGAGAGCGCGACCTCCTTGACGCCGTCGACCTTCGCGACGGCATCCCCGAGGTCTTCCATCAGACCCAGCGGATCGGTCGAGGTGACGATCGTGCCGGTGAGGATCATCGGGCCGTTGAACCCGGGACCGAATTCCTCGGCCGTGAGGTCGTAGCTCTGGCGCGCTTCCGAGTCCTTCGGCAGCACACCCGCGTTCGGGAGGGCGAGATCGAGGCTCAGCGCGGGGACTGCCACGATGCCGAGGCCCAGGACCACGGCGAGCGAGACCAGCACCGGGTGCTTGGTGACGCCGCGGACCCACCGGGTGCTGCCCTTCACCCGTTCCTTCGGCCCCTCATCGCCCTTCTTGGGCTTGCGGGCCCGCAGCGGCCGCCCGGCGACCCTGCCCTTCATGAATCCGAGGAGCGCGGGGGTGAGCGTGACGGCGATCGCGACGGCGACGGCGACCGCCGCGGAGGCGGCGATGCCCATGGTGGTGAGGAACGGGATGCCGGCGAAGCCGAGCCCGATCAGGGCGATCAGCACCGTGACTCCGGCGAACACGACGGCAGAGCCCGCCGTTCCGACCGCGCGAGCTGCGGATTCCTCGGGGTCGACGCCTTCACGCACCTGATCCTGGTGTCTCGCCATGATGAACAGCGCGTAGTCGATCCCGACCGCGAGCCCGAGCATGAGCGCGAGGAGCGGCGTCGTCGACGACACGGTCGCGAAGGCGGTGGCCGTGAAGATGCCCGCCATCGAGATGCCGACACCGAGGATCGCGGTCAGCAGCGGCAGGCCGGCGACCACGAATGACCGGAACGTCACGATCAGCACGAGGAGGGCGATCAGCAGACCGACGGCCTCGGTGAGGGTGACGCCGGGGATCGACGTGGCGAAGAGGTCGCCGCCCAGGACCGCCTGGGACCCGTCGGGCAGGGTGCCGGCGAGATCGTCGACGACCTCGTGCAGCGCCTCCTTGGTCTCGGGCGAGACGTCTGTGGACTGCCCGTCGAACTGCAGGCGGACGATCGCCGCGGTGTCGTCGTCGTTGATCATGCCGCTGACCATCTCGTCGTACGGCGAGTTGGCGGCCAGGACATCGTCCATGTCACCGAGTTCGTCGACGGCATCCTCGATGGGCCCGCGATACGCGTCGTCGGTGATGTCGTCGCCATCGGCCGCCACCACGATGAACTGCGCGTTCGTGCCGCTCACCTGGGGGAACGAGCGCGACAGCTGCTCGAGGCCCGCCTGCGACTCGGTGCCGGGAATCGAGAAGGTGTTGTCGGTGCCGGCGCCGAGCACGAGGGCGCCGGCTCCGGCGATGCCGAGCGCGAGGAGCCAGGAGACGAGGACTCGCCAGGGGTGCCGGAAGGACCAGCGGCCGAGCGACGACAGAAGAGTGGACACGCGTTCCTCCGAGGGGTGCCGATTGGATACACAGGTGTATTCAATACATAGATGTATCGTAAAGTGACCCGCCCGCGGAAGTCTGTGTGCGGGGTGTGAATCATGCGAGAGTGAGAGTCAGGAGGAATCGATGACGACACCCGCGACCCGCAGCCGCGAGAACACGCGCGCACGGCTTCTCGAAGCGGCAGCGCAGGTCTTCGCCGAAGTGGGACTCGACGGCGCATCCGTCGAAGCGGTGTGCGAGCGCGCCGGCTTCACCCGCGGCGCCTTCTACTCCAACTTCGAGTCCAAGGATGAGCTTTTCCTCATGCTCGCCGGCAGCGTGGCCGAGGTGCGCGTCAACGCGGTCCGCACGAGGGTCGAAGAGCTCACCGCCGACGGAGCGCTCGCCGAGGGCTGCGATCCGATCGATGTCGTGCAGCAGGTGATGGAGCTCGGCGGCGACGACCGCCTCGGCGTGATGCTGATGAGCGAGATCCGCATCCGCGCCCTCCGGGACGAGCAGTTCGGCATCGCGTACCTGGCGCAGGAGCGTGAGATGGTGGCGAGCATCGCTCAGATCGTGGAGGACATCGTCGAGGCCGGCCTCCTGCGCCTCCGGCTTCCGGCAGACGTGGCCGCCCGCATGCTCATGATCATCTGGGAGGGCATGACCGTGCGGGGTGCGATGGCGGGCCAGGATGACGAGCGCCTGCGCCATTCCAGCAGCGAGGAGCTCGGCCGCCTGGTGCAGCTGCTCATCGTGGACTGAGGCGACTCAGTCGGACGCGAGCACGGCGTGGCAGCGGGAGAGCCGATCGAGCCACCAGTCGCGGCGGTCGTCGGAGGCGGCCAGGCGGGTCAGCGCGGCGGCATCCGGCGTCACCCGGCCCACCGGGATCGAGCCGTCGACAGGTCGCAGGTCGGCGACGTCGTCGAGGAAGAGCGACGAAGTGCCGAGACCGCAGTCGTAGTCCAGGTGGGGGAGCGCCGCGGCGAGCGCGGCACCCTGGGACAGGCCGATCGCCGTGTCGAGCGCGCTGGAGACGACCACGGGAAGCCCTGCGGCCGTCACGATCTGCAGGGCGTGCGTGACCCCGCCCAGGGGCTGTGCCTTGATGACGAGGAGGTCGGCCGCACGGGCGCGCGCGACGGCGAGCGGGTCGTCGGATTTGCGCACGCTCTCGTCGGCCGCGACCGGGACGCCCATGTACTTCACGCGTCGGCGCAGGTCGGCGAGCTCGTCCACGGTCGCGCACGGCTGCTCCACGTACTCGAGATCGAACTCGTTGAGGGCGTGCACGGCGTGCTCGGCCTCGTCGACGTTCCACATGCCGTTCGCGTCGATGCGGATGCGTCCCTCCGGACCCATCGCCTCGCGCACCGCCCGCACGCGGGCCACGTCGTCGGCGAGCGTCTGGCCCGGTTCGGCGACCTTCACCTTCGCCGTCCGGCATCCGGCGAAGCGCGCGAGGACGTCGGCCACGAGTGACGCGTCGATCGCGGGGATCGTGGCGTTGACCGCGATCCGGTCACGCAGGGGAGCCGGCTGCGGATTCCAGCCGAAATCGATGGCGGCGGCGAGCCAGGTCGCGGCCTCGGCATCCTCGTACTCCACGAAGGGGGAGAACTCCGCCCACCCTTCCGGTCCCTCGAACAGGAGTGCCTCGCGCGTGTCCACGCCGCGGAAACGGGTGTGCATCGGGAGGGCGACGACGCGGGCGGAGGCGAGCAGGTCTGCGAGCGGGGGGAGCATGTCCCCATTGTGCCCTGGTGTCGGTGCTGAGCCTCGAGGTCACACCGTGTCGACGAGGACGCCTGGTCCGGAAGAGTCATGACGCCGGTTGTCCCATTGAATGTCGGTATATCGCCTCGATCGCTTTCCGGTCTCCCTGTGTGCTCCTACGCTCGACGCGTCGCACCGCCCGGTGCGGACGATCGACAGGGAAGCGAGTGAGTGACATGAAGAAGAGACTGCTCCGGATGGCCGCGGTGGTGGGCGTGAGTTCCATCCTCGTGATCGGTGGCGCCTCGGCGGCATCCGCCGAGGCCGACTTCAGCGATGTGTGGGGATGTACCCGGACCACCGGGGAGGACTACTACCAGTGCAGCGACAATCACGGCAACAGCTGGTACACCGACCGTCCGGACTGGAATCCGTTCTGGAACATCATGTGACGGCGAAGGCGAGCGCGCATCGCCATCGACTCGCTGCTTCGTCATCGGCCCATCCGCTCACCGAGCGGGTGGGTCGATTGCTTTCTTGCCGGCTACATAAATGTGTGATTGACAATGGTGTGTGACACACAGTACCGTGTGAGTCATGAACGAAACGCTCGACACGCATCTGCAGGAGCTCCGCCGCGGCACGATCGTGCTCGCCTGCCTGCAGCTGCTGCGCACGGCGGGCTACGGCTACGGGCTTCTCGAAGAGCTCGAGCGCCGCGGCTTCGCCACCGACGCGAACACGCTGTACCCCCTGCTGCGCCGCCTGGAGAAGCAGGAGTACCTCACGAGCGAGTGGAACACCGACGAGGCCCGGCCCCGCAAGTTCTACCGCACCGCGGAAGCCGGCATCCGCCTGGCCGACACCCTCACCGACGAATGGCGTTCGCTGACTGCGGCGATCGCATCCCTCACCTCCGAGGAGAAGTGACATGACCACGACGAACACTCTCACCGAGAGATACATCAGCGCGACCATCCGCAGCCTGCAGCCGCAGGCGCAGGGCGACGTCCGGGCCGAGCTCGAAGCGTCCATCGCCGATGCGGTCGAGGCGCGCATCGAGCAGGGCGAGGCACCGGGTGCCGCCGAGCGCGCGGTCCTGACCGAGCTCGGCGACCCGGGTGTGCTGGCCGCGGGGTACGCCGACTTCCCGCTGCACCTCATCGGCCCCCGCTACTTCCTCACCTGGTGGCGACTGCTGAAGCTGCTGCTGATCATCGTGCCGATCTGCGCGATGGGCGGTGTCGCACTCGGGAAGGCTCTCGACGGCGCCACCGTGGGCGAGATGATCGGCGCGGCCGTGGTCGTCGGCATCCAGGTCATCGTGAACGTCGGTTTCTGGGTGACCCTGGTCTTCTTCATCCTCGAGCGCGCCGGCACCGACACGGGCGTGAAGTGGGACGTCGACCAGCTTCCCGCACAGGCCGACGACGGCGCGAACCGCAGCGACGTGATCGCCTCGCTGGTGATGCTGCTCCTGGGTATCGGGGCGGTGCTGTGGGATGTGACGCGGGGATTCTTCCCCACGGGCGGCGAGCCGATCCCGATCCTCCACCCGGGGCTCTGGCCGTGGGGCATCACGGTGCTCTTCGTGCTGATCGCCGCGGAGACCCTCCTCGCCGTCGCCGTGTACGCCCGCCGCCGCTGGACCGTCGCCCTCTCCGTCGTGAACACGGTGCTGGCTGTCGCCTTCGCGGTCTGGTCGCTCACCCTCCTCGTGCGGGGCGAGCTCATCAACCCCGAGTTCCTGGCCTTCTCCTTCACCGGCAACGGCGTCGAGGGCGACACGATGAGGGTCCTCGGGATCATCACCGGCGCGGCCCTCGTCGCGTTCCCCGCCTGGGACATCATCGACGGCTGGATCAAGACGGTCCGCGCCCGTCGCCGCTGACAGCATCCGCCGACGAGACGCCGCTGCCCCCAGGGGAGGCGGCGTTCCGTCGTTCCGCAGAGGGCGGGGAATAGGCTGGACACGTGACCAGCCCATTCGTCTCCGACCTGTTCGATCCCGCCGAATGGGTGCTCGCGCCCGGTGCGGAGGACTACACCGACATCACCGCCCACGTCTCGGTCGACGGTGGGGTCGCTCGCATCGCCTTCCACCGTCCCGAGGTGCGCAACGCCTTCCGTCCGCACACGGTCGACGAGCTGTACCGGGCCCTCGACATCGCCCGTCAGGACTCGCACATCGGCGCGGTGCTGCTCACCGGCAACGGCCCGAGCCCGAAGGACGGCGGCTGGGCGTTCTGCTCGGGCGGCGATCAGCGCATCCGCGGTCGTGACGGGTACAAGTACTCCGACTCCGAGACGGTCGTGCAGGACGCCGCTCGTGGCGGACGCCTCCACATCCTCGAGGTGCAGCGCCTGATCCGCTTCATGCCGAAGGTGGTCATCGCGGTGGTTCCGGGTTGGGCTGCGGGCGGCGGGCACTCCCTGCACGTGGTGTGCGATCTGACCATCGCCTCAGCCGAGCACGGCAGGTTCAAGCAGACGGATGCCGACGTCGGCAGCTTCGACGCCGGATACGGTTCCGCCTACATGGCTCGCCAGACCGGACAGAAGTTCGCGCGCGAGGTGTTCTTCCTCGCGGAGGAGTACTCCGCCCAGCGCGCGTATGAGGCAGGGGCGGTGAACCGCGTCGTGCCGCACGCCGAGCTCGAGCGCGAGGCGCTGAAGATGGCGCGCACCGTGCTCACGAAGTCGCCCACGGCCATCCGCATGCTCAAGTTCGCCTTCAACGCGGTCGACGACGGTCTCGTCGGCCAGCAGGTGTTCGCCGGAGAGGCGACCCGACTGGCCTACGGCACCGACGAGGCCGTCGAGGGGCGCGACTCGTTCCTCGAGAAGCGCGACCCCGACTGGTCCTCGTTCCCCTGGCACTACTGAGCGCTCGAGAACACGCATGGCTGCTCTGATCCCGACGGAAGCCGACGACCCGGCGCAGGTGCGAGTCGCCCTTCGCGATGCCCTCGACGGTGGATCGCCGCTGGGGTTCGGGATGGTGGCCGGTACACCGGTCGAGGCCCCGGAGGGCGTCGCCGTGGTCATCGCGACCTCGGGTTCGAGCGGCATCCCGAAGCGCGTGGCCTTGACCGCCGAGGCGCTGCGATCGAGCGCCGAGGCGACGGCGGAGCGGATCGGTGGTGGGCGGTGGCTGCTCGCCCTTCCCGCCGGGTACGTCGCCGGACTGCAGGTGCTCGTGCGCTCGATCGTGGCCGGTACCGAGCCGGCGGTGATCGACGGCCGTTTCTCGCCGCGGTCCTTCGCGGAGACCACACTGGCGATGCTGCGTCCGGATGCCGGCGCGGGCACCGGCATCCCCGACCTGTTCACCTCTCTCGTGCCCGCTCAGGTCGCGACCCTGCTCGATGCCGTTGACGACACCGCCGTGCGCGCCGCACTGCAGGCGTACCGGGCGATCCTCGTCGGCGGGCAGTCGCTCCCGGAGCCGCTTCGCGAGCGGGCGGCGGATCTCGGCGTGCGACTGGTGCGCACGTACGGGTCGACGGAGACCAGTGGCGGCTGCGTGTACGACGGGGTGCCTCTCGAGACGGTCACCGTGCGCACGATCGACGGGGAGCTGCGGATCGCGGGGCCCATGCTCGCCGAGGGCTACCTGGGTGACGATGCGCTGACGGCTCGCACGTTCGTCCGTGACGACCACGGCATCCGCTGGTATCGCACCGGCGACCTGGGACTCGTGGAGGACGGGGTCGTGCGGGTGCACGGGCGCGCCGACAACGTCATCGTGTCGGGCGGGATCAACATCTCCCTCGACCGGGTCGAGCGGATCGTGCGGCGGGTCCCCGGCCTCCATCAGGCGGTCGTGGTCGGCGTCGACGACGAGCGCTGGGGCGAGGCCTCGGTCATCGTCGTCGCACGCGGCGAGGTTCTGCGCCGCAGCGAGGGCGAGCAGCTGGAGCAGGCGCGCGAGGCGGTCTCGAAGGAGATCGGCGCGCACGCGAGGCCCGCGCGTCTGATCCTGGTCGACGAGCTGGACGTGCTCACCTCCGGAAAGCCCGATCGAGAGGCGATCCGGCGCGTGGCGTCCGAACTGCGCTGAGCCATCGCCTCCTGCCAGACTGTGGCGGATGGACGTACTGCGATTGGCCGGGGTGCCCGGAGTGGGCAAGAGCACCGTGGCCTGGGCAGTCGCCCGACAGCTGGCCGTCGAAGGGGTGCGCGTCGGCTACGTCGACATCGATCAGCTGGGCATGTGCTATCCCGCGCCGGCCGACGATCCCGACCGCTGGAGTCTGAAGGAGAGGGCTCTCGCGAGAGTCGCGGCGCAGTTCGCGGCGTCGGGCGTCGAGCGTCTCGTCGTCTCGGGTGTGGCCGAGCCGTCGGCGCCTCCGCAGGGGAACGGCCACCCGACGGTGTCGCTCTGGCTCGGGGCGGACGAGGTCACGCGCCGGGAGCGGTTGGCTCCGCGAGGCTGGGCGCGCGAGCAGGTCGACGAGGTGCTCGCCATCGGCACCCGTGAGACGGCGTCGGCCCACTGGGGGTGGACGCGGGTGGAGACCGATGGGAGCCCGGTCAACGGCACGGTGCGCGCGGTGCGCGGGCTGTGGCGGGGCGGCATCGCCGGGGTTGTGCCCGTGTCCGCTGTCGCCGACGCCGGCACGACCGAGCACGTGGTCTGGATCACCGGACCCCGATGCGCAGGCGCCTCGCGCGTCGGCTGGGAGACCGTGGCCCCGCTGTGGGCAGAGGGCCGGCGCACGGGATTCATCGACGTCGCCCAGCTCGACTTCGCCTGGAACGTGGACACGCGCCTCGGAATGCGGAACGCCGCCGAGCTGCAGCGGGTGTTCTCGGCGGCGGGTGCGCGGACACTCGTGGCCGTGGCGCCGCTCGAGGTCTCGCCCGACGAGGTTCGAGCCGCCTTCCCGCGGGCCGACGTGCGGTTAATCCGATTGGATGCCGATGAGGAGAGCCGTCGCGATCGTGCTCTCCGAAGGGCTGCCGGGACCGACGCGCTGCTCGCCGGGGACGATCTGATCGGGGCGTCGGAGCGGGTGATCGAGGAGATCGTCGCCCTCGGCTCCCGTCAGCGCGAGACGCCCGTGCGGGCAGGGGAGCGCGTGATCGACACGACCGCCACGCCGTTGCCGCAGGTGGTCGCGCAGGTCGCGGCCGAGCTCGCTCGCTGAGGCCCTGCCAGACTGGAGCGCATGGCCTCGTACACCCACGGACACCACGAATCCGTCCTGCGGTCGCACAACGTGCGCGACATCGCGAACTCCGCCGCCTACCTCCGTCCGCACCTCACCGACGGCACGCGCCTGCTCGACGTCGGCGCGGGGCCGGGGACGATCACGGTCGACTTCGCCGGGGTCGTGGCGAGCGTCACGGCCACGGAGATCGACGATGCCGCGCTGTCGCTGTCGCGCGATCTCGCCGCGGACCGCGGTCTCACGAACCTCGACTTCTCTGTCGAGGATGTGCACGCGCTGAGCTTCGCCGACGACTCGTTCGACGTCGTGCACGCCCACCAGGTGCTGCAGCACGTCGGAGATCCCGTGCAGGCGCTGCGCGAGATGCGCCGTGTCACCGTGCCCGGAGGAATCGTGGCGGCCCGGGATGCGGACTATGCCGGGTTCCTCTGGTTCCCCGTGCTGCCGGAACTCGACCGCTGGCTCGCCCTCTACCAGGCGGCGGCCAGGGCCAACGGGGGAGAGCCGGATGCCGGTCGGCGCCTGCTCTCCTGGGCACGGGCCGCGGGCTTCGAAGACATCACGGCGACGGCATCCACCTGGTGCTACGCGTCGACGGCCGAGCGCGACTGGTGGGGTGGGATGTGGGCCGACCGCATCCTCGAATCCGCGCTCGCCCGGCAGCTCGTCGACAGCGGGATGGCGACGCGCGACGACCTGCACGAGATCAGCGACGCGTGGAAGCGCTGGGCTGCGGACGGCGACGGGTGGTTCCTCGTGCCGCACGGCGAGATCCTCTGCCGCGCCTAGCTGCGCGGATACATCTGGAGGCGGATGCCGCTCGTGAGGTGCTCGCGTAGCGTGGGGGAGTGATCCGCCCGCTCTCCCGTACGGCGCTGATCCTCGACATCGTCGGGGCGGCGCTGCTCTTCCTCGTCCTGACGCCGACATCCGTCGTGTTCTACGGACCGACCACGGGCGGCACCGTGATCCAGGGCACGAGCGTCGGAGCGGTCGTGGTCGCCGGCATCCTGATGTTCGGTGGAGTCGCGATCGGACGGTTGTCACCCGGCCTCGCGCTCGGCGCGGCATGGGCCGGCGCGATCGTGCAGATGCTCGCAGGATTCGGCCCTCTCCCGATCGATCTCGCGATCCTGCTCGTGCTGTACGCGACCTCGGCGTGGGGTACGCGTCGCGTGCTCTGGTGGGGATTCGCGTCGACGCTGGTGGGCGGCCTCGTCGCTGCGGCGTACATGGTCATCGTCACCGGCGTCACCTTCGGCACGGGCATCGGGTGGGAGCAGCTCACCGGAGGAGTGCTCCTCCTCATCGTGTCGGTCCTCGCCCTCGGATTCGCCTGGGTCTGCGGGCTGCTGTGGCGGGTCGTGCTCCGCGCCCGCAGCACGAGGGAGGCGCAGCTGCAGGCCGAGTCGCTCGCCGCCGAAGAACAGGAGCGCGTGCGCATCGCCCGGGACATGCACGATATCGTCGCGCACTCGCTCGCGGTCGTCATCGCCCAAGCCGACGGCGCCCGGTACGCCGCGGCGACGAGACCGGAGATGGCCACCGAGGCTCTCGGCACGATCGCCACGACGGCGCGGAGTGCTCTCAGCGATGTGCGGATGCTGCTCACGCAGCTCCGGCATCGTCAGGGCGACGGCCCGCAGCCCACGCTCGCCGACCTCGAGACGCTGTTCGCCCAGGTGCGCCAGGCCGGCGTCGAACCCCTGGTCACGGTCGACCCGATGCCGCCGGGGGAGCCGCCCGGAGCGATCCAGCTGGCCGTGTACCGCATTCTCCAGGAGGCGCTCACGAACGCGATCCGCCATGGCGACGGCACCGTCCACGTGCATCTGGCCTGGCTGCCGGAGCGCGTCGACCTGCAGGTGCGCAACACCGTCTCCGCCGAGGCTGCCGCCACCGCGCCCGGAGGCCACGGCCTCATCGGCATGCGCGAACGCGCCCAGCTGGTCGGCGGTAGTCTGCAAGCCGAACACCGCGGGGCGCAGTTCGTCGTCCAGGCCTCGCTTCCGATCGGTTCGTCGATCGATTCCGGGGCACCAGAGGGGGAGCACGCATGATCAGAGTGGTCCTCGTCGACGATCAGGCGCTGTTCCGCGCCGGCATCCGCATGCTCGTCGCCTCCCAGGCCGACCTCGAGGTCGTCGGAGAGGCGGGCAACGGGCAGGAGGCGCTCGAGATCGTGCGCACCAGCCGTCCCGATGTCGTGCTGATGGACATCCGGATGCCGGTCATGGACGGGCTGACCGCCACCGCCGAGATCCTGACGCGGCCCGAGCCGCCGCGGATCGTCATGCTCACGACCTTCGACCTCGACGAGGCGGCGGCCCGGGCGATCCGGCAGGGGGCGAGCGGATTCCTGCTCAAGGACGCCGACCCCGAGTTCCTGCTGGCGGCGATCCGCACGGTCCATGCCGGATCCAGCGTCATCGCGGCATCCGCCACCCGCGATCTGTTCGCGCACTTCGCCGAGGCGCCGAAGCCCGTGCCCCCGCAGTTCGCCGATCTCACCGACCGCGAGAAGGAGATCTTCGCGCTCGCCGCGCGGGGGCTGTCGAACGCCGAGATCGCCGGTCGGGAGTACCTGAGCGAGGCGACGGTGAAGACGCACATCAGCCGCATCCTCACCAAGCTCGCCCTCCGCGATCGGGTGCAGCTCGTCGTCTTCGCGTTCGAGCACGGCCTCACCTGATCGAATCGTCGCCCTGCCGGCCGACGATTCGAGGAGGCGATGACGATTCGCGGAAGGAATCACGGGGATCGGTCCGTGGAACGTCGCGATGTCCGCGAATCGTCGCCGGGCGGATCATCCTTCCGATGTACGACGGATGCCTCCTGCGGGCGACGCGCCCGGAGGAGTGCCGGAAATAGCGTCGAAGCATGGAGATCACGACCACCGACCTCGGCCTCGCCGCCCGGGTCCAGCACCTGAAGAAGACCTACGGATCGGGTGAAGGGACCGTCCGCGCGCTCGATGGCGTCAGCGTCGGCATCCGCCGCGGGCAGTTCACCGCCATCATGGGGCCGTCCGGCTCCGGCAAGTCCACGCTCATGCACATCATGGCCGGACTCGACACCCCCACCGAGGGACGCGCGTGGATCGGCGACACCGACATCACCGGCCTCGGAGACCTCGACCTCACGATCCTGCGCCGGCGCCGCGTCGGCTTCATCTTCCAGGCGTTCAACCTCGTGCCGACCCTCGACGCCCTCGGCAACATCATGCTGCCGTTCGAGCTCGACGGCCGTCGTCCGAGCGCGATCGAGCGGGCCCGCATCGACGGTCTCATCGATTCGCTCGGCCTCGGCTCGCGTCTGAACCACCGCCCGCACCAGCTGTCCGGCGGACAGCAGCAGCGCGTCGCGATCGCCCGTGCCCTCGCCACCGCCCCCGACCTCGTCTTCGCCGATGAACCCACGGGCAACCTCGACTCGAAGACAGGGCGCGAAGTGCTGCAGCTGCTGGCCTCGGCGAGCCGCGAGCACGGTCAGTCGATCGCGATGGTCACACACGACGCGATCGCCGCCAGCCACGCCGACCGCGTGCTGTACCTCGGCGACGGCCGCATCGTCGCCGACCACCCGCGCCAGACGGCGGAGGAGATCTCGGCGTACATGCTCGCCGCGGAGGTGGCGGCATGACCGCCGTCGCCACGGTCGTCCCCGAGACGGCCGCGACCGGTCCGCGTCTGGGCTGGCTCCGCGATCGGGGCATGGGCGCCAGCATCCTGGTCGCCGCGCTGTCGGCCGCGTTCGGGGTCATCCTCGTGGAGGTCACCGCGTACATCGGCGCCGTCCTGCAGGCCGATCCGCTCATCGGCGACAGCGGCACCCTCGCGGTCGTCGTGGGGCTGCTGTCGGTGCTGCTGACGGCTGTCGCGATGTACGTGGCCGCGATCGTCACGGCGAACACCTTCTCGACCATCATCGCCGGTCGCACGCGGCAGATCGCCCTGATGCGGCTGATCGGCGCGACGGCCCGTTCGCAGCGGGCGCAGGTCGGCAGGCAGGGATTCGTCGTGGGCGTGATCGGCGCCGCGATCGGTCTGCTCACCGGGCTCCTGTTCGCCGCCGTCGGCGTTCAGGTGGGCGCGCAGTTCGTGGCGAACGATCCGACGGGCTTCTCCCTCGCGCAGCCCTTCATCGCGCTGCCGGTGATCGGCGTCGCCCTCACCACCTGGGCCGCCGCCTGGGCGGGGTCGCGCCGCGTGCTGTCGGTGACGCCCCTTCAGGCGCTCGGCGGTTCCGTGGAGCGCACGCACGACGAGGTCTCCGGCAGGCCCGGCCGCCACGTCGGCGCCTGGATCCTCCTGATCAGCGGTGCGGTGCTCCTCGCGGCGGGTGTGGTCATCGGGCTGATCACTCCGCTCGGCGTCGTCGTCGCGTTCTTCGGCGGCATCCTGTCGTTCACCGGTCTGGTGATCGGATCGGTCATGTTCATGCCCCCGGTGCTGCGTCTTGTCGGCCGGATGTTCGGGTCGAGCGCCACCGCGCGTCTCGCCGCGGAGAATGCTCTGCGCTACCCGGAGCGCTCCTCGCGGATGGCGATCGGCGTGGTCATGGGCGTGACGCTGGTGACGATGTTCGCCGTCGCGCTGGAATCGGCGAAGGCACTGATGATGAATCAGGTGGACGGCGACGTCCCGGAGGGATTCTTCGCGCCGTTCGACGCGTTCGCGGGGATCATGATGGTGCTCGTCGCGGTCTCCGCGGTGATCGCCGCCGTCGGCCTCGTGAACCTCCTCACGATCGGCGTGGTGCAGCGCCGCCGCGAGCTCGGGCTCCTGCGCTCCATCGGCCTGTCCAACACGCAGGTGCGGCGGATGGTGCTGCTCGAAGCGACGCACATCACGGTCGCCGCGACGCTCACGGGGCTCGTGCTGGGTGTCGCCTACGGCTGGATCGCCGCGCAGTCGCTGCTCGGCTCGGTCCCGACGCTCCCCGACTTCGAGCCGGCCGGATTCGTGCTGCCGCAGATTCCGTGGATCCCGGTCGCGATCATCGTCGTCGCCACGGCTGTGCTGACGCTCGTCGCCGCCGCCACGCCCACTCGACTGGCCACCCGCGTCGCCCCCGTCGAGGCGCTCGCGGCCGACTGACGGCTCTAGGCTGGACGGATGCCGTCGCCGTTCGATCAGTCCACGTATCAGGTCCGTCTCGACTGGGGGACCGCGGGGCTCGCCCGCCTGGCCCCGGCCGACATCGTCGTGGTCGTCGACGTGCTGCGGTTCTCCTCGACGGTGACGGATGCCGTCGCCGGCGGTGCTGAGATCGAACTGGCGGATGCCGTCGCCTGGTCGACCAACGGCGCGGCCGTCGCCACGGCGGCCGCGGCCACCGATGCCACCGTTCTGGTCGGCGCGATCCGCAATGCGTCGGCGGTCGCGCGGGCGGTGCAGACGGTGCAGGAGCGTCGGCAGGCGCGGACGTCGGTCGCCATCATCGCGGCAGGCGAATGGGACGAGGTGGGAGAACCCCGCTTCGCCGTCGAGGATCACCTCGGCGCAGGCGCGATCGTCGCTGCGCTCACCGACCTGGGCATCGACCACACCGCACCGGATGCCGCTGTCGCCGCGGAGGGATTCCGAGCCCTGCGCCGCGCGCTCCGGCACATGCTCAGTGCCAGCGGCTCCGCTCGCGAGCTCGAGATCGGCGTCCCGTCGACCGCGCGGATGGCAGCATCGGGTGTGGTGCCGACCGCGCCGGTGGATGCCGCCGTGCTCGATGCCGTCGACGCCGTCCCGGTGCTGACCGACGGCCGGTTCACGCGCTTCGACTGAGCGGCATTGCCGCGGGGCGTGCACGCTCGCCGCGACGGCCACGTAGGGTCGTGGCATGAGATACCTCCCCGCTCTCATCGTCGATGCCGTGCTCGTGCTGATCTTCGCCGTGATCGGGCGCGCCTCTCACGACGAGAACCCGGCGGGCTTCCTGTTCACCGCCTGGCCGTTCCTCGTCGCGCTGCTGGTCGGTCATCTGCTCGCGGCACTCCTGCCCGCACGGCCGCGTCGGCCGTGGTCGGTGCTGTGGGGAGCGGTCGTCTGGATCGTGACCGTCGCAGGCGGGATGCTTCTGCGCGTCCTCAGCGGAGACACGGCCGAGGTGCCCTTCATCGTCGTCGCGACGCTCGTGCTCGGGGTGTTCCTCGTCGGATGGCGTGCGGTCACCGCCCTCGTCCGTCGCCGCAGCGCGACCTCCCCCGGCGAGACGCAGCCGGGCACGGCGAACGGCGCGTCATCGGACCACCGCGATCCCGTCGACCCGGTCGTCTGATCCGAGGGCCGGACCGACCTGCGTCGAGCGGAAGGTCAGCGCGGCATCTGTGCGGCCAGGCGCACGTCGGTCGTGATCTCTCGGCGTGTCCAGGCGAACACGTAGCGCGCGTCGAACGTGCGCGAGCACCGTGCGCAGGACGTCGCCCTCGTCGGACGGCGGTGTCGGTAGGTGAGGTGACCGGCGGGGCAGCGGCCGACCCAGGGCGCGAGCTCGACGGCGGTCTCGCCGCGGTGGGTCGTGCCGCCGACGTAGCCGAGGTCGCGCGCGACGACCTTCCACGCCGCTCCGTGCGCCGCGGTGTGCCCGGCCAGGGCGTGGGCGACCTCGTGCAGGAGCACCTGATGGATCTCGTCGTCTTCGAAGCGGGCCGCGAGATACCGCGACACGGTGATGCGCTTCTTCGTGTAATCGCACAGTCCGGCACGGCGCTTCGCGTTGTCGAAGCCGAACGACCAGCTGTCATCGAGATGCAGTCTGATCAGTGCCTCGCCCCAGATGCGCACACGGTCAAGTTCCGCCATGGGCCCAGGCTAAGCCATGCCGGCGACATCGCGGTCGAGGCCTGCTCAGCCCGCCACGAGCTGCTCGGAACGGCGACGCTCCGCCGCCTCGATCGCGAGCAGCGCGGTCTCGAGATCGCGATCCTCCGCGCCGGATTCGCGCCGCAGGAACAGCGACTGCTTGAAGCTCTCGCGCGCCGTCTCGTAGTCGCGTGCGTCGTAGGCGTTCTTGCCGTGATGGTGGTGCGCGAAGGCGGCGATCGACAGCCAGCGCTGCCCCTCGGCCTCGGCCGCGCAGGTCGACAGCTCCTGCTCGGCGGCGGCGTACGCGCCCCGATACTGCAGCACGGTCGCGTGCAGCACACGTGCGCGCAGCACGTCCTTTCGGGTGCCCGCCATCCGCGCCTGCCGCACCGCGTCGTCGGCCAGCGCGAGCGCCTCGTCGAGCCGGTCGAGCACCTTGAGCAGCCACACGCGCTCGAGGAGCGCCGGGAGGCTGCGCTGCGCGTCGATCTCCGCGAGGCGCACCGCGCACTCGTCGAGATCGACCAGCTCGCGGAGGGTCTCCTGGTCGTATCCCTGGATGAAACTCATTGCTCTCCTTCCGCGCGTCCCCGTCCAGTCTGCCTGGCGCTCGCTCGGTCTTCCGGGCGGCGCGCCCCGGGCGACGGCATCCGCTCGAGAAGTCGGACGACGGCTGCGTTCAGCGCAGGAAGAGCGACGCGTCGGGGCGCGGCGACGCCACGGCGTCGGCATCCGTCACGACGCGCGCGCCCTGCACGAAGGCGTCCACCTCGGCGCCCTGCGCGATCTTGGCGGGGTGTGGTCCGGCCGCCAGCATGCGGGGCAGCCACTCGGTCGGGAGCGGGGCAGCGGATGCCGCGATCACGAGGTTCCCGAAGCGACGCCCCTTCAGCACCTGCGTGTCGGCGAGGACGCCGATCTCGGGCAGCACCTCGGCGATCGTGGCCGCCTGGCGTCGGGCGAAAGCGAGACCCGGACCGTCCGCGACGTTCACCAGCAGCACGCCGGCGGGGGCGAGCAGGGCGGCGAGCTCCCGGTAGAACTCGATGCTGGTGAGGTGAGCGGGTGTCTGCGCGCCCGAGTACACGTCGGAGACGACGAGGTCGCAGTTCGACTGCAGGGCGGCCGGGAGCCTGCGCACACCCTCTCTCGCATCGCCGATGCGGATGCGGATGCCTGCGCCCTTGGGCAGCGGGAGATGCTCGCGCACGAGTTGGGCGAGCGGCGCCTCGAGCTCGATGACCTGTTGGCGCGATCCGGGACGGGTGGCGTCGATGTAGCGGGGGATGGTCAGCGCGCCCGCACCGAGGTGCACCGCCGTGAGGGGTCCCGCAGGGAGCTGATCGATCACCGCACCCATCCGCACGATGTACTCGAAGTGCAGATGCGTCGGGTCGTCGAGGTCGACATGCGACTGCGGCGTCTCGTCGACGACGAGCTCGAACCCGCTGGTGAACTCCGACGGCACGATCCGCGCGATGCCGCCGTGATCGAGCCGGGCCTGCGGATGCTCGGTGTCACGCGATCGCATCCGGCCCATACCGTCGAGCCTACGCGCCCGCGCGCGCCGCGATCAGTCCTGCTTGCCGTTCGCGCAGGTCTCCTGTTCGGCGGTCTGCCCGGAGATGCTCGGGTCGAGGGTGGCGCGCGGCGCCGGAGTCTCGGTGGAGGGGGCGCCGCTCGGTGCCGGATCCGTGGTCGCGCCGGGATCGGGGGTGACGAGCTCGACTCCGCCGTTGTTCGCGACGTCGCCGGTGAGCTGCACCGGCTGACCCGCCTTCAACGCCGCCCAGATCGTCTCTGCGGCGTCGAGGTTCGGAATCACCTTCTGGTCGGGCTTGTCCGGGTCGGGGAAGCTGGGGTACTGCACGAATGCGAATTCGGAGAACGGCACATCCTTGATCGCGAGCCCCAGCTGCGCGAGCCGGACGGGGTTGCTCAGCTCGTCGCTCGGGTCGACGTTGTCGACGATCGTGTTCGCGAGGCGGAGGACCGTCGCCGGGTCGGTGAGCACTTCCTCGCTCAGGACCTTCCTCACCAGCCGCGACATGTACTGCTGCTGGTTGGAGATGCGTGCCAGGTCGCTTCCGTCGCCCACGCCGTGCCGGGTGCGGATGAACTGCAGGGCCTCGATGCCCGACACGGTGCGCAGGCCGGCGGGCCAGTCGATGCCCGTCTCCTCGTCGCGGATGCCGTCGCCGCCGATGCAGACCTCGACGCCTCCGATGGCCTCGGTGACCTCCATGACCCCGTCGAACGAGATTTTGGCCGCGAAGGGGATCGGGATGCCGGAGAGGTCGGTGACCGTCTTGGCGACGCAGGACAGTCCGGCGTGCTCGAACACCGTGTTGATCGACGCCTTCGACAGCGCAGAGGCGACCGAGCCGTCGGGACGGGTGCATTCGGGAACCGGGACCATGAGGTCTCGCGGCAACGACACGACCGTGACGTTGCGCGGCTCCGCCGAGACGTGCACGAGGAGGTTCACGTCGTTGAGCACGCCGCCGTCGGCGTCCGAGCAGCGCTTGCCCAGGAGTCCCGTCGACACCTCTCCGCACTCGTCGGTGCCGATGATGAGGATGCTGAACTCGCCGTCGTACGCGCCGATCGACGGGGGCTCGACATCGGGCGCGTCCTCGAGGGTCACGGCTCCGTCTCCGACGCGGTTGAAGAGGTCGACGACAACGAATGCGGCGACGGCGATGGCGGACGTCAGGACGATCGCCACGACGATCCCCGCGATCTTCAGGAACCGGGGGACACCGGTGCGCTTCTTCACGTCTGCGTGGCGCGGGAGCGCGGAGCGGTCGCGGTCTCGGGCGGGTCTGGGCATGCGGGCGAGCATACCCACGCGGCTGCACAGCCAGCCGGGAAACTGCCGGAAGGGCTGATGTTACGGGCGCATGACAATTGTGGGAGTAACTTGCAGGGAATTAGTTAGTCGTGGATACTTTTTCCTACCAGGTGAGCATCCGATGCCCGCCAGGAGAAATTTCGAAGAGGAGATCCCCTGATGCACAAGCGCATTCTTCCGGTCGTGGCGCTGGGCGCCGCGGCCACGCTCGGCCTTGCGGCCTGCGCCGGCGGCGCCACCGAGAGCGGCACCGACGGAGAGGGCCAGGAGCTCACCGTCTGGATCATGAAGGGCACCAACCCCGACGCGACCGCCTTCTACGACAAGGTCTCCGCGGCCTTCGAAGAGGAGACGGGTGCGACCGTCAACATCGAGGAGATCCAGTGGGCCGACGCCCACGATCGCTTCGTGACCTCGATCGCCGGCCAGACCACCCCCGACATCGCCGAGACGGGCACCACCTGGACCGCCGAGTTCGCCGACGCCGGCGCGCTCGAGCCGCTCGACGAGTACGTCGACGCCGAGAAGGGCCTGCGCGACGACCTCGTCGAGGGCCTCGCGGTCGCCGGCACCTACGACGACGAGCTCTACGGCATGCCGTGGTACGCGGGCGTTCGCTCGATCGTGTACCGCACCGACGTGTTCGAGGAGCTCGGTCTCGAGGCCCCGAAGACGTGGGACGACATCGTCACCGCGGGCGAGGCCATCAAGGCCGCGAAGCCCGACATGCTCCCGTTCCCGGTCGCCGGTGACGCCGAGTTCCAGGTCTACCCCTGGGTCTGGGGCGCGGGCGGCGAGATCGCCACGCAGGACGGCGACGAGTGGACCAGCGAGCTCGACAGCAAGGAGTCGCAGGCCGGCATCGAGTTCTACACGGGCCTCGCCACCGAGTACGGCTTCTCCTCGGCCGGTGCCACCACCTGGAAGGAGACCGACCTCCGTGACGCGTTCACGCAGGGCAACGTCGCCATGATGCTCTCGGGCTCCTGGACTCCGAAGGCGCTCATCGAGGCGAACCCCGACCTCGAGGGCAAGATCGGCGCGGCGGTCATCCCCGGCGAAGACGGCGGCATCGCCCCGTCCGTGCTCGGCGGATCGCACCTGTCGGTCTTCAACACCACGAAGAACCCCGACCTGGCGTGGGAGTTCGTCAAGCTCATGACCACCGGCGAGTTCGCCGAGCAGTGGTCGAACGAGACCGGCTACTTCCCGGGCGTCCAGTCCGCGATGGAGGAGGCCCTGGCCTCGACCGACCCGCTGGTCGCACCGTTCGCCGAGCAGATGGTCGACGGCGGAGCATCCGTCCCGGTCACGCCGAACTTCGGCGCCGTCCAGGCGAAGAAGACGACCAACTCCATGATCCAGGCCATCCTCAGCGGGCAGAAGGACGTCGCCACGGCGACGAAGGATGCCGCTGCCGAGATGACCGAACTGCTCAACCAGTAAGGAAGCATCCCTTCCATGTCGATGGTGCAAGCGCCACTGCCGACCACGAAGGCGGAGTCCACCTCCGCCTCCGTGGTCGGCGGCAGCCGACAGAAGCGAGGCATCTCGCTCCTCACGGCTCGCCCCTGGCTCCTCCTCGCTCCCGGGCTGATCATCCTCGCGGTGCTCATGCTCTGGCCGCTCGTCCAGGTCGTCATCTACTCGCTGCAGGACTACGGTCTCCGTGAGATCAACACCGGCGAGAGCAACTGGATCGGTCTCGAGAACTACGCCGAGGCGCTCACCAACCCGACGCTCTGGACGGTGGTGCTGCCCAACACGGTCGGGTTCGCGGCCGTCGCCGTGTTCGTCACCGTCGCAGTCGGCACGCTCGTCGCCCTGCTGCTGGCCCGCCTCGGCACGACCTGGCGCGTCATCGTCTCCAGCTGCATCATGGTCGCGTGGGCGATGCCCGCCGTGACCGGCACGTACGTCTGGACCTTCATCTTCGATGCCGACCGCGGCATCTTCAACTCCGTCCTCAAGGACCTCGGCCTCATGGACGGCTCGGTCAACTGGTTCACGAACCAGTGGTCGTTCTACGCCATCGTGCTCCTCAACGTCGTGCACCACGGCTTCCCGTTCGTCGCGATCACGGTGCTCGCCGGACTCCTCGGCGTCTCGAAGGAGATGCTCGAGGCGGCCGCCCTCGACGGTGCAGGCGCCTGGCGCCGCTTCTGGAAGATCATCTTCCCGACGCTCAAGCCGGTGTTCTCGGTCGTGATCATCCTGTCGACCATCTGGGACTTCAAGGTGTTCGCGCAGGTGTACCTGATGCCGGGCGGATCGGGCGGTAACCGTTCCGTGCTCAACCTCGGCGTCTGGTCGTACGTCGAGTCGTTCGGCCAGAACCGCTACGGCTTCGGTGCCGCGCTCGCGGTGCTGCTGACGCTCGTCCTGATCGGCATCACGATCGTCTACATCCGCTCCCTCATGAAGGAGGACGAGCTGTGAACCCCCGCGCCTCGCTCCGGTCCCGCATCGGACTCGGCATCGCGGTCGCCGCGGTCCTGATCTTCACGCTGTTCCCGGTCTACTGGATGGTGTCCAGCGCCTTCGACAAGAAGGCCTCGAGCGGCGGGCAGTCGCTGCTCCCGCAGGAGTTCACGTTCGACAACTTCGCTTTCGTGCTGAACGAGGGCGGCTTCGGCACGTTCCTGCGCAACTCCGCGATCGTCGCCCTCGTGACGGTTCTCGTGAGCGCTCTCGTCTGCCTGCTGGCGGCGGTGGCCGTCGCGCGCTTCCGGTTCAAGTTCCGCACCACGGTGCTGATGCTGATCCTCGTCGTGCAGATGGTGCCGCTCGAGGCGCTCGTGATCCCGCTGTTCCTCCAGGTGAAGAGCCTCGGACTGCTGAACAGCATCCTCGGCCTGATGATCGTCTACATCGCCCTCTCGCTCGCGTTCGGCATCTGGATGCTGCGCGGCTTCGTCGCCGCCGTGCCCGTCGAGCTCGAAGAGGCCGCGTACATCGACGGCGCGAGCTGGTGGCGGATGTTCCGCTCGATCCTGCTGCCGCTCGTCATGCCCGGCCTCGTCGCGACCAGCATCTTCAGCTTCATCACCGCGTGGAACGAGTTCATCTTCGCGATGACGATCCTCGGCGCCGAGACCGACCAGTACACGGTCTCGATCGGTCTGAAGTCGTTCTTCGGCCTGTTCGCCAACGACTGGGGCAGCATCATGGCCGCGTCGACGATCATCACCGTTCCTGTCATGATCTTCTTCGTGATCGTTCAGCGTCGTCTCGCCTCCGGCATGGTCGCAGGGGCGGTGAAGGGATGAGCGCCGACCTCGAGCGTCTCGCCAACGGCGTGCTCTGGCCCGGGTTCCTCGGAACCGAGGCACCGGCGTGGCTCCTCGACGAACTGCGCGACGGTCTCGCCGGAGTGGTCTATTTCGGACAGAACGTGGGCGACGGGCTCGCCGACCTCAGCGCCGCGATCCTCGCCGCCAATCCCGATGCGCTGATCGGCATCGACGAAGAGGGCGGCAGCGTCACCAGGCTCGAATCCGCGTCCGGCTCGACCGTCCCCGGTGCCGCGCAGCTGGGTCTGCTCGACGACCTCATCGCCACCGAGAGGACGGGCGCGGAGCTCGCCCGACGGGTGCGCGCGATCGGGGCGAACGTGATCCTCGGACCGGTCGCCGACGTCAACACCGACCCGAGCAACCCCGTCATCGGCGTGCGGGCCTTCGGCGCGGACGAGGAGCTCGTCTCGCGGCATGTGGTCGCCACGGTCGACGGCATCCAGGACGGCGCGGTCGCCGCGTGCGTCAAGCACTTCCCGGGCCACGGCGACACGCACGTCGACTCGCACCACGCTCTGCCGGAGATCTCGCTCGACATCGAGGAGTTCGAACGCGTGCACCTCGAGCCCTTCCGCGCCGCGATCGACGCCGGAGTGGATGCCGTCATGACGGCGCACATCGTCGTCCCCGCGTGGGGCGAGGCGCCCGCGACCCTCAACCCTCGGGTGCTCGGGATGCTGCGCGAATGGGGCTTCGACGGCGTCGTCATCACCGACGCCCTCGACATGGCCGCGATCCGTGAGACCGTCGGAATCGACGGCGGTGCCGCTCTCGCGCTCGCCGCGGGAGCCGACCTCCTCTGCATCGGCAACCCCACCAATCCGGGCGCCGCGGCGCTGCCGGATCAGGACCGCCGTGACTTCCTCGCCGCCCGCGACGGGATCGTCGCCGCTCTGCGTGACGGCTCCCTGCCGCGGGAGCGCGTCGAGGAGGCCGCAGGACGGGTCGCCGCGCTCGCCACGAAGCTGCGCTCGGCAGCGGAGCGGCATCACGACATCGCGGATGACTTCGACGCCGCCGCGATCGTGCGGCGCGCCGTGGCAGTCGTCGGGGGAGCCCCCACGGCGGCATCCGAGGTCGCGGTCGTCGACGCACGCCGCCGCTCCTCGCTGGCCGTCGACAGCGCCGCCGGCTACGTCTCCGGCGCTCTGGCCGCTGACGGCTACCGCGTGCGGCTGGATGTCGCGAGCAACGCGGTCTCCGAACAGGACAGGGTGCTCGACGAGGTCGCCGCGGCATCCGGCACCACCGTGCTGCTGATCGATCGACCCGATACGGATGCCGCACAGCGAGCCCTCGTCGAACGGGCCGCCGAGCGCGACCCGCGTGCTGTCGTGGTGAACGTGGGCCTGCCGGCGCGGCATCCGCTGCCCCTGCCGACGATCGAGGTCGCCGCCGCCAGCCGGCTCGGGGCCCTGGTCGCCCGCGAAGCGCTGCTCGGGCGCACCGTTCCCCCGGAGAGGGTAGACACCGCCGGGTGAGGCGGGATCCGCCCATGGACGCCGACGTTCTCGCACTGGTGCGCCGCTCGCTGCCGAAGCTGAGCGCTGCCGAGGCGCGCGTCGCGGACACCATCCTGGGCGACCCGACGCTCGTCGTCGACCTCGCCATCAACGACCTCGCGAAGCTGTGCCGCACCTCGCTGTCGACCGTCGCGCGGTTCGCGCAGACGCTCGGCTACAGCGGGTATCGCGAGCTGCGCGTCGCGGTCGCGCGCACGGTCACGCTCGCCCAGGCGCAGCAGGCCCGCTTCGGCCTCGACAGCACGACGATCGACCCCGAGGACGAGCCCGAGGCGATCGCCGCGAAGCTCGCGGCCATGGAGATCGACGCGATCGAGAAGACGGCGCGGGGGATCGATGCGGCAGGTCTCGACCGCGTCGCCCGTGCCGTGGTCGCCGCCCGGCACATCGATCTGTTCGGTCAGGCGGCCTCCTCACTGACGGCTCAGGACCTGCAGCTGAAGCTGTCGCGCATCGGATGCTCCGTGGCGCACTCGCCCGATCCCCATCTCGCGGTGACCACGGCGTCGCTGCGGACGGCCGACGATGTGGCCATCGGCTTCTCGCACGGCGGCGAGACCCTCGAGACCGTGCGGGCGCTCGAGGTCGCGCGGGATGCCGGTGCGCTCGCCGTCGCGGTCACGAGCGTCGCCGACTCCTCGCTCGCCCTCGCCGCAGACGTGGTGCTGCTCACGCACGCGCACGAGTCGCCGTTCCGGATGGCGGCGATGTCGAGCCGCATCGCCCAGTTGGCCCTCGTCGACGTGCTGTTCGTCCGTGTCGTCCAGCACCGCGGCGAGCCGGTCGCTCTGCCCCTCCAGCTCACGCACGACGCCGCCGCCTCCCGCCGCCGGCGCTGACCCCTCTCGGGAGGAGAACTCCGCGTTGGGAGGATGCTCCGGTGGCGAGAGTCCGCCCATCGCGGAGTTCTCCGCCCCAGGTGCGACGCGACCGATTCAGTCGACGTGGTCGCGAGTGCTCGAGAGGGCGCGCGTGGCGATGCGGTGGCCGCGGGCGAGGCTGCCGGAGAGCGAGAGGCCGGTGAGGATGCCGGCGAGGAAACCGGCGGCGAACGCATCCCCTGCACCGATCGTCTCGACGACCGGGACGTCGAGGGCGGCGCTCTCCGCCCGTTCGTCGCCGTCGAACGCCACCGCACCGTCCGGGGCGGTCACCAACAGGTATCGCGGCTCGGGGAACAGCGCCCGCAGCTGCTCCGGCTCGCCCGCGCCGAACACGGCCTCGGCGTCCGGGCGGGAGCAGAACACGACGTCGGACCGTCGGGCGAAGTCGCTGATCAGCGCTCTGCCCTCCTCTTCGCGATCACGCCACAGGGCCGGACGCCAGTTCACGTCGAAGCTGAGGAGGCGATCGGGTCGGCGATCCGCGAACAGGGCCTCCTGCGCGGCGCGAGCGGACGGCGAGAGAGCGGGGGTGATCCCCGAGGTGTGCACGAGCGCGGCTTCGGCGAGAAGAGCGGATGCCGCGGGCGACTCCAGCGTGCGCGGAGACAGATCCGCCGCCGCGGAACCGGCGCGGTAGTAGTGCATCGTGCCGTCGACGGCGCCGTCCGGGCGCGGAGCGAGCTCCTTCACGTACAGCCCGGTCGGAGCATCCGCGTCGACCTCCACCGCGGAGTCGTCGACGCCGTGCCGGCGCAGCTCCGCGGTGAGGAAACGCCCGAATCCGTCGTCGCCGACGCGGGAGACGACGGCGGTGCGGATGCCGGCCGACACGAGGGCGATGGCCGTGTTCCACTCGGCCCCGGCCAGGGAGCGGTGGAAGGTGCGGTTGTCCTCGAGGGGCGCGGCGAGCGCGGGAACCAGGGAGACCATGCCCTCACCGAAGCAGACGGCGAGCGGGGAGGAATCGGGCACGATCTGGACACTACCGGAACACCGGTATACGGGAGAGGTCGATACCGGATCGCAACACACGGGTGTTTGGTATCTGAGAATTCACTGGGTAGCGTCGAGGAATCACCGTGTCCGGAGCGAAGAGGCCCCGGGACGTGCACAGAAGCGCCCTACAGGGAAGGTCACAGAATGCACCACACAGTCACCCGACGGCGAGGACTCATCGCCATCACCGGAGCCGCGATCGCCGCTCTCACCCTGGCGGGATGCGTCGCCAGCGACCGCGGCGATGAGGGGGCAGAGGGCTCCGGCGATGTCGACGGCACGTTCGTCTTCGCCGCATCCTCCGACCCGGCCAGCCTCGACCCCGCCTTCGCGCAGGACGGTGAGACGTTCCGCGTCTCGCGTCAGATCTTCGAGGGCCTCGTCGGAACGAAGCCGGGCACCGCAGACCCGGCACCGCTCCTCGCCGAGTCGTGGGAGTCGTCCGAGGACGGCATGTCGCACACCTTCACCCTGAAGGAGGGCGTGACGTTCCAGGACGGCACCCCGTTCAACGCCGAGGCCGTGTGCTTCAACTTCGACCGCTGGTACAACTGGACCGGCCTGGCCGCGTCCGAGGCGTTCGGCTACTACTACAACAAGCTCTTCAAGGGCTACTCGTCGAACCCCGAGGAGGCCGTCTACAAGTCCTGCGCCCCCGACGGGGACAACAAGGTCACCATCGAGCTGAACAAGCCGTTCGCCGGTTTCGTCGCCTCGCTGTCGCTGCCGTCGTTCGGCATGCAGAGCCCGTCCGCGCTCGCCGAGTTCGGCGCTGACGAGGTCGGCGGCTCGGCCGAGGCTCCGCAGCTCTCCGAGTACGCCATGGGGCACCCGGTCGGCACCGGCCCCTACCAGTTCGACGAGTGGGCCCCGGGTGAGCAGCTCACCCTCAAGGCCTACGGCGACTACTGGGGTGAGGCGGGCCAGGTCGACGAGATCATCTTCCGCACCATCGACGACCCGACCGCTCGCCGCCAGGCGCTCGAGTCCGGCTCGATCGACGGCTACGACCTCGTCGGACCGGCCGACACCAAGGCGCTCGAAGACGACGGCTTCACCATGGTGTCGCGCCCGCCGTTCACGATCCTCTACCTGGCGTTCAACCAGGCCGTGCCGGAGCTTCAGGACCCGAAGGTCCGTGAGGCGCTCTCGTACGCGATCGACAAGGACGCGCTGATCAGCCAGGTCCTCCCCGAGGGCACCGAGAAGGCCATCGAGTTCGTGCCGCCCGTCGTGAACGGATACAACCCCGACGTCACGACGTACGACTTCGACCCCGAGAAGGCCAAGTCGCTCCTCGCCGAGGCCGGTTACACCGAGGCCAACCCGCTGAAGCTCGACTTCAACTACCCGGTCAACGTGTCGCGTCCGTACATGCCCGACCCCGAGCAGATTTTCACGGTGCTGTCGTCGCAGCTCGCTGATGTCGGCGTCGAGACCACTCCGGTCTCGGAGGAGTGGGTCGAGTACCTCGACCGCACCACGGGCACCCCGGACCACGGCATCCACCTGCTCGGCTGGACCGGTGACTACAACGACACCGACAACTTCGTGGGTGTCTTCTTCGGCCAGGAGGGTTCGGAGTGGGGCTTCAACAACCCCGACCTGTTCCAGAAGCTGACCGAGGCCCGGGGCGTCGCCAGCCTCGAGGAGCAGACCGCGCTGTACGAGCAGATCAACGAGGATGTCGCGCAGTTCATCCCCGGTGTCCCGCTCGCGCACCCGGCGCCGACCCTGGCGTTCGACCCCCGCGTGAAGAGCTACCCGGCCAGCCCGGTGAATGACGAGGTCTTCACGGACATCGTCCTCACCAAGTAGGTCTGACCATCTGAGGCGCCGTGTTCCGGTCCCCGCGCATCGCGGGGACCGGAACACGGCGTACCTTCCGATCATCGGAGATCTCTTTGCTGCGCACCATCGGCAGGCGACTGCTTTTCCTCGTCCCCACCCTGCTCGGCCTCAGCATCCTGCTGTTCGCCTGGGTCAGGGCCCTCCCCGGCGGCCCCGCGGTCGCCCTTCTCGGTGAGAAGGCGACGCCCGAGGCGGTCGCCAGAGTCAACGAGCTCTACGGCTTCGACAGGCCGCTCCTCGAGCAGTACTTCATCTGGATCGGCCGCCTCCTCCAGGGGGACTTCGGAACATCGATCCAGACCAACCGTCCCGTCGTGGAGGAGTTCTTCCGACGCTTCCCGGCGACCTTCGAGCTGAGCGTCATGGCGCTCATCTTCGCCGTCGGCGTCGGCATCCCGCTCGGGTACTGGGCCGCTCGCCGGCACGGCAAGCTCACCGACCACGCGTCGGTCGTGTTGAGCCTGGTCGGCATCACGATCCCGGTGTTCTTCCTGGCCTTCATCCTGAAGTACGTCTTCGCGGTGCAGCTGGGCTGGCTGCCGTCCGACGGTCGGCAGAACCCTCGAATAGATGCCACGCATCCCACGGGCTTCTACGTCTGGGACGGCATCATCACCGGCGAGTTCGACGCGTCCTGGGATGCGATCCTGCATCTCATCCTTCCCGCGCTCGCCCTCGGCACGATCCCGCTCGCCATCATCGTCCGCATCACGAGGGCCAGCGTCCTCGAGGTGCAGAACGCGGACTACGTCCGCACCGGACGGGCGAAGGGCGTGGGCTCGTCGACGCTGCGCAGTCGCTTCATCCTGCGCAACGCCATGCTCCCCGTGATCACCACGATCGGGCTGCAGACCGGTCTGCTGATCTCGGGCGCGGTGCTCACCGAGACCGTGTTCGCCTTTCCCGGGATCGGCTCGTTCCTCGCGAGAGCCATCTTCACCAGGGACTTCCCCGTGCTGCAGGGATTCATCATCTTCATCGCGATCGCGTACGCGCTGATCAACCTCGCGGTGGATGTGTCCTACAGCTTCATCGACCCGAGAGTGAGAGTGCAGTGATGTCCCTCACCATCGTCCGCAAGGAGGCCGCATCATGAGCGTCGCACTCCCACCCGCGCAGGGACCGTCCGCCGAGAGCGGCGGCGTCATCGACACCGTCGCGATCGCCCAGGCCGGCCTCAAGGAGGGCTCCGGTGGATTCTGGAGCGATGTGTTCCGTCGGCTCCGCCGGAATCCGACGGCGTGGATCGGCGCGGCCATCGTGCTCGCCTTCATTCTCATCTCCGCGCTCGCACCGCTGCTGGCGCCGTATCCGGAGACCGCGCTCCCCGGGGCGAAGTTCATCACCCCGACCCACATCCCGGGTCCCGGTGAGCTGCCGCAGTTCCCGCTCGGGCTCGACCGCTTCGGCGGCGATGTGCTCTCCAAGCTCATCTGGGGCGCGCAGGCGTCGCTCCTGATCGGCGTGATCTCCACGGCCATGGGTCTGGTCGGCGGCATGATCCTGGGCCTGCTCGCCGGCACGTTCGGCGGATGGGTCGACACGATCATCATGCGTGTCGTCGACATCATCCTGTCGGTGCCGAACCTGCTGCTGGCGGTGTCGATCGCGGCCATCCTCGGTCAGACGCCGTTCGCGGTGATGATCGCCATCGGAGCCTCGCAGGTGCCGATCTTCGCCCGTCTGCTGCGCGCCTCGATGCTGCAGCAGCGGTCGAGCGACTACGTGCTGTCGGCGCAGACGCTGGGCCTCGGACGCGGTCAGATCACCATGTCGCACGTTCTCCCGAACGCCATCGGTCCGGTCATCGTGCAGGGCACCCTGACGCTGGCCACCGCCGTCATCGACGCGGCCGCCCTGTCGTTCCTCGGCCTCGGCGGAGGACGCCCGGAGACGGCCGAGTGGGGCCGCATGCTCACCTACGCGCAGGCGGAACTCGCGATCGCGCCGTGGCTGGCGTTCCTCCCCGGTATCTGCATCGCCGTCACCGCGCTCGGCTTCACCCTGCTCGGCGAGGCGTTGCGCGAAGCCATGGACCCCCGGACGAGGGCGCGATGAGCGCCGCGAAGGAGAATCAGATGTCGACCGCGCCGCTGCTGTCGGTCCAGGGGCTCGCCGTGGACTTCGCCACGATGGACGGCGTCGTGCACGCCGTCGAGGGAGTCGATCTGGAGATCGCCGCCGGCGAGACCGTGGCGATCGTGGGGGAGTCCGGCTCGGGCAAGTCCACCACGGCGATGGCCATCATCGGACTGCTCGCCGGAGGCGGCAAGATCGCTTCGGGCAGCATCCGCCTCGACGGCAAGGAGATCACGCACGCTCCGGAGAACGAGCTGCGGAGCATCCGCGGTCGGGACATCGGTCTCGTGCCGCAGGACCCGATGTCGAACCTCAACCCGGTCGCGAAGATCGGCACCCAGGTGGCCGAGACCCTGCTCGCGCACGGCCTCGCCAACCGGCAGAACGTGCAGGCGAAGGTCGTCGAGGCGCTCACCGCCGCGGGACTGCCCGATCCGGCGCGTCGTGCGAAGCAGTATCCGCACGAGTTCTCCGGCGGCATGCGCCAGCGCGCGCTGATCGCGATCGGGCTCGCGTGCAAGCCGCGGCTGCTCATCGCCGACGAGCCCACCAGTGCGCTCGACGTCACGGTGCAGCACACGATCCTCGATCAGATCGGTGCGATGACGCGCGAGCTCGGCACCGCCGTGTTGCTCATCACGCACGACCTCGGTCTCGCCGCCGAGCGTGCGGAGCGGGTCGTCGTGATGCACCGCGGCAAGGTGGTCGAGCAGGGGCCGGCGCGGCAGATCCTCGAGGCTCCGCAGCATCCGTACACGCAGTCGCTCGTCGCGGCGGCGCCGTCGGTCGCAGCGGCGCGCCTCCGTCCGGAGGCGTTCCACGTCGAGGAGCGGACGGATGCCGATGCTCAGGGGAGCTCAGCGACCCACGTCGAGGCGGAGAAGCCGAAGGACAACATCGTCGAGATCGAGCACCTCACCAAGGTGTACCCGGTGCGCGGACGCGGGGAGGACTTCGTGGCCGTCGACGACGTGTCGCTGGCGATCCCGCGAGGCGAGACCGTCGCGATCGTGGGGGAGTCCGGTTCGGGCAAGACCACGACCGCGCGGATGCTGCTGAAGGTGGTCGAGCCGACGAGCGGACTGATCCGCTACGAGGGCAAGGACATCTCGTCGCTGAGCCGGGCGGAGACGAAGAACTTCCGCCAGCAGGTGCAGCCGATCTTCCAGGATCCGTACTCGAGCCTGAACCCGATGTTCACGATCGAACGCCTCATCGCCGAGCCGCTGGACTTCTACAAGCGGGGGAGCGGTGCCGATCGACGCAAGCGCGTGCGGCAGCTCCTCGACGACGTGGCGCTCCCGCAGTCGATGCTGCGGCGGTACCCGTCCGAGTTGTCGGGCGGTCAGCGTCAGAGGGTCGCGATCGCACGGGCACTCGCGCTCTCGCCCGACGTGATCGTGTGCGACGAGCCGGTCTCCGCGCTCGACGTGCTGGTGCAGGATCAGATCCTGAAGCTGCTCGGCGACCTGCAGAAGGAATACGGCCTGAGCTATCTGTTCATCTCGCACGACCTGGCGGTGGTGCGGCTGATCAGCGACTACGTCTGCGTGATGAAGGACGGCAGGCTCGTGGAGGCGGCCTCTTCGGAGGAGATCTTCACGAACCCTCGCGACCCCTACACGCGCAAGCTGCTGGCCTCGATCCCCGGCAACGAGCTGAACATCGCGTCCTGACCGGCGCCGAGACCCCGGGTTGCTCCCGAAACCCCCTGCTGCGGACGCGCGCGGCAGGGGGTTTCGACGTCAGAGCGGGGTCCCGGCGGGGGCTTTTACCGCAGCTTCCGAGATTGGTCAAGGACTGAGCTTGCCATGTCGCAGATTCGCACGTATAGTTGGTAGTTGCGCTCGCTTCTCCCTGCCCTCATATGGTGGTCGGCATTCGTTGAGTCTTTGAGCGCACACTCCACCTGACGACAAAGGAATCGAGAAGCCCTGCGGGGCTCACGGAGGTTATTCCCTTGGCTGCTGCTCGCAACGCATCCACATCCACCACCACCAAGAACGGACGCGGAGCTTCCCGTCTTTCGTTCGCCAAGATCTCCGACACCCTGACGGTCCCAGACCTTCTGGCTCTGCAGACCGAGTCCTTCGGTTGGCTCGTCGGCAACGACGCCTGGAAGGCGCGCGTGGCCGAGGCCAAGAAGGCCGGCCGCACAGACGTCAACGAGAACTCGGGCCTCGGCGAGATCTTCGAGGAGATCTCTCCCATCGAGGACCTCGGCGAGACGATGCAGCTGTCGTTCACGAACCCGTACCTCGAGCCCGAGAAGTACTCGATCGACGAGTGCAAGGAGCGTGGCAAGACCTACGCTGCTCCGCTCTACGTCGAAGCCGAGTTCATGAACCACCTCACGGGTGAGATCAAGACGCAGACGGTCTTCATGGGCGACTTCCCGCTCCAGACCGACAAGGGCACGTTCATCATCAACGGCTCCGAGCGCGTCGTCGTCTCGCAGCTCGTGCGCTCGCCCGGTGTCTACTTCGACAAGACCCCCGACAAGACGTCCGACAAGGACATCGTCTCGGCGCGCGTCATCCCGAGCCGTGGTGCATGGCTCGAGTTCGAGATCGACAAGCGCGACCAGGTCGGCGTGCGCGTCGACCGCAAGCGCAAGCAGTCGGTCACCGTCTTCCTGAAGGCGCTGGGCATGACGAGCGAGGAGATCCTCGCGGAGTTCGCCGGCTACACCTCGATCGAGGAGACGCTCGCGAAGGACACGATCGTCACGAAGGAAGATGCGCTCCGCGACATCTACCGCAAGCTCCGTCCGGGCGAGCAGGTCGCCGCCGAGGCTGCCCGCGCGCTGCTGGACAACTTCTACTTCAACCCGAAGCGCTACGACCTGGCCAAGGTCGGTCGCTACAAGATCAACCACAAGCTGGGTCTCGACCAGCCGCTGAACTCGTCGGTGCTGACCGTCGAAGACATCGTGGCCACGATCAAGTACCTCGTGCGTCTGCACGCGGGCACCGAGGAGACCTTCACCGGCATCCGCTCGGGCAAGAAGGCCGAGATCCGTCTCGCGACCGACGACATCGACAACTTCGGCAACCGTCGCATCCGCGCGGTCGGCGAGCTGATCCAGAACCAGGTCCGCACCGGTCTGTCCCGCATGGAGCGCGTCGTCCGCGAGCGCATGACCACGCAGGACATCGAGGCGATCACGCCGCAGACCCTGATCAACGTGCGCCCCGTCGTCGCCGCGATCAAGGAGTTCTTCGGAACGTCGCAGCTGTCGCAGTTCATGGACCAGAACAACCCGCTCGCCGGTCTGACGAACAAGCGTCGTCTCTCCGCGCTGGGCCCGGGTGGTCTGTCCCGTGACCGCGCCGGTGTCGAGGTCCGTGACGTCCACCCGTCGCACTACGGCCGCATGTGCCCGATCGAGACGCCGGAAGGCCCGAACATCGGTCTGATCGGTGCGCTCGCGACCTTCGCGCGCATCAACTCCTTCGGCTTCATCGAGACCCCGTACCGCAAGGTCACGAACGGCGTCGTCACCGAGGACATCGACTACCTGACGGCTTCCGAAGAGGTCGACTTCAACATCGCGCAGGCCAACGCCCCGCTCGATGCCAAGGGTCGCTTCATCGAGAGCCACGTCCTGGCCCGCCCCAAGGGCGGCAGCGGCGAGGTCGACATGTTCCTGCCGGAGGACATCGGCTACATCGACGTCTCCCCGCGCCAGATGGTGTCGGTCGCGACCTCGCTCGTGCCGTTCCTCGAGCACGACGATGCACAGCGCGCCCTCATGGGTGCCAACATGCAGCGTCAGGCTGTGCCGCTGCTCCGCAGCGACTCGCCGCTCGTCGGAACCGGTATGGAGGGCTACACGGCCATCGACGCCGGTGACGTGCTCACCGCCGACAAGGCCGGTGTCGTCTCCGAGGTCTCCGCGGACCGCGTCGTCGTCATGCTCGACGAGGGCGGCACGCAGGAGTACCACCTGCGCAAGTTCGACCGCTCCAACCAGGGCACGTCGTACAACCAGAAGGTCGTCGTCTCCGCCGGTGAGCGCGTCGAGGTCGGAGAGGTCATCGCTGATGGCCCCGCCACCGAGAACGGTGAACTGGCCCTCGGGAAGAACCTCCTCGTCGCCTTCATGACGTGGGAGGGCTACAACTTCGAGGACGCGATCATCCTCAGCCAGGATCTGGTGAAGGACGACACCCTCTCCTCGATCCACATCGAGGAGTACGAGGTCGACGCCCGCGACACGAAGCTCGGCAAGGAGGAGATCACCCGTGACCTCCCCAACGTCAGCCCCGAGCTGCTGAAGGACCTCGACGAGCGCGGCATCATCCGCATCGGCGCCGAGGTCCGCCCCGGCGACATCCTCGTCGGCAAGGTCACGCCGAAGGGCGAGACCGAGCTGTCGGCCGAGGAGCGTCTGCTCCGCGCGATCTTCAACGAGAAGAGCCGCGAGGTCCGCGACACGTCCCTGAAGGTGCCTCACGGCGAGCAGGGCACGATCATCGCGGTCAAGGAGTTCAACGCCGAGGACGGCGACGACGAGCTCGGCTCCGGCGTCAACCGCCGCGTCGTGGTCTACATCGCCCAGAAGCGCAAGATCACCGAGGGTGACAAGCTCGCCGGCCGTCACGGCAACAAGGGTGTCATCGCGAAGATCCTCCCGATCGAGGACATGCCGTTCCTTTCGGACGGCACCCCGGTCGACATCGTGCTGAACCCGCTCGGCATCCCGGGTCGAATGAACTTCGGCCAGGTCCTGGAGACCCACCTCGGGTGGATCGCCAACCAGGGCTGGAAGGTCGAAGGCACTCCGGAGTGGGCTGTGAAGCTCCCGAAGGACGCGTTCGAGGCTGCTCCCGGCACGAAGGTCGCCACCCCGGTGTTCGACGGTGCGAGCGAGGAGGAGATCGCTGGTCTCCTGGACTCGACCCTCCCGACGCGCGACGGTGTCCGTCTGATCGACTCGAGCGGCAAGACGCAGCTCTTCGACGGTCGTTCGGGTGAGCCGTTCCCGGCGCCGATCTCGGTGGGCTACATGTACATCCTGAAGCTGCACCACCTGGTCGACGACAAGATCCACGCGCGTTCCACGGGTCCGTACTCGATGATCACCCAGCAGCCGCTCGGTGGTAAGGCGCAGTTCGGTGGACAGCGCTTCGGTGAGATGGAGGTGTGGGCCCTCGAGGCCTACGGCGCCGCATACGCGCTCCAGGAGCTCCTCACGATCAAGTCCGACGACATCCTCGGCCGCGTCAAGGTGTACGAGGCGATCGTCAAGGGCGAGAACATCCAGGAGCCCGGTATCCCCGAGTCGTTCAAGGTGCTCATGAAGGAGATGCAGTCGCTCTGCCTGAACGTCGAGGTGCTCTCGGCCGACGGCACGCTGGTCAACCTCCGTGACACCGACGACGAGGCCTTCCGCGCTGCGGAAGAGCTCGGGATCAACATCTCCAGCCGCTTCGAGGCCGCCTCGATCGACGAGATCTAAGGTGCGGGCCGCCGTGTGATGCGGCGGCCCCCCTCCCCGATTTCTTCAAAAGAATTCCGACACAGGAGAATCAGTGCTCGAGTCAACAACCTTCGATGAGCTTCGCATCGGCCTCGCCACCGCCGACCACATCCGCGCGTGGTCGTACGGTGAGGTTAAGAAGCCCGAAACCATCAACTACCGCACCCTGAAGCCGGAGAAGGACGGTCTCTTCGGAGAGCAGATCTTCGGCCCGTCCCGCGACTGGGAGTGCGCCTGCGGAAAGTACAAGCGTGTCCGCTTCAAGGGCATCGTCTGCGAGCGCTGCGGCGTGGAGGTCACCAAGAGCTCCGTCCGTCGTGAGCGCATGGGTCACATCGAGCTCGCCGCTCCCGTCACCCACATCTGGTACTTCAAGGGTGTGCCCTCGCGTCTCGGCTACCTGCTCGACATGGCGCCGAAGGACCTCGAGAAGGTCATCTACTTCGCCGCCTACATGGTCATCTCGGTCGACGAGGATGCTCGTCACCGCGACCTGGGCACGCAGGAGAACAACATCCGTCTCGAGCTGAAGACGCTCGGTGACCGTCGTGACGCCAAGATCGCCGAGCGCCTCGCTCGTCTAGAAGAGGAGCTCGCTGCTCTCGAGGCCGAGGGTGCGAAGGCCGACGCCAAGAAGAAGGTCAAGGACGCCGCCGAGAAGGAGATGTCGCTCATCCGCAAGGGTGCCGACGAGGCGATCCTGAAGCTGGAGCGCGTGTGGGAGGACTTCCGCACCCTCGAGGTCGGCGCCCTTCGTCCCGAGGACGACGTCTTCCACGAGCTGCAGGACCGTTTCGGTCAGTACTTCGAGGCCTACATGGGCGCCGAGTCGATCCAGCGTCGCCTCGCGGCGTTCGATCTCGCGGCCGAGGCCGAGAGCCTGCACCTGCAGATCTCCGAGGGCAAGGGTCAGCGCAAGATCCGCGCGATCAAGCGCCTGAAGGTCGTCAACTCGTTCCTGGAGACCGGCATGAGCCCGGCCGCCATGGTCCTGGATGTCGTCCCGGTGATCCCGCCGGAGCTGCGCCCGATGGTGCAGCTCGACGGTGGCCGCTTCGCGACCTCCGACCTCAACGACCTCTACCGTCGTGTGATCAACCGCAACAACCGTCTTCGTCGTCTGATCGACCTCGGTGCTCCCGAGATCATCGTCAACAACGAGAAGCGGATGCTGCAGGAGGCCGTCGACGCACTGTTCGACAACGGTCGCCGCGGTCGTCCCGTCACCGGTACCGGCAACCGTGCCCTGAAGTCCCTCAGCGACATGCTGAAGGGCAAGCAGGGTCGCTTCCGTCAGAACCTGCTCGGCAAGCGCGTCGACTACTCGGGCCGTTCGGTGATCATCGTCGGACCGCAGCTGAAGCTGCACCAGTGCGGTCTGCCCAAGCAGATGGCTCTGGAGCTCTTCAAGCCGTTCGTGATCAAGCGCCTGATCGACCTCGGTCACTCGCAGAACATCAAGGCGGCCAAGCGCGCCGTCGAGCGCACCCGTCCCGAGGTCTGGGACGTGCTCGAGGAGATCATCCGTGAGCGTCCGGTTCTGCTGAACCGTGCACCCACGCTGCACCGTCTCGGCATCCAGGCGTTCGAGCCGCAGCTCGTCGAGGGCAAGGCCATCCAGCTGCACCCGCTCGTCTGCGCGGCGTTCAACGCCGACTTCGACGGTGACCAGATGGCTGTGCACCTGCCGCTGTCGGTCGAGGCTCAGGCCGAGGCCCGCGTGCTGATGCTCGCGTCGAACAACATCCTGAAGCCGTCCGACGGACGCCCGGTCACCCTGCCTTCGCAGGACATGATCATCGGTCTGCACCACCTGACCACGGTCAAGGCGGGCGCATCCGGTGAGGGCCGTGCATTCGGTTCTGTGGGCGAGGCGATCCTGGCGAAGGACGAGGGAAGCCTCGACCTGCAGGCCAAGGTCCGCATCCGCATCCCCGGTCTGACGTTCCTCGAGGGCGACGCCCCCGAGGGCTACGAGCGTCACGGTCTCGTCGACGCCTCGCTCGGTCAGGCGATCTTCAACGACACGCTGCCCAAGGGCTACCCGTTCGTCCGCGAGCAGGCTGACAAGAACAAGCTGTCGCAGATCGTCAACAAGCTGGCCGAGGAGTACCCCAAGGTCGAGACCGCTGCGTCGCTCGACCGCATCAAGGACGCCGGCTTCTACTGGGCCACGCGCTCCGGTGTGACCGTCGCCCTGAGCGACATCCTCACACCGCCGAACAAGGCCGAGATCGTCGCGGGCTACGAGAAGCAGGCCGCGAAGGTCCAGTCCCAGTACGAGAAGGGTCTGACGACCGACACCGAGCGTCGCCAGGAGCTCATCAAGATCTGGACCGAGGCGACCGACGAGGTTCAGACCGCGATGCGGGACAACTTCCCGGAGGACAACACCATCAACCGCATGGTGTCGTCGGGTGCTCGTGGTAACTGGCTGCAGATCCGGAACATCGCCGGTATGCGTGGTCTGGTGAACAACCCCAAGGGTGAGATCATCCCGCGTCCGATCATCTCCTCGTACCGCGAGGGTCTGTCGGTGGCGGAGTACTTCATCGCGACGCACGGTACCCGTAAGGGTCTGGCCGACACCGCTCTGCGTACCGCCGACTCGGGTTACCTGACCCGTCGTCTGGTGGATGTCTCGCAGGACGTCATCATCCGCGAAGAGGACTGCGGCACGTCGAAGGGCCTCGAGCTCCCGATCGCCGCTCCGAACTCGCAGGGCGAGCTGGTGCGCGACGCGAACGTCGAGAACTCGGTGTTCGCTCGTACCCTGGCCTCCGATGTCGTCAGCGAGTCGGGCGAGGTTCTCGCCTCGGCCGGCGACGACGTGGGCGATGTCCTGATCGACAAGCTCGTCGCTCTGGGTGTCGAGACCATCAAGGTGCGCTCGGTCCTGACCTGCGACTCCGCCGTCGGTGTCTGCGCGCAGTGCTACGGCCGTTCGCTGGCGACGGGTAAGACCGTCGACATCGGCGAGGCCGTCGGCATCATCGCGGCCCAGTCGATCGGTGAGCCCGGTACCCAGCTGACGATGCGTACCTTCCACACCGGTGGTTCCGCGTCGGCAGACGACATCACGCAGGGTCTTCCCCGCGTGCAGGAGCTGTTCGAGGCTCGTACCCCCAAGGGTGCGTCCCCGATCGCCGAGGCCGATGGTCGCATCACGATCGACGAGACCGACAAGGGCAAGAAGGTCATCCTGACGCCCGACAGCGGCGACGAGCCCGTCATCTACCCGGTGCTGCGTCGTGCGACGCTGCTCGTGGAAGACGGACAGCACGTCACCGTCGGTCAGCCGATCCTGGTCGGAACGCTCGACCCCAAGGAGATCATGCGCGTCATGGGTGCTCGCGAGGTGCAGCGTTACCTCGTCGGCGGCGTCCAGGGCGTGTACCGCTCGCAGGGTGTGCCGATCCACGACAAGCACATCGAGGTCATCGTCCGTCAGATGCTCCGCAAGGTCACCGTCGTCGATCACGCCGACACGACCCTGCTCCCGGGTGAGATGGTCGACCTCAAGCGCTACCAGGCGATCAACCGCGAGGCTGTCGCCGAGGGCAAGCGTCCGGCTTCCGGTCGTTCGGAGCTGATGGGTATCACGAAGGCGTCGCTCGCGACCGAGTCGTGGCTGTCGGCTGCGTCGTTCCAGGAGACGACCCGTGTGCTCACCGAGGCTGCCATGCAGGGCAAGCGCGACCCGCTGGTCGGTCTCAAGGAGAACGTCATCATCGGTAAGCTCATCCCCGCCGGAACGGGACTCTCGAAGTACCGTGACGTCACGGTCGAGGCGACCGAGGAAGCCAAGAGCGAGCGCTACCCGAACCGGATCTTCGCATCCGACGGCGCGTACGCGGACGGCGACTTCGGCTACGTCGACTTCGACGCGTTCTCGACGGACGACATCACGCCCGGTACGTACAACTGACGTACTGAGTGACTGAGAAGGCCCCGGGTTTGTCCCCGGGGCCTTCTTCGTGCGTGCGGGGGCCCTGCATCGGGCGGAGATCTCCGCGTCGGGAGGAGCCTCACACGGAGGAGCTCCTCCCAACGCGGAGTTCTCCTCCCGATGAAGCAGCGCCGCTCAGCCGAAGAGGTGCGCGACGATCGCCGAGGTGTAGCCCGAGGGTGCCAAGTTGGAGTAGCGCGTGTCGATGAGGATGTCGTCGCGCCAGAACAGGGTGCGGCCGTCGGTGACCGGGTACTGCGTGTTCGGCCAGGTCTTCTCGCAGCGGGTACCGCCGTCGGGAGTGAAGCAGGAGAAGCCCTCGTTGTCGGCGAGGGCGTTGAGCATGTCGAGCGCCGGGCCGCGGTTCATGCCCGAGATCGTCGTCACGAGGCTCGTGGTGTCCGCCCCGGGGTCCGCCCAGATGCATGTCAGGGTGCCGTCGGTGCCGACCCCGGACGGACCGAAGGCGGCGTCGTTGAGGGGCACGCCCTCGAGCTGGGCAAGCACGTCGTCCGACAGGATCGCCCGGCAGTCCGTCGGCAGGGCGACGCCCTTGGCGGTCGGGCTGGGGGAGGGGGACGGTGTTCCGGTCTCGTCCGGGCCATCGGATGCTCCCGCTGACGGACTCGGTGAGCCCCCGGCATCCCCGGATCCATCGGATGCCGGTCCGCACGCGGTCAGGACGGCCACCAGCAGGAGGGCCGCGGCGCTTGCGGAGTATCGCGCGTTCATGGCCACACCGTAGCGCGGTTGCCCTGCGGGGGACAGCATTCGTGAGGCATCCTCCGGGCGGCGCGTCGCGATAGGGTCGGCGGATGAGCATCGAGACTTCCGCAGCAGCATCCGCCGTCGTGATCGGTGATGCGCTGATCGACGAGATCCGCGATGACGCGGGTGTGCGCGAGCTGGTCGGCGGCGCAGCGTTGAACGTGGCCGTGGGTCTCCGGCGCCTCGGCGTCGCGACCACCCTCATCGCGATGGTCGGCGATGACGACGCCGGCGCGCACATCCGCGAGTACCTCTCTGACCATGGCGTCCGTCTCATCGAGAGCGCGGCCGCACACGGTTCGTCGCGCGCGATCGTGCAGCGGGCGGCGAACGGGGAGCCCGAATACGTCTTCAATGAAGCGGCGCAGAAGCGCAGCATCCGCTATTCCGACGAAGCCCGCGAGGCCATCGCGGAGGCGGGCCTCGTGGCGATCAGCTGCTTCCCCTTCGACGTTCGTGCCGAGGTGGATGCCCTGGCGGACGCGACGGACGGAGCGCGCCTGGCGATCGATCCCAACCCGCGCACCGGGATGCTGAGCGACCGGGCCGAATTCGTGCGCGGTTTCGAGCGCCTGGCTGCCGGAGCCGAGATCGTGAAGGTCGGCGCGGATGATGCGGCGATCCTCTACGACGGCGACCTCGACGCGCTTCGTGCGCGGCTGCGCGAGCTCGGGGTCGGTGCTGTGCTCGCGACGGCGGGCGCCGACGGGGCGATCCTCGAGACGGATGCCGGCACCACGGCCGCCCCGATCTCGGAGCTCCCGGGGCGCATCGTCGACACCGTGGGCGCGGGTGACGCGACCCTCTCGGCAGTCGCCGCCGACCTCGTGTCGGGGAGTCCGGAGACGCTCGACGACTGGCACGCGCTGCTCGTCCGAGCCATGGACATCGCCGCCGCGACGTGTCGCGCAGAGGGCGGTCTGCTGCGCACTCCGCAGTCGCTCGCCGAGGCGGAACGCGGCGTCTTCGGCAGCTGACGGGTCGATTTCATGTGCCCGCGTCTGACGGGTATGATGGTCTTTCGTGCCCCCGGTTGGCTGTCCAAGTCGGACGGGTGCGCTCTGGCGAGTTACCCAAGCGGCCAAAGGGATCTGACTGTAAATCAGACTGCTCAGCATTCGGGGGTTCGAATCCCTCACTCGCCACCAATACCTAATAGCCCCTGACCTGGTGTTTATCTCACCGCGTCAGGGGCTTTGTTGCGTCTATGGGGCGAATTATGGGGCAAGGCCCTGATCCATCAGTGCCGCGAACCTATCGGCGGCAGCGCGCTGCATCGTCGGATTCACGTGCGAGTAGATGTCCATCGTGATCGAGATGCTCGCGTGGCCGAGCCTCTCCTGAACGACCTTCGGCGACTCGCCAAGCTGCAACAGCAAGCTCGCGTGGGTGTGTCTCAGGCTATGCAGTGGGATGTGGGGGAGATCCGTGATCACCTTCTGCGCCGCCTGTGTGCGTCGCTTCCAGCGGTTCGTCATCAGCACGGGGCTCCGCATCCGGCCGTCGTCGATGTGACCGAAGACGAAGGCGTTCGGCCGCGCGTAGTCGAGTGCGATCGTGCCGCGCTCGGCCTTGTGTGCCTTGAGCGCGGTCAGGAGCATCGTGTCAGCGTCGATGACGCGGGCGGTACCAGACTTCGGAACCTTGGTGCGACCTCGCGTGGTGCTGTCGGCTGCACGCCTGATCGAGATCCTGCCGGCCGTGAAGTCGATGTCACGCCACTGCAGCGCGATCCCCTCACCGCGGCGCATGCCGGTGTGTGCGAGCGTCAACCACAGCGTGTACATCTCGTCCTGGTAGACATCCCGGTCCCAGTCCAGGAACGCCCTCAACTGCTCCGCTGTCCATGTGACCATCTCCGGGCGCTCAGCGCGGATATCGCGCCCCGTGGGTGCCTTCACGATCTTCCTGAGCCGCGCAGGATTCTTCGTGAGGAAGCCGTCCTCCATCGCCGAGTCCAGGATGGCGGCGAGCGTGATCGACGTCTTGTTGACCGTGTTCGAACTCAGCGGGGCACCGTCACGGCCGCCGCGTTCCCGCAGCAGCTTGTAGAGCTTGCCGATTGCTGGCCCAGTTATTTTGTCCAGCGGCTTCGCGCCCAAGTGTGGCACTAGGTAGTTATTGAACTGGCGCCGGTAGCCCAGCATGGTGCTCGCCTCGAGCGACAGGGCATCGAGCCATTCTGATCCGTACGCCTCGAGCGTCGGCACGGCGCCGTGGAACTTCTGATCGTTGCGACGCTTCCGCAGCGCTTCCTGCATCTCGTCGTCGGCCGCGTCGTCGGTGACGAACCCACCACGACTGAACTTCCGCTCGCCGAGCTCTGGCTGTTCCGGGTCAATCGGAATCCAGATCTGGAAGCGCCACCTGAGGCCGGCCTTCGTCTGGTAGCTCTGCAGCGAACCCTTGCCGCGTCGCCGAGAGCGCCGGTTCTCAGTCATCGCCCCACTCCAACCGCAGGCGGCGGGATCTCGCCGGGAGGCAGGGTGATCCCGCGAATATCCGGCATCGCACCGACCATCGGCAAGGCCTGATCTGCCGGGAACATCGACTGCAGTTCGCTCAGTCTGTCCCACGCAAGACGGTGACGCGCTGCGACCAGAGGTATCTCTGTTCGTACGCGTTCACGCTCCCAATCCTGTGCGTCTTCCCGCCTCAGTGTCTGCAAGAGACTCTCGTGCTTCTGCCCAGCCTCATAGAGCACGCCCGTCCAGTAGCCGAGTCGTGCTTCGACCGACAAGCCGGTCTTCATCGTCGCCCAGGCGATCGCATCATCCGCCGAGACGTCATCACTCAAGCCTGAGCCGACAGGGCGTCCCTCGATCTCTTTCGAAAACAGAATCTCAGTGGGAGACACACCAAGTGCCGCGGCGATAGCGATGAGATCGTCAACCTCTACTCGCTTGGCTAGGTTCTCGATCTTGCTGAGTCCAGACGCAGAGATGGGGCGCCCCAATTCCGTCAGCCTCTCAGAGAGCCCGCGGAGATCGAGGCCCGCTCGCCCTCGAATCGTCTTGACGTTGGTGGCCACGACGGAGCCGGTGGTACCGATCTCGTTGCCTCGGATGCGCTGGTTGTTGGAAGCCATATAGGAAACCTACCACGCGGTACTTGACACAGCCATCTAATGTCCCGTAGATTCCTAGTACGGCCTCTACGGAGCCGTATAGGAAACACAAAACTACATAGCTGCATCGACCTCAAGGGCATCCCGGACACCACGCCGGGGGCAGATAGCGAGAGATCTCGCGTGAGGATCACGGACAGTGAGCAGGTGCTGATGAGCCCCCTCGACCGATGCAGTGAACAGACGGGACGTCCTGGTCCCGAGCCGTCCGGGTCTGTCCCCGGGCGCAGCAGTAATCACATAGACCACATCACGAACAGGAGTTCGCCATGACCATCGAAGACCTGCGGGCGAGCAACTCGGCCGCAATCACCCGCCAGGATGTCGCCGACGCCCTGGGTATCGATCCGCGCACCGTCACCGAAGGAATCCGGCAGGGGAACATCCCCAGCCTCAAGATCGGCCGACGCGTCCTCATCCCGAGGGAGAAGTTCCTCGCGCTGTTCGACGTCGCCGCTGCGTGACCACAAAGAAAAAGCCCCCGTCTCACCGGGGGCCACACCAGAATCAACCGCTCAAGGAAGAGAACTGATATGTCCAATGTACGCCCCGCCAGCAGGTATGCCAACTACGACTTCGAGATCGGCAACGACATCCCGAAGCCCGGATGGTACGAGGATCGCAACGGCAGCGTCCTCAAGATCCACTACCGCGTGTATCGCGTTCCGAGTCTCCGAAAGTTCGTCCTGCGCAACTACGCGCCCTCCACGGCGACAGAACGCGCGGAAGCCGAGCGGATGCTCAAGCACATGCCTCGGCTGTTCGAGCTGTGGGAGGCAGACGGTAGAGCTCGTAAGCGCCGCCACACCAAGGGTCACTACTACTGGACGGCGCCGTGTGGATCCTTCCTCGACGACCCACTGGTGCAGCTCGAGCTCGAGATGATGCTCGACAACGACGTCACCGTGGGCGACATCCTGCGCAGGGCCGATCGGTTGAACCTGAACCCGTCCACCATCCTCAAGCTGATCGAGAGGACGTCATGACCACCACAGACGAGGAGCACAACGCCGCGTCGGCGGCAGAGATCGTCGTCGAGCTCGTCGGTGCATCAGGTACCGAGATCGGGATCCTGGACGAGTCCGGGTTCGTCGCCCTCTCGACCGCCGACAAGCACCTCGCGCGAGCGATCGCCGTTCGATTGGTCGAACTCGCCGAGAAGCTGCCCGAACCGCCGCGGATCCTGCGCCGAGCGTCCGACATCGACGACCAGCTACGCGGGCTTGAGCCCTAACGACCCGAAGACCCCCACCCCGGCCGGTGGGGGTCTTCGTCTAACTGAACATCGAAAGGAGGTGACGCATGGCCGCAACTGATGGCTTCGTGATGATCCCGAACTGGGTGATCGACGACAGCGACCTCAACCTGCACGAGATGGCCGTGTACACCGTCCTACTCAGGTACCGGGATCCCAAGACCGGCAAGTGCTTCCCCGGGATGACGACGATCGCCGATCGAGCACGGATCTCCCGCGAGACGGTCAAGCGAACGATCCCGGCCCTCGAGAAGAAGGGCCTCATCAAGATCAAGCGACGCAAGGAGAACGGGAAGAACTTCCCGAACGAGTACGTCGTCGCCACCGCCGCGCAGAAGCCGGAACTGATCTGGGAGAAGAGCTCTCGCGGCCAGCGCATCCCCAAACGTAAGGGTGGGCACTCCGAGACCCTACCCACGGAGGTGGACTCCAAAAGTAGGCACTCCGAGACCCCACCTAGGCACTCCGAGACCCCGGGGGTAGGCACTCCGAGTGCCTCTAAGAAGATCCACTTAAACAAGATCCAGGAACAAGATATGAGGCGCACGCTGGAGCGCACGCCCGATGACCTGTTCACATTCGATGAGATCCAGACGGCGACGACGAAGCAGATCGACTATCTGAACGATCTGTACATATTCGTCACCGAGCACATCCCCGAGCAGCGCACACGAGACGGATGGGCGGCACTCGACACGACCGAGGCCAGCAAGCTCATCGACACCTACTGGTCGCAGATCGATCGTGGCCGCGGTGGCATGTGGGACTCGAATGTCGACGAGACGCACTCGGCTTACCGTGCACTCTCACCACTCGGCAAACGCTGGATCGCCAACGGATGCCTACCCGACACCTTGGAGGCCGCATGAGCGCACCCAAGCCCGCGAACTTCCGAGCTCTCGCTGATGCATGGGATTCACCCATCGCCTACGCGGTCGAGCTCGCGAAGTACTACTCCCAGTTGAACGAGGCCGGCTACATCATGCCCGCGCCTGACATCACCACCGAGAGGAACACCGATGACTGAACAGCTTCGACTCGCGCACCGCGACGACTGTCCCGCGGATCGTGTCGACATCACGCCGCACGACGAAGAGGGCATCACCACCCTGCACTGTCTCGACTGCGCATCACACGCCGCCTTCAACGAGAACGGCACGATGCGCCCCGAACCGATCGCAGTGGGACCGCTCGCCGACGTCAAGCAGGGCGCCGGCTTCACCGCCGACATGAACGTGGCCGGAAAACGACCACGGATGAACAACCAGAACTGGAGCAAGCATGACTGACCACGGAGAATACCGAGCTGGCAGCGGATGGTTCGACTCAGCCCGCAAGGCCTGGATCAATGACCCCGCCAACCTCACGACCATCGTCCCCGGCCCCGAGCTCACCAAGGGGGCAGCGGATGAGGTGGCCGGGTGGGGCAAGCGAGAGTTCAAGGAGAACCCCGAGCTCGAGGCGCTCATCCGGCTCCGTGACTCAGACAAGCCCGAGGACCGAGCGAACTACGACAAGATCGCGGCCGGTGGGAAGCGCATGGCAGTCGGACAGTACGAGCAGCAGAAGGCAGAGGCCTAGGACATGGCCACCGACGCACTCGACCCCGGACCAAACGGTGACTACCCCAACCTCGACATGGCGCTGCAGCCCACCGGACTCCGCAAGCAGCTGACACCCGATGGTGACGTGGTGCTCATCAACGTCGAAGCAACCGGACCAGACGGACGCACCGTCACCCAGATCGCAGAAGGCAAGCAGTAGTGGACCACCGCGCCAGGCGTCAAAGCCACACTCGCGAGGGAGCCAAGGAGGCGAGCGTGATCCTTTCAACCGCCAAGACCCTCCTGCGCCTGGCGCGGTCAGCCGAACAGCAGCAAGGGGTGGGGGAGGGGCTCAAACGCCTCTCCTCCTCTCGGTCGCCTGGGATCAGGAAAAGGCCGTGTACTGAAACCAGGGTCGCGGGGGCCTTCTGGTGATGCCTGGTGCGTCACCACGGGTTCAATACCCGTCAGCCCGTTTCGCGAACGATCCGCGGGCGTTCTTCACGTGGCGGTTGCCTGCTGCATCCGGCGCTGACGTTCTCACCGCCGACGAGATCGATCTGTTGAAGGCGCTGCCTGAGGAGTCGATGATCGATCTGCTCGAGCGGGTGGCGACCGCGGCGACAGAACTTGAATCCCTTCGCCGGCAGCTTGCTACCCGGTGGATGGTGGTCCATCCCTGCCCTGTGTGCGGCGCCGAGGTGATCGGACGCGCGGACAAGATCTACTGCCGACCACGGTGTCGACAACTGGCGTACATGGAGCGCCGAGGGAACTGAACATTTTGAACCTGACAGAAGGAGACAGACATGACATTCGATTTGGACACGGCGCTTCGTGAGGCCGACGAGTACGAGAAGTCGAGGGAGCCGATCGACGCGCAGGTGGTGATCGGCAAGAGGGTGGTGACGGTTCGCATTCCGTACCTGCCCGGGCGCGAGTTCGACGATGCAACTGCCGCGCACACCTACCCGTTTCCCTATCGAGATGTGCTGGGGTGCTGGTTCAACCTGGATGCGGTGACGCAGAATCACCCGCGCATCGTGCTGGTCAACGGGAAGGGCGCCGTCGTGGACGACCTCACCGTGGTGAAGGACGACGAGAGTCACTACCGCTGGCCCGAGGTCTACGCCGCTCTCAGCACGGCCGACAAGATGACGTTGCAGGCCGTCGTGTGGGGCGTGTACATCCACGATCCCGAGCAGCGCATCGCGGATGCCAAGGAGGCGGCTCGTGAGCGCGTATGAGGAGCGTGGAGCCCGTCACGAGGGTTTCGCTGACCGGCTGATCGAGGTGTACATGCACCGGGCCGGCGCCGAGGACACGGGCCTCATCTTGGACGAGTTCCAGGACACCTCGGATGACATTGTTCGCGATCTCGCCGAGCTCGTCGTCACGCTCGCGTTCAAGGCCGCGAACCCGTTGACGGTGTACGACATCACCGATCCCGAGCGTCGTGTGGTGCCCGAGAAGATCGACCGTCTGCGGAAGCAGATCGAGGATGCCACCGCGCGGTGGCTGAAGGAATTGGAGGCCGCAAATGGCTGAGAGAGTCGTCCGGATACGCCTTGCGGCGGAGGTCCAGGGGTATAAGAACGCTATGAAGGAGGCCGCGGAGCAGACAAAGAAGACCGGCACGGAGGCGGAGGTCGCCGCCGACAAGGTGCGCGCGTACAAGGATGCTTTCACCGCGGTAGGTGCGGTCGGTGTAGCGGTCGGCGCTACTCTTGCGGCCGGATTCGGTCTGGCGGTGAAGGCGATGGCCGACTTCGATTCGCAGATGTCTGCCGTTCAGGCGGCGACACACGAGTCGGCCGAGAACATGGACCTGCTCCGTCAGGCGGCGTTGGATGCCGGCGAGTCGACGGTCTACAGCGCGACGGAGGCGGCATCCGCGATCGAGGAACTGGCGAAGGCGGGCGTCTCAACGAAGGACATCCTCGGCGGCGGTCTTGCCGGTGCACTGGACCTGGCAGCGGCCGGTGGAATCGAGGTCGCCGACGCCGCAGGCATCGCCGCGACGGCGCTCAAGCAGTTCAACCTGAACGGGTCGGACATGGCCCACGTCGCCGATCTCCTCGCCGCAGGTGCAGGCAAGGCGCAGGGTGATGTCACCGATCTATCGCAGGCACTGAACCAGTCGGCGCTGATCGCAAAGCAGACCGGCCTGTCGATCGAGGAGACCACCGCGGGACTCTCGGCGTTCGCGGCATCTGGGCTCCTCGGCTCCGACGCTGGTACGAGCTTCAAGACCATGCTGCAGTCGCTCAACCCGACGTCGGCGGCGGCGGCCGACCTGATGAAGAAGTACAACCTCGAGGCGTACGACGCGCAGGGGAACTTCGTTGGGCTGTCCACCTACGCGGGCAAGCTTAAGGACGGGCTGTCCGGTCTCAGCACCGAGCAACAGAACGCCACCCTCAAGACGATCTTCGGCGCCGACGCCGTGCGCGCCGCGACGGTGCTCTACCAGAACGGCGCGGAGGGCATCGACGAGTGGACGCAGGCGGTCGACGACCAGGGCTACGCGGCGGAGACCGCACGCATGCGTCTCGACAATCTGAAGGGTGACGTGGAGGCGCTGGGAGGCGCTTTCGAGACCGCGCTCATCGACACCGGCTCGACGGCAAATGACACGCTGAGAACCATGGTGCAGGCTCTCACAGGCCTGGTCGGCATGTACAACGACATGCCTCCCGCGGTGCAGGGGACCGTCATGGCCCTCGGGGGCGCGACCGCGGCCGTCGCCCTCTCGGGAGGCGCGGCGTTCCTCGCGGTACCGAAATGGCTCGAATTCAAAGCGACGGTCGAGGCGTCGTCATGGAGTATGAAGGGCATCGCGCTCACGGCTGGCACCGCGGGCCTTGCGCTCGGCGGACTGTTCATGATTGTCGGCGAGCTCGCCGCCGAGCACCAGCGCGCTCAGCAAAAGGCTCAGGCCTACGCGGACACTCTCTCAGAGGGCACCCACCAGATCACCGACGACACCCGAGACTTGATCGCCGAGCAGATCAACCTGCAGCAGAACGGCTTCCTGTGGCTCGAGGGGAGTTCCATGGCCGATGCGGCACGGGATCTTGGGATCTCCCTTGACGTCGTTCGGAAGGCCGTCGAGGGTGACGCGGATGCGCTCGACACGCTCAACGTGAAGACGCAGGAGGCGATCGACGGGTACAGCTTCTTTGATCAGAAATCCATTGAACTCAATAGTTCGGCGGAGTATCTGCGGTCGACAGTTGAGAAGGAGACTGGGGCTCTCGACGACGCCGCAGAAGCAGCCCGCAACAAAGCTGAGGCCACGAACGAGAGCACGACGTCGGCAGACAGCGCGGCTGAGGCGTACACCGCTGAGGCGGATGCCGTCACGGATCTGAATTCTCAGCTGACGGATCTGATCGATCAGATCAACGCGGCCAACGGTGTGGCTGTGGATGCGATCACCGCCAACTCGAACTACTTGTCTGCTCTCGATGGGCTCAAGACTCAGGTGGAGAAGACCGGCACGTCGCTCGACGAGAGCAGCGTCTCCGGTTCCGCGAACGCTGCAGCCATGGGCGAGCTTGCTGAGAAGGCACGTGCTGCCGCTGACGCGCAGCTGCAACAGGATCTCGCCGTGATGGACTCGGACAGCGCCACGAAGAAGTACCTCGACACTCTCGCGAGTCAGCGTCAGGCCTTCATCGACGCGGCCGTGAGCGCCGGCTACAACGCCGACGAGGTCAACGCTCTCGCCGACCGCATCTTCCAAATGCCGGATGAGAAGACCACCAAGATGTTGGTCGAGAAGGCGCAGGCGCAGTCCGCGATCGACGAGTTCATCACCCTCAACGATGGGCGCCGGGTGAAGGTGTTCGTCGATGCGGTCGGCAACGAGTCGTTCAAGGTCGGCACCCGGACCGTCTCTGGCATGTCGACAGGCGGGCCGGTTCGCGGACCCGGACCGAAAGGCGTGGACTCCGAGCTACGCCGGCTCGCACCCGGTGAACACGTCATCCCGGCAGATGAGGTTGACGCCGCGGGCGGTCACAATCAGATCGAAGCGTGGCGGGCGATGCTGCGATCTGGCGAGCACGGTGCGCCGTCGTACACAGCCCTGTCGGAGCAGTACAAGAGCCCGGGGGAGCAGTACCGGTACGCGCAGCCCAGCCCTCAGGTGATCCACGTGCAGACGGACAGCGCGCCCGCACAGATGTCCTTCCCGGACTCGATCACCCTGGTCGACCAGGACGGCTCCATCCTCACGCGGGCCCGCGTCATCGCAAACGCTGCTGTTCTAGATCGTGCAATGCAACTCAGCCGGACCGTCCGCGCTGGGAAGCGTAGAGACGGCTCCTAGAGCGGCTCCTTCGATCTAGGAAGCCCAACGCCCGGGGACGACGGGCATACTGAGGACGAGGGATCGGAGCTACTTGGTCTAGTTCCGATCCCTCTCTGTCTGCAATAGAATCGGCTCATAGCTCCCCACCGTCCTCCGGGCCTGGTGGGGCTTTTCTGTGTTTATGCCAGAATCCGGGTATGAACAAGATCCAAGCAGCCCACAACGTCGTCAAGACTGCAGTCACAAGCGCTCTCGCTGAAGCCAACGGCCGAAAGGGTCGAATCTCCCACGAGGATCAGGAACATGCTAAGCGGATCGTTGAGGCAATCGATCGACTCATCGATGTGAAGATGTCCGGTACCGGTGACGAAGAGTACGAGAGGGCCTGACCATGAGCAACGACTACGCAACGGCATGGGACTCACTTGCTGCCACCATTGGCAGGGCCAAGGGCAAGTCTTCCGGGTACATCGACGACATCGAGCACCTTTCGATCGATCAGCAGCTCAAGGTCGCCGAGATCTCGGCACTGCTGTCGATCGCGCAGGAGATCTCGTCGTTCAACCCGAACAACACGTACACGATTCGCGACGGCAAGAAGATCAACGCCTGGGGCCACGAGATCGACTGAAACTCGACATTTGTCGTGTTCCTGAACTACCTCTAAGTGTTGTGCTGGGTCTAGAGTAGGCAGCACAACACTTAGGAGTCATCATGTCTCGAGGACCAGGCGTCTGGCAGAGGGCAATCCTCGACCGCATCGGTGAGGGCAAGGTCGTCATCCTCACCGGCGTCGAGCACACCCACGCCGAACAGAACGCGATCCGCAGAGCCGCCCGCAAGCTCGCCGACGCCGGCAAGCTCCAGATCACGTCGTGGAAGGTTCGCGGCGCCAATCGCCTAGTCGCGGTGCCGATGGGCATGAAGATCCCGGCACCGCAGAAGGTGGTCGGCCTCGACGGCAAGACCTACCTGGTTCCCCGGGAACGTCCCCGGGACAGTCCCGGGGGACATCATGGGGCGAACGATGGGGCACCGACGACGTAGGTGTGTGCATCGGCAGGCGCGTGCCTCGAATATCCATCTGGATATTCGCTGATTTTCCGCACCTCAGAGCCTGCGTCTGAATCGTGATGACTGTGTGCTCTCAGGAGTTCGAATCCCTCACTCGCCACCACGCACGCACACGAAGCCCCGGTTACCCGGGCTTCTTGCGTTTCCCGTCTCCTCCACGACGTAGGGTGACACCGAGGCCCTTCATCCGCCACACTGAGTGCCATGGGATCAGCGTTGACCACCATCGGACTCCCCGTCGCCCTCGGCATCATCATGCTGGGGCTCGGACTCAGCCTCACTCTCGCGGACTTCGCGCGGGTGCTGAAGCAGCCCAAGGCGGTGATCATCGCGCTGCTCTGCCAGTTGCTGGTGCTGCCGGCGATCTGCTTCGGGCTCGTGCTGGCGTTCCAGCTTCCACCGGTGCTCGCGGTCGGCATGATGATGCTCGCGGCGTCGCCCGGCGGCACGACCGCGAACCTCTACAGCCACCTGTTCCGCGGTGACATCGCGCTCAACATCTCTCTGACGGCGGTGAACTCGGTGATCGCGGTGATCACCCTCCCGCTCATCACGAACTTCGCCATCGCGTACTTCCGACCGTTCGACGACCAGCTCGGTCTGCAGTGGTCGAAGGCGCTCGAGGTCTTCGCGATCGTGCTCCTCCCCGTCGCGCTCGGGATGCTGATCCGCCGGTTCTGGCCAAAATTCGCCGCGGGGATGGACAAGCCCGTGCGCATCGCATCCGTCGTCATCCTCATCATCGTGATCGGTGGCGCTGTCGCCTCGAACTGGTCGCTCCTCGTCGACAACTTCGCCCGGCTCGCACTGATCACCGTGCTTTTCTGCCTGATCAGCCTGACCATCGGCTTCCTCATCCCGCGCTGGCTGCGCGTGGGGAAGCGCCAGGCGATCGCGACCTCGTTCGAGATCGGCATCCACAACGCCACGCTCGCGATCGTCATCGCGCAGTCGGTCCTCGGCTCCGTCGAGCTGAGTCTCCCGGCCGCCGTCTACGGCGTGCTCATGTTCTTCATCGCCTTCGGGTTCGGCTTCCTGATCCGGGATCGCGCGGCCGCGGAACCGGCCGTTCCGGCCGCCACCGCCTCCGAGGGTTCATAGACTGGAGCGATGCGAGCGCTCACCGAAGCCGAAGTCCGGGCATCGTTCGTCAACGCGGATGCCGATGAGCTGCGGACCCTCGAGATGCCCCACGACTTCGTGCTCGTCGATTGGGACTACCTCGACTTCTTCGCGTGGCGCGATCCGAGTGCCGCCAAGCGGGGCTACGTGCTGATCCAGCACGAGGGCGGTGTCGTCGGCATCGTGCTGCGCGCCTCCGAACCCGGACGCGGACGCTCGGGCATGTGCAACATCTGCCACACCATGCAGCCGGGCAACCAGGTCGCCCTCCTCTCGGCGCGACGCGCGGGCGAGGCGGGAAAGCGCGGCGACTCCTTCGGCACCCACATCTGCGTCGACCTCTCGTGCCACGAGAACGTGCGGCTCGCGCATCCGCTCGCTCCGAACGAGGTCCGCTCGCCGGGGCAGGTCGACTTCCGGCTCGACGGCACGCGCCGACGCATGGAGGCGTTCGTCTCGCGTGTGTGGGACGACGTCTGATCGCGGTTACGCTGGACCCACCCATCCCGTGCTCGAAGGAGAAGCCATGAGCGATGCCATCCTGTTCGCCGTCGAAGAGGGGATGGCGCGCCTCACGCTGAACCGTCCGACCCGGCTCAACGCGTTCAACGCCGACCTCGCCCACGCCTGGCGGGACGTGACGGCCGAGGCCACCTCGCGCGCGGACGTGAAGGCCATCCTCATCGATGCCGCCGGCCCGGCCTTCTGCGCCGGCGGAGACGTCATCGACATGGCGACGACGATGGGCCCCTCTTCCGGAGCGGACATCACGGCGCTCGCCGAGGTCATCAACGCGGGCATCCGGTCGCTGACGGAATCCTCTGTGCCGGTCGTCGCCGCAGCGCACGGGACCACAGCAGGCGGGGGACTCGGCATCCTGCTGTGCAGCGACTACGCCGTCGTAGGATCGCGGTCGCGGCTCGGCAGCCTCTACGCGAACATCGGTCTCACTCCGGATCTCTCGGTCTCGGCACAGCTCGCGCGTGCCGTCGGGCAGCGGCGGGCTCTGCAGCTCGTCCTCCAGGACCGGCTGCTCACCGCGCAGGAGGCGGTCGAGTGGGGTCTGGTCGCAGAGGCGGTCGCGGGGGAGGATGCCGCCGCCGAGGCCGCGCTCGTGCGGACGCGCGGCGAGGAGATCGCACGCTTCTGGCTGGCGGGCGCAGTCGACGCCTACGGGCAGGCGAAGAGGCTGGTGCGTTCGCAGCCCGAGCGCTCCTTCGCCGAGCAGTTGAGCGAGGAGGCGCGCTCGATCGGCGCGGCCCTCGAGACGGCGGATGCGCAGGCGCGGGTCGCGGCCTTCGCCGCGGCGTCCGCGAGGAAGGCCGGCTGACTCTTCCTGCACCGGTGCGTCTTCGGGGCGAAGACTTCAGACCGCCCGGACGGCGCCGTGTCAACGGGGCGCACGCGTGGCAGGATGAGGGCATCGCCGCTCAACGAGAGGATGGCCATGTCTCAGCCGGAGATCACCGCGCTTCATCAGCCGCAGGGTGAGAAGAAGAACATGTCCCTGCTCATCAGGGGTGCCATCTGGATCGCGATCGGCGCACTGATCGCCGCGGCGCTCGTCTGCGTCATCTGGGTGCTGATCGGGGACCAGGACGGCCTGATCGGCCGCGCGTTCCTCACTATCCTGCTGCTGGCGGCGTTCGCGGGCATCGCGATCCTCGAGGCGGGGCTCGCTCCCAACCGACCCGACTGGCTCGCCCTCGCCAGCATGGTCACCTGGATCGTCGCGCTGCTCGTCGGAGCGGTGAAGATCTGGCTCCCGGAAGAGGACGGCTACTTCACGGGCGCCGAGCGGTTCTTCCAACTACTGCTCGTGATCGGCATCCTGCAGCTCGCTCTGCTGCATGTGCGCCTCTTCACGCCGGCAGCCCAGCGTCATGTGACCACCTTCACGCGCATCATCTACATCGCGACGATCGTGTTCCTCGGCGCGCTCGTGGGTCTGCTCGTCTTCTTCCTCGCCTTCCCGCACAGCTTCGACTACGGCGAGCTGTACTGGCGCATCGTGGTCGCGCTGACGATCCTCGCGGCTGTGGGCACGACGCTGATCCCTCTTCTCAACGCGCTCTTCGCGCCGAAGAAGCAGACGCGCTCGGCACAGGCCGTGGCGTCCGCACCGGCCTGGCCCACGTACGCCGACGGAGTGACGTCGCTTCCGGCGCTTCCTGACGGCAGCCCGGACTGGAACGCGTATTACACCGGCTACCCGAGTGTCGCGCCGCAGCAGCAGGCGCTCGCGCAGGCGCCGGTCGTGCCGTTCCCCGTCTCGCCGGAGCCCGCGCAGTACGCGCAGCCGCAGTACGCGCAGCCGTTCGCTCCGCCCGTTCCGCAGGCGCCCGAGGTTCCTCCGGTGCCGCAGGCTCCCGTGGCGGAGCATCCGGCGGCACCGGAACAGGGTGCCCCGCCGGCATTCCCGCCGCCCCCGCCCGCTCCGCAGCATCCGGCTCCGTGACCCTCGAGCAGGAGCTGGGAGAGCTCGCGACCGAGATCGCGCGAGAGGCCGGCGAGCTCGCCCTGCGACCCCGTCGCGACGGGGTTCACCTCGCTGCGACCAAGTCGACGATCGCCGACATCGTCACCGAGGCGGATCGTGAGGTCGAGGCGCTCATCCGCGCGAGGATCGACGCCGCTCGGCCCGACGACGGGTTCCTCGGTGAGGAGTCGGGCGCGGGCAGCGGCAGCAGCGGCATCACGTGGGTCGTCGATCCGATCGACGGAACGGTGAACTACGCGTACGGGATGCCGGCGTACAACGTGAGCATCGCCGCCGTGCGCGGGTCGGCCGACCCGGAATCGTGGGAGGCGCTCGCCGCCGCAGTGAACGCGCCGGCGCTCGGGGAGCTCTTCACCGCCGCCCGCGGTCACGGAGCCTGGGCGGGGGAGACGCGTCTCGCGGTGACCACCGACACCTCGGCCGGCGCGCTCCTCGCGACCGGGTTCGGCTACGACCCGGCGACGCATGACGGCGACCTTGCGACCGTGCGCCTGGTCATGCCGATCGCGCGGGATCTCCGTCGATCAGGATCCGCCGCGCTCGACCTCGCCTACGTCGCGGCGGGGCGCCTCGACGGCTACTTCGAACGAGGCCTGAAACCGTGGGACTTCGCCGCAGGAGCGCTCCTCGTCGAAGAAGCCGGCGGCCTGGTCTCGCGCCACGACGTCGATTCGGCGCGGCCCATGTTGATCTCGGGAGGCCCCGAGGTGCATGCCCAGCTCCTCGCGCTCCTGGGTGAGAAACGCTGACCCGTTCATGGCATTCTCAGGCGGATGCAGGTAGGGTTTTATGCGATCGTTACTTTCACCACCCGAAGGTGAATCTTGATTTCGCGCCCCCGCGCTTGACGCACGACCGAGAGAATTACGCTTTGCCCTTCGAGAATCCCCAGGCTGCCTCTGCGCCCACGCGCCGGACCAGCCGACTCCGCACTGCGGCCTCTGAGGCCCCCGCGGCGGGACCGACGGAGTCTGTCGCAGCAGCTGAGGCAACTCTCGCCCTCGCCGCTGTCGCCCCGCTTTCCCGACGCGCCGCACGCCAGCGACACACCGTCGAAACTCCGATCGATGACGCACCGCTCGCCCCCGTCGACGATGCGCCCGCCGAGAACCTCGCTTCGGATGCTGACGACGCATCGCTCGAGACCGACAAGGTCGAAGAGCTCATCGAGGTCTCCGAGCCCGTCGATGAGCCTGAGACCGTCGTCGCACCGGAAGCCTTCGAGATGCCGGCCGCCGCACACGCTCCTGCAGAAGACGCCACCGATGAGGACGCCTTCGAGCGGGCCTCGCGAGCCTTCCGCACCACCGGCCCCGTGCCGACGGCATCCGCGGACGCTGAGGCGACCGCCGACCAGCCCGACGTCGAAGAGACGATCGCGGCCGACGCCGCAGGTCCTTCCTCGCACGTCGCTACCCGCCGCCCGCGCAACGCCCGCAAGCTGCTCGCTGTCGGTGCGACCGTCGGCGTCATGAGCCTCGCCGGACTGCTGGCCGTCTCGATGACGCTGCCGGCCGAAGCGGTCGCCGCCGTTCAGGGAGGCTCGCCGATCTCGGCGACGTCACTCGTCACGGCATCCGCTGCGACCGCCGACGGCACGGCGAAAGACGAGATCCAGGCCTTCGTGGCTCCGTCCGGCGTCGAGAACGAGTCGCTGGCTCGCGCGGATGACTTCAGCACCATCTCGCTCGTCCAGGTCGCTGCCGAGCAGGGCATCAACTACTCCAACGAGGTCTTCACCAACGACCCCGAAGCGGCGATCCAATGGCCCTTCATGGTCGGTGTCGGCATGAGCTACGGCTACGGCATGCGCAGCGGCCGCCTCCACGAGGGCATCGACTTCGTCCCCGGCAACGGCGCCCCCGTCCAGGCCATCGCCGACGGCACCGTGCGCATCGCGACCGAGCAGGGCGGCGCCTACGGTGTGACCGTCTACATCGATCACGTCATCGACGGCAGCGTCATCACCAGCCACTACTCGCACATGCAGTACGGGTCGCTCCAGGTCACGCAGGGACAGACCGTGAAGGTCGGCCAGATCGTCGGCAAGACCGGCAACACCGGCCGGTCCTACGGTGCTCACATGCACTTCGAGCTCATCGTCAACGGATCGACGATCGATCCGCTGCCGTGGCTCCGCGAGAACGCAGGCCGGTACTCATACTGACCCGCCTTGATTTCATGAGGACGCCACTGTGATGGTATTCTCGTGTGGTTGCCCCGAGAGGGGCAGCACGCCCCGATAGCTCAGTGGCAGAGCACTTCCATGGTAAGGAAGGGGTCGTCAGTTCAATCCTGACTCGGGGCTCGCAGCATTCTTCTCACACGCGGACGGATGCCTCGCGGCAGGGTAGCTCAGCTGGTTAGAGCGCACGACTCATAATCGTGAGGTCGCGGGTTCAAGCCCCGCTCCTGCTACAGAAACACCAGTTCAGCCCCGGATTCGTCCGGGGCTTTCTGCATTCTGGGTCAGCCCATCCCGCACAAACTCCGCAGATTCAGATGCCGAGCACCGCGTCGAGCGCGTCGGCGGCGCGGGTGCCGCCCACGGTCTTCGACATGTAGGTGCCCATCGTCAGCGAAGGATCCGCGTGGCCGAGGTACTCCGCAATGTCGCGAGCGGTGAGGCCAGCCTGATCGAGTGCCGTGGCGACCGTCTTCCTGAAGCTGTGGAAGCTGTAGTCCTCGATGCCAAGACGGGTGCGGGCCTGCGCCCAGTCGCGCGCGGTGTTCCGCGGGTCGCGGAGGTTCCCGAGCACTGTGGGGAAGACGAGGCCGTGCGGGTTGGGGCCGCCCCGGACCCTCCTGTCGCCCAGGATGCCGAGAACACCCCCTGGGAGGCGGATTCGACGTGTCCCAGCGTCGGTCTTGGTGTGCTGTTGCCGGATGACGCCGTGACCGGTTGCACGTACGGCGTTCGCACGGATCGTAGCCGTGCCGGCGCCGAGGTCGACATCGTCCCATGCGAGCCCGCACGCCTCGCTGATGCGCACGCCGGTGCCGGCGACGAACTCGACCAGGTCGACGAGGTCGAGGTCGTGGGCGCGCGAGTCGCTCCGCAGCTTCGCGAGGATGCCGGCGAGCTCGGCGAGGGGGATTGGGGTCGCGCCCGTCGCCTTCTGCTCGAGCGGTGCGAGCTCCCGCACGGGATTGTGGCGCACCGCATCGGCGCGCGCGGCGAGCCCCATCATTCCGGAAAGGACCGAGCGGACGGTCTTCGCGGTGCCGACCCCGACCTCGGTCGCGATCGCGTCGATGAAGCGCTGCAGGCGGTCCGCGGTGGCCTCGGAGACGGTGAGATCCCCGATGCGGGGGATGATGATCTTCCGCACGGCGCGCTCGTACGTCTCGACAGTGCGCGGCGCCCGGCCCGCCTTGGCCGCGAGGTAGCGCTCGCCGAGATCGCGGATGAGCGTCTCGCGCTTCACCTCCGTCGCCGTCGACGCCTGGATAGTCGTCAGCGCACGCTTCAGAGAGGCCGTGGCCTTGGCCTCGCTGGCCGCGATTCGTTCGACCTGTCGTAGTTTCCCGTCGTCGAAGCGGTACCGGGTACGTGCACGCCACCGGCCCGGGGAGAGCTCAGAAGTGTGAATGGTGCCGTAACTACTCAGCGGTGTCCGCGGGCGCGCCATCATCACCCGCTCTGGGACTTGCCTTGCCGTATGGACCGGTCGCGAGCGCGTACGCCCAGACGTGCTGGTTCCTCCAGTCCGCCAATTGCTCGATCATCTCGGGTCTCATGGGCACGAAGGGTGCGACTTCCCGAACCACCTCGACCGGATCGAGAGTGATGGCTTCCATCCAGAACTCGGCACTGCCCGGGAAGTCCTCGCCCTCGACGTTCATCGCGTCGGCAATGTCGACGAGACCGAGCTGCGCGCTCCAGAATGCGTCGGTCGCAGCCTTCAGTTCGGCCTTCGCCTTCACCATACGGGTGAGCATGATCGAACCCACCTCGTGAAGAGGGCGGAGTATCAGGCTCTCGAGATCCTCAAGACCCAACACGTCGAGGAGGTCGACGGCTTCGGCGAGCTTCAGGGACCTCTCGCCCTTCTCGATCGCCGCGACGGTCGGCTGCGACCACTTCCACCCTCGCTCTTTCATGGCGGCCGCTAGGGCTGCCTGAGACATGTCTCCACGGAGCTCTTGGAGGTTCTGGCCGATGTTCCTGTCTGATTGCGCCACCCCGCGAGCGTAACAAGGTTTTCTGCGCCCCTCTAGACAAATCTGATAGGTCATGTAACATCAGATTATTCGCAGGGGATGCGATGTTTCTGATCAAGGGAGATGAAGTGACCATCACGAACGAGGCTCTGCCGGAACTCGCGACAAGGCAGCAGGTGGCGTTGTACACGCAGACGTCCGTGCCAACGCTCGCCCGATGGGCCGCTGAGGGTGTGGGACCCAAGGTGACCAAGCTCGGGGGAGTCGTGCGCTATCGGCGCGAGGACGTCCTCGCCTGGATCGCAGCGAGCACGTCGCAGACGGTCTGATCGTGGCCGCGCAGAAAAAAGGCCCCAGCGCTGTTGGAGCAGCGACTGAGGCCGAGATCGTTTCCGTCCCCATCCCAGAGGAGAACCCGAACGTGGACATCATCGCAGATCCCACTGACACCCGCGAGTCTCTCGCCCGCGAGGTCATCGAAGCGCTCGAGGCAATCGACGTCGGCACGCCGCACGTCGTAGAGTTCTGCCCCGACGAGGCCCTCTACCTCGAGCCCGTGCAGTCGTGCTCGGTGCCCGCTTCCGATGTCGCCGGCAAGCTGAAGACCACGATGGTCCGGTGCTTCGACACGCATGGTCGAGAGGTGACGCCGGACGAGTCCTATTGGGCTCAGCATCTCGGCAGCGTCTCGGCGCGCGATCGTCGATCCTGGCGAAGCACGCCCAATGGTGGGATTCGGGTCGGCGATGTTCTCGCGATCAGCGCTGGGGAGTTCTTCGCCTACCGCGAGTATGAGACCGCCGGTGAGCGCTTGGTCGAATTCGTCACTCTCGATGAACTGCAGCGCCGCCGTGAGGCGGGCAAGACCGCCTGGATCGCGACACACCTCACCGCCGTCGACGCGGCCGCGCCGGCCGGATTCGCCTCGTGGGACGTCTGGGACTATCAGTCGGATGATGACCTCGGCATCATCTATGAAGCGGAGATTGGTCCGGTGGCCGTCAGCTGGGCGGCTACGTTCTCGGATGAGCGGGTGAAGCTCAGTGAGGCTGGACCGGAGGTCTCGGTTCGTGTTGGCAGCGTCAGTGACATGGTCACGGTGGACGACATGCTTGAGCTCGTCGATGCGCTCATGAAGGCGATCCCGATGGTGCGGAAGGTGCAGTCGTGAGCGTGCGGGTGCCGCCGGAGTCCCCGGCGCAGGCTCAGTCGTGGGATCGCGTCGTCGCGAATGCTCTCACGTTCGGGCTCTGCTTTCGGTGTGCGGCGCAGCTGGCGTGGGCACACCAGGAGCACACGGGCGGCTTCGATGCCGCGCGGCCTCCGTGCGAGGCGTGTGCACTCGTCGTCGCGATGTTGCCGCAGCCGAAGCCCAACGGGTGGCGCACCGTCTTGGGCGGTGCGTCAAAGTCCGATTCGTGGCCGATTTCAGCGGTCCCAGCGTTCCGGGCGCCTGGAGGACCCGGTACCGGCCGTGACGCGTTGATCGTGCGCAGGGCGACCGTTCCGGAGGCGTCCGATGGCTAAGCCGACGGTCATCGTCGAGGCGTCTGGCATCTCGGTGCGTCATGACGGCCCGATGACCCGAGCGGAGGCGCGGCACGTTGCGCTGCGCCTCCTCGAAGCTTCGACCGTGCGACCTCGGGAGCTTCGGCGCCCATCGACAGTCGACGAAGCGCTCCGTGAGCGTGAAGGAGGTGTGTGACGTGTGGCCCGCATCACAGCAGATCGGATGCTGCGGAGCAAGATGCTCTCAGGGCTCCCGACGACCCCAGGTGAAACGCTCGTTCTGCTCTGCCTCCGGAGCCACGCGAACGCCGACGACATCGCCTTCCCGGCTCGCCGCACGATCGCCGAAGAGACAGGCATGCAGCGCTCTGGGGTCGACAAGGCGGTGCACTCGCTCATCGCGAAGGGCATCATTCAGGAACTCTCTCCGGGGAGCCAAGGCAGCGGCAACTCGGCACGCTATCTCGTCCGTTTCGAAGCTGAGTTATGGCCCACTGGGTAGGCCATACTTTGGCCCACTGGGTATGCCAAACGCCGGATTCGGTTATGGCCCACTGGGTAGGCCAGAAGTAAGAACCTCTCGCGTTGGCCGCTCTGCCGAACTTCAGAACATCCGTGCATGCATCAATCGCGCCGGGCAGCTTGCTGCTCGGCGTTCCCCCCAGCGGGGGGCGGAGGGGGGAGAACTCCTGGGAGCGCTCGCCGAGAGGTCACGCCCGGTAGGCGGTTGCGAAAGCAGGCTGATGATGACCAGTGGGCAGCATAGTCGCCGCCGTCACCCGGCCGGCGGATCCGTAGGTGCGCTCGTGGTGGCCGGTTCCCAAGGTGATCTCTCGAGGCGCGCGGGGCGGTCGCGATGAGCCGCAGCGAGAGCTCGCTCGTCCGCGAGAACCAGAGAATTCGCGTGAGGGCGCAACGTTCCGAGGAGCAAGTCCGGGACCTGTGGTCGATGGTCGTCGGGGATGACTTCGTGCCGCTGAACGTGTGGCTTCGTAGAGCTTTCGCGGACCCGGCAGACTTCTACCGGCACGTGAGCATCCGTGACGTCGTCTCCGAGTCGGGTGCGCTGTCGTGGCCGCTGCTCGCGGAGGAAGTCGACCGGCTGCTCGCGGCGCATCCCGGGCTCGCCGGCGCGCGGCAGAAGCCGAGATCCTCGGATGTCGGCGCATGAGCGGTAGAATCGATAGCGACGGAAGAGTGCGAGACCGGGAGTTTCCTCTTCGACAGTCCATTCCTCTCCAGGCCGGAGAACACGCCAGCGGCAGTCAGCCGGGCGTGCGTCCCCCTCCCATCGGAGACATCATGGCTTCCACCTGGAACCCCTTCACCCACGCGTTCGAAGTCCGCGACAAGAGCGGCCCGGCACCCTACCTTTCGGCGACGATTCACGACTCGCAGCCCGCTCCGACGCGCGCCGCGAGTGCAGCGCCCGCTCCCCGAGCGAAGGCCCCGACGCCGACGGCGGAACAGCGCCAGCAGGCCGCGGAGGACGAGCTCTACAAGGCGTTCTTCGGCGACGATTCCGCCGACGCCGCACCCGCTGCTTCTTCCGAGGAAGAGGCGCTCTACGAAGCGTTCTTCGGAGGCGATCGTGCCTGACTACCTCCCCAAGTTCACACCCGGCTCCGCCATCACCTTCACCGCTTCGGCAGACGTCACCGGCGGGCGCCTGGTGCAGGTCACCGGGAACCGACTCGTCGGGCCCGCAGTCGCGGACTCGGCATCCGTTGTCGGCGTCGCCGCGTTCGACGCCGAGGCAGGGGATCCCGTCACGGTCTACACCCGAGCGGGAGGCGTTCACCCGCTCATCGCGTCTGGCGCAATCGCTGCCGGCGCTCGCGTCTCGGCTGATACGGGCGGACGCGTCAAGACCGCCGCGGCCGGCGACGTCATCGGATGGACCCTGACATCCGCAGCGTCGGCGGGCAGCGTCGTGGAAGTGTGCTTCTGATGGCTTCGCCGATCAACCCCTACCTGCTCAGCCTGTCGCGCTATCGCGTCAAGGGCGCGGTCGTCGTCGCCCGGCTCCACGGTGGCGCCGAGAAGTACATCTATCGGAATGGCCTGCTTCCGGAGACGACTCTCCCGTCGCAGGTCGAGCACCTCGAGGCGCTCGGACTCATCGAGAAAGTCGAGGCCGCCTGATGGCCGTCAACCTTGAACTCCTCCCGAACTTCGTCGCCCGCTGCGACACGATCGGGACCACCCCACCGAAGGCAATCACGCGCGCCCTCGAGCTTCTTCGTGTCGTGCGGGCTCACCAGGAGACACCGACGGTGTCGGTTCTCGGCCTCACCGACAAGCAGGCGCGTGACCGCGTGACCGATGTGTCGATCCGTCGACACTCCACGGGCATGTACGGCGATGTCGGCATGGTCCCGGGGATATCGGACTTCGAGATGCAGCTGGCGGAGGAGGTCACCGCGGCCGTGCTGCCCGATCTCGACGACATGGTCGCCGGGTTGCAGGACAAGTTCGCGGAGCTCTCACGACCGTTCGTGGTAGCGGCCCAGGAGTACGGATTCACCGTCCGCACCACTTCCGACCAGGTCATCAACATGGTCGACGAGGAAGCGAGCGCCGCTTGGCGCGGCAGTCAGAAGGCGTGGAAGGACATCGCGCCTATCGTCGCTTTCCGCATCGAAGTCTCGAAGCTGTTCGAGGTCAGCCCGACGCCCGACGACATGGGATGGAACCCCTTCAACCAGGCACTCGGCGACTCGACCGTGAACTTCTCCGTCGCGTTCGCGGCCGGCGAGAACTGGTCACTCGATGGCGGCTACTACATCGAGGGGAAGACCATCGGACACCTCGACTGGCTCGCCCTTGCCGCCGGCGGGCTCCGCCTCAACACCCCCTCCGAGGTCGCCGCGAAGATCGCGGCTCGACCATCGCGGGGCATCCCGCCGCTGGATGAACACCTGGCGGCGCTCAGCGAAGACGTCGTGAGACGCGTGTAGGGACACAGACACTCGTGCACGCTGCCCGCCCACCGATGTGGTGTTACTTCTGGTTGGGGTCGTGCGTGTACGAGGCTCGGGGCCGCGCGTGGAACGCGGTCAGCCCGGGCGAATTGAGGGGCCGACGCCGGGCGGGGTCGGCCCCTCACCCATACTCACGAAACGAGGAATCATGAACACGCAGGAGATGCAGACATGGCGAAGCTGACGGTCGCTGACCTCGAGGTCCTCTTCACCGCGAACACGGATCAGGTCGAGCGGGCGGACAAGCAGATCGTCGCGATCGGCAAGAAGGTCGAGTCGAAGCCGATCAAGCTCGGCGCGGACGCGAAGCCCGCGCTCGACGGCATGGACCGGGTCGAGAAGGCCGCGAAGAAGCTCGTGAGCGAGCGCGCGATCCTGAAGCTCGACGCCGACATCTCCCGCGCGGAGACGAACCTCGGCAAGGCGATCAACAAGCTCGAGGACCTGCACATCGCCGCCGAGGGTGGCATCGACGTCACCGCGGACGTGAAGAGTGCCGAGGCCTCGATCCAGCGATTCGAACGGCAGCTGGACGGGCTCCGGAAGGCTCGCAACGTCGTCGACGTGGAAGTCGAGCCCGCGCAGGCCGAGTCGGGTCTGAAGCGGTTCCTGAGCTTGTTCCGGTCGAAGACGGAGGAGGCCGGCGCCGAGGGCGGACGCTCACTCAGCCAGGGCCTCGACTCCGCGACGCGCGGCGCGGGGCAGAAGGTCGGCGAGGTTGTCGGTGGTGACATCGAAGACACGCTCGTCGACGCGCTGGCCGCGATCCCGATCGCCGGCGGGATCATCCTCGCCGGAGTGGCGATCGGCAAGGCGATCACGGGCGCTATCGAAGATGGCCTCGCCGTCGAGAAGAACACCGACCGTCTGCAGGGGCTCACGGGCATCAGCGAGGCCGACGCGCTGCGTCTCGGCCGAGCGTCGGGCGAGGCGTACGCCAATAACTTCGGTGAGTCGATCGAGTCCAACATGGACGCCACACGGCTCGCTCTGCAGTTCCGCATCATCGACCCCACGGCGACCACGCGCGACGCGCAGCTGGTCGTGCAGGGCCTCGCAGGCATCGCTGACGTCCTCGGATCCGACGTGGAGCCGATCGCTCGGACGGTGAGCCAGCTGCTGCGGACCGGGCTGGCGGGTTCGGCGAAGGAAGCGTTCGACCTCCTCGCGACGGGCGCCCGTGAGGGTGTGAACATCGGCGGGGATCTCCTCGACACGTTCGATGAGTACTCCACCGTCTTCCGACGGATCGGGCTCACCGGCCCGCAGGCGCTCGGCCTCCTGTCGCAGTCTCTCCGCAGCGGTGCACGGGATAGCGACGTCGCGGCCGACGCGCTGAAGGGGTTCACGGAGCGCGTCGGCGACCCGGCGATGCGCCAGGCGTTCGCGAACGTCGGGTTCGACTGGGACGACCTGTCGGCGAAGCTCGCGCAGGGCGGACCGGTCGCGGCCGCGGCGCTCGACGAGACACTCGACCGTCTCCGCGCGATGGAGGATCCAGCACTCAGGGATGCGGCAGCACTCGAGCTTTTCGGGTCGAAGTCGGAGGACCTGGCCGCTGCTCTCTACGGGATGGATCTCTCGACAGCAGTCGACCAGCTGAACGGCGTGACGGGCTCAGCGCAGAAGATGTTCGACACCCTCGCCTCGAACGACGCCTCCAGCATCGAACAGGCGCAGCGGAACATCGAGGTCGCGTCTGACGGCATCAAGGGTGCCCTCGCCGCGGCGTTCTCGGAACCGCTCGGCGACTTCGCCGACTGGGTGTCTCAGAACAGGGGCCCGCTGACGCAGTTCCTTCTCGATCTGGCGAACGGCGCCCTCGACTTCGGATCTTCGATGGTCACGGGCGCCGCAGATGCCACGGAGGCGATCGGTACGTTCGTCGCCGGGCCGATGGCTGACCTAGTGGGGTGGCTCGGGTCGATCTCCAACAGCGAGGAGCTCAAGACCCTCGCCGAGGAAATGCGCGACTTCGACGACACGACCTCGGCCGCCGCCGACACGATGCGGAAGGACTGGCTCGGGTCGATCGAGGAGGCGCGCGGCGAATTGAACAAGTGGGGTGAACCGGTCGTCGCTCTCGGCTACGCGAACGACGCCGCCCTACGCACTGCGGATGCCGTATCGCAGGTCGGCGTCGCTGCGACCGACGGCCGCAACATGCTCAACGACCTCTCAGTCGCCGCTGACGGCACTACGACCGCAACGGGGGAACTAGCGACCCAGCTTCAGGCATCAGCGGATGCCCTGCTCGCGGAGTACGACGCCGCGATCGCTGCCGGCGATTCGCAGCAGAACCTCCAGGACCGCTACACGGCCACCCGCGACGCGCTGATGAATCAGCTGACCACCATGGGGCTATCGACGGAGGCCGCTCAGACCCTCATCGACACCGTTCTGAAGACGCCGGAGGAAGCTGTGACCGTGTTCTCGTCGAACGCGGTTGATGAGACGGGCAAGGTCATCGACCTCGGCAACCGGATCATCACCCTCCCGGACGGTGACTCTACGATCACGGCGAACACGAAGCCGGCTGAGGACAGCCTGAACTACTTCATCTCCCAGAACAACGGGCGTGAGATTCGGGTGAAGATCGCGGCCGACGGGGCATCGCTCCGTATCGGGGCGTTCAACGTGTCGCCGGAGTATCACGGTGGGATCGTCGAGATGATGGCGGCCGGTGGAATCCCGGGCGCGACTCCTCTCGGGCCGCTCGCGCAGATGGTCCCCGCGAACACGTGGCGGATCGTCGGCGATCGCCCCGATGTGCCCGAGGCGTACATCCCGCTCGACGGATCGCCGCGGTCGATCGCGCTCCTGATGGAGACGATCCAGCGGATGCCCGGCCTGTCAGCGATGGGCGCCGGCGGGGTTGCCTCGCCGGGTGTAGCTGTCGCTGCCGGACTGCCCGAGCGGATCACGCTCCAACTCGACAGCGGAGAGCAGTTCACCGCGTACGTACGTCGACAGGCGAGCGGCGTCGTCGAAGCGCGTGGACAACGGTTCGCGAGCGAGATCCGATCACGCCGCCGGAGCGACGGCTGATGCGACTCTCAGACATCACTCCACTCGCCCACCTCGAGTACCAGAGACTCGCCCCACTCACCTCCCTCGGAGGCGTGCAGGCATGGGCACACCGCAACGCAGCACGCACCCGCAAGCGAGAACAGCACGTCGTCATCCTGCTGGCCGCCGGCGCCGCGAGCACCGTCCTCGACGGCTCCACCTTCTACCGCCTCGAGCTACCCGCCGACACCTCAACACCGGCAACACTCAGCGGACGCCTCATCACCGCGATGGCGAACAACGACCACCCAACCGTCGAGGCCCTTGTCCAGGTATGGACGAACGAGCCGCAGCACGTACGCGAGGCCGTCCTCGTCGAGCTCGCCACCACCATCAAGCGACCACCCCACCCCCAATAAAATCCAGCCCCCGACCGGACGAGGGGGACCACCACCGGGAGGTGGTTCTCTCCCCCCTGGAGAAAATCCCGATTTTACCCACCACCTTCCCCTGTGTTCTCGCGGAATCGAGCGACTACGAGGCGTGCGCGGGGGTCTGCGAGGTCGGGGTGAGATCGGGTCGAGATTCGTGCGAGGTGTCGTAGTCTCACCTCATGCCACCCATTCATCCTTCGCTGTCGATGCAGCAGACGTTTGCGCTTCTCGCAGAGGCCCAGTCAGCGCGGAACCTCATGCGGGACGCGGTGGCGTCGGTCCAGGGGTTGCGTGAGCCGGTGATCGATAGTGATGCCGTGTTCACGCTCGGCAGTATCGGCGTCGAGAAGACGGCCAAGATCCTGCTCGGTTGCGCAGAGGTCGAGTCAGCCGGCCGCTGGCCGACGATGGCGACGATGAAGGGCTGGGGCCACGACATCGACAACCTCGTCTCTCGACTCCTCCACGCAGCTGAGCAGGGGCAGGCCGATGCGGTCGCGACGGGCTATGCGGCCACGCTCATCGAACGAGTGCGCGACAGCACTGCGCTCCCTTTGCTCTTCGCCACCCTCTCCCGCTACGGCCGCTCCGGACGATTCCACTACCTCGACGTGCTCGCTACCGACCGACCCGGGGAGTTCGACGCGCCGGCGGAGTACTGGAACAGGCTCGAGATCGAGGTGTCGAACGGGCTCGGCGGCGCGCCGGGCGGCTCACCGCAAGAGTTCGATGCGTTCCTCGGTCGAGTGAGTGAAGCCATCTCTCACGAGCTCGACGTGTGGTGGTTCGCGATGCACCGCCTCGGAGTCCAGGGCTGCTTCGGGGAACTCGGGAAAAAGATCGGCTGGGAAATCTGGGACTACGGACGCCCGGATCCGCTCAAGCGTCAGCACTCCGCATGACTGAAGTACGTCGAACCGGTCCCGTGTTGACCACCGACCGCGCGGCCGAGTACTGCGGCATCGCGAAGCAGACCCTGCGGAACCTGCTTGCGGCCGGCGACGGGCCGCGGTGCTTCAAGCACGGACGCCTGAACGCGTTCTTCACGGAGGATCTCGACGAGTGGCTGGCGGGGCGCCTGACCGAACAGAATCCCGCACTTACTCCGCACAATCGTTGAGCGTGTCCGATGTCGCCTGATATCTCCTGAGCAAGCGATCACAGGGGAGTGGTGCCTCCTGATACTCCGCAGTAACCCCCGAATGCGCAGGTGACCTAATCGTGAGGTCGCGGGTTCAAGCCCCGCTCCTGCTACAGATTGAAACCCCGGTTCGCCGGGGTTTTTCTGTTCCCGGCGGTCCTGCGGGCACGGCCTTCAGCGCACCGGCTCGAGACCTCCGATCGCGGACCCGGCTTTCCCGTTGACGTACATGTAGTCCTCGATGATGTCGGCCGAGCGGCCCCGGCCCAGCCAGGTGTCGACGTCGGGGCAGACGTCGGTCGTGGTGACGGTCGTGTCCAGATCGATCTCGCCGTCGGCATCCTGCGTCCACCGTCCGGTCAGGTCGTTGCATCCGTCGTTCCCCACGACCGTGCCGTCGGACGCCAGTTCCAGGTACAGCGTGTCGTCATCGTCGGCCTCCCACCTCCCGACCGGATCCGGGAGCGGCGGGGGAGTCTCTGCGGGAGCCTCGCCTCGGGCGATCCGATCGTTGCGCTCGTGCATCGGGGCCAGGCCGATCTGGAACAGGATGCTGGTGACGATCGCCGACCCCACGACGAGCGCGACGCCGACGAGCGGGGCCCAGTGCGGCGGCTTCCCTCGGAACCGCAGAACGAGAGCGAGCGCGATCGCGATGACCACGGACGCCCCGACCTCCCAGGGATACGCGGCGCGACCGCCGAGGGCGAGCTCGAGGTCGCAGTCGCCCTCGCAGCCGACAGCGCTGAACGACTCGAAGATCTGCATCACATACGCCCCGAAGATGATGATCGGGATCAGCACCCACAGCGCGACGGCCAGCTCACCGGGCGGCGGGCGATCCGAACGCTTCTTCTCCTTCGACATGACGCCGCGTCATCCCGCCGTCAGGCGTCGGGGATGAGTCGCTTCCCGGTGAGCAGCGCGCTCTCACGTGCGTAGTCGAGGCCGTCGTAGAACTCGAGCACGGCGTCGTTGTCGGCTCTGACCATCAGCATCACCTTCGGGCAGCCCAGCGCCATGAGACGCGCCTCGGCTTCCTGCACGAGTCGTCGGCCGATGCCCTCGCCGCGGCGGGCCGGCGCGGTCGCGAGGTAGTAGAGCCATCCGCGGTGGCCGTCGTAACCCGCCATCACCGACCCCAGGAGCGCACGCCCGTCCACGGCGACGAGGAGAAGCTCCGGCCACACGGCCCGAGCGCGACGGATGTCGGTGCGCGGATCGTTCCACGGCCGGGTGATCCCGACCTCGTGCCACAGCTCCACGACGTCCTCGACATCCGCGTCTTCCAGGGGGCGCACTTCCACAGCCATCCACCCAACCTATGTCGTCAGGCCGCGCTTCTCACGGAAGACCATCGCTGTGCTCCTGACACAGGCAGAGCCCCTGATGCTGTGCCACCGTGACGCTGACGGCATCCACGTGCTCGGCTAGCGTCGAAGCATGGACACCTTCGACTTCGCCGCCGTCGACGAGGAGTACGTGAGGTCGATCCTCGGCGAGCCGGAGGCTCCGACGACGCAGAAGATCACCGACTTCCTCGACGAGAACTGCCTGACCTTCCTGGCCCACTCCCCGTTCTGCTGCCTGTCGACATCGGATGCCGCGGGCAACTGCGACTGCTCTCCCCGCGGTGACTACCCGGGTTTCGTCCGAGCCCTCGACTCCCGTACCGTCGTGATCCCCGACCGGCTGGGCAACAAGATCGCCGACTCGATGACGAACATCCTCGACAACGGCCACGTCGGCCTGCTGTGCTTCGTGCCCGGCATGACGGAGACTCTGCGGATCAACGGCACGGCGACGGTGACGAACGACGCGTCCCTGCTCGCCATGCTCGAACAGGACCACGCGGTCCCGGATCTCGCGATCGTCATCCGCACCGAGCAGGTCTACCTGCACTGCGGCCGCGCGTTGCTGCGGGCCGGACTCTGGGACCCCGAGATGCAGGACCTCGCGGCTGAGGTGCCCAGCTCCGGGCAGATCTGGGCGAGCATGTCCGGCTGGGATCCCACGGTGGGCGACGTCATCGACGGTGCCATGTCCGACGCCTACCGGGCCCTCTACTGAATGCGCTCGCGTGCAGGGATGACCGCGCTCGTCGTGCGCGAGATCATCACGGAGACCCCGTCGATCGTCAGCATCCGACTCGAGGCGCCCGACGGTGCGCCGCTTCCCCCCTGGGAGCCCGGCTCGCACATAGACGTGCAGCTCGTCACGCGGCATGAGCGCCAGTACTCCCTCTGCGGAGACCCCGCGGACGTCTCGTCGTATCGGATCGCGGTGCGCCGAGAGCAGTACTCTCGCGGCGGTTCGCACTACATCCACGGCTTCCTGCGCGTCGGCGGCCGCGTGTGGGTGCGCCCGCCGCGCAACCTGTTCACGCTCGCCCCGGCATCGTCGTATCTGCTCTTGGCCGCCGGCATCGGCATCACCCCGATCCTCTCGATGGCGCGTCACCTCGCTGCCACGGATGCCGATTGGCGCATGACCTACCTCGTCCGGCAGCGCGACGACATCGCCTTCGCCGATGACCTCGCCGCACTCGGCGACCGGGCGACGACGCACGTCAGCGGCGACGCCGGACGATTGGATGTCGCCGCTCTTCTCGCGCAGGTGGAACCCGGTACCGCGGTCTACGCGTGCGGTCCGCAGGGCTTCATCGATGCCCTCACGGAGGCGAGCGGGGTTCTGCCCGAAGGCAGCAGCATCCACGTCGAGCGGTTCGAACCGAAACCGCGTGAGCATCGCCCGAACGAGGTGTTCTCCGTGGTCTGCACGCGCTCGGACATCACCGTGGAGGTCCCGGCGGCGCGATCGATGCTCGAGGCGCTCCAGGGCTCCGGGGTTCCCGTTGAGGGATCGTGCCTGCGGGGTGTCTGCGGATCGTGTGCGCTCACCGTGCTCGAGGGCGAACCGGAGCACCGCGACTCGCTCAACAGCTCGGACGATTCGATGACGATCTACCCGTGCGTGTCACGCTCGATCTCGCCGAGACTCGTCGTCGACGCGTAGCGCCGGCGCGAGCGCAGCCGGGGGATCCGGCTCTCAGCCGGCGACGGGGAAGCGCTCGATGTTGGCCTCGACCCAGCCGCGGAGCGCCCGCAGCGGCTTCTCGGCATCGACGCCGAGTTCGGTGAGGGAGTACTCCACCCGGACGGGCACCTCGGCGAAGACGGTGCGCACCAGCAGCGCTCGCGCCTCGAGACGTCGCAGCGTCGCGGTCAGCACCTTGGGGCTGATGCCCTGCAGGCGGGTCTTGAGCTCCCCGAAGCGCTGCGGTCCGTCGCTGAGCGCTCCGATCACGAGGGCGCTCCACTTGTCGGCGAGCAGGTCGAGCACGCCGCGGCAGGGGCACTGCGCGTCATAGACGTCGTGAGGAGCATCGACACGGCAAGCGGTCTCGGTCAGCATCCGTCCATGGTATCTCTTAGATACTTGGGGCGCTTGCGGGTAACTAGGGGTCTTCGGATAGCGTGACGGACATGGCAAACGACAACACCTCCCTCCCTGACCGCATGCCCGCGATCGGCGCCCGTGGCCGGCGCCCCGTCTCCGACCCCGAGTCGCTCACCGACCTGTCGCTCCCGGTCCCGTCGCCGATGGGCCGAGACCTGCTGGTCGAGGTCGAGGGCGTCTCGATCAACCCGGTCGACGTGAAGGTGCGCGCGGGAGCGCCCACGTCGGGTGAACAGCGCATCCTGGGCTACGACGCCGCCGGCGTGGTCGTCCGTCTCGGCGACCAGGCCACCCGCTTCGCCGTGGGCGACCGGGTGTTCTACGCGGGGCAGATCGATCGTCCGGGCACGAACAGCCGGTACCACCTCGTCAACGAGAACATCGTCGGCCACGCTCCGCACTCGCTCTCCACGGCCGAGGCCGCCGCCCTCCCGCTGACGGCGATCACCGCCTGGGAGGCGCTGTTCGACAAGCTGCGCCTCGACGATCGGAGCGAGGGAACCCTGCTCGTGATCGGCGCGGCCGGAGGCGTCGGATCCCTGATCATCCAGCTCGCCAAGGCGCTCACGAAGCTGACCGTGATCGCGGTGGCCTCTCGGAAGGAGTCGGCCGAGTGGGTCGCGCAGATGGGCGCCGACCACGTCGTCGGTCGAGACTTCGCCGAGGAGGTGGCGAAGCTCGCCCCGCACGGCGTCGACTACGTCTTCACGTCGTTCACGCCGGGCAACGTCCGTGCCATCGCAGACGTCATCCGCCCGCGCGGCGAAGTCGTCTCGATCGACGAGACCGGCGGCAGCATCGACGCACTGAAGTCGAAGAGCGTCACCTGGCACTGGGAGCTCATGTTCACCCGTCCGGTGACCGACCCGGCCGACGACTACCAGCACGAGCTGCTGGAGCAGGTGGCGGAGCTGATCGATGCCGGCGTGATCCGCACCACGATGACCGAGCACCTCACCCCGCTCGACGCCGAGACCCTGCGCCGGGCGCACGAGATCGTCGAAGCCTCGCAGACGATCGGCAAGGTCGTCGTCACGGACTGGCCCGAGCAGGCAGGGCGGTCCTGAGCCCTGGCGCCGAGCCGCCATCGCGTCTATCTTCGGAGCCATGAAGTCATCCATCTCAGGAACGACCATGCCCGTCCTCGAAGTCACACTGGAGGCGGGGGAGAGGATCGTGGCGGAGGGCGGCGACGTCGCCTGGATGTCTCCGGGGTTCGCTCTGGACACGTCGACCGTGCACGGGACGGGAGGGCAGGGCGGCTTCATGAGCGGCCTGAAACGGGTGCTGGGTGGCGCGCAGCTCTTCCTCACCGAGTACACGGCCCCGGCCCAGGGCGGCCTGGTCGCGTTCGCCGCGCAGCTGCCCGGAACCATCCGTCAGATGGACATCGACGCGGCGGACCAGTTCATGGTGCAGGCCGGCTCGTACACGGCGAGCACGGCCGACGTCGAGGTCTCGGTCGGGCTGCAGAAGAAGCTCGGCGCCGGGATCTTCGGTGGCGCAGGCGTGGTGTTCCAGAAGCTCACCGGTACAGGCACCGCGTGGGTGCAGCTCGCCGGAGAGATCACGGAGTACACCCTGGCGGCGGGGCAGTCGCTGCTCATCCACCCCGGCCATCTCGCGATGTTCGACGCGAGCATGGACCTGCAGTTCACGTCGATCAAGGGCATCAAGAACAAGTTCTTCGGCGACTCGCTGTTCCTCGCGGAGATCCACGGCCCGGGCCGGATCTGGCTGCAGTCGATGACTCCGGCGAAGCTCGCGGCCGCGATCGAGCCCTATCTGCCCGATCGCTCGGGCAGCTCGAGCAACTCCTGAGCGCTCACAGACTGCTCAGCGCTCACGAGATTCAGCGCCGCGTACTGCTCAGCGCCGCTCGCGGCGTCCGGGCTGCGGCGGCGGACGGTGCGCGATCGGGATCGGCCGCGTGGCGCGGCGCGCATTCTGGAAGAGCTTCACGGATTCGAGCACATCGTCGACCGAGGGGTAGCGGGGAGCGAGCGGGAGATCGCGCAGCCATCGCACCTCGACGTCGGCCGGGGTGTCCTCGAAGATGCGACACACCACGCGGCGGTGATCCCCGTCGGGGTAGTGCAGATCGTGGATCACCCATGCCTCCGCACTGACCCGGATCAGTACGAATCGTGGGTCTGACTCCTGCTCCATCATTCTCCTGTCCTCAGTCTGAAGAATGACGCGAGACCCGGCCGGAGGGTAGCCCCTTGACAGGATCACGAGCGGATGCCGCGCACGGCCCACGGATCCGGAGCGCCCTGTCAAGGGGTTCCGGTCTCCACGCTCTGCGGGCGAGACTGGCCCTCCATCCCGCCCACCGATCGGAGAAAGACCATGTCAGACCCGCAGAGCACTCCCGATGACCGGCCCGAGGTCGACGCGCTCGGCGCCGACCCGGACTTCGTGACCACCGATCACGACCCCGACCCTTCCTCCCCGGTCGATGACCAGGGGTCGACGGAAGACGACGACGAGGTGGACGTCTCCGACCTCCCCTGACCGCGGGTCAGCGGCGGGTGGGCGTCGATTCGGCGTCGGCCGCCGCACCTGTCGGGTCGCTGCCGGTGACCTCTCGTCCGGCATCCGCTCGCTGCGCCTCCGTGCGTCCGCCACTGCGCAGCTCGGCTTCCAGGCGCTCCGCCTCCTCGCCGCTGATCGCCTCGCCGCGGGCCACGAGGCCGGCCTGATCCGACAGCGGGATCTGCTTGAGGAAGAGCGACAGCAGCAGCGCGAGGGCGATGAACGGCACGAGGTACCAGAACACCGGTGCGAGGGCGTCCGCGTAGGCCGTGACGATCCCGTCGCGGACCTCGTCGGGGAGCGTGCTCAGCGTGGCCGGATCGATCGACGACGCGGCATCCGACGCGGCATCCGGCGACGCACCCGCCCCGGCGAAGACGCCGCGGAGGTTCTCGGTCAGCCGGGTCGTGAAGATCGTGCCGAACACCGCTGTGCCGAGAGACGCGCCGACCTCGCGGAAGTAGTTGTTCGTGCTCGTCGCCGTGCCGATCTCGCCTGAGGGCACCGCGTTCTGCACGACGAGGACCACGACCTGCATGATCAGGCCGAGGCCCGCACCGAAGAAGAACAGGAAGACGCAGATCAGCCAGATCGGCGTCGAAGCCGAGAGCGTCGTCATGGCGACCATCGCGAGACCGGTGATGATCGTTCCGAGGATCGGGTACATCTTGTACTTGCCGGTCTTCGAGATCGCGATGCCCGAGAAGATCGACGTGCCGATCAGGCCCACCATCATCGGGATCATCAGCAGACCGGATGCCGCGGCCGAGGTGCCGGACGACATCTGCAGGAACGTGGGCACGAAGCCGATCGCGGCGAACATGCCGATGCCGAGCACGAGCCCGATCGCTGTGGCGTTCACGAAGATCGGATTGCGGAACAGGCTCAGCGGGATGATCGGGTCCTGCACACGCGACTCCGTGATCACGAACGCGGTCGCCGCGACGACGAGCCCCGCCCCCCACGACCAGGTCGCGAGCGAATCCCACCCGAACTCGGCGTCGCCGCCGAAGTCGGTGAAGAAGATCAGGCAGGTCGTCGCGATCGAGAGGAAGATGACGCCGAAGATGTCGATCGGCTTCTGCGCCTTCTTGCTCGGCAGCTTGAGGGCGACGAGCGCGATGATGAAGGCGGCGATCCCGACCGGGATGTTGATGTAGAACGCCCACTGCCACGTCAGGTGATCGACGAAGAATCCGCCGAGGAGGGGACCGGCGACCGCGGAGAGTCCGAAGACGGCGCCGAGGGGGCCCATGTACTTGCCGCGCTCACTCGCGGGCACGATGTCGGCGATGATCGCCTGCGACAGGATCATCAGACCGCCGCCGCCGAGGCCCTGGAGAGCGCGGAACACGACGAACATCCAGAAGTCGGTCGCGAACGCGCAGCCGACCGAGGCCAGGGTGAACAGGGCGATCGCGATCAGGAAGAGGTTCCGCCTGCCGAGCACGTCGCCGAACTTGCCGTAGATCGGCATCACGATCGTGGTGGCCAGCAGATACGCGGTGGTGATCCAGACCTGGTGGTCCACGCCGCCGAGCTGGCCGACGATGGTCGGCATCGCGGTCGAGACGATGGTCTGGTCGAGGCTGGAGAGCAGCATGCCGGCGATGAGGGCGCCGAAGATGATCCAGATGCGGCGCTTCGTGAGCAGGAAGGGCGCATCCTTCGTGGTGGTGGCGGACATTCAATCGGCTTTCTGTGTCGGTGCGTAGACGGAACGGGCGATCTCGAGGCGCCGGGTGATGAGCGCCTCGAACGAGTCGGTCGAGTGGTGGTGGAGCAGCTGATCCATGGACAGTCGCACCAGCGCGCCCACGGAGTGCACCATGACCTCGGCGTGCAGCTCGGCGTCGGCGGTCTCGCCCATCCGCCGCGCGATCAGCTCGGTGTCACGGCGCTCGTTCTTCGCGAGATGCTCGAACGCCGCCTTCAGCAGCCGCGGCTCCTGCTCGATCACGGCGAAGAGCTCGGCGGCATCTTCCAGAGGGTTGAAGAGTCCGAAGCGGAGGATGGTCAGCCGGATGAAGTCGTCGAGCAGCGGACCCCGGTCGGCGAGGAACGCCGCTTCGAGTGCTTCCTGCCGCGAGTCGATCGTGGCGGCGCCGAACACCGCGTTCTCCTTGCTCTCGAAGTAGTTGAAGAATGTGCGGCGCGACACTCCGACCTCGGCGCACAGCTCCTCGACGGTGAAGCCGGCGAAGCCCTTCTCCGCCGTGAGTCGCCGAGCGGCCCTCGTGAGCGCGCGCGAGGTCTCGCGCTTGCGCTGCTCTCGCAATGAATCTGCACCTTGCTCCATAGAGTGCAACTTTGCACTGTGAACCTTGGAGTGCACTGTGAGATCTCGCGCCGGGACGAACTTCCACGACTTTGTGACGTTTCGCCTCCGGCATCCGTCTTAGTGGTGTCGACGAAGTGCGACCCGTCCCCCCAACGGAGGCGGACAAGCGATGAAGGAGCCACCGTGGCGAATGTGACAAGCGGCACCCCCCAGCAGACCCCCGTCGTGGCGACCACCCCGGGCATCGCGACGGGCACCACGATCATCGAAGACGCCGTCGTCGCGAAGATCGCGGGAATAGCGGCGCGCGACGTCGAAGGCGTCTACGCCCTCGGCGGCGGGGCCGCCCGGATGGTCGGAGCGATCCGCGACGCACTCAACACCAGCGACCTCGCGCAGGGCATCCGTGTCGAGGTCGGCGAGACGCAGGTCGCCGTCGACGTGACGATCGTCGCCGAGTACCCCGTCTCCCTCCAGAAGGTGGCGGACGGTGTGCGAGCCGCCATCCACCAGGCCATGGTCGAGCTGGTCAACCTGGAGGTCACCGAGGTCAACGTGACCATCAACGACGTGCACATCCCGTCCTCCGACGACGTCGAGGTCGAGGTCGTCGAATCCGACGCGCGGGTGCTCTGAAAGCGGCGACACGGAGGGGCTCCGGCGAGTCAATCCCTATTCACATGAATCGATGAGAGATGATCCGATCCAAGGGCGCGTCCGTTCCGAACCTCTTTGGGGATCAGTACGGGGAAGTGAGCAGATGGAAGACGAACGGTTTCGGCGAGCGCTGGACTATGCGGACGACCGCATCGTCGCCGGTCGCGCGATGGACGGCGACGTCGACGCGTTCGCGGTCCTCGTGCGCAGGTACACACCGATGATGCGCGCGTACACGCAGCGGATGCTCAACGGCTCGGCCGACGTCGACGATGTCGTGCAGGAGGCGTTCGTCACAGCCTGGCGGCGATTCTCCGAACTGGAGGATCCGTCCAAGGTGAAGAGCTGGCTGATGAGGATCGTCAGCCGCAAGGCCGTCGACCGCATCCGGGCACTCCGCCCGGTGCTCGACATCGATGACTTCGACAGTCCCGCCCCCTCGAACTCGTCGCCCGCCGAGATCGTCGAGGCGCGGGCCGGGGTCGCGGCGCTCGGTGCCGCCTTGCGTGAACTGCCCGACGCTCAGCGCGAGTGCTGGGTCCTCCGGGAGATGGGCGGTTACTCGTACGACGAGATCGCCGAAGAACTCGGCATCCCGGCGACGACGGCGCGCGGCCTGCTCGCTCGCGCGAGGAAATACATGATCGTACGGATGGAGGAGTGGCGATGACCGACGAACACGAAGACTCCCTGCATCGCTCGCTCGGTCTCGAACCGACCGATCTCGATGGACACACACTCGAAGAGCTGACCGACTACCTCGAATCAGGCCGTCAGCCCGTGGAACGGTCGATCGAGGAATCGCCCGGGTGCCAGTTGGCCCTCGACGCTCTCGAGAGGCTGCGAGGCCTCGGCGACGAGCTGATGGTCGCGGACACCGCAGCGGCCCCCGAGGCGGACGAGAACTGGGTCGACCGCATCCTCAGCGGCATCGCGCTCGACGCGCGCGCAGGACGGAGGATCCCGTTCGAGTCACCGGACCCGGACGTCGATCTCGCGATCACCGAGGGTGCGGTACGGGGCATCATCCGTTCGGCAGAGAACGCCGTTCCCGGCGTGCTCGTCGGACGATGCCGGCTCGACGGCGACGTGGCTGTGCCCGCGGCACCGATCCGCGTCGAGATCGAGGCGAACGTGTTCCACGGTGAGCCGATCCCGAGCCTCGCGGATCGTCTCCGCGCGGAGGTGGGAGAGCGCCTGAGCAGCCTCACCGAACTCAACATCGTCGCGATCGACATCGTGATCAGAGACATCCAGGAGGTGGCGTCATGGACGGAGCGGCAGCGGTGATCCCGGAACCGGAGATGACATCCGAGGCGCGCACCGCGCTGGCCGCGCAGATCGAGGCGGTCGTACGCGGAACGGCGGGCGTGCGGAACGTCTATCGGTCCGGGTCGTTGATCTCGAATCTGCTGCGCGCGGGAGCTGCCGCCCTCGGCACGGGCAGAGAAGATGAGCCGATCGTGTCCGTCGCATCGGGCGACGGCGGTATCGCCGTGGAGGCATCGCTCGGACTCGACGTGCACTCGCACGCGTCTGCTGTTCTCCATTCGGCGTATGCGGCGATCGACACACTCCTGCGCGCGGAGGGGCTGGTGCGAGAGAGCATCACGCTGACCGTCGTGTACGTGCAGTCCCGCGAAGCCGCCTGATCCCCCCCCCCCGAGGCACTCGACGCGCCGCTCCCCGCAGACGAGGAGCGGCGCGTCGGTGTCGCTGCAGCCGGAGAGGTCAGGCCGCGGCGCGCAGGCCGTCGACGAGCGGCGTGGTCGGGCGTCCGATGAGGCGTGCGAGTGTGCCGTCGGTGTCGGCGAGTGCGCCGCCGCGGATGCCGGCGTCGAGGGCGACCACGAAGCCGACGGTGCCCGCATCGAGACCTGCGGCCTCCAGGGCTGCGCTCTGCTCTTCGGCCGTGAGGGGCCGGTATTCGACCGGGCGGCCGGTGACCTCGGAGATGGCAGCGGCGAGCTCGCCGTAGTTCCACGCGACGTCGCCGCCGAGCTCGTACACCTCGCCGATGTGGCCGTCTTCGAGGGCGACGACGGCGGCGGCATCCGCGAAGTCCTTGCGGCTCGCCGAGGCGACCCGTCCGTCGCCGACGCCCGCGGCCAGCACTCCGGTGTCGGCCGCGCGCACGAGGTCGGCGGCGTAGTTCTCGGTGTACCAGTTGTTGCGGAGGATCACCGCAGGGATGCCGGACGCGGCGATGAGCTCCTCCGTCGCCTTGTGCTCGGGCGCCAGGACCAGGTCGCTCGTGGTGGCCTTCGGGGCGCTCGTGTAGACGAGCTTCGAGACTCCGGCCGCCTTCGCGGCGTCGATGACCGCCCGGTGCTGGGCGACGCGCTGTCCCACCTCGGAGCCGGAGACCAGCACGACGGAGTCGACGCCGCGCAGCGCCGCCTCGACCGAGGCCGGGTCCGTGTAGTCGAGGTGCACGACGGGCACTCCCAGGTCGGCGCCCTTGGCGACATCGCGCGCGCCGGCGATGATCGACTGCGGGTCGGCGCCCCGCTCGATGAGGCTCGCGATGATGAGACGACCGAGGTTGCCGGTCGCGCCGGTGATGAGGATGGTCATGAGTGTCCTTTCGTGGGTGACACCCTCGACAACCCTCCCAGCCCCGCATAACATTCCGCCGGGAGGGTACCCACTTTGAGGTAAGGTACCTACATGTCGGTGAGTTTTGCGCAGATAAAGGAATCGACGCCGCAGGTGTTCGACCAGGGGTGCGGCACGCGCGTCGTGCTCGACCACATCATGAGCAAGTGGGGCGTGCTGGTGCTGTCGTCCCTCTCCGACGGAACGCATCGGTGGGGCGAGCTCCGCCGTGAGGTCGACGGCATCAGCGAGAAGATGCTCGCGTCCACGCTCCGCACGCTGGCCGACGACGGCCTCGTGCACCGGGAGTCGCTGCCGACCGTGCCGCCGCACGTCGAATACAGCCTGACTCCGCTGGGTCGCGATCTGATGGAGCGGATGCTGCCGTTGATGGAGTGGGTCGCCGACCACGCCGACGGGATGCTCGGACGCGACTGACCGCGGCGGAGGTCGGCATCAGCGAGGCGGCGTCGCCACCGATCCGCGTTCGACGAGCTGCTGCGGCAGCACGGTGGTCGCCGGGGGTCTCCCATCGCCGGCGATGCGGCGGAGGAGCATGCGCGTCGCCTGTGCGCCGATCTCGTTGATCGGCTGCTCGACGACCGTGATATCCGGGGTGGTGACGCTCATCCAGTCCGCGTCGTCGAAGGCCACGAGCGAGAGTCGTTCCGGAATCGACACTCCCATCCGTCGCGCGGTGCGGAATGCGGCGAGGGCGACGAGGCTGTCCGATGCGATGATCGCGGTCACGGGGTCATCGCCGCCCAGGATGCGCGATGCGACCGCATCGACGCCGTCGTGGCGCGCATTGAGGTGCACGGAAGCCTCGGGGCGGGCCACCCCCGCCCGGCGAAGGGACTCGGTGAAGCCCTGTACACGCTCCGCCACCGCAGAGGAGGAGAGGATCTCGTCCGCGCGGAAGGCCCGGGGATGCGTGAGCGTCGAGATGAAGGCGATCCGGCGGTGTCCGGCGCGCAGCAGCAGCTCTGTCAGCTGGCGGGCGCCGGAGCGGTTGTCGGTGACGACCGCGTCGACATCCAGCCCCGGCACCGTGCGGTCGAACAGCACCAGCGGGCGCCTCGCGTCGAGCACGGGCTGGAGGTTGCCCGGGGCGAGTGATGACGCAGGAGCGATGAGCAGACCGTCCACTCGCTTCGCCAGCTGCACGGCGACCGCCTTCGCCTCGGTCTCCGCCTCCTCGTCGGAGTTCGACAGGATCAGGTCGTAGCCGGCTTCGGCCGCCACGTCGGCGGCACCCCTGGTCGCCTTCGCGAAGTACGGGTTCTCGATATCGCCGATGATGATGCCGAGCGTGTTCGATCGGCCGGTGCTCATCGTGCGGGCCAGGGCGTTCGGGCGGTACCCCAGCTCGTCCGCTGCCTTCTGCACGCGATCGCGGACAGCGTCGCTGACCGCTCCGTAGTCGCCGAGGGCGCGTGCCGCTGTGGCCTTCGACACGCGCGCCAGCTGTGCCACGTCGTTGACGGTCGCCTCTCGACGACTCGCTCCCGCTTCGTTCATGCCACCCCCGTCAGTCGCCTCTTCGCGAGGCGGTGCTCAGATTCGACGCTATCGGTTGACTCCATCGCCGTGAGGCGTGTACTGTCCGATGAAACGCATTGAGACCGGTCTCAATCTAGCAGAGTGAGACCGGTCTCAATGCAACTCATCCCAACCCCCACGCACCACGCAGTTCAGAGAGGAACCTCATGAGCATCCGCTCCACCCTCCGCCGCACGGCGATCGCCGCAGTGGCCGCCACTGCGGTCGTCGCGCTCGCCGCCTGCTCGCCCACGTCGAACGACGCCGGGGGTGACGGAACGGCGACGGACAATCCTTACGGGCTGATCACGCCCGGTGAGATCCGCGTCGCGAGCCTCGGCGACGCCAAGCCGTACACCTTCACGGACGAGACCGGTCAGTTCACCGGCTTCGACGTCGAGCTCTTCACCGATGTGGCCGGCCGTATCGGCATCGACGAGGTCGTCTTCACCGGCCAGGACTTCTCCGGTCTGCTCTCCGCCGTCGCGAACGGTCAGTTCGACGTGGGCGTCGCTGCGATCGGCATCACGGCCGAGCGTGAGGAGACGGTCGACTTCTCCGACGGCTATCTCGCCGGGTACCTCACCGTCATGGCCAGCCCCGACAGCGACATCAGCGACGAGGACAGTCTCGCCGACAAGCGGCTCGGCGTCGTCCAGGGAACTCTGCAGGAGGCCTACGCGGTGAAGAACTTCACCGATACCGAGCTCGTGCGCTTCCCGGACAACAACTCCGCGATCTCGGCGGTCAACAGCGGCTCGATCGACGCGCACTTCCTCGACTTCGAGGCCGCGAAGGAGTACGCCGAGCAGTACGGACTCGAGAACGCCATCGATATCCCGTCGTTCGATGCTCCGGCAGGATTCGCGATCGCGAAGGACAAGCCGGAGTTCAAGAAGGCCCTCGACGAGGCTCTGCACGCCGCCATGGAGGACGGCACGTGGAAGGAGCTCTACGAGAAGTGGTTCCCCGGCTCGCCCATGCCCGACCAGTACCTGCCGAGTGATGAGCAGGCTGAGGGCGACGGCGGCGAGTAACAGCCCCACCGGGCGCGGGGCCTCGGCCCCGCGCCCCGATTAGGAGATATCCCATGGACTGGCTCGACAAGATCATCCAGACATTCCTCGACTTCGACGCGATGTGGCAGGTGATGCCGCAGCTGCTCGGAACGGGGCTGGTGAACACCCTCATCATCTCGGTGGCCGCCACAGTGCTCGGCATCGTGATCGGCATGATCCTCGCGGTCATGGGCGTGGCCCGCACCGCATGGCTGCGCATTCCCGCGCGCATCTACACCGACATCTTCCGCGGACTGCCCGCGATCCTCACGATCCTGCTGATCGGCCAGGGCTTCGCCGCGCTGAGTCGCCAGATCTTCGGACCATCCCCGTATCCCCTCGGCATCCTCGCGCTGAGCCTGATCGCGGGCGCCTACATCGGGGAGATCTTCCGCGCAGGCATCCAGAGCGTCGAGCGAGGCCAACTCGAGGCCTGTCGTGCTCTGGGGATGACCTACGGCAGCGCCATGCGCCTCGTCGTCGTGCCGCAGGGCATCCGCCGGGTGCTTCCGGCACTGGTCAATCAGTTCATCGCGATCGTGAAGGACTCGAGTCTGGTGTACTTCCTCGGTCTGCTCGTGAGCGAACGCGAGCTGTTCCGTGTCGGACAGGATGCCGCCGTCCTGACGGGGAACCTGTCGCCGCTCGTGATGGCCGGAATCTTCTACCTGATCATCACGGTGCCGCTGACGCACCTCGTGAACTACTTCGACAATCGCTTCCGTGTCGGCCGTCGCAAGGCGACACCTCCCAAGAGCGGCCTCGACGAGGTCGCCGAACAGACCCTCAGCCCGGCGCTCACCCGTGGAGAGAACACATGACCTACACATCGCCGCTCCCCGTGACCGACGGCCACTTCTATGCGGGATCTCGTCTGCGGATCGAGAATCTCCGGATGGCCTACGGAGACATCGACGTCATCCGCGACGTCTCGATCACCGTCGAACCCGGCACCACCACCTGCATCATCGGTCCGTCCGGCTCGGGGAAGTCCACGCTGCTGCGTGGCGTGAACCGCTTGCATGAGCCGAAGGCCGGCCGTGTGATGCTCGCCGACGACGATGCGCTCGGGCTCAAGCCCGACGTGCTCCGACGTCGCGTCGGTCTGGTCTTCCAGCACTTCAATCTCTTTCCCGACCACACGGCACTCCAGAACGTGGCGCTCGCGCTGCGGAACGTGAAGCGGATGTCGAAGGGAGAGGGCGAACGGCTCGCGCTCGCCAGACTGACCGAGGTCGGCCTCGCGGAACGCGCCGACCACCGCCCGCGAGACCTCTCCGGTGGACAGCAACAGCGTGTCGCGATCGCCCGTGCGCTCGCGATGCAGCCGGAGGTGATGCTCTTCGACGAGGCCACCAGTGCCCTGGACCCCGAACTCGTGAAGGGTGTGCTGAACCTCATGGCCGAACTCGCCCAGCGCGGGATGACGATGCTCGTCGTGACCCACGAGATGGGCTTCGCGCGCAAGGTCGCCGACCAGGTCGTCTTCATGGACGAGGGCCGGGTCGTCGAGGCGGGCACACCGGAAGAGATCTTCGACGCCCCGAAGAGCGACCGGCTGCGGCTGTTCCTGTCGGAGGTCCTGTGATGCCGGCGACGCTGGCCCCGATCCGCACCGCGGTGGTCGGCTACGGCGTCTCCGGTCGGGTGTTCCACAGCCCCTTGATCGCGGCGGACCCGGCGTACTCGCTGGATGTGATCGTCACCGGCGACGACGAGCGGGCGTCGGATGCCGCCGGGCGGCACCCGAACGCATCCGTTCTGGCTTCGGTCGACGATGTGCTCGCCCGCGCCAATGATCTCGACCTCGTCGTGATCGGCACGCCGCCGGAGACCCATGCGCGCATCGCGGCGTCGGCTCTCGAGGCCGGGCTCGACGTGGTCGTCGACAAGCCGTTCACCGTGACCTCGGCGGAGGGCCGCGCGCTCGTCGCTCTCGCGGATGAGCGCGGACGTCGACTCTCGGTGTTCCAGAACCGCCGGTGGGACGGCGATTTCCTCACGCTGCGGGACCTCGTCTCGAGCGGTCGTCTCGGCACCGTGCGGCGCTTCGAGTCGCGGTTCGAGTGGTACAAGCCCGAGGTGCGCGCGACGTGGAAGGCGGAGGCGACCGCGCAGGAGGGGGGAGGTATCCTCTTCGATCTCGGCACGCACCTGATCGATCAGGCAGTCCAGCTGTTCGGCCCGATCGTTGACGTCTCGGCCGAACTCGGAGTCAACCGCCCAGGCGGTGTGGCCGACGACGACGCCTTCGTCGCGCTCCGGCACTCCCAGGGTACGATCTCGCACCTGTGGATGAACTCGCTCGCCGCGCAGTTCGGCCCGCGGTTCCATGTGCTCGGCTCTCGCAGCGGCTTCACCAGCCACGGTCTGGACGGCCAGGAGGCGGCGCTCGATGGTGGCGCCTCGCCGGACGACGAGGACTACGGCACGACTCCCGCCGAGCGCTGGGGCCTGCTCGGAGTCGAGGGCTCTCTCGCCCCGCACCCGATGTCGCGGGGCGATTACGGCGCGTTCTATCGCGTGCTGGCCGACAGCATCCGCGACGGCGGGTCGCTTCCCGTCGACCCGATGGACTCCGTGCGTGTGCTCGAGGTGATCGAACGGATTCATTCCGGCACCCCGCTGCGCGCGGGCCTCGATCACGTCGACGACCGTGCCGACGACCGCTCCACTCCGAATGAAGGAAAACGATGACACCCCAGCCCTCTCTGCACGTCGCCGTCATCGGCGCAGGCATCCTCGGCACCTCGACGGCCGTCCACCTCGCCCGCACGGGCGTCAGGGTCACGCTCGTCACCTCCGGGAAGCCGGGCGATGGCGCATCCGGTCGATCGATCGCCTGGCTGAACTCCTCCGGCGCCCGATCGACGGAGTACCGGTACCTGCGTCTGATCGGCATCGACCGATACCGCACCTGGAAGGAGCGGCATCCGGAGAGCAGTGACTACCTGCGGTTCGACGGAGCCCTCAAATGGGGTGCGGATGGCGAGAGCTTCCGCGACACCTTCGCCTACGAACGCGCGGGCGGATATGACTCGGTCTGGGTGGAGCCGACGAGGATCGCGGAGTTCGCCCCCGACGTCGACGCCGATGCGGTCGCGGCTGAGGGTGCGATCTTCAACCCCGGAGAAGGGTGGGTGAACCTGCCCGATCTGATCGCGGCGCTTCTCGCCGAGGGAGTCGCGAACGGCGTGGAGGTCATCGAGGACGCGGGGGATGTCCGCGTGGACGTGCGCGGCGACGCGGTCATCGGAGTCGTTCTCGGTGACGGCACCGCCCTCGCGGCCGACCGGGTCGTCCTCGCGACCGGCGGGCATGTGCCGGCCCAGCTGGCGGCGCTCGGAGTGACGGTTCCCGATGCCACGCCCGCGGCGTTCGTCGTGATGACCGAGCCGGTCGAGCCGCGTGTGCGGACCGTCCTGAACACGCCCCGTGTCGCCGTGCGCCCGATGCCGGACGGTCGGCTGGTGCTCGACGCGGACTGGGCCGAGAAGTCGATCGAGATCGGCGAGGACGGATCTCTCACCGTGCCGGATGCTTCGGTGCAGGGGCTGCTCGAGGAGGGCGCGCGCGTGCTCGCCGGCAATCCGCGACTGACGGTCCAGCGGGTCGCCGCCGGGCTGAAGCCGATCCCCGGCGATGGTGAGCCGGTCGTCGGTTCCGTCTCGGCGATCTCCGGGCTCTACACACTGTTCACCCACTCCGGCGCGACGCTCGGCCTCATCCTCGGCGAACTGCTCGCCGAGGAGATCGCGACCGGCCGGCCGTCTCCGGTGCTCGACGCCTTCCGTCTGGATCGCTTCGAGGCGGATGCCGAGCTCGGCGAGGTGGGCATCGGCGCCTGGGCGCCGGTCACGCAGAAGTAACCGATCGCTCATTCCGGATGTCGCACCAGGGTGGCGGCCGTCATCGGACGGCTGCCACCTCCGTCCTAACGCGGAATCCGTTGAGTTGGTTGCCGGTAAGCACGGAATCCGTCGCCCTGAGAAAACGATTGACGCGAGAACCGCAGTGGCCCTACTGTTCTGACATGGCAGCAACCACGCCGATTCATCTGGAACGACCCGACGGCAAGGGTCTGGCTGCGGGAACACTGGGACTCTGGGGATCGACCGTCATCGGTCTCGCCTCGACGGCCCCCGTGTACTCGCTCGTCGCGACGCTCGGATTCGTCGTGCTCGCCGTCGGCGCGCAGGCTCCGATCGCGTTCATCATCGCCTTCGTGCCGATGCTGCTCATCGCCTTCGCCTACCGGGAGCTCAACAACGCGGTTCCCGACTGCGGCACCACCTTCACCTGGGGGACCAAGGCCTTCGGCCCGTGGGTGGGCTGGATGGGCGGCTGGGGTGTGGCCGTGGCCGGCATGGTGGTGCTCGCGAACCTCGCTCAGATCGCCTCGGTCTACTTCTGGTCGCTGATCGGCCAGGACCTCGAGAACAACGACTGGCGCGTCGTCGTCGTCGCCGTCGTCTTCATCGCGGCCATGACCTGGGTCAGCTGGCGCGGCGTCGAGATCGGCGAGCGCATCCAGAACATCCTGCTCGGCATCCAGTATCTGGCGCTGGCCATCTTCGTCGTCACCGCGCTCTTCCAGTTCTTCACCGGATCCGCCCCCGACGCGACGCCGTTCGACTTCGCGTGGCTGAACCCGTTCGCCTTCACCGACTACGCGGGCTTCACCGAAGCCATCCTCCTGGCGCTCTTCATCTACTGGGGTTGGGACACCTGCCTCGCGCTGAACGAGGAGACGAAGGACCCGAAGCGCATCCCGGGACGGGCCGCGTTGCTGACCACGGTCATCCTGCTCTTCACCTACGTCTCGGTCACGATCGCCGCGATGATGTACGCCGGTCTCGGCGAGACGGGCACGGGACTCGGCAACGAGGCCAATGCCGACGACTTCTTCCTCGCGATCAAGGACGGCCTGCTCGGACCGTTCGGGTGGGTCCTCGTGGTCTCCGTGGTCATCTCGGCGATCTCGTCGACCCAGACCACGATCCTCCCGACCGCCCGCGGCACGCTCGCGATGGGTGTCTACCGGGCACTCCCCGCGAAGTTCAAGGAAGTGCACCCCGAGTACAAGACGCCGTCGTTCTCGACGATCGTCATGGGCGTCGTCGCCGTCGCGTACTACGTCGGGATGACGCTGATCAGCGACAACATCCTGCAGGACTCGATCCTGTCGCTCGGCCTCGCGATCGCGTTCTACTACGCCATCACCGGCTTCGCGTGCGTCTGGTACTTCCGCAAGGACCTGACGCGCTCGGTCAGGGAGTTCTTCTTCAAGGGGCTCTTCCCGCTGCTGGGCGGACTCATGCTGGCGTGGGCGTTCATCCAGTCCGCGATCGACATGTTCGACGTCGACTACGGGTACACGGTGCTCTTCGGCATCGGCGGCACCTTCGTGATCGGCATCGGCTCGCTCGCGTTCGGCCTGGTGCTGATGTTCGTCTGGTACCTCTTCCCGCGGTCGAAGCGATTCTTCCGGGGCGAGAGCCTGAACCGCGACACCCAGGTGATGGTGCCCGACGAGCCGAGCGTGACCATCCGGTCGATCGACGGCGGCATCTGAGTCGCAGACGCCCGTCGGCGAGCTTGTCCTAGGCTTGCTCCGTGCGCATCCGGCTCGACATCGCCTACGACGGCACCCACTTCCGCGGGTGGGCGAAGCAGCCCACCCTGCGAACGGTGCAGGGAACGCTCGAGCCCGCCCTCGCCCGCATCGTGGGCTCCGACGTGCAGTTCGTGGTCGCCGGACGAACGGATGCCGGAGTGCACGCCACCGGGCAGGTCGCGCACGTCGATCTCACGGAAGCCCAGTGGGGGCGGATCGAGGCGCGGCACGGTCGCGCGGCGCAGGACCCCGCAGGTTCCATCGCCGGACGCATGCGCGGTGTGCTGGGGGCGTACTCCGACGTGACGGTGGCGCGGAGCTCGCTCGCCCCCGAGGGTTTCGACGCGCGATTCTCCGCCGTGTGGCGCCGCTATCGCTACCGGCTCGCCGACGCCGAGGCCGGATTCGATCCGCTCCGTCGGCTCGACACGACCACCGTCCGCGGGCGTCTCGACGCGCAGGCGATGGATGCCGCGGCGCGCACCCTCATCGGACTGCATGACTTCGCGGCGTACTGCAAGCCGCGCGACGAGGCGACGACCATCCGCACGCTGCTCGACTACCGCTGGGAGCGCGATGCCGACGGCGTGCTCGTGGCCGAGGTCAAGGCCGATGCCTTCTGCCACAGCATGGTGCGGGCGCTCGTGGGCGGCTGCGTCGCGGTCGGCGAGGGGCGCCTCGATGTCGGCGACCTCGTGGTGCTGCGGGATGCCCTCACGCGCACCAGCGAGTTCAAGGTGCTGGCGGCGCGGGGACTGACGCTGACCGAGGTCGGATACCCCGCCGACGAGCTGCTCGGTGCCCGCGCGGCGCAGACACGCGCCCGCAGGGACCGCGAGGGCGACTGACGTGGACTCTTCGTTCGTCGAGGTGTCGTCGCCGGCCTGGGCGTTCTGGCGGGCGTTCCTCGACACGTGCGTGGGTCTCGTCGTCGGCACCCTGTACGCGTTCCTCGCCATCCTCGTCATGGGGATCGTCGGCGAGGATGCGCTGTCGTCGCTCTACCGCGAGATCGATCTGGATCCGGTGTTCCGGGCGAGCATGGGCGCGATCCTGGCTGCGGGCGCGATCCTCGCCATCGGCGTTCCGCTGGTCATGATCGCGGAGCGCTCGGCCGCGTTCCGCGCGGCCGAGGCGGTCGCGCTGTCCCGTCCTGACGGTGTTCCGCAGCGTCAGCTGCGGCTGGAGCTGAGCAAGCCTCCCTCCGCCCATCTGCAGACCTTCGGCCTCGTGCTCTTCTGGTGCGTGGCGGGGCTGGGCTTCCTCCTCGCGCTCGGGTTGCTGTTCGACGAAGACCTCCGCGAGGACGTCGAGTTCTGGATCGCGCTCGCGGTCATGGCGGCCGTGGCTCTCCTCGCGGAGCTCGTGCGACGAGCCGGCCGACGCGGAGTCGCGCGCACGCAGGAGCGGGTGAGCGCGCAGCAGTCGCGCTGGGAGCGCCTGGCGTCGATGGCGGATGCCGCCGACGCACGACGTCGCGCGGCATCCATCGAGATGGAGACACCGCGGTGGTTGACGACCCCGAGCGCGAAGACCGTGGGGCGTATCGCGAACATCCTGCTCGCGGCGACCTTCGTGGCGCTCGCCGCGTTCATGCTCTCGGTCTTCCTGCGCCAGCAATGCCGCACCTGCGATCCGGTCACCTGGGCCGAGCCCGTCGAGAACGGGATCGACGTGCTGAGTCTCGCCAGCGGCATCGCGATCGCCGCCTGCGCCGCGGCGGGAGTCGTCGCCTGGCTGAGCGGGGTGGCACTGCAGTTCGGGCGCGAGATCGCTCTCGCCCGGTGGGCCGCACAGGGGGCGCGACGTGTCTCTCCGATCGTCGTCCTCCCGCTCATCACCCGCAATCGGGCCGTGGTGCGTCTGCAGCGCGGCCTCGCCGCCGTCGGCGCTGCCCTGGTCATCCTGGGCACGGGGGTGACCTGGGCGGAGTCCCGGCTGCTCGACGCCGACGTCGTGCTGTGGGCCGGCGGCATCCTGATCGTGTCGGGCTTCGTCCTCGGGTGGACGGATGCCGCGCGCAGCAGTCGCGAGAGGCAGGCCATCCGCGATGCGACCTTCCCGGGCGATGGGACTCAGGACCCGCCGAGCCGTCGGGAATCCCGCCGATCCGCTACGGGGCGCCGTCGCTGATCCGCATCAGTATGCTGAACCCGACGCACGTTCTTCACGGAACGACGGGGGCGATGTGACGGATCAGTTCGGCGCTCAGACGGGTGCTTTCGCGGCGGCGCTGCGCGCGGCCATCTCCGAGCGCGGGATCACGCTGTCGCGGCTGCAGCAGGGTCTGGCGCACGACGGCAACGCCGTGTCGATGGCGACGCTCAGCTACTGGCGGTCGGGTGACCGCCAGCCCGAGGGAGCGCAGTCCCTGAGCGTGGTCGAGGGGATCGAGGACCGCCTCGGACTCGCCCGAGGGCATCTGAGCTCGTTGCTCCGGCCGTCGAGCCGGCTCGGCCCGGTGGCGCCGCCGCGGCTGCCGTTCGACGAGGAGCGCGAGAACCGGGAGACCGACGAGACGCTGAGCGCGCTGCGGTCCGTCTCGCAGGATGCCCTGCGCGACCTCTCCACGCATCTGACCGTTCGCGTGGGGGCGGGCGGCGCGGTCGAGAGCATCGTGATGCGCTCGCTCGTCCAGGCGACGAGCGGCGTGATCACCGAGCTGCCGTTGATCGACGTGGCGCCGGAGGAGACCGAGGTCATGTCGGTCATCTCCGACGTGGTCGGTGGGCGCGTCGACCGCGAATACCTGCATCCCGGTCGCCTGCTCTCCGGAGTGGTGATCGCGCTCGACGAGCCGATCACGACCGGCGGCACGACGCTCTTCGAGTTCACCGAGTCGTTCCCGCCCGGGTATCCGCCACGACAGTCCGCGTGGCATGCGACCTCACGGTCCGCACGGGAGACCCTGATCTGGGTGCATTTCCACCCCGACGCGCTGCCCAGCTGGTGCGAGGAGTACCTCGAGACCGAAGACGAGTACGTCTCGTCGATGCGGTCGGTGCGCAGCGGATCCGTGCATGTCGCGCGGCACGGATTCGGACCGGGAGTCCTCGGGATCCGCTGGGGATATGACGAGTGATCCACGCCCGCGCGCGGTCATGGCGGTAGCGTTGGCGGGGTCATGAAGGTCATCTCCTACAACCTCAACAAGCACAAGGCGGCGGGCGAGCTCACCGAACTCGTGAGCGCGCACGATCCCGACATCCTGTGCCTGCAGGAATGCGACGTGCCCGAGCTGCCTGAGCAGATCGGCGGGCTCGTGCTCGCCGATGCCACCCAGAGCAACCGGCTCGGACTCGCGCTGTTCTACCGGGCGAGCACGTTCCACCTGCAGGGGATCCGGATGCTGGGGTTGAAGAAGTCGCTGCATGACAGGATCGCGAAGCCGGCGCATGAACGCGTGCTCGCGGCGCGGGTGCGTGACATCGATCACGGCCGGGACTTCATCGTCGCGTCCTTCCATGCCGCACCCCTGACCGCGCTGAACTCGCTGCGGCGCCATCAGATCCGTGCCGCGCTCGACGAGGTCGCCCTGCTCGGCGAGGGCCTTCCCCAGCTGATGGTCGGCGACTACAACTACCCGCTGTTCAAGGAGAGCCTCGGACAGACAGTGCGCGACCACGGCTACTCGCTGTCGTTGAGCGACGATCACACGTACACGCGGTACCGGGTGTTCCGCGGTCACTTCGACTTCGCGACCTCGAAGGGCTTCGAGATCCAGCGCATCACGACCCTGCCGCAGAAGTCGAGCGACCACATGCCCATCCTGGTGACGGTCCGGCCGGACTGAGGCGACACGCGTCGGCTCAGGCGACTCCGGTGCGGAACGCCGCACGATGCGCGGCAGGGCTGACCCCGAGCCGCTGCCGGAAGTGCAGGCGCAGCGACACGGCGCTGCCGAATCCGGCGAGCTCCGCGACCCGGTCGACCGAGTCGTCGCCGCTCTCGAGAAGAGTGCGCGCGAACTCGACGCGCTGATCGAGCAGCCACTGCTGCGGGCTCGTGGCGGTGCGGTCCCGGAAGCGTCGGGTGAAGGTGCGACGGGACATGTGCGTCGCGGCCGCCCAGGCGTCCACGTCGATGGGGGAGTCGAGGCGCTCGCGCGCCCAGAGCATCGCCCGCCCGATCGGGTCGTCGGCCGACACGGCGACGACCGGCGCCGGGATGTACTGCGCCTGCGAGCCCGTGCGATGCGGGGCGAGGACGAGGGAGCGGGCGAGAGCGGATGCCGCGACGCTCCCGTGATCCGAGCGCACGATGTGGAGGCAGCAGTCCAGCGCGGCGGCGGCACCGGCCGAGGTGATGACGTCGCCGAGGTCGCTCCAGAGCACGTCGTCGCGGACCCGGACCTGCGGTTCTGCGGCCGACAGCCGGTCGGCGGCTGCCCAGTGCGTCGACACCTCGCGGCCGTCCGCGATCCCGGATGCCGAGACCACGATGGTGCCGAGGCAGAGTCCGACGATCCGCGCACCTCGGTGATGTGCGCGCCGCACGGCCTCGAGCAGCGCGGCCGACGGCGTCGTCCCCTCGCGCCAGCTGGGGATGACCACGAGATCGGCGTCGTCCATCGCCTCGAGCCCGGCGTCGACCTGGATGCCGTAGCCCGCCCCGGTCGGCATCGACCCCGGGTGCTCGGCGCAGACCTGCACGTCGTAGAGGCCCTGCACGCCGTCGAGCCCGGCGCCGCCGAACACCAGGGTCGGCACGGCGAGGTGGAACGGACTGATGTGCGGGAACGCGAGGACCGCGACGCGGGAGCGGAGTGCGGAGGAGGCCATGGCCTGATCTTATCGGAAGTGTGCTTTCAGGCCACTGGGCGCGGATGAGCGGATGCCGGAGACTCGACTCATGACACAGATCTCAGCCCTTCTCGTCGGCGGTCCGACCCTTCACTTCACCTACGCCGGTCTGGCCTTCCTCACCGACCCCACCTTCGACGAGCCCGGCTCGTACGACGGCCCGGTCGTGCTCCGCAAGCTGACCGGCCCCGCCGTTCCGGCATCCGCCCTGGGAGCGATCGACGCCGTGCTCCTCTCCCACGACCAGCACGAGGACAACCTCGACACCGCCGGGCGTGCGCTCCTCGGCGAGGTGCCGCTCGTGCTCGGCACCGAGGACTCGGCCGCGCGCATCCCGGGCATCACGGGTCTCGCACCGTGGCAGCAGCACCGGGTCGGCGACGTCGTCGTCACCGCGGTTCCCGCCCTGCACGGGCCTGAGGGCGCCGAGGCGCTCGCCGGCGTCGTCACCGGATTCGTGCTCGAGGCCGAGGGGCACCCCACGGTGTACGTGTCGGGTGACAACGCCTCGGTCGACCTGGTGCGCGAGATCGCCGCGCGGTTCCCGGCCATCGGGATCGCGGTGCTCTTCGCGGGCGCGGCGAACGTCGGGCGCTTCGGAGACATCGACCTGACGCTGAACGCCCGCACGGCGCTGGAGGCGGCCGAGGTCCTCGCGGATGCCGTCATCGTGCCCGTGCACGCCGAAGGCTGGTTCCACTTCTCCGAGACCAGGGAGCGGCTCATCGCCATGTTCGAGTACGCGGGCCGGGGCGATCGCCTGCAGGTGCTCCCGGCGGGGGAGCGGGTCGCCGTCGGCTGAGGCGGTTTGGGGGAAGGGCACCGGGTGGCGTATGCTGTCTCTTTGGTGCCCTTCCCTTCTGCGGGGAAGATGCACAATCCGAACGTGAGCCCTCCACTGGCGTGTTCCTCCCCCTGGGAAGAACCACCCCGGAGTGGGATTCACGAACTTCTCCGTTCGACATAAGAAAGCAGCACTATCGTGACGCGCACTTACACTCCTAAGGCCGGCGAGGTCCAGCGCGACTGGGTCGTCATCGACGCCACCGACGTCGTTCTCGGCCGTCTGGCATCGCACGCCGCCACGCTCCTGCGTGGCAAGCACAAGCCGACCTTCGCCAACCACATCGACTCGGGTGACTTCGTCATCATCGTGAACGCCGACAAGGTCGCGCTCACCGGTCAGAAGCTCCAGAAGAAGCTGGCCTACCGCCACTCCGGTTTCCCGGGCGGCCTCAAGTCGGTCACCTACGCCGAGCTGATGGAGAAGAACCCGGTCCGTGCTGTGGAGAAGGCCATCCGTGGCATGCTCCCCAAGAACAGCATCGGCCGTCAGCAGCTGTCGAAGCTCAAGGTCTACGTCGGTGCCGAGCACCCGCACGCCGCTCAGCAGCCGAAGACGTACACCCTCGACCAGGTCGCCCAGTAAGCGCCGTAAAGACTTAAGGACATACTCGTGGCTGACATCCAGGACACCACCGAAACCCCCCAGAACTTCTCGACGTCGACCCCCGAGACCGAAGCAGTCGAGGCGGCTCCCCGCCCCGTGCTCAGCGTCCCGGGTGCCGCTGTCGGCCGTCGCAAGCAGGCCATCGCCCGCGTGCGCATCGTCCCCGGCTCGGGAACGATCACGGTCAACGGCCGCACGATCGAGGACTACTTCCCGAACAAGCTGCACCAGCAGCTGATCAACGACCCGTTCACGGTGCTCAACCTCACCGGTGCATACGACGTCATCGCCCGCATCTCCGGTGGTGGCCCCTCGGGCCAGGCCGGCGCGCTGCGTCTCGGCATCGCCCGTTCGCTGAACGGCATCGACGAGGAGAACAACCGTCCGACCCTGAAGAAGGCCGGCTTCCTCTCGCGCGACGCTCGCGTCAAGGAGCGCAAGAAGGCTGGTCTCAAGAAGGCCCGTAAGGCGCCTCAGTACTCGAAGCGTTAAGGTCAACTGCTCCGATGCCGATCTTTGGCACGGACGGCGTGCGAGGACTTGCCAACGGCATCCTCACCGCCGACCTGGCGCTCACCCTGGCCCAGGCGACTGCTGTCGTCCTGGGCCAGGGCCGTACTGCGGAGTCTCGCAAAGCCGAAGGCAAGCGACTCACCGCAGTTGTCGCCCGCGACCCCCGGGTCTCGGGACACTTCCTCACGGCCGCGGTCTCTGCCGGTCTCGCCTCCTCGGGCGTGGACGTGCTCGAAGCCGGCGTCATCCCGACGCCCGCGCTCGCGTTCCTCGTCGCCGACCGTGACGCCGACTTCGGCGTGATGATCTCGGCGTCGCACAACGCCGCGCCCGACAACGGCATCAAGATCTTCGCGCGCGGCGGGCGCAAGCTCCCCGACGTCGTCGAGCAGCGCATCGAAGAGGCGATGGCGGGGGAGAAGCTCCGCCCGACCGGTGCCGGCGTCGGCCGCATCGAGCGGTTCTCCGACGCAGAGGATCGGTACGTCCTTCACCTCCTCGGCTCGCTGCCGAACCGTCTCGACGGCGTCCACGTCGTGCTGGACTGCGCACACGGCGCGGCATCCGGCGTCTCTCCGGAGACGTTCCGCGACGCGGGCGCCGAGGTGACCGTCATCGGGGCCGACCCGGATGGCTGGAACATCAACGACGGTGTCGGCTCGACCCACCTCGACAACCTCGCCGAGGCCGTCGTGCGTCTGGGCGCCGACATCGGCATCGCCCACGACGGCGACGCCGACCGCTGCCTCGCCGTCGACGCTCAGGGCAACCACATCGACGGCGACCAGATCATGGCGATCATCGCGGTGTCGATGAAGGAGCGCGGCCACCTCACCGACGACACCCTCGTCGCGACCGTGATGAGCAACCTCGGCCTGCACGTCGCGATGCGCGAGCACGGCATCACCGTGCGGCAGACCGCCGTCGGCGACCGTTACGTGCTCGAGGACATGAACCAGGGCGGCTACGCACTGGGCGGCGAGCAGTCGGGTCACGTCATCATGAGCGAGTACGCCACCACGGGTGACGGACTGCTCACGGGCCTGCACCTCGTGGCCGAGATGGCACGTCAGAAGAAGACGATCGCCGAGCTCGCCGCGGTGATGACCGTCTACCCGCAGGTGCTCATCAACGTGCGCGACGTCGATAAGGACCGCGTGGCCGACGACGAGCACGTGCAGCAGGCCGTGCGCGACGTCGAGGCCGAGCTGGGCGACACCGGACGCGTGCTGCTGCGCAAGTCCGGCACCGAGCCGCTCGTGCGCGTGATGGTCGAAGCGGCGGATGCCGAGTCGGTGCGCGCCTATGCGGATCGCCTCGCCGGCGTGGTCCAGGAGCGTCTCGCGCTCTGACGGTCACCCGCCTCTGAATCAGATCGAACGCCCCGCCGGAATGCGGGGCGTTCGTCGTATCCGGCTCGGTGATCGGGGGACGGCGCTACGGTGCGGCGCAGATCCGGAAGTAGCCGCTGTCAGCCAACGTCTCGGTCGTGCAGACGCCGCCGGTGAGACGTGGCACTCCCTGCATCGCTTCGGCGTCGAACAGACCCACATGGGCGCCCGACAGGACGATCGGCGCCACGGCCGCGCCCCAGGGGTCGGCGGCGAGCCATTCGACGTCGTTGTCGGCGACCCAGGCCGCGAGCGGGGCGATGCCGGCGCGCTGCTGTTCGAGCGTGATGAGCGTCGGGGGTGCGAACTGCGCGGCGACGTGTGCGGTGCCGCCGGCGGCGACCACGAGAGCGAGGACGGATGCCGCGACCACACCGACGGTCCGCGCGGCCCGCGACCGCGGCATCCGCATCACGGCCCACACGGCCACCGCCGCGATGATCGGGAAGAACGCGAAGATGCCGGGAGCCGGATGCCGCACCCACAGCGGCAGACGCGACGCGGTCGCCCACCAGCCCACGAAGGCGAGCGCGCCGACGAAGGCCGCGAGGGCGTAGGCGATGACGATGCGTTCCGCGGGCGTCGCCGAGCGCCAGCGGAGCACGATCCCGGTGACCGCGAGCGCGATGGCGATGACGGCGCCGATGACGGCGAGCACGCCCGGCAGCGACCACGACTCCGCGAGCGTGCCGAGCTTCTGCACCACGGTCGTGGATGCGTCTCCCTGCCCGCCGCTGCGCACGAAGCTCACGAGGCTGCGGAGGTGCTCCACGAATCCGGAGAAGCCGAGCGAGATCAGGGCGGCGAGCTCGAAGAGCAGGGTGGGAACGGCGACCATCACGAGGGGGAGCCATGCGCGTCGCAGCAGGTCGCGCATGCGCGCCCAGCCGGTGCCGTCCGAGAGCACCCAGAGCGCGATGGCGAACGCCGGCAGCGCGAGGAGCACGATGAGCTTCGCCTGGATCGCGAGCCCGACGAGGAGGCCGGCGAGCCAGGCCCGGCGCGGCAGCACGATGAGGGCCCAGACGAGGAGAGCGGCGGCCGGCACCTCGCCGAGCAGGTCGGCCGGTCCCTGGATGGGGGAGACGCTGGCGCTCGCGGTGAAGGCCAGAGGCACGGCCACGGCGAGCAGAGCCGTCCAGCGACCGGCGATCCGGCGGCCGATGACCGCGAGCCCGGCGAGCAGCAGCACCCAGTAGCCCAGGGGGATGAGGCGAGCGGCCAGCACGGGGTCGATGCCCGTGGCGAGCAGCACGGCCACGGGGAGCAGCACGACGGGCCCGGTCGAGATCCGCGGGTCGAACGGGGTGATGGTCGAGCCGGAGAGGGCGCCGTCGCTCGAGTAGCCGAGCCCGGCGAGCAGGTTCTGCGGGACGGTGAGGTTGAACGCCTCGTCCTCCCAGAAGCGCCAGACGACGAGGCTGTGCCAGGCGACGATCACGTGTCCCACCAGCAGTGCGGCCGCGACCGCCCAGAACAGGATCGTGCGCGTGCGGGTCATCGCGAGACGGACTCCGGCCGACGGATGCCGCGCAGCGGGGCCGAGGGGCGTAGCGACAGGCTCCAGGCCTCCGCGAGGGCGGTCCGCACGAACGCGCGCAGACGCTTCGGGGGCAGGCTGACGGCGTTGCCGCGGCCCCACATGGTGCCCGTGGTCGACGCACCGCGACGAGGGATGCTGGCGACCCGCAGGTAGCGGACCGTGAAGCCGGCGCGGGCTTCGGCGAGGGAGAAGTGCACGTGCGGCACCGAGGCGTCGGAGGGGATCGCGTCGATGAGGGTGCGCAGAGCCTCGGGACGGTACGCGCGCAGGGGAGTGTTGACGTCGGGGATCCGGCGACCCGCGGCGAGGGCGATCAGCAGGCCGACCGCGGAGGTGAGCACCTTCCGATACCAGGGGTCGGTGCGTCCGTCGCGGACGCCGTGCACGACATCGGCATCCGCCTTGTCCAGTGCGGCGAGGAGGCGCGGGAAGTCGCTTCCGTAGAACTGTCCGTCGCCGTCGACGTGGACGAGTGCGGTCGGATTCGCCGCGAGTCCGGCCCGGTAGGCCGCGAGCGCGGTGGGGCCGTGTCCGCGGTTGATCGGCTGCACCTCGACCGTCACATCCGCGACGTCGTCGAACACGGAGGCCGTGGCATCCGTCGACCGGTCGTCGGCGATGTGGAAGGTCACGCGGTCGGCCAGAGGTGACACGGAATCCCGGATCTCGTCGATGAACCCCCGGATGCCCTCGGCCTCGTTGAAGGCGGGCATGACGATGGCGAGATGGCAGAGAGTCACAGGTGTCCTAGGGATGGCAGGGCGCAGGGCATTCTGCAAGTAGCCTAGTTGAGCCATGAATCCTCCCTCCCGACTGCGCCGCTTCGTCGGCGTCGGCAGCCGCTTCCTCCTCGTCGGGGGGCTGAGCACCCTCATCGAGATCGGCGTCTTCAACCTCCTCGTCTACGTGTGGGGCTGGGATGTCGTCGCGGCCAAGATCGTCGCGTCTCTGGTCGCGCTGGTGAACGCGTACATCGGCAACCGCGAGTGGACGTTCCGCCACCGCGACCGCCGCGGCCGGGTCGCCGAGGTCGCGCTGTTCCTCGGCACCAATGCCGTGTGCACCGCGATCGGCGCCGCGCTCGTCTGGGCCGGCGTGGAGCTGGTGGCCGCATCGCTCGGTCGTGCGCCCGGCGCCTTCGCGGTGAACGCCGTGAACCTCGCGAGCATCGTGATCGTGGTGATGCTGCGCTTCGTGCTCTACCACTGGGTCGTCTTCCGGGTGGCGCCGAAGGCCTGAGGGTCCGTCGCGGGCTGCCGATCGAACGCGTTATCGCCCGAACCTGCTCAATACCTGTGAGAACATATCTCCAGGGGAGTGAGTAAGTCTGAGGGGGCTTCCAGTCTTGAGCGGCAAAAAGGAGTTCGTCGATACGTCGACGGGCGATATTCCGGTATTCTCGAAGGTGTCCGTCACCCAGAAGCGACGCCGGATGTTCGCCGCGATCGTCGACGGATTGTGCTGGAGTTTCGGTGTCGTGCTCGCGATCGCCCTGCGGTTCGAGTTCATGATGGATGCCCGCGGCTGGATCTCGACCACCCTGCTCGCCCTGATCGCCGGTGCGATCCAGATCGTCGTCGGCTATGCCACCGCCCTGTACCGCGGCCGCTTCTCCTACGGCTCGTTCGACGAGGTGCGGGCCGTCGGCATCATCGTCGTCCTCGAAGCCGTCGCCCTGTCGCTCGTGGTCATCCCGATCGGTCCGTTCATCGGGGTTCCGCGCGGCACGCTGCTGCTCGCGTTCCCGTTCGTCCTGCTGCTGATGTTCGGTGTGCGCTACCTCGCCCGTCTGCTCATCGAGCGCGCGCGCAAACCCGGTGAGGACGCCACCCCCGCGCTCATCGTCGGGGCCGGCTTCATGGCCGACAAGCTGCTCGCCAACGTGACCACCGATCCGGCATCGCCCATCCGCGCCGTCGGTCTCCTCGACGACGACCCGGACAAGCGCAATCTACGGCTCCGTGGCATCTCCGTCCTCGGCTCCACGCACGACTTCGCCGAGGCCGCCCAGCGGACGGGCGCCGAGCTCGCCATCATCGCGATCGGCAGTGCGGACAGCACGCTCCTGCGCAAGCTCAGCGATCGTGCCGAGATCGCGGGCCTCCGTGTGGCGATCACGCCCACTCTGAACACGCTGAAATCGGGGGAGAGCTCGATCAGCGATGTCCGCGACATCAGCATCGAAGACCTCATCGGCCGCCACCCCGTCGACACCAACGTCGAACTGATCGCCGGATTCGTCACCGGCCGGCGCGTGCTGGTGACGGGTGCCGGCGGATCGATCGGCGCCGAGCTCTGCCGGCAGCTCGCCAAGTACGGTCCCCGCGAGCTGATCATGCTGGACCGCGACGAGACCGGACTCCAGGACGCCCAGCTCGGCACGGCGGGGCACGGTCTGCTCGACACGAACGACGTCGTCCTCGCCGACATCCGCGACGTCGAGCTCCTCGACCGCATCTTCGACGAGAGGCAGCCCGAGGTCGTGTTCCATGCGGCGGCGTTGAAGCACCTCCCGATGCTCGAGCAGTATCCGGACGAGGCGTGGAAGACGAACGTGATCGGCTCGCTGAACGTGCTCAACGCGGCCCGGCGCGTGGGGGTGTCGACCTTCGTCAACATCTCGACCGACAAGGCGGCCAACCCGACGAGCGTGCTCGGGCATTCCAAGCGCGTGGCCGAGAAGCTGACGGCGTGGGCCGGCCAGGAGACGGGGATGCGCTACCTCTCGGTGCGCTTCGGCAACGTGATCGGCAGCCGAGGGTCGATGCTGCCCACGTTCCAGCGGCTCATCGCCGACGGTCGGCCGATCACGGTCACGCACCCCGACGCCACCCGGTACTTCATGACGATCCCCGAGGCGTGCCAGCTGGTCGTGCAGGCAGGGGCCATCGGTCGTACCGGCGAGGTGCTCATCCTCGACATGGGCGAGCCGGTGTCGATCCTCGAAGTCGCCAAGCGCATGGTCGCGATGTCGGGCAAGAGCATCGAGATCGTGTTCACGGGCCTCCGCCCCGGAGAGAAGCTGCACGAGGAGCTGGTGGGTTCGCGCGAGAACCTGGAGCGTCCCTTCCACCCGAAGGTCTCGCACACCCGCGCCGACGTGATCACGCCGGAGCGACTCGACAAGACGGGCTGGCTGGCACGGATGTTCGCGAGCCCGCGGGACAACGACACGGTCGTCATCGAGCCGATCCGTCTCGCGAAGGCGGCCGACGCGTGAGCGAACGGATCTACATGTCCTCGCCCGACGTGGGAGAGGCGGAGGAGCAGGCTGTCGTCGCCGCGATGCGCTCCGGCTGGATCGCCCCGCTGGGGCCCGACGTCGACGCCTTCGAGAAGGAGCTCGCCGATCGCCTCGGGGTCGCCCATGCGGTCGCACTGAGCTCGGGGACGGCGGCGCTGCACCTCGGGCTCCTCACCCTCGGCGTGAAGCCCGGCGACGTCGTGCTGACGTCGTCGATGACCTTCGCGGCGACCGCGAACGCGATCGTGTACACCGGCGCCGAGCCGTACTTCATCGATGCCGATCCGGCGACGGGGAACATGGATGTCGCGCTGCTCCGTGAGGCGCTCACCGAGCTCCGCGACGCGGGGGAACAGGTGTCGGCGATCGTGCCGGTGGACCTGCTCGGCAAGGCCGTCGACTACACCGCTATCCTCGCGCTCGCCGACGAGTTCGGCGTGCCCGTGCTGTCGGATGCCGCGGAGTCGCTCGGCGCCACGCACGCAGGACGCGCCGCCGGGAGCTTCGGCCGCGCATCCGTCGTCTCCTTCAACGGCAACAAGATCATGACGACGTCGGGCGGCGGGATGCTGCTCACCGACGACGCCGAATTCGCGCAGCACGTGCGATACCTGGCCACGCAGGCACGGCAGCCCGTGGTGCATTACGAGCACACCGACATCGGCTACAACTACCGGATGAGCAACCTGCTCGCGGCTCTCGGGCGTGCGCAGCTCACCCGCCTCGACGAGATGATCGCGCGTCGCCGCGAGATGCGGGAGCTCTACAAAGAGCTGTTCGCGGATGTCGACGGCGTCGAGGTCTTCGGCGCTGAGGGCGATGAGGCCGACAACGTCTGGTTGACGTCGATCCTGGTGGATGCGGAGAAGACCGGCTGGGAGCCGTCGGCGCTCGCCGCGGCCCTCGCGGAGGACAGCATCGAGAGCCGTCCGCTGTGGAAGCCGATGCACGCGCAACCCGTCTTCGCCGGTGCGCGCAGCAAGATCAGCGGTGCCTCGGAGTCGCTGTTCGCGCGTGGTCTGACACTGCCGAGCGGCTCTGCCCTGACTCCCTCTCAGCGCGAGCGCGTGATCGCGGCGATCCGCGGCTTCCTGATGCCATGAGTGCGCGGACCCGCCCCTACGATCTCGTCAAGCGTGCGCTCGACGTGGTCGCGTCGGCCGTCGCCCTCGTGCTGCTGTCGCCCGTGATCGTCGCGACCGCCGTGCTCGTCGCGATCAAGCTCGGACGGCCCGTGGTGTTCGCACAGGAGCGTCCGGGCCGGGATGGCCGGATCTTCACGCTGTACAAGTTCCGCTCCATGCGCTCGATCGACGAGTCGCGCGGGTGGGTGACGGATGCCGATCGCCTCACCCCGTTCGGAAGGCGACTGCGGTCGACCAGCCTCGACGAGCTGCCGAGCCTGTGGAACGTGCTGCGAGGCGACATGAGCATCGTCGGCCCCCGCCCGCTGCTCGTCGAATATCTTGATCGCTACACACCGGAGCAGGCACGTCGGCACGAGGTGCGACCCGGGATCACGGGCCTCGCGCAGGTGACCGGGCGGAACGCGATCTCGTGGGAGAACAGGTTCGCCCAGGACGTGCGCTACGTCGATCGGCGCAGCGTCGGACTCGATCTGCGGATCGTGGCCCGGACCGTCGGCTCGGTCGTGAAGCGCGAGGGGATCTCGGCGGAGGGACACGTGACCATGACGAAGTTCGGTGAGACGCATGGCTGAGCGGATCGTGATCGTGGGGGCCGGCGGCTTCGGCCGCGAGACCCTCGACGTCGTGGAAGCGCTGATCGCCGCGGGGGAGCCGCTGCAGCTCCTCGGTGTCGTCGACTCCGGTCCGCGTCAGGTCGACCTCGGCCGGCTGGCGGAGCGCGGCATCGTCTACCTCGGCACCGAAGAGGACTGGCTGCCGACCGCCGCCGGCGATGAGCGGTTCATCGTGGCGATCGGCTCGCCGGCGGCCCGCGAGGCCGTCGCGCAGCGGCTGTCGAACGCGGGACTGCGCGCCACGACCCTCATCCACCCGCGTGCGGTCATCGGGTCTCGGGCGCAGATCGGCGACGGCGTCGTGATCACCTCGGGCGTGCAGGTATCCACCAATGTCGCGATCGGCGACCACGTGCACCTCAACCCCGGGAGCATCCTCGGACACGACGCGATCCTCGCCGACTTCGTCTCGGTGAACCCCGGGGCGATCGTCTCGGGGAACGTCGTCGTCGAGAGCGGAACGCTTCTCGGTGCCGGCTCGGTCGTGCTCCAGGGGCTCACGGTCGGTGCGGGTGCGACCGTCGGAGCCGCGGCGTGCGTCACGAAGGACGTCGCAGCGGCGACGACCGTGGCGGGCGTTCCGGCGCGCATCCTCGAGGACCGGGCGTCGTCGTGAGAGTGCTCATCGTGTCGCAGTACTACCCGCCGGAGGCCGTGCCGCTTCCGGCCGACCTCGCCCAGGGACTCGCGGCGCGCGGGCACCAGGTGAAGGTGCTCACGGGATTCCCCAACTACCCGACCGGGAGGGTGTTCCCCGGCTACCGTCAGCGCTGGCGCTCGACGGAGCAGGACGGCGCGGTCGAGATCCGTCGCGTGCCGTTGTTCGCCGACCATTCGCAGAGCGCGGTCAAGCGCATGCTGAACTACTTCTCCTTCGCGTTCAGTGCGGCGACCGCTCGGCGCCTCTCGCGGGGGGCCGATGTCGTCTATGTGTACGCGACCCAGATGACCGCCGGCTTCGGGCCGTGGCTGTGGCGCGTCACCGGTGGGCGGCCCTACGTGCTGCACGTGCAGGACCTGTGGCCGGATTCGATCATCGGCTCGTCGATGATGGCGGGTGGCACGAAGGAGCGGGTCGTCTCCGCTGCCCTCGGCCCCTGGTTGCGCAGCGCCTACCGTCGAGCGGGCGGTGTCATCGGGATCGCGCCGACGATGGTGTCCACTCTGGTCACCCGCGGGGTTCCCGCCGATCGTGCCCATCTCATCTACAACTGGGCGGATGCCGGCGAGCCCGTGGCATCCGTTCTTCCTGCGGCGGAGGCGCCGCGCGCGGAGATCGTCTACGCCGGCAACGTCGGCGACATGCAGGACCTCGGCACGGCCGTTCGCGCCGCTCACGCCGCGGCGGATGCCGGTGTCTCGCTCACCCTCGTCGGCGACGGTGTGGTGAAGTCCGACCTGCAGACTCTCGTCGAAGAGCTCGGCGCAGACAACGTTCGTTTCCAGGATCCGGTCCCGCGCGAGCGGATGCCGGAGATCTACGCGCGCGCCGACTACGCCCTCGTCTCGCTGAAGGACATGCCCGTCTTCCGCGGCACGATCCCGTCCAAGTTCCAGGCCGTGCTGTCCGCCGGCGTCCCCGTGGTGACCACGGTCCAGGGCGACGTGCGCCGCCTCGTCGAGGACGGCGACGTCGGCCTGACGGCGGATGCCGAGAGTGTCGGGTCGCTGGAGGCGGCCTTCCGGTCCGCCGCCGAGCGCACCGCGGAGGAACGCGCCGCCATGGCAGAGCGCGGACGCACGATGTACGACACCCAGTTCTCCCGCGAGTCGGGAATCTCCAGCATCGAACGGCTGCTTGCTGCGGCCGCGAAGGGAACGAGTAGAGGACGATGAGCGAGTCATACGGCGGAGCGCGGGTGCTGGTGACCGGCGGAACCGGGTCGTTCGGCCACACGGTCGCGAAGAAGCTGCTCGACCGTGATGTGTCCGAGATCCGGATCTTCAGTCGCGATGAGGCGAAGCAGGACCTGATGCGGCACGAGATCCCCGATTCGCGCCTGCGGTTCTATGTCGGCGATGTGCGCGACTACGACAGCGTCGACCGGGCGACGCGCGACGTGGACTTCGTCTTCCACGCGGCGGCGCTCAAGCAGGTGCCGTCGTGCGAGTTCTTCCCGATGGAGGCCGTGCGCACGAACGTGAACGGCAGTGAGAACGTCGTGCGTGCGGCCGACCGCAACGGGGTCTCGTCGGTCGTCGCGCTCAGCACCGACAAAGCCGTGTACCCGGTCAACGCGATGGGAATGTCGAAGGCGCTGATGGAGAAGGTCGCGCAGTCGCACGGCCTCAACAACCCGAACACCGCCACCACCGTGTCGTGCGTCCGCTACGGCAACGTCATGTACTCGCGGGGATCGGTGATCCCGCTGTTCATCCGCCAGATCAAGGCCGGGAAGAACATCACCGTCACCAACCCCGACATGACGCGCTTCATGATGTCGCTCGCGCACTCGGTCGATCTCGTCGAGTTCGCGTTCCAGAACGCGAAGCAGGGCGACCTGTTCGTGCGCAAGGCGAAGGCGACCTCGATCGGCACGCTCGCCCAGGCCGTGCTGAACCTGTTCCGCTCCGACGCGAAGCTCGAGGTCATCGGCACCCGGCACGCCGAGAAGCTGTCCGAGGCGCTCGCCACGCGGGAGGAACTGTCCCGCGCCCGCGACATGGGGGAGTATTTCCGCGTCGTCGCCGACAACCGCGACCTCAACTACAGCGTCTACTTCGAAGAGGGCGACGTCACCCAGAACCGCTTCGAGGACTACGACTCGCACACGGTGCAGCAGATGTCCGTCGACGAGGTCGAGCAGCTGCTGCTGACCCTACCCGAGGTCCGGGAAGAGCTCCGCCAGGCGGGGATACCCGAGAACGGAGCCGGCTCGTGAGCAAGGTCGCCGTCACGGGAGCCGGCGGATTCCTCGGCTGGCACCTTCGTGCCGCCATGACGGAGGCGGGCACGCCGGTCGAGCCGATCGCCGTGGGCACGGAGTTTCTGGCGTCGACGGCGACCGCAGCGGTCGACGGCAGCGATCGGGTCATCCACATCGCCGGTGTCAACCGCGCCTCGGACGAAGAGGTGAGCGGGGGCAACATCGCCTTCGCCGAGCAGCTCGCCTCGGCACTGCTCGCCGCGGAGACGCCGCCTCCGGTGGTGGTCTACGCGAACTCCACCCAGGCCTCCAACGGCTCCGTCTACGGCGACGCCAAGGCGCGCGCCGCGGAGATCCTCGCCGAGGCGGCATCCGAAATCGGAGCGGAGTTCGTCGATGTGCGTCTGCCGAACCTCTTCGGCGAGCACGGGCGTCCCTTCTACAACGCGGTCACGGCGACCTTCAGCCACCTCGTCGCTGCCGGCGAGAGCCCGGTCGTGGAGAACGACAAGGAGCTCACGCTGCTGCACGCCCAGAACGCGGCCGACATCCTCAGCGGCGCCGTGCCCGTCTCGGCTCTCGAGGATCTGCAGCAGGCGGAGACGGTGTCGGGGCTGCTCGACCGACTGCAGGGATACGCCGAGCTCTACAGCCGCGGGGAGATCCCCAGCGTCGCCGACAGCTTCGACCGCGACCTCTTCAACACGTACCGCTCGTACACGTTCCCGGCGCAGTCGCCGATCGATCTGACCCGTCACGCCGATGCCCGCGGATCGTTCTTCGAGATCATCCGCTCCCACGGCGGACCCGGCCAGTCGTCGTTCTCGACGACGGTGCCCGGCGTGACCCGCGGCGACCACTTCCACCGGCGCAAGATCGAGCGCTTCACGGTGCTCCAGGGGCGCGCTCGGATCTCGCTGCGCCGCCTGTACTCTGATGAGGTCGTGTCGTTCGAGGTATCGGGCGATGCGCCCGGTGCCGTCGACATGCCGACGATGTGGGCGCACAACATCACGAACATCGGCGAAGACCTGCTCTACACGTCCTTCTGGACGAACGACATCTTCGATCCCGCGAACCCCGACACGATTGCCGAGGCAGTGTGACATGGCCGACAAACTCAAGGTGATGACCGTCGTCGGAACCAGGCCGGAGATCATCCGCCTCTCCGCGACGATCAAGCTTCTCGACGAGCACACGGATCAGGTTCTCGTCCACACGGGGCAGAACTACGACTACGAACTCAACGAGGTGTTCTTCGAGGACCTCGGGCTGCGCCGTCCCGACCATTTCATGAACGCCGACACGTCGTCGCTCGGCGCGGCGCTCGGGTCGATCCTCACGAAGACCGAAGAGGTGATCCGCGCCGAGAAGCCGGATGCGTTCCTCGTGCTCGGCGACACGAACAGCTGCATCTCCGCGGTCATCGCGAAGCGCATGAAGATCCCCGTGTTCCACATGGAGGCCGGCAACCGGTCGTTCGACGAGAACGTGCCGGAGGAGACGAACCGTCGCCTCGTCGACCACGTCGCGGACTACAACCTCGTCTACACCGAGCACGCCCGGCGCAACCTGCTGGCCGAGGGGTTGCACCCGTCGAAGATCCTGCTCACCGGCTCGCCCATGCGCGAGGTGCTCGAGCAGAACCGCGAGCAGATCGAGGCGAGCGACGCCGTCGAGCGTGCCGGCCTCACCGCGGGGGAGTACTTCCTCGTGAGCCTGCACCGCGAGGAGAACGTCGACAACCCGAAGCGACTGCGGTCCGCGATCGCCGCGCTGCAGGCGCTGCGATCGGAGTACGGCATCCCGATCCTGGTGTCGACGCACCCGCGCACGCGCAAGCGCATCGAGGCCCTGGATGACGCCGAGGCGATCGACGGCATCACGTTCCACCCGCCTTTCGGATTCCACGACTACATCAAGCTGCAGCAGGACGCGAAGCTCGTGCTCTCCGACAGCGGCACGATCAGCGAGGAGTCGAGCGTGCTCGGCTTCCCGGCGGTGACGGTGCGCGACTTCATCGAGCGTCCTGAGGCGCTGGATGCCGGGGCGATCATCACGACCGGCCTGACGCCCGAGAGCGTGCTGCGAGCGGTCAAGGCTCGCCTCAGCATCCCCGCCGATCTCGCATCGCTGCCCGCAGGCTACGAGATCGACAACACCGCGTGGCGCGCGACCGCCTTCATCCTGTCGACCGCTCATTCGCACCGCGCCCGGCTCGGTCTGCATGACTGAGCGGACCTCCGCTCCGCTCGTCTCGATCCTGTCCCCGGTCTTCAACGAGTCCGCGCACCTGGAGGAGATGATCGAGAGCGTCCTCGCACAGTCGCACACGGCGCTCGAACTGATCCTCGTCGACGACGGATCCACGGACGACACCGTGGCGAAGGCCCAGGCGGCGAGTGCCCGTGATCCCCGGGTACGCGTCATCGATGAGGGCAAGCACGGCAAGGTCGGCGCCTTCAACCGCGCCTTCGCGGCGTCACGCGGTGAGGTGATCCTGCTCCTGGGCGGAGACGACGTCCTTCCGGTCGACTCGGTCGCCACGCGCGCTGCAGCGGTGATCGCGGCACGAACAGCGCAAGCCCCCCGGGTGGCCGGCTTCGCGCGCCTCGTGACGTTCTCCGAGGATCCGAAGTTCGACGGTCAGATCATTCCGCGCAACCCCGAGCGCGGTGCGCGGTCCGGCGGAACGATCGCCATGTCACGTGAGCTCGCGGAGGTCGCGTTTCCGATCCCGACGACGCTGGTCGCCGAGGATCTCTGGGTCGGTGGAATCGCGGATGCCGTCGCCGACGCGCACCGTGACATCTCCGACATCGTGCTGCACTACCGCATCCACGGGGGGAATTCGAACCCCCGCGGACAGAGCTTCCCGCGGATGACGGAGTCGATGCACGCGCGCATGAACGCGTACCGCCTGCTGTCCGAGACGCAGCAGGCCGAGCTCTCCGACGCCGACCGGCAGCGGTTCGCGACGCTCGCGGACGTCGAGGACAAGCGCTACGCCGGCTCCCTTCTCGGCGTGCTCACCCATCGCGGCGCCTCGTGGGGCACCCGCCTGCGCGCCGCCTCCATGACCTCGCCGTGGCTCTTCGCCGTGCGCACGCGGCTGTTCAAGTTGTTCTCGGGGTGGTGACGTCGGTGCCATCTGTACTATTGGGGAGATCCAACGCGAGTGGGCGTATGAAGACCGACAACCTCAGTGCCGAGACGGCGTCACACGTCGCTGAGCCCAAGGTGCACCGGGGTTTCGCGGTCCTCTTCTTCCTGATGCCGATCACCGCCGTGATCGCCGGGGTCGTCTCGATCAACGGTGTGACGCCGCACGTCTTCACCAGTGCGCTCTTCGCCCTGGTCGGGGTGGCCTCTGTCCTCCGCCCGCGCTACAAGATCACCCGGCTCGCGCAGACTCTGCTGCTCTTCGTCATCGCGTGGTTCGTGGTGACACTGCTCCACATCGGGCTGCTGAACGTCCCGATCACCAATGAGGTGACCATCTCCCTGTCGGGGCTCGCGATTCTGCTCGGCGTGGTGACGGTCCGCGTGAGCAGCCGCACGTTCGATGCGATCGTCGTCGGATGGACGTTCGCGTACTTCCTCGCGGCGGCGGTGGCCCTGATGGAGAAGTTCCTCGGATTCGTGCCGCAGAACAGTTACCTGGTGCTGCGGGGGTACGCCCTCGAGACCGTCGGATTGTCGAGCCTGTTCGGCAACCCGAACGGGTTCGGTCTCTTCCTGATCGCGACCAGCATCGTCTTCATGCCGTTCGCGCTGTCCGCGAAGAGACTGTCCGTGCGTTTCGTGTACTGCGTCCTCCAGCTCTCGACGCTGTACTTCATGATCGAGAGCGGCAGTCGGACAGGCCTGACATGTCTCGCCGTCGTCTTGGTCGTCACCCTCTGGAAACTGCTCCACAAGCGCGATGTGGCACGCATGCTTCTCATACTCGGCGTCATCGCCCTCGTGATCGCTCAGCTGCTCTCGCCGGGCGGAACGGTGTTCATCAACGAACTGCGTGAGAGCAGCCTCTTCACCGACACCGACGACGGCTCCTTCCTGCTGCGCTTCAACCTGGTGCGGAACGGCCTGGTCTTCCTGTCCGAGAGCCCGCTCATCGGGATCGGACCGGACATGTACGAATCGCACATGGTGACGCGTCCGAACATCTACCCCACCAGCTTCATCATCAATCCGCACAACGGATTCGTCGAGATCCTGAGTCAGTACGGCGTGGTCGTCTTCGCGCTGTTCATCTTCCTGCTGATTCGCATCGGCGTCTCCGGCTGGAAGCTCATGAGATCCGCCTCTTCGAACAGGGACCGGAACTACGTGCTGGGTCTGGGGCAGCTGCTGCTGCTCGTGCTGCTTCCCTTCGCCGCCACCATGCACAGCACGTTCCTCGGGGCGCCGGCCGCTTGGCTCTATCTCTGCGCTCTCGTCGCCCTCGGACGCATGGCGACCGTCGACGATGCCGAGCAGCGGACGCGGCCCGACGTGCGCCCTCATGCGATCCCGCTCAGCGCAGGAACGCAACGGCGTCATGCGTGAGCGTCTCGGCCGGGCTCTGCGCGGATCGCTCAGGAGTCAATCTCTCAAGCACATCCTGACGCTGAGCTCGAGCAATCTTGTCGCCCAGGCGATCACGATCCTCGGCATACCCGTGCTCAGTCGCATCTACGGGCCGACCGCCTTTGGATTCCTCGCGATCTATGTCTCTGTGGCGACGTTGGTCTCGCTCGTCGCGACGGGCCGCTACGAGTTCGCGATCGTCCTGCCACGCTCCCGAGGCAACGCTTTGGCACTCAAGCGTCTGGCGAGATCACTCCTCTGGTCCGTCGCGGCCCTGTTCGAGGTCTTCCTGCTCGTCTTCCTGGAACCGTTCGCCCGATTCCTCGACGCGACGGACTACCAGTACTGGCTGTTGACGCTGCCCCTCCACGTGATCCTCCTCGGAGAGATCTCGATCCTCAGCGTGTGGCACACGCGTCACAATGGGTTCTCCACCCTGGGGACGTACCGGATCGTCCTCAGCATCGGGACAGTCGGCTTGCAGGCGTTGGCAGGGTGGCTGTTGTTCCGCGACGTACGCGGGCTGATCATCGGACTGCTGCTCTCGCAGGTGGTCGCGCTCGTGTTCCTGATCGTCCGTGAAGGCATCAGCGCCCCAGAGCGCAGGGGAGTAACGCGGAGCCGCGTGTGGGTGTCGATGAAGCGCTACAAGAAGATGCCGTTGCTGAATGCCCCGACGGCGTTGCTGGACGGGCTGCGCGTCGCCGGGATCAACCTTGTGATCGGGGGGCAGTCTCAGCAGGCGCTGGGACAGTACTCCATGGCGTGGCGGAGTGTGCAGGCTCCGATCGGCCTGCTGGGCTCGGCGCTGAATCAGGTGTATTTCCAGCGCATGTCCCATCAGGACCGCGGTCGGCTGTTCTCGGTCGTCCTCTCCACGACGGCGCGCGTGTCGCTGCTGACTCTTCCTGTCTTCGTCGTCCTGTACTTCCTGTGCCCATGGCTTCTTCCCGTGCTGCTCGGACCCGACTGGGACGAAGCCGGGCGATACGCGCAGGCTCTCGTTCCCTGGCTCTACCTCAATCTCGTCACATCGCCGATCGCCTCGGTCTTCGTCGTCACCGGAACGCAGGGACGTCAGGCCGTCTTCGGAGTCGTCTACACCGTGACTCCGATCGTCGTCCTTCTCGCACTTCGCGGCGATCTGCTCTTGGCCGTGTGGTGCACCAGCATCCTGATGGCGCTGCTGCTGATCGGGCTGCTCGTCCTCGCGCTGTTCGCCGCGCGAGCGGACGACCGGCGACACCTCGCCGGCATCAGCGGGACGAAGGGGTGATCATGGGGCGACTGCAGAGTGTCGAGGCGCGGATGCTGCGCGGATTGCAGCGTGCGCCGCGATGGGTGAACGGTACCGTCGACTTCGTCGTCGACACCGTGGTGCTGCGGGCTGCGGAGGCAGTCCGCTACCGGCGATTCAACGCCACGTCGGCACACGCCGCGGTGCCTCCTCCCGTCCCCGTTCCGGCAGAACGCCAGCGCGTACTCGTGGCCCCGTTGAACTTCGCCGGACAAGGAAATGCGTGGGCCCGCGCGATCAGCTCGCACGTGCCGGGTGCCGGTGCCGTCAACCTGACGATCGAGTATCCGGGCGATCTCGGTTTCCCGACGGACCGCGCGGTGCCGCACCGCGTGAATCGGTACAGTCGCGAATGGCAGGTCCAGGAGAGCGAGCATGTCGTCGACAGCTTCACTCATGTGCTCGTCGAGGCGGAGGCGGCGATCTTCGGTGCCCGATTCCGGAAGAGCCCCGAGAAGGAGCGCGACTTCTTCGAACGTCACGGTCTCTCGCCGGCGTACATCGCCCACGGCTCGGACATCCGCTCGCCACGCAGACACAGGGAGGCCGAGGCGTTCTCGCCGTTTCTCGACGACGGCAGCTACTTCGATCGCGTGCAGCGTCGGGTCGATCGCAACATCCGCTTCCTCAGGAACTCGGGTAGGCAGGTCTTCCTCTCGACGCCGGATCTGATCGAGGACTACCCGGACGGAACCTGGGTACCCGTCGTCGTCGACGTCGAGCGGTGGGCATCGGGGTCCGAGCCTCCCGGCGGACAGGGTGCTTCCTCCGGGGTTCCTCGCGTCCTGCACACGCCCAGCAGGCTCGCGGTCAAAGGCACTCACCTGATTCGTGAGACGGTGACGGGACTGTCCGAACAGCGAATCATCGCTTACTCGGAGATCTCCGGCGTGCCGTCCTCTCAGATCCAGGCCGAGGTGCTCCGATCGGACATCGTGCTCGACCAGTTCCGCCTCGGCTCCTACGGCGTCGCAGCCTGCGAAGCAATGGCAGCCGGGAAGGTCGTGGTGGGGCATGTCTCCGAACGGGTGAGGTCGTTCGTGTTGAACGAGACGGGACTCGACCTGCCCATCGTCGAAGCCACTCCGGCGACCATCGAGGTGGTATTGACCGGCCTCGTGAGCGATGCCGGGCGTCTCGCGGAGATCGGTGCTGCCGGTCAGGTGTTCGCCCGTCACGTGCACGACGGCCGCATGAGCGCGGCAGCTCTCGATCGCCATTGGCTGCGGAAGCCGTGATCGGCCGATGAATGTGTTGATCGAGCCTGTCACCGATGCGTGTGGCCCCGACAGTGGAAGGATGAGCAGATGGCCTCGTGGGTAGCAGTAAGTTTCGGGGCCCTCGATGTTCATGACCACGTGCTCGGAGCCGGAGAGTACCGCTACCTCGTCGCTCCTGTCCGTCCGGGCGTCCCTGTGATGCTCTCGGGAGACGGTGCTGCGATCTGGGAGCGACTGGTCCGGGGACCGCTGCGTGCGGAAGACCTCGACGCCGAGGAGCTCGTGGTCGTCGAGGAGATGGAGGCAATGGGCATCGCCTCTCGCGATTTCGATGACGAGGCACGCGTTCGCGAGGTGAACGCGCCGTGGTTGTCCTCACCCATCCACGAACTCGTCTACGCCATTCTCGGACGAGTCGCCGATCAGTCCGGGGTGGAGCTCGTCTTCATCAAGGGCCCCACCCTCCACGCGCAGGGTCTGCGTACGCGTGAGCACTCCGGCGACGTGGATTGCTGGGTGGCGCCGGGGAGTGACGTGCGGTTCGCGCGTGCGATGCAATCCTGGGGATGGCGGCCGGCCTTCTCCGCCTTCACGGGAACGGGTGTGCTGCACTCGCTCACGTTGCGCGCACCCGAGTGGGGGTGCGCGGTCGATGTGCACGGCTGGTTCCCCGGGATGACGATGTCTCATCAGGATGCGTTCGAGCAGGTTCAGCGGTCGTCCGAATCTCGAATGTTCGCGGGCTACCTCGGCAAGACACCCGACCGGGCCATGCACGCGGTGATCAGCGCTTTGCACGACGTGAGGCCCAGCGGCGGGCACGGGCCCTCTGAACACCACATCGACCGGGCAGCCGAGACTCTTTCGATGGCAGGGGAATCGGTGACCGACATCGCCGTGCAGACGGGCGCTGAGTTCGCTCTTCGCGGTGCGCTCTCTCACGCGTTCCCGGATCATCCGATCGACTACAACCGCGCACGAGTGCCTCCGGACTGGTCGTGGCGGATGCAGTCGACGATGCCGAGAACGTACCTGGCGGCGTTGCGCAGTCTTCCCTTCCGCGAGCGCGGTCGAGCCCTCTTCCGCATCCTCTGGCCGACCCCCGAGAGCCTCCTGGCCGGGCCGACCGCGCAGGAGTCCGGGGCGACGAGCGTGCGAGAGCTGCGCGTGCGGCGCGCGACCAGGGGGTTTCGGGAGATGATGACGGTGCTGCGGCGGCGGCGTCGCTGAATCGATCAGACGGCAGGTCACGTGGGGAGTCGTCAACATCCGCTCAGAGAACTGCGATTGAATAGAAGCGATGTCCACTTCGCACCGATCCCGCGCCAGCTTGCGCGCAGATGCAGGCCGACGCGAGTCGAAGAGATCTCATCGACGTCGGGTGGTGTGGATCATCGTCGGCCTGGTCGTTCTCCTGCTGGCGGCAGTCATCGGTCTGGCCGCCGTCGCCGCGTCGAAGGCACTCAGCGTCCGTGACTCTCTGACACCGGCGGTCCCGATCGCGAGCGGGATACCCGCCAAGGTCGCGGCAGGCGACGCGGAGGGTGCAGCGGCGGATGCTGCTGCGCTCAAAGAGCTGGCGGCGCGAGCGGTGTCGCAGACGGAAGGATGGGACTGGCGGATCGCGGAATGGATCCCGGTCGTCGGCCAGAACCTCGCTGCCGTACGTACAGCGGCCGAGAGCGTCGATGAAGTCGCCGACTTCTCTGTGGACTCGCTGCCGAACCTCGACCTGTCGGCATTCCGTCCGGTGAACGGGGCCATCGATCTTCAGGCCATCCGAGGCCTCGAGGGCGTCGTCTCGGGAGGTGCGGAGACCTTCGCCGGGATCACCGCTCGTATCGACTCGGCGGACCGCACGTTCCTCCTCCCGCAGGTCGCGGACGCGCTGACCACGCTGGACGACGCCGTCTCCGGCGTCGACGAGACGCTCGGAACCCTGTCGCCGATACTCAAGGTGCTTCCGTCCGCCCTCGGCGAGGGGACACCGCGCACGTACCTGCTCGTCTTCCAGGGCAACTCGGAGCTGCGCGCGTCGGGCGGAAACCCTGCCGCAATCGCCCTCGTCACGGCGACCGAGGGTCGTATCGAACTCACGACCCAGGCGACGAGCACGCAATTCGCCAACGCCCGTGCGGAGAGCATCGCGCCCCTCGACGCCGAGACGGAGAGCCTCTACTCGGACATCATCGGCCGCTGGATTCCGAACATGACCATCACCCCGGACTTTCCGACGACCGTGGACATCATGCGGGCATGGTGGGCCGACGAAGGGCTTCCGCCGTTCGACGATGTGATCGCGACAGACCCCGTCGCCCTCAGCTACATCCTGCGAGCGACAGGACCGATCCCGCTCGCCACGGGCGAGACGCTCACGAGCGAGAACGCCGTCTCCTTGCTTCTGAACGAGGTCTACTTCAACTATGGAGAGATGGTGCCCGGTCAGGGTGCCGACGGCACCGCCCAGGATCTCTTCTTCGCCTCCGCCGCGGCGCAGATCTTCTCCACTCTCACGTCGGGCGTGGAGAACCCTCTCGCGCTGTTCGACGCGCTCGCTCAGGCGAGCGATGAGAGCCGGATGAAGATCTGGTCGTCGAATCCCGATATCGAGGCGATGGTGTCGGGCACCCGCCTGGCGGGGACCCTCCCGGCCACCAACGACGACCGGACGATCGCCGGCGTCTATTTCAACGACACCACCGGCGCGAAGACGGACTACTACGCCGACGCCAATGTCGTGGCGAGCACCGATCAGTGCACGGCATCCGGGCCGCCGACGTTCCACCAGACGATCACCTTCGCGAACAACATCACGCCCGAGCAGGCCGACGGCCTTCCGTACTTCATCACGGGCCCATACTTCGAACCGGGCTGGATCGCGACGGACGTCGTGGTCTACGCCCCCGTCGGCGCGGCGATCACGTCGTGGAACGTCGAGGGTGCGGAGAGCTTCACACTCATGTCGGAGGGCACCCACCTCGGGCGCTCGGTCGTTCGTATCAGCGTCGTGACGCCTCCGCAGACGGCGGCGACCATCACGGTCGACATGACGGGTGCCGACGGCACGACGGGCGCGGACTACGGCCCCTACGACGTCTGGACCACCCCGATGGTCCGCGAGACGCCGGTGACGCTGGAGACGCCCGGCTGCGGCTGATCCCTCGCGCCTACGGCCCGCCCCAGCGCGAGATCGGCCAGAGGATCGGTCCGGCCTTGCCGAACACGGCATCGCGCTGCATCCAGCGCCAGCATCCGTCGTCCGGCTCGGCGGTGCCCCGGCACAGGAAGACGGAGTCCGCGGAGTTCGCCCTGTTGTCCCCGAGCAGGAGGTAGGAGTCCTCGGGCACGGTGACCTCCGGGAAGCACCGTGTCGACATCGGCGTGGAGTCGCAGTCGAGCTCTCCGCGGACGAAGGGGAGGTCGTGCACGACGTACGGCTCGTCGAGGGGTTCGCCGTCGACGAGCACCTGCCCGTCGGCGGAGCAGCACTCCACGGTCTGGCCTTCGCCGGCGATGACCCGCTTCACGAGCACGTAGGGGCGGATGCCGGTGGTCTCGCCCACCCACTGCAGCCCACCCGTGAACCAGTTCTCCGCCACGGGCTTCTCGCCCCAGGTCTCGTCAGGCCGGAAGACGACGATGTCACCGGGAGCGGGATCGGCGCCGATGAACGCGAGGCGGTTCACGACGATCCTGTCGCCGGGTTCCAGCGTCGGAGACATCGAGCCCGACGATGGCTGACCGAGGAAGGCGACGACGATCGCGGTGAGTGCGAGAGCGAGTGCGACGTTGATCCACACACTGCCGAACCGGCGACGCCGCGGAGCGGGAGCGTCGGAAGTCGTCATGTCGTCTCCAGGTCGCGCGCGCGGGGGTCCACCCAATACTGTCAGGGAATGGACCAATATTCTGCGAGCACGGCGACGCGTGCGCCGGAGATTGGACAGCGGCAGAAGCCCGCGTCCGGCCGCCTTGTCGTTCCGGACGTCCTGCGCGGATTCGCGATCATCGCGATGCTGATCGCGCATGCGGCATCGTTCGTTCCGAACGCGCCCTGGGCCGTCCACTTCCTCACGGCGAACTTCAGCGACGTCGCCTCACCGCTCTTCGCCCTCGTGATGGGAATGTCGGCGGAACTCGTCCGGCGGCGCGGCGGACGAGTGGGGACCACCCTGCTGCAGCAGACGCTGCGGGGGCTGTTCCTCATCTTCCTGGGAGTCTGGATGGCCACCTGGGGATCGTGGGTGGCCGTGATCCTCGCCTACCTCGGTCTGCTCATCATCGTCGGGGCGCCGATCCTGCTCGCGCGCACCCCTGTCCTCATCGCCGTGACCGTGCTGATCCTCGTCGTGAGCCAGCCCCTCCTCGCGCTCGCCCGCACCTGGATCTGGGTGTACTCGTCTCCGCTGCCGGTGCGGGAGCTCATGACGTGGATGTTCCTCGGTCCGCAGTACCGCATCGTGAACCTGCTGCCGATGTTCCTCATCGGAGCGCTCCTGATCCGCCACGGCCTCACGCGCGACCGGCTGCTCTGGGTGCTCGCCGTGGCGGCTCCGCTGGCGTACCTGGCGTGGGGTCTCGGCCAGAGGCTCGGCACGGTGGTCTCCGGTGACTACCTCGACACCCTCAAGGATCTCGGACTCGTGTTCGCCGTCTACGTCTGCGTGGTGCTCGCGGCGACCGTCCGGCGAGAACGCGCCGAGCGCGTCTGGGGTGCGATCTTCGTCCCTCTGCGCGCGTGCGGCCAGGTCGCGCTGTCGCTGTACCTGCTGCACGTCGGGCTCATCGGGCTCTGGAACAACGCCTACGGCCGCCCGGCAGAGAACTTCTATCCCGGCTGGCTGGTCATCGTGCCCGGAATGATCCTCGTCGGCTGGCTGTGGTGGCGCTTCGTCGGCACCGGTCCCGTGGAGTGGGTCATGGGCTGGCTCACCGCCCGCCCCAAGCCGTTGCGCCGCTCGGCGCAGTAACGGAGCAGCTCAGGCCGGCGGGGCCGCGGCGAGGGAGCGGAGGCTCTCCACGAGCTGCGTCGTCTCGTCGCTGCCGATCGCGAGCGGACCCGCCTGGATGCCGTCGGTGCCGATGAGCGCGGCCACCGGGGTCGCGGGGCCGGTGCCGAGGCTCGCACCGAGCGATCCGCCGATGTCGAGCGCGAAACGGGCGTCCCGCGGGAGCTCGTGCGCGGAGCGGGTCGCTGAGGAGCCCGAGGCGGCCCTCTGCACGACGAAGACGTCCACGAGGGTGCTGATGTCGTCCTCGGGGTTCCTGAGGGGTGCCAGGGCCGTCTCGCAGGCATGGCATCCCGCAGACACGAACAGCAGAAGACGGGCGCGTGTGCCGGGAGCGAGGAGGTCGGCGATCTCCGACGTCTCGGGGAGGAGCACGGCGCCGGCACCCCGCGCAGCGGACTGCGCCGCTGCGACGGACGTGGTGGCGCGGGCTGTCGACCAGGCGGCGGCGGAGATGAGCGCAGACGCCGCCAGCGCTCCGAGGGCGTCTCCTGCGTGAACAGGGGAGGACAGGACGAGCGGCACACCGAGGGGCTCATCCGTGAGCGTCACGATGAGCACTGAGGTGACCAGCACCCCGACGGCCGCGAGGGCGAGCATCACGTTGCGCGTGATCAACCGCGGACCGATCGCGGCAGGGAGCCAGTCCCCGAAGCATCCGCAGTCATCGGTCGCGCCCCGTCGGTGCGCCCGCACGACCACCACGAGCAGACCGGCGGTCAGGACGACGGCTGCGGCGGCGAAGACCACGAAGACCCATCCCCAGGTCGCGACGAGCCCCAGCGCGACGAGCGCCTCGGCGACGATCAGGGCGATCGCTGCGGCATCCGGACGCCGGACCGGGATCTGCAGGGCCGAGAACGCGGCGCGTCCGCGATCGGGGGACCGGAGCTTGCCGATCGCGCTCGCCGCGAAGACGACGGCGAGGAACACGGCCAGCGGGATGACGAACGCGGTCATGAGCCCATCCTCCTCCTGGATCGGCGGAGCGGCCGGACCCCGAAGGATCCGGCCGCTCCGATGTTCTGACTGCTCAGATCTGCTGCGACCCGATCAGGTGGCCGAGCAGAGGATGAGCGTCGAGCTCACCGAGCCGGCCGACTTGCCACCGGTACCGGTGTATCCGGCCGGAAGGGTCGCGGCGCCGTTCAGCGTGAACGCGACCGAGATCGACAGCGTCGTGCGCGCGGCGAGCGTCGCGCCCGCAGCCAGCGGCGCGGTCAGGACGATCGAGCGTGAGGTGGGGGAGAGCACGTTCACGTTCGCGGTTCCGCCGGTGATGCTGAAGACACCGATGTTCGCGACGCCGCCGCCGGTGATCGTGATGGTGGTGCCGGCGGGCAGCGGTGTCGTCGGGCCGGCCTGGATCGTGAATCCGGGGCCGAGGACGCCGAGCACACCACAGGTGCCGTCGAGCGAGAACGCGCCCACGTCGACGGTCGATGCTGCCGCGAGCGGCGTGGCCACGGCGGCCGCGATGACCGGAACGGACCATGCCGCGCCCTTGACGACGGTGCGGCGCGAGACGCCCTTGTTCTTCTGGATTTCTTCGGTCACGTGAGTGCCCTCCCTCATAGATGCAGATACGGTTCCCCGTTGTGTCGCAAAGAGGCGACACGTTCGTCTGCATCCCCCAGGAGCCTCTTCGTAGGCATCAAGTTAGGGGCGCGATGGAGGGCCAAAACATCGAATGGAGGAAGTCAGCGCATTGTGCGCTGAACCTGCGCGATCTGTGCGAAATCGCGGGTTTTCGGGCTCTGCGCGAAGGCGGTCCGGGCTATCCGCGACGCTGTGCGCGGAGAGCCCGAGGCGTCGTCTTGTAGGCCTCGTCGAGCGCGCGGCGCAGGCTCATCGGCGACTGGAAGCCGGCGCGCTGCGCGATCTGTTCGATGCTCAGCACGTCGTACCGGCTGTCGACGAGGAGCGACCGGGCGAGCCGCGCACGTTGGCGGCGGATCTCCCCGGCGACGCTGTTCTCGGCTTCGGCGAAGACGAGCTGCAGCTGGCGCAGCGACGACTGCACCTCGCGGGCGACCTGGGTGGGCGTCAGCCCGGGGTCGCCGCACTGCTGGGAGATCACGGCGATCGCCCGGTCGCGCAGCACTGCACGCGGGGAGCCGTGGCCCGACACCGCGCCGACGCGATCGAGAAGGATCGCCCCGCCCATCTCCACGATCAGCTGCTCGACGGCGTACCGCTCGATCGCGGTCGCCCGCTCGTCGGCATCCAGCAGTCCCTCGATGAAGTCCTGCATGGCCCGATCGAGCAGTCGGCGGTCGGAGAAGAGCTGTGCGTCTGCGGGAAGGGCGGAGACGAACGACGCCATCGCCGCACGCGGTACGAAAGCCACCGTGGCGCTCCAGCGCCCCTGGCACCGCAAGACGCGAGTGATTCCGGGTGCCGCGATCACGAGTCCGGCTTCGATCTGCAGCCAGGGCTCGTCCTGAGACCGCGACCACAGCGCCTCCGCGTCGAGGAACGCGAAGACGGAGTATTCCGGGTGGGCGGAGACCGTGTCGATCACGACCTCGCTCGACATCCCGCGGAGAGTCAGCAGAGTGATGGAACCCGGAGTCCGCTCGCGCGCGCGGAGAGGCACACGGTCGCCGACAGGGCGGATGCCGTGATCGATCAGCTCCTGCGGACCGATCTCCCTCACGATGCCGAGATCCACGAACCACCCTTCCGTGCCGCCGAATGAGCGCGCGCCAGACTGACCCGTGCTCGTCGACCCCCTCAGACCGACCTGCACTCTGGCTTCGCGTGGTCGATACGCTACCGTCTCGAAGACCGTCGCGGTGACCGTGACCCCGCTTTTCTTCTGGAGTCAGAGGATTTCTTCGCGAGACATCCCTGATGCTCTGAATATCGTCACGCTATGGCGATCCAGGGTATTCGAACATCGAAATGAAGAACTGCGCGCATTTTGCGCTAAATGTGCGCGCGTTGTGCTTTCCTGTCGTTTCATCGAGCCCCGCGACCAGATCGATAGGCTGATGACATGCCTGATCGCTTTCTCGTCAGCGCGGTCGGTGCCGTCATCGAAGTGGACGTCTCAGACCGGGATCCGGCGTTCCAGACCCGCGCTTACGAAGCCTGGGCGGACGCCCGCTATCGCGGGGCTCGGGCGGCCGACGCCGTGGCGACGGCTCGTGCACATCTCGACGACGCGGCCGCGCTCTCGATGCTCTCGACGGATGTCACCACGACTGCTCTCGCCCACCGGCGAGAGGACTCCGTATGGATGCTGCACGCCGCAGGCATCGCCGACGACGACGGGCACGTCGTCGTGCTGAGCGCCCCCTCGGGGACCGGCAAGACGACGGCCGCCAGGCACCTGTCGCAGCGGTACGCCTACATCAGCGACGAGACCATCGCGATCGGCGCAGACGGCAGTGTGGATCCCTACCGCAAGCCTCTGTCGATCATCGAGGAGGGTTCCCCTCACAAGGCGCAGGTGGCGCTCTCCAGCTTCGACGGAGGCCGCTCGCTCCCCGCCGTGCTGCGCGTCGCGAAGATCGTCGTGCTCGACCGCTCGCCCGATGCGCCCGAGCAGCCGCTGATCGAGGATCTCGACGTCGCGGAGGCCCTCGAACTGCTCGGCCCTCAGACCAGCTACCTGTGCGACGGCGCCGCGCCGCTGCAGCGCATCGACGCCCTCCTCGAGGCGACGGGCGGAGCCGTGAGACTGCGCTACCGCGAGGTCGGGGGCATCGACGCCATCATCGACGCCCTGATGCGCACCGAGATCCGGTCGGTGCCGGCGGTCTCCCCGCGTTCTCCGGCACCGATCATCCCTTCATCGCGCCCCGGCGCCTATCAGCGATCCGAGGTCGTCGACGAACTCGCTCTCGACGCCCGCACGGTCGTGCTGCGGCGGATGCCGACGGGCGGGCACGTACACGTGCTCGACGGCATCGGGCCCACCCTGTGGGAGGCAGCCGACGGATTGACGCTGGACGAGATCGTCAACGCCATCGTCGACGAGCACGGCGAACCCGGGGCAGGAGACGCGCGTGCGATCGTCAGCGCGGCTCTGCAGGAGCTCGTCGATGACGGGCTCCTGCAGGAGACGGCTGTTCAGACCTGAGCAGCGCCCCGGCGGCGTACGCCCGGGCTCTGATCCTCCGCGTCGGAGTCGTCCTTGTTCTGGGCGTATCGCTCGTACGCCCCGTAGTACTCGCGGCCGTAGTAGGCCGACTCCGCACCCTTGCGCGGCACGCGGTTGAGCACCACGCCCAGGACGCGCCCGGTGGTGCGGGTGATGTTGTCGATCGCACGCTGCAGCATGTCGAACGTCGTCTTCCCCGAGGAGACGACGATCAGGACGCCGTCGGCACCGGCGGCGAGCACCGCGGCATCCGTCACCGGCAGCACGGGAGGCGAGTCGAGGATCACGATCGCCGACTTGCTGATCTCCGCCAGGAAGTCGCGCATGCGGTGGGAGCCCAGCAGCTCGCTCGGGTTCGGCGGAATGCGACCCGCACCGACGACGGCCAACGGGACGTCGCGCGAGGGCCGGTGCGCGACGTCCTGCAGATCCGCACGCCCGGCGAGAACGTCGGTGAGCCCGACATCGTGAGACATGCCGAAGATGTCGGCGATGACCGGACGCCGCAGATCGCAGTCGATGAGGATGGCCCACTGTCCCGCGGCCGCGAGGCTGGAGGCGAGGTTGACCGACACGGTCGACTTGCCGTCGCCGGGTACGGAGCTGGTCACGACGATGACCCGCGGCGGGTTGTCGACGTCGATGAACTGGAGGTTGGTGCGCAGCTCGCGCATCGCCTCGATCGTGTGGTGCGAGACACCGTGCTGCGACTCGAGCGAGAAGTCGATCACCTGGCGCTCGTCGGCCATCGACTTCTCGAGGGGGAGCGTGCCGATGACCGAGACACCGGTCTCGCGCTCGATGTCGCGCGGATGCCGCACGCGGCGGTCGAAAGTGTGCCGCACGAACGCATACACGAGCCCCAGTGCGAGACCGGCGAGGGCGCCGATGATGACGTTGAGGCGCGTGTTCGGCGAGGAGGGATCGGTGGGCAGTCGTGCCGAGTCTCCGACCATGAGAGAGATCGCGGCCGGCGTCGTCGACGTTCCGCCCTCGAGCTTCTCGATCTCGATCGCCATGCCGTCGAGCCACGCCTGGGCGAGGTTCTGCGCCGATTCGGGCGTCGAACCCGTCGCCGTGACCTTCAGCGCCGTGGTGTCGACGGGGTTCGTCACCGTGACGTGATTGACGAGCACGTCCGGGGACGTGTCGAGGTCGAGCTCGTCGATGGCGTGCTCGGCGACGGCCCGCCATGAACCGAGGTTGAGATACGACTTCACGCGGCTCTGTGCGAGCTGGTTGCCGACCAGCGCGCTGCCGCTCGTGCCGTCACCGCCGACCGAGGTCACGATTCCGGTGGTGTCGGCCGAATACACCCGCGGCTGCAGGGCACTCCAGCCGAACGCGGCGCCGGCTCCGACGATCGTGGCGACGATGATCACGATCCAGTGCGCGCGCAGAATGCGCACGTAGTCTCTCAGTTCCAACTCTTTATCCCCTCATGCATCCCGTGGGGAACTCGAGATGCAGATACGACATCGAGCATACGGCGAACGCCCGCCAGCCGTGGGCAGGCGCGGCTCAGACGATCGCGACCCGGACGATCCGCTCGACCTCGTCGAGCGTCGGCATCAGCTGCGACGCCGAGAGCGCGTAGGTCTCGCGAGAACGGCGGTACGGGTCGATCACATCGTCGTCATCCGCGGTCGACGGCGTCACGCCGCGCTGGTCGACGACGGCGCGCAGAACAGCGGCGAGCCGGTCGTGCGCAGACCCGCCGGCCGCGTCGGCGGCCGCGCGTGCCTCTTCCGTGCTGAGCGTCGAGGCGAGTCGGGCGAACTCGCGGATCGTGAACGTGCGACGCAACCGGTTGGGCATCATCTTCACCACATGCGACCGGTGCTCGCGCGCCATCGTGAGGATGAGATCGGCATCGGCCAGGAGCGGCTCGACGAGATAGCGGGCGTGATGCGCGGCCGCGGCCTCCGGATCGGCGCCGGCCTGCAGAGCGAGCTCGAGCGCCGGCTCGGGCATGCCGTGACCGACCATGGCGTGCGTGCCTGCGCTGTGCACGCGCACGCCGAGCGATTCGAGCCGTGCGCGCAGCAGGACCTCGGCGAGCGGCGAGCGGCAGATGTTGCCCGTGCACACCGTGAGGATCGTCAGGTTCGACCGCGGCTGCTCCGCGGTGGCGGGCCCGCCGAGGAAATCGGGCAGGGCGACGGGCTCTTCCGGAGCCGTGTCCTGCTGCTCACGCCACGCCCGGCGACTCATGCCGGCGGGCGGTCCATCCTGACGGTGCGCGTTCACGCAGCCAGCCTACGCGTCGTCGTCGGCCGGCCGACCCCGGCGAGATAGAGGATGAAGGCGACGATGAGGGCACCGATGAGAGTGCCGGTCGTGTTCGCGATCACATCCGAGAGGGTCGGGAACCGCGAGGGCATGAGGCCCTGCACGGTTTCGATGAGCACGCTCATCAGCGCGCCGATCAGCACGGTCTGCCACAGCCGCAGACGCGGCCAGGCCAGGGCGAGCAGGAGGCCGATCGGCACGAAGAGGGCGACGTTCGCGAGGATCTCCAGCACGAAAGCGCTCCGTGCGTACGACGCGATCCCGGCATCCGACACCCAGGTCGCGATGATGCCGACGAGGCCGGTGACCTTCGCCGAGACGGTCGCCGGCAGCCACACCGTGAAACCCACGAAGAGCAGGTAGCCGACCAGCAGCACCCGCGCCACCACGGCGCCGGTGCCGGCGCGGACGATCGGGGGAGCGGACATGCCGCAATGGTAGCCAGCGCACCCGACCGCGGCTCTCAGTTTCGGGTGCCGCTCCAGTTCAGCTGCTCGATGTACCGCAGCAGCACGCCTTCACGCAGCGCCCAGGGCGACACTTCGAGCTCGTCGAGGTCGAGCACGGTCATCGCCGCGTGCAGCGACACCGCCGCCGCGACGATCTGGAACGTCCGGTCCGGCGTGATGCCCGGCAGCTCCTGACGGGCGGATGCCGGGAGGCGTGCGAGCCGCGGGATCCACGAGCCGAGCGAGTCTCGGGGCAGCAGCATCCGGTCGGTGCCCGACCAGCCGGGCGCCGGGTATCCGACGAGTCGCGCGAGCGAACGGATCGCCTTCGATGACCCGACCACGTGATCGGGCCGGGGGAGCGCGATGAACTGGGGCAGCACGGCCGCGAGCGTCTTCTTCGCGTGGGCGCGCAGCCGTTCGACGTCTTCCTCCCCGGGAGGATCCTTCGGCAGGAACTGCACCGTCATGCGTCCGGCGCCCAGGGGGACGGATGCCGCGGCATCCGGCATCTCCTCCGCACCCGCCGCGATCTCGAGCGAACCGCCGCCGATGTCGAGGAGCAGGAGCTGTCCGGCCGACCAGCCGAACCATCGGCGCACCGCGAGGAACGTGAGCTCGGCCTCGGTCTCGCCGTCGAGCACCTGCAGGGGCTGGCCGAGAGCGGCCTCGATGCGGGCGATGACGTCAGCGCCGTTGCGGGCGTCGCGCACCGCACTCGTCGCCGTCGCCAGCAGCTCGTCCACCTTCTCGGTTTCGGCGACGCGGCGGGCCTGGGCGACCGCCGCCTCGAGCGCGACCACCCCCTCCTCGGAGATCGCGCCGTCGGGCGTGAGATAGCGCATGAGGCGCAGCACCGTCCGGTCGCTCGTCTTCGCCAGCGGTCGACCGCCGGGGCGGACGTCGGCGGCGAGCATATGGACGGTGTTGGAACCGATGTCGAGGACTCCCAGGCGCACGGGAAGAGACTACTCGTGCCCCGATACGATGGAAGGGTGACCACCGTCGACTCCGCGCAGCCGCTTTCGCCGTACCGTGAGATCGATCGCGCGGAATGGGCGCGGCTCGCGGCCGACCTCGATCAGCCCTTGAGCGAGACCGAGGTCGTCGAGGTCCGCGGCATCGGCGACCGCATGAGCATGACCGAGGTGCGCGAGGTGTACCTGCCTCTGAGCCGGCTGCTCAGCCTGTATGCGACGTCGACGAAGCGCCTCGGCGCCGCCACCTCGTCGTTCCTGCAGGAGGACGACACCACGACGCCGTTCGTCGTCGGCGTCGCCGGCTCGGTCGCCGTGGGCAAGTCGACGATCGCGCGACTGCTGCGCGAGCTGATGAGCCGCTGGCCGGGCACTCCGCGCGTGGAGCTCGTCACCACCGACGGCTTCCTCTACCCGAACGCCGAACTCGAGCGCCGCGGACTGATGGAGCGCAAGGGCTTCCCCGAGTCCTACGACCGGCGCGCGCTCCTGGAGTTCCTCACCGAGGTGAAGAGCGGCGCCCCCGAAGTGCGCGCTCCCTTCTACTCGCACATGCGGTACGACATCGTGCCCGATGCGCACGTCGTCGTGCGGCGCCCCGATGTCGTCATCGTCGAGGGCCTGAACGTGCTGCAGCCGCCGCCCGCGCCGAACGACGTCGCGGTCAGCGACCTGTTCGACTTCTCGATCTTCGTCGACGCCGACACCTCGCACATCGAGAAGTGGTACGTCGACCGGTTCCTCGCGCTGCGCCAGGGCGCGTTCAGCAACCCCTCTTCCTACTTCAACGTCTTCGCGCACCTCACCGACGACGAGGCGATCACCACGGCGCTCGGATACTGGAACGAGATCAACATGCCGAACCTCGTCGAGAACGTGATGCCCACCAAGCACCGCGCGCGACTGGTCCTCAACAAGGGTGCCGACCACACCGTCGAGAGCGTCCTGCTGCGCAAGCTCTGACCGCGACAGATCCTCCGCGCGATTGTTCGGACGACTTGCAAAAGTTCGCGCTTATCTTTGAACCATGTGTGGAATCGTCGGATACGTGGGCCCGCGCCCCAGCCAGGACATCCTTCTCGCCGGCCTCGCCCGCCTCGAGTACCGCGGGTATGACTCGGCAGGTGTCGCCGTCATCGACGGCGACGGTGCGCTCGGCATGCGCAAGAAGGCGGGCAAGCTCGCCATGCTGCGCGACTCGCTCAAGGACGCCCCGCTCGCCGACGGCTCGACCGGCATCGGTCACACCCGCTGGGCGACCCATGGCGGACCGACCGATGTCAACGCGCACCCGCACCTCGCCGACGACGACAAGCTCGCCGTCATCCACAACGGCATCATCGAGAACTTCTCCGCGCTGCGCGAAGAGCTGCTCGCCGATGGCGTGGTGTTCCGCAGCGAGACCGACACCGAGGTGGCGGCCGCTCTCCTCGGCCGCGAGTACGCGGGCAACGGCGGCGACCTGCAGCACGCGTTCCGCAGCGTGGTCAACCGCCTCGAGGGCGCGTTCACCCTCCTCGCGATGCACCAGGACCACCCGGGCCTCGTGGTCGGCGCTCGCCGCAACTCGCCGCTGGTGATCGGCCTGGGCGAGGGGGAGAACTTCCTCGGCTCCGACGTCGCCGCGTTCATCGAGCACACCCGCAGGGCGCTGGCGATCGGGCAGGACCAGATCGTCTCGATCACCCCGGATGCCGTCACGGTCACCGACTTCTTCGGCGCGCCTGTGCAGGCCGAGCCGTTCGACGTCTCGTGGGACGCCGCCGCTGCCGAGAAGGGCGGCTGGTCGAGCTTCATGGCCAAGGAGGTCGCGGAGCAGCCCGAGGCCGTCGCGAACACGATCCGCGGGCGCATCCACGACGGCCAGGTCGTCATCCCCGAGCTCGACGGACTCGACGAGCTCTTCATCGGCATCAACCGCGTCATCATCACGGCCTGCGGAACGGCATCCTACGCAGCACTCGTCGGCAAGTACGCGATCGAGCAGTGGGCGCGCGTCGCGGTCGACGTCGAGCTCGCGCACGAGTTCCGCTACCGCGACCCGGTGATCGGCGCCGACACCCTCGTCGTGTCGATCAGCCAGTCGGGCGAGACCATGGACACGCTCATGGCCGTGAAGTACGCCCGCGAGCGCGGCGCGCGAACCCTCTCCATCTGCAACACGCAGGGCGCGACGATCCCGCGCGAGTCGGATGCCGTCGTCTACACCCACGCCGGACCCGAGGTCGCCGTGGCATCGACCAAGGCCTTCTCGGCTCAGATCACCGCGCTGCTGCTGCTCGGCCTGCACATGGGCCGCGTGCGCGGCACGGTCGCCGATGCATCCGCCGACGTCGCCGAGCTCGCCGCTCTGCCGGAGAAGGTCGCCCGCGTGCTCGAGAGCGAGCAGGAGCACGTCACCCAGCTCGCCGGCTGGATGGCCGACACCCGCTCCGTGCTCTTCCTCGGCCGCCACGTCGGCTACCCGATCGCGCTCGAGGGCGCGCTCAAGCTCAAGGAGATCTCGTACATCCACGCCGAGGGCTTCGCCGCCGGTGAGCTCAAGCACGGCCCGATCGCGCTCATCGAGCCGGGTCAGCCGGTGTTCGTGCTCGTGCCGTCGCCGCGTCACTCGGCGCTGGTGCACTCCAAGGTCGTCTCGAACATCCAGGAGATCCGCGCTCGCGGCGCCCGGGTGATCGTGATCGCCGAAGAGGGCGACGCGGCCGTCCTGCCGTTCGCCGACGAGGTCATCCACATCCCGCTCGCGGGCGCGATGTTCGAGCCGCTGCTCGCAGTCGTGCCGTTGCAGATCTTCGCCATGGCCCTCGCCACGGCCAAGGGTCTCGACGTCGACCAGCCGCGCAACCTCGCGAAGTCCGTCACCGTCGAGTAGGTCGCCCATTTGCAGGACGGCGGCGACCACGGTCGGCCAGTCGTGGACGATCATCGCGTAGTCGAAGCGCAGGGTCTCATATCCGAGAGCGGATGCCGCGGCATCCCGTTTCAGGTCGGCATGTCGCTTCGCGTGACTGTGGCGAAAAGCTCGTTCAGCGCAGACGAACCGCTCAACCCACGAGCATGCTCGCTAGGCTGAACGGGTGATCATCGGGACCGGCATCGACCTCGTGGACATCCCGCGGTTCGAACGGACCATGGAGCGGACACCACGTCTGCGGGAGCGACTCTTCGCCCCCTCGGAGCGCACGCTCCGTCTCCCGTCGCTGGCTGCGCGATATGCCGCGAAGGAGGCGCTGATCAAGGCGCTGGGCGGCTCGGACGGTGTGCACTGGACCGAGATCGAGATCGCCTCGGAGGCGTCGGGCAAGCCGCACTTCGTCCTCACCGGCTCGACGGCCGCGGTCGTCGAGGAACGCGGCATCCTCACGCTGCACCTGACACTCACCCACGACGCCGGCCTCGCTGCGGCGTTCGTCATCGCCGAAGGAGCACCGCTGTGACCGTCCCCTTCCGCGAGGCGACCATCGATCTCGACGCGATCGCCGACAACGTGCGGCACTTCCGACGTCTCACGGGCGTCGAGGTCATCGCCGTCGTCAAGGCGAACGCCTATGGTCACGGGGCGGCCGCGTCCGCGATCGCCGCGCTGTCGGCGGGTGCCACCCGGATCGGCGTTGCCGAGATCCCCGAGGCCCTCGAGTTGCGCCGACAGGGCGTGCACGCGCCGATCATGGCGTGGCTGCATGCTCCGGGGGAGCGGTTCGCGCAGGCCGCCGCCGAGAACATCGAGGTCGGCATCTCCTCATTCGACCAGCTCGAGGCGGCTGCGACCGCCGCCTCGGTGGATCATCCGGTCAGCGTGCACCTGAAGTTCGAGACCGGGCTCTCACGCAACGGCATCGCTCCGGCGGACTGGGCGCGCGTGCTGGCCGAGGCCGCGCGACTCGAACGGATCGGACGCCTCCGCATCGTCGGACTGTTCAGCCACCTCTCGAACACCTCGCCGGAGGACGACAGGGCGGCGCTCGCGCGTTTCGAGGAGGGCGTCGCGGCCGCGGCATCCTTCGGCATCCGACCGGAGATCCGTCACATCGCCGCCACGGCCGCGGCGATCGACCTGCCCGAGATGCGGCTCGACGCGGTGCGCATCGGCATCGGAATCTACGGACTGTCGCCGTTCGACGATCGCACCTCGGCCGAGCTCGGACTGCGTCCGGCGATGACCCTGCGGGGATCGATCGCCGCCGTGCGCCGCGTGCCCGCAGGCGCCGGTGTCTCCTACGGCTACGACTACCGCACAGAACGCGACACCACCCTGGTGCTCGTCCCGCTCGGCTATGCCGACGGCGTCCCGCGCAGCGGCTCCGGCAAGCTCTCCGTCTCGATCGCCGGTCGGCGGTTCCCGAACGTCGGACGCGTCGCGATGGACCAGTTCGTGGTCGACGTGCGCGACACCCCGGTCTCGATCGGCGATGAGGTCGTGCTGTTCGGCGATCCGACGCTGGGCGTGCCGTCGGCGGCGGAGTGGGCGGATGCCGCGGGCACGATCAACTACGAGATCGTCACGCGCATCGGTCCTCGCGTGCCCCGGCGGGCATCGTGAGCGTCGATCCCGCCTTCATCGGAAGGCGCGAGATCGCGACGACGGAGGCGATGGAGGATCTCGGACTGCGCATCGGAGAGCAGCTCGGTGCCGGCGACCTGCTGATCCTCACCGGTCCGCTCGGCGCAGGGAAGACCACGTTCACGCGGGGGCTCGCCCAGGGACTCGGCGTGCGAGGACCGGTGCAGAGTCCGACCTTCGTGATCGCCCGCACGCACCCGTCGCTGGTGGGCCGTGCTCCGCTCGTGCACGTCGACGCCTACCGGCTCGGCTCCGGCGCCGAACTCGACGACCTCGACCTCGACCTGACCCGCTCGGTGGTCGTCATCGAATGGGGACGCGGAATGGCCGAGGAGCTCGCCGACTCATGGTGGGACATCGAGCTGGAGCGCCCCGTCGGTGCCGGCGATGCGGATCCGGCCGAGCTGGACGCCGACGCCCCGCGCATCGTGACCATCAGCCGGGAGAGTGCGCCGTGAGCGAGAGGACCGCCGGCGCGCTCGTGGCCGTGATCATCGAGGACGACGCCGATGTGAGGTCGCTCCTCGACGAGGTGTTCCGCGCCGCGGGCTTCCGGACCGTCCTGGCCGGATCCGGTCTCGAAGGCCTCGCCGCGATCGAGGAGCACGGGCCGGTCATCACGACGCTCGACATCAACCTCCCGGGCATCGACGGCTTCGAGGTCGCCCGTCGCATCCGCCGGATCAGCTCGACGTTCATCATCATGCTGTCGGCCCTCGCCGACGAGTCGGATGTCGTGCTCGGGCTCACCTCGGGCGCCGACGAGTATCTCGTCAAGCCGTTCCGGCCGCGGGAGCTCCGCGCCAGGATCGAGGCGCTTCTCCGGCGTCCGCGCAATGAGGATCCGCGGACCGCGGCGGCACCGCGGGCCGTGCCCGATGCACCGCCGGGAGCGAGCGCCGACACGACGGTGGCGACGTGGCGCGGTCGTGTGCATCTCGACCTCAGTCTCGACCTCGACACCCGCGTCGTCCTGGTCGGGCAGCAGCGTGTCGACCTCACACCGACGGAGTTCGAGCTTCTGGCCACTCTGCTCGCGTCGCAGCGGAGAGTCTGCAGCAAGGCGGAGCTCGCGCTCGGTCTCCGCGGCGTTCCTCCCGGCGGCACCGGGCATGTCAGCGAACCCGACAAACGTGCCATCGAGACCCATATCGCGAATCTGCGGCGCAAGCTCGGCGACAGTTCGACGGAGCCGCGTTACATCGAGACGGTGCGCGGAGTCGGCTACCGTCTCACCCCCGCGGACGCCGCGGCGGGGTAGGGAGTGCTGGTGAGGCCGCGGCTCCCCAGCCGCGGCCTCAGTGCCTGCGAATCCCCACTCGCGTGGCCCAGCGCCTGCGAATCCCCAGTCGCAGAGTCAGCCCCCACTCAGGATGCTATTGCCGGGATGCCGCCTGAAGAGCGCAGAGACCCGATCTTTGAGTAATCTTGCGTCAAAGCTGAGGATCGACCGGAGGGCGGGCGATGATGATCCGCACCGTCTCGATCTGGCGATGGCAGTTGGTGTTCACGGGCAGCATCGTTGCGATCGCCGTGATGATCACGGCCTTCAAGCCGACGACGCTGGGACTGCCCCTGGTGATCGCCGGGCTCGCGCTCGTCGTCGTCACGACCCTGGTGACCTTCGCCGTCCCCTGGCACCGACTGCCGCGCCGCGCGGTCGTCATCCTGCCGCTGCTCGACGTCCTCGCCGTCGGGCTGACGACCAACGCACCCGACATCCGGCTCGGGCTCCTCTGGGTCTTCCCCGTCACCTGGCTCGCCACCTACTTCACCATGCCGTGGGTGCTGGGCGGCGTCGCCTTCAGCGCCGCATGCCTGGTGCTCTTCTCCGAGCGGAACGGTGAGCCCGCCGACGTGCTGTTGCGCGTCCTCACCGTCATCATCACCCTGAGCTTCCTCGGCGTCACCGTGCGGATCGGCGCGCAGCGCTCGCGAGCCGCGCGGCGCCTGCTGGAGCGGCGATCGGAGCAGGTGAACCGTGCGGCCGAGCGTGCGGAGACGAACCAGCGACGGGTGACCCAGGTCATCGACGCCCTCGGGGTCGCCCTCGTCGTGGTCGACGACGACGGCCGGGTCATGCAGATGAACGACGCGTACCGCGCCCTGTACGGCCGCGATCGCTACGGAGAGGCGCTGCCGTCGACCGCGGTCGAGTACGACCGACGGCGCGGGTCGGCCGTGCCTCCGGCCCGCACCACCCTCGCGCGGGCCGCGAGCGGAGAGCAGCTGCAGGACGAGCGCGTCTGGCTGTTCGACGGCGCGGGGCACTGGCGCGCACTGCAGGTGAGCACGCGGACGATCGCGAGTGCGACCGAGGGGAAGCGCATCACCCTGGTCGTGATCGACGACGTGACCGAGCTGATGGAGGCGGCGGAGGAGCGGCGCGCGCTCGGCGCGGTCGTGTCGCACGAGCTGCGCAATCCGCTGACCGCCATCATCGGCCATGTGGACCTGCTGCTCGAGCGGGAGGACCTTCCGCCCCAGGTCACCGCGCAGCTCGGAGTCATCGCGAACGCCGGGGAGCGCATGGAGAATCTCGTGGCCAGCACGCTCGAGACCACCCGGAGGGCGCCGGAAGAGCCCTTCGAGCCGGTCGATCTGCGGGAGGTGGTCGAGGAGTCGGCGGCGTCGTACGCGCCTCTCATCTCGGGCAGCAGGCAGGAACTGGACATCAGCGGGGCCGAGCGTCTCGTGATCTACGGCGACGCCTTCCGGCTCCGCCAGGTGCTGGACAACCTGCTGAGCAACGCCGTGAAGTACACGCCGGCCGGCGGGCGCATCGCCGTGCGCCTCGGCTGGACCGGAGACAAGCAGGCGGAACTCGTCGTGACCGACACCGGGACCGGGATCGCCGCGGACGAGCTGTCCCGCGTCTTCGAGCCGTATTTCCGCACGGATCGCGCGGTGCTCGCCGGAGTCGCCGGCACCGGGCTCGGTATGGGCATCGCCCGGGCCATCGTCGAGGCGCACGAGGGCAGCATCCGGGTCGAGAGCAGCATCGGTGTCGGCACGGTCGTCACCCTGCGATTCCCGCCTCGGCGGGTGAAGGAGGTCCTGGCGTGAGCGCGTTGGCACTCGTACCGGTGGCAGTCGATGTCACCACCAGCATGGTCGCGGTCGTGACCGTGCTCGCCGCGCTGGTGTTCGGGCTCGCGACGTTGGCACGACCGAGCCGCGCGACCGTGACGTGGGGTGCCGCCTTCGGACTCGGCGTGCTCGGGGCCTATCTCTGGTTGGCCGGGCAGCAGACGGGCGAGCAGGCCCTGCGCGGCGCGGCCTCCGGGCTGCTGCTCTCGTTCGAGCCCCTGGTCTGGATCGGCCTGCGGATGTACCGAGGTCGTCGCACCCCCTGGTGGCCGGTGGCCCTCTTCGCGGCTGCCGCGCCGACAGCTCTGGTGGTGACCGCGGATTCGCCGTGGTACCTGCTGGCGTTCCACTCGGTCTTCCTGGCGAGCGGGATCTTCGCGGCACTCGTGGCGTACGAGCTGTGGCGGGGCAGGCCTGCTGCGCGTGACATCACGATGCCGCTCGCCCTGGCATCGTGCGCGCTCTTCCTCGTCGCCGTCGCCAGCGGCGCGTCGGCCCTGGTCACCGACGCGGCGAACACGGCCGCCCAGCTCAGCGCGCTGCGGGGCATGAACGCGGTCGGCACACTCGTCGTCAGCACCTGCGCCGCCTTCACCCTCGTCCTGACGGTGCGCGCGGACGGCATCGCTCCGACCGGCACCGCTGCGGCGATCGCCGGGCTGCGACGGCGGCTGCAGAAGGCGCAGGCCCAGAACGAGCAGAGCTGGTCGATCCTCGACGTGCGCCTCGACGATCCCGCCGATCTGCGCGAGGCCTCGACAGGGTCGGCCTTCGCCATGATCGCCGACCGCTTCCACGACGACGTCCAGGAGGCGCTTCCCGCCGCGGCCGACGCGGTGCGGATCGACGACGCGCGGGCGATCGTGCTGATCCGGGGCGGTGAGGAGGCGGTCCAGTTCCACATCCGCGACATCCTCAACCGGGTCTCGATCATCGAACGGGATGCACCCGTGCACGGCATCCGCGCCTCCGCGAGCATCGGCTGGGCGCTGGTGACGGTGCTCGGCTTCGACTACGACGTGCTGGCCACCGGCGCGGGGGCGGCGGCGGTGCGAGCCCGGGAGGGCGGCGGCGACCGCTGGAAGCAGGCGACGGCCCTCGATGTGCCGGCATCCGAGCTCGAGGCGGTATCGAGCAGAGCCCCCTCGGCCCGGACTACCCTGGAAGGGTGATCCTCGCCGTCGACACCTCCCTGGGCACCGCCGTCGCGCTCATCGATTCCGACGGGACGCGACGCGCCGAGGCGGCGACGACGGATCCCCTCGGACATGCCGAGGTCATCGGCGTCCTCCTCGCCGAGGTGCTCGAGGAGGCGGCTCCCGGAGACATCACGCACGTCGTCGCGGGCATGGGCCCAGGGCCCTTCACCGGTCTCCGTATCGGCATCGCCGCGGCGCGCGCGTTCGCCCTCGGCCGGGGGCTCCCGGTCGTCGCCGTCCCCAGTCATCTCGCCGCCGCCCTCACCGCCCTCGAGACCGAGAAGGGGCCGTTCGCGATCGTCACGGACGCCCGCCGACGCGAGGTCGCGATCACGGTGTTCGACGGCGCGGACGCCGACGGCCTCCCGCAGGTCCTGGCCGACACCGTCCTGGTGAAGGCCGTGGATGCCGACGCGCACCTGGCCGGCATCCGCCGCATCGATGTCGCCGCGCTCTCCGCCGTCGATCTGGCCCGGGTCGGCGCGCGAGCGCTCGCCGCGGGTCGCACCCTCGCCGGCGACGAGCCCCTGTACATGCGGCATCCCGACGTCACGCTGCCCGGAGCCCCCAAGAAGGTCGGATCGTGACCCTCCGCGCAGCCACCTCCGCCGATCTCGCCGCCATCATGCGGATCGAGGACCGATCGTTCCCGACTGATGCGTGGAGCCCCGAGACCATGGCCGCCGAGCTCGCCAGCCCGCACGGGCAGTATCTCGTCGACGAGCACGAGGGCGTCGTGATCGGCTACGGGGGCGTGCGTGCACTGCAGGGGAGTCCGGATGCCGACATCCAGACCATCGCCCTCCTCGCCGAGCACCGGGGGCAGGGGAGAGGGCGGGCCCTGCTGCGGGCGCTGCTGGCGGCAGCACGGGAGCGCGGAGCGCGCGAGATCTTCCTGGAGGTCAGGGCCGACAACCCGACCGCGGCGGGACTCTACCTCGCCGAGGGCTTCGAGGAGATCGGCAGGCGGCCTCGCTACTATCAGCCCGACGACGTGGACGCGATCGTGATGCGGAGCGATCTGCGACGGCAGCCGCGGGCCGCCGATGAGCCGGAGGAGGCGAACGCATGAGTGAGCCCCTGGTGCTCGGCATCGAGACGAGCTGCGACGAGACCGGCATCGGCATCGTGCGCGGACGCACGCTCCTCTCGAACACCATCGCGTCGAGCATGGACGAGCACGCCCGCTTCGGCGGCGTCGTGCCCGAGGTGGCCGCCCGTGCGCACCTCGAGGCGCTGCAGCCTTCGATCGATGCCGCTCTCGCCGAGGCGGGCGTCGGTCTCGACGACCTCGACGCGGTGGCGGTGACCAGCGGCCCCGGTCTCGCCGGTGCTCTCATGGTCGGCGTCGGTGCGGCCAAGGGTCTCGCGGTCTCGCTCGACAAGCCGCTGTATGCCGTGAACCATCTCGTCGGGCACATCGCCGCCGACATCCTGACGCCGGATGCCGAACCGCTCGAGTATCCGACCATCGCCCTGCTGGTCTCCGGAGGCCACACCTCGCTGCTGCACGTGCGCGACCTCACCACCGATGTCGAGCTGCTCGGCGAGACCATGGACGACGCGGCCGGCGAGGCCTTCGACAAGGTCGCCCGGCTCCTGTCGCTGCCGTATCCCGGCGGCCCCGAGATCGACCGCGCGGCGCGCGACGGCGATCCGGATGCCATCCGGTTCCCCCGCGGGCTCTCCCGCGCCTCGGATCTCGCGAAGCACCGCTACGACTTCTCGTTCTCCGGACTGAAGACCGCGGTCGCCCGCTGGGTCGAGCGCTTCGAGGCCGAGAACGCGGACGGCGCTGCGGAGCTCCCCGTCGCGGATGTCGCGGCGAGCTTCCGCGAGGCCGTCGTCGACGTGCTGGTGACCAAGGCGCTCGCCGCCTGCACGGATCTCGGTGTGCCGCGACTGCTGCTCGGCGGCGGGGTGATCGCCAACCGACGCCTGCGCGAGGTCGCCCTGCAGCGTGCCGAGGCGGCGGGCGTGACCGTGCGCATCCCGCCCCTCTCGCTGTGCACCGACAACGGTGCGATGATCGCGGCGCTGGCCGCCGAGCTGATCGTCTCGGGGCGCCGGCCCTCGACTCTCGCCTTCGGCGCGGACTCGACCCTCCCCGTCACCGAGATCCAGATCGCCGAAGCGGTGCCGGCGTGACCGACGTGCCGCGCACGCCCGAGGCGGAAGGGTCGGTTCCGCCCCCGCGCACGAGTATCGAGCGCCCCAGCGGCGAGGTCGAGCGACCGGTGGGAGCGACGAGGATCCCCGGCGCTCGCCGCGACGGCTACACGAAGCTGCCGACCGGCCCGGTCGGCATCGAACCCGTGGTGGTGAGCGGCCCCGACATCGACGCGGTCGACGACACCGACTGGGAGCCGACGACCGACACCGCCGCGATCGACGACACCCGACTGGCGCCCTGGGCGCTCCTCGCCGCGATCGTCGCGCTCGGCGCCTCGTTCTTCGTGGGGTGGGGCATCCCGGTGGCGGTCGTCTCGGTGGTCGCCGCGATCATGTCGCTGCGGCGCCCGGTCGAGAGCCGCGTGATCGCGCGCTGGGCGCTCGTCCTCGGCCTCTGTGCGACCGTCTACAGCCTGGGCTGGCTCGTCTGGGCCGGCATGCAGTTCGAGCGGCTCGGGTAGTCCCATGCTGGACGCCGACGAGCTCGCGGAGATGCGCGCACTGCAGGTGCGGGCGTACGGGCGCGGCGGCGAGCTGTCTCCGGGAGAGGCCGACCGTCTGACCGATCTCCAGGCTCGCGTGCCGGAGCATCGTGAGACGGCGCCCGCGGATCGACGCGAGCCCTCGGCTCCTGAGCGCGTCGCCACCGCGCCGATCGAGGCTCGCAGCTTTCGTGCCGCTGCTCCCGAACCGACCGCCATCGCGACCGCCCCGGGTTTCGCACCCGCCGAGCCCGCCGAGCCCGCCGAGCCCGCGGAAGGGGCCGAGGAAGCGCCTCCCTCGGCATCCGCTCTGTCGTCGATCCGGGCGCTGTGGCGCCCTCTCACGCTCGCCGCCGTCGTGGTGCTCGCTGTGGGCGTGGGCATCGGCTGGCTCGCGTTCGGCCGCGTGATCATGCCGTCCATCGCACTCTCCCCGGAGCAGCAGGAATGGCAGACCGCCCTTCTCGCGGAGGGGGTCTACGACTCCGGATCGGTGCGGGCGGTCGCCGCCGAGGACGGGGTCGTCGTCTGGATGGCCACGCAGGACGAGCGGGAGAAGACCTGCATCATCCTGAGCAACGGCGAACGGACCCGGCCGAGCTGTCAGCCGACCGAGGTCGTCGAAGAGGACGGGATCTTCGGCCAGCTCCTCGTGGAGGTCAGCGAGGCGGCGCGGCGCGAGGTCATGGCCTCGGTCTTCTTCGCGCCCTCAGGCGAACCCGTCGTGCGGATGGACTCCTGGGACCAGACGCCCGGCACCTCGTCCATCACGTATGCCAGCGAGGAGGAGACGAGGATCGCTGCACGGCTCGCCGAAGACGGCTACGATCCGAACTCGATCTGGGTGGCCGGCTACGACGGTGGCGTGCCGGTCTGGACCGCCACGGTGATCGACTCGCAGGCGCAGTGTCTGATCTACGACGGCGCGAGCGAATCGTCGCCCCGGGTCTGCGCTGATGCGCAGACGATGATGGACCAGGAATCGGGGCTCGTGCTCAATGTCGTCGACCCGGTGAGCGGCCAGGCGACGACGTTCGAGATGTCGCCCAACACGGGGCCGACCTACCTGGTGATCACTCGCGAGCGAGGTGAGACCGGTGCCGGCGGCGACTGACCCCGACGAGCTGCGCGCGCTGCAGCGGAAGGCCTACGGACGCGACGGTGCACTGACGGATGCCGAAGCGAGGCGGCTCCGCGACCTCGAGCGTGCGGGGCAGGAGGAGACGGTCGCACCGTCCGAGGCTCCGCCGGTCGAGATCGGGATCGTCGACGCGGTTCCGTTCGACATCGACCGGCGGCGCGGCGCCCCGGTCGATGTCCCCGTTCCCGGCGCTTCGACCGGCTCAGGGACCCGGGAATCGGGGTCGGATGGTGTTCGCATCCCGGACTCCGGCGCCGAGGAATCGGGGACTCCGCGCTCGCGGACCGCATCGAGACTGCTCCGTCGGTGGTGGGTGCCGGCCGCGGCATCCGCTCTGCTGCTGGCGATCGGCGTGGGTGCCGGCTGGGTGTTCTTCGGCCAGCCCGCCGGGACCGTCGTCCTGACGACGGATCAGCAGGAGCGACGGACGGAGCTCTATCAGGAGGGCGACTACGACGCCGGCAGTCTGCTCGCGGTCGGGCAGGATGAAGACGCCGTGGCCTGGTACGCGACGAAGGACGGCGGCGAGCAGGCCTGCCTGGTGATCGACATCGCTCAGGCATCGTCGGAGGCATGTCAGGACGCCGCGGACACCCGTCCCTTCGGCCTGTCGGCGTCGGTGATGGTGCCGCCGAACGCCGGCAGCGATGCCGAGTCCGGGGTGGCTCCGGGCGCCAGTGTGAACGCTTACCTGATGCTCTCGACGACCGGCGAGCCGATGGTCTCCATCCAGCGGTGGTCACCGGATCTCGCGATGATCAGTCAGTTCCGCGGCGCGGAGCGCGACCGCGCGACCGCGCTCATCTCAGAGGGATTCAACGCCGGTCTGCTGATCGTCGGCGAGTTCCAGAGCGAGCCCGTGTGGTTGGGCACCCGTTTCTCGGAGGGCGACTCGTTCGTGGAGTACTGCATGATCGTCGACGGCGTCGACGGGAGGACCGTGTGCAGCGCGGACATCGACGCGGCGGGGCGGGGCGTGTCCACCGACGTCGAGGGAACCGCCGACGGGGTGCCGACGACCTGGAACCTCCGGGTCCAGAACACGCAGGACCGGACGCCCTACCTCACGATCGCCCAGACCGTCTCGTTCCCGAACCCGGGCGACAGGGTCACGCTGGGCGGAGACGACGGCGACCCGCTCGAAGAGACCGTGCCGAGCGAACCCCCGGGGTGAGCGCGATCAGCCGAACGCGGGCACGCGATCGGCGAGGATCGCGCGGCGCTGGTCGCCGATGCGTACGAGGATGAGCGTGGCCTCTTCGTCGCCACGCAGGGTCAGCTTCTTCCGGAACGCCGCGGGGTCGATGTCGACGCCGCGCTTCTTGATCTCCAGCCGACCGATCCCGTTGGCCTTCAGCACGGCGCTGATCGCCTTGGGATTCGCGGGCATCGTCTCGCGCACGCGGAACGACTGCACGAAGGGGCTCGTCAGGGCGGCATCCGAGGTCAGGTAGGCGATGTGCTCGTCGAGCATGCCGGCGTCGAGGCTTCGTGCGACGTCGCCGATCAGGCGTGCGCGGATGACGGCCCCGTCGGGCTCGTGCAGGAAGGCTCCGAGCGCGCGGACGGGCACGTCGTCGGCGTCTCCGCTCGACGTGAGCTCATGGGAGCGCTCGCCGCGGATCACGAGAGCCGCGCGGCGCACACCCTCGCGCGCGAGGGCCCCGCTCCACACGACGAGCTCGACGACGCTGCCGTCGGCGCTCACCCACTGGGCCTCGTCGTCGTCGGGGAGCGCGTCGCGGTCGTGCGCCGGACCGAGCTTGATGCCGGTGGGCCGGCGTGCCGCGACGTCGAACGCCCAGTCCAGCGAGGGCGAGTAGTCATCGGCGGAGACGCGACGGGTCTCGCTGTGGCCCGCGGTGCGACGGGCAGGATCCATCCAGACTGCGCCGGGTTCGGTGCCCGAGGAGAGTGTGCTCTCGGCTGTCCCGTGGCGCACGACGGCCGCGTCGCCGAACGGTGCGAGGTTGTAGGCCGCGATGACGGAGGTGACCTCGTCGGCGTCGACCGCCAGCACGTCGAGACCCGCACCCGCGAAGGCGAGGGCGTCGCCGCCGATACCGCAGCCGAGGTCGGCGACGCGGGTGATGCCGGCGCTGCGGATCCGCTGCGCATGCCGCGCCGCGACCGCGAGCCGTGTCGCCTGCTCGAGACCGGCACGGGTGAAGAGCATCCGTGCGGCGAACGCGCCGAACTTCGCGGTCGCCCGGGAGCGCAGATGCGCCTGGCCGACCACCGCCGAGACAAGATCGGGGGAGTGCCCGGCCGCCCGCAGCCGCGAGACCGTGCGTGCGACGTCGGCGGTCGACTCGATCAGCCCCACCTCGTCAAGGAGCGCGAGCCCTTCGGGGGTCAGCAGCGCTCGCAGCTCGGACATCTCCACGTTCTCAGCCTAATTCCCCGGTCGTGGCCGCCGAGACGGGCAGCGGGTTGGCACTCGCATTGCATGAGTGCCAACCGAGCGCCTAGACTGGATTAGCACTCTCGGGTTGAGAGTGCGAACAAGTCTTTCGTGTCAGCGTCAAGAAAGAAGAGGTAGACCGTGTCGGTTTCCATCAAGCCGCTCGAGGACCGCATCGTCATCCAGCAGGTCGAGGCCGAGCAGACCACCGCGAGTGGCCTGGTCATCCCCGACACTGCCAAGGAGAAGCCCCAGGAGGGCGAGGTCATCGCCGTCGGCCCCGGCCGCATCGATGACAACGGCAACCGCGTTCCGATCGACGTCGCCGTCGGCGACCGTGTCCTGTACAGCAAGTACGGCGGCACCGAAGTGAAGTTCGGCGCAGACGAGTACCTCGTCCTGTCGGCCCGCGACGTCCTCGCGGTCGTCGTCCGCTGAAGACCTGAAGCCGGTTCCTGAGCCTGTCGAAGGACAGCGAGCCAGCTCGTGAGAAGGAGCTCGGATGCCACGGCATCCGGGCTCCTTCTGCTTTCCGCCACCCGGCATCCGATTCCTGCCGAACTCCGCACGGCGGGGTGCTCGCGGTGATCGGACTCCGCCTGCGGCAATAGGGTTGTCCAGTGCCCCCTGAGACGACGACCCGCGCCACTCGGACCGCCGGAGTCGCCTACGCGGGCGGCGCCTATCTGCTCTGGGGCATCCTCCCGCTGTACTTCCTGCTCCTCGTGCCGACCGGCCCCTGGGAGGTCGTCGCCTGGCGCGTCCTGTTGTCGCTCGTCTTCTGCCTGCTGCTGCTCACGGTGACGCGCGGCTGGGCGGCGTTCGGCGTGATCCTGCGGCAGCCGAAACTCCTCGGCTGGACCGCGCTCGCCGGCCTGCTCATCTACGTCAACTGGCAGGTGTTCGTGCTCGGCACGCTCACCGGCCACGTCGTGGAGACCAGCCTCGGATACTTCATCAACCCGATCACCACGGTGCTGCTCGGCGTCTTCGTGCTGAAGGAGCGCATCCGCCGACTCCAGTGGGCGGCCATCGCCATCGCCGCGATCGCCGTCGTCGTGATCGTCGTGGCCTACGGCGCCTTCCCGTGGATCGCGCTGACACTGACCGCGTCGTTCGGCGTCTACGGCCTGATCAAGAAGAAGATCGGTCCCGCGGTCGACGCGGTGAGCGGCCTCACGCTCGAGTCGTTCTGGCTGATCCCGATCGCGGTCGTGCAGCTGATCATCGTGGCGCAGACCCCGGCGGGCATCACGATGGGGCAGAACGGCTGGGGTCACGCCCTTGTGCTCGGTTTCGCCGGCGTGGTCACCGCGGTGCCCCTGCTGCTCTTCGCCGCCGGCACGCGAAGGATCGACCTCACGGTGATCGGCATGATCCAGTTCGTCACGCCCGTGATGCAGTTCATCCTCGGCGTCGCGGTGCTCGGCGAGCCCATGCCGGCCGAACGCTGGGCCGGATTCATCATCGTGTGGATCGCCATCGCCGTGTTCGTGATCGACCTCCTCCTGGCGGCCCGTCGCGGGCGTCGTGTCGCGGAGCCCGGAGTCGCCTGACCCTGCGGCCCACCGCGGCCAGGACTCGGTATCGGATCGTTAACGCACTGAGATACTGCCGACACCTGCGCGCGAGCATCTCGCTCTAGTGTTAGAGCACCCGATCGCGGTCACAATCCGCGCTCAGTTACGCAAGGGAGCAACATGAACGTATTGAAGGGTTCGCGCAGCGCGAAGATCTTCGCGGGGATCGCGCTGCTCAGCGCATCCGCCATCGTGGTCGCCGGCTGCAGCAGCACGCCGAACGCCGAGCCATCGGAAGGCGGTGGAGACAAGCCCGCAGCAGACCTGACGCTCAAGCTCGGTTCGCTGCTGCCTCAGACCGGATCGCTGTCGTTCCTCGGCCCGCCCATGGAATCCGGCGTCGGACTCGCCGTCTCCGAGGTCAACGAGGCCGCCGCCGGCGTGACCATCGACCTGACGGCCGAAGACGAGGGCGACACCGACACCAAGGCGTACGAGACCTCCATCACCAAGCTCCAGGGCGCAGGCGTGACCGCCATCGTCGGTGCCGCGGCATCCGGTGTCTCCCGCCTCATCCTCGACGGAAACGTCAGCGCGGGAATCCTGCAGATCTCGGCCTCGAACACTGGTCCCGACTTCACCGACTGGGACGACAACGGCCTGTACTTCCGCACCGCACCCAGCGACCTGCTGCAGGGTGAGGTTCTCGGCAACCTGATCGCCGAAGACGGTCACAAGACGCTCGGCGTCATCTACCAGAACGACGCCTACGGCACCGGCCTGTTCGACAACATCAAGTCGACGTTCGAGGGCGCCGGCGGCGAGGTCGTCGCGGATGCGTCGTACAACGTCGGTGACGGTCAGTTCGACGCTCAGGTCGAGACCATCAAGGCCGCGAACCCCGACGCCGTCGCGATCGTGTCGTTCGACCAGTTCAAGACCATCGCCCCGCTGCTGCAGAACGCCGGCATCTCGCCGGACAAGTGGTACCTGGTCGACGGCAACCTGTCCGACTACGGCTCCTCGCCCGACACGAACTTCTCCTTCTCGCTCGAGGGCGCGCAGGGCACGAAGCCGGGTCCGGCACTCGAGGACGACTTCACCGACCGTCTGCAGGCGTACTGGACGGGTGAGGGCAACCCTGAGGTCAACGACTTCACCTACGCGGCCGAGGCGTACGACGCCGTCGTGCTCGTGGCTCTGGCGTCGCTCGCGGCAGGCTCCACCGAGGGCGCGGACATCGCGGCCAAGATGGAAGAGGTCTCCGGCGGTTCCGGCGACGGTGAGAAGTGCACCAGCTTCGCTGACTGCGCCAAGATCATCAACGACGGTGGCACGGCCGACTACGACGGCTACTCCGGCGAGGTCACGTTCGACGAGAACGGCGACCCGCAGGGTGCGTCCATCGGTACCTACAAGTACGGTGCCGACAACCTGATCACCCGCACCAACTGATCACACGCGCGAAGGCCCCGGATGCTGCATCCGGGGCCTTCGTCGTGTCTGGAGAAAGAGAGAGGGGCGGATGCCTCAGCATCCGCCCCTCTCTCCGACGCGTCAGGCGGCGTCTTCGGTGCCGAGCGTACCGAGGTACAGTCCGATCACCTTGGGATCGTTGAGGAGGTCGCGTCCGGTGCCCTCGTACGCGTCCCTGCCCTGATCGAGCACATAGCCGCGGTCGCAGATCTGCAGGCAGCGCCGGGCGTTCTGCTCGACCATGATCGTCGTCACGCCCGCCTTGTTGATGTCGGAGACGCGGATGAACGCGTCGTCCTGGCGCACGGGGGAGAGGCCGGCGGAGGGCTCGTCGAGCAGCAGCACCGACGGGTCCATCATGAGGGCCCGTGACATCGCCACCATCTGCCGCTCGCCGCCCGAGAGCGAACCTGCGCGCTGCTTGAGCCGCTTGCCGAGCTCGGCGAAGATGCTGCTGACGAACTCCAGCCGCTCGGCGTAGATCTTGGGGTTCTGGTAGAGCCCCATCTGCAGGTTCTCCTCGATGGAGAGCGACGGGAAGACGTTGTTCGTCTGAGGGACGAAGGCCACGCCACGCTTCACGAGCTTGTCGGCCTTGAGCCCCACGATGCTCTCGCCCTTGAGCGTCACGTCGCCGCTGCGCACGTTCACCATGCCGAAGATCGCCTTCAGCAGGGTCGACTTGCCGGCGCCGTTCGGGCCGATGATGCCGATCAGCTCGCCCTTGCGCGCGACGAGGTTGGCGCCGTTGAGGATGTTCACACCCGGCAGGTAGCCGGCGTGCACATCCTTCAGCTCGACGATGACATCGTCGTTCTTGATCTCGTTCCGGACAGGCGTCTGGTCGGTCATGCCTTCTTCTCCTCGGCGTCGTCGACGGATTCCTCGGCCTCGACCTCTGCTTCGACCTGTTCGCGGAACTTCGCGGCATCCACGTCGGCGACCACGGGGATGCGGCCGGTGACGGCACCCAGATCGACGTCCTGATGCGCCCCCAGGTAGGCGTCGACGACCGCGGGGTCTGCCATGACCTCGTCGGGCGGGCCTTCTGCGACGACACGGCCCTCCGCCATCACGACGACCCAGTCGGCGATGTGGCGGACCATGTGCATGTCGTGCTCGACGAAGAGCACAGTCATCCCGAGGCCCTTGAGGTCGAGGATGTGGTCGAGGAGCGACTGCGTGAGCGCCGGGTTGACGCCGGCCATCGGCTCATCGAGCATCACGAGCGTCGGATCGCTCATCAGGGCTCTGGCCATCTCGAGGAGCTTGCGCTGCCCGCCGGAGAGCGATGCGGCGAAGTCCTTTTCCTTGGCGTCGAGCTTGAAGCGCGCGAGCAGGTCGCGCGCCTTGCCCTCGATCTTGGTGTCCTGCTTGCGCCACAGGAACGGGAAGAGACTCGACCAGAAGCCCTCGCCGCGCTGATGCGGGGCGCCGAGCTTCATGTTCTCGAGCACCGTGAGCAGCGACAGCGACTTGGTGAGCTGGAACGTGCGCACCTGGCCCATGCGGGCGACCTTGAACGACGGCACCCCGGAGAGGTTCTTGCCGTCGAACGACCAGGTGCCGCTGTTCGGCTTGTCGAACCCGCAGAGCAGGTTGAACAGCGTCGTCTTTCCGGCGCCGTTCGGTCCGATCAGGGCGGTGATGGCGCCGCGGGGGATCTCGAGGTGGTCGACGTCGACGGCGGTCAGTCCGCCGAAGCGCCGCTGCACCGCGTCGGCGACGAGGATCGGATCGACCTTGGCGACGCCGGGCTTCACCTCTCCCTTGGTGAGACCGGTGGTCTTCGGGCGTCGGATGCTTCCCGTGGCCGGCCCTTCGGCCGGCTCAGGGACCGTGTTGGTGCTTTCACTTGACAAAGGTCATCTCCCTCTTGTCGCCGAGGATGCCCTGGGGGCGGAAGATCACGAGCAGCATCAGCGCGATGCCGATGAAGATGAACACCAGCGTCGAGGCCTGGCTGTCGGACATCGGCAAGATCCCCGCCTTCGCCATCGACGGCAGCAGGTTCGCCATGAAGGCGAACACGATCCAGAAGAGGATCGCTCCGAGCGTCGGTCCGAACACCGTGGCCGCGCCTCCCAGGAGGAGGACGGTCCACAGGAAGAAGGTCAGCGAGGTCGTGTAGCTGCCCGGCACGACGGCGGAGGGGAGCACGAACACGATCCCTCCGGCGGCGCCGATGACGCCACCGACGACGAGCGCCTGCATCTTGTAGGCGAAGACGTTCTTGCCGAGCGAGCGCACGGCGTCCTCGTCCTCACGGATGCCCTTGAGCACGCGGCCCCACGGGCTGCGCATCAGGGCCCACACCAGGAGGATCGCGACGAGCAGGACGATCAGCCCGAACACACGGTTCCAGAGGTCATCGGCGCTGTACGTCCACGGTCCGAACCCGTAGGTGCCGGTGGGGAAGGGGTTCGCGTCGCGGAAACCGCCGTTGAACTGCGCGAGGCCGTCGGCCGAGTTGGTGTACTCGTCGAATACCTGCGTGGTGAAGAGCAGGCGCACGATCTCACCGGCGGCGATCGTCGCGATCGCGAGGTAGTCGGCCCGCAGGCGCAGCGTCGGGATGCCGAGGAGCACCGCGAAGAGCGCGCCCCCGAGCAGGCCGATCAGCATGCCGATCCACCACGGGAGACCGAAGGTCAGCACGGAGATGGCGTAGCCGTAGCCGCCGATAGCCATGAAGGCGGCCATACCGAAGTTGAGCAGGCCGGCGAAGCCGAAGTGCATCGCGAGACCCGTGGCAGCCAGCGCGTACGCCAGGGTGACCGGGCTGAACAGGTAGACGGCGGTGTTGGAGAAGATGCTTCCGAAGTCCATGGCGGTCAGCCCAACCTTTCCCTGCGGCCCAGCAGTCCCTGGGGTCTGACGAGGAGGATCACGATGAGCACGACCAGAGCGCTCGCGTACTTCAGGTCGGAGGGGATCCAGAGTGTGGAGACCTCGACCGCGATGCCGACGATGAGCGAGCCGACGAGAGCGCCGAACGCGGTACCGAGGCCGCCCAGCGTGATCGCGGCGAAGATGAGCAGCAGCATCTGCGCGCCCATGTCCCACTTCACCCCGGGGCGGAAGTAGCCCCAGAGGACGCCGGAGATCGCTGCCAGGGTGCCGGAGAGGATCCAGACGTACCGGACGACCTTGTCGACGTCGATGCCGGATGCGGCAGCGAGCTGCGGGTTGTCGGAGATCGCGCGGGTCGCCTTGCCGATGCGGGTGCGGGTGAGGAAGAACGCCACCCCGACGATCACCACGATGCTCACGCCCATGCCGATCATGTCGATGTACGACAGCGAGATGGGGCCGAACTGGATCGGTGCCGGGCTGGCACCCGGAAGCTGCCGGGTGCCGCCGCCGATCAGGTACTGGAAGGCATAGCGGAGCGCCAGCGACAGCCCGATGCTGACGATCATCAGCTGCACGACGCCGAGCCCGCGTCGCCGCAGCGGACGCCAGATCCCGGCGTCGAGCGCCCAGCCGAACAGTCCGCCGCCGACCACCGCCGCGATGATGCCGGCCCACAGCGGAAGATGCCAGAAGGTCGTCGTGACCAGCGCCACCAGTCCGCCCCAGGTCACCATCTCGGCGTGTGCGAAGTTCGACAGCCGCGTCGTGCCGTAGATCAGCGCCGCGCCCATCGAGGCGAGCGCCAGGAGGAGGCCGAAGTTCAGGCCGCCGACGAGACGCGAGAGCAGCTGATCGAGGACCGACACCGTGACCCGCTGACCCTCACCGAGGAACAGGTTCATGATCTTGGTGCCGGTGAGCCCGAACTCCACCTCGAAGGAGGCGGACGTGCCGGAGATCGGCTGCGTGCCCGGGGGCAGCAGGCTCGCGTCGACGATCACGCCGTCCGGCAGGGAATCTTCGTCGACTGTGAGCGTGTACGTGTCCTTCTCGGGCACGTAGAGACGCCACTTGCCGTCGGCATCCGTCTCGGTCTCGCCCTTGAAGCCGTTGCCCTCGATCTGCATGCCGACGCCTTCGACAGGCTCATCGTCGAAGGTGATGACCCCGGCGAAGTAGAAGTCGGTCACCTCCTGGCCGTCGTCGGTCGTCTCGGCCGAAGCCGGAGACGGGGGCAGGATCAGGAACGCTGTGAGCGCCATGATGATGCCGAGGAAGGCGACCACCCAGGGTCGCTTTCGCTGCACGGCGATTGATGTGGGTCCCACGCAACCTCCACTGTGAGTGCTTTCCCGGCGGCATCGGGTGTGAACCGCAGGGGTGGACGACGTTTTGAGCGTAGTGTGCGTTTCCCGATTCGCCTACACCGGCGGCCTGCCCGCCGGACGACCGCGCCCTTCGGGAATGTTCACGGCCTCATCTCGCTTAGAATCCTCATACGGGTTTCCGGCCCGCGCCGGACGCTGTCGACCGCACTCGCACTCGGATTCGCGCGACTCGCGCAGGAGGAGCTTCCATGGACCAGCACGATCCCTTCGGCTTCGTCGGACTGACGTACGACGATGTGCTGCTCCTGCCGGGGCACACCGACGTGATCCCCAGCGAGGCCGACACGTCATCGCGGATCACGCGCCGCATCTCGGTCGCCACGCCGCTGCTGTCGAGCGCCATGGACACGGTCACCGAGTCGCGCATGGCGATCGCGATGGCGCGTGAGGGCGGCATCGGCATCCTGCACCGCAATCTCTCGATCGCCGACCAGGCGGCGCACGTCGACCGGGTCAAGCGCAGCGAGTCCGGCATGATCACCGACCCGATCACGACCACGGCGGATGCCACGGTCGAAGAGGTCGACGCCCTGTGCGCGAAGTACCGCATCTCGGGACTTCCCGTGATCGACGACGACGGCAAGCTCGTCGGCATCATCACCAACCGCGACATGCGCTTCGTCTCGGGCTTCGAACGGCAGACCACGTTCGTGAAGGACGTCATGACGTCGGAGGGCCTCGTGACCGCCCCGGTCGGCGTCGCCGCCGGCGAAGTCATCGCCCTCTTCGCGAAGCACCGCGTCGAGAAGCTGCCCCTGATCGACGCCGACGGCAAGCTCGCCGGTCTCATCACCATCAAGGACTTCGACAAGAGCGAGAAGTACCCGCTCGCGACGAAGGACGACCAGGGCCGTCTGCGCGTCGGCGCGGCGATCGGCTTCTTCGGCGACGCGTGGGAGCGTGCGGAGGCGCTGCGCGACGCGGGCGTCGACGTGCTCGTGGTCGACACGGCCAACGGCCAGTCGCAGGGCGTCATCGACCTGGTGCGCCGTCTGAAGGCCGACGAGACGTTCGAGCACATCGACATCATCGGCGGCAACGTCGCCACCCGCGAGGGTGCCCAGGCTCTCATCGACGCCGGAGTCGACGCCGTCAAGGTCGGCGTCGGTCCCGGCTCGATCTGCACCACCCGCGTCGTCGCCGGCGTCGGCGTGCCGCAGGTCACCGCGGTCTACGAGGCGTCGCTCGCCGCACGTCCTGCCGGTGTTCCCGTGATCGCCGACGGCGGTCTGCAGTACTCGGGCGACATCGCCAAGGCGCTCGTCGCCGGCGCGGATGCCGTGATGCTCGGGTCGCTCCTCGCCGGTACCGACGAGTCGCCGGGCGAGATCGTCTTCCAGTCCGGCAAGCAGTTCAAGCAGTACCGCGGCATGGGCTCGCTCGGTGCGATGCAGACCCGTGGCAAGCAGACCTCGTACTCGAAGGACCGCTACTTCCAGGCCGACGTCCCGAGCGACGACAAGCTCATCCCCGAGGGCATCGAGGGCCAGGTCCCGTATCGCGGCCCGCTCGCCGCTGTGGCGTACCAGCTCGTCGGCGGTCTCCGTCAGTCGATGTTCTACGTGGGCGCTCGCACGATCGAAGAGCTCAAGCAGCGCGGCAAGTTCGTGCGCATCACGTCGGCAGGGCTCAAGGAGTCCCACCCGCACGACGTGCAGATCGTCGTCGAGGCGCCGAACTACAAGAAGTAGGCGACCCAGACAGGAAGGGACCGGATGCTGCACAGCATCCGGTCCCTTCCTCGTGCAGGCGGGGTCAGCCGCAGGTGTAGGTGACGCCGTTCACGTCCCACACACCAGGGCCGAGCTCCGCGCACGTCCCGATGACGCCGCTGAGCACGGTCACGAAGAGGATGATGCCGATGATCCAGAGCAGCGTGATGACGGCGCCGACGATGATGCCGGCGATCGCGAGGCCCTTGGGTGCCCCGGCCTTGCCGAGCTTGACGGCCGCGACGATGCTGATGACGAGGCCGACCGGCGCGGCGACGAAGGCGAGCACCAGGCCGATGATCGACAGCACGCGTCCCGGAGGGGACGCCGGCGCGGTCGCATAGGGCGCGCCGCCGTACGGCGCCCCGTTCGGGGCAGGCGGAGCGTAGCCGGCGGCAGGATCCGCCGGCGCACCGTTCCACGCCGGGGGAGTCTGTGCGGGGGGATTCTGCGGGGAATCCGGGGGTGGGGGAATCGTCATGTCTCGCTCCTCTTCCAGGGAGACGGCGGATCGGCCGTCGCCGGTTCTCGTAGCCAGAGCGTAGCGAGCCGCGTGTCGATCGCACCATCCTGTGCACCGGATCGACTCTTCCGTCAGCCGTCGGCCCGGCGTAGCGTGCCGGTATGTGCCGCAACATCGTGCCCCTGAACAACCTCGAGCCCGCAGCGACCGACGAGGAATGCCACGACGCCGCCCTCCAGTTCGTCCGCAAGATCGCGGGAACGAATGCGCCGTCGCGGGCGAACCAGGCCGTGTTCGACCGGGCGGTCGCAGAGATCGCGCACGCGGCCCGTCATCTGCTCGATGACCTCGTGACCACGGCTCCGCCGAAGAATCGCGCCGACGAGGCGGCCAAACGGCAGGCCCGCTCGGCCGAGCGGTACGAGGCGATCCGGGTCTACCAGCAGGAGAAGCGTGCAGCACGGGTGACGTCGTAGTCCCTCGGCGCACACGCATCCGGGGAGCGGGCACGCAGTTATCGTGTCGTGCACGCCCTGATCGATGCCGTTGCGCGCGGTGAGCGAAGGCTCGCCCTGACCGGCAGCGTCGCGCGGGGGCTTTGATATGCCAATATTTAGGAATAACACCCGCTCGACTTCCCCGAGCTCACGGTTCTGAAGGGCGCCGAGAGCACGACGCCAGCCCCACCGGCAGGGAATTCCCCAAGGAGAGCTGCAAATGGTTGAGGAGTCCCCGCGCGTCCTCGTCGTCGACGACGATCCGGACGTCGCACTGCTCGTGAAGACAGTGCTCGAAAGGCGCGCGGGCTGCATCGTCGACACCGCGGAGGACGGCCGCTCGGCGATCGAGCTCATGACCGCGCTGCGCCCGGACGTCGTCGTCACCGACATCGAGATGCCGGGGCTGAGCGGTCTCGAACTGCTGGACGAGCTGCGGCGCACGAGCCCGCACGTCCCCGTGATCGTCATGACGGCTCACGTCTCCGTCGAGTACGCCGTCTCCGCGCTGCGCGCGCAGGCCGACGAGTTCCTCACCAAGCCGCTCGACAACGCGCGACTCGTCGAAGCCGTCACGCGCCTCGCCGCGGAAGGACGACGCCGCCGCGATGAGGCACGGCCCAAGGAGGTCGTGCTCGCGATCGGCGCGCACCCCGACGACGTCGAGATCGGAGTCGGCGGACTCCTGGCCGCCCACGCCCATGCGGGCGACTCGATCACCATCCTCACGCTGTCCCGAGGTGCCCGCGGCGGCGACGCCGACAGCAGGCAGAGCGAGTCCCTCGCCGCGGCCGACATGCTCGGCGCCCGGCTCTTCGTGAAAGACCTGATCGACACCGAGATCTCCGGGGGAGGCGCGACCGTGCGCCTGATCGAGGAGGTCGTGCAGGAGATCCAGCCGACGATCGTCTACACGCACTCGAGCCACGACCGCCACCAGGATCATCGCGCGGTGAGCGAGGCGACGATCGTGGCCACGCGCCGCGTCGGCACGGTCGCCTGCTACCAGAGCCCCTCGGCGACCATCGACTTCCGGCCGACCCGGTTCGTCCGGATCGACCCGTACCTCGAACAGAAACTGCGGCTCCTGGAGCGTTTCAGCTCGCAGACCGCCAGCCGCGATTACCTCGAACCCGACTTCGTCACCGCGACGGCCCGCTACTGGTCGCGCTTCGGTGGTGGCAAGGCGGTCGAGCCGCTCGAAGTGGTGCGCGAGACGGCCGAGTTCGTCGGCGCCCACGAACTCACGAGAAGAGAGACCTGATGACGAAGCGCGTGCTGGTGACGGGTGCGGGGGGTCCGGCCGGCGTGGCCGTCATCCGCTCGCTCCTCCGCCGTTCCGACCTGACCGTGTTCGCGGCCGACATGGACGGCTGGGCGAGCGGCATCTACCTGGTGCCGCCGGCGCAGCGCCGTCTCGTACCGCCCGGCCGCGACGAGGACTTCGTCCCGGCGATCGCGCGGATGGTCGCGGAGGATTCCCTCGACCTCGTGATCTCGACGGTCGACGTCGAACTGATCGCGCTCGCCGAGCGACGCGACGAACTCGCACCGGCCGTGCTCGCCGCGCCCTCCGCCGACACGCTGAACACCGCGCTCGACAAGCTCGCCCTCGCCGAGCGCTGCGCTCCGACGGGGCGCACCCCGCGCACGGTCCTCGCCGGACCCGACGCCGAAGGCGTCGACTGGGAGTTCCCCGTCTTCGCGAAGCCGCGCCAAGGGGCCGGGAGCCGCGGCATCCGATTGGTACCCGACCGCGCGGCGCTGGAGGCTCTCCCGACCGACGAGGGGCTCATCGTGCAGGACTACCTGCCGGGCGAGGAGTACTCCGTCGACGTGATCGCGGATGCCGCGGGCAACGTCGTCGCCGCCGTGCCGCGGACGCGCGCCCGGGTCGATTCGGGCGTGGCGATCGCCGGACAGACGGTCATCGACCCCGAGCTCGAGGACACGGCGGCGGCCATCGCGCAGGCGATCGGTCTCGTCGGCGTCGCGAACGTGCAGCTGCGCCGCGATCGGACCGGACGCGCCGTGCTGCTCGAGGTCAATCCGCGCTTCCCCGGTGCCCTCCCGCTGACGATCGCGGCCGGGGTGGACATCCCCTCGCTGGTCGCCGATCTGTTCCTCGGCATCGAGCTCCCCGCACGGATCCCGTTCCGTGAAGTCGCCTCGGTGCGCTTCCTGGAAGACGTGATCGTCGAGGTGGACGACCTGCTCGTCTCGGCCCACGCAGGGCACCAGGAGGAGCTGTGAGTCACGCCGCGCTCCGCGGCGACCACCACGTGCACTCCACCTTCTCCGACGACGCCGTGTCGACCCTCGCCGAGAACGTCGCGGCGGCCGCTACGGCCGGACTGACGACCGTGCGACTCGTCGACCACGTGCGGCAGAGCACCACCTGGGTGCCGGAGTACCTCGCGGCCGTCCGCGCGCTCTCGGTGCCGGAGGGCCTTGAGGTGCTCACCGGCGTCGAGGCGAAGATCCTCGACGCGTCGGGCACCCTGGACATCCCGGTGCTCCCGGAGGGCATCGATCGCATCCTCATCGCGGATCATCAGTTCCCGGGACTCGACGGCCCGCTCGGACCGACCGCCGTGCGCGAGCGCATCGCATCCGGCTGGGCTGGCGACGACGTGCTCGACGAGCTCGTCGGGGCGCTGATCGCGGCGATGCGCCGGTATCCCGGCAACCAGCTCGCCCACTGCTTCTCGATCCTGCCGAAGATCGGATTGTCGGAAGAGGACCTCGGGGACGAGCGCATCGACGCCTGGGCGCGCGCGGCAGCGGAGACCGACACCCTCGTCGAGGTCAACGAGAAGTGGGGGTGCCCCGGCATCCGTTCGCTGGCGGCACTGCGTCAGGCCGGGGCCGGGATCGTGGCATCCACCGACAGCCATGTCGCATCCGACGTGGGGCGGTACTCGCGGGTCACGGCGCTCCTCGACGCGGAGGCCGGTGCGTGATGCCCGAACTCACCTGGCTCGAGACGGCCGTGGTCGTCGTGCTGCTGATCTGCGTCTTCGTCGGAACTCTGCCCGTGATCAACACGGCGCTGCAGTTCCTCACTCTGCCGCTGCACGCGTTCCGCAACCACTACGCGAAAGCGGCGCCGTACCATCCGAACGTCGCGGTCGTGATCCCCGCCTGGAACGAGGGGCTCGTCATCGGGCCGGCGATCGAACGGCTGCTCCAGCTCGAATACCCGGAGGACCGTCTGCGGATCTTCGTCGTCGACGACGCCTCGACGGATGACACCCCCGAGATCGTCACCGCCAAAGCCGCAGCGTACCCGGGCCGCGTCGTGCACCTGCGTCGCGACAAGGGCGGCGAGGGCAAGGCGCACACGCTCAACCACGGGCTCGACGTGATCCTCGCGGACGCCTGGACCGAAGCGGTGCTCATCATGGACGCCGACGTCATCTTCGCCCGCGACTCGCTGCGCAAGCTCACCCGGCACCTCGCCGACGAGAAGGTCGGCGCGGTCACCGCGTACATCGCCGAGGGCAGTCGCGACCGCAACTACCTCACGCGCTTCATCGCGATCGAATACGTCATCGGGCAACTCTCCGCCCGCCGCGTGCAGAACGTCGGCGGCGCCATCGCCTGCCTCGCGGGCGGCGCGCAGCTGCACTCCCGTGCGAACCTCGAGGCGATCGGCGGACGCATCCCCACCGGCACGCTCGCCGAAGACACCATGACGACGTTCGAGGGCCAGCTCAAAGGACGGCGGATGGTGTTCGAGCCGCACGCCGTCGTGCTGGCCGAAGAGCCCCGGACCGTGGACAGCCTCTGGAAGCAGCGACTGCGCTGGGCTCGAGGCAACGTCCAGCTGACCTCGATCTACCGCAAACTGTGGTTCCGGCCGAGTCGCCTGCACAATCTGGGCAGTTTCTCGTTCGGCTTGGCGTGGTTCACGATCCTGCTCCTGCCGGCGTTCATGCTCCTCGCGGCCACCGCGCTGCTCGTGCTGCTCGTGCTGCACAGCGACATCGCGGAGTTCGTGTTCCGCTTCATGTGGGTCGCCGCGGCATGCATCTACATCTTCTCCATGCTCTATGCCGCCCAACTCGACCCGCGTATCGGCAGGCAGTCGTGGCGCGAGGCGATCATGTTCCCCGGGCTCGGCGCGCTGATCCTCATGGCGATCGCCCTCTTCCCCTGGCTCTTCGAAGGCGGTCTGACCCAGCTCGGGTTCGCGCTCACCGACGAGACCCGATTCTTCTGGGCCGTGATCTTCTACCTCTGGGGGCCGATCTCGATGCTCGGCATCTGGCTCGCCCGCGCCGTGGAACCCCTACCGGGCGGACGGTTCTTCGCGGGACTATTGCTCTACGTCTGCGGCTACGGCTCTCTGCTGTGCGCGATCACCGTGGACTCGTACATCAAGGAGTGGCGTCGGGCCGACGCCTCATGGATCAAGACCGAGAAGATCGGACGGGTCGACTCATGACCGAAGCACCGTCGCAGGACGCCGAGGTGCAGGAGATCGTCGTGGATGCTCGCCGAGAGCGCCGCCTGATCCCGCAGGGCCTCCTCGCCATCGGCGTCGTCGTCGTGATCGTCGTCGTGCGAGAGCTGCTCCTCCGATGAGCGGGAGGCCGTTGGCCCTCGTCGTCGAGGATGCGGTCGATCAGGCCGCGCTCGTGCGCCGCTACCTCGACCGCGAGGGTTTCGACGCCTACGTCGCGGTCGATGCGGAATCGGCGATCGCCGCCTTCGACGAGATCGAGCCCGTGCTGGCCGTCATCGACCTTCTGCTTCCCGGCATCAGCGGTCAGGAGTGCGCGCGTCTCGTGCGCCAGCGCTTCCCGGCCTGCTTCCTCGTCATCAGCTCCGTGCTCGACGCCGCCGACTATCCACCCGCGGATGCGGCTCTGCCCAAGCCGATCACCGGCGCCGATCTGCACGGCATCGTGGCGCAGGTGAAGCGATGAGGGCGACCCCGCTCGATCGCGCCGAGAACCGGTGGTACCAGGTCTTCGACAACCCGAGTCCGCTGGTCAAGCAGGCTCCGACGTTCATCGCGGCCGTGGGGGCGGGGTTGCTGACGTGGGTGATCCCGAACCTGCCGTTCACGCACTTCGGCGCGGCGATCCTCGGAATCGGTATCGTCATGGCGGCCACCGTCTATGCCGGCGTGCTCAGCGCGCGGCGCCTGCACGACGGCTGGATCGTGCTGCTGGTTCCTCTCGTCGACATCGCGGGTCTCGGCCTGTTCCGCACCGGCACCGGCGGGCCGGCCTCCCTGTTCTCCTCCCTGGTGCTGCTCCCCGTCGTCTGGCTGGCCGCCGCCCCCGGCATCCGCTGGGTCTTCGTGGTCGGCGGTCTGACGTCGATCGCGCTGCTCATGCCGTACTTCGTGGATCCACCGGACGACGCCGTCGACTGGCTGCGCGGCGTGATCGGCCCGCTCGTGTTCGCCGCGGTCGCCGCGGTCATCAACGAGCTCTCCCGTCAGCAGCGCGTGCGGGCGGAGCAGGCGGAGGAGCTGGTGGCCGAGCGCACGGCCGCGCTGTCCGAGAACGTCAAGATGATCGTGCAGCTGCGGGAGAAGGAGCACCAGTACCGCTCGCTCGTCGAGTCGTACGAGGGACTGTGGTCGTCGATCACCGCACAGGCCGTGATCGCCACCGATCTGAAGGGCCTGATCACGGCCTGGAACCCCGGTGCGGAGCGGCTGTTCGGCCTCACGTACGCGGAGGCGATGAGCGACGTGCGCGTCGATCGCTTCTTCGCCGAATCGTCGTTGACCGCCCTGGCGAGCGACTGCACGAAGGAGCAGCACGAGGGCGCGGGCTCCGAGCTGCCGCCGGGGGTGCGTGCGCTCTTCGCCGGTGCCGACGACGATCAGAGCGTCGAGGGCGACATCGACGTCGTGACGGCGGGCGGGACCTCGGTGCCGGCGCGAGTGACCGTGAACCCCTACAAGGACGGCGCCGGCACGCAGCAGGGGTACCTGCTGGTGGTGACGGACGAGAGCAAAGCGGTCGAGGTCGCCCGAATGAAGGACGAGTTCGTGGGGATGATCTCGCACGAGCTGCGGACGCCCCTGAGCGCGATCATCGGCTTCCTCGACCTGCTCCAGAACGACCCGGGTCAGCCGCTCACGGGCGAGCAGCAGGAGTTCGTCGGCATCATCGAGCGCAACGCCGAGCGGCTGCTGAACCTCGTGGGAGACCTGCTGTTCACCGCGCAGGTCGAGTCGGGTCGGTTCCCGCTGGACCGCGAGGAGGTCGACCTCGGCGAGCTCGTGCGCTCCGCCGTGGCATCCGCCGGCCCGCACGCCCAGCGCGAGGGCATCGAGCTCTCGGCCGAGCTGGCACCGGAGCCCGTGCGCATGCTCGTCGACGCCGGTCGGATCGGGCAGGCACTCGACAACCTGCTCTCCAACGCGATCAAGTTCACGCCGCGCGGCGGGCACGTCACCACGAAGGTGCGGCCGTTCGACGGCGGAGTCGAGCTGTCCGTGCGCGATACCGGCGTGGGCATCCCTGAAGATGAGCAGGGGATGCTGTTCACCCGGTTCTTCCGAGCCTCGACGGCGACGCGCAACGCTGTTCCCGGTGTGGGACTCGGTCTCACGATCACGCGCGCCATCGTCCTCGCCCACGGCGGCACGATGGACGTCACGAGCGAAGAGGGCGTGGGCACGGAGTTCCGCTTCGTGCTGCCGTCGGCCCCGCGCACCGAGGTGCTGCAGACACTGAGCCGCGCGGACTGAGGAGTATCGCCGTCTTCGACGGCGAGTGACCGCCTGTGACGGGGCATGAACGCGCGTGACGTGGCCGGTGCCGGCGGGCGCACCTCGCGGCTACGGTCGCCGCATGACTCTTCTCCAGGACCAGATCACCGCCGTCTCCGACGTCGCACCGGCCGAGCGCGCAGAGCGCCTGAACGCCGCCGGCGCGGCATGGAACGAGCGGATCGCCGCCGACGCGAGTGCCGCGCAGCTCACCTATCGGGTCAGCGGCCGAGGCATCGGTTCCGTCGCCACCGAGATCCGTGCGGGCAAGCACCGCTTCCTCGTCGACGAGCCGCAGGCGCTCGCCGGTGACGACGTCGCAGCGAGCCCGGTCGAGTACGCGCTGGCCGCGCTCGTCTCCTGCCAGGTGGTGGTCTACCGTCTCTACGCCCAGGCGCTCGGCCTCACGATCGATGAGATCGAGGTGACGGCAGAGGGGGATCTCGACGTCCGCAAGCTCTTCGGCATCGACGAGTCGGGCCGTGCCGGCTTCCACGACATCCGCCTGAAGGTCGACATCACCGGACCCGACACCGCCGAGCAGTACGAGAATCTGCGTCGGGCCGTCGACGCGCACTGCCCGGTGCTCGATCTCTTCGCGAACACGGTTCCCGCCGCGAGCGCACTGGTCTGACCGATCTGTCCCCCGGGACTGATAGCCTGGTCGGCTCGCTGTTCGCGGGCGGAAGGACGGCCTCGAACCGTGGGCTACATCGATGTCTCCGGAGTGTCCCTGACGCTCCCCGACGGCAGACCGCTTCTCGACGAAGCGACATTCAGGGTGGGTGCGGGCTCGACGAGCGCGCTGATCGGACCGAACGGCGCCGGAAAGACGACGCTGCTGCGCATCATCCGCGGCGACCAGACCGCCGATGACGGAGTCGTGACGATCGACGGGGGCCTCGGCGTCATGGACCAGTTCGTCGGTCACGGCGAGGCGGGCGAGACGGTGCACCAGCTGCTGGTGCGCGTCGCTCCCGCGCGCATCCGCGGGGCGGCCGATGCGCTCGAGGCCGCGGAGAACGCCCTGATCGAGCGCGACGAGCACGACACCCAGATGGCGTACGCGTCGGCCATCGCGGAGTATGCGGATGCCGGCGGCTACGAGCACGAGACCGTCTGGGACCAGTGCACGGTCGCGGCCCTCGGCGTGCCCTATGAGCGCGCCCGGTATCGCGAGCTCACCACGCTGTCGGGTGGAGAGCAGAAGCGCCTTGCTCTGGAGGCGCTGCTGCGCGGGCCCGACGAGGTCCTCCTGCTCGACGAGCCGGACAACTACCTCGACGTCCCGACCAAGCGCTGGCTCGAGGAGCAGCTGCGGCAGACGCCGAAGACGGTGCTGCTCGTCTCGCACGACCGCGAACTCCTGGCGCGTGCTGCCGACCGGCTGATCACGCTCGAGCCCGGCGGCGCCGGATCCACCGCGTGGGTGCACGGCGGCGGTTTCGCGACCTATCACCAGGCGCGCACCGACCGGATGGACCGTCTCGACGAGCTGCGACGGCGCTGGGACGAGCAGCACGAGAAGCTGCGCACCCTCGTCGCGAACCTCAAGGTCAAGGCCTCCGCGAACGACGGTTTCGCGTCGCGGTACCAGGCGGCCCAGACGCGGCTCCGCAAGTTCGAGGAGGCCGGACCCCCGGAGGAGCGCCCGCCTGCGCAGGACTTCGACATGCGCCTGCGCGGTGCGCGCACGGGCAAGCGCGCTGTCGTGGCCTCCGCCCTCGAGCTCACCGGACTGATGAAGCCCTTCGATGCGGAGGTCTGGTACGGCGACCGCGTCGGGGTGCTCGGGTCGAACGGATCGGGGAAGTCGCACTTCCTGCGGAGGCTGGCGCGCGGCGGCAGCGACCCCGATGCCACCCTCGGGCACGTCACGTCGACGGGGGAGCAGCTGAGTGCGGTGCCGCATACGGGCACGGCGACCCTCGGTGCCCGCGTCGTGCCCGGGCTGTTCGCGCAGACGCACGCGCACCCCGAGTTCGTCGGCCGCACGCTGCTCGAGATCCTGCACCGCGGCGACGATCGTCGCGCCGGGATGCCGAGGGATGCCGCGAGCTCGGCGCTGGACCGCTACGGGCTCGTCCGGCAGGCGCAGCAGACCTTCGAGTCGCTGTCCGGCGGTCAGCAGGCGCGTTTCCAGGTGCTGCTGCTCGAGCTGTCGGGGGCGACCCTGCTGCTGCTCGACGAGCCGACGGACAACCTCGACCTGGAGTCGGCCGAGGCCCTCGAGAACGCGCTCGCGCGGTTCGAGGGGACGGTGCTCGCGGTCACCCACGACCGCTGGTTCGCCCGGTCGTTCGACCGGTTCCTCGTGTTCGGGGCCGACGGCGAGGTCTACGAGTCCGATGCACCCGTGTGGGACGAGAGGCGGGTGGCGCGCTCGCGTTGACTGCAGCCGCCTCCGGGCGCCGGGTAGGCTGGACGGGTGACCATGGAGATCGAGCTCGGCCGAGGAAAGCGCGCCCGCCGCGCGTATACGTTCGACGACATCGCGGTGGTGCCCTCGCGCCGCACACGCAATCCCGAGGACGTCTCGACGGCGTGGACGATCGATGCCTTCGGCTTCGACATCCCCGTGCTGGGTGCGCCGATGGACTCGGTGGTGAGCCCGCAGACCGCCATCATGCTCGGGCAGCTCGGCGGACTCGGCGTGCTCGACCTCGAGGGCCTGTGGACGCGCTACGAAGACCCCGAGCCGCTGCTGGCCGAGATCGCCGGCCTCGATGACGGCGACGCCACCGTGCGCATGCAGCAGCTGTACTCCGAGCCGATCCGGCCCGAGCTCATCACGCGCCGCCTCGCCGAGATCCGCGAGGCCGGCGTCACGGTCGCCGGCTCCCTCACCCCGCAGCGCACGCAGGAGCACTACGACACCGTCGCCGCTGCAGGCGTCGATCTGTTCGTCATCCGCGGCACCACGGTCTCGGCCGAGCACGTGTCGAGCGTCGACGAGCCCCTGAACCTCAAGAAGTTCATCTACGACCTCGACGTCCCGGTGATCGTGGGCGGCGCCGCGACGTACACCGCTGCCCTGCACCTCATGCGCACGGGCGCCGCCGGTGTGCTCGTCGGCTTCGGCGGGGGAGCGGCGTCCACGACGCGCGCGACCCTCGGCATCCACGCGCCGATGGCCACCGCGGTCTCCGACGTCGCCGCCGCGCGCCGCGACTACCTCGACGAGTCCGGCGGCCGCTACGTGCACGTCATCGCCGACGGAGGCGTCGGCACATCCGGCGACATCGTCAAGGCGCTGGCCATGGGAGCGGATGCCGTCATGCTCGGCGTCGCGCTCGCCCGTGCCACCGATGCGCCGGGTCGGGGATTCCACTGGGGTCCCGAGGCGCACCACCCGCAGCTGCCGCGCGGCCGCCGCGTCGAGGTCGGTGGCATCGGCACGCTCGAGGAGATCCTCTACGGCCCCGCGCCCGTCGCCGACGGCACCGCGAACCTCATCGGCGCGCTGCGCAAGTCCATGGCGACGACCGGATACTCCGACCTCAAGGAGTTCCAGCGGGTCGAGGTCGTCCTCGCCCCGTACGAGGCCTGAGGCCCCGCGCGTCACCGTGACCACTCCCGCACCGTTCCCGCCGACCCTCCGTGAGGTCATGCTCCGGGGACGGTGGATCGGGATGCTGCTGCTGTGCCTGGTCGTCGCCGGCGTGTTCGCGTGGCTCGGGCAATGGCAGCTCGAGCGGGCCATCGAGACGGATCCGCCCCCCGCGGGCGCGACCGAGCAGGTGCGCCCCCTCGACGACGTCGTGGCACCGGGCGAGTACCTTCCCGAACCTCTCGTCGGTCAACGCGTCGAGGCCACGGGCACCTGGGTCGAGGGCGACTTCCTCATCGTGTCGAGCCGCTTCAACGACGACGTCGAGGGCTACTGGGTCACCGGTCAGCTGCGCGTGGCCGATCGCACCGCGATCGCCGTCGCGATCGGATGGGCGCCGGACCGCGAGGCGGCCGATGCCGCGGTCGAGCAGCTCGACGCCGAGTCCGGTGATGCCGAGGTGCAGGTCAGCGGCCGGGTGATCTCGGACGAGGGCCCGTCGGTCCCGCCGCGCTCCGACCCCGCGCAGATGGACCGGATGTCGACGGCGGCACTCCTCAGCCGCTGGCACGACACCGAGCAGCTGGACGTGTACCGCCCCTACCTCGCGTCGACCAGTGCGACCGCGGGCCTCGTCGACATCTCCTCCCCGGCTCCCGAGGAGCAGTCCCCGGTCAACTGGCTGAACATCTTCTACGCGATCGAGTGGGCGATCTTTGCCGGGTTCGCGTTCTATCTCTGGTACCGCCTCGCGAAGGACGCGTGGGAGCGCGAGGTCGAGGAGTTCGACGACGCGCAGGCCGCGGAAACCGCCTGATCACACGCGCATCTGCGCGCGCTCGCCCGCGCACGTGCGCGCCGGAATGCCGGCATATGGACCTTCGTCGGGGGTCGTCGCGGACATCCGGTGAGCGGTCGATGACCAATCGGAAAACTCCATTGAGGATGTCGGAACCGCTACGTATGCTCGCAACATGTGTGCGGGCTGGGAGACCCCGGTGCGCGCCGTGACAGATTCATGAGAGATGTCGCACGACCGACCGAGGAGACCGCACCGATGATGTCCGCTCCAGAGGACGGGAACCGCATGGCTCCCGTCGCGCACCGTAGAAACAGGGGGCGCGTCGGCGCTCTCGCCGTGACCTGTGTGGCAGCGTTGGGCTTCGGCTCGCTGACCGCCGTGCCCGCGTTCGCCGATCCTGCCGGAACGGGGGTGGTGATCAACGAGGCGTATCTCTCCGGAGGCAGCGCCGGGGCCGCGTTCAAGAACAAGTTCGTCGAGCTCTACAACCCGACGTCCGCGCCGATCACCCTCGACGGCATGTCGCTGCAGTACCGGTCGGCGACCGGAACCGGCGCCTCGAACGGCGTGGCACCGCTCACCGGCGTCATCCCCGCCGGCGGCTACTACCTGGTCCAGGGCAACAGCAACGGTGCGAACGGCGCCGAGCTTCCGACCCCCGACGCGGTCAGCACGCTGACGCCGAGCGGCACCACCGGCACCCTCGCCCTCGTCGCGGGCACCGCCGCCGTCACGCTCACTCCCGGCTCGGTCTCCGGCGTCGAAGGCGTGATCGACGTGCTCGGCTACGGCACCTCCAACACGTTCGAGACATCCGCTGCGACGGCGCCCGCCGGGAACACCGACGTCAAATCGCTGAACCGCACGGGCGGCGTCGACACCGACGTCAACAGCGCCGACTTCACGCTGTCCGCGACGATCACGCCGCAGGGCACCGGCGGCACCGGTCCCGGCCCGGATCCCGATCCCGATCCCGAGCCGACTGCGGCCACGATCGCCGAGGTCCAGGGCACGACCGACGTCTCGCCGCTGAGCGGTCAGACCGTCACCGTCGAGGGCGTCGTCACCGCCGACTACCGCACCGGCGGCTACAAAGGCATCGTCATCCAGACGCAGGGCTCCGGTGGCGCGACGGATGCGACCCCCGGCGCCTCGGACGGCGTCTTCGTCTTCCTCAACGCACTGGCCCCGACGCTCGCCATCGGCGACCTCGTCTCGGTGACCGGATCGGTCAGCGAGTACTTCGGCCAGACGCAGCTGAACCCCGGCGCCGTCGCAGACGTCGAGGTTCTCGCCGCCGGCGCCGGCGTCCCCGCCGTCACGCCTCTCCCCGACACCGTGCGCGGGACGGACCGCGAACAGTACGAGAACATGTACGTCGCTCCGGAGGGCACCTACCGGCTGGCCTCCAGCCACCAGCTCTTCAACTTCGGCACTCTCTGGCTCAACGCCGGTGCAGACCTCAACGTCAAGAGCACGGAGACCACGCGTCCCGGTGCCGAGGCTGCGGCCATCACCGCGGCGAACCGGGCGAACCGGATCCTGCTCGACGACGGCTGGTCCGTGCAGGTCGGGAACAGCACGCACCCCGGCGACCAGCCCTACTTCACCGAGGACACGGTCGTCCGCAACGGCGACAGCGTCGACTTCGGCGACAACGGCTTCGTGCTGCAGTGGGGCTTCGACGACTGGCGACTGCAGCCGGTCGTGCCCATCGACAACTCGTCTCCGGCAGACCTCAAGGTCGGCTTCGAGGCGACGAACCCCCGCACCGAGTCGGCTCCCGAGGTCGGCGGAGACGCCCAGGTCGCGTCGTTCAACGTGTACAACTACTTCACGACGCTGACGTCCGAGAACCCCGACGCTCGGGGAGCGGAGACGGCCGAGGAGTTCGCGATCCAGAAGTCGAAGATCGTCTCGGCGATCAACGGACTGGATGCCGAGATCGTCTCGCTCATGGAGATCGAGAACTCGGTGAAGCTCGGCAAGCCGATCGACTCGGCCCTCCAGGATCTGGTCGCAGGTCTGAACGAGGATGCCGGCAGCGACGTGTGGGACTACGTGCCCACGCCCGACGCGCTGAACGATGCGGCCACGACCGACTACATCACGAACGCGATCATCTACAAGAAGGACGCCGTCTCCACGGTGGGCGACAGCGCGACCATCACCGATGAGTCCGTCTGGGGCAACGCCCGCGAGCCGATCGCCCAGGCGTTCGACATCGACGGACGCGTCGTCACGGTCGTCGCGAACCACTTCAAGTCCAAGTCGCCTCCCTCGGGTGCAGGTTCCGAGCCGGCCGACGGCCAGGGCTTCTTCAACGCCGACCGCGTCGCGCAGGCGAACGCCGTCCTGGCCTTCACCGCCGAGCTCGAGGAGACCTCCGGAAGCAGCGACATGCTGTTGATCGGCGACTTCAACGCCTACGGCAAGGAAGACCCGATCGACGTCTTCACCTCGAACGGCTGGAGCGATCTGGTCGCCGACAAGGCCGCCGGACAGTACACGTACACGTTCGACGGCGAGCTCGGCTCGCTCGACCACGTGATCGCGTCGCCGTCGCTGGCCGCATCCATCACGGGTGCCGGCGTGTGGGGCATCAACTCGCCGGAGTGGAGCGACCGCGGCTACGCGTTCGGCACCACCGAGTCGGGCACGCCCTACCGCTCCAGCGACCACGACCCGATCATCGTCGGCGTCTCCTCGGAGATCCCGCCGGTGAGCATCGACGTCGTGACGGTCAACGACTTCCACGGTCGGATCGAAGCCGACGGTGCGGCAGCAGGCGCTGCGGTGCTGGCGGGCGCGGTCGAGCAGTTCCGTGCGGAGAACCCGAACACGATCTTCGCCGGAGCCGGCGACCTGATCGGCGCATCGACGTTCACCTCGTTCATCAACGACGACAACCCGACGATCGACGCGCTCAACGCCGCCGGTCTCGACGTCAGCGCCGCGGGCAACCACGAGTTCGACCAGGGCTGGGAAGACCTGCGCGACCGCGTGCAGGACCGCGCGGACTGGGAGTACATCTCGTCGAACGTGTTCGTCACTGAGACCGGAGAGCCTGCGCTCGCACCGGCCTGGGTGAAGGAGCTCGACGGCGTCAAGGTCGGCTTCGTCGGCGCCGTCACCGAAGATCTCGACTCGCTCGTGTCGCCGGAAGGCATCGCGGACCTCGAGGTGCGCAGCATCGTCGACTCCGTGAACGCGGTGGCCGACGACCTGCGCGACGGCGACGAGTCCAACGGCGAGGCGGATGTCGTCATCCTCCTCGTGCACGAGGGCGCCGCGAGCACCGAGCTCTCCAGCATCACGGAGGACTCGCCCCTCGGCGAGATCGTCTACGGCGTCGATGACGACGTGGACGCGATCGTCTCGGCGCACACGCATCTCGCCTACAACCACGTCATCGACGGCCGCCCGGTCGTCTCTGCCGGGCAGTACGGCGAGAACCTGGGTCTGATGAACCTCCAGGTCGACCCCGAGTCGAAGGAGCTGCTCTCGATCACCAACGAGATCAAGCCCCTCACCGCCGCGGGAGCGCCGCTGTACCCGGCCGACCCCGACGTCGCCGCCATCGTCGCTCAGGCGAAGGCCGAGGCCGATGTGCTGGGTGCGGTCAAGGTCGGCGACATCACGGCCGACTTCAACCGGGCACGCCAGGCGAACGCGTCGGAGAACCGTGGTGGCGAGTCCACCATCGGCAACTTCGTCGCCGACGTGCAGAAGTGGTCCACCGACGCGGACATCGCGTTGATGAACCCGGGCGGAATCCGGGCGAACCTCACGTACGCCTCGACCGGAGCATCCGATCCCGCCGGCAACGTCACCTACCGCGAGGCGGCGACGGTCCAGCCGTTCGCCAACACGCTGGTGACGCTGACGCTCACGGGTGCGCAGCTCAAGGGCGTGCTCGAGGAGCAGTGGCAGCCTGCGGGTTCCGCGCGGCCGTTCCTGAAGCTCGGCGTCTCGGAAGGGCTCGTGTACACCTACGACCCCGCCGGGGCGCAGGGTTCGCGGATCACGTCGATCACCCTCGACGGCACGCCGATCGATCCCGCTGCGAGCTACAACGTCGCCGCGAACTCGTTCCTCGCCGCGGGTGGAGACAACTTCTTCACCTTCAAGGAGGGCACGGGCAAGCGTGACACCGGCAAGATCGACCTGCAGTCGATGGTCGACTGGTTCGACGCGAACAAGACCGCCAGCCCCGACTACGCCCAGCGTGCGGTCGGCGTCGCGGTCAGCCCGGCGGATGCCGACGGCTACAGCGCCGGCGACCAGGTGACGGTCTCGCTGTCCTCACTCGCGTTCAGCGCGGGCGAGCCGGCCCCGGGTGAGGTGACGCTCTCGCTGGGCGGCACGCAGCTCGCGGCCGGAGCGGTCGACCCGACCATCGTCGACACGACCGATGAGGTCGGGCGCGCGAGCCTCACGTTCACGGTGCCGTCCGGCGTCTTCGGCGAGCAGCAGCTCACCGTGGCCGTCGCGAGCACCGGAACCACCGTGCAGGTGCCGTTCACGATCGCCGACGAAGAGCCCGCCGAGTTCGCGGGGACGATCGCGCTCGGCTCCTCCAAGGTGACGGCGGGCAAGAAGCTCACCATCACCGGCGAGGGATATCTGCCGGGTGAGACGGTGACGGTGGAGCTGCGCCCGAAGAAGGGGCAGGCCATCGAGGTCGGCACCGTTCAGGTCGGCGACGACGGCTCGTTCAGCACCTCGGTGACCGTTCCGAAGAAGACGCAGCCGGGCAAGTACACGGTCGCCGTCTCGCAGGCCGACGGTGACGAGGCGACAGCCACCGTCACGGTCAACCGGGCCGGAGGAATCGGCGGCATCATCGGCGACATCCTCGACTGGCTGTGGGATCTGCTCACCGGATGGTGGTGATCCTGCACGCGGGATGACAGGACAGAGGCCGTCGGGGGATACCCCGGCGGCCTCTGCCGTTACGCGGGTCGCTCAGGAGTACACCTCCACGGGAGCCCAGGCGAACCCGTCGGGGTCGACCGCTGCGCCGAGCGCTCCGTTCACCGTGAGCCGGTGCGAGCCGGAACCGGCGGCCGGCACCCCGGCATCCTTCGCGAGTGAGGCGTGGCGATACAGCCCGAGCCCGATCGGGCTCGTCCCCGTGTCGAACTGCACGTAGCTGCGACCGAAGCTCTTCGCGACGGGGATGCCGCGCTCCTCATAGAACGTCTTCGACGCGATGATGTCGTCGGCACCGAGGAGCAGGATCACCTCGTCGACGGAACGGCTCGGGGGAGCGGTGTCCTTCTTCGCGGACGTGGCGACCTTCCAGATCGCCCCGTCGGGCGCCTGCACGGTGCCGCCGACGCCCCAGAGCGACTTCGAGACGGGCTTGATCACCGTGGCGCCTGCGGCGACGGCGGCATTCACGAGCGCGTGCACGTTGCCGGGCTGCGAGACGACGAGGGAGAGGGTGTATCCGCGGAAGCCGGATGACGCAGCATCCGACGCACGGAAACGCAGACGATCGCCCAGGTCGAAGGCGGCTGCGTAGAAGGACTGGGCGGCCTCGAGGTCGGTGACGTCGAGGGTGACGGAATCGATGATGGTGTTCATGTCCTCGACGCTACGGATGCCGCGCCGAGGGTGCTTCTCGAATCCTGACCGATCGGATTCCTCGCCCGCCTGGGGGCGCTCAGGGCGTGAGCACCTGCACGTCGGCCTGGGCGAGGGCGGCGGCCATGCGTGGCGGCGGGGGAGCGTCGGTGATCAGATAGTCCGCTCGCTCGAGCAGCGCGATCTGCGCGAAGAACCGGCGGCCGAGCTTCGTCGAGTCGGCGAGGATCGCGGTGCGCTCGGCGCGCTGCATCATCTCGGACATCATCGCCGCATCGCCGAGGTTCGACGTCGAGTATCCGGCCTCGTCGATCGCGCCCACGGCGATCAGGGCCAGGTCGCAGCGGATGTCGACCTCCGGCCCTCCGGGCGTCATCGTGAAGGTCACGGGTCCTGTGGTCGCCTGGGTGATCGAGCGCACCGCGCCGCCGAACACGTAGAGGTCGCGGAAGGCCGACGGCGAGAGCTCCCCGGGGATGCGGAGGTTGTTCGTGGCGATCGTCAGGTCGTGATGGTTCCGCAGGGCACGCGCGACCGCGAGCGTGGTCGTGCCGGCGTTGAGCATGATGACCGAGCCGTCCTCGACCAGACCCGCGGCGAGGCGCGCGATCCGCTCCTTCTCCTCGGTCTGCACCCGCATGCGCACGTCGAGCGCACGATCCTTCAGCGGGCCGCTCGCGGAGCTGACGGCCCCGCCGTGCGTGCGCACGAGCACGCCTTCGCGATCGAGCTGATCGAGGTCGCGACGGATCGTGTCGATGGAGACCCCGAAGTGCTCGGCGAGATCGCCGACGGTCACCTGGCCGGTCTGCTCGACATAGCTGGCGAGATCGGCCTTCCTGCCCGCGGGGAGGCGGCGTCGGGCCGTTCCTGAAGCATCCATGACCTCATCTTTAGCACATTCGCGGGTCGAACACGGCACAGTCATGCAGAAAACAGCAATCTCGCACACATTGCTGATCTGGCTGCCAACTCCCATCTTTCCGCACCGAAACACCGGAACAGCTGCAAACTTGCTCTTGACGATCTTGCAGATGTCGGCATAACATGGCTTAAAACCGCATGAAGAAGCATTGAAGCGCGTCATGCGGCACGATCTCGAAGAGGAGAAGTGATGAGCACAGTGGGACGAGGGCGCAGACGAACCCGGAACATCGTCGGCGCTGCGACCGCGGCGGTTACCCTGCTGGCCGTGGCGGGCTGCGCGCCCAGCACGACGGGAGACGGTGGCGGCGACGACGGCGGAGACGTCACGATCGAGTTCGCCCAGTGGTGGGAACCGGAACTGCCTGACGGCGAATTCCGTGCGCTCATCGACAAGTTCGAGGAGGCGAACCCCGACATCACGGTCAAGCTGGTCAGCGGACCGTACGCCTCGACCAAGGAGCAGCTCTTCGCCGGAGCGGCATCCGGAACCATGCCCGACGTCGTCGGTCTCGACGGCGCCTGGGTCAACGACTTCGCCTCGCAGGGCGTCATCGCCGACCTCACCGCGCTGATGGAGGAGAACGACTACGACGACAGCCAGCTCGCGAGCCAGATCCAGGTCGACGGCAGCACCTACATGATCCCGGTCGTGAACTTCGTCTACCCGATGTTCACGAACGACGATCTGCTGGCCCAGGCCGGCGTCGACGCTCCGCCGACAAACCGCACCGAGTTCGCGGATGCCGCGGCGAAGGTCTCCGCCCTCGGCGGAGACGTCTCGGGCTGGGTGCTCCCGCTGTCGCTCGAGACTCCGAACGGCGTGCAGAACGACGTCATGTCCTGGGTGTGGGCGTCGGGCGGTTCGATGCTGAAGGACGGTCAGCCCGACCTGACGAACGACGACGTCACCTCGGCCGTCGACTACATCGGCGGCCTGTGGGACGACGGCGTGATCGCCTCCGGATCCTTCACGATGAAGGAGCAGGACAAGGTCGAGGAGTTCACGAACGGCCGCGCCGGCATGATGATCGACTCGCTCGCGCACATCAACCTGATCCGCGAGACCAACCCCGACCTGAAGTTCTCGATCTCCGCGCTCCCCGCGGAGGACGGCTACGACGGCGAACGCGGCATCCCGTACGCCTCGTGGGGCATCGGCGTCGCCGAGAACTCCGAGCACAAGGACGCGGCGTTCAAGCTCGTGTCGTTCCTGATGAGCGAGGAGACGAACTCCGAGCTGTCGACCATGGCCAACGCCTTCCCGGGCAACTCGGAATCGGTGCCGGCCTTCGTCGAGGACGACGAGCTGTTCAAGAAGGCGTTCGAGATCTACCAGGCGGGATACCCGGCGAACGAGTTCACCGGTCTCCCCGTCGCGGAGGAGCTCATGCGCCAGCTCGGTGAGCAGCTGCAGTCCGCGTTCGACGGGCAGCAGTCGATCGACGACGCGCTCAAGAAGGCACAGGAGGCCTGGAAGGCGGAGTTCTGATCTCCCATCTCCCGCCTCCCGCATGAACGGGGTGCCGCACCGCCACAGCGGTGCGGCACCCGACCAACCAAGGAGCACCGGTTCCCATGAGCCTCAGAACCCACGACGACACCGAGGTGATCGTCACCGGAGTGCCGTTGTCACGCCGGCGACGTCAGCTGCGCAAGACCACGGAGTCCTACGCCTTCCTCTCGCCCACGATCATCCTGCTGCTCGTGCTGATGATCGTGCCGATCATCATGGTGATCGGGTACTCCTTCCAGGACAACGTCATCCTGAACAAGTCGCCCGAGTTCGTCGGCATCGCGAACTTCGTCGAGATCCTCGGCGATCCCGGCTTCTGGAAGGCGACCGGCAACACCCTCGTCTTCACCATCGGCAGCGTGATCGCCCACCTGATCCTGGGCCTCGGCTTCGCGATGATGCTGAACAGCACGCTGCTCCACCACGCGGCCCGCGCGATCTTCCGGGCCCTCTACGTTCTGCCGTGGCTCTTCACCGTCGCGGTGATCGCCGTCCTCTGGCGCATGCTGCTCGCCCCGAACGGCGTGATCAACTTCCTGCTGAACACCGACATCGAGTGGCTCGCGTCTCCGCAGCTCGCCCTCGGCACCATCACCTTCATCAACATCTGGGCGGGCTACCCGTTCTTCATGGTGAGCCTGCTCGCCGGGCTCCAGGGCATCCCCGGGGAGCTGAACGAAGCGGCGACCGTCGACGGAGCCAGCGCGATCCAGCGATTCTGGAACGTCACGATCCCTCAGCTGCGGCCGATCATCATCAGCCTCGTGCTGCTCGACCTGATCTGGACCTCTCAGCAGTTCGCGCTCATCTGGATGACGACCGGTGGCGGTCCCATCGATGTGACCGAGGTGCTCAGCACCTTCACCTACAAGCTCGCGTTCGCCAAATACGACTTCTCGCTCGCCGCGACCTCCGCCGTCCTCGTGCTGCTGATGTCGATGGTGCTCGCCGTGTTCTACGTCCGTCACCAGAAAGCGAGGGACTGACCATGGCTCTCACCGTCAGGAATCGCCGCCGGGTCGCCACCGCAGGTGTGTCCATCGGCCTCATCATCGGCGCGGTCTTCGCCGCAGGACCGGTGCTCTGGATGCTGTCGAGCTCGTTCAAGTCGAACACGCAGATCTTCGAGCTGCCCCCGCGGCTGCTCACCGACACGTTCTCGTTCGACGCGTACACCGCGATCTTCACGAACCCCGAGACGATGCGGTTCTTCCTGAACAGCTACATCGTCGCCGGTGCCGTGACCATTCTGACTCTCATCGTCGCGATCCAGGCGGCGTACGCGTTCAGCCGGTTCGAGTTCCGCGGCAAGCGCATCCTGAACGTGGTGATCGTGAGCGTGCAGGCCGTGCCGCCGATCACGCTGCTGATCCCGTATTTCGGGCTCATGGTCGCTCTCGGGCTCTACAACTCCTATGCGGGGCTCATCCTCACCTACATGGTGTTCACGCTGCCCTACGCGATCATCATGATGACCGGCTACTTCAACACCCTGCCGCGCGAGCTCGACGAAGCGGTACGCGTGGACGGCGCCGGATCCATGACGGCACTCTGGCGGATCCTCGTCCCGATCTCGGTGCCGGGCATCGTCTCGGTCGGCATCTACACGTTCATGATCGCCTGGAACGAGTACCTGTTCGCCCTGACGCTGACGCGCACGATCGACATGCGCACCGTCCCGATCGGCATCCAGCTGCTCATGGGCCAGCACTCTTACGAGTGGAACCAGATCATGGCGATGAGCGTGCTCGGCTCCATTCCCGTGCTGCTGCTCTTCCTCTTCTTCCAGCGCTACTTCATCAGCGGGCTCACCGCCGGCTCCGTGAAGAGCTGACCTTCGTCCGACCGGACCCACGACCACCACGAAACAGGAGAAACACGTGCTCTACACCGGCAAATCCATCCTCGATGTCGCCAACGAACACAACTTCGCGATCCCGGCGTTCAACATCAGCGACTGGGCGATGTTCAACGGCATCATCGACATCAGCGAGGAACTGAACGCCCCGGTCATCATCGCGATCCACCCCGACGAGGTCTCGCACATCACGACCGATCTGATCCCCGCGATGCATGCGCGTGCGCACCGGGCGAGCGTCCCGGTCGCGATCCATTGGGACCACGGCGGCACGTACGAGCAGATGATCACGGCGTTCCAGGCAGGCTTCACCTCGGTCATGATCGACGCGTCGCTGCTGCCGTTCGACGAGAACGTCGCCCTGACCCGCAAGGTCGTCGAAGCCGCGCATGCGGTGGGCATCCAGGTCGAGGGAGAGCTCGGCACGATCGGCGCCAACGACAGCTACGGCGAGTCGGGCGCGGCCGAGATCATCTACACGAACCCCGACGACGCGGTGCGCTTCGTGCAGGAGACGGGTGTCGACAGCCTCGCCATCGCGATCGGCACGTCTCACGGGCTCTACCCGGCCGAGAAGAACCCCGAGCTGCGTCACGACCTGCTCGAGCAGATCAAGGCGGCGGTGAAGATCCCTCTCGTCCTGCACGGCGGATCGTCGAACCCTGATGCAGAGCTGCGCCGCGCAGTCGAGCTGGGCGTCAACAAGATCAACATCTCCAGCGACATCAAGGTGGCGTACCACAACCGCATGCGCGAGGTCCTCGGCACCGACGAGCGTCTGCGGGAGCCGAACGCGATCCAGCCCGAGCCGATCGCCGCCATGAAGGCCACTGCGGCTGAGAAGATCAAGCTGTTCGGCGCAGACGGCAAGGCCGGACTGTACTGACGCACACGATTCGACGGGGAGGGCGCTCGACGCGATGATCGGCGACGTGGACGGACAGCTGGTGCTCGGGCTCGGGGGGACGGTCGACTACGAGCTGCGGTGGGACTCCGCCGTGCTCGAACGGCTCGCCCGCGAGCATGAGGTGCGACTCGACGAGCTCACGACCACGTCGCCGATCGACGACGAGCGCTCTCTCCTGTTGACGGTCCTCGCCTTCGCGGCGACCGGCACGGGGGCGGAGCGCTTCGTCGCGTCGTCCGACATCATCGAGCGCTTCGCCGCGCACTTCGACCACGACGTGACGCTCGGCGGCACGGGGGTGCGGGCGGGGCTGGTGCTCGACAGCCTCGGCATCCCGAGCGTGCAGCACCTGGTGAGCATCGACGACAACGTGCGTCGGCTGCTGCCCGCGAGCATCTCGATCGTGTCATCCGCCGAGCGCGACACGCTCGACCCGCATCTCATCGTGCAGTTCCCGGCGGATGCCCGCGTGCGGCTGGCGGACGGCGAGATCGTCTCTCCCGGCGCCAACCGGCTCATCTTCGCGAACGACCCACCGAACCGGACGATGGCCATCGCACCGGCGTTGGGCGACGCGCTCGCCGGAGCCTCGGCGTTCCTCATCTCCGGGTTCAACACGATGCAGGATCACGACCTGCTCGTGCAGCGGCTGGACGAACTCGTCGACGCGATGCGCGACCTCCCCGCCGATGCCCTCGTCTACTACGAGGATGCCGGCTTCTACACGCGCGCCTTCGCCGAGACCGTGCGGAGCCGCCTGCTGCCCGGCATCCACGTCTACGGCATGAACGAGGACGAACTGCAGGAGTACCTGGGCCGGGCCGTCGATCTGCTCGATCCCGCCCACGTGATCAGCGCGCTCGACGAGATCCATCGACTCATCCCGGTCCCGGCTCTCGTCGTGCACACGCGCTACTGGGCGCTCGCTGTCGGACCGGATGCCGCGCGTCACCGTGCGGCGCTCGAGAGCGCGGTACGGGTGGCCGCGACGCGCTATCGCCTCGGTGACGGATTCTCGGCGGCGGATGCCGCGGAGACGAGCGCCATGGATCGGCACGAGGGGGGTGCGGAGCTGGTGCGTGCGGTGGAAGACTCGATCCCGGATGCCACCGGCGTCGCCGCCTTCTCCCTCGATGTCCCCTCGCCGACGACCATCGGCCTCGGCGACACCTTCGTCGGCGGATTCCTCGCCGCTCACGCCCAGAACGGAGCACCGTCGTGAACCCGATCGTCCTGCCGAGCAATCGTCCGCCGGAGCGCTTCTACCGCGGCGGCGCCCGGATCTCCTCGTTCCGCGGCGAACCGGCATCCGCCCCGCGTGAGCCGGAGGACTGGGTCGGCTCCACGACCACCATCCGCGGCGAGGAGTCGCTCGGTCTGACCACCCTCCCCGACGGACGTGTGCTCCGCGACGCGATCGCGGCGGACCCCTCGGGGTGGCTCGGCGACGCCCACGCGAAGCGCTGGGGCGCGGACGCCCGGCTGCTGGTGAAGATCCTCGACGCCGGGCAGCGGCTGCCCGTGCACGCCCATCCGCATGACGACTTCGCCGCCTCGCACCTGGGACGCCCGCACGGCAAGGCCGAGGCCTGGTACATCCTCGAGGGCGGCACGGTGCACGTCGGATTGCAGGAGGACGTCGCGGCGGAGACCCTCGCCGACCTCGTCTCACGCCAGGACGTCGACGGCCTTCTCGGGCTGCTGCATGCCATCGAGGTGAATCCCGGCGACGTCGTGTGGGTGCCGCCGGGGGAGCTGCACGCGATCGGCGCCGGCGTGCTGCTGCTCGAGCTGCAGCAGCCGGAGGACCTGTCGATCCTGCTCGAATGGGAGGGGTTCGAGATCGACGGGCCGGGGGAGGGGCACCTGGGCCTCGGCTTCGATCTCGCGCTCGCCGCGGTGACCAGGACGGCGCGGAGTCTCGCCGAGATGGGAGCGCTCGTGCACGCGGCGCCGCCGTCGGGCTCGGTGTTCCCCCGCGATGCCGACGGATATTTCCGTCTGACGCGGATGCCGGTTCACGGCGCCGCGGTGATCGAGCCCGGTTTCGCGATCGTCGTCGTGGTCGGAGGTGCGGTGGATCTCGCCGGCGAGCTGCTCGAATCGGGATCGACGGTGCTCGTGCCCGCGGCGGCGGGTCGTCTCGAGGTCAGCGGCGACGGCGAGCTGCTGGTCGCCCGTCCGCCGGCGGCGTGAGCGCTCTTCGCAGGCGTCGATCCGCCTGTCGCGCCGTCTAGACTGGACTCATGCCCGAACCGAAAGTCGCCAGCTTTCCGGCGATCCGCGGTGCGCTGAAGTTCTACCAGATCGCGTCGATCATCACCGGAGTCATGCTGCTCCTGCTGGTCGCCGAGATGGTGCTGAAGTACACGCCGATCCACCTCGAGCTCTTCGCCGGCGGCTCCGGCGGGGCGCTCTGGTTCGCCCCGGTCGTCGAGGGCCCTGAGGGCCTGGAGTCGACCGGAGACGGCGTCAACCTGTCGCTGTCGATCCTCGTCGCGCACGGCTGGTTCTACGTCGTGTACCTGTTCGCGTGCTTCCGCATGTGGAGCCTGATGCGCTGGCCGTTCCTGCGCTTCATCCTGCTCGCGCTCGGCGGCGTCGTGCCGCTGCTCTCCTTCATCATGGAGACCATCGTCGCCCGCGACGTGAAGACCTATCTCGCCACCAGGGAGGCGGCCGAGGCCGCTCCCGCCACCGCCCCGGAAGGTGTCCGTTGACCGAGCATTCCGAGACCGAGCAGCGTCCTGCGCTCGTCGTCGACTTCGGCGCGCAGTACGCGCAGCTGATCGCCCGCCGCGTCCGTGAGGCGGGCGTCTACAGCGAGATCGTGCCGCACACCGCGACGGCCGAAGAGATCGCGGCGAAGAACCCGGTCGCGATCATCCTCTCCGGCGGGCCCTCGTCGGTCTACGAGGAAGGCGCTCCGCGTCTCGACCCCGCCGTGTTCGACCTCGGGATCCCCACCCTCGGCATCTGCTACGGCTTCCAGTACATGGCGCAGACCCTCGGCGGCGAGGTCGCTCACACCGGGCTGCGCGAGTACGGCGCGACGGATGCCGTCATCTCGGGTGACGGCGGAACACTGCTCGGCGGCCAGCCGGCGGAGCAGAACGTGTGGATGAGCCACGGCGACCAGGTCGCCAAGGCGCCCGAGGGCTTCGACGTCCTCGCCACCACCGATGCCACCAAGGTCGCGGCTTTCGCGAACGAGGAGCGCGGCTTCTACGGCGTGCAGTGGCACCCCGAGGTCAAGCACTCCGACCACGGCCAGCAGGTGCTCGAGAACTTCCTGCACAAGGGGGCGGGTCTCGCGTCCGACTGGAACAGCGGCAGCGTGATCGCGGAGCAGATCGAGCGCATCCGCGAGCAGGTCGGCGACGCCCGCGTCATCTCGGCCCTCTCCGGCGGTGTCGACTCCGCGGTCTCGACGGCTCTCGTGCACAAGGCGATCGGCGACCAGCTCACCGCGGTCTTCGTCGACCACGGTCTCCTCCGCAAGGGCGAGCGCGAGCAGGTCGAGAAGGACTACGTCGAGTCGACCGGTGTCCGACTCATCACGGTCGACGCGGCCGACACCTTCCTCGGTCATCTCAAGGGCGTCACCGACCCCGAGGAGAAGCGCAAGATCATCGGCCGCGAGTTCATCCGCGCGTTCGAGAAGGTGCAGCTCGACCTCGTCGCCGAGGCGAAGGCCGCAGGCTCCGCTCCGGTCAAGTTCCTCGTGCAGGGCACGCTCTACCCCGACGTCGTCGAGTCCGGCGGCGGTGCGGGCACCGCGAACATCAAGTCGCACCACAACGTCGGCGGACTGCCCGACGACCTCGACTTCGAGTTGATCGAGCCGCTGCGCGCCCTGTTCAAGGACGAGGTGCGTGCGATCGGACGTGAGCTCGGCATCCCCGAGGCCATCGTCGGCCGCCAGCCGTTCCCCGGCCCCGGTCTCGGCATCCGCATCATCGGCGAGGTGACCGCCGACCGTCTCGAGATCCTGCGCGAGGCCGACGCGATCGCCCGCGAAGAGCTCACCAAGGCCGGTCTCGACCAGGAGATCTGGCAGTGCCCGGTTGTGCTCCTCGCCGATGTCCGGTCCGTGGGCGTGCAGGGCGACGGCCGTACCTACGGTCACCCGATCGTGCTGCGTCCCGTCTCGAGTGAAGACGCGATGACGGCCGACTGGACCCGACTGCCGTACGACGTGCTGTCGAAGATCTCCAACCGCATCACCAACGGCGTCCGCGACGTCAACCGCGTCGTGCTCGACGTGACGTCCAAGCCGCCAGGGACGATCGAGTGGGAGTAGGGGACGCCTTGTCCCCGGACGCGGCGGCCGGACTCCCGGTCGCCGAGTACCTCGTGCTGTCCAGCCGCCTGATCCCCGGCCTCGACGGCGGGTACACGATCGCGACGCTCGCGCGCGCCCGGCAGCTCGCCGGTGCCGGTGTCGCCGACGGCGCCGGCCCGCAGCTGCTCACGTTCGATCCGGGCACGGTCGCGGCGCATGCGGAGCACCGGGCGACGTTCGCCGCACAGGGTGTGCTGACCGACCCGTCGCAGATGCGCAACCTCTTCGACGAGGCCGTCGCGCCCGGCGGGGGAGCGGCGGAGTGGCTCCTCGCGGTGGCGGATGCTGCGGCGACAGCCGACCCCGACATCGAGTACCGCGTGCTCGATGATGCGTCCGGTCGCTCCTTCGCGTCGCTGCCCGTGATCCCGGGGAACCCCGACTGGCATCTGACTGACGAACCCGTCCTGGTGCACGATGCCTCGGGTGAGGTCGTCGGCGGTGTGCGCGGTTTTCGCGGCCTGTATCGCGCCTGGCTCGAGCATGTGACGGCATCCTTCGGCGATCGCACGATCGTCGTGATCTGCGAGTCGCGGCAGATCGGCGAGCTCATCGCGGACTGGTCCGATCCGCGCGTGCGCGTCGTCCACACCATCCACACGATCCACCTCGAGGCGCCGTACGGGCCCGATGCTCCGACGAATGCGCTGTGGACCCGATGGTTCCGGCTGGCCGACCGCTTCGACGCGGTCGTCTGGCCGACCACCACGCAGCGTGACGATGTGATCGCCCGGTTCGGCTCGTCCGCGTCGCACGCCGTCGTCCCCAACCCGATCGCGCCGGTCGACTCGCGAGACGACCTGCGCGAGCCCGGCCTCGTCGTGGTGCTCGGACGGCTCGCTCCCGGCAAGCGCGTCGACCATGCGATCCGTGCGTTCCTGCGCGCAGACGTGCCGGGCTCGCGGATGGAGATCTGGGGCGGCGGCCCGGAGCAGGAGCGTCTGCAGGCTCTGATCGACGAGCTCGACGCGGAAGACCGGGTCGAGCTCGCGGGCTACACTGACGACCCTGGCCGCGTGCTCGATCGTGCGTCGCTCGTGGTGACCTCCACGGCCTTCGAGGGCCAGCCGCTCGGAGTGGTCGAGGCGATGCTGCACGGTGCGCCTGTCATCTCGTACGACGTGCGCTACGGCATCCGAGACGTGCTGCAGCAGGGCGGGGGAGTCCTGGTGCCCGCAGGCGACATCGACGCGCTGGGCGATGCCCTGCACCGGGTGCTGACGGATGAGGAGCTGCGCACGCGACTGAGCGCCGAGGCGCCTTCGATCGCCGCGGCCTGGAGCCCCGAGCGTTCGCTCGCCGCCCTCACCGCGGTGATCGCCGACGTCGTCTCGCGTCCGCCGCGCCGCTGATCCTTCCGTTCCGGCACCCGGTCGCAGTTCCTGTCGCCGGCCGCCGTTCCGGTCGCAGTTCCTGCCGCCTCGGTGCGCGAGAGGCGGCCGAAAGGGCGACCGGAACGCCCTCGAAAAAGAAATCCAGAAAAAGTTCCCGATGATGTCGATCCGGGTCATTCCCGTTCGACGTCTGTAATGAGAGGGTCGAGAGACGGCCCCTCGAACAAGGAGAACATCATGAAGTACATGCTCATCATGCGCGCGACCGACGAAGCTGTGGACGCCTACAAGGAGATGCCCTTCGAGCAGGTCATCGAGGCGATGGGAAAGTACAACGAGTCCATGATCAAGGCCGGCGTGCTGGCTGCCGGCGAGGGCCTCACCGACGCCGCTGAGGGCTTCGTGGTCGACTTCAGCGCCGAGACGCCGCTCATCACCGACGGCCCCTACGGAGAGACCAAGGAGCTGTTCAACGGCTTCTGGATCATCGAGGTCTCCAGCCGCGAGGAGGCTGCCGAGTGGGCGAGCCGTGCGCCCCTCACCGCGGGGAACTTCCTCGAGGTGCGTCGGGTGACCGGCGTCGAGGACTTCCCTGCCGACAACGAGTGGATCCAGAAGGAAGAGGGCTGGCGCGAGGAGCAGGCTCAGCGCGCACAGCAGTGATGGACGATTCCTCACGCAGCGACACGGCGCGTTCCGCTCCCGATCAGGGCTCCGCGGAACGCGCCGTCGCCGCGGTCTGGCGCATCGAGTCCGCCCGCATCGTCGGCGCGCTGACACGCATCGTCGGCGACTTCGGTCTCGCGGAGGACCTCGCGCAGGAGGCGCTCCTGGATGCGCTGCGGCAGTGGCCGACCGACGGCGTGCCCCGCAACGCGGGAGCCTGGCTCACCGCGGTCGCCAAGCGCAAGGCCATCGACGGCTGGCGCCGCCGCGACCGGCTCGACGACCGCATCGCGTCTCTCGGACACGACCTGGAGAGGGAGCAGGCGGAAGCGGATGACATGCTGTGGAACCCGGATGCCGTCGACGACGACGTGCTGCGGCTGATCTTCATCGCGTGCCACCCGGTGCTCTCGCAGGAGGCCCAGGTCGCGCTCACGCTGCGGGTCGTCGCCGGACTGTCGAGCGAGGAGATCGCGCGGGCGTTCCTCGTGCCGACGGCGACCGTGCAGCAGCGGATCGTGCGGGCGAAGAAGACGCTCGCCGCCGCGCATGCGCCCTTCGAGCTGCCGCCGCGGGAGGAGCACGCCCAGCGACTCGGAGCGATCCTCGGCGTGCTGTACCTCATCTTCAACGAGGCGCACGCCGCGAGCAGCGGACCGGAGTGGATGCGCCCGGAGCTCAGCGACGAGGCCATCCGTCTGGGCAGGGTTCTCGTGGCTCTGATGCCGCGGGAGCCCGAGGCGCACGGACTGCTCGCCCTCATGGAGCTCACGGCGGCACGATTCCCCGCCCGCGTCGACGCGGAGGGCGAACCGGTGCTGCTCGCCGATCAGGACCGGCTCCGCTGGGATCGCAGCCGCATCACGCGAGGACGTGCGGCTCTGGCCGCGGCGGATGCCATCGGTCGAGGTCGGGGCGCCTACAGCCTGCAGGCCGCCATCGCGGAGTGCCATGCGGTCGCGGCATCCATCGACGACACCGACTGGGATCGCATCGTGCTGCTCTACGAAGCGCTCGGGCGGATCGCGCCCTCACCGGTGGTCGAGCTGAACCGTGCGGCCGCCGTCGCGATGGCCACCGGGCCGGCATCGGCGTTGCGCATCATCGACCAGCTGTCGTCGTCCGGCGCGCTGCGGGGTTACCATCTGCTGCCCGCGACGCGCGGCGAGCTGCTGCTGCGGCTCGGACGCGACGGTGAGGCACGCAGTGAGTTCGCCGTCGCCGCGAACCTCGCCGGAAACGATCGCGAGCGGGCGATCCTGGAGCGCAAGGCGCACGGCCCAAAGCAGTGACCCGCCCTCTTCGGCTCGCTTTCGCTGCCGAAGAGGACGGGCCTCTCTGGGGACTGCTTTCCCTCAGAGACGGAGGTGTGTCAGTCGCGCACCTTGCTGCCACGACCCGCGATCAGGCCGTAGATCAGCAGGACGATGATCGACCCGGCGATGGCGAGAAGCCACGTGCCCAGGTCCCAGAACTCGGTGAGCGGACGGTTCAGGATCAACGATCCGAGCCAGCCGCCGAGAAGCGCTCCCACCACACCGAGCAGGAGTGTGATGAACCAGCCTCCACCCTGCTTGCCAGGGAGGATGAGCTTGGCGATGGCGCCGGCGATCAGGCCGAGAAGAAGGAATCCGAGGAAACTCATGGTCTGCTCCTTACTTGCTGTGTAGGACTCCCGGGGTGCCGGGAGTTCGTGAATCCACTATCCACGAGTTGAGAATTTCCTGCATCCCCTTGCGCAGGCTGCCCCGGATATGGCAAGAGGCCCGCCTCCGGAAGGAGACGGGCCTCTCGACGCGTGCTGAGATCAGCGGGCGCTCGTGATCAGTTGCTGCGCACGATCGCGATGATGCGCAGGATCTCGACGTAGAGCCAGACGACCGTGACCATGATGCCGAAGGCACCCATCCAGCCGAACTTGCGGGGAGCGCCGTTGCGGACGCCCTGCTGGATCTGGTCGAAGTCGAGCACCAGCGAGTACGCGGCCATGATGACGACGAGGACGCCGATGATCAGGCCGAGCGGGATGCCGAGGATCGGGCGGGCGCTGAGCAGGCCGAACGCCTGGCCCTCGGGGAGGACGTTGGTCCACATGAGGACGAGGTTCAGCAGCGAGAAGACGAGGTAGCCGACCATCGCGATCATGAAGACCTTGGTGGCCTTCTTCGAGGCGCGGATCTTGCCGCTCGCGAAGAGGGCGAGCGTCACGCCGACAACGGCAACAGTTGCGAGAGTGGCCTGCAGAACCACGCCGGGGAACAGCACCTCGAAGAACGCCGAGATGCCACCGACGAACAGACCCTCGAAGGCGGCGTAGACGAAGATCAGGGCCGGGCGCACCGTCTTGCGCGAGGTGAACATGATGACCATGGCGAGCACGAAGCCGCCGAGGGCCCCGACGATCCACGGCAGCATGTTCGGCGCGAAGTCGCTGTACGGGTCGCGCACCGGAGCGGCGACGCCGCCGAGCGTCCAGACCCAGCCGACGGCCGCGGTGACGAGAAGGATGGCGAAGAGACCGGCGGTCTTCCAGACGGTGTCCTCGACGGACATCCGGTCGGTCTCGATGGCGCCGGCGGGCGGAGCCGCGTACATCCCCTCGAGCTGTGCGTTGGCGGCGACGTCCATCGCGCCATGCTGAAGGGAGGCGTTCTGCGCACCCTGAGCGGCCTGCGGTCCGCCCGGGTAGGTCGCGACATTGCGCGGATCCTGCTGCTTGAACGCCGGGTTGTTGAAGGCGAAGTTGCTCATTGGTGGGCCTCACTCCAAAAGGGGGTCGTAGGTCGCTTTCCTCTACGATACTCGCGCGGGCCGGGCAGCGGGGTGTTCTACGCTGAGAGCGTGCCCAGGAAATCACCCCTCGTCATCGGGCATCGCGGTGCGCCCGGCTACCGTCCGGAACACAGCCGCTCGTCGTACGAGCTGGCCCTCGCGATGGGGGTCGATGCGGTGGAGCCCGACGTGGTCGCGACCAAGGACGGCGTGCTCATCGTCCGACACGAGAACGAGATCTCCGGCACGACCGATGTGGCGCAGCATCCGGAGTTCGCCGACCGCAAGACGACCAAGCGCGTCGACGGGCAGGCGCTGACCGGCTGGTTCACCGAGGACTTCACCTGGGCGGAGCTCTCGACTCTTCGCGGCCGCGAGCGGCTGCCCGAGGTGCGCGCCTCCAGTGCGAGCTTCGACGACGCCCAGGGCATCCTCCGGCTGCGCGACGTGCTCGACATCGTGCGCGACGGATCCGTCGAGCACGGCCGCGAGATCGGCGTGGTGCTCGAGGTCAAGCACGCCACGTACTTCGCGAGCATCGGCCTCGATCTCGCGCCGCTCATCGACCGGGAGCTGCGCGATGCCGGCTGGGCGGAGGGCGAGCTGCCGCTGATCATCGAGTGCTTCGAGTCGACCGTGCTCGGCCAGCTGCGCGAGCGCGGGATCTCCGCGTCCTACGTGTACCTGATCGAGGCGGCCGGTCGCCCCTACGACCTGCTGGTCGCCCAGGGCAAGCAGGCGCTCACCTACAAGGCGACGGTCACGCCGCACGGTCTCGACGAGCTGGTCGGCAAGGTCGACGGCATCAGCGTCAACAAGAAGATGCTGCTCGCCCGCGGGAACACGATCGTCCCCGATGCGCATGAGCGAGGCCTGAAGGTCTTCACATGGACGTGCCGTCCCGAGAACGCGTTCCTCGCGGCCGAGTTCCGTGGTCCGGGTGGCAAGGGCGCCTTCGGCGATTACGAGTCGGAATGGGGCGTGATCGCCCGCACCGGCGTCGACGGCGTCTTCGTCGACCACCCCGACCTCGGGGTGAGCTTCTTCCGCAGCTGACCTCGCGGCGCCGGCGTCAGAGGGTGCGGTCGAACGCGCCCTTGCGGGTCGAGACGATCTCCTTGCCGAGCGGCATCAGCGAGACCGGGACCATCTTGAAGTCGGCGATACCCATCGGGATGCCGATGATCGTGATGCACAGCGCGATGCCCGAGATGATGTGCCCGATCGCGAGCCACCAGCCGGCGAGGATCACCCAGAGCACGTTGCCGAGGAACGAGCCGACGCCCGAGGTGGGCTTGCTGACGACCTCACGGCCGAACGGCCAGATCGCATAGCGCGCGATGCGGAACGAGGCGATCGCCCAGGGGATCGTGATGATCGGGATGCACAGCAGGATGCCGGCCAGCATGTACCCGAGGAAGAGGGCCCATCCGGCCAGGATGACCCAGATGATGTTGAGGATCGTGCGCATCCGCCGATTGTGTCATGCGGAGATGAACGGCCACCCGGCGTTCACCTTCCGTGCATTCGCGAGTCGTCCGGCGTCCACGCGGACTCGCTGGTCTGGAGGCCTACCCGTCTGAACCCCTACCCAGGAGTTTCCATGCCCCGCCTGCACCACGCAGCGGCGGTCACGGCCGTGTGCGCACTCAGCGCCGCCGCTCTGCTCGCCACCCCGGTCGCCGCCGTCGGCGCCGATCCCGGCATCCGTCCCGCTGAGGAGGCTCTGGGCGCACCCGCCGCCACGGGCCTGGTCCTGAACGAGATCGTGTACGACGACGCGGTCACCGGTCTCGCCGATCAGGTCGAGCTCTACAACGCCGGTACCGAGTCGGTCGACCTGGACGGCTGGTACATCTCCGACGAGAAGCGCGACACGTTCGGGTATGCGCCGGAGGGCACTGCGCTGGCGCCCGGCGAGTTCCTCGTGCTCGTGAAGGACGTCGACTTCGCCTTCGGGCTCGGCAAGGGCGACGAGGTCGTGCTCTTCGACCCGGCCGGCACGGAGATCGACGCCTACGCCTACGCGAACACCGCGCCGCTGTCGGACTGGTCGCGCTGCCCCGACGGGACGGGAGACTGGGCTCCCGCGACGGCGGCGACGCCGAGAGCGGCGAACGACTGCAGCGTCGCACCCGTCTCCGGCGCCATCGTCATCAACGAGGTCGACTCGCAGCCCGCCGACTGGGTCGAGTTCCACAACCCCGGTGACGCCGCCCTCGACATCTCGGGCTACGAGATCCGCGACAACTCCGACGACCATCGCTGGCAGTTCCTGCCGGGCACGTCGATCGACGCGGGCGCGTTCCTCGTCGTCGAGGAGGGCACGATCGGACTCGTCGACGGAGTCGAGACGGCGTTCCGCGACCCGATCGGGATCGGCAGCGCGGACCGCATCCGGCTGTACGACACCGTCGGGACGATGATCGACGACACCCTTCCGTGGAACGGGCACGCCGCGATCGACGGCGACTTCGCGGCCGCCACCCTGGCGCGCTGCCCCGACGGCGAGGGCGCGTTCCTGCTCGCCCACCCGACCCCCGGCGCCGCGAACTCGTGCGTGATCCCCGACGTGGTCATCAACGAGATCGAGTCGAACGGCGACACCACGGACTGGGTCGAGGTCGTCAACACCGGCACCACGGCGGTCGATCTCTCCGGCTGGACCGTGATGGACAACGACCCCAACGGCCACGGTGCCGAGACCACGCCGCTTCCGACCGGCACAACCCTCGCCCCCGGCGCGTTCTTCGTGTTCGACCAGCCCGCGAACTTCATCTTCGGGCTGGGCAACGGCGACACCGTGACGATCCGCGATGCGAGCGGCAACACCGTCGACGAGCACGTGTACCCCGCCCACGCCGACGGTGTCTGGGCGCGCTGCGCCGACGGCACGGGTGAGTTCGCCGATCTCGCCGTCTCGACCAAGGGCCTGCGCAATGCCTGCGGAAACCCGGTGCGCATCAACGAGGTCGAGTCCAACGGCGGATCGCCGGACGACTGGATCGAGCTCGTGAACCCGACGACCGCCGCTCTCGACGTGTCGGGCATCGTCGTGAAGGACGACGACGACACGCACGCCTACACGATTCCGGCCGGCACGACGATCGACGCCGGCGGATACCTCGTCATCGAGCGCGAACCGCTGGGCTTCGGCCTCGGCGGCGGCGACTCCGTGCGACTGTTCGACGGCGAGCTGCTGATCGACGAGACCACGTGGGGCGAAGGACACGCCGCGACGACGTGGGGCCGCTGCCCCGACGCCACCGGCGTCTTCGCGGTCACGGCCGGATCCACGAAGGGCGCCGCGAACGTCTGCGCCGGCGAGGTGACCGTGTCGCCGTGGCCGGGCTCCGCCGACGTGCGCGTGCTCGACGGCATCCCGACGTTCCTCGAGGACAGCTCGGGCCTCGACGTGCAGGAGACCGCGGACGGCGCGTTCCTCTGGGCCGTCGACAACGGCGAGGGACGCATCTGGAAGCTCGAGGCGCACGCGGATGGTTCCGTCCAGAAGGCCGACGGCTGGGACGAGGGCAAGCGGGTGCGGTTCCAGAAGGATGCCGCGAACCCGGGTGCCGCGGGCCCCGACACCGAGGGCATCACGGTCGACGGCGCGGGCAGCGTCTACGTCGCCTCCGAGCGCGACAACAGCGCGAAGGGCGTGAACCAGAACGTCGTGCTGAAGGTGGACCCGGATTCCGCGGTCGGCGACCTCGTCGCCGAGCAGGAGTGGGACCTGACGGCCCTGCTCCCTGCTGTGGGTGCGAACCTCGGCATGGAAGCCGTCCAGTGGGTGCCGGACTCGGCGCTCGCGGGGAAGCTCTTCGACGACAACACCGGCGCGGCGTACGACCCGACGGACTACTCCGGTCACGGCGACGGGCTGTTCTTCGTCGCCGTCGAGGACAACGGACACGTCTACGCCTTCTCGCTGGCGTCCGACGGCACCGCGACGCTCGTGTCGGAGATCGCTCCGGGTCTCGCCGGCGTCATGGCGCTGGACTACGACACCGTGCGGAACACGCTCTGGGCGGTCTGCGACGACGGATGCCAGGGGCGCTCGGCCGAGATCACGCTGAACGGCACCGCGACGCCGGGCATCGTGCACTACGCGCGTCCGGCCGGCATGCCCGACATCAACAACGAGGGCTTCGCCACCGCGCCGGCCTCGCTGTCGGTCGACGGACAGCGTCCGGTGTGGTGGTTCGCCGACGGCTTCGCCTCGGAGGCGCTGCGCACCGGCACGCTGCCGGGCGTCGACGGCGAGAACCCGGGTGGGGAGAACCCCGGCGGTGAGACCCCGCCGCTGCCCGGCACCGGCCTGACCGACGACAACCGCGGTGGTGCGACGGTCGACCCCGCCGTCGCGGCTCGCGGGCAGGAGGTCACGGTCACGGTCGGGGAGGAGCACTCCGGAGCGGATGCCACGGTCTGGATGTACTCCGACCCGGTGCGCCTCGCGACGGGCACGCTCACGGCATCGGGCGCCATCACCGTCACGATCCCCACCGACGCCGCACTCGGCGCCCACCGGATCGCGGTGTACGCCGCCGACGGCACGCTGCTCGGCTGGGCGGACATCCGGGTGACGGCGAGCGCCGGCGGCCTCGCGGCCACCGGGGCCGACCTGCCCGTCGCGGCGATCGCACTGGCGCTGATGCTCCTGGCAGCAGGAGCCATCGCCGTGGGGCGCCGTCGGCGCACGGCCTGAGGGCGGCCCCACCCCTCTTCGAATCGCGCACCTGGTCGCTTTCCGGACCGAAAGTCGACCAGGTGCGCGATTCGAAGGTACCCGGCACCTTGTGTCGGAGGCGCCGCCTAGACTCATAAGGCCATGACCGAAGCCCCTCTCATCGTTCCCGGAACCGTCGGTCCTCGCTCCCCAGGGGCCGAGGAGCAAGACGATCTCCTCGCCGGACTCAACCCGCAGCAGCTCGCCGCCGTCACCTATCGCGGACCCGCGCTGCTCATCGTCGCGGGCGCCGGATCGGGCAAGACGAGCGTGCTCACCCGTCGCATCGCCTCGCTGTTGCGCGGGCGCGAGGCCTGGCCGAGCCAGATCCTCGCGATCACCTTCACCAACAAGGCCGCCGGCGAGATGCGCGAGCGCGTCGGAGCCCTCATCGGCGACGCGGCCCGCGGCATGTGGATCTCGACCTTCCACTCCGCGTGCGTGCGCATCCTGCGTCGGGAGGCCGAGCAGTTCGGCTTCACGAAGTCGTTCACGATCTACGACTCGGGTGACACCCGCGCGCTCCTCAAGCGGTTGGTGAAAGAGCACGAGGCCGACGCCTACGGACTCACCCCGGCCTCGGTGATGGGGCGCATCTCGAAGCTCAAGAACGAGCTGTCCGATGCCGAGTCCTACGCGCGCCAGGCCAACATGAGCGACCCGGTGGAGCGCAAATTCGTCGAGCTCTTCGCCGACTACCAGCGCCAGCTGCGGAAGGCGAATGCCTTCGACTTCGACGACCTCATCGGGCAGACCGTGTACCTGTTCCGGGCCTTCCCGCAGGTCGCCGACACGTACCGTCGCCGATTCCGGCACATCCTCGTCGACGAGTACCAGGACACGAACCATGCCCAGTACGCGCTGATCCACGAGCTCACCCGACCGGTGTCCGGTGCGGGCGCAGACCCGTATGCCTCGAACGGCATGATGATCTTCGAGCCCGAGCCCACCGCGGGATCGGACGAAGCGGGAGCGTCGCTCACCGTGGTCGGCGACTCCGATCAGTCGATCTACGCCTTCCGCGGTGCCGACATCCGCAACATCAGCGAGTTCGAGCGCGACTTCCCGGGTGCACGGGTGGTGTTGCTCGAGCAGAACTATCGGTCGACGCAGAACATCCTGTCCGCCGCGAACGCCGTCATCGGCAACAACTTCGACCGTAAAGACAAGAAGCTCTGGAGCGACAAGGGCGACGGCGACGCCATCATCGGCTTCACCGGCTACTCGCAGCACGACGAGGCGCAGTTCGTGGCCGACGAGATCGAGGTGCTGCGCCGGGCGGGCATGCCGTACTCCGAGATGGCCGTGTTCTACCGCACCAACTCGCAGTCCCGTGCGCTGGAGGAGATCTTCATCCGCTCGGCCGTGCCGTACAAGATCATGGGCGGCACGAAGTTCTACGAGCGCGCCGAGATCAAAGACGCGCTGGCGTATCTCGTGGCGGTCGCGAACCCGGCCGACGAGATGTCGGTGCGCCGCATCCTCAACAAGCCGCGCCGCGGCATCGGCGACGTCACCGAGACCGCGATCGCGCGCTTCGCGGAAGAGCACGACATCAGCTTCCGCGACGCCCTGGCGAACTCGGCGCAGCTCGGCTTCGGCCCGAAGATCCAAGGCGCGATCGCGCACCTCGACGCTGTGCTGGCCGAGGCGACGGCGATCATGCTCCCGGCGTCCGGCGAGCTTCCCCCGCCCACCACGGTCGCCGACGGCCTGAGCCTGCTGCTGTCCAAGAGCGGCTACCTCGACTCGCTCCGCGCGAGCCGCGACCCGCAGGACGAGGCGCGCGTCGAGAACCTCGACGAGTTCGTCGCCGTCGCCCGCGATTTCGCGCGCAACAACCCCGAAGGCACGATCGTCGACTTCCTCACCGAGGTCGCGCTCGTGTCGGATGCCGACGACCTCGACGACGAGTCCGGCACGGTCTCGCTGATGACGATGCACACGGCGAAGGGTCTGGAGTACGACGCCGTGTTCGTCACGGGTGTCGAGGAAGACCTCATCCCGCACCGCATCTCGGCGGGAGAGCCCGGTGGCCCGCAGGAGGAGCGTCGGCTGTTCTACGTCGGCATCACCCGTGCCCGCAAGCGGCTCCACCTGTCGCTCGCGATGACCAGGGCGCAGTTCGGCGAGGTCACGGTGGCCATGCCCAGCCGATTCCTGCAGGAGATCCCCGCCGCACTCATCGACTGGCGGCAGTCGCCGGGCGACGTCAACTCGCGCGGCGGCATGCAGTCGCGGGCACTGAACGCGCGTCGCGGCGGCGGGTTCGGCGGCTCGGGCTCCGGGTCCGGCGACCGCTTCGCCGTCAAGGCGCTGCCCGGCAGGGAGTCGCTCAAGCCGCTGTCGACCGCGATGGACAAGTTCCCGAACCGCGTCACGGCCAAGATGCGCGACAACGGCGATCTCGAGCTCACGGCCGGCGATCGCATCCGGCACGTCGACTTCGGCGAAGGGCGCGTCGATGCGGTGACCGGCGAGGGTGCGAAGCGCATCGCGCACGTGCGCTTCGACACCGCGGGGCAGAAGAAGCTCCTCATCAAGGTCGCGCCGATCGAGAAGATCTAGTTCTCGCGAGCGGGTTAGGCTGGCTCATATGGCCCTCTTCTCCCGCCGCAAGAAGTCCAGCGACGACGCCGTCGCCCCCGCAGCTGACGTCCCTGACGTCGACTCGAGCAGCACGGCCGCGGCCGACGCCGAGACGGCGCCCGCCGAGACCGCGCCGGCTGAGCCGGTCGTCGAGGCTCCGTCCATCGGCATCTCCGTGCAGGCCTTCCGGGGTGTCGGCGCCGCAGCCGGACCCGAGGTCGCGCTGCCCGCCACCGAACCGCAACCTGACGGCGCAGCATCCGCAGATCGTCCGGTCACGCCATCCGGTCTTCCCACGCCGCCGTCGCCTGCCCCGCAGGCCGCCATCGCGACAGACCGGAGGCTCCCGCTGGCCCCGATGCTGCCGCCCGAGCAGACCGAGACCATCGCGGGCATGAAGGACAACGTGCTGCTGCGCGAGGCGCTCAAAGAGGTCGAGGCGGGTGCCACGAACGACCAGCTGCTCGGAGTGATGCGCCAGGCCCTGCAGGGGCACCTGTACATCCGGGTGATCGGTGACGCCCGCACCCAGATCAGCGAGGGTACGCCGTTGGCGGTCGCCGTCGTCCGCGATGCCGAGCGTCAGTTCATGCTCGCGTTCAGCTCCGCCGCCGCCGTCCGCGACTCGGTGAAGCTCGAAGAGGATCCGACCGCCACCTCCGCGGTCGCGCAGCCCGTCACCTCGGTGCTGCAGCAGGTCGTCTCCGGTGACTTCGCGGGTCTCATCGTCGACAACGCGTCGGCGCCGCACCGGGTCGTCTTCCCGACCGAACTGCTGCAGAAGACGCTCGACCAGGCCGACGTCGACATGACCGTGAAGTCTCTCCTCGCGGCGCCCCGCGAGCAGGACTCGACCGTCAAGGTCGGCGAGGCTCTCGCCAAGAAGAAGATGTGGGTGGCCGTGAACGACGGCGGCGGCACCGGACAGGCCGGCATCGCCGAGGCGCAGACGGCCGATGGCCGACGCTTCCTGCAGCTCTTCTCCCATCCGCTCGAGGTCATCGCGCTCGGCCGGGGCGACAGGCCGCTCCCGTTCGAACCGGAGCAGCTCGCGAAGGTGCTCTCGAGCCATGAGGAGATGGCGGGTGTGATCGTCGACTCCGCCGGTCCATCGATCGTCGTCGAGCGAGACGCCCTCGCGCCGGTCCTCGTGCTCGCCGTCGATCTCGGCGACTGAGCGCAGGCTTCCGCGGGATCGGTCGGCGCTCTAGGGTCGGAGCATGGCCTCCGAACGTGTGACCCTGACCGTCGCCGATTCCGATGGAGAGCGCGAGGTCGTGCTCTCCAGCCCGAACCGTGTGGTGTGGCCGGACCTCGGCATCACCAAGGCGGAGCTCGCCGAGTACGTGCAGCTCGTCTCGACGCCGTTCCTCTCCGCGAACGGCAACAGGGCCGTCTCTCTCGAACGCTTCCGCGACGGCATCGAAGCGGCGGGGAAGCCGCGGAAGGAGGGGTTCTTCTCGAAGAACCCGCCGAAGGGCACTCCCGACTTCGTCGATGCCGAGATGATGACGTACAACAGCGGGCGTCAGCATCCGCAGATCGTCCTCAACAGGACCAGCGCGATCGTGTGGTCCGTGCAGATGAACACGATCGTGTTCCACCCCTGGGCGTCGCTCGCGACCGACCCCGACAACCCGGTCGAGCTGCGCATCGATCTCGACCCGCAACCGGGCACGGACTTCGCGGATGCCGTGACCGCCGCGCACACGCTCCGCGAAGTGCTGAGGGAAGCGGGCCTCGAGGCGTTCGCGAAGACCAGCGGCAACCGGGGGCTGCACATCTTCGCGCCCATCGAGCCGACCCACGAGTTCCTCGACGTGCGGCACGCGGTGATCGCGGCCGGGCGGGAGCTGGAGCGCCGGATGCCGGAGCAGGTGACCATGAACTGGTGGAAGGAGGAGCGCGGGGAGCGGATCTTCGTCGACTTCAACCAGGCCAACAGGGACCGCACCATGGCAGGCGCCTACAGTCCGCGTGCCCTTCCCGGCGCGACGGTGTCGACGCCGGTGCTGTGGGATGAGCTGGACGGGCTCGATCCGACGGTGTTCACCGTGCGCAGCATCCCCCAGCGCCTCGCGGACATCGGCGATCCGTGGGCCGAGATGCAGAAGTCGCCGGGTCGCATCGACACGCTGCTCGAGTGGTGGGAGCGCGACAAGGAGAAGGGCCTCGGCGAGCTGTCGTTCCCGCCGGAGTTCCCCAAGATGCCCGGTGAGCCGCCCCGCGTGCAGCCGAGCAAGAAGGTCGCCGGGAACTGGGATGCCGACGGGAACCCCACAGGCGACTGACCCGCCTCAGTGCAGGACGTCGGCGAGGTCGTAGCCGGCGACCGTGTCGAGCTGATCGTAGGTGCAGGAGCGGGCGTCGCGGTCGGGGCGCCAGCGGTCGAACTGCACCGTGTGACGGAACCGGGCGCCTTCGAGCTGGTCGTAGCGCACCTCGAGCACACGCTCCGGGCGCAGCCGGACGAAAGAGACGTCCTTCGAGGCGCTGAATCGCGATCGTTCGCTCTCTCCGGTGACGGCATCGCCGCTCTCGTCGCGCTCGACGAGGGGTGCGAGTTCTTCGACGAGCTCCTGTCGTCGCACGTCGCTCCACGCCGCGACCCCGCCGACCTGACGGAGCGTGCCGTCTTCGTCGTAGAGGCCCACGAGGAGCGAGCCGACACCCGAGCCGGACTTGTGGATGCGATAACCGAGGGCGACGACGTCTGCGGTGCGGGCGTGCTTGATCTTGATGAGCGTGCGCTTGCCCGGAGCATACGGCTGATCGAGCGGCTTGGCGACGACGCCGTCGAGCCCCGCTCCTTCGAACTCCGCGAGCCAGCGCACGGCGGCGTCGCGGTCGCGCGTGGTGCGGGTGATGTGGAGGGGATGCTCGACGCCCTCCATGACGGTCTCGAGCCGCGCCCGACGCGTCTCGAACGACTGGTCGAGCAGGTCGTCGTCACCGGAGGCGAGCAGGTCGAACGCGATGAACATCGCGGGTGTCTCGGCGGCGAGCTTCGCAACGCGCGAGGCCGCCGGATGGATGCGCTGACTGAGCGCCTCCCAGTCCAGGCGCTGCGCGCCCTCGGGGCCGGTGGCGACGACGATCTCCCCGTCGAGCAGGCACGGACCGGGCAGCAGCTGCGGGATCGCCTCGACGAGCTCGGGGAAGTAGCGGGTCAGCGGCTTCGCCCCGCGCGAGCCGATCTCGACCGTCTCGCCGTCCCAGGCGATGAGGCCGCGGAAGCCGTCCCATTTCGGCTCGTAGAGCAGGCCCCCGGGCGTCTTCGCCGGGTCGGGCACGGAGGCTGCGGCCTTCGCGAGCATCGGGGCGGGGATGTCGTAGCGCATGGTCCCATCCTGGCCGCGGGCGTCGTGCGGCGGAAGGGGCGGGTCAGCGTGCCGGCTCAGCCGAAGAGGTCGTCGAGGGATGCCGGGGTGCCGGCATCCCTGAGTGCGGTGCGGGCCGCATGCCAGCCGGCCATGCCGTTGACCGCGGGCCCGGGCGGTGTCGACGCGGACGCGAGGTACACACCGCGCATCGGCGTGCGCCACGGCGTCGGCGACAGGACGGGCCTGCGCAGAGCCTGACGGATGTCGAACACGCCACCCGAGATGTCTCCGCCGATCTCGGCGGGGTTGATCGCCTCGCGCGAGGATGCCGGCACGGCGTGATGCGCGAGGATCAGCTCGCGGAAGCCCGGCGCGAAGCGCTCGACCTGCGCGGTGATGAGTTCGGTCGGGTCGAGGTCCGAACCGTTCGGCACGTGGATGTACGCCCAGAGCACTGCCTTGCCCGCGGGTGCCCGGGAGTCGTCGAACACCGACGGCTGCACCGCGAGCACGTACGGCCGGTCGCTGACCCGGCCGGCCGCGACGGCGTTCTCGCTCGCCCAGATCTCGGCGCGGGTGCCGCCGAGGTGCACGGTCGACGATTGTCGCACGAGCGGATTGGTCCAGGGGATCGGGCCGTCGAGGGCGAAGTCGACCTTCGCCGCGGCGGCGCCGTAGCGATAGCTCTCGATCGCCCGCGCATACCCCGGCGGGACATCGGGGTGGGTGAGGGCCAGGCGGGGCGAGGTGTTGAGCAGCAGCAGGTCGCCGCGTGCCGGGTCTCCCCAGTCGAGGGTGCGCAGATCGGTGACGTGGACTCCGGCTTCGACCGTGCCGCGGTGGGCCTCGATGTCGCCGACCAGCGCGTCGGCGATCCGCTGCGTGCCCCCGCGGGGGTACGGCCAGCCGCCGGCGTGCGCGAGCGCGGCGAGGAGCAACCCGGCTGCGCCGCCCGCGAGCGTCGGCTGCGGGGAGTTCGCATGCGCGACGACACCCGACATCAGGGCGGCGGCCGCATCCGTGAGGAAGGCCCGCTCCGCGAGGGGAGTCCCCTGGTCCAGCATCCGGATCGCGTAGCGCATAGCGGTGACCGGGTCGCGCGGCACGCGGAGCAGCTGATTGTTGGTGAAGTCGACGAGACCCTCGATGTGCGTGCTGAGCGGCCGTACGCGGGACAGCCACGCCTGCGCGTCGACACCCAGGTCGGCCGCGGTGCGGTCGATGTCGCGCCAGGCGATGGCGGCGCGCCCTCCGTCGAGCGGATGCGCGTACGAGATCTCGGGGCGGATCCACTCGACGCGCTCGCCGAGTCCGAAGGCTTGGAAGAACGGCGAGGAGACGGCCGCGGGGTGCACGGCGGAGCACACATCGTGAAGGAAGCCGGGGAGAGTGGACTCCTGCGTCCGCACCCCGCCGCCGATGGTGTCGGACGCTTCGAGCACCCGCACGTCGTAGCCGGCGCGTGCGAGCGCGACGGCGGCAGCGAGTCCGTTCGGACCTGAGCCGATGATCGTCGCCCGTGCCATGACGCCAGTCTTGCACGCGGTCGAGACAGAAGCGGTCGAAGAGGGCCGCCAGACGTGCGATCCTGGAGAGGATGAAAGAAGTACAGGGGCCCACGCCCGCAGGCACGTCCCGTCCATACCGTTCCCTCAACGAGGCGCTGCGCGCGCACCGCATCGACATCTCGAACTACGCGTTCATCACGGCCATCGTCGACGCCATCGGAATCAGCTCGTACATCGATCGCGGTCGCTACATCGAGGCGATCCGCCGCGGCGAGGGCGCATCGCTGCACATCGGCCGCACCTACACGAACGGCTTCAGCGAGGACGAGCGTCTCGTCATCGGCGCGGCCCCGCTGCGCCTGCAGCCGAGCGAGGGGCGTCCGCCGTACTTCTTCGTCAACCACCCGACGGAGTTCATGCCGATCGCCCAGCCGAAGGTGAAGCGTGCGACGACGCCGCGCGTCTCCGCGCCCCGCGGTGAGCGTCCGCCGACGCCCGTCGCCGAGCGCGACTACGGCACCTGCGACGTGTGCTTCATGGTGCGCACGGCTGCCGGGGCCTGTGGCTGCGACTGATCAGGCGAACGCGCTCATCCCGGTGATGTCGCGTCCGAGCAGGAGGGCCTGCACGCTCTCGGTGCCCTCGTAGGTGTGGATGGCCTCGATGTCGGCCATGTGCTGCATCACGCCGTTCTCGAGCAGGATGCCGTTGCCGCCGAGCAGATCGCGGGCGATCGAGGCGACGCGGCGCGCGGCTCGCGTGTTGTGGAACTTCGCGAGTGAGGCCTGGGTCGGTCGCAGCTGACCGGCCGTCTCGAGGTCGGCCATCCGCCGGCAGTACAGCTGCATGGCGGTGAGGTCCTCGAGCATGTGGGTGAGGCGCTCCTGCACCATCTGGAACTTGGCCAGCGGCTTACCGAACTGCACGCGCTCCTTCGCATACGCCAGCGACGCCTCGTAGCAGGCGGTCGCGTGCCCCAGCGCCGACCAGGCGACACCCGACCGGGTCGCGTAGAGCACGGTCGACGCGTCGCGGAAGCTCTTCGCTCCCGGGAGCACCGCGTCGAGCGGCACGCGCACGTCGTCGAGCCGGATGTGGGCCTGATGGATCGCGCGCAGCGAGGCCTTGCCGCGGATGACGGTCCCCGTATAGCCGGGGGTGTCCTGCTCCACGAGGAAGCAGCGCACGGCGCCATGTTCGTCGGCGGACTCATCGTCGACGCGGGCCCAGACGAAGGTGATGCCTCCGGAGGCGCCGTTGCCGATCCACTTCTTCGCGCCGCGGATCACCCAGCCGTCGCCGTCGCGGCGGGCGACGGTCTCGAGCGAGACCGAGTCCGAACCGTGGTCCGGCTCGGTGAGGGCGAAGGAGCCGAGAACCGAGCCGTCGGCGAGGGCGGTGAGCCACTTCTCCTGCTGCGCGGGCGAGCCGAAGAGCGCGAGGGTGCGCAGCGCCAGTCCGCCCTGCACCGCGAGGATCGTGCCGAGCGATCCGTCGCCGCGGGAGATCTCCATGTTCACGAGTCCCGCGGCCAGCGGCGAGAGGCGGGTCAGCGAGGGATGCTCGATCCCATCCACGACGAGGTCCATCTCGCCCATCCGCCGAGCGGCGTCGAGGGGGTACTCGGCGCGGTCCCAGGCATCCGCCATCTGCGGGGCGACCTCGTCGATGTAGGCCTTCGCGCGATCCCAGGCCTCGCGGTCGGCGGCGGGGATGTCGGCGAAGACGGCGTAGTAGTCGCTGTCCTGGCGCCCGGTGATGTCATACGACGAGACGCGCTCGCCGGGGAAGGGGGAGGCTTCGGTGCTCATGGGGACTCCTTTGTGGCACCAAGTATCGTACTCCTCGATACTCGGTCCCACGACCCATGGATGTCAGTCGAGTTCGGTCTTCAACCGGCGTGTCACCTCGGCGATCGGCATCGACCGGGGGAACACGGCCACCACGACGTCGTCGGGCGCTCCGGCAGCGGCATCCTTGCCCACGCCGTAGCGACGGCGCACATCCGCCAGCGCGGTCTGCAGCGTCGAGAGCGGCACCTTCTTCTTGCCGCGGAGCAGCTGACGCAGCACGTGGTTGTGCACGGCCGTCACGAGGGCGGCGAAGCCGACGGCATCCAGCGGATCGACTCCGGGGAGTGCGCCGCGCAGGTAGTCGTCGAACAGCCGCTCGTACCGGAACACCGTGATGATCTCGCGCTCGCGCAGCACCGGCACCTGCCGCACGATCTGGTACCGCCGGCGCGCGAGATCGGGATCGTGCGCGAAGTGCGCGAAGACGGATTCGGATGCCGCGCACACGGCCACCCAGGGATCCTCATGGCCCTCGGCGAGGAACTCCCTGAGCTGCCCCAGGAGCACCTCGTGGTCGGCGAACACCACATCCTCCTTGCCGCCGAACTGCCGGAAGAAGGTCGATCGCGAGACCCCGGCGGCCTTGGCGATCTGCTCCACGGAGGTCTGTTCGAACCCCTGATCCTGGAAGAGCTCGAGGGCTGCGGCGACGACGGCGGCGCGCGGTGCTGCGGATTCGTGCATAGACAGAGCCTAGAACCTCACAGCGGGGGCCCGGGAGCGGATCGCGCGGCGTCGAGCCAGGTGCGCAGATCCTGAGGCACGTCGATATCGTCGCCTCGAGCGAGCATTCCGCATTCGATGTCGTCGACGAGGTGGGTGTTCGTGCGGATCCAGTCTCGTGCCCCGGCGTCGCCGCGCGAGAAGGCGGCGGCGCTGAGCAGGTGATCGACACCGAAGACGACCGGGTTGCCCGGCACTCCGTTCCAGGTCGCGCGCGCGATCCGACCGGCGCGGCGCGCGTCGAACAGACGTCGGATGACGGCGGCGTCGACCCCCGGCTGATCGACGAGCATCACGATCACCGCGTCGACCGGAGACAGGGTGACGGGCAGCACGGCGGCGCGCAGCGAGGCCGACAGTCCGAGATCGGCATCGTGCACGCGGACGATCCGCGCCGTCGGACAGCGTGCGCGCAACCAGTTCTGCGAGACCGCATCCTCCGGGCGCACGCCGACGGTGACAGTGCAGCCGGCCTCTGTGGCGCTGCGCGCGGCGCGGGTCGCGAGCACCTCGCCGTTCCAGGGCAGTGCGCCCTTGGGGCCGCGACCGAGTCTGATGCCGCGCCCTGCGGCGAGCACGATCGCGTGGCGCCGCTCGCCGCTCACGGCTCCATCCCCTCGCGGCGACGCGCATCGCGTTCGAGGATCGCGGCATGGATGCTGTCGCGGGTGAAGGGCGTCCGCGTCATGCGCACGCCGATCGCGTTCCGGATCGCGGATGCGAGCGCGGGTGCCACCGGGTTGAACGGGGATTCGCTCATGGACTTCGCGCCCAGCGGTCCGGTGGCGTCGGAGGTCTGCGCGAACGAGATCTCCGACCGGGGCACGTCAGCGAAGGTGGGCACGTGGTACTGCCGCAGGATGTTCGAGGTGACCCTGCCGTCGTCGTCGACCCGCACGATCTCGTGCAGCGCCGCGCCGATCGCCTGGGCGATGCCGCCTTCGATCTGACCGCGGCACTGCTCGGGGTTGACCACGACCCCGGCGTCGGCCGCGTGCAGCGATCGCAGGATCCGCAGCTCGCCCGTGCCCTCGTTGACGGCCACGCGGAATCCCTGCACGTTGAAGGCCACCGAGCGCGGGGTGCCTCCCCAGTGCCCTTTCGCCTCGAGCACGTCGCCGGCCTCGCGTGCCTGTGCGGCGATCTCGTGCAACGGCACGGACCGGCCGCCGTGCACGACCCTGTCGTCGATGAGGATGCACTCGTCTGCGGCGACGCCGAGCAGCGCTGCCGCCCGCTGACGCAGCATGTCGGCCAGCTCCACCGCGGCGGCGTGGGTCGCCCGCCCAGCGACGACCGTGCCGGTGGATCCGAACGCGCCGGTGTCGTGCGGCACCAGGTCGGAGTCGGACTGCCGCAGCCGCACGCGCCGTGTCGTGGTCTGGAACACCGTCGCGACGAGCTGCTGGTGCACGGTCGAGGTGCCGTTGCCGAACTCGGCGGTGCCCACATCGAGGGCGAGCAGCCCGTCGGGGTCGAGTCGGAGGGTGGCATCGGCATGGTGGCCGCGCGGGGGAACCGTCGCGATCATGGCGATCGCCGATCCCTCGCCGACCCGCCAGCCGTCGGCGGCGCTGATCGAGGAGGCGTCGGCTTCGCGATCGCGGGCGAGGCCGTCGCGCACGGCCGTCACGCATTGATCGAGTCCGTAGCTGCCGATCAGCAGATCCGGTTCCTCGTGCGCCGCGATGAGAGCATCCTGCGCGCCGATGATGTTGCGTCGGCGGAACTCGAGCGGGTCGATCCCGAGGCGCGTGGCCAGCTCGTCGACGGTCGACTCGATCGCGAAGATCATCTGGCTGAGGCCGTAGCCGCGGAACGCCCCGGACGGGATCGTGTTCGTGTACACGACGTCGGCGTCGATCTTCTTCGCCTCGGCGCGATACACGGCGATGGATTCCCCGACGCCGTGGAACATCACTCCGGGGCCGTGGTTCCCATAGGCACCGGTGTTCGAGCGCACGTCCACGCCGATGCCCGTGATCCGGCCGTCGGCGGTCGCGCCCATGCGCACGCGGATGCGGAACGGATGCCGCACCGTGGTGGCCGTCAGCACCTCCTGACGGCTGAACTCCACCCGCACCGGGCGGCCGGTCGCGATGGTCCCGAGCAGGGCGAGGTCTTCGGTGAGCACCTCCTGCTTGCCGCCGAACCCGCCGCCGACCCGGGGCGCGTAGACACGGACCCGGTCCCGTGCGAGTCCGAAGATCCGGGCGAGCGTGCGCCGCGCGAGGAACGGCACCTGTGTGCTGCTGCGCACCACGTACCGGCCGTCGTCATCGCGCCAGGCGATCGATCCGTGCGTCTCGAGCGCCGTGTGCGAGACGCGGTGGGTGTGGAAGGTGCGCTCCTCGACGGCATCCGACGATGCCAGGGCAGTCTCCAGGTCGCCGATCTCGGAGTGCATCTCCATGACGATGTTGCTCTCGGAGCGTGCGACCTCGGATGCCGCGCGCAGCGCCTCCGCCCTCGCCGGGTCCCGCCGGCCTGCCGTCGACGCGTGCCCGTGCAGGGCGAGCACGTCCGGGTGGTCGGCGCGCTCGGGATCGATGTTCGCCGGGAGCACCTCGTAGTCGACGTCGACCAGCCGCGCGGCGCGCTCGGCGATCCGCTGCGATTCGGCGACCACGAGCGCGACGCGCTGTCCGACGAACCGCACATACTCGTCGAACACCGCGGTATCGGCGGGGTCGTCGGCGTCGATCTCGTGCTGCGCCGTCGAGAAGAGGGTGGTCGGAGCATCCTCACGCGTGAGAACGCGCACCACGCCCGGCATCGCGAGCGCGCGGGACGGGTCGACCGAGATGACGCGCGCGTGCGCATGCGGGCTGCGCACGACGACGGCGTGGAGCAGGGGAGCGGGGAGCTCTGCCGGGTCGACGTCCATCGTGTAGCGGACGGTTCCGGTCACCACGCCCAGGGCGGCCGGCGCGCCCGTGGCACTGCCGACACCTCCCGCGCGGTCGTCGATGTTCGTGCGCCCGTGCACTGCGTCCTCGATGCTGCGGTAGCCCGTGCATCGGCAGATGTTGCCCTTGAGGGTGCGATCGAGGTCGTCGGCTGCGCCCTCCGGCATGCCGGCGACCGTGCAGACCATCCCCGCCGTGCAGAACCCGCACTGGAAGCCGGCCGCGCGACGGAACCGCTCCTGCACGGGGTGCGGCGCCTCCGGCGTGCCGAGTCCCTGCACCGTGACGATGTCGCGCCCGGCCGCACGATGCGCCGGGTACACGCAGCTGTGCACGGGCGCGCCGTCGACGATCACCGTGCACGCCCCGCAGTCGCCGCCGTCGCAGCCCTTCTTCACGCCGTACGCGCCCTGATCGCGCAGCCAGGTGCGCAGGCACTGGCCGGGCTCGGGCGAGACCGTGACGTCTCGTCCGTCCACGCGGGCGCGGATGAGGTCGGCACTCATGATGCCCTCCGTTCGATGTGCAGGTCGCCGGTCGTCCGCCCGAGCGCCGCATCGACGCCGGTCGCGACGCCGGGCAGCAGCTCGGCGAGGATCTCGTCTCCCAGTCGATGCGTCATCAGGCGACGCCAGGACGGCGCACCGTGGATGTCGTCGTACCAGCCGCGTCGGGCCGTGGCTTCGTCGATCGCCCGTCGCCACGATTCCGCGTCGGCGTGCACCGTTCCGGCATCCGCTTCCGGTTCCGCGCCGAGATCCAGCACGATCGGATGGAACGTGGATGCCGTCACGGTCAGCCGCACCGACTGATCCGACGTGCGTCGTCCGATCAGCAGGGCCGCCGAACGCCCGCGCTCGGTGAGGGAGATGCGGCGGAACGCCGGAATCTGCCGCAACGAGAGGCCCGGCACGTGGAAGCTGCGGATCAGCTCCCCGTCTTCGAGGCCGGTGCGCGTGGCGCCGGTCACGAGCGCCGAGACCCGGACACGACGTCGCCGCCCGTCGCGACGCAGGATCAATGCGATCGCGTCCCACCCGGCGAGCAGCGAGATCATCGGACCGGCCGGCAGCGCCGTGGCGACGTTGCCGCCGACCGTCGAGACGTTCCAGATCTTCCACGACGCCACGAACGCGTCGCACGCCGGCCGGATCAGATCGAGGCCGGGCAGGGCGGCACGCGGCACCGGCAGGTCGTCGGCATCGGGAAGTGCGTACAGGTCGCTGACCCGGCAGGTGGCGGCGATCTCGAGAGCGGGGGAGCCATCGGGATCGGTCGTCCAGCTCAGGGGCTCCCACCCGGCGCCGGTGATGTCGAGCAGCCGGGTCGGCGCGCCCCGGGTGACGTCGGTGCCGTAGGAGTACAGCACCGTGCCGCCGGCGAGCCACGAATCGCCCCGACGCCAGGCCGACGGGTCGGCGCACAGGAGCACCTCGTCGACGCTCGTCATGTCCATGCCGGCACCTCCCGGTCGGCGAGCAGGGAGGGCTCGGGCATGCACACGCGGCTGTCGTCGTGCACGTCGCCCGCGGTGTCGCGCAGGCGGCTCGGAACCGCGCGGGTGCGTCGATCGGGCACGGCTGGGCCGCGTGACCTGCTCTCGGTCAGGATGAGTTCGGCGAGGATCGACACGGCCACCTCCTCCGGAGTCCGGGCGCCGAGATCGAGACCGATCGGGGAGTGCAGCCGGCCGAGTTCGCCGTCGCCGAGGCCGCCGGCGCGCAGCTCCTGCGCGCGTTTCTCATGGGTCACGCGCGATCCCATCGCGCCGACGTACGACAGGTCGAGCCTCAGCGCGCGATCGAGGACGGGCAGATCGAACCGTGGGTCGTGCGTGAGCAGGATCACGGCGGTGCGGGCGTCGATGCGACCCTCCGCGAGCTCGGCCTCGAAGTGCACGACCGGATGCATGCGCACCACTTCGTGTGCGCCGGGATGCCGGGCGTGCGTGGCGAACACCGGACGGGCATCGCAGACCGTCACGTGCCGCCCGAGCGCGGCAGCGGCCTGCGCGAGCGCGGCCGAGAAGTCGTTGGCGCCGTATATGAGGACGCGGGCAGGGCGCACGCTCGACTCGACGAGCAGACGACGGACGACGCGGCATTCCGGTCCGGTGCCGTCGGTGATCTCGATCACCCGGGTGCCGCCGGAGAGGAGTGCCGCGTCGAGACGAGCGGATGCCGCGCCGACGGCTGCGGAGATGTCAGCGGTGGTCGCGCCGACCGCGAACGCTGTGACGACGGCATCCGGGGGGAGCCCGCTGTCGTCGTCGAGCGGGACGTCGCGGACCAGCCGGAGCCTGCCGTCGCCGCCGCCCTCGTCCGCGAGCTGCGCGAGCGTGTCGTCGGCGAACGTGCGGAGCGGCTGCACGAGCACCCGCACATCGCCGCCGCACATCAGTCCGATCTCGAGGCCGTCGTCGTCGGCGTAGCCGAACGAGTGCACCGCGGTCACTCCGCATTCCAGGGCCGTGAGTGCGGCATCCACCACGGCACCCTCGACGCACCCGCCGGAGACCGAGCCGATCGTGCGTCCGTCGCCGCGCACCGCCATCGACGTGCCGGCCGGTCGCGGCACCGAGCCGGAGACCTCGATGATCGTGGCGATCGCCCAGCGGTCGGGGTCGCCGAGGCATTCGCGATAGTCCTGGATGCGGTCGAGCATCGGGCACCTTCCTCACCGGGGCGCCGTGGGTCGGCGCCCGATCAGGGCGATGCGCTGGGCTCGCGACGAGGAGTGGTGACCGGGTCGCCTCCCTGGCGACACCGCCTGGGTTGCCCGGTAGATGGTTCACTGTCGTAACCCGCCTAGGCCTGACCCGAACATAGCCGGGTCGTCGGACGGGGTCAAGCGGAAAATCCGTATGACGGAGTTGCTCTTCCGTCACGTGGATGTTTACGCCGGTATACGGGCTGACCTGTCGCAGGGTCGACCCAGGCCGAGGTAGTAGGCTGGGGGACTGGTCGATGTCTCGACATCGAGAGAATTACCAGACAGCAGCCCAGTGAAGGAACCACAGTGGATCTGTACGAGTACCAGGCACGAGACGTTTTCGAGAAGTACGGAGTGCCGGTCCTCGCCGGCATCGTCGCGGACACCCCTGAAGAGGTGAGGGCGGCAGCCGAGAAGATCGGCGGAGTGGTCGTCGTCAAGGCTCAGGTGAAGACCGGCGGCCGTGGAAAGGCGGGCGGCGTCAAGGTCGCCAAGACGCCCGACGAGGCGTACGAAGCAGCGAAGGCCATCCTCGGCCTCGACATCAAGGGCCACGTCGTCAAGCGCGTCATGGTCGCGCAGGGTGCGCGCATCGCAGAGGAGTTCTACTTCTCCGTGTTGCTCGACCGCGCCAACCGCTCCTACCTGAGCCTCTGCTCGGTCGAGGGCGGCATGGAGATCGAAGAGCTCGCGGTGGAGCGTCCCGAGGCGCTCGCGCGCGTCGAGGTCAACCCGCTCACGGGCATCGACAAGGAGAAGGCCGTCGAGATCGCGCGCGCCGCGAACTTCCCCGAAGACCTCGTCGAGAAGGTCTCCGACGTCTTCGTGAAGCTCTTCGACGTCTACAAGGGCGAGGACGCGACGCTGGTCGAGGTCAACCCGCTGGTCCGCACCGAAGAGGGCGACATCATCGCGCTCGACGGCAAGGTCACGCTCGACGACAACGCCTCCGAGATCCGTCACCCCGAGCACGAAGCGCTCGAAGACAAGGACGCGGCCGACCCGCTCGAGGCCAAGGCCAAGGCATCCGGCCTCAACTACGTGAAGCTCGACGGCGAGGTCGGCATCATCGGCAACGGCGCAGGACTCGTCATGTCGACGCTCGACGTGGTCGCCTACGCCGGTGAGAACCACAACGGCGTCAAGCCGGCCAACTTCCTCGACATCGGCGGTGGCGCCTCGGCTGAGGTCATGGCCGCAGGTCTCGACGTCATCCTCGGCGACCCGCAGGTCAAGAGCGTGTTCGTCAACGTCTTCGGTGGCATCACGGCATGCGACGCCGTGGCCAACGGCATCAAGGGCGCGCTCGAGACGCTGGGCGCCACGGCATCCAAGCCGCTCGTCGTGCGTCTCGACGGAAACCGCGTCGACGAGGGTCGCGCGATCCTCGCCGAGTACGCGCACCCGCTCGTCACCCTGGCCGCCACCATGGACGAGGGCGCCGACAAGGCCGCCGAGCTCGCCAACGCCTGAGACTGAAGGACTAGAAGAATGTCGATCTACCTCAACAAGGACTCCAAGGTCATCGTCCAGGGCATCACCGGCGGCGAGGGCACCAAGCACACGGCACTCATGCTGAAGGCCGGCACCCAGGTCGTCGGCGGCGTGAACGCCCGCAAGGCCGGCACCACGGTCGCGCACACCGACAAGGACGGCAACGCCGTCGAGCTCCCCGTCTTCGCCTCCGTGGCCGAGGCCATGAAGGAGACGGGCGCCGACGTGTCGATCGCCTTCGTCCCCGGCGCCTTCACGAAGGACGCGATGATCGAGGCCATCGACGCCGAGATCCCGCTGCTCGTCGTCATCACCGAGGGCGTGCCCGTCGGCGACTCGGCCGAGGCGTGGGCGTACACGCAGAGCAAGGGCAACAAGACCCGCATCATCGGGCCGAACTGCCCCGGCATCATCACCCCGGGCGAGGCGCTCGTCGGCATCACTCCGGCGAACATCACCGGCAAGGGACCGATCGGCCTCGTGTCGAAGTCGGGCACCCTGACCTACCAGATGATGTTCGAGCTGCGCGACCTCGGCTTCTCGACCGCGATCGGCATCGGCGGCGACCCGGTCATCGGCACCACGCACATCGACGCGCTCGCCGCGTTCGAGGCCGATCCCGAGACCAAGGCCATCGTGATGATCGGCGAGATCGGCGGCGACGCCGAAGAGCGTGCGGCCGACTACATCAAGGCCAACGTCACCAAGCCGGTCGTCGGCTACGTCGCGGGCTTCACCGCTCCCGAGGGCAAGACCATGGGCCACGCCGGCGCCATCGTCTCCGGCTCGGCCGGTACCGCTCAGGCCAAGAAGGAGGCCCTCGAGGCCGCCGGCGTCAAGGTCGGCAAGACGCCGTCCGAGACCGCTGACCTGATGCGTGCGATTGTCGAGTCGCTCTGATCTGAGCTACGCTTGATCTGAAGGCCCCGGACTCCACTCTGGGGCCTTCTTTCATACCTGAGTGGCGGAACCTCTGCGGCCAATCGCACCTTCTGCGGCCATTTCGCAGCGGTGAGGCCGCAAAAGGTAGACGTGGCCGCAGAAGTGGGGCCCGGCGTCGCGGTCAGGACCTCCGCGGAACCACAGCATCCAGCAGCTGGTCGAGCGCGTCGTGCGCCTGGGCGCGAGCGTCGGCATCCGTCGGACGCTCCGAGAGCCAGAGCGCGAGCTCGTTCATGGCTCCCGAGAGTGCCGCCGCCAGCGCATCCCGCAGCGCCGGAGCGACGCCGGCTTCGGCGAGACCCTCGTGCAGCGTCACCGCCGCGCCTTCGGCGTCGAACCGCCGCCAGTCCTCCCAGCTGAGCACGGCCGGTCCGTCGACGAGCAGGACGCGCGCCGCCGCGCCGTGCGTGATCGCGTCGAGGAACGCATGGCTGCCGTCACGGAGCGCCGCATCCGGGGTGCTGTCGGCCGTCGCGCTCATGATGGCATCGGCGACGAGCTCCTGCTGCGCGGCGGCCACCGCGGCGAAGAGGAGCGGCTTCGACGAGTAGTGGTGGTACACGGCTCCACGCGTCACACCGGCCGCACCCGCGATGTCGTCGACGGATGCCGCGGCGTACCCGTGCTCGGCGAAATGGGCACCGGCGACGCCGAGGATCCGGCGGGCGGTCGCGGCGGCATCGGAGGCGGATGCTCGGGGCATGGGGTTCCTTTACGTGCGGTGTGTATGTATTCTAGAGCAAAGATACAAACACAAAGTATGTAAAGGGGAATCGCATGGACATCACGAGCTTCTACCCGGTGCTGATGGTCGACGACGTCGCGGAAGCCGCGGCGTTCTATCGCCAGGAGCTCGGCTTCGAGACGACCTTCGAGGCGGACTGGTACGTGAGCCTGCGATTCGACGGCGGCGAGCTCGCCATCCTCGATCGACACCACGAGACCATCCCTGCCGGTTTCCGCGAGCCGGTGCGGGGCCTGCTGCTCAACGTCGAGGTCGCCGATGCCGCAGCCGAGCATGCCCGGCTGGTGGGGGCGCGCGACCTGCCCGAACGACTCACCCTGCGGGACGAGGCGTTCGGCCAGCGGCACTTCATCGTCGAGGCGCCGGGCGGCGTGCTCATCGACGTGATCGAGCCGATCGAACCCTCCGCCGAGTTCGCCGCCGCCTTCGCCTGAGATCTGGCGTCGGCGCCGGAAGAACGTCGGCTCAGCGCGATTCCTGTGCGCTGAGCTGACGCCACATCTCCGCGATATGGCGGACGTCGGTGCCGCAGCATCCGCCGATCACGCGCACGGCCGGCATCCGCTGCAGCAGGTCGACCGTGCGGGCGGCGAGCTCGTCGGGATCGCCGTCGTCGAGCTGCGCGGACTCGTCGAGTTCGGCGTGCGAGAGACGAGATGCGTTCGGGCGGATGCCGATGATCCTCGCGGTGACCGTCGGATCGATCGCGCGGTCGAGGTGCTTCGGATGCGCGCAGTTCAGCAGATAGCCGTCCGGCGGGGCGGCTGCGTCGACGAGGTCGATCGTCTCCGCCAGCGTGCGTCCCGAGGCGAGAGCGCCGTCGGTCTCCACGGTGAAGGAGATCTCGACCGGCATCCCGGCTTCGCGTGCGGCGCGGACGATGCCGATGGCCTCGGCGGGATCGGTGAGCGTGTACGCCGCGATGACGTGCACGCCGGCGTCGCTGAGCGCCTGCACCTGCGCGCGATGGTAGACGAGTGCGTCATCGGCTCCGGTGCGGGGGTCCCACGAACCCGGCAGGTAGCCGTCGCCGCGGGGGCCGATCACCCCCACGAGCCGGACCTCGGGCAGATCGCGGAAGTCCGCTGCGACGTCGTGGAGCAGGTCCACCGCCGCGGCGTTGGCGCGGTGGAGCGCTTCCGCGTCATATCCCAGGCGCTCACCCCAGTCCGCGCTCGCCCGCCAGGTGGCCGATTCGAGCCTCAGGCTGGCGCCGTGCGCGCGGGCGACCTCGCCGAAGCCGCGGTAGTACTCGCGGAGGAGAGCACGGCCGTGGTCGTCGTCGAGCAGGACGAACGCGGCGAAATCGGGCAGATCGACGCCGTGGTGGAAGACCAGGTCGGTCTCGAGTCCGCCATCGGTGACATAGCGGGCGCCGGCGGCCGCGTCGGGTTCGGGCATCGATTCACCTTCTGCTGTGGAGGTGCCTCCGGTCTACCAGAGCCCCGCCGCGCGCGCTACGGGGCTCTGGGAGACCCCCTGGTGTCAGATGCCGACGCCGAAGAGCGCCTCGATCGGTCCACGGGCGAAGAAGATCAGGAACCCGACGCCGACCACCCACAACAGCGGGCTGATGCTCTTGGCCTTGCCGGAGAACGCGTGGATGACGACCCAGCTCACGAAGCCTGCGCCGATGCCGTTCGCGATCGAGTACGTCAGCGGCATCACCGAGACCGTGAGGAACACCGGCAGCAGCACCCGGAAGTCCGCGAAGTCGATGAACCGGATCTGCGCCATCATCATCGCACCGACGATGATCAGGGCGGCCGCCGCGATCTCGGTCGGGACGATCGACGTCAGCGGCGTCAGGAACATGGCGAGCAGGAACAGGACACCGGTGACGACGTTCGCGAAACCGGTGCGCGCGCCTTCGCCGATGCCGGAACCGGATTCGATGAACACCGTGCTCGAGGAGGACGAGGTCGCGCCGCCGGCGATCGCACCGACGCCCTCGACGATCAGGGCCGACTTGATGCGGGGGAAGTCGCCGTTGTCGTCGGCGAGGTTCGCTTCCTTCGCGAGGCCCGTCATGGTGCCCATTGCGTCGAAGAAGTTCGTGAACAGCAGGGTGAAGACGATCATGACCACGGCCACGATGCCGACCTTGCCGAAGTCGAACGTGAAGTCGACCGCTCCGACCAGGCTGAGATCGGGCACGCTGACCGGTGAGCCGTTGAGGGCGGGGACCGTCAGACCCCAGCCGCCAGGGTTCACGACATTGCCCTCGTCATCGAAGCCGCGAGCGCCGATGTGCCAGATCGCCTCGACGATCACGGCGAGCACGGTGCCGCCGACGAGGCCGATCAGCATGCCGCCCTTGATGCGCAGTGCCACGAGGATGCCGGTGAGCAGCAGGGTGACCACGAACAGCAGGCTCGGAACGGTCGCGACCGAGCCGTTCACGCCGAGGCCCACGGGCGGCGAGGACGTGCCCGTCGCAGTGACGAAGCCGGAGTTGACGAAGCCGATGAAGGCGATGAACAGGCCGATGCCGACCGTGATCGCGATCTTGAGCTGGAACGGCACCGCGTCGAAGATCGCCTTCCGCAATCCGGTCGCGGCGAGCAGCACGATGATGACGCCGTTGATCATCACGAGCGCCATCGCCTCGGGCCAGGTGACCTGGCCGACGACCGAGAACGCGACGAACGCGTTGATGCCCAGGCCGGCAGCGAAGGCGAACGGCAGGCGGGTGACGACGCCGAACAGGATCGTCATGACGCCGGCGGTCAGGGCGGTCGCTGCTCCGACGGCGTTGAAGGCGAGCACGTCGCCGGCCACGTCGGGCTTGCCCGACAGGATGATCGGGTTGAGGATCACGATGTACGCCATCGTGACGAAAGTGACCAGGCCACCGCGGATCTCGGTGCCGACCGTGGATCCTCGCTTGCTGATTTCGAAGAAGCGGTCGAGAGCGCTCGTGGGCTCGGCGGGCGCCTGTGCGGGGGATGGGGCAGTTGTCATCGGGGGAACCTCCGGAGAAGACGCTATCGTGTCGTCCGCCCAGCGCGCGCCCCCAGACGGTGAGCGGGAAGTCGTCGTAGTCTCGATTCGATATGCAACGCCTCCTCGTCGCGGTCCTCGCCGCCTTCGACGCCGCCATCGCCGCGGCCGTCGGCCTCGCCGTGCTCCTCGCGCCGCTGACGCTGCTGTGGACCCTGGCGTTCGGCGTCACTGCGGACTGGGGCGCGCTCTGGCCGCTCACCGGAACACTTTGGGAGTTCGGACACGGGGTGCCGCTCGAGGTGGCGATCCCCGACGCGCTCATCGTCTCGCTCGGCATCCCCGCGGAGGCCGCGAGCTTCGCCGTCTCGATCACGCCGCTGGCGTTCCTGCTCTTCACGCTGCTCTTCGCCGCGCGCTCGGGCACGCGCGCAGCGAACGCCGGCGCCTGGCTCCTCGGCTCGCTCTCGGGTACGGCCGTGTTCGCTCTCATCGCGACCGGGGTGGCGCTGAGCGCCCGGCTCGCTGCGGCGCAGACCCCACTGATCCTCGCGATCGTCCTCCCGTCCGCGGTGTACCTCGTCGGTGCGATCTGCGGGGGAGTCCGCGTCGCGTGGGAGGAGGGGGACGGCGGTCTGCTCGATCGCATCCACGACGCGGTCGACGCCCGGGACGACTGGGCTCCGGTCCCCGCGGCGATCACACGGGGGACGGCCTTCGTGCTCGTGGCCGTGACCGGAGCCGCTGCCCTGGCCCTCGCCGTGATGATCGCCCTGCGCGGCGGCGAGGTCGTCGCCCTGTTCCAGGCCGCCCGCGTCGACGTGCTCGGACTCACGGTCATGACGCTCGGACAGCTCGTCTACCTGCCCACGCTGATCGTGTGGGTGATCTCGTGGCTCGCCGGCCCCGGCTTCGCGGTCGGAGTCGGCACGGCCGTGTCGCCGGCGGGCACGCAGCTCGGCGTCGTCCCCGGCATCCCCGTCTTCGGCCTGCTGCCGGAGAACAGCTCGATCTGGATGCTGATCGTCGTGCTGATCCCGATCGCGGCCGGTGCGTTCGCCGGCTGGGCGGTCCGCTCGCGCCTCGTGTGGGAGGGCACTCCGCTCGGCATGGCGCAGCGGTCCGTGATCGCGCTCGGCATCGGAGTGGTGACGGCGGGGATCGCGGCGCTCGCCGCCGTGCTCGCCTCCGGGTCGATGGGGCCGGGACGGCTGGCGGAGGTCGGGCCGGCGCCGCTTCCCTTCGCACTCGCCCTCGGCGGCGAAGTGCTCCTCGGCGCGGCGATCCTCCTGCTCTCGCCGCGTCATCGCGACGAACTGGCCGAGGAGAGGACCGATCGGTGGCTGGCCGAGATGTCGGCCGACACGATCGTGGACGAAGCGGATGCCGTGCCCGGCGCGGCATCCGATGTCCCGACGTCCGACAGCGCTCGGCCGTTCGACGACACCGCTCCGCTCGACGACCTGCGCGGGTTCGTGATCCCGAAGCGCGACCCTTCGGATCGTCCGGACTGACCGCCGCTCGACGGGCGGATGCCCGGGCCGGAGCACGCCCGACGCCCCGGTAGACTGGGCGCGTGCTCACGGTCGCCGTTCTCATCTCGGGCACCGGCTCGAATCTTCGCGCCCTCCTCGAGGCCGCTCGTCACCCCGATTTCCCTGCGAGGGTCGTCGTGGTCGGCGCCGACCGCGAAGCCGACGGCCTCGCTCACGCCGAGGAGTTCGGCATCCCCAGCTTCACCGTCCCGTGGCACGAGCACGACAGCCGCGAGGCCTGGGGAGAAGAGCTCGGCCGCCAGCTCGCCTTCTGGAATCCCGACCTGGTCGTGCTCAGCGGTCTCATGCGCCTGCTGCCGCCCGCACTGGTCGCCGAGTACTCGCCGCGACTGCTCAACACCCACCCCGCATTCCTGCCGGAGTTCCCGGGCGCGCACGGCGTGCGCGATGCCCTCGCCGCGGGCGTCTCGGAGACCGGCGCGAGCGTCATCGTGGTCGACGACGGCGTCGACACCGGGCCGATCCTGGCGCAGGAGCGCGTGCCGATCCTCGCCGGAGACACCGAGCACAGCCTGCACGAGCGCATCAAACCCGTCGAACGCCGACTCCTCATCGACGTCGTGCGCGCCATCGCCACCGGCGAGCTCGCGCTGACGCCCACCCCCTGACCGCTTCCACCCGACGCACCTCACGCACGAAGGAGCCCACCATGGCCGGCCCCCGCCACGACCCCTCGCTCTACCGCGACCGCGACACCGTGCCGATCCGGCGTGCGCTCGTCTCGGTGAGCGACAAGACCGACCTGCTCGTGCTCGCCGAGGCGCTCGCCGCCGCGGGCGTCGAGATCGTCTCGACCGGTTCCACGGCCGCGACCATCCGCGAAGCCGGCCACGAGGTCACCGACGTCGCCGCGGTGACCGGAGTCGACGAGATGCTCGACGGTCGCGTCAAGACCCTGCACCCGAAGGTGCACGGGGGTCTGCTCGCCGATCTGCGCCTCGCCGACCACGAGCGTCAGCTGCAGGAGCTCGACATCGCGCCCTTCGAACTGGTCGTGGTCAACCTCTACCCGTTCGTCGAGACCGTGGCCTCGGGCGCCGTCGGCGACGACGTCGTCGAGCAGATCGACATCGGCGGACCGGCGATGGTGCGGGCCGCCGCGAAGAACCACGCGAACGTCGCGATCGTCGTGTCGCCGCAGTCCTACCCGGCCATCATCTCGGCCATCGCCGAGGGCGGCACGTCGGTCGCGCAGCGCCGTGAGCTCGCCGCCCGGGCGTTCGCCCACACCGCGGCCTACGACACGGCCGTCGCCCAGTGGTTCGCCGAGGGCACGCTCTCCGAGCCGGGCGAGCTGCCCGTGCACCTGACCATCCAGGCCGAGCGCCTGGCGACGCTGCGCTACGGCGAGAACTCGCATCAGCGCGCCGCGATCTACACGCGCGCCGGCGGACACGGCATCGCCCAGGCCACGCAGCTGCAGGGCAAGGAGATGTCGTACAACAACTACGTCGATGCGGATGCCGCGCTGCGCGCCGCCTACGACATGGTGAAGCCGGCTGTGGCGATCATCAAGCACGCCAACCCGTGCGGGATCGCCACCACCGCCCCCAACGCCCTCGACCCGATCGCGAGCGCCCATCTGCGCGCCCACGAGTGCGACCCGGTCTCGGCCTACGGCGGCGTCATCGCCGCGAACGGCACCGTGACCCTGAAGATGGCCGAGAACCTCAAGGACATCTTCACCGAGGTCATCGTCGCCCCGTCGTTCGAGCCGGCCGCGCTCGAGGTCTTCAAGGCCAAGAAGAACCTGCGTCTGCTGCAGCTGCCCGAGGACTGGCAGCAGGAGCGCGCGGATGTGCGCCTGGTCTCGGGCGGGCTGCTGCTGCAGGATGCCGACCGCTTCCCGGACGACATCGGCTCGGTCGCGAAGAACTGGGAGCTCGTCTCGGGTGAGCGCCCGAGCGACGAGGAGATGGTGAACTTCATCTTCGCCTGGAAGGCCTGCCGCGCGGTGAAGTCGAACGCGATCGTGCTCGCCAAGGACAACGCCACGGTCGGCGTCGGCATGGGCCAGGTCAACCGCGTCGACTCGTGCCGCCTCGCGGTCGAGCGCGCCGGAGACCGCGCCGCCGGTTCGGTGGCGGCATCCGATGCGTTCTTCCCGTTCGCCGACGGTGCCCAGGTGCTCATCGACGCGGGAGTCACGGCGATCGTGCAGCCCGGTGGCTCGGTGCGCGACGAGGAGGTCGTGGATGCCGCCCGCAAGGCCGGCGTCACGATGTTCTTCACCGGAGAGCGCCACTTCTTCCACTGAGTCACGTGGTCTCGCCGAGACCCCCGCTTTTCCCCGAGACCCCGGCCCGCAGACGTCTGCGGGCCGGGGTCTCAGCGCGAATTCGGGGTCTCGGCACCGGTCCTACCGCGATGTCCGATTTCCGCCAGTCGATGTCCGCGGGGCGTGACAGAGTGGAGGCATGAGCCTCCCCGTGACCGACTTCGACGAACGCTACCGCGCCATCAACGCGCGCGACACGCGCTTCGACGGGCAGTTCGTGACGGCGGTGCGCTCGACCGGCATCTACTGCCGTCCGAGCTGCCCCGCGCGCACACCGAAGCCGCAGAACGTCACCTTCTATCCGACGAGCGCCGCCGCGCACGAGGCCGGGTACCGCGCCTGCAAGCGCTGCCTCCCCGAGGCCGCTCCCGGCTCGCCGGCCTGGAACGTGCGCGGCGACACGGCGGCCAGGGCGATGCGCCTGATCGCCGACGGCGTCGTCGAGCGCGAGGGCGTGCCCGGCCTCGCGGCGCGACTCGGCTACTCCTCGCGGCACCTCACTCGACTGCTCAGCACCGAGCTCGGTGCCGGGCCGCTGGCCCTCGCTCGGGCGCATCGTGCGCACACCGCGCGCATGCTGCTCGTCGGCACCGACCTGCCGATATCCGACGTGGCGTTCTCGGCCGGCTTCGCCAGCATCCGTCAGTGCAACGACACGATCCGCGAGGTGTTCGGTCTCACCCCCGGTGAGCTGCGCGCCCGCCGCCGGAGCTCGTCCGGGATCGAATCGGCTCCGGGCGCCATCGATCTCGTCCTGCCGTACCGCGGTCCACTCGACGTGAGCGGGATCTTCGCGTGGATGGCCGCCCGCGCCGTCCCGGGGATCGAGGAGGTGACGCCGACCTCGTTCTCGCGTCACCTGCGGATGGCCGGCGGGCCCGCGTGGTTCGAGGTGAGCCAGGACGCGACGCAACGCCTGCATCTGCGTGCCCGTGTCGCCCAGCTCGGCGACCTGGCTCCGCTCGTCGCCACGGTGCGCCGTATCTTCGACCTCGACGCCGATCCGATCGCGGTCGACGAGGCGCTCGCATCGCACCCTGAACTCGCTCCACTGGTGGCCGGGATCCCGGGCATCCGAGTGCCGGGTTCCGCCGATCCGCACGAGATGCTGATCCGCGCGATGATCGGCCAGCAGATCACGGTGGTCGCCGCCCGCACCGCTCTCACCGGTCTCGCGGAGGCGTTGGGGGAGCGCACCGAGAACGGCCTGCTGTTCCCGACCATGCCGGCGATCGCCGAGCACGGAGCAGACGTGCTGCGCGGCCCGGCAGCGCGGATCCGGGCCATCACCGGTGCGGCGGCGGCGCTCGCCGACGGTTCCCTCCAGCTCACGGTCGGCGACGACGGCGCCGAGCAGCGTGCTGCTCTGCTCGCGATGCCCGGCATCGGCCCGTGGACCGCCGACTACGTGCGCATGCGCGTGCTCGGCGACCCCGACATCCTGCTTCCGGGCGATGTCGCTCTGCGGGCGGGGGCCGCGGCATCCGGACTTCCCGCTGAACCTGCACCCCTCGTCGCGTGGGCGGAGCGCACAGCCCCATGGCGCAGCTACCTGAGCGCTCACCTCTGGCGTGCCGCTCCGGCGCGGCCGGTGCGCGCCATCCGAAACCGCACTCTGAAGGAGACATCATGACCGCCCTCATCCAGACCATCGACACCCCCGACGGAGCCTTCACGATCCTCGTCGACGACCGGCAGCGCGTGCTCTCGTCCGGCTGGACCGCCGACGTCGACGCGATCGTCGGCCGGCTGTCGGCCTCGGCCCGCCCCGCCGCGATCCGCGACGGAGAGACGGATGCCGCTGCGGCGGCCCGCGCCTACTACGCCGGCGATCTCTCCGCGATCGACGCCGTCGCCGTGAAGCAGACCGGAACGGCGCTGCAGCTGGCCGGATGGGCCGAGCTGCGCGCGATCGACGCGGGGGAGCCCCTCACCTACACCTCGTTCGCCGCGCGACTGGGCAACCCGCGCGCGGTGCGCGCCGCGGCATCCATCTGCGCGCGCAACGCACCGGCTCTGTTCGTGCCCTGCCACCGCGTGCTGCGCACCGACGGCACCCTCGGTGGCTTCGCATGGGGCCTCCCCGTCAAGGAGAGCCTGCTCGCTCGGGAGTCCCTCGCTCGCTGACCGCCGCGTGACGATCACGTTACTTCTCGCGCCGTTCGAGCGATATGCCCGGATAGGGCGTGCGAGGGGAGCAGGATGGTCGCATGACCGATAACCGAGCAGCCGCGCTCCACCGCAGCGCCCTCGTCGCCGATGCGCACAACGATCTGCTCTGTGCGGTGGCCACTCGCCCGGTCGACGAGTGGGCGTCGTTCTTCCGGGCGCAGTGGCTGCCCCAGTTGCAGGCGGGTGGAGTCGACCTCCAGATCCTGCCGGTCTTCATCGACGAGTCCTATCGTCCGGAAGGCGCGCTGCGACGCACGCTCCGCATGATCGAGGCTGCACACCGCCTGGCCGAGGGGAACGCGGATGCCGTGGCGCTCTGCGTGTCCGGCGACGAGATCGAGCGTGTGATCGCCGAGGGGCGCATCGCGCTCGTGCTCGCGCTCGAGGGCATGCCCGGCATCGCCGAAGACATCGAACTGCTCGAGACCGTGCACCGGCTCGGCGTGCGCGTGGGCTCGGTCGCCCACTTCGGACGCAGCGCCTTCGCTGACGGCAGCGGAGAGGACGCCGCGGGAAGCAGGCTCACTCGTCCCGGCATCCGCGCCTTCGCCGAGATGGAGCGGATGGGGATGATGTTCGACGTCAGCCACCTCGGCGCTGCCGGCGTCGACCACGTGCTGGAGCTCGCCACCCGTCCGCTCATCGCCTCGCATTCCTCGGCGCGGGCACTGTTCGATCACCATCGCAACCTCACCGACGAGCAGATCACCGGGATCGCCGCGGGCGGCGGCGTGGTGTGCGTGAACTTCTTCGCCTCGTACCTGCATGCCGACACCCACACGCTCGACACGGTCGTCGATCATCTCGAGCACGTGGTCTCGATCGCGGGCATCGATCACGTCGGCATGGGACCGGACTTCGTGCGCGAGGTGCTCGAAGACACGACCGCGCCGTGCTGCGTGGAGGAGCTGGTCGAAGGCGTGCTCGTCGACTGCTACATCCCGGGGCTCGAGGGGCCCACGGGCCTGCCGCTCGTCACCGAGGCGCTGCTGCGACGCGGATGGGCCGAGGAGGACATCCTCGCGGTGCTCGGACTCAACCTGAACCGACTCCTCCGGGCCGAGCTGGGTCGCACCGGACGCGACTGAACGCGCATCCGGGCAGAGTCGCGCCCGGAATCGGGAATGACTCTTGCGTTCAGCTGGTTCACAGCCATAGGCTGGTGGGCTGTCGCGCCGACCGGTCGACGCCACCGAGCCCCTGAGGAGGACATCATGATCACGATCGCCGCTGTGCAGATCGACGCTCTCGGCTCGACCCCGGCGCGCCCGCTCGTCTAGAGCCGCACGCCCCGCATCGGATGCCGGACTCGCGAGTCCGTGCTGTCATCCGTCCCTTCCGCAACTGCTTTCCCATACGAAACTCATCTGAGAGACATGTCTTCCTCGCCTTCCTCGCAGAACACCTCGCCCTCGTCCTCCCTCTCTACTCCGGCCGCACTGTGGCGCCTGAAGCCCTTCGTGAAGCCGGTCATCTGGCGACTCGCCGGCGGTGCCGCCAGCGCGCTCATCGCCGCGATCATCGCTCTGACCATTCCGATCGTGCTCGAGCAGATCATCAGCGGACCCGTGAAGTCCGGCGAGATCAGCGTCATCATCGTCGGCGCGCTCATCGTCTTCGCCCTCGCCCTCGGCGAGGCCGTGATGGTGTGGCTGCGCCGTCAGTTCGTGCTGAACCCGGCCACCGAGGTCGAGTACCAGATGCGCACGACGCTCTACTCGCGCCTGCAGACTCTGCCGGTGTCGTTCCACGACCGCTGGCAGTCGGGCCAGCTGCTCAGCCGCATGATGCAGGACATCGGCCTCATCCGTCGCTGGCTCGCGTTCGGCCTCGTGCTGCTCGTGGTGAACATCCTCACGATCGTGATCGGATCGGTGCTGCTCTTCCGCTGGCACTGGCTGCTCGGCACGATCTTCCTCGTGACCGCCATCCCGCTGTGGGTGCGCGGATACCTTTTCGAGAAGCGCTACGGCGCGCTCACGCGTCGCAGCCAGGACCAGGCGGGTGACCTCGCGACCAGCGTCGAGGAGAGCGTGCACGGCATCCGTGTGCTGAAGGCGTTCGGACGCGGCAAGCACGCCCTGAGCCGCTTCAGCCGTCAGGCCGAGACGCTGCGCGAGACCGAGATGAGCAAGGCCCGCGCGATCTCGTCGATCTGGTTCTGGCTCGACCTGATGCCGCAGATCGCGTTCGGTATCAGCTTGATGTCCGGCATCTGGCTGATCTCTCAGGGCGCCATCGATGAGGCGCAGTTGTTCGCGTTCTTCGCGATGGCCGTCGTGCTGCGCTGGCCGATCGAGTCGATCGGGTTCCTGTTCTCGTTCATGCTCGACGCCCGCACGGCGACCGACCGCGTGTTCGACATCTTCTCCGAGACCAACACGATCACCGACCCCGAGAGCCCGGTGCACATCGAGAATCCTCGCGGTGAGCTCGCCTTCGAGGCGGCGCACTTCCGTTACCAGGACGCGGGCGCGCACGAGCGCGACCTGCTCGACGGCATCGACCTGGTGCTGCGTCCGGGCGAGACGATGGCGCTCGTCGGTCTCACCGGCAGCGGCAAGACGACGCTGACCACCCTGCCCACGCGTCTGTACGACGTGACCGGCGGCAAGGTCACGCTCGACGGCGTCGACGTGCGCGATCTCCCTCTCGCCGAGCTGCGGCAGCACATCGCCATGGCTTTCGAGGACGCGACGCTGTTCTCGGCGACCGTCCGCGAGAACGTGCTCCTCGGTCGCGCCGACCTCGACGTGCACAGCGACGAGGGCGAGCGCGCACTGCGCGAAGCCCTCGATGTCGCTCAGGCGTCGTTCGTCGACTCGCTGCCCGACGGCGTCGACACGGTGATCGGCGAGGAGGGGCTCAGCCTCTCCGGTGGCCAGCGTCAGCGGCTCGCCCTCGCCCGTGCGGTGGCGGCGAAGCCGAAGGTGCTCGTGCTCGACGACCCGCTGTCCGCGCTCGACGTCGACACCGAGGCGCTCGTCGAGGAGGCCCTCCGGCACGTCCTCGCCGACACCACGGCGATGATCGTGGCGCACCGCCCCTCGACGGTCGCGCTCGCCGATCGCGTCGCTCTGCTCGAGGCCGGGAGAGTGACGGCAGTCGGCACCCACTCCGAGCTGCTGAAGACCAGCCGCCACTACCGTCACGTCATCTCCAGCCTGGAGGCGGAGGAAGCGGCGCGGACCGGGGCGATCCCGATCATCCGCGACGAAGAGCGCGAAATCGACGAAGAGGTCCGCGAGGGCCTCGCGATGTCGACCGCCGATGATGCGTCGTCGGGCTCAGCAACCGAAATGAAGAAGGAGGTGCAGCGATGAGCTCCGCCGTCACCGGAACGCAGAACGAGGATCGTTCCCAGTACACGCGTGAGGAGAGCAGGGAGATCCGTCGTCGGTCCCTGCGTCTGCTCGGATCGCTGGTGCGCCCGCTGAAGCCGCAGATCGTGCTGGCCGCCGCGGTGCTGGTGGTCTCGACCGCTCTGCAGGTCGCCGGACCGATCCTGATCAGCATCGGGCTCGACCGCGCCCTCCCGGCGGTGCTGAACGACGCGGATTGGATGCCGACCTTCATGATCGGCGGCATCTACCTGCTTGCGGGCTTCTTCGCGTCGATCCTGATCGCCTGGTACGTGATCATCGCCGCCAAGCTCACGCAGGCCGTGCTGCTCGATCTGCGCAAGCGCATCTTCCTGCACACCCAGCGCCTGAGTCTGGAGTTCCACGAGTCGTACACGTCCGGTCGCATCATCTCGCGCCAGACCAGCGATCTCGATTCGATCAAGGAGCTGCTCGACGGCGGTCTGAACGAGCTCGTCTCCGGTGTGCTTTTCGGCCTCTTCACGTTCATCGCCCTGTGCTTCTGGGACTGGCAGTCGGGGCTGATCCTCGCGATCGGCGGCATCCCGCTGTTCTTCCTGATGCGCTGGTTCTACTCGCGCTCGCAGCTGGTCTACCGCGAGTCGCGCGTCATCAGCGCGAAGGTGATCGTGCAGTTCGTCGAGACGATGACCGGTATCCGCGCTGTGAAGGCGTTCCGCAAGGAGCCGCGCAACGACTCCTCGTTCCAGGAGGTCGCGGGCGACTACCGCGACATCAACCGCCGGTCGATGCTGCTGTTCGGCACGTTCGAGCCCGGGCTCATGGGCGTCGCCGCTCTGGTGCTCGGCATCGTCGTGCTCTGGGGCGGCATCCGCGTCTCCGACGGAGCACTCACCGTGGGTGTGCTGCTGTCGGCCGTGCTGTACGTGCGCAACTTCTTCGCTCCGATGCAGGAGATCGCGATGTTCCTGAACTCCTATCAGTCGGCCACGGCCGCGCTGGAGAAGGTGTCAGGCGTGCTCGAAGAGGTGCCGACGGTTCCGGACCCCGAGAAGCCGATCGACCTCTGGGAGTCGCGCGGACACGTGAACTTCGACGAGGTGACCTTCGGCTACAACGGCGAGAAGACGATCCTCCCGAACTTCTCGCTCGACATCCCTGCCGGGCAGACGATCGCGCTCGTGGGCACGACCGGTGCGGGCAAGTCCACGCTCGCGAAGCTCATCTCGCGGTTCTACGACCCGTCGATCGGTCATGTGACCCTCGACGGTGTGGATCTGCGCTCGCTGCACCCGAAGGACCTGCGCCGCGCGATCGTCATGGTCACGCAGGAGGCCTACCTGTTCAGCGGCACGGTCGCCGACAACATCGCGCTCGGCAAGCCCGACGCGACGCTCGACGAGATCCGTGCGGCGGCACGCGCCGTCGGTGCCGACGAGTTCATCTCGTCGCTGCCCGACGGATACGGCACCGACGTCAACAAGCGCGGAGGCCGCGTATCGGCAGGGCAGCGTCAGTTGATCTCGTTCGCCCGTGCGTTCCTCGCCGACCCGGCGGTGCTGATCCTCGACGAGGCCACGGCCTCGCTGGACATCCCGTCGGAGCGCCTGATCCAGGACGCGCTGCAGACGCTGCTGAAGGATCGCACGGCGATCATCATCGCGCACCGCCTCTCGACGGTCGCGATCGCCGATCGGGTGCTGGTGATGGAGCATGGCCAGATCATCGAGGACGACACCCCGGCGGCGCTCATCGGCGGCACCGGCAAGTTCGCACAGCTGCACGCGGCATGGCAGGAGACCCTGGTCTAGCGCCACCTGCGGGCTCGGCTTCCGCTCCCGCGTCACCTTCCGCGGCCATCGCGAACTACTGCGGCCACATCCGACCGATGTGGCCGCAGAACGTCGCGATGGCCGCAGAACTTCGACTCCGTTCCCCCCGCGAGGTGGGACTGCCCGCAGAAGCAGAAGACAGTTCCGCCGGCCAGGTGGGAATCGACCGCAGAAGTCGCGCGGGCGCGCGTGCCACATCCTGCCCCTGGGTAGCATCGGATCATGGACCCCTTGCTGCTCGTCGCCGAGTGGTGGTGGATCGCGCCTTCCGCGGTCGCCGTGGGGACAGTGGGGGTGATCGGCGTGAACCGACGCAACAGCACAGTCAGTGGCAGGCGCCTCGCCGTCGACGCGGCCAGGCACGACCTGCGGTCGGCGCAGCAGGTCGCGGCAGAGCGACGGACGGCACTGAAGATCGCACGGGCCGACCTGACGCGGATCTCGGCCGAGCGTGCGGCTCAGCGCGCGTCGGCGGAGCAGGTCGCCGCGGCACGACGCATGCTGCGAGAGAGGGAGCGAGACGCGAAGGCCGCCGCGGCCGACGTGCGGGCCCGCCAGGTGCGCCTGAACGCGGCGCGGGCCGCGGTCCCTGCGGCATCCGCTCCTCGCCCGCTCGAGCGTCTGCAGGCCGAGCACGATTCCGTGATCGCGCGGTGGATGCGCTACGAGACCGACCCGGGGCTGCAGATCGGGTATCCGGCGATGACCGACGTCAAGCGACCGGAGACGGCCGCTTATCTGCGTGCGGCGGATCATGCGAACGAGATGCGCCGCGCGGCGACAGGCAGGGTCACGCCCGCCGCGTTCGGCGCCTATCGGGATGCCGTGGCCGAACTCGAGCGCGCCTTCGAGGCGGCCGAGCACGCGGCGAGGGTGCAGGCGGGGGAGGCGACCACGATCCCCGCATGGCAGGATGCGGCTCAAGACGTGCTGAGCCGTTCCGCCGAGGCGATCGATCGGGCCGCGGGAGCAGCGGCATCCGCGCTGTCGGCATGGACTTCCCGCCGGCGCCCCGGAAAGCCCGACGACCGCAGCTGACCGTCGGTCCGCCCGTCGACCATCGATTCCTGAAAGCACTGGCGATTTCTGTACCGGTATAGTACCGTCGTCTGTACCGATACAGAAAGGCGCGACGATGGAACACCAGATGATCGCGGCACTCGTCCAGGCCGAACACGAGATCACTGCACGAGACCCGCACACCCAGCGACGCCTCGATGCGATGCGGGCGCGGGATCGCGCTCTTGCCGCACGCGCGAGAGAGGAATGGCGAGCGCGCGTCCGCGTGGCCGTTGCCCGCGGCATCCGGCGCATCGCCGAGGCGGTCGAGCCGCCGCCGCGTCCCGTCATCGCGTCGAGCGCCCCCGATCCGTGCTGATCCCCGCCGGACCCCTTCTGCCGTCGGGCAGAATGGGGGCGGAGGTGGTCGAGGTGGGACGGGTGACGCTGAAGACGATTGCGGAGCACGTGGGCGTCAGCCGCATGACGGTCTCGAACGCCTTCTCCCGACCCGACCAGCTCTCCGAAGATCTTCGCGCCAGGATCCTGAGCGCCGCGGACGATCTCGGCTACGCAGGCCCGGATCCCGCAGCGCGCGCTCTCGCACGCGGACGCACCGGGGTCATCGGCATGGTGCTGACGAACTCACCGCGAGACGCCTTCACCGATGACGTGGCGGTCGGGTTCGTCCGGGCGGTCGCGGGGTCGCTTGCCGACGCGGGGTACTCGCTCGTCCTGCTGCATTCCTCCGGCGAATCCGGCGTCGTTCCTGCACGGGACATCGCGATGGACGGCGCCATCGTGTACTCGTGCGCGCCGGCGATGTCGGCGTACACGGCGTTGCGCGAGCGTCGGCTGCCGATCGTGAACGTCGAAGGCTCGCCGCTTCCCGGAGTCCCCGACATCAGCATCGACAATGCCACCGGCGCGTATCAGGCCGCCCGACACCTCGTCGATCTGGGCCACTCCCGCATCGCGGTCGTCGTCGCTGCGCTCGATGCCGACGACCAGCCGTCATCGGAGATCTCCGTCGAGACCACGTCGATCACCATCGCGGGACGGATGAGCGGATGGATGCGAGCGCTCGATGAGGCCGGGATCGTCCCGACCGTGGTCGGGACCCCGGGGCTCGATATCGACGCCGTCCTGCGAGAGCGGATCGATCGGATGCTCGACGATCCGCCGACCGCCGTCCTGGCCTTCTCCGATCTCGCGGCGCTCGAGGTCATGGAGCGGGCTCGGGATCGGGGCATCCTCGTGCCGGACCAGCTGTCGGTCGTCGGTTTCGACGACAATCCGCTCGCGGCGCGCGTCTCTCCCGCGCTGACCACTGTGCGCCAGGACATCGATGCCAAGGGAGAAGCAGCGGTGAAGGCCCTGCTCGCCCTGCTGAGGGAGGAAGACGCGGAGTCTCCGCATCCGCTTCCCACCTCACTCGTGGTCAGGTCGTCCACGGCTCGGCCGCGCTGACCTGCGTGTGATGGCCGGGGCGGTTCCTAGGCGCCCACGGTGCGCGTGCGCACGAGCTCGCGGTACCAGTGTCCCGAGTCCTTGACCGTGCGATCGAGCGAATCGAAGTCGACGCGCACGATGCCGAACCGCTTGGCGTAGCCGTAGCCCCACTCGAAGTTGTCCAGCAGCGACCACACGAAGTAGCCGCGCAGGTCGACCCCCCGCTCGAGGGCGCGGTGCGCGGCGGTGAAGTGCCGGCGCAGATAGTCGGTGCGCTCCGGGTCGGGGACGGAGCCGTCATCCGCGACCTCGTCTTCGAAGGCGGCGCCGTTCTCGGTGACCATGAGCGCCTGCTCCGGGAACTGCTCCGACAACGACACGAGGAGTTCTTCGAGGCCCTCGGGTGCGATGTTCCAGCCCATCGCCGTGTACGGTCCCGGCTGCTCCACGAACTCGACGACGCCATCGCTGCCCGGCCACGCGGTGCCGCCTTCGGCGCCCTTGTGGCCGTCGTTCTGCTGCTTCTCGGACACGCCGTCCCAGAGTCGCACGGTCGCGGTCGAGTAGTAGTTCACGCCCAGCACGTCGATCGGCTGGTTGATCGTGGCGAGGTCGCCCTGCAGCACGAAGTCCCAGTCGGTGACGGATGCCGTGTCGGCCAGCAGGTCGGCGGGATACTCGCCGCGCAGCATCGGCCCGGTGAACGCCCGATTCGCGAGCGCGTCGATGCGGCGCACCGCGTCACCTGCGCCGTCGCCCTGCCCGCGCAGCACATGGAAGTTGAGCGTCACCGAATAGTCCGGGTCGCCGCTCGACGTCGCGCGCAGCGCCTGGATCGCACGCCCATGGGCGAGGTTCAGGTGGTGCACGGCCGACAGAGCGGATGCCGGTTCATGCCGTCCCGGCGCGTGCCCGCCCTGCCCGTAGCCGAGATAGGCCGAGCACCACGGCTCATTGAGGGTGGTCCAGGTGTGCACGCGGTCACCCAGTGCGCGCCCCATCACCGACGCGTAGTCCTCGAACGCATCGGTCGTCGCGCGGGAGGTCCAGCCGCCGGCGTCTTCCAGATACTGGGGCAGATCCCAGTGATAGAGGGTCGCCACCGGGCGGATGCCGCGCTCGAGCAGCCCGTCGACGAGCCGGGAGTAGAAGTCGATCCCGGCCCGGTTCACCTCGCCGGAGGCCGTGGGCACGATGCGCGGCCAGGCGATCGAGAACCGGTAGGCCTGCAGACCCAGGTCGCGCATCAGGTCGAGGTCCTCATCGACACGGTGGTAGTGGTCGCACGCCACATCTCCCGTGTCGCCGTTCCAGACCTTCCCTGGCGTGCGGCTGAAGGTGTCCCAGATCGACGGGGTGCGCCCGTCCTCGGCCGCCGCGCCCTCGATCTGGTACGAGGCGGTCGCGGATCCGAACGTGAAGCCCTCGGGGAAGACGAGGCCCGAGCCCCGGTAGTCGTCGCGGGGGGCGAGGGGGGTGGTCATCCGGTGATCTCCTCGAGGTCGACGTCGTAGGTGACGGCGCGTCCGTCGGGGCTGGTCACGGTCACCGAAGCGGCTCCCGTGCCGCCGGCGAACACACGCAGCCGCAGTCCGTCATGGTAGTCGTACTCGGGGCCGTCGACCCGGGCACCCCAGGGGAGCGCCGTGCCGGGACGCAAATACAGCGGCAGTGAATCGAAGCCGTGCACCTCGCGTCGCCAGGCGCCGCCGGTGACGGTCTCACCGGTCAGCAACGACGTCCACTCGCCCGCGGGCAGGTAGAAGTCCACGACACCGTCCACCGAGAACACCGGCGCCACGAGCAGATCCGAGCCGAGCATGTACTGCCGGTCGAGGTAGCTCGCTGCGGGGTCGTCGGGGAACTCGAGCACCATCGGCCGCATGAGCGGCACGCCGGTCGTCGCGGCATCCAGCCCCTGCTGGTACAGGTACGGCATGAGCCGCATCTTCAGGTGCGTGAAGCGCCGCGTCACCTCGACGGCCTCCTCGTCGAACGCCCACGGCACCCGATACGAACTCGAGCCGTGGAACCGCGAGTGCGAACCGAGCAGGCCGAACGCGGTCCAGCGCTTGAACACGGCAGCATCCGGCGTGCCCTCGAAGCCGCCGATGTCGTGGCTCCAGAACGCGAAGCCGCTCAGCGCGAGCGAGAGGCCTCCGCGGAGCGTCTCGGCCATCGACGCGAACGTCGAGGTCGAGTCTCCGCCCCAGTGCACCGGCATGCTCTGGCCGCCGGCGGTCGCCGACCGGGCGAACAGCACGGCATCGCCCTCGCCGCGGACATCGGTGAGCACATCGAACACCGCACGGTTGTAGAGCTCCGTGTACCGGTTGTGCATGCGCTCGGGGTCGGCGCGGTCCGCCCAGACGACGTCGGTGGGGATGCGCTCGCCGAAGTCGGTCTTGAAGCAGTCGACGCCCTGGGCGATCAGCCGGCGCAGATGACCCTGGTACCACGCCGTGGCGTCGGGGTTCGTGAAGTCCACGAGACCCATGCCCGCCTGCCAGAGGTCCCACTGCCACACCGAGCCGTCGGCGCGCGTGACCAGGAATCCCTGGTCGGCGGCCTCCCGGAACAGGGGGGAGCGCTGCGCGATGTACGGGTTGATCCAGACGCACACGCGGATGTCCTTCTCGTGCAGGCGCCCGAGCATGCCCTCGGGGTCGGGGAAGACCCGCGGATCCCATTCGAAGTCGCACCAGTTGAACTCGCGCATCCAGAAGCAGTCGAAGTGGAAGACCGACACCGGCAGCTCGCGCGCGGCCATCTCGTCGATGAACGAGTTCACGGTCTGCTCGTCGTAGTCGGTGGTGAAGCTCGTCGAGAGCCAGAGTCCGTACGACCAGGCGGGCACGACCGGAGGGCGTCCGGTCAGCGCCGTATATCGGCCGAGCACCTGCTTGGGGGTGGGGCCCGCGATCACGAAGTACTCGAGCACCTCTCCCGACACGGAGAACTGCACGCGCTCGACGGCCTCGGATCCGATCTCGTACGAGACGTGTCCCGGGTCGTTCACCAGCACTCCGTAGCCGCGGTCGGAGAGATGGAACGGCACGTTCTTGTAGGACTGCTCGCTCGACGTGCCGCCGTCGGCGTTCCAGATCTCGACGGTCTGGCCGTTCTTGACCAGCGGTCCGAAGCGCTCGCCGAGCCCGTAGATGTGCTCGCCGACCCCGAGGTCGAGCTGCTCGTGGACGAAGGCGGATGCCGTCGGCGCTCCGCCGCCCTGGCGGGCGTTGCCGACGATGCCGGGGTCGACCTGCGCGTCGTCGGCGAGCTGGATGTACCCCTGGGCCTTGTGTCCGCTGCCGGTCACGCGGCGCCCGTCGACCTCGAAGGCGAGGTTCCAGGGTGCGCCCGGGGTGATGCGGGCGACGAGCGCGCCGGCATCCACGACCCCGCCGCTCTCGGAGACGGCGACGGATGCCGCGCCGCCGCCGGCGCCCGGGAGAGTGAAACCGCCGTGCCATCGCCCGCCCGTGTGGTGCGCGATGCGGACGCGGATCACGCCCTCGGCGGGGGAGGAGAGGGTCGTGGTCAGCACGGGGCGGTTGAGCACATCGCCGCGTTTGGCGATCACCATCGTCGGGGCGGTGATGACGATGCCGGGGCCGTCGGGGGTCTCGTCGGTCTCCGCGATGTCGTACGCCTCCTGCGCGTGGAGCGCGGTGACGCCGGGACGCAGCTGCCAGAACCCGTCGGTGAACTTCATTACTTGACTGCTCCTGCCGTGATGCCGCGTGTGAGCGTGCGCTGGAAGATGAGGAAGAAGATGAGCGTGGGGATGATGCCCAACAGGGCAGACGCGCTCGTGGTGGTCACGTCCATCAGCCGGTCGCCCTGCAGCACGCTGATCGCGACGGGGACGGTCTGGTTGGCGTTCGAGGCGAGGAACGTGAGCGGGATGAGGAACTCGTTCCACGTCCAGATGAAGAAGAAGATGAGCAGCACCGACAGGGTCGGACGGCTGATCGGGAAGATCACCCGCCAGAGGATCTGCCAGCGACTGGCGCCGTCCAGCGATGCGGCCTCGAGCACCTCCTTCGGGAACGTGCCGTAGACCGACGACAGCAGGTATGTGCCGAAGGCGGCCTGGATCACCGTGAAGACGATGATCACCGCCCACACGTTGTCGTACAGCCCGACCGATTTGAACATGTAGTACAGCGGGTAGAGCAGGGCCTCCTGCGGCAGCAGGTTGGCCATCAGGAACAGCAGCACGATCCAGCTGCGTCCCCGGATGCGCCCGATGCCGATCGCGAAGGCGTTGAGCATCGAGATCACCACGGCCAGCACGGCCACGATCCCCGAGATGAACAGCGAGTTCCAGACCTTCTCCGGGAAGTTCACCCGCTCCCAGAATTTGATGATCCCGCCGAAGTCGAGGGTCTCCGGGAAGGCGAGCGGCCCGGAGGTCGCGTAGTCGACCGGCGACTTGAACGAGTTCACGAGCACCAGGTAGAACGGCGCGATGACCAGCAGGGCGCCGACGACCACCAGAGCCAGCAGGAGCCAGTCGACGGGCCGTCTCTTCGTCATGCCGCCTCGCGGCCGGCTCTTCGTGGGCCTGCCGGTGACGATCGCAGTCGTGGCGTGCATCACAGTCCCGCCCTCTCTTTCCGCTCGAGCGAGTTCTGCACGCGGATGAACACGATCGACACGATGACCACGACGATGGTGAGCACGGTGGCGATCGTCGCGCCGTAGCCGACGTTCCGCTTGGTGAAGAACTCCTGGTACGCGTAGTAGGCGGGGACGAGCGTCGCGCCCGCGGGTCCGCCGCGCGTGATGATGTAGACGGGCCCGAAGACCTTCAGCGCCGCGATGGTGCAGGTCAGCGTCACGACGAAGATCTCCGGGCGGATGATGCTCATGGTGATGGCGGTGAAGCGCTGCAGCCAGTTGGCGCCGTCGAGTTCCGCCGCTTCGTAGAGCTCGGGATCGACGCGCTGGAGGGCCGCCATGAAGACGACGACCGGATACCCGAGCTGCACCCACACCATCACGAGCATGAGCACGATCAGGGCCGAGGGCATCTGCCCGAGCCAGTCGTAGGAGGGCAACCCGAAGGCGCCGAGGATCTGGTTCAGCGCGCCGTCGCCGCCGGGGCGCACGATCCAGCCGATCACGATGCCGGCGACGGCGATCGGCAGGATCTGCGGCAGGTAGTAGGTGGCCCGCAGGAAGCTGCCGACCTTGCCGCCGAACTTGCGTCCGACGACGTCGAACAGGAGGGCGGCGACGATGAGTCCGACGATCGTCGGAACCACGACCATCGCGATGATCATCCAGACCGAGTTCGTGAACGACGTCCAGAAGTCGCTGTCGGTGAGGATCTTCTGCCAGTTCTCCAGCCCGATGAACTCCGGTGCGCGCACGCCCTTCCACTTCGTGAAGGTCAGGTACACGTTCCAGACGAGCGGGACGATGACGACGACGAGCAGGAGCACGAAGCCGGGGAGCAGGTACTTCCAGTAGGCCCCGGTCCCGCCGCTGCGCTGCGGGATGGAGGGCTGTTCGGGCGGCAGCTTCCTGCGGCCCTCGCGTGTGGCGAGTGACATGTTCATCTCCTGGGGAGTGCGGGGGTGGCTCCGTGCTGCCACCCCCGCGAGCGAGGATCAGCGGAAGTCCGCGGTGCCTTCGTCGTACTGTTCGCCGAGGTTGGCGTCGGTGGTCTCGGCGTCCTGTGAGCCGGTGATCAGGCCCTGGAGCTCCTGGACGATCACGTCGTAGAAGCCGGGGGCGGGCCAGTCCGGGTAGAAGGCGAGGCCGTCCGCGTCGAGCACGCCGTTGAACGTCTCGATGAGTGCGGCACTCTTCTCGTCGGTGATGTCGGCCGTGTCCGCAGCGACGGGCAGGCCGCCGTTGTTGCCGATGATCGCCTGGATCTCGGGACGCATCGTGATGTCGATGAACTCGTACGCGAGCTCCTTGTTGGCGGCGTTCTCCGGGACGACCCAGAGGTTGCCCGAGGAGCCGAGGGAGAGGTCGGCGCCGGGGAACGCGGTCATGCTCCAGTTGAAGCCGGTTGCCTCCGAGACGAAGCGTCCGAACCACCAGGACCCGGAGACGAAGATCGGCGACGTGCCGTTGATGAACGAGACGCCGGCGTCCTCCGCCTTGACCGACGAGACGTCCGAGGCGATGTAGCCCTTGTCGACGTACTCCTTCAGCGTCTCCGTCGCCGAGGTGACCTCAGGTCCCTGCCAGTCGACCGGGTTCTTGTAGAGCTGGTAGTCATCGACGAAACCGCGGTCGCCCTCCATGAGCGCGAGCTGGTACCAGAGCTGACCGAGCGGGTACTCGGCGCCGGCCTCGGCCAGCGGCGTGATGCCCTTGGCGACGAATGCGTCGAGCACGTCGACGAATTCTTCGTAGGTCGTCGGGATCGCGAGCCCTGCTTCGGCGAAGGCATCCTCGTTGTAGTAGACGCCGACGAACTCGCCGTAGTTCGGCACGCCGAACCAGGTGTCGCCGCCCATGACGCCGTCGTCGGAGTACTTGGCCGTCGTCTGCAGCGAGGGTGCGAGCTTCTCGTCCCAGCCGTACTCCTCGACGGCATCCGAGATGTCGGTGATCAGCCCGGTCGACGCGAGGAAGCCCGCGGTCGCGTTGCCCTTGTTGAACTCCATCAGGTCGGGGGCGGCGTCGGTGTCGAGCACCTGGCTGGCCGTCTTCTGGATCTGCTCGAAGGACTTCTCCTCGAACTCGACCTTCGCGCCGGTCTCCTCTTCGAAGATCTTGATGGATTCTGCCCAGGCCTTGCCCATGGCGCTGTCGGCGCCCTCGTAGTGCCAGAGCTTGAGGGTCTCGCCGTCGCCGCCGTCATCGCCGGAGCCGGCGGTGCAGCCGCTCAATGCGATCCCGGTGGCGGTGAGCGCCGCCATCACGGCCAGCGCCTTCGTCCTGCGGATGTTGCGTGCCATCGTCGGCACTCCTTTCTCGGTGGCCCATCGGGCCGGACACTTCTCTGGGTCGGGTGTTCAGTTGTGGTCGAGCGAATCGTCGAAGCGTTTCGACAACGCGCATGCGGAAGCGGAGCTTCGGCGGAGGTCAGTCCCGGGAGGACGCGACGGATCCGACGGAGCGGTATTCGGGTGGGATGAGATGGATGCCGGGCTGCACGTTCGCCTCTTCCACGCGGCGCACCGCGAGGTCGACGGCGAGCTCGCAGGACTGCTGCGGCACGAGCGGGATGGTGTCGACCGGGACCGGCAGGGTCGTCGTGTCGAAGGACGCGGCGGCGGAGATGACGGACACGTCGTCGCCGACGCGCAGTCCCCTCTCGTCGAGCACCCCCAGCAGCGCCGCGTGCACGTCATCCACGGCGTGCACGATGAACGCCCGGTCGCCACGTTCGATCGCCGCCTCGGCCGCCGCGCGCACGGCGGCGATGTCGGTGGTCGACGCCCCGGTCGTGACCCAGTCGAGCCCGACGCCGCGCTCGAGTGCGCGATCCTGGACGCCGTGGAGGAGTCGCCGCGGGAAGTTCGACTTCCGGTACGAGACCTCCGTCTGCCCGAGGAGGGTGATGCGGGTGTGCCCGGCATCGGCGAGGCGATCGACGGCCAGGTGCCCGGCCGCCTCGAAGTCGAGATCGACGCAGGTCAGCCCTTCCTGGTCGTCGGGGATGCCGATGAAGACCGTGGGGGTGCGTACGGACCGCGCGATCGCCGCCCGCTCGTCGTCCGGTGCGACGTCGAGCACGAGGATCGCGTCGACGAGGTTGCTGGCCGCAACGCGGTTCATGCCCTCCGAGGCCTGCTCGTCGGTCAGCAGCAGGATGTCGTATCCGCGTCGGCGCGCAGCGACAGCGGTGGCCAGCACGAACGCCATGTGCGTCGGGGCGTGGGTGTCGGCCCGCAGCGGCTCCGTCAGAGCGAAGATGTGCGTGCGCCGCCCGGCCAGCATCCGCGCCCCGGCATCCGGCTCGTAGCCGAGGACGCGTGCAGCGTCCTCGATGCGGAGGCGCGTCTTCTCGGAGACCGGCCGCTTGCCGCTGAGTGCGTAGGAGACGGTGCTGATCGACACGCCGGCGGCCTCGGCCACCTCATGGATCGTCGTCATCCTTGACTCCATCGTCGTCGTGCGGATCAGCTGTCGAAGCGTTTCGCCAATGCCTCTGCAGCGATGATAGGCACGACGGGGCGGGGAGCGCAAGCTTTTTGTGGTCGCTCGCAACATATTCGTGACCATCACGGTGGGAGCGGTCCCGCCGATGATCGGTCAGGGGCGACGGAGTCTCGATGGGGGAGGGGATTCGAGACCCCGCCGCCGGTCTAAGGTGCGACGCGGATCTCGGCGATGACCTCGCCGTACGCCGTCTCGCCGACGGGCGTGAAGCCGACGCGGTGGAAGAACGTCTCCGGTCCTCCGTCGCCTGCTTCGTAGATCACGTTCACATGGTCGACCTCGCGGTTGCGCGCCTCTTCGAGGAGGGCCTCCACCGCGAAGCGACCGACGCCGCGGCCCTGATCGTCGGCGTCGACATTGATGCGCCAGAGCACGGAGCGGAAGTGCTCTTCGGGCGCCTCGCCGTCGAAGTTCGCGCTGACGAATCCCACGACCTCGTTGCGATCGAGGATCACCCGCTGCCAGGACGTCTGCGGGTTGATGACGGTGGCCGCGATCCCGTACGAGACGGGCGCGAGGAACTGCTCCTGTCCGGGCTTGAGCGACAGGTTGTTCACGGCGACGATCGTCGCGGCGGAGAGTTCGACCATGCGCAGTTCGGACATGGTCCCAGGCTAACCCCTCCCACGCGGAGGCACACGTTTCGGCGGAACATTTCGCTCAGGGCCGCATCATGATCGCATCCGGATGCCGTGCGCGAGCCGCGCGGCCCACGCGGCCAGAGCCGCTCAGGTATCTTGGTATCGAGACAAAAAGACCCCGCGAACGGAGAACCTCCTGGTGACCGACGACGCCATCATCTACACCTACACAGACGAGGCGCCGGCACTTGCCACCGCCTCCTTCCTGCCGATCATCCAGGCCTACACCGGCCAGGCAGGCATCGAGGTCGAGACCCGCGACATCTCGCTCGCCGGCCGCATCCTCGCCGCCTTCCCGCAGAAGCTGACCCCGGAGCAGCAGGTCGGCGACTCGCTGGCCGAGCTCGGCGGCCTGGCCACCCTGCCCGAGGCGAACATCATCAAGCTGCCGAACATCTCGGCATCCATCCCGCAGCTGAAGGGCGCGATCGCCGAGCTGCAGAAGCAGGGCTACGACATCCCCGACTTCCCGGACGAGCCGTCTTCGCTCGAGGAGAAGGACGTGCGCGCCCGTTACGACCGCATCAAGGGATCCGCGGTGAACCCGGTGCTCCGCGAGGGGAACAGCGACCGTCGCGCGCCGCTGGCGGTGAAGAACTACGCCAAGAAGCACCCGCACCGGAACAAGCCGTTCGCAGAGGGCTCGAAGACGCGTGTCGCGACCCTCGGCCACGACGACTTCAAGCACAACGAGCGCTCGTGGGTGGCTGCTCACGACGACGTGCTGAGCTTCCGCCACACGGCGGCAGACGGCACCGTCACCGTGCTCAAGGAGGGACTCAAGGTCCTGCCGCGCGAGATCATCGACGCGACCTTCCTCTCCGCCAAGGAGCTGGACGCGTTCCTCGTCGAGACGCTGGCGACGGCCAAGGCCGACGACATCCTCTACTCCGTGCACCTCAAGGCGACGATGATGAAGGTCAGCGACCCGATCATCTTCGGCCACGTCGTGAAGGCGTTCTTCAAGGACGTGTTCGCCCAGTACGGCGACCAGCTCGCCGACGCCGGGCTGAGCGCGAACGACGGCCTCGGCTCGATCCTCACGGGGCTCGCGAACGTGGCGGGAGGCGACGAGATCGCCGCGGCGTTCGACAAGGCCATCGCCGAGGGGCCGCGCCTGTCGTACGTGAACTCCGACAAGGGCACGACGAACCTGCACGTGCCGAGCGATGTCATCGTCGATGCGTCGATGCCCGCACTCGTGCGCAACGGCGGCAAGCTCTGGGGCAAGGACGGCGGCGAGGCCGACACTCTCGCGGTCATCCCCGACTCCTCCTACGCCAGCGTGTACCAGGCCGTGATCGACGACGTGATCGCGAACGGTCCGCTCGACCCCGCGACCATCGGCACCGTGCCGAACGTGGGTCTCATGGCGCAGGCCGCCGAGGAGTACGGCAGCCACGACAAGACGTTCGAGATCGCTGCGGACGGCATCGTCCAGGTGCTCGACGGTGAGGGCACGGTGCTGATCGAGCACCAGGTCGGCGCCGGCGACATCTGGCGCGCCACGCAGACCAAGCACATCCCGGTGATGGACTGGGTGAAGCTCGCGGTCAACCGCGCACGGGCGAGCGGCGTGCCTGCCGTGTTCTGGCTCGATGCGAACCGCTCGCACGACGCGCAGATCATCGCCAAGGTGCACCAGGGTCTCGCGACCCTCGACATCAAGGGCCTCACGATCACGATCCTCGCGCCCGAGGAGGCCACGCGCTACACGCTCGCGCGCATGCGTCACGGCCTCGACACGATCTCGGTCACCGGCAACGTGCTCCGCGACTACCTCACTGACCTGTTCCCGATCCTCGAGGTGGGCACGAGCGCCAAGATGCTCTCGATCGTCCCGCTCCTCGCGGGTGGCGGCCTGTTCGAGACCGGCGCCGGCGGTTCTGCGCCCAAGCACGTGCAGCAGCTCGTCGAGGAGAACTACCTCCGTTGGGACTCGCTGGGCGAGTTCTTCGCGCTGGCCGCCTCGCTCGAGCACTTCGCCGACCGCACGGGCAACGAGAAGGCCCGCGTCCTCGCCGAGACGCTGGATGCGGCGACCGGCACCTTCCTCGAAGAGGACCGTTCACCGGGCCGTGCACTCGGCACGATCGACAACCGCGGCAGCCACTTCTACCTGAGCCTGTACTGGGCTCAGGAGCTGGCCGCGCAGACGAAGGATGCCGAGCTCGCCGCGTCCTTCGCGCCGATCGCCGCCACGCTCGCCGAGAATGAGGAGACCATCGTCTCCGAGCTCAACGCGGTGCAGGGCCAGCCGGTCGAGATCGGCGGCTACTACCGTCCGGACGTCGCGCTCGTCGAGAAGATCATGCGTCCGTCCACCACGCTGAACGGCATCGTCGACGCGCTGCGCTGACGGGAACACGAAGGGGCCGGATGCGAATCGCATCCGGCCCCTTCGTGCATCTCCCGGAGGAGACGTCAGTTGTGGACGGAGACCTCGAGGCCGACGGGCGACCAGTCGTAGACGTACTTGGCCAGGTCGATCGGCAGGTTGACGCAGCCGTGGCTCATCCGGTTGCCGAAGTTGTTGTGCCAGTAGGTGCCGTGGAAGCCGATGTTCGTGGTGAACCAGGTGATCCACGGCACGTTCTCGGTGCAGTACGGGGCTCCGGGGTAGCAACCCATGTCCTGCATGCGCGTGTGCGCGAAGACCTTGAAGTTGCCTGTCGGGGTCGCCGTGCCCGGAAGCCCGGTGGACACCGCCCAGGAGTTCACGACGTTGCCGTTCTCGTAGAGCGTCGCGCGCTGCGAGCCGAGGTCGACGTCGATCTTGCGGAACAGCGTGACCGTCTCGAAGGGGACCTCGGTGACGTCGAGCGGGAAGACGCCGTCGCCGGCAGCGAGCTGCTGAGCGAAGTCCTCGGCGACGCCGGACGTGTCGCCCACCGTGCGGCCGGTGACACCGGCCTGCTCGTCGCGCAGCACGTTGCCCGCGGAGTCGACGATGCTCGTGGCGTTGACCGGCGCGCGGTCTACGACCATGCCGAGGTAGTCGGAGGTGGCCTTGATCACCTGAGGGTCGGCCTCGATACGCAGCTGGCCGTCATCGTCGACGACCGTGAGCCAGGTCGCGGCGGTGGCCGGATCGATGGGCACCGTGCGCTCCTCGCCGACGTAGAAGCCGATCGTGGTGAGCATGGTGTTGAGCTTCGCGGCGGTCGCGGAGGCGTCGTCGTCGGAGACGGCGGCGAGCGCTTCGGTCGGGCCGCCCGGGAACTCGACGGTCTTGCTGCCGCCTGCGACGGCGTCGACGAATGCGGCGTTGAGCGCGGAGACGTCGATTCCGGTTCCGGTCTCGGACGGGGTCGTGACGTAGGCCGCGGTGGCCGCGTCGAACGTGACGCCCGCGTCGACCGGATCTTCGAAGCTGCTCGGCACGGCGGCGCGCAGCGCGCTCGTGGCCATCTCGGTGTCGAATGCGATGTCGGCGGGTACGGGGTCGCCCATCCAGGCGCCGAGGTTCCACATCGGGGCGGTGGCGAACGCCTCATCGGCGAGGGCCGTCGCGTCGACGGTGGCGCCCAGATCGGCTCCGGTCAGCACGGTGCCTTCGCCGTCGCCGGTGAGGACGACCTCGGTCTCGGTGAGGTGCGCGTTGATCGCGTCTGCGGCGGCGCCCGGCGTCATCCAGCCGACCGGGATGCCGGCGACCGTGGTGCCGGGGGCGATGAGGATCGTCGAGGCCGCGCCGGCGCCGAGCGCGATGACTCCGATGCCGAGTCCGATCCACAGACCGAGACGGCGCTTCTTCGGCGCGGGTTCGATGGGTGCCCAGGCCAGCGGCTGGTCGCCGTCGGCCGGCGGCATGGCGTCGGTGGGAGTGCCGGTGGGCGAGATCACGGAGGTGGGCGCGTCGTCGTCGCCTCTTGCCCCTGCTGCTGCGCCCGGCACTGAGATCACATCGGTCACGAACTTCACCCCCCGGTTCTCACGTGTCCTGTTGCTCAATAGTACGGGATGGGAGATAACGGGGAGGCAACGGTCCTCGGCGCAGATGACGCCGGAAAAACGAGGGTCAGCTGATGACGGCGAGTCCGTCGATCTCGACCAGCATCTCCTCGCGGGGCAGACCGGTGAAGACGGTGGTGCGCGAGGGGAGCACGCCGCTCGTCGTGTGGGCGGTCACGAAGGCGCCGTACGCCTCGTTCATGATCGGGAAGTCCTCGCGCTTGGTGAGGTACACGCGCAGCATCACGACGTCGTCGAAGGTCGCGCCCGAGGCTTCGACGATCGCCTTGACGTTCTCGAGAGTGCGGGTGGTCTGCGCGGCGACGTCGCCCGGGAAAAGGTACTCGTTCGTCTCGGGGTGGACGGGGCCCTGACCGGACACCTGGACGATCGGTCCCTTTCGAACGCCCTGCGAGAACGTGTGAGCGGGAGCGGGGGCGGCGTCGGTGGAAACTCGGGTCTTCGCGGTCATGGTTCCACCCTAGTAGCCTTGTTAGGTGCCTCTACAAATTCCGGACCCCCTTCTCGGCGCCTGGGTGAAGGGCTTCCCGGCCCGCGCATCCGGGCTGCGTCTCTCGGAGGTCGCCGACGCGGATCTGCATCTCTCCGACCTCGTCACCCCGGTGCTGACGGTGCACGAGGCTGCGCTCGCCCACAACGAGGCGACCGTGTTCTCCTGGGCTCGCGCCGAGGGCGTGCTCCTCGCGCCGCACGGCAAGACGACGATGGCGCCGGCGCTGTGGCAGCGCCTGCTGGATGCCGGAGCGTGGGGTATCTCCGTCGCGACCGCCTGGCAGGCCGAGGTGGCCGTCGACGCCGGTGTGCCGACGGTCCTGATCGCGAACGCCGTCACGGATGCGGCAGCCGCGTCGCGCCTCGGTGAGCTTCTCGCCGCTGACGACGGGCTGCGCATCTTGTGCTGGGCGGACTCTCTCGCGGGAGTGGAGATCCTGGCGGGCGCGCTGGCCGACGCGGAGCGGCCGCTCGACGTCCTGGTGGAACTCGGCGGCGCGGCCGGACGCACCGGCGCCCGCACGCTCGAGGAGGGGGAGCGCATCGCCCGAGCGATCTCCGCAGCTCCGGGCCTGCGGCTCGCCGGGGTCGCCGGCTACGAAGGACCGTTCGGGCCCGACCGCAGCGACGCCTCGGTCGCGGCCGTCGACCGGTATCTGCAGTCGCTCGTCGAGCTGCACCGGCGTCTCGCATATCCCGACGGCGTCCGCCCCGTGCTCAGCGCGGGAGGAAGCTCGTTCCCCGACCGCGCCGCGGCCGTGCTGGCGCGGAGCGAGGGCGCCGACGTCGTGCTGCGGTCCGGGGCGTTCCAGATCCACGACGACGGTTTCTACAGCCGGATGTCGCCGTTCGGGCCGCTCACCGGCACCGCTCCGCTGCGATCGGCGATGCATGCCTGGGCCCGTGTGCTCTCCCACCCGGAAGAGGGCCTCGCCCTGCTCGACGCCGGACGACGGGATGTGCCGTTCGACATCGACCTCCCCGTGCCGCAGTCGGTGGGCGGCGAGATCACCGCCCTCAACGACCAGCATGCGTTCCTCCGACTCGCCGACGGGGCAGAGGTGTCGGTCGGCGAGGTCGTCCGGCTCGGCCTCTCGCACCCGTGCACGGCCTTCGACAAGTGGAAGGTCGTCGCCGTCATCGACGATCCGGATGCGGCGGACCCACGCGTGATCGGGGCGGTCGCGACATGCTTCTGAGTGCGGAGAAGGCGGCGGCCGGTCTCGTGCGGATCTATCGTGCCGCGACCGTCGTCGACGGCACCGGCGCTCCGCGCTACGTCGCCGACGTCGCGGTGGAGGGCGCCAGGATCGTCGCGATCGTGAAGAGCGCGGATGCCGATTCCCTCGAGCTCGAGCTGCCGGAGGGGACGGTCGAGATCGATGCCGCGGAGCTCGTGCTCGCGCCGGGCTTCATCGACATGCACGCGCACAGCGATCTCGCGGTGCTCACCGGCGCCGCGCACGACGCGAAGATCCGGCAGGGGGTCACGACCGAGGTGCTCGGACAGGACGGCCTCGGCTACGCCCCGCTCGACGAGGCGACGGCATCCGTCATCCCCGCGCAGATCGCGGGCTGGAACGGCATGGCGGCATCCGCACCCTGGCGCACGATGGACGACCTGCTCGCAGCGATCGACACGGCGGCCGTCGGGAACGCCGCCGTGCTCGTGCCGCAGGGGAACCTGCGGATGATGGTCGTCGGGCACGAGAACCGGCGCGCGACGCCGGACGAGGTCGCGGCGATGTCGGAGCTGCTCGGTCAGGCGCTCGACGCGGGGGCCTTCGGGATGTCCAGCGGCCTCACCTACACGCCCGGCATGTACGCCGACACCGCGGAACTCGAAGCGCTCTGCCGTGTCGTCGCCGAGCGCGGCGGCTACTGGGCGCCGCACACCCGCAGCTACGGCGCGGGGGCGCTCGACGCCTACCGCGAGGCCCTCGACATCGGTCGGCGCACCGGCTGCGCGATCCACCTGACCCACGCGACGATGAACTTCGCCCCGAACCGCGGCCGCGCGGAAGAGCTGCTCGCGCTGGTCGACGAGGCCCTCGCCGACGGCGTCGACGTGACGCTCGACACCTACCCGTACCTGCCGGGGGCGACCACGTTGTCGGCCCTGCTGCCCAGCAGGCTCGCCGCGACCGGCGACCTGCTGCGCACCCTCTCCGCGCTCGATGCGGCCGACCGGGAGGGCGTGCGCGTGGAGCTCGAGGAGATCGGCTGCGACGGCTTCCACGGCGAGAAGGCCGACTGGTCGCAGATCCAGATCTCCGGGGTCGCGAACCCTGCCATCACCGACCTCGTCGGGCGCACGATCGCCGAGATCGCCTCGACGGCAGGTCTCCGCGCCGTCGACGTCGTGCTCGACACGATCATCGCGGACGCCGGTGCCACCGGCATCCTGATGCACATCGGCGATGAGGAGAACGTCCGGGCGATCATGCGGCATCCGCGGCACACGGGCGGCAGCGACGGCATCCTGATCGGCGCCCGCCCGCACCCGCGAGGTCGCGGCACGTTCCCGCGCTACCTCGGGCACTACGTGCGCGAACTCGGCATCCTCACCCTCGAGGAGGGGATCCGGCACCTGTCCGGCACTCCCGCCGCACGACTGGGCCTGGACCGCGGGGACGCGCCGCGTGGCATCATCCGCGCAGGCGCCACGGCAGATCTCGTGCTGTTCGATGCGCAGACCATCGCCGCCGGTGCGACCTTCGAGCAGCCGCGGGAGGCGCCGACCGGCATCGTCGAGGTGCTCGTCGGAGGCGTGCCCGTGATCCTTGCCGGAGAGATCACCGGCGCGACGCCGGGGCGAGCACTCCGGATGCCGCCGCCCGCGCACCGCGCGACGGTGCCGCGCATCGACGCGCGCATCGACCCGTCCGTTCCCGGATTCTCCTGGTCGCCGCGGACGCCGATCATCGCGGGACCGGGGCTCGAGGGCTCGGTCGCCCGACTGGGTGGGGGAGGAGCGTCCGGGGGTGCGCCGGCGATCCGCCTCGTGGTCGACGCCGGAGTCGCGGACGAGGTCGGCGAGGATGCGCGCGCCAGGGAGGAAGCCTTCCGGGTGACCGTCGCTGCCGACGGCATCGAGATCCGGGGTGCGAGCCCGGCGGGAGTGTTCCGCGGCAGTACGACGCTGCGGCAGCTCCGGGATCCGGACACCGAGTCCGGGGTCGTTCCCGCCGGCGTCTGGCAGGGAGCGCCCGCATACGGCTGGCGCGGGATGATGCTCGATGTCGCCCGGCACTTCCGCCCCGTGGATGAAGTCCGCCGACTCATCGACCTCCTCGCCGACCACCATCTCGACGTGCTGCACCTGCACCTGACGGATGACCAGGGCTGGCGCTTCGAGGTGCCGGGCTACCCGCGCCTGACCGAGGTCGGCTCCCGCCGTGCGGCGACGCAGCGCGGGCACGGACCCCTCGCGACCGTCGAACCGGGAGTGCACGAGGGGTTCTACACCGCCGACCAGCTGCGCGACCTCGTCGCCTACGCCGCCGAACGGTTCGTCACGCTGGTGCCGGAGGTCGAGCTCCCCGGCCACATCCAGGCCGGTCTCGCCGCATACCCCGAGCTGGGCAACACCGACGTCGGCGAGCAGGTCACGGCGCCGTGGGAGCGCTTCGGAGTGAACCCGCGGACGCTCGCGCCCACCGAGGAGTCGCTGGCGTTCGGCCGCGCCGCGATCGACGCACTGTGCGAGGTGTTCGACGCGGAGTGGATCGGCATCGGCGGCGACGAGGTGCCCGTCACCGAGTGGGCGCAGAGCCCTGCGGCCGCCGAGCGGATGAAGGAGCTCGGGCTCGCCACCCCGCACGACGTGCAGCCGTGGTTCACCGCGCATTTCGTGGCGCATGTCCGCAGCCGCGGACGGACCGCGCTGGCGTGGGACGAGGTGCTCGAGGGGGAGGTGCCGGACGGCGTCCGGGTGCTCGCCTGGCGGGGTCCGGTCGCGATGCGCGAGGCGCTGCGGCGCGGCATCCCGGTCGTCGCGTGCCCCGATCTCGAGGTGTATCTGGACTACCCGCAGTCGGAGTCGGCGGAGGAGCCGATCCGCGTCGGTCCGCCTCTGAGCATCGAGCGGGCGTACACGCTCCGTGTCGAGGACGGCGCCGTCGGCGGACAAGCGAACGTCTGGAGCGAGCATCTGCCGACCAGGGATCGGGTCGACTTCGCGATGTTCCCTCGGCTGTCCGCGATCGCCGAGAGGCTGTGGGAGGGAGGGGAGCCCAGGCCCTACGCCGACTTCGGGCGCCGCCTCCCGACGCACCTCCGCCGCCTCGGAGCCGCGGGCGTGCGGTATCGTCCCCAAGACGGCCCTGCGCCCGATCAGAGACGCCCCGGCGTCCCCGGGAAACCGCTCACGATCGAGGCGCGGGAGGAGATCGTCACGCGTCTCGTCTCACGGCTCGTCGAGCTCTCGGAATCACCCCCGACGCCGTATCGAAAGTAATGTAACGTTTCGGTAACCCTCGCCGCGCGTCCCGCGGCAGAGGTTGCACAAATTTTGTTCGTAAGGTCTACTAACAAACATGTCCGTTTCGGATGACCAGCGTGCCGCACCACCGTCGGAGTACGGCGGTGCGAACACGCATGCCTTCGGCCCCGGCCGCCACCTGCGCTCCCGCTCCAAGGTGCTGCCCGAGCACGCACGCGGCCACAACCGCGCGCTCGTGCTGCAGACGCTGTACCACGCCGGAGCGATGAGCCGCGCGGACCTCTCCCGGGAGACCGGGCTCACCCGCGTCACCATCTCCGACCTCGTCGCCGAGTTCATCGCCGACGGCATCGTGATCGAGATGGGCGTGCGCGAGGCCGTCGGTCCGGGCAAGCCCCCGATCCTGATCGACATCGACCGCGTCGGCCACCAGATCATCGGGCTCGACCTCTCCGGCCCGAACGCGTTCGAAGGCGCGGTCCTCAGTCTCGACGGCGACGTCCTCGAGCGACGCGAAGTGGCCCGCCCGGAGTCCCCGGACGGCGATGCCGCCTACGCCGCCGCACTCGAACTCGCCCGCACGCTCGTCGCGGCGTCCACGCAGCCCCTCCTGGGCGTCGGCATCGGCACTCCCGGTGTCGTCCGCCCCGACGGCGTCGTGCTCAGCTCGCCGAACCTCGGCTGGTCCGACTTCCCGCTCGAGGCGAAGCTGAGCGTCGACCTCGACCTTCCGGTCCTCGCCCGCAACGACGCCAACGCGGCGGTGCTCGCCGAGTACACGTTCGGCGACGCGAAGGCCGACTTCATGCTCATCAAGCTCGGCCGCGGTGTCGGCGCCGGACTCATCACGGGCAGCCAGCCGCTGCTCGGCAGCCGTTTCGCGGCGGGGGAGATCGGACACGTCGTCGTCGGCACGGACGGTGGACCCCGCTGCGCCTGCGGCAAGGACGGATGCCTGGAGGCCTGGCTCAGCGTCAGCCGCATGCGCGAGGCGCTCGCCGCCGACCCCGAGGCGCGGGACGAGATCCTCCGCGACTCGGGCACCCGGATGGCGATCGCGATCGCTCCGATCGTCGCCGCCCTCGATCTCTCCGAGGTCGTGCTCTCGGGACCGGCCGACCTGCTCGACGGCATCCTCATCGACGCCGCGATCGAGACCCTGCACGCGCGAACCCTCGAGGGCGTCTTCGAAGACGTCGTCGTGCGCCGCACCCACCAGGACGACATCGTGCTGCGCGGAGCCGCGGTGATGGTGCTGTCGGGACAGCTGGGAGTGTCGTGACCCGCGCCGCCGCGACCGAAGCACGCGACCTCCGATGACCGGGGCAGACGCCGCCGACCGCACCGGTCGGCCGATTCGCGTGGGCCTGGACGTCGGCGGGACGAAGATCGACGCGGTCGCCGTCTCGCCCTCCGGCGACATCCTCGGGCGCATCCGTCGCTCCACAGGCTGGGGTGCGGACGCCGTCGTCGAGAGCATCGTCATGACCGTCACCGCGCTCGCCGACGAGACGGGGCTCGCGGTCTCGTCCATCGGCTCCGTCGGAATCGGCATCCCCGGTCTGGTCGACGTCGAGGAGGGCCGGGTGGAGCATGCGGTCAACCTCGGCGTGCAGTCGCTGGATCTCGCCGCACGCGCCGAGCGGATGCTGGGCGTCCCGTTCCGGGTGGAGAACGACGTGAAGGCCGCAGCGCTCGGCGCCGCCGTCCTGAGCGGAGTCGCCGGATCCATGGCCTACCTCAACCTCGGCACCGGGGTCGCTGCCGGCATCGTCATCGACGGCCGCATCTGGCGCGGTGCGCGCGGGACCGCCGGCGAGGTCGGACACCTCTCGGTCGATCCGCACGGACGCCTGTGCGGGTGCGGGCAGCTCGGCTGCATCGAGACGTTCTGCGGCGGCGGCGCTCTGGCGAAGGCCTGGGGTCGCCCCGGCGCCCTCCCGATCAGAGACATCTTCGACGCCGCGGATGCCGGCGACCCCCTGGCCCTGGCGCTGCGCGGCGACCTCTACCACGGAGCCGCCGCGGCCGTGCGGGTGCTCGTGCTGTCGGCTGATGTCGAGACCGTCGTGATCGGCGGGGGACTCACCGCCCTCGGCGCCCGCCTCGAGGACGGCATCCGCGCCGCGCTGCACGCCGGGGCCGAGGCGTCACCGTTCATGCGGTCGCTGCGCCTCGATGAGAGAATCGAACTGCTTCCCGCGGGTTCTCCCGCCGCCGCTTTCGGCGCCGCACTGGTGGGCGCATCCGTACCCGAGAAGGAGATCGTCCCCCATGGCTGAGGTCGTCATCGTCGAGAACGCGGCAGCTGCCGGCGCGCTGGTCGCCACGGAGATCGTGGAGCTCATCGATCGCCGCCCCGACGCGGTGCTGGGGCTCGCCACCGGGTCCACGCCGCTGCCGGTCTACCTGGCGCTGCGCACGCAGCTGGCCGGGCATGACGTGTCGCAGGTACGCGGATTCGCGCTCGACGAGTACGTCGGCATCGATCCTGCGCATCCGGAGAGCTACCGCTCGGTGATCACGCGCGAGGTGGTCGAGCCCCTCGGACTCGACCCGCGGCGCATCCACGTGCCGAACGGGGCCGAGGCGACGATCCAGCACGCCGGCGACGACTACGAGGCTGCGATCGCCGCGGCGGGAGGCGTCGACCTGCAGATCCTCGGCATCGGCACCGACGGCCACATCGGATTCAACGAACCGGGCTCGTCGTTCGCCTCGCAGACCCGTGTCAAGACGCTGACAGAGCAGACCCGCGAAGACAACGCGCGCTTCTTCGACTCGATCGACGACGTGCCCCGGCACTGCATCACGCAGGGCCTCGGCACGATCCTCAAGGCCCGTCACCTCGTGCTGCTGGCGTTCGGCGAGGGCAAGGCGCAGGCGGTCGCCGACGCGGTGGAGGGGCCGCTCACGGCCTTCCTCCCCGGCTCCGCGATCCAGCTGCACCCGCATGCCACGGTCGTCGTCGACGAGGCTGCGGCATCCCGCCTCCGGCTCGCCGACTACTACCGCTACACGTTCGCCAACAAGCCTTCCTGGCAGGGCATCTGACATCTCGCGGGTCGCGGCCGGATGAGGTCACGCCCGGAATCGGCCTGATCTCGTGTGTCCGCCTGCTGTCAGGGCGTGTGCGCGGGCCAGGCGATGGGCAGCAGGTGCTCGAGGCTCAACGGCGCGAGCGGCAGCGTCGCGGTGTCGGCCGGTGTGATCCAGCGCAGCTCGGCGAGCTCGGCCTGCACCGATGCCGACGCGGGGTCGATCGTGGTCGCGAAGGCCTCGGCGACGACGCGATGACCCGGCTCGTTGGCCGCCTCGGAGATGAAGGTGCCGAGCGGCTGCAGATCGGCTTCGTCGAGCTGCAGCCCGAGCTCTTCGTGCAGTTCGCGGATCAGCGTCTGCGCGGGCGATTCGCCGGGCTCCGGTTTGCCGCCGGGCTGCATGAACCTCGTCGTGCCCTGCTTGCGGACGACGAGCACGCGTCCGTCGTCGTCGACGATCACGGCGGCGCTCACATGGATGTCAGGCATCGGGCTCGAAGACCTTTCCGGGATTGAGGATGCCGAGCGGATCGAACACCGCGGCGATCTGACGCTGCAGCTGCCACTGGTCCTCGCCGAGTTCGTCGGCGAGCCAGCGGCGCTTCAGTACGCCGATGCCGTGCTCGCCGGTCAGGGTGCCGCCGAGGCGGATCGCCGCGCGGAACAGCTCATCCGCGGCCGCCCAGACGTGCGCCGGAGTCTCGGACCCCTCGAAGATGAAGTTCGGATGCAGGTTGCCGTCGCCGGCGTGGGCGACCGTGGGGATCGTGAGGCCGAAGTCGCGTTCGATGCGCGCGATCTCGTCGAACATCGCCGGCATCGCGCTGCGCGGCACCGACACGTCTTCGATCAGGGTGGTGCCGAGGGAGGCCATCGCCGCGTGCATCGATCGACGGATGGCGAGCAGCCGCTCGCCCTCCTCCCGGTCGTGCGAGACGGTCGTGGCTCCTTCGTGAGCGCGCAGGACCTGCGCGATCGTGTCGGCCTCGGTCGCGGCGGCCGGGCCGTCGGTGCGGATGGTCAGCTGCGCGGCACCCGGGGCGGGGGCAGGCAGGCCGAGCAGGGCGTGCACGGCCGCGAGGCTCGCGGCATCCATGAGCTCCATGATCGCCGGCTGCACGCCTGCGGCGGTGACGGCGGCGGATGCTGCCGCTGCCGCGCGGACGCCGGGGAAGGTCGCGGTGACGGTGCAGACGTCTCCGGGAACGAGGCGGCGCAGCTTCAGGGTGGCGCCGACGACGACGCCCAGCGTGCCCTCCGAGCCGATCACCAGCGAGGTGAGGTCGAGGCCGGTCACGCCCTTGACGCTGCGGTGTCCGAGGCGCATCAGCCGCCCGTCGGCGAGCACGAGGTCGACACCGAGCACCGCGTCGCGCACGACGCCGTACTTGGCGCAGAGCAGACCGCCGGCGCCGGTCGCGATGTTGCCGCCGACCGTCGAGATGTCGCGACTGGCAGGGTCGGGAGCCCACCACACGCCATGCGCGGCGAGCTGGTCGTTCAGGTCGGCGTTGAGGATGCCGGGTTCGACGACGGCGAGCAGGTCGTCCGGTCGCACCTCGAGGATCGCGCTCATCCGTCGCATGGAGAGCACGATCTCGCCCTCACCCGCATTGGCCGCACCCGCGAGGCCCGTACCGGCACCCCGCACGACCACGGGCGTGCGGGTGGCGGAGGCGATCCGCATGGTCTGCTGCACGTGCTCCACGGTCTCGGCGTGCACGACGACGAGCGGGCGCCCCATGGCGGCATGACCGGAGCGGTCGGCGCGTGCTTCCTCGAGTGCGTCGGGGCGCACGTCCACGAGGGCTCCGAGCGTCTCCTGCAGCAGGGCCAGCGCGGTCACGGCCGCGTCCTCACGACAGGGCGCGTCGACCGGTGAGGACGCCCGTGACGATCGCGACGAGCGCGAAGGCGGTGCCGATGAGCGCCTGACCCATCGACCACCACGCGATCGTGACGCCCACGTAGATGAAGAGCTCGACGGCCGCGCGGAGGAACGGGTGAACCCGCAGCACCGGACGCGGCGACAGGAACAGCGCCCAGATCAGCAGCACGACGATCGGGGCGCCCAGGCCCGCGATGACGTTCCACGGGAGGGACCAGCTGGCGAATCCCCACAGGGCCAGAGATGCCACGACGACGACCAGCACGATCGCGCGGACCACGTCGAGAACGGTGATGACCGGACGGACGACGCCGGGGACGGGTGCAGAATCCTGAGGCATGGATCCAGTCTATTCGGCGGGCGCGGGCTCCTCGGCCGGTGGCAGAGCGGCATCGACGGGTGCGACCTGCTCCACGGGTGCAGTCGGCGACTCCACGGGCGCCGCAGGGGCGGGCTCCACCTCGACAGGCGCGGCGGGAGCGGGCTCCACGGGCACGACCGTAGCGGCATCGACGGGGGCGACCGGGGCAGGTTCGGTGGGAGCGGCCTCTTCGACCGGGGCGGATGCCGCGCTCTCATCGAGCGCAGTCTGCTCCTGAACCAGGGCGGAGTCCGCGCTCACCTCGATGATCACGATCGGCGCGCCGAGCGCGTTCAGCGTCGTGTCGGCGGACGGACCGGAGCCGTCGGCGAGCACGTAGCGGAACGTCACCGTCGTGCTGGACGCCAGCAGGTATTGCAGAAGGTCGGGTCGCAGATCGATCGTTCCCTGGCCGAGGGAGTCCAGGACGACCTCGCCGCCGCCGCCTCGGCTGCCGTCGAGCAGCGCCTCCACGGTCGTTCCGGGAACACCCGTGACGGGCACGCTGTAATGCACGCGCAGACCCTGGAAGGAGATCGTGGCCGCGGACCACGACGGCGCCGTGGTCGGAACGGCCGGGTCTGTGGGATCTGTCGGATCGGTCGGGTCTGTGGGATCAGTGGGATCCGTCGGGTCTGTGGGATCGGTCGGGTCCGTGGGATCGGTCGGATCGGTGGGATCCGTCGGGTCTGTGGGATCCGTGGGGTCGGTCGGATCGGTGGGGTCCGTCGGATCGGTACCGTCGCCCGGGCCTTCCGGATCGGTGGGATCCGTCTCGTCCTCGGGGTCCGTCACGATGGGCGGCGTCGGCGGTGCGACGACCGGGCCCGTGTGCTCGGAGGGCGCCGGCGAGGTGGTCTCGTCGGCCGGCGGTGCGGGTGCTTCTTCGGGCTCGTCGATCTGCTGCTCGATCACGATCGGCTCGTCGAGGTTCATCGAGGCGTCGGGTCCGACGTCGGAGGTGATCGAGGAGGAGTCCGCGTCGGCGGCGCTCGGGAGCGAGGTCGCCGGGTCGGCGCCGGCGAGGCCGGGGATGATCGTCGCCGCAGCGACGACGCCCGCGACGACCAGTGCAGCGGAGCCTGCGCCGACGAGCGCGCCCATCCCGGTCAGCATGCCGCCGGAGGCCCCTGCGCCGGTGGCGACGCCTGCTCCGCCGCCTGCGCTTCCGGTGGAGCCGGCGGCGCCGCTCCCGGATCCTGCCCCGAGTGCGACGGCACCGGACGAACCTGCGTCACCGGCGAAGACGCCGCCGGGGACGCTGGAGGGCATCGCGGCGAGGGCCACGATCGGCGCGCCGCCGCCCTGCAGCGTGGCGAGATACCCTGCGGCGCCGGTGACGCCGAGCACGAGGGGGAGCAGCACGAGTGCGAGGCGCGTCGACACGTCTTTCGCCTCGGCGGCGACGATCATGCAGCGGGCGCATTCGTCGAGGTGCAGCTCGAGGCGCTTGTGGTCGCGGGTGCCGAGGTTGCCACGCGAGTAGGCGCCGAGGTGCTCGATCGTCCACTGGCAGTCCGAGCCGGGTGCGGCGCTGCGCAGATGCGCCTGGATCCACGCTTCACGCAGACCCTCGCGTGCGCGGAACGCGAGCTGCGACACCGCTCCGGACTTCATGCCGAGGAGCGGAGCCACTTCCTGGGGCTTCATCTGCTCGATCTCGGTGTACCAGAGCACCTCCTGCCAGCGGGAGGGAAGGCTGCGGAAGGCCTGCGCGGTGAGGCTGCGGTCGAGGGCCTCGTTGGCGGCCTGATCGGTGCTCTCCGGGTCGGCGACCGTGTCGAGTTCGTCGATCGCGGTCTCGCGACGGGAGCGTCCCCAGGCGGCAGCGGTGTTGCGGATGCTCGTGAACAGGTAGGCGCGGAACGAGCCGTTCGGGCCACCGCCCTTGATGATCGCCTGGTAGATGCGGGTGTACGACTCCTGGACCAGATCATCGGGGTCGATCGAGGACGTGATCGAGCGCGCGACGGAGAGGCCCGACGGGTAGTGGCGTCGCCAGAGTTCGCCGAAGGCCTCCGTGTCGCCCGAGCGGGCGCGGAGGATCAGGTCGGCATCGCCGATCGGCTCGTCGTGGTGTGTGTTCTCTTCGTGCACTGTCATCCATCGCTCCTGGGGCGCAGGAACGCCTCCACAGGAAGAGACGCGCGAGAGTGGATCTCATCACGCGTCTCTTCATTCTCTCCCGGATCTCCCAGCTTGGCCACCCCTCGACCGGATCTTCGGAAGGTTTTCGCCCTCGGGATAAATCCCAGGTCTTGACTTATTTCGTCGGTGCCCGCCGAAACAACTCGAAGAAAATCTGAGAACTCGCGTAATGAATCGGCATCCGCTTCGTCTCATCCCATAGAGACAGCCATACGAATTCCACCGGGGGGCGGATTTCAGGCGCTGGTGCGAGGGGCAACTGCACCGGCTGGGCGGGTCGGGAGCCTCGGGGGAGGAGTTCTCGGCCCCCCTCTCTATGAGGGGGATGAGGCCGCCGATCTGGGGAGAGGCGGCCTCCCACCCCGCTTCACGAACGACCGGAGAGCGCAGAGCTGCGCGTCGTCGCGCGATGCGCGGCTCTCAACCTTCGAGCAGCCGCGATCCCACCCATACGCGCGCGACGTGCAGTTCTGCGTCCAGCAGGACGGCATCCGCGGTGAAGCCCGAGCGGAGACTTCCGAGCACGGCCCCGCGTCCGACGGCTCTCGCCGGCGTCTCCGTCAGGGCGCGCACCGCCTCGGCCGGCGTCGCACCCGCCTGCACCGCTCGCTGCAGCGCGACGTCCTGCGTGAGCGTCGACCCGGCGATCGAACCCGTGTCGTCCGCCCGCGCCACGCCGTTCTCGACCGTGACGCTCACCGCGCCCAGGTCGTAGTGACCGTCGGCGCTGCCTGCCGCCGCCATCGCATCCGTGATCAGCGCCACTCTGCCGGGCGCCGAGTCGAAGACGAGCTTGATCACGTGCGGGTCGAGATGCACGTTGTCGGCGATCGCCTCGAGGATGACGCGGTGGTCCGCCGCCGCGGCGAGCACGGGCCCGGGGGCGCGGTGGTGGATGCCCGGCATCGCGTTGAAGGCGTGCGTGAGGATCGATGCCCCTGCTTCGAACGCGGCGACCGCCATCGCGGCATCCGCACTCGTGTGTCCGACGGCCGCCGCGGCGCCGGTGGCGACGATCTGGCGGATGGCGTCGAGGCCGCCGGGCAGCTCCGGAGCGATCGTGACCTGGCGCACGGTGCCGCGACCGGCCTCGAGCAGGAGTGCGACGTCGGCGGGGGCCGGAGCCCGCAGCAGCGACGGCTCGTGCGCGCCGTGGTGCGCGGGGTCGAGGAACGGGCCCTCGAGGTGCGAGCCGAGGATGTCGGCATCCGTCTCCATGAGATCGGCGACCATCGCGGCGCTGCGGGCGAGCTCGTCGAGCGGTGCCGTGACCAGTGAGACGACGGCGCGGGTCGTGCCGTGCGCGCGATGCAGGGCGCGGCCGGTGCGGATCGCCTCGATGCCGTCATCGAACGCCGCTCCGGCGCCGCCGTGGCCGTGGATGTCGACGAATCCGGGCGTGAGGACGGCTCCCGGCCCTGCGACCTCGCGGGCATCGAGTACTTCGTCGGCCGGCTCCCAGGTCTTACCCGTCCCGCGTCCGACGACCGAGCCGTCGACGAAGCGCACCCAGCCGTCGTCGACGATCTCGCCCCCGTCGACGATGCGCGCGGAATGGATGACCAGCGAACCGGTCGCGGAGGAATGGATGCTCAACGCGCGCTCCAGGGGATCTCGTCAGCGGGGTGGAAGTCGACCCCCTCAGCCTTCCACAGCGGCGCGAGCGAGCCGAGGCGCACGCGGAACGACTCCCACACGCGCTCCGGTGCCTCCTGGGGTGACCAGGCGACCTCGGCCTGTGCGGCCGCGCGGGGGAAGACGAGCTGCTCGACGTCGCTGAGCGTGCGGGTGGTCTCGGCCCACAGGGGTGCCTCGATGCCGAGGATGGCGGCATCCGGCACGTCGAGGATCGCGGTCGGCTCCCACTCGTAGGCCGAGCGGACGTCGATGATCGCGGCCCAGGTCAGTCCGAGGGGGAAGTCCTCCGAGTACTTCATGTCGAGGTAGGCGACGTCGGCGGCGGACATGATCAGCGCCCCGCCGCGCTCCACGAAGTGCGCGGCCTCTTCGGCATGCGTCCCCTCCGGCGTGGTCTTGCCCCAGTACTGGCCGACCGTGCCCTCGGCGATGTCGGCCGCGGATCCCATCTCGTGCCAGGCGATCGGGGTCTTGCCGGCCTCGAAGACGATCGCCGTGACGCGCTCGGCGAAGAGATCGAAGTCGGCCTGAGGCGTGCCCAGCGACTCGTCGCCGCCGACGTGGATGTAGGGGCCGGGCGTGATCTCGGCGAGCTCGCGCACGACGTCGCGCACGAAGTCGTAGGTGCGCTCCTCGTGGATCCGCACGCTGGAGTGGCCGACGCCCGTGCCCAGGTACGACTCGCCGTGCACGGGAAGGGCCTGGCCCTGCTGTGCGGACTCGGCCAGGAACGCCTCGCTCAGCACCGGAGCCTCGACGAGCTCGGGGTAGGCGACGCCGATCGCATGGGTGTGACCCGGGAGGTCGATCTCGGGGATCACGATCATGTGCCGGTCGGCCGCATACGCGACGATCGCGCGGTAGTCGTCCTTCGAATAGAAGCCTCCGCGTGCGCCGTCCACCGCGGTCGAGGAAGAAAGCTCGGTCAGCAGGGGCCACGAGTCGATCTGGATCCGCCAGCCCTGGTCGTCGCTCAGGTGCAGGTGCAGGTGGTTGAACTTCAACGCGCTGATGCTGTCGATGAACTTCTCGACCTCGTCGACGTCGAAGAAGTGCCGCGTGACGTCGAGCATGACGCCCCGTCGGGCGAAGCGCGGAGCATCCTGGATCTCGGCGCGGAGGAAGCCCCATGATCCGTCTTCGTCCTCGCGGAGCAGCTGCTGCAGGGTCTGCACGCCGTAGAAGAGTCCGGCCTCGTCGGCGCCGACGAGTTCGATCCGATCGCCGACCGTGAGCGTGTATCCCTCGGGCGCCGCCACGGCGGGATCGACGCGGAGTTCGATGTCGGCGGCAGCGGCGTCGGCTGCGGAATCGGCAGGGGAGAGACGGATGCCGCTGCGTCGCTCGACCGCGTCGATCAGCTGCGTCGCGGCGGGGGACGAGCCGAGCACGCGCGTCGTCGCGGCGATCGGCATCCGTCCTTCCCCTGCGATGGCGGACGCGGGCGCGGGCACGAGCGGAAGGGAATGGGTAAAGACCATGAACAAAACCTACCGTGGACCCGGCCTGGGTCACAGAGGGAATCCGGTATGCTCGTAATCGTCGCAACTGGCGTCTGGGTGGACTACCACCGGGGAGCGACTGACCACGGAATTCGACCGCGCGCCTGGGCCGATCGGTACACCCTTTCGAATCCGTTGTCAGAGGAGCATGTCATCATGACCGACCGTTACTTCAACGCCCCGCTTTCCGAGGTCGACCCCGAGATCGCACAGGTCCTCGACCGTGAACTGAAGCGTCAGCAGACCTTCCTCGAGATGATCGCGTCCGAGAACTTCGTGCCCGTCTCGGTGCTGCAGTCGCAGGGGTCCGTGCTCACCAACAAGTACGCCGAGGGTTACCCGGGTCGCCGCTACTACGGCGGCTGCGAAGAGGTCGACGTCGCCGAGTCGCTGGCGATCGAGCGGGCGAAGAGCCTGTTCGGCGCGGAGTTCGCGAACGTCCAGCCGCACTCCGGCGCTTCGGCCAACGCGGCCGTGCTGCACGCGATCGCCCGCCCCGGTGACACGCTGCTCGGCCTCTCGCTCGACCAGGGCGGCCACCTCACGCACGGCATGAAGATCAACTTCTCCGGCCGCCTCTACGACATCGTCGCGTACGGCGTCGACCCCGAGACCTCGATCATCGACATGGATGAGGTGCGCCAGCTCGCCATCCAGCACAAGCCGAAGGTCATCATCGCCGGCTGGTCGGCGTACCCCCGCACCCTCGACTTCGAAGCCTTCCGCGCGATCGCCGACGAGGTCGGGGCCCTCCTCTGGGTCGACATGGCGCACTTCGCCGGCCTCGTGGCCGCGGGCCTGCACCCCAACCCGGTGCCGCACGCGCACGTCGTGTCGTCGACCGTGCACAAGACCATCGGCGGTCCGCGTTCGGGCTTCATCCTCACGAACGACGCCGACATCGCCAAGAAGATCAACACTGCCGTCTTCCCGGGCCAGCAGGGCGGACCGCTCATGCACGTGATCGCCGCCAAGGCGACCGCGTTCAAGCTTGCGGCCACTCCCGAGTTCGCCGAGCGCCAGGAGCGCACCCTCCGCGGTGCCGCCCTCATCGCGGAGCGCCTCTCGCAGCAGGACGTGAAGGATGCCGGCATCGGCGTGCGCTCGGGCGGCACCGACGTGCACCTGGTGCTGGTCGACCTGCGCGACGCCGAGATCGACGGCAAGCAGGCCGAAGACCTGCTGCACGACATCCGCATCACGGTGAATCGCAACGCAGTGCCGAACGACCCGCGTCCGCCGATGGTGACCTCGGGTCTGCGTATCGGCACGCCCGCGCTCGCCACCCGCGGTTTCGGCGACGCCGAGTTCACCGAGGTCGCCGACATCATCGCGCTGGCGCTCATCCCGGGCGCCGATGTCGAGGCCCTGCGTGCACGGGTCGACGCGCTCGCCGCCGGCTTCCCGCTCTACCCGGACCTGCAGCAGTGACCGCTGTCGTCCTCGACGGCAAGGCGGCGGCCGCCGAGATCCGAGCCGAGCTGACCGAGCGGGTCGCGGCGCTGAAGGCGAAGGGGATCACTCCCGGCATCGCCACCGTGCTCGTCGGCGCCGACCCCGCATCGCAGCTCTACGTGGGCATGAAGCACCGGCAGTCCGAGGCGATCGGGATGAACTCGATCCAGCGCGAGCTGCCCGCCGATGCCACGCAGGCCGACGTCGAGGCGCTGATCGATGAGCTCAACGCCGACCCGGCGTGCCACGGCTACATCGTGCAGCTGCCGCTTCCGAAGCACATCGACACCGATGCCATCCTCGAGCGGATCGACCCGGCGAAGGATGCCGACGGCCTGCACCCGACCAACCTCGGGCGGCTCGTGCTGAACGTGAACGCGCCGATCCACACCCCGCTGCCGTGCACGCCGCGCGGTGTGATCGAGCTGCTGCTGCGCAACGACTACGACCTCCAGGGCAAGCACGTGGTCGTCGTCGGTCGTGGCGTCACGATCGGCCGCTCCATCGGACTGCTGCTCACGCGGCGCGACCTGAACGCCACGGTCACGCTCACGCACACCGGCACGGTCGACATGCCGCGCTATCTGCGCGAGGCCGACGTCATCGTCGCCGCCGCGGGCGTCAAGCACCTGATCCGCGCCGAAGACGTCAAGCCCGGCGCGGCCGTGCTCGACGTGGGCGTCACCCGGGAGACCGACCCCGAGACCGGCAAGAGCCTGGTCTTCGGAGACGTGCACCCCGACGTGGTCGAGATCGCCGGCTACCTGTCGCCGAACCCCGGCGGTGTCGGCCCGATGACCGTCGCGCTGCTCATGACCAACGTGGTCGAGGCGGCGGAGCGGCTCGCCTGACGGCATCCGCGTCGTTCTGCGAGGTTTCTGCCGCGCCTCAGCCGAGCTCGTCGAGCATCCGCCGCTGTTCGGGCGTGAGGCCGTCCTTCAGCTCGTCGCGAGCGGCTGCGGTCTCGGGCGTCTCGGGGGAGGGGGCGGATGCCGTCGGCTTCGCGCTGCCGCCCGTGACGCGGGCCTGGACGACGTCGTACAGCTCGCCCGCCCTGGCGTGGAGCTTGTCGTCGATCTGGTCATAGATGACCCAGCCGAGCAGCAGGATCAGGGGCGGGATGACGTAGCCCCAGAAGCTCGACGAGCGCACGCCGCTCAGCCACACCGTCAGCACCCACACGATCAGCTCGACCACGTAGACGAGGACGTACTGGACGACCTTCTCACCGGTCTTGGTGCGAGCGGAGGCCGACTTCGCGGCGGACTTGCGGAAGACGGAGCGCAGCAACGGCTTCACGAACAGGGCGGCGAGCGTCAGGATGATCGCGGCCCAGAGGGCGTTCCATCCGACGGAGACGCCGCGCAGCAGCAGGCCGATGAGCAGCAGGACAGCGACGTTGAACACGTACAGCGACACGAACCGGACGATTCCGTTCTTCATGGGACCAGAATCCCACAGGCTGCGCGCGCTGCACAGCATCCGTCCGTCTCCGGCGCTGCCGCGTCGCCCGCCGCGATGCGCCCCGCCGTACACTGAACCCGGGCGCGCGGCGGGACCGCCGCCGCGCAGAACCCGCAGTCCGCACTCCGTCTCCCGGGAGCCCACGATGTCGATCGATCTCGATCCGCTCCTGGATTCCGTCGACATCCTCACCACGTCCGAGGGTGCGCACTGGCCCGCTCACGTGCACGACGATCACGAGCTGCTGTCGGCGATCACGCGCACGGTGACCGTGATCACGCCCGAGGCGGTCTTCATCGCGCCGCGCGGAACGAGCATCTGGATCCCGGCCGGCGTCGTGCACGAGGTGACGGCCGCCCCGGGCAACAGCATGCGCTGCACCTGGTTCGAGCCCGATGCCGACGCAGGGCTGAGCGGCCGTGTCATGGTGACGACCGTGCCGCCGCTGCTCGACGACGTCCTCGCGCAGCTGTCGCGCTACACCGAACCCGCGCGACGGGCGCGCGCGGAGGCGTTCGCGCTCGATCTCCTCGGCGATGCGCGGGATGCCGATGCCGGGCTCCCGACACCCGCCTCGTCGTGGCTGCGCGCGGTCACCGACGCCCTGGTCGCGGAGCCGGCCGACCGTCGCACGGTCGATGCCTGGGCGGTGCTCTCCTCGGTGAGCGTGCGCACCTTCACCCGGCAGTTCCTCGTGGAGACCGGGATGCCCTTCTCGCGCTGGCGCTCCGAGCTGCGCCTCCGGCTGGCGATGTCGATGCTCGCGAACGGGACGGACGTGGGCCGCACGGCACGGACGGTCGGGTTCGAGTCGCTCGCGGCCTTCTCGGCAGCGTTCCGTCGGAGGGTCGGGGTCTCACCCCGCGCGTTCGCGCGCACGTACGGCTCCGTGACCGATTCGCGCGCATAGTCGACCGATCAGCGCAACTTTCTCTTCGAAACAGGCATATGCGGGCGACATAATTAGGTAACCCTTGCCTAATTGGAGACTTCCTTGCGCCGTTCCCTGCGACTGCGAGCCGTGCTCGCGACAGCCGCCATCGTCCCCCTCGCCCTCACCGTCACCGCCTGTGCCGGAGGTGACCTCTCGGCCGATGCCGCCGGCGCCGACGGCGACACGGTCGTCGTCGATTCCGCCTACGGGGAGGTGACGATCCCGGTCGAGCCCGAGCGGGTCGCGGCGATCTCGTACGACACCCCGTGGCAGGTCATGTCGCTCGACGTCCCCGTGGTCGCCTCCATCGACTACACGCCGTGGATCGACAGCTACACCGCCGACCAGCAGGAGTTCATCGGCGAGGCCGAGTCCGTCGGCAGCTACGGCGAGTTGAACTACGAGGCGCTCGCGGCCACCGAGCCCGACATCATCCTCGGCGATGCCTACGAGGTCGACGAGGCGACGTACACGCGGCTCAGCGAGATCGCGCCGACCGTGATCGTCGGCGGGGGAGAGCGCGGCGACTGGCAGTCGATCACCGAGGAGATCGCGACCGCCCTCGGCCGGCACGACAACTGGCAGGAGGCGAAGGACTCCTACGAGGCCCGTCGTGACGAGGTCAAGGAGCAGTACGCCGACGTCATCTCCGGCAACACCTGGGCGAACTTCTCGCTCGGCGACGAGGCCGGCCAGTTCTCGATCCAGCTGCCGACCGGTTCGACCGGCAACCTCATCGTGAACGAGATGGGACTCACCTACGGCAGCGGCATCCCGCTCGACGACGAAGAGGGCTTCGGCTATGCGTCGTTCGCGCTCGAGCAGGTCGGCACCATCCTCGACGGCGTGACCGTCGGCCTGACGTTCTCCAACCCGGACGGCACGATGATGCCGGCCATCCAGGAGGTCATCGACAGCAGCCTGTTCCAGGAGCTGGAGATCGCGAAGAACGACCGCGTCTACGGGCTCGCGACGAGCGTCACGGACTACCCCAGTGCCGAGGCCTGGATCGACGAGCTCACGATCGAGGTCCTCGAGCCCCTGTCGAAGTGACGGCTCTCGCCACGGACGGGCGGCGGAGGCTCCGTCGCCCGTCCGACGCGATCGTCCTTCCGCTCGTCCTGCTGCTGCTCGTCACAGCGATCACGGTGAGCATCGCCGTCGGTCCGCGCACGCTCAGCGTCGACGAGCTCATCACCGCGCTGACGGCGCCGACGGGCACGGAGGCCGACCTGATCGTGCGCGATGTGCGGCTGCCGCGCACGTTCATCGGCATCGCGGCCGGCGCAGCGCTGGCCGTGGCCGGCGTGATCATGCAGACGCTGACCCGCAACCCGCTCGCCGAACCCGGACTCCTCGGGGTCAACGCGGGTGCGTCGTTCGCCGTCGCCATCGCGATCGTCGTGCTCGGCATCGGCGACTTCGCGTCCACGATGTGGTTCGCGTTCCTGGGAGCCGCACTGGCCAGCGCTCTCGTCGCGGTGATCGGCGGCGTCGGACGCCGCGCGTCGATCGGACGCCTCGCCCTGACCGGTGTCGCGATCGGCGCCGTGCTCTCGGCGGGAACCTCGGCGCTCAGCCTGATCGACCCGCACGCGTATCAGGCCATGCGCCTCTGGGGAGCCGGAGCCCTCGGCGGCCGCTCGCTCGAGGCGGCGACTCTGACTCTCGTGATCGTGGCGGTCGGCCTGATCGTCGTCGTGCTGATCGCGCCGGGGCTCGGTCTGCTCGCCCTCGGCGAGGACACGGCCCGCGCGCTGGGGGGCCGTGTGGGAATCGCCCGGCTCGGCGGATTCCTCGCCATCGTGATCCTGTGCGGAGCGGCGACCGCCGCCGCCGGCCCGATCGCGTTCGTCGGCCTGCTCGTCCCGCACGCGCTGCGCGCCGTCTTCGGCCCCGACACCCGCAGGCTCCTGGTCTACAGCGCTCTGGCCGGCCCCATCCTGCTGCTCTTCGCCGACGTGCTCGGCGCGGTCGTCATCGCGCCGCGCTCGATACCGGTCGGTGTGATGACGGCCTTCCTCGGTGCGCCGGTGCTGGTCGCCCTCGTGCTCTCCCGTCGTGTGCAGGCGGACGGAGCACCGTCATGAGCATCGGCTCCGTGATCGCGGCACCGGCCGCCACGCGGCGGCGGCGTCGCATCGTCTGGATCGTGTCGGCGCTGCTGCTGGCGGCGCTGGCGGTCGCCGGCCTCAGCCTGGGCGAAGCGCCGATCGCCGTGCCCGACGTGATCTCCGCGCTGTTCGGCGGCGGCGACCGGGGAACCCGGCTCATCGTGCTCGGCTGGAGGCTTCCGCGCGTCGCGCTCGGCGCGGCCATCGGCGCGATGCTCGCGCTGTCGGGTGCGCTGTTCCAGGTGCTCACCCGGAATCCGCTCGGAAGCCCCGACATCCTCGGATTCTCGACCGGCGCGTACACGGGGGCGCTGCTCGTCATCATCGGAGGATCGGTCAGCACCGCCGCACTGACGGCAGGAGCGATCGGCGGCGGTGTGGCCTCCGCCGCAGTCGTCTTCGCGCTCGTCGCCTGGCGGGGCGCGAGCGGCACCCGGCTCATCATCGTCGGCATCGCGCTGACGGCGATGCTCGGAGCGGTGAACACGATGATCGAGCTCGCCGCCGACGACATCGTGGCGCACACCGCGGCGATCTGGGGCGCCGGATCCCTGAACGGCATCGACGGACGATGGATGCCGGTCATCCTCGCGACGCTCCTCCTCGGCGGCATCGCGACCGCCGGGCTCCGCCCCGGGCTCACCCTGTACGAGCTGGGCGAGGACCGTGCGATGTCGCTCGGGGTCCGCCCGATGCGGCTGCGGATCTCCGCGATGCTGGTCGGCGTCGTCCTGCTGGCCGTCACGATCGCCGCCGCAGGTCCCATCGCGTTCGTCGCCCTGGCCGCGCCCCAGATCGCCCGACGCCTCTGGCGCAGCGGTCCCATGCCCTTCGCGGCATCCGCGATGACGGGAGCGGTGCTGCTCGTCTTCAGCGACCTGGTCGCCGCCCGCCTGTTCGCGCCCACCATGCTCCCCACCGGCCTCGTCACCATCGGGATCGGCGGACTCTACCTCGCCTGGATGCTGTCCGGCGCGAACCGAAGGAGGCGCTGATGCGCACCGACATCCCCGTGTTCACCGCAGAGGTGACGGCGCGGACCGTGATCACCCCGAGAATGCTCCGCCTCACCGTGAGCGGCGCACGGACCGCCGACGGCGCACGCTTCGTCTCCTGCGGCCGACCGGACGAGTTCTTCGGGCTCTGGCTGACGACGCCCGAGGGCGAAGAGGTCAAGCGCTACTACTCCGTGCGAGCGTGGCGACCGGAGACCGACGAACTGGACATCGATTTCGTCGTCCACGCGCACGGACCCGCGACCCGGTGGGCGCGGGATGCGCGCATCGGCGACGAGGTCGCGTTCGACCTCCCGCGTGGGCACTACACCGAGCCGGCGGGGACCGAACGCGTCCTCCTGATCGGCGACGCCACCGCGCTTCCGGCCATCGGCCGCATCCTCGACGAGCGCACCGCCGCAGCCCCGCGCGTGCACGCGATCCTCTCCGTCGACGACGCTCAGGATCGTCAGGACCTGCGGTTCCGCGCCGACGACACGGTGCAGTGGGTCACGGCCGACGCGATCGTCCCCGCGACGGTCACGGCGACCGAGGACCGACCGGATTCCACGTACCTCTGGTTCTCGGGCGAGGCGACGACGATGCGCGAGATCCGTCGTCATGTGCGCCACACGCTGCAGTGGCCCACCGCTCGGTACATGACGATGGGCTACTGGCGTCGCGATGCGGAGCACTGGGAGCGGCGTTTCGACCAGGAGACGCAGCTGCCCGAGCAGCTCGCCGCGATCTGGGAGAACGGCGAGGACGACGAGATCCAGCGCGATCTGGCCGATGAGCTGCTGTCGAGGTACGGACTGTGAGCGACGCGACCTTCGACATCCGCGGTCTGTCCGCCGGCTACACCCACGGCCGACCGGTCTCGGTCGACCTCGATCTGACGATCGCCCGCGGCTCGTTCGTCGCGATCATCGGTCCGAACGCCTGCGGGAAGTCGACGCTGCTGCGGACGATCGCCCGCCTGCTGCCGGCACTCGCCGGCTCGGTGCTGCTCGACGGTCGCGACATCCGCGACCGCGGCGCGAAGGAGCTCGCCCGGGACATCGGCCTGCTCAGCCAGTCCGCGGAAGCGCCCGACGGCATGCGGGTGGCCGATCTGATCGCCCGCGGGCGCTACCCGCATCGCCGTGCCTTCTCGGCGTGGAGCGACGCGGACGAGCACGCGGTGCGTCGCGCTATGGAACGCACGACCGTGCTCGAACTGGCCGACCGCCCGGTGGACGAGCTCTCGGGCGGGCAGCGTCAGCGGGTATGGCTGGCCATGGCTCTCGCGCAGGAGACCGATGTGCTGCTGCTGGACGAGCCGACGACCTTCCTCGACATCACCCATCAGCTCGACATGCTCGATCTGTTCCGCGCGATCAACACCGAGCACGGCACGACGATCGTCGCGGTGCTGCACGACCTCAACCAGGCAGCGCGCTACGCCGACCGGATCGTCGCGATGCGCGACGGCGCGATCGTCCGCACCGGCACGCCGGACGAGGTGCTCACACCGGACGTGATGTCCCGCGTGTTCGATCTCGACTGCACGGTCATCGCCGATCCGGAGACGGCGACGCCGATGGTCGTGCCTCGACGGCGGTAGGGCGCCCGGTCAGGCCGGGGCGCCGACCGTGCCTTCGATCCCGCTGATGCGTGCCTGCTCGTCGAAGCGGAACGTCGCCGAACCCGAGGCATCGACGACCGTGGCGCCGGAGAAGGCCTCATCGGTCCAGGTCAGCGTCCAGCCGGCGAGGCGGGCGAGATCCCAGACGGCCGTGCGCGCGTCGGTGAGCGCGAGACCCGAGAGGATGCGGGGGAGCGCGATGACCGCGTCGGAGACGGTGAGCGGCGCGAGGGGTGCGTCGAGCAGGAACACCGCGCGGGTGCCGCCGCCGACCGGCGCGGAGTAGTACGGCGAGCGTCCGGTGAGTTCGACCGCGACACCGCCGACGACGTGCGCCGCCTGGGCGATCCACGACTCGTCCGCGGCGGCGTCGGCCGGGAACGGGACCTCGGGCGTGGTCAGGTCGACCAGGCCGTGCTCTGCCCCGTAGGCACGCAGCTGCGCGGCGACACCCTGCGGGTCGCCCTGCGGGTGCGCCCACGCCCACAGCATCGAACGGGGTCCCGGCGCGATCGTGGCGATCAGGTGCGCCCGGGTGACAAGCTGCCGTGTCGGGTCGGCGTTCGCTGTGAAGGTGATGGTGCCGGCCGCCATGTCCGCGTCCCAGCGGTGCTCACCCAGCGCGTCGGCGGCGGCGGAGAGAGCGTCCTGGCGGAGCGCGGTGAACAGGGCGGCACGGTCGGCGAGGGGCTGGAGCGCGGCGAAGGTCATCCCCACAGTCTCGCCCGGATTGCTATGAATACGCCAGAGTCAGGTGACCTTCGACTCTCCGACCGCCCAGACGAACTCGGGGGTGCGACCGTGCACCGCGTGGTCGCCGAGCTGGCGGGCCTTGAAGATCCACGGGTTGTGGGACGCGACCGTGCGGGCGTTGCGCCAGTGGCGATCCAGCGCCGTCCCCGATCTGACGGCGGACGCGCCGAGCGTGTCGAACAGCCGGGAGGCGGCGCGCGGGACCAGATCCGTGAGCACGATCTGCGCCCTCGACGAACCGAGCTCCGCGGCGATCACGGCATCCTCGGTCTCAGGCGTGCCCAGCACGTCCGCCGCATGCTGCACGGCGCGGGCGACATCGAGCACGAGCGCACGTGCCGTCGCACTCGTCGCGGTCAGCTCCCCGACGATCTGCAGCACCTGCGGGTCGTCGGCCACGCGGTTCGCGCTCCCGTGGCTGTACGTGCGGGTGCGGGCACGCACCTGGGCGACCGTGTCGCGCTCGATCGCGGCGGCGATCCCGGCGAGCACCGCCAGCAGCGTGAGCTGGTAGACGGCCGTCTGATACGGGAAACGCGCCGTGAACGGCTCGACATCCTCATCGTCGACGGAGGCATCGGTGAACACGGCCGTGCCGGTGCCCGTCAGCGGCTGCCCGAAGCCGTCCCAGTCGTCGGAGATCTCCACCCCGCCCTGGTGTCGGCGGATCAGGGCGGTGACGGTCTCGCCGTCGAGGTCGACGGTGGCGTCGATCCACTCGGCGAAGATGCTGCCCGTCGTGTAGAACTTGCGGCCGTCCACCCGCCAGGTGCCGTCGGGGCGCCGTGTCACCCTGGTCGCGTTCGTGCCGACGGAGGCCGCCCCGTTCTCCGACCACGCGTTGCCGACCAGCTCGCCGTCGGCGATCCGGTCGAGCCAGCGGGACCGGTGCTCGCTCGGCGCCGCCGCGAGGACGTGCTCGACGTACGCGATGTGGCCGCGGAAGATCTGGGGAAGGTTCGAGTCCGCCGCCGCGAGCTCGATCAGCACCTCGGCGAAGGCCGGCCAGTCGAGGCCGAAGCCGCCGTGCTCGGTCGGCAGCCGGAGTCGACCGAATCCCGCCTGCCGAAGCGCCTCGACCTCGGCGAACGGCAGCTCGTGGTTCTGCTCGCGTGCGACGGTGCCCGCCGCGATCTCCACGAACACCGGCTCCAGGCGCTCCCGCGCGGCGGCGAGCGGCTGCGTCTGCGTCTGCGCGCCCATCAGGTGTACAGGGAGATCGGCTGGAGCTCCCCGTTCAGCGTCCAGGCGCCGACCTCGAGCTTCTTGTAGTCGATCGGATCGTGCAGCGAGTGGGTGCGGACGTTCCTCCAGAAGAGGTCGAGTCCCACGTCGGCACGGGCAGAGCTCGACCCGGTGATCTCGAAGATCCTGTTCGCGACCTCGATGCCGACCTCGGTCGACACCACTTTGACCTTGGCGATCTCGATCGCCAGTTCACCGCGGCGCTCGGCCGTGACGGCACTCCCTTCATCCACGACCTCGTCGAAGAGGCGCCCGGCGCGGTCCGTCAGGGCCTCCACCGCCGCGATGCGCGATGCGAACTCGCCGACCACGCGCTGCACGAACGGGTCATCCCGGTACGAGTCGGCCTGGCTGAGGAACCAGGCGCGGGGGCGCGCGCGCACGAGGTCGATTCCGCGTGCGAGGGCGCCCTCGGCGATCCCGAGGTACAGGTTGCCGAAGGCGAGCTGGATGCCCGGCGTGAGCAGCGTCGAGAACGGCTCGTCGCCGAGCTCGCCGAGCACGTCGTCGGCCGAGACGAGGACGTCTTCGAAGCGGACGGACCCGCTCGCCGACAACCGCTGACCGAGCGCATCCCAGTCGCCGAGGTAACGGATGCCCTCACGGTCATGATCGAGCACGACGAACAGCACCTGGCCGTCGCGGTCGCCGCCCCGGACGAGCGCTGCCGCCAGCACCACGTCTCCCGCCGACGCGCCGGTCGAGAAGCGCTTGAGGCCGTTGAGCCGGAAGCCGTCGCCGTCCGCGGTCAGCTCGAGATCCGGATCCGTCGGGTTCACCGAGTCTCCCCAGATCCACCGGCCCTCGGTGGCCTTCCGGTGCCAGTGCTCCTGGACGGACGGGTCGGCCGCGAAGCCGATGTTGCCCGAGTTGATGTAGTGGTAGGCGAGAACCTGGGCCACCGATGCGTCGGCGCGGGACAGGATGCGGATGACCAGGAACGCCGTCTCCCAGTGCGCCCCTCCGCCTCCGAACTCGGCGGGCTGCAGCAGCGTGACCAGGCCCGCATCGCGCAACAGGTCGAGCTCGACGGTCGGGTCCTCGTTCGCGCGGTCGCGCTGCAGCGCGTCGGTGGCGAGCTCAGCGGCGACGCGCTCGGCGACGCCGCGCCAGTGCGCGCGCTCGGCCGCATCCGCGGTGCCCGTCCAACGGCTGCGGTGCGTGGTCTCTGTGATGACGCTCATCGGGCGTCCTCCTTCTCGGTGAGTGCGGTCAGTTCGTCGAGTTCGGTGCCGGGGTCGGTCGCTCCGGCGGCATCCACGAGCGGCCCGCCGAGCGTGCCGTCGAGGGCGGACGCGCTCCCGACGTACGCACCGCGGTACGCATGCGCGGGGTGCCACTCCGGCACGACGGGGGAGCCGTCGCCGCTGAGGCGTCCGCGCAACGTGCCGTCGGGGTAGTCGTCCCACGTGCGGCCGCGGCGGCGGAGCTCGGGAACGAGGTGCTCGACGATGTCCTCGAACGAGCCGGGCGTCACCACGTAGGCGATGTTGAAGCCGTCGACGCCGCCGACCTCGACCCACCGCTCGAGCTCATCCGCGACGGTCTGCGGGCTGCCGACGATGACCGGACCTATGCCGCCGATACCGACATAGTGGGCGATGTCGCGCGGCGTCCACTTGCGCTCCGGATCGGCCTTGGTGAAGAGCGACAGTGCGGATCGTCCGGCATCCGTGTCGACGTACTCCAGAGGGACGTCCGGGTCGTACTGCGACAGATCGAGTCCCGTCCACCCGGCATAGAGCGCGAGGGCCCCCTCGACGGAGACGTAGCGTCGGTAGTCGTCGAGTCTCGCCTGCGCCGCCTCGTCGGTCTCTGCCACCACGATCGTGATCAGTGTGAGGATCTTGACCGAATCGCGCGGCCGCCCGAGAGCCTCGGCCCGATCGCGGATGTCGTCGGTCACCGGACGCGTCACCTCCGGACGCAGCCCGTTGATGAAGATCGCCTCGCCGTGCTTCGCCGCGAACTGGCGCCCGCGCGGCGAGGCGCCCGCCTGGAACATCACCGGCGTGCGCTGCGGGCTGGGCTCGGCGAGGTGGATGCCGGGAACCCGGTAGTGCTGCCCGTCGTGGCCGATCGGGTGCACGCGCGCCGCGTCCGTGAAGACGCCGGATTCCCGGTCGCGGAGCACCGCGGCATCCTCCCATGACCCCTCCCACAGCTTGTACGTCACGTCGAGGAACTCCTCGGCGATCTCGTACCGGTCGTCGTGGGCGATCTGCGTGTCGAGCCCGAGGTTCCGTGCCGCGGAATCGAGGTAGCTCGTCACGACGTTCCACCCGACCCGCCCCCGGGTGAAGTGGTCGAGGGTCGAGAACCTGCGGGCGAGGGCGTAGGGCTGCTCATAGGTCGTGGCGACGGTCACGCCGAACCCGAGGTGCTCGGTCGCATGCGCCATGGCGGAGATCTGCACGACGGGGTCGCCGAGGGGAACCTGCGCGGCATCGCCGAGCGCGGTCGCCGCCGAACCGCGGTAGACGTCGTACGTCCCGAGCACATCGGCGATGAAGATCGCGTCGAACCTGCCGCGTTCGAGGGTCTTCGCCAGATCCACCCAGTAGTCGAGGTCGTGGTACCGATCGGCCTGATTGTCGGGATGCCGCCACAGTCCAGGGGCCTGGTGCGTCACGCATGTCATGTCGAAGGCGTTCAGGATGATGCGGCGGGACACAGTGCTCCTCCGGAGGTTCGGGACCTCGCGACCATAGCCACTCGCGACGGCTGACGACGCACGGGATGACCCTTCGCGTCGCCCCACGACGAACTGTTACACCTGCGGTGCGCCGGTCCTCCATCGACCCCTAGCCTGAGCGCCGATCTGCTTCCCCGACCCGACGCCTGAGGAGCCCCACCCATGTCCTTCCTTCCGAGCCGCCCTGGACGCCGCGTGCTCCTGGGCGCCGCCGCGCTGACGGCCGCGACCATCGCCATCGCCGGTTGCGCGACGCAGACGACGCCCGAGGCCGGCAGCGGCGACGACGGGGACTTCTCCGGTCAGACCCTGAGCGCGTTGCTCATCACCTCGCACGAGGGCGCCGCCAACTGGCTCAAGGAGCACTTCGAGGAGGAGACCGGCGCCGAGGTGGATCTCACGATCGTGCCCTACGACGAGATCGGCTCCACCCTCGCCCTCGACCAGCAGTCGGGCGCGAACACGTTCGACGTCGCGGCTCCCTGGTACGTCTCGATCGGCGACCTGGCCGAGGGCGGGTCGATCCAGGACCTCACCGACTGGATCGCCGAGACCCCCTCGCTCGAAGAGGACGACTTCATCCCGTCGATCAACGACCCGTACACGCTGGTCGGCGACCGCCGCTACGGTCTGCCCTTCGACGGCGACACCCACGTGCTCTTCTACAACAAGGAGATCCTCGAGCGGAACGGCATCACCGAGCCGCCCGCCACCTGGGACGAGTACCAGGCCGACATCGAGACCATCACCGAGAACGAAGGCGCGGACGGCGTGTACGGCTCGGCGATCTTCGGCCAGAAGTCGCCGCTGATCCTCGGTGCCGCCTACGCGAACCGGCTGGCCGGCTTCGGCGGCGAGTTCGTCGACGAGGACGGCAAGCCCACCATCAACTCTCCCGAAGCGGTGGCCGCGGCCCAGGCACTGGTGGATGCGGTTCCCTACGCCTTCCCGACGGCGGCCGAGACCGACTTCGGCGTCGGCAACGGCGCCTGGTACGACGGCAAGGTCGGATTCATCGAGAACTGGACCGACCTCGGCGTGGGCTCGGAGACGAACCCCGACTCGAAGGTCGCGGGCAAGTGGGGCGTGACGACCCTGCCCGTCGGCGGCGACAACACCGAGGCGCGGGCGTCGCTCGTGGCCGGCTTCACCTGGGTCATCGCCGCGAACACCGAGAAGACCGACCTGGCGAAGGCCTTCATCGAGTACGCCGCGTCCAGCGAGGTCAACTCCGAGCTGATCGTCGCCGACCCTCAGACCGGCATCGACCCGAACCGCGAGTCCTCGCTCGAGAGCGCGGCCTACGGCGAGACCTACCCGGATCTGCAGCGCGTCAACCGCACGACGCTCAGCGGATCGCTCGCCTGGCCGACGGGAGAGAACGCCTCGCAGGCGGCGCAGATCCTCACCGATGAGCTGGCGAAGCTCATCGCGGGTGACGGCGGCACCGCCCAGGAGACCCTCGACCGCGTCCAGGCCGAGTGGGAAGAGATCCTTGGCTGACGCTGCTGCGATCCGTGTGCGTGCCGCCCGCGCGTCCGGCCCCGTGCCGAGACGTGCGGGCGGCGCCGCGCGATCGGGCACCGCGCGGCTGCTCACGGCCCCGACGATCCTGTCGATCGTCGTGCTCGGCGGGTATCCGCTGCTGTTCATCCTCGCGGCAGCCTTCACGGACTCGACGCTCGGTCGGCCCTTCCAGGAGTGGGTCGGGACGGCGAATCTCGAGACCGTCCTGACGGATGCCGACGTCGTCGCGTCGTTCGCGCGTACGGTCGCCTATGCCGTCGCCGTGGCGGTCGTCAGCGTCGTGCTGGGCGTCGCGATCGCCGTCTCTCTGGAGCGTGCGACCAGGGCCGGCGCGGTCGTGCGGACGCTGCTCCTGCTGCCGCTGATCACACCGCCGGTGGTGGTCGGCACTCTGTGGAAGCTCGTGTTCAATCCCGGCGGAGGGCTGCTGGCGACGGTGCTGCCGGGTCTCTCTCTCGCACCGCTGTCGACCACGGCGTGGGCGTTGCCCGCGATCGGTCTCGCCGACGTGTGGCAATGGACCCCGCTGATCGTGATCCTCGTCTACGCCGCACTTCTCACGCAGGACCCCTCGGTGCGAGAGGCCGCGTCGCTCGACGGCGCACACGGAGCGGGGCTGTTCCGGCACATCACCTGGCCGGCGATCGCGGGCACGGTGATCGCCGCGCTCTTCATCCGTCTCGTGATCGCGCTGAAGGTCTTCGATCTCGTCTTCGTCATGACGTCGGGCGGCCCCGGTCAGGCCTCGACCGTGACCACGTACCTCATCCAGCAGGTCGCCCTCAAGGAGTTCGACATAGGTCGGGCATCCGCGATCACCCTCGTCTTCGCGGTGATCGTCACGGTGGTGACCCTCGTGGTGGCGGTCTTCGCACGAAAGGCCCGACATGACTGACCGGCGCACCCGCCCACGGCCTGTCGCGAGCACGGTGCTCTTCGTGGCTCTCGCGGTCACCCTCGTCCCGCTCGCCTATCTGTTCTCGGTGTCGCTGATGGGGCGGGATGAGACCGTCTCGGGCGTTCTGTGGAGTGCTGCGCCGCATTGGGAGAACTGGGGCGACGTGCTGGCGACCGACATCCCGCGGTCGATCCTGAACTCTCTGGCGGCCGCGCTCGGCGGCGCCGCGGTCTCGCTGGTCATCGCCGTCCCGGGTGCCTGGGCCATCGTCAGATACAACGCCGGCGGGCGCACGCTCGCCGCGACCCTGATGAGCCCGTGGCTCCTCCCGCCGATCGTCGCCGTCGTTCCGCTGCTCACGCTGCTGCGCTCGATCGGGCTCAACAACACCCTCGTCGGCCTCACGCTCGTGTACGCGCTCGTCAACGTCCCGGTGGCGGTCTGGCTGCTCGAGGGATTCATCCGTCGTCTGCCGGTCGAGATCGAGGAGGCGGCGCGCATCGACGGTGCGGGGACGCTGCGGATGCTCTGGTCGGTCGTGGTTCCGCTGCTGCTGCCGAGTCTCGTCGCGATCGGGATCATCGTCGCGATCCTCAACTACAACGAGTTCCTCCTCGCCACCTTCCTCACGCAGAGCGTGGACGCGCAGACGTTCCCTGTCGCGCTGTCGCTGTTCTACGGCGACCGCACGCCGCACTTCGGCAAGATCGCCGCCGCCTCCTTCATCGGCGTGATCCCGGTCTTCGCGGCCGCGGTGTTCTTCCAGCGCTGGCTCGTGGGCGGGCTGACGGCCGGCGCGGTGCGCTGACACGCCGGAGAGTCAGCCGTGTGTCGACAGGCTGCCGGCGGGTCTTCCCATGCGCCACACGCTCGGCACGAACAGGGTCACCAGGGCGACCACCGCGTACACGACGCCCGAGGCGACGAGGACGGTCGCGGCATCCGCCTGGGTGATGAGCCAGCCGAAGAGCAGCGTGCCGATCGGCATCACCACCCAGCTGCCGAGCATGTCGTAGCTGTACACGCGGGACAGCTTGTCGCCCGGGACGTTCTCCATCATCGCGAGATTCCAGCCCGTGCTGAACACCTCGGCTCCGGCTCCGGCGATGAACGCCGCGATCGCGAGCAGCACGACGGCCGGATGCAGGCCGAGAACCGTGATCGGAATCGCGAAGGCCGCCATGCCGACCATCCCGTAGCGCAGCGGACGCGTGAGCGGGAACCACAGCAGCATCAGGGTCATCAGCAGGACGCCCACGCCCTCGGCGCTCACCACCCAGCCCCAACCGGCGATGCCGAGCAGGTCGTTGTTCTTCGCGATGTACGGACCGACGACGCCCCAGGCGCCGACATGGATCGCGTTCATCACCATGAAGGCGAGCACGACGGTCCACAGCCACGATCGGCCCCAGAACTCATGCCAGCCCACGCGCAGATCATGGAACATCGTGGTTCCCCCGGCGTGCCCGGGAGGAGGGAGCTTCACGAGAGCGAGCACCGGGATGGCGACCAGCCAGCCGAGCGCCTGCACGACCATCGCCCACGCGGGGCCCGCGGTGGCCACCAGGATGCCGGCGATCACCGGTCCGCCGATCGTCACCGCCGACCGCACGAAGGAGAGCATGGCGTTCGCCTGTTGCAGGTTCTCCGGCGTCGTGAGCTGCGGGATGATGCCCTGCATCGCCGGCAGCACGAACGCGCTCGACGCGCCGTTGACGACCGACAGCACCACCAGCAGGGGGATCGTCGCCGTTCCCGTGAACAGGAGCGCCGCCATCGCGCCGATCGTGAGGATGTCGATCACGTAGCAGGTCTGGATGATCAGCGCCCTCGGCAGGCGATCGGCCACCACACCGCCGAACAGCAGGAAGACGATGTTGCTGACCGTGAACGCCGCGAGCACGAACGACAGCGATCGGGCGTCGTTGTCGATCTCGAGCACCGCGAAGGCGAGAGCGATCGACGACATCGACCCCGTGATCATCGTGATCGCCCTGGCGAGGAAGAACCAGCGGAAGTTGCGATCCTTCATGGCGGCGAGACCGCGGTTCATCGGGCGGCCTCGCATCGGTGCATCCCGCCATCCTTCCACGGGGCACGGACGATCAGGCTCAGTAGCTGGCGCGCTCCGACGCCTCGGGGGCGATGAATCGGGCGGCGAGTGCCTCGGACGCTCGGGCGAGCAGCGCCACGTCGGCGCCGACGGCCACGAAGTCCGCCCCACCGGCGATGTACGCCTCGGCGGCGACCGGGTCGAAGGCGTTGACGCCCACGGGCTTGCCGGCGGCCTTCAGCGCGGCGAAGACCTTCTCGACGGCGGCGACGACGTCGGGATGCGTCTGCTGGCCGAGGAGGCCCATGGATGCCGAGAGGTCCGAGGGCCCGACGAACACGGCATCGATGCCGTCGACGGCGGCGATCTCGGCAGCCGCGTCCACGCCGGCCGCCGTCTCGATCTGCACGGTCAGGGACGTGTGGCGCGCGGACTCCTGCAGGTAGTCGTCGACCCGGTTCCAGCGGGCGCTGCGGGCCAGCGCACTGCCCACTCCGCGCACGCCCTCCGGCGGGTAGCGGGTGGCCGACACGGCGGCGCGGGCCTCCTCCACGGACGAGACCATCGGGACGATGAGGTTCTGCGCACCGAGGTCGAGGATCTGCTTTATCGCGACGGTGTCGTTGGAGGGAGCTCGCACCACCGGGGTGATCGGGTAGGCGGCGACGACCTGCAGCTGCAGGAGCACCGATTCGAGCGTGTTCGCCGAGTGCTCCATGTCGATCAGCACCCAGTCGAGTCCGGAACCGGCGGCGACCTCCGTGACGAGCGCGCTGCCCGAGCATGCCCACATCCCGATCAGCGCGCGGTCCGACGAGGCGAGATGCTCGCGGAAGGACGGGTCTAGACGAAGCGGCATGTGATGGTTCCCATCGGTCCGTAGTCGCACAGCACGTCATCGCCGCGCGACACCCACATCGGGCGTGTGAATGATCCTGCCAGGATGATCTCTCCGGCCTCCAGACGCGCGCCGTGCTGGTGGAACTTGTTCGCCAGCCACGCGACGCCGGTGGCGGGATGCCCGAGGACGCCGGCCGCGACACCCGTCTCCTCGATCTCGCCGTTGCGCGACAGCACGCCCGGCACCCAGCGCAGATCGATCTCATCCGGACGGCGGTGCTCGGTGCCCAGCACCATCGCGCCGTATGCCGCGTTGTCGCTGATGGTGTCGACGATCGTGCGGCCCTCGAGCTCGATGTGCGAGTTGAGCACCTCGAGTGCGGGGACGGCGTAGTCGATCGCCGCGAGGGCGTCGTCGAGCGTGCAGTCGGGGCCCTCGAGCGGATGCTTCAGCACGAAGGCGAGCTCCACCTCGATGCGCACGTTCGAGAAGTGGTCGACGGGGATCTCGGCGCCCGACTCGTAGACGGTGTCGTCGAACATCACGCCGTAGTCGGGCTCGGTGATGCCGGTGGCCTGCTGCATCGCCTTGGAGGTGAGTCCGATCTTGCGCCCGACGAGCCGCCGGCCGGCGGCGATCTGCGAGTCCCGCCACACGCCCTGGATCGCGTAGGAGTCCTCGACCGTCGCCTCGGGATGGCGCGCCGTGATGCGCGGGATGACCGCGTGCGTGCGGTCGGCCTCGGCGAGCTCCGCCGCGATCTCTGCGATGACTTCGTGCGACAGCATCCGTCTTCCTCCTTAGAGCTGGTTGCCCAGCTTCTTCTCGCCCTCGTCGGCGCGCGTGTACGAGAAGCCGTCGGCGCCGATCGTGACCGCCATCTCGCTGGAGTCCGTGCGGGCGACGACCGGCTGCGGGTTGCCGTCGAGGTCGAGCACGAGGCTCGCGTCGGTGTACCAGCTCGGTACGACAGGGTTGCCCCACCAGTCGCGGCGCTGGTTGTCGTGCACGTCCCACGTGATGACGGGGTTGTCGGGGTCGCCGGTGTAGTAGTCCTGCGTGTAGACCTCGACACGGTGCCCGTCGGGGTCGCGCAGGTACAGGTAGAACGCGTTCGAGACGCCGTGGCGGCCGGGACCGCGCTCGATCGAATCCGACCGGCGGAGCGCGCCGAGCTTGTCGCAGATCGCGAGGATGTTGTGCTTCTCATGCGTCGCGAAGCAGACGTGGTGCATGCGGGGTCCGTCGCCGCCGGTCATGGCGGTGTCGTGCACGGTGGGCTTGCGGCGCATCCACGCGGCGTAGACGGTGCCGTCCTCGTCCTGGATGTCTTCCGTGACGCGGAAGCCGAGGTCCTGCATGAACGCGACAGCGCGCGGGACATCGGGGGTGACCTGGTTGAAGTGGTCGAGCCGGACGAGCTCGCCCGGGATGTGCAGGTCGTAGCGCCACGACATCCGCTCGACGTGATCGGCCTGGAAGAAGAACTCGTAGGGGAAGCCGAGGGGATCGACCACGCGCACGGAGTCTCCGATGCCCTGCACGAATCCGTCGGGGTTGCGGCGGACGTCGCAGCCCAGCTCGGTGTAGAACTCGACGGCGCGATCGAGGTCTTCCGGGGTGCGCACGCGGTACGAGAACGCGGCGACGGCGGCCACGGGTCCCGTGCGCAGCACGAGGTTGTGGTGGATGAACTCCTCGGTGGAGCGCAGGTAGATCGCCTCGTCGTCCTCGGCCGTGACGTACAGGCCGAGGATGTCGACGTAGAACTGGCGGGAGGCCGCGAGGTCGGTGACCACGAGCTCCATGTAGGCGCAGCGCAGGATGTCGGGCGGCGTGCTCGTGGGCGTGGCCACCGGGTTGTCGGAGCGGATCGGCGCCTCCTGGGAGACGTAGTAGCCCGCCGAGGTCAGCGTCATGTCGTCGCGGTTGGTCATGTCAGCGTCCTTGCAGATCAGGGAGGGCAGGGTCAGTTCTTGCCGAAGGTCGGGTTGTGCGCACCGCCGAGCGTGATGTGCACGCTCTGCTGATCGGTGTAGAAGTCGATCGAGCGGTAGCCGCCCTCGTGGCCGAGACCGGAGGCCTTCACACCGCCGAACGGGGTGCGGAGGTCGCGCACGTTGTTGCTGTTCAGCCACACCATGCCGGCCTCGACCGACTGCGCGAAGTTGTGCGCGCGCTTCAGATCGTTGGTCCAGATGTAGGCGGCGAGGCCGTACTTCGTGTTGTTCGCGAGCGACAGCGCCTCCTCATCGGAGTCGAACGGCGTGATCGCGACGACCGGTCCGAAGACCTCCTCCTGGAAGATCCGGGCATCGGGCGAGACGTCGGCGAAGACCGTCGGTGCGACGAAGTTGCCCTCGTCGAAGCCCTCCGGCCGCCCGCCGCCGGCGACGAGGCGTCCTTCGGTCTTGCCGATCTCGACGTAGCTCATCACCTTGTCGTAGTGCTCGGGGTGCACCAGCGCGCCGACCTCGGTCGCCGGGTCGTGCGGGTAGCCGACCTTGACGCGCTTCGCCTGCGCGGCGTAGCGCTCCACGAACTCCTCGTAGATCGAGCGCTCGACGAGGATGCGGGAGCCCGCCGTGCAGCGCTCGCCGTTGAGGGAGAAGACGCCGAAGATCGTGGCATCGACGGCGGCCTCGAGATCGGCATCCGCGAAGACGACGGCGGGCGACTTGCCGCCGAGCTCCATCGACAGGCCTTTGAGGAAGGGCGCCGCGTTGCCGAAGATGATCTGCCCGGTGCGGCTCTCACCGGTGAACGAGATGAGCGGCACATCGGGGTGCTTCACGAGGGCGTCGCCGGCATCCTCGCCGAGGCCGTTCACGAGGTTGAAGACGCCCTGCGGGAGGCCGGCCTCCTCGAAGATGCCTGCCCAGAGGGATGCCGAGAGCGGGGTGAACTCGGCGGGCTTGAGCACGACCGTGTTGCCGGTCGCGAGCGCGGGGCCGAGCTTCCACGACTCGAGCATGAAGGGCGTGTTCCACGGCGTGATGAGGCCGGCGACGCCGATCGGCTTGCGGTTGACGTAGTTCATCTGGCGGCCGGGCACCTTGAACGCGTCATCGGACTGCGCCACGATCAGGTCCGCGAAGAAGCGGAAGTTCTCCGCGGCGCGACGCGCCTGGCCGAGCGCCTGGGTGATCGGGAGCCCGGAGTCGTACGACTCGAGCTCGGCGAGGCGGGCATCGCGGGATTCGACGATGTCGGCGATTCTGTGCAGCACGCGCGAGCGTTCGCGGGGGAGCATCCGCGGCCAGGGTCCCTCGTCGAAGGCGCGCTTCGCGGCCGCGACCGCGAGCTCGATGTCGGCCTTCTTGCCGGCGGCCGCCGTGGTGTAGGTCTTGTTCGTCACCGGGTCGAGCACGTCGAACGTGTCACCGTCGACCGAGTCGACGAAGGCGCCGTCGATGTAGTGCTGGATGTGGTCGGGCAGGTCGGCGGGGATGCGCGAATCGGTCATGACAGGCCTCCGGTGGTCTGGGCGGAACGGGTGTGCAGGGCATCGAGGAACGCGTCCATCGTGCGCCAGCGGTGGTTTCGGGCGGCGAGCTCGATCTCGAGCGGATCGGCATCCGCCCGGATGAGCTCGAGGATCTCGGTGTGCTCCTCGACGGAGTGCTGTGCTCGGCCGGGGATCGAGTCGAACGTCGAATCACGGATGCCGGAGAGCCGCGACCATCCGCGGTGCACGAGGTCGAGCAGGTGCGGGTTCGGGCACGGCTCGAACAGCACGGAGTGGAACTGGCGGTTGAGCTCGGTGAAGGCGTGGGCGTCGAAGTGGTCGAGCATCCGCGCCATCCGGTCGTTGATGCGCTCCGCCTCGTCGAGGGCGTCCTCGCCGAGCAGAGGGGCGGAGAGCGCGGTGGCCGAGCCCTCGACGATGCCGAGGGTCTGCATCGTGTGGGCGTACTCGCTCTCGTCGACGAGAGTCACCCGCGCTCCGACGTTGCGCTCGAAGGTCACGAGGCCTTCGGCCTCGAGGCGGCGGATCGCCTCGCGCACCGGCACGACGCTCATCTTCAGGTCGTCGGCGATCGATCCGAGCACCAGGCGATACCCGGGGCTGAACATGTGCCCGGTGATGCGCGAGCGGATCCACTCGTACGCGACCTCGGACTTGCTGACGGCGGTGGACGTCATCGCGCGTCGCCCTGCTCCACGGCCGCGGCGTACCGCGCTCGCCACTCGGCGTTCATCGGGAACAGCCCGTCGATCGGGTGTCCCGCCGCGACCTGCCCGGCGATCCAGGTCTCTTCACGCTCTTGGGCGAGGGCTTCGTCGACGACTTCTTCGACCAGCGCCGGTGGGATGACGATCACGCCGTCTCCGTCGCCGACGATGATGTCGCCCGGTTGCACGGTCGCGCCACCGCACGAGATCGTGACATCGACATCCCACGGCACGTGCTTGCGCCCCAGGACCGACGGGTGGGCGCCCTGGGAGAAGACGGGAAGGCCGCTCTCGGCGACCGCGTCGAAGTCGCGGACTCCGCCGTCGGTGACGATGCCCGCCGCGCCGCGCGTCTGGGCGCGCAGTGCGACGATGTCGCCCAGCGTGCCGGTCGTGGCATCGCCACGAGCCTCGATCACGATGATCTCGCCCTCGTCCACCGAGTCGAACGCGCGCTTCTGCGCGTTGTAGCCGCCGCCATGACTGGCGAACAGGTCTTCGCGGAACGGCACGAAGCGGAGCGTCTTGGCCGTGCCGACGATCTTGGCGCCGGGGATGTTCGCCGCGACGCCGTCGATGAAGCAGGAGTGGTGCCCGCGCTTGCGCAGCTGGGCGGAGAGCCCGGCGGTCGGCGCCTCGAGGAGCTTGGCGCGCAACTCGGGGGAGAGCCCTTCGTCTCGCTTCGCTCGCTCAGGAACCGAGTCTCTTCCTTCGTCGGTCCCTGAGTGAGGAGCGTCGCGACGAGACGAAGGGCCTGCCTCGAGCCCGGCGGCTTCCGCCGACCCCCACGCCTCGGTGCGCTGCAGGTCATCGACCGCGGGGAGCGATCCGAGTTCGCCGTCGAACGGCACGTCGCCCTGGGTGACGGTCGTGACCAGCCGGCCGGACGACGGTGCGCCCACGGCATCCGGGGCATCCACCTCGATCTCGACGACGTCGCCGGGAACGATGACCGACGATCCGGCCGGCGTGCCGGTGAGGATCACGTCGCCGGGCTCCAGGGTGAAGTGCTGCGAGAGGTCGGCGACGAGCTGTGCGAGCGGGAAGATGAGTCCCGCGGTGGTGTCGTCCTGGCGCAGTTCGCCGTTGACCCATGCACGCACGCGCAGGGCGGCGGGGTCGACCGTGCGGGCATCGATGAGCTCCGGCCCGAGGGGCGTGTAGCCGTCACCGCCCTTGGAGCGGACGTTCGAGCCCTTGTCGTTCGCGCGCAGGTCGTAGAGCCCGAGGTCGTTCGACGCCGTGACCCACCCGACGTGCGTCCACGCGTCGGCGAGGGCGACCCGGCGAGCGGTGGCGCCGATCACGAGCGCGATCTCGCCTTCGAAGGCCAGAAGCTCGGTGCCTTCGGGGCGTTCGACCGTGCCGCCGGAGAAACCGACCGAACTCGCCGGTTTGAAGAAGTAGGAGGGGGCGGCCGGCCGGCGACCGCGCTGATCTGCGCGCGATGCATAGCTCAGGTGGATCGCGATGATCTTGCCGGGGCGGGGGATGTCTGCCGTCACGGTGCGCCTCTCTGCGCTCGTCTGCGAGGTCGTACGAGACGCCTTGTGCGTCGTATCCGAAATCATATATCATCGGTACACCCCTCGGCAAGCATTCGGGACGCACGTCCCCGCACGCCGTGACAATGCGGTCACAACCAAAGGAGACACCCCATGAGCGGGCAGTCACAGGCCGGGTTCACTCCCACCGGCACCATCGCGACGGCGGCCGATCGGCGCCGCGTCGTGTTCGCCACCGTCGTCGGCACCACCGTCGAGTGGTACGACTTCTTCATCTACGCCACCGCGGTCGGCCTCGTCTTCGGCCAGCTGTTCTTCGAGCCGCTCGGCGCCGACAGCGCCCTGATCGCGTTCGCGACGGTCGGCGTGAGCTTCCTCTTCCGTCCGTTGGGCGCATTCCTCGCCGGCCACATCGGCGACAAGCTCGGTCGCAAGACGGTCCTGATGTGGACGCTGATCCTGATGGGGGCCGCGACCGCTCTGATCGGTCTGCTGCCGACGTATCAGACGATCGGGATCACCGCCCCGATCCTGCTGGTGCTGCTGCGCATCATCCAGGGCATCTCCGCGGGGGGCGAGTGGGGCGGCGCTGTGCTCATGGCCGTCGAGCACGCGCCGCGGAAGAAGCGCGGCATCTTCGGGGCGTCGCCGCAGATCGGCGTGCCGCTGGGGCTGCTGCTCGCGTCGGGCGTCATGGCGCTCATGACCGCGATCGCACCGGGCGACCAGTTCGCCGCGTGGGGCTGGCGTGTGCCGTTCCTGCTCAGCGTCGTGCTGATCCTCGTGGGCTACTACGTGCGTCGCAAGGTCGAGGAGAGCCCGGTGTTCACCGAGCTCGCCGCACGCAAGGAGAAGGCGCGGATGCCGATCGTGCAGCTGTTCCGCAAGCACGCGCTGCTCGTGATCATCGCCGCGCTCGTCTTCGCCGGCAACAACGCGGTCGGCTACATGACGACCGGCGGATACATCCAGGGCTACGCGACCAACCCCGAAGGGCCGATCGGCCTCGAGCGCGGTCCGGTGCTGCTGGCGGTCGCGGGCTCGGCCGTGACCTGGCTTCTGGCGACGCTGCTGGCCGGATGGATCTGCGATCGTATCGGTCGGCGCACCACGTACATCATCGGCTGGGTGCTGCAGCTCGTGGGCGTCTTCACGCTGTTCCCGCTCGTGAACACCGGGGAGATCGGGCTCCTGTTCGCCGGGCTCGCCATCCTGACTCTCGGCCTCGGCTTCACCTACGGCCCGCAGGCGGCGCTGTACACGGAGCTGTTCCCCGCCAGTATCCGCTTCTCAGGGGTCTCGATCTCGTACGCCATCGGTGCGATCGCGGGTGGCGCGTTCGCCCCGCTCATCGCCGCGGCGATCGTCAAGGAGACGGGGTCGACCCAGGGGGTCACCGTCTACCTCGCCGGCATGACGGTGCTCGGGCTCGTCGCGACGCTGCTGCTGCGCGATCGCTCCGGCATCCCGCTCGGTCCCGATCACGAGGAAGAGCAGTCGGTCAGCCCGATCCACGGACTCGCCAAGGCCTGACCCGTTCTGCCGATCCGGGTATCGCCCGGGTCGGCAGAGCGCAGAATGAGAAGACCCTCGAAAGGAATCGACGACGATGCAGTTCCACCACCACGGCTACGTCTCCGGGGATCCGCGTGTGCAGGACGCGGCGGGGGTCGGCGCGGACCGCTCCGACGCGCTGCCGGACGAGATCGATGTGCTGATCGTCGGTTCGGGCCCGGCCGGCATGCTGCTGGCCGCCCAGATGTCGCAGTACCCCGGCATCTCGACGCGCCTCATCGAGAAGCGCGACGGACGCCTCGTGCTGGGCCAGGCCGACGGCATCCAGCCGCGCAGCGTCGAGACCTTCCAGGCGTTCGGGTTCGCGGAGCGGATCGTCGCCGAGGCGTACAACATCGGGTGGATGAACTTCTGGAGCCCGAACCCCGAGAACCCCCGCGAGATCATCCGCACCGCGCGCACCGCGGACTACGCCTACTACATCTGCGAGTTCCCGCACCTGATCGTGAACCAGGCCCGCGTGCTCGACTACTTCGCCGAGGCGGCCGCGACGGGTCCGGGCCGGATCACGCCCGACTACGGCGTCGAGTTCGTGGGGCTCACGGTGCACGACGACGGCGAGTATCCCGTCGAGGTGCGTGTGCGTCACGTGGCGGGGGAGCGAGCGGGCGAGGAGCAGACCGTCCGCGCGAAGTACGTCGCGGGCTGCGACGGGGCGCGCAGCGGCGTGCGTCAGGCCATCGGCCGCACGCACGTCGGCGGCAGTGCCGCGCATGCGTGGGGTGTCATGGACGTGCTGGTGAACACCGACTTCCCGGACTGGCGCACCAAGTGCGCGATCAACTCGCAGGCGGGGAACATCCTGCACATCCCGCGCGAGGGCGGCTACCTGTCGCGCATGTACATCGATCTCGGAGAGGTCGCGGATGACGACGACCACCGAGTGCGGCAGACGCCGATCGAGGAGATCATCCGCAAGGCGAACGACATCCTGCACCCGTACACGCTCGACGTGAAGCAGGTCGCGTGGCACAGCGTGTACGAGGTCGGGCATCGGGTCACCGACGGATTCGATGACGTGGTCGACGAATCGGGTCGCACCCCTCGGGTCTTCCTGACGGGTGACGCCTGCCACACGCACAGCGCCAAGGCCGGCCAGGGCATGAACGTGTCGATGCAGGACGGCTTCAACCTCGGGTGGAAGCTCGGATCCGTGCTCAGCGGGCGCGCGCCCGAGGCGCTGCTCGCGACGTACGGCGCCGAGCGGCGTCCGGTCGCCCAGCAGCTCATCGACTTCGACCGGGAGTGGTCGTCGCTGATGGCGCGCAAGCCCGAGGAGATCTCCGATCCCGGCGAGCTGGCGACGTACTACCTCGCCACGGCGGAGTTCCCGTCCGGGTTCATGACGCAGTACACCTCGTCGATGATCACCGGTTCGGACGCGCACCAGGCTCTGGCCGGCGGATACCCGCTCGGCAAGCGGTTCAAGTCCGCCGAGGTGATCCGGGTCGGCGACGGCAACGTCGTGCACCTCGGTCACCACGCTCGCGCGGACGGACGCTGGCGCGTGTATGCGTTCGGCGACCGGACGGGCGCGGCGCTGGCGGAATGGGCGGATGCCGCGGCGCCGCTGTTCGCCCGGTTCACGCCGGCGGATGCCGACGTCGACGCAGTCTTCGACGTGAAGGCCGTGTACCAGCAGCCGTACGAGGAGCTCGAGGTCACGACGGTGCCGGAGCTGTTCCAGCCGAAGACCGGGCCCCTGGGGCTCACCGACTGGGAGAAGGTCTACGCCGCGGGCCCCTCGAAGTGGACGGAGACCGACATCTTCGAGGCGCGGGAGCTGTCGCGCGATGGCGTGGTGATCGTGGTGCGCCCCGATCAGTACGTCGCCGCCATCCTCCCGCTGGACGGCGTGGAAGAGCTGACGGAGTTCTTCGAGGGGGCGCTGCTTCCGGCGGAGTGAGAGCTCGGGGCGTGATGCGGCTGCCGAGCGATCGTGGTCGACGCGCCTTCGGGAGGAGTTCTCGGCGTGGGGCGGAGGCTCGTTGCGGATCTCTCAGCCCGACGGCGTGATCTCCGCCCGACGCGATGTGGAGCGCGCAGGCACCGCAGTTGCGCGAAGTGCTGGCGCGGTGCGATCGCGCGTCGTACGGTGGGTCGCGGATGGGCGACGGCGCCTGCCAGGAGGAGTGCGTGATGGACTGGAAGATCGAACTCATCTTCGTGCCGGTGTCGGATGTCGACCGGGCGAAGGACTTCTACGTCAAGATCGGCTTCAACGCCGATCATGACCAGGCACCGTTCGAGGGCATGCGCTTCGTGCAGATGACCCCGCCCGGTTCGGCCTGCTCGATCGCGTTCGGCACCGGGCTCGGCATCGACCTCGAGCCGGGGAAGCAGAACACGATCCAGGTCGTCGTGCCCGATGCCGACGAGGCGTTGGCTCATCTGCAGAGCGTGGGAGTCGAGGCGCGGGGCGTCGAGGACCTGGACTGGGGTCGCTTCGTCAGCTTCGACGACCCCGATGGCAACACCTGGACCCTGCAGGAGCTCCCGGACTACGGCGCGGCCTGAGTCCACGGGGTGTCGTGGCGGGGCGGGCTCGTCACGCGCCCAGCGCAGAGCGCACGGATGCGCGTGGCGGGACGCGGTCGGTGCGGTGACGCGCCGACGGCTGTCGCTCAGCCAGCTCGCTGGTGTGGGCTGCCGGTGTGGAGGTGGGGTGGGGTTCGCCAGTGTCGGTGGGGGTCCCACCAGGCGGGTCCGCGGACTTGGGGTATCCCGTTGTGCATGCGGATCTCCCACCCGGAGGTGTCGAGGGTGCGGTGGTGGTGCCAGCACAGGGTGGCGCCGTTGTCGGTGTGGGTCGGTCCGCCCCGGGAGTGCTCGTGGACGTGGTGGATCTCGCACCAGGAAGCGGGGACGTGACAACCCGGTATCAAGCACTCCCGGTCGCGGTGGGTGATGGCGCGGCGTTGGTGGATGGTGAAGATGCGGTCGGTGGATCCGATGCCGATGATGCGTCCTCCGGGGTCGAACAGCACCCGTTGCACGCCTCCGCCGCAGGCCGTGTGACGGGCGGTGCCGATAGAGACCGGGGTGTCGATCCCGTCGACGTGCGCCCACCCGCGGCCTGTGGCGTATTCTTCCGCGGTGACGGAGACCACGAGGGTCGGGGCGGCACCGCCCAGGCGGGGCATGTCGTCGTGGCGGGCCGCGATCCCGAGGGCCGCGGCGAGGGCATCGTGCTGCTTCTGCGCCCGGGTGCGGGTATCGACCAACCCGGTCGCATCCCCGGCCGGCAGCGTGCCGGTGTCGGTGTCGACATCGGCATCGGCATCGGCATCGGCATCGGCATCGCCATCGGCGACCGGCGAGAACGCGTCGCCGGGGTCGGGCCCGTCGGAGGGGCGGAAGTGCACGCCGGGGAGGGGTGGCCCGTCGACTTTGGGGTTCAGGTAGGCGTCCCAGATGCGCCGCAACTGTCCGGCCACTTCGGGGAGCAGGTCACCGCGCAGGGGAATGAGTCCGTTCTTCGCCCTTCCGAGGGTCACACCGCGCCCTCGTTGGGCGATGTCTTCCGCGGGTTCGGCACCGTCGGGGTCGAGGTACGCGACGATCAGCTGCGCCCGGACCCGCAGATCCTCGGGCGTCGCCGGCGGCGCCGTGTCCTGATCAGCGACATCAGCATCAGCATCAGCATCCGCTTCGTGGTCGACGGCGATCAGCCCCCGGGCGAACCCGGCCAGAACCTCGTCCGCCCGTAAACGGTCCTCGGGGCTGATCCGCCGACCGGCCCGATCCACCGGTCCCGTCGCCGCCAACAACCCCGCGACCCCGACGACCCCGTCGAGGAGCGCGTCCCGCAGCTGTGGCCACAACGCCGGTAACGGTGCCCCGGTGGTGAGTTCGGTCTGCCGGTGCACGACGCTCGCGGCGCGCACCACCCGTCCCGCACCGGCCGCATCGGTGCGCAGCACCCGCTGCAGCAGCTCGTTCATCGATCGGCACCCGAACGACCCCGCGAACCCGGCATCCGTGGCCGCGATCGTCTCCACGACCGCGGCGTCGAGCATCCGCTGCGCCTCGCCCACGGCGCGGAGAAAGTCCATCTTCTCGGCATCCGGCAACACCCGCAGCGCGTCCGCACGAAGCATCGCGCGCAGGTGGCCGCTGACCTGCTCGAGATGCTCCGTGGTGTTGTCCATACCCCCATCCAACCCGGGGCCACCGACATTTCCACCTCGAATAACCCAGATCAGAGCAATATTCCGGAGTGCTAGCAACACTCACCAATCCTCCCCAGAAGCCTCCTCACGGCCAAGCGCTCACACTCCCGCACCCTCACGGCGATCCCGCCACTGCGACCGACGAGAAGCTCCCTGCACCGCTCCTGAATCCATCTCGTAACCACCAGCCGCGACGGCATCCGCTCGCCCGTTCACCCGGCCGTCATGATCCGGCCATTCGGCGCCCCTATCGTCTCGACGAACCGGCGCCGAAAGGACTTCCCCGCAATGACTCCCCGTACCCCTCGATCGAGGAGGACGCTGCTCGCGCTCCTCGGTGCCGGCTTTGTCTTCGCGAGCGTCCTGGTCGCGCCCGCCGCGCACGCCGCAGACTCCTCGCTGTCGGTCGACGCGCCGAGCATCCGCACCGACGAGGCGGTCACGATCTCGTTCGACGCGGGGGAGTCCGTGCACGACCGGAACTGGGTCGGCATCTACCGCGACGGCGCGACCCCGGGAGGCCCCGCGTCGCTCGACTGGCGGTACGTGCCCGAGGCGAGCGGAGACCTCACCTGGGGCCCGTCATCCCGCGACGGCTGGACGCGCAACACGGCGTCGATGGGCGCGGGCGAGTACGACATCTACCTGCTCGAAGACGACGGCTACGGCATCCTCGCCGGTCCGATCGACCTGACCGTCACCGAGGCGGCGACCGAGCCGCCGCATCCGCCCGCCGAGCCGAAGCCCGCGGTCGACGGCGTGAGCGAGCTCAACGTGCTCACCTTCAACGTCTGGCACGGTGGCACGCAGGTGGCCGACGGTGCGCAGCAGATCGCCGACATCATCGAGCAGACCGATGCGGATGTGACGTTCCTCCCCGAGGTCGGGGACGTGCCCTCCCAGGTCGGGGCGCTGCTCGGCTACGACCACCTCACGGCGACCGACACGGGGATCGTCTCGCGCTACCCGATCGTGTCGACCGACACGGTGGGGCGCTGGTGGTCGAAGGCGGTCATCGACGTCAACGGCACCGAGGTCGTCGTCTACGGAGGCCACCTGGAATACCGCTGGTACACGACCTACCTGCCCCGCGGATACGGGGGAGAGATCCACGGAGACTGGCCGGACGGCTGGGACACCTGGGACAAGCTCGACGCACCGGTGACCGACGTCGAGCAGATCCTCGCCGCCAACGCGCAGTCCGGTCGACCGGATGCCGCAGCCGAACTCGTGGCGGACATCGACGCTGAAAGGACTGCCGGACGCATCGCGGTCGTCGGCGGCGATTTCAACGAGCCGCCCTCGCAGGACTGGACCGCGGCGACCGCCGACCTCTTCGACCACAACGGGGTCGTCGTCCCGTGGCAGACCACGCAGACGCTGCTCGACGGCGGACTCGTCGACGCGTTCCGCACCGTGCATCCCGACCCCGCCGCGAACCCTGGTGTCACGTGGCCGTCGGACAACCCGCTGTTCCCGACGTCATCTTTGACCTGGGCGCCAGAGGCCGACGAGCGCGACCGGATCGACTACATCTTCGCGACGCCGGATGCGCGGCTGTCCATCGACGGCTCGACCATCGTCGGGCCGCAGTCGACGATCGTGCGCAACGAGCGCGTGGTCGACGACAGCGCCGACGAGATCTTCACCCCCGACGCCGTGTGGCCGTCGGACCACAAGGCCGTGCTGGCGAACTTCTCGATCTGCGACGACGCCTGCGCATCGCCCGAGCCGGAACCCGAGGCCACGATCGGACTCGGAGCGACGACCGTGCTCGCGGGCGGCGAACTCACGATCACAGGTACGGACTTCGCAGCGGATGCCGAACTGCGCGTCGAACTGCGATCCACCCCGGTGACGCTCGGCACGGCGACGACGGACGGGAGCGGCGCCTTCCGACTCGCCGCGACGATCCCCGCGGGCACCGCGCCCGGCGCGCACAGCATCGTCGTGATCGACCCCGCCGGAGCGGAGACGAGCGCGGCGATCACCGTGACAGCGGCTCCGGGCGGAGGCCAGCCGGGCGGGCAGCCCGGGGGAGGCGCGACCGCACCCGGCGCGGGGTCCGGTGACGCTCTCGCGAACACCGGCGCAGACAGCACGCCGTTCCTGCTCGGATCCGTGCTGCTCCTCGTCGCAGGCTCCGCCCTCGTCATGCTTCGCCGTCGACGTCGGGTCTAGCCTTCCGCGTTCCCGTCGCAGTCGTGGTGGGTGTCGGACCGTTTCACCCGCCACGACTGCCACGGGAGCGTCAGGAGTTCACGCGGATGATCTCCTGCTGGTACGGGGCGATGACGTCACCCGAGATGCGGAGGTCGAGCAGCAGGAAACGGCGGGTCGCGGCATCCTCCTCCGCCCAGGTCGCTAGACGATCGAGGTCCGCGAGCGTGCGGACCACGACGCCCTCTGCGCCGACCGCGGCACCGAAGGCGGCGAAGTCGACCTCGGGGATGCGCATCGGACCCTCGGCCAGGCCCTTGAGTCCGTAGAGGTTCACCTCGGCGCCGTAGGCGGCGTCGTTCCAGATGACGGCCATGCCGCGACCGGCTGCGGCGCGGACGGCCGACTCGAGATCGGCGATCGCCATGAGTCCGCCGCCGTCGCCCGAGGTCAGCACGATCGTCGAGTCGCGGCGGGCCAGAGCGGCTCCGACGACGCTCGGCCAGCCCTGACCGATCGACTGGAACGCGGTGCCGATCATCATCATGCGGTCCGGCGCGGCGACCGGCCAGTACATGTTCGCCCAGCCGATGAAGTGCCCGCCGTCGGAGACGACGACCCGGTCCTCTGGCAGCAGCTCCGCGATGCGGCGCGCGGCCGACCGCGGGTCGAGCCGACCGTCGGCCGCGAGTTCGTCGCCGGCATCGTAGGCGCGGGCGGATGCCACGTCGACGCTCTCGCGCCACGGCCCGGTGGTCGTCGACCCGACCCGTTCGACGAGCTGCTCGGCGACGAGCCGGGCATCGGCGCGCACGAACCCTCCGACATGCGCGTGGGTGGCCGCGGGCGCGATGTCGACCTGGAAGACGCGCGTCCCTGGCGCGAACAGCTCGCCGAAGCGCATCGTGAACTGGTTGAGCGAGGCTCCGAAGACGACGGCGACATCGGCCGTGCGGACGAGCTCCATCGCTCCGTCGGCCCCGAAGCCGCCGGTCACGCCGAGGTCGTAACGGGTGTCGGGGAAGACGCCGCGACCGAGCGCCGACGACGCGGTGAGGGCGCCGGTCAGCTCGGCGAGTTCGCCCAGCGCCCGGCTCGCGCCGGCCAGCCACGCTCCGCGACCGGCGAGCAGGAGCGGGCGCTCTGCTCCGCGCAGCGCGGCCGCGATCTCGTCGAGCATCCCCTCCGCGAACTCGCCCTTCGGCGCGAGCGGCGCGGGAAGACGCGGTGACGGCGCTTCCGGCACGGCACCTGCGTCGAGGGCGGCGACGTCATAGGGGATCGCGAGCACGACGGGCAGGCGATAGGTGAGCGCATGCTCGATCGCGATGACGGTGGTGGCCGCGGCATCCGCTCGCCCGACCGTGTACGTGCGGGCTCCGACGGCGGAGGCGAGAGCGATCTGATCGACGCCCCACGGACGGCGGCCCGACGTGGGCTCGTCGCCGACGACGAGCACGAGCGGCACATGCGCCTGCACGGCCTCGGCGAGCGCGGTCAGGGTGTTCGTGAAGCCGGCGCCGTAGGTGGAGGTTCCGGCGGCGATGCGCCCGGATGCCCGGAAGTGCGCGTCGGCGGCGACGACGGCGCCCTGCTCGTGGCGGACGGCCGTGAACACGGCATCCGTCTGGGTCTCGATCGCGTCGAGGAAGTAGGCGTTGCCGTTGCCCATCACGCCGAAGACGGCGTCGATGTGCTGGGCGAGGGTGAGGGCGACGTGCGCGGACACGGTGGGCATGGAAATGCCTTTCGAGACAGGGACGGAGAACTGCGGATCCGTATGTGTCTCGCCCTCGCCGGTGCGCGGGGTGCTTCGTGCCTCTTTTTCAGGCACCGGCGCAGGAACGCCGGACAGGTCGACTCTACCGCGCCCGGGGTCGGCGTCGCCGCGTCGTCTTCCCCCGGAAACATCGCCGAAATCCCGTCACGGAAGTATTCCGTCATGGAGTCGCTGTTCAACGGGTACACCTCACGCCGATCCGCGGAGCGCCGGGGACCGCAACCGTGGGACGAGATGTTCCCCGCAGGGGCCGCCGCCGGTGCAGGCGACGTGCGTCTCCCTTATCGGGAGATGTACCCGGCGCTCGCCGGTATGGACGATGCCGAGCTGCGGGCGCGGACGGATGCTCTGGCGAGCTCGTATCTCGCGCAGGGCGTGACCTTCGACTTCGCGGGCGAGGAGCGGCCGTTCCCGCTGGACGTGGTCCCTCGGGTGATCGCCGCCGAGGACTGGATGTACGTCGAGTCGGGCGTGAAGCAACGAGTGCGTGCGCTGGAGGCGTTTCTCGCCGACGTCTACGGTCCGCAGGCCGCGGTGCGCGACGGGGTGATCCCGTCGGCGCTGATCAGCTCGTCGTCGCACTTCCACCGGCAGGCCGCCGGGATCGTCGGCGCGAACGGCGTGCGCATCCACGTCGCGGGGATCGATGTCATCCGCGACGAGAAGGGCGCCTGGCGCGTGCTCGAGGACAACGTCCGGGTGCCGAGCGGGGTCAGCTACGTGCTCGCGAACCGGCGGGTCATGGCGCAGACGCTGCCCGAGTTGTTCACGAGCCTGCGGGTGCGACCGGTCGTCGATTATCCGGGCCGGCTGCTCCAGGCGCTGCGCGCGGCGGCACCGGTGGGTATCGATCACCCGACCGTGGTCGTGCTGACGCCGGGCGTCTACAACTCCGCGTACTACGAGCACACGCTGCTGGCACGGATGATGGGCGTCGAGCTCGTCGAGGGCCGTGATCTGTTCTGCTCCGGCGGGCGCGTGTGGATGCACACCACCGCGGGACCCACGCGGGTCGACGTGATCTACCGCCGGGTCGATGACGAGTTCCTCGATCCGCAGCACTTCCGGCCCGATTCGGTGCTGGGAGCGCCGGGCCTGATGCTCGCGGCGCGGCTCGGGAACGTCACGCTCGCCAACGCGGTCGGCAACGGCGTCGCCGACGACAAGCTCGTGTACACGTACGTGCCCGAGCTCATCCGCTACTACCTCGGGGAGGACCCGATCCTGCCGAACGTCGACACGTGGCGTCTGGAGGAGCCGGATGCTCTCGCCGAGGTCCTCGACCGCCTGGATGAGCTCGTCGTGAAGCCTGTCGACGGCTCCGGCGGGAAAGGGCTCGTGGTCGGGCCGGATGCCTCCCCTGCGGAGTTGGAGGCCCTGCGCGCTCAACTGCTCGCCGATCCGCGCGGCTGGATCGCGCAGCCGGTGGTGCAGCTGTCGACGATCCCGACCCTCGTGGAAGACGGCTTCCGCCCCCGGCACGTCGATCTCCGCCCCTTCGCGGTCAACGACGGCGAGGACATCTGGGTGCTGCCCGGCGGCCTGACGAGGGTCGCGCTGCCGGAGGGACAGCTGGTGGTCAACTCCAGCCAGGGTGGCGGGTCGAAGGACACCTGGGTGCTCGACCCCTCGCTCTTCACCGGCCCGACGGCGACACTTGCCGGACTCTCCGACCCCGCATCCGACGAGGTCTCGATCGCCACCGGTGCCATCGGGATCGTGTCGTCGCCGCGCGAGGAGCCGCATCCGCCCTTCATGTCCTCGCCGCAGGACGAGGACCTCGAGACCCGGCATCACCAGCAGCAGCAACAGCAGCAGCAACAGCAGCAGGGAGGCGCGACATGCTGAGCCGCATCGCCGAGGCGCTGTTCTGGATCGGCCGCTACGTCGAGCGGGCTGACGGCACTGCCCGCATCCTCGACGTGCACCTGCAACTGCTCCTGGAGGATCCGTGGGTCGAGGAGGACACCGCGTGCCGCGCGTTGCTGTCGGTCATGGGCACGACCGCCGACGGCGAGACGGTCGTCGGCCGCGATGACGTCGTGCGCCTGCTGGCTCTCGACCGGGACCATTCGGCATCCATCGCCCATTCGATCGCCGCGGCCCGCGAGAACGCGCGGCGCGCCCGCGAGATCATCTCGACGGACCTCTGGGAGACCCTCAACGAGTCGAACGCGCGGATGCCGCTGTGGATCGCCTCCGACAAGACGCACCCGTTCTTCCGGTGGGTGCGCGACCGATCGGCCCTCGCGTTCGGGGTGGTCGACTCGTCGACGAGCCGCGACGAGGCCTGGCAGTTCTTCGTGCTCGGCCGTTCGATCGAGCGCGCCGACATGACGGCTCGCCTGTTGGCGACCCGCTCGCTGACGGATGCCGGCGGCCCGAGCTGGACGACGCTGCTGCGCAGCTGCGGCGCATACGAGGCCCACCTGCGCGGACATCGGGCGGTTCCGACGGCGGCATCGGCGGTGGAGTTCCTCCTCGTGGACAAGCTGTTCCCGAGATCCGTGCTCTCCAGCATCCTTCAGGCGGAGGAATGCCTGCGCGGCATCGACCCGGCCGGGGCGTTCGGTGCACCGGATCGCGCACATCGGGTGCTCGGCCGGATGCGGTCGGAGTTGGAGTACCGGCCGGTCGCCGACATCGTGCATCGGCTCTCGGAGAGCATGGAAGAGGTGCAGGTGGCGATCTCGGTGGCGAGCGATGCGATCCGGGAGCGCTACTTCCCGTCGATCGCGATGCCGGTGTGGATCGGAGAAGCACTGTGAGCAGGTTGAGGATCGTGCACCGGACGGGATTCCGGTACGAGAAGCCGGCGACGGCCTCGTACAACGAGGCGCGGATGCTGCCGCACTCGCGCGACGGACAGTTCGTGCTGCAGGCGACGCTGGACATCTCGCCGACGGCGACGCAGCACTCGTACTCCGACTACTGGGACACCCGGGTGTCGACCTTCGAGGTGCTCACGCCGCATCAGCTGCTGTCGGTCACGGCGACCAGCGTCGTCGACGTGCGCACCGTGCCGCCCGCTGCCGAGCCGGTCGACTGGGACGAGCTGGAGGCGCGCATCCCCTCATCGCTGTCGCTCGCCGAATGCCTCGCACAGACCCCGGCGACCGCGCCCGATGAGGAGATGCGCGAGCTCGCGCTGCGGGTCAGAGCCGAAGGCCGAGGCGTGGACGAGACCGCGTACGACATCTGTCGCACCGTCGGCGGGGCCATGGACTATCAGAGCGGCGTGACGGGAGTGAACTCGACGGCGCGCGAGGCCTGGGCCGCGCGATCGGGTGTCTGCCAGGACATCGCGCACGTCGCCCTGGGAGTGCTGCGGGCGGCAGGCATCCCCGCGCGATACGTGTCGGGGTACCTGCACCCGGATCCGACGGCGCCGATCGGACAGCCGGTGATCGGGGAGTCGCACGCCTGGGTGGAGTGGTACTCGGGGGAGTGGCGCGGCTTCGACCCGACCAACCTGCTCGACATCGGAGAATCTCACGTCTACGTCGGGCACGGGCGCGACTACGGCGACGTCGCACCCCTGCGCGGGGTGTACGCCGGGCCGAGCGCATCGGAGCTCTTCGTCGCGGTCGAGGTGACGCGACTCGACTGACCGTGTGGTGGAGGAGAATGAGGCGATGACGACTACGACGACCGAGCGCGAGACGCTCACCTGGGACGGCTTCGGATCTGCGACACGCGATCTGGCACGCAGCATTGTGGCCAGCGGTTTCGCACCGGAGGTCGTCGTGGCGATCGCGAGAGGCGGGCTGCTTCCGGCCGGCGCGATCGCGTACGGCCTTGGTGCGAAGAACTGCGGCGCCATCAACGTCGAGTTCTACACCGGCATCGGCACCGTGCTCGACGCGCCCGAGGTGCTCCCTCCCGAGCTCGACATGGCGTACCTCGACGGGCGCCGTGTGCTGCTCGTGGATGACGTCGCCGACTCCGGGCGCACGCTGGCGCTCGCGGTGCAGCTCTTGAAGGACAAGGGTGCGGATGTGCGCTCCGTCACGATCTACACGAAGCCCTCGACGATCATCCAGCCCGACTACGCCTGGAAGGACACCGACCTGTGGATCAACTTCCCGTGGTCGTTCCAGGGGACCGTGCGCGAAGAGGACCTGGGGCTTCCGCCTTCCGCGTGAAGGTGGGAGCGGGTCAGCGCAGCAGCGCCCGCAGCGTCTGGATGGTGTCGGCCTCGGTGGGCGTCTTGTCGGGACGGTAGCCCTTCACCCGCGCGAAGCGGAGCGCGATGCCGCCGGGGTAGCGTGGTGAGCGTTGCACGCCGTCGATGGCGATCTCGACGACGATCTCGGGTCGCAGGAAGACCGTGCCCTGCGTGCGCCGGGTCTCGTAGGCGGGGAAGGTCTCGGTCTGCCAGCGCAGCAGCTCGTCGGTGAGTCCCTTGAACGTCTTGCCCACCATGACGTAGGCGCCGGGATCACCGAACTCGCCGTCGGGGTCGAGGGCTCCGAGATGCAGGTTCGACAGCCAGCCCTGACGGCGGCCGGATCCCCACTCGGCTCCGAGCACGACGAGGTCGTAGGTCAGCACCGGCTTGACCTTGACCCAGGACTTGCCGCGTCGGCCGGCGGCGTAGGGAGCGTCGATCGCCTTGACGACCACGCCCTCGTGCCCGGCGGCGAGAGCTTCGCGCGACAGCTGCTCGGCGGCATCCGGATCGGCGGTGACGATGCCCGGCATCCGCCATTCGCCGGCCACACGCTCGAGTTCGGCGAGGCGGGTGGAGAGCGGCTCGTCGAGAAGGTCGCGTCCGTCGACGTGCAGCACGTCGAAGAACCACGGCCGCAGCACCAGTTCGCGAGCGACGTCGGCGCCGAAGCGCGACATGGTCTCCTGGAACGGGCGCGGTCCGCCGTCTTCGTCGAGGGACAGGGTCTCGCCGTCGAGGATGAGGTCGTGTGCCGGCAGCGACCGGACGATCTCGACGATCTCGGGTACCCGGTGCGTGATGTCGGCAAGACTGCGCGTGTAGACGCCGACCTCGTCGCCGTGCCGATGCACCTGGATGCGGGCGCCGTCGAGCTTGAACTCCACCGATGCCTCGCCGGTGATCTCGAGTGCCGCGGTCGGCGTGGCGGCCGTCGCGGCGAGCATCGGCAGTACGGGGCGCCCGACCTGCAGGCCGACGGCGTCGAGATCGTCTTCGGCGCCGGTGAGGGCGATCAGGGCCGTCTCGCCCAGGTCGCCCGACAGCATCGCAGCCCGCCGGACGGTCGCGGGTGCGCGGTCTGACGCCTTTGCGATCGCATCGAGGAGCACACCCCCGAGCGCACCGGTGCGCAGTTCGCCCAGCATGGCGCGGGTCAGGAAGTCCCACTCATCGTCCGTCGCTCGTGCGGCGAGGGCGCCCAGAGCGCCGGTGCGCGTGGCGGCCGACCCTGTGCCGGATGCCGCGGCGAGAGCATCCAACGACTCGTCCACGTCGGCGATCGTGAGGCTCGGGCTCTCGGCGTGCGAGACCTCCAGCGCCGCGATCCCTCGCCATCCGACGCCGAGTCTGCCCTGACGCGGCGACGCGAGGAGCAGCCCGACGAGCGGCGCGATCTCGCGCGGCTGTGCGGTCGCCAGCAGCCGCGCGAGCGCATCGATCTTGGCCAGGCGCGACGACGTGGCGGCGACCTCTTCTGTGGTGGAGACGAGCTCCGCGAGCTTCATCTCCGCATTCTCGCACCGGCCTCGGACATCGATGCCGGTATGGCACGATCGGAGACCTGCAAAGGGAGAGGCCTCGGATGAGCGATCAGCGAACGGAGTTCCTCAGCGCGCTGCTCGCGCTGATGCCGGTTCCCGAGCCCGATGGCCCCAACCTCATCGTCGGGATCGACGGCGTCGACGGCTCGGGCAAGACGCGGCTCGCGGATGAGCTGGCGGTGCGGATGCCCTCGTCCCACCCGGTCGTACGGGTCTCGATCGACGGATTCCACCACCTGCGGGCGCACCGCTACCGCCTCGGACCACGCTCGCCGGAGGGGTTCTGGCTGGATTCCTACGACTACGAGCAGTTCCGTCGGGAGGTCATCGGTCCGTTCCGCAGCGGCCGGGGCACCTATCTGCCTGCCGGACACGACGTCGACTCCGACAGGCTCCTGAGCGGTCCTCGTCGTGACGTACCTCGGGGGAGCATTCTCCTCGTCGACGGCATCTTCCTTCACCGTCCGGAGCTCGTCGACGTCTGGGATCTTTCGATCTTCCTCGACGTCCCGTTCACGGAATCCATCCGCCGGATGTCGGTGCGCGACGGGCTGCCGGCCGACCCGGATGCCGAGGAGAACGCGCGCTACGTCGGAGGGCAGAAGCTGTATCTGTCGGAGTGCCGACCGGCCGATCGCGCCGCGATCCATGTCGACTATCGACGCCTCGATCGGCCGCGCATCCTGCGTGCCGCTCGGTGACGTCGCTCCCGTGGCCTTTTGTGCGGGTCCGGCGGTGTCAGACCCGCAGAAACTGCCACGGGAGCAGGGAGCGCTCAGCGCCCGCGGAACTCCGGCTTCCGTTTCTCCTGGAAGGCGGCGAACCCCTCGCGGTAGTCGTCGGTGTCGCAGAGCGCGGCCTGCGCGGCGTTCTCGATGTCGACCGCGTCCCACAGGGCGAGTCGCTCGTCGCGGATCCGGGCGATGAGCTCCTTGCTGGCGAGGAAAGCGGCCGTGGCTCCGCGCGCGGCAGCGGCCGCGGCATCCGTCGTCGCGGAGACGACCTCGTCGTCGGGGAACACCCGCGAGAAGAGGCCGGATGCCACGGCCTCGGTGCCGCTCATCAGACGCCCGGTGTAGATGAGGTCGAGGGTCTTGTGGGCGCCGAGCCGCTCCAGGAAGAGCGCGTGTCCGCCCGAGTCGAGCGTCGCGCCGAGGGCGGCGAACGGCGAGCCGATCTTCGCGGATTCCGCGACGTAGACGACATCCGTCGCGATCAGCAGGCCGAGCCCGACGCCGAGACAGGCGCCGTGCGCGACCGCGAACGTCGGCGCGGGGAAGCGCGACATGCGCTTCAGTAGCGGGGTCACGAGACCACCCAGATAACCGAGAACATCGTCGTCGCGCGGGTCGACACCGGAGATGTCGCGCCCGGCGCAGAAGGCCCGGCCTTCGCCGCGCAGCACCAGGGCGCGCACCCCGGCCGCCTCGGCCTCGGCGTACGCGGAGTCCAGCCTGTGCAGCGCCTGCTCGTCGAGGGCGTTCAGCTTCGCAGGGGCGTTCAGGACGATCGTGGCGACGTCATCGGCGATGGTGAGGTCGATCATGCGTACTCCGGTCACACGTCGTAGTCGACGACCACGCGGTCGCTGGTGGGATGGGACTGGCAGGTGAGCACGTATCCGCGTTCGAGTTCGTCCGGCTCCAGCGCGTAGTTCTCGGTCATGCTCACGCTGCCCTCGATCACGCGGGCGCGACAGGTGCCGCAGACGCCGCCTGCGCAGGCGAACGGCGCGTCGGGCCGCACGCGCAGCGCCGCATTCAGCACCGATTCGTGCGCGTCGACCGGACTCTCCACCGTCGACGAGACGCCGTCGAGGTTGACCTCGATGCGGAACGTCTTCGCTCCTGCGCGCACCTCGACCGGGCGCGCGGTGCGGAGCGGCTCGTCACCCGTCGTGAACAGCTCGAAGCGGATGTGCTCGCGTGCGACGCCGACATCGGCGAGGACCTCGCGACACAGGTCCACCAGCGCGAGCGGCCCGCACAGGAACCACTCGTCGACGTCTGCGGGATCGATGAGCGAGTCGAAGATCGTGCGCAGCTTCTCCTCGTCGATCCGGCCGGACAGCACCGGAGCGGTGCGCTGCTCGCGCGACAGCACGTGATGCAGCGTCACGCGGGTCGGGTAGCGGTCCTTCAGATCGGCGAGGTCCTCCAGGAACATCACGTCGAGCGTCGACCGGTTCGTGTACAGCAGCGTGAAGCGCGAGGTCGTCGACCGCGTGAGCACCGTGTGCGCGAGCGCCATCAACGGGGTGATGCCGGAGCCTGCGGCGATCCCGACCACATGACGGTCGTCGAGATCGTCGAGACCGGACGTGAACGTGCCCTGCGGGCTCATCACGTCGATCTCGAACCCGGCGTGCAGTCCGGTCTGCGCCCAGGTCGAGAACAGGCCGCCCTCGTCGCGCTTCACCGCGACGCTGAGCCGTGTCGGCGAGCCGTCCGTGCGGTGCTCCGGAGCACGGCACAACGAGTACGAGCGACGCACCTCCGTGCCCTCGAGCGTCGTGCGCAGCGCCACGTACTGGCCCGGCAGGTGGTCGTAGTCGTCGGCCAGCGCAGCCGGCACGGTGAACGTCACCTCGACGGCATCCTCGGTGAGCGGACGGACGTCCTCGACCGTGAGCGTGTGGAACCGGGCGCGCGTGCGCTCGCCGGTCGCGCGACGCGGCGGGACGGATGCCGGGGCGCCGGCCCGCGCGGACGTGAACAGCGACATCAGTGCACCTTGAAATGGTCGAAGGGCTCGAGGCACGCACGGCACTCGAACAGGGACTTGCAGGAGGTCGAGCCGAACCGGGACACCTCGCGGGTGTCGAGCGAGCCGCAGCGCGGGCAGCGCACGCTCAAGGACAGCCGGATGGGGCCCGACGACACGGCGGCACGGCCGGAGGGCGGCGCGATGCCGTAGGCCTCGAGCTTCTGCTTTCCGGCATCCGTCATCCAGTCGGTGGTCCACGCGGGGGAGAGGACGAGACGCACGTCGACATCGGCGAAACCGGCCGCGGTCAGCGACATGATCACGTCGTCGCGGATCGTGTCCATCGCCGGGCAGCCGCTGTAGGTCGGGGTGATGTCGACGCGCACACGGTCGCCGTCGGCCTCGACGGCGCGGAGCACGCCGAGGTCTTCGATCGTGAGGACGGGGACCTCGGGGTCGGGCACGGCGGCGGCGATCCGCCAGGCCTCCTGCGTCGGGGTGCGGGTCACCATGATGCCCCCGGATGCCGCCGGGCGAGCACCTGCATCTCGGCGAGGATGTGCCCGAGAGGAGTGGCATGAGCGCCGCGCCGACCGCCCGCCGACGATGCGGCGACCGCGGGGACGGAGAGCTCGGCTTCGGCGAACACGGTGTCGACGACGCCGTCGAAGCCGTCCCGCAGGGTCGAGGGACGTGCGGCGATGTCGTCCAGCCGCTCGATCAGCTCGTCGTCGCGGAACAGCTCGTCGACATACGGCCAGACGTCGCGGGTCGCACGGATGATCCGCGTGCGCGACTCCTCGGTGCCGCCGGCGAGGCGCAGCATCCACTGCACCGCGTGATCCCGGTGGTAGTCGACCTCTTTGAGGGACTTCTCGGCGATCGCGGCGAAGGTCTCGTCGGTGCTGCCACGAAGGGCGGAGTAGAGCTCGAACATGTAGGTCGACACCACGAACTGCCGCGCGATCGTCTGGGCGAAGTCGCCGTTGGGCTGCTCCACGATCCAGGCGCAACGGAACTCCGGCTCGTCGCGGAAGAACGCGAGGTCGTCTTCGCTGCGGCCGTCGTAGGAGCCGGCGTAGTGCAGGAACGAGCGCGCGTGACCGAGCAGGTCGAGGGCGATGTTGCCGAGCGCGACATCCTCCTCGAGCTCAGGTGCGTTGGCGATCCACTCGCCGAGCTGCTGCGAGAGGATCAGCGCGTCGTCGCCGAGGCGGAGCGCGTACTCGGCGATGTCTGCGGACGCTGCCGTCGCTCCGGTTCCGGAGAGCTCGTCGCTCAACTGCAGCGCGTCGACGGACACGTCGCCGTGGATGTCGTCGTGGGCGGTGGTCACAGGTGCGGCACCCCCTCGGACGCCGTGTAGTAGACGGCGTGCCGGTAGTTCTTGCCCGCGGGGCTCTCGAAGTACGCGCCCTTGGCATCCGGATCGCTGGTCGTGATCGCATCCGCCGGGACGGCCCAGATCGACACGCCCTCACCGCGACGCGTGTAGAGGTCGCGGGCGTTGCGGATGGCCATCTCGGCATCCGGTGCGTGAAGAGAACCGACATGCACGTGGCTCAAGCCGCGATTCGCGCGGACGAAGACCTCCCACAGGGGCCAGGGCTCGCGCTCGTCGGCGCCGGGGGTCGCCATCAGGCCACCGCCTTCGTCTTCAGAGACTGCTTGCGGGCGTACTCCGCCGCGGCCTCGCGCACCCAGGCGCCATCCTCGTGGGCGGTCCGACGGCGTTCGAGGCGCTCGGCGTTGCAGGGACCGTTGCCGCGCAGCACCTCGAAGAACTCGTCCCAGTCGATCTCGCCGATCACGTATTGGCCGGTCTCGTCGTCGAAGCGCAGATCGGGGTCGGGCAGCGTGACGCCGAGGATCTCGGCCTGCGGCACCAGCATCCCGACGAAGCGCTGACGCAGGTCGTCGTTCGAGAAGCGCTTGATCTTCCACTTCATCGACTGTGCGGAGTTCGGCGACTGCTCGTCGGGTGGCCCGAACATCGCCAGGCTCGGCCAGTACCAGCGGTTCACGGCATCCTGTGCCATCTGCCGCTGCTCCTCAGAGCCCTGCATCAGGCTGAGCAGGATCTCGAAGCCCTGCCGCTGATGGAACGACTCCTCCTTGCACACGCGCACCATGGCGCGGCCGTAGGGTCCGTACGATGCGCGGCACAGCGGCACCTGGTTGACGATGGCGGCGCCGTCGACGAGCCAGCCGATCGCGCCCATGTCGGCCCAGGTCGGGGTGGGGTAGTTGAAGATCGACGAGTACTTGGCCTTGCCGCTGATGAGCTGGTCCATCATCTCGTCGCGGGTGATGCCGAGGGTCTGCGCCGCGGAGTAGAGGTAGAGGCCGTGGCCGGCTTCGTCCTGCACCTTGGCCATCAGGATCGCCTTGCGCTTGAGGCTCGGCGCCCGCGTGATCCAGTTGCCCTCCGGCTGCATCCCGATGATCTCGGAGTGGGCGTGCTGGGAGATCTGGCGGATGAGCGTCTTGCGGTAGGCGTCGGGCATCCAGTCGCGGGGTTCGATGCGCTGCTCGTTCGCGATGAGCTCGTCGAACACGCGCTCGTCATCCGAGATCTCGCTCGTGACGAGGGAGAGGTCTGCGGGGCTGGTCATCGTCGCTCCTCATTCAGCATCTTTACTGACCGATCGTTAGGTTATTCTGACACAGAAGCACCACGTTCTTCAAGACGCCGCTCAGTGAGAGCGGGAGATCAGCTCGAGGAGGGCCCGGCCGTAGGCCTCGGCGGGCTCCGGATGCTCGAACGAGAGGGCCTCTCCGGCGATCTCGATCTCGACGCGGAACGTGTCCTCCAGCCGTGCCAGCGAACGGAACGTGCCCCGAAGCAGCTCCCGCAGCTGATCCTCGCGCGGCAGCCACACGGCATCCGCGAGGGTCACGGCGTCGAGCGCCCACTCGGTCGTGCCGTTGAAGGCCAGGTCGGTCCCGCTCGGCGTCTGGCGCGCCTCGATCGTCATGCCGCTGACCGTGAAGACGTCGGCCTCGGCCTCGAGCTCCACGTCGTCGGGCAGGTCGAGCTGGAAGCGGTCGCCTTCGGCCGGGTGCCAGCCGATGCCGGCATCCCGCAGGGCCACGGCGAGTTCACGGGTGATCATGCCCCTACGCTATGCGCGATCTGCGGCCCGGGATCGACACATCTGCAGGTTGAGAGTACGGATGCAGGTCCGGAGAGGTGTTTTGAACCTGCATCTGCGTGTTCGTCCGACAAGTGCGGGATGGGGGCGAGGCTGGATGCCGGGGAGTCGGGTGGGGGAGCCGGATGCCGGATGCCGGGATCCCGGGCGCCGGGCGCGGTCGGGCCTGTGGATGACGAGCCCGAGGTGTCGGTGGCGTGAGGCAGAGTGGGGGCATGACCTCCCCCGCTCCCGCTGACACTCGCGAGGCCGCGCTCGCCGCCCTGCGCGAACTCGTCGGCCGTCCAGACGCCGGCTTCCACGACGGGCAGTACGAGGCGATCGAGGCGCTCGTCGAGGGGCGCCGCCGCGCGCTCGTCGTGCAGCGCACCGGATGGGGCAAGTCCGCCGTGTACTTCGTCGCGACTCTGCTGCTGAGGCGGCAGGGCGCAGGACCGACCGTGCTCGTGTCGCCCCTCCTGGCGCTCATGCGCGACCAGATCGCCGCCGCCGAACGCGCCGGAGTGCGCGCCGTCGCGATCAACTCCACGAACGCGCACGAGTGGACCGACGTGCTCGCGCAGCTCGACCGCGATGAGGTCGACGTGCTGCTGGTGTCGCCCGAGCGGCTCAACAATCCGGCGTTCCGCGAGCAGCAGCTGCCGGCGCTCGTCCGCCGTATCGGCATGCTGGTGGTCGATGAGGCGCATTGCATCAGCGACTGGGGGCACGACTTCCGTCCCGACTACCGCCGCCTGCGCGACCTGATCGCCCAGATGCCGGCGGATGTGCCGGTGCTCGCGACCACCGCCACTGCGAACAGCCGCGTCGTGGCAGATGTGGCCGAACAGCTCGGCACCCTGCACGCGAACGCCGAGCCGGCAGGAGCAGAGCCCGTCCTCACGATCCGCGGGCCGCTCGCGCGCACCTCGCTGCGGCTGGGCGTGCTGCGGCTGCGCGATTCGGCGAGCCGCCTGGCCTGGCTGCTGAGCCATCTCGACGACCTGCCCGGGTCCGGCATCATCTACACGCTCACGGTCGCCGCTGCCGTCGACACGGCCCGCCTGCTGCGCGAGCACGGACACGACGTGCGGGCCTACACCGGCCAGACCGACACCGAGGAGCGCGAAGAATCCGAAGGGATGCTGAAGCGCAACGAGGTCAAGGCGCTCGTCGCGACGAGCGCGCTGGGCATGGGCTTCGACAAGCCCGACCTCGGGTTCGTCCTGCATCTGGGCGCCCCCTCGTCGCCGGTGGCGTACTACCAGCAGGTCGGCCGTGCCGGTCGTGCCAGCGAGAGCGCCGACGTGCTGCTGCTGCCCGGTGTCGAGGACCGCGACATCTGGCATTACTTCGCGACCGCGTCGATGCCCGACCGGGATCGCGCGGAACGGGTGATCGGCGCTCTCGGCGACGCGCCGATCTCGACCCCGGCGCTCGAGGCGATGGTCGACATCCGCCGCACGCCGCTCGAGCTGCTGCTCAAGGTGCTCGACGTCGACGGCGCCGTGCGACGGGTGCAGGGCGGATGGGTTGCGACCGGTGCGCCGTGGACCTACGACGCCGAGCGATACGAGCGCATCGCCGCCGAACGGGTCGCCGAGCAGCAGCACATGATCGAGTACGAGCAGACCGACGGGTGCCGCATGGAGTTCCTGCAGCGGTCCCTCGACGATGACACGGCAGCGCCGTGCGGCCGGTGCGACAACTGCGCGGGCGTCTGGTTCCCGAAGGAGATCGGCGCGGGGGCGAGCACGCAGGCGGCCGAGTCGCTCGACCGGGTCGGGGTCCCGATCGAGCCGCGTCGTGCCTGGCCGACCGGCACCGATCGGCTCGGAGTGCCTCTCAAGGGGCGGATCGCGGCAGACGAGCAGGCGGGAGAGGGGCGGGCGCTCGCGCGTCTCACCGACCTCGGCTGGGGCAACACGCTGCGCGAGCTGTTCGCGTCGGGTGCGCCGGATGCCGCGGTGACGCCGCAACTGCTCCAGGCGTGCGTCCGTGTGCTCGCCGGGTGGGGATGGGCCGAGCGGCCCGTGGCCGTGATCGCCATGCCGTCGCGGTCGCGTCCGCTCCTGGTCGACTCCCTCGCCCGCGGCATCGCCGAAGTCGGGCGTCTGCCGTACCTCGGTGCGCTCGAGCCCGTCGGGGGAGGGCCGTCCGGGCAGTCGGGTGGGAACAGCGTCTTCCGCCTCGCCGGGCTCTGGGACCGTCTCAGCGCGGAGCACCTCGACGTGCCGGCCGGGCCGGTGCTGCTCGTCGATGATCTCGTCGACAGTCGCTGGACCATGACGGTCGCCGCCCGCGCACTCCGTCAGGCGGGGGCGACCGACGTGCTTCCGCTCGTGCTCGCGATGCGCGGCTGAACGGGTCGCGCCGCGTCCGACGGTTCGTGCTCAGGCCTCGCGCGCTCAGTCCGCGCCGCGCGCTCAGTCCTCAGCGGGGGCGACGCGCGGCGGCCAGGAGGTCGCACCGAGTTCGCGTGAGATGTTGCGAGCCGTCTCCCGCAGGGCGTTGAGGACGGCATCCGATGCGGGGGTCTGCGATGTCGGCATCACCACGGCGACCGCGGCGACGATGTCGTTGGAGGCATCCGCGATCGGCGCGGCGATCGACGCTTCACCGAGCACGGCCTCATCGACTTCGATCGCACTGCCGCGTTCTGCGATCGCGGGCAGCTCCAACGTGAGGCGCGCGATGTCGGTGACGGTGTCGCCGGTGAGGCTGCGCAGCGGCTGCTCGAACACGCTCCGCTGGAAGCCGAGGTCGTAGGCGAGCAGCACCTTGCCCATCGCCGAGGCGTGCGCCGGGATCGCGACACCGGTCTCGAGCATCTGCTGACTGTCGTCGGGACGCAGGTTGTGATGGATGACGAGCACATCCGTGAAATGCGGCGCGCCGAGCCGCACCGAGAGGTTCGTGCGTCGGGCGAGCTCCTGGGTCCAGCGCATCGCCCGGGCACGCACGTCGAGCGTGTCGAGGTAGACGTTGCTGAGCCGCAGCAGGGTCGGACCGAGCATGTAGCGCTGTCCGCCGCGCTCCTTGGCGACGAGTCCGTGCGAGCGCAGCGACTTCACGATGCCGTGCACCGTCGACGGCGGAAGGCTGAGAGCCGCGGCCAGGTCGGTGATGCCCAGATGGCGTGCGCCCTGGAGCAGTTCGAGGATCTTCGCCGCACGGTCGATCGCCTGGATCACGGGGCATCCCTCCTCCCGGTACGTCGTCGAACCGGCTCGTCGTGCGGGTCTTCCGGATTGATCTTGACAACCCGACCGGGTCCGAGCATATTCGACATTAACGAATTGCTTTCGGATTTTCGCGAAAAAAGTCGCGAGATGGCCAGGATCAAAGGAGATCGCACGATGAAAAAGCTCATCAACGCCCCTGAGGACGTTCTCGTCGAATCCCTGAAGGGCGTCGCCCTCGCTCATCCGGAGCTCTCGGTCGACCTCGAGACGAGCGTCATCACGCGCGCGACTCCGAAGGAGCAGGGCAAGGTCGCGGTCGTCTCCGGCGGCGGATCTGGCCACGAGCCGCTGCACGGCGGCTTCGTCGGTCCTGGCATGCTCGATGCCGCGGTCGCGGGCGAGGTGTTCACCTCTCCGACACCCGACCGCGTGCAGGCCGCGACGAAGGCCGTCGATCGCGGGGCCGGCGTGCTGCACATCGTGAAGAACTACACCGGCGACGTGCTGAACTTCGAGATGGCCGCAGAGCTCGCCTCGATGGAGGGCATCGAGGTCGGCACGGTCGTCGTCGATGACGATGTCGCGGTGCAGGACTCGCTCTACACGGCAGGCCGCCGTGGCGTCGGACTCACCGTGCTGCTCGAGAAGCTCGTCGGCGCGGCAGCGGAAGAGGGGCAGGACCTCGCAGCGGTGGTCGAGCTCGCGAAGCGGATCAACGGCCAGGGCCGCTCGATGGGCATGGCGCTCACGAGCTGCACGGTTCCCGCCGCCGGAAAGCCGACCTTCGACCTCCCGGACGACCAGATGGAGATCGGCATCGGCATCCACGGCGAGCCCGGTCGGCACCGCGAGCCGCTCGCTCCGGCATCCGAGATCGCCCGGCAGCTCGTCGAGCCGATCCTCGCGGACTTCGACTTCGCGGGCCCCGCGATCGTCATGGTCAACGGCATGGGCGCGACACCGCAGATCGAGCTGTACCTGATGTACGCCGAGGTGGCGGCCCTGCTCGAGAAGGCGGGCGTGCAGATCGCCCGCAACCTCGTCGGCAACTACATCACCTCGCTCGACATGGCCGGATGCTCGGTCACGGTACTCAAGGTCGACGACGAGCTGCTGCGTCTGTGGGACGCCCCCGTGAACACTCCCGGTCTGCGGTGGGGGGCGTGATGGCGACGATCAGCACCGACACCCTCGTCGACTGGATCTCGCGCTTCGGCGACGCGGTCACCGAGAAGCGCGAGTGGCTCACCGAGCTCGACTCCGCGATCGGTGATGCGGATCATGGCGCCAACATGGCGCGCGGCATGGCCGCCGTCAAGGACAAGCTCGGCGCCGGCGCCCCGGCGACCGCCGACGAGCTGCTCAAGTCGGTCGGCATGACGCTCGTCAGCTCGGTGGGCGGCGCCAGCGGTCCGCTCTACGGCACGTTCTTCCTGCGGATGGGGATGACCACCGGGGCGGTCCCGGAACTCGATGCGGCGGGTCTCGCTGCCGCGCTGCGAGCGGGGCTCGAGGGCATCGTCGCGCGGGGCAAGGCAGAGGCCGGCGACAAGACGATGTTCGACGCGATGGCTCCGGCCGTCGACGCGCTCGACGCGGCGATCGCCGACGGGGCCGATCTGGCGACGGCGACGCGGAAGGCCGCTGACGCCGCGGCCGCCGGACGCGACGCGACCGAGCCGCTCGTGGCCCGCAAGGGCCGTGCGAGCTACCTCGGAGAACGCAGCGCGGGGCACCTCGACCCCGGGGCCGCATCGACCGCGATCCTGTTCGACACGCTCGCCGCCGCGATCTCCGGCAGCTCCTGATGATCGGGATCGTCGCCGTCTCCCACAGCGCACGGCTCGGGGAGGCGGCGCTGGAACTTGCCCTGCAAATGGTGCCGGGCGGGGGAGTGCGGGTGCAGGTCGCCGCCGGAGCAGGGACGGACCCGGCTGGGACTCCGATCCTCGGGACGGATGCCGTCGCCGTCGCGAGCGCCATCGACGAGCTGGCTGCGGACTGCGACGGTGTGCTGGTGCTGATGGACTTGGGATCCGCCGTGCTCAGCGCGGAGCTCGCGCTCGAGCTGCGCACAAGCGATGTGCCCGTGCGTCTGGCGCCGGCGCCCTTCGTCGAAGGACTGCTCGCGGCGGTCGTTTCGGCCGCGGCGGGCGGGTCGCTCGACGACGTGGCGGCGGAGGCCGGTGCGGCACTCGGCGCGAAGACGGGGCAGCTGGGGGAGCACGAGCCGGACCGGCCCACCTCGGACGTCGGTTCGGTCGACGGCGAGGCACTGACCCGTCGCGTGCGGGTGCGCAATCCGCTCGGCATCCACGCGCGCCCGGCGGCGCTGATCGCGAAGGCATCGGCAGGGTCGGACCTGCGTCTGCGGCGGCTCCCCGACGGTCCGGATGCCGCTGCCGCGAGCCTCTCCCGCCTGCTGATCCTCGGTGCGCGCCAAGGGGACGAGGTGGAGCTCAGCGCACACGGCGCCGGCGCCGAAGAGACGCTGGAGCGCGTGGCCGCCCTCTTCGACGACGGGTTCGGGGAGGGGACGGATGCCGCGGCGCCGGCATCCTCTCCCTCTCCCTCTCCTGTCGCCGAGCCGCCCGTGTCGGCACCGGTCGTGATCGCCTCCGGCACCGTGCTCCGCGGACGCGGCGTGAGTGCCGGAAAGGTCGCGGCAACGGTCGTGCATCTGGGCACCGCGCTCGCAGAACCCGATGCGACCGCGGTCATCGCTCCTGCCGACCGTGCCGACGAGGTCTCGGCCATCGAATGGGCGGCGGTGGCCGTCGCGGATCAGCTGCGGTCGCGCACCGCGCGGGCCACGGGCGAGGCGCGGGCGATCCTCGACGCCTCACGTCTGCTCGCCTCCGACCCCGAGCTCGTCGCCGATGCCACCGCGCTCGTGCAGGCGAAGGGGCGCAGCGCCGCGCGGGCGGTGTGGGAGGCGGCGGCGGTCCATGAGAAGGGTCTCGCGGCGCTCGGCGGACGCATGGCGGAACGCGTCGCCGACATCCGCGATGTACGGGACCGGATCATCGCCGAGATCCTCGAGGTCGACATGCCTGGTGTGCCCGAGCGCGACGAGCCGTTCGTGCTCGTCGCGACGGACCTCTCTCCGGCCGACACGGCGTCGCTCGAGGGCGGTCAGTGCGTCGGCCTCGTGACGGAGCAGGGTGGTCCGACGTCGCACACCGCGATCATCGCCAGGTCTCTGGGCCTGCCCGCGGTGGTCGGCGTCACCGGCGCGACCGGGGTGGCCGACGGCGCGATGCTCCTCGTCGACGGCGACCACGGCACCGTCGAGGTCGACCCTCCGGAAGAGCGCGTCGTCGCGGCAAGGGCCGCAGCGATCGTCGTCGCATTCGACGGCACCGGATCCCTCGCGGACGGGCATCGGATCCCCCTGCTGGCGAACGTCGGCGGGGCAGCGGATGCCGCGACCGCCGCCGCCGCGCGCGCCGAGGGCGTCGGACTCTTCCGCACCGAGTTCTGCTTCCTCGGCAGGACGGACGCACCGAGCGTCGACGAGCAGGTCGCGGCCTACCGGGGTGTGCTCGCCGCGTTCTCGGGGCGGAAGGTCGTCGTGCGCACCCTCGACGCGGGAAGCGACAAGCCGCTGCCCTTCGCGAACGCCGATCAGGAGGACAACCCCGCGCTCGGAGTGCGCGGACTCCGGATCGCCCGTCGCACGCCGCAGCTCCTCGACGATCAGCTGCGGGCCCTCGCGCTCGCCGCCGATGCGGAGTCGGCGCACGTCGAGGTGATGGCGCCGATGGTGTCGACCGTCGAGGAGGCGCGCGACTTCGCAGAACGCGGTCGGGCCGCCGGGCTCGAGCGTGTCGGGATCATGATCGAGACCCCCTCTGCGGCGCTCCTGGCCGGTGAGCTGTTCGAGGTCGTCGACTTCGTCAGCCTCGGCACCAACGACCTCGCCCAGTACACGCTGGCGGCCGACCGGCTGGTCAGCGAGCTCGGCGATCTGAACGATCCGTGGCAGCCGGCGGTGCTGCGCCTGATCGGCGCCGTCGGCGAGGCGGGCCGTGCGGCAGGCAAGCCGGTGGGGGTGTGCGGCGAGGCCGGGGGCGACCCGACCCTCGCGCCGCTGCTCGTCGGACTCGGCGTGACGTCGCTGTCGATGACGCCGCGATCCCTCGGCCGTGTGGCCGCAGCGCTGGCAGCGGTCGATGAGGAGACCTGCCGGCGCGCGGCCGGCGCGGCGCTCTCTGCGGGGACGGTCGCGGAGGCACGAACCGCGGCGAAGGTCGTTCTGGAGGGCGTCTCGAGCCGCTGAATCCCGTCCCTCGCGGGAGACGTATGCAGCTCGCGGCATGCAATCCGTATCATTCTGATCTCGACATGGATGCGGACTCCGCCGGCGTCGGCGACCGCCCCTACGATCGCCTCAGGGGGCGTCGCTCGGCGACGCATGTTCATCACCGGAGGGCACCATGGCACGCTCACGTTCGCGTTCATTCACCACGACGATCGTCGGCGTCTTCGCCGTCGGCTCGCTTCTCGCCCTGTCGGCCTGCGCGCCGCCCGACGAACCTGTCGAGTCCGCCTCGCCCTCAGCGACGCCGCCGCCGACGCCGTACGCCGGCCCTGCGGTGTTCGTCGGCGATGAGCTCGATCTGCTGCTGCTCGCTCCGGACGAGCTCCGGGGACTCCTTCCCGGGATCGTCGACATCGGGGCATCGTCGTCGGTGCTCGAGCAGATCTCGGACGGTGGCGGACCGCAGCCCGCGCCGGACATCTGCTCCGCTCTGTTCGTGGAGCAATCGCTCTGGAGCGTCGGCGCCCGCAGCGTCACCTGGGCGGTGCCGGACGACACCGAGGTCGGGATCGGACGTCTGACCGTGCTGCAGTTCGCCGATGAGGCGCACGCCGCTGCCCGGATGGATCAGCTCGTCAGCGCAGCAGACCAGTGCGGCACCTTCGACTACAACGGACCTGCCACCTTCGACGCGGTCGTCAGGGAGGACTCCGAGAATGCGCGGGCACTCGCCGGGACGACGACCCTCCCCGAGAACGAGGGCGGTCGGAGCGACTTCCAGGCCTTCGCTTCCGTGGGCAACGTGCTGGTTCAGCTCTGGCAGCCGGTGGCCGGCGCCGACGCCGTCGATGCCGACGCGGCGGCCGCGCTTCTCCAGGATCGTGCCGAGGAGGCGCACGCAGCCCTCGTCGACGAGCTCACGGAGAACCCGCCGGAGACCACGGAGGAGCGTCCGGTCGACGCGTCCGCGCCGTGGGGAGAGTGGGCGATCGACTCGGCCGGGATCGGCCCGATCCGTCTCGGCGACGAGATCGACGCGGCGATCGCTGCTGTTCCCGGTGCCGAGGTCGTGGAGCCCGAATACGAAGGAGATCCGTGGAAGATCGTCAATGCCGACGGCACGGCATCCCTGCTGATCCAGCCGGTGGAAGATGGCACCGCCGTCGCTTCGGTGACGGCCGGCAACGATCGCTGGCTCGATGAGACGGCGCAGGACGGCGCCGCGCTCCCGTCCTCGTGGGGCGTGCGTGTGGGCGATCCCGTCGCTGACGCTGTCGCAGCGCTGCCCGGTGGCACGACGGTGACCGTCGCCTCCTCGGGTGACGACTGGTACGACGTCGCGACGCGCGACGGGCGTCTGTTCCGCTTCACGGCCGATCGTGACGTCGTCGACCCCGAGTCGGTGATCATCGGGATCACCGTCGAGGACGCGACCCAGCGCCGCATGCTCGTCTTCGGCTGACGTCGTGGCGGACGCGGCATACGCGCCCGCGACGTTCAATTCGTCGACAAGACTTCTTTACTAACCGATCGTTCAGTTAGTATGGGCGGGTCGGATGCCGCTGTGGCGGCGTCCCCGCGACGAGGAGGTCGACGATGACAGAAGCGACGACGCAGGCGGCGGATGCCGTGCGCCCCAATCGCGCCATGATGGAGCGCGACCGCGCCTCGGCCTCTCTGGGCCTCGTGGTCGAGCGCGACGATCCCGGTCATGCGGTGGTCTCGATGCGCGTGCGCGACGACATGACGAACGGCTTCCACATCACGCACGGCGGCTTCGTCTTCGCCCTCGCCGACACGGCCTTCGCCATCGCCTGCAACGAGGACGACAGGGTCACCGTCGCCGCCGGAGCCGACATCTCGTTCCTCAAGCCGACCGTCTCGGGTCAGACGCTGACGGCGACCGCGGTGCGGCGCTCCCGCTCCGGGCGGTCCGGCATCTATGACGTGACCGTGACCGACGAGCAGGGCGAGCCCGTCGCCGAGTTCCGTGGACGGTCCCGTACCACCAGCCAGACGTTCTGATCGCGCCGTGAAGATGATGGAGACTCCCGTGTCGATGACGACCGCAACGCCTTCCCGTGTCCGCCCTCCCGCCTCGTCCGAGCTCGATCCCGAGGAGCGGATGACGAGAGCGGAGATCGAGCAGCTGCAGCTCGAGCGGCTGCAGCAGACCGTGCGCCACGCGTACGCGAACGTGCCCCTCTACACGCGCAAGTTCGACGACGCCGGAGTGCACCCCGACGACATCCGCACCCTCGCCGATGTCGAGAGGCTGCCGTTCACCACCAAGGCCGATCTGCGGGAGACCTACCCGTTCGGCATGTTCGCGGTGCCGATGTCCGACGTCGCGCGCATCCACGCCTCGAGCGGCACCACCGGACGCCCGACCGTCGTCGGGTACACCAAGGGCGACCTCGACCGATGGGGCTCGCTGGTGGCCCGGTCGCTGCGGGCCAGCGGCATCCGCCCGGGCATGAAGGTGCACAACGCCTACGGCTACGGCCTGTTCACCGGAGGCCTCGGCGCCCACGCGGGCATCGAGGCGCTCGGCGCCACCGTCATCCCGATGTCGGGCGGTCAGACGGCGCGTCAGGTGCAGCTCATCTGCGACTTCGAGCCCGACGCGATCCTCTGCACGCCCAGCTACCTGCTCACGATCGCGGACGCGATGGTCGCGCAGGGCATCGATCCGCGATCGACGTCGCTGAAGGTGGCGGTGCTCGGCGCCGAACCGTGGACGAACGAGATGCGGCACGAACTGGAACAGCGCCTCGGCATCGACGCACTAGACATCTACGGCCTGAGTGAGGTCATGGGCCCGGGAGTCGGGAACGAATGCCTCGAGACCAAGGACGGCCCGCACCTCTGGGAGGACCACTTCCTGCCGGAGGTCATCGACGGCGAGACCCTCGCCGCGCTGCCCGACGGCGAACTCGGGGAGCTCGTGTTCACCTCTCTCACCAAGGAGGCGTTCCCGGTCATCCGCTACCGCACGCGCGACCTCACCCGGCTGCTGCCCGGAACCGCGCGCCCGGGCATGCGGCGGATGGAGAAGATCACCGGCCGCAACGACGACATGATCATCCTGCGCGGGGTGAACCTGTTCCCCACCCAGATCGAGGAGCTCGTCCTCGGCATCGAGCAGCTGACCCCGCACTTCATCCTCGAGCTGTCGAGGGACGGGCGGATGGATGCGCTGAAGGTGCGGATCGAGCGGCATCCGGAGCTGTCGATCGAGACGTGCCAGAGCGCGGCGGAGGTGCTGGCGACACGGATCAAGGTGCACGTCGGCTCGACGGTCGCGGTGCAGCTGGAGGAACCGGGCGCGTTGCCGCGGAGCGAGGGGAAGTACAAGCGGGTCTACGACCTTCGTTGAGCCCCGCTGATCACTCCGACGCCTCGCGGTCTCCGCTCGCGCCGGACGGGGTGATCGGATGCGAGACTGTGGAGTGATGTCCGAGATCCAGAGCACGCGACGAGGTCGCCCCGGTTACGACCAGCAGGGCATCCTCGGCGTCGCCGTCGCGGCCTTCAACGAGCACGGCTACGACGCCACGTCGATCGGCATGCTGGCCGAGCGTCTCGGTCTGTCGAAGTCGGCGATCTATCACCACTTCGGGTCGAAGGACGAGATGCTCGATCTCGCCCTCGACGCGGCGCTGAGCGGGCTCGAGGCCGTCGTCGAGGATCCGCTCCCCGCGACCGGCGGGAACGGTCAGGGCAGCGCGGCCGATCGGCTGGAGCATGTCCTGCGCGGCGCCGTCCACGTTCTCGTCGATCAAATCCCGGCGGTGACACTGCTCCTCCGCGTGCGCGGGAACACCGAGGTGGAGCGCCGCGCGCTGATCCGCCGCCGTGCGTTCGACCGCCGGATCACCGCACTCGTGTCCGAGGCGCAGGCCGAGGGGGCGCTGCGTGCCGACTTCGACGCGAGCGTCGTCGCCCGTCTCGTGTTCGGCATGATCAACTCGATCGTCGAGTGGTACCGACCGGGAGGACGCGAGGGCGCCGACCGGCTCGCCGACGACGTCGTCGCGATCGCCCTCGACGGCCTCCGCCGGCGCGACGAGCCCGGCGCCGACGTCTCGGATCTCTGACCGGACGCCGACACCGCGCGATCGGCTCTACGCCGCCGCCTGCTCTTTCGCGACCAGCGTGAGCACGTCGTAGGTCGCGACGATGTCGTCGTGCTGGTTCTTGAGCACGGCATCCCACCGCACCTCGCCGTACTCGTCGGTCTCGCGCGGCGTGATCTGCTTCGCCGTCAGCTCGACGCGGATCTCGTCGCCGGGGGAGACCGGCGTCAGGAAGCGCAGATTCTCCAGGCCGGAGTTGGCGAGCACGGGACCGGGCGCCGGGTCGACGAAGAGGCCGGCGGCCCACGACACCAGCAGGTACCCGTGCGCGACGCGACCCGGGAAGAACGGGTTGGCCGCGGCCGAGGTCTCGTCCATGTGCGCGTAGAACGTGTCGCCGGTGAACGCCGCGAACGTCTCGATGTCGTCGAGCGTGACGGTGCGGGAGCCGCTGGCCACCTGATCGCCGATGTGCAGTTCGGCGAGCGACTTGCGGAACGGATGCACCGCGCCGCTCTCCTGGTATGGACGCGCGATCGAACCCTGATGCCAGACGCCCGTGAGGGCCGTCATCATCTCGGGGGAGCCCTGCACGGCGGTGCGCTGCATGTGGTGCAGCACGGCACGGATGCCGCCGAGCTCTTCGCCTCCGCCCGCACGACCGGGGCCGCCGTGCACGAGGTTGGGCAGCGGTGAGCCGTGACCCGTCGAGCTGCGGGCGTCGTCGCGATCGAGGAAGAGCAGTCGTCCGTTGAAGGCGGCCATGCCGGTCGCCAGGGCGACGGCGACCTCGGGATCGTGCGTGGCGACGCTGGTCACCAGCGATCCGCCTCCACGGGCGACGAGAGCGCTCGCCTGGTCGAGGGAGCCGTAGCCGACGATGCTCGCCACCGGGCCGAAGGCCTCGACCTCGTTGACGGCCGGGCTCTCCGGGTCGGCGAAGCGCAGCAGCATCGGCGCCAGGAACGCGCCGTCGGGCGACGGGCCGTCGCTGCCGTCGCCGTGCCGCACGTCGGGAGCATCGGTCGAGCCGATCACGAGCTCGCCGCCCCCGGCCTGCAGGCGTGCGACCTGCCGCAGCACCTCGTCGCGCTGCTCGATCGAGGCCAGCGGTCCCATCGTGACGCCGTCGACACGAGGATCGCCGAGGACGATGCGCTGCGACAGTCGGGCGCGCACGGCGCCGATCACGTCGTCGACGACGGCCTCCGGCACGATCGCGCGACGGATGGCGGTGCACTTCTGCCCCGCCTTCGTCGTCATCTCCGCGACGAGCTGCTTGACGTAGGCATCGAATTCGGGGGTGCCGCTCACGGCATCCGTTCCCAGGATCGACGCGTTGATGGAGTCGGTCTCGCTGGTGAAGCGCACCCCTCCGGTCTGCACGGAGTCGTGCGACCGGAGGCGCTCGGCCGTCGATGCCGATCCGGTGAACGCGACGAGATCGCCGAGGCGCAGTTCGTCGAACAGGCCGGGCACGCTGCCGGAGACCAACTGCAGCGAACCCTCGGGGAGGAGGCCCGACTCGACCATCACGCGCACCATGGCTTCGGCGAGGTAGCCGGTGGGCGTCGCGGGCTTCACGACGGTCGGCACCCCGGCGAGGAAGGCGGGAGCGAACTTCTCCAGCGAACCCCAGACAGGGAAGTTGAAGGCGTTGATCTGCACGGCGACGCCGGGGAGCCGAGTGTAGATGTGCCGGCCCAGGAACGAGCCGTCCCTGGACAGGTTCTCGACCGCCCCGTCGACGTAGACCTTCGCGTTCGGCAGCTCTCGCCGGCCCTTGCTCGAGTACGCGAACAGCACGCCGATGCCGCCGTCGATGTCGACCCAGGAGTCCTGGGCCGTGGCGCCGGTGCGGCTCGAGATCTCGTAGAGCTCCGCCTTGCGCTCGGTGAGCGCGAGGGCGAGCTGCTTGAGGCGCACCGCGCGCTGGTGGAAGGTCAGCCCGCCGAGTGAGGCCTGGCCCGCGCTCCGGGCGTAGGCGAGAGCCCCGCCCAGGTCGATGCCTGCGGTCGAGACACGGGCGACGACCTCTCCCGTCGACGCGTCGCGCACGTCGGCGGCATCCGCATCGGACTCGGGCGTCCACCACGCCCCCTGCACGTAGCTGGGGAGGATCTCGGTCATGTCTGTTCCCTTCATGAGGCGTCCCATTCGTAGAAGCCGCGTCCGCTCTTGCGGCCGAGGTGTCCCTCGGCGACGAGACGGCGCAGCAGCGCGGGCGGTTCGAAGCGCTCGCCGAGGTTCGCGGCGAGGTACTCGGCGATGCCGAGCCGGACGTCGAGTCCGACGATGTCGGTGAGCCGGAGGGGCCCGACCGGTTGCTTGTAGCCCAAGGTCATGGCGGCGTCGATGTCTTCCGCGGACGCGACCCCGTCCTCGAGCATGCGGATCGCCTCGAGGCCGAGAGCGAGACCGAGGCGAGAGGAGGCGAAGCCCGGGGCGTCGGCCACGACGATCGGCGTCTTGCCGAGTGCCTGCACCCAGCCGCGCGCGGCGTCGACGAGGGCCGGCGCGGATGCCGCCCCCCGCACGATCTCGACGAGGGTGGAGGCGGGTACCGGATTGAAGAAGTGCATGCCGAGGAAGCGGGAGGGGTGCTCGAGCACGGCTGCGAGCTCATCGATCGAGATCGACGAGGTGTTCGAAGCGAGCACGGCATCCGGCGCGATCTGGGCCTCCACGCGGGTGAGGGCATCGATCTTGAGGGAGAGCTCTTCGGGCACGGCTTCGACCACGAGTCCGCACGGGGCGAACAGGGCGGCATCGGCGCCGGTCTCGAAGCGCGAGCGGTAGGCGTCGGCGGATTCCCCGGCCGTGCCGCGACTGATCGAGGCGTCGACAGACTCGAGGACCCGTGCGGACGCGGCCTCGGCTGCCGCGCCGTCGCGCTCGACGACCGTGACGCGCGAGCCCGCCAGCAGGAACGCGTGCGCGATGCCGGCCCCCATCCGTCCGCCGCCGAGCACCCCGACGTGTGCGGGGGTGGTGGTCGTGTTCTCGGTCATCGGTCTCTCCGCTCGAGGAAGTCGGTCATCCGCCGGAACTTCTCCGGACTCTCGAACAGCTCGGCCTGGGCCTCCAGGTCGACGGCGGGGTGGCGGTCGCGCGGTGCGCGGAAGACGCGCTTGGTCGCGATGGACGCGGCCGGGTCGTTGCGGGCGATGCGGTCGGCGATCGCGTGCGCGGCCGGCAGCAGGTCGGCGGACTCATGGATCGCCGAGACGAGCCCGATGTCGAGCGCCTCCTCGGCCTTCACGGTGCGCCCCGTGAGCAGCAGCTCGATCGCCCTGGCATCGCCGACGATCTCCTTCAGGCGCCAGCTCGCGCCGGCGGCGGCGAGGATGCCGAGCCCGGTCTCCGGATTGCCCATCGCGAGCGACGGCGTGGCGATGCGGATGTCGGCGGCGTAGGCGAGCTCCGCGCCGCCGCCGAGGGCGTACCCGTCGATCGCGGCGATGACCGGCATCGGCAGCTCGGCCAGCCGCACGAACGCGTGGGCGTTGATCCCTCGCAGCGCGTCGGCCGCTCGACGTTCGCGGAGTTCGGCGATGTCGGCACCGGCGGCGAAGACGCCTCCCGCTCCGGTGAGGATCAGCGTGCGCGGGATCGCCTCGAGCTCGGCGCACAGCAGGTGCAGTGCGTCGATCGTGGCCTGATCGATCGCGTTGCGCTTGTGCGGCCGGTTGAGCGTCGCGATCACCCGGTCAGCCTGCCGCTCGATGAGCAGAGACGCCTCGGCATCCGCCCCTGCCGGCATCACACCTTCTCCAGGATCATCGCCGCGCCCTGACCGACGCCGACGCACATGGTGGCCAAGCCGTAGCGCGAGCCCTCGCGCTCCATGCGTCCGAGCAGCGTGACCAGCAGCCGAGAGCCGGAGGAACCGAGCGGATGGCCGAGCGCGATCGCCCCGCCGTCGGCGTTCACCCTCGACTCGTCGAGGCCCAGGCGGCGGATGGAGGCGATGGACTGGCTCGCGAACGCCTCATTGAGCTCGATCGAGCCGAGGTCGTCGATCGTGAGACCGGAGCGGCGCAGCGCCTTCTGCGTCGCGGGGACGGGGCCGAGACCCATGATCTCGGGCGCGAGACCCGCGCTGGTGCCCACGACGATCCGCGCCCGCGGCACGAGGCCGTAGCGCTCGACGGCCTCCGCGCTCGCCACGACGACGGCCGAGGCCCCGTCGTTCAGCGCGCTGGAGTTGCCGGCGGTCACCACCTCGCCGCCGGCCACCACCGGGCGCAGTCGTGCCAGGGCGTCGAGCGTCGTCTCGGGTCGCGGTCCTTCGTCGATCAGCACCTCGCTGCTGCCGGAACGACTGCCGACGGTGACGCCGACGATCTCCGCCTCGAAGCGTCCGGCGTCGATCGCGGCGGCGGCGCGCTGCTGCGATCGCAGGGCGAAGGCATCCGCCTCGTCGCGGCTGATCCCGTCGAGGCGGGCTACCTCCTCCGCGGTTTCCGGCATGGTGAAGGTCGCCTTGTCGCGTGCGACGAGCCGGGGGTTCGGGAAGCGCCAGCCGATCGACGTGTCGAACGCGGCCCCGGGCTTCGCCCACGCCTTCTCCGGCTTGGCCTGCACCCAGGGAGCGCGGGTCATCGACTCGACACCGCCGGCGACGATGATGTCGGCATCCCCGGATCGGATCGCCTGCGCCGCCATCGTCACGGCGGACATCCCCGATGCGCACAGCCGGTTCACCGTGATACCGGGGATGCCGTCGGGCAGGCCCCCGAGCAGCACGGCCATCCTGGCGACGTTGCGATTGTCCTCGCCGGCCTGGTTGGCGGCGCCCAGGATGACCTCGTCGATCTCGACCTGCGCCGGATCGATGCCGGCGCGGCGGACAGCCTCTGCGACGACGATGGAAGCGAGGTCGTCGGGACGCACGGAGGCGAGCGCGCCGCCGTATCGTCCGACCGGGGTGCGCGTGCCTCCGACGAGGTATGCCTCGGTCATGCGGTCTCCTGACTGCGTTCGTATGGTCGATGATGGTGTGTCAGATCGACAGATCGACGTCCTTCGTCTCCTTCACCAGCGAGACGCCGATGAGCGAGATCACCGCCGCCACGGCGATGTACACGCCGATCGTCCATGACGCCTTGAACTGGTTCATCAGGGCCTCGGCGATCATCGGTGCGAACGCTCCGCCGAGGATCGCGCCGAGGGCGTAGCCGATCGAGACGCCGGAGTAGCGCACGTTCGCGGGGAACATCTCCGCGTAGAGCGCCGCTTGGGGTCCGTAGGAGAGCCCGAGCGCGAACGTCATCACGAACAGCGCGACGAAGTACCAGAGGATGTTCGCGGTGTCGATCAGGAACCACATCGGCACGGCCCACAGCGCGAGGGCGATGTAGCCGATCTGGAACGTGCGGATGCGACCGAGCCGGTCGGACAGGTGCCCGCCCCACAGCGTGAACGCGAGCCAGCCGAACGAGGCGAGCGTCGTCGCCAGCAGCACGGGAGGGCGCTCCATGCCGAGGGCGGTGACGGCATAGGTCGCGAAGAACGCGATCAGCAGGTAGCCGGCGGCGTTGTTCGCGATGAAGATCACGGCGGTGAGGATGACCTGCTTGGTGTTCTTCTGGAACAGGCGCTTCAGGGGTGCCGACGCCTCTTTGCGGCGCTTGACCAGATCCGCGAAGATCGGGCTCTCGTCGACCGCGCGTCGGATCACGTAACCCACGCCGATCAGCACGATCGACAGCAGGAACGGGATGCGCCAGCCCCACTCGAGGAAGGCCTCCGGAGACATCGAGCTCGTCAGCGCCCACAGTGTGAACGTCGCGAGGATCATGCCGATCGGGACGCCGATCTGCGGGAACGCGCCGAACAGTCCGCGCCGTCCGCGTGGTGCGTGCTCCACGGCCATGAGGGCCGCGCCGCCCCACTCGCCGCCCGCCGAGAAGCCCTGCAGGACGCGGAGCAGGATGAGCAGGATCGGCGCTGCCACGCCGATCGCGGCATACGTGGGCAGAACGCCGATCAGCGAGGTCGACAGCCCCATCATGATGAGCGTGAGGACGAGCATCTTCTTGCGCCCCAGCTTGTCGCCGAGATGGCCGGCCACGATCGCGCCGAGCGGACGGAAGAGGAATGAGATGCCGATCGTGGCGAAGGAGAGCACCTGGGCCAGGCCGCGGTTCTCCTCCGCGATCGGGGCGAGGAAGAGCGGTGCGAGCACCAGGCCCGCTGCCTGCGCGTAGATGAAGAAGTCGTACCACTCGATCGAGGTGCCGACGAGGGTGCTGGCGAGTACCCGCCGCTCCTCGGCGGGCATCCGCCTGGTCGATGGCTGGTCGGAGACTGCTGACGTCATGCGAACTCCATTGTTCTGCGATTCTGAGGGACGGGAACGCGAGGAACCCGGTGATTAGTAACCGAATGATCGGTCAGTAATTGCCGAGCGTACCGCATCGACGGACTCAGATCGAGGTCAGACCCTCCCGAAGGCGCGCAGCGGATGCTCGACGAGCTCGGTCACTCGCCGCAGGAAGCCGGCCGCGTACCCTCCGTCGCAGACGCGGTGGTCGAACACGAGCGAGAGCTGCGCGATGCGCCGCACGACGATCTCGCCCTCGATGACCCACGGCCGCTCGATGATCCGGCCGATGCCGAGGATCGCGACATCCGGGTGGTTGATGATCGCCGCGGAACCGTCGACTCCGAGCCCGCCGTAGTTGTTGAGCGTGAACGTGGATCCGCGCAGGCGCTCGGGCGGCATCGATCCCGACCGTGCGGATGCCGCGAGCTCGCGCAGCGCCACGTCGAGCTGCTCCACGGTGAGGCGGTGGGCGCCGGGGATGACCGGCACCATCAGCCCGCGCTCGGTATCGGCGGCGACTCCGAGGTTCACGCCCTCGAAGGAGATGAGCTCTGCGGCGTCCTCGCTGAGGCGGGAGGCGAGCACCGGATAGTCCTCCAGTGCGAGCAGCACGAACCGTGCGAGGAGAGCGGTGACCGACGGGGCCTTGCCGCCTTCGGGCGCCATCTGCGCGCGCAGGTCCCAGAGCGCCGTGGCATCGACGTCGACCCAGACGGTGGCCTCGGGGATCTCGGCCCTGCTGCGGGCGAGTTTGGCGCTGACGGCCTTGCGCAGCGGCGACATGCGCTCGCGGGACCGCACGGCGAGCCCGTCGACGGATTCGCCGGTGCCGGTGGTGGTGGTCGGGGCAGTCGTGGTGGTCGTGTCGCGGTGGTGCGCGGCGGCACCGTCCACGGCATTGTCGACGGCCGCGCGGAGCACATCGGCGCGCGTCACGGCACCGTCGGGTCCGGTCGCGGCGATGGTGTGCACGTCGAGGCCGAGGTCGCGGGCGAGGCGGCGCACGAGCGGAGAGCGCACGGCGACGGGGCGGCGTGGCGCGGCATCCGCTTCTCGGACGATCGTCGGTTTCTCGGATGATTCGGCGGCGACGGTCTGCGAAACGGGGGTCTCTCCGACGTTTGCCGGAGTGCTCGCCCGCACCGCTGCCGGGCGGCGTCGGCGGCCGGATGATGCGCGCTCCGTGGTGCCGTACCCGATGAGCACGTTTCCGGACCCGGCACGCTCCTCCTCGCGGTACGCCTCCTGCTCGACGGCGCTCGCCGCGGCATCCGCATCTGCGAGATCCGTGCCGGCGCTCGCCGCGGGATCCGCGACCTCGAGAACCGGTGCACCCACGTCGATCGTGTCGCCGGCCGCGCCGTGCAGGGCGGTGACGACGCCGGCGAACGGCGAGGGCAGCTCGACGATGCTCTTCGCGGTCTCGACCTCGGCGATGGGCTGGTCGGTGACGATGGTGTCGCCGACGGCGACGAGCCACTGCACGAGACCGGCCTCGGTGAGTCCCTCGCCGAGATCCGGCAGGCGGAAGACCTGTGCGGTCCCGCTCTTCAGTTCGGTGCTCATACGTCCTCGTCCCAGTGCAGCGTGTCGATGGCGTCCAGCACCCGGTCGACGTCGGGCAGGTACCAGTGCTCGAGCTTCGGCGGCGCGTACGGCACATCGAAGCCGGTCACCCGGCGCACGGGAGCCTCGAGGAACTCGAAGCACCGCTCGAACACCCGCGCCTGGATCTCGGAGGCGACCGACGCGTATCCCGGTGCCTCGGCGATGACCACGGCGCGGCCCGTCGACTTCACGGCGGCGGTCACGGTCGCGTCGTCGAACGGCGAGAGCGACCGCACGTCGACGACCTGCACGCTGCGTCCTTCGGATGCGGCGACCTCGGCCGCCTCCAGCGCGAGCGGCACGGAGGCGCCGTACGCGAGCAGGGTCACATCGGTGCCCTCACGGGCGATGCGCGCTGTCCCGATCTCGGCCGTGATCGAGGTGTCGACCTCGCCCTTGCTCCAGTACAGCTTCTTCGGTTCGAGGAACACGACCGGGTCAGGCGACGCGATGGCCGCCCGCAGCAGCGAATACGCGTCCTGAGGCGTCGACGGACTGACGACGGTGAGCCCGGGAGTATGCGCGTAGTACGCCTCGGAGGAGTCGCAGTGGTGTTCGACACCGCCGATGCCGCCGCCGAACGGGATGCGGATCACCAACGGCATCCGCATTCCGCCGCGCGTGCGGTTGCCGAGCTTGGCGACGTGGCTCACGACCTGCTCGAAGGCGGGGAGGGCGAACGCGTCGAACTGGAGCTCGACCACCGGGCGCATGCCGTTCATGGCCATGCCGACGGCCGTGCCCACGATGCCGGACTCCGCGAGAGGCGTGTCGAAGCAGCGGTCTTCGCCGAAGCGTGCGGTGAGTCCGTCGGTGATGCGGAAGACACCGCCGAGTGCTCCCACGTCCTCGCCGAAGACGACGACGTCGGGATCGGACTCGATGGCGTCGGCGAGAGCGCGGTTGAGAGCGGCGGCCATGCTCATGGTCGTCACCTCGCGCGGCGGCGCGGCGGTCTCGGTACGCGTGTCGTCATGGGCGATGGTCATCGGTGGCTCCCCGTCTGCGTGCTTCCCGTTCCGGTGAGCTGCGAGCGTTCGATCTCGCCGCGCAGCAGCTGCCATTGCTCCTCGAGCTGCGTCGACCGCGTCTCGGTCACGAACCGGAAGAGGTCTTCGGGGTCGAGGTCGGCGTCGGTGTTCAGCGCGGCGCGCATCGCGGCCGCGATCTCCTCGGCACCGGCGGCGAACCGCTCTTCGGCCTCTGCATCGAGCGCGCCCGACTCGGTGAGATGGGTGCGCAGGCGGAGCAGAGGATCGCGCGCGACCCACTCCTGCACCTCCGCACGCTCCCGGTAGCGGGTGTCGTCGTCGGCGTTCGTGTGCGCCTGCATCCGGTAGGTGTGCGCCTCGACGAGCGAGGGTCCGCCGCCGGCCCGTGCCCGGGAGACGGCTTCGTCGAGCACGGCGAGCACCGCGGCGACGTCGTTGCCGTCGACGCGCTGCCCCGGCATCCCGTATCCGATGGCCTTGTGCGCGAGGGAAGGGGCGGCCGTCTGGCGGGACAGGGGAACCGAGATCGCGAACTCGTTGTTCTGCACGAAGAAGACGACCGGCACGTGGAACACGGCGGCGAAGTTCAGGGCCTCGTGGAAGTCGCCCTCGCTGGTGGCGCCGTCGCCGCAGAGCGCGAGCACGACCGTGTCCTCTCCGCGGTGCTTCGCGGACTGCGCGAACCCGACGGCGTGCAGCAGCTGCGTCGCGAGGGGAGTGGCCTGGGGGGCGACACGGTGTGCGCGCACGTCGTATCCCGAATGCCAGTCGCCCTTGAGGAGCACCATGGCATCCGCGGGTTCGACGCCCCGGGCGATCACGGCGACCGAGTCGCGGTAGGTGGGGAACAGCCAGTCGGAGTCGCCGAGGGTCATCGAGGCGCCAACCTGGCACGCCTCCTGGCCGTGCGACGACGGGTAGACGGCGAGTCGCCCCTGGCGCACGAGGGCGCCGGCCTGGTCGTTGATCCGCCGGCCTTCCACGAGGCCGCGATAGGCGCGGAGCAGGACCTCCGTGTCGGGGAGCGCGTACTGCTCATCGGCGACTGCCGTGCCGTTCTCGTCGATCAGTTGCACCGCGATGTCTCGCGGAAGCATGTCGGTGTGCGGCATCCGTCCGCCCTCCTGCTCGTCGTCTCTGCCGAACTCAGTGAGCCCAGCATGCCTCGCGATCGACATTCGTCCAAGAGAGCATCCAGAATCCTGGATGAAGCGTGCCGAATTGCCGCTTTCTGGAACGAAGTGTCAGAATCGAGGTGACGAAAGAGGGGTGCCATGACGACTCTGGACGAGATCGACCACGCGATCCTCGGCGAGCTGCGGCGCGACGCGCGCTCATCGATGACGGCGATCGCCGACGCTGTGCACATCTCTCGCGCCGGGGCCCACGCCCGCATCAAACGGCTGACGGATGCCGGCGTGATCACCGGCTACTCGGTGCGCACCGATCCCGTGCTGCTGGGGCATCACGCGAGCGCCTACGTGACCCTCGCGATCGAGCAGGCGACCTGGCAGGACGTGCGGGACCGTCTCAGAGCAATTCCCGAGATCGAGCACATGGCGCTGGTCGGGGGCGATTTCGACGTCATCCTGCTCGTGCGCGCCAACGACGCCAGGGACCTGCGCCGCATCGTGCTGGAGGACATCCAGGCCATCCCGTCGATCCGGTCGACGCGGACGACGCTCATCTTCGAGGACTTCGACTGACGGCGGATGCTCCCGTGGCGGTTGTGGTCGGTCATACGGCTATCCACCCGCCACAACGGCCACGGGAACGCCGTGACTCAGCCGATCGTCAGCGCGAAGCCGTCGGCGAGGGGCGCGATCGAGACGTGCGAGAGATCGTCGACACGGTAGGTGGGGGAGTGCGCGGCCGCATGCGCCCCGACGCCGAGCACCCGCATGCCCGCCGCGAGACCCGCCTGGATGCCGGCGCCCGAGTCCTCGAAGACGATGCAGTCGGCGGGGTCGACGCCCAGCAGCTTCGCGCCGAGCAGGAACCCCTCCGGGTCGGGCTTCGACGCCGACACGTTCTCCGCGGTGACCGCGATGGCGGGGACGGCGAGCCCTGCCGCCTGCATCCGCGCGGTCATCAGCGCGACGTTCGCCGAGGTGACGATGGCGTGCGGGAAGGGCGCCAGCGCCTCCAGCACCGCTCCGGCGCCCGGGATCGAGACCACGCCGTCGACGTCGCTCGCCTCGGTGGCGAGCATGATGTCGTTCTCGCGCAGGTTGATCGCATGGTCGCGCTCGGGCAGCATGATCGCCATGCTCTGATGCCCCTGGCGACCGTGCACGACGCTCAGCACGGTCTCGGGCTCGAGTCCGTGCGGCTCGGCCCAGGCGAGCCAGAGGCGCTCCACGACCGCAGTCGAGTCGACGAGGGTGCCGTCCATGTCGAGCAGGACGGCGCGGGCGTGGATGGTCTCGGTCACCCTCTCAGGCTAACCTCCCGTCCGCCGTCGATTCGCCCGCGGAGCGCTTCTAGGATGTGGGCGGAAGGGAACACGATGAGAGCTTTCGCCGACAGAGCGATGCGGGTGCTGCGGCAGCTGCGCGGGGCGGACACCCCGGATGCGGTCTTCGAGGCGACGGCGCTGCTCGTCGGTGCCGCCTTCCTGGTGATCGGCTTCGGAATCGGGCTGCCCGTGTTCTGGGGACGAGAGCTGGCGATCAGCGGCTCCGGCTCCCTCGGGGTCTTCGTGGCGTTCGGCGGCGCAGTCACGGCGGTGCTGGCTTTCGTGCTGGGACGGCTGGTCGTCCGCCCGGAGAAGCCGAGTCCGGATGCCGTGCGCGACGGGTTCAGCGTGCCCGGCGACCGCCTGCGCTGGTACGACCTCATCGCCATCGCCTTCGCGCATGCGGCGATCGCCTATCTGGGCTGGATCGGCATCGCGGAGTTGCTCGAGCGGAGCTTCACGGACGCGCCGGTGTTCGCGTTCCCTGGCGCGGTGCTGGTCGCGGTCGCGTTCGCCCTGACCGGATACGTCGTGTTCCTCAGCGCGGTCGCGCTGACGCCGATGGTGCTGTCGCTCGTGCTCGCCGTGTTCCTGGTGGTCGGCGCGTTCGCGAGCATGCTGGCCTCCAGCGACCCGCACTGGTGGCGGGACAACCTGTCGGCGCTGGGGATGAGCACGAACGGCTCGTCGATCGCGTTCAACGTCACGCTCGTCATCGCCGGCATCATGGTGACGACGATCGCGCGGTACGCCACGGCAGGGCTGCCGGCGACCGACCCTCTCGACCGGCGAGGGCGGTTCATCGTGCGAGGCGGACTCATCCTGATGGGCATCTTCCTCGCCTGCGTCGGGATCTTCCCGGTCGATGAGTTCTTCGTGGTGCACAACACCGTGGCGACCGGGATGGCCGTCGTCTTCGCGGTGGTCGTGATCGGACTGCCGTGGTTGCTGCCCACGATCCCTCGGGTGTTCGTCGCGTTCGGCTGGGCGTACGTGCTCGTGATCATCCTGCTGGCCGCGTTCTTCGCGGTCGGCTACTACAACCTCACGGCCGTCGAGCTCATCGCCGCGGTGCTGATCTTCAGCTGGATCATCGTTTTCCTGCGAACAGCGGGTTCGGTCGTCACGGGTTCGCCGTCGGCGAGTGCCGTCGCGGCGACGGCGGATGCGGACGCGACCCAGTAGACGGCGGCGTCGGACTCACTCGCCGCGGAGCGCGCGCGTGGCGTCGGCGGTGCGCTCCAGTGCGTGCACGGTGTGCGCATGGCGGCGCTGCGCGACCCCGAGGAAGATGCAGTCGACGAGTGCCAGCTGGGCGATGCGGCTGACCATCGCCCCGGCGCGGAACCGGGGTTCCCTGGCGTGCGTGAGCAGGGTGCGGTCGGATGCCTCGGCGAGCGGGGTGTCTGCGGCGCTCGTCACGCCGATCGTGGTGGTGCCGGCGGAGCGGGCAGCCTGCAGGAACCGCACGGTCTCGATCGTCGTGCCCGAGTTCGAGAAGCCGATCGCGACCGACCGGGTCGCGCCGAGCGCGGCAGCGGCACTCGCCTCGTGGGCATCGGAGAGCACGATCGCGCTGCGGCCGATCCGCAGCAGCTTGTGTCCCAGGTCGTCGGCGACCAGCCGGCTGGCCCCGACGCCGAACAGGAGGATGCGGTGGGCCTGATCGATGGCGTCGACCGCGGCGTCGAGCGCGTCGTAGTCGAGGTTGCCCACGGTCTCCTCGATCGCGAGGGCTTCGAGCGCGGCGACCTTCGCCGTCGCATCCCGCAGCGAATCGCCGACCGAGATCTCTGATCCGAACGAGGTGGGGGCGCTGAGCTGGGCCGACTCGCGTCCGAGCTCGGTCGCGAGAGCCATCCGCAGGGCTGGGTAGCCGCTCAGGCCGATCGTGCGGCAGAACCGCACGACGGATGCGACCGAGGTGTCGCAGGCGGCGGCGAGTTCGGTGATGGTGCTTCGGGTGACCATGACCGGATCGTCGCCGATGACGCGGGCGATGCGGGCGAGAGACGGGGGCAGTGTCTCAGCGGCCGTCGCGATCGTCGTCTGGATGCTCATTCCATCTCCGTTCCGGAGGTCAGGTATGAACAATTGTTTCATGATGCGCTGACGATGCGTAGACTATTTTCATGCTTTCTCCGCTCGACGCCATCGCGGTCGACCTCGGCAAGTCGAGGTGCCGTGTCGTCGTCGACTCCGCCGCCGGCGTCGTGCGCGATGGTGTCGGTGCACCGGGGTTGGCCGCCTCCGGGGGAGTCGATGCCGCGCTCGCTGCGATCCTTCCGTTGGTGTCGGGTATCGACATGTCCTCGATCGGGTGCATCAGCGTGGGTGCCGCGGGGGCGTGGACGGCGCCGGAGGCGGCATCCGAACTCGCCCGGCGCCTCGTCGCCGAACTCGGCGTCCCTGTCGTTGTCGCGTCCGACGTGGTCACCGCGCACATCGGCGCGCTCGACGGTGGCGAAGGCGCGCTGCTCATCGCCGGCACCGGAGCGGCGGCGCTCGGCATCGACGCCGACGGCGCCCGGCTCGTCGACGGCTGGGGTCCGGAGCTCGGCGACTTCGGTAGCGGGTCGTGGCTCGGTCGCGAGGCGCTGCGGGCCGTGCTGCGCACCTCCGACGGACTCGCTGCCGAGACCGCGCTGACCCGAGTTCTTGCGGAACCCGTCGGCTCGGCATCCGACGTCGGCGGCTGGCTCGCGCAGAGCGGATCGCTGCCCCGACGCCTCGCCACCCTCGCCCCGCTCGTGCTGGATGCTGCGGCCACGGGCGACGCCACCGCGGCGGCCATCGTCGCGGAAGGAGTCCGCCTGCTCACCGTCTCGGCTGTCGGCGCCTCTGCGCGGACGCACGAGGTGGCCGTGCACGGCGGACTCACCCACCATGCCTGGTTCCGGGATGCCCTGGAATCCTCGCTGCACGCCGCCGGCCGACACGTCGTGGCTGCGCACGGCGACGCTCTGGACGGCGCGCGGATGCTCGCTCGCCGCAGTGATCTTCCCCACGAAAGGTTCGTCCACCGTGCCGAATGACGACAGACTGTCTGCTCTCCTCACCGTGCTCTCCAGCCTCGACACCGAGGCGTCCGCGACGGAGCGGGGAGACCTCGATCTGCTCGACACCGCAGAGCTGGTGCGGCGGATGAATCTCGAGGACGCGCGGGTGCCCGAGGCCGTCGGGCAGCGCGTCGCGGAGATCGCGGCCGCGGTCGACGGCATCACGGAGCGCTTCCGCCGCGGAGGCCGGCTCATCTACATCGGAGCCGGAACCGCGGGGCGCATCGGCGTGCTAGACGCGAGCGAGTGCCCACCCACCTTCGGCACCGATCCCTCGATGGTCGTCGGCCTCATCGCCGGAGGCGAGACCGCCATCCGCGCGGCCGTGGAGAATGCCGAGGATGACGACGAGGCCGCCGCGATCTCTCTGCGCGAGCTCGGGCTCAACGACCGCGACACCGTGGTGGGCATCTCGGCCTCGGGGCGCACGCCCTATGTCGTCGGCGGCCTGCGCTTCGCCCGCGGCACCGGCGCGCTGACCGTCGCGATCGCCTCGAACGCCGACTCCGCGATCGGTGCCGAGGCCGACATCGCCATCGAGGTCGTGACCGGCCCCGAGTTCATCTCCGGCTCCACGCGTCTGAAGTCCGGCACGGCGCAGAAGCTCGTGGTGAACATGCTGACCACGTTGTCGATGATCAAGCTCGGCAAGACGTACCGCGGTGTGATGGTCGACCTGCTGGCCACGAACGAGAAGCTCCACGCGCGGTCGATCCGCACCGTGTCGCAGCTCGCGGGCGTGGGCGTCGACGAAGCATCGACCGCGCTGACGGCAGCGGACGGCTCGGTCAAGCTCGCCCTGCTGACGCTCGCGACGGCCGCGTCGCCCGAGGCCGCGGCATCCGCTCTCCGTGACGCCGACGGCATCCTGCGCGAAGCGATCGCCGCGCTGGCCTGAGAACGCGGTCGGCCGCCGCGGCGGTCGATCAATAGGATGCGACTGTGGATCCTCTCGTCCCGGCTGCGCCGTGGTTCGCCGTCGCGGCGGCAGTCGTCGCGGCGGCCGCGTGCGTCGCAGCCTGGAAAGCCGTGCCGTGGCAGGGGAGGCAGGTCGCGCTGGTGCTCGCCGGCGCGATGCTCGCCATCGTGCTCGCCGACGGCAGCCCGTTGGTCGGTCTGGGCATCGGCGCACTGCTCCTGATCTCGGCGATGGTCGCGACGATCGGAGTGCGAGGCACTCCTGCCGCCGCCCTGTGCGTGCAGCGCGCGGTCGTGGCGCTGGTGATGGCGGTCTGCGCCCTGGAGAGCGCCGCGCCCGGTGCGCCGGCCGCGACGACGGCGGGGCACGGGCATGGTGGACAGGCGCTGTCGGGAATCCTGCCGATCATCGTGGTCGCCGGAGTCGTCGGGGTGGTGCTGTGGACTCTCGTCTCGGAATGGGTCATGGAGCCCGTGCACGACAAGCGTGCGGCACGGATGATCACGATCGAGTCGTGGGCGCTGGCCGCGGGGCTCGCGGTGGTGTGCCTCGGGCTCTGAGCGCGCGGGGGTTCTTGTTCTGGGGCAGTCGGGGACGTTCCGGTAGCGTGGCCGGATGCCCCTCGCCCTGATCACCGGTGCTGCGCGCGCGAACAGCATCGCCGCGGGAATCGTCCCTCGCCTGCGCGCTGCGGGATGGACCGTCGTCACCAGCGACCTCCACGACGCGGACCACATCGCCGATCTCTCGTCGCACGACGGTCCCGCGGCGTTGATCGACGAGGTGAATCGGGAGCACGGGGTGATCTCCGCGCTCATCCTGAGTCACGCGCACGATGTGGAGTCGGGCATCCTCGACACCACAGCGGACAGCTTCGACCTGCACGTCGCCGTGAACGCTCGGGCGAGCCTGCTGCTCATCGCGGCATTCGCGCGACAGGCGGGTGACGACGGTGGGGTGATCGTGGCCCTCACCAGCGACCACGTCACCGGGAACCTGCCGTACGGGGCATCCAAGGGGGCGCTCGATCGTCTCGTGATCTCCGCGGCGCGCGAGCTCGGCCCGCGCGGCATCTCGGCCAATGTGCTGAACCCCGGCCCGATCGACACCGGCTGGATGGACGACGCGACCCGCACGGGCCTCCGGGAGATGACGCCGCGGGGCAGGCTCGGCCGGCCGGGCGATGTCGCCGCCGTGGTGGAGTTCCTCGTGTCGGATGAGGGACGCTGGATCTCGGGGCAGCTGATCAAGTCGGACGGGGCGTTCTCGGCGGAGTTCTGAAGGGTGCTCGGTTCTCCGTCGATTCTTGGCGCCGGATGCCGCTCACACGACTCTCACCGACCGCCGCCGCCATGCCTTCGGGACGACCAATATACTTCGAACATCCTTTCGAATGTCGGGTGGTTCGCGGGTAATCTGGGGGCATGTCGAAGCTCCCTGGTCTGGTCGAGGCGGTCACCCGCCTCGAAGACGCGTGGGCGGGCGCGGATGATGCGACGGGGTTGTCGCGGGAGCAGTTGATCGCCGTGAATGACGCGATCGGTGTGGTGCAACGTCGCCTGGAGGCGACGCATGCGGATGTCGCGGCGCGGATCGCCTACGAGTCCCGTACCGAGCTCGGGTCGGGGAGTCTGGCGAAAGAGCACGGATACCGGACCGCGGGGAAACTGCTCGCGGCGACCGGCGGGATCTCGGCCGGGGACGCGTCCCGCCTGGTGAAAGTGGGGGAGGCGACCGCCCCGCGCACGGACCTGCTGGGGGCGAAGCTCCCTGCCCGGTACGAGCTGTTGCGGGAAGCGCTCGCGTCGGGGGCGTTGAGTATCGCCGCGGCCGGGTTGATCATCGCCCTGCTGGATCGATGCCGTGTGGTGGCCGGGGTGGGGCGGATCGGGTTGGCGGAGGAGATCCTCGCGGAGCGGTGTGCGGGGCTGGGGTTGGATGATGTCCGCAAGGTGATCGCCCGGGCGGAGGCCTGGTTGGACCCCGATGGGGTGGAGCCGAAGGATGAGGAGCGCCGGGCGAAGCGGTCGTGCACGATCTTCGAACGCGACGGCATGGTACACCTGAACGCCGTGCTGGATGCCGAGACGGCAGCCCCCGTCGTGACTGCCCTGCGGGGATATGTCACGGCCGCGTTCAACGCCCGGATGGATGCTCCCACCCCGGACGCGGCGGATGCGGACCGGCGCACCGTGCCGATGCTGCAGGCCGATGCTCTCGCAATGTTCTGCGCGCACGTTCTCGGCTGCGAGTCCCGGGTGCCGCTCGCGGGGGCGACGGTCATCGTCCGGTTGACGCTGGATGATCTGCGGGCCGGATCCGGGGCGGCGACAGTGGACGGGATGGATCACCCGGTGAACATCGGCGCCGCGAGACGCATGGCCGCCGCGGGCGGGATCATCCCCTGGGTGTGCGGGGGAAAGAGCGAAGTTCTCGATTGGGGGAGGGAGAGACGCCTGTTCACCCGAGCCCAACGATTGGCGCTCGCGGAACGAGATGGTGGGTGTGCGATGTGCGGACTCCCACCCGGGATGACGAAAGCACACCACATCAAATGGTGGACGAGAGATCACGGACCCACCGACCTGTCCAACGGGGTACTCCTATGCGAGACGTGTCACCACCGGATCCACGACAACGGGTGGGACATCCGCATCGACGGGACCGGAGTCACCGCACGGGTCTGGTTCATCCCGCCCGCGTACGTCGACCCCGCCCGCACACCCCGCACCGGCGGACGACACCGATTCGACATCGCCGCATGAACACGCCCTGCGACGTCACGACCACGACCACGACCACGGAGCCGGAGTTGACGTCAGTGCGCCCCGCCGAATTCGATGAGGGCCACGCCGACCACGATCAGGGCGACGCCCACGGCCATCATGGCCGAGAAGTGGTCCTTGAAGATCACCCGACCGAGCACGGCCGTCACCGCGACTCCGGCCGCGGCCCAGATCCCATAGGCGACACCGACCGGCATCCCCATCGCGAGGATGGTGCCCAACAGGACGAAAGCCGCGAGGTATCCGACGACGATCACCGGGATCCACCGTCGGCGCCGCAGCCCCTCGGATGCGCGCAGGCTCAGGGTCGCGGTCACCTCGCTCGCGATCGCGAGGGCGAGCAGCACCCAGGTCACGATGCCGGCTCCGTCACGGGCTTCGCATCGCGTCTGTGCGACCCCAACTCCACCAGGAGCACACCGACCACGATCACGCCGACTCCGACGATCTGCACCGGTCCCAGCAGCTCCCCGAACAGCACCGTGCCGAGCACCGCCGTCAGCACCACTCCGATCGCCGACCAGATGCCGTACGCGACGCCGACCGGCATCCCGCGATCCAGCACGACCGAGAGCAGCCACAATGACCCGGTGTAGCCGAGGACCACCGGGATCAGCCAGAGAGGATACGTGAAGCCCTCGGCCGCGCGCAGAGAGAGCGTCGCCGTCACCTCCAGCGCGATCGCGACCAGGAGCGGTGGCCAGGCCGACGGCCCGGAGCGAGCGGACATGTGCAGCGCCTTTCGGATGTTCGAACGGAGTTCGATCGGGAGTTCCGTGGGAGTTCGATCGGGAGTTCGGTGGGCTTTCGAGGGGAGGAACGTGTCCGATGCTCGCACGATTCCCCGACCGGCGGGTGAACTCCGGTGTCGGTGGATTCGGATGCCGCGCCCACCCCCGCGTACGCTGGTGGCATCCCCCGAAGCTCACCCGGCAATCTCGCGCGCCGGCGATCTCGGCGCGCTCACACATGCAAGGACGCAGATGAACGATTCCGCTGCACGCGACGACGACTGGACGGCGAGAGAAGAGCTGGCCGAGCGGATGATCCCGCTCATCGGCTCACTCAAGCGCGAGCATGATGTGGTGACCTCCCTCCACGGTCACCGGCTGCTCGGCCTCTCCGCGACCGGACTGGTCGAAGTCCACGAGCGCGTCGCACAGCTCGGACACGAGCAGCTCGCCCTCGACGACACCCTCGCCGTGCTCGACGCGATCCACCAGCTCGCACCCGGAGCGTCCTCCCTCGACGTCGCACGACTCGTCGCCGGTCACGCCGAGAGCACGCAGCCCCTGGACGCCTACCTCGCCGAGGCACTCGCACCCGCGATCGGCGCGGTCGCCGCCGACCCGACCGACGTCGTCCTCTACGGATTCGGACGCATCGGCCGCCTGCTCGCTCGCATCCTCATCGCCCACACCGGCGGTGGCAGCGGACTCCGCCTGCGCGCGATCGTCGTCCGTCGCGGCTCGGCGAACGACCTCGTGAAGCGCGCCTCCCTCCTTCTGCGCGACTCGGTGCACGGCCGCTTCCCCGGCTCGGTCACCGTCGACGAAGAGGCCGAGCAGATCATCGCCAACGGCACCCGCATCCAGGTGATCTACTCGGGCGACCCGGCATCCGTCGATTACACGGCCTACGGCATCCACGACGCGATCGTCGTCGACAACACCGGCCGCTGGCGCGACGAAGAAGGTCTCAGCCGCCACCTCGAGGCGAAGGGCGTCGCGCGCGTGCTGCTCACCGCCCCCGGCAAGGGTGCGCTGAAGAACATCGTGCACGGCATCAACGACGACACCATCACGCCGGACGACCGCATCATCACCGCCGCATCCTGCACGACCAACGCGATCACTCCCGTGCTCAAGGCGATCGACGAGGCGTACGGCATCGTCCGTGGGCACGTCGAGACCGTGCACTCGTTCACGAACGATCAGAACCTCATCGACAACTTCCACAGCGGTGACCGCCGCGGGCGCTCCGCCGTGCTGAACATGGTCATCACCGAGACCGGCGCCGCGAAGGCCGTCGCCCGCGCCCTCCCCGAGCTCGAAGGCAAGCTCACCGGTTCCGCGATCCGCGTCCCCACCCCCGACGTCTCGCTCGCCGTGCTCCACCTGAGCCTCGAGCGCCCCGCCGAGAAGGACCAGCTCAACGACTACCTGCGCCGCGTCTCGCTGCACTCGAAGCTGCGCCAGCAGATCGACTACGTCGAGTCGCCCGAGGTCGTCTCGACGGACTTCGTCGGCTCCCACCGCGCCGGCATCGTCGACGGCCTCGCCACCATCGCGAACGACCGCGACGTCGTGCTCTACGTCTGGTACGACAACGAGTACGGCTACTCCTGCCAGGTCATCCGGGTGCTCGAGGTGATGGCCGGATCGCACCCCGTGGTCCTGCCCGCACGCCGTGAGGTCACGCTGCACGCCTGACCGCGTCGCAGATGCGCGACGTCGCCGGCCCCCGGCATGATGGGGTCATGAAGACCGCGACCCTGCTGGCCGAGCGTCTCCGATCGCACCGTCTCACCGCCCCGGCACTGACGGTGACGGATGCCGCGACGCACATGCTCGCGGTGCAGAGCCAGGACTTCACCGCCGGTCGATGGGCGCTCGCGCTGCGCACCCGCGGCGAGGTGCGACTGCGCGACGTCGACCGTGCCTTCGACCGCGGCGACCTGGTGCGCGCGTGGCCGATGCGCGGCACCCTGCACACGATCCCGGCGCGCGACCTCGGCTGGGTGCTGTCCGTCACATCGGCGCGGCAGCGGCAGCAGGCGGCTTCACGGCACCGCGATCTCGGCATCGACGACGACATGGTCGCGCTCACCGTGCGGGCGCTGACCCCGGCGCTGCGCGATGGCGGCCGCACGCGCGCCGAGATCTTCGAGATCCTCGAGGGCGTGGGCATCGACCCCACCGGCCAGCGGGGGCTGCACCTGCTCTTCGAACTCACCATCGACGGGCTGATCTGCCAGGGGCCCGTCGTCGCCCGCGATGGGGTGACGCGCGAGCAGCGCTTCGTCCTGGTGGAAGACCACATCCGCGAGCACGCCCACCCCGACGACCCGCTCGCCGAGCTCTTCGTGCGCTACATCGCGGGGCACGGACCCGCGGGCGTCGCGGACTTCGCCTGGTGGTCGGGCCTGACGCTCGGCCAGTCCCGTGAGGCCAGGGACAGGGCAGCAGGCCGCGTGACCGAGGTGGCCGAGGGGCTCTTCGCCGCGACGGAGCGTCCGCGGCGCGCGTCGGGCACGGCATCCGTCCTCGCACTCGGAGCCTTCGACGAGTACTACCTCTCCTACGCCGACCGCACGACCGTCTGCGCGCCCGAGCACCTCGCCGCCGTCGGCCCGGGGAAGAACGGCATGGTCCGCGCGACCCTCGTCGAGCACGGTCAGGTCATCGGATGCTGGATGCACGCGACCGCCAGCAAGGGAGTCCCGCCGGAGTTCTTCGTCGCTCCCACCGATCCCGACGGGGTGACCGCGGCGCTCGCCCGCTTCGAGCGATTCACCGCGGGCTGAGCCGCCTCACTCGTCGGCGTGCCGCCCGAGGAAGTTGTACACCTCGTTGTCGTCCACGCCGGGGAACGCGCCGCGGGGGAGCGGCGAGAACATGTGCGTGTGCACGCGTGCACTGGGCCAGGCCTTCCCGTTCCAGCGCTCCGCGAGGTCGCTCGAGGGCCGTCGGCAGCAGGCCTCATCCGGGCAGGTCGACACAGCGCGGTCGACGGTCTCGCGACCGCGCCACCAGCGCGCATCGTCGAACGGCACGCCGACCGTGATCGAGAACTCGCCGTCGCTCGATGAACCGGTCTGGGTCGAGCACCAGAACGTGCCCGACGGAGTGTCCGTGTACTGGTGGTGCTCCGTCGTGCGGTTCTGCTGCGTGAAGGCGGCACGCGCCTGGAACTTGCGGCAGACGCGCTGCCCCTCGACGGCACCGGTCACATCCATCGGCAGCGGCAGATCGTCGTTCTCGTAGACGCGGGTGATCGCCCCGGTCGCATCGACGCGGAGGAAGTGCAGCGGCATCCCGAGGTGATGCGTCACCAGGTTCGTCATCCGCATCCCCGCCGCCTCGTGCGTCACGCCGAACGCGTCGCGGAAATCCTCGACGGCGAGGTTGCGGTCCTTCTTCGCCTGCTGCAGGAAGGCGACGGATGCCGTCTCCGGCATCAGACACGACGCCGCGAAGTAGTTGATCTCCAGTCGCTGCTGCAGGAAGTCCGCGTAGTCGGTCGGCGGCGTGTGCCCGAGCAGCCGGTGCGCCATGGCCTGCAGCGCCATCGAACGCAGCCCGTGGCCGCCGGGGATGGATGCCGGCGGCAGGTAGATGCGCCCGTTCTCCAGGTCGGTGACCGACCGGGTCGAATGCGGGAGGTCGTTCACGTAGATCAGCTCGAAGCCGAGCTTCTCGGCCATGATGCTCACGGTGCGGTGCGTGACCGCGCCCTGCACGTGACCGGCGGACTTGAGGTGCTTCTCGGCGAGCTTGTCGATCTCGGGCAGGTAGTTGTTGTGCGCGCGCATCCGCAGCCGGAGCTCGGTGTTTCCGCGCCGGGCCTCCTCGGGAGTCGCGATCGCCTCGCGCTCGCGCCGCTGCAGCTCGCGATGCAGGCCGAGGATCGACTCGATGGTCTCGTCGCTCGTGCCCTTGGTGACGCGGACGGGCGCGACGCCGAGCTGCCGGAAGACCGGGCTCTCCTGCGCGCGTTCGAGCTCGATCTCGAGCGCCGCACGCCGGTTCGGCGGCTCGCCGGAGATGAGGTCGGTGACCTGCGTGCTGGTGGCCTGGGCGATCGCCTGGAGCAGCGAGAGCTTCGGCTCGCGCTTGCCGTTCTCGATCAGGCTGAGCTGGGACCCGGCCACGCCGACGAGCGCGCCGAGTTCGTCGAGGGTGAACCCGTTCTCCAGTCGGTGATGACGGATGCGGTGGCCGAGAGTCGTGAGATGGATGCCGGAGGACGCCATTCCTTGAGTCTAGCGAAAGAATTCAAATTCTTACCGCCTGTTTCGTCCGAAAATACCCCTCGAGTCGGAAGAAGATGGGTGCAACGCCCCACACTTCAAAGGAGCAGTCATGGCCATGGCCGAAGTCATCACCCCTCGCACGTCCCCCGTCACCACGGAGCGCACGTTCGGTGCGGCACCGACGTATGACACTCCTGCGATGGCCGAGCTGGCCGCCTGGGTCGAGGAGATCCGCGCGCTGACCCAGCCCGGCTCCGTGCACTGGGTCGACGGCTCGCGGGCCGAGAACGACTGGCTCCTGCGCGGCCTCGTCAGCGAGGGCAAGCTCATCAAGCTCAACCCCGAATGGCGCCCCGGCTCCTACCTCGCCCGCTCGCACCCGAGCGACGTCGCCCGCACCGAGGGCCGCACCTACATCGCGTCCGAGAAGGAAGAGGATGCCGGCCCGACGAACAACTGGGCCGCCCCCGCCGACATGCACGCGAAGATGGACGAGATCTTCGAGGGATCGATGCGCGGACGCACGATGTACGTCGTTCCGTTCTCGATGGGCCCCGTCGGCGGACCGCTCTCGCACATCGGCGTGCAGGTCACCGACAGCGCCTACGCCGTCGCTTCCATCGGCATCATGACCCGCGTCGGCGAGGCCGTCACGAGCCGGATCGCCGAGGGCGCACCGTGGGTGAAGACCGTGCACACGGTCGGCGCCCCGCTCGCCCCGGGGCAGCAGGACGTCGAGTGGCCCTGCAACGACGAGAAGTACATCGTGCACTTCCCCGAGACCCTCGAGGTCTACTCGTACGGCTCCGGATACGGCGGCAACGCGATCCTCGCGAAGAAGTGCTTCGCGCTGCGCATCGCCTCGGTGATCGCCCGCGACGAGGGCTGGCTCGCCGAGCACATGCTGCTCATCCGCGTGATCGACCCGCAGGGCAAGGCGTACCACGTCGCAGCCGCGTTCCCCTCGGCGTGCGGCAAGACGAATCTCGCCATGCTGCGTCCCACGATTCCCGGATGGCGGGTCGAGACCCTCGGCGACGACATCGCCTGGATCCGTCCCGGCGAAGACGGTCGCATGTGGGCGATCAACCCCGAGGCCGGCTTCTTCGGCGTCGCTCCCGGCACCGGCGAGTCGACCAACGTCACCGCGGTCGAGACGCTGTGGGGCAACACGATCTTCACGAACGTCGCGCTGCGCCCGGACGGCGACGTCTGGTGGGAGGGCCTGACCGATCACGCGCCCGCACACCTGATCGACTGGGAGGGCAACGACTGGACGCCGGACTCCGACCGTCCCGCCGCGCACCCGAACTCCCGTTTCACGGTCTCGGCCGCGCAGTGCCCGCAGATCTCCGAGGACTGGGAGCAGGCCGTGCCGCTCGACGTCATCCTCTTCGGCGGACGCCGCGCGAGCAACGTGCCGCTCGTGGTGGAGGCCACCGACTGGACGCACGGGGTCTTCCTCGGCTCGAACATCTCCTCCGAGCGCACGGCTGCGGCCGAGGGCAAGGTCGGGGAGCTCCGCCGCGACCCGTTCGCGATGCTGCCGTTCTGCGGCTACAACATGGCGGACTACTTCGGGCACTGGCTCAAGGTCGGTCGCAGCCTGCGCTTCGACCGTGCGCCGCGCATCTTCCAGGTGAACTGGTTCCGCCGCGGCGACGACGGCCGTTTCCTGTGGCCCGGCTTCGGCGACAACTCGCGCGTCGTCGACTGGATCATCCGCCGCATCGCCGGTGACGTGCCTGCGGTAGACAGCCCGATCGGTCGCCTGCCGCGCCCGGAGGACCTCAACCTCGACGGACTCGACATCCCCGCCGCCGACCTCGACGAGCTCTTCTCCGTCGACGCCGAGGCATGGAAGACCGAGGCCGACCTCACCGAGGCGTTCTACGACACCTTCGGCGACAAGGTTCCGGCGGCGCTGCGCGCCGAGCTCTCCTCGCTCCGCTACCGCCTGGCCAAGGCGTAGCCCCAGACCGGTGCCGACTCGGGGGAGTCGGCACCTCCCCTTCCGGCCTCCGCGGCCGGTGGAACCCGCGAAGGCGGGATGTCAGAGACGAACCCATGGCTGAGTGGTCTCCGGCGTCTCGCCTTCGCGTATGCCGCGGAACGCTCAGGCCAGGAGCTGATGCCGGGCGAGATCGCGGTACAGCGGCGTGGACTCCACGAGCTCGGAATGCGTTCCCTGCCCGACGACGACGCCGTTCTCCAGCACCACGATGAGGTCGCTGTCGACGACCGTCGACAGGCGGTGGGCGATCACGACGAGCGTGCGGTCGGTCGAGACGGCATCGATCGCCTCACGCATCTTCTGCTCGTTGACGCCGTCGAGCGATGACGTCGACTCGTCGAGCAACAGGATCGGCGCATTCGTCAGCAACGCCCGCGCGATGGCGAGACGCTGACGCTCGCCGCCGGAGAGCATGACCCCGTCTTCACCGACCGGCGCCTGCAGCCCGAGCGGGTTCCGTTCGAGGACGTCGCCGAGGTTCACCGCGCGCAGCACCCTCTCGCAGTCGGCGTCGGAAGCATCGGGGGCCGCAAGACGCAGGTTCTCCGCCAGTGTGCCGGCGAGCGTGGGAGCATCCTGCTCGACGTAACCGAACTGCGCGCGGAGCTCGTCGCGCGGGTAGGTGCGGGCGTCGTGGCCGTGCAGGCGGATCGAACCACCGGTGGGGTCGTAGAACCGCTCGACCAGCGACAGGATCGTGCTCTTGCCGGCACCGCTCGGACCGACGAGGGCGACCCGGGTGCCGCGCGGCACCGAGAAGGACACGCCCCGCAGCACCTCGTGGTCGGGGATCGCCGTGGTCTCGGCATCCGCCCGTTCGACGTGCGCGTCGGCGAGCAAGTTCCGCGCCTCTTTCGCTGCGGCCTGACGGGCGGCGACGACGTTGGCCGGGTAGTGGAACCGCACGTCGCGGAACTCGATCGCCGGCGCGGAGAGGGTGGGCTCCTCAACAGTGGATCCCTGAGCCTGCCGAAGGTCGGCCGCGATCCTCTCGTCGTCCTGCGTCTCGGTCGGCAGGTCGAGCACTTCCTGGATGCGTCCGAGAGCGCCGAGCGCCTGGTTCACCGAGGTGATCGCGCCGAAGGTCGTGGCGAGCGGCATGACCAGCAGGAACAGGAACATGATGAACGCGATCAGCGAGGCGATCGAGATCGCGCCGGCCGCGACGCGGAAGCCGCCGACACCCAGCACGACGAGGAGCGACAGCTGCAGCGCGATGCCGGAGACCGGCACGACGAGTGAGGAGATCTTCGCGATCCGCACGCCGATGCCGTACGCGTCGGACGCGAGCTCCGAGACGGCGGCGGTCTCGCGCTCGGTCGCACCCGACGCGCGGACCGTGCGGATCGAGCCGATCGCCCGCTCCACGCCCGAGGCCAGCGCCCCGACTTTCTCCTGCTGCTGGGTCGAGGCGGTGCGGATGCGACCGCTCAGCAGCACGACTGTGACGACGGAGATGCCGATGACGATGACGATGAGCAGCAGCAGGATGGGGTCGATCACCAGCATCGCGATGAGCGCTCCGAGGAACAGCACGGCGCTGCCCACGGCATCCGCCAGTCCCTGCGTGAGCACGGCGTAAAGGAGCGTCGTGTCGGTGCCGACCCGCGACACGAGGTCGCCGGTGCGGCGGGCGTCGAACTCGGAGACCGGCAGGTGCAGGATGCGGGCGATGAGCTTGCGCCGACTCGAATACACGACCGCGGTACCGGTGCGCTGCAGCAGGTAGTGCTGGAAGCCGGAGATGATCGACGACACGATCACGAAGCCGACCAGCAGCCAGACCAGGATGCCGAGGGCGCCGTCGGACTGCACCGCCTCGATGACCTGACCGACGAGCAGCGGCTGCACGAGTGATGTCGCGGCGCCGACGACGCTGAGCACGGCGACCACGATCAGCGTGCGCTTGTGCTCGAACAGGAAGGGGAGGAGCTGACGGAACGTGGCGCGGGGGCCCTCGGGCTGCGCGCCGCGTCCGCGGCGGCGTGGTGTCGCCGTGCTGGACATGCGGGACCTCGATCTAAGAAGGGTAATTAGACCGTACTTCGTGCGCGTCCGGATTCTGTGGATGGGCTGTGTGCCGAGGTCAGCGGCGACCGAATCTCCGGTGCGCGGCCTGCTTGCTCACGCCCAGGGCGCTGGCGATCGCCTGCCACGAGTAGCCGGCGTTGCGCGCGCGGCGCACCTGGGTCTCCTCGGCGCGGGCGACCTCCTGGCGGATGCCGGCGAGCCGGTGCAGTGCGGCCAGCGGCTCGCCTCCGTCGTCTTCCGCGATCGCGGTCGGTATCGTCATCATGACCTCCTGCGTCAATCTTCATTGACGCAGTGCCCTTTGTCAACATTCATTGACCCGCGCCCCCGGTTCCTGTCGCGATATGTCAGCGATTCGGTCCCGTAGGCGTGTGATTCTGCGACGGGAGCGGGGTGCGACGTCAGACTGGGCGGATGCTGTCCGCACCGAAGCTCCTCCCCGGCGACCGCGTCGCCGTGCTCTCACCCGCGTTCGCGGCTCCGGCGGTCGCGCCGGCGCTGCACGAGCAGGCCATGGAGCGGTTGCGCGAGCTGACCGGACTCGTGCCCGTGGAGTATCCGACCACGCGCGAACTCGATGCGACGCCGGAGGCGCGGGCGGCCGACGTGAACGCGGCCTTCGCCGACCCCGGCATCCGAGCGATCCTCGCCACGATCGGCGGCGACGACCAGGTGCTCGTCGTGCCGCACCTCGATCCTGCGCTCCCGGTGGCCGACCCGAAGCCCTTCGTCGGCTACAGCGACAACACCAACATCCTGAACTGGCTGTGGGGACTCGGCGTCCGCGGATACTACGGAGGGTCCACGGCCGTGCACATCGGTCCGGGCCCCTCGGTCGACGACATCCACCTCAGCTCTCTGCGGGCTCTGCTTCTCGACGGAGGGGTGCTCGACATCACCGATCCGGGGGAGTCGGAGGATGTCGGGCGCCGCTGGGCCGACCCGCTCGCGCTGAGCGAATTCGGTGACCGTGTCGCGACGGAGGAGTGGACGTGGGCAGGTCCTGCCGCGCGCGTCAGCGGCCGCACCTGGGGCGGCTGCCTCGAGGTCATCGACGGGCTCGCGCTCGCGGACCGTCTGCCGGATGTCGAAGCCCTCGTCGGCGGCATCCTCCTGCTCGAGACCAGTGAGGAGCGCCCGCCCGCGAGCTGGGTGGCCCGGTGGCTGCGAGGGCTCGGAGAGCGGGGGGTCCTCGGTGCGGTGGCGGGCGTGGTGGTCGCGCGGCCTCCCGTCAGCGACTTCGAGTTCCACCCGTCGCCTACCGAAGTCGCCGCGCTCCGTGCGGCGCAGCGGGATGCCGTGCTCGACCAGGTCGGGCGCTACAACCCGGATGCTGTGGTCTGCGTCGGTCCGCCGTTCGGGCATACCCGACCGCAGTGGATCCTGCCATACGGCGGCGTCATGGCACTCGATGGTGCCGCCCGCACGATCACGGCCGAGTACTGACTTCCAGACCGCTGTTCTAGGGTGTCCGGATGGCTGACGCGACCTGGGTCCTGTTCGACATCGGCGGTGTGCTGGAGGTCGTCGACGACGACACCTGGCAGGAGCAGTGGTGGCAGCGCTGGTCCGATCGCGCCGGCCTCGCTCGCGCCGAGGTCGATGCCCGGGTCGACGCGGCCGACCTGCCCCGGATCGATGTGACGTCCGGTCGCGCCGAGGAGTTCTGGTCGGGACTCGCGTCGGCGCTCGAACTCGATCCCGATCAGCTCGAAGCAATGCGCGCGGACTTCTGGGACGAATACTGCGGCACCGGCAACACCGAGCTGATCGAGTACGCCCGATCCCTCCGCGGACGTGCGCGCACCGCCATACTCTCGAACTCCGCCGACGGCGCCCGCGAGGAGGAGGAGCGACGATTCGGACTCTCCGAGATCTTCGATCCGATCTGCTACAGCCACGAGCAGGGCGTGAACAAGCCCGAGCCCCCGGCGTATCTCCGCGCGCTGGAGCGGCTCGGCGCCGCATCGGACGAGGTCTTCTTCATCGACGATCACGCCGAAGCGATCGCGGGTGCCGCCGCCGTCGGCATCCGCGGCGTCCGGCATCGTGACAATGCCGAGACGATCGCGGCGATCGAGGACTTCCTGTCCGGCGGCGTGCCGGCCACCGGACAGGATGCGGGGATCCGGGGCTAGAGCTCCGCGCCGGCCGCGAGTCCGAGGTCGTCCTCGTAGTCGTGGTCCTTCGTCTCCGGAGAGAGCACCAGCGCGATGAAGGTCAGCACGCCCATCGCCGAGAGGTACAGACCGACGAGCCACGGAGCACCATCGCCCAGCTCCCACAGCCACACCGCGATGAGGGGCGCGACCGCGGCGCCGAGGATCGACGACACGTTGTACGAGATCGCCGAGCCCGTGTAGCGCACGTTGGTCGGGAACAGTTCGGGGAGCAGCGCACCCATCGGCCCGAACGTCGCGCCCATGAGCAGGAACCCGAACACGAGGAACGCCTGCACGAGCGCTCCCGAGAACTTCGGGTCGACCGTCGGGAGCAGGAACGTGTTGAAGCTCAGGCCGAACACGATGATGAGCCCGGTCACCCAGAGCAGCAGCTTGCGGCGTCCGATCCGGTCGGCGATCGGGCCGGAGAGCAGCGTGAACAGACCGAAGAACACGACGCCGATGATCTGCATCAGCACGAAGTCGGTGTAGCCGAAGCCGAGCCCCGGATAGAACTGGGCCGCGAACGCCGAGGCGTCGAAGTCCTTGCCGGCCGCCTCTGCAGCCGCCTGGGCAGCCGCGGATGCCGTCTCGAGCGAGGCGGCCTTCGTGCCGTAGGCGAGGGTGAAGTTCGTCATCAGGTAGAACAGCACGTAGGTCGCCAGCATGATGAACGTGCCGAGGATCAGGTGCTTCCAGTGGTGACGGAACACCGTGGCGAGCGGCAGCTTGCGGATGGCGCCCTTGGTCTCGGCCCGCTTGAAGGTGTCGGACTCGACGAGCCGGAGCCGCACCCACAGACCGACGATCACCATGACCGCGGAGAACAGGAACGGGATGCGCCAGCCCCAGGCGAGGAACGCCTCGGACTTGAGGATCGGGTTGTCCTCGTGCGGCAGCAGCCAGTTGATGCCGAGGAAGAGGAAGTTGGCGATGATGAAGCCGAGCGGTGCGCCGAGCTGCGGGAACGTACCGTACCAGGCGCGCTTGCCCTTCGGCGCGTTCTCGGTCGCGACCAGTGCGGCGCCCGACCACTCGCCGCCGAGCGCGAAGCCCTGCGCGAGGCGGAGGATCAGCAGCAGCAGGGCGGCCCACCAGCCGATCTGCTGGAACGTGGGGAGCAGTCCGATCACGAACGTCGCGATGCCCATCGTGAGCAGCGATGCCACGAGCGTCGCCTTGCGGCCGAACTTGTCGCCGAAGTGACCGAACACGACAGCGCCGATCGGGCGGGCCACCATCGCCGCGCCGAACACGGCGAACGACGAGAGCAGCGACGTGGTGTCGTTCCCGGTGGGGAAGAACAGTGCAGGGAAGACGAGCACGGCCGCCGTCGCATACGCGTAGAAGTCGTAGAACTCGATCGTCGTGCCGACGAGACTCGCGGTGATGACGCGCGAGCGCGGGTTCGCGGGCGCGGTTGCAGTACTCAAGATGCTCCTCCGATCAGTCCTCGGTGTGCCGGGGACTCGGGCGAGTTTACGCCTCCCTGAGTGTTTGCTGTGTGCGGGCGCGCGTCGGATAGCGTGTCGAGCATGACCACGCGGATGCTGCTGCTCGCCGACACCCATGTGCCGAAGCGGGCGAGACACCTGCCCGATGCCGTGCTGCGCGCGGTCGCCGAGGCCGACATCGTCGTGCACGCGGGGGACTGGGTGGACCTGCCGACCCTCGAACTGCTCGAGTCGAGGTCACGCAGCTTCGCCGGTGTGTACGGCAACAACGACGGACCCGAGCTGCGCGCCCGCCTGCCCGAGATCGCGCGGCTCACGGTCGAGGATGTCGAGATCGCCGTCGTCCATGAGACCGGCGCGGCGTCGCGCCGCGAAGAGCGGATGGACGCGGCCTTTCCCGGCGTCGACCTGCTCGTCTTCGGCCACTCCCACATCCCATGGGACACGGTGTCTCCCGCCGGCATGCGGCTGCTGAACCCCGGGTCTCCGACGGATCGACGCCGGCAGCCGGTCTGCACCATGGTGCAGGTCACCGTCGACGGTTCGGAGATCGAGGCGACGCTGGTGCCGATCCGATGAGCGGCGTTCCCGTCTACCGCGCGCCGATGCGCTCGCGTGATGACGCGGTGCCGCGCGGCGTGGGGCCGGAGCGGGCGCTCGAGCTCGGCATCTGCGGCATCGGCGGCAGGCTGGAGCCTGCTCCCGGCTCACTGGCCGAGGCGTTGGTCACGGCAGACGCGCAGTTCGGCATCCGGTTGGCGTGGCGTATCGAACGGTTCGCGAAGGCGCCGATCGGTGCGTTCGTGTGGACGAGGGATGTCGACGGCCTGATCTATCTCGGATGCATCGTCGGCCCCTGGACGTACGACGCCGGAGAGGACGCCGCCGCGGCGGACCTCGTACACGTCCGCCGCTGCGAGTGGCTCGCGGAACCGATCGACCAGCCGGAGGTGCCGGCCGGTGTACGGGCGACCTTCGCCCGTAACGGTCGGAACTGGCAGCGCATCCACGACGACGATGCCGAGCGGCTGTCCGCCGTGCTCTGGCACACGCATCGCGACTGAGAGCCTGCTCACTCCTCCGTATCGCCGAGCGAGAGCGCGCCGACGAACGTCGCCCTCTCGGCGATGAGGTGCTCCAGCTCGAGCACGATCAGGCGGTTCGCGCCGGCCCGCGTCGCCGGCGCCGGCACGTACAGCGTGCGCTGCGGTCCGTTGCGCCAGTAGCGGCCGAGGAAGAATCCGTTCACGAAGGCGTAGCCCTTGCTCCATGACGCGGTGTCGAGGAAGAGGTCGGACGCCGACTCCAGCGTGAAATCGGCGCCCCAGGCGAGCGGTCCCGTCCCGACGCTGTCGGAGCCTCGTTCGCCGACCGCCTCCGCGATCGAGGCGACGTCGAGCGCGGTCGAACGCCAGCCGGTCAGAACGACGCCGTCGAGGGTCACGTCCCCGATCAGCCCTTTCTGCTCGCCGAGGCGCTGGTCGTAGTTCACGCGACCCTGGTCTTCGACGAGGATGCTGAGGGTGCGACCGGAGGGGATGCGGATCGCGCGATCGTGCCGCGTGCGAGACAGTGTTCCGACCGGCTGCCCGTCGACGCTGACCCACGCGAGGTCGCGGACGTCGTCGACGCCGAGGATGCCGCCGCCGTCGGGCAGCTCCACGTCGTAGCGCACCAGAGCGCTGAGGTGACCGAGTTCGTCGAACGTCAGGGGGTGTTCGGTGATGGGACCGGATGCCGCGGCATCCGTCCATGCGCCCCGGGGGGTCAGCGCGACGTCGAAGACCGGCGCAGACGCGCCCCGCGCGGGAAGCTCGTCGGGAACCGGCGCGTACCGCGCGATCACCTCGCGGAACGCGAAGAACTTCTCTCTCGCCTCGCCCGCTTCATCGAGCGGCGCGTCGTAGTCGTAGGAGGTGACGAGCGGCAGGTAGCGGCCCTTGTCGTTGGCGCCGTTGGTGAGGCCGAAGTTCGTGCCGCCGTGGAACATGTAGATGTTGACCGACGCTCCCGCGGCGAGAAGCGCATCGAGTTCGGATGCCGCCGCTGCGACATCCGTCGTGTGATGCACTCCGCCCCACCAGTCGAACCACCCGTCCCAGAACTCCGAGCACATCAGGGGTCCGGTGGGCTGGTGCGCGCGGAGCGTGGCGAGCCGCTCGACGCTGCGCGATCCGAAAGACCCGGTCCTGTGGAGCCCGGGAAGACTGCCGTCCTCCAGCATCCGATCGACGGGCTGGTCCACGGTGGTGAGCGGCACGGTGATGCCGGCGTCCCGGGTGACGGCGACGAGGTGCTCGAGATACGCCTTGTCGGCGCCGTATGCGCCGTACTCGTTCTCGATCTGGACGAGCACGACGGATCCGCCGCGATCGATCTGCCGGGGTTCGACGATCTCGTAGACGCGGCGGAGGTAGCCCGTCACCTCGGCGAGGTACGCGGGCTCCGAGGATCGCAGCCCGCCGTTCGCGCCCGTGAGCCAGACGGGGAGGCCGCCGTTGTGCCACTCGGCGCAGATGTACGGGCCGGGGCGCACGATGGCATCCAGGCCCTCCGCGTGCACGAGATCGAGGAAGCGTCCGAGGTCGTTCCATCCGCTCGCGTCCCACTCGCTGCGTCGGGGCTCGTGGGCGTTCCAGGCGACGTAGGTCTCGATGGTGTTCAGGCCCATGAGCCGCGCCTTGTGGATGCGGTCCTGCCACTGGTCGGGGTGCACCCGGAAGTAGTGGATGGAGCCTGCGATCACCTGGTGCGGCGCGCCGTCGCGGAGGAAGTCGGTGTCGCCGATGGAGAAGGATGTCACGATTTCGCGGTGCTTTCGATGGAGGGGGTCGGCTGCGCCGGGCCCCAGGGACCCGGCGCAGCCGGCGTACTACTTGTTGACGGTGAAGCCCTGCTCGTCGCCGTATTCGACCAGCGCGTCCTGCCAGGCGGTGAGGCCCGTGTTCAGGTCGCTGTTGTTCTGGTAGGACTGGCCGACGGTGTCGCCGAAGATGCTGTTCGCGTACACCTGGTAGGGGAGGTAGCTCCAGCCCTCGACGACGTCGCCGGCGGCACCGGCGAGGACCTCGTTGATCTTCTGACCACCGAAGTACTCCGGTGCGTCAGCGAGGAACTCGTCACTCGACAGCTCCGCGTTCGTCGACGGGAAGCCGCCCGACTCGAGGAAGATCGAGATGCTGTCCTCGGAGTTGTTCAGCCACCACAGGAAGCCCGCGGCGAGCTCCGGGTTCTTGCTCTGCTTCGTCACGGCCTGACCGCCGCCGCCGTTCTCGGCGCTGGCCGGCTTGCCGTCGTAGGTCGGCATCGGCGCGACGCGCCAGTCGCCGGCGCCGTCGGGTGCGCCCGAGATCAGGTTGCCCGGCATCCAGGCGCCGATCACGAGCGTGGCGATGCTGCCATCGCCGAGCCCGCGGAACCACTCGTCGCTCCAGCTGCTGGTCTGCGCGACGAGGTCTTCCTCGACGAGGCGGTTCCAGTTCTCGGTCCACTTCTTCGTGCCGGCGTCCTCGAGGTCGAGGGTGACGTCGGTTCCCGAGGTCGCGAACGGCTTGCCGCCGGCCTGCCAGATCATCGAGGTCGCGAAGCCCGCGTCGCCGGTGTCGTTGGTGATGTACGCGTCGGGGTTCGCCGCGTGGATCGCCTTGGCGGCCTCGTAGTACTCGTCCCAGGTGGTCGGCACGGCGATGCCGGCCGCATCGAACACGGCCTTGTTGTAGAAGAGCGCCATGGGGCCGGAGTCCTGGGGGAGGCCGTAGATCGCGTCGCCGTCGGTGACGGAGTTCCACGTCGAGGCGGTGTAGTCGTCTTCGAAGTCGGCGAAGCCGTACTGCGAGAGGTCGACGAAGGCATCGGTCAGCGCGAACTGCGGGAGCGCGTAGTACTCGACCTGCACGACGTCCGGAGCGCCGGAGCCCGCCTTGATGGCGTTCTGCAGCTTCGTGTACTCCTCGTTGTTGGTGCCCGCGTTGACGAGGTTGACCTTGACGTTCGGGTACTCCTTCTCGAACGCCGCGACCTGGTCCTCGGCGGAGGGGGTCCACGACCAGTACGTGATCTCGCCGCCCTTCTCGAGGGCCGCCTCCACGGAGTCGAACGAGCCGTCGCCGGAGCCGCCGCCGGTATCGCCGCTGCCACCGGTGCTGCAGCCGGCCAGCGCCAGCGCTGCCACGGTTCCTGCGGCGAGCACTGCGAGGGTGCGCCGCGTCGGTGAGGGAAGGTGCTTCATTGCTGTGTCCTTTCGGGGGGTGCGATCCGGCATCGGATCGCGGAGGTGGTGCACGGGGTACGGGGAGCTACTGCTTGACGCTTCCCGCGGTGAGACCTGACTGCCAGAAACGCTGCAGCAGCAGGAAGGCGATGACGATCGGGATGATCGTGAGCAGGGAGCCCATGATCACGAGGTTGTAGATGGGTTGGGATCCGGCGCCGATCGCCTGCGAGCTCCACTGGTTGAGGCCCACGGTGAGCGGGTACCAGGCGGGGTCGGACAGCATGATCAGCGGCAGGAAGTAGTTGTTCCAGGTGGCGACGACCGTGAACAGCGCGACCGTGACGATGCCCGGAGCGAGCAGCCGCATCGAGATCGTGAAGAACGTGCGGAACTCCCCGGCGCCGTCGATGCGCGCGGCCTCCAGCAGCTCGGTCGGCACGGACTCGGAGGCGAACACCCAGATCAGGTACAGGCCGAACGGGCTGATGAGGGACGGGATGATCACGGCCCATGGGGTGTTCGTCAGCCCGAGCTCGCTGAAGAGCAGGAACGTCGGGACAGCGAGCGCCGTTCCGGGCACCGCGACCGCGCCGAGCACGACGGCGAACACCGCGCGCCGGCCGGGGAAGCGGTACTTCGCCAGGCCGTAGCCCGCCATGGTGGCGAGCAGCGTCGCGCCGCCGGCGCCCACCACGACGTAGAGGAGTGTGTTGCCCAGCCAGCGCAGGAAGATGCCGTCACGGTACGCGAACGTCGCCGTGAGGTTGTCGAAGAACGCGAAGTCGTCGGCGAACCAGAGTCCGAACGAGCTGAACAGTCCCGACTGGGTCTTCGTCGAGCTGAAGAGCAGCCAGACGAGCGGCACGAGCGTGTACAGCGCGTACACGATCATGACGATCAGCAGGGTGTTGGACTTGCGCGGATTCATCAGGTCGTGGCGCTTGCGGGACGGGCGGGTGAGGGGGAGTGCCATGTCAGCGCACCTCCGACTTCGAGCCGCGCAGCTGCACGACGTAGGCGATGACCGCGGTGATGACGCCCATGATGATGGCGATCGTCGCGGCGTAGTTGAACTGCTGACCCGCGAACGAGAGGTTGTAGGCGTACATGTTCGGCGTGAAGAACGTCGTGATCACGTTGGGCGCCAGCGGGCGCAGGATGTTCGGCTCGTTGAAGAGCTGGAAGCTGCCGATGATCGAGAAGATCGTGGCGATGACCAGCGCTCCGCGCACGGAGGGGATCTTGATCGAGAAGATCGTGCGCCACGCTCCCGCGCCGTCGAGCGATGCGGCCTCGTACATGTCGGTGGGGATGGTCTTCAGCGAGGAGTAGAAGATCAGCATGTTGTAGCCGACGAACTCCCAGGTCACGATGTTGCCGATCGAGATCAGCATCCACTCCTTGGCGAACGGCGTGACCGCGTCGAAGCCGAGGAAGTCGTTGACGTTGCTCGCGAGGCCGAACTGGTCGCCGTAGATGTAGCCCCACATCAGCACCGCGACGACGGCGGGAACCGCGTACGGGAGGAAGATCAGGATGCGGAAGAACGAGGCTCCGCGCAGGCGCGCACTGTCGAGGGCGAGGGCCGCACCGAGCGCCAGGACCAGCATGATCGGCACCTGCACGACCAGGAAGATCACGACGCGGCCGAACGCCTCCCAGAACTGCGGGTCGGTCAGCGCGCGGACGTAGTTGTCCACGCCGACGAAGGCGGTTCCGCCGATGAGCCGCTCCTGGAAGAAGCTCAGGTACAGCGCGTAGGCGAGCGGTGTCAGGAACACCAGGGCGAACACGACCATGAACGGGCCGACGAAGGCCCATCCCTTCCAGTCGCGCTTGTCGCGGCGTCGGATGCCGGAGGCTCCGAGTGCAGCGGGGTAATCAGTCGTCATCGACGAGACCTTCTTCGAGTGAGAGCGCTCGATGCGCAATGTGTCAACGTCAACATATGCGATCGACTGCTAGTGTGTCAACGTCAACATATGAATGGATGGGTGATCGTGTCGTCCGAGCATTCCGTAGAGCCCGCGCAGCGTCGCCGCGAGCCGTCGATGGAGGATGTGGCACGCGAGGCCGGCGTCTCCGGACAGACCGTCTCGCGCGTGGTGAACGCCCGTGGCTACGTCGGCGCCGCGACCCGGGAGCGCGTCGAAGCGGCCATGCAGAGCCTCGGCTACCGCCCGAACAGCGCCGCCAGAGCCCTCCGATCAGGGCGCTTCCGCACCATCGGCGTGGTCATGTTCTCGTTCAGCTCCTACGGCAACCAGCGCACTCTCGACGCGATCGCCGTGCGCGCCGCGCAGCTCGGCTACGCCCTCACCCTCATCCCGGTGGAATCGAGTGCGGGCGAGACCGTCGCCGGAGCCTTCCGACGCCTCGAGGAGCATGCCGTCGACGGCATCATCATCGTGATCGAGGCGCACCAGCTCGACGAAGCCGACATCGAGATCCCGCAGGGTCTGCCCGTCGTCTTCGTCGACTCGAACCGCGGTGACCTGCATCCGTTCGTCGACACGGACCAGGCGCAGGGCGCGCGGCTCGCCACGGAGCATCTGCTCGACCTCGGGCACGACACGGTCTGGCATGTCGCCGGGCCCGCGAAGTCCTACTCCGCCGAGCGGCGGCGCGAAGCCTGGCGCGCGACCCTCGATGCGCGCGACCGGACGGTTCCCGACGTGCTGCAGGGGGACTGGTCCGCCGCTTCCGGCTACGAGGCGGGCGTACGGCTGCGCGAGATCGACGGCGTCACGGCGGTCTTCGCCGCGAACGACCAGATGGCCATCGGTGTGCTGCGCGCATTCCGCGAGGCCGGTCGCGAGGTGCCGGGCGATGTCAGCATCGTCGGATTCGACGGACTGCCGGATGCCGCCCAGCTGTGGCCTCCGCTGACGACGGTGCAGCAACATCCGGAGCGCGTCGGCGCGCTCGCCGTGGACGCTCTGCTCGCCGAGCTCGACGGAGAGGAACGCGTGCACACGCCCCTCGTCGGAACCGAGCTCGTCGTGCGCGCGAGCACCGCGCCGCCGCGGGCGCGCTGAGCGCCCGACGCGACAGATGGGCGGCGAAGGCCGGCCTCAGCCGCGCAGCTCCCGCACGACCAGGGCGGTGCGCAGCGCGGCATCCGCGGCCTCGGCGCCCTTGTCCTCCTTGGAGCCCTCGAGACCGGCACGGTCGAGACCCTGCTGCTCGTCGTCGAGGGTGAGCACGCCGAAACCGACCGGCTTGCCCGCATCGAGTGCCACGCGCGTGAGGCCGTCGGTCGTGGCCGCCGACACGTACTCGAAGTGCGGGGTGCCGCCGCGGATGATGACGCCGAGGGCGACCACGGCATCCGCTCCGCCCGCGAAGGCCGCCTGCGCCGCGATCGCCAGTTCGAAGGAACCCGGCACGCGCACCACGCGGTATGCGGCGTCGGCCTCGTTCAGGACGCGCTCCGCTCCGGCGATCAGGCCGTTCGAGATCGTGTCGTGCCAGGTGCCGGCGATCACGACGACCTTCAGGCCGCTTCCGTCGATCTTGTCCGTCTTCGGTGCTCCTGCGCCGCTCATTCGTGGTCCTCTCCGTGGGCGAGAGCTTCTGCGAGCTCGTCCGCGCCGATGATGTGACCCATGCGGTCACGCTTCGTCTCCAGGTACTGGTGGTTGTTCGGGCCGACGCCGACGATCAGCGGCACCTGCTCGATGATGTCGAGGCCGAGTTCGCGCAGCTGCTTCACCTTGTCGGTGTTGTTGGTCAGCAGGCGCACCTTCGATACTCCGAGGTCGTTCAGGATGCCGGCTGCCGCGGCGTACTCGCGTGCGTCGGCGGGCAGACCGAGGGCGAGGTTGGCGTCGACGGTGTCGAGGCCCTCCTCCTGCAGGCTGTAAGCCCGCAGCTTGTTGATGAGGCCGATCCCGCGACCCTCGTGCCCGCGCATGTAGACGACCACGCCGCCCTCCTGCTCGATCGCGTCGAGAGCGGCGTCCAGCTGCGGACCGCACTCGCACTTGAGCGAGCCGAACGCCTCACCCGTCAGGCACTCCGAGTGCACACGCACGAGTGCAGTGTCGGTGAGCTCGCCGGAGACGACCGCGAGGTGATCGGTACCGGTGACGCGGTCCTTGTAGGCGAGGAAGCGGAACGTGCCGTGGGTGGTGGGCACCGTGGCATCGGCACGCAGGCTGACCCGGCGACCACGGACCGCCTTGGGCGTCGAGCCCTGCGGGTCGATCTCGTTGAGATACGCGATCAGCTGCTCGATCGTGATCACGGGAACGCCGTCGCGAGCGCCGAGTTCGAGCAGGCCGGGCAGGCGCATCATGCTGCCGTCCTCGGCCACCACCTCGGCGATGCCGCCGACCGGCTGGAGACCGGCGAGCTTCATCAGCTCGACCGCAGCCTCGGTGTGACCGCTGCGTTCGCGCACGCCGCCATCGACGGCGCGGAGGGGGAGCACGTGTCCGGGGCGGATGATGCTCGTCGCGGTCGACGCCGGATTCGCCAGCACGTTGAGCGTGTGGGCGCGGTCGTGTGCGCTGATGCCCGTGGTCACGCCTTCTGCGGCATCCACACTCACGGTGTAGGCGGTCGAACGGGCATCCTCGCTCACCGCGACCATCGGCTGCAGGTTCAGGCTGTCGGCGAGGTCGGCGGGCATCGGGGCGCAGATGAAGCCCGACGACCAGCGCACGGTCCAGGCGACCCATTCGGGGGTGGCGAGTTCCGCGGAGATGATGACATCGCCCTCGTTCTCGCGGTTCTCGTCGTCCGCGACGAGGACGGGGCGTCCGGCGCGCAGTGCGTCGAGGGCCTCGGGGATGGTGGAAAGGCTCATCGCGAGCCTCCTTCCGGTGCGACGGTGGGTGCCGCTCTGAACGCGAGCAGGCGCTCGACGTGACGGGCGAGGATGTCGGTCTCCAGGTTGACGCGATCTCCGACGACACGAGTGCCGAGGGTGGTCGCGGCGAGGGTCTCAGGGATCAGCGAGATCTCGAACCAGTGCCCCTCTTCGGTCCCTGAGACTGACGAAGGGCTGACGGCGCTCACCGTGAGCGAGGTGCCGTCGACCGAGATCGAGCCCTTGTCGACGACGAGCGGTGCGAGGTCGGCGGGAAGGCTCACGCGCAGCACGCTCCACTGGGCTCCGGGGCGCACCTCGATGACTTCGCCCACCCCGTCGACGTGGCCTTGGACGATGTGTCCGCCGAGACGCGCGCCGACCGGCATCGCCTTCTCGATGTTCACGCGCGTGCCCACGGTCGCTCCGCCGATCGCGGCGACGTCGAGGGTCTGCTTCATCACGTCGGTGTCGAACGTGTCGGCAGTCGAGCCCACGACGGTGAGGCACACGCCCGAGACGGCGATCGACTCTCCGTGCACGGCGTCCGACGCGGCCTTGGGCGCGCGCACCGTCAGACGCCAGCCGTCGCCGGCAGGCGTGATGGCGGTGATCTCGCCGATCTCCTCGATGATTCCGGTGAACATCAGGCGGCTCCTTCATTCTGAGAGCGGGTATTCGGAGAGCGGGGGGCGTCCGCCGGGTGGGCGATCACGAGCAGGTCGGCGCCGAGGGGCACCCACTCGTCCACGGTGAGGCGCAGCGCCTCACCGATCGAGCCGACGCCGATGTCGGTCAGGGCCAGACGATCGCCGCCGAGCAGCACCGGGGCGATGTAGGCGAGCACCCGGTCGGCGAGGCCGGCCGCGATGAACGCGCTGGCCAGTGTCGGACCGCCCTCGATGAAGATGCTCTGGATGCCGCGCTGGTGCAGATCCGCGGTGACGGCGGCCGGATCGTGCGTGTCGTAGAAGAGGGGAGCGTGCGGATGCCGGTGCACCGCCGCATCCGCCGGGGTGGGTCGCGAGCCGATGACGACCGGGATGGGCTGGTGCGGCAGCAGCGCATCCCCGTCGCGCGCGGTGAGCGCCGGGTCGTCGGCCAGCACGGTGCCGGTGCCGACGACGATCGCGTCGGCCTCGGCGCGGCGGCGGTGCACGTCGGCGCGCGCGGCGGGTCCGGTGATCCACTGGCTCGAACCGTCGGCGGCGGCGGCACGACCGTCGAGGCTCTGCGCCCACTTCACGGTGATGTGCGGGCGTCCGAGACGCTGCGCGGTGAGCCATCCGTCGATCAGCGCGTGCGCGGCATCCGCCTGTTCGCCGGCTTCGACGCTCACGCCGGCGCCGCGCAGCCGCTCCGCTCCACCGCCCGAGGCGACGCCCGGGTCGTCCAGCGCGTAGACCACTCTCGAGACCCCGGCCTCGATGAGGGCGACGGCGCAGGGGCCGGTGCGTCCGGTGTGGTTGCAGGGCTCGAGGGTCACGACGGCGGTCGCGCCCTTCGCTGCTCCGGGTGCGAGCTTCGACAGCGCGTCGACCTCGGCGTGCGGCGTGCCGGCTCCGTGGTGCCAGCCTTCGGCGAGCACTTCTCCGTCGGGGGAGAGGATGACGGCGCCGACCTGCGGGTTCACTCCGCGCGGGCCGCGGGCGGCGAGCTCGAGCGCATGGGTCATCGCCTCACGCTCTGTCCCGTTGACTGCCATCCGTCGTCCTCCTGTGAGGCTCCGGAGCTTCTCCTGATCGGAGAGGGAGAGACAGAAGGCACGCACAGCGCCGCCTCGTGCTGCCTCCCTTCCGGACTAGCGAGGTTGCCCTCACATCACCGTCGGTCCCGGAATTCCACCGGATCGGCATCTCGGCTGGACCGAGACGCTCGCGGACTGTCACCGCCGGTTCGGATTCTCACCGACCCCGGAGCACGTTCAATGCTCTGAGTGTACTCAACGCGCCTGAGCACATTTCATTCCGCGTCAGATGGGGCGGGGCAGGGCGCTATTTGAGCAGCCTCGAGAGGCGACGGTCGGCGAGGATCTTGCCGCCCGTCTGGCACGTCGGGCAGTACTCCAGCGACCTGTCGGCGAAGAACACGCTGCGCACGGTGTCGCCGCACACCGGGCACGTCTCGCCACGCCGGGCGTGCACCTGCATGCCGCGGCGCTTGGCGTCTTTGAGGTCGGCGGGAGGCTTGCCCGACGCCTCGGCCACCGCATCGGTCAGAGTCGCCTGCATCGCGGCGAACAGCCGATCGATCTCGGCGTCGTCGAGCTTTCCGGCGATCGCATACGGCGACATGCGGGCAGCGTGCAGGATCTCGTCGGAGTAGGCGTTGCCGATCCCGGCGATCACCCCCTGATCACGCAGCAGGCCCTTGATCTGCATGCGTCGGTCGTCGAGGAGCGCTGCGAACGCCTCTCGGGTGAAATCGGCGTCGAGCGGGTCGGGCCCGAGGCGGGCGATGCCCGGCACCTCGTGCACGTCGCGGACGACGTACACGGCGAGCGACTTCTTCGTTCCGGCTTCCGTCAGGTCGAACCCGCTGCCGTCGTCGAGCGCGATGCGCAGGGCGATGGGCGACTTGCCCGGCCGGATGAGCGTGGCGGGAAGCGCCTCGTACCAGCGCAGCCAGCCGGCCTTGGCCAGGTGGAAGACGAGGTGCAGGTCGTCGCCGCAGGAGAGCACGACGAACTTCCCGAGCCGAGCGGATGCCGTGATCTCGGCGCCCTGGAGCGCGGAGATCGGCGGGTCGTAGGTCTTCAGCGCGGCGATCGCGGCGACGCTCGCACGCGTGATGGTGCGGCCGACCGCTCGCCCGCCGAGGAAGGCGGTGAGCCCTTGGACCTCCGGCATCTCGGGCATGGTGTCATCCTGCCATCGGCATCCGACACTGCCTAGGGACTGTCGTGCTCAGACGGCGCCGGTGAGCAGGCGGATGCTGGCGAGACGCACGCGATCCACGGCCTCGAGGTCGCCGCGGAGGTAGGCGATGAGCGAATTGAGGAAGACGCCGTCGAACAGGGCGTAGGCCGACAGCGGGTCGACCACCGGAGGGCGGTTCTCGAGCTCCGCGTAGCGTTCGACCACGGCCCACACCATGTCGCGCAGCAGCGCGTCGATCGCGATGATCGTGTCGCGGAACCCGGCGTCGAACAGGGCCTGGTTGCGCAGGTCGTACCAGAGCCGGTGCATGTCGGCCTCGTCGCGGAGGGTGGCCGCCATCTCGGTGCCGAACCGCTCGGCGAGCTCCGCGCCGGTCTGCGAGGTCTCGACGATGGGGTCGTATCGGCGGGCGCACTCCGATTTGTACTGCCAGATCGCCTGGCCGATGAGGTCGTCCTTGTCCTCGAAGTAGTAGTGCAGCAGCCCGTGCGAGAGCTCGCTGTGCGAGGCGACGTCGCGGAGACCGGTGTGGGCGAAACCACGGGCGGCGATGGCCGCAAGGGCGGCGTCGGCGAGCTCACGTCGGCGGAGCGCGAACTTGTCGGTTCCCGCCTTCTCCGCGCGCAGCGCTGCATCGCCCATCGCTCCTCCTCCGGTCTGGATGAAGCGATCATACGCCCCGGTGAACCCGGATGACGACTGATTTGGGCAGTTGTCCAGATTTTCCTTGTCAAGTGTCCAAGAATCTGATCTGCTGTCCCCATCGCTTTCAACGACGAAAGGAACAGATCGACATGACCACTGATCTCACGGGGACTCGCGTCCTGATCACAGGAGGCGCGAGAGGCCTGGGTCTTCGCACCGCACAGGTGCTGGCCGAACGAGGAGCGGCGGTCGTGCTGGCCGACGTCGATGAGGCCGCCGGAGCCGCGGCGGCCGACGCGCTGACCGCAGACGGGCGCACCGCCTCGTTCGTGGCGCTCGACGTGACCGACGACTCGTCCTGGACACGCGCGATGGAGCAGGCGACGGCGGCGCTCGGCGGTCTCGACGGGCTGGTGAACAACGCCGGCATCGAGATCTCCGATCTCTTCGTCGACCTCGACGCCGACAACGTGCGGCGGATCCTCGACGTCAACGTGGTCGGCACCGCACTCGGCGTCAAGCACGCCTTCCGCAGCATGCGCAAGGACGACGGCACCGGCACGGGCGGAGCGATCGTCAACATCGCCTCCGTGGCGGCCGCGATCGCCTTCCCCGGGATCGCGGCGTACTCCGCGTCGAAGTCCGCGGTCGAGCGCCTGAGCAAGGTGGCCGCGGCGGAGTCGGGCCGCCTCGGCTACGGCGTGCGCGTGAACACGGTCTGCCCAGGACTCGTCCCCAACGCGATGGGCGCACAGCTCGCGGGAGACATGGAGCGGCTCGGGCTGTTCCCGTCGGCACAGGAGGCGGTCGTGGCCGTCGTCGGACTCACGCCCTCCGGACGCCTCGCGACCGAGGACGACATCGCGCACGGCATCGCATTCCTGCTGTCGTCCGACTCCGAGTTCGTCAACGGCACGACGCTGTCCATCGACGGCGCGATGGGGATGTGAGGACATCATGAGCACAGACAAGCCCGTCGTCGTCTACGGCGTCAGCGGATACACCGGCCGACTCATCTGCGAGTACCTGCGCGAACTCGGCGTGCCGTTCGTGGCCGCGGGCCGCGACGCCGATCGCGTGCGCGAGGTCGTGGAGAAGATCCCCGGGATCGAGACCGCCGACTACGAGATCATCCAGGTCGAGCACACCGCCGACGCGCTCGCCGAGGCGTTCGACGGCGCCCAGGTGATCTGCAACACGGTCGGTCCGTTCATCAAGCACGGCCCGGAGGTGGTCGAGGCGGCACTGCGCATCGGTGCCGACTACACCGACACCACGGGCGAGCAGGACTGGGTCCTCGCCGCGCGCGACAACTGGGGTGCGCAGTTCGCCGCGAAGAACATCCTGCTGTCGCCGGGAATCGCCCACATGTACACGACGAGCGAGATCGCGGCGAACATCGCGCTCGAACCCGGCGGCTACGACACGCTCGACATCCTCGTGTTCTGGAAGGGTCTTCCGACCTTCGCGTCGACGCAGACGATCTTCACCATCCTCAAGGCGGACTGGTTCCACCTGGAGCAGAACAAGCTCGTCGAATGGGATCACCTGTCGGCGTTCGACGTGACCGTGCCCGGCTATCACGAGCAGGCCGTCGCCGTGCCGTGGGGCGGGATGTCGCATCCGATCTGGTTCCAGAACGATCCGCGCGTCTCGACCGTGCGAGCGATCGGAGGCGTGCTCAACCGCGCCATCATGGAGAACGTCGGCGCGACGGTCCAGATGTTCGAGGAGCAGATCCGCCCGCTCGAGCCCGAGGCGCAGGAGAAGGCGCTCGGCGACATCGCGGCCGGTCTGCAGGCGAGCATGCCGCCGCGCGAGAACCCGCGGGTCAACCGCTCGGTCGACTCGGTCCACGCGTCCGGACCTCTGGGGCGCTCGCACGTGGTGATCCACGGCAACAGCAACTACAAGCAGACCGGACTCCTGCAGGCGTTCGCCGCGTTCTCGCTGATCCAGCAGCGCCCCCATCGGGTGGGATTCGCGTCGGCGTGCCAGGCCTTCGGTCACCGCGAGCTGCTCGGACAGCTGCGCGCGTTCGGCCTCGTGGCCGAACCGGTGGTCAGCCGCATCTGACCGTCCCCAGGGGGTGCCGCGTTCCCCAGCGCGGCACCCCGCCCCTCGCGCTCGGAGACCGCCATGCATCTCGCCACCCTGCCCGCGTCGCGCGCGGCCGAATCGCCCGACGGAGCATCGCTGCGCGATGACGCCGTCGCGCTCAGCAACGCCGACATGCTCGCCCGTGTCGAGCAGGCCGCCGCCGCTCTTCACGCGCGCGGCATCCGCCCGGGGAGCGTGATCGCGCTGGCCCTGCCGAATCGGGCCGAGCTGATCATCGCCCTGTTCGCCGCGTGGCGCCTCGGGGCTGCCGTCACGCCGATCAATCCGGTCCTCGGGCCGGCCGAGGCGGCGTATCAGGTGGCGGATGCCGGTGCCGTGCTCGTCGTGGCCGAAGACGGCGAGCGCGACCTCGGCGTCCCGAACATGGTCATCGCCGAACTCGAGTCAGCGGATGCCGACGTGCCGCCGATGGGGGAGTACTCCACCGACGACCTCGCCCTCCTGATCTACACCAGCGGCACGACCGGCAGCCCCAAGGGCGTCATGCTCACCCACGCCAATCTCGATGCGATGACCGCGTCCTTCGTGGAGTGGTTCGAGCTCGACGCGAACGATCACAGCCTCCTCGTGCTGCCGCTGTTCCACGCCAACGGGATCGTGCTCGGCACCCTCTCGCCCCTCCGTGCCGGCGGCCGGGTGAGCATCACCGGCAGATTCTCGCGCGACCGGTTCTTCTCGGATGTGGAGCGGCTGCGGCCGACGTACTTCTCCGCGGTGCCGGCCATATACGCACTGCTCGCGTCGCTCCCCGATGACGTGCAGCCGGACACGTCGTCGCTGCGTTTCGCGGTCTGCGGAGCGGCTCCGATGCCGGCCGAATCGATCGAGCGCTTCGAGCGCCGGTTCGGGGTCACGATCGTGGAGGGCTACGGCCTCTCCGAGACGACCTGCGCCTCCACGATCAATCCTCTCCGCGGCGTGCGCAAGCCGGGCACCGTCGGACTACCACTGCCGGGGCAGCAGCTCGCCGTCGTCGGCGACGACGGCGAGACGCTTCCGCAGGGCGAGGTCGGCGAGGTCGTCATCGCCGGACCCGTCGTGATGGCCGGATACCTGGGGAAGCCGGAGGAGACCGCACGGACCATCGTCGACGGCTGGCTGCGCACGGGCGACCTCGGGAGGTTCGACGAGGACGGCTACCTCCAGATCGTCGACCGGATCAAGGACATGATCATCCGCGGCGGGGAGAACCTCTACCCGAAGGAGATCGAGAACGCCCTCTACGCGCACGACGAGGTGCAGGAGGCGGCCGTCGTCGGCGCCCCGGACCCGGTGCTGGGCGAGATCCCGGTCGCTTTCGTGTCGTTGCGGCCGGGGGCGACCGTGTCGATCGAGGAGCTGGGCGCGCACGCCCGCAGCATCCTCGCCGGGTTCAAGTGCCCCGCCACCATCACGATCCTCGACGAGCTGCCGAAGAATCCGGTGGGGAAGATCGACAAGCCGACTCTGCGGCGCGGCCTGGTCGCCGGCGCCTAGCCGTCACACCGCGAGCACCGGCCAGTCCACCGGCGCGCGGTCGTCGTCCACCAACAGCCCGGCGAACCAGCCGTCGTCGCGTCCTCGGGGACTCGTGAGCGCCTGACGCTGCATGCCCTCGTAGTGGAAGCCGAGGGCTCGGGCGGCGCTGGCGGACGGGACGTTCCCGGCGACCGCACGCCAGGCGATCCTCACCAGACCGAGCTCGGAGAAGCCCCAATCGACCACGGCCCGCGCCGCCTCCGCGAGGTACCCCTGGCCACGCGCGTCCGCGGTCATCCAGAAGCCGATCTCGGCGTGCCCACCCGTGTGATGCTGCTCGATGTCGTGCAGCCCGATCATTCCGGACAGTCGATCGTCGACGAAGATCGCCCACACCGTCTCCTTGTCCTCGGCCCACCAGCCGGCGACGAGCCGCACGAAGTCCACCGCGTTCTCGCGCGTGTATGGGCTCGGCACCGTCGTCCAGCGCGGGATCTCCGGATCCTGGCACGCGGCCTCGATCGCCTCGATGTCGGCCTCGCTCGGCGCGCGGAGCACGAGTCGTTCGGTGGTGAGGGTGACCGTTTCCATCCCGACAGCGTAGTGAACGCCACCGCGCGCCGCAGTGTCGGTGGGCGCGACTAGTCTTGTCCGGTGACTGTTCCGGGGATTCTGCGCGCCTTGGAAGAGGCGTCTCTGTACCGTGACGCCCTCGGCTGGGCGCACACCGACGCCGACCTCGGACTGGTCGACGGCCTCGATGCGCCGGTGCTCGCCGGCCTGCTCGAGAAGCGCACCGCCGCGGGCCATCCGTCGGCACTGCTCGCCGTCGCTCCGACCGGGCGCCGCGCGGAGAGCCTCGCGCTCGCGCTCGCGGCCTTCCTCCCGACCGCCGAGATCCTCACGTTCCCCGCGTGGGAGACGCTTCCGCATGAGCGGCTGAGCCCGAGCCCCGACACGGTCGGGCAGCGCCTGCAGACGCTGCGTCGCATCGCGGACTGGTCGGGCGACCATCCGCTCGTCGTCGTCGCCTCGGTGCGTGCGGCACTGCAGCCGATCGCCGGCAACCTCGGCGAGATCGCGCCCCTCGAGCTCGTCACGGGCAGCCGGGGCAACGAGCTCGACCACGTCGGCGAGCAGCTCGTCGAACGCGCCTACTCGCGCGTCGACATGGTGTCGCGTCGCGGCGAGTTCGCCGTGCGCGGCGGCATCCTCGACGTCTTCCCGCCGACATCCGAGCATCCGTACCGCGTCGAGTTCTTCGGTGACGAGATCGATCAGATCCGCGCCTTCTCCGTCGCCGATCAGCGCTCGCTGCCCGGCGACATCCCCGGTGTCGACCTGCCGCCGAGCCGCGAGCTGCTGCTCACCCCCGACGTGCGGGAGCGGGCACGCGCCCTCATCGGCGGCTTCCCGGCGATCGCGGGCATGCTCGAGAAGATGGCCGAGGGTATCCCGGTCGAGGGCATGGAGTCGCTGCTGCCCGCTGTGTCGGGCCCGCTCAAGTCGCTGGCCGAGTATCTGCCCGCCGGCAGTGCCACGGCCGTCGTCGACCCCGAGCGCTCCACCGCCCGCGCCATCACCCTCGGCGAGACGAACAGAGAGTTCCTCGACGCCGCCTGGAGCGCGGCCACATCGGGCGCCTCGGCGCCGATCGATCTGGGAGCCGGCGACTTCCGCACCATCGCGCAGCTGCGCGAGGTCGTGCGCGACCGCGGCGGCGTCTGGTGGCGGCTGAGCCCGTTCGGCGCCGGACTCGGCGAGGGCGATGCCGACGCGACGAACCTCGACGCCACCGTCATCCCCTCGTTCCACGGTAACGTCGACGGCGCGATCTCGTTCGTCGAGGCCAAGGTCGCCGACGGCTGGCGCGTCGTCGTCATCTCCGCCGGCAGCGGGCTCGTCGACCGGGCGCGCGACGTGCTCGCCGATCGCGGCATCGCCGCCCGCGTCGTCGAATCCCTGCCGGATGCTCCGGATGCCGGTATCGCGACCCTCGTCACCGGATCGGTGGAGGCCGGGTTCCAGATCGTCGAGGCGAAGCTCGCGGTCCTCACCGACAACGAGTTCTACGGCCGCACGATCGGCGGCGACCAGCGGGTGGTCAAGAAGCTCGCGTCGCGGCGGAAGAACGTCGTCGACCCGCTGCAGCTCAAGCCCGGCGATCACGTGGTGCATGCCACGCACGGAATCGGCCGCTTCGTCGAGATGACCAAGCGCGAGGTTTCGACCGGCGGACGCAACGCCACCAAGTCGATCCGCGACTACCTCGTGCTGGAGTACGCGCCGTCGAAGCGCGGGTATCCGGGCGACAAGCTGTACGTGCCGACGGATCAGCTCGATCTGCTGTCGAAGTACGTCGGCGGCGAGGCTCCCACGCTCTCCAAGATGGGCGGCAGCGACTGGTCGCAGGCGAAGGGCAAGGCCCGCAAGGCCGTGCGCGACATCGCCGTCGAGCTCGTCAAGCTGTACTCCGCGCGGATGAGTGCGAAGGGGCACGCCTTCGGTCCGGACACGCCCTGGCAGCGCGAGCTCGAAGAGGCGTTCCCGTTCGCCGAGACCCCCGACCAGCTGCAGACCATCGATGAGATCAAGGCCGACATGGAGCGGCCGATCCCGATGGACCGCCTGCTCTCCGGAGACGTGGGCTTCGGCAAGACCGAGGTCGCGGTGCGCGCCGCGTTCAAGGCGATCCAGGACGGCAAGCAGGTCGCCATGCTCGTGCCGACGACCCTGCTCGTGAAGCAGCACATGGAGACCTTCACCGAGCGCTTCGCCGGATTCCCGGTCAAGGTGCGGGCCCTGTCACGGTTCCAGAGCGACAAGGAGGTGCGTCTCACGCTGCAGGGCCTGCTCGAGGGCTCCGTCGACATGGTCATCGGCACGCACCGCATCCTCACCGAGGGCATCGTGTTCAAAGACCTCGGCCTGATGATCATCGACGAGGAGCAGCGGTTCGGCGTCGAGCACAAGGACACGCTCAAGAAGCTGAAGACGAACGTCGACATCCTCGCGATGAGCGCGACGCCGATCCCGCGCACGCTCGAGATGGCCGTCACCGGCATCCGCGAGATGTCGACGCTCGCGACGCCGCCGGAGGACCGGCATCCGATCCTCTCGTTCGTGGGGCCCCGCAGCGACAAGCAGATGGCCGCGGCGATCCGCCGCGAGATCCTGCGCGAAGGTCAGATCTTCTTCGTGCACAACCGGGTGCAGTCGATCCAGCGGGTGGCCGCCGAGCTCGCCGAACTCGTTCCCGAAGCCCGCATCGCCGTCGCGCACGGGCAGATGGGGGAGCACCAGCTCGAGCAGGTCGTCGACGATTTCTGGGAGCGCAAGTTCGACGTGCTCGTCTCGACGACCATCATCGAGACCGGGCTCGACATCTCCAACGCGAACACGATCATCATCGATCGCGCCGACAAGTACGGCCTCAGCCAGCTGCACCAGCTGCGCGGCCGCGTCGGTCGCGGGCGCGAGCGGGCCTACGCCTACTTCCTCTACGACGAGATGAAGCCGCTGTCCGAGACCGCCGCCGACCGCCTGCAGACCATCGCGGTGAACAACGACCTCGGCTCGGGCATGCAGGTCGCGCTGAAGGATCTCGAGCTGCGCGGCGCGGGCAACATGCTGGGCGCCGAGCAGGCCGGACACATCGCCGGCGTCGGCTTCGACCTGTATCTGCGCATGATCGGCGAGGCCGTCGCGACGTTCCGCGGCGACGAGGTCGAGAGCGGGCAGGAGCTGCGACTGGAGCTGCCGCTCGACGCGCGCATCCCCGAGTACTACATCGACAGCGAGCGGCTGCGCCTCGAGGCGTACCAGAAGCTCTCGGCGGCATCCGCGGCCACGGCGAAGGACGAGGCGATCGATCAGGTGATCGAGGAGCTCGTCGACCGGTACGGCACGCCGCCCGAAGAGGTCGAGGGGCTGCTCGCGATCTCTCGCCTGCGCCGCCGCGCCGCGCGCGCGGGCCTCACGGACGTCGTGGTGATGGGCTCGAATCTGCGCATCGCCCCGGCACGCCTCGAGGACTCGATCAAGGTGCGGCTGCAGCGGCTCTACCCGAAGGCGAAGCTCGTCGCCGGGGGAGAGGCGCTCGTGGTGCCGATGCCGATGCTTGCGGCCGACGTGGGCGTGGGCCTCGAGCCGCTGCCCGATGCCCAGCTGCTCGAGTGGGTCGGGCAGCTGTTCACCGCCATCTTCCCGGAGCCCGTCAAGACGGAGTAGCCGTCGCGAGGGGGAACACGGGTCCGCCGGTTTGACGGTGTCTGAGGTGCAGTGTTGACTTTGCTCGTGCAGCAGTGGACCGACGACCGCATCGCGGATGCCGCGCCGGACGACCGCTCCCTCGTCGCCGGGCGCAAGCTCGGCATCCCCGGGCCCTGGACCGAGACAGGTGTCAGCGACACGCTTCTCTGGGGGAAGTGCCAAGGAAGCGGCAAGACCCCCTATCAGGTGAGCATCGACCTCACCGCCCCCGCCTACCGGTGCACCTGCCCGAGCCGTAAATTCCCCTGCAAGCATGCGCTCGGGCTCCTGCTCCTCTGGTCTGCGGGCGGCATCGGATCCGGCGGCGAGACAGCCGACTTCGCGCACGAATGGGCGCAGAAGAGAGCAGAGCGCCAGGCTCCGGCTGCCGCCCCCGAAGCCGAGATCTCGGAGGCGCAGAAGCAGCAGGCGCAGCAGCGCATCGCCGCGCGCACGACCAAGATGGACAACGGCGTCGCGGACTTCTGCCTGTGGTTGAGCGATGTGGCCAGGGCAGGCCTCGCCGAGACCCGCCGCCGCGATCGATCCTGGTGGGATGGCGCGGCGGCACGGTTGGTGGATGCTCAGCTGCCCGGGCTCGCCGAGCGCGTGCGCGACATCGGGGGCGATCTGCACCGCGGGCTGAGCGACGAGGAGTTGCTGCACCGCGTGGGATCGTGGTGGATGCTCGCCCGAGCATGGCAACGGCGACAGGAACTGGCCGCGCCCGAGGTCGCCGAGCTGCGCATCGCGCTCGGCTGGCCGGTGCCGACGGCTGACGTGCGTCAGGGAGAGGCGATCGAGGGGGACTGGCTCATCTGCGGAGCGCACAGAGCACCGTTCGGTCGTCTCATGCAGCAGCGCACATGGATCCGGAACGTCGAGAGCGGCGAGCTCTCCTTCACGCTGGAGACGGCCGGCCCCGGCGAGTCCCTCGGTGTGCCGCAGCTGGCAGGCTCGCGGATGCGGGCGGAGCTCGCGCTCTATCCGGGCACCGCGCCGCGCCGGGTGCTGTTCCCCGACGCGGTCGAGTGGGGCGATCCCGGCGCCTCGTTCGGCGAGGGCAGCACGATCGCGCAGATGGTGGCGACGGCATCCGCTCGGATGGCCAGCGCTCCCTGGCGAGACCGCCATCCGGCGGTGCTGACGGCGGTCCGGCTCATGCCGGGAACCCCTCCCGGAATCGTCGACGCCGAGGGAACCGCCGTGCCGGTGACCGACGACACCGACACGCGTCGGATGCTCGCCCTCACCGGCGGCCGCCCCGCAGACGTCTTCGGCGAGTGGGAGGGAGGGCGCATGCGTCTCCTGTCCCTCGTCGTCGCGGAGGAGGTGGTGTCGCTGTGAGCGAGAGGGAGTTGAGGGTCTGGCGGGCGGATCTGCTGAGCGCGGCGATGGTCGGCACAGGCAGACGCCCTGCCCCGCAGCCGCCGACCGCGTTCGGGAGTTCACGGCCGGATGCTCCTGCGCCGGAGCTGCTGCTGGATCAGGCCGCACTCGACGGAGCGCTGTCTCGGGGAGGCCGCCGCGTCGGGCAGGGGCAGATCGACGACCTTCCCGACCCCGCCCCCGCGGAGGTCGATGAGGTCGCGCCGCCGCGCGCGGCACAGCTGCTCGAGCTGCTCCTGTGGCAGCCGCCCGTTCCGGCGATGCAACGGCCGCTGATCGCCCATTGGCTGCGGTGCGCGGCCCAGCACCGACGGATCGTCTCACCGTCGGCCCTTCCGGCACTGTTCGCACTCGTTGATGCGGAGCGCCCCGGCGAGCAGCATCCGCTGCGGGGGCCGCTCGCCGCGGCATGGGGCGAGCGCGGCGCCTGGCTGGCGCGAGTCGTCGGCTTCGAGGCGCCCGGCGGCGCTGCCGCGATGTCTGCCACCGAGCTGATCGACGGCTGGGCGACGCTGAGCATGACCGACCTGTCCCTTCACCTCCGGGCCCTGCGCGAGAGCGAGCCCGACCGTGCTCGAGAGGTCATCGTCGAGCGCTGGGACGGACTTCCCGCCCGAGCCAAAGAGCGCGTCGTGCAGGAACTCGAGCACGGTCTCTCGGACTCCGACGAGCCGTTCCTCGAGACGCTCCTCGATGATCGGGCCAAAGGGGTGCGGACGAATGCGCAGCGACTGCTGCGCATGCTGCCGAACAGCGCGTACTCGGCTCGGATGGCAGCGCGTCTCACGCCGCTGATCGCCGTGGAGCGCAGGCTGTTCGCCGTACGCGCGATCTCGGTCCGGCCGCCCGATCACCTCGATGCGCACGCGGAGCGCGACGGCTTCGTCATCCCCGCCGACGGAGTGGAGCCCGACCGCATGGCGTGGTTGCACCTGATCGTCAGCCGGTCGCCGCTGACGACCTGGGTGACCGCTGCCGGCGTCGATCCCGACCGCATCGCTCTGCTGCTGCGCGACGACACCTCGGTGATCGCCGCCCTCGTCGATGCGGTCAGCAATTCCCGCTGCGAATCCGTCGATGTCCGCTCCGCCTGGGCCGGCGCGCTCGCCGAGGCGACGGGCGAGCTCGCGGTGCTCACCGCGATGCCCGAATCCGAACGTCAGCGGTGGCTCGCCCCGAAGCTGAAAGCCCTGCCCGCACACGACCAGTACCGGGCGCGGCGCCTCGCCGGAGGTTCGGTGCAGGCGCCGTGGAACGATGCCTTCGCGAACGCCGTCCTCGACGTGGTCTTCCGCGATCGCGTCCAGCTCTCCGAGATCTGGGCGCTGCCGGCGAGCGTGCATGATCGCGTCAGAGCGTACGTCGACCGCGACGGACTGAATGAACACGACCGCCGAGCCTTTCTCCACGTGCTGCAGTACCACGCCCTCCTTCCCTCCATCCAGGAAGCTTTCTCATGACAGATTCCCCTTCGCCCGTTCTTCGCGAACACGCTGAGCATGCCTACAGTGCGGAGCTCGACGCGCTGCGTCGCGCCGACACCCACCCGCGACCGGAACGATGGATGCTGTCGCCCTGGGCGGTCGCGACGTATCTGCTCGGCGGCGTGCTGCCCGATGGGACGGAGATCACACCGAAGTACATCGGCAGCCGTCGCCTGATCGAGATCGCGATCTCCTCGCTCGCCACCGATCGTGCTCTGCTGCTGCTCGGTGTGCCGGGCACGGCGAAGTCGTGGGTGAGCGAGCACCTCGCCGCGGCGATCAGCGGCAACTCGACCCTCGTCGTGCAGGGTACGGCCGGTACCCCGGAAGAGGCGATCCGCTACGGGTGGAACTATGCGCGGCTGCTCGCCGAAGGACCGAGCGAACGGGCGCTGGTCCCCGGGCCCGTGATGCGCGCCATGGAGACGGGAGCACTGGTGCGCGTCGAAGAGCTCACGCGCATCCCCTCCGACGTGCAGGACTCGCTCATCACGATCCTCTCCGAGAAGTCCCTGCCGATCCCCGAACTCGATTCGGAGGTGCAGGCGCGGCGGGGCTTCAACCTGATCGCCACCGCGAACAATCGCGACAAGGGTGTGAACGAGCTCTCGTCCGCGCTGCGTCGCCGGTTCACCACCGTTGTGCTCCCGCTGCCCGACACGCTGGAGTCCGAGGTCGAGATCGTCCAGGCTCGCGTGCAGAGTCTGGGGCGGGGGCTGGAACTGCCGGTCGAATTGGCCGCGCTCAGCGAGATGCGTCGGGTGGTCACGGTGATGCGCGAGCTGCGCTCCGGGACGACCCACGACGGACGCATGGCCGTCAAATCGCCGAGCTCGACCCTCTCCACCGCTGAGGCGATCTCCGTGATGACCAGCGGCCTGAGCCTCGCCGCACACTTCGGCGACGGCGTGCTCCGTGCCGACGACATCGCGGCCGGGCTTCTCGGTGCGGTCGTCAAAGACCCCGTGCAGGACGCGGTCGTCTGGCAGGAGTACCTCGAGACGGTGGTGCGCAATCGTCCTGACTGGGATGACCTCTACCGCGCCTGCCGCGACGTGAGCTGATGACGCAGATCCACGTGCTCGGCGTGCGGCACCACGGACCGGGATCGGCGCGTGCGGTATCCGAAGCGCTCGACGCCCTCGACCCCGACGCCGTGCTCGTCGAGGGCGCGCCCGAGCTCGACCCGATCCTGCCCTTCCTCATCGACGCCGATATGCGGCCGCCGGTCGCCGGGATCGTGTATCCGAGAGACGATCCGCGCGGTGCCGTGTTCTATCCGCTGGCGATGTTCTCCCCGGAGTGGGTGGCGTCACGGTGGGCGTTGGAGCGGGGGAGAGTCCTCGCAGGCATGGACCTTCCCGCCGTGCACGCGCTGGCCATCCGACGGTCGGCACGGGATGCGGCCGTCGTCGCCGAGCAGGATGCCGAGCAGGATGCCGATGCCGAGATCGGCTCCGACCCGAGCGACGAACCCGACGGCGAGCTGTCCGCAGAAGCGGCAGCCGTCCTCGACCCGGTGACGGCGTTGGCGCATGCCGCCGGCTACGACGATCCCGAGCGCTGGTGGGAGGATGCCGTCGAGCAGCGGTCTGATTCGCCGCTCACGCGATTCGCGGCCCTCACCGAGGCGATCGCAGAGCTCCGCAGCGACACCGTGATGCCGTCGACTCTTCTCGATGAGAACGACGAACTCGATCTGTCCCTGCTGCACGCGCCCTTGGGTCCGGCGATGACCGCCGTCCGAGAGGCAGCGATGCGCAAGCGGCTGCGCGCCGAGGTCAAGGCCGGCCACGAGCGGATCGTCGTGGTCTGCGGCGCGTGGCACGCGCCGGCTCTCGACCTGAAGGACGCACCGACAGCGGCGTCCGACACCAGACTTCTGCGAGGGCTGCCGAAGATCGCCGTCGACACCGCGTGGGTGCCGTGGACGGCGGCCCGGCTCAGCCAGGCCTCGGGATACGGGGCCGGGGTGGCGTCGCCCGGCTGGTACGCGCATCTGTTCCGACTCTGGGCGGCGGGAAGCACGGATGATCCCGGGATGGCGTGGCTGGTGCGGGTCGCACGAGAGCTGCGCGCCCAGGGCGTCCCGGCCTCACCGGCATCCGTCGTCGACGCCTTCCGCCTCGCCGAGACGCTGGCCGCTGTCCGAGGCCGCCCTGCCGCAGGCCTCGACGAGCTGAACGACGCGGTGCTGTCGGCCCTGCTGGATGGCAACCCGCTGCCGCTCGACCTGGTGCGGAGTCGCCTGATCGTCGGCGACGACATCGGCGCCGTCCCGGAGGGCGCGCCACGGGTGCCTCTCGCCGCCGACCTCGAGCGGCAGCAGCGCACTCTCCGGCTGAAGCCGACCGCGACGGCGCAGCAGGCGACCTTCGATCTGCGCACCGAATCCGGTCTCGCGAAGTCGGTGCTGCTGCATCGTCTTCGCCTGCTCGGCGTTCCCTGGGGAAGGCCCGTCGACGCCGGGTCGACGACGGGGACCTTCAAAGAGGCCTGGGAGCTCCGCTGGGAACCGGAGCTCTCGGTGGCGCTGATCTCCGCGAGCACATACGGCGGCACGGTCGTCGATGCCGCCACGTCGATGGTGGCGGAGATCGCCGCATCTGCCGCCTCACTGGGACAGCTCTCCACCCTCATCGGCGACTGCCTGGATGCGCAGCTGCCGGTCGTCGAGGTCGTGCGCGCCCTCAGCGACCGCGCCGCCGAGCACAGCGATGTCTCGGAGCTGCTGTCCACCGTGGAGCCCCTCGCCACCGTGTGCCGATACGGGACGCTGCGCACCGCCGGAGACGAGAGCGGGATCGCCGAGGTCCGTCGGGTGCTCGACACCACCGTCGTGCGCGTGTGCATCGGTCTTCCCGCTGCCGCCGTCATGCTCGATGACGCTGCTGCGGCGCGGCTTCGTGCGGTGCTCGATTCCGCGCATCTCGGTGTGCTGCTCCTCGACGACGCGGAGCTGCGCGATCGCTGGTGCGCGACCCTCCGTCTTCTCGCCGAGCGGGATCGGGTATCGCCGTTGATCGCCGGACGAGCGGCACGTCTGCTTCACGACGTCAGACATGTCGACGACGACTGGCTGCGGCAGCGGATGCGGCTCGCGCTCTCCGCGGGTGCAGATCCGCGGGACGCGGCCGGATGGCTCGAGGGGGCATTCGCCGGCGATGCGGCGCTGATCATCCACGACCGTCAGGTCCTGGGGCTGATCGACACCTGGCTCACGGCCGTCGACGAACAGGTCTTCGACGATCTGCTTCCGCTCTTGCGCCGCACGTTCTCGGAGTTCCACAAGTCCGAGCGTGCGACGATCGGCCGATTGGTGGCGACACCCGAGGAATCGGCCGGCGTCGCTGTCGAGGTGGACGTCGAGGCCGCCGGCCCGGCTCTCGCCGCCGTCGCCCGGCTGCTGGGCTGGCACGTCACGGAGACCGAGATCGCACACGAGGAGGTGATGTCATGACCGATGAGAGGCTGCACCGCTGGCGGATGGTCCTCGGCGACACGGGCGCTCCGGAGTTGAGCGACATCCGTCTCGACGAAGACGACATCGATCGCGACCGGGTGCTCACCGCGCTCTATGACGGAAAGCGGAGGAGCGGCCTGGGAGGCTCGCGTCCGGGAGTGGCGCGGTGGCTGGGCGACATCCGCAACTACTTCCCTTCGTCGGTCGTGCAGGTGATGCAGCAGGATGCGATGGACCGGCTCGGGTTGCGCGAGCTGCTCGTGCAACCCGAGATGCTCGCTGCCGTGCAGCCGGATTTCGACCTCGTCACCACGCTCATCGAGCTCGGCTCGGTCATACCGGAAGAGTCACGCGAGACCGCGCGCATGGTCGTTCGGAAGGTGACCGACGAGCTGCAGGAGCGGTTGCAGCAGCAGACCGCCCAGGCGGTGACGGGAGCGCTGCACCGCGCACAGCGCACACGTCGACCGCGCGCCAACGAGATCGACTGGCAGCGCACCATCGCCGCGAACCTCAAGCACTATCAGCCCGAGTACCGGACGGTGATCCCCGAGAGGCTCGTGGGATCTGCCCGTAAACGCCCGCAGGTGCAACGCGAGATCATCCTCTGCATCGACCAGTCCGGGTCGATGGCCGATTCGGTGGTGTACTCCGCGGTGTTCGGGGCCGTGCTGGCATCGCTGCCCTCGCTCCACACCCGCCTCGTGGTCTTCGACACCGTCGTCGTCGATCTCACGGATCAGCTGGATGATCCGGTGGATGTCCTCTTCGGCGTTCAGCTCGGCGGCGGCACCGACATCAACGGTGCCCTCGCCTACTGCCGGTCGCGGCTGGAACGACCGGAGGAGACGATCGTGGTGCTCATCAGCGACCTCTACGAGGGGGGCATCGCCGAGGAGATGCTCCGCCAGGCGCAGGCGATCGTCGGCTCCGGTGCGACGATGATCGCGTTGCTGGCGCTGTCCGACCGGGGAACCCCCAGCTTCGACGCACAGCATGCAGCAGCCCTCTCCGAGATCGGCGTGCCCTCCTTCGCGTGCACTCCCGATCTCTTCCCCGATCTCATGGCGGCGGCGATCGAGAGGCGGGATGTCGCAACCTGGGCGGCGGAGAACGACATCGTCGTGGTCCGCGAGTGACGCGAGACGCGGATGCCGAGCGGCGGCAGCTTCCGCGGGACTAGTCTGGCCGCATGTTGTACGAGCACCTCGGGGCTCGGCCCCGGATCCATGACACCGCCGTCATCGCTCCCACCGCCGTCGTCTCCGGCGACGTCGAGATCGGTCCGGACTGCCAGGTGCTGCACGGCGCCGTGATCACCGCGGAGGGCGGACCCATCACGCTGGGCGAGCACGTGATCGTGATGGAGAACGCGCTGATCCGCGCGACCGCCGCGAATGCCGTGCACATCGGCGCGCACACCCTCATCGGCACGCTGGCCAGCATCGCCGGAGCGACCGTCGGCGAGGAGGTGTTCTTCGCCTCGGGTGCCCGTATCTTCAACGGCGCCCTGGTCGGCGACCGCTGCGAGGTGCGCGTGAACGCGATCGTGCATCGACGCGCGGTGCTCCCCGCGGGAACGGTGGTTCCCATCGGCTGGGTCGCGGTCGGCGACCCGGTGCAGCTGTTCTCCCCCGACCGCGAGGCCGAGATCACGGCCGCGCAGCCGGAGCTCGACTTCCCGGGTCACGTGTTCGGCGTCGACCGGGATACTCCTGACCTGATGGTGCAGCTCACTGAGCGCTACGGTCGCTCTCTCGCCCGGCACGCCGACGATCGGCAGGTCGGGTAGCCGCGGCATCCGCGCGGTCCGAATCTCGCAGAACAGCACGAAAGTCGCAGGATTCCAGAGATTCTCTGCGACCTTCGTGTCGTTCTGCGACGTTGCTGCAGTCCGCTCAGATCACGCCCTGTGCGAGCATCGCCGCCGCCACGCGCTCGAATCCGGCGATGTTCGCACCCGCGACGTAGTCGCCCGGCACGTCGTGACGCTCGGCGGCGTCGAAGGCGGCGCGGTGGATGTCGCCCATGATCTCGCGCAGCTTGTTCTCGCTGTCGGCGAAGGTCCAGCGCTGGCGGGAGGCGTTCTGGCTCATCTCCAACGCCGAGGTCGCGACACCGCCCGCGTTCGCGGCCTTGCCCGGCGCGAACAGCACTCCGGCGTGCTGGAACGCGTCGACCGCTGCCGGCTCGCAGGGCATGTTCGCACCCTCCGAGACCGCGCGCACGCCGTTCGCGATCAGCGCCTCGGCGTCGGCCAGGCTCACCTCGTTCTGCGTGGCAGAGGGCACCGCGATGTCGACGGGGACCTCCCAGACGCTCCCGCCCTCGACGAAGCGCGCGCTCGGACGACGGTTCGCGTACTCGACGATGCGGGCGCGCTCGACCTCCTTGAGCTGGCGCAGCAGGTCGACGTCGATGCCGGCGTCGTCGACGACGTAGCCGGAGGAGTCGGATGCCGTGACCGGCACAGCTCCGAGCTGCGTGGCCTTCTGGATCGCGTAGATCGCGACGTTGCCCGAGCCCGAGATGCCCACGCGCTTGCCGGCGAGTGAGTCGTCGTGCACGGCCAGCATCTCCTGCGCGAAGAACACGGCGCCGTAGCCGGTGGCCTCGGTGCGCACCTCGGCGCCGCCCCAGCCCGTGCCCTTGCCGGTGAACATGCCGGACTCGTGGCGGTTGGTGACCTTGCGGTACTGGCCGAAGAGGTAACCGATCTCGCGTCCGCCCACGCCGATGTCGCCGGCCGGCACGTCGGTGTGCTCGCCGAGGTGACGGTAGAGCTCGTTCATGAACGACTGGCAGAAGCGCATGACCTCGGCGTCGGACCTGCCGTGCGGGTCGAAGTCGGATCCGCCCTTGCCGCCGCCGATGCCCTGGCCGGTGAGCGCGTTCTTGAAGATCTGCTCGAAGCCGAGGAACTTGATGATCGACAGGTTGACCGACGGGTGGAACCGCAGGCCGCCCTTGTACGGGCCGAGCACGGAGGAGAATTGGATGCGGTAGCCGCGGTTGACCTGCAGCTTGCCCGAGTCGTCGACCCAGGGCACGCGGAACAGGATCTGCCGCTCCGGCTCGACCAGCCGCTCGAGGATGCCGCCGTCGACGTATTCCGGATGCCGCTCGAGCACCGGCGAGATGGAGTTCAGTACCTCGTGCACGGCCTGGTGGAATTCCGGCTCGTGCGGGCTGCGTGACAGCACCGTGTCGAAGACGGGCTGCACGGAATCGGCGAGCGGGTGGAAGACGGCGGCAGAGGATGCGGTCACGCGGAGAGTGCTTTCTGGTCGGGACGAGGGCGCAGGCGATCGTGTCGCGTGACGGGAGAGGTGGTCGGATCCGACCGATATTTCACTCTATCGGTGCCACGGGAGGGCGACTCCCGACCGGCGCCGAGACTCACCCGGTGTTCTGCAGGCCGGCCGCGACACCGCTGACGGAGAGCAGGAGCAGGCGCTGCTGCTCGGCGTCCGCGCCGGACCCCTCGGGCTGCTCGGCCGCCGAACGGAGCGCACGCAGAGCCCGCAGCTGCAGCAGCGACAGGGCATCGACGTACGGGCTCCGCAGCTGCACGGCACGCTGCAGCACCGGCTTGTTCTCGAGCAGTCCCTCGCCGCCGGTGAGGCGGATGACCCACGACCGGGTCAGGGCGAGCTCGTCGAGCACGAGGGCCGCGAGGTCGTCGCGGTCGCCGAGCGCGAGGTACTGCCGGGCGATCCGCTCATCGGTCTTCGCCAGGCTCATCGCCACGTTGTCGATCATGGTGCGCAGCAGCGGCCATTCGCGGTACGCCTCGGTGAGCAGCTCGGCGTCGCCGACGGCCTCCAGTGCCGTGCCGAGTCCGAACCAGCCGGCGAGGTTGATGCGGGCCTGCGTCCAGGCGAAGACCCAGGGGATCGCCCGCAGATCCTCGAGCGACTCGACCGACAGTCCGCGCCGTGCGGGGCGCGAGCCGAGCGCCAGCAGGCCGATCTCCTCGAGCGGCGTCACGGTCGCGAACCAGGGGGCGAAGCCCTCGGCCTTGACGAGCGAGAAGAACCGCTCGCGCGAGGTCGCGTCCATGATCGACGCCACCTCGGTGTAGCGGGCCGCCGCACTGCTCGTGCGCTCCTCCTCGGAGGGCGACGAGGCCAGCAGCGTCGCTGCGGCGACCTGGTCGATGTGCCGCATCGCGATGGCGGGCTCGCCGTAGCGGGCGAAGATGACCTCGCCCTGCTCGGTGAGCTTGAAGCGGCCGTCGACCGAGTGCGGCGGCTGCGCGAGGATCGCGGAGTTCGCGGGGCCGCCGCCACGACCGAGCGCACCGCCGCGACCATGGAACAGAGTGAGTTCGATGCCCGATTCCTGCGCCCAGCGGGCGATCTTCTCCTGCGCCTCGTACAGCGCGAGGTTCGCGGCGACGGGGCCGACGTCCTTCGACGAGTCGGAGTAGCCGAGCATGACCTCGAGCTTGTTGCCGGTCGCGGCCATGCGCTCCCGGAACTCGGGGAACGTCACGACCTCGGCGAGGATCTCGGGGGCGGCCTGCAGGTCGGCGAAGGTCTCGAACAGCGGCACGACGTCGAGCACGGGCACGCCGTCGCCGAGCGCATGCCGGGCGAGACGGTGCACGTTGGCCAGATCGGATGCCGCCTGCGTGAACGACACGACGTAGCGTCCGGCTGCGCGGGCGCCGCGGTCGCGCTGGATCTCCGCGATCACGCGGAACAGCTCCAGCACCTCCTCGGTCTGCGCGCTGATCGCCTCGCCGCCCTCGAGCTCGGCGAGAGCCTTGGCGTGCACCTGCGAGTGCTGCCGCACCTCGAGCTCGGTCAGGTGGAACCCATAGGTCTCGACCTGCCAGATCAGGTGCTGCACGCCACCGAAGGCGTGGCGCTTCGCCCCGGCATCCGCGAGTGACGACTGCACGGCACGCAGGTCGGAGAGCAGTTCCTCGGGACGCGTGAAACCGCGCTCGGCGTCGCCGCGGCGGGTCGCGGCCACGCGGCGGGCGAGCACGAGCAGCACGCGCCGGTGCGGCTCATCGGGGGAGCGCGCGGCGAGTTCCGCGGCGACGTCGGGCTCGACGGCGGCGAAGGCGTCCCAGATCGCCGTGACCTCGGCGCTCGGCGGGGTGTCGTCGGACGCGAGCGTCAGGGTGCGGCCGATGCGGTCGAGCGCGCGCTCGAGGCCGCGGAGCACGTGGTCCGCGGCGATCTGCGACGCCTCGCGGGTGACGGATGCCGTGACGAACGGGTTGCCGTCACGATCGCCGCCCACCCAGGAGCCGATGCGCACGAAAGCGGGAACGACGGGCGCGCTGGCGCCCGACTCCTCACCGCGCAGCGCGTCGTCGATGCGCCGGTAGACGTGCGGCACGGTGGTGAAGAGCGTCTCGTCGAAGACGCCCATGACCGTGCGCACCTCGTCGGTCGGCGACGGCTTCTGCGCCCGCAGCGGCGCCGTGCGCCAGAGCGTGTCGATCTCCTCCAGCATGCGACGACGGGCCCGATGCGCCTCGGCGCCGCCCTCGCTGGCCGCGTCGTGCTCACTGAGCAGCTCGGACAGGCGGCGGATGCTCGACGACACGGCACGACGCCGCGCCTCGGTCGGATGCGCCGTGAAGACGGGGTGGAAGCGCAGGCCGTCCAGGCGGCGGCGTGCCTCCTCATCGCCGACCTCGCTGCGCAGGCGCGCGTACGCGGTGGCGACGGTGTCGGCGGCATCCTCGCGGCCTGGTTGGCCGGCGCGCTCCCGCAGCACTCGCACCCGCTGGTGCTCTTCGGCGAGGTTCACGAGGTGGAAGTAGCAGGTGAAGGCCCGTGCGACCTCGTCGGCACGCGCGACCGTGAACGACTCGGCGATCGCGGCCGCCCGGTCGAAGGCGCCGGACGTCTCCTGGTCGTAGGCCTGGATCGTCGCGAGACGCAGGCGCTCGACATCCTCGAACAGGCCATCGCCGCCGGCTTCGCGCAGCACCTGGCCGAGCAGCGCGCCGAGCATGCGCACGTCCGAGCGCATCGCATCGGGTATGCCCTGGCCGGCTTCGAAGCGGCCGATCACGCGGATGGCCTCGGTGTTCGTGGGCTCGGAGAAGCTGTGTGCGGGGGTCACCCTTCGAGAGTATCCCCGTCGACGGTGGTGTCCTGAACGGATGACGCCCGGGGTCGCGCGAAGGGCACGATCTACCATGGAGGGGATGCGCATCTCAGCGAACCCCCTCCGCGGTCAGCAGTTCCCGGCCGTGCTCCTGCTCGTCGCCGCGGGCCTCGGCCTGTTGCTGGCGAACCTCCCGACGCACGATGCGCTGGCGGCCGTCCTCGACTTCCACATCGCGGTGCCCGGCACCGCCCTCGACCTGTCCGTCGCGCACTGGGTGTCGGACGGATTGCTCGCCGTCTTCTTCCTCGTCGTGGCCATCGAGCTGCGACACGAGTTGACGCACGGCGAGCTCGATTCTCCGCAGAAGGCCGTGCAGCCGGCGATCGCCGCGGCGGGCGGCGTGCTCGTCCCGATCGCGGTGTACCTGCTGATCGCGGGGAGCGGCGACACGGCGACCGGGTGGCCCATCCCGACGGCGACCGACATCGCGTTCGCCCTCGGCGTGCTGGCGATGTTCGGCCGCGGCCTGCCTCCGACCGTGCGGGTCTTCCTCCTGGCGCTGGCGATCCTCGACGACATCATCGGCATCATCTTCATCGCCGTGCTCTTCGCGCACGACGTGCAGTGGCTGCTGCTCGGTCTCGGGATCGTCGGGGTCGTGGTCTTCTGGCTGCTCAGCCGGCTGCTCCACGCCCAAGGGCATCCGCTGGTGGCGGTGGCCATGGTGGTCGTCGCCGTGGTGACCTGGGGCCTCGTGGCGTCGTCCGGAATCCATGCCACGATCGCCGGCGTCATGCTCGGACTCGTGATGTCTCCGGTTCCGGCCGGTCGCACGCGGCATGCGCTCGAACCGGCGGTGAACGGCGCGATCCTGCCGATCTTCGCCTTCGTCGCGGCGTTCGTCGTGATCCCGGCGGTGTCTCCGACGGAGCTGTCGCCGGCGTTCTGGGCGATCGTCGTCGCCCTCCCCGTCGGCAAGATCGTCGGCATCGGCCTGTTCGGCTGGATCGCCATGCGCATCCGCCCGAAGGGAGCTGCCCCTGGCCTGCCCTTCGCCGACATCCTGGCAGCCGGCGCGCTCGGCGGAATCGGCTTCACGGTCTCGCTGCTGCTCGCCAACCTCGCGTTCGGCGCGCACGACGACATCCGGGATCAGGCGATCCTCGGCGTGCTCGTCGGCTCGCTGATCGCCCTCGTGCTCTCCGGCATCATCGTGTCACTGCGGGCGCGCTGGTACCGTCGGGTCGCGGCCGCCGCGTCATGAGCGCCGCCCGGAGCGCACCTCGACAGGATCGCCACCCGGCAGCATCGAAGGAGGAACCGTGAGCACTCGGCCCGACCCCCGCGAGGCCTCGGAAGATTCGCTGCGCGCCGCGGTTGACACCATGCGCGCGGTGCGGGAGGACTGCGTCTGGTCGCAGCAGATCACTCATCGCGATCTGGTGCCGTACCTGATCGAGGAGTCGCACGAGGTCATCGACGCGGTCGAGAGCGGCACGCGCGACGATCTGCGCGAAGAGCTCGGCGATCTGCTCTGGCAGGTGCTGTTCCATGCGGCGATCGCGGCGCAGGACCCCGACGATCCGTTCGACATCGACGACGTGGCCGAGACGCTGACGGAGAAGATGGTCCGTCGGCATCCGCACGTCTTCGCGGGCGAGGTGGCGAACACGCCCGAAGAGGTCCTCATCCACTGGAACGCCGCCAAGGCCGCCGAGAAGCGCACCAGGACGAGCGTGCTCGACGGCGTGCCTCGGGGGATGCCGGCGCTCGCACTCGCACAGAAGGTCGTGGGCCGCGCCGCCGGGGCCGGTGTGCTCGCGCCGCAGAGCCCGGCTCCGGTTCCGGCATCCGAAGCCGAACTGGGTGACGCCCTCCTCGAGCTCGTGGCGACCGCCCGTGCCCAGGGGTGGGATGCGGAGCGTGCGCTGCGCGAGCGGCTGCGGATGCTGGAGGACGAGGTGCGCGCCGCCGAAGCGGCGTCCTGACACCCGCGGCTCGGCTGCGGCGCCGGACCTGGGAAGATGGGAAGCGTGGCTACTGTGAACCCGCCGCGCGGCATGCGCGACATCCTCCCCGCCGACAAGGCCCGCCGTGAGCGCGTGCTCTCCGTCATCCGCGACCGCTACCTCGCGCACGGATTCGACGAGATCGAGACACCCGTCGTCGAGGACTACGACCGCCTGCACGCCGGCATCGGCGGCGACAACGAGAAGCTCTCGTACAACGTGCTCCGACGCGGGCTCGACGCCGACGCCATCCGTGAGGCGGCAGACGATCCGGCCGCGCTCTCCGACCTGGGCCTCCGCTACGACCTGACGGTGCCGCTCGCGCGCTTCTACGCGAGCAATCGCGGGCAGCTCCCCGGGGTGTTCCGGGCGATCCAGATCGGGCCGGTCTGGCGTGCGGAGCGTCCGCAGAAGGGTCGCTACCGCCAGTTCGTGCAGTGCGACATCGACATCATCGGCGACGACTCGTCGCGTGCCGAGGCCGAGCTGATGGTCGCCTCTCTCGACGCCGTGGACGCACTCGGGCTCGATGGCGCGACCGTGCGGATCAACGACCGGCGCGTGCTGGACTGGATGCTCGACAGCTTCGGATTCACCGAGGATGAGCGCCCCGGCGTGCTCATCACGATCGACAAGCTCGACAAGATCGGCCCCGAGGGCGTCGGCGCCGAGCTCCGTGAGCGCGCGGAGCGGCAGGGGAGCAGCACCGCGCCCGTCGAGGCGTTCGAGGAGTTCCTGCGCCGCCCGCAGACGATGGAGTACAACCCCTACGGCGAACGGCAGATCCGCAAGGCGCTGCCCGACGGCGCACCCGACGACATCGTCGGGCACCTGGTCGACATCGGCGAAGCCGTGGCCGCCGGGCGTGCGTCGACAGAGGGAGCCGAGATCCCGCTCGTGTTCGATCCCTTCCTCGTGCGCGGCATGGGCTACTACACCGGCACGATCTTCGAGCTGGCGCACCCGTCCGTCGGCTACTCGCTCGGCGGCGGCGGACGCTACGACGGCATGATCGGACGCTTCCTCGGGCAGCAGGTGCCGGCGGTCGGATTCTCGCTCGGCTTCGAGCGTCTCGTCGACCTCGTCACCGCGGAACCGGATGCCGCGGCGCAGGCCGTCGTGCTGATCCACGACGCCGATGTGCCGGTCGCCGAGCTCGTCGCGCACAAGGCCGGCCTCATCGCGACAGGGGCCCGGGTGCGCCTGGAGCGTCGCACCAAGAACCTCAAGGCGCTGCTCGAGCGCTCCGCAGCCGACGGCTATACCGCGTTCGCGACGGTGTCGGCGGGCGGCGACCTGGAGCTCAAGCCCCTGTCCTGACCTGCGCTCGTTCACGCGGTGTTCACGACCGTCGTGTCGAATCGCCTGGTGCGCCGCCTCCGTGTTCTCGTCGTCGTGGGTCTGGTCGTGGCGACCGCGCTCGCCGGCATCCGCCTCGTCCTCACGCAGCAGGCGGCGCTCGCCCGGCGACGGATCGGGAAGCCGCTCGGGGAGGATTCGCTCGACGCGGATCGCGTCTGGCGGTCCGCTCTCGACGGCGAGCCGATCGACCTGCTGATCCTCGGTGACTCGATCGCGGCCGGCCTCGGCGCCGAACGCCGGAAGGAGACCCTCGGCGGACGCCTCGCGAAGGGCACGGCGCGGCGGTTGCGGCGACCCGTGCGCCTGCACACGGCGGCGATCGTCGGCTCCGAGTCGCCCGACCTGCCCGGTCAGCTCGACGGCCTGCCGGACGGATACCGCCCGCAGGTCGCGGTGATCGTCGTCGGCGGCAACGACGTCACCCACCGGCTGCCGGTGCCGCTGTCCGCGCAGCATCTGCACGAGACGATCCGGCGCCTGCGCGAGGCGGGCGCCGAGGTCGTCGTGGGAACCTGCCCCGATCTCGGCGCCCTGCGACCCGTCCCGCAGCCGCTCCGACGGCTGGCCTCGAGCATGTCGCGCCGCCTCGCCGACATCCAGGCCGAGACGGCGAGGCACGCCGGCGCCGAACCGGTCGATCTGCGCCGGGCCGTGGGGCCGATGTTCTTCGACGAGCCGGAGGCGATGTTCAGCCTCGACCGGTTCCACCCGAGCGCCCTCGGCTACCGCCGCACGGCGGAGGCGCTGCTGCCTGCCGTCTGCCGTGCGGCCGAGGTCGCGGTCAGCTCGCGCCGTCCTCCGGTGCCGAGCTGAACGACTCCGCCCACTCGGCGACGCGGCGGCTGCTCTCCTCATCGGAGATGTCCTCGACGCGGGTCATCACCGACCAGCGCACGCCGAACGGATCGCGGATGCTGGCGAACCGGTCGCCCGACACGAACGGCGCCGGTGCCTCGCGCACGGTCGCTCCGGCCGCGACGGCCTTCTCGACCACGGCGTCGACGTCGGACACGTAGAGGCCCATCGAGTAGCAGTCATCGTCGCCCTCGGGCGAGGGGACGAGGTGGTAGTCCGGACTCGGCTCGCCGAGCTGGAGGAATCCGAGCCCGAAGTCGAGGTCGGCGTGCGCGACGACGCCGCCGAACTCCGTGACGTCGACGACGCGCGCGCCGAACACGTCGCGGTAGAAGTCGATCGCCTGCTTCGCTCCGGGGATCGCCAGGAAGGGTGTGAGCGACGTCGCGCTGTTCGGTCGTCCGTCGGTCGTGTAGGTGCCGGTCGCGCCGGTGGTGGGGGTGTCATCCGTCATGCCCTCACGGTAGGACGGAGCGGATGCCGGGGGCTTGAAGATCCGCGCCAACCTGCGCCTCCCTCGGTGTCGGGGCCGGACCCTACGCTGAGCCCATGGTGAATCCGACCCGCGGCATCCTGTATCCGGCACGATTGCCGGAGTTCCATCGGCTGCCGGCGCCCGCCGACGTGGCGGACCTCGTCGCCTGGTTCTGGATCCCCGAGTGGGACATCGAGCCCGGGCGCTCTTCGCGGCAGGAGATCGTGTCGTACCCGGCCCTCAATCTGGTCGTCGAGCCGGAGGGCGTGTCGCTCGCCGGGGCGACGACCCGAGCCTCGCACCGCGATCTGCGCGGACGAGGCTGGGCGGTGGGGGCCCTGCTGCGTCCGGCCGCGGTGGCCGCGCTGGTCGACGAGCCGTCGGCGCTGATCGATGCTGAGACCCCGGTCGATGCGCCCGAGCTCCTCGCTGTCGTGACGGCGGACATGGCATTCGGCGACGGGCACCGGGAGCGCGCGGTCGCCTCGTTCTCGCGCTGGCTGCGCGCGAGGGTCGGCCGACCCGACGACGCGGCGCTGCAGGCCAATGCGCTGTTCGACGCGCTCATGGGGGAGGGGGCTGCTCTCACGCCCGAGGAGGCCGCGACCCGCCTGGCCGTGTCGGTGCGCACGCTGCAGCGGATGACGCACCGTCATATCGGCCTTTCACCTGCCGCGATGATCCGCCGACGCCGCCTGCAGGAGGCCGCCCAGATCGTGCGGGAGGAGCCCACCGCAGACCTCGCCACGATCGCTGCGGAGCTCGGCTACTCCGACCACGCGCATCTCACGCGCGACTTCCAGGCCGTGCTCGGCATCGCGCCGCGGACCTATCGCTCCGAGTCCTCGGCGGGATCCGCGGTGAGTGGATCAGCAGACGGGTCAGCGACGCGCGAGGCGGAGGCGCAGCATCCGGTATCCGACGCCGAGGGCGACGACGGCCGTCCCGACGAGTGACGCGACGACGGGGAGGCTGTTGACCAGCACCAGGCAGCCGAGCGCCCCGACCACCTGCAGTGCGCGCGGGTACCGACGCGCGGACCCCGTCTGCCGGAACGCCGCCGCGTTGGCGATCAGGTAGTAGAGCAGCACACCGAACGACGAGAAGCCGATCGCATCGCGGAGATCGGCGACGAGCACGATCGCGATGACGACGACCGCCACCGCGATCTCGGCGCGCTGCGGCACCTGGTGGCGCACGCCGACCTTCGCCAGGAACCGCGGCACGTCGCCTTCCCTGGCCATCGCGAGCGTCGTCCGTCCGATCCCCGTCAGGAGCGCGAGCAGAGCGCCGAGGGAGGCCGCGGCCGCCGCGACCCGGATGATCGGTGCGAGCGCCGGCCACCCCGCCGAGACGAGCAGGTCGGCGAGCGGAGCGGTCGAGTCGATGACGTTGGCTCCGAGCACCTGCACCACCGCAACGCCGACCAGTGCGTAGACGACGACGGCGCCGCCCAGCGCGAGGACGATGGCACGCGGGATGGTCTTCGCCGGGTCGACGACCTCTTCGCCCATGGTCGCGATCCGCGCATAGCCGGCGAAGGCGAAGAACAGCAGCCCGGCTCCCTGCAGCACCCCGTAGGCGGACGCATCGGGGAGCGGCGCGTGCGACGCGTCGGATGCCGAGCCGAGCCCGACCGCCACCACGACGGCCAGACCGAGCAGCGAGCACGTCACGAGGACGCGCGTCAGCAGGGCGGTGCGCGTCACGCCGAAGCAGTTCACTGCGGCGAGAGCGGCGACCGCGACCACGGCGACCGGCACCTGCCATCCCTCGGGAGCGGCGTAGGCCGCGAACGTCATCGCCATGGCCGCGCAACTCGCGATCTTGCCGATCACGAAGCTCCAGCCGGCGATGAACCCCCACCACGGCCCGATCTCGGCGCGGGCATAGGCGTAGGTTCCGCCGGCGACCGGATGCACCGCGGCGAGCTGCGCCGAGGCGGTGGCGTTGCAGTACGCGACGACGGCGGCGATCGCGAGGGCGACGAGGATGCCGCTGCCGGCGACCCCGACGGCCGGCGCCCACACGGCGAAGACGCCGGCGCCGATCATCGATCCCAGCCCGATCGCGACGGCGTCTCCGAGCGTCAGTCTGCGGGCGAGGGGCATGGCGTCATCGTCCCACGCGTCGGTGAACGACGAGCGACGGCTCAGCGCTGCGCGGCGGTGACGCGCTTCTTCTCGCGGATGTACACCTCGCGGCGCACCTTCGCGACCACGTCGCCGTCGCGGTCGGTGACGACGGTCTCGAACCACTCGAGCACCTTCGTGCCGCCCCGGGCGCGCTCCCGGATCTCGTCCGCCTTCTCCTTCGAGACCTCGAACTCGGCGGTCAGCACGCCGCGGCCGCGCTTGAGGAACTCGATCTCGCCCCGGGTGTCCCAGACGACATGGTCGCGTCCGAGCTGATGCATCACGAGCATGAAGAAGTACGGGTCGGTCATGGCCGACATCGATCCGCCGAACGCGGTCTTGACGTAGTTGCGCGTGAAGACGTTGACGTGGAGCTCGACGGTCGCGCGGGTCCAGTCGTCGCTGAATCGTCGGACGCGGATGCCGCTGAAGAGGTTCGGGATCCACAGGCTCATGCCGATCGCGAGGCGGCGGGGAGTGATGCGCATGGCGCCAGTGTCCCGGAAACGGCGCCGCCGTCAAAAGCCGCTGGAGAGTTGCCACAGTTGTTATAGTTCAAGTAGAATAACTAGAGATTCGCGAAACGGAGGTGCATGGTGCTGATCAGAGTCGACACCGACAGTCCGCGCCCGCTGTACGACCAGGTCGCGGGGTCGATCCGCTCCGACATCCTCGCCGGGGCTCTCGTGCCGGGTGACCGGCTCCCCGCCGCCCGTGATGTCGCCGAAGCGCTCGACATCAATCAGCACACCGTGCTGCACGCCTACCAGCGGTTGCGCGACGAGGGTCTCATCGACCTCCGGCGCGGTCGGGGAGCGGTGATCGCGGCGTCGGCCGCTCCGCTCGCCGAGCTCGCCCAGGAGATCGACGCGCTGGTACGTCGTGCCGGCGCCCTCGGGGTGTCCGCCGAGACGCTCGCCGGCATCGTCCACGCGCACCGCGATCCGCGATCCGAACCGCACACCACCGGGAATCCCGAGGAGGGACGCCATGACCACTCATGACCTGACCCGCACACCGCCGTCGCAGCTGCGGCGGGCACGTCTGATCTTCTTCCTCGTCGCGGTGGTCGTGCCGATCGCGAGCACCGTGATCGGCGTGATCGTGCTGCTCGCGTGGCTTCCCTCGCTGCCCGCCCAGGTCGCCACCCACTGGGGCGTCGACGGCGCTGACGCGTTCGGCCCGGCATCCGCGTATCTCTGGATCCTCCTCGCGGTCGGCCTCGGCCTTCCCGCGATCATGGCGATCATCACGCTCGCCGCGGTCGGTGCCCACTGGGGCGGGGCCGCGCGACTGATGGGCGCGCTCGCCGCCGGGCTGTCGGTGTTCGCGACCGCCCTGACCCTCGGATCGCTCGCCATCCAGCGCGAACTCCCCGACACCGCCGACGTGCCGGGAATCGGCGGCGTGATCGCCCTGTCCTTCGGTGCTCTCCTGGTGGTGGGCGGCATCGCCTGGGCCGTGCAGCCGCGGGTGCGCCCGGAGTCGGGCCGCGTGCTCCTCCCGAAGCATGTCGTGCACATCGCGGAGGGGGAGCGGGTGGTCTGGGTGGCCACGACCTCGATGCCCCGCGCGGCGCTCTCCGCCCTCCTGGTCCTCCTGCTCGGTCTCGTCGCGCTCGCCGCGTACATGCTCGCCGCCGGTGTCCAGGGCGGCTGGATCGTCGCCGTCGTGGTGGTGATCGTCGCCGTCGCGATGGCCGCGACGACGACGTTCCGCGTCCGGGTGACCCCCGAGGGATTCGGCGCCCGCGCCCTGCTCGGCTGGCCGCGCGTGACGATCCCGCTCGACGAGATCGAGTCGACGCGTGCCGTCGACATCTCGCCGTTCGGGGAGTTCGGCGGCTGGGGATGGCGCATCGCCGTGGACGGACGAACCGGGATCATCATGCGCCGCGGGTCGGCGATCGAGATCACCCGTCGTGACCGGCATCCGTTCATCGTCACGATCGACGGTGCGGAGGATGCGGCGGCCCTGCTGCAGGCCTTCGTCGACAACCGAGAGGCCACCTCATGACCGACACCGCTCTCCTCACCGCGCGACGGGTGCCGTGGGCGGCCGTGATCGTCTTCACGGTGCTCGCCTGCGCCCTCGCCTGGCTCGTCGCACTGCCGCTGTGGCTCGGCGCCGGTCTCGCCGAGCCCTTCGCCGGGGTGCTGATGCCGGTGATGATGCTGACCCCGGCCGTGGCCGCGCTCATCGTCACCTTCGCGATGCGCACACCGGCGCCTGGGGAACGCACGCGTTTCCTCGGCCTGTGGCCGCTGCGCCCGGCGAAGCGCATCGTCTGGCTCCTGGTCGCCGCGTGGCTGGTGCCGCCGTTCCTGGTCGCCGCGAGCATCCTCGTGTCCGCCGCCCTCGGCTTCGTGCAGCTCGACCTGACGTTCGGCGCCTTCGCCGTCGAGCTCGAGAAGGCGCTTCCTCCGGGGTCACCCGTTCCGCCCGTCGAGGTCGTCGTGTTCGCGCAGATCGCGATGATCCCGCTCGCCGCCCTCCTGAACGCGATCCCCGCATTCGGGGAGGAGCTCGGCTGGCGAGGATGGCTCGTGCCCGCCCTGCGCCCGCTCGGCACCTGGCCGGCGCTGCTCATCAGCGGTGCGATCTGGGGCGTCTGGCACAGCCCGGTGATCCTGCTCGGCTACAACTTCGGCCGGACCGACATCACCGGCGTGCTGCTGATGATCGGCGGATGCGTCGCGTGGGGCATCCTGCTCGGGTGGCTGCGGCTGCGTTCGGCATCCGTCTGGCCGGCCGTCATCGCCCACGGCGCGCTCAACGCCTCCGGTGGCCTGATCGTCATCTTCGCCGCAGCGCAGCCCGACCTCGGGCTCGCCGGTCCGCTCGGCGTCGCGGGCTGGATCGTCCTGGCCGTCGTGATCGCGGTGCTCGCGCTCACCGGCCAGTTCCGCCGCCAGCCCGAACTCGTCGGCGCACCCGGAAGGCTGCTGTCCGCTCCACGCCCTTGACGCGCTGCCGGGCCGGCGGTTGGCTGAGGGCATGGAATCCACCCCCGCAGCATGGTCGCAGGTCGACGCCTTCCTCGCCGACACCCTCGTCGGGCACGATCCGGCCCTCGAGGCGGCGCTCACAGCGCAGCGGGAGGCGGGACTGCCCGAGATCGAGGTGGCCCCGGTCGCGGGCAAGCTGCTCGACCTCCTCGTGCGCATCAGCGGCGCTCGTCGGGTGCTCGAGGTCGGCACGCTCGGCGGCTACTCGACGATCTGGATGGCGCGCGCCGTCGGTCCCGAGGGGCGCGTGGTGACGATCGAGGCCGAGGCCGGCAATGCCGCCGTGGCCCGGGCCAGCATCGATGCCGCAGGAGTGGGTGAGCGCGTCGACATCCGCATCGGCCGCGGCGCCGACGTGCTCCCGACTCTCGTCGGCGGATTCGACCTGGTGTTCATCGACGCCGACAAGGAGTCCAACACCGTCTACCTCGACTGGGCGGCGAAGCTCGGGCACCCCGGAACCGTGATCGTGCTCGACAACATCGGCCGCGACGGCGAGATCGTGCGCGACGATTCGACCGATTCGAAGGTCATCGGCACCCGCGACGGGCTGCGGATGCTGGGCGACGATCCCCGGTTCGACGCGACGGCCCTGCAGACCGTCGGCGCGAAGGGGTGGGACGGCGTCGCCCTCGCCATCGTCGTATGACGCTGTGCCCTCCCGCCGTGCTGAGCGCCCTCCGACCGGGTCCTGAGCGTGTCGAAGGGGCCGGGCTAGACTGGGCGCGGATCGAAGACGCTCCACACACCCTTTTCTCTGAACAAGGAGCACATCAGTGGCACTGATCGAGGCTGTAGGCGCACGCGAGATTCTCGACTCGCGCGGAAACCCGACCGTCGAGGTGGAGGTGCTCCTCGACGACGGCATCGTCCAGCGGGCCGCCGTCCCCTCCGGTGCATCCACGGGTGCGTTCGAGGCGTACGAGCTGCGTGACGGCGACAAGAGCCGCTACGGCGGCAAGGGCGTGCTCAAGGCCGTCGACGCCATCATCGATGAGCTCGGACCGGCTCTCGAGGGTGTCGAGGCGAGCGAGCAGCGCATCGTCGACGAGATCCTCAACGAGGTCGACGGCACCGAGAACAAGAAGCGCGTCGGCGCCAACGCGATCCTCGGCGTGAGCCTCGCCGTCGCGAAGGCCGCGGCCGACTCGGCCGACCTGCCCCTGTTCCGCTACCTCGGCGGCCCGAACGCGCACGTGCTGCCCGTTCCGCTGTTCAACGTCATCAACGGCGGCGAGCACGCCGACAACGGCATCGACATGCAGGAGTTCTTCCTCGCGCCGATCGGTGCCGAGACCTACTCCGAGGCGCTGCGCTGGGGCGTCGAGACGTACCACGTGCTGCGCGCCGAGCTGAAGGCCGCCGGCTACGCGACGGGTCTCGGCGACGAGGGCGGCTTCGCCCCCGACCTGCCCAGCAACCGCGAGGGCCTCGACTTCCTGGTCAAGGCGATCGAGAAGGCCGGCTTCACCCCGGGAACCGACATCGCGCTGGGTCTCGACGTCGCCGCGACCGAGTTCTTCAAGGACGGCGTCTACCGTCTCGACAACAAGGACTGGGATGCCGCCGCGCTGACCGAGTACTACGTCGGTCTGGTCAACGACTTCCCGATCGTCACGATCGAGGATGCCCTCGCCGAGGACGACTGGGACAACTGGAAGCACCTCACCGACGTTCTCGGCTCCAAGGTGCAGCTGGTCGGCGACGACCTCTTCGTCACGAACCCGGAGCGCCTGGCCGAGGGCATCAAGCGCGGCGTCGCGAACTCGCTTCTCGTGAAGGTCAACCAGATCGGCACGCTCACCGAGACGTTCGATGCGGTCAGCCTGGCGCAGCGTTCCGGCTACACGGCGATGCTCTCGCACCGCTCCGGCGAGACCGAGGACACCACGATCGCCGACCTGGCCGTCGCGACCAACGCGGGTCAGATCAAGGCGGGTGCGCCTGCCCGCAGCGAGCGCGTCGCGAAGTACAATCAGCTTCTGCGCATCGAGGAAGAGCTCGGCGACGCCGCGGTGTTCGCCGGTCGTTCGGCCTTCCCGCGCTCGCAGGCCTGACACAGCCGAGACAGATTCACACCGCCTGCTGAGCGGTGACCGGAGGAGGAGCCGTGGCACGACGACCGGCTCCTCCTTCGGCGTCTCCGAAGCCATCCGCCCCGCAGCCGACCGCGACGAAGAAGGGGCGCACGAAGGCGAAGGCCGCAGGCGCCTCCGCTCCGAAGGCGCCCCGCGGGGGATCGCGGGGGAGCGGACAGCGCGTCGATGTGCGCGAGTGGGCCTCCGGCATCCGCCTCTCGGCGTTCTCGGTGATCATGCTCTCGCTCGTCGTGCTGGGAGCCTGGGTGCTCGTTCCGACGCTCGGGACGTTCATCGATCAGCGCCAGAAGATCGCCGCGCTCGAGGCTTCTGTGCAGGTCAGCGAGGGCGAGATCGACGACCTCATCGCGGAGCGCGAGCGCTGGAGCGATCCCGCCTACATCACGACGCAGGCCCGCGAGCGGCTGTACTACGTGAAGCCGGGCGAGGTCGTGTATCTGATCGACAACGACCTCGATCCGTCGGCGTTGCCGCGCGAGCAGGATCCGGTCAGCGACACGCTCGAGGAGAAGCCGGCGGATTGGATGCCGCAGCTGCTGCGCACCGTCGTGTCGGCAGGTCTCAGCGACACCGCGGCCGTCGTTCCCTGAGCGTCCGCTCCGAGCATCCTCCCTGGCGGCTCCCCTACGCTGGTGGGGTGACCACGCCGCCGTTCCCCGCCCCCACGCCCGCCGAACTCGCCGTCGTGTCGGCACAGCTCGGACGCGCGGCGCGCGGAGTGGTCGGCATCGCGGCACGCTGCGCCTGCGGCAACCCCACGGTGGTCGCCACGACCCCGCGGCTTCCCGACGGCACGCCGTTCCCGACGTTCTACTATCTGACGCACCCCGCTGCGACGGCGGCGATGTCGACGCTCGAGGCCACCCAGGTGATGCCGGAGCTGGCCGCTCTCCTCACTGAGGACGAAGCGGTCGCCGCCGCCTACCACGCGGCTCACGAGGCGTACCTGGCCGACCGCGGGCAGTTCGGCGACGTCCCCGAGATCGACGGCATCTCGGCCGGAGGCATGCCCACCCGCGTCAAGTGCCTCCACGCCCTCGCCGGTCATGCGCTCGCGGCCGGACCCGGGGTGAACCCGATCGGCGACGCGGCGCTCGAACGGTCCTCCTGGTCCCCGGCCGTGTGCCGTTGCGAGGACCCCGGTGCCGCGACCCGCGAAGAGGCGGCGCGATCCGCATGACCTCTCGACGGATGCTGCGCAATGTCACGGCCCTCGCGGTCGTGGCGGCATCCGTCCTGCTCCTGGGCGCCACGGCGACGCCCCCGCCGATCCCCGACGATCCCGCCGACCCGGTGCGCGCCTCGGAGTACTGGCTCGACGGCGCTCGCATCCGTGAGGCGTGGAACACGACCCGTGGCGAGGGCGTCACGATCGCGGTGATCGACACCGGCATCGGCAAGGTTCCGGAGACGTTCGGCGACGCGGTGGTCGGCGGCACCGATGTCTCGGGCACCGGCACCGCCGACGGTCGCACACCGGTCGGAGCCGTCGACGGCAACCACGGATCCTGGGTGGCGTCGCTCGCCGCGGGACGAGGCGCGGCTGACGGGACCGGCATGATCGGCGTCGCTCCCGAGGCGAACCTGCTCTCGATCTCGGTGGGGTTCGGCGCCGCCGCGGCGGTGCCGTTCACCGAGCAGGTGGCGAAGGCGATGCGCTGGGCGGTCGACAACGGCGCCGACGTGATCAACCTGTCGTTCACCACGAACACCCTCGACTGGGACAAGAGCTGGGACGACGCCTTCCTCTACGCGTTCGACCACGACGTCGTGGTGGTCGTCGCCGCCGGCAACCGCGGCAGCGGCACGAACATCATCGGCGCTCCCGCCACGATCCCGGGCGTGCTGACGGTGGGCGGCGTCGACCAGACCGGCACGGCCAGCATCGAGGCGTCGACGCAGGGAATCACGATCGGCATCTCCGCACCGAGTGAAGGACTGCTCGGGGTCTCCGCGAACGGCGAGGTCGTGTCGTGGAGCGGCACCAGCGGTGCGGCTCCGATCGTCTCGGGGATCGCGGCGCTGATCCGCTCCGCGCATCCGAACATCAAGGCGATCGACGTCATCAACCGGATCATCAAGACGGCCATGCCCGTCGCGGATGCGAAGAAGCCGCAGGACCCGCTGTACGGCTACGGACTCGTCGACGCCGCGGCCGCGATCTCGGCCGACATCGCCCCGGTCGACAAGAATCCGATGGGCGATCTGGCCGAGTGGATCCACTACTTCCGCCGCGCGGAGACCGAACCGCAGCCCGAGCCGACGATCACGCCGATCGCGGTCGCGCCGCTGCCGGACGCCGACGCGCCGACGGATGCCGGTTCACCGCTGCTTCCCAGCGCTGATTCGCTCCGCTACGGTACCCTGCCGCTCATCGCGCTCACAGTCCCTGGTATCCTGATAGCGCTTGGCGTCACCGCAGCTGCCCGGCGCATCCGATCGGCGCGCGTTTCTCGTACGCCACATTCCTGACTCCAAGGAGTTGTTCCCCTGTGCCTCAGAACAGCACTGTGCCCAAGATTCTGATCGTCGGTGGAGGCTACGCGGGCTTCTACAGCGCGTGGAAGCTCGAGAAGCACCTGCGCAAGGGCGAAGCGGAAGTGACCATGGTCGACCCGCTGCCGTACATGACGTACCAGCCGTTCCTCCCCGAGGTCGCCGCGGGCTCGATCGAGGCTCGCCACTCCGTGGTCGCGCACCGCCGCCACCTGAAGCGCACGAACGTGATCACCGCCAAGGTGACCAACATCAACCACGCGGAGAAGACCGCGACGATCACGCCGCCGATGGGTGAGCCGTACGAGTTCGCGTACGACCAGATCGTCGTCACCGCCGGTGCCGTCTCGCGCACCTTCCCGATCCCCGGCATCGCCGACAACGCGATCGGCCTCAAGACCATCGAAGAGGCCGTCGCGATCCGTGACCGCCTCATGTCGAACTTCGACAAGGCCGCGTCGCTGCCTGCCGGTCCCGAGCGCGACCGCCTCCTCACGGTCATCGTCGTCGGCGGTGGCTTCGCCGGCATCGAGGTGTTCGCCGAGCTGCGCTCGCTCGCCTCGTCGCTCGTGTCGAAGTACCCGCAGCTGACCTTCGACGACACGCACTTCCACCTCATCGAGGCCATGGGACGCATCATGCCCGAGGTGTCGCTGAAGACCAGCGAGTGGGTCCTGAAGGATCTCGCGAAGCGCGGCGCGTACGTGCACCTCGACACGCAGCTCACGAGCGCGGTCGACGGCAACGTCGAGCTCTCCACGGGTGAGGTCCTGCCGACCGACCTGATCGTCTGGACCGCCGGTGTCATGGCGAACCCGACCGTCGTGCGCGGCGGCGACCTGCCCGTCGAGGAGCGCGGTCGCATCCAGACCCGCGCCGACCTGCGCGTCGGCACCCCCGAGGCCTTCGTCGAGGGTGCCTGGGCCGCCGGTGACGTCTCGGCCGTCCCCGACCTCTCCGGTGGCGGCGTCGGCGGCTTCTGCGTGCCGAACGCCCAGCACGCGGTGCGTCAGGCGAAGCTCCTCGCGAAGAACATCGTGGCGGTCCTCCGCGGCGAGACCCCGCGCGAGTACTTCCACAAGAACATGGGCGCCGTGGCCGGTCTCGGCCTGTACAACGGTGTCTTCCAGTCCGGCAAGCTCGCGCTCAAGGGCTTCGTCGCCTGGGTCGCGCACCGTGGATACCACGGCCTGGCGATGCCGACGTGGGAGCGCAAGTTCCGCGTCGTCTGGGGCTGGTGGAACAACCTGTGGCTCGGCCGCGACATGGTGAACCTCGAGACGGTGCAGAACCCGCGCTACGTCTTCGAGGAGTTCGCCGCCCGTCCGCGTGCGGCTGCTCCTGCAGCTCCTGCGGCTCCTGCGGCTCCCGCCTTGCCCGGATCGCATTCGTCGGAGCCGGCGACGACCATCGCCGCCGCCGAGAAGACCCCGGATGCCGACGAGCCGGTCTCCGACGACGCCCCGGCCGCGAAGCCGGAGGGCGAGAAGGCTCCGGCTGCCAAGAAGGCCCCGGCGAAGAAGGCTCCGGCCAAGAAGCCCGCCGCCGAGAAGGTCGCCGCCAAGTAGTCCTTCGGCACTGCACGCTCGAACAGCCCTCCCGTCCGGGAGGGCTGTTCGCGTCTGTGGAGGCGACGCATAGGTCGGATCGGTAGTGTCGTGCGCGCAAGGGGAGTACTCCCGTCTGCGGCGGCGTCGTCATTACGGACATGAATCGTGTCCCGGCCCGTCGGCCCGCGAGGGCGGAGGAGACCTTGGCACCCGCGATGCGGGCTGCCTCGACTCTTGCCGTCGTCCGACGTCGTGGAATCCCGGTGGGCCGCTCCACTCCACGAAAGGGACCACGACCATGGGAAAGCTCTCCCGCCTGATCGGCCTCGCCTCCGACGCTCTCGAGAAGAACAACGGCTCCGCGCGCGGCGGCAGCCCCGCGGACGGCTCCCGCTCGTCGACGGATTGGGGCGGTGTGCTCCGGGGTGCGGTCGACGCCGTGCGAGGACCGTCGGATGCTGCCCCGCGCACTGCGGGATCCCGCACCGACGCCGCGATGCCGCCTCGGACCTCCGCCGACCCCTACGCACCGCCGCCCGCTCCCGGCGCCGGTGCAGCAGCCCGCGCCGGCTCGTCCGCAAGCGAGGCCGACCGTGCGGCGATCGCGCGCTACGACTACCTGCTGAAGACCGCCGACCCGCAGAGCGTCGAGCAGATCCACCGCGAGGCGTTCGCGCGCCTGACGCCGCAGCAGCGGACGCTCGTCGAAGAGCGGATGCGCGATGAGCTCGCACCGGGGGAGCGGCCGCGCTCCTCCTCGCCCGACGACCTCGCCCGCGCGGCGGGTCGAGCCGAAGCGATGCGACCTGGACGGATGCGCGGCCTGCTTTCTCGGGTACGCGGCGGCGGCGCGGGTGGTGCGGCCGTCATGGCCGGAGGGGCGGCGGTCGGTGTACTCGGGGCGGTCGCGGGTGGTGCGGTGCTCAGCTCCGTGGCCGGCCCGCTTCTGGAGCAGGCGGCGGGGCTCGGAGTCGATTTCACCGCGCTGGCCGAGGGCGTCGATCTGGAGGCGCTCGCCTCGGGCGTCGACATCGGGGGTTTCACGGGCGGTGCGGAAGAGCTGATGGGATCCGCGGGCGAGACGGTGTCGGGCCTCGGCGAGACGGCCACCGGCTGGGGCGAGAAGCTCGGCGACCTCGGCATCCCGGGGATCGGCGACATCTTCGGCCGTTGACGGTCGAGCATCGATGACCGCCGATCACGGCTTCACCGGACTCACCGGCTTCGCCGCCGACATCCTCACCGCGCTCGGCGACGTCGGGGTGGGCGTGCTCGTCTTCCTCGAGGTGCTCGTACCGCCGATCCCGAGCGAGGTGATCCTGCCGTTCGCGGGGTACCTCAGTCAGAGTGGGCAGCTGCACCTCGGCTGGCTGTTCTTCTGGAGCACTCTGGCATCGTGGCTGGGAGCCCTGCTGCTGTATGCGCTCGGTGCGGCGATCGGCATGCAGCGTGCGGTGCGTCTGCTCGCCGGGACCCGGCTGGTCAGCCGCTCCGACCTGGAGCGGGGAGCGGACTGGTTCGCGCGCAGAGGTGGGTGGACCGTGCTGGTGGGACGCATGGTGCCGGGTGTGCGCAGCCTGATCTCGATCCCGGCCGGAGCGTCCCGCATGGGCATCGTGAGGTTCAGCGTCTACACGATCATCGGGAGCGGGCTCTGGAACGCGCTGCTTCTCGGCGTGGGCGCCGCCCTCGGCACGCAGCACGAGCAGCTGGAGCACTATCTCGGCTACCTCGACTACGTCGTGTACGCCGCGATCGCGGTCGCGCTGGTCGTGCTGGTGGTGCGACGGGTGCGCGAGTCCGCCGGCGTTCGGCGGCAGACCCCGGATTCCGGGGAAAGCTGACGGGTGCCCCCGCTGGGACTCGAACCCAGACTGAAGCGATTTTAAGTCGCCTGCCTCTGCCATTGGGCTACGGGGGCCACGCCGTCAGCCTAGTTGCTCGCGGTTCAGGCGATATCCGAGGCGGCGGCGGCCTCGGGAGCCTCGCGCGTCCACTCGCGGATGGTCTCGACGATCTCCGGAGCGTCCGGAAGGGTCGTCGGGCGGAAGCGCTTGATCCGCCCGTCCGGATTCACGAGGAACTTCTCGAAGTTCCATTTCACGCGGCCCGCTTTCCCATCGGCATCCAGGGTCTGGGTGAGCTCGCGGTACAGGGGGTGCGCCGACCGGCCGTTGACCTTCACCTTCTCGGTCATCGGGAACGTCACGCCCCAGGTCGCCGAGCAGTACTCCGCGATGGCGTCGGAGCTCCCGAGCTCCTGAAGGAACTGGTTGCTCGGGAAGCCGACCACCGTGAAGCCTTCGTCGCCGAACGTGCGCTGCAGCTCCTCGAGCTGTTCGTACTGCGGCGCGAGCCCGCACCGCGAGGCGACGTTCACGACCAGCGCGACCTTGCCCCCGGTCAGCTCGCCGAACGTGCGGTGTTCGCCGCGCAGCGTGGTGACCTCGATATCCTGCAGATCCATCTCGGCATCTCCCTCTCTCATCGAATGGTTCGCGTCAGGCGGGGATGCCCGGGCGGACGTGCTCCGGACGCGGGAAGGCGTTCAGCCTCTCGCGAAGGTCGTGCAGACGGGTGACGAGGTCATGCGCCTCGTCGGGCTCGAGGTCGATGGCCTCGGTCATGCAGCCCTCCAACCAGCCGAGCTCAGCGACGATCTCGTGGCTGCGAGCGGTCGGCGTGACGCGCACACGCCGTCGGTCGGCCGGTGATGTCTCCCGCTCGATGAGCCCGGCGGTCTGCATCCTGCTCAGCAGTCCGGCGACGCTGCTGGTGTCGAGCATCAGTGCCGCGGAGATATCACCCGGCGTCTGCTCGCCCTCACTCCAGAGCAGGCCGAGCACCATCAGCTGCTGATAGCTCAGACCCCAGGGGGAGAGCAGCTCGCGGTAGAGCTGCAGAGTCGCGTTCATCGTCGAATACAGCGCCAGGCAGACCGCCTCGTTACGGCGTGCAGCGGATTGCGTCTCGCTCATTCCGTAAGCCTTGCACACAAGTATCTTGGGTGCAAGATAACTTCGGATGCGACGGGGTGCCGCCGAACGTGATCCGGAGTCCGGGAGGTCATAAGGTGGGGGAGTGCTCGACCTCACCGAAGAACTGAGCCCCGTCCAGGGCGCCCCCTCGGTCGCCCCCGAGTGGCAGGACCCGGCCCGCTACTGGCCGCGCCTGTCCGCAGCGACACAGCACCTCCCCGCGCCCGTCGCGGTGATCGATCGGGAGGCGCTGCGGTACAACGCCATGGATCTGCTGGTGCGCTCCGGCGGCCTGCCCATCCGCGTCGCGTCGAAGTCGGTGCGGGTGCGAGCGGTGCTGGATGCCGTGCTGAAGCTGCCCGGATTCCGCGGCATCCTGGCGTTCACACTCCCTGAAGCGCTGTGGCTCGCTGAGAGCCATGACGACATCGTGCTCGCGTACCCGACGGTCGACCGCGCGAGCCTCGAGGCGCTGTTCGCCGATGAGCAGGCGGCGCGGCGCATCACGCTCATGGTCGACGACGTCGCGCACCTCGACCTGATCGACAGCGTCAGCGGTCCTGGTACCCGTCCGGAGATCCGCGTCGCGATCGACGTCGACGCCTCGTGGAAGTCCTCACTCCTCGGGCATATCGGCGTCCGCCGCTCGGCGCTCTTCACGGCCGGTGAGGTCGCCGGATTCGCGCGGAAGGTGCTCGCGCGTCCCGGCTTCCGGCTCGTGGGGCTGCAGATGTACGACGCGCAGATCGCCGGTCAGGGTGACGACGCCGGCTCCGACGCGCCCCTGATCCGCATGGTGCAGGCACGCTCGCGCGCCGAGCTGAGAGAGCGCAGGGCGGCGATCGTCGAAGCCGTCACGGCGCTGGCTCCGATGGAGTTCCTCAACGGCGGCGGCACCGGGTCGCTCGAGTTCACCGGCAGCGACGAGTCCCTCACCGAGGCGAGCGCCGGCAGCGGGCTCCTCGGCGGCCACCTGTTCGACGGCTATCGGTCCTTCCAGCCCGCACCGGCGGCCGCCTTCGCCTTCGACGTCGTGCGACGCCCGGCCGCCGACATCGCGACCGTGCTCGGCGGCGGCTGGATCGCATCCGGCCCCGCGGTGGCGTCGCGGCAGCCCAAGCCGGTGTGGCCGGAAGGGCTCCGCACGCTTCCGCGCGAAGCCGCCGGCGAGGTGCAGACGCCGCTGCAGGGGCCTGCGGCCACCTCTCTCGGGGTCGGCGACCGGGTCTGGTTCCGGCATGCCAAGAGCGGCGAGCCGGCCGAGCGGATCGAGCAGTACCACCTGGTCTCGGGCGACGAGATCGTCGACGAGCTGCCCACGTATCGCGGCGAGGGGAAGGCTTTCCTGTGACGAGGATCGGCGGCACGTGGCAGAACTGGGCGCGCTCGGCATCCGTCCGCCCCGTGCGGGTGGAGCGGCCGCGGAGCCCGGAAGGCGTGCAGCGCGCGGTCCTCGCTGCCGTGAACCACGGGCTCACCGTCAAGGCCGTCGGCGCGGGGCACAGTTTCACGGGCATCGCCGTGGCACCCGGGGTGCTGCTCGAACTCGACGACATGCAGGGCCTGGCCTCGGTGGATGCTGCGACCGCACGCGTCACGCTGCTCGCCGGAACGCGGCTGCACCGGATCCCGAAACTCCTCGCCCCGCACGGCCTCGCGATGGAGAACCTCGGCGACATCGATCGGCAATCGATCTCGGGCGCGATCTCGACGGGGACCCACGGCACCGGCGCGGGATTCGGCGGTCTCGCGACCCAGGTCGTCGGCGTCACCGTGATCACGGCCGCGGGAGAGTTCCTGCGCATCGACGAGCAGCAGAACAGCGAGCTCCTGCCGGCCGCCGCGCTCGGGCTCGGCGCCCTCGGCATCCTCGTCGAGGTGACGCTCCAGTGCGTTCCGGCGTTCGTCATGCACGCGATCGACGAGCCGATGCCGCTCGACGACGTGCTGGACGACATCGAGAACCACGTCGCGTCATCCGACCACTTCGAGTTCTACTGGTTCCCGCACACCGACGTCGCCCTCACCAAGCGCCAGACGCGTCTGCCCGAGTCGGCCGTGCGCAAGCCTCTGCCCGCGGTGGGGAAGTGGATCGACGAGACGCTGCTCTCCAACGGCGTCTACCGGGGCGTCTGCGCCGCAGGACAGCTCGTGCCCGCCGTCACCCCGCCCTTCAGCCGCCTCGCCGTGAAGCTCACCGGCGACCGCGAGTACACCGACCTGTCCCACCGCGTCCTCACGCAGAGCCGCACCGTGCGCTTCCGCGAGATGGAGTACGCGATCCCCGCCGAGAACGTCGTGGCGGCGTTCCGCGCCGTGCGAGCGCTCATCGATCAGCGGAACTGGCGCATCGAGTTCCCCGTCGAGGTGCGCTTCGCCGCGGAAGACGATCGCTGGCTGTCCACGGCCCACGGCCGGGCCAGCGCCTACATCGCGGTGCACCGGTACTGGCGCGCCGATCCGACCGAGTACTTCGAGGCCGTCGAGGCGATCATGCGCGAGCACGGCGGCCGACCGCACTGGGGCAAGCTCCACACCCAGACCGCCGAGACGTTGCGGGAACGCTACCCGCGGTTCGACGATTTCGTGGCCGTGCGCGACCGCCTCGACCCCGACCGACGGTTCGGCAACCGCTACCTCGAGCGCGTGCTCGGTGACTGACCGCGGATTGACCGGAATCGCACGCGCCATCCCCAGTACACGTGCAGACAGCGCGTCTAGGATGAGAGAAACACGAGGAAGGGTGGGCCTCTGATGGAATGGCTCGTGCCAGTACTGATCGTCGTCGGAGTGATCCTGCTCGTCGGCATCTATCTCTGGGCCACGTACAACTCGCTGGTGCAGCTGAAGGTCCGCGTCGACGAGGCGTGGAGCGGCATCACCGTGCAGCTCAAGCGGCGAGCCGACCTCATCCCCAACCTCATCGAGACGGTCAAGGGCTACGCCTCTCATGAGAAGGCGGTCTTCGAGAACGTCACCCGTGCGCGTGCCGAGACGCTGTCGGCCAGCGGTCCGGGCGAAGCGGGCATCGCAGAGGGGCACGTGCAGCAGGCGCTGCGCAGCCTCTTCGCTGTCGCGGAGGCGTACCCGCAGCTGCAGGCCAGCCAGAACTTCCTCCAGCTCCAGCAGGCGATCGTCGACACCGAAGACAAGATCCAGGCCGCGCGCCGCTTCTACAACGGCGGCGTGCGCGAGCTGAACACGAAGATCAAGGTGTTCCCGAACAACCTCTTCGCCAAGGGTCTCGGCTTCACCGAGCGCGAGTTCTTCGAAGTCGCCGACAGCGGTGCGATCTCCGAGCCGCCGCGCGTGCAGTTCTGATCTGCTGATCGGCGAATCCGCTCACCAGGCCGTCAGTTCCAGCCCGTCCGCCGTGAACGCGATGTCGCCGCGGACGCTCCAGGAGTCGGTGCGATAGGTCGTGGTGCGCTCGGCACCGTCCTGCCCGGTACCCGTGACGGTCGCGACGAGAACCCCTCCGTCGGCGGAAAACCCGGTCGCCGTCAGCGTCACCACGGGTGCCTGCTCGATCCGAAAGCGCATCTCGGTGACGGCGCGGAACTCGGTGCCCCAGGGGATGCGGATGCCGCAGCCCTCCGGCGTCGCCTTCGCGGGCGCGGTGCACGCGTCGAGGTGCGCGTCGAGCTGCTTCTGCGCGGCATCCGTCGCCTCAGGGCGCAGGGCGACCTCCAGCGCGACATCCGCGGGCTCGCCCGGAAGAACGAGGACAGTGCTCTCTCCGTCGAGGAGCGACGCCGGAGCGGCCGAGACCGTGTACCCGGCGGGGAGCAGTCCCACACCCTCGCCGACCGGGAAGGTCGCGTCTCCGATGCCGACGAAGGCGCCGATCGTCGCGGTCGCGGTCGTCGTTCCGAGCGCGGAGGAATCGACCGTCCACCGACCGTCGTCGTTCGACAGCGTCAACTGCGCCGTGCGCTCCTCGCCTCCGAGGTTGAATGCGACGTCAGCGGTCGTCGAGCCGTCGTCGTTCTCATCGACGGCGGACACCTCCGCGTCCTCGATGAGCTCCGCAGCGTCGGCGAAAGCGTCGAGGGCCGTCGAGGCGACCGGAATTCCGGTCGCTTCGACGGCCGCGGCGTCGCCGGACTCGAGCGCGCGCAGATAGGCCGTCGCCGCCTCCTCGGCCGTGGCAGGGCGGCTCGCAGCCTGCCAGATGAGCACGCCCGCCACAGCGGCGATGACCACGGCGGTGCCGCCGCCGATCAGCCACCACCGGCGCCGGCTCATGACACGCTCTCCCTGGCGTGCAGGTGGCGCTGGATCGAGGCCCCCGTGCGGCCGCGCAGCGCGTCGTGAATCGCGCCTGTGGCGTCTCCCCAGCCCGAGACCGAGATGTGCTCCAGTCCCTGCCACGATGCGGCCAGGGCGAGCTCCTCGGCGATCCGGTCGGCGTCGTCCGCGCGCGCCTGCGGCTCCCACCACGCCGACTGCACCTGCAGTGTCGACGTGGCCCGTTCGGCCTTCAGATCGACACGGGCGACGATGCGGTCGCCGACCAGCACAGGCAGCGAGTAGTACCCGAACCTGCGTTTCTCGGCGGGCACGTAGATCTCGATGCGGTAGTCGAGCTCGAAGGCGCGCAGCGCGCGGTCGCGGAACCACACCACGGGGTCGAACGGCGTCAGGACGGCCGCCGCGTCGATCTTCCGCGGCAACACCGCATCGCGGTGCCGCCATGCCGGGAGCGGTCGGCCGCCTCGTTCCCAGCCGCGCACGTGCACCGGTTCGAGGTCGCCCGCATCGACGAGGTCGAGGATCGAGCGCGCGACGGCGGCACGATCCTTGATGCGGTAGTAGTCGGCGAGATCGGACTGCGTCGCGACCCCGCTCGACCTCGCCGCGCGACGGATCAGCTCCTGGATCGCCTCGGTGCGGGGGACCTCCCGCGAGAGGATCGCGTCGGGGATGACGTGTTCGGCCAGCGCGTAGGAGCGCTCGAATCCTCGGCGTCCGCTCACAGCCACGTCGCCGGTGCGCCACAGGTGCTCGAGCGCGAGCTTGACCTCGTCCCAGTCCCACCAGGTCCCGCGCTCGCGCGGCGCATCGGCGCGAAGGTCGGCCGGTCGCAGCGGACCGCGCGTGCGCAGTTCGTCTCGCACCCACTGCACCGTGCGGGCGTTGATACTCATCCACGAGTCCTCACCGGCCCATCGCCGACGGAAGTCGTCCATGCGGAACCGCCACAGCGGCCAGTCCTCGATCGGGATGAACGTCGCCTCGTGGGCGAGGTACTCCACGTAGTGGGTGGTGCGGGCGAGGAACACACGGTCGAGCAGGGCGGGCTCGTAGGCGCCCAGACGTGAGAAGAGCGGCAGGTAGTGCGACCGCGCGAAGACGTTCACCGAGTCGATCTGGAGCACGCCGAGGCGTTCCATCACCCGATCGACATGACGCCGCGACACGGATGCCGGGCGCGCACGGGTGAAGCCCTGAGCGGCCAGAGCGATGCGGCGCGCCTGGGCGGAGCTGAGGGTGTCGGTCACGTCGTCAGCGTATCGCCGGCCGGCGACATCTCGTCGTGAGCCTCCCGGCGACCGCCGTAGACTTGGGCGATGAGCGAGGACCAGCGACCACGGCTGCGAGACCTGTTCCGTCCGCGCCCGGTCTCCATCGACCGAATCGTGACGACCGACGCCGACGAGACGGTGCCGCCGCGACTGCGCATCACGGCCGCCTACGCCTGGCGGCTCCTGCTCATCGCCGCCGTCATCGGCGTCTTCATCTGGCTCGTCATGCTGCTCAAGCTGCTGGTGATCCCGCTCATGGTCGCCATCCTCATCACGGCGCTGCTGTGGCCGGCGTTCGAGTGGATGCTGCGCCATCACTTCCCGCGCTGGGCCGCCATCGCGATCTCGCTCCTCGGCACCGCGGCCATCGTGACGGGGCTCGTCTGGCTCGTCGTCTGGCAGGTGCGCATCGAGCTCCCCGCCGTGCAGCAGAGCACCACTGCCGCACTGGACGACTTCCAGGTCTGGCTCCACGAAGGCCCCCTGCAGCTGTCCGACAAGCAGATCGCCGACTACATCGATCAGGGCCTCGCCATGATCGAGGAGCAGACCCAGGCGCTGCTGTCCGGCGCGCTGGCGATCGGCACCACCGTGGGCCACGTCGCCACCGGTGCCCTCCTCGCGTTCTTCAGCCTCATCTGCCTCCTCGCCGACGGCGGCGGAATCTGGCGCTGGACCGTCAAGCTCTTCCCGCGCAACGCGCGTCCGGCCGTCGACAGCGCCGCCCGCAACGGCTGGCGGACGATCGTCAACTACGCGCGGACCCAGTTGTTCGTCGCGACCATCGACGCGATCGGCATCGGCCTCGGCGCGTTCCTGCTGCAGGTTCCGCTCGCTCTGCCGGTGGCGGTCCTGGTCTTCCTCGGCTCGTTCATCCCGATCGTCGGTGCGGTCGCCACCGGTGCCGTCGCGGTGTTCCTCGCGCTCGTGTACAACGGCCCGTGGATCGCACTGTTCATGCTGCTGGTCGTGCTCGCGGTCCAGCAGATCGAGGGGCACATCCTGCAGCCGATCATGATGGGCTCGGCCGTGAAGGTGCATCCGCTGGCCGTCGTGCTCGTCGTCGCGGGCGGCGCGATGATCGCAGGCATCCCGGGTGCGCTGTTCGCCGTGCCGTTGGCCGCGTTCGTGAACGTCGCCGCCGTGACGTTGAGTTCGGGATCGTGGCGCACTGGCGACGTCCCGAGTGGAGATCTGATCTGGAGCACAGTGCCGCGCGAGCGGCAACGGAGGAATCGATGAGCGCAGTCCCCAGCCTGTCCGAGTTCGAGCACGCCGCTCAGAGTCTGGCTGAGGTGATCTCCCACACGCCGACGCTGCCGTCACGGGCCCTCTCCGACGTCCTCGGCGTTCCCGTCCTGCTGAAGATGGAGAATCTGCAGCGGACGGGCTCGTTCAAGATCCGCGGCGCGACGTACCGGCTCTCGAGGCTCAGCGCCGAGGAGCGCTCCCGCGGTGTGGTGGCGGCATCCGCCGGCAACCACGCGCAGGGCGTCGCGCTCGCCGCGCAAGAACTCGGCATCCCCGCCACCATCTTCATGCCGATCGGCGTGCCGGTGCCGAAACTGCTCGCCACGCGCGGTTACGGCGCCGAGGTCGTGCTCGAGGGTGAGACGGTGGCGACCTCGCTGCGCCTCGCAGCGGAGTTCTCCGAGCGCACCGGTGCCGTGCTCATCCACCCGTTCGATCACCGGGACGTCGTGATCGGGCAGGGAACGCTCGGTCTGGAGCTGCTCGACGACGCCCCCGAGGTCGACACGATCGTCCTCGGCATCGGCGGCGGAGGCCTCATCGCCGGTGTCGCCGCTGCCGTCAAGGCACGCGCCGCCGAACTCGGCCGCACCGTCCGGATCATCGGGGTTCAGGCCGAGAACGCGGCAGCGATGCCGCCGTCACTCGCGGCGGGGGAGCCCGTCGACATCGTGACGCGGCCGACCATCGCCGACGGCATCCTCGTCGCCCGCCCCGGAGCCATCCCCTTCGACATCATCAAGGACCTCGTCGACGAGGTCGTCACGGTCTCCGACGACGATCTGGCTCGTGCCATCCTCATCCTGCTGGAGCAGTCGAAGGTCGTCGTCGAGCCCGCCGGCGCCGCCGGCGTCGCGGCCATCCTCTCCGGGAAGGTCTCCGCCACCGGCACGACGATGGCAGTGCTGTCGGGAGGCAACATCGATCCCCTGTTGCTGCAGCGCGTCGTCTCGCACGGACTCGCGGCATCGGGCCGCTACCTGACGATCCGCGTGCCGCTGCCCGACCGTCCGGGACAGCTCGCGCGAGTGTCGGAGCTCATCGCCGCGGCGGGTGCGAACGTCATCGAGGCGATGCACACCCGGCACGGTCACGGACTGCAGATCAGCGACGTCATCCTCGAGCTGAGCGTCGAGACCCGCGGGCCCGAGCACTCGGAGCACACGCTCGACACGCTGCGCCAGGCCGGCTTCGAGCCGTTCATCGTTCCGGACTGAGCCGGAAGCACGAAACGCGCCCGGACATCCGAAAGGATGCCGGGGCGCGCTTCGAGGCTGGGTGTCAGCCGGTGTACGTCTCGACGTTCACGATCTCGACGGCGATCGAGCGGCCGTTCGGCGCCTCGTACGACGACTTCTCGCCGACCTTGAGGCCGAGGATGGCCTGGCCGAGAGGGCTCGCCTCGCTGTAGACGTCGAGGTCGCTGCCGCCGGCGGCGATCTCGCGGCTGCCGAGGAGGAAGACCTCTTCGCCGCCGGCGACGACCGCGGTCACGACGGTGCCGGGCTCGACGATGCCGCGGCTGGCCGGAGCCTCGCCGACCTTCGCGGTCTTCAGCAGACCTTCGAGGGTGCGGATGCGGGCCTCCTGCTTGCCCTGCTCGTCCTTGGCGGCGTGGTAGCCGCCGTTCTCCTTGAGGTCGCCCTCTTCGCGGGCGGCCTCGATGCGCTTGGCGATCTCGTCGCGGCCGGTGGTGGACAGATGCTCCAGCTCGGCGACGAGCCGGTCATATGCTTCCTGCGTGAGGAAGGGAACCTGAGCGTCGGTGGACATGACGAAGCTCCTTCTTTCGGATCCCACCGGATACTGCGGGGGATATGCCAAGACGCCCCGGCACGTTGCCAGGGCGTCGTCTGTCTGCGATGAGTCTAAGCGACCCAGCAGGTGTTCACCAAACCTGTGGTGGCCGCGGACACGGTCGGAACGACGGTCGACATCGCCTGTGTATGGCTGTCTCCGGCGGGGATCTCGACGACCTTCCAGCCGACGACGCCGAACTCCTCGTCGAGCGCCTCGACGACGCAGACGACGTCCTTGCCCTGCACGCCGCTGACCTGGAACCGCACGTCGACGGTGTGCTCGTCGACGAGCTCGAAGCCGAGATCGTCGGCATCCACCGAGCTCATCGACTGGGCGACGATCATCCAGCCGAACGCCCCCACCACGAGCAGTGCGACGATGCCGGCGATGATCCACGGCGTCCGCCGCGTGCGCGTGCGGCCGTAGCGTTCGTCGAGCTCTTCTGCGGTCGTCACGGGGCGGTCTTCCGGTCGTTAGGCTGGTGATACCAGGTTATGCGACCTGAGTAGGAAAGGCCGACACATGCGCTCTCTGTCCGAGACTCCGATGCCGACGCCCACCATGACGGTGGCTCCCGAAGCGGTGACTCCCGGCTTCGTCGGCTTCGCGGTGATCGTGGTCATCGTCATCGCGGTGATCCTGCTCATCTGGGACATGAACCGTCGTATCCGGCGCGTGCGCTACCGCGAGGAAGTGCGGGACGAGCTCGATGCCGAAGAGGCGGCCCGCGCGGCCGACGAGGCGACCGAGACCGACGCCGATCTGCCGATCACCCGCGAGGGCGACGACGATCCGCGCGCGACCTGAGGGGCGTCAGGCGCCGAGTGAGGGGCTGAGCGGGGCCAGCGTGATCAGCAGGCACGCGGTCCAGTGGCACAGGAACGCGAGCACCGTGCAGACGTGGAAGATCTCGTGGAAGCCGAAGCGCCCGGGCCACGGGTTCGGCTTCTTCAGGGCGTAGACGATCGCCCCGCCGGTGTAGAGCAGACCGCCGATGATGACGAGGATCATCATCGAGGCGTTGGCCGCGAGCAGATCCGCCATGAACATCACGGCCGCCCACCCCATCAGCAGGTAGAGCGCCACGTACAGCCAGCGCGGCGCATGGATCCAGAAGACGCGGAAGAGGATGCCGACCACGGTTCCGCCCCAGACCAGCCAGAGGAGCAGAGCGCCCTTCTCCGGAGGGAGCGCCAGCGTCGCGAGCGGTGTATAGGTTCCGGCGATCAGCAGGAAGATGTTGGCGTGGTCGATCCGCTTCAGGATCAGCTTCACCTTCGGCTTCCAGTCGAACCGGTGATACAGCGCCGAGTTGCCGAACAGCAGCAGCGAGCTCGCCATGAACACGGCCGCCGCCCACTTCGCCGCTCCGCTCTCGGCGACGACGATGAGCACGATGCCCGCGACGATCGCGACGGGGAAGACGCCGGCGTGGATCCATCCGCGCCAGGTCGGCCGGATCTCGACCGCCGCATCCGCCGCGGCCACCTCGAGAAGCGGCAGCTGGGGGAGTTCGGGTTCGGTCGGCTCGGGAGTGCTCACGTGCTCACTCTAGGTGGGTGCGCATGCCGCGGATGGCACATATCCTCAGCCTCCGCACACAGTGCGCGGAGGCCCGACACGGTAGCGTAGGTGGGTGATGTCACGCGAGAGCCCGGGGCGCGGACCGCTGTACCGGCTCTACACCAGCCGGCTGCGACGCCAGCTCGATCCGGCGTCCGTACCGCACCACGTCGCGATGATGATCGACGGCAACCGGCGGTGGGCCCGGCAGCTCGGTTTCGCCACCCCGGCAGAGGGTCATCGGGCCGGTGCGGCGAAGATGCGCGAGTTCCTGGGCTGGTGCGATGAGCTGGGCGTGCGAGTCGTCTCGCTGTACCTGCTCTCCAGCGACAACCTGCGCAAGCGGGACTCCGCCGAGCTGGCCGACCTCATCGAGATCATCGCGGAGCTCGCGGAGGCGGTTTCGCAGGAGCAGAACTGGCGGGTGCAGCACGTGGGCCGCTCCGACATCCTCCCGACGGAACTCGCTCGTGTGCTCGCCGAGGCCGAGGCGCGCACGAAGGACCACACCGGGCTCCATGTGAACCTCGCCGTCGGCTACGGCGGGCGGCACGAGATCGTCGACGCGGTCCGCAGCATTATCACGAAGCACGAGGCATCGGGCGGCACGCTGGAAGATCTCGCGGCGCATCTGACTCCGGAGATGATCGGCGAGCACCTGTACACGGGCGGTCAGCCCGACCCCGATCTCGTGATCCGCACCAGCGGTGAGCAGCGGCTCAGCGACTTCCTGCTGTGGCAGAGCGCGCACAGCGAGTTCTACTTCGTCGAGGCGCTGGGGCCCGACCTGCGACAGGTCGACTTCCTGCGCGCGATCCGCGACTTCGCCGACCGCGACCGCCGCTTCGGCCGCTAGCGCGTTCCGGGGGCCCTGGTACCCGTGCCAGACTGACGCGGTGAGTACTTTCGACGACTACGTCGGCACGTTCGACAACGAATCCGGCTACCTGAACTGGGCCGCTTTCGGTCCGCTCTCGCCGTCGGTGCGCGAGGAGATCTTCGCCGACGCCGATCTGCTGGGCAGCGGGCGCCCCTCGTCGCTCTCGCTGGTCTGGGAGCGCGTCGGGCAGGCGCAGGAGCTCGTCGCGGAACTGCTCGGCGCCGAGCCCGCGGACGTCACGCTGCAGCCGTCGTCGACGCAGGGTCTCATGCACGCCCTGTACGGGACGACCGGCGCGGTGATCGCGAGCACGGCCGAGTTCCCGAGTGTGAGTCTGACCCTCGAGCGCGCATCCGCCGCGTCCCATCGGGCGCTGACGCCGCGTTGGATCACGCCCGACGACGGACGCGTGACTCCGGATGTCGTCGCCGAGGCGCTCGACGACGAGGTCACGGCGCTCGCCGTCAGCCTCGTCGACTTCCGTACGGGCTTCCGCGCCGACCTCGCCGCACTGCGCGAGCTCATCGGTCCCGACCGACTGCTCATCGTCGATGCCGTGCAGGCGTTCGGGGTCGTCGACGTCGACTACACGGCGGCCGACGTCGTGGTCGGACACGGGTACAAGTGGCTGCGTGCCGGACGCGGCAGTGCGTTCGCGTGGTTCTCGTCGCGGGCGAGGGAGCGCATCGCTCCGGTGCTCTCGGGCATCAGCGGAACCGCAGGCCTCTCCGTCGACGAGCTGCTCGCGCCGACGCCCTCCGCGCAGGCGTTCACGGTGAGCCCGCCTGACACGCTCGCCGCCGGCCGGCTCGCGATCGGGGTCCGCGATGTGCGCGATGCCGGTGTCGCGGCGATCGAGGCGCGGATCGCGGAGCACGTCGACACGATCGTCGAGATCGCCGACCGTCACGGGATCGCCGTCACCTCCCCCCGAGAGCGCGGGTCCCGCGCAGGCATCGTCGTGCTCTCACCCGAGGAGCCGGCCCGTCTTGCCGCGGCTCTCGCGAACGCCGGCATCGTGGTCACGGCGCGGGGCTCATCGGTGCGCATCGCGGCGCATGCCGGCACCGACGCAGCCACCCTGCAGCAGTTGGACGAGGAGCTCGGCGCGTTCGGAAACGAGACGTTCACAAGCTCGTAAGAATCGCCCGCGTGTCGACACACGGTTAAGCCCTCTCGGAGTCGTACGTTCTAGGCATCGGGCAAGGAGCCCGGTCGAGTCGGCCTTCCGGTTGACGACTCGTGGCCCCAGGTCGACTCGTTCTCAGGCGGGGATCAATCCCCGGGTCGGGAGTGGGTCGTGACCACACGTACAGCGCAGCAGTCCACCAGCACGGCGCAGCAGTCCACCCGTAAGACGACGAGGAGCGCTTCGTCGATCGAGCCGGATCAGGACCTGCGCACCTATGTGCTCGACACGTCGGTGCTGCTGAGCGATCCGCAGGCGTTCTTCCGGTTCGCGGAGCACTCCGTGGTGCTCCCCGTCGTCGTGATCACCGAGCTCGAGGGCAAGCGCCACGACCCGGAGATCGGCTACTTCGCCCGTCAGGCGCTGCGTCACCTCGACGACCTGCGCATCGAGCACGGACGACTGGACTTCCCGGTCGAGGTCGGCGAGGGCGGCACCCTGCGGGTCGAACTCGCCAACACCGATCCGTCGGTCCTGCCGGCCGGCATCCGCCTGAGCGACAACGACACCCGCATCCTCTCGGTCGCGATGCACCTCGCACAGGACGGTCAGGATGTCACGATCGTCTCGAAGGATCTGCCGATGCGCGTCAAGGCGGCATCTCTCGGCATCCGCGCGGAGGAGTACCTCGCCGAACAGGCCGTGGATTCCGGATGGACGGGCATCTCGACGCTCGACCTCAGTGGCGACGAGATCAGCGACCTCTACGAGAGCGAAGTCGGCATCAGCGAGGACGCCAGGGGCATCCCCGTGAACACCGGCCTGATCATCCACTCGGAGCGAGGTTCGGCTCTCGGCAGAGTGACCGGCGATGGCGAGTACCGTCTGGTGCGCGGCGACCGCGACATCTTCGGGATGCACGGGCGCTCGGCCGAGCAGCGGATCGCGATCGACCTGCTGCTCGACCAGGAGGTGGGCATCGTCTCACTCGGCGGCCGAGCCGGTACCGGAAAGTCGGCGCTCGCGCTGTGCGCCGGACTCGAAGCGGTGCTGGAGCGACAGCAGCAGAAGAAGATCATCGTCTTCCGTCCGCTCTTCGCGGTCGGCGGGCAGGAGCTCGGATACCTCCCCGGCGACCAGGGCGAGAAGATGGGACCCTGGGGTCAGGCGGTGTTCGACACGCTCGGCTCGGTGGTCTCGGGCAACGTCGTCGAAGAGGTCATCGAGCGCGGGCTGCTCGAAGTGCTCCCGCTGACGCACATCCGTGGACGCTCCCTGCACGACGCCTTCGTGATCGTCGACGAGGCGCAGTCGCTGGAACGCAACGTGCTGCTGACCGTGCTCAGCCGCATGGGCCAGAACTCGCGCGTCATCCTCACGCACGACGTCGGTCAGCGCGACAACCTCCGGGTCGGACGACACGACGGCATCGCCAGCGTGATCGAGACTCTGAAGGGGCACGACCTGTTCGGACACGTGACGCTGATGCGCTCAGAGCGCTCGGCGATCGCAGCACTCGTCACTGAACTCCTGGAGGGCGGAGAGCTCAGCTGACGATGGCGGGAGAGCGGATGCCGTGACTTTCGGCATCCGCTCTTCTTTTCAGCCCCGAAGACGACGGATGCCGCGAGGACCAGGTCCCCGCGGCATCCGCTCGTGCGCGTCCGGACTCAGCCGGGGTGCGTCATCGAGAGCAGGTCGAGCTTCTCGTCGAGCTGCTCGAGGGTGAGGTCGCCGCGCTCGACGTAGCCGAGGTCGATCACGGCGTCGCGCACCGTGATGCCGTTGGCGACCGAGTGCTTGGCGATCTTCGCCGCCGCTTCGTAGCCGATGAGCTTGTTCAGCGGCGTCACGATCGACGGGCTCATGCCCGCGAAGGCCGCCGCGCGCTCGACGTTCGCCTGCAGGCCGTCGATCGTCTTGTCGGCGAGCACCCGCGAGGCGTTCGACAGCAGACGGATCGACTCGAGCAGCGCGGTGCCCATGACCGGGATCGCGACGTTCAGCTCGAAGGAACCGGATGCTCCGGCCCAGGCGACCGTGGCGTCGTTGCCGATCACGCGAGCGCAGACCATCAGCACGGCCTCCGGCACGACCGGGTTGACCTTGCCGGGCATGATCGACGACCCGGGCTGCAGGTCGGGGATGTGCAGCTCGCCCAGACCCGTGTTGGGGCCTGAGCCCATCCAGCGGAGATCGTTGTTGATCTTGGTCAGGGAGACCGCGATCGTGCGGAGGGCGCCGGAGGCTTCCACGAGTCCGTCGCGGTTGGCCTGCGCCTCGAAGTGGTCCTTGGCCTCGGTGATCGGCAGCTCGGTCTCGGCAGCGAGCAGCGCGATGACCTTCTGCGGGAACCCGAGCGGGGTGTTGATGCCGGTGCCGACGGCCGTGCCGCCGAGCGGGACCTCAGCGACGCGGGGGAGCGCCGACTGCACGCGCTCGATGCCGAGGCGCATCTGGCGGGCGTAGCCGCCGAACTCCTGGCCGAGCGTGACGGGCGTCGCATCCATGAGGTGCGTGCGGCCGGACTTGACGGCATCCTTCCACAGCTCCGCCTTCGCCTCGAGGGCGACGGCGAGGTGATCGAGCGAGGGGATGAGGGTGTCGATGAGCGCCTGGGTGACGGCGATGTGCACCGAGGTCGGGAACACGTCGTTCGACGACTGCGACGCGTTCACGTGGTCGTTGGGGTGCACGGTCGACCCGAGGATGCGCGTCGCGAGGGTGGCGAGCACCTCGTTCATGTTCATGTTCGACGACGTGCCGGAGCCGGTCTGGTACGTGTCGACCGGGAACTCGCCGTCGTGCGCACCCGAGGCGACCTGATCGGCAGCCTGTGCGATGGCGTCGGCGATGGCGCCGTCGAGGGTGCCGAGCTCCTTGTTCGCCAGGGCGGCGGCCTTCTTGATGCGCGCAAGGGCCGCGATCTGAGTCGACTCCAGACCCTTGCCCGAGATCGGGAAGTTCTCGACGGCACGCTGCGTCTGCGCGCCGTACAGCGCGTCGACGGGCACCCGCACCTCGCCCATGGTGTCGTGTTCGATGCGGTAGTCCTGCTCGGTCATTCCGAACCCTCCTTGGTTGCGGGGATGGACCCCTCGGTATCGATTCCTACCGTGATCACCGGCGACGCGGTGCCCTCGGCCAGGCGGTAGTTGGCGCCGACGATGCCCAGACGGCCCTCGGTGACGGCGGTGCTGATCAGCTCGGACGACTGCAGCAGATCGCGCACGGTGTTGCGCAGGTGCTCCTCGCCGACGAGTTCGGCGTCGATCTCGGCGACGGTGGTGCCGCCGTTCTCGGCCAGCACCTTCCGGGCGGCGGGCACGATCGGGGCGATGAGGCGCCAGATGTGAGGGGGGAGCGGAGCCGCGTCGATCGCGGTGCCGTCGATCGCGGCGCGCACGGCGCCGCACGAGTCGTGCGCGAGGACGACGATGAGCGGCACTTCCAGCACGGCGACGGCGTATTCGAGACTCGCGACGATCGACTCGCCCAGCACCTGACCGGCGTTGCGCACGACGAACAGGTCGCCGAGGCCCAGGTCGAAGATGATCTCGGCCGCCAGGCGCGAGTCGGAGCAGCCGAAGAGCGTCGCGACCGGATGCTGGGCCGCGGCGAGGTCCTGACGGCGCGCGCCGTCCTGGTTCGGATGCTGGGGCTCGTCGCGCACGAAACGGGCGTTCCCCTCCTGCATCTGCTTCCAGGCTGCGGCGGGGGTGAGCGGGTGCGTCATGAAGCCTCCGAGAGGGCGCGGATCTGCGGCACGAGGGATTCTGCGAGGTCGGCGGTCGATGAGGCGGAGCGCGAGCCGTACAGGAGCACGTAGTCGTCTCCGGCCTGCGTGCCGATCGCATAGGAGACGTTGGCGTTCGCTCCCGCATCGCCGAGCTTGTACACGTCCCAGTCGAGTCCGCCGATGCTGACCTCGTCGGTGGGCGCGTTGCCGTTCAAGCGCTGCGGTGCCCACGAGGCGTCGGCGTCGAAGGCCTGGGCGATCTTGATGAAGCCGCGTTCGTCGTCGGCGGCCGGTGCGAGGGTGATTTCCCACACGACCGTGGCGCCGCTCTGCAGCTCGGCAGCGTTCACGCGCCAGAACCCGTCGACCTCGGGGACGATCGCCGGGCTGTCCATGGTCGATTCGACGCCTTCGGCGATACCCGTTACGTCGATCTTCTCGGCGGCGACCGGCTCGCCCCGCGGGACGGCGAAGATGATCACAGCGACGACGGCCACGGTCACCAGCAGCGCGGCGATGAGGTTTCGGAAGGTCTGGCTGCCGCGGTACGCCTTGCTGGATGCGGCCTTGCGCGCGGCGGTCTCGTCCGGTGTCTCGGGGCGTCCGAGCTCGGCGACGATCGGGGCGGGCTTGCTCATGATGCGCTGCCGGCGGAGTCGGAGTCGGATGCCGCGGCCCGAGCGGCGTCGAGACGGCGCTTCGCGCCCAGCAGCCACTCCTCGCAGCGGGCGGCGAGGGCTTCGCCGCGCTCCCAGAGGGCGAGCGAATGCTCGAGCGTGGGGGAGCCCTGTTCGAGCTCGGCGACGACGGTGACGAGTTCATCGCGGGCTGCCTCGAACGACAGCGTCTCGACGGGGATCTCGTTCAGGGCGCTCACTCCTCCATCTTACGGCGTGCGTGAACGGTGCCCGGCTCAGGAACCTTCCGCGATCTCGCCTTCGGAACGGGCGGCCACCGAGCCGTGGTCGACCGTGATCGTCAGGGCGCTGCCGGCCGGAGCATCCGCCGCGTCACGCAGGATCACGCCGCCTTCGAGGTGCGCGATCGCGTAGCCGCGTGCGAGGGTCGCCGCCGGCGACAGTGCTCGCAGCGAGGCCCGGAGCTCGCTGGTGCGGCGACCGGCGGTGTCGAGCTGCCGGGTGAGCGTGTCGCGTCCGCGCGACTGCAGCAGCCACAGCTCCTGCGCCCGCGCGTCGATGATCGGCGCGGGAGAGCGCAGGACCGGTCGGGAGCGCAGCTGCTCGAGCTGTGCGATGTCGTGGGACAGCCGCTGGGTGAGGCGCGATGTCGCCCGAGAACGCAGCTGGGCGATGAGGGCGCGCTGCTCGCCGACATCCGGTACCACGCGCTTCGCGGCATCCGTCGGGGTCGACGCTCGCAGGTCGGCGACATCGTCGAGGAGCGGGTGGTCGTTCTCGTGGCCGATGGCGCTGACGACCGGGGTGGATGCCGCGGCGACGGCTCGCACGAGTCGCTCGTCGCTGAATCCGAGCAGCGTCTGCGGATCGCCTCCGCCGCGGGCGATGACGATGACGTCGACCTCGGGATCGGCGTCGAGCCTCTTCAGCGCGGCGAGGGTGTCGGGCACGCAGCGGTCGCCCTGCACCGCCGCGTACTCGGTGCGGAAGCGTACCTGCGGCCAGCGCAACTCGGCGTTCCTCCGCACGTCCTTCTCGGCGTCGGACCGCTCGCCGGTGATCAGGCCGATGACGTGGGGGAGGAACGGCAGGCGCTTCTTGCGCGACGAGTCGAACAGGCCCTCCTGACGCAGCTGCAGTCGCAGCTTCTCGAGCCGCTCGAGCTGATCGCCGAGACCCACGTGCTTCATCGCGGAGACGGCGAAGCTGAAGTCGCCGGACTTGACGAAGTAATCGGCCTTCACGGCCGCCACGACGTGGTCGCCGACGCCGAGGTCGGAGGGGATGCGGCCGCGGACGCTCGACCAGATCCGGATGGAGATCTGCGCGTCGGACTGCGTGTCCTTCAGACGCGCGAACACATTGCCGGCCCGGACGTTCCAGGAGGTGATCTCGCCCTCGACCCACACGGTGTTCCACCGGGCGATGAAGTCGCGGATAGTCGCGTTCAAGCGCGCGACCGAGGTGGGCGCGTCGGACGTGGAGTCCCGGGGCGCGACGGCGTCGGCCGGAGGCGTCTCGCCCGGACCCGCCGCCGCTTCGAAGACTGTCATGTGCTCCCGTTCCGTGCCGTCGTGCCGTCTGGCGGCACCCCGGCCTTCCCCAGGAGGACGCCGGTAGAATCAAGGGGTGACTTCGACTGCCGTTCATCTCCCCATCCCGCGCATCCCACGAGTACGTGCGGCCGCCGGGCGGCTTCAGGATAACCCGATCGTCGGACACAAGCGGATTCTGCTGGCCGCTCCCCGTGGCTACTGCGCCGGGGTCGACCGGGCCGTCGTCGCGGTCGAGAAGGCGCTGGAGCGCTACGGCGCACCCGTCTACGTGCGCAAGCAGATCGTGCACAACATCCATGTCGTCTCCGAACTCGAGGAGAAGGGCGCGATCTTCGTCGAAGAGGTCGATGAAGTCCCCGCCGGAGCCCACGTCGTCTTCAGCGCGCACGGGGTCTCGCCGGCCGTGGTGAACGCGGCATCCGATCGAGGACTGCACGCGATCGACGCCACCTGCCCGCTGGTCACGAAGGTGCACCGCGAAGCCGTGCGTTTCGCCCGGGACGACTTCGAGATCCTGCTCATCGGCCACGAAGGTCACGAAGAGGTCGAGGGCACGGCGGGCGAGGCCCCCGAGCACGTGACGATCGTCAATTCGCCGGCCGAGGCCGACACCGTGCAGGTGAAGGATCCGTCGAAGGTCGTCTGGCTCTCTCAGACGACGCTGTCGGTCGACGAGACCATGGAGACCGTCAACCGTCTTCGGCTGCGCTTCCCCGAGCTCCACAACCCGCCGTCCGACGACATCTGCTACGCCACCCAGAACCGGCAGGTGGCGATCAAGAAGGTCGCGACGAACGCCGATCTGGTCATCGTCGTCGGATCCTCGAACTCCTCGAACTCGGTGCGCCTCGTCGAGGTCGCCCTCGAATACGGCGCCAAGGCGGCGTATCGTGTCGACTACGCCGAAGAGGTCAAGCAGGAATGGCTCGACGGCGTGGAGACCGTCGGCGTGACGAGCGGGGCATCCGTTCCCGAGGTGCTCGTCCGCGAGGTCCTCGAAGCGCTGAGCGACGCCGGTTACCGCGACGTCGAAGAGGTGAAGACGGCCGAGGAGGATCTGATGTTCTCTCTTCCCAAGGAGCTGCGCCAGGATTCCACCGGCCAGCGCGACGCGCGGGCGCTCGGCGGCCGTGCTTCAGGAGGAGGCGCGTAGCGGTGAACACGGCGGAGGGTGAGCCGACCCTCATCGGGTCCGTGCAACGCGCGCTCCGCCTCGTCGACATCGTCGCGAACTCGCCGCGACCGCTTCCCGCGAAGATGCTCGCCGCCGCAACCGGACTGACGCCCGGGACGACGTACAACCTGGTCCGGACGCTCATCCATGAGGGGTATCTCTCCTCCGAGCCCGACGGTCTCGTGCTCGGCACGCGATTCCCGGCCTTCCAGCAGCAGATCGATTCGCGCGGGGTCTTCCTCGCCCGTGTGCGCGGCGCCCTCCGCGAGGTGACCGAGGTGGTCGGCGCGACGGCGTACCTGTCGCGCTTCGATGACGGCGAGATGCACCTGGTCGACATCGTCGACGCCGTGCACAACCCGCGGGTGGAGCTCTGGGTGGGACTCCAGTCGAGCGCGCACGCCACAGCACTCGGCAAGCAGATCCTGGCGGAGCTGCCCGACGAGCACCGCCTCGACTATCTCGCGCGTCATCGACTCGAGGAGCTGACCCCCCGGACGATCAGCGATCGGAAGACCTTGCTGACGCAACTCGAGCATTCGCCCGGGTGGGTGCTCGATGAGGAGGAGTACGCCATCGGGGCGACCTGCGTCGCCGTGCCGGTGATCGCACCGAACATCACCGCGTCGCTGGCGATCTCCCTGCCGTCGGACCGCGCGGTCGTGGATCGGGAACTGGTCTCGAGCCTCCAGAGGATCGCCCGCAGGCTCTCCCTGCAGCTCGGCGCGGACTCGTTCGACACGGGGCCGCCCGATGTCGAGTTCACTATCTGAAGATTCCGCTCTAGCGCCGTCGGCAGATACTTTCCTATGATCAGAAAAGTAGGCGTCTGTGCAAACGGCACTACAGGTTCGCGGAGGGTCCCCAGCTCTGCGTCGAACCCACTTGGATGACGAGCGTCCCCAGCGTTCCGAATCCGCGGCCCCGAGGAGTCCCCACTCCTCCGGGGCCGCCATCATTTTCGGAGGCTTTCAGCTGTTCCGACTCCTGTGAGCCGCTCAGAGCCGCGAGGATTAGCATGGCGGGATGACCGATCAGCGCCCGCAGTACGGCGAACTCGCGACGCCCGAGGAGCAGCGGAGGGCGGCCGGCCTCCCACCCCTGGAGGAGATCGTCGCGGAGCCGGTTCTGACGGCACCGGCGTCGGAGCCCGCTGTCGACGCCGCGCCCCGCCGCCCGCATCCGGTCGACCGCGTCGTCACCGTCGGACTGCTGGCCTACGGCCTGTTCAACGTGATCTTCACGGCAGTGTCGTACCTCGACCTCACACGGGTGATGAACGAGAGCATGAGGATCCTCGGGATCGACGGGGAGTTCACGAACTACGAGCAGGGCAAGCTCTGGGGCTCCATCGCCGCCGTCGTGCTCGTCGTCGGCTGGGCGATCACCGCCTGGGCCTCGATCCGGCGCCTCCGCAGCGCGAAGATCACGTGGTGGGTGCCGCTGGTCGGCGCGGTGGTGACGATGCTCATCACCTCGATGTGCCTGGCGGTGCCGATGTTCGGCGACCCTGCCTTCATGTCGTACGTCCAGAACATGGGCGGCAGCTGACGCGGACCCGTGCACGCAAGGAGGGGCCCCGCCGAACGGCGGGGCCCCTCCTTGCCTGTCGACCGGGTCAGCGACCCCGACGCGAGGTCAGCTCTTCGACTGGCCGTACGAGCCGAGCTGGCGGGTCGACTCGACGACGCGGGCGGCCATCGCGGTCTCCGCGACCTTGCCCCACGCGCGCGGGTCGTACTGCTTCTTGTTGCCGACCTCGCCGTCGACCTTGAGGACGCCGTCGTAGTTCTTGAACATGTAGTCGGCGATCGCCCGCGTGTACGCGTACTGCGTGTCGGTGTCGATGTTCATCTTGATGACGCCGTTGGCGACCGCGAGGGCGATCTCGTCGTCGGTCGAGCCGGAGCCGCCGTGGAAGACGAGGTCGAGCGGCTTCGCGCCCGTGTTGTACTTCGCGGCGACCTGCTCCTGGATCTCGCCCAGCAGCTCGGGACGCAGCTTCACGCCACCCGGCTTGTAGACACCGTGGACGTTGCCGAAGGTGAGGGCGGCGATGTAGCGGCCCTGCTCGCCGAGTCCGAGCGCCTGCACGGCCTGGTCGACGTCGGCGAAGGTCGTGTAGAGCGCCTCGTTCGATCCTTCGTGCGCGACGCCGTCCTCTTCGCCGCCGACGACGCCGATCTCGACCTCGAGGATCGCGTTGATCGCCTTCATGCGGGGGAGGAGGTCCTTGGCGATCTCGATGTTCTCCGCGAGCGGGACAGCCGAGCCGTCCCACATGTGCGACTGGAAGATCGGGTTGCGGCCGGCCTTGACCTCTTCTTCGGAAGCGGCGATGAGCGGCTCCACGAAGCCGGCCAGGGCGTCCTTGGGGCAGTGGTCGGTGTGCAGTGCGACGGTGACCGGGTAGTTCTTGGCGACCTCGGTGGCGTAGCGGGCGAAGGCGAGCGCGCCGGTCGCGCGGGCCTTCACGGTGTGGCCGGCGAAGTAGTCGGCGCCGCCCGTGGTGACCTGGATGATGCCGTCGGAGCCGGCCTCGGTGAGACCCTGTAGGACGGAGTTGATCGTCTGCGAGCTGGACACGTTGAAAGCGGGGTACGCGAAGCCGCCGGCCTTTGCGCGGTCGAGCATTTCGGCGTACTGGTCCGGGGTGGCGACGGGCATGAGAACTCCTGCGTATAGGTGAGCCGGGACAGCAGTCACTCTATCGGGGTGCGTGAGCGGATGCCGCAGCGCAGGGACCGGCCTGACGCGGGCTCTCCTGCGCACATGTTAAGAATCGAGATTCCTTCATGCGAAATCGGACGAAAGCCGGGCTGTTCGCAACGCGCGATGGCTAGGCTGACCGCATGGTGAGTCTGACAGCGGATCTGAGCCCTCTTCATCCCGACCGTAACCTCGCGATGGAGCTGGTCCGCTCCACGGAGGCTGCGGCCATCCGCGCCGTGCCGTTCATCGGTCGCGGCGCGAAGGAAGCGGCGGACGGAGCCGCGGTCGACGCGATGCGGGCGTTCCTCGGCACCGTCGACTTCCAGGGCAAGGTCGTCATCGGCGAGGGCGAGAAGGACAACGCCCCAATGCTCTTCAACGGAGAGGTCGTCGGCACCGGTCGCGGGCCGCTGTGCGACATCGCGGTCGACCCGATCGACGGCACGTCGCTCACTGCCGCGGGCCGGCAGAACGCGCTCTCGGTGATCGCAGTCTCCGATCGCGGCACGATGCTCGACGCGTCTTCCGTCTTCTACATGGACAAGCTCGTCACCGGACCGGCCGGCGTCGGCGTCGTCGACATCCGCCTGCCCATCGGCGAGAACATCCGCAAGCTGGCGGGCGCACTCGGCAAGCCGGTCGACGAGATCGTCGTCTCGGTGCTGAACCGTCCGCGTCACGAGAAGCTGATCCAGGACATCCGCGACGCGGGTGCCGGAACGCGTCTGATGAGCGACGGCGACGTCGCCGGCGGGATCAACGCCGCCCGGCATGATGCGCGCACCGACATGTGCGTGGGCGTCGGCGGCAGCCCGGAGGGCATCGTCACCGCCTGCGCGATCAAGGCGCTCGGCGGGCACATCCAGGGGATCCTCTGGCCGCGCGATGATGACGAGCGTCAGCGCGGCATCGACGCCGGTCTCGACATGGACAAGGTCTACGAGGCCGACGATCTGGTGCAGGGCAAGAACACGATCTTCGTCGCCACCGGCGTCACCGACGGCCAGCTCGTCGCGGGTGTGCGCCGAGAGCGCGGCTTCGTCTACACCGAGAGCGTCGTGCTCCGCGGAGCGTCCGGCACGCTGCGCCGGATCGCGTCGGAGCACCTGGTCTCCAAGTGGCTCTGAGCCCGCGACTCTGATCGTCGGACGCGGCCCATCGTTATCGACCCGGTATCGGGTCGTTTCGTCGTGATCCCCGCTTCCGGGGAGTGCCGTGTCACAATTGTCACTGGGTTTGTCGCTGTCGACGGAGCCGCCAGGCACCGCAGGCGCAGGAGGGCGAACAGATGACAACGCAGCACACGAGCGGCTCCAAGGCCGCCCCGACGAAGATCGTGACGACGAATACGGGGCGCATCCTCCGGGTGAGCGCGGACGCGGAAGTCATCGCGCCCGCTCCGACCTCGCCGCCGCCGACGGCGGTCAGCGATCCGGCCCGTCGCGCCGACGTGCTGTTCCGCAAACGCCTCGACGAGGGTCACGAGATCAGCGCCTGGTGGATGATCGGCGCCTTCCTCGCGACGAGTGGCCTCGTCATCGTCTTGCTGAGCGGCGTTCCGGGCGCTGCCTGACCTACGCGCCGTCCAGACGCGCGCGCACGTCGCCGACGTCGGCACGCACCGTGATGGTCGAGGCGTCGTCGTCCGACGCCGCCTCGTCTGATTCGTCGTCGTCGTCGATACCGACGAGTTCCGGCGCGCTGAAACGCCGGGTGACTCCGGCGGTCACGGCGGGGGCGGTCGCAAGACCCGACGCATCGATGCCCGGGAACTGTCGTGCCGTCACGAGGACGCGCGTCTCGAGGGATCCCGCGAACTTGTTGTAACTGTCGACGGTGCGCTCCAGCGCTCGGCGCAGATCGTCGGCGTGACCCGCCAGCGTGCCGAGCCGCTCGTAGAGCTGTGTTCCGAGGTTCAGCAGCGTGCGCGCCTCGGTCGACACCTCTTGCTGGGTCCAGGTGTAGGCGACCGTCTTGAGCACGGCCCAGAGGTTCACCGGCGAAGCCAGCGCCACGCCCCGGCTGAAGGCGTAGTCGAGCAGGGTCGGGTCCTCATCGATGGCGGCGGCCAGCAGCGACTCGCTGGGCAGGAAGCAGATCACGAATTCCGGGCTGGCGTCGAGGCCCGACCAGTACGCCTTCTTCGCGAGCGCGTCGATGTGGGCGCGGACCGCCTTCACGTGCCGCTGCATATGCGCACGCCGCTGAGGCTCGTGCGCGTCGCCGGCGGGCAGGGCCGAGGCCTCGAGGTAGGCATCGAGCGGGACCTTGGCGTCGACCGCGATCGACGTGCCGCCCGCGAGGCGCACGACCATGTCGGGGCGGCCTGTTCCGCTGTCGGAGGAGATCGTCGACTGGAGGTCGAAGTCGACGTGCCGAGTGAGCCCGGCCGCCTCGACGACCCGCCGCAGCTGCGTCTCGCCCCAGACGCCGCGCGTCGCCGTGGAGCGCAGGGCTCCGGCGAGGGACTCGGTCGTCGCGCGGAGCGCCTCGTCGGACTCCTGGGCCCGGCGCAGCTGCTCGGCGAGGGTGCCGAACTGCGCCTGACGCTCCTGCTCGATCGCGGTCACCTTGGACTGCATCTGCTGCAGGCTCTCGCGCACCGGTGCGAGCGCCGTGAGCACGGCGTTCTGCTGCTGCACGCGCAGCGCCTCCGCCCGCTGCTCGGTGCGGGCGTGCTCGACGGCATCACGGTAGAGGTCGTACTGACGGTCGCGGTCGTCGCGTGCGGCGGCCAGCTCTGCTTCGGAGCGCGCGAGGTCCGCAGCCCCGCGTCCGGCGCGCAGGAACCAGCCCACGGCGACACCCGCCGCGAGTGCGGCGAGGACCAGAACGAACGAGAGAGCATCCATGTGTCTCATGATGCGGCCGGCATCCGACATTGCGGCGCCGCCCCGCTCAGGCGCGGTGATCCTCGTCAGGCGACGGCGCGCTCCAGGGCGGGCGCAGCGGGCTCCGTCACGCGCAGGCTCAGCGTCTCGGCGAGAGCGTGGACGTCGGCCGCGCCGTGGCGACGTGCGGCGTCGATCACGATCTGCGCGCAGGCGCGGGCGTCGGCCAGGGCATCGTGATGCGAGAACTCGGCGAATCCCGCAGCGGCCGCAGCCATGGGCAGACGGTAGGAGTCGAGCTGATACGTCTTGCGCGCGACCTGCAGGCTGCAGAGCGAACGATACGGCGGGCACAGCATGCCGGTGGCCTCCGCGGCCCGTCGCAGCACGTTGAGGTCGAATCCCGCGTTGTGCGCGACGAGCACGTCGGCGCCCGCGAAGCCGCACAGCCGGTCGAACTGATCCACCCAGGTCGCGGCGGAGAGCACGTCGGACGGCTGGATGCCGTGGATGCGCACGTTCCACTCCTGGAACTCGTCGTGGCCGGGCGGCGGCTGGATCAGCCAGCCGGCAGTGGCGACGACCTCGCCGCCGCGCACGCGGACGAGTCCGACGGAGCAGGCGGAGGCGGGGCTGGAGTTCGCGGTTTCGAAGTCGATCGCAGTGAAGTCCAGTGGCACGGTTCCACTCTCCCTCGCGATTTCTGCGACCGATCGCAGGCTCGCCGTAGGCTGGCGACATGACGGACGAGCAGGCGACATCCTTCGGCGTACAGGCCCACAGCTACGAGGTCGGACGCCCTGAGTATCCCTTCGACGCCGTGGCGTGGATGCTCGACGCCCTGCCGCACGGGTCGCGTCGGATCGCCGATGTCGGGGCCGGAACAGGCAAGCTGACCCGCACGCTCATCGGTGCTCCGGATGCCGAGGTCGTCGCGGTCGATCCCGATCCGGAGATGCTCGCGACGCTGCGCACCGCGGTCCCCGGCGTTCCGGCGTTCGTGGGAACGGCCGAGAGCCTGCCGCTGCCGGATGACAGCGTCGATGCCGTGGTGCTGGGGCAGGCCTGGCATTGGGTGGAGCCGGTCGCGGCATCCGCAGAGATCGGGCGCGTCGTGCGGCGCGGAGGAGTGCTCGGGCTCATCTGGAACATCCGGGATGAGAGCGTCGACTGGGTGCGACGGCTCACGGAGATCATGCACGGCAGCAATGCCGAGATCATGCTCGCCGCGGGAGACCCGGTCGTCGCGGCACCGTTCGGCCCTCTCGCCCAGGAGCGCTGGGAGTGGGTCCGTCCGATGACGCGGGGTCTGCTGCACACGATGGCGTCATCGCGCAGCTATGTGATCACGGCATCCGACGAGGAGAAGTCGCGCATCCGACGGGACATGGACGCGCTGTTCGACGAACTCGGTGTGCACGGTGATGACACGATCGATTTGCCTTACGTGACGCGAGCGTTCCGCGCGGTGCGGGACTGACGACGCAGGATCGCGCCGGAACCGACAGGTAGACTCGTCCTCCGTGGCTCTCACTATCGGCATCGTCGGCCTGCCCAACGTCGGCAAGTCCACCCTCTTCAACGCACTCACCAAGAACGACGTGCTCGCGGCGAACTATCCGTTCGCGACGATCGAGCCGAACGTCGGCGTGGTGAACCTGCCCGACCCGCGTCTCGACACACTCGCCGAGATCTTCAGCAGCGAGCGGATCCTGCCCGCAGCCGTGTCCTTCGTCGACATCGCCGGCATCGTCCGCGGTGCGAGCGAGGGCGAGGGCCTGGGGAACAAGTTCCTCGCGAACATCCGTGAGGCCGACGCCATCGCCCAAGTGGTCCGCGGCTTCTCCGACGACGACGTGGTGCACGTGGACGGCGCCGTGAATCCGGCATCCGACATGGAGACGATCAACGCCGAGCTGATGCTCGCCGATCTCGAGACCGTCGACAAGGCGATCAGCCGTTACGAGAAGGAAGTGCGCGGCAAGAAGATCGAGCCGGTCGTGCTCGAGACCGCCATCGCGGCCAAGGACGCCCTCGAGCGCGGGGTGCTGCTGTCGGTCGCCGGCATCGACCTGGCGCCGATCCGCGAACTCGGACTGCTCACCGCGAAGCCCGTCATCTTCGTCTTCAACGTCGATGAGGGCGTGCTGACCGATGCTGCGCGCAAGGCGGAGCTCGCCGCCCTGGTCGCGCCCGCGAAGGCCATCTTCCTCGACGCGAAGATCGAGTCCGAGCTCATCGACCTCGACCCGGAGGATGCCGCTGAACTGCTGGCATCGACCGGACAGGACGAGTCGGGACTCGATCAGCTCGCCCGCATCGGTTTCGACACGCTCGGGCTGCAGACGTACCTCACCGCAGGTCCGAAGGAAGCTCGTGCCTGGACGATCCCCAAGGGGTCGAAGGCTCCGCAGGCGGCGGGTGTCATCCACACCGACTTCGAGAAGGGCTTCATCAAGGCCGAGATCGTCTCGTTCGAGGATCTCGTCGAGACCGGCTCTGTCGTGGAGGCCCGCGCGAAGGGCAAGGCGCGCCTCGAGGGCAAGGACTACGTCATGAAGGACGGCGACGTCGTGGAGTTCCGCTTCAACAACTGAGGCGGGGTGCCCTTGCCGTGCTTGCCGGCGTTCATCTGCCAACATGTGATCATGCGCCGCGCAGCCACGCTCACCACGACCCTCGCCGCTCTCTTCCTGGCTGTCAGCGCGCTTGCGGGGTGCACCGCCTCGACCGCACCGCAGGCGGCTGACCCGACGCCGACGGCCGGCCCGACGCCGACCCACGTCTACCCGACCGAGCTCCCCGAGTGGGCGCGCGCGTCCGCCCCCTGGATCATCTACCCGGACGGCTTCAAATGCGGCGGCACCGAGGGATGTCCGAACGACTACCGTGCGCTCATCGGCGAGCCCGGCCCCGTGCTGCCTGAAGGCGTCGAGTACTACGACCCGGCGAAGCACGACTGCAAGGTCGTGGCTCCTCTGGGCGTGGACTGCTTCGACAACTGAAGGGGGCGGCGGAAGCATGACAGTGGATCCGGTGCGTCTCGGCACGGCCAGCGAGTTTCTCGAGCTCAGTGCTCCGTCGGGTCGAGCGGGGCAGGGCCTCGAGTCTCTGACCGCACGAGTCGTCGGTGTGGACCTCGATGCACGTGCAGGAATCTACATCCAGTTCGACGTCGCTCAACTCACGGGTTTCTTCGTCGCCATGGAGCAGAACTGGCGCGGCTGGGAGGGGGAACGACGTTTCGAATCGGTGGAGAGCGACCTCATCATGTCTGCTCGTCACGACGGTCGGCACATCGAACTCGTGGTGTCACTCAACCCGAACCACTATCCCGGACCCGGGTGGAAATGTGATGTGCCCATTCTGATAGAGCCCGGTGAGCAGCTGACCCACTTCGTACGCGACCTTCGGGATTTCCTCGCCGCCGGCGTCGATCGGTTGACCTGAGTCTGCACCGAGCACGAAACGCGATGTGTCGCACTTGCGGCGGATCCTCCGCGAGCAGGAGACTGTCGGCGGCGTCGCCGATGTCGTCTGGTCCTGGCGGCCGTCCTGATCCGGAAGAAGGAGCACCCGCATGCATGGTGAATCCGGCGCGATCCACCTCCTGGGCGGAGGCAGAGACGAAAGCACGATCGCCGCACTCGTCTCGGATTTCGTTTCAGACGTCCGCGCATCATGCGGGGCGACGATGGATGCCCCGCGCGTCCACGTGCTCCTGGTGCTGGAACCTGACGACGAGGAGAGCGTCGACCGTTATCGGGGCCTTGTCGAGAGCGCCGGAGCCGAGCCTGTCGTGCACGCCATCGTCGAAGGCGAGATCTTCGATCTTGTCGCCATCGACTCTGCCGACGGAGTCTTCGTGGGAGGAGGACTCACGCCGGCCTACCACGCCGCGTTCACGACGATCGCGCCGCGAGTGCGTGAGCGCGTCGCCTCCGGGATGCCCTATCTCGGGTTCTCGGCCGGGTCGGCCATCGCTGCAGCGGCGGCCATCCTGGGCGGCTACCTCCTCGACGGCGTGGCCGTGTGCGACGAGGATGCCGGCGAGGAACTGGACGATGTCACCGTCGCGCCCGGCCTCGCTCTGGTGCCTTTCGCCGTCGACGTCCACGCGGCGCAGTGGGGGACCGTGTCCCGGCTCATCGCAGCGGTGGATGCCGGACTCGTGACGACCGGTGTGGCGATCGATGAGGACACCGTCGTGCGATGGCGTGCCGGGGAACCCGCCACGGTCCCGTCTGTCTTCGGGAAGGGTGCGGCCTGGCAGGTCACCGTGGCCGACGGCGCCGGATCCACGGGTATGGTCGTGAACCGGCGACAGGAAATGCCGCCGACCGGAGGGTGAGCCATCCGCGTCATGGGACGTGGCTCGTGAAGGAGACTCATGGGATCGAACAAGGTGCGCGTTCGTCTGCACGAAGCGACGGCGACCACGTCCGTCGTGCGCGTGCAGCGGAGACCGAAGCACGCCGACCGCCTCGACGGAATCGTCCTGCGCGTCGGAAAGAGATGGGCACTGATGGCTCGGACGGTCGACGGCGGCTACCTGGACGGACTCGTCGCGTTTCGTGTGAAGGACGTGAAGCGGATCTCGGATGACGAGTCACTGGCGTCAGCGTTCGCGAAGACTTTGCCTGAGTGGCCCCCGTCCTACTCGGATCCGCTCGATCTCGACTCGACGGTCGGCCTGCTCAACGGATTCGGTCAGGGCGGGCGACTGATCGGGATTCAGAAGGAGAAGGAGCGCGACGCGCTGTGGATCGGGATCCTCGATCAGATCCTCGGCCGATTCGTCTACCTCCACGAAGTGCGGCACGACGCCGTGTGGAATCCTGAGCCGCTGGGATATCGCCTGAGGTCGATCACGGCGGTGGAGATCGGACGCCGCTACTTCTCGGCGCTCACGGCCATCGCCGGCGAGAGTCCCGAGCATCCCGATGCGACGATTCACGTCGTGCGACGCTGACCCGCGATCCAGGTGTGATTGACGACCGCTGCGCTGACGGCCGCGCGATAGCTCTCCGCCTCGGGTCCCCTGTACAGATCTCGCGGACGATAAGGCGAGCGATCACTGTACGGAGCGCTGTCCTGAATGCGCGTGGCGAGTTCTGACAGATACTCGGAGCCGCCGACGAGGTAGGCGTCGACTTCGGCGTCATCGAGGCGGACCAGCACGGAATCATCGACCATGGCGCTGTACGTGTAGCGGGCCTGGAGGTACAGGACTCCCCGCTGCTCGACCAGGAACCAGGCGCCCGCCGCGTGATCGACGTACTGCATGGCGTCTCGATCCTCGGCGATCCGCGCGGGATCGCCCCACTGCTCGACCGGAGGTATCGGCTCGAGCCGGTGTCGCATCGCGTCGTTCATGACGAAGTAGCCGAAAGTGGCAGCGGAACCTCGGATCAACGTGAAGCAGATGATCCGTCGGCAGGTCCTGCAGGTGAGCTGGGTCTCCACACGATCGAGAAGACCGGAAGCGTGCAACGACTGAAGATCCCTGAGCCTCACCCAGTGAGCGTCTTCCGTGAGAAGTCCGGCTGCGAGCGCCTCAGAGAGCGCTTCGACAGTGCCGTCCACGTCGACGCCTCGGTCGCGACCGTCACCGCGCACGAGGAGTTCGCTGCAGGTCGGGCAGCCGTCATCATCGGGCCGACAGGCGAGACCCGGCTTCGCGTGGGTGACGACGATGCGGCGTAGATTCCCCGGTGCGTTCCAGCCGCCTTCGCCTTCGAAATCGAGTCGCGCGTATCCGTCATCCAGGATGAGATACGGCTCTCGCATCCCCGCGAAGTGACGCGGGGCTCCCGTGGCATTCAAGAGGTCATCGAGCATGGCATCGTTGTCAGCGCCGACGATCCAGTCCGACAGAGTGAGCCCAGGTGGGGAAGCCGGCCCGATCTCGAGCAGCACGGCCGCAACCTCGCCGTCGCGCAGGATGATCGCGCCGCCTGACGAGAACAGCAGCCGCCGCGATCGCAGCGCCGGTTCCCCGATGAGTCGATCCGTGACCGCGACGGGTTCGCCCCCGAGCTCTGCGGCCAGCGCGCGCACCGCCGGATCGCCCTCCGGCTTCCCCAGCGCGTCGAGCAGGAGGGGGAACCGCGTCGTCTCATGCCACCGTGCCATCGGACCATTATCCGTGGAGTGCCGCAGACGGCATCCGGATAGGCTGGAAGGAGGCGGCGCGAGCCGCGGTCCGGCCGCAGGCGTCCGCCGAGTTCGTTCCGCCTGCGCTTCCGACACCGACGGCACGAGGAGATTGACGCCGATGACCGACACCCAGATTTTCGAGCCCGAGGGCCGCGCCATCCCGTTCGTGGATGAGGGCGACGGTCCGGTCAAGCTCGTGCTGATCCAGGAGCAGGGTCTGGCGACCGATGTGCTGGGCATCGTCGGGCACTACCTCGCTGAGGAAGCCGGATTCCACGTGCTGCGGATCGGCTATCGCGACGGCGACGCCGACGTCTCGCTCGAGGAGCGCGTCGACGACGTGCTCGCGGTGGTCGACCACGTCGGTCTGACCGACACCTGGATCGGCGGGCACGGTTTCGGTGGCACGATCGCCCGTGCGCTCGCCGCCTCCCACCACGAGCGGGTGAACGGACTGCTCCTGCTCGGCGTGGAAGAGAACGAGATCCCGGTCGCACCGGTGATCCCCGTGCTCATCATCCAGGGCTCCGACGACACCACGACGCCATCCGCCAACGGCGAGCGTCTGCAGTCGACCGTGCCCGAGCGCGCGAGTGTGAAGACCATCACCGGCGGCGACCACTTGTTCCCGATGACGCACCCGATCGAGACCGCGGTGAACATCGAGGAATACCTCGACTGGGATTGAGGCGCGGACCGCCTCGAGTCGTCAGCGTCCCTGGCGCTTCTTGTACGGCTTCGGCTGACCCTTCACCACGGGCGCGCGTCCCTTGCCCTTGGAGGCCTTCGCCTTACCTCCGGCGGGAACGAGCGGCTTCGCGGCCGGTGCCGGCGCTGCGGCGATCCGCTCTCGTGCCTCGTCGAGCAGGAGCTCGCCCGCCGGTGTCAGGCGCGTGTCGCCTCCGCGTATGAAGAGCGGGTGCCCGACCTCCTCTTCGAGCTGCTCGATCGATGAGTAGACAGCGGCCAGAGAGACGTTCAGGGATTCTGCCGCCCGGGGGAAGTGCAGCGTCTCGGCGACGGCGACGAAACGCCGAAGTTGAGTGAGTTTCACGGGGGAGCAGTCCTTTCCCGCATGGATCGCGGCAGGTCTTCAGCGTACGCGTCTTCGATCGTGATGTCGGCGTACGCTGAGCATGCCGCCGATCGAAGGGTTCGCCGTGTCCGACCACCACGACCATTCCGCGCACGAACACATCCCCGGCCCGGGGGAGCCGACCGTCCCGGAACTCGAAGACGACGAGACGATCGCTCCGCGGCCGGAAGAGGAGATCGCCGACGCCCTCCGTGCGAAGCCCGACCTGGACGACCACAGCGCGCGTCATCCCGGCTGAGGGCCGACAGTCGACGCGGATCGCGTGCGATCCGACCGTCCGCCCGATGACAGGATTGAGTCATGACCGCAACACTCGTGGCCCAGGGCTTGGCCGGAGGGTACGGCCACCGCACCCTCTTCGACGCGCTCGATCTGACCGTCGCCCCCGGGGATGTCGTCGGAGTGGTCGGAGCCAACGGCGCGGGAAAGTCCACACTTCTCCGCCTGCTCGCAGGTCTCGACGAACCTCAGGCCGGCAGCATCGCCCTCGCCCCGGCGGACGCGTTCGTCGGATGGCTGCCCCAGGAGCACGACCGCATCGTCGGCGAGACGATCGCCGCGTACATCGCCCGTCGCACCGGATGCGCCGCCGCGACCACCGCGATGGATGCCGCCGCCGTCGCACTCGGCGACCCGTCGCTCGCAGCCCCGGGCGTCGACCCCGCCGACGCCTACTCGACGGCCCTCGACCGGTGGCTCGCCAGCGGCGCCGCCGATCTGGATGAACGACTCCCGGCCGTGCTCGCCGACCTGGGCCTGGAACTCGACGGCGGCGCTGCAGACGAGATCCTGATGACCTCGCTCTCCGGCGGTCAGGCAGCTCGCGTCGGGTTGGCGGCGCTGCTGCTCTCGCGGTTCGACATCGCGCTGCTCGACGAGCCGACCAACGATCTCGACCTCGACGGCCTCGAGCGGCTGGAGGCATTCGTCCGCGGGCTGCGCGGCGGAGTGGTGCTGGTCAGCCACGATCGAGAGTTCCTCGCGCGCTGCGTGACCCGAGTGCTCGAGCTCGATCTGGCGCAGGGCTCGAATCGCGTCTTCGGCGGCGGTTACGACGCGTACCTCGAAGAGCGGGCGACGGTGCGCCGCCAGCAGCGCGAGAAGTACGACGAGTTCGCTGAGAAGAAGGCCGACCTCGTCGGGCGGGCGCGGACCCAGCGGGAGTGGTCGAGTCAGGGTGTGCGGAACGCGATGAAGAAGGCGCCCGACAACGACAAGATCCGGCGCAAGGCGGCGACGGAGTCCAGCGAGAAGCAGGCGCAGAAGGTGCGGCAGATGGAGAGTCGCATCGCGCGGCTGGAAGAGGTCGATGAACCCCGCAAGGAGTGGCAGCTCGAGTTCACCATCGCCTCCGCTCCGCGTTCGAGTTCGGTCGTCTCGACGCTGAGCTCGGCGGTCTTCCGCCAGGGTTCGTTCACTCTCGGCCCGGTGTCGCTGCAGGTGAACGCGGGGGAGCGCATCGGCATCACGGGTCCCAATGGTGCAGGCAAGTCGACTCTGCTGCGCGCGCTGCTCGGTCAGCAGCATCCGGACGAGGGCACGGCGAGTCTCGGAGCGAGCGTGCAGATCGGAGAGATCGATCAGGCTCGCTCTCTCCTTGCCGGCTCTCAGCCGCTCGCTGCGGCCTTCGAGGAGCTCGTGCCCGAGATGGCCACCGGCGAGGTGCGCACGCTCCTCGCCAAGTTCGGGCTCAAGGCAGATCACGTGAGTCGTCCCGTCGACGAACTGTCACCGGGGGAGCGCACGCGCGCGGGGCTCGCTCTCCTGCAGGCCCGCGGCACCAACGTGCTGGTCCTCGACGAGCCGACGAACCACCTCGATCTCGCCGCCATCGAGCAGCTCGAGCAGGCGCTCGAATCCTACGAGGGGACGCTGCTGCTGGTGACTCACGACCGGCGGATGCTCGCCGCCGTGCACACCGATCGACGGTGGCGCGTCGAAGCCGGTCGGGTGACCGAGCTCTGACGCGGGCTGAATCCGGGCGCCCCGGCGGATAGCATCCGAGGATGGCTGCAATCACCGTTCGAGAGCGAGTGCGCCTGCGCGCGCTCGCCTCGATCATCCTCGGCGGCATCGCCGGAGTATCCGTGGCGTTCCTCTACGGCCCGGCCCCGGGCTTCTCGCCGGCTGGGGCGCCTTCGCCCTCGTCAATGTCGTCTGGGTCCTCTGCCTGGTCTGGCCGATGGGACCGACCGAGACGCGGAAGCATGCGACGATCGAAGCGCCCGGTCGGCGAGTGGCTCGGCTGATCTCGGTCATCGGCAGCCTGGTTAGCCTTGCCGCGGTGCTGAGCGTGATCATCCAGGCGCAGAACGCGCCGGGGAGTGAGGAATACCTCCTCGCGGGTATCGCCGTGCTGAGCGTCGCGACCTCCTGGCTCCTCATCCAGGTCGACTACGTGCTGCGGTACGCGCGGATGTACTACTCCGATGCGCACGGTGGCATCGACTTCAACCAGGACGAGCCGCCGCAGTACACGGACTTCATCTACTTCTCGCTGGGCCTCGGTATGACCTATCAAGTCGCCGACACCAACGTCACCACGAACGCCATCCGCCGCGTCGTCATCGCCCAGACTGCTCTCGCCTACCTCTTCGGCACTGTCATCCTCGCCACGATCATCAACCTCGTGGCCGGGCTGCACTGACCTCTCAGAGGTCGCTGAAGTCGTCGGCGAGCCCGAAGATCTTCGACACCGTGTCGCCGTCGAGGGCGAGCATGACGTACTCGACGCCTACTTCGCCCGGCCGGACGAGCGAGGCGGTACCCGGGACCTCGCGCGTGCCGACCGCGAGGTAGTCGTTCACGCCGTCGCCGTCGTCATCCATCGGCAGTTCCTCGGCGCCGGCCGCCAGAGCTTCTTCGCGCGTCGCGCCGATGCCGATGCCATCCGCGACGGTGAAGACGACCCCCGGGGTGTCGGCGCTCCCGATCCACAGCGCGGCAGGGCCCGACTCGGCGACGTTCAGACGGACGGCGCCGTCCCAGTCGTAGGACGTGAATCCGTACTCATCCGGTCCCTGCGGCGCTGGCACGGGGCCGACGATGTCGCCGAGAGCCGCGAGTACGGCCTCATGGTCGGCGTAAGCGATCAGTGGTCCGTCATCGATCGAGAGACCGTCGACGGTCACCAGAGCGTTCGCCTCCGACGACGTCGCGGAGGGAGACGGCGAGGGGGCGGCCGAGCTCGGCGCGGCGCTGGGCGAGCCACTGGGCTGCGGTTCCGCCGGCGCGCATCCGGACGCGACGACGGCGAAGACCGCCAACGCGGAGACGAGCAGGGTGCGGGGCGCGCGAGTTCTCATGCGTCGATGCTAGAGGCCGGTGGCTTCGATCCCGTGCGACGTGCGGGGCTTCCGGAATACGCGGCGCCGCCGGCTCAGAGGTCGCTGAAGTCGTTCGCCCCGTTGGAGAGTTCGCCGACCACATCATCGGTGATCTTCAGCTGGATGTACTCGACACCCTCTTCTCCGGGTCGGGCGAGGGAGACCGTGCCCGGTACCTCTCGGTGCTCGATCGAGAGGTAGTCCGCGATTCCGTCTCCGTCCTCGTCCCAACCGGCTTCGGCGCCGGCGGCCATCGCCTCTTCGCGAGTCGAACCGAGGCCGATGCCGTTCGCAAGGACGACGGTCAATCCGGTAGCGGTGTCAGCAAACGTGAGGCTGATGCTCGTGCCGCTCACGACCGAGGCGGAGACCGGGCCCCAGTCGTAGAAAACGATGTCGTAGGCCGGGTCGGGCTGCTCGGGTTCGGGGCGTGCCCCGAGGAGCTGCTCCAGCGCCGCCAGCGTCTCCTCCGGTTCTCGAGTCGAGAGCAGTGTGCCCCCGTCGATGCTGATGCCGTCGACCGAGACGTCCACCGTGTGCTCCGCCGTGGTGGGCGACGGCGAGGGCGTCGGAGCGTCCGCTTCGGACGACGGGCTCGGAGCGGGAGAGGCGGATGTCGCCGGAGCGCACGCGGTGAGGAGGAGAGCGGACGCCACGAAGGCGATCAGAGGAAGAGGATACTGACGCATGCATGAATGCTACGGGCGGAGAGGCGATGTTCCGGAGAGTCGTTCGATCACATTCCGAAATCGTGATGCTCCCGAGATCGTCCCGCGAAGACGACGGATGCCGCGACCCCCTGAGGGCCGCGGCATCCGGAAGTCTTCGCTCAGGCGACCTGGGGCATCACGGCGAAGGAGACGGCGCCCTCGTCGTCGACACCGGCGTCGAGCACCTTGTCGTCGAGGGCCGATGCGGCCTCCTCGTCGAGGAAGAGACGTGTGCCGGAGACCTCCACGACCTGGTCCTGGGGTTCGGGATCGGCGGTCACCAGGACGGCCAGTCGTGCGCCGCCTTCCGCGCCGGGGGTGGCCGTGGAGTGGATGCGCAGGCCGGCATCCGGGGCTTCGGTCTGACGACTCACGAGGGTCGAGACGATGGCGGTGGCGTTGTCGGTGAGGGTGAGCACGAGACTCTCCTTCCGGTTGGGGCATGCCGCGGTCGCGACACGTCCGGGCCACGATGCCCGACCTGACCGATCGACTCAACCCCCTGGCCGGGATTGCCAGGAGGCTCTCAAGGTCGCAGTCGCTTCCGGAGGAACACCTGCTCGGTCCCGTCGCCGTCGGGAATCCGCTCGTGCTCTTCGTAGCCGCACGCCTCGTACAGCCGCAGGTTCGCCTCGCTGAGGCTGCCGGTGAAGAGTTCCGCCACGTCGGCCCCCGACGACTGCTCGGCTGCGTCCAGCAGCATCCGCCCGATCCCCTCGCCCTGCATGTCGGGAGCGATCGCGATGCGCCCGATCAGGAGCAGACCGTCGCGCTCGACGAAGCGGATGGCGCCCACCAGTCGTCCGTCGAGCCGGGCGACGAAGCCGGACTCGGAGCGGAGTTCCGCCTCCAGCTCTGCGAGCGTCTGCGTCAGCGGCGGCATGTCGACGCTGCCGTAGATCGCCGCCTCCGACACGAAGGCCGCTCGCTGCACCGTCAGCACCTCTCCCGCGTCGCCGTCGCTGATCGCGCGGATGTCGACTTCTGATCGTCCGTCTTGCTGGTCCTCTGGCACGTACTGTCCTTTCTTTCCCCCCGTCACATTCGGGGCACGCGCGCACCGGTGTCAACCCCCTCGGCGCACGGCGCGGCGGCCGTTAGCGTCGGGTCATGGCTGAGACGAAGACGACCAAGAAGACTGCCGCCCCGACCAAGGGCGGAGCGAAGACGACGCGGCGCCAGAACGCCGAGAAGGGCTTCACGGCCTCCCCGGATCTCGCGGCGAACCTGCAGGCCGTGCTCGTCGACCTGCTCGAACTCGCGACCCAGGGCAAGCAGGCCCACTGGAACGTCGTCGGGCGCAATTTCCGCGACACGCACCGTCAGCTCGACGAGATCATCGATGACGCCCGCACCTTCAGCGACACCGTCGCAGAGCGCATGCGGGCGCTCCACGCGGTCCCGGACGGGCGCAGCGTGACCGTATCGGCCACGACCACACTGCCCGAGTTCCCGGCCGGCGAGGTGTCGACATCCGAGACGATCGACCTCATCACCGTGCGCCTCGAAGCCGTCGTGTCGACGATGCGCGATGTGCACGACGACGTGGATGAAGCGGACCCCACGTCGGCCGACATCCTGCACGCGGTCATCGAGCGCCTCGAGCAGTTCGCGTGGATGGTCAGTGCCGAGAACCGGAGCCCCGCGGGCCGCTGAGCCCGAGACGGTTCCGCACCGCTCGGGTCAGTCCTCCCGGGGCTCGGCGTAACGACGCCCGCGCATCATCCGCGGCAGCGCGAGCCACAGCGCCACGACCAGGATGAGTGCGGCGACGAGCGCGATGATCCCCGCCGTGCGGTTCACCGTGAAGTCGACGATCAGGGTGGTCACGCCGATCGTCAGGGCTCCGATCACCACCAGGTCGATCCTGACGATGCGTGCCGCGATGCGCACGAGCTCGGGCTTGCGCCGATGGCCGAAGAGCGCGCGGTGCATGCCCACCGGAGCGAGCGCGAGGATGGTCGCGATCGCCGCGAGTGCCACCAGCACGACGTACACGTCGCGCTGCAGCTCGTCCATGTCGGTGAAGCGCGGTTGGAAGGCCACAGCCAGGAGGAAGCCGGTGAGGATCTGCGTGCCGGTCTGCATCACCCGCAGCTCCTGCAGGAGCTCGAGCCAGTTCCGATCCGCCCGTTCGTTCGGGGTCTCGTCGCGACCGTCCACGCGGTCATCGACGTTGGGCTCGTCCGGGGGCAGATCGGCTGTCATGATCTCAGTGTTGTGCTCGTGATCCGCTGATGTCCAGCCTGTCGCCCTGACTGTCGGAAAGAAGGAATGATGACGCTTCCCCCGATCGACGAATGGTGGTCGGAACTCTCTCCCGACGCCCAGCAGTCCGTGCTCGACAGCGACTCCCCGCACCTCGATGAGACGGTTCGTGAAGAGATCCGCCAGATCACCGGGGCCGTCGTCGGGATGGTTGAGCAGCTCTCCGCGAAGGATCGCGGATACGCGCGCGCCCACGCCCCATCGGACGACTGACCGGATCGCCGCGCGTCACCCGGCGTCAGGACCGGCTGCCGGGATCTCCTCGCGCAGGCGCGGTTCGGTGCGGCGCTCGGGGCGCAGACCGCTCTTGTCGGCGTAGAACGCGCGGATCCGATCCATGTCGGCCGCCACGTCGCCGGTGAGGTCGAGCGTCGGGCCGAGACCGGAGGTCATCGTCGTGCGATCGACGAAGCCCAGGGTTACCGGCATCCCCGTCTCCCGCGCGATCCGGTAGAAGCCGGACTTCCAGTACTCGTTGCCGCCGCGGGTGCCGTCCGGTGTGACGACGAGGCCGAACACCTCGCCGGCGTGCACCTGGCCGACGACGTCGTTCACGACGCGAGCCGGATCGGAGCGATCCACCGGAATGCCGCCGAGGCGTCGCATGATCGGACCGCGCCAGCCGCGGAAGAGACTGCTCTTGCCCAGCCAGTGCACGTCGATGCGGAGGCGCCAGGCGATGGCGAGCATCAGGACGAAGTCCCAGTTGGACGTGTGCGGCGCGCCGACCAGCACCGTCGGGCGCGTCGGTGCGGCCTCGCACACGAGCGTCCAGCGGCTGAGCGCCCAGAAGACGCGGGCGAGGAGACGTTTGAGCATGCCTCAACCGTAGGCGAGAGCGGCTAGAGATCCGCTGTCGGGCGGGAGCTGTCGGACGCCGGGCGTGTCAGCGCCGCGGCGATCATCGGGTCCAGCCCGGGCACCTCGTCTACGGGCACGGCGAGGGCGAGCAGCGCGCGACTGAAGTAGTTCCTCGCGGACGCGGCCAGAGTGATGTCGACGATCTGCCTGTCGGAGTACCCGGCATCGCGCAGCGATCGCGTGTCGTCGTCGGTCATCGATGCGGGGTCGGTCGACAGCCGCGCCGCGTAGTCGACGACGACCTGCTCGGCGGGCGTGAATCCGTTGTCGTCTCCTCGCGCGAAAGCGTCGAGGCCGGCCGCGTCGAGGATGCCGGCGCGCAGCGACTTGCGGCCGTGGGCGAGCAGGCAGTGCGTGGAGCCCATGGCTCTGGCTGCTCCGAGCGTCGCCGCCTCGTAGACGCGAAGGCCGATCGACGGCACGATCGCCTGGATGAGGCTCTCGAACGCGGCGTGCGCTTCGGGATTCATCGCCATCGCCTGCGTATGGGAGAAGACGAAGCCGTCATCGTCGACGTCGTCCGCGTACATCTGGGCGACATGACCCTCTGCCGCGCTCGGATCCGGGGGAGTGATGATCATGCGGGAACGATACGCCGCGAGAATCCGGCACGGAAGAGCAACCGGCGCCACCCGTGTCCGACAGGCGTACCATCGAAGGATGACGAAAACGCAGCAGGACTCCGTGGAGCAGGACGCGCCTCTCGCGCCGCTGCCGCTCGCGGACGCCCTGAACCTGCTCGAGGCGGATGCCGCCGGTTATTGCAGCGGTGGCGTCTGCCATCTCCCTGCGCCGAAGACGCAGTAGACGGCAGACGCCACCAGGAGTGATGCGCAGCGGTCAGTGACCGCCGTGGAACCCTTCGCCCGCGTCATCGGCGGGCTTGCGCACGAACGGGCTCAGCGCCACCGCTGCGAGCGAGATGATCGCCGCGATGAGGAACGCCATGCGTGCTCCAGGAGCACCGGCGGTCGCGGTCGACAGCCCCTCGGTCTCACCCGCGTGCAGGATCGCGGAGTAGGTGACCGTGAGCAGTGCGACACCGGCCGCTCCACCGACCTGCTGCAGCGTGTTCAGCACGGCAGAGCCGTGCGAGTAGAGCGAACGCTGCAGCGAGCCGAGCGACGCGGAGAACAGCGGCGTGAACGACATCGCCAGGCCGACCGACATCGCAGCCTGCACGATGATCAGCACCCACCACACGGTGTGCTCGCCGACGGTCGAGTAGTAGAACAGCGCGGCCGACACCAGCATGGTTCCCGGGATCAGCAGGGGGCGCGTGCCACGGGAATCGTAGACGCGTCCCATGATCGGACCCAGCAGGCCCATGAGCACGGAGCCCGGAAGCAGGATCAGCCCGGACTGCAGCGCGTTGAGACCTGCGACGTTCTGCAGGTACTGCGGCAGCAGGGTGAGCGTTCCGAACATCGACAACGCGAGGATCGTCATGATGATGACCGAGAACGTGAAGTTGCCGGCCCGGAACACCCGCAGGTCGAGCAGCGCGTCATCGACGCGCTGCAGCAGCAGTTGACGCCAGACGAACAGGCCGAGCGACACGGCGCCGACGACGAGGGCGATGATGCCGGTCGTCTCACCCGATCCGCCTTCGCCGCCGAACTGGCTGAGCCCGAACACGATGCCGCCGAATCCGAGGGCCGCGAGCGGGATCGAGAGGACGTCGAGCGGGACCTTGCGGGTCTCGCCGAGGTTCGTCATCCACTTCACGCCCATGCCGAGGGCGACGAGCGCGATGGGGAGGACGATCGCGAACAGTGCGCGCCAGTTGAACGTCTCGAGGACAGCGCCGGCGAGCGTCGGTCCGATCGCGGGAGCGAGGGAGATGACCATGCCGACACGGCCCATCATGCGCCCACGCGACTGCGGCGGCACGACGTTCATGATGGTGGTCATCAGCAGCGGCATCATGATGCCGGTGCCTGCCGCCTGGATCACTCGGCCGACCAGCAGCACCCCGAATCCGGGCGCGACGAGGGCGACGAGGGTGCCGAGCGAGAACGCGAGCATCGCCGCGATGAACACCTGGCGGGTCGTGAAGCGCTGCAGGATGAACCCGGTCGTCGGGATCACGACGGCCATGGTCAGCATGAACGCGCTCGTCAGCCACTGGCCGAGCTCGGGCGGGATGCCCAGGTCGGCGTTCAGGTGCGGGATCGCGATCCCCATCGTCGTCTCGTTGAGGATCGCGACGAAGGCGGCGACCAGCAGCAGCCAGATCACGCGCATGTCGCTGCGAGAGATCTCGCCGGACGCGGGTGCGGTGCTGGTGGTCGGAACGGAGCCGGTATCGACGGCAGACATAGGCGGCCTCCTGGGCGACGAGATGAGGGGGGTGGTGCGAGAGATCGCGTGAGTCTCTCAGCGTAACCACAGGGTCGGACATTTCATTCCGATCCCGGCGAAATCCGCCGACAGCGGATGGCGCGGCCCCGACGTCCTCGGCGCTGAGTACGCTGGCGCCATGAGCATGGGCGGCGGTATGGGCGGCGGAGGGCGCGGCGGCGGCTTCCGCGGGGTCGACGAGAACGCGCAGCGGAGGCAGAACGCCGAAGCACCGCGGATCAGCGGGCTGGGCGCGCGGGTCGTCACGCTGTTCCGTCCGTATCGCTGGCGGATCTTCTTCACGGGCATCCTCGTGGTGGCCGGAGCGGCCATCGCCGTGATCCCGCCGCTGATCGTGCAGCGCATCTTCGACGATGCTCTGTTCCCGGTCGACGGCGGCAGCCCGCAGCTCGAACTCCTGGCCTGGCTCGTCGCGGCGATGATCGGGCTCTTCCTGTTCTCGGCGGTGCTCGGCGTCGCGCAGACCTGGTTGACGGCGACGGTCGGCAACAGCGTGACCGGCGACCTGCGCGTGAAGCTCTTCGAGCACCTCCAGGCGATGGAGCTCGGCTTCTTCACGCGCACCAAGACCGGAGTGATCCAGTCTCGCCTGCAGAACGACGTGGGCGGTGTCTCCGGCGTGCTCACCAACACGGTCACCAGCATCCTGGGCAATGTCGTGACGGTCGTCGCCTCGCTCGTGGCCATGATCCTGATCGACTGGCGGCTCACCCTCATCGCGGTCGTGCTCATGCCGTTCCTGATCTTCGTGCAGCGTCGCGTCGGCCAGGTGCGCGCGCGCATCGCGGGGGAGACGCAGGAATCGCTGTCGGAACTGACCTCGATCACGCAGGAGACGCTGAGCGTGTCCGGCATGCTGCTGTCCAAGGCGTTCAACCGGCAGCGCACGGAGTCGGCGCGCTATCAGGCCGAGAACCGCAACCAGGTCGTGCTGCAGGTGCGCCGGGCGATGAGCGGTCAGGGCTTCTTCGCCGTCGTCCAGGTGCTGATGGCCAGCGTGCCGGCCGTGATCTACCTCGTCTCCGGCTATCTGATCGCCGGCGGCACCGGAGCGATCACGGCGGGAACCGTCGTCGCGTTCACGACCGTGCAGGCTCGACTGCTGATGCCGCTGATGGGGCTCATGCGGGTGTCGCTCGATCTGCAGACGTCCTCCGCGCTGTTCGCCCGGATCTTCGAGTACCTCGACCTCGTGCCCGAGATCGAGGATGCTCCCGACGCGATCTCGGTCGAAGAGGCCCCCGGTCCGCGCGGACGCATCGAGTTCTCGGACGTCGTGTTCCGCTATCCGGATGCCTCGGCCGAGGCTCGTCCGACCCTCGACGGCGTCTCGTTCGTCGCCGAGCCCGGACAGCATGTGGCGTTCGTCGGGCCCTCCGGCGCCGGCAAGACGACGATCCTGTACCTCGCGCCCCGGCTCTATGAGGCGAAGGGCGGAGCCGTGCTCTTCGCCGGTGCCGACGTGCGCTCTCTGACGCAGGAGTCGATCATCGACCACGTCGGCATCGTGTCGCAGGAGACCTACCTGTTCCACGCCACGATCCGCGAGAACCTGATGTACGCACGACCCGGGGCGAGCGAGGACGAGCTCATCGCGGCCTGCGAGGCGGCGAACATCCACCACATCATCGCGGGATTCGAAGACGGGTACGACACGATCGTCGGCGAACGCGGGTACCGGCTCTCCGGCGGCGAGAAGCAGCGCATCGCGATCGCGCGGGTGCTGCTGAAAGATCCGCCGGTGCTGCTCCTCGACGAGGCGACGTCGGCTCTCGACACGGTGTCGGAGCGGGTCGTGCAGGAGGCTCTCGACGAGGCTGCGAAGGGACGCACGACGCTGTCGATCGCGCACCGCCTGTCGACGGTCATGGGCGCCGACGTCATCCACGTCGTCGAGGCCGGCAAGATCGTCGAGTCGGGCACGCACGCCGAACTCCTCGCCCATGACGGCCTCTACGCCGAACTCGCGGCGCAGCAGGTCGCGGCCTCGCGGGTGCTGGCCACCGAGGCTGTCGTCGAGGAGTCGGTGACGGGCGGCCTGCGGGCGGCGCTCGAAGACCGTCGCGCCGACCGTGCGCCGGTCGACTCGGCGGGAGCGGATGCCGTCGCCGCCCTCACCGCAGCGGTCCCGCTGCTAGCCGAGCCGCGCGTCGACGAGCGCGTGTACCCGCCGGAACACTGACCGGGCCACCACTCGACGGCCTCCGCTGATCCACGGTTCCGGGCTCAGTGCACGGAGAGTCCGCCGTCGACGAAGAGCGAGTGGCCGGTGACGTAACCCGAGCCCGCGCCGGCCAGGAACACCGCGGCGCCGGCGAAGTCGCCCGGCAGGCCGTTGCGTCCGATCATCGTGCGGGCGGCCAGCGCGGCGATCTTCTCGGGGTCCTGCTGCAGGCGCGCGTTGAGCGGCGTGAGCACGAACCCCGGCACGAGCGTGTTGCTCGTCACGCCGGTGCCGCCCCACGCCTCGGCCTCGGAGCGCATGAGCGACTCCACCGCGCCCTTGGACGCGCCGTAGATGCCGCTGCCGACGAACGCGCGGTGCGCCTGGTGCGAGCTGATGTGGATGAGTCGTCCGTAGCCGCGCTGAGCCATGCCCTGGGCGTAGCGCTGTCCGAGCAGGAACGGCGCGAGGGCGTTGACCGTCATCGTCGCATCCCAGTCCGCCTCGGTGATCTCGGCGTACGCCGGCCGGATGTTGATGCCCGCCGAGTTCACCAGGATGTCCGGTTCGCCGAAAGGCTCGGTCGCCTCCTCGGCGAGGGTGTGGATTCCTTCGCGGGTGCCGAGGTCGCCCACGACGCCGGCGACGCGGCATCCGCTCTCCTCGAGCTCGCGCACGGTCTCGTCGATGCGCTCGCGGCCCCGGGCGACGATGACCGTCGATGCGCCGGCGCGGGCGAGAGCCGTCGCGATGCCGCGGCCGATTCCCGAGCTGCCGCCGGTCACCACGGCGGTGCGGCCCTCGAGCGAGAACAGGGAGGCGAGGTAGTCGTTCATGGGTTCACCGTTCTCGTTCGATCACCAGGAGAGCGCCGCCGCGATGGCCTCGTCGGGGGAGGCGTCGGCGAACTCGGGCAATGCCTGCAGCTCGTCGATGAAGGCGGCGACCTCTGCGGCGTAGGCAGGGTCGTCGTGAGTCGCCGCGATGTCGAGCAGCGACGGCATGTCCATGGCGAGGATCAGGTCGAGCCGCGCGGTCACGGCCGCACGATGACCGGCATCCTGCAGCACACGGATGCCTCCGCGCAGCGCCGCGAGGTAGTCGAGCAGCACCGGCAGCTGCGACTTCCCCTGCGTGATCGAGGTGCCGTCGGGGCGCACACGCCACCGCACGACGACGTCGGGGATCACGTCGAACGATCGGGCCCGCGTGTACATCTGCTGGGCGACGATCTGGTCCTCGTACGCCACGCCCTCGGGAAAGCGGAGGTCTTGCCAGAAGCCCGTGCGGCTGATCTTCGACCAGGCCACGATGTTCGACACCGCGCGCGGATGCTGAGCGAGCGAGGTGCCGAGACGGGCCGGATCCGTGGCCGCAGAGATCCACGGCTGCACGCGACCGGCGTTGTACGACTCGCCGTGCGGGCGCAGGCGCACGTAGGCGCCGGCCACGAAGTCGCTCCCGGTCTCGGTGAGCGTTCCGGTGAGGCGCGACAGCGCGTCGGGTGCGAGTTCGTCGTCTCCGTCGAGGAATCCCAGGTGGGGCGTGTCGACGAGTGCGAGGCCGACGTTGCGGGCGGCGCCCAGTCCGCGAGAGGCCTCGTGCCGCACCACGGTGAATCGCGGGTCGTGGGCGGCGGCAGCGGCGAAGATCGCTCCGGTGGCATCGGCCGAGCCGTCGTCGATGAGGATCGCGCGCCAGCGCTGCTCGGTCTGCGCGCGGAGTGAATCGAGGGCGGCCGGGGCGAACGCGGCGATGTCGCGTCCGGGGACGATCATCGTCACGATCGGGGCGGATGCAGTCACCAGCCGAGTCTATGGGCCGTGCGTCAGCCGGAGACCGCCTGCACGGATTCGGCGACGAGGGCCGCGAGACGCTCCGGGGCATCGCCGAGGAGAGGGGCACGTCCGAAGGTGAAGCGCACCGACGTCTGCGCGACCTCGGGTGCGATGCCGCAGGCGAGGAGCACATGCGAGGGTTCGTCGCTGCCCGCCGCGCACGCCGAGCCGCTCGAGGAGATGACGCCCCGTCGCTCGAGCTCCAGCAGCACGGATTCGCCGCTCGTGCCCGCGAACGTGAAGCTCGCGGTGCCGGGCAGCCGGTGCACGGGATCGCCCGTGAGCGTCGCCTGAGGAACGGAACCGAGCACCCCGGCGATGAACCGTCCGGTTGCCGCGGCCACGCCGGCGGAGACCATCGCCCGCTCGGCCTCGGCGAGGTCGAGCGCCGTCGCCAGCGCCACCGCCCCGGCGACGTTCTCGGTTCCGGAACGGCGTCCGCGTTCCTGACCTCCGCCGTGCAGCAGCGGCTCCAGCGGCACTCGTCCGCGCACCGCGAGGGCACCGATTCCCTTCGGCGCGCCGAGTTTGTGCCCCGCGATCGACACGGCATCCGCGCCGAGGTCGCGCAGTGACAACCATCCCGCCGACTGCACGGCGTCGAGATGCAGCGGGACCCCTGCCGCGCCGGTGATCGCCGCCAGCGCCGCGGCATCCTGGATCGTGCCGATCTCGTTGTTCGCGTGCCCGACCGAGACGAGCGCCGTGTCGTCGCGGATCGCGTCCGCCAGTGCCTGCGGGGCGATTCGTCCCGCAGAGTCGACCGGCAGCATCGTCACCGTGACCGAGTGGAAGCGCCGCAGGTACTCGGCCGATTCGAGGATCGACTCGTGCTCGATCGGCGACACGACGAGGTGCCTCCGATCCCGCTCCGACGCCGCGAGGACGATGCCCTTCACCGCGAGGTTGTTGGCCTCGGTGCCCCCCGCGGTGAAGACGACGTCGCTGCGGCGCATGCCCAGGACCGCGGCCACCCGCGCGCGGGCGTCGTCGAGCGCGCTCGCCGCGGCCTCGCCGGCGGTGTGGTGGCTGGACGGATTCCCGAACACCCCGGTCAGGTACGGGTCCATCGCCTCCCGCACCTCCGGGCGGACGGGAGAGGTGGCGGCGTGGTCGAGGTACAGCATGGGCTCAGTCGATCCGCAGGTCCAGGCCCAGGTCGAGCGCCCGCGCCGAATGCGTGAGCGCGCCGACCGAGATCACGTCCACGCCGGTCGAGGCGATGTCGTGCACGGTGTCGAGGTCGACCCCGCCCGATGCCTCGACCGTCGCGCGGTCGCCGATCAGCGCGACGCCTTCCCGCAGCTCGTCGAGCGAGAAGTTGTCGAGCAGCACGGTGTGAGCGCCTCCGTCGAGGACCGCCGGGATCTGATCGAGCCGGTCGACCTCGACGACCACGTGCGTCGTGTGCGGCAGTCGCGACAGCGCCTCGCGCAGGGCGGTGGCGAGGTCGAGCCCTGAGCGCTTCAGCACCGCGAGGTGGTTGTCCTTCGCCATCACGGCATCCGACAGCGAGTAGCGATGGTTGCGCGCGCCGCCGGACAGGACGGCGTGCCGCTCGAACGCCCGCAGCCCCGGTGTCGTCTTGCGGGTGTCGGCGATGCGTGCGCCGGTGCCCTCGATCGCCCGCACGTAGGCGGCGGTGAGCGTGGCGATGCCGCTCATCCGCTGGGCGAAGTTCAGCGCGACGCGTTCGGCGGTGAGGATGCTGCGCGCCGAGCCCGACACCGAGGCGAGCACGTCGCCGGGGGAGAACTCGTCTCCGTCGCCGACATGCAGGTCGACCGTCAGCGCGGGGTCGGTCAGGGTGAACGCGGTGGCGAAGACCTCGCCGCCGCTGAAGACGCCCGCCTCCCGGGCGACGAGGTCGGCGGTGGCGGTCGCCTCGGCGGGGAGCAGCGTCGTGCTGGTGAGGTCGCCCCAGGGAGCGTCCTCTTCCAGAGCGGCGCCGACGACGCGCGTGAGGATGGCGGGGGTGAGCATCAGACGGTCTCCAGGATCGGTGCGGTGGTGCGGATCTCGGCATCCGAGAGCCGATAATGGGCGCCGACCGAACCGGTCCGCGCGAGCGCGGCGGACGCCGTGGCTTCGGCGAGCAGCAGCAGATTCGCATCCTCGTGCTCGGTGACGGTGTGCGGCGCGGTTGCGACGGCCCGCCACGCCCGCACGGTGTCGAGGGCGTGCCGCAGCCCTTCGTCGGACCGCAGCAGACCGACGTGGTCCCACATCAGCTGCTGCAGCGCCGCGCGGGTGAACGGCACCCTCTCGCTCCCGTGGCGGTATTCCCCGGACACCGACGCGGGATCGCTGGAGTACGGCGACCGGAGCGGGGACGAGTCGGGCCACGGCGTGCCGAGAGCCGCGGCCGCCCTCGCACCGAAGACCGCGCCTTCGAGGAGGGAGTTCGAGGCGAGGCGGTTCGCACCGTGCACGCCTGTTCGCGCGACCTCGCCCACCGCGAAGAGCCCGGGGATCGTGCTGCGGCCGTGCAGGTCGGTGACGACTCCGCCCATCAGGTAGTGGGCGGCGGGTGTGACCGGGATGGGCTCGGCCGCCCAGTCGAAGCCGCGCTCCCTCGTCACCCGGTCGATGGTCGGGAACCGCTTCGCGAGGGTCTCGCGGCCGAGCATCGTCGCGTCCAGTCGCACGGGCGCACCCTGAGCCGCTGCCCGCCGAGCGATCGCCCGCGAGACGACGTCGCGCGGCGCGAGCTCACCGTCGGGGTGGCTGTCGAAGACGAACCGTCGCCCGTCGTCATCGATCAGAGTCGCCCCCTCGCCGCGTACGGCCTCGGAGATCAGGAAGGCGGGACCCGTCGCCAGGATCGTCGGGTGGAACTGCACGAACTCGAGGTCGTCGAACGCCGCTCCTGCACGCAGGGCGGCCGCGATGCCGTCGCCCGTCGTGCCCACCGGGTTGGTGGTGTGCGCGTAGAGATGCCCGGCACCACCGGTCGCGAGGATCACCGCATCGCCCGAGAGCGCGGAGGCCACTGCCGCCGGCGCGGACGGCGCGTCGATCAGCAGACGGATGCCGCGCACGGCGTCGCCGGCCACGATGAGCTCCGTCACGAATGCATGTTCGATGACGAGGATCGGCGAGCGGCGCACCGCGGCCACGAGCGCTCGGGAGATCGCCGCCCCGGTCGCGTCGCCGCCGGCGTGCACGATGCGGGAGTGGCTGTGCGCGGCCTCGCGTCCGAGCATCAGCACGCCGTCCGCATCGCGGTCGAAGGCGACGCCTCGGGCGATCAGCTCGGCGATCCGGTCCGCGCCGTCGGCCACGAGGGCGTCGACGGCAGCCGCATCCGAGAGCCCCGCGCCGGCGGCGAGAGTGTCGGCCGCGTGCTGCTCCGCGGAGTCGCCCGTGCCGTACACGCCCGCGACACCGCCCTGCGCGTAGCCGGTGCTGCCGTCTCCGAGCTCGCCCTTGGTGACGACCGTCACCGCGTGGCCGGCTTCCTGCGCGTGGAGGGCGGCCGTGAGCCCGGCGATGCCGGAGCCGACCACGAGGACGTTCATCGTGCGCCGACCGTCACGGGCGGCTTCGCCGCCAGCATCCGCTCCAGCGCCACCCGGGCGGGGTCCGCGACGTCGGCGGACACGGTGATCCGGTTGGGCGTGCGTCCGGCGACGAGCTCTTCGAGCACCCAGGCCAGGTATCCCGGGTGGATGCGGTACATGGTGGAGCACGGGCACACGACCGGGTCGAGGCAGAAGATCTCGTGCTGCGGGTACTGGGCAGCGAGGCGGCGCACGAGGTTGATCTCGGTGCCGATCGCGAAGGTCGTGGGCTCGGTGGCGGCGTCGATCGCGCGGCGGATGTAGTCGGTGGAGCCGGCCTCGTCGGCGGCATCCACGACCTCCATCGGGCACTCCGGGTGCACGATGACGCGGACGCCGGGGTGCTCAGCACGCGCCTGGTCGATCTGCGCGACGGTGAAGCGGCGGTGCACCGAGCAGAAGCCGTGCCAGAGGATCACGCGGGAGTCGACGAGCTCCGTGGCCGACGATCCGCCGAGCGGCCGGCGCGGGTTCCACATGGGCATCTGCTCGAGCGGCACGCCCATCGCCTTCGCGGTGTTGCGCCCCAGGTGCTGGTCCGGGAAGAACAGCACGCGGTGCCCGCGCTCGAACGCCCACTCGAGCACCGTCTCGGCGTTCGACGACGTGCACACGATGCCGCCGTGCCGCCCGACGAAACCCTTGATCGCCGCGGAGGAGTTCATGTAGGTGACCGGGATGACGGGCACCCGGCCGTCGGCATCCGCGGTGTCGAGGTCGCCGAGCACGTCGGCGAGCTGCTCCCAGCACTCCTCGACCTGATCGATGTCGGCCATGTCGGCCATCGAACAGCCGGCGGCGAGGTTCGGCAGGATCACGGCCTGATCGGGCTGCGAGAGCAGATCGGCGGTCTCGGCCATGAAATGGACGCCGCAGAACACGATCGCCTCGGCATCCGTCCTGCCCTTGGCGGCCGTCGCGAGCTGGAAGGAGTCTCCGACGTAGTCCGCGTGCCGCACGACCTCTTCGCGCTGATAGAAGTGGCCGAGTATCACCACGCGGTCGCCGAGGGTCGCCTTCGCGGCCTCGATGCGCGCGTGCAGGTCGTCTTCGGCGGCCTCGCGGTATTCGGCGGGAAGCTCACCCTGGCGCGGGGATCCGGTGGGGATGACATCGCCCATCGAGGAGCCCGGGCCGTATCCGGGGCGGGAGTCGAAGTCCCACGGGCCGGCAGCGAGATCGGTCGCGCAGGTGGCATCGGTCGACGCGCCAGCGACGATCGCCTGGATCGCGTGGTCGACGGAGGGATCCAGTGCCGGAACCGCGGGCGTGGGAACGAAGGTGATGCTCATCGGGTGCTCGTTTCTTCGGAACCGAGCGGGCCGCGGTCGGCCAGCTCGACATCGGTGTTGTAGCGGTACAGACGTGCAGGTCGGTGACTTCCGGTGCGGAAGCGGTCGGTGGGGAGCAGGTTGCCCGCGGCCTCCACCTGGCGGCGGAAGTTGGCCGGGTCCAGGTGCTTGCCGAGGATCGCCTCGTACGCCTCGCGGAGGTCGGCGAGGGTGAACTCGGCGGGGAGGAATCCGTGCGCGACGCGGCTGTAGCCGACCTTGTTGCGCAGCCGCCAGAGCGCGTACTCGATGATCTTCGCGTGGTCGAAGGCGAGCTCGGGGAGAGCCGTGATGTCGAACCACTGCACGTTCTCGGGGGCTCTGCCGGATGCCCGATGCGCGGCGCTCTGTGCGACGACGTCGTCTTGGCGGAGCAGCGCCCAGTACACGATCGAGACGACCCGTGTGGGGGAGCGGTCGACGGCGCCGAAGGCGTAGAGCTGCTCGAGGTAGCTGGGGGCGAGGCCCGTGGTCTCGCCGAGCGTGCGTGCCGAGGCGTCGACGGGCGACTCAGCCGCGGTGAGCCAGCCGCCGGGCAGCGCCCACTGATCGGCGAAGGGCTCACGGGTGCGCAGCACGAGCGGCAGCGCGAGGACCGCGTCGCCGTTCTCCGCGCGGCGCAGCGTGAGGATCACCGTCGAGACGGCGACCCGGATGCCGCGAGTTTGAGTCATGAGTACCTTAACCTCCGTGATCGATCTTAGTGTCCTCACGACCCTTAGTGCGCGCAGATGACGGTTTTTCTCGTCGAGTCCGAAACGTTATCTCGGGAGCGGGTGGAGGCTTGTCCACCGCGACGGGGTTTGTTAGGTTACTGTCCTAACAAACCCCACGAGGTCGGCCACCCGCTCCTCTCGGGTTTGCACGAACCCCAGACGGGGTTCAGCTCCAACCGGAGAAATCCCTCCTGCAGTGCAGCACCGAGAGGAAACAGAAGAATGATCCGTAACGGAAAGCGCAAGATCGCGCTCACCGCCGTCGCAGGGGCATCCGTCCTGGCCCTGGGCCTCACCGCCTGTGGCACCGGCGGCAGCGGCGATGACGGCAACGCCGACGGCGACCGGGCCCTTCGCGTGTGGGCCGGCAGCCAGACGCCGATCACCGCCAACTACAACCCGTTCGCGCCGACCGTGCTCCACGGTGCGCTCGGTCCCATCTACGAGCCGCTGTTCTTCTTCAACAAGACGGCGGACTCCGAGCCCGTGGGCCTGATCGGCGACTCGTACGAGTACAACGAGGACGGCACGGTGATCACCATCACCATCAAGCCCGACCTCAAGTGGAGCGACGGCGAGCCGCTCACCGCCGCCGACGTCGCGTTCTCGTTCAACTACGAGGCCAACAACCCCGAGGGCAACGGACTCGTGTCCGCCGAGGCCACCGACGACACCACCGTCGTGCTGACCTACTCGGCCGCGCAGTACACCACCGAGTTCCAGCGACTCGGCTCGACCTACATCCTTCCCGAGCACATCTGGGCGGATGTCACCGACTTCGCGAACTTCGCGAACGAGGAGCCGGTCGGGTCCGGCGCGTACGTCGTCGACAAGACCACCAGCGAGTCGTACACGCTCGTCGCGAACGAGAACTTCCGCGACGCCGACAAGCTCGGCGTCAAGAAGGTCCAGTACATCGCCGTCGACAACAACCAGACGGCGCAGGACCTGCTCGCGGCCGGTGAGCTCGACTGGACGGGCATGTTCATCCCGAACCCGGATGACGTGACCGCCAACGGTGCGATCGACTGGGTCAACACCCCGCAGGACCCGACGGTCCTCTACACCTGCTCCAACGCCGAGCTCGGCTGCACCGGTCCGCAGACCGACGTCGCCGTGCGTCAGGCTCTCAACGCGGCCATCGATCGCGCCACCATCAAGGACAAGGCGTTCGTCGGCCTCACCGGCGACATCTCGCCGACGTACGCGCTGCTCCCGCGTGACGAGAAGTGGGTCGCGGATTCGGCCAACGAGGTCAGCCCGCAGGAGGCGAACGCCGCCGAGGCGGGCGAGATCCTCGAGGCCGCCGGCTACGTGAAGGACGGCGACTTCTACGCCAAGGACGGTGTGCCGCTCGAGCTCACGCTGACCTCGGTCGACGGCTGGACGGACTACAACGACGCCGCCAAGCTGATCTCCGAGCAGGCCGCGGCCGCGGGCATCAAGGTCACCGCATCGACCGTGCAGTGGCAGGAGTTCTCCGACTCGCGTCAGGGCGGCGACTTCCAGCTCATCGTCGGCGGCATGATCGGCACCTCGGTCGCCGACCCGTTCCAGATCTACCGCGACTGGTTCGGCGGAACGGCCGTCCAGTCGACGAGCCCCGTCGGCACCGAGGTCCCGGCCGGACGCTGGAACTTCAGCCGTTACAACAACCCCGTGGTCGACACCGCGATCCAGGCGGCGATCAGCACGGATGACGAGGCGACCAAGAAGGAGCTGTACGGCACGATCCAGACCGAGATCGTCAAGGATCTGCCGTACATCCCGCTCGTGATCAACGCCACCCAGACCTTCTACAACACGAAGGACTACACGGGCTGGCCGACGGAGGAGGACCTGTACGCCTTCCCGCCGTCCTGGGGTGCGATCGCGGCAGGTTACGTCCTGACGCAGCTGCAGCCGGTCAAGTAAGCAGAAGGGACGGGGAAGCAGGAAGTCAGGAAGAAGTGACATGAAGTTCTATGCACGAAGAATCGGGTTCTACGCGTTCACGCTCTGGGCCGCGATCTCCATCAACTTCCTGCTTCCCCGTCTCATGCCGGGGAACCCCGCTGACATCATGATCGCCAAGATGCAGCGGGCCGGCGGTGAGATCTCCGAGACCACCATCCGGAACATCAAGCTGCTGCTCGGCGGCGACGATTCCTCCCTATGGGAGCAGTACCTCGCCTACTGGGGTCGCATGTTCCAGGGCGACCTCGGGGTCTCGGTGACGAAGTTCCCCACTCCGGTGACGGAGCTGATCGCCGGCGCGATCCCGTGGACCCTGGTCCTCGTGGGGACGACGACGATCATCTCGTTCATCCTCGGCATCGTGCTCGGCGCCTGGGCGGGGTGGAAGCGCGGAACCTGGGTCGATCATCTGATCCCGGCGACGACCGTGCTCCAGTCGATCCCCTATTTCTGGATGGCTCTGATCCTCGTCGCGGTGTTCGCGGTCGGGCTGGGCTGGTTCCCGCTCTTCGGCGGGTACGACGTCTTCGACTTCCCGAACGGTCCGGAGCCGACCTGGGCGTTCCTCTCCGATGCGTTCGCCCACTCGATCCTCCCTGCGCTCACGATCGTGATCAGCTCGGTCGGCGGCTGGATGTTCGGAATGCGCAACATGATGGTCGCCACCCTCGCGGAGGACTACGTCCTGACCGCCGAGGCGAAGGGACTCCGTCCGCGGCGCATCATGACGACGTACGCGGCCCGCAACGCCGCGATCCCGTCGATCGCCGGCTTCTCGATCACCCTGGGCTTCGTCGTGGCGGGCTCGATCGTGATGGAGCAGGTGTTCACCTACCCCGGCATCGGCAAGCTGATGTTCCAGGCCGTGACCAACAACGACTACTCGCTGATGCAGGGTCTGTTCCTCGTCATCACCATCACGGTGCTCGCCGCCAACTTCTTCATGGACCTCGTCTATGGCTTCATCGACCCGAGGGCTCGCCAGAATGTCTGATCCGCAGAACACCGCCGGGCTCCTGACCGTCGAGGAGACGCCGATGACCGCGCCCGCCAGCACGGTCTCGCTCGCCACCCAGCAGGGCCGCAAGCGCCGGGTGCTTCCCAGCACCTCGCCGAAGTTCATCGTCGGCTCGATCCTCGTGCTCGTGATCGTGCTGTTCGCGATCATCGCGCCGATCTTCTCGCAGGACCCGCGCAGCACCGCGAACCCGGCCCTGCAGCCGCCGTCGGCGGAGCACTGGCTCGGCACGACCAAGCTCGGCAACGACATGTTCGCCCAGCTCGCGATCGGCGCCCAGGGCTCCCTGCTCATCGGCGTCGTCGCCGGCGGCATCGCGATCGTGCTGTCTCTCATCTTCGGCGTGCTCGCCGGGTACCTCGGCGGCTGGCGCGAGGATGCGCTCGCCCTCCTCACGAACGTCATGATCGTGATCCCCGGACTCCCGCTGGTCATGGTGATCGCCTCGTTCGTGCCGCAGCGCAGCTGGCAGCTCGTGGCCTTCGTGCTCGGCATCACCTCCTGGGCGGGTGCGGCGTACGTGCTGCGCCTCCAGACCCGATCGCTGCGCACCCGCGACTACGTGTACGCGGCGAAGGTCGCGGGCGAGCGCTCGTTCCGGGTGATCCTCGTCGAGATCATGCCGAACCTGCTGCCGCTGCTGACGGCGCAGTTCCTCTTCGCGATCATCTTCGCGATCCTCGGAGAGGCCGGCCTCTCGTACCTCGGGCTCGGACCGAACTCGTCGATCACGTGGGGCTCGATCCTCAACGACGCGCAGTCGGGTCAGGCGCTCGGCCGCGGAGCATGGTGGTGGTTCGTGCCACCCGGCCTCATGATCGCCGTCCTCGGCGCAGGCCTCGCGCTCATCAACTTCGCGATCGACGAGGTCATCAACCCGAAGCTCCGCAATGCGCCGGATGCTGCCCGGCGTGTGCGCAAGGCCGCCAAGATCAAGGGGGTCACCGCATGAGCGAGGCTGTGTTGACGGCGACGAATGTGTCGATCGAGTATGAGGTCGATCCGCCGGTGAAAGCGGTGCGTAACGTCTCGCTGACGTTGCATCGGGGCGAGATCCTGGGGTTGGCGGGTGAGTCGGGCTGCGGGAAGACGACCCTCGCCTACGGCATGAACCGGCTGCTCAAGGCGCCGGCGCTGATGACCAGCGGTGAGATAGTGTTCCATGATCGCGACGGGCATGACATCGACATCGTGGGGTTGGATGGTGATGGTCTGCGGGCGTTCCGGTGGGACAAGATCTCGATGGTGTTCCAGGGGGCGATGAACTCGCTCAACCCGGTGATCGATGTGAAGGCGCAGATCTTCGACATCTTCGACACCCACCGCCCCGGCATGTCGCGCAAGGACAAGACCGCCCGCGCCGAAGAGCTGCTGACACTGGTGGGGGTGGATCCGTCCCGGTTGACGAGTTTCCCGCATGAGTTGTCGGGTGGGATGCGGCAGCGGATGATGATCGCGATGGCGTTGGCGTTGGATCCGCAGGTGATGATCATGGACGAGCCGACCACGGCGTTGGATGTGGTGGTGCAGCGGGGCATCATCCGGGAGATCATGCGCCTGCGCGAGCGGTTGGGGTTCGCGGTCATCTTCATCACGCATGATCTGCCGATGTTGATCGAGATCAGTGATCGGATCGCGGTGATGTTGCAGGGGGAGATCGTGGAGCAGGGGACGGCGGAGGAGATCTACCGGTCCCCGCAGCACGCGTATACGAAGAAGCTGCTGTCGAGTTTCCCGTCGCTGAAGGGTGATCGGGGCGATTTCGTCCGCACGGGCGTGAGCCAGGAGGGCAGCCGATGAGCGTTCAGATGGATGCCGTGCGTGGCACGGGCACGTTGGAGGCACGGAACCTGACCAAGGACTTCCACCTGCGCTCCGGGTTCAAGACCACCACCCTGCATGCGGTGAAGGACGTGTCGTTCACGTTGGCGCCGGGGCGCACGGTCGCGCTGGTGGGGGAGTCCGGGTCGGGGAAGTCGACGATCGCGCGGATGCTGATGAAGCTGGAGACCCCCACGAGCGGGGACATCCTCCTCGACGGTGCTCCGTCCGGCACGCGCGGCCGGGCGTTGGAGCGGTATCGGTCGGATGTGCAGATGGTGTTCCAGGACCCGTTCGCGTCGTTGAACCCGTTCCACACGATCGTGCATCACCTGGAGCGGCCGATCCGGCTGCATCACCCCAAGCTCAGCAGCGCGGACGTGCGTGCGCGTGCGGTGGAGTTGTTGGAGCGGGTGCGGCTCACGCCGGGGGAGAGCTTCGCGGAACGTCGCCCGCACGAGCTGTCCGGTGGGCAGCGGCAGCGTGTCGCGATCGCCCGTGCCCTCGCTCCGGGGGCACGGTTCATCGTGGCCGATGAGCCGGTGTCGATGCTCGACGTGTCGATCCGGCTCGGGGTGCTCAACCTGCTCGCCGAACTGCAACGCGAGGAGAACCTCGGCGTCCTCTACATCACCCACGACCTCGCGACAGCCCGACACTTCTCCGACGAGATCATGGTCCTCTACAAGGGCGATGTCGTCGAACGCGGCCCCGCGGACGAGGTCATCCTCAACCCGCAACACGACTACACCAAGACCCTCCTCGGTGCCGCACCCGAACCCGACAACCTCGGTCGCCTCCGCGACGAAGTCCGCGCCGAACTCGGCATCGTCGGCTGACAGCATTCGTTCGGGTCGCAGTTCTTGTCGCCGGCATCCGTTCCGGTCGCGCTTCTTGCCGCCTCGCGACGCTCGAGACGGCAGAAACTGCGACCGGAACGCGCCCTCGCCCGCGCAGTGCTCGGGCTAGACTGAACCCCACAACTGAAGACAGGCCGAATGACCCCCGCGGGAGAGCCCCGGCGAACGCAGCCGGGCACCGAAGGAGCAAGCCTCCCCGCCAATCTCTCAGGTAACGCGTACCGCGCGGTTCCGGCCACTCTGAAAAGCGATTTCGAGCGAAGCGAGAAATCCGCCGACGGTGAAAGCCCCCCAGCGCGGGCGAAGCTCTCAGGCCCATGACAGAGGGGGAGTTCCGAGGAACGTCGATGACGCCGTTCCGCCCGATCCAGCCCGGGAGAACTCCATGTCCGACCCCCGCTACACCCCGCTGCGCGAACGCCACGAGGCGCTCGGAGCATCGTTCACCGACTTCGGCGGCTGGCAGATGCCGGTGCGCTACACGTCCGACCTGGCCGAGCACCACGCTGTCCGTCAGGCTGCCGGGATCTTCGACATCTCGCACATGGCGGAGTTCCTCGTCACCGGTGAGAGCTCGGCTGCGTTCCTCGACTACGCGCTCGCGGGTCGCCTCTCCACGATGGCCGTGGGCAAGGCGAAGTACTCGCTGATCCTGTCGGAGTCCGGGGGGATCGTCGACGACGTGATCGTCTACCGCCTCGCGGAGGATCGCTACCTGGTGATCGCGAACGCCGGGAACCGCGGATTCGTCGACGCGGCCTTCGCCTCGCGCGTCCGGTCGTTCCCCTCCCTGATCGAGCGTGAGGGCCCGGCCCGCGCCGAGGGCGAGGAGCGCAGCTTCGCCGGCTTCCTGGGCGACCGCGGCGTCGACGTCGAGGACGTGTCGGACTCGTACGCGCTGATCGCGGTCCAGGGACCGACGGCCGAGGCCATCGTCTCCGCCACCGAGGGCATCACCGACCTCGGCACGCCCTGGGCCGAGCAGAAGTACTACGCCTGGGCCGATGCTCTCTTCCTCGGCGAACCGCTGTTGATCGCTCGCACGGGCTACACGGGCGAGGACGGCTTCGAGCTCCTCGTTCGCGCCGAGGATGCGGCCGCCCTCTGGGATGCGCTCGTCGTCGCCGGTGCCGCGCACGGTCTCGTCCCGGCCGGCCTCGCGGCGCGTGACACGCTGCGGCTCGAGGCAGGTATGCCCCTCTATGGGCACGAGTTGAACCTGGAGACGAAGCCCGTGCAGGCCGGACTCGGGCGCGTCGTGGTGTCCGACAAGGACAGCTTCATCGGAAAGGATGCCGTCGGCGCGGCATCCGATGCCCCGGTGCTCGTCGGACTCGTCGCCGAAGGAAAACGCGCCGGACGCGCCGGCTACGCCGTGGTCGATGCCGACGGCACGGCGCTCGGCGAGATCACCAGCGGCGCCCTCAGCCCCACCCTCGGCCACCCCATCGCGATGGCCTACGTCGATCCTTCTTCCGCTGAAGAGGGAACCGCAGTATTCCTTGATGTGCGGGGGACCAAGATCCCCGCGACCGTGACCGCTCTGCCTTTCTACCGGAGGACCAAATGACCGACCTCAGCGCACTGAAGTACACCGACGAGCACGAGTGGATCGCGGCTGACGGTGGCACGATCACCGTCGGCATCACCGACTACGCGGCCGAGAAGCTCGGTGACGTCGTCTTCGTCGAGCTCCCCGCTGTCGGCACCGAGCTCACCGCCGGCGCGGTCGTCGGCGAGATCGAGTCGACGAAGTCCGTCGGAGAGCTCTACGCCCCGGTCGCCGGCACGGTCGTCGAGATCAACGACGCGGTCGTGGACGACCCTTCGCTCGTGAATGCCGAGCCCTTCGAGGGCGGCTGGCTGATCAAGGTCTCGGTCGCCGACGGAGCGCTCGACGGCCTGCTCGACCGCGATGCGTACGTCGCACTGACGGAGGGCTGATCCACCCGTGGTCTCTTTCGCCGATCGTCACATCGGACCCACCGAAGCCGCACAGCGCACGATGCTGGACGCGCTCGGCATCCACCCTTCGACAAGCTCAGGGACCGAGCAGGCGGGAGACGCCGTCGAGGCGCTGATGCGCCAGGCCGTGCCGTCCTCGATCTTCACCGGACCGTCGGGCGCCCTCGACTCCACGATCCCGGCAGCGGCGAGTGAGACCGAGGCGCTGGCGGAACTGCGCAGCCTCGCGTCGCGCAACGCGGTGAACCGGCCGATGATCGGCCTGGGCTACTACGGCACGATCACGCCGCAGGTGATCCAGCGCAACGTGCTGGAGAACCCGTCCTGGTACACGGCGTACACGCCCTACCAGCCGGAGATCTCGCAGGGCCGTCTGGAGGCGCTCATCAACTTCCAGACGATGGTCGCCGAGCTCACCGGGCTCACGACGGCCAACGCCTCTATGCTCGACGAGTCCACGGCGGTCGTCGAGGGCATGCTGCTCGCCCGACGGGGCTCCAAGTCGGCGTCGAACGTGTTCGCGGTCGACGCCGACGCATTCCCGCAGACGAAGGCCCTGCTGGCGACCCGAGCGGATGCCGTCGGCATCGAGCTCATGCCGGTCGACTTCGCGGCCGGCGGAGAGCTGCCGGCCGAGCTGTTCGGCGTCTTCGTGCAGTACCCGGGCGCGTCCGGACGGGTCTGGGATCCGTCGGCGGTCATCGACGCCGCACACCTGGCCGGCGGCCTTGCCGTGGTCGCCGCCGACCTGCTCGCCCTCACGCTGATCGCGTCGCCCGGCTCGCTGGGCGCGGATGTCGCGGTCGGCACGACGCAGCGCTTCGGGGTGCCGATGGGCTTCGGCGGTCCGCACGCCGGGTACATGGCCGTGCGCGCCGGCCTCGAACGGCAGCTGCCCGGACGCCTCGTCGGTGTCTCGGTCGACGCCGACGGCAAGCCCGCCTACCGGCTCTCGCTGCAGACCCGCGAGCAGCACATCCGCCGCGAGAAGGCGACGTCGAACATCTGCACCGCTCAGGTGCTGCTCGCCGTCATGGCGGCGATGTACGCGGTCTACCACGGGCCTGACGGGCTCAAGGCGATCGCCTCGGACGTCGCGACGAAGGCCGCGCTGCTGCGCGACTGGCTCGTCGAGGCGGGAGCAGACGTCGTGCACGACGCGTTCTTCGACACCGTCTCCGTGCGCGTGCCGGGCCGCGCGGCCGAGCATCAGGCGCAGGCGCACCAGGGGCACGGCATCCTCATCCACGCGGCGGATGCCGACACGATCAGCTTCGCCGTCGATGAGACGACGACGATCTCCGAGCTGCATCAGCTCGCCCAGGTGTTCGGCGGCACGCAGGAGCGGGTGTTCGGAGTCGTCGACCGGCATGATGCGCTCCCCGCGCAGCTGCACCGTCAGGACGAGTATCTGACCCATCCGGTCTTCCACGCGCACCGCAGCGAGACCGCGATGATGCGCTACCTCAAGAGCCTCGCCGACCGCGACTACGCGCTCGACCGCGGCATGATCCCGCTCGGGTCCTGCACGATGAAGCTCAACGCCGCGACCGAGATGGCCGCGATCACGTGGCCCGAGTTCGCCGGCATCCACCCGTTCGCTCCGGCATCCGACGTGCAGGGCTATCTCGATCTCATCGAGCAGCTCGAGGGCTGGCTCGCCGAGGTCACCGGGTACGACGCCGTCTCGCTGCAGCCCAACGCGGGCTCGCAGGGCGAGTTGGCCGGCCTCCTGGCGATCCGCGGCTACCACCTCGCGAACGGCGACGAGCAGCGCACCGTGTGCCTGATCCCGTCGTCGGCGCACGGCACCAACGCCGCGTCCGCGGTGCTCGCGGGCATGAAGGTCGTCGTCGTGGCCTGCGACGAGCTCGGCAACGTCGACCTCGACGACCTCCGCGCGAAGATCGCCGCGCACGCCGACTCCCTGTCCGCTCTGATGATCACCTACCCGTCCACGCACGGCGTGTACGAGCACGACGTCGTGGAGATCACGTCCGCAGTGCATGACGCGGGCGGACAGGTCTACGTCGACGGCGCCAACCTCAACGCGCTGCTCGGCTACGCGCGCTTCGGTGACCTCGGAGGCGACGTCTCGCACCTCAACCTGCACAAGACGTTCGCGATCCCGCACGGCGGCGGCGGACCCGGCGTCGGCCCTGTCGCCGCGAAGGCGCACCTGGCCCCGTTCCTGCCGTCGCATCCGCTCGCGCAGCGCGCCGAGCACTTCGGCGGGTTCACCTTCGAGGGCGGTGCGGTCTCGGCGGCGCCCTACGGCTCCGCCGGCATCCTGCCGATCTCCTGGGCGTACGTGCGGATGATGGGGGCTGACGGCCTCCGCCGCGCGACCTCGGCCGCGGTGCTCTCGGCGAACTACATCGCCGAGCGCCTCCGCGAGCACTACCCGGTGCTCTACACGGGCGAGAACGGCCGGGTCGCGCACGAGTGCATCCTCGACCTCCGTCCGCTCAAGGAGGCCACGGGCATCACGGTCGACGATGTCGCCAAACGCCTGATCGACTACGGCTTCCACGCGCCGACCATGTCGTTCCCGGTCGCGGGCACCCTCATGGTCGAGCCGACCGAGTCGGAGGACCTCGGCGAGATCGAGCGCTTCATCGAGGCCATGATCATGATCAAGGCGGAAGCGGATGCCGTCGCCGCAGGGCGCTGGCCGGCCGACGACAACCCTCTCGTGCATGCGCCGCACACCGCGGTGTCGCTGATCGCGGGGGAGTGGAGCCACGCCTACACCCGGGAGGACGCCGCGTACCCCGTGCACGCGCTCGTCGCCGGGAAGTACTGGCCTCCCGTGCGACGCATCGATCAGGCCTACGGAGACCGCAATCTCGTCTGCGCCTGCCCGCCCGTGGAGGCCTTCGCCTGACACCGGCGCACTGATCCGAACGGAGTCGCGCTCCTCGCCGGGGAGCGCGGCTTCGTCGCGTCTTTCCGGGGGTGTTTCACGGATGTTACGTATGGTCACCACTCAGTAACAGTTCGTTAGCTGAGTGCAGCCGGGCGGTCATCCGCGGGTTACGCTCGACTATCCCTGCGTGCCCGATGATGCGTGCGCAGACTCAGTACTGTCCACAGGAGGACGCAAAGTGAAAAGAAACAGGATTGCCCTCGCGGGCGCCGCATTGCTCGCCATCGGCGCCATGGCGCTGGCCGGTTGTGCCGGAGGAACCGACGACACCGCGGACGAAGGATCGACCGGATCGTCTTCGGCCATCATCTCCGCCAACGGCGGCGAGCCGGAGAACGCGCTGATCCCGACCAACACGAACGAGGTCAACGGCGGCAAGATCCTCGACTCCGTCTTCGCGGGCCTCGCGTTCTACGACGGCGACGGAGCCCTCGTCAACGACATGGCCGAGTCCATCACGGTCGATGCCCCCAACAAGGTCACCGTGAAGCTGAAGGAGGGCAACAAGTTCACCAACGGTGAAGATGTCGTCGCCCATAACTTCATCGACGCGTGGAACTACGGCGCACAGCTCTCCAACGCACAGCTGAACCAGTCCTGGTTCGCCGACATCGTCGGCTTCAACCCGGACGCGGACTCTGAGCTCACCGGCCTCACCGAGGTCGACGACCAGACCTTCACGATCGACCTGAGCAGCGACGTCGCGTCCGACTTCGTGACCCGTCTCGGCTACTCCGCGTTCTACCCGCTGCCCGACGTGGCGTTCGAGGACATGGAAGCCTTCGGCGAGAACCCGATCGGCAACGGCCCGTACATGCTCGCGAGCGAGGGTGCGTGGCAGCACGACGTGCAGATCGACCTGGTCAAGAACGAGGACTACAAGGGTGAGCGCGTCGCGCAGAACGGCGGCCTCACGCTGAAGTTCTACACCGCTCCTGAGGGCGCGTACGCCGACCTCCAGGGTGGCAACATCGACGTCATCGACCAGATCCCCGAGAGCTCGCTCCCGGTGTTCGAGGACGAGCTCGGCGATCGTGCGACCAACCAGCCGGCGGCGATCTTCCAGTCGTTCACCATCGGCGGACAGCTCGCGCACTTCTCCGGCGAGGAGGGCACGCTGCGTCGTCAGGCGATCTCGATGGCCATCAACCGCGACGAGATCACCGACAAGATCTTCGCGGGCACCCGTACCCCCGCCAGCGACTTCACCACCCCGGTGATCGACGGCTGGAGCGACAGCGTTCCCGGATCCGACGTGCTCAAGTACGACCCGGAGAAGGCGAAGGAGCTGTGGGCTGAGGCCGACGCCATCTCGCCGTGGTCCGGCACGTTCCAGATCGCGTACAACTCCGATGGCGGACACCAGGTGTGGGTCGACGCGGTCTCGAACTCGCTGAAGAACACGCTCGGCATCGACGCATCGGGTGCACCGTACGTCGACCTCGCCACGCTGCGCGCAGCGGTCAACGCCCGGGACGACGCGGGCAACCGCACGATCCAGACGGCGAACCGTTCCGGATGGCAGGGCGACTACCCGGCGGTGTACAACTTCCTCCAGCCGCTGTACGGCACGGGCGCGTCGTCGAACGATGGCGACTACTCGAACCCCGAGGTCGACGCACTGCTGGCCGAGGGTGCGGCGGCGACCAGCGCCGACGACGCCAACGCGGCGTACGAGAAGGTCCAGGAGATCCTGTTCAAGGACCTCCCCGTGATCCCGCTCTGGTACCAGAACTCCATCGGCGGTTTCGGTGAGAACGTGGACAACGTCACCGTCGGCTGGAACTCTGTTCCGCTCTACTACCAGATCACGAAGGCCGAGTAGGCTCCAGGAGTGATCGACAGCGAGGCGGTGGCGACGACGTCACCGCCTCGCGTCGTGCGCTCCGGCTGATTCCCTCTCCACGAAAGGAGTAAGGATGCTCGCCTATACCCTGCGGCGACTTCTGCAGCTGATCCCGGTCTTCTTCGGCGCCACGCTGCTCATCTATGCGCTCGTGTTCCTCATGCCGGGCGACCCCATCGCGGCGCTCTTCGGCGACAAGCCGCCGAGCCCGCAACTGCTCGCGACGATCCGCGCGCAGTATCACCTGGACGACCCTTTCCTCGTCCAGTACTTCTACTACATCACCGGCGTCTTCCAGGGCGACATGGGGAACACCTTCTCGGGCGAGTCCGTGAGCACCGTGCTCTCGCGCACTCTCCCGATCACGGGACGACTGGCTCTCATGGCGATCGCGATCGAGTTCACGCTCGCGATCATCATCGGCACCCTGTCGGCCCTGCGCAAGGGCAAGTTCTTCGATCACATCTCCCTGATCATCTCGCTGGTGTTCCTGTCGATGCCGATCTTCGTGGTCGCCTTCCTCGCCCAGTACTTCTTCGCCATACAGCTCGGGTGGTTCCGCCCGACCGTGGGCGGTCAGAACAACTGGGGCGATCTGTGGCTGCCCGCGATCGTGCTCGGACTGAGCCTGTACGCGACGAGCATGCGCCTGATGCGCGGCTCCGTTCTCGACACTCTGAATCAGGACTGGGTGCGAACCGCCTACGGCAAGGGCCTTTCGCGCAGCCGCGTGATCCCCGTGCACGTGCTGCGCAACTCCCTCATCCCGGTGATCACCAACTCCGCGACGAACTTCGGGGTGCTCCTCGTCGGAGCGACCGTGACGGAGTACATCTTCAACATTCCCGGTGTGGGGCAGACCCTGTTCCAGGCGACGCTGCGACACGAGGGCCCGACCATCGTGTCCTTCGTGACGGTGTTCGTCATCATCTACGTTCTCGTCAACCTGCTCGTGGACCTGCTCTACGGGCTGCTCGACCCGAGGATCCGCTATGTCAAGTGACCGTCCCACCCACTACGTCGCTCCGGTGGTGGCCGAACAGCCGCCGACGGATGCCATCCACGTCAAGGGCAAACCCGCCAGTCTCTGGCGGGATGCCTGGACCGACCTCCGACGACGCCCGTCGTTCTGGATCTCGCTCGGAATCGTCTTCATCATCCTGGTGATGGCCTTCTGGCCGACGCTGTTCACCCAGACCCCGCCGAACAACCAGTGCGAGCTCGCGAACTCCAATGCGGGTCCCGCGGCCGGGCATCCGCTCGGCTACACGTTCCAGGGCTGCGACATCTGGTCGCGCATCGTCTGGGGATCGCGCACGTCGATCAGCGTCGGTCTTCTCGCGACCATCATCAGCTCCACGCTGGGCCTGATCATGGGAGCATTCGCCGGCTACTACGGCGGCTGGCTCGACGCGGTTCTCTCCCGCGTCGGCGACATCTTCTTCTCGATCCCCTACATCCTCGCGGCTGTCGTCGTGATGACGGTGTTCGCCCAGTACCGCAACGTCCTGACCCTCGCTCTCGCCATCGGCGGGTTCGCATGGGCGGCGACGGCGCGTGTCGTCCGGGCGGAAGTGCTCCGGGTGAAGCAGGCGGACTTCGTGATGGCATCGGCCGCGCTCGGCAAGTCGCGCTTCGGCACGCTTCTGTCGCACGTGATCCCGAACGCCTTCGCTCCGCTCCTCGTGCTGGCGACGCTGGCCCTCGCCGGCGGTATCGTCGCCGAGGCCACGCTGAGCTTCCTCGGTGTCGGGCTCGGAAGCGACGTCATGTCGTGGGGCAATGACATCAGTCAGGCGCAGCGGTCATTGCGTGTCGCGCCGATGGCACTGATCTATCCGTCGATCGCGCTCACCATCACCGTGCTCGCGTTCATCCTCCTGGGTGAGCTCATCCGAGACGCCCTCGACCCGAGGGCGAGGGCACGCCGATGAGCGAATCGATGGCAACACCGCTGCTGAGCGTCCGCGACCTCTCGGTCGCGTTCAACACGCAGAAGGGCACACGCGAGGTCCTGCACGGGATCAGCTTCGATGTGATGGCTGGCGAGACCGTCGCCATCGTCGGAGAGTCCGGTTCGGGCAAGTCGACGGCCGCGACGTCGATCATCAAGCTCCTTGCGGGGAACGGCCGGATCACCTCCGGCAGCATCACGCTCGAGGGGCAGGAGCTCACCACTCTCTCCGAGCGGGAGATGGAGCGGGTGCGCGGCAAGGCGATCGGCTATGTGCCGCAGGACCCGATGTCGAACCTCAACCCGGTGTGGAGCATCGGCTTCCAGGTCGAGGAGGCCGTTCGTGCGAACGGTCTCGCTCAAGGCCGCGCCGCCGTCCGCGCGCGCGCGATCGAGGTGCTCCAGCAGGCAGGACTGGCCGACGCCGCCAAGCGGCTTCGGCAGTTCCCGCATCAGTTCTCCGGCGGAATGCGCCAGCGCGCGCTCATCGGCATCGGATTGGCTGCAGACCCGCAGCTGCTGATCGCAGACGAGCCGACGTCGGCGCTCGACGTCACCGTGCAGCGCGTGATCCTCGACCACATGGCGAGCCTGACGCGCGACCGAGGCACCTCCATGCTGCTCATCACTCACGACCTCGGCCTCGCGGCGGAGCGTGCGGAGCGGCTGATCGTGATGCAGAACGGCGAGATCGTCGAGTCGGGGCCGAGCAGGGACATCCTGCAGAACCCGCAGCATCCGTACACGAAGCGCCTCGTCGCCGCGGCGCCGAGTGTGGCGTCGCAGCGGATCCAGGCCGTCGTCGAGGACCGCGGCGTGGAGACGCTCGAGGACCTCGCCGACATCCCGCCGACGGTGCGCGTCTCCGCACTCACCAAGGACTACCGCATCCGTCAGGGTGGTTTCCGCAGTGAGCAGTTCCGTGCGGTCGACGACGTCTCCTTCGAGATCCCTCGGGGCAAGACGCTGGCACTGGTCGGCGAGTCGGGATCGGGCAAGTCGACCGTGGCGAAGATGGTGCTCAAGCTGGAGGACCCCACGTCCGGCACGATCGAGATCGACGGCATGGATGTGTCCGGGTTCTCCCGTGCGCAGTCGTTCGGACTCCGTCGTCGGATGCAGCCGGTCTTCCAGGATCCCTACGGATCGCTCGATCCGCTGCGGAACCTCGAGAACACGATCGCCGAGCCCCTGGAGATCCATGGGGTCGGCGACCGTGCATCCCGTCGTGAGCGCGTCCGCGAGCTGCTCGATCAGGTGTCGCTGCCGCAGGACCTGGCGACCCGCTACCCGAGCGAGCTCTCGGGCGGACAGCGTCAGCGTGTCGCGATCGCCCGGGCGCTCGCGCTCAAGCCCGACATCGTCGTGCTCGACGAGGCGGTCTCGGCTCTGGACGTGCTCGTGCAGGCGCAGATCCTGAAGCTCCTCGCGGACCTTCAGACCGAGCTCGGCCTGACGTACCTGTTCATCACGCACGACCTCGCCGTCGTGCGCGTCTCCAGCGATCTCGTCTGCGTCATGGAGCGCGGCAAGGTCGTCGAGCAGGGCACGGTCGACGAGACCTTCGCCAACCCGAAGCAGGAGTACACGAGTCGTCTGCTCGAGGCGATCCCCGGTGCGACCATCCCTCTGGGCGGCATCTGATCGTGGCGTCTGGAACCTCACCTGAGGGCGTGCGGACGTTCCGCTCGCCCTCAGGGCCGGTCGTGATGGTCGGAGCGATCCTGCTGGCGCTCTTCCTCCTCGGCGACGCCGTCGTGCGCGGGGGATGGGCGCAGACGCTGTTGCTCGCGCCCTGGGTCCTGCTCGGGCTCTGGATCGTCTACGAGATCAGTTTCGTCTCGATGGTGCGCATCCACGATGACGGCGTCCTGGTGCAGAACATGCTGCGGCGCACGAGCTTCGGATGGAGTCGGGTGCGCGATGTCGACCTCCGCTGGCAGCTGGTCTTCTCGCTCGATGACGGTTCCGATGTCACCTCCTACGGCGGACCGGCGCACGCCCGACCTGTCCGAAGCAAGATGCGTGCGGATGACGAGGCCAAGGCCCCGGCGGCGCTGCGCGCGCTGACGGACATCCGGGACAGGTGGGAGTCCTCGGCCTCAGGGTCGGACTCGCCGATCCGACGCCAGTGGGACATCCCCGCGCTCGTCGGCCTCGGAGTGATCGCCGTCTGGGCTGTCGCCGCGATCCTCATCGCGAACGCCGGCTGACCGCGGCTCAGCCCGGCAGCCCGAACAGCTCGGGCCAGGTCGCCGCGGCCCACGGATAGCCGACGAACACCGTCGCGTCGATCAGGAAGTGCGCGACGAGGAACGGCAGCAGTCGCCCGCTGCGCTGGAAGAGCCAGCCGAACAGCAGGCCCATCGCGAGATTGCCGATGAACGCGCCGGGCCCCTGGTAGAGGTGATAGCTCGCCCGCAGCACCGAGGTGGACACGATGATGACCCACGGGCTCCAGCCGAGCTGCTTGAGCCGCACGAAGAGATACCCGAGCACGACGAACTCCTCCTGCAGGGAAGCCCGCGCGGCGGCGAGCAGGAGGACCGGTACGGTCCACCAGTAGGAGTCGAGGCCGGCGGGGTTCACGGCGACGAACAGCCCGAGAGCGCGTCCCACGATGTACAGGGCGAGGCCGGGGATCCCGATCGCGAGTACGAGCAGGATGCCGCGTCCGGCATCCGCCCCGACCTTCCGGCCGTCGAGTCCCAGCCGCTCCAGGTGCGGGCGGCGCGACTGCCAGAGCAGGAAGCACACGAGCAGCACGGGCACGAGCGAGAAGCCGATCGACAGGACCTGGTAGATGAGGTCGAAGATCTCGCGGTCGCTCCGTGAGGGATTGAGGGTCGCCGTCTGATCAGCGAGCGGGGTCTCGTCCGTGAGGCGATAGGCCAGCTGCACGATCGCGTAGACGGCGGACTGCCCGAGCCCGAGTGCGAGCACGATCGCGATCTCCCACCAGATCCGCGCGCGAGAGGGCGCAGGATCGTCGAAAAAGGCGGGTTCCTGGGCCGGTCGCAACGTCACGATCACGATGCTACGACCTCCGCTCAGGAACGAGCCCTGAGCTTGCGTTATCCTGGAACGTCGGCTTCCCGACGAAACCCCCACCTCTTTAGGACTTCTGCATGGCGCACGCCCTCCGCTCTGACCTCCGCAACGTCGCAATCGTCGCGCACGTCGACCACGGCAAGACCACCCTCGTCGACGCCATGCTGCGTCAGACGGGCTCCTTCGGCGAACACGCGCACGTCGACGAACGTGCCATGGACTCCAACGATCTGGAGCGCGAGAAGGGCATCACGATCCTCGCGAAGAACACGGCGATCACCTACAAGGGTGAGCACGCCACGGACGGCGAGGTGACGATCAATGTCATCGACACCCCCGGCCACGCCGACTTCGGCGGCGAGGTCGAGCGCGGCCTGTCCATGGTCGACGGCGTCGTGCTGCTCGTCGACGCGAGCGAGGGCCCGCTGCCGCAGACCCGCTTCGTGCTCCGCAAGGCGCTCGAGGCCAAGCTGCCCGTGATCCTCCTGGTCAACAAGACCGACCGTCCCGATGCCCGCATCGCCGAGGTCGAGGAAGAGGCGCACGATCTGCTGCTGGGCCTCGCGTCCGACCTCGTCGACGATGTGCCCGACCTCGACGTCGATGCGCTGCTCGACGTGCCGATCGTGTACGCGTCCGGCCGCAATGGCGCCGCGTCGCTCAACCGTCCGGACAACGGCACCCTGCCCGACAACGATGACCTCGAGCCGCTCTTCGGTGCGATCCTCGAGCACATCCCGGCTCCGTCCTACGACGACGAGGCCCCGCTGCAGGCGTGGGTCACGAACCTCGACTCGAGCCCGTTCCTCGGTCGCCTCGCTCTGCTGCGCGTCTTCAACGGCACGCTCAAGAAGGGCCAGACGGTCGCCTGGGTCCGCGCCGACGGCACGCACCAGAATGCCCGCATCACCGAACTCCTGAAGACCCGCGCTCTCGAGCGCTACCCGGCGGAGTCCGCGGCCCCCGGCGACATCGTCGCCATCGCCGGCTTCGAGGACATCACCATCGGCGAGACCATCGCCGACCCCGAAGACGTCCGTCCGCTTCCGGCGATCACGGTCGACGACCCCGCCATCTCGATGACGATCGGCACGAACACCTCGCCGCTCATGGGCAAGGTCAAGGGCCACAAGCTGACCGCGCGCATGGTGAAGGACCGCCTCGACAAGGAGCTCGTCGGCAACGTGTCGCTCAAGGTCGTCGACATCGGGCGTCCCGACGCCTGGGAGGTGCAGGGTCGAGGCGAGCTCGCCCTGGCGATCCTCGTCGAGAACATGCGCCGCGAGGGCTTCGAGCTGACCGTCGGCAAGCCGCAGGTCGTCACGAAGCAGATCGACGGCAAGACGAACGAGCCGTTCGAGCACCTCACGATCGACGCGCCCGAGGAGTACCTCGGTGCGATCACGCAGCTGCTCGCGGGTCGCAAGGGCCGCATGGAGGGCATGTCGAACCACGGCACCGGCTGGGTGCGCATGGAGTTCGTCGTCCCCTCGCGCGGCCTCATCGGCTTCCGCACGGAGTTCCTGACGACCACCCGCGGCACCGGCATCGCCAACGCGATCTCGCACGGCTACGAGCCGTGGGCCGGTCACATCACGACCCGTCAGAACGGCTCGATCGTCGCCGACCGCATGGGCGTCGTCACCCCGTTCGCCATGATCGCCCTGCAGGAGCGCATGTCGTTCTTCGTGCAGCCCACGCAGGAGGTCTACGAGGGCATGGTCATCGGCGAGAACTCGCGCGCCGACGACATGGACGTGAACATCACCAAGGAGAAGAAGCTCACCAACATGCGTGCAGCGAGCTCCGACACGTTCGAGTCGATGACCCCGCCGCGTCAGCTGACGCTGGAGGAGAGCCTCGAGTTCGCCCGTGACGACGAGTGCGTCGAGGTGACGCCCGAGGTCGTGCGCATCCGCAAGGTGAACCTCGATCAGAACACCCGTGCACGCGAGACCGCGCGTCTCAAGCGTCAGGATGCGAACGCCTGACGCTCGCTTCCCGCGTGCTCTGCAGAGGGCCCCACACCGCCGAATCGGCGCGTGCGGGGCCCTCTTCTCATGAAAATCCCAGGTGAGGGATTGTTTTCGTTCAGGTTGGCAAGGCAGACTCGAGCACTTGCGCCTGGGACGAGCTCCCGATGAGTCTCCTGCAAGGGCGTACGACGACCCGAAAGTCGAACCCTATGCTTCATGAATCCCGTGCGCTTCGGCGCGCCTCCGCAGCGGCATCCGCCCGCGTCACCACCCGCCGCCCGATGATGATCCTCGGAACGGCTGCCGCCACTCTCCTCGGCATCACCCTCACCGCCGGCATGGTCTCGGTGCCGGCAGCCGGCTCGGAGATGCCCGATCCGACCGCCGTGGTCGCGCAGCTGGTCACCGGTGCGGAGCCCGTGGCGAAGGTCGCGGACGATGCGGCGATCCCGCTGGTCGAGGCGAAGGATGCCGTGCTGACCGCCGAGGCGCTGGCGTACGACGTCGCCGCCTCCGGTCTCGACGTGAGCGCAGCGCCCGCCGTCGACGTGTCGGAGCTCCAGAGCGACATCGACGCGCTGGACGATCGCGATGCCCTGTCCTCTCTCGTGGTGACCGTGCTCGCCGGCCAGGTCGAGGCCGAGACGAAGTCACTGGTGTCCGACACGGCGACGCTGCAGGAGGCGTTCACCGCGGCGCAGGAGAAGAAGGCCGCGGACGACGCCGCCGCCGCTGCCGCCGCGCAGGCGGAGGCTGCCGCCGCCGCGCTCGCCTCCGCGAACACCGTCGACGGCGCGAAGGCCACGGCACAGCAGCTGATGTCCAGCCGCTACGGCTGGGGAGGGGATCAGTTCTCCTGCCTCGACTCGCTGTGGAACAAGGAGTCCGGCTGGAACTACCAGGCGTACAACCCCAGCGGCGCCACCGGCATCCCGCAGGCGCTCCCCGGCAGCAAGATGGCGTCGGAGGGCAGCGACTGGCAGACGAACGCGGCGACCCAGATCGCGTGGGGCCTCGGCTACATCTCGTCGGTCTACGGCACACCCTGCAGCGCGTGGGGTCACTCCCAGGCGATGAACTGGTACTGACCGTCAGCGCGCCCCGAGCATTCAGCGCAGTTCGGAGATGAGGACGGCGCTGGTGCCCGGCGCCGTGGCCTCGAAGATGTGCGGGGCATCCCCGGCGTACGTCAGGTAGTCGCCGGGGTTCAGCGTGATCGGCTCCGCGACGGGGCCGATCCGCGCTCGCCCGGCGATCAGCACGACGTGTTCGATGGTTCCCGGGTGGTGCGGGTCGGACATGCGGGGGTCGCCGGGCTCAGCCTGGATCAAGTAGACGTCGCGGCGCGCACCCGGGGGGCTGGCCGAGAGCAGCGTCGCGCTGTACGCCGCCGCCGACGACGGCACGCCGGCCAGGTCGTCCGCGCGGATGAGGGTGGGCGCGTTCGCCTGCTGGTCCACCAGCACCGCGAACGGCACGCCGAGTGCGACCCCCAGCGCCCACAGCGTCTCGACGCTCGGGTTGCCCGCGCCGCCTTCCAATTGGGAGACGGTCGCCTTCGACACCCCTGCCCGTCGGGCGAGTTCGGACACGGAGATGCCTGCGGCCTCGCGCTCGCGGCGCAGAGTACGGGAGATGCGCGTTCGGAGATCCTCCATGCGTTCATCATGTCAAACGATCGTTCGCTTGACTATGCAGCGCGCGATGTTCAGAATGATAGTCATGTGTTCACCGAATCGAACGATGTCGGATCGGCGGGACGGATGACCGCCGAGCGCGAGGTCTGGCGCGAAGCCCTCGGCGTCGTGCTGGCGACGAGCGCCTACGGCATCTCCTTCGGCGCGCTGGCTGTCGCATCCGGTCTCGACGTCTGGCAGACCTGCGTGCTGAGCCTGCTGATGTTCACCGGCGGATCCCAGTTCGCCTTCGTCGGCGTCTTCACCGCCGGGGGCCTCGCGGCGCTCCCGTCGGCCGTGGCCTCGGCAGCCCTCCTCGGCGTGCGCAACGTGGCGTACGGCATGCGCATGTCGCCGATCGTCGGCGGCGGACCGGTGCGCCGTGCCGCTGCCGCTCACTTCACGATCGACGAGTCGACGGCCGTGGCGATCTCGCAGACCGTTCCGCGACTCCGTCAGGTGGGCTTCTGGGTGACGGGCATCGGCATCTTCGTCGGGTGGAACATCACGACCCTGGTCGGCGCCCTCGTCGGCGACGTGCTCGGCGACCCGAAGACCTGGGGACTGGATGCCGCAGCCGCGGCCGCCTTCCTCGCGCTCCTCTGGCCGCGGCTCAAGCAGCGGCAGGCGATCGCGGTCGGCATCGCCGCCGCCGTCGTGGCAGCAGCCCTCACGCCGTTCCTGATGCCGGGCCTGCCGGTGCTGATCGCCGCCCTCGTCGCCATCGTCGTCGGCTGGTTCAACTGGCTCGGTCGCCCGTCCGGTGGCCCCGCGCCGCAGGCGGGCACGACGGATGCCGGAACGGAGGGGATGTCATGAGTCTGTGGAGCGCCGTTCTGCTGGCCGCGCTGATCTGTCTCGCGCTCAAGGCCATCGGCTACCTGGTGCCGCCGAAGGTGCTCGAAGCGCCCCGACCTGCCCGAATCTCCGACCTGCTCACGGTCGCGCTCCTCGCCGCCCTCGTCGCGGTGCAGACGCTGGGCGACGGGCAGGCGATCACGGTGGACGCCCGCGTGCCGGCACTGCTCGTCGCGGGTGGGCTGCTGTGGCTGCGGCAGTCGTTCCTCGTGGTCGTGGTCGCGGCGGCGCTGGTGGCGGCGCTCCTGCGGCTCTTCGGGCTCGCCGCGTGACGATGGCGCTCCACGCCGGATCCACAGCCCTCGCCGGTAAGATCGACGGGTGCGCGTGAGCTGGGTGTCGAGAGTCCTGTCCTGGGTCGCTGCCGCCCTGGTGGGCGGCGTCTACGGCATCGCCGGCACGATCGGGCACAGCCTCATGTGGGGACCGATACCGGTCGGGATCATCGTCGGCGCGATCGCCTGTGCGGCGATCCTCATCGCGGTCCGCGCGCTCACGCACGACAGAGGCGCCGCCGTCGCGGCCGGCCTCGGCATGATCGGGATGCTGGTGCTCATCTCGGGCGTCGGCCCTGGCGGGTCCGTCGTCGTGGCGGACTCTCTCGCCGGACGGATCTGGACCTATCTGGTCGCCGGTCTGGTGCTCCTGGTCGTCGCGTGGCCGTCGTTCTCACGGCTTCCGGTGCGCACCGAGGCCCAGGCTGCGGAGGAAGCGGTCAGCCGCGAGTCGTAGACTGGGGGAGTGACGTATGTGATCGCCCTCCCGTGCGTCGATGTCAAGGATCGCGCCTGCATCGACGAGTGCCCCGTTGACTGCATCTACGAGGGTGAACGCTCGTTGTACATCCATCCGGACGAGTGCGTCGACTGCGGCGCCTGCGAGCCCGTGTGCCCCGTCGAAGCGATCTACTACGAGGACGACCTGCCCGACGAGTGGCAGGACTACTACAAGGCCAACGTCGAGTTCTTCGAGGAGATCGGCTCTCCCGGCGGCGCCGCGAAGGTCGGCGTCTACCCGTTCGACCACCCGGTCATCGCCGCTCTCCCTCCTCAGGGCGAGTAGTCCGTGAGCGTCCGCGACCTCGCCGACTACCCGTGGGACGCCGTCGAGCCGTTCCGTGACCGCGCGGCGAAGCATCCGCAGGGTCTCGTCGATCTGTCCGTCGGCTCTCCGGTCGATCCGACTCCGGAGATCATCCGTCGTGCTCTGGCGGAGGCGACCGACGCGCACGGGTATCCGCAGACCCTCGGCACCCCCTCGCTGCGCGAGGCCATCGTCGCCTGGTACGCGCGTCGTCGTGGCGTCGCGGATCTGACCGTCGCCAACGTGCTCCCCACGATCGGCTCCAAGGAGCTGGTCGCGCTGCTGCCGACGCTGCTCGGCCTCGGTGCCGGTGACATCGTCGTGCATCCCCGCGTCGCCTATCCGACGTACGAGGTCGGAGCTCGCGTCGTCGGGGCCGTACCCGTCGCCGCGGACGACCCTGCGGACTGGCCCGAGGGCGCGAAGCTCATCTGGATCAACACGCCAGGGAACCCGGACGGCCGCACCTGGACCGTCGACGAGTTGGCCGTGGCCGTGGAGCGCGCGCGGGAGCTCGGGGCCGTGCTCGCGAGCGACGAATGCTACGCCGAGCTGGGATGGGACGGCCCGTGGGCCACGGAGCCGATCCCGTCGATCCTCGACCCCCGAGTGACCGGCGGCAGGCGATCCAACCTGCTCAGCGTGTACTCGCTGAGCAAGCAGTCCAACCTCGCCGGCTACCGCGCCGCCTTCGTCGCCGGCTGCGCGCACATCGTCGGCGAGCTGCTCGCCGCGCGCAAGCATCTCGGTCTGATGCCGCCGGCGCCGGTGCAGCACGCCATGGCTGTGGCGCTCGGCGACGACGAGCACGTCGCGGTGCAGAAGGAGCTCTACCGTGAGCGGCGCGACGCCCTGCGTCCGGCTCTGGAGGCCGCAGGCTTCCGCATCGACGGCTCCGAGGCCGGCCTGTATCTCTGGGCTACCGAAGGCCGCGACGCCTGGGAGTCGATGGAGCGCCTCGCCGATCTCGGCATCCTCGCGGGCCCCGGGCCGTTCTACGGATCGGATTCCGGGCAGCACGTGCGGCTGGCGCTGACAGCCACGACCGCGCACATCGCCGAGGCGGCGCGACGGCTTCGTGAAGATCGATTGTAGATTCTCTCCTCAGACCTGTCGTCTGTTTGGCGGATGTCACAGTAGGCCTGCGTGACTACTAGGCTGTAAAGGCGATTCGGTCGTGACCCGACCTGGTGCTTCGGTGCCGTGACATCGCCAGTTCCGGCTTGATCAAGATCTTGTCCACACCGACGCGACGCGCGACGGGCGGACACCAGGAGGAGGTCCGCGTGAGCGCAGCGGCAGACCAGACGGCGAAGCTGACGATCGGCGACACGACCGCCGAGTTCCCGCTGGTGCGCGGCACGGCAGGCAACGACAGCATCGATTTCTCGACGCTGACCCGGCAGACCGGTTACACCGGTCTCGACTACGGTTTCGTCAACACCGCCTCGACCAAGTCCGACATCACGTTCATCGACGGCGACAAGGGAATCCTGCGCTACCGCGGCTATCCCATCGAGCAGCTGGCGGGCAACACGAGCTACCTCGAGGTCGCCTGGCTGCTCATCTACGGCGAGCTGCCGTCGGCCTCCGAACTCGCCGAGTTCGACGAGAAGATCCGTCGCCACACGCTGCTGCACGAAGACCTCAAGCGCTTCTTCTCCGCGCTGCCGCACACCGCGCACCCGATGTCGGTCCTGTCGTCGGCGGTGGCCGCCTTGTCGACCTACTACGAGGGTCAGACCGATCCGCACAACCCCGAGCATGTCGAGCTGAACATGATCCGCATGCTCGCGAAGCTGCCGGTGATCGCGGCGTATGCGCACAAGAAGAGCGTCGGCCAGGCCTTCCTCTACCCCGACAACTCGCTGAGCTTCGTGGACAACTTCCTGAAGCTGAACTTCGGAGTCCACAGCGAGGAGTACGAGGTCAACCCGGTCATGTCGAAGGCGCTCGAGCTGCTGCTCATCCTGCACGAGGACCACGAGCAGAACGCGTCCACGTCGACCGTCCGACTGGTGGGGTCCACGGGTGCGAACCAGTTCGCGTCGATCTCCGCCGGCATCCAGGCGCTCTCCGGCCCGCTGCACGGCGGCGCGAACGAGGCCGTGCTCAGCATGCTCGGCCAGATCCGCGACTCCGGACAGAGCGTCGCGCGCTTCGTCGAACGGGTGAAGAACAAGGAAGAGGGCGTGAAGCTGATGGGCTTCGGCCACCGGGTCTACAAGAACTACGACCCGCGCGCCAAGCTCGTCAAGGACGCGGCCGATGAGGTGCTCTCCTCGCTCGGAGTGACCGACCCGCTGCTCGACCTGGCCAAGGAGCTCGAGGAGCTTGCCCTCGCCGACGACTACTTCCGCGAGCGTCGTCTCTACCCCAACGTCGACTTCTACACCGGCGTCATCTACAAGGCGATGGGCTTCCCGACTCGCATGTTCACGGTGCTCTTCGCGATCGGCCGCCTCCCGGGCTGGCTCGCGCAGTTCCGCGAGCTGCAGCTCGACCCGCAGACGAAGATCGGTCGCCCGCAGCAGCTGTACACGGGTTCGCCGGAGCGCACGTTCCAGACCCGCTGACACTCGGCATCCGATGCCCGTCGTCAGCGCTGAGACCGTCGTCCCGGTCGATCCCGCGACGGCGTTCGCGGTCTCGCAGACGACGGGGGCGGTCCGTCGCCGCTGGGACCCGTTCATCAGCGAGCAGCATTTCCTCGATGAGGCGGATGCCGCCGCCAAGGGCGTGCGCACGTTCACGCGGCAGCGCTTCGGCTTCGCGATGGTGAGCAGCTACGTCTCCTACGCGCCGCCGACGAACGTCGGCATGGTCATGGAGAGCGGACCGTGGTTCTTCGAGAAGCTCGGCGGCGGCTGGCGCTTCACGGCCGTGCCCGAAGGCACCAGAGCGGTGTGGAAGTACAACTTCACGTGCCGGCCCGCCTGGCTCGCCCCGATCGCGGAGTGGATCGGTGCGCGGATTCTCGGGTTCGAGATCCGGCGCCGGCTGGCCGGGTTCGCCCGCGGCTGCAGCGATCCCGTCGTCCTGGACGCGGTGCGGGCCACACGCCAGGACTGATGCGTCCGGGTACGCGAAACGGCCGCCGGCACGAATGCGCGGCAACCGTTCACGGTGTCGTGGAGGGCGACCTCGGGCCGCCCTCCACGGAAGCTCAGCGGCCCTGGTAGCCGCGTCCGCCCTGACCCTGACGCGCGGCACCGCCCTGGCGGGACTGGCCGCCCTGGCCCTGACCGCCCTGTCCGGAGCGCGGACGACGACGGCGTGCGGGGGGAGTGGATGCTCCGGCACGCTCTCCGCCGGCCGGACGCTGCTTGGCCTGACGCTGCGGCTGCTGTGCCTGGACGGGTGCCGGGCGCACGTGCGGAGCACGCTCGGGAACGAGCCCGGTGATGGCATCCTGCGTGGCGTTCTCGAGCGGTGCGTCGATCGCAGCCTTGCGCAGGAGGTCCTTGACGTCGCGGCGCTGCTCGGGGAGCACGACCGTGACGACGGTGCCGGCGGCGCCGGCGCGAGCCGTGCGACCCGAGCGGTGCAGATACGCCTTGTGCTCGACGGGCGGGTCGACGTGGACGACCAGGTCGACATTGTCGACGTGCACGCCACGGGCGGCGACGTCGGTGGCCACCAGCACGCGCACGCCGCCGTCGGCGGGAGCGGTCGAGAAGGCGCTGAGGTTGCGCTCACGGGCGTTCTGCGACAGGTTGCCGTGCAGATCGACGGCCGGGATGCCGGCTGCGGTCAGCTGCTTGGCGAGCTTCTTGGCCTGGTGCTTGGTGCGCGTGAAGAGGATGCGACGACCGGTGCCCGACGCGAGGTCGCGCACGAGCGCGGTCTTGTTGTCGGTCGAGTCGACGACCAGCACGCGGTGGGTCATCTCGCCCACGGGCACGCTCTCTTCGTCCACCTCGTGGCTCACGGCGTTCGAGAGGAAGCGGCGGGCGAGCGTGTCGATGCCGCGGTCGAGCGTCGCGCTGAACAGCAGACGCTGGCCTCCGGCGGGCGTGGCCGTCAGGATGCGGGTGACGCCCGGGAGGAATCCGAGGTCGGCCATGTGGTCGGCCTCGTCGAGGACGGTGACCTCGACGGCGTCGAGGTGCACGACACGCTGCTTCATGAGGTCTTCGAGGCGACCCGGGCAGGCGACGACGATGTCGACGCCGCTGCGCATGGCCTGCTCCTGCGGACGCTGGCTGACGCCGCCGAACACGGTGGTGACGCGCAGGCCCTTGGCCTCGGCGAGCGGAGCGATGGTCGCCGCGATCTGGGTGGCCAGCTCACGGGTCGGGGCCAGCACGAGGGCGCGGGGGTGGCCGGGGCGGCTCGAACGCGCGGATGCGGCGATGCGCGCGACGAGCGGGAGTGCGAAGGCGATGGTCTTGCCACTGCCGGTGCGGCCGCGGCCGAGAAGGTCGCGTCCGGCGAGGGAATCGGGAAGCGTGTCGCGCTGAATCGCGAACGCCTCGGTCTTGCCGTCCTTTGCGAGGACGGCGGCGAGGTCGGCGGGCACGCCGAGATCGAGGAAGGAAGTCATAGGGGTATATCTCCGAGATTGCACGCACGAACCATCAGGGCCGGGTGCGGAAGGTGGGCGACGGCGCGGGATCGCGCATCGTTTCGCCGTTCGAAATGGCCAGAACCAGGCAAGTGGCGCGGGAGCGTGTCGACGACGCAGACGTTTCGCAGAGCGAGGGGCGTCACGTCGACAGTATCACGCACAAGCTGTGAGCCGGCCCGCCACGCGGGCCGTGCCCTCGCGGTCGTGTGGGGAGGTCAGGCGTGCAGGGCCTCGTTGAGCGTGACGCCGGTGCCCGCACGACGGACGGCCTCGACCGCGCCGCTCAGCGAGTTGCGGCGGAACAGCAGCCCGTCCTGACCGGAGAGCTCGGCGCCCTTCACCGTCTTCCGGCCGCCGTCGGGGGTGGCCGGTCCGTCGACGAGCACGATCTTGGTCCCGGCGGTCACGTACAGTCCTGCCTCGACCACGCAGTCGTCGCCGAGCGAGATGCCGATGCCGGCGTTCGCGCCCAGCAGGGTGCGGGAGCCGATCGAGACGCGGTGCGAACCGCCGCCCGAGAGGGTGCCCATGATCGACGAACCGCCGCCGATGTCGCTGCCGTCGCCGACGACGACTCCCTGGGAGATGCGCCCCTCGACCATCGAGGCACCGAGCGTGCCGGCGTTGAAGTTGACGAAGCCCTCGTGCATGACGGTGGTGCCGGGGGAGAGGTGCGCTCCGAGGCGCACGCGCGAGGCGTCGGCGATCCGCACGCCGGCCGGCTGGACGTAGTCGGTCAGACGCGGGAACTTGTCGAGCCCCTGCACCTGGATGCCGGCGCGCTGCAGCAGCGGACGCAGGCGGGCCGCGTCTTCGGGGTGCACGGGACCCGCGTTGGTCCACGCGACGTTCGGCAGGTGGCCGAAGATGCCGTCGAGGTTCAGCTCGTTCGGTCGCACGACGAGGTGCGAGAGCGCGTGCAGGCGCAGGTAGGCGTCGGCGGTGGACGCCGGAGGCTCGTCGAGGTCGATCTGCAGCTGCACGACCTCGACCGTGACGTTGCGTCGCTCGTCGGGGCCGGTGAGCGACTCCCACGTGGCGACCGCGGCGGCGGCGTCACCGGCGGACGGCGATCCGCTGCCGACCTCGGGGTACCAGGCGTCGAGGACCGTGCCGTCCCCGGCGATCGTGGTCAGTCCGATGCCCCACACGCTGCGCGATTCACTCATGCTTCCACGCTATCGCGCTCGTCGATCGGCGATGTCACGCATGACGGTGTAAGTAGGCTGGTGGCATGGTGCTCGATCTGAACGCGTCGTCCGTGGAACTCACCCGCGCTCTCTGCGACATGCCGAGCGTCTCGGGAGACGAGAAGCCTCTCGCTGACGAGATCGAGGCGGCCCTCGCCCCGCTCGCGCATCTCGAGGTGATCCGGCACGGCAACACGATCGTCGCGCGCACGAACCTCGGGCGTTCGCAGCGCGTCGCGATCGCCGGCCATATCGACACCGTGCCCATCAACGCGAACGTCCCCACGCGGGACATCGAGATCGACGGCGTCCCCTACCTCTGGGGACGCGGGACCGTCGACATGAAGGCGGGCGCCGCGGTGCAGCTCAAGCTCGCCGCAGAACTCACCGATCCCGTGATCGACATCACGTGGATGTGGTACGACAACGAGGAGGTCGAGGCGTCGAAGAACGGCCTCGGACTGCTCGCGGCCGTGCGTCCCGATCTGTTCCAGGCGGACTTCGCCATCCTCGGCGAACCTTCCAACGGCGAGGTCGAGGGCGGATGCAATGGCACGCTGCGCGCGATCGTGCGCACGACCGGCGTCCGCGCGCACGCCGCACGCGCCTGGATCGGGGAGAACGCGATCCACCGTGCGGGTCCCATCCTCACCCGCCTCGGCGAGTACCGCGCCAAAGAAGTCCCCGTCGACGGTCTCGTGTACCGCGAGAGCCTGAGCGCCGTGCGGATCACGGGCGGCGTCGCCGGCAACGTCATCCCCGACGCGTGCGAGGTCGAGGTGAACTACCGTTTCGCCCCCAGCAAGTCGGCCGCGGACGCCGAAGCGCATGTGCGCGGTGTGCTCGCCGGGTTCGACGTCGAGATCACGGATGCCGCCGAGGGTGCACGTCCGGGCCTGGATGCCCCGATCGCGCAGCAGTTCGTCGCGGCGGTCGGCGCGGAGCCGCGACCGAAGTACGGCTGGACCGATGTCGCGCGCTTCTCCGCCCTCGGCATCCCCGCGGTGAACTACGGCCCCGGCGACCCCCATCTCGCCCACCACGACGAGGAGCGCGTGCCGCTCGCGCAGATCGATGCCGTGGAGCGGGGCCTGCGCGCATGGCTCACCTCGCACTGAGCGCAGCCCGTCGCTGGGCGCAGGCGCCTCTCGCGCTGCGCATCGCCATCATCTACCTCGTCGCCCGGCTGATCACCACAGGGTTCTTCATCGCGGCGGCATCCCTCTCGACGTCGCTCTCTCGCTTCGGAGCGGATGCCGGTCTCACCGACTTCGTCGTGGGATGGGACGCGCAGTGGTACTGGCTCGTCGCGGAGAACGGGTACCCGGCGGACCTGCCGCTGACGGAATCCGGTGATGTCGCGGAGAACGCGTGGGCGTTCATGCCGGTGTTCGCATACGCGGCGAAGGCGCTCGGCTTCGTGTTCGGGTCGTGGGGTGCCGGCGCCTTCGTGCTGTCGCTCGTCGCCGGGTACCTCGCCTGCCTGGCGCTGCACCGGCTGCTCCGCGATCGCATCGGCGGCTCTGCCGCGACCTGGGCGGTGGTGTTCTTCGCCGCGGGCCCGCTCGCCGCGATGTTCCAGGTCGGCTACGCGGAGACGCTTTTCCTGCTGCTGCTGTTCCTTGCCCTGGATGCGATGACGCGCCGGCGCTACGTCTGGCTGTATCTGCTCATTCCGGTGATGGCATTCACCCGCCCGGGGATCCTCGCGTTCGCGCTGTACATCGGACTGCACGGCATCGTGCGGTGGTTCCGTCGTCGAGACGACCCGCTCGCCGGCCGCGAGATCGCGCACATCGTCGCTCTCGGGGCGCTGGCGGTCGCGACGGGTTTCGCGTGGCAGCTGATCGCCGGGTTCGTCACGGGCGACCCCGGGGCGTATCTCGCCACGGAACTCGCGTGGCGTCGTCACTGGATCGTCGGCGGTGTCGAGGGATTCATCCCCTTCGAGGGATGGGTGCAGGCCTCGCAGTTCTGGTTCGGGCAGTGGGGGCTCCCGACGTGGGGCGGCCCGGTGGCGGTGGCACTGCTGGTCGTCGCGGCGGGCGCCGCGCTGCTGCACTCCCCGCAGGTGCGCGCGGTGGGGAGCGATCTGCGGCTGTGGAGCGCCAGCTACCTGCTCTACCTGCTCGCCGTCTTCTTCCCGCAGTCGAGCACCTTCCGGCTGCTGTTGCCGCTGAGTCCGATGTGGGGAGCGGTCGCCGTGCCTCGCTCGCGATGGTGGCGCCTCGGCGTGCTGGCCCTCTGCCTCGTCGGGCAATGGCTCTGGATCTTCCCCATGTACGCCCTCGGGAACACGTTCTGGCAGGTGCCCTGAGAGGTAAAGCTCGATGCTTTTCTTCACAGGTGACGTCCAGGTGCCGATGACACCGATAAACTCATTCCATACCACCGAGGAAAAGGAGCCACGATGGCAGCGATGAAGCCGAGGACCGGAGACGGACCCATGGAGGCCGTGAAAGAAGGGCGACTCATCATCGTGCGCGTTCCGCTCGAAGGCGGCGGCCGTCTGGTCGTCTCTGTGAACGACGCCGAGGCCAAGGAACTTCACGACGTGCTTGCCGCCGTCGTGGCACCGGCCTGATCGACCCGGATCCGCTCTGCGGATCTGCGAGGGCGATGGATCTTCGGATCCGTCGCCCTCTTCTCTGCGTCAGCGCGTGTCGGAGAGACTGACCAGCTGCAGCAGGCCTTCACCCGCAGGCGACACCGTCGCGAGCACGGCCGACGACTCCTGGGTCTCCTGCACGAGAGACCGGTACGCCGAGGTGATCTCGTCGCGCTGCACCGGGTCCGCCACGCGGCCGCCGCCGAGCACACGCGGAACGAGCACGATGCCGCCCGTGCGGGCGAGCCGCAGTCCGTGCGCGACGTAGGCGATGACGTTCTCGGGGTCGGCGTCGACCAGCACGATGTCGTAGGAAGCCTCGTTCATGCGGGGGAGCACGTCGGACGCGCGACCGGTGATGAAGCGGGCTTTCGTCGAGGGGATCTTCGCGTCGGAGAACGCCTGACGCGCAGCTGCGAGGTGCTCCGGCTCGTTGTCGATCGAGGTGAGCACCGCCTGCGGTGCCCCGCGCAGCAGCCACAGACCCGACACGCCGGCACCGGTGCCGATCTCGACGATCGAGCGGGCGGCGGTCGCGGCGGCGAGCACGGCGATCTGCGAGCCGACGACGGCGCTGATGGGAGCGGCGCCCAGTTCGATCGCGTGTGCCCGCGCACGGGCGATGGCATCCGGCTCGACGATGGACTCGCGGAGGAAACGCGCGTTCGCTTCGTGCTCGCTCATGGCCTGCCTTTCCGTGCGTGCGCTGTGATTCCTTCCAGCGTATTCGCTCGCTGTGCGCAGGGAGCGCAGGCGCGGCGGTAGCCTGGGGACATGACGTTCGGGCTCACCTTCGAGAAGCTGCTGCTGATCGGCCTCATCGCTGTTCTCATCATCGGTCCCGAACGTCTTCCCAAGGCCGCTGAGAGCTTCGCCCGGATGGTCCGCAAGGTCGGCGAGTACGTCCGCGACACCAAGTCCCGCGTGCGCGACGAGATGGGTCCGGATCTCGACGACGTCGACTGGCGCAAGCTCGACCCGCGGCAGTACGACCCCCGCCGCATCATCCGCGACGCGCTGATGGAGGAGCCGCAGCCCGCCGCAGCGATGAAGGCGAAGTCGACCATCATGGAGCCGGTGGCTCCGCGCGCTCCGCAGCAGTTCAGCGCCGAGAACCGGCCTCCGTACGACCCCGAGTCCACCTGACGCGCCTGTTCGCCTAGACGATCTTCGACCGCAGCGTCGTGACGTCGTCGTCGCTCAGCAGGGCACGCGGGATCGCGGTCGCGACCGACGTGTCGCGCACCTTCAGCAGCACGGCGTCGGTGCCCACCCTGATTCCCTGGAACGTGTCGTACGCGATCACCGAGCGGCGGTCTCCGCTGCCGACCCGCAGCACGTCCTCCTCGAGCGACACCCACACGAGCGTCTGCGGAGGCATGGCTCTGCGCAGCGCGTGGCGGGTGCTGGAGACCGACATCACGATCGCACCGATCGCGAGTGCGACGATCAGCGGGGGCATCCAGGCGGCGAATCCGCCGTCCTCGGTGCCGGAGGCGATCAGTCCGGACAGGTTGACGATGCTCACGACGAGGGCCGCCGCCAACAGAACCCACATGATGATGGCGGACGGGCGCGTGAGCGAGTAGATCGCCGCGTCTCGGGCCATCCTCCGCAGCAGGCGCTCGTCGATCGTCAGGGAACGAGGGGGCATCGTGCCATTCTCCCACGGGGCCCTCGTGCGTCGACGGCTCAGCCGATCGACATCGGGAGGGAGCGGCCGGAGAGTCCGCGCCCTTTCCGGGCGAGGACGCGGGCGAGCTCGCGGATCGTCGTCGCGGAGGCATCCGTGGAGTCGGTCGTGACGATCGGGATGCCGACGTCGCCGCCTTCGCGCAGCGCCGGGCTCAGCGGGATCGAGGCCAGGAGCGGCACCTCGTCGCCGCCTTCCGACAGGGCCGCCGCGACGGCCTCGCCACCACCGGAGCCGAACAGGTCGACCACGGTGCCGTCGGGAAGCGTGTAGGCCGCCATGTTCTCGACGACGCCGATCACGCGCTGTCCGGTCTGCCGGGCGACCAGTCCGCTGCGGATGGCGACCTCGGATGCCGCGGTCTGCGGCGTCGTCACGACGAGAACCTCCGCGTGCGGCAGCAGCTGGCCGATCGAGATCGCGATGTCACCCGTTCCGGGCGGCATGTCGATGAGGAGGATGTCGAGGTCGCCGAAGAAGACGTCGGTCAGGAACTGCGAGACCGTGCGGTGGAGCATCGGCCCTCGCCAGGCGACCACGGCCTCGCCGTCGCGGAGGAACATGCCGATCGAGATGGTCTTCACACCGTGCGCGACCGGCGGCAGCATGAGGTCGTCGATGCGTGTGGGCTGGGTCCCCGCGGGGATGCCGAGCAGACCGGGAATCGAGAAACCGTGCACGTCGGCATCGACGAGCCCGACCGCCAGTCCCTGTTCGGCGAGGGCGACGGCGAGGTTCGCGGTGACCGTCGACTTGCCGACGCCGCCCTTGCCACTGGAGACGAGGATCACGCGGGTGAGCGAGTCGGGGCCGAAGGGCATCTGCCGCGCCGGACGCCCGTCGCGGAGCTTCTCCGTGAGCGCCTTGCGCTCGGCCGGCGTCATCACTCCGACCGAGACATCGACCGACCCGATTCCCGGAACGGATGCCGCGGCCAGTCGCACGTCCGACTCGATCTTCGCTGCCGCGGGGCACCCCACGATCGTGAGCACGATGCCGACGCGGGCCCGGTCACCGTCGACCTCGATCTCGCGCACCATGTCGAGGTCGCCGATCGGACGACGCAGCTCCGGATCCGTGACCGCGGCGACGGCGGCACGGACGCTGTCGGCGGGCGTCATGACGAGCGGCTGTCGGCGGACTTCTCGTCGGCGGCCTTGTCGTCGGCCTCGCCGAGTTCCGCGAGCAGCGCCTTCAGCTCGTTCCGCAGCACGTCGCGCGTCACCAGCTGCGAGTTGCGCTCCTCGAGCGCCATCCGCAGCGCCACGATCTCCCGGGCGAGGTACTCGGTGTCGGCGAGGTTCCGCTCGGCGCGCTGGCGATCCTGCTCGATCTGCACCCGGTCGCGGTCGTCCTGGCGGTTCTGCGCGAGCAGGATCAGGGGCGCGGCGTACGAGGCCTGCAGCGAGAGCATGAGCGTCAGGGCGGTGAATCCGAGGGCGGCGTCGTCGAAGCGCAGCGGATCAGGGCTCAGCGTGTTCCAGAGGATCCACGCCACGCAGAACAGCGTCAGCATCAGCAGGAATGCCGGAGTGCCCATCGCGCGGGCCACCCACTCGGTGAAGCGGCCGAAGCGATCGCGCGAGGTCGGCCGGGCGCGCGTGGTGCCGCGGCCGAGGGGCGCATCGAGACGTGCGGAGCGTGCCATCTCAGCGCACCTCCTTGGCGGGCGTCGTCGTCTCGTCGCTGTCATGCGAGCGCCAGTCGTCCGGCAGCAGGTAGTCGAGCACATCGTCGATGCTGACCGCGCCGACGAGGCGACGTGCGGCATCGACGACGGGCAGCGAGACGAGGTCGTAGCTCGCCAGGAGACGCGCGACCTCGGCGGCGGACGCGTTCGCGGGCACGGGCTCGAGACTGTCGTCCATGATCCCGCCGAGACGTTCGTGCGGCGGGTACCGCAGCATCCGCTGGAAGTGCACCATGCCGAGCAGGCGACCGGTCGGAGTCTCGAACGGCGGAAGCGTGACGAACACGGCAGACGCGAGGGCCGGATGCAGCTCGTGCCGACGGATCAGCGCGAGCGCCTCGGCCACCGTGGCATCCGCCGAGAGGATGATGGGTTCCGGAGTCATCAGACCACCGGCGGTGTCCGGGCCGTAGCGCAGCAGCATCCGCACGTCTTCGGCTTCTTCCGGCTCCATCAGCTCGAGCAGCTGCTCGAGCCGCTTGGGAGGCAGCTGGGCCAGGAGGTCGGCGGCGTCGTCGGGTTCCATCTGGTCGAGGATGTCCGCGGCGCGTTCGTCGCCCAGCCAATCGAGGATGTGCACCTGATCGTCTTCGGGCATCTCTTCGAGCGCATCGGCGAGCCGGTCGTCGGAGAGCTCTTCGGCGACCTCGATCATGCGCTTCTGCGGCAGATCCAGGAGGGTGTTGGCGAGGTCGGCGGCGTGCAGCTCGGCATACGATGCGACCAGCTGCTCGGCGGACTGCGACTCGCCGGGCGCGATCTTCTCTGCGACCTCGCTCCACGCGGCGAAGGTCGTCGGGCCCTTGGCGAACGGCGAGGCGCTGGTCTTCGGGCGGCGGAGGAACAGCTGACTCACGGCCCATTCGCCGAGGCGGTTCGGCTCGATCGCGACGTCTTCGATCACGGCTGTGCCGCTGCCGTCGACGAGGTTCACACGACGGCCGAGAAGCTCGGCGAGCACACGCACCTCACCGGCGCGGGGTGAGAACCGCCGCACGTTGATGAGGCCCGTGGTGATGACCTGGCCGGCACGGATCGACGTGACCCGCCCGATCGACAGGAAGACCTGTCGGCGGCCGGGGATCTCGACCACGAGGCCGATGACGCGAGGAGCGGAGGTACTTCGGTACACGATGACGACGTCGCGGACTTTGCCGAGCCGGTCGCCCTGGGGGTCGAAGACGGCGCACCCGGCCAGGCGCGCGGCGAAAACCCTTTGTGTGCTCACCTCCCCAGCGTAGTGCGCAGGTCCTGAGCACGCCGTGCGGGTTGCGCACCACGTCCCGCCGGGGCAGAGCGTGGAAGAATAGCCGGATGAGCATGCTGAACCGCCCTGTGAGCGGCACCGAGACCGGCGAGATGGTCGCGTCGACGCGCGACTACGAGAGCGCGCAGAAGACGGTGTCGAAGCTCATCGCGGGGGAGGTGCCCGCGCGTGACATCGCGATCGTCGGGCAGAGCGTGCGCACGGTCGAGCGGGTGACCGGAAAGCTCGGCTACGCCGCCGCCGCACGCTCCGGCGCGATCAACGGCGTGCTGCTCGGACTGTTCCTCTCCGCGATCCTCGTGCTGGGCAACCCCGAGGTCCCGATCCAGTTGTTCGTCGGCTTCGTCTTCATCGGCGTGGCCCTGGGGATGCTGCTGAGCCTGGTGACCTACGCGATCGTGCGGAGGCGCCGTGACTTCGCGAGCGTCACCCAGTTCGCCGCGGACCACTACGAGGTGACGGTGATGCCGACGTCGCTCTCGAAGGCCCGGCAGGTGCTCGGCTCGGCTCACGTCGCCCCGGTGCGTCCTCCGGTGAACCTCGACGAGCCGCCGCGGTACGGCGAGCGGGTCCCCGCCGGGACGCCCGCGCCGGCGCCTGCGCCCGCACCGGCGTCCGACCCCGCGCCCGCTCCTGAGCCGGTCGCCGAACCTGCTCCCGGCCCCGTGGTCCCGCCGCGGCCCGCGGATCCCGTCGCCCAGCCGGGGGAGGCATCGCCGGAGCAGCCGACCCCCGGCCCGGTCGACGAACCCGGTGTGGCGACCCAGGCCGAGGGACCGCAGGACGACGCTCGATGAGTGCCCAGGAGCCGACGACTCCCGGCGGGTTCGCACCGCCGCCGCCTCCCGCTCCGCCGGTCGCACCGGCGCCGGTGCCTCCTGCAACCGCGGCGCCTGCTCCCGCGTACGGGACTCCTCCCGCGTACCCTGCCCCGTCGTACCCTGCCCCGTCGTACCCCGCACCGTCGTATTCCGCGAACGGAGCGCCGGCGGGATACCCCGTGCCCGGCTACCCCGCTCCGCCGGCGGCCGTGCCGCCACGGGGCCTGCTGCCGTGGGTCCTCGGGTTCCTGATCCTCGTTCCGTTCCCGTTCGTCGGCGGCCTCGCCTCCGGGATCGCGATGGCCGTGAGCGGAGGCGCGTCGCGACGCGCCGGTGGTCCCGCTCGGGAGAACGCGCGAAGCGCGTTGAACTGGGGTCTCACCTACCTGATGGTGTCGACCCTGCTCCTCATCCTGCACTTCGTGCTGCTCGTCGTGCTCACCGCGCAGGCGCCGACGACGAGCTTCTACCCGCTCGGCATCCCGATCACCGTGTACTTCGCCGTGTCGATCATGCACCTGGTCGTGGTGATCATGGGCACCGTGCGCGCGTCGTCGGGCAAGGTCATGCGCGTGCCGTTCGCGATCCCGTTCCTCCGCGCCTGATGGTCGACATCGCCGTCCAGCTGCCGACGGGACCCGCGATCGTCTCAGCGGACTGGTCTGCCGGAGGCAACGGCACGACGGTGATCGTGGCGCATGGCGCGGGCACCGGCAAGGATCACGCGTTCCTCACCGGATTCACCGGCGCGCTCGATGAGCTCGGGTTCTCGACGCTGCGCTTCAACTTCCCGTATGTCGAGCAGGGACGGCGGATGCCGGGGCCGGCGGCGCACGCGATCGCGACCTGGAACGCGGTGGTGACCTTCGCCCGCACGACGGACCCCGGCGCGACCATCTGGGCGACGGGCAAATCCTACGGCGGACGGATGGCGTCGATGGCCGTGGCGGAGGGACTCGTCGTCGACGGGCTCGCCTATCTCGGGTACCCGCTCCATGCCCCCGGCAAGCCGGAGAAGCCCCGGATCGAGCACCTGCCCGCGATCGATGTGCCCCAGCTCTTCGTGGAGGGGACGAACGACCCGTTCATCCAGCCGATCTCCCAGTTCGAGGATGCCGTCGCGACGTGTCAGAACGCCGAGGTGGTCTGGATCGACGGCGGCGGACACACGTTCGAGGTCAAGGGGCGCAAGCGGCCGGCATCCGACATCGGCGCGTCGCTCGCGCCCGTCGTCGCGGAGTTCGTCCGCCGCTGAGTGCGAGGATGGCCGAGTGAGCTTCGAACGCGTCGCCCTGATCTCGGACATCCACGGCAACCTGACGGCCCTCGAAGCCGTGCTCGCCGACATCTCGGCGCGCGGCATCCAGCGGATCATCAATCTCGGAGACACCGCGGGCAAGGGCCCGCGCGGTGAGGATGCCGTCGCCCGCTGCCGGGAGGTGTGCGAGGTGAACGTCCGGGGGAACTGGGACGATTTCCTCCCCGGCATCCCCGACGACGGTCCGCCGGAGATGATCTGGTGGCGCGACGAGCTCACCTCCGCCAGCAGAGCGTGGCTGTCGGAGACTCCTCTCAGCGTGGACATCGAGATGAGCGGACGTCGCATCCGGCTGTTCCATGCGTCGGCCGAGAGTCCGCATGTGCGGGTGCACTTCCACCACACCCCCGAGGAGTTCGCGGCGATGTTCGAGAACACCGACATGACCGGCGACGGTCCGGTGCCGGACGTGGTGGGGTATGCCGACATCCACGATGCCTACATCGAATCCGTCGACGGACGCACCCTGTTCAACGTCGGCAGCGTCGGCAATCCGCTGGATGAACCCACGCCGTCGTATGTGATCCTGGAGGGCGGCTCGTCGGCGTCCGACCCGTTCAGCGTGCAGTTCGTGCGCGTTCCCTACGACATCGAAGCCGAGATCGCCGTCGCAGAGGAGCTCGGCATGCCGATGCGCGACGTCTGGGCTGTCGAGTTGCGCACCGCGGTCTTCCGCGGGAGGCAGTCGTGAAGGGCATCCACCATGTCGAGATCTGGATCGCCGACCTCGACGCCGTCGCGGGTTCCTGGGACTGGCTCTTCACCTCGCTCGGCATGGAATCCACGGGGTCATGGTCGGACGGGCGGACCTGGGATGCCGGCGGCGCGTACGTCACACTGACCCTGTCGCCGAATCTGTCGGCTGCCGAGCACGATCGCCGTCGCCCCGGAATGAACCACCTCGCGCTCTGGGGCGGGCCTCGTGCAGAGGTCGACGCCGTGATGTCCGCAGCCCCGACGCACGGGTGGCGACCGCTCTACCAGGATCGCTATCCGCACGCCGGCGGGCCTGACCACTACGCCGGGTGGCTGGAGAACGCCGAAGGGTTCAAGATCGAGCTCGTCGCGGAGTGACTCGCCTTCGACCTGCCGCTCGGCTCAGCCCGTGAGGGCCGCGAGCTCCTCGTCGGCGAGGAGACGGTGCATCGTCGAGAGGCCGAGAGCAGCCATCGGAGGGTTCGACGTCTCGTAGTACCAGCCCAGTCCCATCGCCTGCTGGAACGCCCACGCGGCGCCGCGCCGCCACTCGAGATCGTCCGCGCCGACAGCCGCACGCAACGTCTGCCGCGCCGGAGCGTCGAGAAGGTGCCACGCGGCGACGAGGTCGAGAGCGGGGTCGGCCGGGCCGAAGCTCCCGCTGTCGAGAACACCCGTGAGCCGTGACTCGCCGTCGCACTCCGTGACGAGCAGGTTGAACGGTGTCAGGTCGCGGTCGCTCATGACATCCGCCCCGGCCCGGGGGAGAGCACGCAGCCTCGTCCACAGCGCAGTCGCCGTCGGCACATCGAGCAGGCGCCCACTGCGTGCGAAGCACTCGGTCATCCACTCGTCGTGATCGGCGAGGTCTCCGCCGCGACCTCGGCCGTCGAAGATGCGCCCGCGCACCGGAACCTCCCGCAGCGAGTCGACGAGGGTCGCGAGATCTCGTGCGAGCGACTCCGATCCCGCGTGCCGGTCGTGATGCGCTGTCTCGCCGTCGAGCCACGTGTGCAGCGACCACGCGGAGGGGAACTCCTCCGAAGCCGATCCGACACCGATCGGTCGTGGAGCGGGGAACGGACACGCCGCAGCCATCTCGGCCATCGCGGCGGCCTCGGCGGTCAACTCCGCCGCGGTCGCACCGAGCAGGGCAAAACGCGCGACGAGCTCATCGCCCACCCGGATGATCGTGTTCACGGTCCCGGTGCTGCGCACCCGGTTCCGCGGCAGCTCACGGAGCTCGGGGAACTCCCGGGCGATCAGTCGTGCGGCGACCCCGTCGTCGAGCGGGAGCTCGCCCTCGTGCATCGGCCGGATCAGCTCTGCAGCCGGGCGATCCAGGCCTCGACCTCGTCCGCCGTGCGCGGGATGTCCGCCGACAGATTCACCGGGCCGTCCTCGGTCATCAGGATGTCGTCCTCGATGCGCACGCCGATGCCGCGGAACTCCGCCGGCACGGTGAGGTCGTCGATCTGGAAGTACAGACCCGGCTCGATCGTGAAGACCATGCCCGGCGCCAGGATGCCGTCGTAGTACATCTCCCGCCGTGCCTGCGCGCAGTCATGCACGTCGATGCCGAGGTGGTGCGAGGTGCCGTGCACCATGTAACGGCGGTGCTGCCCGCCGGCATCCGCGTCGAGAGCCTCCTCGGCGGTGACCGGGAGCAGGCCCCACTCGGCCGTGCGGGCGGCGATCACGGTCATCGCGGCGGCATGCACGTCGCGGAACCGGACGCCGACGCGAGCCGCGGCGAACGCCGCATCCGCCGCCTCGCGCACCGTCTCGTACACGCGGCGCTGCACCTCGGTGAAAGTGCCCGACACCGGGAGCGTGCGGGTGATGTCGGCGGTGTAGAGGCTGTCGGCCTCGACGCCCGCGTCGACCAGGATCAGGTCGCCGGGCACGACGGTGCCGTCGTTGCGGGTCCAGTGCAGGTAGCAGGCGTGCGGGCCGGAGGCCGCGATCGTGTCGTAGCCCTCTCCGTTGCCGTCCTCGCGCGCACGACGGTGGAAGACGCCTTCGACGACGCGCTCGCCGCGGGCATGCTCGACGGCCTGGGGCAGCTGGCGGATGATGTCGTCGAAACCCTTCGCGGTGATCTCGACCGCGTGACGCATCTCGGCGATCTCGAACTCGTCCTTGATCAGGCGCAGCTCGGAGACGACGCGGGTGAGGTCGTCGTCGTCGTCGAGCACCAGCTCGCCGTCGACCGGCATGTACTCGTGCAGATGCTCGGTCGTGATCGCGAGATCGGCGGCGACACCGGCGAGAGAGGGACGCGGGCCGATCCAGAACTCGCCGACGGTGGCGTCGGCGTAGAACTCGGTCGTGGTGCGGTCCGCACGCTCGCGGAAGTACAGGGTGACGTCGTGTCCGGCATCCGTCGGTTCGAAGACGAGCACCGAGTCGGGTTCGGCATCCGACGCCCAGCCCGTGAGGTGCGCGAACGCGGAGTGCGCGCGGAACACGTAGTCGGTGTCGTTGCTGCGCTGCTTCAGCGATCCTGCCGGGATGACGAGCCGCTTGCCGGGGAAGGCGGCGGAGACGGCCGCGCGACGCGTCGCAGCGAACGACGCCTGCGCACGCGGCGACGGAAGGGTCTCGGGGCGCTCGGCCCAGCCTGTGGAGATGGTGTCGAGGAAGCCCTGCGGGAAGGGCTGCTTGCGGTTGGTGCTGCTGTTCTCGACGGTCTCGGTCGTGACCTCGGCGGGGATCTCTACGGCGGCTTCTGCGATCGTGTCGCGCTCTCCGGTGCTCATCCCTCCAGTCTGTCATCTGAGGGACGGATGCGGGAGCTCAGCCGGCCGGCTCCAGCTGCACGACGAGGGCGCGGTGGTCGCTTCCCCCGGCGTCATCCAGCACGACCGAGCCCGACGGATTCCAGTTCTGTGAGGCCATCACGTGGTCGATCGGCGCTCCGGCGAGCGGAGGCAGCGAGCTCGGCCAGGTGCCGGAGAGCCCGTTGCCGGTGCGCGTCGCCACGTCCCTGCAATAGCCGATGTCTCCGCCTTCCAGGCCGAGCGGCGCCATGTGGTCGACGGTCGCGTTGAAGTCACCGGCGAGGATGAAGTCGCCCTGCGGGCACTGGTCGGCGATCCACTGCAGGTCGCTGCGCCACTGCTCCATCTCCTCCATGCGCGGTGCCACGGCGTGCACGGCGACGATGGTGGGGCCCGACCCGTCGATGGGCATCAGTACAGCGCTCGGCACCGAGCCGGTGTTGCTGCTGCCGTCCTTCGACGACTCGATCACCGAGTACTCGCCGAGATCGGGGGCGACGAGCACGGTGGTCTGCCATGACTGCGGCCCGTCGACCACGTCCGGACGGAACTGCACGTGGTGCACCCACATCGGGTGCCCCTGCTCGCGGAGCATGAGGGCGATCTGCTCGCCGACCGCCTCGGTCGTCTCGGGCAGGGCGACGATGTCGGCGCCCTGCTGCAGGATCTGCTGAGCGATCTGGTCGGCGGACACGGCCTCACCCGCCGTGTTCCAGGTGAGGACGCGGACGCTCTCCTCGGTCTTCTCGGGAAGGGCGGAGGCACCGAAACCGCGCGTCGCCCCCACGATGCCGACCGCGCCGGCTCCGAGCAGGGAGACGATGAGGATGGATGCGGCGAATCCTCGCAGCGGACGGGCGAGCAGCAGCAGGAGCGCGACCACGGCGACGGCAAGGAAGCCCGCCAGCACCAGGCCTCGGACCGACACGAGCTGAGCGAAGGGATACGTCTGCTCGAGGTGGAAGAACTGGGGCCACACCACGATGGCCGCCGCGATCGCGAGCAGCACGGTGAGCAGAATCCCCAGTAGTCGAAGCATCCCGACAAGCCTAGAAGTGTCGGCTGTGAAGTCCCTGCCGCCTCGCGCTCGGTACGCTCAGAGGATGGCCATTCCGTCCCCCGGGTTCGCCGGTCCCGCCGACCTGCACCTGCACTCCAACCATTCCGATGGTACGGAGAGTCCTGCCGAGGTGGTCCGTCAGGCGCACGCGCACGGCGTGCGGACCCTTGCGCTCACGGATCACGACCGCTCCACGGGATGGGCGGAGGCCGGTGATCAGGCCGTGGAGCTCGGCATGACGTTCCTCCCCGGGATGGAGCTCTCGGCGAAGCACGAGTGGCGCAGCGTGCACGTGCTCGGCTACCTCTTCGATCCGCTCGACGCCGCGCTGGTCGCCGAGACCGACCGGATCCGCGGGGACCGCATCGGCCGCGCCGAGCGCATCGTCCGCAACATCGGCCGCGACTACGACCTGCACTGGGACGACGTGGTGGCTCAGACCACCCTCGACGCCACGGTCGGACGCCCGCACATCGCCGACGCGCTCATCGCCCGTGGCATCGTGCGAGACCGCACCGAGGCCTTCGACGGCATCCTGCATCCGCGAGAGGGCTACTACGAGCCGCACTACGCGCCGAACCCTCTCACCGCCGTGCGGCTGATCACCGAAGCCGGGGGAGTGGCCGTCATCGCGCACCCCGTGACGGGTCGCGACATGATGATGCCCGTGTCGTACATCGAGCGGCTGATCGCCGCGGGGCTCGGCGGATTCGAGATCGACCATCGGGAGAACACCGAGGCCGGTAAGCGGAAGCTCCGCGAGATCGCCGCAGCGCACGACCTCATCGTCACCGGTTCGAGCGACTATCACGGCACGGGCAAGCCCAACCGTCCGGGCGAGAACACCACGTCCGACGAGATGGTCGCCCGGATCATAGACCGCGCGACCGGAACCGCCCCGCGCCGTCACTGATCCTCGGCATTCTGTCGGGAGACTCCCTGCGGCCTGTCGAGTGGCGGGGATACTGTTCCCGGCATGCAGCGAGCGACTTCCCTGGAGCGCCGCGTCGATGCCGCAGCGAACCGCGTGCTCCTCGGCGCTCCGGCGAACGGCGTCCGCGCGGGTCTCGTCGAGTTCACGGTGTTCGTCCTGAAGCAGGCCTGGGCCTGCATCTTCGGTGCCGCGCTCCTCGTCGTCATCCTCGTCGCGCAGCTCTGGTATCCGGACGACGCCCCTCTCGCCCGCAACGACGTGCTCACGATCGCCGCGGTGCTCATCCAGGTCGCGATGCTCGTGTTCCGGCTGGAGAGCGGGAGGGAACTGTGGGTCATCGTGCTGTTCCATCTCACCGGGACGGTGATGGAGCTGTTCAAGACCGACGCGGGGTCGTGGGCGTATGCCGCGGACGGCATCCTCCGGATCGGCGGCGTCCCGCTGTTCAGCGGCTTCATGTACGCGGCCGTCGGGTCGTACATGGTGCGGGTCTATCGCCTGTTCGATCTCGGCTTCACCCGGTATCCGCGGCGGTGGATGACGGCCGTCCTCGCCGTGGCGATCTACCTCAACTTCTTCACGCACCACTGGTGGTGGGATGCGCGGTGGGTGCTGCTCGCGGCCGTGCTCGTGCTCTGGCTGCCGACCGTGATGCACGCGCGAGTGTGGCGCCGCACTCTCCGGCTTCCGCTGCTCCTGGTGTTCGGCGGAGTGGCCGTGTTCATCTACCTCGCCGAGAACATCGGCACCTGGGCCGGCGCCTGGGCGTATCCCGACCAGGTCGAGTCCTGGCAGCCGGTGTCGCTGAGCAAGCTGAGCTCGTGGTTCCTGCTGATGATCATCTCGGTGGTGCTGGTCGCGTGGGTGTACCCGCCGCAGGTGCCCGCCTCCCTGATGGCCACGACCCGGGGAGACGACAGAGGGGCGGATGCCGCTCGCGCAGCATCCGCCCCTCCGAAGTCGATCAGGCGCCGGTGACCGGAGCAGCACCCGGTGCGCCGGAGCCGCCGCGACGGCGACGACGGCGACGCGCCGGAGCCGGCTTGCCGTCGTGGTGCTCCTTGCCCTCACCGTCGTGCGTACCGCCGCCGTCCGCGCTGCGGTCAGCGGCCTGAGCGGCACTCCCGTCTCCGGCGGACCCCTCGGCCCCGCCCTCGACGAAGGTGGAGCCGACCGGGTTCTCGCTGTTGCGGCGACGGCGACGACGACGCGTGCCGCCCTCGTCCGTGCCCTCGGCCGCGGCATCCGCTGCGCGCTCGGGACGACGCGTGCGCTCGGTCTTCACCGTCTGCGTCTTCGGTGCCGTCGTGAGACGGCCCTTCGTGCCGGCGGGGATGTCGAGGTCCTCGAACAGCTGCGGGCTCGACGAATAGATCTCGACCGGCTCGGGCTGGCCGAACTCGAGGGCGCGGTTGATGAGGGCCCACTTGTGCAGGTCCTCCCAGTCGACGAAGGTCACCGCGATGCCCGTCTTCCCCGCGCGGCCGGTGCGGCCGGCGCGGTGGAGGTACGTCTTGTCCTCGTCGGGGATCGTGTGGTTGATCACGTGGGTCACGTCGTCGACGTCGATACCGCGGGCGGCGACGTCGGTCGCCACGAGCACGTCGCGCTTGCCGGCCTTGAACGCCGCCATCGAGCGCTCGCGCTGGTCCTGTCCCATGTCGCCGTGCACGCCGCCCACGTTGAAACCGCGGTCGCCCAGCTCGTCGACGAGGCGCTGCGCCGCACGCTTGGTGCGCGTGAAGATCACGGTCTTGCCGCGGCCCTCGGCCTGCAGGATGCGGGCGATGATCTCGTCCTTGTCCATGGAGTGCGCGCGGTACACGAGGTGCTTGATGTTGGCCTGCGTGAGACCCTCGTCGGGGTCGGTCGCGCGGATGTGGATCGGGTTCGACATGAAGCGGCGGGCGAGCGCGACGATCGGGCCGGGCATGGTCGCCGAGAACAGCTGCGTGTGGCGGACCGCGGGGACCTTCTGGAAGATCTTCTCGATGTCGGCGAGGAAGCCGAGGTCGAGCATCTTGTCGGCCTCGTCGAGCACGACCTCGGTCGCGTTCGAGAGGTCGAGCAGGCGCTGCCCGGCGAGGTCGATCAGGCGACCGGGGGTTCCGACGACGATCTGCGCGCCGGCCTTGAGCTGGTCGATCTGACCCTCGTAGGCCTTGCCGCCGTAGATCGCGACGACGCTCGTCGAGCGGTTGCTGGTGAGCAGGTCGATGTCCTCGTAGACCTGCACCGCGAGCTCGCGGGTCGGGACGACGATGAGCGCCTTCACACCGTGCTCGGGGTCGTTGCCGAGACGCTGGACGACGGGGATGCCGAAGCCGAAGGTCTTTCCGGTTCCGGTCTTGGCCTGGCCGATGATGTCCTGGCCCGGAAGGCCGAGGGGGATGGTCTGCTCCTGAATGGGGAACGACTCGATGATGCCCTTGGCGGCGAGTGCGTCGACGATGTCCTGGTCGACACCGAGTTCAGCGAAAGTTGTCACTTGTTCAATTGCCTGTCCGGCGACCCTCTGGATCGCCACGTAAACGGATCCACGCCGTCTCTCATGCCACAGGCGCGGGGGCCCGCTCCGACGGCGGGACACGCCCAGCCTACCCGAGGGTCGGTCAGGGCCAGGAAGAGCGTCCGCGCCCGAGTATTGTGAACGACGTGGTGAACTCGACCGGGAGGCCTCGTGGTTAAGTGGTTCTGGCAGCGCGATGCGGCGCCCCGCCGTACGTTGGCGCTCCGCAGCCGAGGCGATCAGGGCGACGCGACCCGCGTCGACTTCGCCGAACTGGCGCCGGAGCTCAGTCGCTTCCTCGGCCAGGCCGCCTACCTCCAGCTGGGCTACTTCGAGACCCTCACCCGGTTGATCCGTGCGACGCCGGAGCTCTCCGAGAAGGAGTCGCTCTCCCGGGCGGCCGGTGCGGCGCTCACCAAGCACCGCGCGATCGTCGACCTGATCGAGGAGCGGGGCGACGAGCCCACGCAGCTGATGCTCCCGTTCCGCGAGAACCTCGACGCCTTCCGCCGCAAGACGATCGGAGCGCGTCCGCGTGAGACGCTCCTCGCGGTGTACATCACCGCCGGCATGCTGGACGACTTCTACCTCGCGCTCGCCTCGAGCTACGCCGACACCGGTCGCCGGGTCGTCGAGATCCTCCGTGAGGACGATGCCCGTCACGAGATCGTCGCGATCATCCAGGAGACGATCGAGAGCGACGAGGAGTGGCGCTCGCTGCTGTCGATGTGGGCGCGACGGCTCGTCGGCGACACGATCCTGGTGTGCCGCTCGGCGTTGCGGCCCGAGCGTCTCGCGGCCGACGACGAGCGGATCGAGCCCGTCTACACCGAGCTGATGGGCGCGCACGCGCGCCGGATGGATGCTATGGGCCTGGCCTCCTAGGCCACGCGCATCCGCGCGAAGGCCTGCAGGACGATCTCTCGCGCCTCCTCGGGTACGAGCGGCTCGTCTGCGAGCTCGGCCATCGGGACCCACCCGGGCCGATACTTGTTGTCCTCGCTCTCCGCGAGGGCTTCCGGCCCTCCGAGAGTCGGCTCTCCGGGCAACGCCGTCAGGAGTAGGTAGTGCGCCCGCCGGTCGTCGTGATCGACAGTGGCGATGTCGCCGGTCACCGTCCCGACGAGCCCCGTCTCCTCGGCCAGTTCGCGCACTGCCGCCTGGGCGGGGGTCTCTCCGGCCTCGATCCCGCCACCGGGAAGCACCGTGTACCGTCGGCCGCCCTTCAGCCGCCTCATCAGCAGCACGCGGGAGCCGTCGAAGCACACGCAGACGGCGCGTTCCTCAGGGCGCATGGAGTCCGTCGATCGCGCGCATCCGCTCGAGCCTGGTGGTGAGTCGCCAGGCGATCAGGAGCGGGATCGCGCCGAGCACGCCGAACGACATGTCGATCAGCTGCCAGCCCAGGGGGATCCCGCGGATGCCGCCGGCGATCAGGGCGAGCGGGATGATCCCGGCGCAGGCGATCACGCCGAACTGGATGACCCAGATGTTGCGCACCGGGTCGATGAACGGGCCGATGAAGACCACCGCGAGGACGAGGTGCGCGTAGGCGAGCCAGTCCGTGCCGTACGAGATGAACGGGTAACGTCCGTCGACGTCGACCAGCGCGGATGCCACGCGATCGACCCACGCCACCGCGTCGGGGAACCAGTCCACGGCGGGGCTCGAGTGGAGGATGTCGGAGCCGATTCCCAGCTCGACCCGCAGGGGGAACGCGGTGACTCCGCTGACGAACAGCCCGAGGATCATGATCGCGATGCAGATCCGGATCCCTCGCAGCGTGCTCCGCTCGCTCACGTCACCCCGGTCGTCGGATCAGATCCCGAGCGCGGCCTTGGCCTCGGCATCCGATCGGCGACGCACGGCGACGATCGCCACCGTGGCGAGGACCGCCGCGGCGACCGCGCCGAGCACGCTCGCGAGCCAGAGCCAGATGCTGTCCTCGCCGACTCCCGCCCACTGCAGGGCGGTGTAGACGATCGCCGACACGGCGGTCGCGATGCCCGGAGTCACGGCGACTCCGCGCAGTTCGCGGCCGCCGATCAGGTAGTGGGCGCCGATGCCGAGCGCACACGCGCCGATGAGGGCGAGGAGGATGTACATGTCCTGGTCAGGCGACGAAGCCGACGCGGCGCGATTCCTCGGTGCCCAGCTCGATGTAGGCGAGGTTCGCCGTCGGGACGAGGTACGAGTTGCCCTTGACGTCGGAGAAGTTCAGGTGCGTCGTGCTCTGCTCGAGTGCGGCGGAGACCTGCGTGCGGACCTCGTCCGCGCTCGCGCCGGTGTCGAAGCTCAGCTCGCGGCCGGTGTTGATGATGCCGATGCGGATTTCCACAGTGCTCCTTGAAGTTCGTCGGACGTGCCAACTCTACCCCGCACGCACCGGCCCGGATCGGCCGCCGGAGCCGGTTTCGCCGTGAGCGCACATCGCATGCGGGGCCGGGCGCGACGACGATGTCCGCGCGCCCCGATACCGTGGAGGGCATGACACCGGATGCTGCGCAGCGAGCCGTCGTCGCCGCCGCGACGAGTGCCTCCGGGGTCATCATCGGCGCGCCGGGCACGGGCAAGACGCGCACCCTCGTCGACCGGGTCGTGCATCTGCTCGACACCGAGGGGATGCGGCCCGAAGAGGTGCTCGTCCTCACCCCGAGCCGCCAGGCCGCGACCGCGCTGCGCGACCGGATCGGCGTGCGCATCGGACAGGCGACCCCCGGGCCGCTCGCGCGCTCGCTCGGCTCCTTCGCCTTCCAGCTGGTGCGCGGGGCGATGGTGCGCGCGGGGTCGGAGCCGCCGGCGCTGCTCACCGGCGCCGACCAGGACCGCATCATCGCCGAGCTGCTCGCGGGAGACGCCGAAGACGATCGCATCCCGTGGCCCGAGGCGCTCAGCGCGTCGGTGCGCGCCTCGAAGGGGTTCCGCTCCGAGCTGCGGGCGTTCCTCGCCGAGTGCACCGAGATCGGGGTCCATCCCGATGAGCTCCGCCGGTCGGGCAACGACGTCTGGGCCGCGGCGGCCGAGTTCCTCGTCGAGTACCGTGCGGTCCTCGACGCGCTGCGCTCGGCACACCGCGACGCCGCCGACCTGCTGAGCGAGGCGAGCGCGATCCTGCAGGAGGCGGAACCTGCGGCGCTCGGTCCGCTCGCACCCCTTCGCGTGGTGCTCATCGACGACGCGCAGGAGCTGACGCGCGGCGGCATCGCCGTGGTGCGGGCATTGCGCACACGGGGGATCGCGGTGCTCGCGTTCGGCGACCCGGACATCTCCTCCGGTGCGTTCCGCGGGGCCAGCCCCGAGCTCTTCGCGCAGCTCGCGGGTGTGCTCGGAGACGTGCACGTGCTCGACGGGTCGCACCGCCAGAAGCCGTCTCTCACCGCCCTGACCCGCACGGTCACCCAGGCGATCGGCGTCTCCGGGCGGGTCGAGCACCGCCGCGCTCCCGCTTCGCCGGCCGAGGAGGCCGACGCTGCCGTCACGACGTTCATCGCCCCGTCGCCCTATGAGGAGCTCGATCGCATCGCCGGAGTCATGCGCGACTGGCACCTCAGCGAAGGCCTCCGGTGGGACCGGATGGCGGTCATCGCCCACGACACGCGGCAGGTGACGACGCTGGAGACCGAACTGGCGGCACGCGAGATCCCCACGCGGGCCGCGGGCGTGCAGCGGCCGCTCGGCAGTGAGGGGATCGTGCGCGACATCGTCGAGATCGTGCGGCTCGCGCTGACCCCGGTGGACGAGCGCACCCCGGCCGCGCTGGAGGAGGCGCTGCGCACGCCCTTCGGCGGGATGGATGCCATCGGGCTGCGGCGCCTGCGCGCGCGTCTGCGGCACATCGAGCTCGAGCAGGGCGGCTCGACACCCGCACGAGAGCTGCTGCGGATGGCGATGGCGAACCCCGCTCACCTGACCTTGATCGACGCGGCCGAATCGCGCACGGCGGCACGGTTCGCCGAGACGATCGAGGCGCTCTCCCGCGCGGCGGCCGAGGGGGAGACGATCCACGACCTGCTGTGGCGGGTGTGGGATCAGGCCCGCGCTGTCGACGGTCGCCGCCTCCATGTCGCCTGGCGTGAGATCTCGCTGCTGCCGACCGGAGCCGAGACCGCGAGGTCGCTCGATGCGCTGGTCTCGCTGTTCGACGCCGCGAAGCGTTTCGTGGAGCGGACGCCGAACGAGAGCCCCGAGACCTTCGTCCGGGACATCCTCGACAGCGAGGTGCCGGAGGACTCCCTCTCGACGCCGGATCGACCCGGCAAGGTCACGCTGCTGACACCGGCGACCGCCCTCGGCACCGAGTTCGACGCGGTGGTCGTCGCGGGCGTGCAGGACGGCGTCTGGCCGAACGTGCGTCTGCGCGGAGGGCTGCTGCAGACCTGGCGTCTCGCCGACGAGGTGGAGGCAGCTCGCACCGGGGTGGCGATCGAGGCGCCCGGGGTCGTCGACCGACGCCGCGCGGCCCTGCACGACGAGCTCCGGCTGTTCGTGCGGGCGATCTCCCGCGCGCGCGACCGGCTCCTCATCACGGCCGTCGACGACGACGACATGACGCCGAGCGCGTTCTTCGGCTTCCTGCCCGCACCGGAGCCGCCCGAGCGTCATGTCTCCGCCGAGCATCCGCTCACGCTGCGCGGCATGGTCGCCCGCCACCGCCGCACATTGACCTCCGTGCCCTCGGAGCCGCTGCGGCGCGAGGCGGCAGGGCAGCTCGTCGTTCTGGCCGGCGAGGGTGTGCCGGGCGCTGATCCTGCCGAATGGTACGGCGTGACACCTCCCTCCACGGATGCGCCCCTGCGCGACCTCGAGGTCGCCGGCGCGCGGGTGTCGCCCTCGAAGATGGAGTCCTACGAGGAGTGCGGCCTGAACTGGGTCGTCTCGGCGCTCGGCGGCGATACCGTGATGCCACCGAGCGCAGGCATCGGCACGATCGTGCACGAGGCGATGGAGCGGGTTCCCGACGGCGACCTCGAGCAGATGCGCGCGATCGTCGCCGAGCACTGGCCCGAGCTCGACTTCGAGACGGAGTGGATCGGTCGCAAGGAGCGGCGGCGCGCAGACCTGTACGTCGATCGGCTGCACTCCTACCTCGGCGATGTGCGCGGCGATCGGGGGGAGGTCATCGGCAGCGAGGTCGAGTTCCGCTTCGCCGTCGATCTCCCCGACGGCGACGAGACCCCCGCCGTGCACCCGGTCGGCGAGGACCGCGCGAACCAGGCGATCATCCACGGATACATCGACAGGGTGGAGAGCTATCCACCCGGCTTCGGTGAGCACTCGCACGCGCGCGGCCGCGGCTGGGAGCCCATGGCGGGCGATGACGGCGCGCCCACCGTGGTGGTCGATCTGAAGACCGGGAAGACCGATCCCGAGTCCGATTCCGGTGTGCTCGAGCATGCCCAGCTCGCCGCGTACCAGGTCGCCGTGCAGCAGGGGCTGATCGAAGGGGCGCCGCCCGGATCTCTCGCCGGCGCGCGCCTCGTCATCGTCTCGAAGACCCTCGCCAAGAGCGACTACCGCATCGCCCACCAGCACACGCTCGGTGACGAGTCGCGTTCGGCCTTCCTGCGTCGAGTGGCGGGCGCGGCGCGCGGTATGTCGGCCTCGAGCTTCACGGCGCAGGTGGAGTCGCACTGCGCCGACACGCAGCGCCGGGTGCACCCGTGCCGCATCCACACGGTGCCGGCGGTGAGTTCGTGACCGGGTGGTCGACGGAGGGGAGCCTGTCTGCGGTCGACATCGCCACGGCCCTCGGCCAGCCTTCGCCCACCCCCGCGCAGCAGCGCGTGATCGAGGCGCCGCCGGAGCCGGCGCTGGTCGTGGCCGGAGCGGGCAGCGGCAAGACGGAGACGATGTCGGGCCGCGTCGTCTGGCTCGTCGCCAACGGGCACGTGCTGCGCGACGAGATCCTCGGCCTCACCTTCACGCGCAAGGCGGCCGGTGAGCTCGCGGAGCGGATCGGCACGCGGCTGGCCGTGATCGACGAGTACGGTCGTCGGGGTCTGCTGCCGCACCTCGCCGAGATCGTGCGTGGCGACGCGCTCCGCCGCGTGAACGAGGCCGTGCCCGGACGTCAGCGCGAGCTCGTGCGCGCACACGTGCTGGATGAGCTCGCCGCGGGGTTCGGCACCGGCTGGGATCCCGCGACGCCGCGCGCCGCAGAGGATCTGATGATCCGCCCGCGTGTCTCGACCTACAACGCGTTCGCCGACGGCATCGTCCGCGAGCACGCGGCACGGATCGGTCGTGACCCCGACGTCGCGATGCTCAGCCAGGCAGCGTCGTGGATGCTGGCGCGCGAGGTCGTGCTCCGCAGCGACCTGCCCGAGCTGGAGAACATCGACTTCGCCCTCGGCACCGTCATCGACGCCGTGCAGCGACTGGCCGGCGATGCACTCGACCATCGCGTCGAGCTCGACCTCGCCGAGCGCATCGCCCGCGACCAGGCGCTCGCGTTCGCTCCGTACCGTTCGAACGCCGACGTGGAGAAGGCCGCGTCGAACCTGCTGAGCCTGCCGACACTGGCCGACCTCGTGCGCGACTATATGGCAGAGAAGGAACGGCGCGGCGTGCTCGACTTCGCCGACCAGGTGGGCGGCGCGTACGACATCGTGGAGTCCGCCCCCGACGTGCGGGCCGATCTTCGCGAGCAGCATCGCGTCGTGCTGCTCGACGAGTACCAGGACACCTCGGTCATCCAGACCCGTTTCCTCGCCGAGCTCTTCCGGGATTCCGCGGTCATGGCGGTCGGCGATCCGCACCAGTCCATCTACGGGTGGCGCGGAGCGAGTGCCGACAACCTGTATGCGTTCTCGAAGACGTTCTCGAGCACCGGCACAGCGCAGACCTACAGCCTCATGACGAGCTGGCGCAACGACCGCGGCATCCTCGACATCGCCAACAAGGTGCTCGAGCCTCTGCAGCGCCCGGGACTCGACGTGCCGCCGCTCGAGCCTCGCCCCGGTGCAGGACAGGGCGGGGTGACAGTGCGGTTCCCGTTCACCGTCGACGACGAGGCCGCGGCCGTCGCCGAGTGGTTCGAGCAGCGCCGCGCCGCGCACGCCGCACGGGATGGCGGCCGTGCACCCGGGCAGAACCCGCACACCGGCGCGATCCTGTTCCGGTCGAAGCGGCACATGCAGACCTTCGCCGGAGCGCTCGCCACCCGAGGCATCCCGCATCGCATCCTCGGACTCGGCGGACTGCTCACGACCCCGGAAGTGGTCGACGTCGTCTCCACGCTGCGGGTCGTGCACGATCCGACGGCCGGGTCCGCGCTGATCCGCCTGCTCACCGGCCCCCGTTTCGGCGTCGGCGTGGCCGACATGGGTGCGCTCTACGACCTCGGTCGCGCCCTCTCCGAGCGCGACACCGACATGGCGCCGCTGCCCGAGGAGGTGCGCGCCCGGCTGCGGTCGTCGCGCGGTGCCGACGAGGCCGTGTCGATCATCGACGCCGTCGACGTCGTGCGCGCGGTGCGCGACGACTACCGCATGCTCGAGGAGATCACCCGGGACGGCCGCGCGCGGATCCGCGCGGCCGGCGAGATGCTCGAACGGCTGCGGCGCGCATCGTCTCAGCCGATCCCCGAGCTGGTCCGGCTCATCGAGCTCGAGCTGCGGCTCGACATCGAGTTGGCGTCCAACGAGACGAGGGGGCCGGCGCGGATCGCCGCGACGCAGCTCCGTGCCTTCGCCGACGAGGTGCGCGCCTTCCTCGCCGCCGACGATCGCGGCACCATCGGCAGCCTGCTCGCCTGGCTCGACAAGGCGGAGAGCACCGACGAGCTGATGCCGCGGCCCGAGCCGCCGGAGCCGGGGGTCGTGCAGCTGCTCACGATCCACGGCTCGAAAGGTCTGGAGTGGGACGCGGTCGCCGTCGTGCGCCTGGTGGTCGACGAGCTGCCCAGCCGCGTCTCCGACACGTCCGGCTGGTTCGGCTTCGGCGTGGTGCCGTTCGCTCTGCGCGGCGACCGCGACGCACTGCCGCGCTTCGAGTGGGATCCGGTCGAGGCGATGGGGGAGGAGCCCGACCCGGACAAACGGCAGAAGCTCGCGCAGGCGTCGCTGTCGGGTGGCGCGACCAAGGCCAACCCGCAGGGCGGAGCCCTCAAACGGTTCAAAGACGCCTACCGCGCATATCAGCAGCAGGAGGAGCGGCGCCTCGCCTACGTCGCCGTGACGCGCGCTCGCACCGATCTGCTGCTCAGCGGAGCGCACTGGGCGGGGCAGAAGGCCCCGCGCACGCCGAGCCCCTACCTCGTCGAGGCCATCGAGGTGCAGGGGCTGGATCCCATCGACCCGGTCGATCCCGACGAGAATCCGTATGAGGGTCCGGGATCGACGCTCCGCTGGCCGCTCGATCCGCTGGGAGCGCGTCGAGGCGCCGTGACCGCGGCGGCGGCCGCTGTGGAGGACGCTGCTCGCTCTGGCCTCGCCCAGCCGTCACTCGAGCTCACGCGTCTGCTCGCGGAGCGGGCCGCCCGTCAACGGGGCACGGATGCCGCCGCACCGACCCGCGTTCCCGCCTCCCGCTTCAAGGACTACGTCACGGACTTCGCCGGCACGTTGTCGTCCATCGTGCGGCCGATGCCTGAGCGGCCCTATCGGCAGACTCGCCTGGGCACGCTGTTCCACGCCTGGGTGGAGCAGCGTTCCGAGCTCGTGGGCGTCGGAAGCCGCGTCGACGAAGCGCTCTGGGAGCTCGACGAGGACGAGGTCCCGTCCGATCCCGGGTTCGGCTCCGACGACGCTCTCGACGGAGCGACCACCGCCGCGGATACGGCGGACCTGGCAGCCCTGCAGCAGACGTTCGAGCGGAGCGAGTGGGGACTGCTGCAGCCGATCGCCGTCGAGATCGAGATCGACTTCGCGCTCGGCTCCGGCATCGCGGGACCCGGCGATCCGGAGCAGTCGCACATCGTCATCTGCAAGCTCGATGCCGTCTACCGGCGCGACGACCGCGGCGGGCGCATCGAGATCGTCGACTGGAAGACGGGCAAGGCGCCGCGCACTGCTGCGGAGCGCGAGGAGCGGATGCTGCAGCTCGCGCTGTACCGCCTCGCGTACCACCGGCGCTTCGAGGTGCCGTTGGAAGACATCGACGTGGCGCTGTACTACGTGGCGGACGACCTCGTCATCCGCGGGGACCGCGTCTACTCGGAGGAGGAGCTCTTCCAACGCTGGAGCGCGGCACGCGCGGCACGCTGAGCCTCTTCGGAATCGTCGGCGGCCTCGTCGGACGCGTCGTCATCCGCCGGCTTCGCCTGAACGGGACGCGGGGTCAGCGGATGCGAATCCTCGCGGACGCCGGCCGCACCGTTGGTACCCGCGAAGAGCCCGGCCACGCCCGAGAGATCCTCGGTCTCGACGTTCAGCATCTCCGCCCGGTGCGCCGCTTCGGTGCTCTGCGCGTCGGACGTGTCACGCCCCTCTGCAGCCCACGGCGGCGCGGACGTCTCGGCGTGAGCGTCATCCGCGTCATCCGCGTCGGTGTCGGAAGCGCCATCGCTCCACAGCTCGTTCGGGTTGTAGGCGTCGGTCTGCATCGACGTGTCGACCTCGGCGGACGTGGCGACCGGAACGCGGCCCAGGGCGTCGAGGGCCGAGTCGACTCCTTCGCTGCGCGCCGCGATGATGCTGAGATCATCGGTGCGCAGGCCCTCGGCGAGGGATTCGAGGAGAGCGGCGGCATCATCGACGATGTCGGGTCGACGCATCGAATCGCCGTGCACGAGCCAGCGTGCGAACTCCAGCTCGGCCAGCAGTCGTGCGCGCACCTCGAGCCCGGCATCCGGAGCGCGATCGACGGCACGGGCGTAGGCGGCGTGGACGTCACCCGCCGCATCGGGTGCGGCCGACAACCAGGAGAGGTCGATCGCAGGGTCTCCGACCGACAGGCCATGCCAGCCGAGGAGACCGGTGACCTCGGGTCCCCGCTCCGGATCGTCGGCGAAGAGGAACGAGGTCGCCTGGACTCCGCCGAGCACGACGGTCGACTCGAATCGCCAGAGATCGTCGTCGGCGACGGCATCCCGCCAGCGCACGGTGAGACGAGCGGGCACTCGGCCCGTCGAAGCGGCCGAGTCGACCAGGCGGTTCAGCTCGGACCGGCTCTCCTCGGCGGAGCGCATCACGAGGCCGGCACCGCGGACGACCGAGGTCGGCATCCCGTGCACGGCGGCGATCGCCGCGCCCATGGACTCGGCGGCGCCGCGCCCTTCCGGCACCAGGGAGGCTTCGATCTGGAAGCCGGGGAGCAGTTCGGTCACCAGCGCGCGGCCCTTGCCGACGGTCGTCTCTCCGATGTACTCGGGCGCCTGGAACGGCAGCATGGCCCGGGCGCCGTCCGTCAGTGCGCGCAGCGCCAGCGCTTCCGCGGACAGTTCACGCGCGGTGTCCTCGTCGTCGGCCACGCGGATCGCGAGCTCGCGGCCGTCGGCCAGCGAGGCGACCGCCGAGTCGAATCGACCATCGCCGTCTGCGCTCAGAGCACGGGCACCCGTGACCTCTGCGCCGGGCAGTGCGGCCGTCACCGCCGCGGCTAGAGTGAAAGGAGAGCGTCCCATGCCCTTAGGGTAGGTCGACGCCGGGGCGGTCCCGCCTCCGCCACGCCCGTGAGAGAGGGAGTCGATGACCTTTCAGCCCCCCGCCCTCGACCGCGCCGCTGAACTCCGCGAGGAGCCGGGTGCCGTCGAACGTCTGCGATCCGAGCCCGGAACCCGTGCGATCGTCGTTCGCGACGGCCGGGTCAGGGTCGTCGAGTCCGCGCTCCTGAGGGTTTCCGCGGACGCTGTCGGCGAGGCGACCTGGGCTCTGCTGGGGCGCGACCAGGACGGCACCGTGCTGCTGCTCGCCGCGGCTCCGCCGGAGAACGATGCCCTCGACACGGCGCCCGACGAGATCTGGCTCGGACTGCGCGACCTCGGTGGTCGCATCGACCGGCTCGAGTCCGAACTGCTCGTCGAGGCGATCGCGATCGCCGGATGGCTGCGGGACGCCTCGTTCTGTCCGACGTGCGGTGGCGGCACGGAGCTCCGCCAGGCCGGGTGGTCGCGGCGCTGCCTCGTCTGCGGACGCGAGCACTTCCCGCGCACCGATCCCGCCGTGATCGTCGCCGTCGAGAGCCGCGACGGCGAGCGGCTGCTTCTCGGCGCGAATGCGAACTGGGGCGGACGGATGTACTCCTGTTTCGCCGGATTCACCGAGGCGGGGGAGTCGCTCGAGTCGACCGTGCACCGCGAGATCGAGGAGGAGTCCGGCGTGCGGCTGTCGGCCCTGCGGTACATCTCCTCGCAGCCCTGGCCCTTCCCGCGCTCGCTCATGATCGGCTTCCGCGCCGTCGTCGACGACGAGTCCGAGGCTCTCGCGGACGGTGAGGAGATCGTCGACGTCCGCTGGTTCACGCGCGAGGAGATCGGCTCGGCGCTCGCCGGCGATGGACCCGTGGGTCTTCCCGGGCCCGCGTCGATCGCCCGTGCTCTGATCGTCGACTGGTACGAGGGGCGCGAGTGAGCGCACTCGATGCCCTCGACGAGCGGCAGCAGGCCGCGGCATCCGTGCTGCGCGGTCCGGTCGCTGTGCTCGCCGGCGCCGGAACCGGCAAGACCCGGGTGATCACCCACCGCATCGCCCACGGCGTCGACACCGGCGCGTATTCGCCCTCGCGGGTGATGGCGGTGACCTTCACCGCGAAGGCGGCGGGAGAGCTCCGCGGCCGGTTGCGCGCGCTCGGCGTCGAGGGAGTCGCCGCCCGCACCTTCCATGCCACGGCCCTCGCGCAGCTGAACTTCTTCTGGCCGACCCTGGCCGGCTCTCCCGCCCCGTCGATCATCGACAACAAGGTGCGGATGCTGGGACAGGCGGCCGACGCGATGCGGCTCCGGCCGAGCACCGCCACGCTCCGCGACATCGCCTCGGAGATCGAGTGGCGCAAGGTCTCGATGCTGTCGATCGAGCAGCACGCCGCGCTCGGCCGCACCGTCACCGGAGTCGACGCAGGCCAGCTGATGGAGCTGATGCGCGCCTACGAGACGCTGAAGGACGAGCGCCGGCAACTCGACTTCGAAGACGTCCTGCTCGCCTGCGCCGGCATGCTGGAGGCGGAGCCGCGGGTCGCGGCATCCGTCCATGAGCAGTACCGGCACTTCACGGTCGACGAGTTCCAAGACGTCTCGCCCCTGCAGAACCGCCTCCTCGAGCTCTGGCTCGGAGACAGACAGGACATCTGCGTGGTCGGCGATGCGAGCCAGACGATCTACTCGTTCGCGGGTGCCGAGCAGCGGTTCCTGCTCGAGTTCGGACGCCGCCACCCGGACGCGACGGTCGTGCGCCTCGAGACGAACTACCGCTCTCAGGCCCCGATCCTGACGGCCGCCAACGCTCTCATGCACGGTCGGCCCGGTGCGCTCGAGCTGGTGCCGGCGCGTGAGCAGTTCACCGCGGACGCGCCGACCGTGACCGCCTACGACTCCGAGACCGAGGAGGCCGCAGGGATCGCGGCGGCGATCTCGGCCCGGATCGCGTCCGGCGCCTCGCCGGCCGAGATCGCGGTGCTGTACCGGGCCCACGCGCAGTCGGGGGTGCTGCAGCAGGCGCTCGCCGCCGAAGGCATCCCCACCTCCGTGCTCGGCGGAACGCGCTTCTTCGCGATGCCCGAGGTGCGGCAGGCGATCCTGGCCCTGCGCGCGGCGGCCGTGGCTCCGACGGAGCAGGGATTCCTCCCGAACGTGCAGCGCGTGCTGCGAGAACTCGGTCTGACCGAGGAGCCCCCGGCGGCGGGCGGTGCTCAGCGCGACGGCTGGGAGGCACGACGGGCGATCCTGAGGCTCGCCGAGGACGCCGGGCCCGACGCGAACCTGCGCAGCTTCAGCGACGCGATGATGGCGCGGGCGAAGGACCAGCACGAGCCGACGATGCGCACCGTGACCCTGTCGACCCTGCACGCCGCGAAAGGTCTCGAATGGCCGCACGTGCACCTCGCGGGCTGGGCGGAGGGCTCGCTGCCGATCTCGTACGCCACCAGCTTCGAGGCCGTCGACGAGGAACGGCGCCTCGCATACGTCGGCGTCACGCGCGCCGCGCGTACCTTGGAGATCTCGTGGTCGCGGTCGGCAGGGCGAGGAGAGCGGGCCCCGTCGAGGTTCCTGGCCGAGATGGGGACGACGGCTCGCGGCACCGGCATCCTTCGTGAAACGTCACCGCACGCCACGCGCGCGAGCCGTCCGCGCTGACCCGGACGACCTGACCGCCGCCGTCGCCGAGTGCGAGGAGCCGCGCGGCGAGGAGAGCTCCTTCTGCCACCTGCGCGGCCCGGAGCGGACCGGCCTCACGATCGATCAGCTGCGCATGCAGCAACGGCCATGCCGGGTCGCGGGCCGTGTCCTCGGCGTCACGGCAGGACAGGCACGGCGTGTGCCCCGGGACGACGAGCGGACCGACGGTGACGTGTCCGGGCTCGAAGGCGACGGGCAGGTGCGGTATGTCCTCGCGCAGATACCGGGCGAACTGCAGCGCAGCGGCGGAACCCTGCACGAGGATGATGCCCACCGCACCGCGTACGGCGCGATCGACGAGCGTGACGCCCTCGTCGGCGAGCGTTTCCCTCGCGCGGTGGGCGCCGCGTCCGTCGGTGATGCCGATCGTCTCGACCCATGCGGGCGGCATGGCGACCGGGTCGTCGATCAGCAGGTGCTGGATGCGGGCGAGCAGCAGCCGTGCCTCCTCACGCGGCGCACCGGTGCCATGCGCGATGACGTCGAACGATGCGCGCCGGAATCCGGACAGCAGACGGCTCAGGAGCAACTCGACCCACGGCGCATCGGCCGGGATCTGCAGTGCACCGTCTGTCCCCAGCTGCAGCGTGTGCCCGTCCCGCCACAGCAGCGGCGCGCCCGGGTCCAATCGGGTGAGGGTCGGCGGAGTCAGCGGCATTCACCGATTCTGGGCAGGATCCGTCGGCTGTGGCGTCGCGAAGGCGGTTCCGTGGACAACTTCCGCGGGCGGCCCGTCAGGGGAGGAGTGGTCACCCGCCCGCTCGCTCAGACCGGTCGTTCGCCTTCCGGTGTCGCGTCCCCGTCGGAATCGTCCGATCCGCCGTCTCCGTCGCCCGGCTCCTCCGCCGAGAAGTCGTCGCCGTCGAGGAGGCGCGCGAGAGCCTCGTCGAACTCGTCCGCCACCGGCTGCTCGCCGCGCTCCGCGGCCTGCAGGCGGGCGATCAGTGCGCTCGGGTCGTCGATGTCCTCGGCCGCCGGCATCAGGTCGGGGTAGTCCCAGAGCGAGTCGCGGCCGGCGATGCCGACGGCATCCGTCACCGCCTGCCACATCGCCGAGGCCTCGCGCATCCGGCGCGGGCGCAGCTTCAGCCCGACCAGAGCGCCCAGGGCGTCTTCCGCGGGACCGCCGACCGCGCGGCGGCGGCGGGCCGCCTCCGCGATGCGGGCGCCGTCGGGAAGCCGCGCGGTCGCCTGCGCGGTGACCACGTCGACCCAGCCGTCGATCGTGGCGATGAGGTTCTCGAGCCGCTCGAGCGCCTCGCGCTGCGCCTCGGTCTGCGCCGGCAGCAGTGCGCCGCCCTCGATCGCGGCCCGCAGCTCCTCGGGGTCGGACGGGTCGAGGCGACTGGCGACGTCTTCGAGCGCATCCACGTCGACGCTCACGCCGCGGGCGAAGTCGGTGATCTGCGCCATCACGTGCAGGTGCAGCCATTTCGCGTGACGGTAGAGGCGGGCGTAGGCGAGCTCGCGCGTCGCGAGATACAGCGCGATCTGGTCCTCGGGGATCTCGAGACCCTCGCCGAAGGCGGTGAGGTTCTGCGGGATCACCGCTGCCGTCCCGGCCGGAAGCACGGGGATGCCGACATCGCCGCCGGAGACCACTTCGAGCGACAGGTTGCCGAGCACCTGGCCGAACTGGGCGGCGAAGACCGATCCGCCGAGACCGCGCATGAGCTTTCCCGCGCCCTGCACGACGCTGCGCATCTCCTCGGGGACCTGAGTGTCGAGGGCCGAGGTCAGCGCGTCGGCGATGCTCGTCGACACCGGGCCGGCGATCTCCTTCCACACCGGCAGCGTCTTCTCGACCCACTCGCCGCGGGTCATCGCCGTCGGAGCCTCGGCCAGTTCGGAGATCGTCGTGGCCTCGCCCAGCCAGAGGTTCGCGAGGGTGAAGGAGTCGACGAGCGAGCTGCGTGAGCCGTCGGTCACGCCCTGGCCGTCGCGGTTCGCGATGTGCAGGGCCTGCCGCTGCGCGTTCTCCCACGGGTCGCCGCCGAACGCGCCCTGCAGCTGCGACATGATCGTCTGCATCATGGCGGGATCGAACTGGAAGCCCTCCATGCCCTGCATGGCCTCTCGAAGAGCTTCGGGATCGATGTCTCCGCCGCCCTGGTTCGAGAGCATCCGTCGGAGGAACTCCTGGAAGTCCTCGGGTGTCGGGTCGTTGTCTGCCATGTCGTTCGCCCTCTCAGCACGCCTATAGCCGTGGCATCTACGCTAGTCACAGGTTTCTGCACGCGTCCCCGAAGCGAGCAGATCGCTGTACGCCGCTCGCGAACGACGGAGGATGCTGTGGATCGAACGCGGTCAGGAAAGCTCGGACTGGGAGTCTGGGCGCTCATCGTCGCGCTCATCGCCCTGGCCGTGCTGACCTTCCTCCCGACGCCGTACGTCATTCAGCGGCCCGGGCCGGTCTACGACACCCTCGGCACGGCGACCGGGACCGACGGCGAGCCGGTCCCGCTGATCAGCGTCGAGGGAGCCGAGACCTTCGAGACCGCCGGAACTCTCGACCTCACGACCGTGCAGGTGGTCGGCAACCGCGAGCGCACCCCCAGCTGGTTCGAGCTCGCGCTCGCCTGGATGGATTCGTCCCGCGCCGTCGTGCCGCTCGACTCGGTGTTCCCCGCCGGCGTCACGACCGAGCAGCGCGACGAGCGCAACGCGATGCTGATGGTCGACTCGCAGCACGAGGCCACCGCCGCGGCGTTGAACGAGCTCGGCTACGACACGGGCGCGCAGGTGGTCGTGCAGGAGGCCGTCGCCGATGCGCCGGCCGACGGGCTGCTCGAAGCGGAAGACGTGATCACCGCGATCGACGGCACCCCCGTCACGTCCGCGACGCAGCTGCGCGAGGCGATCCAGGATGCCGGGGGAGACCCGGTCGTGCTCGACGTGCTCCGCGACGGCGAGCATCAGACCGTCGAGGTGACACCCGAGAAGCACGTCGAGAACGACGTGACGACCTGGCTCATCGGCATCACGCTGCGCACCGACTACGACTTCGAGGTCGACGTCACCCTCCAGCTCGACAACGTCGGCGGGCCGAGCGCCGGGATGATGTTCGCGCTCGGCATCATCGACACGCTGACCGAGGGTGAGCTGAACGGCGGGAAGAACATCGCCGGCACCGGGACGATCGACGCCGAGGGCACGGTCGGCCCCATCGGCGGCATCCGTCAGAAGCTCTACGGCGCACGCGACGCGGGCGCCGACTACTTCCTCGCCCCGGCGTCGAACTGCGACGAGGTCGAGGGGCACGTGCCCGACGGTCTCCAGGTGATCCGCACCGCGACGCTCGAGGAGTCCCTCGACGCCCTCGAGGTGATCGCGGCCGACGGCGACGTGGACTCGCTCCCCACGTGCGACGTCGCGGCGTCGTGACACCCGTGACACCCGCGGCGCCGTGACCTCGCCGTGACCGGGATGACAGCCGCCGCACAGTGAGGCCCGCCTAGGATGGAACGGTGACCTCGAACTCAGCCTCAGCTCCGACTCCGGCCACGCCTCGAACCTCCCGACGCATCCTCGGCATCTCCCTGGTGATCATCGCCGCACTGATCGCGGCGTTCTTCGTGTTCGCCTCGCTCTACACGGAGTTCCTCTGGTTCGACCAGGTGGGCTTCACCGGCGTCCTCACCACACAGTGGATCGCCACCGCCGTGATGTTCGTGGTGGGCTTCCTGGGCATGGCCGTGCCGCTCTTCCTCGTGATCCAGCTGGCATACCGCCTGCGACCCGTCTACGTGCGGCTCAGCTCGCAGCTGGACCGGTACCAGGAGGTCATCGAGCCCCTTCGCCGTCTGGCGATGTGGGGCATGCCGATCTTCTTCGGCCTGTTCGCCGGCTTCGCGGCCGCCGGACAGTGGAAGACCGTCTGGCTGTGGGCCAACGGCGTGGCGACCTCCGACGTCGACCCGCAGTTCGGGATCGACACCGGCTTCTACATGTTCGCGATGCCGTTCTACTCGATCCTGCTCGCGTTCGTCTCGGCCGTGCTCCTGCTCTCGCTGCTGGTGACCGCGCTCGTCTCGTACCTCTACGGCTCGGTGCGCATCGGTCAGGGTGAGCTGCGCATCTCGAAGCCCGCCCGCATCCAGCTCGCGGTGATCGCCGGTCTCTACCTGCTCGTGCAGGCTGCGAGCCTCTGGCTCGACCGGTACAAGACCCTGACCACACCCGACGACCGCATCACGGGTGCCGCCTACACCGGCGTCAACGCCACGATCCCGGGTCTCGCGATCCTCGCGATCATCGCCGCCGTCGTCGCCGTGCTGTTCTTCGTGACCGCGGCCATCGGCCGCTGGCGCTTCCCGCTCGCGGCGACCGCGCTGCTCCTCGTCGCCTCGCTCGTCGTGGGCGTCGGCTACCCGTGGGTCGTCACGACCTTCCAGGTCAAGCCGAACCAGAACGCGTACCAGGCGGAGTACTACCAGCGGAACATCGACGGCACGAAAGAGGCCTACGGCGTCGCCGACCTCGAGACCACGGCCTTCGAGGCCGAGACGGATGCCGCTGCCGGCCAGCTGCGCGAAGACGCCGAGACCACCGCGTCGATCCGCATCATGGACCCGAAGGTCATCCCGCCGACCGTCCGTCAGCTCGAGCAGTACCGCGGGTACTACCAGTTCCAGACGAACATGGACGTCGACCGCTACGAGATCGACGGCGTGATGCAGGACACCGTGGTGTCGGTGCGAGACCTCGACATGTCGGGCCTCGGCGACGGCGACAACTGGAACAACCGCGTCGCGGTCTACACGCACGGCTACGGCCTCGTCGCCGCGGCGGGCAACCAGCGCACGAGCGACGGCGAGCCCGTCTTCCTCGAGCGCGGCATCCCGTCCTCCGGGTTCCTCACGGACCGCGAGAACTTCGAGCCCCGCGTCTACTTCGGCGAGAACTCCCCGGAGTACTCGATCGTCGGAGCCCCGAAGGACTCCGAGCCGGCCGAGATCGACTACCCGCGCGGCAAGGACGGCTCGAGCGAGACGAAGACGACCTTCGAGGGGAACGGCGGCCCCAAGGTCGGCGACACCTTCACGAAGCTGCTCTACGCGCTGAAGTTCCAGTCCGAGCAGATCCTCTTCTCGAACCTCGTGAACGAGGACTCGCAGATCCTCTACGACCGTGACCCGAAGACCCGTGTGCAGAAGGTGGCGCCGTACCTCGAGCTCGACAGCGACCCGTACCCGAGCGTCGTGGACGGTCGCATCGTCTGGATCGTCGACGGCTACACCACGAGCTCGACGTACCCGTACTCGACGGGCGTCAGCCTGTCGGACGCGATCGCCGACTCGAACGTTCCGTCGCCGACGCTCGCGATCGACGACATCAACTACATCCGCAACTCGGTCAAGGCCACGGTCGACGCCTACGACGGCTCGGTCACGCTGTACGCGTGGGACGAGGAAGACCCGGTGCTGAAGACCTGGCAGAAGGTCTACCCGTCGACGGTCAAGCCGATCAGCGAGATGTCCGGCGAGCTGATGAGCCACGTCCGCTACCCGACCGACCTGTTCAAGGTGCAGCGCGACGTGCTCGGCATCTACCACGTCGACAAGGCAGGCTCCTTCGCACAGCAGGACAACCGGTGGCAGACGCCGAACGACCCGCGCAGCGAGGCGATGCTCCAGCCGCCGTACTACCTGACCATGAAGATGCCGGGCCAGGACGAGCCGCGCTTCTCGATGTTCTCGACATTCATCCCCGTGTCGCAGGGTGCGGGAGGCAGTCGCGACGTGCTGATGGGCTACCTGGCCGTGGACTCGGATGCCGGGTCCGAAGCCGGCGTCAAGGGGGAGGGCTACGGCCAGCTCCGAATGCTGGAGATCGACACGGACACCACTGTGCCCGGCCCCGGTCAGGTGCAAAACACCTACAACTCCGACACGGCCGTGGTGCCGCAGCTGAACCTGCTGCAGCAGGGCGAGTCCGAGGTCATCTACGGCAACCTGCTCACGCTTCCGGTCGGCGGCGGTCTGCTGTACGTGCAGCCCGTGTACGTCCAGTCCTCCGAGGGCACGCAGCTGCCGCGACTGCAGAAGGTGCTGGTCGCCTTCGGTGATCGCGTCGCCTTCGAAGACACGCTCACCGAGGCTCTCGACACGCTGTTCGGTGGTGACTCGGGCGCGACCGGTGGTGACGATCAGGTGGAACCGACCGATCCGGCTGAGGAGGGCACACCGGATCCCGACCAGGGCGAGACCCCGACCGAGCCGACGGCCCCCACGGGCGATGAGGCCACAGCCCTCGCCGAGGCGCAGCAGGCGCTGCTCGATCGGGACGCCGCGCTGAAGGCCGGAGACCTCGAGGCCTTCGCAGCGGCCGACAAGCGCCTCACGGCGGCCGTGGAGAAGCTCCTCGAACTGGATACCGCCGCGGGTCAGTGATCCCACGCAGCTGAATCGAATCGGGCGTCCCTTCGGGGGCGCCCGATTCGCGTATCGGCTCACCCTGTGGTTCCCATCGGATTCGCTGGATGGGACGCGAGCAGGTGGCCACCTACTGTTGCATCCAGAGCGTCCTACCCGACCCGATGGAGCAACGTGAACGAGCAGAACGACCCGGCAGAGCCCGGCCCCGTGCAGATCGCCGTCGCCCTCCCCTCGACGTCGGGGATCGAGGTCAAGTCCATCGACTGGGTGCCGCTTACCGAGCGCACCGGTACGCCCTCGAGCCTGTTCCCCCTCTGGTTCATGTCGAATGCGAACCTCACGACACTCGCGACGGGCATGGTCGGGGTCGCCATGGGGGCGAACTTCCTCGTGTCCCTCGTCGCGATCGTGCTCGGTGTCTGCGTCGGCACCGTGTTCACGTCCTTCCACTCCGCCCAGGGGCCGCAGCTCGGGCTGCCGCAGATGATCCAGTCGCGGGCGCAGTTCGGTTACCGAGGCGTCGCTATCGTGTGCCTCGTGGTCGTCGCCAGCATCGTCGGATTCAACATCTTCAACCAGCTACTCGCCGGCCAGGTGCTCACCGCGACGACCGGTGTGGATGCGGGCGCCGGATGGTACGTCCTCATCACCGCGCTCGCGCTCACCCTGGCGATCGTCGGGTACCACTGGATCCATCGCGTGCAGAAGTGGCTCACCTGGCTGTTCCTCGCGACCTTCGGCGTGTTCACGGTCGTGGCGCTCTTCGCGTTGCCGCTCACGGCGGCCGACTTCTCGCTGGGCGACATCAGCTGGCCGGCATTCCTGGTGCAATTCGCCGCTGCCGCCGCGTACGCCCTCGGGTGGGCCCCGTATGTGTCGGACTACTCGCGGTACCTCCCGCCCCAGACGAGCCCGCGCCAGGCGCTGTTCTACACGTCCTCGGGCGTGATCGTCGGCGCAGGTTGGCTCATGATCCTCGGCGCGTTCGTCGCCTCGCTCTTCGCGGATATGGACCCCGTCGAGGCGATCACGGCGGCGGCGGACGCGATCGTGCCCGGCGCAGGGGCGGTGCTGCTGTGGTCGGCGCTCCCCGCATTGATCACAGTGATCACGATCAACATCTACGCTGCGAGCATCGAGCTCATCACCGTGGCCGACTCGTTCCGCTCCGTGCGGCCGACGCGTTTCGCCCGCATCGTGGCCTGCAGCATCATCGGCCTCGGCGGCCTGCTGGGTGCCGCGTTCTCTACGGGGGAGTTCCTCGACTCGTTCGGAAGCTTCCTCGTCGTCCTGCTCTATGTGCTCGTGCCGTGGACCTCGGTCAACCTCGTCGACTACTACTTCGTGCGCCGCGGGCGCTACGCCGTCGCCGAGATGTTCCGCCCGCACGGCATCTACGGCGCGTGGGGCTGGCGGGGCATCACCGCCTACGTCATCGGCATCGCGGCGATGATCCCATTCGTCGTGACGACCTGGTTCACCGGACCGCTCGCCACGGCGATCGGCGGCATCGACATCGCGCTGTTCGTCGGACTCGTCGTCTCTGCCGTCGCCTACGTACTGCTCGCGCGCGGGCTGGATCTCGATGCCGAGCGCCGGCTCGCCCGAGATGAGGCCGAAGCGATGGGCGTGCGCTCCGTGACGTTCGGTGCGGAGCGTGGCTGAGGCCTCTTCCGTGGTCCCCATGGGGAAAAGCGAAAGGCCCCTGATCTGGATTTCTCCTGATCAGGGGCCTTTCTTGTGTCGCATTCTCGTTGCGGGGACAGGATTTGAACCTGCGACCTCCGGGTTATGAGCCCGGCGAGCTACCGAACTGCTCCACCCCGCGGCACAAGAAGTAACTTATCACGGATTCGGAGAGGCGGCCAATCGAGCGGGCCCCTCGCCGATGCGAGAGGATGAGGTCATGTCCGAGACCGCTGCCGTGTCCGTCGCCGTGTGCCAGTTCGCGCCTTCGGCATCCCGTTCCGACAATCGTGAGCGGATCGCCGCGCTCACAGCGGATGCCGCGGCGCGTGGCGCGAAGCTGATCGTGTTCCCGGAGTACTCGAGCTACTTCGTGGATCCGATGGACGCGACCCTCGCGGCGAACGCCGAAGAACTCGACGGCGAATTCATCGCGACTCTCACCGCTCTGGCCGCCGACTACGCCGTCGTCATCGTCGCCGGCCTCGCGGAGCGCGCCACCGACGGCCACCGCGTCCGCAACACGGTCGTGGCGGTGCGCGGCGACGGCATCCTCGCGGTCTATCGCAAGGAGCACCTGTACGACGCCTTCGGGCAGACGGAGTCGGACTGGGTCGAGCCCGGTGACCCGGGGGAGCCGTCGACGTTCGAGCTCGGGGGCCTGCGCTTAGGCCTGATGACCTGCTACGACCTGCGGTTCCCGGAGCTGGCGCGCACGCTCGTCGATGCGGATGCCGATGTGCTCGTCGTGCCGGCGGAGTGGGTGCGCGGTCCGCTCAAGGAGCACCACTGGACGACCCTCCTCGCTGCGCGGGCGATCGAGAACACGGTCTACGTCGTCGCCGCCGACCACCCCACCCCGATCGGGGTCGGGCATTCGCAGATCGTCGATCCGCAGGGTGTCGTGATCGCCGGGGTCGGGACGACCGAGGGCATCGCCGTCGCGCCGGTCGAGCGAGCCGCGATCGACCGGGTCCGGTCCGTCAACCCGTCGCTGCGGGTGCGGCGCTACGCCGTCGTGCCCCGCTGAGGCGGAGTCGCCCCTCAGCCGGCCAGCGCAGCGAGACGCGACGCGGCCTCTTCGAGCACCTCGACGCGCTTGCAGGCGGCGAAGCGGACCAGGCCGCCGTACTCGCCACGTCGTCCTTCCGACACGAAAGCGGTCAACGGGATCGCGACCACGCCCGCGCGCTCCGGCAGGGCACGGCAGAATGCCGCGGCATCCGCGCCTCCCAGCGCCGTGGCGTCCGCGACCGTGAAATAGCCGCCCTGCGGCGTGTGCACCGTGAATCCGGCGGCCCGCAGTCCGTCGCCCAGGATCTCGTGCTTGCGGGCGAGCGCCGACGCCGCACCCGTGAAGTAGGCATCGTCCAGACGAAGGCCGACCGCGACGGCCGGCTGGAACGGCGATCCGTTGACGTACGTGAGGTACTGCTTCACCGTGAGGACGGCCGTGATCAGCGCGGCCGGACCGTGGACCCAGCCGATTTTCCAGCCGGTCGCCGAGAAGGTCTTGCCTGCGGACGAGATCGTGAGCGTCCGCTCCGCAGCGCCGGGGAGGGTCGCGATCGGCGTGTGCGGGCCGTGGAACGCGAGGTGCTCGTAGACCTCGTCGGTGATGATGATCGCGTCGTGCTGCTCGGCCAGACGGACGACCTCGGTGAGCACATCGGCTCCGAAGACGGCTCCGGTGGGATTGTGCGGGTCGTTCACGAGGATGATGCGGGTGCGATCCGTGACTGCGGCGGCGAGCTCGTCGAGATCGGGCTGGAAGTCCGGAGCGCGCAGCGGCACCGTACGCAGTCGCGCACCCGCCAGCGCCACCGCAGCGGCATAGGAGTCGTAGTACGGCTCGAAGACGACGACCTCGTCATCGGGACCGTCGATCAGCGCGAGCAGACTGGCCGTGAGCGCCTCGGTCGCGCCGGCCGTGACGATGACCTCGGTCGCCGGGTCGACCTCCAGCCCGTAGAACCGGAGCTGATGCTCGCTGATCGCCGCGAGGAGATCGGGGATGCCGCGCCCGGGCGGATACTGGTTCACCCCGTCGGCGATGGCCTGACGAGCCGCCTCCAGGACCGCCGACGGACCGTCCTCGTCGGGGAAACCCTGGCCGAGATTGATCGCGCCGGTTCTGGCCGCTGCCGCCGACATCTCTGCGAAGATCGTAGGTGCGACGGTTCCGTCTGCGGCGAGCAGACCTGCACCGGCCGCCGTGCGCCGCCATGCGCCGGGAATGACATTCATGAAGAACAGGCTAAGGCCATAGCTGAAACTCATCTTCGCCATACGAAACGCACAGATACAGGCGGCAGTCTGAAGGGGCGTTGATGAAGGAGCACACCATGAACGAAGACGACACCCAGAACCACTCGGCACCCGCGTCGAACGACGTCGTGCCGTCCGCCCCGGCAGCAGAGGGCGCCGCTCAGTCGGCGGCTCCGGCTACCCCCGAGAACACCGCACCGGCCGCGCCGGCGCACGGACACGAGGTGCCGTCGACCTTCACGTCGCAGGCGCCCGCCGCCCCGGCAGCGCAGTCGGCGGTCACGCCGTCACCTGCCGCGGCGACGCACATCGCGCCGCAGCCCTTCGTCGCCCCTCACCCGGCGCACGCGACGGCCTCGGCATCGGGAGCCGCCTTCGGCATCCCGACGGCGACCGCGCACACGCAGCCCACGCAGCCGCTGGACGGCACGGCACCGCTCGGCTTCGCCGGCGTTCCGGCCGACGGCACCAAGACCAAGGAGCCCAAGTCGAGGGGCGGCGCGAAGTTCGCGGCGTTCATCGTCGCGGCGGCCCTCGTCGGCGGCGTCGCGGGCTTCGGCGGCGGCGCGCTGCTCAGCGGTCTCCAGGATCAGCCCACCGGCGGAACCGCCAGCGGACCGCAGACCGTGACCGTCAACAACCCGGGCTCCGTCAACGAGACCACCGCGGTCGCGACGGCCGCACTGCCTTCGGTCGTCACGATCGAGGTGGCAGGATCCGACCAGGCCGGCAGCGGCTCGGGTGTGATCATCAGCGATGACGGCTACGTCCTCACCAACACCCACGTCGTGACTCTCGGCGGAGCTGTGGCCGACCCCAGCATCCGCGTCACCACGTCCGACGGCCGCATCTTCGAGGCCACCGTGGTCGGCACCGACCCGATCTACGACCTCGCCGTGATCAAGCTGACGGACGCGGACGGCCTCACGCCCATCGAGTTCGCCGACTCGTCGAAGCTCAACGTCGGCGACACCGCCGTCGCGCTCGGCGCACCTCTCGGCCTCGCGAACTCGGTCACCACCGGCATCGTGAGCGCACTCAACCGCAGCATCCAGATCGCCTCCTCGGCGCTGCCCGACTCGTCCTCGGAAGATGCTCCTCAGGAGCAACAGCAGACGCCCGAGGACCAGGGTCAGGGTGAAGGGCCGTTCCAGTTCGACATCCCCGGCAGCACCGGGCAGCAGTCGAGCGACTCGATCTCGATCGCCGTGATCCAGACGGATGCCGCGATCAACCACGGCAACTCCGGAGGTGCGCTCGTCAACAGCAAGGGCGAGCTGATCGGCGTCAACGTCGCGATCGCGAGCTCGGGAAGCTCCGAGGAGTCGGGTTCGATCGGCATCGGCTTCGCGATCCCCTCGAACATCGCTCAGCGGGTCTCCGACGAGATCATCGCCGACGGCACGGCCACGCATGGGCTGCTCGGAGCATCGGTCCGCGACGCCGCGAGCGTCGAGGGTGCGAATGTGGCCGGTGCGTACATCGCCGACGTCACCGACGGCGGAGCGGCGGCGGCTGCCGGTCTCAAGGCCGACGACGTCGTCACGGCGTTCAACGGCGTCCCGATCACCAGCGCCAGCGACCTCACCGCGCAGGTGCGCGCGGCGGCCGCCGGCAGCGACGCCAAGGTCACCTACGTCCGCGGCGGCAAGGAAGGCGAACTCGAGGTGACGCTCGGCGAGCTCGCCGGCTGACCCCGCACCGAGAAGGACGCCACCCCGCGATAGGCTCGCGGGGTGGCGTCCTTCTCTTTCGGCACCGGCAATGCGGCCAAGCTGCTCCGGATCCCGCTGTATGCCATAGGGCGCATGGGCACCTTCCTCGTCCCGCGCGGGCGCCGCTGGGTCTTCGGATGCGGGGCAGGTATCGGCGACGGCGCTCTGGCCCTGCAGAGATATGCGGCCGATACCGGGCACGACACCCTGTGGCTCACCTCGTCGGCCCGTGAGGATCAGGATGCCGCGGCGCTCGGCATCCGCACTCTGCGCAAGAGCGGACTGCGCGGCTGGTGGGCGACCGCCCGCGCCAGCGTGCTCGTCGTCACGCACGGCCTCGGCGACGTCAACCGCTACGCCAACGGCGGAGCCTTCGTCGTGCAGCTCTGGCACGGCATCCCGCTCAAGCGGATCGGCCTCGACTCACCGGCCACCACGCAGGTGCCGAACGTGCCGGGAGCACCCCTTCTGCGCCGGGTCGTCGGTCTGCTGTACCGCGGGGCCGCCCAGCGCATCAGGGTCCTGCCCGCCGCCTCCCATCGCTCGAGGGGGCGCCTGGAGTCCGCTTTCGGCCTGGGCGACGACCGCGTGGTCGTGACGGGCGAACCGCGTGTCGACGTCCTGTCGGCCGGATCGATCGAGGAGCGCAGAGCCGCGGCATCCGCTCTGCTCGGTCGCGTTCTCGGCGACCTCCCCCCGGGGGCGCGCACGATCCTCTACGCCCCGACGTGGCGCGACGGCGCCGAAGACCCAGCCGTGCCGTCGGCATCCGAGTGGGTGCGGATCATCCGCATGCTCAAGGAGAACGATGCGGTCCTGCTCGTGCGATCGCATCCGCTCGGTGAGGGCGGCTACGCTCCGCCCCTCCCGAGTCGGAGGGTGCGGATGCTGGGAGCATCGCTGCTCGCCGACGTGACGCCCGTGCTGCCGGCCCTCGACGTGCTGATCACCGACTACTCATCGCTCGCCTACGACGTCGGGCTCCTGGCGACGCCAGTGCTCTACCTGGCTCCGGATGCGTCCGAGTACGCGCGCACGCGCGGCTTCTACGGGCGGTTCGAGGATGTCGCGGGGCCGGACGCCGCCGCATCGTGGTCCGAGCTGCTCGTGCAGCTGCGGGTGCTGCTGTCCGATGAGGCCGCATACGACGCGGAGTCCGTCCGGTCCGCTACGCTCAGCGCGGAGATGCACGCATATCGAGACGGACGCAACACCGATCGGGTGTATCAGGCAATCCGCGCGCGGGGGATCCCCGCACCGAAGGGAGCAGCATGACAACGGCCCGGATCGATGAGGCGGCGGAAGCGCTGATCATCGCAGGGACCGGTCAGCGACCGGCGACGGCAGAGCTGGTCGGACCCCGGGCGCGCGTCGACGCACGCCTCACGGGTGGCGGCAAGACCTGGAAGGCGACGTTCCCGCTGCAGGCGTCGCGATGGGGCGGTCCGGAGCTGCCGCTTCCGTCGGGGGAGTACGAGCTGCGCATCGCCGACACCGATCTCGACGGGCTGCAGGTCGCGCCGGTCGTGATGACGGGCCTCCGGATCGCCGTCGACGGCGGAGCGGTGCGCATCGCCGCGCCGATCTCTCCGGTGTACGAGACGGTCGAAGGGCAGTCGACGCTCGAAGGGCGCTACGTGGCCCAGTCCGGCGGCACAGAGAACGCGGTGTTCTTCGAGAGCTTCTACGGCCGCAGCGTCGGCTGCAACCCGCAGGCGATCGACCGGGAGCTCGCTGCTCGCGCGCCCGAGGTGCGGCGATACTGGAGCGTCGTGGACCTCTCGGTCGCGGTTCCGGAGGGCGCGATTGCCGTCGTCGAGGGAAGTCCCGAGTGGTGGCATGCGCGGGGCGCCGCCCGTCTGCTCGTCGTGAACGACTGGCTGCGCCGTCGCTTCGTGCGCAAGCCCGGGCAGAAAGTGCTGCAGACCTGGCACGGCACTCCGCTCAAGCGGCTCGCCCTGCACCGTCCCGGGTTCGACCCGCGACGGATGGCGGCCGTGGTGAAGGAGTCACGACGGTGGGACGTGCTGCTCGCGCAGAACACCTACTCCGAGCGCATTCTCCGCAAGGCATATGCGTTCTTCGGCCGGCCGATCTGGGTCGAGGGGTACCCCCGCAACGACGCGCTCATCACCGGGGATCCGGCCGCGATCCGCACGGCCCTGGGCATCGGCGAGGGGGAGCGGGTGCTCCTGTACGCGCCGACCTGGCGCGACGATCGCAGCGAGATGGTCGACTTCATCGACCCGGAGCTCCTCGCCCGGCAGGCTGACGCCGTGGTGCTCGTCCGCGGGCACTCCCGCACACTGCAGCAGGGCCGCGACCGCGCGGGAGCCAGGGTCATCGACGTGACCGGATACCCCGAGACCGCGCAGCTGCTCCTGGCGGCCGACGCCCTCATCACCGATTACTCCTCGGTGATGTTCGACTTCAGTGTCACCGGCAAGCCGATGTACTTCCTCGTGCCCGACATCGATCACTATCGCGGACAGCTGCGCGGCTTCTACTTCGACCTCGCCGAGCGCGCCCCCGGCCCGCTCGTGCGCACGCAGGACGAGCTCGCCGCCGCGTTGGCCGACACCGGTCACGCAGCCTCCTACGCCGGCCGGTACGAGGCGTGGCGCGCCCAGTTCAACAAGCGCGACGACGGTCATGCCGCCCGTCGCGTGGTCGACCGCATCCTCGATCTGGGGTTCGTCACTCCCTGATCGTGCGCCTCGCCGTCAGGGCAGAGGCGTGTTGCGGGTGCCCAGGCGCGACGCGTCGACCGTGTCGCGCGCACCGCGCAGGACTCCGCCGAGGAATCCGACGCCCCACGACAGGTGCATGGTCGGGAGCACGAGCAGCGTCCACAGCTTCTGACGCAGACCGCCTCCGCCTGGCGCGAAGGCCACGGCGATCACGAGGAGCAGATAGAGCGCGAGCGGCAGGTAGGCCACGATCGACGCCACGAGCGAGAAGACCCCGCTCAGCACGCCGGTGAGCTGCAGCGCGCCGACGACGATGGCGAGCACGACCACCAGCACGAGCGCGGGCGGCGCGAAGTAGCGGATGCCGTTGCTGCGGCCGAACCGGCGAACCAGCTCACCACGCCAGGCGCCGGTGGCGCGGAACTGCCGCGCGAGGCGGAGCCAGCTCTCGCGCGGCCAGTACGTGACGGACAGGTTCGGGTCGAACCAGACGCGATGCCCTGCCTGGCGGATGCGCAGGTTGAGCTCCCAGTCCTCGCCGCGGCGGATCGACTCGTCGAAGAGCCCCACCTCGTCGAGCACCTCACGGCGCATGACGCCGAGGTAGGCGGATTCGGCCTCGCCCTCGTGCGTGCGGCCGTGGTACGCGCCGCCGCCGAGGCCGACGGGGGAGTTGTACAGCCGGGCGACCGCCTTCTGGAACGGCGTGCGCCCCTCGGCGTGCATGACGCCGCCCACGTTCGCGGACTGCGTGCGATCGAGGGTCTCCAGGGCGCGGGCGGCATATCCGGGAGAGAGTTCGGAGTGGGCGTCGACCCGCACGATCGTCGCGTAGCGACTGGCACGGATCGCGGCGTTCAACCCCACGGGGATGTGCGCGGCCGGGTTCTGCACCAGGCGGATGCGGTCGTCTGCCGCGGCGAGACCCTCGGCGAGCTCGGTCGTCCCGTCGGTCGACGGTCCGAGCGCGAGGACCAGCTCCGAGGGGCCGTCGACGTCCTGCGTGAGGACGGATGCGACGGCATGCTCGAGATAGGCCCGCTCGTTGAGCACCGGCATCACGAAGGACACCCCGGCGTCGGGCGTGACGGATTCGTTGGCTGGCACATGACGATCATGTCACGGCGACATCGGGCGTTCCCTGATCTCCGTATTCTGGAGGGATGGGTGCATTGTCTGACGCCAAGAAGGCGTACCGTCTCCTCACGCGCGCGCTCGCGTCCCGCAGCGCGGTGCAGCGGGTCCGGCGGCGCCTCGCCGAGCGCGAGCCGCATCCGCTCGATCACTTCCAGGTCGCGGTCTACTTCGCCGACGGCGCCGTGAACATGTACCAGATGCGGCAGTGGTACCGGCCTCTCGCCGAGCTCTCGAAGCGCTGGCCCGTGGTGGTGCTCTCGCGGTCCGCGACCGGCGCCGAGAAGCTGCTCGATGAGGACGGCCCGCCCGTCGCGTTCGTGCCGAAGGTGCGTGACCTCGAGAGGTTCATCGCGCAGCAGGACATCCGTGTCGTGCTGTACGTCAACCAGAACACCCGCAACTTCCAGATGTTCCGCTACGGGCGCCGCTGGCACGTGTTCATCAACCACGGCGAGTCCGACAAGATGTACATGACCACCAACCAGTACAAGGCGTACGACTACGCCTTCGTGGCAGGCCAGGCCGCGCGCGACCGGCTCTCCCGCACGCTCTGGGACTACGACGTCGACCGCCGCACCATGGACATCGGCCGCCCTCAGGCGGATCACTACTCCGGGACTCTGCCGTACACGCCGGACGAGCGCACCGTGGTGCTCTACGCGCCGACGTGGGAGGGGGACCGCCCGAGCGCGCTCTACGGATCGATCGCGACGCACGGTGAGGCACTCGTCAAGAAGCTGCTGGCGACCGGTGCGCATCGGGTGATCTATCGTCCGCACCCGCGAAGCGGCGTGGTCGATGAGGCGTACGGTGCTGCGCACCGCCGGATCATCTCCGCGATCAACGCGGCGAACTCGGCCGACCCGACCGCCCAGCACGTCTACGACCATGGCGCGGAACTCGGCTGGCAGCTCTCCGCGGCCGACGTCGCCATCGTCGACATCTCGGCCATGGTCTACGACCGTCTCGCCGCGGGCAAACCCCTCATGATCACGCGCCCCGCCGACGAGCGCGCCTCGATCGACACGACCGGCTACCTCGCGGACTGCGAGTGGCTCACCGTCGAGGGCGCTTCCCGCATCGTGACCGAGGTCGAGCGCGTGCGCGCCGATGACGCGGCCGTCGCCCGTCTGCGGATGTGGGTGCAGCACTACTTCGGAGACACGACGCCGGGCGTCGCCACCGAGAAGTTCCACGCCGCCGTCGAGACCCTCATGCAGGAGTGGGAGCAGTGGCAGGCGCACGAGGTCGGCGCCATCCGCGAGGACGAGGACGACGACGACGAAGAGGCAGACGAGGAGGACGCATGAGCGGCGATTTCGCGCGCGCCCGCGCAACGGCATCGCACCTGGAGGTGCGGGAGGAGACCGGCTCGACGAACGCGGATCTTCGCGAGCGCGCGGATGACCTCGAGCGCTGGCCCCACCTTTCCGCCCTGATCACGCGCAACCAGACGGCGGGCCGCGGGCGTCTCGACCGCACCTGGGTGGCTCCGGCCGGGGCGTCTCTCGCGATCTCGGTCCTCCTGCGCGCGCTGCCCGCAGCCCCGGCCGCGCGCGGATGGATCCCCCTGGCAGCAGGAGCGGCAATGGCCGAGGCCGTCGCCGCGCAGCTCCCCGGGCACGAGGTGGCCGTCAAATGGCCCAATGACGTGCTCGTCGACGGCCGCAAGATCTGCGGCATCCTCGCGGAGGCGACGGCGGATGCCGTCATCGTCGGTTCCGGCGTCAACACCGCCATGACCGCCGAGCAGCTCCCGGTGCCGACGGCGACGTCCTTCGCCGTCCTCGGTGTCGACGTCGATGAAGACGGACTGGTCGCGGACTACCTGCACGCCCTCGACGCGCACATCTCGGCGCTCGCCGCCGCGGACGACGCGATCGCGAGCGGCTTGCACGGTGCGGTGACCGCCCTCTGCGCGACCCTCGGTCTCCCCATCCGCGTCCTGCTCCCGGGCGATCAGTCGCTCGAGGGCGTGGCGACGGCGCTGGACGCCGAGGGGCGTCTGCTCGTCTCCGCCGACGGGACGGTGCACGCCGTCTCGGCGGGAGACGTCGTCCACGTGCGTCCCGCCTGAACTGACACGCCGTCACGCAGACGGCAATGTCGCAGATGACGGGCACAATGGTGGGGTGACTCAGCCCGTGACGCTCGGAGGCCGGCCGGTGATGCCGCCGCCCGGTGCGCCGACCGAGGAACTGATGATCGCACGCTTCCGTGGCCATGCCCGCCGGCTCTTCTGGTCTGCGCTCGTGCTCATCGCGTCGTTCGGGGCGACCGCGTTCTTCTACGACAACCTGCCCGCGGGGCTCGAGAACTGGATGCTGCTGACGGCCGCCGGTGTTCTCGTCCTTCTCGTCGTGGTGGTGCCGTACATCGTCTGGTTCTCCCGCAGCACCACGGTGACCACCCGCAGAGTCATCGCGCACCACGGGATCGGTGCCCGGCAGCGTCGTGAGATGTCGCACGCCAGGGGGTACACGATCGCCGTCCGTCGCGGACCGCTGCAGCGGCTGTGGGGCGCGGGGACCATCACTCTCTCCAACGGCGTCGACGCGCCGCTGCGTCTGCCGAACGTGCCGAACGTCACCCTCGTCCACGAGACGCTGGCCGACCAGATCGAGGTCGGCCAGATCCTCGCGCATCGCGACGCGCAGGGCACCACGGAGAGCCACGACATCGTCTGATCCGGCGGCCTCGACGCACGACGGCGCACACGTGTCGTACGGGACCGCCTCCGTGCGCGAGAATGGGTTCGGACGAATGGAGGCGGCACATGGCGCTGCGTGTGGGCGTGATCGGCGGAGGACAGCTGGCCCGGATGATGATCGCTCCGGCGGTCGAACTGGGACTCGACCTGCGAGTGCTCGCGGAGGACGAGGGCATGTCCGCCCAGCTCGCGGCGACCGCCGTCGGCGACTACCGCGACATCGATGCCGTGCGTGCCTTCGCGGCCGACGTCGACGTGGTCACCTTCGATCATGAGCACGTGCCTCAGGACGTGCTGCGGGCTCTCGTCGCCGAGGGCGTCGCGGTGCACCCGGGACCGGACGCGCTGCAGTACGCGCAGGACAAGCTCGTGATGCGCGCGCGCCTCACCGAGCTCGGCATCCCGCAGCCCGAGTGGGCGGCGGTGCGCAGCGCGGACGAGCTTCAGGCCTTCCTCGATGAGCACGACGGCAGCGGCGTCGTCAAGACGCCTCGCGGCGGATACGACGGCAAGGGCGTGCGGGTCGTCCGCGCGGCGGCGGAGGCCCAGGACTGGCTCGATGCCGTGGCCGAGGGAGAGGCGCTGCTCGTGGAGGAGCTCGTGCCGTTCGTCCGAGAGCTCGCGCAGCAGGTCGCGCGTCGCCCCAGCGGTCAGATCGTCGCTTACCCCGTCGTCGAGACGGTGCAGCGCGGCGGCGTGTGCGCCGAGGTGATCGCCCCCGCGCCTGCCGCGACGGAGCGGCTCTCCCAGGTCGCCGAGCAGATCGGCCGGACGATCGCCGAAGGCCTGGCTGTGACCGGCATGCTGGCCGTCGAGCTCTTCGAGACCGACGACGAGCGGATCCTCGTGAACGAGCTCGCGATGCGGCCGCACAACAGCGGTCACTGGGGGCAGGACGGTGCGGTCACCGGGCAGTTCGAGCAGCATCTGCGCGCCGTGGCCGATCTTCCGCTCGGCAGCACCGCGCCACGCTCGGCATGGTCCGTGATGGTGAACATCCTCGGAGGCCCCACCGAGGGCACACTCGACGAGCGATTCGCCGCCGCGATGGTGGAGCACCCCACGGCGAAGATCCACACCTACGGCAAGGCGCCGCGACCGGGTCGCAAGGTCGGTCACGTCAACGTCTCGGGCGACGACCTCGACGACGTCGTGTACGTGGCCAGGGCCGCTGCCGCGCACTTCGACTGAGTGCCGGACACCGGTCAACAGGTGTGCCGTTGGGGGCTTCTCACAGCAGCAGACCGTAGCCTGATCTGGTGACCGAGCCACTGCACTCCGCCGCCGCACCGCTGGTCGGCGTCATCATGGGATCTGACTCCGACTGGCGTGTCATGAGCGACGCATCCCAGGCGCTCACGGACTTCGGCATCCCGCATGAGGTGGAGGTCGTCTCGGCCCATCGCACACCGGACAAGCTGATGTCGTACTCCCGCGAGGCCAGGGCCCGCGGCGTCCGGGTGATCATCGCCGGCGCCGGGGGAGCAGCCCATCTGCCGGGGATGGTCGCATCGATGACGGCGCTGCCGGTCATCGGGGTTCCCGTGCCGCTCGCGTATCTCGACGGCATGGACTCTCTGCTGTCGATCGTGCAGATGCCGGCGGGCATCCCCGTCGCGACCGTCTCGATCGGCGGCGCACGCAACGCCGGGCTGCTCGCCGCCCGGATCCTGGGCACTTCTGATCCCGACCTCGCCGACCGCGTCGAGAGCTTCGCGCGCGACCTCGAAGCGCAGGTCGAGGAGAAGAATGAACGGTTGAAGGGCTCGCTGTGACGCTTGCGCCGCCGCGCGTGACCGGGCGCCCGCTGATCGAGACCCGGCCGCTGCGGCATCCGGACTCCTCCGATCAGGGGATGATGGCCAAGCGCGGCTGGTGGCTCGTCGCGCTGAACCTCTTGGTGCCGGGCTCGGCGCAGGTCCTCGCGGGAAACCGGCGTCTCGGACGAATCGGCCTCGGCGCCACACTCCTCGCCTGGTTCCTCGTGGTCGTCGCCGCGGGGCTCGGCCTGTTCGCGCGGCCGGTGCTGCTGTGGCTCACCATCGGCGGAGGGTTCGTCTCGGCGGCGGTGCTCACGATCGTGCAGATCCTGCTGGTCGCCTACGTCGTGCTGTGGATCGTGCTGACCTTCGACGCGCTGCGCCTGGTGCGCCTCGTGAGGGTTCCCGGCGCTTCGCGCTTCGCGATTCCCGTCGTGGCACTGATCCTGCTGGGCCTCGTGGGCGGCGGCGCCGGGTACGCGGCGACCGTCGTGGGATCGACCCGCAGCACCATCAGCACCATTTTCGGTCAGAGTGGACCGAGCCTTCCGCCCGATGACGGGTACTACAACATCCTGCTCCTGGGCGCCGACAGCGGCGACGGGCGCGACTCGATGCGGTTCGACAGCATCTCGGTGGTGTCCGTCAACGCCGACACGGGAGCCGTGACTATCACCGGTATCCCGCGCGAGCTGCCCAACGCGCCGTTCAGCGAGGGCAGCCCGATGCAGGCGCTGTACCCGAACGGGTTCGAGGGGCACGGCTCGTCGACCTGCGGCTGGAACGGGTGGATGAACCACGTGCGCAATGCCGCCGAGATCTGCCGTGAGGACCAGGGGGCGGGGCTCTACCCCGACGCCGTCGCGCAGGGATCGGACCCGGGCATCGAGGCCACGAAGGATGCCGCCGAAGGCGTGCTCGGGATCAAGATCCCCTACTACGTCTTCGTCGACATGCACGGTTTCGCTCAACTCGTCGACGCCCTGGGCGGCGTCGACATCAACGTCACCGAGCGACTTCCCAAGGGCGGCCCGCCGGAGAACTGGCACGGCACGGATGTGAACGAGTGGGCGATCGGGTGGATCGAGCCCGGCCAGCAGACCATGGACGGCGACACCGCCCAGTGGTACGCCCGCTCGCGCTACACGACCAGCGACTGGGACCGGATGAAGCGCCAGCGCGAGCTGCAGGAGGCGATCCTCGCCCAGTTCACCCCGCAGACGGTGCTCACGCGCTTCAACGAGGTGGCAGCGGCGGGAACGGCTCTCATCAGCACCGACCTGCCGCAGGACAAGCTGCCGGAGTTCTTCGACCTCATGCTCAAGGCGAAGGAGCAACCGGTCACGTCGATCGAGCTCACCCCGGAATCGGGAGTCGATGAGCACCAGCCCGACTACGCCTACATCCAGCAGATGATCCGGACGGCTTTGCATCCGCCGACGGAGACGCCGACGCCGACGCCCTGATCGGGCCCGCTGCGCGGAGGTTCCGCCCGGCGGGATGCCGCCGGGCGGAGTTCCGCCGCGGGGAAGAGGCCCGCGCGGAGGTCAGCGGACCTCGACACGCGGGCGCGCCGCAGCCCACGACCGTCTCCCTCGAGAAGAAGAGGTCGTGGGCTTCCGGTGCGGCCACCGGATTCGCCAGACGACGGTGATCGGAGGGGGAGGGATCACCGTCGTCCAGCCGACCACCGCACGAGGCGGTGGCCAGACTCAGGCGCGCTTGCGGCGAGCCGCACCAGTCGCGACAAGAGCTCCGCCGGCGACGAGAGCGACTGCTCCGCCTCCGAGGATCCACGGCGAGACGCTTCCGCCGGTGAGAGCCAGCTCGGTGCCGCCGGTGAGCGGCAGCTCGGAACCTGCGGGTGCGACCGCGGGATCGTGGTCGCAGCTCACGGCGGCGTCGTGTCCGTGCGAGACCGTGACGGTGGCGGTGTAGGAACGCGAGCCGCCGAACGCGATGGCGTACGAGCCCTCACCGTCGGACGGCGGACGGAACGTCAGCGTCAGGCTGCCGTCGGCGCCCGCGGTGTTGCCCGAGACCGCCGAGTTTCCGGCGTTCAGACCCGACACCGATACGTTCACGTTCTCGGACGGCAGGAAGTAGCCGGAACCGAAGACGATGGTCGAGACCTCGCAGATGTCGATGATCGGGTCATCGACCTTCACGCCAGGAGGCGACGGGTAGGAGTCGGACGCTGCTTCCGGCACGGCAGGCGCGGCGGTCGCAACGGTCGGCGCGATGAATACCAGCGCGCCAGCGGCAAGGCTGATGGCAGCCAGTTTCTTCAGCATGATTTCTCCCCAGAATTTCACGCGGAATCGCACCCGAATACACCCCTGCATTCGACTGCGTGAGCTCATCCTGCCCCCACGGCAGGAAGACAGAGCCCAGATATTCCCCAGTGAGTCGACAGTAGCCTATTCACCGGCGAAAGTCACGAACCGCAGCGCAGTTCTTCCCGAGAGATCTTCGGAGCCTCGATCAGCGGCGTGACAAGAGCGTCGGTGAGCCGCTCGCCGGCGCCCTCACCCTGGAATTCCACCGTGATCGTCGTCGACTCTCCGGGGGCGAGCAGGACGTCGTGCTGCACCACCGAGCGGTCTCCGAGCGTGGTCGTCTGCACGCCCTCCTCGGCGCCGTCGCGGTCGATGTGCGACGGTGTGGATCCCTCCGGGCCGTATACGGCGATCAGGGTGCCGACCGATCCCGGGGCGACCCCGTAGACACCGTCGCCGGTGACGTACGGCGGCAGCGATGTCGCCGCATCCGCCGGCGCGGTGTTCGTCCAGGTCACCCGCACCTGCGTCGTCGCCTTGCCTTGGCAGGTGCCGACGGCCGTGGTGATCGAGGCGCGCGTGTAATAGTCCATCTTCGCGCCGGTGGCGTCGTTCATGAGCACCCCGACGTAGGTCGCATCGGCGCTGTCCTCGGGGATGGTGCCGCCGAGGGCGGAGCCGGCGAGCACCGCCTCCTCGTCCTCGTGCGCGCTCCAGATGCGGATGCGGCCCTCGCCCGCCGATTCGGCCAGAGCGCCGATCAGAGCCTTCGGGTCGCCGCCGGAGAGCGCAGCGGCGAAGAGACCGCTCGCCGCCTGCGCGAAGACGTCGTCCTGAACGGCCGGATCGGGGATGGCGGCGTAGATCTCGGAGAGGAGGATGCTGATCACCGTCTCGGGCGTCGCCGTGAACGGGCCGAACGTCAGATCTCCGGTGGCGGCCATCAGGTGCTGCGCCACCACGGCGTCGACGGCGATCACGCCGTCGATCTCGCCGCCGAACCGGCCCTGCCAGCGCGCCGCGATCGTCGCACCCGCTTCGGAGAAGTCCGGGATGCTGGTGATGTTCTGCAGGTAGCGTCCCGGGCGGTCCTCGAACAGCGCGATCGTGGACTCGCTGAGGGGGAGGGCCGTGTCGAGCGCGGGGAAGTCCGTGGTCGACGCTTGCAGGCCCAGCGTGATCCGGCCGCCTTCGGCGTGCAGCAGCGCGATGGAACCGATGATCCCGCCGGATGAGCGCACCTCGGCATTGTTCTGCATCGCCAGCACGTAGTTGCGCGGACCGTCGCCGCCGAGCATGGTCGGCAGCAGCACCGAGGCGCCGTGCAGCGATCCGACCACGGTCGCCGCTTCGGTGACGGAGGAGCGCAGCTCCCGCACCGCGTCGGCGAGAGGCGGAAGCGTGGCATCGGCGTCGATCTGCTGGGCACGCTGCTCTGCCGAGGTGAGGGCGGCGCTGGCCGTGCCGAGGGGCTTCTCGATCTCGGCGAAGGGGGCGAGGTCGATCGCGCCGCCCGTGAAGCCGAGGCTGGCCAGATCGAAGTCGGCCGCGACGCCGAGGAGCGGAGTGAGAGCGTCGGCGGACACGTCATCGGCGATCTCGGCGACATCGCTCACCGCACGGAAGTTCGGCCCGAGCCAGGGGATGACGCCGAAAGCCTGCCAGACCGGGTCGGACGTGAGGTCGTGCGCCGAGCGGGCGTTCCCGGCGATGCTCTTCGCGATCGGCTCGGCGCCGTCGAGGTCGCCTTCCGCGATCGCCGTCTTGAGCTGCGACGCACCCGCGGCGACCTGTTGCAGGTCGCTCACCGCGCCGATCCCGCGGACCGTGACCCAGCCGATCAGGATGACGAGCAGCGTCAGGACGATGCCGACGGTCCAACCGACCCATCGGCGCCGCCGGGGAAGTCGACCGTCGCTCACGTGAGCATTCAAGCATGAACAGCGGGCGAGCCGGAGATCGGATGCTGTGGGAACCCTGATATTCGTGCGGCGCCGGGGCGAGGCTCCGCAGGGGAAGGGCACCGCGAGGATAGCCTGATCCCATGGGTGCTCGGCTGCGTGTGGTTCTGGATCAGCTCGTGCATGTCGTCGACGCCGACCACGCGGCGGCGGCCGTGGACCTCACGATCGGACTCGTTGCGACAGCGCCTTCCGGCTGCACCGTCGACGCCATCGTGCCGGCCGGTGCCGAGGTCACGGTGACCGGCGTCTCCGACGTCCGCACGCTCAATCTCGGTCGTCGTGAGCTCGCTGCCGCCTGGCAGATGGGCATCGCGCCGGGCGTCGGCGGAGGCCTGATCCATTCGCCGAGCCTGATGGCTCCGCTGGTGCGCCACGATCGGGTGCACGACAACGACCAGACGACCGTCACCGTCTGGGATCTGCAGGCGTGGGATGCCCCGGAGCTGCTGTCGAAGAGCGCGGCGGGATGGCAGCGCGCCATGCTCAAGCGAGCGGTGAAGCACGCGGACGCCGTCGTGGTGCCGTCGCACGCCGTCGCCGAGCGGCTGTCGGAGTTGGCCAGGGTCGGCGACCGGGTGCGGGTCATCGCCGGAGCCCCGCCTCGCGGTTTCGCCGCGCCCCGTGACGCCGACGCGCGCCGCGCGGCGTTATCGATCCCCTCGGAGTACGTGGTGCTCACGGGCACCGCGGCATCGCTCGAGGCGGGATTCCGCGGCGCGGTCGCCGCCGGTCTCGACGCCGTGGTCCTGGATGCGTCGGAGGGATCGGAGCCCCGTCTCTCCGAGCTGGCCTCCATCACCGGCCTCCCGGAGCGGCGCGCGCATGTCCGCGGCACGCTGTCACCGGAGGACCGCGCGGCCGTGCTCGCCGGCGCCGCCGCTTTCGTCGCCACGAGTCCTGTGGCCGGCTGGCCGTGGCGTGCCGTGGAGGCGATGACGGTCGGAGTTCCCGTGATCGCGGTCGACAGTGGTTCGCACCACGATGTCGTCGCGGACGGCGGAATGCTGGTGTCGGAGACCGACCTGCCGGATGCCGTCGCCGAGGCATCGCGAGCAGCCGGAGCACGCCTGCGCGTGCTCGCCGCCGACCGCTCGCGCGCGTTCTCCTGGGCGAGCTCGGCGGAGCGTGTGTGGGGGCTGCACGCCGACCTCTGATGGCTGAAAACCCTCTGGGCGTCCGCGCAACACGCGCACTTCATACAGCGAATTCTCAGTAACAGTGGCATCATCCTGCAACTTCCGTCACACTGGTCACATGTCTCGACGTGCCCCACGCTCGCGAAACACCCTGAGGATCACCCGACTCCTCACCTGTTTCCTCGCTGCCTCCGCCCTGATCGTCGGCACGGTCGTCCCCGCGACCGCCGCCACGGCATCCGTTTCCGCGTCCGGCGCCAGCCTCGCCCGCGTGTCCGGCACCCCCGCCGCGACAGGCATCGCCAAGACCACGCTCGCCGGTTTCAACGCGGGCAACATCATCAGCGATGCCGTGTTCACCAACAAGAACTCGATGTCCGAGGCGCAGATCCAGGCGTTCTTCAACAGCAAGGTGTCGCGCTGCCTCGGCGGCACGGATTCCCAGGGCCGCCCCATCGTGTGCCTCAAGGACTTCACGATCACGACGGTGACCCGGCCCGCCGACGCCTACTGCTCCGGATACACCGGCGCCGCGAACGAATCGGCCGCACGTGTCATCTACCGCGCGGCGCAGGCCTGCAACATCAACCCGCAGGTGCTCATCGTGATGCTCCAGAAGGAGCAGAGCCTGGTCACCAGCAACTCGCCGAACCCCGGGCGTTTCAACATCGCACTCGGACAGGGCTGCCCCGACACCGCGCCGTGCGACCCGCAGTACGTCGGCTTCTTCCATCAGATCTACGGCGCCGCGCGCCAGATGCAGATCTACATGGAGGGCAAGTGGTTCCAGTGGTACGCACCCGGCAGGACCTGGAACATCCTCTTCAACCCCAACACCGCGTGCGGCTCGGCACCCGTGTACGTCGCGAACAAGGCGACCTCGGCGCTGTACTACTACACCCCCTACCAGCCCAACGCTGCCGCGATGGCGGCAGGGTACGGCGAGGGCGACGGATGCTCCGCCCACGGCAACCGGAACTTCTACAACTACTTCACCGACTGGTTCGGCTCCACGCAGGTCCCGACCTCGATGCTGCCGACGCTCTCGTCGATCGACATGAGCTCTTACGTGCTCGGCGTCGACTCGGCGGGGGAGGCCTGGGGATATCCGTTCCTCAACGGCGCGTGGGGCGATCGGGTCAAGGTGGGCACCGGACTGACCGGGCTCAAGAAGTTCTTCGGCGTCGGCGACCTCGACGGCGACGGCCACCGCGACTTCGTCGCGATCAAGACCTCCGGTGCCGCGCAGGTCGTGCGGAGCAACGGCTCCACGACTCTCGGCGCACAGACGGCACTGGCGGGCGACTGGTCCGGCGTCGTGCTCGCCACACCGGCCGGCGACTTCGACGGCGACGGCATCCCCGATCTGTTCACGACGGACTCGGCGGGACGACTCATGCTCTGGAGCGGCAATGACCGCGGTGGCTTCGTCGCTCCGCGCGTCGTCGGCTCCGGCTGGTCCGCGATGAACCTGATCACCGGCAACGGCGACTTCGACGGGGACGGCCGCGCCGACCTCGTCGCCCGCGACGGTGCGGGTCGCCTCTATGTCTACTCGGGCGACGGGAACGGATCGTGGAAGGGCTCCAAGCAGATCGGAAACGGCTGGCAGGGCTTCACGGACATCTTCAACTCCGGAGACTTCAACGGCGACGGCAGGCCCGACCTGCTCGCGGTCGACGGTGCAGGAACCCTCCGCCTGTATCCCGGCGCGGGTGGCGGGGCCATGAGCTCGGCGATCGCGATCGGGATGGGGTGGCAGGGCTTCAACGCGTCCGCATCAGGTCCCGCTGTCGCGGCGCCTCGTGCCCTTCCGGCAGGTGCCGGCAACCTCGACGGCGTGCCCGGCGGCGACCTCGTCGGCCTCACGACGTCGAACGAGCTGCGCGTGTACGGCCTGAAGCGCGACGGCAACTGGGGCGGCGTGCTCCGTGTCCCGGGCACGTGGGCCGCGACCGACCGAGTGATCCCGATGGGCGACTTCAACGGCGACGGGTTCAACGACATCGGCCAGATCGATGCGGCGGGTGTGTTCTACCTGCATCCCGGCATCGCCGGCGGCGGCTTCGGTGCGCGTGTCGTCATCGGAAGCGGCTGGGGAGGATTCCTGCGGGTCGCCGGCAACATCGACTTCGACGGCAACCGTCTCCCCGACGTGCTCGCCGTGGATTCCAAGGGCGACCTCCTCCTGTACCGCGGCAACGGCAAGGGCGGCTGGACGACCGGATCCGGTCTCATGATCGGCCAGGGCGGCTGGGCGGGCTTCACCGATCTCTTCAGCGTCGGCGACTTCGACGGCGACGGCGCGGCCGACCTCATGGGTCGCACGAGCGGTGGAGTGCTGATGCTCTACTCCACGACCGGCGACGGAAACTGGGGCAACGCTCGGCCCATCGGACAGGGCTGGGCCGGCATGTCGTTCGTCTTCAGCATGGGAGACATCGACGGAGACCGCCGCGTCGATGTTCTCGGGATCGCCGCCAACGGCGACATGTACCTCTACCGCGGTGACGGACGGGGCTCGTGGCGAGGCGATCAGCCTCGCATCAACGCCGGCTGGCAGATCATGAAGCAGCTCTTCTGAGCGGCCTCCTGCGCGGCGCGAGGGCACCCTCCGGGGTGTCCTCGGCCCGTTTCCAGGGGTGCCATAGAATACTGGGATGCGTCGTGGCGACCGCCACCGCAGCTGAATGAGTGGGCCAGTGACAGATACCCGAGATCTTTTCGCCGTCGTCCCGCGTTCCGAGTTCGATACCCCCGGCACCAGCCGGGGGCTCATCGATGTCGTGCGCTGGCGTTATCTCCTGTACCTGCTGGTGCGGACGGGCGTCACGACCCGATACCGCAACTCGGTGCTCGGCTGGACGTGGTCCTACGTCCGACCCGGAGCGCAGTTCCTCGTGTTCTGGGTCGTGCTCGGGCTCTTCCTGAACCTGAACCGCGACATCCCGAACTACCCGGTGTACCTGTTCTCCGGCATCGTGGTCATCAACCTCTTCTCCGAGGCCTTCAAGAACGCCACGACCTCGATCGTGAACAACGCGCCGCTCGTGCGCAAGGTGTTCCTTCCTCGGCAGCTCTTCGCCGTGTCGTCGGTCCTCGTGGCCTTCATCCACTTCCTCCCGCAGCTCGCGCTGCTGCTGGTCGTCTGCCTGTTCCTGGGCTGGATACCGAGCGTCTCGATCCTCGGCGTGCTCGCCGCACTGGCCGCGATGATCATCGTGTCGCTGTTCGCGCTCGGCATCGGGCTGTTCTTCGGCGCGCTAAACGTGCGGTTCCGCGATGCGGAGAACATCGTCGAGCTGCTGCTTCTCCTCGCGACGTGGGCGTCGCCCGTGCTCTACGCCTGGACGATGGTGCAGGACGCGATGGACAAGCTCGGATGGCCGGACTGGCTCGTCAACCTCTACCTGCTCAACCCGATCACCCAGGGTGTCGAGCTGTTCCACTACGCCTTCTGGCGTCCGGTCACGGACACCACGCTGGCCCTGCCGCCCGACCTCGCCTGGAACTCGCTCTGGACGTTCCTGATCGCCGTGGTCACGCTGCTGCTCGGCCAGCTCGTCTTCCGCCGTCTCGAGGGAAAGTTCGCACAGGACCTATGAGCACTGCAACCGCTTCGCGCCCCAGCATCGTCGTCGACGGCGTGCGCAAGAAGTTCACCCTCAACCACGCGCTCTCCTTCAAGGACACCGTCGTGGCATGGATCCGCCGTCGCAAGACGAGCAGCACGTTCGAGGCGCTCAAAGGTCTCGACCTCGTCATCAATGAGGGCGAGTCGGTCGCGATCCTCGGCCTGAACGGCTCGGGCAAGTCCACCCTCCTCAAGCTGATCTCGGGGGTCATGGAGCCGGATGACGGCGAGGTGCTCACGCGCGGTCGGGTCGCGGGTCTCATCGAGGTCGGTGCCGGCTTCCACCCGGAGCTCTCCGGGCGAGAGAACGTGTTCCTCAACGCGGCCATCCTGGGGATGCAGCGCAAGGAGGTCGAGGAGCGCTACGACGAGATCGTCGCCTTCAGCGAGATCGAGCAGTTCATCGATCAGGAGGTCAAGCACTACTCCTCGGGCATGTTCATGCGGCTCGCCTTCTCCGTGGCGATCCACGTGGAGCTCGACGTGCTCCTCGTCGACGAGATCCTGTCGGTCGGCGATGCGCCGTTCCGCGAGAAGTGCCGCCTCAAGTTCGCTGAGCTGATCGAGCAGAAGAAGACGCTCGTCGTGGTCAGCCACGACATGGAGATGGTCCGCGAGCTCTGCACCAGAGGCGTGGTGATCAACAAGGGCGAGGTCGTCTACGACGGTGAGATCGAGGGCGCGATCGCGCTGGTCGACGAATGATCACCGACTGGCTGGCGCAATCGGGGCTCTTCGCCCTGACCCTGGCCGTGGTGTTCGTGCCGGGTCTGCTGATCGGCCTGATCCTCCGTCTGCGCGGCCTCGTGCTGTGGGCGGCTGCTCCGGGGATCTCGGTCGGGCTCCTGTCGGTGCTGGCGATCGTGTACGCGTTCCTCGGCATCCGCTGGGGACATCTGAGCGTGGCCATCGGCGTCGCGATCGTGGGCGCGCTGCTGTACGGGCTCTCGCTGCTCGCCGGCCGTGGCCGCTGGGTCTCGCTGCCGACTCGACGTGACCGCAGGGCGAACCTGCTGCTGGCGGCGGGACTGATCATCGGCGGCGGCCTGAACGCCGCGCGCCTGATGACGTATGTGGGCCTGCCGAGCGCGATCTCGCAGACGAACGACGCCGTCTTCCATCTGAACGCCTTGCGCTGGATCGCGGAGACCGGCAGCGCATCCTCGCTCGACGTGTCCGGCCTCATCGGCGGCACGTCGTTCTATCCCGCGGCCTGGCATGCCGTCGCGTCGCTCGTCGCCGTCGATGTCGCACAGATCCCCGTCGCCGCCAACATGGTGTCGCTCGTGATCGCCGCGGTGATGTGGCCGCTGGCGATCGCGCTGTTCGCGCAGGTGGCGAGCCGCGGCGACCGTACGGTCACCGCATTGGCGGCCGCGCTGTCGGCCGGGCTGCTCGCGTTCCCGCAGCTGATGTTCGAGTGGGGCGTGCTGTACCCGTACGCGCTGTCCCTTGCCGTGGTGCCGGCCGCCGCGGCGCTCACGATCAACCTGCTCCGCACCTGGATGGGTGCAGCCCCCGGCGAGAAGCTCCACCGCGCGGTCGGCTTCGGCGTCGCCGCCGTGCTCGCCGTCGCGGGCACGACGCTCGCGCAGCCGTCGTCGGTCCTCGTCTGGGGCGTGCTGGTGATGCTGTGGCTCACCGCGATCGTCCTGCATCGCTATCGCGCGAGCGACCGTCTCTTCCGCCGGCGCTCACTGGTGGTCCTGCTCGGCGGATGGGCGGCGGTCCTCGTCGTCTGGCTCGCGCTTGCGTATCTCGCCGGGAGCGTGCTGTGGCGGTCCTACCGCGGCGTGCCGGGCGCGTTGCTCGACGTCGTGCTGAACAGCCATTCTCTGCTCCCGGCGGCGTGGGGGATGAGCGCGCTGCTGATCGTGGGCATCGTGGTCGCGATCCGCGAGCCGCGTCTGCGGTGGCTGATCGTCGCCTGGGCCGGGATCTCGGTGCTCTACGTCGTCAGTGTGGCGACCGACCTCCCTGTGATCAAACGCGTGCTCACCGGTCCCTGGTACGGCGACTCCTTCCGCCTCGCGTCCATCGTGCCTCTCGTCGTCGTGCCGCTGGCGGCCATCGGGCTCGCCGCCCTCATCCGCGCGATCGCGCGCCGATGGTCGACGGTTGCGGCCCTGGGCCGACGGCCCCTCACCGGCCTGGCGATGCTCGTCACAGCCGCGGTCGGCGTCATCGGCGTCGTCGTCGCCCCCGTCATCCTGCTGCGCGTGGCGGCCGACACGGACGAGCAGTCGCGCTATGCCATGGATGCCGAGAGCTACCTCTCGTCCGACGAGTACGCGCTCCTCCGGCAGCTCCCGGAGCTCATCCCCGAAGATGCCGTGATCATCGCGAACCCGTCGACCGGTGCCGCGTTCGCCTACGTGCTGGGAGACCGGGACATCATCCCGCGCACCTGGTCCCCGCCGCAGTCGCAGGCATGGGACACGCTCGCCTCCGCGATGCGCGACGCCGATGAGGATCCTGCGGTCTGCGACGCCCTCGCCGCGTACGGCGCGCCCGAGTACGTGCTCGACTTCGGCATCGGCGGCACGGGTCCCGGCGAGTACCTGATGCCCGGGATGACGGGCTTCGAGGGGCAGGCCGGGTTCACCGAGGTGGCGCGCGAGGGCGAGGCCAGTCTCTGGCGGATCACCGCCTGCGACTAGCGGTTCTCCGGCTGACCGGCATCCGATCCATCGGGCTGTTCCGACGGGCTGGACGCCTGCAGCAGGGCCAGCTTGCGCGCCAGCAGAGTCAGCCGACGCTGCTGCGCGGCGTTGCGCCGCGACTGCGTGTACACGAAAACGAGGAACATCAGCACGAGCGCGTAGAGCAGCAGGTCGGTGCCTCGGCCGACGCCGACGAGGTTGGCCACCCACGTGAGCCACTGCGGGAAGAGGATCGACACGATCGCGACGAGCACGAACACGCCGAAGAGCAGGCGGCGGATGGCGAGATGGCTGTCGGCGCCGGTGCGACGCATGAAGACGGCGCCGATGGCGACGACACCGACGATGAGGACGATCTGGATCCACATGGCGTTACCTCACGATCAGGTCGACGAGGATGTTGACGGAGTTGAGCACCGACTGACCCTTCGACTTCGAATAGTCGGTGTACAGGAGCTCGACCGGATGCTCGATCCAGGGGAGTCCGGTGTGGCCCAGCTGGAGCACGATCTCGGTGGCGTGCGCCATCCGATCCTGCTGCAGCTGGATCTGGCTCGCGGCGTCGGCGCGGATGACGCGCAGACCGTTGTGCGCATCGGTGAGCTTGACGCTCGTGGTGAGGTTCGTCACCCAGACCGCGGTCTTGAGGATCACGCGCTTCATCCACCCGGGATTGGTGCGGTCGTCGAGGAAGCGCGACCCGAAGACGATCGCCGCCCCCGACTCGCGCGCCGCGGCGACCATGGCGATCGCGTCGTCGACACGGTGCTGGCCGTCGGCGTCGAAGGTCACGATGTACTCGCACCCCGGCTGGGCGAGGGCGTAGTCGATACCGGTCTGCAGGGCGGCGCCCTGACCGAGGTTGATCGGGTGCTCCACGATGTGCGCACCGGCCGCCCGCGCCTCTTCCAGAGAGCCGTCGGTCGAGCCGTCGTCGATGCAGACGACGTTCGGGAAATGGGGGAGCAGGGTCGCGATCACCCCCGAGATCACAGTCGCCTCGTTGAACAGCGGGACGACGACCCAGGTATGCGGATCGGGGCTGGCTGGGTTGATCACCCTCCTATCCTCTCAGGAAACGAGTGGGTGAACAGATAGGATGACCGAGTCCCCTTCTTCACCCACGAGGAGAACCCGTATGCCCTCACCGACCGATGTCCGGATCGTCGATTCGGCCGATGTGTCCCCTGAGGCGAAGATCGGAGCAGGCAGCTCCATCTGGCATCTGGCGCAGGTGCGCGAAGACGCGCAGCTCGGTGAGAACTGCATCGTGGGCCGCGGCGCGTACATCGGAACGGGTGTCGTCCTGGGCGACAACTGCAAGGTGCAGAACTACGCCCTCGTGTACGAGCCCGCGAAGCTCGGCGACGGCGTGTTCATCGGCCCCGCCGTGGTGCTCACCAACGACACCTATCCGCGTGCGATCAACGCCGACGGCACGATCAAGAGCGCGCACGACTGGGAGCCCGTCGGCGTGACGATCGAACGCGGTGCCGCCATCGGCGCGCGCGCGACCTGTGTCGCTCCCGTCACGATCGGTGCCTGGGCCACGGTCGCCGCCGGGGCCGTGGTGGTCAAGGACGTGCCGGCGTACGCACTCGTCGCCGGAGTTCCCGCCCGCCGCATCGGCTGGGTCGGCGAGTCGGGCGTGCCGCTCGTCGCCGGCGACGACGACAAGACCTGGGTGTGCCCCTCCACGGGCGCGCACTACATCGAGACTGACGGAACACTGATCAAGGAGACCGTGTGAGCGAGTTCATTCCCCCCGCAAAGCCGATCATCGGAGACGAAGAGCGCGCTGCTGTCGACCGCGTGATGCGCAGCGGCATGATCGCGCAGGGTCCGGAGGTCGCGGCATTCGAGAGCGAGTTCTCCGCGCATTTCGTTCCCGGTCGCCCCTCGGTGGCCGTGAACTCCGGCACCGCCGGGCTCCACCTCGGTCTGCTCGCGGCCGGCGTCGGCGCGGGCGATGAGGTCATCGTCCCGTCGTTCACCTTCGCGGCGACCGGCAACTCGGTCGCGCTCACCGGCGGTACGCCGGTGTTCGTCGACATCGAGCCCGACACGTTCTCGCTCGACCCCGAGGCGGTCGCCGCGGCGATCACCCCGAAGACCAAGGGCATCCTCCCTGTGCACCTGTACGGCCACCCGGCGCGGATGCGCGAGCTCGAGAAGCTCGCCGCCGAGCGCGGGGTCGCGCTCTACGAAGACGCGGCGCAGGCGCACGGCGCTTCGCTCGACGGCCGCCCCGTCGGCTCGTTCGGCGAGTTCGCGATGTTCAGCCTCTACCCGACGAAGAACATGACCAGCGGCGAGGGCGGCATGGTCACGACGGCGACCGACGAGATCGCCCGCCAGGTGAAGCTGCTGCGCAACCAGGGCATGGAGCGCCAGTACGAGAACGAGGTCATCGGGTTCAATGCCCGCATGACCGACATCCACGCCGCCATCGGGCGCGTGCAGCTCACCAAGGTCGACGCCTGGACCAAGACCCGCCAGGCGAACGCGGCGTTCCTCGACGCGAACCTCCAGGGTGTCGTCGTGCCCCCGGTCGCCGACGGCGCCGTGCACGTGTACCACCAGTACACGATCCGCGTGCCCGAAGACCGCGACGGCTTCGTCGCGGCGCTGAAGAGCGAGCACAACGTCGGGGCCGGTGTCTACTATCCGATCCCGAACCACCGCCTCCCCTCGCTGACGCACTTCGCCCCGGGGCTCGACCTGCCCGAGACCGAGCGCGCCGCCCGCGAGGTCGCCTCGCTCCCCGTGCACCCGTCGCTCAGCCAGGACGACCTCGAGCGCATCGTCGCGGCCGTCAACGCCGTCGCCGGAGCGGGCGCCTGATGGGCAACCTGCGGGCCGGTCTGCTCGGCGTCGGGATGATGGGGCGTCACCACGCCCGTGTGCTGCGCGACGTCGACGGCGTCGACCTCGTCGCGATCGCCGACCCGGGGGGAGACCCCCATGGCGTCGCGGGCGGCCTCGAGGTCCTCCCCGACATCGATGCGCTCATCGCCGCCGGAATCGACATCGCCGTCGTCGCCGTGCCGACGCGCTTCCACGAGGACGCCGCGCTCAAGCTCGCCGACGCCGGTGTGCACACGCTCGTCGAGAAGCCGATCGCGCACAACGTCGAGGCCGGTCGCCGGATGACCGACGCGTTCGCCTCGCGCGGACTCGTCGGAGCCGTGGGCCACGTCGAGCGCTTCAACCCTGCTCTACAGGAGATGCGCCGCCGCCTCGAGGCGGGCGAACTCGGTGATGTCTTCCAGATCGCCACGCGTCGCCAGAGCACGTTCCCCGCCCGCATCGCCGACGTCGGTGTCGCCAAGGACCTCGCGTCCCACGACATCGACCTGACGAGCTGGGTCGCCCAGAGCGAGTACAAGACCGTCTTCGCGCAGACCGCTCACCGCAGCGGCCGCGAGTTCGAGGACATGATCACCGTGACCGGTCGCCTGGCGAACGGCGTCATCGTCAACCACCTCGTGAACTGGCTCTCGCCGATGAAGGAGCGTGTCACGGTCGTCACCGGAGAGCGCGGCACGTTCATCGCCGACACCTCCACGGGCGACCTGACGTTCTACGCGAACGGCACGATCCCCCTCGAGTGGGACACGATCTCCTCGTTCCGCGGTGTGTCGGAAGGTGACATCACCCGGTACTCCTACGCCAAGCGCGAGCCGCTCAAGGTCGAGCATGAGGCGTTCCGCGACGCGGTGCTGGGCAAGCCGAGCGATCTCGTGACGATGGAGCAGGGTCTGCACACCCTCGCCGTCGTCGAAGGCGCGGTCACCTCGGCCGCCACCGGCGTGTCGACCACTTTCTGAGCAGCGGAGCGTATGAAGAGAATCTGGCCGGTCCTGAGAGACCTCCTGCCCCTGCTGCCGGAGGGCGCGAGACGATACTTCGCCGGGTACATGGTCGCGACCACCGCGATCACTGCGCTCGACGTCGTCGCGATGTCTCTGCTGGCACTCATCATCGGGCCGGCGTTGTCGGGTGGCACCCTGTCGCTGCCGATCATCGGCGAGGTGCCGACGGAGTCGCTCCCGCTGCTCGCGCTCGGCGCCTGCGTGCTCATCATCATCAAGTCGGTGCTCTCCGTCACGCTGCACTGGTTCGCCACCCGCCGCTTCGCCAGGTACGAGCTGGAGATCGGCGATCGGATGTTCAAGGCCTACATCAACTCGAGCTGGGAGGAGCGGTCGAAGCGCTCCGTCGCCGAGATCACCCGTATCGCCGATGCCGGTATCGCGAACACCATGGCCGGGTTCCTTCTTCCCCTGATGCGGGTTCCGAGCATGATCTTCACGTTCGTCCTGATCATCGCGGTGCTGCTCGTGGCCGATCCGCTGACCGCGGTCATCGCGTTCGGGTACCTGGGCCTCGTCGCCCTCATCGTGCACCAGGTCGTCACCAAGCGGTCGCTCGAGGCCGCGCAGGTGAACCTCACCTACAGCTACCGCGTCGCGATCCTGATGACGGAGATGATGGAGGCGCTCAAGGAGCTGAGTCTGCGCAACCGTCTGTCCGAGGTCTCCGACCTCGTCGCGACGAACCGCAGTCGTTCGGTGCGCGCACGTGCCAACGGAGGGTTCCTGGGCATCATCCCTGGCTTCGCCTTCGAGGCGGCTCTGATCGGCGGTGTCATCCTGATCGGCGGATTCGCCTTCTGGCAGGGCGGCATCACCGCAGCCCTGTCATCGGTCGCGCTGTTCGCCGCGACCGGCTTCCGTCTCATCCCCGCGATCACCGGCATCCAGGGTGGCATCGTCCAGGCTGTGGCGAGCACCCCGGCGGCGCTCGACGTGATCGGCGACCTCATGTCGGCCGAGAAGGACATGGAGTCGTCCTCGACCCCTGAGGACACGGCCGTCCTCGCGGAGAGCCCGCGCGAGCTGCGGCTCGACGACGTCCGCTTCCGCTACCCGAGCGCGTCGGAAGACGTCATCCGCGGGATGTCGCTGGACATCCCGCTGGGAAGCTCGCTCGGCATCGTCGGACCGTCGGGTGCGGGCAAGTCGACCCTGATCGACCTCCTCCTCGGCCTGAGCCAGGCGTCGCGGGGCCTGATCTCGATCGACGGCGCGCCGCTCAACTCGGTCCTCAAGCAGTGGCGAGGACGTGTCGGCTACGTGCCGCAGCGTGTCGCCCTGTTCGACGGCAGCATCGCACAGAACGTGGCGTTGACGTGGACCGAGGAGGTCGACGAGGAGCGGGTCCTGAACGCGCTCGAGCGTGCGCAGCTCGGTCCGCTCATCCGCTCTCGCGCCGGCGGCATCCACGAGCGCATCGGCGAGCGGGGCGTGTCCCTGTCGGGCGGGCAGCAGCAGCGCCTGGGTATCGCGCGTGCGCTGTACACCGATCCGCTGGTGCTCGTGCTCGATGAGGCGACGAGTTCGCTCGACACGAAGACCGAGGACGAGGTGACGAAGTCGATCCGGGCCCTGCAGGGCGAGGTGACGCTGATCTCGGTCGCCCACCGTCTGTCGACGATCAAGGACTACGACCGGATCTGCTACGTCGACGAGGGTGTGATCGCGGCATCCGGGACTTTCCTCGAGGTCGCGTCGATGCTTCCGGACTTCGCCGAGCAGGTCGTTCTCGCAGGACTCGCCCGCGACCTCGACTGAGAGCGACCTCGACGGAGGCGTCCCGGTCTCAGCCGGCGTTCATCGAGCGCAGTCCCGCGAAGAGCGTGCGGAACGGTGCCTGCCGGTGCAGGGCGAGCAACGGATTCCTGGGCGTGAGCGCGCCGACGGTGCGATAGTTCCAGCGCGCATCGAGCAGGTGGAGGATGCGCGCCGGGTCCGGCGTGGCTTCCTGGAGCTCGTCGAGGACCTGGCGGTCGACCCGTGCGAGGAGTCGCAGCACTCCCGGCGCCATCCGCTCGAGGCGGTCGATCACGGCGATGAGGTCTCGTCGGTGCGCTTCCAGGCCCTCCGGTGCGTTCACCCGGGCGAGAACGGCGTCGAATACGTGCACGCGGAGGACCTTGATCGCCAGCGCCTGACGGTCGGCGCGACCCAGCGAGGGATACCAGGGCGTCGCCTCGATCGCGTCGAGGAACGCGAAGTCGGCCGCCACCTCCCTGCTCGAGAATGTGACGCGGTCGTCGGCGTCGTCGTGCACGAGGTAGGCGGGTCCGGCCATGTCGTAGGCGATGTGCGCGCCGGTGAACCAGAGCGTCGCGGTGTAGGCGAGATCCTCACCGGAGGGCAGGCCCTCGGTGAAGCGCAGATCCGCGAAGCGCTCCCGATCGACGACGCCGAGCGGCGCGGACCGGTAAGCCAGACGATCCTTCCGCGCGTCGAGCGCCCGCTGCCGTCGTCCGTTGCGCACGGGAGGGTACGGATCGCTCCCGCGTCCGACGATCCGGATGCGCGCGAGCACGGTCGACGCGCCGGTCTCGGACTGGAGGCGCACCCACGAGTCGATCGCGCCGGGAGCGAGTTCGTCGTCCGACCCCATGACGGCGATGAGCGGGGCGGTCGCCTGGTCGAGGCCGTGGTTCATGGGTCCGGCCGGGGAGCGGATGCCGTCCTCGAAGGGCAGCAGCCGCACGCGGTCGTCGGACATCAGCGATCCGAGGTTCGCCTCGATCACCGACGGATCGATGTTGTGCGCGACGACGCTGACGCGGACTGCGGTCGAGGTGCCGTCGAGGACGGACTTCACCGCGCGATCCACGGGACGCGTGGCGGAGTGGACAGGAATCACGACGTCGATCTGCGGGGTGCTCATCACTGGAATTCTACGGCGCGACGGGGTGCCGCCGAGCCGCCGGGTATCCTGGGTTATCGACCGCCCCCGATACCGGAACCGAGACAGATGTCGCTGCCCTCCCGAAACGTCCTCGCCGAGCCGACACAGCGACTCGACGCACTGACCGGACTCCGGTGGTGGGCGGCGTTCCTCGTCTTCTTCTATCACATGCTCGTCTTCGCTCCGGTGCCGGGAGTGCTGGCGCAGGTGTTCTCGTACGGGTACTTCGGGGTGACGTTCTTCTTCGTGCTCTCGGGGTTCGTGCTCACGTGGTCCGCCCGGCCCGCGGTGTCGACCTCGACGTTCTACTGGCGGCGGTTCGCGCGCATCTGGCCGTCGCACATGGTGGCGCTCATCCTCGCCATCCCGGTCTTCTACACGTTCGCGGCGGTCCCCGAGGGAAGCTTCCTGAAGCCGTTCGACCTCGCCATCCTGGCGCTGTCGGTCGTGCTGCTCCAGGCCTGGTGGTCGAACCCGCTGATCCTGTTCTCGGGCAACCCGGCCGCCTGGACGCTGACCTGCGAGGCGTTCTTCTACGCCCTGCACCCGTGGATCTCGCGCGTGCTCGTGCCGATGGCGAAGCGCGGAGCGCTCCTCCTCGCGGCGGGTGTCGTGCTCTACGCCTTCGTGTACCGGTTGGGCGTCGCGCTGGCGCCGGAATCCTGGCTGCCGCTCGTTCCTCTGCCGGTGCAGCGTCTGCCCGAGTTCGTCCTGGGCATGGCGCTGGCCTGGGCCATGCGCAACGGCTGGCGTCCGCGCATCCACCCCTTCGTCGGCGTCGGCGCGATGGCGGCCGCGATCCTCGCCATACTCCTCAGCACCCGTCTGAACGGGGTCATCCCTCTGATCGGATACGTCGGGACGTTCGCGAACGAGCTGTTCACCGTCGGATGCGCGATCGCCATCGTCGCTCTCGCCTCCGCCTCGCTGCGGGGACGACGTGTCTTCTTCGACACCCGCATCCAGGTGAAGCTCGGCGAATGGTCGTTCGCGTTCTATCTCATCCACGCGACCGTCATCTACACGGCTCTGCGGTTGTTCGGGCTGCAGCCGCCCTCGTGGACGAACCTCATCTGGTACGTCGTCCTGCTGGCCGTCTGCATCGTCGCCGCCTGGGCTCTGCACTCGTTCGTCGAGCGTCCGCTCGAGCGGCGGATGCGCCGCTGGAAGGACAAGCGCGATGCGAAGAGGTCAGTTCCCGTCGGCGTCGCCTGAACGGGTGATCCAGCCGTCCAGGAGGACTGCGGCGCTGCGCGCGCCGGAATGCACCGCTTCGACGTAGGCGGGCCCGCGTGCGGCGATCTCTCGTGCGCCGTCACGGTCGGCGAGCAGCCCGCTGACGACGGCGTGCAGGGTGTCGGGCGTGGCCTCGACGATCGGCAGGGCCAGCCCTGTCTCGGCGAGGATGTGTTCCCGCACCTGCGGGAGGACGTGACCGACGACGATCCGCCCCGCCGCCATGGCCTCGCACGCCGCGACGCCGTAGGAACCGATCCGGAACTGGTCCAGCACGATGTCGGCGCCGCCGATGACGCCGGGCATGCTGTCGGAACTCACGCCCGACACGAGCTCGTATCCGATGGTCTGCGCATCGATCAGGGAGCGCAGAGCGGGCTCGATGTGATGGCTGCCCTTCTGCACCGGAGAGCTGGAGACGTGGATGACACGGGCGGTCTGCTCGGAGAGGACCGGGCGGTCGCTGGCGAACCGCGCGACGTCCACGACGACAGGGCACCAGCGGGCCCACGGGATGTCGAGGAGGAGGTCGGGCGTGGAGACGAACGTCGGGCGCCGGAGCGTCTCGAGGAGGTCGGCGTTCGCGTCGGCGTCGGACTGGAGCGTGTCGGTGCGCGGATCCTCGGGATACGGCGACCAGGGGGTCAGGGCGGCGTGCGACCGCGGGCTGCGGATGTCGGTGCCGTGGCTGAGGAACGCGACCGACAGTCCGGCGGCTTCGAGCGCCTCGACCTCGGAGAGCACGCTACGCCCGAAGAGCCCGCCGAAGATCGGGCGCTCGGCCTCGATGAGGACGTGGGTGAAGCGCTGCACCGCTTCCCACTCGGCACGCTGCCACTCGGCTGAGGCGCTGTTGACGGCGATCGGCACCGTCGTGTCCGCGCGGAAGGCGAATCCGCCGGGGATGTCCACGGCCATGTTGCGTGCCCCCACGTCGCTCTGGGCGCGTTCGAGCGCCCGAGCCCAGAGGAAGCCCTGACCGGAGTAGTTGGTCGGTGCGATGTAGACACGGATGACGGAGTCCGGCACCTGCGTGTTCGGGGCGCCGCTCGACCCGAGGATCCGATAGGCGAGTCGGCCGATGAGTCCGTCGGGGTGGCGCGCCGGGGCATCGATGATGCGAGCCATCCAGCCCGGCAGCGACGACCGACGGCGGACCAGCCATCCGGCGAGGTCATGCAGTCCGGCCATGTCAGTCCTCCTCGGACCGCGCGGCCGCGGACTCGATGTTGTCGACCACGCGACGCGCGACCGCGGAGAGCGAGTGCTCTTCGGCCGTCCAACGTCCGAGCGCGACCCTCTCCTCGGCACTGGACGGGTCGGCGGCGAGCTGCGCCATCGCGATGGCGATCTGCGACACGTCGTACTCGCACGCGATCCCGGCGCGCACGTGACGGTTCGCCTCGCGGAGGAACGGCGCGGTCGGTCCGGGACCGGCGAACAGCACAGGGCAGCCCGCGGCGAGGGAGGAGTAGGCCTTGGTCGTGAAGGCGTAGTCGTAGCCGGTGTTCGGACGCAGTGTCGCCATGCTCGCGACGGCTTCGTTCAGGTGCGGGAGAAGCTCCTCGGCCGGCATCGCCGGGATGAACTCGATGGCGTCGGCGACTCCGGCAGCGCCCGCCCGCTCCTCGATGAGCTCGCGCTCGCTGCCGTTGCCGATGAAACGTAGCGTGTAACCGGGGTGATCTGCCGAGAAGATCCCGAACGCGTCGACCAGTGCCTCAGCCCCGTGCCATGGCGAATAGCTGCCGGCGTAGACGAAGAGAGGCCGCACCGGTACGGCGGGATCGGGGGCGAACGCGCCCGTGTCGGCACCGAATCCCGTCACCGCGATCTTCCGGCGGACACCGAGCGCACGTGCGCGCGTCACGACCCCCTGCGAGATGGTGACGAGGCGCTCGGCCCCGCGCATCCCGAAGCCCTCCATGGCGCGGAGCACGCGGATGACGAGGGCGGAGTTCGTCGCCTGATCGGCGGCATCCGACCACACATCCGCGGCGTCGTAGACGTACGGGATCCGGCGCAGGGCGCACACGACGCGGACGACGACGCCGGTGGTGGGAGGGGGCTCCATGAACACGACATCCGGGCGCCGCATGAAGAGCATCCGGAACGCCAGTGGGATGTCGAAGCTCAGGTACGGGATGTAACCGCGCACATACCCCTGACGATCGCGGACGACGGGGAACGTGCGCACCGTCTCCGCGTACCGCGGAGCCTTCATCCGCTTCGGCAGTCGGGCCGTCAGGACGACGACGTCGTTGCCGCGGCCCGTCAGCTCGTCCGCGATCGCGCCGAGGAACAGCGACGCGGCAGAGGGCTCCGGTCGGTAGATGCGCGAGACGATGGTGACGAGCATGGAGATCAGACCGTCAGGAAGTGCTTGACGAGCACGTCGCGCGAGAAGGTTCCGTCGTGGAGCCGACGGACGAAGGCGGGGCCGGACTCGGCGATCGCGCGATAGTGGTCGCGACGTGCGACGATGTCCCGCAGCACGGCCTCGATGTCGTCAGGGTTCGCCTCCACGACGGGCAGCGGCATGGCGGCGTGGCTCTCCACCTCGGTACGCACCTGGTCCGTCACGTGGGCCAGAACCAGACGGCCGGCGGCCATCGTCTCGCACGCCGCCACACCGTAGTCGCCGACGCGGAACTGATCCACGACGATGTCGGCGGACGCGAGCACGGCCGGCATCTCCTCGTTCGGAGTGCGGTCGAGCTGGACGAACTCGATGAGACCCTCGTCATGAAGCCGCTGCGCCGCCGGCACGATGAGGGGAGTGCCCTTGACATGAGGATTCGTCGGAGCATGGATGACCTTCAGCCGGTCGCGTTCCAGCACGGGTGCGTCATTCGCCCACTTGTCCGGCTCGATGACGACGCCGAGGAAGTGCGCGTCGGGGAGGTCGATGAGGAGCCCGGCCGTGGACACGAACGTCGGCAGTCCGAGTTCGGCGATCACCCGCAGGTTCTCCGCGACGACGGTCTCGACCCGCTCCGCGGCCACCCATTCGTCGCTGTCGACGAAGTGGGACCACGGCGTCGACTGCAGGTGCGTCGACGGCAGGCGCACATCCGTACCGTGTCCGATGATGCCGATCCGTGCGCCGCCGGCTTGCATCAGGGCCACCTGGCGTCGCAGATCGCCGGAGAACATGCCGCCCAGCACCGGCACGCAGGCCTCGATGAGCACGTGGGTGTACTCCGCGGCGATGGTGTCGGCCATGGCGCGCTGCCACGCGCGTGAGTGCTCCGATGTCCGCCACGGTACGACGTAGTCCGCGCGGTACTGCAGGACGTTGTTCTCGGCGTGGACGAAGTTCCTGGCCGAGACGTCTCCGCCTTCCTCCATCGCCCGAGACCACCGGTAGCCCTGACCGGCATAGTTCACCGGGCCGATGAGCACGCGATGGCGCCGGGTCACGTCGGGATGAGGCGGCGGCGGAGGGACGACGCCCTTCGCCCGGTCGACTCCAGCGGCGATGAAGTCCTGCACGGACTTCGGGATCAGCTTCCAGATCCGTTCAATCGCGGGATGCATGTGCTTCGCCTTCCTGGTCGGTTCTGGCCCGAGGCGTGATCCAGTCGTCCCGCAGCACCGCGGCGGCCAGGCGTCCGTCGTGGACGTGGCGCACGAAGTCGACGCCGGCGACGATGAGCTCGGATCGGTCCGGCAGAGCGGCGAGGGAGCGGAGAGCCGCCTCGATGCCGGTCGGATCGCTCTCGACCACCGGAAGCACCCGACCGGTGCGGCGCTCCACCTCCGTGCGCACGCGCTCGGAGACGTGGCCCACCACGATGCATCCCGCGGCCAGCGCCTCGCAGGCCGCGACGCCGTACGAGCCGATGCGCACCTGGTCCACCACCACTTCGGCCGCGGCGAACACGGCAGGCATCTCCGCGCTCGGGACGCCCTGCACGAGCCGGAGGTCGATGATGCCCTCCTGATCGAGCTTCTCGAGCGCGGGAAGGATGAGCTGCGTGCCCTTCACCGTCGACACCGAGGGCACATGAGCGACCCGCAGGGGACCGTCGGGGCGGTGCGGGCGTTCCGTCGCCCAGCGAGCCGGGTCGACGACGACGGGGCACCAGCTCGCGGAGGGCAGGTAGTCCAGGAGGTCGGGTGTGGAGACGAAGAGCGGTCGGCCGCTCTCCTCGAGCAGGCGGATGTTCCGTGCGGCGAGGATCTCCGCCCTCGGTGCGTACAGCGCGGGATCGCCGTAGTGCGACCACGGGTTGTCGGACATGTGCCGAGAGGGGAGCCGCACGTCCGTGCCATGGGCGAGGTAGGCGACGTCCACGCCGCGCTCCACCAGTGCCGCAGCCTGGGCGACGACCGAGCGGGAGAGCATCCGTCCGAACGGCGGCTCCTCTGCCTCGATCAGCACGTGCGTGGCGCGACTCGCAGCGGCCAACTGGCGATCCTGCCATTCCGTTCCGTTGTGATAGGTCCCGACGGGAACGACCAGGTCCGCATCGAAGGAGAACCCGCCGGGCACATCGACGGCCATGTTGCGCGCCGAGATCGACGCGTCGGCGGCTTCCAGCGCCCGCGCCCATGCGCGCCCCTGTCCGGAATAGTTCACCGGAGCGATCAGCACCCGGATCGGCTTGTCCTCGAACTGCGTCACGGGAACGACGCCCGCAGGCGCGGCGGCGCCCAGGCGGCGTGCGGCGAGCCGGCCGATCGGACTCATCGGCGCGTCCGCGATCCGGTCGACGACGGAGTTGATCCAGCCAGGCAGACGATTGCGGTTCACGAGCGCGGAGCGATCGTGGAACGGGCAGCGGTCATCCCCTCAGTCTACCGAGACCGAGCTGCGTCCTCCCGGGAGCCGCCGCCGCGGCGTCCTAGACTGGTGCGCATGAGTGCCCGGATCGCAACCGTCGACGACCGCCCCGCAGCTCGCCGGATCGTGACGTCGTGGTGACGTCGTCGGCGCGGCCGACCGTCCTCATCCTCTCGTACGACGCGATCGACATCGATCCGCGCGTCATCAAGCAGGTGCGCCGACTCGCCGACGAGTACGAGGTCACGACGTGCTCGCCCGGTGCGTCCCCTGATCCCCGCGTCGAGCACATCTCCCTCGATCCGGATGATGTCCGCCCGAGAGGGCGGTGGGGCAACCTCATCGACGACATCGCCCGCGAGCGGGAATGGTTTCGCTGGACGTACGATCATGTGCCGCTCGTGCAGCAGACGAGGCGCCTCCTGAACGGGCGCCGGTTCGATGCGGTCATCGCGAACGATGCCGAGACCTTGGGCGCGGCGATCTCGGTCGCGGGGGCCGATCGCGTCCACGCCGACCTCCACGAGTTCTTCCCGGGGCTTCCCGTCGACGACACGAAGCTGGGTCAGCGACAGCGCCGGTACTGGACCTGGCTCATCACGCGGTTCGCGTCGCGCGTACGGTCGTCCACGACCGTCGGCCGCGAGATCGCGAAGCGCTATGGCGAGTACGGCCTCGACGCCGGCGTGGTGACCAACGCGACACCCCTCCGGGATTTCGCACCCACCCCGACCGGGGCCACCATCCGACTCGTGCACAGCGGCAATCCGTTCCGAGAGCGCGGTCTGGCCGAGATCATGCGGGCGGTCGCCCAGTCATCGGCGGACGTCAGCCTCGACCTCTACCTGACCTACAACCCGCCCACCGATCGCGAGCACCTGGTCGCTCTCGCCGGGGAGCTCGGGCCGCGGATCACCGTGCACGAGCCGGTGTCGCAGGCGGACCTGATCGACGCGCTCCACGGCTACGACGTGGGGATCCATGTGCTGCCGCCGACCAGCGAGAACAACGCGCTCGCGCTGCCGAACAAGTTCTTCGACTTCGTGCAGGCGAGACTCGGCATCATCGTCGGGCCGTCGATCGAGATGGCCGGCATCGTGACGGAGCGCGGCCTCGGTATCGTCACCGCGGACTTCACCGAGTCGAGCATCCTCACCGCGGTGAACGGGCTCTCGGCCGAGGCCGTCGACGGGTTCAAGGCCGCGGCGCAGACTCACGCAGAGGCACTCTCCGCCGAGGCGCAGGTCGAGAACTGGGCGGCGGCCGTGCGCGCGATCACTCGCTCCGCGTAGGTGCGGCGTCCAGCTCTGCGGCGGCGTCTTCGAGGTACTTCCTCGACCAGGAGAGCGCCAGCGCGACGCTGCCGACGTGGAGGTCCCCGGACTCACGGGCATCGACGGTGACGCCGTCCAGGTCCACGCGTGCTTCGACGCCTTCGTCCGTGAACAGGGAGTTCCAGAACTCGGTCTCCGCGGTGGGCGCGGGCCTGCCGATGTAGTGGTTGGCCGGCCTCAGTCGACGCACGAACTCCTGGACCGACGCCGGCAGGAGCCCGAAGAGCTCCGGGCGGGTGCGGGGGAGGCGCGGAGGCAGCACCGGCTCGGGGCTGACCGGTGCTCCGGTGTTCGCATTGGGCACGTCTCGCAGCGCGACGAGGCGCGAGTGGATCATCCGGCGGTAGTAGTTCTTGGCGATGATGTCGGTGGGGCTCAACGTGAGGAGCGCGTCCAGATAGGGCCCGGCCAGCACCGGGGTCACCGCCAGCACGTCGTGGGAGAGGATCGCCGGGCTGACGTAGCTGAAGCGCGGCTGACGTTCGAACATCGCCCACGCGCTGATCGCCTGCGCGGCTGAACGACCCGGCGACCGCAGCACGCTTCGGCGCAGGGAACGGTCGGCGGTCTTCGCGATGCCCTTCGCGCGGGATCCCGTGACGGCCACGCCGCGCGCGCGCCAGATCGGTGCGCGTTTGCCGGACCAGTCGCGCAGGGCCCAGCCGCGTGAGAAGCGGGAGACCATCAACGGCATCACGGGAACGTACGAGCCGATGAGGCAGTCGCCGGGCCAGGCGCCGACCAGCGTGACGTCGCCGTTCGCCGCCTTGGCGGACACCTCGTAGGCGAGGATGTTGCCTGCGGCGGCGTGCACCGAGACCTGACCGCCGGTGAGCGACCATCCCGACCGCGCCGCGTGCAGCGACATCTCGTCGAGTCGGGCCGTCCGATGCGGGAATCCGAGCGTCGTGGCGACGCGGTGCGCGACCTCGAGCTCCTCCGGCGTCGACAGGTCGAGCGTCACCGCCTCCGGCCTGTCCGGGCCGGCCTCCGCCAGAACGCCGAGGGTGAGCCTGCTGTCGAGTCCGCCGGAGATCTGAAGCGTCAGCGTGCGGTCCGGATCGTGCAGCGGTCCGATCTGCGCGACCGCGTCGCGCAGGGCCTCGTAGGTCTCGTCGGGACTGGCCGCAGGACGCGAGTACTGCATGCTCGAGCGACGAAGAAGCCGGACCCCGGGGCTCCCGGAGCCGTCGGTCTCGGCCTGCAGCGCTTCGCCGGCCACGAGGGCGTAGACCCCGCTGAGCGTCGTCTCCCGTCCGATGGCGTGGTGATACGCCAGGAGCTCGTAGGATCCCTGCGCGCTGAGCGTCGTGATGCCGAGGGCGAGCGCGACGAAATGCGGGTCGTTGGAGATGACCGTGTGGCGACCCGCCGTGCCGTGGTACAGCGGCCACGAGCCCGCGCGATCAGCCCAGACGTCGATCTGTGAACCGGCCGTCGTCGGACGAACGCGAATGGCGGCGAATTCTCCCCAGTTGTCAGGATCCTCCGTCGCGTGCCGGCCGTCGCGCCACCCGTCATCGCCCGCGACGTAGCCGCCGCGGAGCAGGAACCCGCTGCCGTCGGGCGCGTCGGTGATGTCGGCGTGCGAGGAGCCCGCGTCCCAGTGCAAGGACCCCCCGACGAACTCGCGTCGCCCCAGGTCGCCGAATCGCCCGGACTCCGCGAGGTGACGCGCATGGAGCTGCGCTGCTCGATCGACGCGATCCGAACTCCCGGCCGGATGCAGGCTCACTGCGAAGAACATGGTGACTCCTTCTCCCCGACGTTCAGGCGTCGGCGATCGCGCGCGTCAGCGCTCTCGTGCTGGCCGAGGCGGAGGCGTGGCGCATCGACCAGTCCCACCCGTGGTCCGCCAGTTCCGGCATCCGCTCGGGGTGCGCCAGCAGGTCCGCGACCACGTCGTGGAGCGTGTGCACGTCGGCGACGGCCCACGCGCCCTCCGCGTCCTGGCCGAGATCGGGCTCGTCGGCCACGCGCGCGCTCGTCACGAGGACGCAGCGCCGTGCCATGGCCTCGACCCCGAAAACCCCGGGAACCGAGGCGTAGAACTCGTTGAGGGCGATGTGCGCCTCGTCCAGCGCGGCGAGGACCTCTTCGTGGGGCACGCCGATCAGTTCCCGATACTCGACATGCGGGTGCGTCCGCGTGATCCGCGCCATGGCCTCGCGCACGGCATCCGTGCCCTTGAGGAGGGGATTGGACGGCGCATGGACGACGACGATGCGCTCGGGCGCGTCGAACTTGTCGGTGGGACCTGCGAACTGCTCGTCGGGGTAGAAGTAGAGGAAGGGGTGGGTGTGCCCCTCCAGGTAGGAGAGCTGGTCGTTGCGGGCGTTGAAGATCGCCTCCGCATGCCGCTCGGCCACCTGGGCGCGGGTTCGTCGCGCGTCGTCGTACTCCGGGCTGGCGAACACCGGATCGACGGTGACGAGGATCGACCCGATGTTGGGACGGCCGGTCTGCTCGGCCTGCTCCACGGAGAGCCGGGGCGAGCGGATGTCGTTGCCGGTGAAGTAGCAGACGAGGCGCCGCTTGCGACCGCGGATGAACGCGAACTCGAACTCCCGCTCGTCGTGATGTCCTTCGAGGAACGCGCCGCCGCCGACGTAGATGAATCCCCGGGCCCGGTTGACCAGCCAGGCGAGCAGGATCGGACCGCCGTAGAGACGTCGCCAGGTGGCGAGCCGGCCTCCGAATGCGGTCGACGACGTCTGGATCACCGCGTCGTACGGCACCGTGTAGAAGGGGTTGCGCGCATGGATCGCGGTGTAGCTGTTCGGCAGCGCCTCCGCGATGTGCGTCGCCATGAGCGCGATGTCCTCCGGCCCGACCACCCAGTCGATCCGCCGGGTGAACAGCGCGAACGGCCGGAAGACCCACGACAGTGTGCGTAGCAGCGCCTTCTGCCGACGGAACACCACCGAGGTGGAGTCCGCCATCATCGCTTCTTGCGCGGGATGCAGAACTTCACATAGAAGCTCTTCGGCACGCGGTCCAGCTTCCACATGAGCCAGAAGAACGGCCGGAGCAGCTCGAAGCGGCGCTTGTATGTCGGGTAGTCCGTGTAGTCCTTCTTCGGCATCGTCATGATGTGCTCGAAGCCGGCATCATCGAAGCCGATGCGCTTCTTCACCATCGCGATGAGTTCGGGGTCGCCGTGCCGCGGCTCGATGAACTGGGCGGCAGCGAGCCTCCGGTCCATCTGCCCCGAGCGCACGAGCGCGGAGAGCTCGATCTGTCGGAAGTTGATCCCGAAGCGGGTGGGCAGGAAGTAGGTGTGGTAGAACGCTGTGAAGCGGTTCTCCAGGTGGTGTCCTCCGTACCACTGCCAGCCGTATTCATCGGCCAGGAAGCGCTTGGCGTCTTCCTTGTTGTAATCGATCCAGTACAGCGGACGCGTGCGCTGGATGCGGCTGAACGCCGACCACTTGACGAAGTTCGTGAAGTCGAGGTTCGGGTAGGTCTTCATCGGAAGCCGGCCGAAGAGCTTGTGCACTCCCTTGATGTAGCCGCCGTCCATGTAGAGCCAGCCCATGGGGGAGATGCCCTCGGTGCGGAACGAGTGGCCCTCGACGATGTGGCGGATGCCGTGCTTCTCGGCCGCGCGGTAGAGGACGCCCATGAAGCCGATGTCTGTCGGCGCCTCGATGTCCTTGACGCCGGCCAGCATGAACGAGCGGTAGATGTCGTCGTACTCCGCGTTGTCGACGACGTAGGTCTCGAGGTCGACGCCGAGCTTGTCGAGCACCGCGAAGATGTTCGAGGTCGCTGTGGGGGAGTTCCAGGTGTTGTCGAAGTGCACGGCCAGCGGGCGCACGCCCTTCTTGACGAGCAGGTGCGCGAGGTACGACGAATCGGTTCCGCCGCTCACCCCCATGATGCAGTCGTACTTCTTGCCACGGCCCGCGGCCTTGAGCTCGGCGACGAACTTGTCGAGCGCCTTCTCGCTCTCGGCCCCGATCGGGTACTGCTTGTCGAGCGAGTCGTGCAGGTGGCAGTAGTAGCAGACGCCGTCGGCGTCGAAGGCCGCACCAGGGACGTCGGAGGTGATGATGCACCGGCGGCACACGCTCGGCGAGCTCAGGAACTCGTCGGACGTCGCGGCGTCCAGGTCCAGCCCGAACTGCTGCGCGGCGATGGGCTCGCCGCGTCCGTCGAAGAGGTGGCCGAAGAGGGCGTCGATCTGCGGCCTCGTCGGGTAGTTGATGAGCACGCTCTCGCGGCCGGACTGCATGACGAAGGCCGTTCCCGCGGCGACCGCGGAGGCCCCCGCATGCTCGATCGGAGAGACCAGGTCGTCGCGGCCGCCGACGCCGCCGTGCGCGATCACCGGCACCGTCGCGGTCGCGGCCACGGTGCGGACGAGGTCGAGGTCGATGCCTCCGCGCGTGCCCTCGTGATCGATGTTCGTGACGAGGATCTCGCCGACTCCGATGTCGGTCGCGAGCGCGACCCATTCGTCGACCGTGACGGGCGCGGCATCCACTCCTCCGCCGGTGTGCACGACGTACCCGTCTTCGGTGCCGCGCACGTCGAGGCTCGCGACGATCGCCTGCGAGCCGAGCGCCCGGACCATCTGGCGCACGTCGTCGGGGCGCGTCACCAGAGCGGTGTTCACGATGATCTTCTCGAAGCCGGAGGCGATGATCGCCTGCGCCTGCTCCGCCGTCTCGACCCCGCCGCCGTAGGCGAGCGGGATGAAGGCCTCGGTCGCGATCCTGCTCAACAGCGCCATCGGCGCCGGCACGCGGCTTCTCGCTGCTCCGATGTCGAGGATCACCAGTTCGTCGACCTCGAGGTCGTTGAAGATGCTGATGACGTTGACCGGGTCGCCGACGTAGCGGGGATCATCGAAGGCCTTGGTCTTCACGAGGCGCTCGCCCTCGAGGAGGAGGACGGGGATCAGCCGGGGATAGACGTGCATCAGACCTCCGCCACCGCGAACTCGCCGAGGAGCGTCAGTCCGTAGCGGTGGCTCTTCTCGGGGTGGAACTGGATGCCGATCACGTTGTCGCGCTCGACCGACGACGCGTAGCGCTCGCCGTACTCGGTCCAGGTGAGGACGTCGGCTTCGGCGTCGGGGGTGACGGCGTAGGAGTGGACGAAGTAGAACCGCCCGCCGTTTCCGAGTGAGGGAGCGAGACGCGACGGCTTCGCCGCCACGGCCGCGCTCCATCCCATGTGCGGCACGAGCAGACGCGAGCCGTCGATCTCGTCGGGGAAGCGGTGGGCCCTGCCGGGGATCAGCCCGAGTCCCGGGCGTTCGCCCTCGTCGCTGCCGTCCATGATCAGCTGCATGCCGAGGCACACACCGGCGAGCGGTGTGCGCTTCTCGCGGGCGGCGGTCACGACGGCCTCGCCGAGTCCGGTCGACGTGAGACGGTCGACGGCATGGTCGAAGGAGCCGACGCCGGGAAGGATGATGCGCGCGGCATCGAGAACCGTCTGCGGGTCGCTCGTCACCTCGGACGAGCGGCCGACCTTGGCCAGCGCGTTGCGCAGGGAACCGAGGTTCCCCACGCCGTAGTCGACGATCGTGACGTCGGGACCGGTCATCGCGTGCTCTCCGCGATGCTCTGGCGCAGCGCGTCCGCGATCGCGTCCATGTCGTCGTCGGTCAGCTGGGGGTAGAGCGGGAGGGTGAGCGCCTGGTGGTGGGCACGCGTCGTGTGGGGGAGCGCCTCGTCGGGGATGCCGAAACGATCCCGGAAGTACGGCTGCAGGTGCATGCCGTAGGTGCCCAGCGTCGTCTCGATGTCGCGGGTGCGCATGCGACGGATGACCTCGTCCCGGTCGATGTCGTCGTCCAGCAGGACCACGTACGACTGGAACGTGTGGGAGGTGCCGGCGGGCTCTGTCGGTACGTGCACGCCCTCGATGCCGGAGACGCGGCTCGTCAGCTCGGATGCCGCACGTCGTCGACCCGAGATGATGTCGTCGATGCGGGTCATCTGCGCGAGCCCGATCGCCGAGTGGACGTCGCTGAGCCGGTAGTTGAATCCGGCCTCGACGAACTCCATGTACAGCTCGCCGCGGACGGCGCCGTGCGCGCGCAGGACGGCGATGCGTGCGGCGAGGTCGTCGTCGTCGGTCGTGATCATGCCGCCCTCGGCGGTCGTGATGATCTTGCGCGGGTGGAACGAGTACACCCCGGCCGTGCCGAGGGTGCCCGCGTGGCGTCCGCCGTAGGTGCCGCCCAGTGCACAGGCGGCGTCTTCGAGAACCGGTAGCCCGTGGCGAGCGGCCACCGCATTGATGGCGTCCATGTCGGCGCAGAGGCCGAACGCGTGGACCGGCATGATCGCGCGGGTGCGCTCGGTGACGGCGGCGTCGAGCAGTGCGGGGTCGAGGTTGAACGTCGACTCGTCGATGTCGACGAACACGGGCGTCGCGCCCTGCTGGATCACGGCGTTCGCGGTCGCCGGGAAGCTGAATCCCGGGATCACGACCTCGTCGCCGGGCTGCACGCCCAGCGCGACGAGCGCGAGATGCAGGCCCGTCGTCGCGGAACTGACCGCTGCCGCGTGGCGTGCGGACGTGAATCCGCGGACGGCATCCTCGAACGCCGCGGTCTTCGCGCCCTGCGTGAGATAGCCGGACTCGATGACCTCGCGCACCGCGTCGACCTCGGGGGACCCGGTCAGCGGGATGTTGAGCCTCATGAGAGGACCGAGGTGTACCAGTCGACGGTCTGGCCGAGGGCGTCGTCGGTGAGCCGCGGTGACTGGTGCCCCAGGAGCGACTCGAGCTTCGACACGTCGGCGAGGTGGCGACGCACGTCTCCGGGACGCTCCTCCGTGTGGATGACGGGGTGGTCGGGGCGGCCCATCAGGCCGAGGATCCGTGACACGAGCTCGTTGACGGAGGTCTCGACGCCGGTGGCGAGGTTCAGCACCTTGCCGCGGCACTCGTCCGAGTCGTGCACCTGGGCGATGAGGTCGGCGCTGTCCTTGACGAAGATGAAGTCACGGGTCTGCTCGCCGTCGCCGAAGATCTCGATCGGCACGCCGTCGAGAACGCGGCGCACGATGATCGGCACGATCCCGGCGTACGAGCCGGGGTTCTGGCGCGGACCGATGTTGTTGAACGGCCGGATGACGGTCGCGTCGATCCCGAAGGTCTGCACGTACGACTCGATGATGTGGTCGGCGGCGGACTTGCTGGCCGCATACGGCGTGATCGCGTCGTGCGGGTGCCCCTCGTCCATCGGGATGTAGCGGGCCGAGCCGTACGCCTCCGAGCTGGACACGTGGATGAGGCGCTCGACGAGGCCGCGGCGCGCGATCTCGCAGAAGGTGGTCGCGATGCCGACGTTCGTCTGCACCGTCCACGCCGGATAGGTGAGCGACGTCGGCAGAGGGATGACGGCGAGGTCGAAGACGGTGTCGATCTCGTGGGTCGTCACGACATCCTGCATCGCCGCGAGGTCGGACGCGTCGAGCCGGATGATGTCGATGTCCGGTCGGGCGGCCTGGGCGGCGGTGAGGTTCTCCATGCTGCCGAGGAAGAAGTTGTCGACGACGGTGATCCGTCGCGGCTCGTCGCGGATGAGCCGGTCGACGAGGTGGCTCCCGATGAATCCGGCTCCGCCGGTGATCAGAATGGATTTTTCACGCACAGACATGGATTTCGAGTTCTCTCGTTATCGAGCTCCCGTGGCAGCACGGAAGCGGGCAGACTGCTAAGTATCATATGGGATGGAGGTGCGCCGAACCGTGAGAGAGCCCGCAGAGTCGCCGATCCCGGAGGTGCCGGAGTGGCATGGGATCGCTGCCAACCGATTCAACCCGCACGCCTGGATCGTCGGAGAGCCGGAGATCGGCGACGACGTCTGGATCGGGGCCTTCACGGTCGTCGACGGCAGCGGAGGACTCGTGATCGGGGACGGGTGCGACATCTCGGCCGGCGCGCAGATCTACACGCACTCCACGGTGGAGCGGTGCGTCAGCGAACGTGCCCGCGACATCCAGCGCTCATCGAGCCGCATCGGCAGGTACGTGCACATCGGTGCGAACGCCGTGGTGCTCATGGGGGCCGACATCGGCGACCACAGCGTCGTCGCTGCCGGCGCCGTCGTCACCGAGAACACGACGGCGCCCCCGTACAGCGTGCTGCGCGGCGTGCCCGCACGCGTCTTCCTCGACGCCGCTCGGCGCTTCGCGGACTGATCGGCATCGCGGCGCTGCGAGGCGCACCCCCGTAGGCTGAGTGACCGTGAAGATCGTCAGCGTCGTCGGCGCCCGCCCGCAGTTCGTCAAGCTCGCCCCGATCGACCACGCCGCCAAGGCGGCCGGCGTCGAACACGTCATCGTCCACACGGGTCAGCACTACGACCCGATGCTCTCCGACGTGTTCTTCGAGGACCTGGGCATCGCGACGCCCGACGTGCACCTCGGCGTCGGCAGCGGATCGCACGGCGTCCAGACCGGGTCGATGCTCGCGGCCCTCGACGCCGTGTTCGACGAGCACCGTCCCGACTGGGTCCTCGTCTACGGCGACACCAACTCCACCGTCGCCGCCGCCCTGAGTGCGGTGAAGATGCACATCCCGGTCGCGCACCTCGAGGCCGGCCTGCGGAGCTTCAACCGGCGGATGCCGGAGGAGCACAATCGCGTGCTGACCGATCATGCGGCCGATCTGCTGCTCGCGCCGACCGAGGTCGCGGTCGCGCATCTCGCACACGAGGGCCTGAGCGAGCGGACGGTGCTCGTCGGCGACGTCATGACCGATGTGCTGTTCCAGGTGCGCGATCAGGTGGCGGGCACCCCGTCCCCGCTGATCGCCGAGCTCGGCCTGGAGTCGGGAGGCTTCTACGTCGCGACCATCCACCGTCCGGACAACACGGATGACCCTGCCCGCCTGGCGGAGATCGCTGCGGGCCTCGCCGACCTCGACAAGCCCGTGATCCTGCTCGCCCACCCGCGCGTCGTCGCGAAGGCCGCCGCCCACGGCATCGCACTCACCCAGGGATCCCTGATCGCGCACGCGCCCCTCGCGTATCCGGACCTCATCGCCGCGGTCGTGTCGAGCGCGGGCGTGGTCACCGACTCCGGGGGGCTCCAGAAGGAGGCGTTCCTGCTGCGCGTGCCCTGCACGACGGTGCGGACCGAGACCGAGTGGGTCGAGACCGTGCAGCTGGGATGGAACGTGCTGGTCGGCACCGCGCAGGAGATCGCGGCCGGCGTCACACGCGAGAGGCCGGCGGACACGGACCAGGCTCCCTACGGAGACGGACACGCCGCCTCGCGGGTGATCGCGGTTCTGACCGGCGACGGCCGCTGAACGCACACCTCGCGCAGGCGCGGAGAACAGTTGACGCGCGCGGGCGCTGATGCGTCGCAGCGAAGAGCCCGGCTCTCCGCCCGCCATAGAATATTGCTCATGCGTATCGCCGTCGTGGCCCTCGGGAAGATCGGGCTCCCCCTTGCTCTGCAGTTCGCCGACCGCGGGCACGAGGTGATCGGAGTCGACGTGAACCCGGCGCTCGTCGATGCCATCAACAGCGGAGTGGAGCCGTTCCCGGGCGAGGCGCAGCTGCAGGAGAAGCTCACCGCGGCGCTGGCCGCCGGACGCCTGCGCGCGACGACCGATTACGCCGAGGCCATCCCTTCGGCGGAGGCCGTCGTCGTCGTCGTGCCGCTCTTCGTGAACGAGGAGACGGCCGAGCCCGAGTTCGGCTGGATGGATCAGGCCACCACCTCGCTCGCGAAGCACCTCAGCCCTGGCACGCTCGTGTCCTACGAGACGACCCTCCCGGTGGGCATCACCCGCGGACGATGGAAGCCGCTGCTGGAGGAAGTGTCCGGTCTCACCGAGGGTGAGGACTTCCACGTCGTCTTCTCTCCGGAGCGGGTCTACTCCGGCCGTATCTTCGCCGACCTGCGCAAGTACCCGAAGCTCGTCGGGGCGCTGTCCGACGAGGGCGCGCGTCGCGCGGTCGACTTCTACGAGGCTGTTCTCGAGTTCGACGATCGTCCGGACCTCGCGCGGGCCAACGGCGTCTGGGATCTGGGCAGCGCGGAGGCCGCCGAGATGGCCAAGCTCGCCGAGACCACGTATCGCGACGTGAACATCGGCCTGGCGAACGAATTCGCCCTCTTCGCCGGCGCCAACGGGATCGACGTCTACCAGGTGATCGAAGCCTGCAACTCCCAGGTCTTCAGCCACATCCATCGTCCCGGCATCGCCGTCGGCGGTCACTGCATCCCGGTGTACCCGAAGCTCTACCTGTCGACCGACCCCGGTGCCGATATCGTCCGCACCGCCCGTCGGGTGAACGAGTCCATGCCGGAGCGCCTGGTCGCCCAGGCGGAGGGCATCCTCGGCTCCCTCTCCGGGCTGCGCGCCGTCGTCCTCGGCGCGAGCTACCGCGGCGGCGTCAAGGAGACGGCGTTCTCCGGTGTCTTCCCGACGGTGGCCGCCCTCGAGAAGCGCGGCGCGGTCGTGCAGGTGCACGACCCCCTGTACAGCGACGAGGAGCTCCGGCGCCTTGGCTTCGAGCCGTACGCGCTGGGCGACGACATCGACATCGCGATCCTGCAGACCGACCACGCGGCCTACCGTGAGCTCGAGCCGGCGCAGCTCCCCGGCATCAAGCTGCTGGTCGACGGACGCGCGGCGACGGATGCCGCGCGTTGGGCGGGCACGCCCCGCATCGTCGTCGGGACCGCCGTCGAGTTGATGGCCGCAGCAGGAGCACCGAGCTGACGAACAGCCGCCCCGCGCCTCGTCGGGGCACCGCATTCCGCGCCGACATCCAGGCGCTCCGTGCGGTGGCCATCGGCGCGGTGGTGCTCAACCACCTCTGGCCGACGCATCTGACCGGCGGCTACGTCGGCGTCGACGTCTTCTTCGTCATCTCGGGATTCCTGATCACGAGCCATCTCGCCCGCGAGGTTTCGGCCACCGGGCGCATCGCGCTCGCCTCGTTCTATGCGCGTCGGGTGCGCAGGCTGCTGCCGGCGGCTCTCCTCGTGCTGGTCGTGAGCGCGATCGGCACCCTTCTTCTGCTGCCGTACCCGCGCTGGTCGCGTGCCGGCGCGGAGATCATGGCCAGCGCCGGGTACGTCGAGAACTGGTACCTGAGCGCCATGTCGGTGAACTACTCGGCGATCAACGACCAGGCGACGGTCGCTCAGCACTACTGGTCGCTGTCGGTCGAGGAGCAGTTCTACCTTCTCTGGCCGCTGCTGCTGCTCGCGGCCTCCTGGTGGGCGGCGCGGCGGTCCGCGCGTCCTCGTGTCGTCGCCGTCGTGGTCCTGAGCGTCCTCGTGGTCGTCTCGCTCGCGGCGAGCGTGATCGCCACGACACTCATCCCGAGCCCGGCGTACTTCGCGACGTACACGCGGGCGTGGGAGTTCGGGGTCGGCGGGCTGCTGGCGCTGATGGCGACACGACGTCTGCCGGCGGTGGGGGCCAATGTGCTCGCGCTCGCGGGGCTCGTGATGATCGCCCTCGCCGCGGTGCTGTTCGGGCCGACGACGCCCTTCCCCGGGTACGTCGCGCTCCTGCCGGTGCTGGGCACCGCAGCCGTGATCCTCGCCGGGACCGGACGGGAGCGCCTCTGGCACACCGCCGTCACCGGCATCCGTCCCGTGCAATGGATCGGCGACGTCTCGTACTCGCTCTATCTCTGGCACTGGCCGCTGATCGTGCTCGTGCCGTTCCTGATCGGGGCGGCGACGTCGACGGCCATGAAGATCGGCATCCTGGCCCTCTCGGTGCTGCTGGCGTGGGCGACGGCCCGCTTCATCGAGCGTCCCGGTCAGCGATGGAAGCTCCTCACCGTGTCTCCGCGTCGCACTCTCCTCGCGATGCTGGGAGCGGTGGCCGCGGTGGCCGTCATCGGAGGCGGGCTCGTGCTCGCGGGCAGAGCCGTCTCGGCGGCGGATGTCCCGCCGGTCAGCGTGACTCTCGAAGAGTGCGTGGGCCCGCAGGCGATGGATCCCGGTGCGGAGTGCGCGGACCGGTTCGGTCCGGCGGCCGACGTCGTCATGGGGCCGGGCAACGCCTACTTCGCGGTGCCCGACGAGTGCAGCGCCGATCCCGAACTGCTGCCCTTCGGCGGCACGACCGCGACCGTGGTCTGCGATTTCAGCGGGGGAGCCCCCGACGCACCGGCGGTCTGGCTCGTCGGGGACTCGCACGCTCAGCAGTGGCAGGGTGCGGTGTTCGACCTCGCCCGTGCACAGGGGTGGACCGTGACGACCTCGTTCGGCGGAGGGTGTCCGGTGATCGATGCGCCGTTCGTCGGCTTCCGTGAACCGTCGAGTGCGGCGGACCGGGATCGATGCCGGGACTGGTCGACCGCGGTGCAGTCCGCGGTGGTCGAGGCGGCGCCCGACATCGTGCTCACCTCGTCGGCGGGCAGGGTGCAGCTCGTGGACGACGGCTCCGACCGACCCCAGTCCGACCAGTTCGCGGACGGCCTGCAGCGCACGTGGCGCTCGTGGGCGGATGCGGGTGTCACGGTCATCGCCCTCGGCGGCGTGCCGTTCAACGGCGAGGTGCGCTCGCCGGACTGCCTGCTCGTCAACGCACGCAACCCGCTGGCCTGCGCCGTGCCGATCGCCGAGGCGCAGCCGGAGGATCCGTACCTGCGGGCGGCCGCCGCCGCCGCAGACCCGGCGATCCGGTCGTTCGACGCCGGGCCGTACTTCTGCGACGAGACGCAGTGCTACGCCGCGATCGGCGGCACAGCGGTGTACTACGACGCGGATCATCTGAACCTGGACTTCGTCCGCCGGTTCGCGCCGATGCTGGCGGATGTGATCGGCGCCGTCCCCGGGGACTGAGCTCCCAGGTACGCGCCGATACGATTGCCGTATGGATCTTCTCGTCGTCGGGTCGGGTTTCTTCGGCCTCACCATCGCGGAGCGCGCAGCAGAAGCGGGCCGCAAAGTCACCGTCATCGACCGTCGCCACCACATCGGCGGCAACGCCTACAGCGAGGCGGAGTCCGAGACCGGGATCGAGGTCCACCGCTACGGCGCCCACCTCTTCCACACCTCGAACCCGACGGTCTGGGAGTACGTGAACCGGTTCACGACCTTCACGAACTACGTCCACCGGGTGTACACCACCCACAAGGGCACCGTCTTCCCGATGCCGGTGAACCTCGGCACGATCAACCAGTTCTTCCAGGCCGCCTTCACCCCCGACCAGGCACGTGCGCTGGTCAAGGAGCAGGCGGGGGAGTTCGACGCCAAGACCGCGGCGAACTTCGAGGAGAAGGGCATCGCCCTCGTCGGGCGCCCGCTGTTCGAGGCCTTCTTCCGCGACTACACCGCGAAGCAGTGGCAGACCGACCCGCACAAGCTCTCCGGCGACATCATCAGCCGGCTCCCCGTGCGCTACACGTACGACAACCGCTACTTCAACGACACGTGGGAGGGACTGCCGACCGACGGCTACACCTCGTGGATCGAGCGGATGGCGGATCACCCCAACATCGAGGTCAAGCTGAACGTCGACTACTTCGACGAGTCGCAGCCGCTGAGCAAGAAGGCGACCGTCGGCCAGGTGCCCGTCGTGTACACCGGGCCCGTCGACCGGTACTTCGACTACGCCGAGGGCGCGCTCAGCTGGCGCACGCTCGACTTCGAGCAGGAAGTGCTGAACGTCGGCGACTTCCAGGGCACGCCGGTCATGAACTACCCCGACATGGACGTCCCGTACACGCGCATCCACGAGTTCAAGCACTTCCACCCGGAGCGCAAGGACGTCTTCGCGCAGGATAAGACCGTCATCATGCGCGAGTTCTCCCGCTTCGCGAACCGCGAGGACGAGCCGTACTACCCGGTGAACACTCCGACCGACCGCGAGGGCCTGCTGGCGTACCGCGAGCTGGCCAAGGGCGAACAGGACGTGCACTTCGGCGGCCGCCTCGGCACGTATCAGTACCTCGACATGCACATGGCCATCGGCTCGGCGCTGTCGATGTGGAACAACGAGCTCGCCTAGACTCGGCACTGTGAGTCACGCTGCTGTCGGGGCGCCGGGAACGCCGCGGCGATACCTTCATTCGCTGTGGCTGTTGTCGGCCCGCGACCTGAAGGTCCGGTACGCGACGAGCATGCTGGGCTACGTCTGGTCGGTGCTCGATCCGCTGGTGATGAGCCTGATCTACTGGTTCGTCTTCACGCAGGTGTTCCACCGCGATGTGGGCGAGGAGCCGTACATCGTGTTCCTCATCAGCGCGCTGCTGCCGTGGGTCTGGTTCAACTCGTCCGTCGGCGACTTCACGCGTGCGTTCAAGAAGGACGCCAGACTCGTGCGGTCGACGGCGATCCCGCGGTCCATCTGGGTCAACCGCATCGTGCTGAGCAAGGGGATCGAGTATCTCTTCTCCCTGCCCGTGCTCGTGCTGTTCATCGTGATCAGCCTGTTCATGGAGACGGATCCGAACAACACGGTGCAGATCGGCTGGGGCATCCTGTGGATGCCGGTGGCGATGCTGCTCCAGACGATCCTGCTCGTCGGGCTGGGGCTGCTCGTCGCGCCGCTGTGCGTCATGTACGTCGACCTCGAGCGGACGACGGCACTGATCCTGCGCGCGATGTTCTACGCCACCCCGATCATCTACAACGTCACCGACCTGCCGGGCATCGCGCAGAAACTGGGGGCGTTCAACCCGCTCGCCGGCATCTTCATGCTCTACCGGATGGCGTTCTTCCCGGATCAGTGGAACCTGTTCACGCTGGTGATCAGCGTCGTGATGAGCCTGGCGATCCTCGCGCTCGGAATGTGGACCTTCCGGCGGCTCGAGCGTCCTGTGCTGAAGGAGCTGTGATGGCTGCAGCGATCGAAGTCCGGGGACTGGGCGTCCACTTCCGCCGGAACAGACGGGGCAACCGCTCCTTCAAGGACCTGTTCGCCGGTGCGTCGCGACGGTCGCGACCGGGGGAGTTCTGGGCTCTGCGCAACGTCTCCTTCACCGTGCAGCCCGGCGAGTCGATCGGCGTCGTCGGTCGCAACGGACAGGGCAAGTCGACGCTGCTCCGTCTGGTCGCGAAGGTACTGCTGGCCGACGAGGGAACCGTCGAGGTCAACGGCGGTGTCGCCCCGCTGATCGAGATCACCGGCGGCTTCGTCGGCGATCTCACGGTGCGCGAGAACGTGCGACTGACCGCGGGACTGCACGGGATGTCGCGCGACGAGGTCTCGCGCCGGTACGACGACATCATCGCGTTCGCCGAGCTGGCCGGCTTCGAGGAGACCCCCTACAAGCACCTCTCCAACGGCATGAAGGTGCGCCTCGCGTTCTCTGTCGTCTCGCAGCTCGATGAGCCGATCCTGCTCGTCGACGAGGTGCTCGCCGTGGGCGACAAGGCGTTCCGTGAGAAGTGCTACACGCGCATCGACGAGCTGCTCGCCGAGGGGCGCACGCTGTTCTTCGTGAGCCACAACGAGCGCGACCTGCGCCGGTTCTGCACTCGCGGGCTCTACCTCGACAGGGGCGAGCTCGTGCTCGACGCCCCGATCGCCGAGGTGCTCGAGCGCTACAACGCCGACTACAACAGTTAGACCGGTCCTGTAACGTTCCCCCTCGTCGCGACACTCCATGGTGAGGGGAGCCGTCGGCTTCCGAGGGCGCGAGCAAGGAGGTCGGTGTGGCGATGTCGATCAGGTGTCGCGCATACGCGGCTGCTCTCGTGTTGGTGGCACTGATCGTGTCGGGGTGCGCCACGCCGCGCTCTGACGGCCAGCGAGCCACTGGTGCCCTCGGGGCCACGGCATCGGTGACGTTCATGACGGAAGCGTCGGGAACCGTCATCGAACGGAATGGTCGAACGGATCTCTGCTTCGGCGTGGCACAGTCGAGTCCTCCCGGCTGCGCCGGCGGGGTGCAGCTGGTCGGCTGGGACTGGGACGCCGTCGACGCGGAGTACGACGAGCGCATGGAGGTGCACTGGGGAGATTTCACCGTCAGGGGGAGCTACGACACGGTCGCACAGGTTCTGACCGTCGTCTCCGTCACCGCGTTCTCCGTGACGTCGTCCTCGATCAGCCCGCAGGGGCCGGTCCTGCCATCGCGCTGCCCGGAGCCTGCGGGAGGATGGCGGATAGTCGACGAGTCGCTGGCCACCTACGACGCGCTGCTCGGGATCCACGCCGCGGCGACGGCGCTGGACGGATACGCGACCTCATGGATCGACAGGAGCGAGATCCCTGCGGTGTCGCCGGGGACGGATGTCCTGGAGGAGATGCGACTCGACGCGGTCCACGCCGGCCTCTCGATCGTCAATGTCGGCGTCCACGGTGACCCTGCCGCGGCCGAGGCTCGGTTGCGGCAAGTATGGGGAGGAGCGCTCTGCGTCTTCTCGGCCGACTACACGGCCGCGGAGCTCGATGCGAGGCTCCAGGAGATCATGTCGGATGAGAAGTTCCTGTCGGATCACCAGGTCATGTCGGCAGGGCCGGACGCGATGACCGGTCAGATCGGAATCAGCGTCGTGCACGATGAGAATGGAGAGCTGCAGCAGCAGATGGACGACGAGTACGGACCGGGGGCGGTCGTCGTCTCCTCGGTCCTGAAACCGCTCTGACCGCCCATGGTCATGCTCAGCGGAGCCGACAGCAGCGACGTCGACCTGTGGGCGCGGGCGTGCGCCGGCGACGCCGACGCGTTCGCCGCGGTCTTCGATCGGCACGTCGACCGCGTGCATCGGCACGCACGGCGATTCGCTCGCACGCGCGAGGATGCCGAGGACGTCACGGCGATGGTGTTCCTCGAGGCGTGGCGGCTGCGCTCCCGGGTGAGGGTCGTGAACGGCTCGGTGATCGGCTGGTTGCTCGTGACGGCCGCCAACCTCGCGAGGAACAGTGCCCGGACGCGGATGCGGCACGAACGGCTCCTCCGGAGGCTGCACCCCGAGACCGCTCCGGACCATGCCGAGGAAGTGCTCGAGGCCGAGACGCGCGCTCATCGTCGCGGCGAGGTCGAGGCGGCGTTCGCGCGGCTGAGCGCGGCGGACCAGGAGATCCTGGCTCTCTGCGTGATCGAAGAGGTCGCGCCCGCGGACGCGGCCCGGCTGCTGCGCCTGCCGGCCGGAACAGTCCGCACGCGCCTCAGCCGCGCGAAGGAGCGACTGCGCATCGCGATGGTCGAGCTCGCCCCCGACGCGGGGATGGGCGGGAGGGAGTTGTCATGAGCGGAGGAGACGAAAGGCTCGACCCGGTGTTCCGCGCACGGCTCAAGGAGACCCTTGTCGCGCAGGCGGCAGGCGACGACGGATCGATGCGACGAGGTCCGCGGATCGCGTGGGCACTGGTCGCCGGCGTCTGCCTGGTCGCCGGGGCCGGTGCCGCCTGGGTGCTCGCTGGCCCCGGCGCGGAGTCCGTGGCCGGCGGGCTGGAACTGCGGTCGGTGGAGGTGGTCTGCGCGACTGTCGCCGGCCCGATCAACTCCGCGTCTGCCACCGGCGGTGCACTCACGGAACCGCGCGACGTCACGATCTCGGTCGCGATCGCGGGTGAGACGGACCCGTCGCCCGCACTGATCGACGGCTGCATGCGGCTGTGGGACGAAGGGCTGCTCGCGGGTGTGGAGTTCCAGAGCAGCAGTCCCCAGAGCGGCGCGGACGACGTGCCCGCTCTGACGCTGTGCAGCCTTCCCGACGGCGCGCCCGTCGTGATCCCGGCATCCGACTGCCGTGCCGCGGGCATGACGGAATGGAGCGACGCCGATCGACCGGCGTCGTGATTGCGGGCCGGCCTCAGAGGCCGACGAGGCTCCGCAGGTTCTCCGCAGCCGTCCGGGCGGCTCCCGCCGCACTGGCGGTCGAACCACCTGACGACACCGCGGAATCGAGCTCGGTCAGCCGCTGCGAGTAGGCCGAGAGCCCCTCGCTCCACGCCTGCGCGATCGACGAGGGCGCCGGAGAGTCGGACAGACGCTGCGCATCCTGCTGCAGAGTGTCGACCAGAGACACCGCGTCCTCGCCGCTCGTGCTCGCCAGGAGGTCGAGAAGGCGGGTCGCGTCGTCGAGCGACGGAGTCACCTTCTCGCGGAACGCGCCCACGTCAGGATCGACCACGGGCGGTGCCGTCGTGATCGGAGTCTGGGTCGGCTCCGGCGTCGCGGTCGGCGTCGGTGACGGCGTCGCCGTCGCGGAGGCAGACGGAGAGGGAGACGGGCTCTCTTCGGGCGTGGGGCCGTCGCCACGCGGCAGGAAGAGGAACAGCAGCACGCCCACGATCACGAGCGCCGCGACCGAGAGCCCGACGATCAGCCAGATACGTCCGGTGCGCCTCGGCGCAGGTTCCAGCGGCGCCCACCGCAGTTCCGGCTGCTGCTCGTCCATCGTCATGCCTCCAGGGGTTCCATCGGCTGCCAGGTGCGGTCGCGACCGGCCTTGCCGCCGTCACGGATGCCGCGGAAGAGGTTGCTCGTGCCGCGCACCGTCCGCTCGACGAACACGAGCCGGATGAGTTCCTTCGCGAAGGTCGCCGCCGTGCCCAGACCGAACAGGACCGGGTTGTAGACGCCGTGCACGCGGTAGTACTGCTTGATGAATCCGCGGTTGCGCATGATGTAGTAGCGGTAAGCGTTGCTCGACGCGTTCATGTGGCGGATGCCCATGTCCCACTGCTTGATCTCGCGCGTGCGTCGCAGCACGAACTCGTCCACGATGACCGCCGTCGTCCGGCGCGAGGCGAGCCACCCGTACATCTGGTCGTCCCAGTAGATGAAGAACCTCGGGTCGGGGAGGCCGATCTGCGTCACGATCGAGCGGTGGATGAACATGCCCTCGAAGCATCCGCTGTTCATCTCCTTGAATCCGGACCCGTCGAATCCGGAGGGGGCGAACGGGATGGGGATGCCCATGCGCTCGGCGATGCGGTACTGCCAGTAGAACTCGCTGCCGTCGTAGTCGAAGCGGCGGCCCTGGATGCTCTTGAAGCGCGGCGCCCACTTGCCCATCTTCGCGAGGCCGTCGGTGAGGACCTCGACGTCGTCGTCCATCATCCAGATCCACTCGGACCCGAGCTCGTACGCCGTGCGCATGCCCTCGCTGAAGCCGCCGGATCCGCCTGTGTTCGTCTCGAGACGGCGATAGACGATCTCGGTGCCGATGCCCTCGCGGAACGACTCGACGACGTCGGTGGTGTCATCCGCCGAGGCGTTGTCGATGATCACGACGTGGCCGGGCTTCGGGTTCATCGCCGTGATGCTGGTGAGCAGTCCCGCGAGCAGGTGCGAGCGGTTGAAGGTGACGATGACGATCGTCGCGGCCGTGGGGTCGAATGCAGCGGGCGCCGCGGTCATGCCTTCTCCTCGAAGATCTTCTGCCAGGACTGGGGTGAGACGAGCTCGGGGAGCGCATCGCGATACTGCTTCTGCAGCTGCGGCCACCTGCGGCGCAGCTCGGAGTGCAGGCGGATGCTCTCGCGGAGCATACGGCGGTACTGACGCCGATCGCGCGTGTAGATGTTCTTGCCGGATCCGTCGGCCGCGCTCACGAGCGCGCTGTCGAACGACGGGACGCGCCACCACAGGGCGTCCTCCTTGCCGAACTCGACCTCGGGCTGAGCGATGTTCGCGGGGTGCGGGCGATGGATCCAGTGGGAGATGAGGGCGCGCAGCGTGAACACGCGGAGCTTCATCCCCGTCGGGTTGTCGAGGTCGTTCTTCGAGAGCTGCTGGAAGACGCGTCGTCCGTGGCGGGAGTGCAGCACGGTCGACGGGTCGCGGTGCACGACCGTCTCCGGGAACTCCGGTGCGAGCGCGCGAGCAGCGGGCATCGCCGTCGCCAGGTTCCGCTTCATGTGGTCGGGCCCGGACAGCACGTCCCGCAGCGCACGGGCACGGAGCGCGACGGGGTAGTACTGCATCATCATCAGGTGCTTGAGGTCGACGCGCCTGCTGTGCTTCAGGAGGGTGCCGCCGCGTGGCGCGCCGGAGTGCAGAAGACCCGCCACGATCCGGTTGCGCGCATGGAAGTACGCCTGCCAGTCGATCGTGTCGTCCTTATTGACCCAGGAGACGTGCCACAGCGCGACGCCCGGCATCGACACCGTCGGGAACCCGGCCTCGCCGGCACGCAGGCAGAATTCCGCGTCGTCCCACTTGATGAAGGCCGGGAGGGCGAGACCCACCTCGCGGATCACGTCGAGGGGGATGAGGCACATCCACCAGCCGTTGTAGTCGGCGTCCATCCGGATGTGGAGGAGCGTCGACTGGCGCAGGTTCGACACGCCGAAGTCGTGCGGCATCTTCTCCTGGTACAGGTTGCGCCACATGAATGGGCCCTCGTCGACCACCTCGGCCCAGCCGTGCAGCTTGGGTCGGTCGAGCAGGTCGAACATGTGGCCGCCGACGAGCACCGGCGTGGTCGCGTATTGCCCGAACACGATCGAGCGGCGCAGCGACTCCGGCTCGAGGCGCACGTCGTCGTCGAGCAGCTGCACGAAATCGCTCTCCGGACGCTGCAGGGTCTCGTGCATCGCGCGGGCGAATCCGCCGGAGCCGCCGAGGTTCTCCTGGCGGATGAGCTGCAGCGTCTCCCCGAGGCTCTCGGACACCTCGTCGAAGCCGTCCTGCTCGGAGACGAGCTGAGAGCCCTGGTCGACGAGGAAGATGCGATCGACGAACTCGAGTGCGTCCGGTGAGGCCGCGAGGGCGCGCAGCGTCTCGACGCAGTAGTCCGGCTTGTTGTAGGTGGTGATGCCGAGCGACGCCTTGCCCGTGCGGGCGGGCTCCTGCTCGGTCGTCCACTCCGCGCCCTCGAGCACCGCCGGCTTCTCGTCGGCGACGATGTCGAACCAGATCCAGCCACCGTCGCTGTACTGAGTGAGCTCGAGGTCGAAGGTCGTCGTCGCCTCGCCGGTCACCTCGCGGGTCGCGACGCGCTGGCGGATGCCGGACCCGTTGGAGCGGTAGACGAGGATCGTCGCGGGTCCGGTCGTGCGGACGGTCAGCGTGACGTCTCTGACGCTGGTCCAGTGCTGCCAATACGACGCGGGGAAGGCGTTGAAGTAGGTGCCGAGCGACACGCGGCGTCCGGCGACGATGCGCGCCCGGTGACGGCCGAGGATGTTGCCCAGGTGCGCCCTGTTCGACACGCGCACGGGTTCGTTCTCGATGACCGACCACGTCTCGGGGTCGGCGTACAGGGGAAGCAGATCGGGGTCGCGATCGAGTGGGAAGACGACGTTCTGAAGGACGTGGGCCACAGGGAAGTTCTCCGATGTTGGTGCCGCAGACAGCTGTCACAGGACAGCGCGCGACTCGACGAGCAGTGAGTAGCCTACCGTCCGTCGCCTTCGGATCTGCGGAGAGTGCGCTCCATGAACCGTGCCCCCGGCTGGCTAGACTGGGCGCGATGAAGGTATTGATCACCGGCGGCGCCGGCTACATCGGGTCCACTGTCGCGACGGCGTGCATCGAGTCCGGCATCGAGGTCGTGATCCTCGACGACCTCTCCAAGGGTCTGCGTGCGTTCGGTGAGGGCCGCAACCTCTACGAGGGCGACATCGCCGATGCGGCGCTGCTGGACCGGCTGCTGGCGGATCATCCCGACATCGACGCGGTCGTGCACTGCGCCGCTCGCGCCGTCGTGCCGGAATCGGTCGCCGATCCCCTCGGCTACTACGACTCCAACGTCGGCAAGACCGTGCTCCTGCTGCAGCGCCTGCGCGACGCCGGCATCGCCCGCATCGTGTTCAGCTCGTCCGCGTCGGTGTACGAGGGAGAGAGCGGTGACGGCGTCGATGAGAACGGCGTCCTGGCACCGTCCAGCCCGTACGCGACGACCAAGGCCATGGTCGAGCAGATCCTGCACGATGCTGCGGCCGCCGGCGACTTCCGGGCGATCGCGCTCCGCTACTTCAATCCGATCGGCGCCGACCCGCAGCTGCGCACGGGCCAGCAGAACCCGGCTCCCTCGCACGCCCTCGGCAAGATCATGCAGGCGCGCGCCGCAGGTGAGTCCTTCACGATCACGGGCACCGACTGGGCCACCCGCGACGGTTCGGGGCTTCGGGACTACATCCACGTCTGGGATCTCGCGCTCGCGCACGTCGCGGCGGTGGTGAAGTTCGACGAGGTGGCCACCGAGGAGGAGCCGTACCAGGTGATCAACCTGGGCACCGGCGACGGCGTGACCGTGCGCGAGCTGGTCGCCGCTTTCGAGCGAGTGACCGGAGAGCCGCTGCCCGTCGTGGAGGCCGGCCGGCGTCCCGGCGATCAGGCCGGAGCCTTCGCGATCGTGGATCACGCCGCCGAGGTGCTCGACTGGCGTGCTGAGCGCTCCGTCGACGACGGGGTGCGCGACGCCATCGCCTGGGCCGAGAAGCTGAGCGCGCTGCGCTGACCTCGGGCTGAGACCGTCGGCTCAGAGCTGCGGGCGCAGCGTCGGGATCGCGCCCGTGTGCGCGGCATCGATGTTCTCGCGCCAGGAGCGGGACTGCCCGGCGCGCAGGGCGCAGAGCACGAGCATGAACCAGCCGGCGCCGACGAGGGTGAAGCTCTCGAACATCGAGTCGACCGCCAGTGTCACCAGGGTGATCGGCGTCCACGCGTAGACGACGGATCGGCGGACGCTCGCCACCAGCCAGGAGCGGATCAGCGCCACCCCGCCGAGGAGCAGGAAGAGCACGAGTCCCGCGGCGCCGAGCTGGAGCAGCACGTCGAAGAACGCGTTCAGTGCGCTCTGGTGGTGGTCGTCGAGCTGGAAGTTGATGTAGGTGAACGGATACTCGCCGCGCGCCCAGTCGCCGAACCAGCCCCAGCCCTGGACCGGCTTCACGGCGACGAAGTCGAGGATCGTGTTCCAGAGCGTCGCACGGATCGAGAAGTCGGAGCCCGCGTCGAGCAGCGCGATGATCTGGTGACGCAGCGAGAACGCCACGGTGAGCGCGAGCGCGACGAGGATGCCGAGCATCCACTGCACGAGACCCCGTCGTTGCGGGGAGGCGTGCCGCACGATCGTGAGGGCGGCCGTCACGATGCCGACCGCGACCGCCAGCACGAGCACGGTCGGCGAGGACGAGAGGAACGCGAGCGAGCCGGCCAGCGCGACCGACACGACGGCGAGCGGCGGATTCACCGACTGCGTGCGCCACTCGATCACGAAGGTGATCAGCGCGATCACGGCGATGAACCCGAGCATGTTGCGGCTGCCGAACAACCCCTGGACGGGACCGCCGTCGGCGAGGTTGCCCTGGATGCCGAGGAAGGCGAACGGGACGTCGAGCAGGATGCCGGACAGGATCTCGACGCCGAGCGAGACGGCGAGCAGACCGCGGAGCGTGTCGCCGATCGCGCGCACGGTCTGCAGCGTGTCGCGGATATGGCCGACGGTGAGCGCGAGGAACGCGAAGCCGAACAGCGAGAGCCAGCCGAAGACCGTGTCGGAGCGGTCCGTGGTCCACACGAGACTCACCAGTGCCCAGCAGAGGAAGGCGAAGAGCGACGTCGGAGCGATCCGCAGCGGAGACAGCTCCTCGCGGCGGACCCAGAGGATGGCCCCGCCGAGCAGGCACAGCGCGGTGATGACGGCGGCGAGGGTCACGGCCGACGTCATCTGCTGGATCGCGAACGACCCGAACACGGCCGTGAGCGCGGCGAGGGTGAACGCCCTGGCCATCTCGACGGACCCGAGGAGGCGCACCATCGGGCGGACGGGGGTCACGGCACCCGCCGCTGGCGTGCGCCGCGTTCGAACAGGAGGTCGCGCTCGCCCACGCCCACCAGGGGCACCGACTTGAGTTTGAACGACAGCAGGACGAGCAGCATCCATCCCCAGAGCATGATCGGCGTCGACTCGGACAGGCCCTGCACCAGCAGCACGACCGTGAACAGGATCGGGAGCAGGGTCAGCGGCGAGAACGGCCGGGCGCCCTCGAGATCCCAGCGCGGCCGGTCGACCGCGAAGAACCACGAGCGCCAGAGAAGGCTGATGTAGGCGAGGGCCATCAGGACGACGCCGAGCACGCCGAGCTGGAGCAGCACGTCGAGCCACATGTTGTGCGCGTGGAAGACCGTGATGCCGTGGTCGATGATCCAGCCGTCGAAGGCGGGGTCGGTCGGGATCCACGGGCTCGAGAAGCCGTTGCCGAAGAGCGGATGCTCGCCCGCCCGCTCGAGGACCTTGCTCCAGATCCGGTCGGAGCGGCCGGTGAGGTCGGAGCTGCGGCCGAGGAGGGCCAGCAGCGGTCCACGGAGCAGCCACACGGCGACCACTCCGACCACCGTCGTGCCGATCGCGATCACGTAGATGAGGGTGCGTGCTCCGGGGGTCGATGCCCGCCGCATGAGCAGCGCGACCACGAGCACGACGGCGGCGGCCGCGGCGCAGACGAAGGCGGTCGCCGAGGAGGTGCGGAAGAGGAAGTAGGCGGCGAGCAGCGCCCAGAGGGCGAGGGTGGTGCGCCAGCGCGCACGCGCGGCGAAGAGCACTCCGAAGGTGATGATCGCGAAGAGCGAGATGATCGCCAGCAGGTTGGCGTTCCCGACGATGCCCTGGATCCGCCCGCCGTCGAACAGGTTGTCGCGCACCCAGTACCACTGCGGGTCGAGCTCGCCGTCCGGCAGGGTGACGAAGTTCGGCAGCAGCGGCCCGTGGATCACGAGGGAGACCCAGAGCTCGAGGGCCAGCGAGAGCCCGAGGATCCATTTGAAGGCCGACGACAGGGCGCGGACGATCTCGTGCCAGGTCAGCACATGCGCGATGAACAGGCCGTTCACCGTGACTGCGGCGAGAAGCACCCACGTGAGCACGGTCGGCCCTCGCCATTGCGACCACGCGACCGAGACGAGCGCGAGGGCCGTGTAGCCGAGAGCCGCCCAGGGGAGGCGCCGCCAACGGAACGGCTGCGGCCGGTTGCGCGCGAGCTGCGGGATGCCGATGGCGAGGGTCGCGAGCGTGAAGAGGCCGAGCACCGCCCCGGCGCCGACGATGCCGAGGAGGTTGTAGACGGCCGAGTGCGCGAACGTGATGAACAGCACGAAGATGACGTAACCGCGCAGCATCAGGTGCCCCGTCGACTCGCGTTCCGGCGCGGTGGGCGGGGGCGCCACGGGATGCTTCGTGTACTGGGCCATCGCGTTCAGGCTACCGCGCCGCGCTTCCGGCGTCCCTGAGCGCCGCCGTGCGCCTCTACGCTGGGATTCATGCTGCTCAGCCTCACCAATGCGCCCCGCGACTACGCCTGGGGATCCGACACGCTTCTCGCCGAGCTGGAGGGCCGCACGCCCACGGGGGCTCCCGAGGCGGAGGTCTGGTTCGGCGACCATCCGGGGGATCCGGCGGACGTCGAGGGCGGCGGCACGCTCGACCAGGTCACGGGCGGCACGCTGCCCTACCTGCTGAAGCTGCTCGCGGCCGGCCGGCCGCTCTCGATCCAGGTGCATCCCACGGTCGCGCAGGCGCGCGACGGGTGGGCGCGAGAGGGCGAGCTCTCGGAGGACGACCCTCAGCGCAACTACCGTGACGACAATCACAAGCCCGAGCTCATCGTCGCCCTGAGCGAGACCTTCGAGTCGCTCAGCGGTCTGCGTCCGGTGGCGGGCACGCTCGACCTGCTCACCGCGCTCGGTGACAGCGCCGGCGTGAGGGCACTCCGAGAGCGGCTGGGCGGCGAGGGGGATGCCCTCCGTGAGGTGCTCGCCTGGTTGCTCGGCGGTGACGCGCAGTCCGAGGTCGACGACATCATCGCGGCGGTCGAGACCGCGGCGGCCACGGCGGACGCAGGGGAGTGGGCCACCGCGATCCGCGCGATCGCCGGTGTCGCGGCGAACTATCCGGGCGATCCCGGTGTCGTGGTCGCACTGCTGATGAACCACGTCATCCTGCGGCGCGGCGAGGGTGTCTTCCTGCGGGCGGGGCTGCTGCACGCCTACCTCGCGGGCCTGGGGGTCGAGATCATGGCGGCCAGCGACAACGTGCTCCGCGGCGGGCTGACGCCGAAGCGCATCGATGTGCCGGAGCTGCTGTCGATCCTCGACACGACCCCGGGCGAGGTGCCGGTGCTGCGTCCGTCGGGCGACGGCGCGATCACCCCGTACCCGGTGCCGGTGCCCGACTTCGCGCTCGAGAGGGTCGCGCTCGACGGCACACCTGTCACGCGGCAGGTCACGGGGCCCACGATGGTGCTGGCGACCGCGGGCGAGGTCACCGTCGCCGCTCCCGGAGGAGCGGCGCGGCCGATCGCCGTGGGTGCCGTGGCGTTCGTGACGCCCGACGAGGAGACGGTCACCCTGTCCGGCACGGGCGAGGCCTTCATCGCAGCCCCGGGCGCGACACGCCGATGAGCCGCCAAGAACTTTAAACAGCGGCTTGAGGGTTTACGATCCGCGACTTGACCGGAGCGAATGACACGGGTGTAATTAGTCATGAGCACGGCCCGCCGGGGGGCGGAGACAGGGTTGGAGATCGAGATGAGCGGATACCGTTCCGACGTACCGGAGAACTGGTTCGTCGATCCGATCAACCTCGGGGTCCCCGGGGTTCGGAAGCCGAGCGCCGATGACGACAACGCCCTCGCGTGGCAGAGCGATGCGCTCTGCTCGCAGACCGATCCCGAAGCCTTCTTCCCGGAGAAGGGCGGCTCGACCCGAGACGCGAAGCGCATCTGCACGACGTGCGATGTCCGTGGCGAATGCCTCGAATACGCGCTCAACAACGACGAGCGTTTCGGAATCTGGGGCGGCCTGTCCGAGCGCGAGCGTCGCAAGCTCAAGCGCCGCGCGAGCTGACCCGCTCGTCAGACCGGGCGGCCCGCTTCGCGGGCGCGCCGCGTCCACTGCTCCAGCGCCGATGATCGCGCGCTTAGGCTGACGACGTCATGCCAGCCCGAGTTCACGCCATCATCGTCGCGCGCCCCGGATCTTCTGCCCGCGCGCAGCTCCTCCGCACTCTCGACGCCGTGCGGTCCCAGACGGCACCGCCGTCCGCCGTGACGCTCGTCATGTGCGGTGATGCGATCACGGCCCGCGAGAGCGAGACGGTCGCCAGCACGGTCGAGGGCATCATCGAAGCGCGCTCCACGACATCGTTCGCGGAGGCGGTCGAGCTCGCGCGTCCTCGCGTCGCAGACGGATCGGCGATCTGGCTCCTCGCGCAGGACACCGCGCCGCATCCGCGCGCCCTGGAGCGTCTGACGGGGATGCTGGAGCGCTCGCCGTCCGCGGCCATCATCGCGCCGAAGCTCGTCGCGACCGACAACGAGCGCGAGATCGTCTCCCTCGGCGTGAGCATGACGACTCTCGGTCGGTCGGTCGAGCTCGCGGCCGGCGAACTCGATCAGGGACAGCACGACGGCATGGACGACGCCCTCGGCGCCGACATCCGCGGAATGCTCATCCGCGGCGAGATCCGCGACTCCCTTCGTCCTGACCCCGCCCTGGCGGGCGCCGATGAGGGGCTCGACCTGGGCGTGCGCGCACGGCTCGGCGGCGGCCGCGTCGTGCTCGCTCCGACCGCGCGGATCTCCGTGTCGCCGGACGGTCCCGCTGCCCTCCCGACGGGGTCGTCTCGTCGCGCCTACGTCCGACGGCTCGCCCAGCTGCATCGACGCCTCGCCTACGCCCCCGCGCCGGTGGTGCCGCTGCACTGGCTGGCCCTCCTTCCGCTGGCGCTCTGGCGATCGATCACCGACCTCATCGGCAAGCGACCGGAATCGGTGATCCCCGAGTGGGCAGCCGCACTCACGGCGATGCTCCGCTTCGGGGCCATCGCGCGCTCGCGCGCCGGCATCCGCTCCTTCCGCTCCTCCGGCTGGGCGAGCATCGCGCCGCTGCGGGTGACCTCATCGCAGCTGCGCCGTCGGCTCGACGACGGGCACGGCAGCGAGGGCGGCGCGGTCAGCGAACTGCGGTTCTTCTCCGGCGGAGGAGCATGGACCGTGCTGGCGGCCCTGGTCGTCAGCATCGCGTCGTTCACCACCGTGCTGGCATGGCCGGCCGTGGGCGGTGGCGCTCTGCTTCCGCTGCGCGAGACGGTGGCCGCACTGTGGGGCGACGCCGCGTGGGGGCTCCGCAGCGTCGGCGTCGACCTCGTCGGCCCTGCCGATCCGTTCGCGGCGGTCGTCGCGGTGCTCGGCACCCTCTGGCCGGCCGCTCCCTCGTTCTCTCTCGTCCTGCTCTGGATCCTCGCCCTCCCGCTCGCGGTGCTCGGCGGCTGGTTCGCCGCGACCCGTGTCACCGACCGTGCGGGCCTGCGGATCTTCGCCGGTGTGGCATGGGCGATGGCGCCGACCTTCCTGACCGCGCTCGTCGACGGACGGCCCAGCGCCGTGCTCGTGCATCTGCTGCTGCCGTGGCTCTTCCATTCCGCCGTCGTGGCGCACCGGTCGTGGGGCGCGGCGGGCGCCGCCTCCCTCCTCCTCGCCGCGGTCGTCGCCTGTGCGCCCTCGCTGGCACCGGCCCTCGCTCTGCTGCTCGTCGTCGCGATCGGCATCACCCTGGCGACCGCGCAGTTCCGCGGGGCCGGCCGGTTGCTCTGGCTGCCGCTTCCCACGGCTGTGCTGTTCGCCCCGCTCGTGTTCTGGCAGCTCGCACACGGCACACCGCTGGCCCTCCTCGGCGATCCGGGAATGATCTGGGCGGGTCCGCAGGCCTCCGCCGACGCGGCGGGCCGACTCGCGATCGCGACCGGCTTCCCGACGGTCGACCTCGCCGGCTGGACGGTGCTGGCACCCGCGGCGATCGGCACCTGGGCGCCCCTGCTGTGCGCGCCGATCGCGCTGCTCGCCCTCGTATCGGCCGTCGCACCGCGCTGGCGCGCGGGGATCACGCTTCTCGTCGTCGCGCTGGCCGGAGTGGCGACCGCCTTCCTCGCGGTCGGCATCACCGTCAGCTTCACGCAGGGGACTCCGGTCGCGATCTGGCCGGGCGCCGGATTGAGCCTCGCCTGGATCGGCGTGGTGGGAGCCGCACTGGTCACCCTCGACACCGCGCTCACCCTGCCGCGACTGCGCCTGCTCGCCACCGCCGTCGCCGCAGTGGCCCTCGTCGTGTGCGCCGTGCCGGCCCTCACGGCGTTCCACACGGGGCGGTCGGCTCTGACCAACGGCCCGGTGTCGACGCTGCCCGCATATGTCGCCGCGCAGGCCGCGGGGGATCGGCCGATCGCGACGCTCGTGCTCACTCCGCAGAACGACGGCGGTCTCGCGGTCGACGTCGCGTGGGGTGCGAGTGAGACGCTGGGTGCGCAGTCGACGATGCTGACCACGGCCGTCGAACCCCAGGGCACCGACATCAGCTCTCTCGCCGTCGACCTCCTCTCCGCCCGCGACTTCGACGCGCCGGGAGAGCTCGCCGCGCAGGGGATCAGCTACGTGCTCCTCGCGCAGATCCCCGGCGGCGAAGGCGATCAGGCACGCGCGCTGCGGACCACGGCCGTCACCTCGATCGATCAGCGCCCGGGTTTCGTCCACGCCGGCACCACCGATCGCGGCGTGCTCTGGCGCCTGGAGGCGGATGTCGCCGAGCCGGAGTCGTTGACGTCGGTCCAGCAGGGCAATGCCCGCCTGGTGATCACCCTGCAGCTCCTCTTCGTCTTCGCCGCTCTGCTCCTCTCCGTCCCGACGCGTGCGTCGCGTCGCGCAGCGCGGGCCCAGTCGCGCATCGTCGGTCGGGTCCCGGAGGAGCCGCTCGTGCTTCCTCGGCATGCCGAGGATCGCGACGACGAGGTCGCCGGCGTCGCCGAGGCGACGGTGCCGACGGTCGCGACCGGGGAAGCCGAGGACGCGATCTCCGACGATCCTCTCGTCGGTGTCGAACCGATCGACGAACCGCCTGCTGACGAACCGCCCGTCGATGAACCGCTCGTGGACGAACCGCCCGTCGATGACGCCGGCGCAGACAGCGATCCGGAGCAGGCCGCACCGACATCCGACGACCCGGCTGAGGAGGAAAACCGATGAACGGCACCCGCGCGTTCCGAGTCGCCGCCACCGGCGCACGCGTCGTCACCGGCGTTGCCGTCGCCGTGGCCTGCGTGGTCGGCGTCGTCGCCGCGATCCATGCACCGTGGCCGAGCGTGCGGCACGATCCGGCCCAGGTCGAGGTGACTCCGCTCCCCGGTGACACCGTGCTCGTGTGCAACGGCGATCTGCGTGCTCTGGGTCGTGATTCCTCGGCGCCGCTGGACATGCGCTCCGCCGCGTCGCCGCGACTCACCCAGGCAGGCACGTCCGGCACGCCGGCCACGCGGACGCTCGAGGCGCCCGATCTCATCGACGCCGGAGACGTCCGCGTGCTGACCGGCGCGGTCGAAGGGCGCAGCGCCCCGATGCTCGCGGCAGCGGAATCCGTATCGATCGCCGAAGAGGATCTCGCCGGGTTCGCAGCTCTCGCCTGCGGCGAGCCGCGTCTGGAATCCTGGCTCGTGGGCGGCAGCGTCGGCACGGGCACCGAGGACATCGTGATCCTGACCAACGCGGGTGAGGTGCCGACGACGGTCACGCTCTCGGTCTACGGCACGACGCGCAGCTCCCGCACCGTGGTGGTGCCGGCCGGCACGCAGTCCGCGCTCCCGCTCACCTCCATCGCCGCGGGAAACGAGGCGCCCGTCGTCAAGGTGAACGCCGTCGGCGCGCCCGTGCGCGCCGTGCTGCAGTCCTCCGTCGTCCAGGTGCTCGACCCCGCCGGCATCGATCTGCAGGATGCCGTCGCCGGCGCCCAGCAGAACGTGGTGCTCGCGGGGGTGCAGGCCTTCCCGGTCGAGGGCGACGAAGCCGACATGACCGTGCTGCGGCTGCTCGCTCCCGAGAACGACGCGCAGGCCCGCATCATCGCGCGGTCGTCGGGATCCGGCGCCGCGGCGACCGAGTTCACGGTTCCGCTGACCGCCGACACTCCCGCCGACGTCTCGCTCAGCGGGCTCGAACCGGGCACCTACACGGTCGAGGTCGAGGCCGACGCCCCGGTGGTGGCCGCGGTGCGTCAGCAGGACGGGTCGGGGCTGGACTCCGACTTCGCGTGGGTGACCCCGGCGCCCGAGATCGATGCCGAGGTGCTCGTCGCCGTGCCGGAGGGCCCGACGCCTCAGCTGCAGCTCGCGAACACCGCCGACGCGGAAGCGACGGTCAGCCTCGAACCGGTCGACGGCGGCGACGCGGAGGAGATCGTCGTCCCGGCGGGGGAGTCGGTGAGTGTCGACCTGGAGTCGAACACGACCTACCGGCTCAGCCCCAACGGAACCGTCCACGCAGCGGTGACGATGACCGCGGCCGCGGCGCTCGCGGTGCTGCCGGTCCACCCCGGTGCCGGCGCGGAGCAGGCGATCACCGTCTACCCCTGAGCGTCGTGCTCAGTGGTCGTGGCCGAGATCCCACGGCTCGCGCCCGACGTACTCCGCGGCAGCGCGGAACACGGCGCTCTCGATCGCCATCCGCCGGTGCGCCGCGTCGTCGTGACCCGGCGGGAGCAGCCTCTCGATGGGTAGACGGAACAGCACGATCCGACGGTTCTCCCGGTCGAGATACCAGCGTGGCACCTCGTCCGTGGCCTCGAAGGCGGGGATGGCACCGATCTCGAACCGCACCTCCTGCAGCTCCGGCCAGGTGCCTCGCAGGAACTCGACGGCGGTCCCCACGGTCAGATCGAACCTGTCGAGTCGGCCGTCGAGGGGAGCGAGCGGAGGACGCACGACCTCGCTGCGGCCGAGGCGCCCGTGCCGTCCGTGCCTGGCTCCGCGCCGAGGGGCTGCGGAGGCGCGAGCGGTTCGGCGACGGGGCATGACGAAAGTCTAGGCGGTGCGGGTGTGCGCGGCGCGGCATCCGTCCGCCCGCGTCGGGGCGTCGTACTGTTGCGGTGATGGACGGACGACTCTGCTCGAAGGTCGGCTGCGCGCGAGAAGCGGTAGCCACGCTCACCTACGATTACGGCGACCAGATGGCCGCGCTCGGACCGCTCGGCGCGCCGAACGATCCACAGGCGCATGACCTGTGCTCCCCCCACGCGGATCGGATGTCGGTGCCGTCGGGTTGGATCGTCGTGCGGCACGAGGCCCTCCGCGCCTGACGCCATGCCGGCATACCGCCGACACGCGGCGGATGACCCGATGTCCGCATTTCGCGACTGGCATCCTGTCTGCGGGCGTGTCAAGGCGGCGGGTCCGGAAAGGCAGCCGTGATCGTCTGGCGACGCTGGATCTTCCCCCTCCTTCTCGTCCTGGTGTTCGGAGCCTGCGCCGCAGCGCTGGTCAAGATCGCGTTCTTCCCCGACCGCGCGGAGAGCATCGTCAGCCCGGAGTCGGGGATCACCGATCCGATCGTGGCCGTGGAACGCGGCTCGGTCGTCAACGCGCTGAGCCTCACGGGGAACGTCGCGCGGGATGACAGCTACGCCGTGCGGAGCGAGCTGAACGGCACGGTTCTCGCCGTCCATGTCGCGGAGGGTGCGTCGGTCGCAGCCGGGCAGAAGCTCTTCACCATCCGCCAGGATGACCCGCGCAAGGACATCGACGTGCTCGCCCCGGAGGCGGGCGACGTCTCCGAGATCGCCCTGGTCAAGGGGCAGGTCGCAGCCGTCGGCGCCGAGTCGTACAAGCTGACGCCGGCGCGGTACCACCTGCTGGCGACCGTGGAGCCCGTGCAGCTGTATCGGCTGGTGAACGCGCCGACCGAGGGCACCGTGACGATCGCGGGCGGCCCTGCCCCCTTCGTCTGCACGGGGGTCGGTGTGCAGGTCAGCGCCGAGGGCACGGCGAGCGTGCGCTGCGCCATCCCCACCGATCAGACGGTGTTCGCTGGTCTCCCCGCGACCATGGACCTCGCTCTCGGCCAGGTCGAGGACGCCCTCGTGGTGCCCGTGACGGCCGTGCAGGGCGGTGCAGCGTTCGGAAACGTGTGGGTGGATGCCGGTGATGGATCCGATCCCGAGGAGCGCGCGGTGAAGCTCGGCGTCAACGACGGCGAGATGGTCGAGGTCACCGAGGGGCTCGAGGAGGGCGAGAGCATCCGGCAGTTCGTGCCGGGCTTCGTGGCTCCCGTCGAGGAGTTCTGCTACGAGGTCTCGCCGGGCGTCGAGCAGTGCGACACCGGGACGAGCTGGTGACGCTCGTCGCGCTGGAGGCCGTCGCCAAGAGCGTGCTCCTGGCCGATGACTCGCGCCTCGAGATCCTGCGCGGCATCGATCTCGAAGTCGGGGCCGGTGACCACGTGTCCATCGTCGGACGCTCGGGGTCGGGAAAGTCCACGCTGCTCAACATCCTGGGCATGCTCGATTCCCCCACCTCCGGCACGGTCTCCTTCGAGGGCAAGGAGGTGCGCCGCATGCGCTCGGGCCGGCTCGATCGGCTGCGCGGCGACAACGTGGGCTTCGTGTTCCAGCAGTTCAACCTGCTGCCGGGGCGCACGGCGATCGACAACGTCATGATGCCGCTGGGCCACGCGAAGGGGCGGATGTTCTGGAACCGCCGGCAGATCGCCGCGGACATGCTGGAGCGCGTCGGCCTGGGCCACCGGGTCGATCAGGTCGCCGACCGGCTGTCCGGCGGCGAGCAGCAGCGCGTGGCCATCGCCCGCGCCCTGGTGCGCCGCCCGGTGCTGATCCTCGCGGACGAGCCCACGGGTGCGCTCGACATCGACACGGGTGCCTCGGTCATGTCGCTGCTCGATGAGGTGGCCACCGAGACGGACGCCGCGCTGGTCACGATCACGCACGACCTGCACGTCGCCGCGCGCGCCCGCCGCCACTACCGTCTGGACGCGGGGATCCTCGCGCCCGCGGACCTCGGTCGGGCTTTCGAGGCGTCGACCCTCGCAGCGCCGGTGCCGAGCGCCGTGAACGGTCCGAGCGCGTGACCGGGTTCCTGGGGGCCCTGTCCGATGCCTGGGCGGAGATCCGCGTCCACAAGCTCCGCGTGCTCCTGAGCCTCATCGGCATCGCCGTGTCGGTGGGCGCGCTGACGGCCGTCGTGGCGATCTCCGAATACCAGCGCCAGTATCAGGCCGAGCAGTCCGACCGCTGGGGCGGGCGACCGGCGACGATCGTCGTCGGCGTCACCAGCGAAGACGGCAACCCGGTCGACATCGACGACTTCGACAAGCGCTTCACCCGGGCGACCGAGCGCTTCGACTTCAGCCACACGGCGCGCGTCGCGCAGGGGTTGATGGTCGGCGTGCAGCTCCCGGAGGGCATCACCGATGTGAACGCCCGGCTGATCGATCCGATGTACACGCAGATCCACCGCGAGCAGCTCCTCGAAGGGCGCTGGCTGCGTGACGCGGACAGCGAGGCGCTGGCGCCGGCAGCGGTGATCTCCGAGCCGCTCTGGGATCGGATCGGGCGGGTGCCGCTCAGCGGCCATCCGACGGTCACGCTCACCGGAGACGGCGGAGGCACCTATCAGGTCGTCGGCGTGGTGCCGCGCGGGGGCTTCGGCGATGAAGAGCTGCGCATCGACCTGCTCTACGACGCCTACCGCGATCGCGTCGATGCGCTGCCGGAGGACGCCTGGTCGCAGTACGAGATCTGGGTCGGTCCCGATCAGGCGGACGAGATCGGGCCGGTGCTGGCCATGGATCTCCGCGCCGGCCTCCCCGAGGGGCAGACCGTGTCGGTGAACCGGTCCGACTGGGGAGCGCAACCCGGGGCGATGGACGCGCAGGCGACGTTCGAGATGGTGACCGGCGGCATCGCGGCGCTGATCCTCGCGCTCGGGGCGCTGAGCCTCATCAACATCCAGCTCGTGGCGATGCGGCAACGCGTGCGCGAGATCGGCGTCCGTCGAGCGTTCGGCGCGAGCTCCGGTCGGGTCTTCTTCTCCGTGCTCCTCGAGAGCCTGGTGGCCACCACCGTCGCGGGAGTCATCGGGATCGCGATCGTCGTCGCCGTGCTCCGCTCCGACTGGCTGGTCACGACGATGTTCGTCGGGATGCAGGACGTCCCGCCGTTCCCGATGCGGGCGGCGCTCGTCGGCCTCATCGCGTCCGTCATCGTGGGCGCGGTGTCCGGATTCATCCCCGCGCTCGTCGCCCTGCGCGTGAAGGTGATCGACGCGATCCGCTTCTGACGCGCACCGGGTGGGCGGGCGACGTGCTGGGCGTGCAGCTCACTCCTCTGACGTCAGACGCCCACGCGGCGACCGGTGAGCTTCTCGGCCCGACGGTCGGAGTTCTCCAGTGCGCGGCGTTCGCGTTCCCGGCGCAGCACCGTGATGCCGATCAGCACCGCCTCCGGGTGCGCGGGAGGCATCGGAGAAACGAAGGGCGTCGCCTCGGCCAGCAGGTCGTGAGCGACCCTGGCCCTGGCGGACGGGACCATGCGCGGGGCGCTCTGCAGGAACTGCGAGATTCGCCGGGCCAGTCTGTCGGGTAGACGCGCGACATCGGCGATCTGCGCCCAGCCGGCGAGCTCCGGCGGGAGGATCGGCACGATCGGGACGAGCCGTGGCGTGCGCACGCGCTGACTGTACGTTCCGGCGACCAGGTCGCCGAGGCGCTGCGATCGGGCGTTGAAAGCGCCCGTGAGCACCGCGATGCCGCCGAACGTGCCGTAGATCTCCAGCACGCCGAGGAGCGCGCGGATGAATGCATGGCGGAATCCCGCGGCACCGCCGTCGACACGCACGATGCGTCCGCCGACGGCGAGCTTGCCGAGACTGCGCCCCTTCATCGCGACCTCGACGGTGATCGGCAGCACCACGAAGCTGACCACGAGGGCGGCGACCGTCGCGATGCGGTCGGTGGCCTCGCCGAGCACACCCGCATCGAGCAGCCAGACGCGGAGGAACAACCACAGGATGAAGACCGCGAAGCCCAGCAGCATGTCGATCAGCGCGCCCAGCGCGCGGAGCAGGAAGCCGACCGGCTGCACGTCGATGGCGACGGCCTCGCCGGAGAGCACCTCGTCGGACGCATCGATCGGGACGGACATGAGTACAGTAAATCAGGTGGATGCCGATGCGCTGTCTGATGCACGCCGTGCCGAATGGGAGCGGCTGGACGAACTCAGCCGCGCCCGGCTCGACGGAGCGGGCGTCGACGAGCTGATCGTGCGCTACCGCGCGGCATCCGCTGATCTCGCCGAGCTGAAGACCTCGGTGGGGGAGTCTCCGCAGGGCGCGTACCTCTCGACCATCCTGGTGCGCGCGCGGCTGCGCCTCACCGGGGCGTCCGACAGCATCCTCACGCAGACCGCGCGGTTCTTCAGCCTGCAGCTGCCGGCGGCCCTGTACCGGCTGCGCTGGACCACCCTGATCATCGCCGTCTCGTTCATCGCGATCGGGGTCGGCACGGCGGCGTGGATCGCGAACGATCCCGCACTCATCGCGACGCTCGGTCCGCCCGACGCGCTCGAGCAGTACGCCGACGAGAGCTTCACGGGGTACTACACCGAGAACCCCGCCGCGGAGTTCATGGGGATGGTCTGGACGAACAACGCCTGGATCGCGATGCAGTGCGTGCTGTTCGGCGTGACCGGGATCTGGCCGATCGCCATGCTCGTGCAGAACGCCATGGGCCTCGGTCTGTCGGGAGCCGTGATGGCCGCCCACGACAAGGCCGACATCATGCTCCTCTACATCCTCCCGCACGGCATGCTCGAGCTCACGTGCATCTTCGTGGCCGCAGCCGCCGGTCTGCACATCTTCTGGGCGTGGGTCGCCACGGGAGCGCGTTCTCGCGGCGAAGCGCTCGCGGAGGAGGGAAGGTCGCTCGCGACGGTCGCGCTGGGGCTGGTCTTCGCGCTGTTCCTCTCCGGCCTCGTCGAGGGCTTCGTCACCGGCTGGGCGCTGCCCTGGCCGGTGAAGATCGGCATCGGCGCGGCCGCGCTCGCCGTGTTCCTCATCTACATGCTCGTCATCGGCGGTCGGGCGCACCGCCGCGGCGCGACCGGAGACCTGGTCGAGTACGAGGCCGGCACACCCCGCCTCGTCGCCGGCTGATCACGCCTCACCGGCCAGCCCCGGACGGATCAGAGCCGGCCGGCCGCCTTCAGCTCGAGGTACCGGTCGGCGATGCGCGGCGGGAGCTCTTCGGGGTCGGCGGCGATCGCCTCGCCTCCGGCCCTGCGGATCGCATCCGCGACGTTCTCGGCATCCCGGAGGGTGCGCTCGGCCGCGGCAGCCAGATAGATCTCCTCGCGCGACCCGCGCTGCCGGGCGAGGTCGGCGATGTCGTCGTCGGTCACCGATCCCACGAGCACCGTCGTCGCACGCGACGCGTTCGGGAAGGCGCCGAGGAAGGCTCTGGCCGACTCCGCGGCGTCCTGCGCGGTGAGCACGACGATGAGCGACGGGCGGGTGGTCAGCGTGCGGACGGCGGCGAACGCGCCGTGCCAGTCGGTGTCGACCAGGCGCGCGTGCACGGGGGCCATGGCGTCCGTCAGCGCGGGAAGCAGGGCGTTGCCGTCGACGCCGGTCACCCGCCCGCGCACGACACGGTCGTACATCAGCAGGTGCACGTGATCCCCGGCGCGTGACGCCAGGGCCGCGAGCAGCAAGGCGGCTTCGAGCGAAGCGTCGACGCGCGTACCGTCGCCCACACGCGCGGCCGCCGTTCGGCCCGTATCGATGATGATGACCACGTGACGGTCGCGCTCCGGGCGCCAGGTGCGCAGCATCGTCGTGCCGGCGCGAGCGGTCGCGCGCCAGTCGATCGAGCGCACGTCGTCACCGCGCACGTATTCGCGCAGCGAGTCGAACTCCGTGCCCTGACCGCGCACCTGGATGCTGGTGTTCCCGTCGAGCTCGCGGAGCCGCGCCAGGCGTGAGGGGAGGTGCTTGCGGGAGGAGAACGCCGGCAGCACCCGGATCGCCCCACGCGCCCGGTGCCGGGCCTGCCGTCCGGCGAGACCGAGCGGCCCGCGCGAGCGGATCATCACGAACTCGCTCACCAGCTCGCCGCGGCGGCGGGGGAGCAGCGGTATCGCGACGCGGGCCCGCTCTCCGGGAGGGATGATGAGCTGCGGGCGCACCGGCGAAGCCCCGGCGGTCGGCTGCCAGGCGTCGCGGATCAGTGCGTGCAGCGTCCGCGTGCCGTGGTTCTGCACGGCGACGCTGACCGGAACCGGCTCGCCGATCCGCGTTCGCTTCGGCACACGACGGGTCACGGTCACCGCCCGCGGGCTGGCCGCGAGGGCGATGTCGATCCCCGTGAGCAGCGCGCACAGTGCGATCCACCCGCCGAACAGCGCGTACGCCGGATACCCCGCCAGTCCTCCGAGGACGAGCGGGATCACGCCCACGGCGAGAGCGATGGCGAGCCGACCGGTGACGAACACCTAGATCGGCACCCTGGTCTGCTGCACGACCGAGGTGAGCACGGCATCCGCCGACACTCCCTCCATCTGCGCGTCCGGTCGCAGCTGCAGGCGGTGGCGCCACACGGGCACGAGCATCGTCTGCACGTGGTCGGGAGTGACGGCGGTCGAGGCGTTGAGCCACGCCCAGGCCTTCGCCGCGGCGAGCAGGCCGGTCGACGCGCGCGGGCTCGCTCCGAGCTCGACGGACGGGGACTGGCGGGTGGCACGCGCCAGATCCACGACGTAGCCGAGAACGTCGTCGGTGACCTCGACGCGGCCGGCCGCAGCCTGCGCCGCGCGGATCTCGTCGGCCGTCACGACCGCTTCGACGCCGGTCAGCTCCCGCGGGGAGAAGCCCTCCGCGTGGCGGCGCAGGACCGAGACCTCGGCATCGCGCTCGGGCATCCCGACGACGAGCTTCATGAGGAAGCGGTCGAGTTGGGCTTCGGGCAGAGAGTAGGTGCCCTCGTGCTCGATCGGGTTCTGGGTCGCCGCGACGAGGAACGGGTCGGGAAGCGGCCGGCTGACGCCGTCGGCTGAGACCTGGCGCTCCTCCATCGCCTCGAGGAGAGCGGCCTGCGTCTTCGGCGGCGTGCGGTTGATCTCGTCGGCGAGCAGGATGTTCGTGAACACCGGCCCCGCACGGAAATCGAACTCGCCGGTGCGCGCGTCGTACACGAGCGATCCGGTGACGTCGCCGGGCATCAGGTCGGGCGTGAACTGCACGCGCTTCGTGTCGAGGCCGAGCGCGCGCGCGAACGAGCGCACGACGAGGGTCTTCGCGACGCCCGGCACGCCCTCCAGGAGCACATGCCCACGCGCGAGCAGCGAGACGAGCAGGCCCGTGACGGTTCCGGCCTGCCCGACGACGGCCTTGTCGACCTCGGTGCGGACGCGGTGCATGGCCTGACGCAGCGCGGCGTCGTCGGCGGGATGGTTCTCGACGGTCACGTTGTGCCCTCGGCTTCCGTGGGGTGGGATGGTTGGCGGGTGGTGCGCGTCGTCGCCTCGACGGCGGTCTCGAGCTCATCGAGTCGTCGGGCGAGCTCGACGAGGGCGGCATCGTCGGCCGGGAGCGGTCCGGCGAGCAGCGCCTGCAGGGTTCCCCGGGGGATGCGAAGGCGATCGGATGCCGCGTCGGCGACCTCGTCCGCTCCGGCGTGCACGGCGAGACCGAGACGACGTGCCAGACGACGCTGCGCCCCGTCCCGGAGCGCCTGACCGGCGTGCGGGGCGTCGGCTGCCTTCGCCGTCAGGCGTGCCCGTCCGTGCATCGTCTCCGACGCGCGCACCGTCACCGGCAGCGTCTCGGCGACGAGCGGACCGAAGCGCTGACCGCGCCAGACTGCGGCGGCGATCCCGGCGGCGAAGAGCAGCAGGATGGCGGGGGTGACCCACGGCGGTGTCAGGCTCCCGAGCGTGTCGGGCGATTGCCCCTCGATGTCGGTGTCGCTGAACGACGGCACGTACCAGACGACTCGCTCGGTCTGACCCAGGAGCGCCAGCGCGAGCGCGGCATTGCCGTTCTCGGCCAGGTAGGCGTTGCTGAAGAGCCTCGTGGCCTCGACGATGGACGTGTGGCGGCCGTCTCCGGAATCGTCGACGAGGACAGCGGCTCCGTCGGCGTCGCCGAAGCAGGCCTCGACGCCGTCTTCGGGGGAGAAGAACCGGTCGGCGCGGATGGTGCCGACGTCGGCGAATTCCGGAACGTCGCAGTCGGCGGAGGCGGGGTCCGAGTTGCCCGGAGCGTTCTCGCCGATGTCCAGCACGCTCAGCAGATGCGTGCCGGTCGAGAGGAAGACGACCCGGTCGGCGGGATCGAGCAGCTCGGCGACGGCGTCATCGGTCAGGGTGTACGGGTTCGTCATGACGAGCGTGGTGTCTTCGTCGACCGCCGCGCGCGCCTCGGCACGGGAGCGGTAGACCGACACATCGACGCCCTGGTCGCGCAGGATCTCGGCGAGAGCCAGCGCCCCGGAGTCGTCGCGACCTTCCGGATCCAGCGTGCCTCGGGCGCTCGGGCCGCTCGCGCTGACCTGGAGCGCGACGAAGGCCACGAGAAGGACGAGGGCGACGACGATGATCCATCCGACGATGGTGCGCGCTCGTCGCGGCCGGGCCTCGGCGGTGGACGTCGCCGGCGTCGCCTGGTCGATCACGCTCACGCGGGCACCGCCTCGGGGCGTCGCGTGCGCAGTCGGTCATCCGTCGCGGCGAGCTCGCGGTAGCTCTCCTCCGTGGCCGGATGCCGCAGGTAGCGGACGTCGTCGAACGACACCGCCGCGCCGCGCATCGCGGTCGCCTCGTCTGCGAACACGGCACTCGCCTCCCGCGCGATCGACTGCGCGGTCGCGCCGGGGGCGGGGTCGATGAGGTCCCTCTCCAGCAGTCCGCGGGCGATCGCGCGGTAACGCAGGATGGTCGCGGTGTCCCAGTCGCCGTCGCGCGCGCTGCGTTCGGCATCCGCTCGGAGCTGTGCGGCACTCCGGTCGTCGCTCTCGCCGAGGAGGTCGTTCCGCGCGCGGCGCACGGCCCGCGAACTGCGTGGCCGGCCCCAGATGACGAGAGCCGTGATGAGCGCCGCGACGATGATCGCGCTCACGATGATGAGCGCCCACGGTCCGACGTTCGCGCCGTTGTCCGAGTTGAAGAGGTCGGCGATGAACCGCCCGATGTCGCGCGCGACGAGATCGAACCAGGTCGGCTTGGCGTCCGCATAGCGCGGATTGGAGAGTTCCTCCTCGGCCCAGCGCCGTGCCTCGTCCCCGTCGGGGACGAACAGGTCGTCGAACGGTCGGATCATGCCGTGCCGTCGCCGCTGCCCGGAGCGGCCCAGCCGCCGTCGGCAGGCGCAGCCCACGGACTGTCGGTCGGGGGCGCGGGAGTCGCCGCAGGCGGTGCGGATGCCGCGGCAGGCGGCGCGGGAGGAGGCGGCGGTGCGGGGGCGAACGCGGGCGCCGGTGCGGACGGCTGCGCAGCGTAGGGCTGCGGAGCCTGTGCCGGATACGGCTGCGGACCCGGGTATGGCTGCGTCGCGTACGGAGGCGTACCGGTCGGCTGTGCTCCGTACGGCTGCGGAGCGTACGGCTGTGCACCGTATGGCTGTGCCCCGTAAGGCTGTGGCGCGGAGGGCTGTGCTCCGTAGGGCTGTGCGGGGTAACCCGGTGCGGCCGGCGCTCCGTACTGCGGGTAGGCGTATGCCTGCGTCATCATGACGTGCTCGGGCACCTGGCGGGGCGGGGGCGCATCGGTCACGGCGCGCGACGGATCGACGGCGAACGGGTCGTCGAGCTGATCCTCGGTCCACCCCAGCTCGCGGCGCTCCACGTGCGAGATCAGCGTCTGGTCGAGTCCTTCGTACCGCATCCGGCAGTCGAGGTAGACGAGCGCCGACCCGGTGCTCTGCACGACGAGGGTGATCGCCTGCAGGACGAGCAGCAGGATCTGCGGGGCGATGAGGGTGAAGATGAAGCCGATCACTGCGCCGGCGTCGTAGTCCCCGGTGGGGGCGATCACGGAACCGAGGAGCGAGCTCAGCATCGCCACCGGGAAGCTCACGACCTGCATCGCGAGACCCATGATCAGGCCGATCAGGGCGGTGACGCCGAACGCGACCCAGAACCGCCCTCGGGTGAGGCGCCAGGAGCGCACGAACGCGTCGCGAAACCGAGCACGCTCGAGCACGAGGATCGACGGCACGAGCAGCAGTTTGGTGCTCAGCCACACGATCAGCGGGATCGATGCGAGCCCGATGAGGATGCTCACCAGCACGACGATCCCGATCAGCTCGGCGCTTCCGCCCAGCCCGCCGGCGACGAACGCCCCGATGATCAGCGCGATGACGACGAAGAAGCCGAAGACGGCGACCACGGACAGTGAGGCGAAGCCGGCGAGACGCCAGAACGACGGCGCCATCTTGCGCCACAGCATCCCGAGCGTCGCCTTCACGCGGATCGACGCGTATCCGACCTCCGCGGCCACCACGCCCTGCATCATCGCCGTGAAGGCGATGGAGGTCAGGCCGACCGCGAGTCCCGCGATGACGTTGATCGCGATCGTGCCGGCGAGCACGGCCTCGAAGTCGGGCGAGGAGGGCGGCACCGTCTCGAGCCGGGAGAAGGTCGTGAAGAACACCACTCCCATCACGCCGGCGGTCACGATCACCACGATCAGCTGGATGACCACGGCGAAGCCGAAGAGAACCTTCGGATTGTGCCGGAGGGCGGCGAACGCCTTACCCAGCAGCATGCCGAATGTCAGTGGATGAAGCGGGATGATGCCCTTCTTCGGGGCAGGGGTCCATGTCTGGCCGCTCACAGCACTCCCTCCATCGTGCGCTCCCATCGTGTCATATCCCTGTCGGTGGTGCGCAGACCTGGGGACGGCGGTACTCGGTGCCATAAGGTAACAGTTATGACCTCACGCATTCTTGTGGTCGACGACGACACCGCGCTCGCCGAGATGATCGGCATCGTGCTGCGCACGGAGGGTTTCGAGCCGGTGTTCTGCGCCGATGGCGCCCGTGCGGTCGACGAATGGCGCACGCAGCGCCCTGACCTCGTGCTCCTCGACCTCATGCTCCCCGGCATGGACGGCATCGAGATCTGCACGCGCATCCGCGCCGAGTCCGGCGTGCCGATACTCATGCTGACCGCGCGGAGCGACACCGCCGATGTGGTCCGCGGCCTCGAGGTCGGCGCGGACGACTACATGGTGAAGCCCTTCAACCCCAAGGAGCTCGTCGCTCGCATCCGCACCCGACTGCGCCCGACGCCGCAGACCACGAGCGAGCAGCTGAAGGTCGGCGACCTCACGGTCGACGTCGACGCCCACGAGGTGCGCCGCGGCACGACGCCGATCGCGCTGACTCCGCTGGAGTTCCAGCTGCTCGTCGCGCTGGCGTCCAAGCCGCAGCAGGTGTTCTCCCGCGAGATGCTGCTCGAACAGGTCTGGGGCTACCACTACAAGGCCGACACGCGACTCGTGAACGTGCACGTGCAGCGGCTTCGGGCGAAGGTCGAGCTCGATCCGGACAACCCCAAGATCGTGATGACGGTGCGTGGCGTGGGCTATCGCGCCGGGAGCGTCGGCTAGGAGCACGATGGCCGCGACGACAGCGACCACCACGGCCGTCGCTGTCCTGCGCGACTGGCGGGGCTGGCCGACCGTGCTCGCGGCGCTGTGGCGTCGCTCGCTACGGTTCCGCACCCTGACCATCACGCTGCTCGCGACGTCGCTGGCCATCTTCATCACCTGCGTCACGATGGCTCTCGTCATTCAGAACGACCTCTTCGTGTCGCGGAAGAACGTCGCACTCGAGGATGCCCGCCGGGCCATCGACCAGGCGCAGGACATCCTCGATGTCGCCGAGGTCGGAGACGACCCGGCTGCCCTCACCGACCTGTGGAACAGCGTCCGCGACAATCTCGCGCGCACCTCGAGCAGCGATCAGCTCGCCGGGTTCAAGATCAACCTGGAATCCGACGGCCCGCAGCTGAGCGGCTTCACGGCCGGTCTGTCCGCGAATCAGTTGAGCCCGGAGCTCCGAGCCCGGGTCGTCGAGTTCGACGATCGGCAGGCGTGGCAGTCGGTGGCGCTCCCCGTCGCGGACGGCGGCGAGGTGCCGGGGATCGTCGTCGGGCAGCAGCTGAGCGTGCCCGAGTCGGGGCCGTTCGAGATCTACTTCGCCTACGACCTGCAGGATGCGAATCAGACGCTCGTGTTCGTGCAGCGCACCCTGTGGATCGCCGGGATCGGCCTCGTCGCGATCGTCGCCGCGATCTCGTGGATCGTGCTGCGCGCGGTGGCGACGCCGATCGTGCAGGCCGCCGAGACGAGCGCGCGGCTCGCGGCAGGCGACCTGGGCGTGCGCCTGGAGGTGCACGGCGAGGATGAGCTCGCCACCCTCGGGCGTTCCTTCAACGCGATGGCGGACAGCATCGAGTCGCAGATCAAGGAGCTCGGCGAGCTGTCGATGGTGCAGCAGCGCTTCGTGTCGGACGTGTCGCATGAGCTGCGCACGCCGCTGACGACCATCCGCCTCGCCGCGGACATGCTGAACGACCAGCGCGAGGAGTTCGATCCCACCACCGCACGCACGACCGAGCTGCTGCACACCCAGGTGCAGCGGTTCGAGACCCTCCTCGCCGATCTGCTCGAGATCAGCCGCTACGACGCGGGCTCCGTGCAGCTCGAGCTCGAGGCGACGAGCCTCGCGCACCTCGCCGAGGACATCATCGACCAGATGCATCCGCTCGCCGAAGGACGCGGATCCGAGCTGAGGCTCGTCGCGCCGGGCGGGTACTCGCCTGTGGACATGGACCCGCGACGGGTGCGCCGCGTGCTGCGCAATCTGATCGGCAACGCGATCGAGCACGGCGAGGGGCGGCCGATCGTCGTCACCGTCGACAGCAATCAGCATGCGGTGGCGGCCGGCGTCCGGGACTTCGGTCTCGGGATGGAACCCGCCGACGCCGAACGCGTCTTCGACCGCTTCTGGCGCGCCGATCCCTCGCGTCAGCGCACCATCGGCGGCACGGGGCTCGGTCTCTCGATCTCGCTCGGCGACGCGACCCTGCACGGCGGCACGCTCGGTGTCTGGTCGGAGCTCGGCGTCGGAACGAACTTCGTCCTGACGATCCCGCGGCACGGCGACGCGCTGGAAGGACCGAGCCCGATCCCGATCGAGCCCCAGGAGCCGCTCGCGGAAGTCGGCGATGCGACTCAGCCCATCTCCTGGGCGGAGCTTCCCGGATTGCTGAAGGAGCCGGACGATGACTGAGCGCAGAGCGACCCGGCTGCTCCGCGGCGTCGCGCTGGTCGTCGCCGCGCTTCTCCTGCCGGCGTGCGCCGGGCTTCCGACGAGCGGAGACGTCTCCGTCGGTCTCGTGCTCGGCGAGTCGGGTCAGGACGTCGACTTCCTCCCGGTGGCGTCGGGTCCGATCCAGGGCGCGGGGCCGCAGGAGATCGTGGAGGGCTTCCTCGAGGCGGGGATCACGACCTCCGACAACTGGGCGACCGCCCGCGAGTTCCTCGCGCCGTCGCTGCAGCGGTCATGGCGTCCGGCGGCCGGAGTGTCGATCGACGCCGGCACCGAGACGCGCGTCTTCACCTCCTCCGTCCCCTCGGACGCCGTGGAGGACGCCGAGAGCGCCGACGTGCAGGTGCGGCTGGATCTCGTCGCGATCGTCGACGAGGCGGGTGCGTACGCGGAGGCGCCCGGCTCATCGCCCACGATGTTCGCCCTGGAACGCGCGGATGACGGCGAGTGGCGCATCACGCAGGCGCCCGACGGTATCGTCATCGATCAGCCACGGTTCGCGAACGTCTTCGAGGGCTATCCGCTGCAGTACTTCGACGGCGCCTGGTCCCGGCTCGTCCCGGACGTGCGATGGTTCCCGCGTCGCCAGAGTCCCGCGACCACCGTCACGCAGGCGCTGATCGACGGATCGCCCAGTCCCTGGCTCGACGCGGCGGTGCAGACCGCGTTCCCCGCCGACGTGCAGCTGGCGCAGGATGCCGTGCTCATCACGGATCAGGTCGCCGAGGTCGCTCTCACGCGCACCGCGGTCGGACTCGACCAGGTCACACTGTCCCGCATGCGCACGCAGTTGCAGGAGACCCTCAAAGCTGCCGGCGTCTCGGTGTCGCAGGTGCGTTTCGCCGTCGACGGACGCACCCTGGATGCCGGGGTCGTCGAGCTCGTCGATCCTCCCGCCGACGTCGGGACGATCGTCCTGCAGAACGGCACCTTCGGCCGGATCGTCGGGGATGAGGTCACGGCCATCCCCGCGGTCAGCGAGGGGATCGCCGCGATAGATCAGCCCATCGTCTCGATCGACGTCGCGATGGACGACTCCGAGGCCGCGGTGCAGCTGGCCGACGGTCACGTCTATCTGGTCGGTGACGGGAGCTTGAACGAGCTCGACGGGCGGCCGGGGCTCATCGAGCCCTCGCTGGACCCCTACGGCTACACCTGGACGGTCCCGGCCGGCGAGCCGGGTGCCGTGCAAGCCCGGGGGAGCGACGTCGAGCCGCACAACGTGGCGAACGCCTGGCCCACGGCCTCGTCCGTCTCCGACCTCCGGGTCTCGTCCGACGGTGCCAGGGTCGCAGCGGTCATCACCGTCGGGCAGCAGCGCTGGGTCGTGGTCGCCGCCGTCGTGCGCGACCCCGCGGGGATCCCGATCGAACTGGGCGACGCGAAGCAGGTCACGATGATCTCGGCCCCGGCCACCGGGCTGGCCTGGCTCGGCACCGAGCGATTGGCGATCCTCGTCGATCCGCTCGGACCGCAGGTCGTCACCCAGACGGTGGGTGGCCCCGGGACCGTCGAGGCCGCCCCCGAGGACGCGGTGTCCATCGCGGGCGCGCGGACCGTCGGCGGGCTGCGGGTCGTCGGCATCGGCGGACAGCTGTTCGCGCATGCCGGTTCGACTTGGCGGGAGATCGCGACGGGCATCTCCGTGCTCGCGACGCGTGCGGGGGAGTGAACCACTTCTCCTGCACTGCGAGCTGATCCGCCCGGGCTTGCCTGTCCGCCGTGTCCAGGAGGTTGCGCGGCGGGTTCCGTCCGTCATGATCGTCGGATGAGCAGCGCCTCGGTCCTCCGCGCCGTCGGCGGCGAGATCGCCGCCTTCCTCCTCGGCGCATCCTGCGCCGGGTGCGATGCCCCCGGTCAGCTGCTGTGCGCGTCATGCCGCCTGGAGCTGGCGCCGGCGGCGCGCGAGCACGTCACGCCCGCAGGACTGCGCGTGCACGCGGCTCTCGGATACGACGGGGTGGCAGCGCGCTGCATCCGACGGCTCAAGAGCGACGGCGAGACCCATCTCGCGCGTCCCCTCGGGGCGGCGCTCGCCGCGGTGCTGGTCCCCGCCGTGTCGCCCTCGACCTGGATCGTGCCGGTCCCCACTTCTCGCAGCGCATTCCGCCGCCGCGGCTACCGCGTACCCGAGCTGCTCGTCCGTCGCGCAGGACTCGCACCCCAGAGCGTGCTCTCGCTGGTGGCGAGACCGGCCGATCAACGAGGCCTCGGCATCGAGGACCGCGCCGCGAACGTCCACGCGGCGATGCGCGCGCGTGGTGCCGGTGGCGGGGCGGAAGCGGTCCTGGTGGACGACGTCGTGACGACCGGGGCGACGCTGGATGAAGCCTCCCGCGCCCTTCGCGCGGGAGGTTTCCGAGTGGTCTCGGCGATGGCGCTCGCCGCCACGCCGAGGCGCGACCGATTCTGAGGAGACTCATCGGGAACTCACCGACGACACGACGAAAGTCACCAGTGACATCGACTCGCATGCGGACTACGGTTGGGGACCACAAGGCGACAACGGTCCGCCCTTGGCCGGGAGGACCGGGACAAGGAGACAGCAATGGAAACGAGCATCGTCGGCGTCGGAGTGGGAATCACCGATCGCTTCCGAACCGTTGTCGAGGAGAAGATCGCCAGAGTCGAGACGCTCGCGGGGCGGGCGCAACGGCTGGATGTGAAGGTCACTCACCGCGTGTTCCGCAACGGTCACGTCCCCGAGGAGACAGTCGAGCTGACGCTCGTCGGCAAGGGCCCGGTCGTTCGCGCAGAGGCGACGGACGGTGACAAGTTCGTCGCTCTCGATCTCGCGGTCGACAAGATGTCGGAGCAGCTGCGTCGCGCGAAGGAGAAGCGCGTCGACGGACGCCAGCACCCGCGCGGCGCCCACTTCGAGAAGGGCACCGGAGAGCTCGAGGGCCTCGATGTGCAGCCGGCATCGGCCGATGTACTGCGCGCGGTGGCGACGGGAAGCATCCCGGTGCAGAACGACGACGACGAGTCCTACTCGCCGGTGGTCATCCGCACGAAGAGCTTCGACGCGGAATGGATGACGGTGGAGGAAGCCGTCGACCGCATGGAGCTGGTCGGACACGACTTCTTCCTGTTCGTCGACGTTCGCACCGACCACCCCAGTGTCGTGTACCGCCGCAAGGGCTGGGACTACGGCGTGATCGCGCTGAGCACCCAGGCTCCGCCCGCGGAGGCGCTGGCTTCCTGAGCTGATACGGAGAACGGCCCGTCCCGAGAGGGACGGGCCGTTCTTTCGTGCGGATCGCTCAGTCGAAGATGCCGTCGAGAAGGCTGCCGATCACGAGGCCGCCCAGGATGCCGGACGCGATGTCGCCGCCTCCGCCGCCGCGCGGGCGACCGCCCCAACCGCCTCCGCCGTAACCGCCTCCGCCGCCCCAGCCCTGATCGTCGGGCCGCGAGGAGTCGATGTCCCGCTGCGCGAGCTGGAGGGCCTCGGAAGCCAGATGAGCCACTCGTCGGGCCTGCACGAGAGCCTCCTCGCGCGTCTCCTCCGCCGGGAGGAGGTCGGAGAGGTCGACGCGGAGCCGTTCGGCCTCGGCGAGGCGGGTACGGGCATCGGCGCCGATCCAGCCGCGGTGTCCGGAGATGAGCCCGCGCGCCACGCCCAGCTGTCGGTCGGCGTCGTCGATCGCATGCTGCACCTGCGAGATGCTCGGGAGCGGGTGCTCGGCCCGGTGCTGGGCCTTGGCGATCGCATCGTCGAGGGCGGAGTTGGCCGTGCGGAGCTGCGACAGCTCCGCGAACGGATCGTTCGGCGTCCCGGCGGGGGTGAGGGCGCTCAGAGCGGCCTGCAGCGCGGTGACGGCTTCAGCGACGGCGGGCACGGGGGGAGCGTTGCGCGCGGCGATCAGGTCGCCGCGCGAATCCGCCACGACCTCGGCGAGTGTGGACTCGGCGCGCAGCGCCTCGATCTCGAAGTCCTCGACGGCGTCGAGCAGGGCAGACGCCCGGCGTGTGGCCTCGGTCGCCGTCTCCAGGGCGAGGTTGGCCTCCTCGTTCTGCTTGGCGGCCCGTCGCCGCTCGGAGATGTCGGCGCTGTGCGTCGCGAACGCGATGAGCTGCTCGGCTTCGGCGGCGCTGGCCGTGATCTGGTGCATGGCCGACTCGGCATAGCGGGCAGACAGCCGCGAGACGGATTCGTTCGTCTGGGGGATGCGGGTGCTCAGCGCGGCGGCATCCGCTCGCACCTGCGCGATGACCTCGGGCGCCCGGCGCACCTTGGCGACAGACGCGGCGAGCACCGATGTCTTCTCGTCCAGCAGGTCTTGGGCCCAGTCGCACAGCTGGAGGATGCGGGCGTTGCGGGTGCGCAGCTCTTCGGCGGTGTCGGGGATCTCGTCGTGGTTCAGCTGGTGGAGCTGGAACGCCTCGCGCAGGTGCGTGCGAACGGCGGACAGAGCCTTGCGCAGATCGGCCGTCAGAGACTCGCCGAGTTCGGCCTCGGCGAACGAGAGCTCGTCCGACGTCGTGCGGATCCTCTCGTCGGCACTGACCAGGGCCTGCTCCGCGCGACGCGCCAGATCGGCGTCCTGTGCGGCGAGTTCTTCCTGTTCGCGTTTGCGTCTGCCCCAAATTCCAGCCATGATCCGATCCTAGTTTCCCGCGTGCTCACGGTGGCTGAGCATCCGCTCGGGGTGGGCCGGGTTCGCTCAGGGCGTCACGCGATCGCCGCGACCCTCGTCGTCGGACGCCCGCGCTTGGGCCGCTCCGTGGCGAGCTCGAGAGCCATCGCGTGCTGCGGATGCTGCGCGAGACGCTGTGCGGTGTGATCGAGCCAGCGCACCTCGGCCTCGGCCGCGAAGATCATCGACTCGAGCACCAGAGACCGCGCCAGTGCTTCGGGGCCGTCGTCGGCTGCCCCCGGATGCCGCGCGTCCTCCAGCGTCTTCAGAGTGAGATCGGACGCATCGCGCTGCGCCCGAAGGGCGGCGGCCACATCGACGCCGGGCAGTGTCGCGGCCACCGCGAGCTTGATCGCCAGCTCGTCTCGCGTGGCCTGAGGGCGCACGACGGGGGAGGCGAGCCACTGCGCCACCTCGGTCGATCCGGCATCCGTGATCTCCCAGTACACGTGTCCGTGCGCATCCGCATCACCGCGGCGGACCAGTCCGTCGCGCTCGAGGCGCTCGAGGGTGTTGTAGATCTGCCCGACGTTGAGCGGCCAGGTCGAACCCGTGCGACGGTCGAACTCGTGTCGCAGCTGGTAGCCGTAGCACGGGCCCTGATCGAGGATGGCGAGCAGGCTCTGACGAACCGACATGATGATCTCCCGACGGCGTGTTGTCGAACGCGATACCGAGTATATGGATACCGGGCAATCATCCGGGCCGCCTCGCGGAGCGTGCTTGCAGGCGACGTGCAGGTCACAGCCCGGTAACATGGCAAAGTATGCCTGGCGACCACGTCGTGGTCGCCGGCGATTTACCCACTGACAGGGAGATGACATCCGTGGCCAATCCTCTTGAGAAGCTGCTGCGTGCTGGTGAGGGGCGGGTCATCCGCCGCCTGAACCAGGTGGTCAAGGCAGTGGGGGCGCTGGAAGAGGACATCTCCAAGCTCACCGATGACGAGCTGCGGAACGAGACGACCGAGCTCCGCGCCCGCTTCGAGAAGGGCGAGACGCTCGATCAGCTCATGCCCGAGGCGTTCGCCGCGGTGCGCGAGGCGGCCAAGCGCACGCTCGGCATGCGGGCCTACGACGTCCAGATCATGGGCGGTGCGGCTCTGCACCTCGGCAACATCGCCGAGATGAAGACCGGTGAGGGCAAGACGCTCGTCGCGACCTTCCCGGCGTACCTCAACGCGATCGCCGGCAAGGGCGTCCACATCATCACGGTGAACGACTTCCTCGCGAGCTACCAGGCAGAGCTCATGGGCCGTGTGTTCCGTGCCCTCGGCATGACCACCGGCATCATCGTCTCCGGGCAGACCCCGGCCGTGCGCCGCGAGCAGTACGCCGCGGACATCACCTACGGCACGAACAACGAGTTCGGCTTCGACTACCTGCGCGACAACATGGCATGGCGCAAAGAAGACCTCGTGCAGCGCGAGCACTTCTTCGCCATCGTCGACGAGGTCGACTCGATCCTCATCGACGAGGCTCGCACCCCGCTGATCATCTCCGGTCCGTCGTCCGGCGAGGCCAACCGCTGGTTCGCCGAGTTCGCCAAGATCGCCCGCACCCTCGAGGCCGGTGAGGACTACGAGGTCGACGAGAAGAAGCGCACCGTCGGCGTGCTCGAGCCCGGTATCGAGAAGGTCGAGGACTACCTCGGCATCGAGAACCTGTACGAGTCCGCGAACACCCCGCTGATCTCGTTCCTCAACAACTCGATCAAGGCGCTGGCCCTCTTCAAGAAGGACACCGACTACGTCGTCATGAACGACGAGGTCATGATCGTCGACGAGCACACCGGTCGCATCCTGGTCGGTCGTCGCTACAACGAGGGCATCCACCAGGCCATCGAGGCCAAGGAGGGCGTGCCCGTCAAGGCCGAGAACCAGACCCTCGCCACGGTCACCCTGCAGAACTACTTCCGCCTCTACGACAAGCTCGCCGGCATGACCGGTACCGCCGAGACCGAGGCCGCCGAGTTCATGTCGACCTACAAGCTCGGCGTCATCCCGATCCCGACGAACCGGCCGATGATCCGCAAGGACCAGTCCGACCTCGTCTACAAGAACGAGACGGCGAAGTTCACGCAGGTCGTCGAGGACATCGCGGAGCGCCACAACAGCGGCCAGCCCGTGCTCGTCGGCACGGTGAGCGTCGAGAAGAGCGAGTATCTCTCTCGCCTGCTCGCCAAGAAGGGCATCAAGCACGAGGTCCTCAACGCGAAGAACCACGCACGCGAGGCCGAGATCGTCGCCCGCGCCGGTCGCCTCGGCGCCGTCACCGTCGCCACCAACATGGCCGGTCGTGGCACCGACATCATGCTCGGCGGCAACGCCGAGTTCCTCGCCGTGCAGGAGCTCAAGGGCAAGGGACTCGACCCGGTCGAGACGCCCGAAGAGTACGAGATCGCCTGGGACGAGACGTACCAGGCGATGAAGGACGTCGTCGCCGAGGAATCGGGCAAGGTCATCGAGGCCGGTGGCCTCTACGTCCTCGGCACCGAGCGTCACGAGTCCCGTCGCATCGACAACCAGCTGCGCGGTCGTTCCGGCCGTCAGGGCGACCCCGGTGAGAGCCGGTTCTACCTGAGCCTCACCGACGACCTCATGCGCCTGTTCCAGTCGGGCGCCGCCGAGGCCATCCTGTCGCGCACGAACTTCCCGGACGACGTGCCGATCGAGTCGGGTTTCGTCTCGCGGGCGATCCGCAGTGCGCAGTCCCAGGTCGAATCGCGCAACGCCGAGATGCGCAAGAACGTGCTCAAGTACGACGACGTGCTGAACCGTCAGCGCGAGGCGATCTACGCCGACCGCCGTCACATCCTGCAGGGCGACGACATCGCCGGCCGGGTGCAGCACTTCATCGAAGACGCGATCAGCGGCGTCGTGGGCGACCACACCGGCGAGGGTCACAACGAGAGCTGGGACTTCGACGCCCTGTGGACCGAGCTGAAGACGCTCTACCCCGTCGGCGTCACCATCGACGAGGTCGTGTCGGAGGCCGCGGGTCGCAAGGGCGGCATCACGGCGGACGGGCTCACCCGTGAGCTGCTCTCCGACGCGAAGATCGCCTACGAGACGCGCGAGGAGTCCCTCGGCGAGGCCGCGACCCGCGAACTCGAGCGTCGCGTCGTGCTCCAGGTGCTGGATCGTCGCTGGCGCGACCACCTCTACGAGATGGACTACCTCAAGGACGGCATCGGCCTCCGCGCGATGGCGCAGCGCGATCCGCTGATCGAGTACCAGCGCGAGGGCTACGCGATGTTCCAGTCGATGATGGGACAGATCAAGGAAGAGTCCGTCGGCTACCTCTACAACCTCGAGGTCGAGGTCCGTCGTGCGGACTCGCAGACCGCCGAGGTCGAGGCCAAGGGGCTCGCGACCGACGGGGGAGAGCAGCGCCTGGAGTACTCCGCCGCGAACGACGCCGGCGAGGTCGAGGTGCGCAACGACCGCGGCCAGGTCCAGCAGGCGGCGACCGAGCGTCTTCGCCAGGCTGCCGCCGCCCGGGCACAGGCTCCGCAGGAAGAGCCCGAGGAGGCGCCTCGCGGTGCCTTCGGCCAGCGGACGGATGGCGCAGCCTCTGCTCCCGCTGCCGGCAACCGCGAGCAGCGCCGTGCGCAGGAGAAGAAGAAGAAGAAGAAGTAGTCCGCAGAGCGCGGAAGAGAGGGCCAATCGGTGTCGATTGGCCCTCTCTTCGTCGCTGTAGGCTTGGCCGATGACCCCCATGCGCAACTTCGATCAGTCATCGAAGCTCAAGAACGTCCTGTACGAGATCCGCGGAAACGCCCTCGTCGAGGCGGCGCGCCTGGAGGCCGAGGGACACAAGATCCTCAAGCTGAACACCGGGAACCCCGCGATCTTCGGCTTCGACGCTCCGCACCAGATCGTGCACGACATGCTCGCCGCTCTTCCCACGGCGCACGGCTACAGCGACAGCAAGGGCATCATCTCCGCCCGACGCGCGGTCGTCAGCCGCTACGAGCAGATCGAGGGCTTCCCGCGCTTCGACCCGGACGACGTCTACCTCGGCAACGGCGTCTCCGAACTGATCACGATGACGATGCAGGCACTGCTCGACGAGGGCGACGAGGTGCTCATCCCCGCGCCGGACTATCCGCTGTGGACCGCGATGACGAGCCTCGCCGGCGGCACCCCCGTGCACTACCTCTGCGATGAAGACGACGGGTGGCAGCCCGATCTCGAAGACATCCGCTCGAAGATCACGCCGCGCACGAAGGCGATGGTGATCATCAACCCGAACAATCCCACGGGTGTCGTCTATTCTCGCGAGATCCTCGAGGGCCTCGTGCAGATCGCGCGGGAGCACCAGCTGCTGCTCCTCTCGGACGAGATCTACGACCGCATCCTCTTCGACGGCGCGGTGCACATCCCGACCGCGACGCTCGCCCCCGACCTGCTCTGCCTCACGTTCAACGGCCTGTCCAAGACCTATCGCGTCGCGGGCTACCGCTCGGGGTGGATGGTCATCACCGGGCCGCAGGATCACGCGAAGGGCTTCCTCGAGGGGATCACCCTGCTCGCGTCGACGCGGCTCTGCCCGAACGTGCCGGCGCAGTATGCGGTTCAGGCCGCGCTCTCCGGAGTGCAGTCGATCGATGCGCTGATCTCCTCGACGGGTCGACTGCACGAGCAGCGCGACATCGCGTGGGAGGGTCTCGAGGCGATCCCCGGGGTGTCCTGCGTCAAGCCCCAGGGCGCGCTCTACGCTTTCCCCCGACTCGACCCGAACGTCCACGAGATCCGCGACGACGCGAAGCTCGTGTACGACCTGCTCATCTCGGAGCACATCCTGCTCGTGCAGGGCACCGGCTTCAACTGGCCGACGCCCGATCATCTGCGCCTGGTCACGCTTCCCGAGCCGCGAGTGCTGAGCGAAGCCGTCGAACGACTGGGGAACTTCCTCGCGAGCTACCGCCAGTAGCGGCGTCCGCGCCTTCCGGGGCGAGTGACGAGGCGAGACGGCGTACGGCGGCGGCGACGGATGAGCGCGGCGCGACATCGGCGATGGGTCTGGCATGCAGCAGCGCCGCGTCGGAGGCGCGCCGGTCGAAGGGGACGAACGCGACGTCGGTGATGCCGGCGAAGCGCTCGAGCGTGCGGCGTACCTGACCCCGCGCGTCGATTCCCAGCGGGCCGGGGCGCACCTGGTTCACCACGACGAGCACCGGACTGGGCGAGGCGAGTCGTCGCAGCTCCGCGTGGTCGCGCAGGAACCTGCTGATGCCCACCGGGTCGGCGGAAGCGACGGCGATGACGGCATCGGCCTCCTGCAGTGTCGCCGACGTCGCGGCGTGCCGACGCGGTCCGGCCAGGTCGCTCATCACCTCGTCGTCGGCGTCGAACGCGGCACCGACATCGACCACGGTGTCTTCGATCCACTCGCGACAGGCACGCAGCGTCTCTCTCATCCGCGTCGCGGACAGCTCCGGCCACCGGCCGGGCCGGTTGATGCCGGGGAGCACCTCGATGTCGCCCGCACTGGTCGAGATCGTCGTGGCCAGGCGAGTGAGTTCCGCCGCATCGAGTCCTCCGAGCTCGGCGCGTCGGCATGCGGCGGCGATGCCGGGGGAGTCGTCGCTGAGTCCGAGCAGCAGCGCGAGAGAGGGAGCGACCGAATCCGCGTCGACGAGAGCCGTGCCGCGGCCTGCCCGCGACAGCTCGACGGCGAGCTGGATCGAGATGGTGGACCGGCCCGGTGCACCCTGCGGGCCCCAGACCGCGATGACACGGTGATGTTCGGTCGATCGGGGTGAGGAGAGGATCGGCGACTCGGCGTTCAGAGCCGCGACGACCTGCCACCCGGCGGCGTCGGCCGGGAGAGCCGCGGCGAGCCCGAGCCGACCGAGCAGGCGGGTCTCCGCACCTCCGAGGGTGACGATGCGCACTCCGGCACGGTCGCACGCCGAGATCAGGGCCGAGGTCAGCACCGAGCGCGTTGCTGGGACCACGATCGCCTCGATCCCCGGTGCGAGGTCGATCGGAGCGTCCGGACGGACGACGGCCACGACCCGGACGTCTTCCGCCTCGAGCTCGGCCGCGAGCTCCCCGGCACGAGGCTCGGGGAGCGCCACCATCACCGAGGTCATGAGCCCGACCGGACGGGGACGACGGAGAGTGAGGAGCCTCCGGTGACGGCGGCGAGGACGTCGGCGACATCGGACCGATCGATCACGAGTTCGATCCCGGTCCCCTTGTCGGCCAGCATCCCGTCGGACTCGACGACGGAGCGGACGGTCACGTCGGCGACGAGGATGCGAGGCACGTCGTACGAGCGCCCGTCGTCGAGCGGTGGGGCGTGCCAGACCTCCACCACGGTGCCCGTCGTGACATCCTCGGGGATGCCGGTGCTGCTCTCGACCACGATGGTGGTGCTGCGATTCTCGGCCGCGGCGGCCGCCGCCGATGCCGGCACGATCTCGCCCTTCTCGAGCGTGCGGACGGCGACCTGGCCCGGCTCGAGCTCCTGCGGACCCAGGTAGCCCTCGGCGAGTGCGCCCAGCCCGACCTCGACGATCTGGAAATCGCTCGACGAGAGAGCCTCGCCCTCGGTGATCGTCCGGTTCGCCTGGAGCACGGGTACGGCGTCGTCGGAGGCGGAGACGATGAGCCAGACGCCGGTGATGGAGATGATCACGAGAGCGATGCCGACGAGGAAGCGGACATCGGCCCAGAATGCGCGCCGGGAGCGGGAGAGGACAGCCATGGCCACATCGTCACAGAAATCGCGCCGCAGTCCGTCGAGTTATCCACAGGCGACGATCGTCCACTGCCCGTGGTCGTACGTGGGGGAGAATGGGGACATGGCAGATTCGCCCGCGTCCGCTCCGCGTTTCCTCGCTCCGGCGCAGGTCGCCGAGTTGCTGAGCGTCGGCGTCGACGAGGTGATCGCTCTCGTCCATGAGGGTCGACTCCGCGGATCGCAGCTCGGCTCACCCGCGCGCTGGCGCGTCGAGGAGTCGAGCCTGCAGGACTATCTCGCCGAGCAGTCGGAGACGGCGCGGCGCATGGCGCTCTGGCGGCAGTCGCAGACCGCGAGCTTTCCCGAGGTCTGGGGCACGTCTTCGGCTCACGGCGCCTGAGCGCCGGGCGTGCGCACCGCGACGAGCCAGGTGAACGGGATGACCCGGAACCCGTGCACCGCGGATGCGCGTCGGGCATCTCCGGCGTCGTGCACGGCCAGATCGAGATGATCCGCGGCAGCGCGGTCGATGGTTCCGTGGACGTCTTCCCCGGCGAGAGTGCTCACGTGCACGGCGACGCGACGCCGCGCGAGGTCGCGCAGCACGAAGCCGAGCGTCATCCTCTCGCGGAGCGCGTGCGCTGAGGGCGGTGTGTCGTCGAGACTGGCGAGGATCATGCCGTGATCGAGGGCGATGCCGGCGATGGCGTGCTCGGGGATCAGGAGGGTCGACGGTGCGCTCTGGACCCCGGCGGCGACTCGCGATACCGCGGCGATCCAGTCGGCGCCGAGACTCCGCAGGGTCACCGGGAGGCGTCGGCCGTCCGCGAGGTCGATCGTGGCCTCAGCACCGGCCGCGCACAGGGTGCGCAGCCGCGTGCGCAGCTCCAGGCGCGCGATCCGCAGGCGCTCGGATTCGGCGTCGAGCGCGGCGCGTTCGGCTTCCCACTCCGAGACGAGCTGGCCTTCGAGGTCTTCGAACAGGCGATCCCAGTGCATCCGACAGAGCGTAGGGGAGGTCCGGCTGCCACGTACGAGTTATCCACATTCCTGCTGCGCCCACCCCTGCGGTCGCTCCTCCGCGTGCTGAACTGACTCGCCGTTCTTCACGATCGAGAGTTTCCCATGATGACGCTTCACGAGTACTTCGCACCGCAACCGACGCCGACCGTCGACCTCCCGGATCCCCTGCCGCTGCTACGCAGCCTGACCCAGGGAGCGCTCGAGGTGCTCGCCGGAGTCAGAGAGGTCGATCAGCTCGCCCGATGGTTCAGCGAGGATGCCTTCCGGAGCCTGGTGACCAGAGCGAACCTGTCGGCGAGGGCGCGGAGCGCGAGGGGCGTGCCGCCCGCGCGTCCGACGTTCGAGATCCTGTCGATCCGCACCTGCGAACCGCTCGACGGCGTGATCGAGGCGGTCGTCGTGGTGGCCGGTCCCGGGCGTACGCGCGCCGTCGCCGTGCGTCTGGAAGGCCTGGACCGCCGTTGGCGTGCGAGCTCTCTGGCGATCCTCTGAGCGATGTCGCCCTAGGCTGGTGAGGTGTCAACCCTCAGTGATCTCGCCCACGCCCAGGGTCGCCTGACCGAGAGCGACGTCGAGTGGCTCCATCGGCTCGCCGGCGACGGACAGCTTCTCGCCGACCTCGCATCCGCTGACATCGTCATCTGGATCCAGACCGAGGACGGATCGTTCATCGCGGTGGCGCACGCCAGGCCCAGCGGCGCGGCCACGCTCTTCTACCGCGACATCGTCGGAGAGCGCGTACGGCCGCAGTGGCGCACCCAGGTGCAGGGGGCATTCGAATCGGCGAAGATCGTCGACTCGTCCTCGCCCGACTGGTTCGAGGAGACGCCGACCCGCGTGCGAGCCGTCCCGATCGTCCGTGGTCGCGGAAACGCCGACCACGGCCCGACCGTCATCGGCGTCGTGACCCGGCATACGAACCTCGGCGAGGCACGGACGCCGTCCCGCCAGCAGATCACCTTCGACGAGTGCGCGAACGACCTTTTCCGGATGATCGCCGACGGCAGCTTCCCGGATCTCGCCGCACCGACCTCGCCGCGTCGCGGTGCCCCTCGCGCATCGGACGGGCTCATCCGCATCGACGTCGACGGGATCACGACCTTCGCCAGCCCGAACGCCCTCTCGGCGTTCAACCGCATGGGATTCGACGACGAGCTCGAGGGCGAGTCCCTGGCAGAGGTGACCACGCGGCTCGTGCCGCCGTCCCGCCAGGTCGACGAGTCCCTCCCGGTCGTCGTCACCGGACGCGCCCCGTGGCGCACCGACATCGAGGCGCGGGGTGTGACGGTGTCGCTGCGCGCGATCCCGCTCAAGGATCACGGCACCCGGATCGGCGCGATCGTGCTGTGCCGCGACGTGTCGGAGCTGCGGCACCAGGAGCAGGAGCTCATCACCAAGGATGCGACCATCCGCGAGATCCACCACCGGGTGAAGAACAACCTCCAGACGGTGGCGTCCCTGCTGCGCATCCAGGCGCGGCGCACGCATTCCGACGAGGCGCGCGACGCTCTCACCCAGGCGATGCGGCGGGTGGACTCGATCGCGGTCGTGCACGACACGCTCGCGCAGGGGCTGACGCAGAAGGTCGACTTCGACGAGGTCTTCCACCGCGTGCTCAAGCTCGTCGCCGAGGTCGCCTCCGCGCCGAACACCCGGGCCCGCACGCAGTCGACCGGTCGATTCGGTGTGCTGCCCAGCGAGTATGCGACGCCGCTCGCTCTCGCGCTGACGGAGGTCGTCACGAACGCCGTCGAGCACGGTCTCGCCGGCCGCGAGGGCCTGGTGACGATCGATGCGACCCGCACCGAGGACAACCTCCGCGTGACCGTGCACGACACCGGCCTCGGGCTGCCCGAGGGCCGGATCGGCCAGGGACTCGGCACGCAGATCATCCGCACGCTCATCCAGGGCGAGCTCGGCGGCACGATCGAATGGCGCGGTGCCGACGGCGAGGGCACCGAGGTGGTCATCGACATCCCGCTGCGGTGGCTCGAGCCCTGACGACGGACTCCGCGCACGCGAAAGCGGCCTGAGACCGGAGTCTCAGGCCGCTTTCGTGAAGATCAGGAGGCGCGGCGGGCGCGTGCGGCGCGGCGCTTCAGGGCGCGGCGCTCGTCTTCGGAGAGACCGCCCCAGACACCCGAGTCCTGGCTGCTCTCGAGGGCGTACTGCAGGCAGATCTCGGTCACCGTGCAGGTGGCGCAGACGGTCTTCGCCTTCTCGATCTGGTCGACGGCCGGACCGGTGTTCCCGACGGGGAAGAACAGCTCGGGATCGACAGTCAAGCAGGCGGCTTTGTCGCGCCAGTCCATGGGGGCTCCTCGGTGTGGATTTCCAGAGAGGTCGGGACACGACCGCTCTGATTTCGGGCGACTGTTCGGGTTCAGTTACCCTGTTGATATGCGGACGGATGCCCGCGAATTGTGATGCGAGCGAAACGCCCGCCCCACGCCGCTGTGGGAGCACATGACGCTGTCCATTCTGTTACATGAAACCTGCGAAATCAAGGGTTTTCCGCCTTCTCACTCGATTCTCAGGAGACACATCGTGCGCGCACCCGGACTGGCTCTCGCGGCGGCGGCCGTGCTCGCTGCGGAGGGCGCGGCACTGCTCGTGTTCGCGGTCATCGAGCTCGCCGGACTCGGTGCCGGCGACGCCGCGTCGCTCCCGACCGCGCTCGCCCTGATCGTGCTGACGCTCATCGGCGCGGCCGCACTGATCGCCTTCGCGATCGGCACCCGCGCCGGGCGCTCGTGGGCGCGATCCGGGGGAGTGGTCTTCCAGGTGCTGGCCGTCGCCGTGGCGCTCGCCTCGCTCACCGTGCAGCCGATCTCATGGCTCTTCACCCTCGGCGTCGGCCTGCCGGGACTGCTCGGATTCGCCCTGCTGATCGCCAGTGCGCGTCGCGAGGGTGAGCAGCGCGCGGCGGAGTGACCGCCCGGTGAGAACAGGCGACGTCAGGCGTCGATGCCGAGCAGCTTGCGGATGCGCGCGACGTGGCCGGTGGCCTTCACGTTGTAGAGCGCGAGGTCGATGACGCCGTCCGCGTTGAGGACGAACGTCGAGCGGATGACGCCCTCGATGACCTTGCCGTAGTTCATCTTCTCGCCCCACACCCCGTAGGCGGAGTGGACCGCATGGTCCGGGTCGCTGAGGAGGGTGAAGGTGAGTCCGTCTCGCTCGCGGAACGCGGCCAGAGTCGAGGGCTCGTCGCGGGAGATCCCGATGACGCGGTAGCCGGCGCCCTGGAGAGAGCCGATGCTGTCGCGGAAGTCGCACGCCTGGGTCGTGCAGCCGGGCGTCATCGCCGCCGGGTAGAAGTACAGGACGACCTTCTCGCCGCGCAGGTCGGCGAGCGAGATGCGGGTGCCGTCCTGGTCGAGGAGGCTGAAGTCGGGGGCTGCGGTTCCGGGTTCGAGGCGCTGAGTCACCCGTCCACCCTATCGGCCGGGGGTCTGCTCGGCCTTGTCGGAGAACGTCTGCAGCAGCCGCTGGAGCGAATCGAGGCGGGCGCGCCCGGTCTCGCTGAGCTCGCCTCTCTCCGCGGCCTCGATGAGGGCGCAGTCGGGGGCGTCGGCGAGGTGCGTGCACCCGCGCGGGCAGTTCTCGGCGATCTCGGCCAGCTCGGTGAACGCCGCCAGGATGTTCGCCGGGTCGACGTGTCCGAGGCCGAACGAGCGCACCCCCGGGGTGTCGATGACCCACCCGGTGCCGAGTTCTCCGTGATAGCGCAGCGAGACGGTCGACGACGAGGTGTGGCGGCCGCGGCCGGTGACCTGATTGACGTGCCCGGTGGCTCGCTCCGCCGTCGGCACGAGGGCGTTCACGAGCGTCGACTTGCCGACGCCGGAGTGTCCGACGAACACCGTGGAGTGTCCGACGAGCGCGGCGCCGATCTCGTCGATCGGCATCTCCTCCAGCGCACTGGTGAACACGCGCAGGTCGAGGCCGTCGAAGTGCGCGAGGAACTCGGTCGGATCGGCGATGTCGGTCTTGGTCACGACGAGGAGCGGGCGGATGCCGGCATCCAGGGCAGCCACGAGGTAGCGGTCGACGAGCCGGGCGCGCGGTTCGGGGTCGGCGGCGGCGACCACCACGAGCATCTGGTCGGCGTTCGCGACGATGACCCGCTCGACCTGGTCGGTGTCGTCGGCGCTCCTGCGCAGCAGCGAGGTGCGGTCGGCGATCCCGATGATGCGGCTGAGCGTGCCCTCGTCGCCCGAGGTGTCGCCGACCACGCGAGCCTGATCTCCGGTGACGATCGGCATGCGGCGGAGCTCTCTGGCGCGGACGGAGCTGATGACGTGCTCGTCGTCGGTGTCCTCGTCGAGCAGCACGGTGTAGCGCCCTCTGTCGACTCCGAGCACGCGACCGGTCTGCGCGTCTTCATGAGCGGGACGGCGCTTCGTGCGAGGTCTGTTCGCCTTCGGGTTCGGACGGGTGCGGATGCTGCTCTCGTCGTAGTCCTCGAATTCGTCATCGAGGTCGTCGTCGTCATCCAGCCAGCTCATGAGTCAGCCCCGCAGCATCCGCTCCCAGAGCATCGTGAACTCCGGGAGTGTCTTGGCGGTGGTGCCGATGTCGTCGATCTCGACGCCGGGGATGCGCAGGCCGATCAGCGCTCCGGTGGTGGCCATCCGGTGGTCATGATGGGCGGCCCAGGCGCCTCCGTGCAGGGGAGCGGGGATGATGCGCAGTCCATCGGAGAGTTCCTCCGCCTCGCCGCCGAGCGCGCGGAGATCGCCGATCAGCGCCGCGATCCGATCGGTCTCGTGCAGGCGGATGTGGCCGATGCCGCGGATCGTCGTCGGTGCGTCGGCGAAGGCCGCGAGACCCACGAGCGTGGGGGTGAGCTCGCTCGCCGCGGAGAGGTCCATGTCGAGGCCGCGGATGCCGGATCCGCCACGCACGGTGAGCGTGCCGCCGTGGCGCCCCACGTGGGCGCCCATCGCCTGCAGGATCTCGGGCAGCAGCGCGCCCGGCTGAGTCGAGTGCGCCGGCCAGCCTGTAATGGAGACCGACCCGCCCGTGACGAGAGCGGCGGCGAGGAACGGCGCGGCGTTCGAGAGGTCGGGCTCGATCGCGATCTCCTTGGCGCGGGGGACGCCGGCCTCGACGAGCCACTCTCCGACGGCGGGACGCTCGATGCGGATGCCTCGGCGGCTCAGCGCTTCGATCGTCATGTCGATGTGGGGCAGGCTCGGGAGGTGCTCGCCGATGTGCACGAGGTGCAGTCCGACGTCGAAGCGGGGAGCGGCGAGCAGGAGCCCGGAGACGAACTGGCTGGACGCGGAGGCGTCGATCTCGACACGGCCGCCGCGGATGCGTCCGTGTCCGCGGATGGTGAAGGGGAGCGCCCAGGTGCCCTCGTCGTCGATGTCGACGCCGAGGTCGCGGAGTGCGCTGATCAAGCCGCCCATCGGACGGTGCAGTGCGGTCTCGTGGGCGGTGAGGTGCACGTCGTGCGCGGCAAGACCGGCGAGCGGGGCGATGAAACGCATCACGGTGCCGGCCTGGCCGCAGTCCACCGTCTTGCCGCCCTCGAGCTTGGCCGGCGTGACGACGAGGTCGGGGCCGAACTCGTGCCCGGCATCCACCTCCTCGATGCCGACGCCGAGAGCGCGCAGGGCGTCGACCATGCGCGCCGAGTCGTCGGAGTGCAGCGGCGCGATCAGGCGGCCGGGCCCATCGGCGATCGCCGCGATGATGAGCTCGCGATTCGTCAGCGACTTCGAGCCGGGGATGGTGAGCTCGGCGTGGATCGGAGCATCGACGGAGGGCGCGGCATAGACGCCCTGGACTCGGGCCGGGGAATACCTGTTCGCGCTCATCGGTTCTCACTTTAGTGAACAGGATGCCCACGGCGTGAAGGCGCGGGCGTCCGCCGAGGAGGAGAGTGCATGCTGGGCACCCTGGAACGCGAGACGCTGGACATCAGCGGCCTAGACTGGCCGGTGATGGATGACACCGTAACCGCAGAGACCGTCGGCGACCCTCGACGCGAGTTCGAGGAGCAGGCGATCCCTTTCATGGATCAGCTCTACGCCGCCGCGATGCGCATGACGCGCAACCCGGCCGACGCCGCCGACCTCGTGCAGGAGACGTTCGTGAAGGCGTACGGATCCTGGGCGACGTTCACCCAGGGCACGAATCTGAAGGCCTGGCTGTACCGCATCCTCACGAACACGTACATCAACATCTATCGCAAGCGGCAGCGCGAGCCTTACCAGGGCACGATCGACGAGCTCGAGGACTGGCAGCTCGGCGGCGCCGAGTCGACCACCGCGACGCACGGCCGTTCGGCCGAGGCGGAGGCGATCGACCGGATGCCGGCTTCGGTCGTCAAGGATGCTCTCCAGGCGGTTCCCGAGGACTTCCGACTCGCGGTGTACTTCGCCGACGTCGAGGGCTTCGCGTACCAGGAGATCGCCGACATCATGAAGACCCCCATCGGCACCGTGATGAGCCGCCTGCACCGTGGCAGGCGGATGCTGCGGGAGCTGCTGGCAGACTACGCCGCGGAGCGGGGCATCGCCGCGGCTGACACGAGGAGCACGAAATGAGCGACTGCGGCTGCGACAAGGCCCGTCAGGATCTGGAGGAGTACCTCCGCAACGAGGTGTGCAAGACCGAGCACACCGAGATCCGCGAGCATCTGGAGAACTGCGCATCCTGCCGGGACGAGGCCCTCGTCGCGACGACCCTCACCGAGGTCGTCGCCCGCGCCTGCAAGGAGACCGCTCCCGAGGAGCTGCGCGACCAGGTGTTCGCCCGGCTCCGCGAGGTCCAGGCCGCACAGCACTGATCCTCTGTCGGAGGGCGTCGGTAGTGTGGAACGATGACCACCCTCGACGCACGTGACGTACCCGCCGACCCCGGATCCACGGAACGGCTGCGCTCAGCCGGCCTGGAGTACCGCGTCGTCGATCTGACGGATGACGCCACCTCGACCGCCTTCCAGCGTGCTGCCGACCGGGGCTTCCTCGGAGCCGAGCCGAACGCCGATGCGCTCGCGCACGCGCGCACCACTTTCGAGGCCCGTCGCAACATCGGCGTCTACGAGGCGGGCGCCGAATCGGGCGCGTTCCCGGTCGCGACCACCAACGCCTGGGTGACCCCGCTCACCCTCCCGGGTGGCGGCAGCATCGGTATGTGGGCGATCAGCATGGTCACGGTCTCCGGCACCCATCGACGCCGCGGCATCGCGCGCTCCCTCCTCGAGGGCGAACTGCGCGCTGCGGCATCCGCCGGCGTGCCCATCGCCGGTCTCACGGCATCCGAGGCGACGATCTACGGGCGCTACGGCTTCGGCTCCGCCATCCCCGTCGCGCGCTACGCCATCGACGGCCGCCGCGCCGGATGGGGTGGTCCGACACCTCCCGGACGCGTCGAGTACGTGGATCGCGAGACGCTCTCCGCCGAGCTCGGCCGGGTGCATGATCGCACCCGCCGGCTCGTGCCCGGCCGTATCGAGGGCTGGCAGGGGCGGTGGGAGGGTCTGTCCGGAGCCCATGTCTCCGTGACAGAGCGCGACAAGGTGCGCGGCGTGCACTACCTCGACGAATCCGGCGAGGTGCGCGGCGTCGTCGCCTACACGGTGAACGAGAAGGGCGATTCGTTCCGCTTCGGACTCGATGTGCGACTGCTCGTCGCAGAGACGCCCGACGCCCTCGCCGCCCTGTGGAGATTCATCGTGCAGCACGATCTCGTCGACGAGGTCACTGCCGATCTCCGCCCACTGGATGACCCGCTGCCCTGGCTGGTCGCCGATCAGCGCGCCGTGGAGCAGGTCGTGCACGATCACGGCTGGCTGCGCATCCTTGACGTTCCCGCCGCACTCTCCGCACGCACGTACTCCGGGCCTCTCGATGTGGTCCTCCGCATCGAAGACCCGCTCGGATTCGCTGCGGGGGAATGGCGGGTGAAGGTCGATGCCGAGGGCACGGCGACCGTCGACAACGCAGCAGGGCGATCCGTCGATGCCACGATCGGCGTCTCCGCGCTGTCGTCGCTGTTCGTCGGTGGCGTGCGTGCGGGGACCCTGCGTGCTGCGGGTCTGATCGATGCAGACGACGACGCCATCGCGGTGCTCGATCGCGCCTTCGCCGCCTACCCGGCTCCCTCCCTCGACATCTGGTACTGAGCACGGCGTCCAGACCCCCGGACGAAAGAGAAGGAGCCCCGACCGTGAGGTCGGGGCTCCTTCTGTCGTCTGAGCCGTCGTATGAGGCCGTGTCAGCCGAGGGTGAGAGCCTCACGCAGCAGCTTCGCCTGCTCGGCGGCGTGCACCTTCGAGGATCCGGTCGCCGGCGACGCCGAAGCCGCGCGGGCGACGGGGCGGAAGGAGCGGTCTCCCGGAACATCGGCGAACGCGAGAGCCAGGAACGGCCACGCGCCCTGGTTCTCCGGCTCTTCCTGCACCCACACCAGCTCGGCGTTCGGGTACGAGTCGGTGATGGCCTTCAGCTCGGCGATCGGCGTCGGGTAGAGCTGCTCGAGGCGGACGAGCGCGACCTCGGGGTTCGGGTTCTTCTCGAGCTCGGCCCGAAGATCCCAGTGCACCTTGCCGGAGTGCACGAGCACGCGCCTGACCGCGTTGCGGTCGAGACCGCGGTGGTCGTCGATCACGGGCTCGAAGCGGCCCTGCGTGAAGTCCTCGACCGGGCTGGTCGCGCCGCGCAGCCGCAGCATCGCCTTCGGGGTGAACACGATCAGAGGCTTGCGCGGACGGGCATAGGCCTGACGGCGCAGCAGGTGGAAGTACGACGCCGGGGTCGACGGGCGGGACACGATCATGTTGTCCTGCGCGCACAGCTGGAGGAAGCGCTCGATGCGGGCGGACGAGTGGTCCGGCCCCTGGCCCTCGTAGCCGTGCGGGAGCAGCAGCGTGACACTGGACTGCTGTCCCCACTTCTGCTCTGCCGCGGAGATGTACTCGTCGATGACCGACTGGGCGCCGTTGACGAAGTCGCCGAACTGCGCCTCCCACAGCACGAGAGCCTCGGGCGCCTCGACCGAATAGCCGTACTCGAAGCCGAGGGCCGCATACTCGCTGAGGAGGGAGTCGTAGATGAAGAAACGTCCCTGGGCGTCGGAGAGGTTCGACAGCGGCAGCCACTCCTGGCCGTTCGCCCGGTCGTGCAGGGTCGCATGACGCTGCACGAACGTTCCGCGACGGGCATCCTGCCCGGCGAAGCGCACCGGCGTGCCCTCGACGAGCAGTGACCCGAACGCCAGCAGTTCGCCGAAGCCCCAGTCGATGCCGCCGTTGCGGCTCATGTCGAGCCGCTTGTCGAGCAGCTGCTGGATCTTCGGGTGCACCGTGAAGCCCTCGGGCTTGTTCACGAAGGCATCGCCGATGAGCTGGATGACCTCACCCGGAACACCGGTGACGTCGGGGGCGCCGGTCTGCTCCTCGACCGGGAGGTCGGGCGCGAGCGGCATCGCTCCGGTCTCGGCCGCATGCGTCTCGGCGAAAGCGATCTCCAGACGATTCTGGAAGTCGGCCTTCGCCTCGTCGTACTCCTGCTCGGTGATGTCACCGCGGCCGACGAGGGACTCGGTGTAGAGCTTGCGGACCGAGCGCTTCGCCTGGATGAGGTCGGTCATCAGCGGCTGCGTCATCGAAGGGTCGTCGCCCTCGTTGTGACCGCGTCGGCGGTAGCAGACGAGGTCGATGACGACGTCGCGGTGGAAGCGCTCGCGGTACTCGAACGCCAGCTGCGCGACGTGGATGACACCCTCGGGGTCGTCGCCGTTCACGTGGAACACCGGCGCCTGGATCGTCTTGGCGACGTCGGTGGCGTAGACCGAGGTGCGTCCGTCGTTCGTCGAGGTCGTGAAGCCGACCTGGTTGTTGACGACGACGTGGATCGTTCCGCCCGTGCGGTAGCCGCGCAGCTGCGACATCTGCAGAGTCTCGACCACGACGCCCTGACCCGCGAAGGCCGCGTCGCCGTGCACGAGGATCGGCAGCCAGGCGAAGGTGCCGATGGGCTTGCGGTCCTGCTTGGCGCGGACGATGCCCTCGAGGACACCGTCGACCGTCTCGAGGTGCGAGGGGTTGGCGGCGAGGTAGACGGGGAGCTCGGAGCCGTCGTCGGCGACGAACGTGCCCTCGGTGCCCAGGTGGTACTTCACGTCACCGGATCCGCGCTGGTTGCCCGGCGTCTGGGTGCCCTCGAACTCGCGGAACACCTGACCGTACGTCTTGCCCGCGATGTTGGTCAGCACGTTCAGGCGGCCGCGGTGGGCCATGCCGATCGCGGCGCCCTCGAGCCCGGCGGTCGCCGCACCCTGCAGGACCTCGTCGAGCAGCGGGATGAGCGATTCGCCGCCCTCGAGCGAGAAGCGCTTCTGGCCGACGAACTTCGTCTGCAGGAAGGTCTCGAATGCCTCGGCCTCGTTGAGCTTGCGCAGGACACGCAGCTGCTCGTCGTGGCCGGGCTTCTGGTACTTGACCTCGACCTTCTCCTGGAACCAGCGACGCTGCTCCGGGTCCTGGATGTGCATGTACTCGATGCCGAGCGTGCGGCAGTACGAGTCACGGAGCACACCGAGGATGTCGCGCAGCTTGGCGACGCGACGGCCGCCGAAGCCGCCGGTGACGAACTCGCGGTCGAGATCCCAGAAGGTGAGGCCGTGGCTCTCGATCTCGAGGTCGGGGTGCGAGCGCTGCACGTACTCGAGCGGGTCGATGTCGGCCATGAGGTGGCCGCGCACGCGGAACGAGTTGATGAGTTCCTGCACGCGCGACTGCTTGTCGACCCGCTCGGCGAGGTCGACCGCGATGTCGGGGTTCCAGCGGATCGGCGCGTAGGGGATGCGGAGCGCGGCGAAGAGGTCGTCGTAGAAGCCGCGCTGCCCGATGAGCAGCTCGTGCACCTTCTTGAGGAACTCGCCGGAGCCGGCACCCTGGATGACGCGGTGGTCATAGGTGCTGGTCAGCGTGATGGTCTTGCCGATGGCGAGCTCGTTGAGCGTCTTGTCGCTCGCGCCCTGGAACTCGGCCGGGTACTCGAGGGCGCCGGCGCCGATGATGCAGCCCTGGCCCTTCATCAGACGCGGCACGGAGTGCACGGTGCCGATGCCGCCCGGGTTGGTCAGTGAGACCGTCGTGCCCTGGAAGTCCGCAGCGGTCAGCTTGTTGTTGCGGGCGCGCGTGACGAGGTCTTCGTACGCGACCAGGTATTCGCTGAAGCTCATCGTGTCGGCGCGCTTGATGCTGGGCACCATGAGTGCGCGGGTGCCATCGGGCTTGGGCAGGTCGATCGCGATGCCGAGGTTGACATGGGCCGGGGCGACGACGGACGGCTTGCCGTCGATCTCGGCGTAGAACACGTTCTGGCTGCGGAACTCGTCGAGCGTGCGGATCAGCGCCCAGCCGATGAGGTGGGTGAAGCTGACCTTGCCGCCGCGCGTGCGGGCCATGTGGTTGTTGATGACGATGCGGTTGTCGATCAGCAGCTTCGCCGGGATCGTGCGCACGCTGGTGGCGGTCGGGACGGTCAGGGACTCGTCCATGTTCGCCGCGAGGGTCTTGGGCAGGCCGCGGAGCGGGGTGACCTTGTCCTCTTCGGCCGCGGCTTCGGCTTCCTTCGCCGTCGGCTTGGGCGCCTGGGCGGGGATGGGGGCAGCGGCTGCCGGCTTGGTGGTGGTGCGAGCGACGGGCTGCGAGCCGATCACCGGGATCGGGGCAGTGACCGGATGCGCGGGCTGTGCGGCGGAATCGGGGGATGCCGCCGATGCTGCTGCCGGTGCTGCCTCCGCTGCGGCGGATCCGGAGGTATCGGCGTGATACTTCTCGAGGACCGGCCACCACTCCTTGTCGACCGAGTCGCGGTTCTCCTTGAACTGCTCGTAGAGCTCTTCGACGAGCCAGGAATTGGCTCCGAACCCCCCGTCGCCCCCGACGCCGGTCACCTGGTTCGACACGCTGTATCGCCCTCTTTCATCGCTGAAGCACTTTGATGCAAGACGACGGGGCAGGATGCGCCCGGGTCCGCACACTCTCGACATCAAGCCTAACGTGTTTCGCCCCGGCAATCGTCGAAGCGGTGTGCCCAGGGTGCGGCGATCTGGGTACCGTGGAGACATGGACTTCTCAGGAGCGCAGCCGACAGTCGATCTGACCTATTCGGACGTGTTCCTCGTCCCGCGCAGATCCGCGGTCACCAGTCGGCTCCAGGTCGACCTCGCGCCGCAGGACGGCACTGCGGCCACCCTTCCGCTCGTCGCCTCGAACATGAACTCGGTGACGGGCCCGCGTCTGGCGGCGGTGCTCGCACGCCGCGGTGGTCTCGGCGTGCTCCCGCAGGACCTGCCGCTGCAGGACCTGGATGCCGCGATCCGCGACGTGAAGGCGCAGCCGGTGCTCTGGGACACCCCGATCGTCCTTCCGCCGGAGGCATCCGTCGCCGATGCGCTCCGCCTCCTGCCTCCCACCGCCGGGCACGGGATCGTGGTGGCGCGCGGAGGTGCGCCGATCGAGGTGGGCGAGGTGCTCGGCATCCTTCCCGCGACGAGGCTCGCAACCGCTCTTCCGGATGCCCAGCTGGGCGACCTCGTGCACTCCGGGGTGCCGTCGATCGATGCCGACGACATCGGCTCCGAGCGTCACGCGTTCGACGTCATCACCGATGCGGGCGTCGAGATGGTCACGGTCATCCACCACGGGCACCTCGTGGGCACTCTGAGCGCGCGCACCGCGCTGCGCTCGACGCTGTACCGTCCTGCCCTCGACGCCGACGGCCGTCTGGTGGTCGCGGCCGCCGTCGGCATCAACGGCGACGTGGCGGCCAAGGCGAAGGCGCTCGCCGGTGCGGGCGTCGACGTGCTGGTCGTCGACACGGCCCACGGCCACCAGGAGGGGATGCTCCGCGCGCTGCGCGCCGTCGCCGACCTCGACCTCGGTCTGCCGATCGTGGCGGGCAATATCGTCACCGCGGACGGGGTGCGCGACCTCGTCGAGGCCGGAGCGTCGATCCTCAAGGTCGGCGTCGGGCCCGGCGCGATGTGCACGACCCGCATGATGACCGCGGTCGGCCGGCCGCAGTTCTCCGCCGTGCTCGAGACGGCGCAGGCCGCGCGGGAGCTGGGAGCGCACGTCTGGGCCGACGGCGGCGTGCGGTACCCGCGCGACGTGGCGCTCGCGCTCGCCGCGGGCGCGGCATCCGTCATGGTCGGCTCCTGGTTCGCCGGCACGATCGAGGCGCCGGGGGAGCTGCAGCGCGATGCCGAGGGTCGCATCTTCAAGGAATCCTGGGGCATGGCGTCGACCAAAGCCGTCCAGGCGCGGTTCGGGCGCCTCGACGCGTACGAGCGCGCACGCAAGGAGCTCTTCGCCGAGGGCATCTCCTCGTCGAAGATCTACCTCGATCCGCTGCGCCCGGGACTGGAGGATCTTCTCGACATGATCACGTCGGGCGTCCGTTCGTCCTTCACCTACGCGGGCGCATCGTCCGTGCCGGAATTCCACGAGCGCGCCCTGGTCGGCCTGCAGTCGGCGGCCGGCTATGAAGAGGGCAAGGCGCTGCCGGTCAGCTGGTAGGGGCGGGAGTCGCACTCACGGACAGGTTCTGTAGAATCGTCCGCATAATGGACGACCCTCCCAGTTGCAGAACATCGCCCCACTGTCCGCCTCTCTCACCGGAGAGGAACCACTGATGGACTTCATCATGTTGGGCGTGGGGCTCCTGCTCACGGTCGGCACCGGCCTCTTCGTGGCGAGCGAGTTCGCTCTGGTCAATCTCGACCGCGCCGACCTCGAAGCCCGCCAGTCGCGAGGCGAATCCCGCCTCTCTCTGACGATCAGCGCCCTCCGGCACACGTCGACCCACCTCTCGTCCGCGCAGCTGGGCATCACGCTGACGACGCTCCTCACCGGTTACACGATGGAGCCCGCGCTGTCGAACCTGCTCCGGCCGACCTTCGTGGCCTGGAACATCCCCGAGGCGGCCGTCGCGCCGATCGCCACGGTCATCGCGATGCTGGTGGCCACCGTGGTGTCGATGATCCTCGGTGAACTCGTCCCGAAGAACTTCGCCCTCGCGCTTCCCCGGCAGACAGCCAAGCTCGTCATCCCGTTCCAGGTCGCGTTCACCGCGGTGTTCAAGCCGGCGATCATCGTGCTCAACGGCAGCGCGAACGGCGTTCTGCGGAGCATGGGCATCGAGCCGAAGGAGGAGCTCTCCGGTGCGCGCAGCGCCGAGGAGCTCTCCTCGCTGGTCCGCCGCTCCGCGAGTGCCGGACTGCTCGAGGCCGACACGGCGAGCCTGTTGGATCGCACACTGACCTTCTCGCGGCTCAGCGCCGCCGACGTGATGACGGCCCGTCCGAGCATGCACGCGCTCTCCGCGGGCGACTCCGCCGACGATGTCATCCAGCTCGCGCGCCGCACCGGCCACAGCCGGTTCCCGGTCTACGACGACGACCTCGACGACATCTCCGGCGTCGTGCACCTGAAGGCCGCGATCTCGGTGCCGCGCGAGCGTCGCGCCGAGGTTCCCGTCGGCGCCCTCGCGACCGATGCGCTCCGCGTTCCGGAGACGGTGCATGTCGACGGCCTCATCTCCGAGCTCCGTGCCCGCGGCTACCAGCTCGCCATCGTCGTGGACGAGTACGGCGGCACGGCAGGCCTCGTGACCCTGGAGGACCTCGTGGAGGAACTCGTCGGAGAGGTCTCCGACGAACATGACCGCACGCGGGCCGGCGTCATCCGCGGGCGGGACGGCGTGACGTTCCCGGGTGAGCTGCGACCGGACGAGCTGCGCAGTCGTGCCGGCGTCGTGGTGCCGGAGGGCGACGTCTACGACACGGTCGGCGGCTACGTCATGAGCGTGCTCGAGCGGGTGCCCTCGGTCGGAGACGAGGTGTCCGTCGACAGCGGCACGCTGCAGGTCGTGCGGATGGACGGGCGCCGCGTCGACCGCGTGCGCTACGTCCCGAGACCGCACGAACCAGGAGAGGAGGCCACCCGATGAACGATTGGGGAGGACTCGCCTGGCTGGTCGTGCTTCTCGTCGCGAACGCGTTCTTCGTCGGCGCCGAGTTCGCGGTGATCTCCGCGCGGCGCTCGCAGATCGAACCGCGTGCCGAAGGGGGTTCCCGCGCTGCCAAGACCGCGCTCTACGCGATGGAGCACGCGACCCTGATGCTCGCGACCTCGCAGCTCGGCATCACGATCTGCTCGCTGCTGATCCTGAACGTCTCCGAGCCGGCGATCCATCATCTTCTCGCCGTGCCCATGCACGCGGTCGGCTGGTCGGACGGCGTCGTCGACGTGGTGTCGTTCACCATCGCCCTGCTGATCGTCTCGTTCCTGCACGTCGTGTTCGGCGAGATGGTGCCGAAGAACCTCGCGTTCTCGGTGCCGGACCGGGCCGTGCTGCTCCTCGCGCCTCCGCTCGTGTGGGTGTCGAAGATCTTCATGCCGGTGATCTGGCTCCTGAACGCGGCCGCCAACGGGGTGCTGCGCCTGTTCCGGGTGGAGCCCAAGAACGAGGCCGCGTCGACCTTCACGCTCGAGGAGGTCGCCACCATCGTCGACCAGTCACGGCGTGAAGGCGTGCTGACCGACACCGCCGGAACCGTCGCGGCCGCCGTGGAGTTCACCGACAAGAAGGCGCGCGACGTCGCCGTTCCGCTCAGCGATCTCATCACGCTGCCGCAGTCGACGACGCCCGACGACATCGAGAAGGCGGTCGCCCGCTACGGCTTCTCGCGTTACGTGATCGTCGACGCGGATGCCGTGCCTGTCGGCTACGTCCACCTCAAGGACATCCTCCGGGCGTCGGACGGTCCGGACGCCGCCGAGAAGCTGGTGGAGCCCCTCCCGTCGAAGCGGATCCATCACATGGTGCCTGTGCAGGAGGACACCGATCTGGAGGACGCTCTCGCGCTCATGCGCCGGGCCGGCCGCCACCTGGCAAAGGTGCGCGACGCCGAGGGGCGGACGACCGCGGTGCTGTTCCTCGAGGACATCCTGGAGGAACTGGTCGGCGAGGTGCAGGACGCGACGCGTCGCATCCGCGGTCGCTGACCGGAGGCTCCCGCACGAGGAAGGCCGCCGCCCCGAAGAGGGACGGCGGCCTTCGTCGTGTTCGGCGGGGATCAGTGCCAGCGCGCGCGGTCGTACTGCGGCGGCCAGGCGACGTCGGATCCGAGCTCGTGCGCCGCACGGAGGGCGAAGTGCGGGTCGCGCAGCCATTCGCGTCCGGCGAAGATCGCGTCGGCCGCGCCGTCTGCGAGCACCTGCTCCGCCTGCGCCGCGGCGGTGATGAGCCCGACCGCCGAGACGGGGATGCGGCCGCCCTGGCGGACGGTCTCGGCCAGCGGGACCTGGTAGCCGGGGAAGACGTCGAGCTGCTGATGGGCGACGAGCCCGCCGCTGGACACGTCGATGAAGTCGGCGCCGTGCTCGGACGCCCAGTCTCCGACGACCGCGGCCTCGTCGGAGGTGAAGCCGCCTTCGGCGTGGTCGGTCGCCGAGATCCGCACGAACAGCGGAACGTCCTCGCCGACTTCGGCGCGAACCGCATCGACCACCTGGAGGAGCAGTCGCGCCCGGTTCTCGAGTGCTCCGCCGTACTCGTCTTCGCGCAGGTTCGACAGCGGCGAGAGGAACTGGTGCAGCAGGTACCCGTGGGCCCCGTGCAGTTCGAGCACGTCGAATCCTGCGTCCACGGCGCGCCGCGCGGCCGCGGCGAACGCGTGCACGACCTCGTCGATCCCGGCGGCATCCAGCGCGCGCGGGGCGGCGAAGCCGTCGTAGGCGACCGCCGACGGTGCCGTCGTCGTCCATCCGCCGTCCTGCGCGGGCACGGAGCCGCGCGCGTGAGCCCACGGCCACCAGGTCGACGCCTTGCGTCCGGCGTGTGCGAGCTGGATGCCGGCGACGGCCCCGCGGTCGTGGATCGCCTGCACGATCGGCGCCCACGTGTCGCGCTGCTCGTCGTTCCAGAGGCCCGCGTCGCGCGGCGAGATCCGTCCCTCGGGGAGCACCGCGGTCGCCTCCGCGACGATGAGCCCCGCGCCGCCGGAGGCGAACTGGGCCAGGTGCGTGTGGTGCCATTCCTGCACCACGCCGTCGACGGCGCTGTACATGCACATCGGCGACACCCAGAGCCGGTTGCGGAACGTGACGGAACGGATGGTCAGAGGAGAGAAGAGAAAGCTCACCGTACGACGTTACGCCCGCGCGGGTGCACCGAGGGGCGTCCCGCTAACGTGGAGTCATGGTCGAGGTGCGCGAATGGTCACGGGGCGACACCGCACGGTTCTTCCGCGCTCCCGCACCGGACGATGACAAGTACTCCCGCGGCGTCGTCGCCCTGCGCACCGGGTCGCCCGCGTACCCCGGCGCGGCAGTGCTCGGCGTCGAGGCGGCATGGCGCGCCGGGGCGGGCTTCGTGCGTTTCGTCGGAGCACAGCGGGTGGCGGATGCCGTGCTCGCCCGTCGCCCGGAGACCGTCGCAGGCCCGGACGCCGGCGGCACGCGCGCGGACGTCTGGGTGATCGGCTCCGGAACGGACCCGGGGGAGCGCAGCGACGCGGAGACCCTGGCGCTGCGCGACATCCTCTCGGGGTCGGCGACGGTGATCATCGACGCCGGAGCACTGGATCTCGCACCGGGCACGCGCGCTCCGTTCGTCGTGACGCCGCACGCCAGGGAGTTCGCGAAGCTGAGCGACCGCCTGCGCGTCGTCTCCGAGGACGACGGACGTGCAGAGGCCGCGGCGCAGATCGCGGCGAAGATCGGCGGCACGGTGCTGCTCAAGGGCGCCCGCACGCTGATCGCCGACCCCGCGGGAACCGTCCACGTCGTGGAAGCGGGCACCGGGTGGCTGTCGACGGCAGGGACCGGCGACGTGCTCGCCGGCGTGCTCGGCGCGGTGGCCGCAGCGAACCCGGGGGAGTCCTTGGCCGAGGTCGCGGCCGCCGGCGCGTGGCTGCACGGCCACGCCGCCCGGATCGCGGCCGGTGTGCTCGACGGCGCCCCCGGGCATCCGATCGTGGCGATGGACGTCGCCGACGCCCTTCCGCTCGCGATCGCGGACGTCCTGGCGTGAGTCGGATCCGGACGACCCGCCTGGTCGCGCTCTGGAGCGTCTTCCTGCTCGTGCATCTCGTCACGGCCGCCGTGGGGTGGGTGTACCCGAGTCAGCCCATGGGCGACGTCGTCCTCGTCTACGAGCCCTGGGCGTCGGCGGCCCTCGGAGGCGGGCCGATCGTCGGTGTCACCGAGTCCTGGGTGTACCCGCAGCTCGCCCTCGTGCCGATGCTGCTCGCCAAGGGGCTGTCCATGCCTCTCGTGCCTCTGATGGGGGTGTCCGGCGCCTACCTCGTCGCCTGGGCGCTCCTCGTCACGGCCCTGGATGCGGTCGCGTTCGCCGTGCTGGTCGGACGCGCGCCCTCGCGTCCGCGCCGCGTCGCCGCCTGGTTCTGGTGCGCGGCCCTGCTGCTGCTCGGGCCCATCGCGATCTACCGCATCGACGCGGTCACCGTCCCGCTCGCCGTTATCGGCGGGCTCTGGCTCGCGTCGCGGCCCGTCGTCGCAGCCGCGCTGCTGACGGTCGGCGCCTGGATCAAGATCTGGCCCGGCGCTCTGCTGCTGGCCGCCGTTGTGGCGGGTCGCGCACGGATCCGGATGCTGCTCGCCGCCGCAGCGGTCACCGCCGCTGTCGTCGTGGTGCTGCTCCTGCTCGGAGCCGATACGGAGATCTTCGGCTTCCTCACCGAGCAGACCGGGCGCGGCCTGCAGATCGAGGCCGTGGCCGCGACGCCCTTCCTCTGGCTCGCCGTCGCCGGCGCCGCGCGGATCGAGTACAGCTTCGAGATCCTCACGTTCCAGATCACCGGCGTCGGGACGGATGCCGTCACGGCGGTCCTGATGCCGCTGATGGTGCTGGCCGCGCTCGCGGTCACGGCGATCGGCGCCATGAAGACAGTGCGCGGAGCATCCTTCACACGGCTCTTCCCGCCGCTCGCCCTGACGCTCGTCGTCGTCCTGATCGTGACCAACAAGGTCGGCTCGCCGCAGTTCCAGACCTGGCTGATGGCGCCGGTGATCCTCTGGATCGCCTTGGACGGTCTCAGAGCCCGGGTGCCCGCGGTGCTCGTGCTCACCCTGTGCGCGCTGACGTGCCTCGTCTATCCGCTGAGCTATGACGCGCTGCTGCGCGCGGAGCTGCTGCCGGTGCTCGTCCTCACGCTGCGCAACGTGCTGCTGCTCGTCCTCCTCGCCGTCGGCATCCGCGCCGTCGTGCGGGTCCCCGTGAAGCGTCCGTCCAAAATCAGGGAGTGAACATGCTGATCGCCTTCTCCGTCGCCCCGAGCGGCACCCCCGCCGATGGGGCCGCGCGCTCCGACGACTCCGTGCACGATGCGGTGGCCGCGGCCGTGCGCGTCGTGCGGGAGTCCGGGCTGCCTCACCGCACCACGAGCATGTTCACCGAGATCGAAGGCCCCGACTGGGACACGGTGATGGATGTCGTCAAGCGCGCGACCGAAGCGGTGATGCCGTTCGGCTCGCGCGTCTCGCTCGTGCTCAAGGCCGACATCCGTCCCGGGTACTCGGGCGAGCTCGACGCGAAGATCGAGCGGCTGGAGGCGGCGATCGACGAGACGGATGCCTGACCGTCACGCTCACGCGGAGGTGAGTCTCCGCCCCGCAGTGGCCGCGGATCTGGAGTGGCTCGCCGATCTTCGCGCGATCGTGCTCCGCGACGACCTGGAGCGTCTCGGGCGCTACGACGACGTCCGCGTGCGGCAGCGGCTCCGCGATGCCTATGATCCCTCGGTCACCCGGATCATCGTCGTGGACACGGAGGACGTCGGTTCGATCGCCATCCGCCGCCAGGACGACACGCACTGGCTCGAGCATTTCTATCTGGCTCGATCGCATCAAGGACACGGCATCGGCGGGCGCATCCTCCGCGTGGCCCTGCAGGGCCACGTGCACTATCGGCTCAACGTGCTGCAGGGGAGTGCCGCACGGCGCCTCTATGAGCGTCACGGCTTCGTCGTCGAGCGGGAGGACGAGGTCGATGTCTTCATGATTCTCGACCGGACGAGCGGATCGACGCTCCGCGGACCGCTAAGCTGAACCGGTGAATCCCTCGACTGAATCGAGGGGTGCGGCGAAGAGGGCGCTCCTCTCCCTCGCCATCGGCAGTTTCGGCATCGGCATGACCGAGTTCGTCGTCATGGGCCTGCTGCCCGACATCGCCGGCGACCTGCTGCCCACCCTCTGGTCCTCCAGTCCGGAGGATGCGCTGAGCCAGGCCGGCTGGCTGATCTCCCTGTACGCGCTCGGCGTCGTCATCGGCGCGCCGACCATCGCGGGCTTCGTCGCGCGGTTCCCCCGTCACCGGGTCATGATCGTGCTGGCGCTCGCCCTGACCGTGTTCAACGCGCTCACCGTCGTGCTGCCGACGTTCGAGCTCGTCGGTGCCTCACGCTTCCTCGCAGGCCTCCCGCACGGCGCGTACTTCGGCATCGGTGCGCTGGTCGCGGCCGACGTGATGGGTCCGGGCAACCGGGCGAAGGGCGTCGCGTTCATCCTCACGGGGCTCACGGTCGCCAACGTGGTGGGCGTGCCCCTCGGCACGTTCCTCGGACAGCAGTGGGGCTGGCGCGCGGCCTTCGCCGTCGTGGCCCTCGTCTTCGCACTGGCGACGCTGTGCATCGCCCTCTTCGTGCCCGCGCACCCCGGGTCGCCCGGACGCACCATGCGCCAGGAGCTCGGCGTCTTCCGCATCCCGCAGGTCTGGTTCACGCTCGGTGTGGGCGCCATCGGCTTCGGCGGGTTCTTCGCCGTCTACAGCTACATCGCCCCGGTCGTCACCGACGTCGCGGGGTCGCCGGAGTGGGCCGTGCCGATCGTGCTCGTGCTGATGGGCATCGGGATGACGGCGGGCAACCTGGTGGGCGGACACCTGGCCGACATCGATCTGCGTCGCACGCTGCTGATCGGCCTCGCCGTCATGGCCGGCGCGTTCGCCCTGACGGCGGTGCTGTCGTTCTGGATCGTGAGCCTCTGCCTGATGGTGCTCATCGTCGGCTTCGTCTCGTCGGTCCTCAGCCCGACCATCCAGACCCGGTTGATGGACGTCGCCGGCGACAACCAGTCGATCGCCGCGGCGATGAACCACTCGGCGCTCAACATCGGGAACAGTCTCGGTGCGTTCCTCGGCGGCGTCGTCATCGCCGTCGGCTGGGGATTCACGGCTCCCGCGTGGACCGGAGCCGTGCTCGCCGTGGCCGGCCTGCTCATCGCCCTGCTGTCGTTCCGGCTCGAAGCACGTCGGGCCGTCGTCCCGGACCTCGTCGCGCCGTAGAGTGTCGGGGTGACTTCTCCCGAAGACTCCCTGCCCGTCGCGGGAACGGCCGTGCTGTTGCGCTCCGCCGACATCGGCTTCGAGGTGCTGCTCATCCGTCGCCCCGATCGCGGATCCTTCGCCGGCGCCTGGGTGTTCCCCGGCGGCAAGGTCGAACCGGCCGATCGGCGGGTCGGTGAGTCGGAGAGCGACGATGCGCTGCGGGCCGGCATCCGTGAGACGCAGGAAGAGGTCGGCCTCACGATCGATGACCTGGTGCTCCTCTCGGAGTGGCGGCCGCCGGCCGAGGCGCCCACCCGCATCCGCACCTGGTTCTTCCTCGCGAAGGCTCCGGATCAGGTTCCCGTGCCGTCGGAAGATGAGGTGGCGGAGATCGCCTGGGTGACTCCCGCCGAGGCGCTCGCGCGCCATGCCGCTGGAGAGTGGACGCTGTTCCCTCCCACGTGGCTGACACTGCACCAGCTCTCCGCGTTCGTCGACGCCGAGGCGGCGCTGTCATCCGCAGGCGCGGCGCAGCTCTTCCAGACCCGCGTGCTCGACACCGCTGCGGGGCGGGCGTTCGCGTGGGAACAGGGGCGGCTGGAGGCCGGAGCGCTGCCCTGGCGGTTCGTGCCGAGCTGAGTCCCGCGGCTCAGCTGTCGAGCAGCTGCCGGAGGTGTGCGCCGACGGCCTCGGTCTCGATCAGGAAGCCGTCATGGCCGAAGTCGCTGGTGAGCACGACGGCCTCGCCGCCGACGACGTTCGGGATGCTCCGGGCGATGCGCTGCTGCCCGTCGACGGGGAACAGGCGGTCGCTGTCGATGCCGAGGACGAGGGTCTTGGCCGTGACGGCGCGCAGGGCCTCTTCGACGCCGCCGCGGTCGCGCCCGACGTCGTGCGAGTTCATCGCCTCGACGAGCGTGATGTAGCTGTTCGCGTCGAAGCGGCGGGTGAACTTGTTCCCGTGGAAGTCCAGATACGACTCGACCGCGAAACGTCCGCCATGTCCGAGCGGGGAGACGCCGGACTGCCACGAGCGCTGGAACCGCTGGTTGAGCTCGATCGGGCTGCGGTAGTTCAGCAGAGCCATCCGCCGGGCCAGGGCGAGGCCGCGATGCGGACCGTCCCCGTCGGCGAGGTCGTAGTACTCGCCGCCCTGGAAGCGCGGATCCATCCGGATCGCCTCCAGCTGCACCGTGTTGAGCGCGATCTGGTCGGCGGTCGTCACCGGGGGCGAGGAGAGCACGGCGAGTCGCTCGACGCGCTCCGGATGGGTGATCGCCCACTCCAGAGCGTGCATGCCGCCCATCGAGCCTCCGACGACGGCGGCCCACCGGTCGATTCCCAGCCCGTCGGCGAGGCGCACCTGCGCCGCCACCTGATCGCGGATCGTGAGGTAGGGGAAGCGGGAGGCCCATTCGTAGCCGGTGGGCGCCACGCTGGCCGGTCCCGTGGACCCCTGGCATCCGCCCAGCATGTTCGGCGCGATGACGAACCAGCGGTCGGTGTCGAGGGGCGCACCGGGTCCGGTGACGTCTTCCCACCAGCCGGCTGTCGCATGGCCGGCACCGGCCGCACCGCGCACATGGCTGTCGCCGGTGAGGGCATGCAGCACGAGGACGGCGTTGTCGCGGGCGTCGTTGAGCTCGCCCCACGTCTCGTAGGCGAGGCGGATGCCGGGGAGAACCGCACCGCTCTCGGTCGTGAAGGCGCCGAAACTCCCGAAGCGGCGACCGCCGACCGGGTCTCCGTCGCGCCAGGCGCCGGTCGCCGGAGGACGTGCTCGGAGCAGACGCACGTCCGCCTCCGTCACGGGCGCGGAGGGCACCGTGTCCTCGGAGGTCGTCTGCCAGTCCATGCTTCCATTCTCGCGTGGCGGGGCGCCTGCCCGGCGAACGTTACGGTGCCGGGTCGGATTCGCCGCCGCGCACGCTGACACTCGTCACGGTCGCGAGATGGTCGCTGTTGCCCGCGCGCTGCGTCGTGGAGCTCTGCACGTCGAGGCCGCGCACGAACACCTGGTCGATGCGCGCGAGGGGCAGGGCGGCAGGCCAGGTCATCCCGAGGGTGCCGTCGGTGGGCCGCACCCAGTCCATCTCGGAGCGGATGGCGCCGAGGGCCGGGTCTGCGGAGGCGGCGTTGAAGTCGCCGACAACGATGATCGCCGAGGCGGGATCGGATGCTGCCGCCTCGGCGATGCCGGACAGCATCGTGTCGCGGTCCTGCTGATGCCCCGGCCGCACGGAGGCGGCGTGCATGACGTAGACCGCGACGGCGGCATCCGGAGTCTGCACTTCCACCCGGAGCGCTCGTTTCCAGTCGAGTCCGAGAGTCAGCGGCTGGGCGTTCGCGATCGGGAAGCGGCTCCAGACGCCGACCGTCCCGATCGCGTACGAGTGCGGGTACTCCTCTGCGAGGGCGTCGCGAGCGGTCGTCAGGCTGTCGGCGTCGAGTTCGGTGAGAGCGATGACATCCGCACCGTCGTCCGCGAGCTCGGCCGCCGATGCCGCGGCGCCTCCGGAGTGCGCGCGCACGTTCTGGCTCACGATGGTCAGCGGCGCGGCATCCGCGGACGGCGCCGTTCCGAGCCCCGGGAGCGACGGGAAGATCGCGAGCGCCCAGACGAGCGCGGGGATCAGGACGACGAGCAGCACGCGGCGCGCGAGGAAGAGCGCGAGCACGGCGACGAGCGCGAGGGCTAGTCCGCACCAGGGCAGGATGGCGGCCGCGGCCGTTCCGACGAATCCGGGCACCCAGGTGCCGATGGCGAGAACCAGCAGGAGCAGAGCGGACACTGCGAGGACCCGTCCCGAGCGCGCGCGTGAGCGCCGCGACGCCGGTCGCGGGCTGGGCGGTCGTTGCTGGATGACGTCGATCGGAGGCTCCTCGGGCAGGACCCTCCATTCTGGCCGGGTCTGCTGTGCGATCCCCGTATGCAGCGGCGATACACGCAGAAGTGCCCCGAGCCACGGCCCGGGGCACTTCCTTCTCCGACGGGAGGTCAGGCGCGAGCAGCCTCCGACACGCGGCGCGCCGCGGCGAGAGCCTCGTCGAGGTCGGCCTTCAGGTCGTCGACGTTCTCGATGCCCACCGAGAGGCGGACCAGGCCCGGCGTGACGCCGGCCGTGAGCTGCTGCTCGGGGGTGAGCTGGGCGTGCGTGGTGGACGCCGGGTGGATGACGAGCGAGCGCACGTCGCCGATGTTGGCGAGGTGGCTGAACAGCGACAGGCTGTTGACGAACTCGCGACCGGCCTCCACGCCGCCCTTCAGCTCGAACGACAGCACGGCGCCGACGCCCTTGGGTGCGTACTCGTTCGCCTTGGCGTACCACGGCGAGGAGGGGAGGCCCGAGTAGTTGACCGTCGCGACGTCGTCACGGCTGTCGAGCCATTCGGCGATCTCCTGCGCGTTCTGCACGTGACGCTCGATGCGCAGAGACAGCGTCTCGACGCCCTGGATGAGGTTCCAGGCGCTCTGCGGTGCGATGGCCGAGCCGAGGTCGCGCAGCAGCTGCACGCGCGCCTTGATGATGTAGGCGAGCGGGTCGCCGACCGCAGCGGTGTAGCTCGCGCCGTGGTACGAGGGGTCCGGAACGGTGAGCCCCGGGAACTTGTCGACGTTCTTCGACCATTCGAACTTGCCGCCGTCGATGATCACGCCGCCGATGGTCGTGCCGTGGCCGCCGAGGAACTTCGTGACGGAGTGCACGACGATGTCGGCGCCGAACTCGAACGGACGGATCAGGTACGGCGTCGCGATCGTGTTGTCGACGATCAGCGGCACACCGTTCTCGTGCGCCACGTCGGCGACGGTGCGGATGTCGAGGATGTTGATCTGCGGGTTGCCGATGGTCTCCGCGAAGAAGAGCTTCGTGTTCGGGCGGACCGCGCGACGCCATTCCTCGGGGTCGTCCTGGTTCTCGACGAACGTGACCTCGATGCCGAGCTTCGCGAGCGTGTACTTGAAGAGGTTGTAGGTGCCGCCGTAGATCGAGCTGGAGGCCACGAAGTGGTCGCCGGCCTCGGCGATGTTCAGGACCGCGAAGGTCGAGGCGGCCTGCCCGCTGGCGAGGACCAGGGCGCCGGTGCCGCCCTCGAGCGCGGCGAGGCGCTGCTCGAGCACGTCCTGCGTCGGGTTCTGGATGCGCGTGTAGATGTTGCCGAACTCCGCGAGGGCGAAGAGGTTGGCGGCGTGGTCCGCGCTGTCGAAGACGTACGACGTGGTCTGGTAGATCGGCGTGGCGCGGGCCTTCGTGACCGGATCGGGTGCGGCACCCGAGTGGATCTGCTTGGTCTCGAAGCGCCAGGACTCGGGTGCGGACATGTGTTCCCCCTGGAAACGATTGAAGGCTGGATGGCGGATGCCGTTGCAGCGAGAGTACGGAATATCGCGCCGTGTCAACAGGGGATGGGAAATGTGACGTAACAGTGCCGGACCGCGAAATCCAGGGCGGACATCGTACGGTGGAGGCATGGTTATCAGACGTGCAGTGGTGACAGGTGCGAGCTCGGGGATCGGTGCGGCGACGGTGCGCACGCTCCGCGGACGCGGATGGGACGTCGTCGGCGTCGCACGGCGCGAGGATCGGCTCACGGCGCTCGCCGAGGAGACGGGCGCCTCTGCGATCGCCTGCGACCTCACCGACCCTGCCGCCGTGGACGCGCTCGTCGCCGAACTCGAGAAGTCCGGGCCCGTGCACGCGCTCGTCCAGGTCGCAGGCGGAGCTCGGGGGACCGACCGCGTCGAGGATGCGGCGATCGACGACTGGCAGTGGATGTTCGACGCGAACGTGCTCGCGACGCAGCGACTCGTGGCCGGGCTCCTTCCGCTGTTGCGCCGCGCGGCGGCATCCGACGGGCACGCCGACACGATCTTCATCACGTCCACCGCCGCACTGACGCCCTACGCCGGCGGCGCGGGCTACAACGCCGCCAAGGCGGCCGAGAGCATGCTCGTGAAGGTTCTCCGTCAGGAGCTGAACGGGGAGCCGATCCGCGTGGTCGAGATCGCGCCGGGAATGGTGCACACCGAGGAGTTCACGCTGAACCGTCTCGGCGGCGACACCGTGGCTGCCGAGGCCGTGTACTCCGGCGTCGAGGCGCCGCTCGTCGCGGGCGATGTCGCCGACGTCATCGCCTACGCGCTGGAGTCGCCGGCGCACGTCAACCTCGATCAGATCACGATGCGTCCGGTCGCCCAGTCCGCCCAGCACCTGCTCGCTCGCGGTCCGCTGCGCGTGCGGTCGATCGACTGACGATGGCCCGCACCCTCGCCGAGCTCGCAGCGGACGGGCAGATCGACACCGGGTGGGCGGAAGCGCTCGCCCCCGTGCAGGAGCAGATCACCGCCCTGGGTGAGCGGTTGCGTGCCGAACAGGCCGCCGGCCGCGGCTACCTGCCGGCCGGAGGCAACGTGCTCCGCGCGTTCCAGCGTCCGCTCGCCGACGTCCGGGTGCTCATCACCGGGCAGGACCCGTACCCGACGCCCGGGCATCCGATCGGACTGTCGTTCGCCGTGGAGCGCGACGTGCGTCCGCTCCCGCGCAGCCTCGCGAACATCTACAAGGAGCGCGAGAGCGATCTCGGCCTCCCGCCCGCTCCGCACGGCGACCTGACGGCGTGGAGCGATCAGGGCGTGCTGCTGCTCAACAGGGTGCTGACCGTGCAGCCCGGCAACGCGGCATCCCACCGCGGATGGGGCTGGGAGGCGGTCACGGAGCTCGCGATCAGAACGCTCGTGGCCCGTGATCAGCCGCTCGTCGCGATCCTCTGGGGGAGGGATGCCGCGAACCTCCAGCCGATGCTGGGCGACACGCCCGTCATCGCCTCCGCCCATCCGTCGCCGCTCTCGGCCAGCCGAGGGTTCTTCGGCTCGAAGCCGTTCTCGCGGGCGAACGCGCTGCTCGAAGAGCTCGGCGCGGATCCGGTGGACTGGAGGGTGGAGGGCGAAGCGCCTTCCTCCCTAAGCTGAGCGCATGCAGTTCGAGCCCGGGGACCGTCGCCGCGTTCTGCCGCGTCATCTGCGTCCGGAGGCGGCGCCCGAGGTGTTCTCGTACACGATCCGCGCCGCGCGCACCAACGACCTCGCCCACATCCGCGAGATCTACAACCACTTCGTGAGCAACTCCGCGGTGACGCTCGACGAGCGGCGCAGCAGCATCCCTTACTGGCGGGAGAAATTCGCGCTGCTCGAGAAGCTGAAGCTGCCGTTCCTCGTCGCCGTCTCCTCGGGCGGTGAGGTGATCGGCTACGCGCTCGCTCAGCCGTGGGCCGGCAAGAACGCCTACCGGTACACCGTGGAGGACTCGATCTACCTCGGGCCGGGCGCCGGAGGGAAGGGCCTCGGCGCGGCGCTCCTGCAGGCGCTCGTCGACGCCTGCGAGCAGATCGGGCTGCGCGAGATGGTCGCGGTCATCAGCGACAGCGGGGCAGAGGCTTCGATCCGCCTGCACGCGAAGCTGGGCTTCGTCGAGGCAGGACGCATGGGGCGCGTGGGCTACAAGTTCGGCCGCGACCTCGGGACCGTGTACATGCGTCGGGTGCTCAAGCCGGTGGGACGGCGGCGGGGGAGCCTGTTCGGGGCGAAGCGCTGAGAGCGCGTTCCGTCTCGCTGAAGCCCGCTCAACGACCGGGGGAGTGCGGGATGACCGGGATCGCCGACAGCAGCGTCTTCGTGTAGTCGTGCTGGGGGTGCAGGAGCACGTCGGTCGTCGCCCCGCGCTCGACGATGTGGCCGTCCTTCATCACGACGACCGTGTCGCAGAGGTTCTGCACGACGCCGATGTCGTGCGAGACGAGGAGCAGCGTGAGCTCGGTCGTGCGCCGCAGCTCCATCAGCAGTTCGAGGATCTGCGCGCGCACCGTCACGTCGAGCGCCGACAGGGGCTCGTCGCCGACCAGGATGCGAGGACGATGCACGATCGCGCGGGCGAGGGCGATCCGCTGCCGCTGTCCGCCGGAGAACTCGTGCGGGTAGCGGTCGGCCATGTCGGGCTCGAGCCCGACCTGCTCCAGCACCTCACGGACCCGGGCACGGTGGTCGCCCTCGATGTCGAGCGCCCACAGCGGCTCGCGCACGATCTGTCCGGCCGACATCCGCGGATCGAGTGACGCATACGGGTCCTGGAAGACCAGCCCCGTCTCGCGACGGAGCCAATGCAGACTCTTGGCGGATGCCGCGGCATCCACCCTCCGTCCGTCCACGCTGACCGTTCCATCCGTCGGGCGGTCGAGTCCCAGCAGCAGGCGGATGAGCGTGGACTTGCCCGATCCGGATTCGCCGATGATGCCGACCGAGGAGCTCTCGACGACGTCGAGGTCGGTCGGCGCGAGTGCGGTCTGCGTGCGGCTGCGCTCGAACGTCGACCGCTTCGGGACGAAGAAGTCCCGGCTCAGTCCTCGTGCTTCGATGAGGCTCATGGGGTGCCTCCATCCGGGCGCCAGAGCGTCGCCGTCGCATCACGCAGCAGCCCCTGTGTGACGGGCGAGGTCGGAGCCGTCAACAGGGTCGAGACCGGTGCGGCTTCGATCACGCGTCCGTGCTCCAGCACGACACCCTCGGTGGCGACCTGGGCGAGCACGGCCAGGTCGTGGGTGATGAAGACGAGCGACATGCCCTCCTCCGCCACGAGCGACAGCAGCAGGGAGAGGATCTCGGACTGGATCGTGACGTCGAGCGCGGTGGTCGGCTCGTCGGCGATCAACAGTCGGGGGCGGCACGCGAGAGCCATCGCGATCGCGACGCGCTGCCGCTGCCCGCCGGAGAGCTGATGCGGGTACCGGTCGACGATCGATTCGGGGTCGGGCAGTCGCACGCGCGCGGCCTCCGCGATCGCGCGTTCGCGAGCCTCCCGGCGGCTGACCTTCTCATGGATGCGGATGGATTCCGCGATCTGCCGTCCGACCGTGCGGATCGGGTTCAGGGCGGTCCTCGGCTCCTGGAAGACGATGCCGATGTCATCGCCGCGGAGCTTCGCGAGCTCGCGATCGGGCATGCCGATCAGCTCGGTGCCGTTCCAGCGGATGCTGCCGCTCGCGGTGGCCCCGTCGGGGAGGAGTCCGAGCACGGCGAGGGCGGTGAGCGACTTGCCGGAACCCGATTCTCCGATCAGTCCGAGACGCGAGCCGTCCGGCACCTCGAACGAGATGCCGTCCACCACGCGACGGCCGTCGATCTCGACGACCAGGTTCTCGACCGCGAGAGTCATGCGACCACCGCCGGGGTGTGGATCTCCGCGGCACGGTGCCGCAGCGTCGGATCCGTGGCTTCACGCAGCCCGTCACCGAGGAGATTCAGGGCGAGGACGGTGATCGTGATGGCGAGTCCCGGCCAGATCACCGACAGCGGGTGCACGCCGATGTAGCGCTGCAGGTCGGCGAGCAGGATGCCCCAGCTCGGCTCGACCACCGAGGCGCCGAAGCCGAGGTACGACAGGCCGGCTTCTGCGAGCACGGCCACGGCCATCGACCACGAGAGCTGCACGATGAACACGGGCGCGACGTTCGGCAGCAGATGGCGCACCAGGCTCTGGCCCGACGTGAGGCCGGAGGCGCGGGCGGCGAGAACGAAGTCGCTCTGCTGCACGCGGCGCAGCTCCGGGCGCGTGACGCGGGCGATGTTGACGCCGAAGCCGATGCCGACCGCCCAGATGACGACCCAGAGCGATCCGCCCCACACCGAGGAGATCATCATCGCGATCAGCAGCACCGGGAAGGCGATGAGGATGTCGACGAACACGGCGACCGTCTCGCGCACCCAGCGGGTCGTGAGCGCGCCGAGCGCGGCGAGGACGATGCCGATGACGGTCGCGACGACACCCGCCCCGACGCTGACGAACACGGTCGTCCTCGCGCCGGCCATGATCAGGCTGAGGATGTCGCGGCCCGTGTCGTCCGTGCCCAGCAGATGCGGCCAGCTGGGCGGGAGCCAGCGATCGCCGATGTCGGACGACTGCGGATCGAACGGCGTCCAGAAGGACGACACGATCACGGTCACCGCGATCACCGCGACGACGATGAGTCCGAAGCACCCGGTGGCGGTGCTCCACAGTCTCGAGAGCCAGCGGGCGGTCATGCGGCCTCCCGCTGTCGCGGGTCGATCGCCCGGTGCAGCAGATCGACCAGGAAGCCGATCACGAGCACGAAGCCGGTGAGCACGAGCAGTTCGCTCTGCACCTTGATCAGGTCACGGGTGCCGACGTCGGCGACCAGCATCCGTCCGATGCCGGGGAGTGTGAACAGCTGCTCGATGACCACGGAGCCGACGATGATCCCGGCGACCTGCAGCCCCAGCACGGTGATGATCGAGAGTCCGACCGCCGGGATGCCGTGCTGGATCAGTGCCCGCGTGCGCGTCAGCCCCTTCGCGGCGGCGGTGCGCACGAAGTCCTGACCGGCCGCCTGCAGCGTGGCGCTGCGGACGAAGCGCATGAGCATCGCGCCCTCGACGATCCCGATCGTGAGGGCGGGCAGCAGGAGTGCCTCGATGGCCTTTTCCGGCGTCGACCAGCCGGTGCGCGGGAATCCCTGCGGCGGCAGCCATCCGAGCCAGACCGAGAAGACCACGATCAGCATCATGCCCGCCCAGACCACGGGGACGGCGGCGAGCGTCTGCGCGCCGACACTGAGCGCCGTTCCGCCGCGCCGTCCACGGAGGAGAGCGGCGAGGATGCCGAACGGCACCGCGATGAGGACCGCGATGAGGAGCGACATGATCCCCAGCGGCACGGTGACCTGCGCCTTGAGGAACAGCTCTTCGCCGACCGAGGCTCCGGAGAGCAACGAGGTGCCGAGATCGCCCCGGAAGATGCCGCCGATCCAGTCGGTGTACTGCGCGAGGAGCGGACGGTTCAGCCCGAGCGACTCGCGGAGGGCGTCGACCTCGGCGGGGGAGGCCTGGGTGCCGGCGATCAGCTGGGCGACGTCGCCGGGGAAGACCCGCAGCGTGAGGAAGATCAGCACGCTCGACACGAGGAGCCCTGCGACGAGCAGGGCTCCTCGGACGAGCGCGTAGCGGAGCACGGAGAGTGAACCGCGGCTTACTTCTCCGGCGAGACGGTCACGCCCGCGAGGTTGATGCGCGAGTTGATCGAGTCCTCGGGGAAGCCCGCGACGATCGGGCTCACGGCCGTGATGGTCTCGCCGTTGTACAGCCAGTCCGCGGCGTGATCCTCCGACACGATCCGCGCGGCCTGCGCGAGCAGCTCGGCGGACTTGTCGGGGTCGACCTCGGCCTGCGCCTGCTCGTAGAGATCCTGCACCTCGGCGTTGTCGTAGCCGAAGTAGTAGTCGGGGTTGGCGAAGTTGCCGAAGTCGCGCGGCTCGACGTGCAGCACGAAGCTGAGGTCGTAGTCGTGGTTCGTGTACACGTCTTCCAGCCAGGCCGGGAACTCGACCGAGTCGACCTCGAGCGTGACGCCGACCTTGGCGAAGTCCGAGATCAGCACCTTCGGCACCGTCGTCCCGTAGAAGCTCGGGATGGTGAGAGTGAGCTCGAGGTCCTCCTGGCCGGCTTCGGCGAGGAGCTCCTTGGCCTTCTCCGGGTCGTAGGAGATCACGTCGGAGAGGTCTTCGTAGCCCGGGTCGAGCTCGGGGATCGGCCCGTACAGCGTGGTGCCGGCGCCGACCGCCTCGATCAGCGCCTCATGGTCGATGGCCAGGCGCAGGGCCTCTCGCACGCGGACGTCGTCGAGGGGAGCCTTCTTGTTGTTGAAGGCCAGCGTCGCCTTGTCGGTGGTGCGGCCCTTCGTGAGCGTGAAGTCGCCGGAGTCCTCGAGCTGCGAGGCGAGGTTGGGATCGACCGCCGTCAGCACGTCGACATCGCCCGCGAGCGCGGCGTTGACGCCGGCCGTGAAGTCGGGGATGTACTGGAACTCGACCTCGGCCACGCCGGCCTTCTCGCCCCAGTAGTCGTCGTTGCGCGCGAACGTGATGGTGCTGCCCTTGTTCCAGCGCGTGAGGGTGAACGGGCCGGTGCCGTTCTCCGCCGTCTTGAGGTCGGTCGTGTCGCCCGACTTGAAGACGAGGCCGGCAGGACCCGTGAGCGCGAACAGGAAGTTCTGGTTCGGCGCAGAGAGGACGATCTCGACGGTCGTCGCATCCGGCGCGGTGATGGATGCCACCGACGCGAACTCGGCGTTGCCCTGGATCGTGGCGTCGGTGCGGACCGCCTCGTAGGAGGCGACGACGTCGGCGGACGTGAGCGGGGTGCCGTCGTGGAAGAGGACGCCGTCGTTGAGCGTGAAGGTGTAGGTGAGTCCGTCGTCGGACACCTCGTAGTCGGAGGCGATCCGACCCTCGATCTCGTTGTCCTGCGTGCGGGTCACGAGGCCCTCATAGATGTTGTCGATGAGGACCTGCTCGAGCGCGGCACCGCTGGTGTGCCGGATGTCGAGGTTGGTCGGCTCGAGGACCAGGCCGACGTGCAGGGTCGCGTCGGGGTCGGGCTTGCCGGGAGACGCGGACGGCTCCTGCGCAGGGGTGCCGGAGCAGGCGCTGAGGATCACGGCCGTGGCCGCGAGAGCGGAGATCAGCGCGAGACGTCGGGTGCGTCGGAACATAAGGCGTTTCCTCTCGGTGCGGCAGTTGCTGTGTGCCGTTGGATCGAGCCTAGAGATGGGTGGAGGTGTGCGGGTCGGCTGTGGAACGATTCGTCATATTCCGGTGCCTGCCGACGCGAGCGAGGCGATGAGATCGGCAAGGGCGGTGGGGGCCGTCTCCTGCACGTTGTGCGTCGCATCGAACGCCACGACACGGGCCTGAGGGACGCGGCGCTGCAGTTCCTCGGCATCCGTCTCGCTCACGAAGCCGCGGGTCGCGCGCACGAGCGTGATGGGCGCGCGCACCGCTGCCAGGTCGTCCCAGCCGGTCACGTGCAGCACGGACGGCGCCGCCGCTGATCCCGGGTCGTGAGCGGCGAGCGCCTGCGCCGCGAGGTGCGCGAAGTGATGCTTCCACTCGATGCGCCCGTCGGCGCGGACGCGCGTGTTCAGGAACACGCCGCGTTCGGTCTCGGGGCGTGTGCCGCCGAAGCCCAGGGAGATCGCCTTGTCGACGAGCTCGTCGCGCGTGGCGAAGTCGGTGGGGCCCTCGTAGAAGGCGCGCAGCGCCGCAGGTCCCGCGCTGACATCGATGCCGGGAGTGATGTCGACGATGACGAGTTCGGCGACGAGGTCGGGGCGGGATGCGGCGAGGGCCGCTCCGGTGAGGCCGCCGAGTGACTGCCCGATGATGAGCTGCGGCTGCGTGGTCCATGCATCGAGTGCCGCCGCCACGTCGACGGCGAGCGTGCGCGGGGTGTAGTCGGCATCCGCGCGCCAGGACGAGTCGCCGTGGCCGGCGAGGTCGATCGCCAGCAGCGGCTGCCGCAGGGCGAGGGACGTGGTGTCCCAGGTGTGCGCATTGAGGCCGGCCCCGTGGAGCAGCGTCACGCGGGGCGCTTCGGTGCCGAAGCGCAAGGCGCTCACGGTGCGTCCGTCCCCGAGTTCGAGCGCGACGCGCTCCACGGGAGGAAGCGGGACGCCCAAGGCTTCGGCCTGTGCGGGAAGATAGCTGAACTCGGTGATGTCGATCGCCACGTCCACATTCTGCTCCCTGAAATCGACCGCGGGAAATTCGAGAGCAGATTGGTGAGCAAAATGGCGTCACATCTTCGCCATACGCTCAATCTGAAGAATATGCAGTGTGCATTCTGCATTCCACCCTCGTCGTATGGCCGCAGCCGCGGCATCCGGGTGGCGAATATCATGGATGAATGAGCGAGACGCGCGTGCATCTGTCCAAGACCGAACCGGCGGCGTACCAGGCGCTCGACGCCTTCGCGAGGACGGTGGGCGAGATCTGCGCCGCGAACGGCATCGACGATCGCCTCAAGGAGATCGTCATGATCCACAGCTCGCAACTCAACGGATGCAGCTACTGCGCCCGGCTCCACGTCGATCGGGCGCTCAAGGCCGGTCTCGACACCGACACCATCACGCAGATCCCGACCTGGCGCGAGAGCGGCGTCTTCAGCGACCGCGAGCGTGCGGCCCTCGAGCTCGCGGAGGCGTTCACGTTCATCTCCGAGGACGGCGTCTCCGACGAGGTGTACGACCTCGTCGGGAGCGTCTTCACCGAGAAGGAGTACGCCGCATTGAGCTGGGCCTGCATCTCGATCAATGCGTTCAACCGCGTCGTCATCGCCGGTCGCTACCCGGTTCCGCCGCGCACCCCACAGGCGCAGGCATGACGATCCTCGACATCGACGGCGTCAACAACGTCCGCGATGTCGGCGGCATCCCTGCAGAGGGCGGGCGCATCCGCGCCGGCATCCTGCTGAGGTCGGGCCAGCTCTCCGGCGCGACGACCGCGGGCGTCAACGCGCTGCGGGGGAGCGTGCAGCACATCGTCGATCTGCGCGACGGCGAGGAGGTCGCTGCCGAGCCGACCGAGATCGAGGGGCCGGCCACGACGCATCTTCCGCTGTTCCTCGGCTCGGTGCGGTCCTTCTTCGAAGACGACACGAGCCTCGACGACCTGTATCTGCACCTGCTCGAGGAGAGCGGAGAGCGGCTGGTCGAGGCCATCCGTATCATCGCCGCGGGCAGGCCGACGCTCGTGCACTGCACGGTCGGCAAGGACCGCACGGGTGTCACGGTCGCTCTCGCGCTGTCCGCCGTCGGAGCCGATCGGGAGGCCGTGATCGCGGACTACGCGCTCACCGAGTCGCAGCTGCCCGCCCAGCGGTCGCAGCGCATCGCGGACTATCTACGCGCGCAGCATCCGGAGGCACTGCACGCCGTGGCCCTCGCGACGCAGTCGCCCGCGCCGGTGATGCGCCGTCTTCTGGAGCAGGTCGACGAGCGGTGGGGCTCTGCGGCCGGCTATCTCCGAGCCCAGGGGATGACCGACGAGGAGCTTGTCGCGCTGAAGAAGGCCCTCGTCGAGGAAGGTTAGGCAAGCCTTCACTTGGTGTACGATGGGATCACCATGAACACCTCCCTCGAGCTCCGCAGCACGCGCGCCCAGCGGCGCGAAGCGCGTCGCCGCGCACACCACCTGGTGACCGCAGACGAGCACTCGCTCGCCGACCTCGAGATGTTCCTGGCCACTCTTCCTCTCTGCGCGTCCGGCCGCATCTTCATCGAGGTGCCCGACGCGTCCGACATCGGCGTTATCCACGCACCGGGCCGCATGACGGTCACCTGGCTGGCCCGCGGACAGCGCTCCGGCGCACCCGGCTCCGGTCGTTCGTGCGCTCCGGGTCAGGCTCTGGCCCGCGCCACGTGCGCGTGGGCAGACGAGATGATGTGCGACGACGAGATCGAGACCCACGTCACGCTTCTCGGCGGGTACCTCGGCACAGCTGACATCGTCGATCACCTGACGACGGCGCTCGACATCGAGCCCTCGCTCATCCACTCTCCTGAGCGTTTCGGCCTGCTTCCCGCCGACCGCTGACGTCTCCGCGGGCGACAGCCTCAGCGTGAGCGACGCACGTAGTTGCCGTCCTCCAGGCCCGCCTCGATCTCGAAGCGGTTGCGCAGCGGGTTCCGTCCTGCGAACAGGTAGAGCACCGGCATCAGGAAGCCGTAGCGCAGCCACTGCTCCCTGTGCACCGCCTCGTGGCGCAGCACGGCATCGGTCGGACGCGAGTCTCCGGTCAGGAAGCAGCCGCCGACGCAGACGCCGCCGCGGTTGAAGGTCCATTTCGGCATGCCCTGGAAGATCCAGAGCCCCGCGCGCCGCTCGACCGGTCCGGTGCTCCAGAGGGAACCCCAGATCCAGCCGACCGCGGTGCCCCACCAGTAGCCGACCCGGCTGATGGGCGACCGCAGCAGGAAGGCGGGGATGCGGCGGTCGAAACGCCGTCCTCGGTCAAGGGCCGCGTCAGCGGCCGGCCGCCAGTCCGCGGTCATGCGACGGCCCCGACCAGGCGGAGGAGCGCGCCGAGATCGTCGACCGCATCCGCCGGTGACCGCGGCGCGAACCCGGAGATCGTCGCTCCGGCGAGCGGGACCTCTTGGCGCAGTCGTCGGATCGCGGCGCTCAGTGCCGCCGGCGAGGCACCGAACGGTGCGGCCGACGACACCCCGGCGAGGTCCGAAGGGTCGAGCACGTCGACGTCGATGTGCACCCACACGCGGGAGGCTCCCGTGGCGCGCACCGCCTCGACGAGCGCGTCGGTCCGCTCGAGATCGTCGACCGAGAGCTGCGTCAGCGAGCTGAGCTGATCCACTTCGGCGTCCTCGAGGTCGCGCATGCCGACGGTGACGACCCGGTCGCGGCTGATGCCGGGGGAGAGAGTCAGCTGCTCCTCGCCTTCGCCGAGCACCGCGCGTAACGCCATCCCGGAGAACGCCCCGGACGGCGACGTCTCCGGCGTGTGCATGTCGGCGTGGGCGTCGCACCAGACGACGGCCAGGTCGTCGGTGCCGCCGGGCAGTGCAGCGAGGGCGGCGACGGTGACGCTGCAGTCGCCACCGATGACGACGGTGCCGGCCTCGAGGTGCTCGCGCACGAGTTCCCGCGTATGGAGCAGGGCGCTCAGGCGACGAACACCCGTGCCCAGCGACTCGCCGGCTTCGACCGGGACATCCAGCACGGTCGTGGCCGCGCGAGGGAGGTCGCCGGCGATCGCGGACGCGCCGTCCACGAGGAGCATCGCACGCGGTGCGGGCGAGCCCTGCCACTGCGGGACGACGAGGAATCGCACCATTGTTGCCTCCGGGGGAGAAGCGCTGATGCCCCGGACTCTTCGCGTCCGGGGCATCAGCGGGTGGTGTCAGTTGCCTTCGATGGCCTGGCGCGGGGCGGAGCCGCCGGCCTTGAGCTCGGCGAGGCGGGCCTCGACCTCGGTCAGCTCGCCGAGGTCTTCCAGGCTCTCGAACTGCGCGTCGAGGCTGGAGGCCGCGAGCTCGATCTTGCCCTGGGCGAGAGCCTCCTGGCGGCGGACCTTGTCCTCGAAGCGTCCCAGCTCGCTGGTCGGGTCGAGCACGTTGATCGACCCGACGGCGTCCTGCACCTTCGTCTGGGCTTCGGCGACCTTGGCGCGGGCGAGCAGCTCGCTGCGCTTGTTCTTCAGCTCGCCGAGCTTCTCCTTCATGCCGTTGAGGCCGCTCTTGAGCTTGTCGACGATCTCGGTCTGCGAGGCGATGGTCGGCTCGGCGCCGCGAGCTTCGCGCTCGGCGCTGATCTGGCGCTGCAGGGCGATCTTCGCGAGGTTATCGAACTTGTCGGCATCGGCGGGGTTGGTCGCACGCACGTCATCGGCCTTGCGGCTGGCGGCGAGGGCCTTGTTGCCCCACTCGGTGGCCGCCTGGACGTCTTCTTCGTGGTCGCGCTCGAGCAGGCGCAGGTTGCCGATGGTCTCGGCGATCGCGGACTCGGCGTCGGCGATGCTGTTCGTGTAGTCGCGAACGAGCTGATCGATCATCTTCTGCGGGTCTTCCGCAGAGTCGAGGAGCGAGTTGATGTTCGCTCGGACGAGGGTCGAGATACGTCCGAAGATGGACTGCTTGGTCATGCGTGGTTCCTTTCAGAGGGACGGAATCGTGAGCCTGGGATACATGTCGATGTGCGGATCAGAAGCGCCTACCTCCGGATCGTCCACTGCGACCGCCGCTGCTGCGGGAACTGCTGCGCGAGCTGCTGCGGGAGCCGCCGCCGAAGCCGGAGCTGCGGTAGCCGCCGCCTCCGCCTGACCGCCAGCTGCTGCCGCGAGAGGAGCCGCCACCGCCGCCGCCTCCGGAGAGAAGGCCACCGATGATGCCGCCGAGGATGTCGCCGCCGAGCCCGGAGCCGCCCGACGAGGAGCCGGAGCCGCCGAATACCCCGCCCCAGCCGTTGTCCTGGTAGGTGTTGGTGTCGTAGGACTGCACGTCCGACTGCGCGGTGTACGTCGCCTGTCTCACGAGTTCCACGGCGCGGTTCGCCTCGGCCAGTGCGGCGTCGACGTCGGTCGCGCGGAGGCTCTGGGCCTGTGTCAGGCTGGCTTCCGCCGAGGCGAGCCTCGTGCGTGCCGTGGAGCCGACCGTGCCGCGGCGGGTCTCGATGTACTCGCGTGCCGCGCGGATCTCGGATGCCGCCTGGGTGAGGGTCTGATCGAGCATCTGCTGCACCCGACGCGCCCGCTCGACGGTCTCGCGTCCCTGTGCGAGAGCGGCGTCGATCTGGGTGTTCGCGGCCGTCAGGGTCTCGAGAGCGCTCTGCGGATTGCGCGGTGCGGCGGAGAGCTGCGTCTGCGCGACCTGGAGCTGCTGGGCGGTGGCGGATGCCGCTGCCGCGATCGTGCCGCCGGCGTCGGGGAGCTGCTGCGCGGCAGCGAGGTCGGCCTGCAGCTCGGCGATCAGGGCCTGCGCCTGCGCCTCGATGGCGGTGAGCTCCTGGCCGAGAGCGGAGATGGCCTGTGCGAGCTGGGCCGACTGCGCGACCGACTGCTCGGCGGTGCGGATCGCGAAGGCCGCCTCGCCGGACCGGCCGGCGGCGATCGCCTGCGCTGCCGCCTCGATGGATCGGTCGGCGAGGGCGGCACGCTCCTGGGCCTGGGCGGGATTGTCGGCCACGGTGCTGAGGGCAGCGGCATCGTAGGCGGTCGACAGCGTCGCCAGCGCGGGGGCCGCTGCCGCGACGACCGGCGTCAGCGCCGCTCGCTCGCCGCGCACGCGCTCCAGTTCCTGGGGAGCGTTCTCCTCGAGCTTGCGGAGTGCGTCGAACGCCTCGGTGTTGTCGTCGAGCACGTCGTCGATCTCGTCGGCGAGCTGGATGATGCGGATGTGCCAGGCGCGGCGGTCGTGGATCGTGTCCTCGATCTCGTCGTCGAGCTTCTGCTTCAGATCGAACGCCTCGGACATCTTGGCCTTGGCCGCATCGACGGCGTGCGTGAACTCCGCCGTGGCGCCTTCGCCGAACTGGGCGACGGCGAAGCCGAGTTCTTCCTTGCTCGAGGTGATCGCATCGTCTGCCTGCACGAGGGCGACACCGGCCTGAGTCTCGACCTGCTCGTCGGTGAGAGTGGAGAACGGATCGTTCGGGTCGGGCTTCTCGGGCATGGCGCCGCGTCTGCGGACCTCGGCATTGCGTCGAGAGCGCCGGACGAGGGCGATGACGAGCCAGAGCAGCAGGCCCGCGACGACGATCGCGCCGATGATGAGGGCCACCCGGAGGGCCCCCGCACCGCCGTCGCCCTGGATCTCATCGGCGGCCAGGGTGATCGCTCCCACCCAGTCGTCCTGCGAGGCGAGCGGCACCATCTTGTTCTCGACGTCGTCGAGCTTCGCGTCGCTCAAGGGTCCGTCGGGGGCGGCGGAGATGTAGAAGCTCCGTCCTTCGACGGCGATCGCCAGCAGGTACTGCTCGGAGCCGAGGTTGTTGGCCTCGGCGACCGCGTCGGCCCACTCGGCGTTGTCAGAGGGGGACGAGAAGTCGTCGACGAGCACGACGAACAGGTCGGCGTTGGAGTTCGCGCTGAGCTCTGTCAGCCGGGCCTCGACGTCGGCTTCCTCACCTGGGCTCAGGACACCGGCGTCGTCTGTGACGTACCCGGAGTCGAGGGTGAGCGGATCGGTGGCGGAGGCCGCGGAAGCGGAGAACGCTCCGGCGACGGCGGCCACGGCCAGCGCGGCCAGCGTGAGCCACCGTTTCGTCATGCTGTTCCCTCCGACCGGCAGCCGAGCCCCATGTCACGAGTCTATGCACAGAGGTCGACACGCGACAGCACTCGATGGCCGATCTCCGTTCGCCATCAGCGGAGACACATACGCTGGAAGGCATGGATGACAGGTACGGATCGGACGTGCTGGCGTCGGGTTGGCGCGACCGCGGAGTCAAGAAGGTGCCGCAGGTGCCCGCTGAGACCGATCTCGTCGTGGAGGTCGCGGACGACGGCTACTGCGGTGCCGTGACCCGGGTGCAGGGCGGCAATGTCGAGCTCGAGGACCGTCTCGGGCGCAAGCGGCTCTTCCCGCTCGGCGGCGGCTTCCTCATCGACGGCGCCCCGGTGCGGCTTGTCGTGCCCGCCGCCAGGGAGCAGGGGCCGAGGCGCACGGCATCCGGGTCCTTCGTCGTCGCCGATCAGCGCGCGCGCGTCGCGCTGCCCAGCCGCATCCTCGTCGAGGGAAAGCACGACGCGGAGCTCGTCGAGAAGGTCTGGGGTGCGGATCTGCGCGTCGAGGGCGTGGTCGTCGAGTTCCTGCAGGGCGTCGATCTGCTCGATGAGCTGCTCGCCGCAGAGCCGCCGAGCGCGAGCCGCCGCTACGGCGTGCTGGTCGATCACCTCGTGCCCGGGTCGAAGGAGTCGCGCATCGCTGATGCGGTGGCCCGTGGTCCGCACGGCCGTCATCTTCGCATCGTGGGGCATCCGTTCGTCGACGTGTGGCAGTGCGTCACTCCGCGCGCCCTCGGCATCGCGAAGTGGCCGGACATCCCGCGCGGCACCGACTGGAAGACAGGGATCTGCCGCGCCTTCGGCTGGCCGCACGAGACCACGGCCGACACGGGACGGGCGTGGCAGCACATCCTCTCGAAGGTGACGACCTACCGCGACCTCGAGCCCGCGCTGCTCGGACGCGTCGAGGAGCTCATCGACTTCGTGACGGAACCGGCGCGCTGAGTCCCTGCGGCTACCCTGGGAAGATGCCCGAACCCCGCACCTTCCGTGACGAGCCGGTGTCCTTCGTGCGCCGGAGCGGCCGGATGTCCGAGGCGCAGGACCGCGCCTTCATCGAGCTCGCCCCGCACTACCTGCTCGACGTCCCGCGTGATTTGGCGTGGACGTCGGTGCACCCGGAGGCGCGCCTGGCTCCGGCGGCGGAGTACGGCCGGGATGCCGACCTCTACGTCGAGATCGGGTCGGGGCAGGGGCATGCGATCGTCGCCGCGGCATCCGCTCGTCCGGCAGACGACTTCCTCGCCGTCGAGGTGTTCCGCGCGGGGCTCGCGCGGACCATGCTCGACGCCGACCGCGAGGGCGCGCGCAACCTCCGCGTCGTCGAGGCGAACGCTCCGGAGGTGCTGGCCTCGTTCCTGCCGGAAGCCGCGGCCCGCGAGGTGTGGATCTTCTTCCCGGACCCGTGGCACAAGAAGAAGCACACGAAGCGGCGTCTCGTCCGGGCCGGCTTCGGTGACACCGCGGCGCGCGCGCTGCGTGACGGCGGGCTCCTCCGGCTCGCGACGGACTGGGAGGATTACGCGCTGCAGATGCGCGACGTGCTCGACGCCGAGCCGCTGTTCGAGCGGGCCTTCGAGGGAGAGTGGGCCGAGCGCTTCGACGGTCGCGTCATGACCGCTTTCGAGCGCAAGGGCATCGCGAAGGGCCGCGACATCCGCGACCTCGTCTACCGACGCCGGGACCGCGCATGACCGAGACGACCAGTCGCACGTCGATCCGTACCGGCATCCTGCCGGCGATCCTGGTCTGCGCGGCGGCTCCGGCGTTCTTCGTGCTGGAGATCCCCTGGCTCGGCTGGGTGCTGCTCGCGCTCGGCATCGGCGCGGCCTGGTTCGTCGAACGGGGGAGGGTGACCGCCTCCGAGCCCTCACTGACCCGCGACCTCTCGCTCATCGCGATCGGGCTGCTGATCGTCAGCATCATCCCGCTGGCAGCCGAACTCGACAATCTGGCCATGCTGCGATTCACGCTGGCGCTCGGCGGCGCGGTCGCCGTGCCCTACGTGATCTCGCGCTTCGTCTACCGTGACCGTGCCATCAGCTTCCCGTGGCGCACTCGCAAGCGCTGGGGGCGCCTCCAGTGGGGCTGGCTGGTCGCGGTGCTCGTGCTCGGCTGGCTGATCCTGCCGTTCTACTTCATCACGAGCGGTGTCTACCAGAACTGGCCCGTCGTCGACTCGCCCGAGCTGATCGCGCGTCTGTTCGTCGGGGTCGGCGCGGTCGGCATCTGGGACGAGCTGTTCTTCATCTGCACGGTGTTCGCCCTGCTCCGCCGGCACTTCCCCGACATGATCGCCAACCTGCTGCAGGCGATCGTGTTCGTCTCGTTCCTGTGGGAGCTCGGCTACCGGGAATGGGGGCCGCTGCTCACGATCCCCTTCGCCCTGCTGCAGGGATTCATCTTCCTGCGGACGCACTCGCTCGCCTACGTCGTGACCGTGCATCTCCTGTTCGACGCCGTGGTGTTCGCCGTGCTCGTGCACGCGCACAATCCCGGACTTCTTCCGATCTTCCTCGTCTGACAGCGGTGTTCTGAGAGAATCGGCCCATGCTCATCGTCGGTCTCGTCCTCGCCGCAGCCGCTGCGGCCTTCCACGTGTTCATCTTCGCGCTCGAGTCGCTGCGGTGGACCGATCCCGAGACGAGGAAGATCTTCGGCGTCGCCAGCGAGGCGGATGCCGTCACGATGAAGCAGCTGGCGTTCAACCAGGGCTTCTACAACCTGTTCCTGGCGCTGACCACGCTGCTCGGCATCGGCCTCGTGATCGTCGGATCCGCCACCGTCGGACTGACCCTCGTGTTCGCAGGCACCGGCATGATGGTCGCCGCGGCCCTCGTGCTCGTGCTGTCGGACCGCACCAAGGTGCGGGCCGCCGCGATGCAGGGCACGCTTCCGCTCCTCGCCGTCATCGGCACCGCGATCGGCATCGCGATCAGCTGACGGGGTGACATCCGGTCCACCAGCCGCCACACTCGTTCCATGGCCGACTGGGTGCTGCACGTGGACATGGATCAGTTCATCGCCGCCGTCGAGGTGCTGCGTCGTCCGGAGCTCGCCGGGCTTCCGGTGATCGTCGGCGGACGCGGCGACCCGACCGAGCGTGCCGTCGTGTCGACCGCCTCGTACGAGGCTCGCGAGTTCGGCATCGGTTCCGGCATGCCGCTCAAGATCGCCGCCCGCAAGGCACCGGAGAACGCGGTCTTCCTCCCCGTCGACCACGAGGCCTACGGATCGGCGTCGGCCGAGGTCATGGCGGCGCTCCGGGCGCTCCCCGGCGTGGTGCTCGAGGTGATCGGCTGGGATGAGTGCTTCCTCGGCGTGATCACCGACGACCCGGAGGCGACGGCCCGTGAGGCGCAGGCCGCCGTACTCGAGGCGACCGGGCTGCACTGCTCCGTCGGCATCGGCGACAACAAGGTGCGCGCCAAGATCGCGACCGAGTTCGGCAAACCGCGGGGGAGCTTCCGGCTCACGGAGGAGAACTGGTTCGACGTGATGGGCGCCAAGCCCACGCGCGACCTGTGGGGCGTCGGCTCCAAGGTGCAGAAGCGCCTCGCCGAGCACGGCATCGCGACGGTGCGCGAGCTCGCCGACGCCGACGAGCAGGAGCTGGTCACGGAGTTCGGCCCGAAGATGGGCGTCTGGTACCACGGCCTCGGCTCCGGACTCGGGCCGAGCGTCGTCGACGACACGCCCTGGGTCGCGCGCAGCCACAGCCGTGAGACCACCTATCAGCAGAACCTCACGAGCCCGGCTGAGGTCGAGGCGGCGCTCCGCGAGCTCGCCGGGCACGCGTTCGACGACTGCGCCGCCGAGGGGAGGCCGGTGATCCGCGTGCATCTCAAGGTGCGCTACGCGCCGTTCGAGACGAAGACCTTCGGACGCAAGCTCGCGGCGCCGACGACCGAGCGCCAGGATGTCGTCGATGCAGCCGTCGCCCTCGGTGTCACGCTCGACTCCGGGCGGGAGGTGCGGCTGCTCGGCGTGCGGGCGGAGATGGCGATGCCGGATGAGGGCGATGCCGTGGAGCGGACGCCGGTACGCGGCAGGATCTGACGCGACTCTCAGTCGTCGTACACGCCGAAGAGTCCCTTTCCGAACCGTGTCACCGCGTCATAGGCCTCGCTGTACGTCTTCGGCGCCTTCGCGCCCGGGTTGTACCGGGCGAGGAGCAGCCCCGTGAGACCGACTGCCGGAGCGGTGAGCGGACGGTGCTTGTGCTTGACGGCGGCAGCCGTCGCGTCGTCCTCTTCGGGATTGCGTCCGATGTAGAGCGCTTGCGGCTTCGGCCACGTGTAGGGCTGTCGGGGCTCGGTGAGGTTCACGGCGTTGAAGATCGGGTTCGCGCTCTGGTCTCTCAGGGTGAGCGGTGCCAGACCGTGCTGACGGCAGAGGGTGTTGATGATCGACCCGTGGTGCATCTGATCGTGGATGACCGTCTCGCGGGCGGTGTAGGCGCTCACCACGATCGCCGGTACGCGCACGCCGAGTCGATCGAACACGAAGCCCATCTCGCCCGGTCCGCCCCGGTCCGGAGGCGTCGTCTGCGGCGGTGCGACGTGATCGTAGGTGCCGCCGTGCTCGTCGAAGGTGATGACGAGGGCGGTGTTCATGGCGTTCGACCCCTTGCGGGACTTGCTCGTCCGGATGGCGTCGTACACCTCCTGCACGAGCCGGTCACCCGAGCGCACGTCGGAGAGAGCGCTGTTGTATACCGGCACCTTCTCGCCGTCGATCTCGACGTCCGTCTCGCGGACGTACTCGCCCCACGGCGGATGCATGTCGTTGTGGTTGAAGACCATGCGAGGCTCGATGAAGCTGTAGGCCGGAAGGTCGCCGTTCCTCGCGTCATCGTGGAACTGACGCATCTCGCGGAAGTTCGTCTTCCAGTAGCGCTGCAGCACCGGCGAATGCAGGAGTCCGGTCAACGAGACCAGCTGGGAGCCGTCGTAGTAGACGCGCCAGGGGATGCCGGCCTCTTCCAGGCGGTTGAAGATCGTGGGGGCCGCGGGGCCGTCGATCCATTTGTAGTATCCGTCGCCGCCATGATTCGTGACGTAGCCGTGCGACGTGGAGGCGTGGAAGAAGAGGCGGTTGCAGAACGTCTGCGAGGGAACGGCGGCGTGCCACGCGTCGTAGACGGCGAACTCTCGGGCGAGGGTCGAGAGCACCGGCATCATGTCGGGACTGAAGCCGCCCATCGCCACCCGATACTCGTCCGGTGTCGGGGGCCGGCCCTTGTCGAGCTCGAAGTTGATGATGTAGTCGCGAACGAACCCTTCGTTGGTCGGGGTCGCCCCGGTCGCCGGGGTGTTGAAGGGCGGCATCTGCCCGTTCTGCCGGATGTGCGAGTTGCCAGCCGGATCGACCGTGCCGAAGAGCTGCGTGTTCACATGCGGGAAGTGCTCTCCGGGATCCGGCTGCGGAGACTGCATGATCTGGTCGGTCGAGCCCGAGTAGATGTGCGCTTCGACCGTCTCGCCGTCGGGACCGGGGTTCGAATAGGTGCCCTGCGCGAGCCCGTCGAACTGGTCCTTCGACTTCTCGTCGGCGCTGTAGAGGTGCCCGAGCATGTTGTCGAAGCTGCGGTTCTCGAACATGACGACGACGACGTGATCGAACCCGGGGACCGTCCGGGTCGGCAGCGGCGCGAACTCGGGCGGGTTGGCCGTGGCCGCCGCCGTGACGGCGGCGCCTGCCGATCCTCCGATCGCGAGCCCCGCGGCGCCGAGTCCCGCCCGGCGCAGGAAGTCGCGGCGTGACTGCGGCGAGGTGGACTCCCCGTCCGCGTGGGTGCTCGTCGCTTCGTCCACCGGCGCCTCCGATCGCGTGCCGCAATGATAGCAACGCCGCTGACCCGGTGATCGGAAGGCATTCGCTAAGGTCTCATCATGGCGGTGCGAGTGCGATTCGACAGGAATGCCCGGTACGGCGCGTCCATGGTCGGGGTGCTGTTCGCGGCCTACTTGAACATCGCCACCAACTTCGATGCCTTCATCCAGGCGGAGAACTACGCGGGGGTGCTGGGCACCGACGTCCCCGCGGTCGACGTCTTCGAGTTCCTGATCTGCCTCGGTCTCTACGTCGTGTCGTTCGCGATCTTCCCGACGTCGGGTGCCAGACGGCTCGGCGCCGTGACGCTGGCCTGTGTGACGCTGCTGCTCTGGGCGACGATCGGCATCGAGCGGGGCGTCGGCAACATCGTGGAACCCGTCGGCCTCTGGCAGTTCGTCACAGACCAGGGCATGATCACGCTGCTCGTGAGCCTGGGCGGATGGCTGATCGTGCGGGAGCGCACGCCCGGCGCCTTCGTCGTTCTCCTCCTGATCCTCATTCCGCCGGGCGCGAGCAAGCTCCTGATCGAGAGCTCGGTGACGTCAGGCGCTTATTCACTCGTGACGATAGGGCTGGTGGTCATCCTCGGCCTCGGCGGTGCGTGGCTCGCCGTATCACTCGACAGGCGGATCCGCGCCGGTCGAGCGCGAATCGCAGAGGCTCAGCCGCGGAAGTAGTCGTTCGCCGCCTTCGCGTACTGCAGGATCAATGCGATCCGGCCCTCTCCGCCGTCGATGACGGAGAGGACCGGATCGGACAGAGTGGCCTCCGTGGAAGCCGAGTTCCTTCTCGATCAGCTCGTGAAGTAGTCGTTTGCTGCCCGCGTGTACAGCAGGATCAGGCCGATGAGCGCGAACGCGGCAGAGAGAATCGGGGTGACGAGGTTTCCCGGGTGCGCGGTGATCGCGAAGATCGCCGACGCGAGCGAGAGCAGGAACGAGATCGTCACGAGCACGCGTGCGAAGCCGCTGCCGCTGAACAGGAAGAAGGCGACGAGGAAGGATATGACTCCGACGATGATCGCGACCCACGCCGCCGCGGAGGGAATCCCCGCTGGGGCCACTATTCCCGTCAGGATGAGGACTCCCGAGACGATCTGAGCGATCGCCCCGATCCACGCGAGAACTGCAATGAGAACCACACCACCTGGGCGCTGTCCAGCCATGATACCCACCTCCGGTTTTCTTCTGAATCCACAGGTTTCTGCGGATTTGCTCAACGGTAATGAGCACGTCGGAGAATGGCGGGATATTACAAAACGGTTCGCGGTCTTGCTGGCTCTGGTCAGTCGCGGATCACTGCGGCGACGGCGCTCACCTCGATGAGGGCCCCGGGCACCCCGAGGCCTGCGACGAGCGCGGCCGTGACCAGGGGCGGTGCGCCGTCTCGTGCGAGCTTCGAGGCGACCGCTCCGTAGGCGGCGCGGAGGTCGGCATCCTGGTGGATGAGAACGGTCCAGCTGATGACGTCGTCGAGGCTCGCGCCAGCGGACTCGAGCGCGACCCTGGCGTTCTCGACGGCGCGGGCCGACTGCTCGGCGGCATCCGCCGAGACGACGGCTCCCGTGGCGTCGACACCGTTCTGTCCACCGACGTAGATCGTCGTCGCACCGGGCGGCACGACGGCGACGTGACTGAATGCAGGGCTGACGACGAGCCCCTCGGGTTGAGCGAGTGTGATCTCCATGGAGCGATTGTGCCCCCGGCATCCGACATCGCACCATCCCGCACAGCGCACAGCGCACGCCGCCCGGCCGCCGCATACGAGTACACCGTGCGGCGGCATCCCCGCAAGGGGCCTCCGCTGGGGCGTACGATCGGGCAACGTGAAGGGCATGTTCCGCGTCAGGAGGTCTCTATGACGAATGCTGCCGATTCCCATCCCCAGACCGCATCGATCCCGATCCTCACCCAGGAGCCGTTCCCGGACACCCCGGGGAGTCCGGAACCGGAGTGGTTCAAGACCGCCGTCTTCTACGAGGTCCTCGTCCGCTCGTTCCAGGACGGCGACGGAGACGGCTCGGGCGACTTCCGCGGACTCATCGACAAGCTCGATTACCTGAAGTGGCTGGGCATCGACTGCGTGTGGCTGCCGCCCTTCTTCCCGTCGCCGCTGCGCGACGGCGGGTATGACGTCGCCGACTACACGGGCATCCAATCCGACCTCGGCACGACGGCCGACTTCCAGGAGTTCCTCGATGCCGCGCACGCGCGCGGCATCCGCGTGATCGTCGACTTCGTGATGAACCACACGAGCGACGAGCACGTGTGGTTCCAGGAGAGCCGGAAGGATCCCGAGGGACCCTACGGCGATTTCTACGTCTGGAGCGACACGGACGAGCTCTACGAGGACGCGCGCATCATCTTCGTCGACACGGAGCCCAGCAACTGGACGTGGGATCCGGTGCGGCAGCAGTACTTCTGGCATCGCTTCTTCGCCCACCAGCCCGACCTGAACTTCGACAACCCGAAGGTTCACGAGGCGATGATCGACGCCATGCGCTTCTGGCTCGACATGGGCCTCGACGGCTTCCGCCTCGACGCGGTGCCGTACCTCTACGAGCGACCCGGCACGAACGGCGAGAACCTCCCGGAGACGCACGACTTCCTCAAGAAGGTGCGCCGCATCGTCGACAGGGAGTATCCGGGGCGTGTCCTGCTCGCCGAGGCCAACCAGTGGCCGGCCGACGTCGTCGACTACTTCGGCGACCCGGAAGTCGGCGGCGACGAGTGCCACATGTGCTTCCACTTCCCGGTCATGCCGCGCATCTTCATGGCCGTCCGCCGCGAGTCGCGCTATCCGATCACGGAGATCCTCGCCGACACCCCGCCGATCCCGTCCGGATGCCAGTGGGGGATCTTCCTCCGCAACCACGACGAGCTCACCCTCGAGATGGTGACCGACGAGGACCGCGACTACATGTGGAGCGAATACGCACAGGATCCGCGCATGAAGGCGAACATCGGCATCCGACGTCGCCTCGCACCGCTGCTCGAGAACGACATCGATCGCATCGAGCTCTTCACGGCGCTGCTGCTGTCGCTGCCGGGATCGCCCGTGCTGTACTACGGCGACGAGATCGGGATGGGCGACAACATCTGGCTCGGAGACCGCGACGGCGTCCGCACGCCCATGCAGTGGAGTTCGGATCGCAACGCCGGGTTCTCCAAGGCGAATCCGGGCAAGCTGACCCGTCCCCTCGTGCAGGACCCGGTCTACGGATACCTCGCGGTGAACGTCGAGGCCCAGCAGGAGGATCGCTCGTCTCTGCTGCACTGGACCCGTGAGATGATCCACGCCCGGCGCAAGCACCCGGCCTTCGGTCTCGGGAGCTTCAACGACCTCGGCGGCTCGAATCCCGCGGTCCTCTCCTACACGCGAGAGCACTCGAACGATGACGGATCGGTCGATGTGATCCTCTGCGTCAACAACCTCTCGCAGTTCCCGCAGCCGGTGGAGCTCGATCTGCGGCGCTTCGAAGGTCTCATGCCGGTGGAGCTCATCGGCGGGGTGCCTTTCCCTCGCATCGGCGAGCTGCCCTATCTGCTCACGCTCGGCGGTCACGGTTTCTTCTGGTTCCAGCTGCAGGAACCGGCGGAGGAGCCGGGAGATCAGAGGATGCTGTGATCCACATCGAACCCGCAGTCCTCGAGGACTACCTCGTCCGCACCCGATGGTTCGCCGGCAAGGGGCGACCCTTCCGTGTCACGCAGATGCGGCCGATCGCCGCGCTCGCAGCGGACGCCTCTGATCCGACGGTCGAGATTCTCCTCCTCACGATCGAGTACTCCGACCCGGAAGGCGGGAGCGAGACCTATCAGATCCCGCTCGCGAGCTACGACGAATACGTCGAGCAGATCGGGCATGCGTTCGTCGGCGCCGTCGAGCACGAGGGCGGCCAGAGGTACGTGTTCGACGCCGTGCACGACCGGAAGGCGATGGCGCTGTGGTTGGGTGCCTTCGTCGCCGCGGAGGCCGAGGGCGAGGCCCGCATCGGCGACCTGCGCTTCCGGCGGGTGCCCGGGGGAGAGGCGCTCGACCCGGCTCTGCGCGCGTCTCCGCTGTCCGGTGAGCAGTCGAACTCGTCGGTGCGATTCGACGACACCGCGATCATGAAGATCTTCCGCAAGGTGAGTCCGGGCGTGAATCCCGACATCGAGATCCACGAGGAGCTGACGCGCGGTGCGGTGGAGAGCATCGCCGCCCTCTACGGGTGGGTCGAGATCGATCTCGACGGTGAGGTCCTGCAGCTGGCGATGCTTCAGGAGTTCCTGCGCACCGCCTCGGACGGGTTCGAGCTCGCGACCGGAAGCGTGCGCACTCTGCTGGCCGATCCCACTCAGTCGGTCGCCGATTCGGGCGGCGATTTCGCCGGCGAGGCGACCCGACTGGGCGAGGCGCTCGCCCAGGTGCACGAGATGCTGCGGGATCGATTCCCTTCCGAGCGTCGGGGACCGGATGCGACGGCGAGTCTGGCCCGAGCGCTGAACGAGCGGCTCGACCATGCACTCGGTGTGGTTCCCGAGCTCGAGGCGCAGGTCGGCCGCGTGCGCGCGGCGTACGATGCCGTGGCAGCGCTCGAGAGCATCGACGTGCAGCGCGTGCACGGCGATCTCCACCTCGGGCAGACGCTGCGCACGTCGCACGGATGGCGGATCGTCGACTTCGAGGGTGAGCCCGGCAGGCCCTTCCCCGAGCGGGCGCTGCCCGATTCGCCCTGGCGGGATGTGGCCGGGATGCTCCGGTCGTTCGACTACGCGCCCGGAGTGGTCCAGCTGTCGCGCACCGTCGGAGGGGATGCCGCGGAGGACGAGGAGCGACTGCGCGAGATCCGCGGCGAAGAATGGTCGCGTCGCGCACGCGAGCACTTCCTCGACGCGTACTCGGAAGCGATCGGCGCGCCCCTTCTGGATGACGCCCACCGTCGGCTGCTCGATGCGTACGTCGCCGACAAGGCGGTCTACGAGGCCGTCTACGAGAAGCGCAACCGGCCGACGTGGGTCCGGATTCCGCTTGCTGCGCTGGCCGAGATCGGGGCTGCCGCGACCGGAGACGCCGAGACCGGGGACGGAACCCCGATCCCGACGTGAGGCGCCTCAGAAGCGCAGCAACACCTTGCCCACGCGGCCGGGCGTTCCGCTCGCGCGCACGGCGTCGGCGATGTCGGCGGCGTCGAAGACTCCGGAGACCGGCAGTGTGAGCGTGCCGTCACCGACGCGCTGGAACAGCTCGCCGAAGAGCGCGTTCCGCTCGGCCGGATCGAGCGCGGGGATCACCTTGCTGCCCCAGAAGCCCTTCACCGTGGCCTGCTTGAAGATCACGTCGGACGACGAGATCTCCATGGTGGGCGAGTCCATCGCCCCGAACGCGACGAGGGTGCCGCCCTCGGCGAGGAGCGAGAGCACCTGACCGGCGGAGGCCCCGCCGACCGAGTCGACGCCCGCGACGATCGGCGCGTCTCCGGTGATGGCGGCGACCTGGTCGCGCCAGTCGTCCTGATCGGTGGCGACGACGTTCTCGATGCCCTGGGCGCGGAGTTCGTCGACGCCGGCGGTGCGGCGGACGAGCCCCAGCACGTGGACTCCACGCGCGGCGCCCAGCTGCGCCAGCATCCGCCCCACCGCGCCGTTGGCCGCGTTCTGGACGATCCAGTCGCCCTCCTTCACGTCGAGGAACTGCAGCAGCGTCATGGTGCTGAAGGGCATCGAGACGAGCTGCGCGGCACTCTCGTCGGGCAGGGAGTCGGGCACCGGGATGAGTCCGGCGGCGTTCGCGACGATGTACTCCGCCCAGGCGCCGAAGGTCCCTCCGGTGGCGACGCGCTGACCGACGGTGAGGGTGTCGACACCGTCTCCGAGAGCGTCGACGACGCCGAGCGCCTCGGTGCCCGATGCCGCGGGCAGCTCGGGCTTGAAGCCGTAGGTGCCGCGCACCGTCCACAGGTCGTGGTTGTGGATGGGGGAGAGGACGATGCGCAGGCGCACCTGTCCGGGACCGGGCTCGGGGAGCGGGCGGTCCTCGACGGTCAGGACGTCTTCGGGAGCGCCGAATTCAGGATGGATGAGTGCGCGCATGATGTGTGCCTTTCGGGTCAGTCGTCGGAGACCGTGATCGTGACGTCGATGTTGCCGCGGGTGGCGTTCGAGTACGGGCACACCTGGTGTGCGGCGTCCGCCAGGGCCTGCGCCTGCTCGTGCGGGAGCTCCGGGATGACGACCTCGAGCTCGACGGCGAGACCGAAGCCGCCCTGTCCGTTCGGTCCGATCTGCACGCGTGCGCCGACGGAGGTGTCGGAGATGCGCACCTTCTGGGCGCGCGCGACGCTCTGCAGGGCGGAGTGGAAGCACGCCGCGTAGCCGGCGGCGAACAGCTGTTCGGGGTTCGCACCGTCACCGCTGCCGCCCATCTCCTTCGGGATCGCCAGATCGAACTCGACGCGGCGGTCGCTCGTGGCGACGTGCCCGTCTCGTCCTGCGCCGGTGGCGAGGGCTTCTGCGGTGTAGAGAGCATCCATGGGTGCGGTTCTTCCTTCTGTCGTGGTGGTCATGCGCCGCTGCGCGCGTGCGTGGCGGCGTCGGTCGTGGCGTCCTGGAGGAGGGCGGTGAGCTCCTGCAACTCGGCGATCAGACGGCGGCGGTGCGCGTCGTCGCGGATTCCGGAGAAGCGCGCCACCTGTGCGGGGATCGACGCGAGGTCGTGTCGGAGCGCGTGTCCGGACGGAGTGAGAGCGACCGTGACCACGCGCTCATCGTCGCTGCGGCGTGCGCGCGCGACATGGCCCGCCAGTTCGAGGCGTCGGACGAGAGGCGAGAGCGTGCCCGAGTCGAGCTGCATGGCGTCGCCGAGCGAGCCGATGGTCTGATCGCCCTCGTGCCAGAGGATCGCGAGGACGAGATACTGCGGATACGTGAGTCCCCAGGGCGCGAGCAGTGCGCGGTACGCCTGCGTGGTGGCGCGGGCGGCGGAGTACAGCGAGAAGCACACCATCTCATCGGTCACGGCCATCTCTCAACCATGTCACGCAATTCAATTGTGCACAACTCAATTGATCGAGGTCGCCCTAGGATGAGGCGCATGGAGGCGACTGCGGCGGTGCGGGATCCGGATGAGGTCGACACCGATCCCGGAACGGGACTCACGGCGGCGCGCGTCGCCGAGCTCACGGCGGAGGGGCGGACCAACGCCTTCACCGGCGATTCGAGCCGGAGTGCATGGAACATCGTCAAGGCGAACGTCTTCACGCTGTTCAACGCCATCGTCGGCACCTGCTTCCTGATCCTGCTGCTGCTCGGACGCTGGCAGGACGCGCTGTTCGGACTCGCGGCCTTCGGCAACGCGATCATCGGCTGCTGGCAGGAATTCCGCGCGAAGGCCGCGCTCGACCGGCTCGCACTGCTGAACGCCCCGCGCGCCCGGGTGCGCCGGGACGCGCAGGACGTCGAGATCGCTCCGGCAGAGGTCGTGCAGGGCGACATCCTCGTGCTGCGCGCCGGCGATCAGGTCACTGCGGATGCCGTCGTGCTCGAGCACCGGTCGCTGCAGGTCGACGAGTCGATGCTCACCGGTGAATCGGATGCCGTCGACAAGCAGGCCGGCGACGAGGCGCTCTCCGGGTCGATCGTCGTGGCCGGCGAGGGCATCGCCCGGGCGGTGCGCGTGGGCGCGGACTCCTACGCCAACCGGTTCGCCGCGGAGGCGAAGCGGTTCTCGCTCGTGACATCCGAACTGCGCACATCGATCGACCGCGTCCTGAAATGGGTCGGCTGGGGAATCGGACCGATCGGCCTGCTCGTGCTCAACGCGCAGATGATGGTGGCCGGCGGCTGGGTGTCGGCGTGGGAGACCGGCACGTGGACGCAGGCGATCGTCAACACCATCTCGTCGCTGACCGCGATGATCCCGCTCGGACTCGTGCTGATGACGTCGATCGCCTTCGCGGTCGGCGCGGCGCGCCTGGCGGCACGGCAGGTGCTGGTCAACGAGCTTCCCGCCGTCGAGGGACTCGCGAGGGTGGACATCATCTGTCTCGACAAGACCGGGACGCTCACCGAGGGAGAGCTGGCCTATCGCGACCTTGTTCAGCTCGATCCGGGCGCGGACGGGTGGAAGGACGCGCTGTCGTGGTTCGGCAGTGCTCCGGATGCGAACGCGACCGCACGCTGCCTGCGGGAGCCGTTCCCCGACGAGGGGCCCCGTGAGGCGTCGGTGTACATCTCGTTCTCCTCCGCCCGGAAGTGGAGCGCCCTCTCCTTCGCGGATGGTGGCGACGAGACCTGGGTGCTCGGTGCTCCGGAGATGGTTCTGGGCGACGCGGCGACGGATGCCGCGACCGAGGTCGGCGAAGCCGTCACACGGCTGGCGGCGGAGGGGCTGCGCACCCTCGTTCTCGCCTGCACCACCGAGCCCTACCCGACGGTGGCGCAGGAGGCCGAAGCGCTTCCCGCGGGCCTCGCGCCGGTGGCCGTCATCACGTTCAGCGAGAAGGTGCGGCCGGATGCCGCGCAGACGCTGTCGTACTTCCGGGCCCAGGGCGTCGGCGTCCGGGTGATCTCCGGAGACAACCCGCGAACGGTCGCGGCGATCGCCCGGCAGGTCGGCCTCGATGTTCCGAAAGGCTATGACGCCCGGCAGCTCCCGGAAGACGATGACGAGCTCGGTGCCGTGCTCGAGGCGCACACGGTCTTCGGCCGGGTGACGCCGGAGCAGAAGAAGCGCATGGTGGTCGCTCTCCAGGCGCGCGGGCACACGGTCGCCATGACCGGTGACGGCGTGAACGATGCCCTGGCGATCAAGACGGCCGACATCGGCATCGCGATGAACTCCGGATCGCCCGCGACCAAGGCGGTGGCCCGCCTGGTGCTGCTCGACGGGCAGTTCTCGCACCTTCCCGACGTGGTCGCCGAGGGACGTCAGGTGATCGCGAACATCGAGCGCGTCTCGATGCTCTTCCTCACCAAGACCGTCTACGCCACGACGCTCGCGGTGCTCTTCGGGGTGATGGTGCTGGAGTTCCCGTTCCTGCCGCGCCAGCTGTCGATCACCGACGGGCTGACCATCGGCATCCCGGCGTTCTTCCTCGCGTTGATGCCGAACACGAGTCGGTACGTTCCCGGATTCCTGCGCCGCTCGCTGACCTTCGCGATCCCGGCCGGGCTGCTGATCGCGATCGCTCTGACGGTCTACACCCGTGGCGCGATGGCGCTCGGTGTCTCGGAACCGCAGTTGCGGACCGGGTCCACGATCATTCTCGCCGTCGTCGGCATCTGGGTGCTGGCCGTGCTCGCGCGACCCCTCAACCGGTTCAAGGTGCTGGTGGTCGGTGCGATGTTCATCGCCCTGTCGATCCTGTTCACCGTGCCGCTGGCGGGGGAGTTCTTCCAGCTGGTCGACCCGGGCGAGGGTGCCGCCTATCTCATCGCGCTCATCACGATCGTGACGATCCTCGCGATCGAGATCGTGCGGCTCGTTCACCGGCGCTTCCTCGCCAAGGTCATGGCGGGCCCGGTCTCATCGGGCCAGGCCTCGGCGAGCGAGGTCTCAGCGGGTGAAGAACCGTCGCGATGAGGGCGGCGCCCAGACCGCGACGAGCACGAGCAGCTCCACGACGGTCTGGACGAACACCGCCCAGTCCCAGGCGGTCGTCAGTGCGGTCACCACGTGCAGGACGAGCTGGATGCCGAGATAGATCGTGACGAGCAGGCGGGCGCCCCTGCTGCCGCGGCGGATGCCCCCCGCCACCGCGAGGGTGAGCAGGCCGAAGAGAATGACACCGGCGCCGATGAGCGACACGACCATCACGTCGCCGTCGGGCACCTGATAGCGGCTCAGCAGCACGGTGAGCCCGAGGAGGGCATTCGACAGGCCGCTGAGCACGACGAGGACGACGACGATGCTGATGACGACGGGGCGCTTCTGCGGCGGATGCTCGGTCACGGGGTCCACGCGCTCACTGTACAAGTGCCGGCGGCTGTCGTTCCGGATATCGTGGCGCGAATGGAAGACTCCGTTCCCGTCCCCACGTCCGTGCCGTTGTCCGATTGGCTGACGGAGCTCGCTCAGCCCACCGGAGCACCGGGCGGGGGTGCGGCCTGCGGGGTGATGCTCGGGATCTCGGCGGCCCTGCTGCGGATGGTCGCCGAGTACACGGACGACGAACGGGCCACGGCATCCGCCGCACGTCTCGCGCAGCTGCGCAGTGATGTGCTCTCCGCGGCCGAGGCCGACGAGGTGTCCTCAGCCGCCTTCGGGGCGGCGCTGGCCCTGGACTCGGAGGATCCGGAACGGGAGGTCCAGGTCCGCGAAGCCGCGCTGAGCGCTGCCGCCTCCTCTGCGGCGCTCGGTGAGGCGGGCGCGGGACTCCTCCCCGAGCTGCGGCTGCTCGTGGACATCGGCAATCCCCACCTCGCCGCCGACCTGTCGATCGCCGCGGATGCCCTCGCGACAGGCATCCGCGGAGCATCGACGAATCTGCGCGCCAACCTGCAGACGGCATCGCGGCACGGGGCGCGGCGACAGGATCATCCGATGCTGGTGGCGGCCGTGAAGCGGTTCGCAGAGGTGCAGGAGGAGGCCGGTGAGGTCGTGGCGAAGGTGTCGGCGGGTTTCGACGCCTGACGCTGCTCCACTGACGCGGCTCTTAGACTGCGGGCATGAGTTCGATCCAACTGGAAGACCTTCCCGATCGCGTGACCGAATGGAGCAGCGCGAACAACACGTACCGCTTCACGTACGTCGCTCCCGGCGAATGGGACGTGCACCGCGCGCACGACATCGACTACGCCGCTCACCTCCGTCGTGAGGGTGACAAGTACGAGTTCCGGGTCGAGGACGGGAATCCGGCCGGGAGCGGTCGGGTGCTGTCTCTCAGCGAGCTGGAGGATCTGCTTCTCTGACAGAGCTCGGTCTATCCGTCGCCGATTTAGCTAACTAAGCTAGCGATTGTGAAAAATCAACCTCGTCTGCGGTGGGTAGGCCTCGTCTTCATCAGCATCGCGGTCTCGCTGATCATCGTCGATTCGACGATCGTCAACGTCGCCATCCCCGCGATCGTCGATGATCTCGGCATCACCTCGACCGAGGTGCAGTGGGTGCAGGAGGCGTACACACTCGTCTTCGCGGCACTCCTGCTGGTCTTCGGCAGTCTCGCCGATCGGTTCGGGCGACGACGGGTGATGCTCATCGGCATCGTCGTCTTCGCCGCGGCATCCGTTCTCGCATCGCTCGCACCGGACGGCGGGATGCTGATCCTCGCTCGGCTCGTGCAGGGGGTCGGCGGTTCGATGATCCTCCCCACCACGCTGTCGATCATCAACGCGACGTTCCGCGGTCGCGAGCGGGGGATCGCCTTTGCCGTCTGGGGCTCGACGATCGGCGGCATGGCCGCGGTCGGACCGCTGCTGGGCGGGTGGTTGACGACGGCGTTCTCCTGGCGCTGGGCATTCGGGATCAACATCCCGCTCGGCATCATCATCGTGATCGGCGTGCTGCTGACCGTGGCCGAATCTCGCAGCGACCGCATAGCTAGAATCGACGTCGTCGGCGCCGTGCTCTCCGTGGTGGCGATGGGAAGCCTGGTCTTCGGGCTGATCGAGGGGCGCACTTACGGCTGGTGGCTCGTCGACGAGCGGCCGCAGATCGCCGGCTGGACGTGGCCGCTCGACCTGTCGCCCATTCCCTTCGCCTTCCTGCTCGCCCTCGCGGCACTCGTCGCCTTCATCGTCTGGGGTGTGCACCGCGAACGAGCCGGGAAATCGACGCTGCTGGCTCTGCGCCTGTTCTCGATCCCGTCCTTCCGCAACGGCAACATCGCCGCGGCCGTCGTCTCGCTGGGGGAGTTCGGGATCATCCTCGCGCTTCCGCTGTGGCTTCAGTTCGTTCTCGGCTTCGATGCGCTCCACACCGGGTTCCTGCTGCTCGCGCTCGCCGGCGGCTCCTTCGTCGCCAGTGGCGTCGCCGGAGCCTCGAGCGGGAAGCTGCCTGCCGTGTGGGTCGTGCGCGTCGGGCTGATCGCCGAGATCATCGGCGTCGCCGGTGTCGGCTTCGTGATCGGACCGGATGCGTCGTGGGTGCCGCTGCTTCCCTTCCTCTTCGTGTACGGACTCGGGGTGGGCCTGGCGACGGCGCAGCTGACCGGCGTCGTGCTCGCGGATGTCCCTGTCGCCGAGAGCGGTGCCGCCTCGGGTACTCAGTCCACCTCACGTCAGCTCGGCGCGGCGCTCGGCGTCGCGATCCTCGGCACCGTGCTGTTCAGCAGCACGGCCGGCCTCCTGGGCTCCGCGCTCGACGACCGAGGGATCCCCGCCGCGCAGCGGGATCAGGTGGTCTCGGCGGTCGTCGACAGTGCAGGCGCGGCCATCGCCGGGTTGGAGGCGAACCCTGAGACGGCGGCGATCGCCGACGATGCCCAGCAGGCGTTCTCGGATGGCACGCGATACGCCGCGTGGACGGCGGCTGGTTTCCTCGCCCTGGGGCTGCTCTCCACCATCAGCCTCGGTGCGGGCTCGGCGCGGAGGCATGACGATGAGACGCGGCTCGATGACGGATCGTCACCGGACGCGGAGGACCAGGCAAGCGGGGCGCCTCGATAGGCGATTCCGTGGGGTGTACGAGGAGACTGGTCTGCGCGTCTTTCCGGCGTCGACGGGCTGGTTTGCGCACCACCTCCAGGCGGTCCTCTACTTCGGCCGGGCATGTCTGGCTGACTGGCGGAGACGCGGTCGGTCGCCGTCGAATTGGAGGGAGAGAAGGCGCGAGCAACTGCAGAGCGGCGCGATCCTGTGTCTCCTCATCAAGGCCGAGCTCAGAGGGCGCTGCCGCAGGCGAAACCGCGGTCTCGCCTGTGTGCAGGCGGGGGTGCGCTACCGTGAGCGGGTGACTGATCAGACAGTGCAGCCCGGTTGGCATCCAGACCCGTCTGGGCAGTTCGAGCAGCGGTACTGGGACGGCGCGGTGTGGACGGAGCACGTCTTCGCCGGCGGTGCGCAGACCGTCGCCCCGCTGGCCCGCAGCCGCGCAGAAGCTCGCGCGCTCGCATCGCCGTCCTCGGGTTCCCCAATCCCTGTGGCAAGCACTCCCGTCGTTGAACAGGCGACCGGACCCGTTGCTTCTCCGGTTGTCGGTCAGAACGCGCTGGTCCTGGAGAACATCCCGCTCGTCGGCGCACGTAAGCATGCCGAGAAGCTGCGTGCCGAGGTTGCACGGCTTCAAAGACTGATCGACCAGTACGGGCTGCAGGAGGTGGCGGCTCTCGACGACCTGAAGCGTCACCTAGCTAATGAGGTCGACGGGGTGCGGGCGCAGGTAGCAGCCGCTGTCGCGGAGCTGAGGTCCCGCCAAGTGGACGTCGCGACCACGGAGGCATCGCTGCTCGACCTCCGCGGGGCAGTCGAGGTTCAGGAGCTTGGTCTCTACGACTATGAGCATCCGTCCGAGGACTCGGTTGCCCTCGCCACGCAGCTGGAGGCGCTCCGGGCAGACATCAAGACGGCAGTTCGCGCGGGTCGTGCTACGCAGGCGACCAGCAACTTCACCTTCAACAACAGCACGGCCAAGGGTGCGAAGTTCGTCCGTGACATGTCGAAGCTCATGCTCCGCTCGTACAACGCCGAGGCCGAGAACTGTGTGAAAGCGGTCCGCGCCGGGAACCTGGCCACGGCTCAGAAGCGCCTCACCACCGCAATGGAACAGATCGCTCGCCTCGGCACGATGATCGATCTGAGCATCACGTCGTACTTCCACCAGCTCCGTCTGCGTGAGCTTGAACTCGCCAACCGGCATCTCCGCGCCGTCCAAGAGGAAAAGGAAGCAGAACGCGCGCATCGTGAGGAACTTCGGGAGCAGCGCAAGGCCGAGAAGGAACTGGCCGCTGAGAAGGCACGCCTCGAGAAGGAACGCGGGCACTACGCCAACACCATCGCTGCCCTCGTAGCCAACGGCGATCTCGAAGGTGCGGAGCGCATGCGAGCGCGACTCGCAGATGTCGAGCACGCCATCGAGAACGTCGACTACCGGGCGGCCAACATCCGCGCCGGCTATGTCTACGTCATCAGCAATGTCGGGTCCTTCGGGCCCGATGTGGTGAAGATCGGCCTCACCCGGCGCCTCGAACCGATGGACCGGGTCAACGAACTGGGGGACGCGTCCGTCCCCTTCCGATTCGACGTCCACGCCCTGTTCTTCGCCGACGATGCGGTCAGCATCGAAGCGATGCTGCATCAGCACTTCGCAGACCGGCGCATCAACCAGATCAACCTGCGTCGCGAGTATTTCCGCACCACGCCGACCGAGGTCCGTGAAGTGTTGAAAGCACACTCCGTCGAACTGCTCGACTTTAAGCTCGATCCGGTAGCGGAGGAGTACATGGCGACTCTGGCCTTGCGAGAGAAATAGTCCCGACTCAGCTCCGCGGACAGCACCAGGCCCGGCGCGCGGAGCCTCGGGCGAATGGGGCCCCTCGGTAGGGGGTTACCTAGGAATCGCAGAAGGGGACCGCCCTGGCGGGCGGTCCCCTTCTGCAATTCCGTGCCCCCGACAGGAGTCGAACCTGCGACCTACGGTACCGGAAACCGGCGCTCTATCCACTGAGCTACGGAGGCGTACCGAACGACGATATCACTCGTCGGGGGTGGTCTCCGACCCACCGGCCTCGGTGACCGGAGCGCCGCGCAGCTCGCCCAGCGCAGCAGCCAGCTTCTCGGCCAGATAGCGGTGACCCTCGGTGGACGGATGCTTGTGCCCGAGGTCCACATCGATCACTGCGAGATAGTTCTGGTCGGTGATCCAGTTCAGGGCGATGGGGGAGATGTACCACCAGCCGCGCGCCGCGGCGAGCTCGGAGAGATCGGTGTCGATGCGTGCGGTCGCCTCGCCGACCGGAAGCTCGTGCGGGGCGGGCCCCAGCACGACGATCGACGCTTCCGGATACTTCGCGGCCAGGGCGTCCCACGCGGCGTTGACGGCGTCGCGGTAACCGGCCACGCCCTGGGCCCGGTCGTTGATCGAGCCCTGGATGATGATGAGGTCAGGAGCCAGCGCCGGGTCGAGCAGGGCGATGCGCTCGCCGAAGGTCGGACCGTCCAGCCCCGGCTTGAGGTAACCGCTGCCGCGGACGCCGTTGACGATCGTCTCCGCGTCGATGAGATCGGCGAGCACGTAGGCGTAGCCGAGCGTCGGATCCGTCGCCGCCGAACCATAGGTCCAGGAGTCGCCGAAGACCAGCACGCGGGGGTGATCGGGCAGGCTGAGGGGCGCCGGAGCGACGACCGAAGCCGCGCTTCCCTGGCCGTCGGCCGCAGCGACGGCAGGGGCCGTGGCAGCGAGCGGAGTCCACGGTCGCCACACGCCGAGAACGCCCGCCGAGACGGCGAGGAGCAGGGCGATGGCGATTCCCGCGGTGCGCAGTCGGCGTCGGGCGGCGGAGGCGTGCATTGCATGAGAGTAGATCACCGGAACGCGAACACAAATTCCACGCGCCGCACGGGCGTCGGAGACCGTCATCGCGCGCCCTAAACTGAGAAGGCTATGAACCCTGAAACGCTCGCCGCAGCCCTCCTCGCCGTCCTCGCACCGATCAGTGAGGAACGACGTCCCGGCGAGCCGCTCGAGCTCGCCGTATCCGACATCGTCTTCGAGCGCCCGCGCAACCGCGACCACGGCGACTGGGCGTCGAACATCGCCATGCGACTGGCCAAGCCGTTCGGCACGAACCCGCGCGAGCTCGCGCAGGAGATCGCCGACGGGCTCGCCGGGGTCGAGGGCGTCGCGAGCGCCGAGGTCGCCGGTCCCGGGTTCATCAACATCCGTCTCGATGCCGCCGCAGCCGGCGCGCTCGCGAAGACGATCGTCGACGCGGGCTCCGCCTACGGCACGAACGAGACCCAGGCCGGACGCAGCATCAACATCGAGTTCGTCAGCGCGAACCCGACCGGACCGCTCCACATCGGTCACACCCGCTGGGCGGCGCTCGGTGATGCGATCGGCCGCGTGCTCGCGGCATCCGGTGCCACGGTCGCCCGTGAGTTCTACATCAACGATGCCGGCGCGCAGATGGAGCGTTTCGCGCACTCCATCGTCGCCGCGGCGAACGGCGAGCCGACCCCGGAGGGCGGCTACGCCGGCGGGTACATCAACGATCTCGCCGACCGCGTGCGCGCGGCCCGTCCCGACTTCCTCGACCTGCCGGATGACGAGCAGGTGCTCGTCGCCCGCGAACTCGGCTACGAGTACCAGCTGGCCGAGCAGCAGGAGTCCCTGGCGAAGTTCAACGTGCACTTCGACGTGTGGTTCTCCGAGCGCACCCTGCACGCGAAGAACGCCGACGGCGTCAGCCTCGTCGACCAGGCCGTCGACCGACTTCGCGAGCAGGGCCACGTCTTCGACGAGGACGACGCGGTGTGGGTGCGCACCACCGACTTCGGCGACGACAAGGATCGCGTCATCCGCCGCTCCAACGGCGAGTACACCTACTTCGCCGCCGACGCCGCGTACTACCTGAACAAGGGCGACCGCGGTTTCGCGCACAAGATCTATCTGCTCGGTGCCGACCACCACGGCTACGTGCACCGCCTCAAGGCGCTCGCCGGGGCGGCCGGCGACGATCCCGAGAAAGACGTCGAGGTGCTCATCGGCCAGCTCGTCTCGGTGGGCGGCGCCCGCCTGAGCAAGCGCGCCGGCAACATCATCGAGATGGACGACCTGCGCGAATGGCTCGGCACCGACGCCCTGCGTTACTCGCTGGAGCGCTCCCCGGCGGACTCGCCGCTCGCGCTCGACCCCGAGCTGCTGCAGAAGCGCACGAACGACAACCCCGTGTTCTACGTGCAGTACGCCCACGCCCGAACGCACAACGTGGCCCGCAACGCCGCCGATTCCGGTGTCGACCGCTCCGAGTTCGCGCCCGAGACGCTCACACACGAGTCCGAGGCGGCGCTGCTCGGCGCGCTGCAGGAGTTCCCGCGCATCGTGGCGTTCGCCGCCGAGGTGCGCGAGCCGCACCGTGTCGCGCGCTACCTCGAGGAACTCGCCGGCCTGTACCACCGCTGGTACGACAACTGCCGCGTGATCCCGCTGAGCGACGACCCGATCGAGAGCGTGCACCGCACCCGCCTGTGGCTGAACGACGCGGCCGGTCAGGTCTTCCGCAACGGCCTCGCACTCCTCGGCGTCTCTGCGCCCGAGCGCATGTAGCGCACGCTGTCGGTAGGGCAGGATGGCAGCATGAGCGACGACAACCACACGCTGCCGTATCCGGACTCCTCGGCGGAGCATCCGACGCTCGTCATCCCAGGATCCGACGCGGATGGAACGACGGATGCCGCGCCCCCGAAGCGTCGCCGTCGCCGCTGGCCGTGGGTGCTGCTGATCATCGTGGTTCTCCTCGCAGCGCTGGTCGTCGCGGCGGAGTTCATCGCGCGCTCGATCCTGCCCGGAATCGTGCGATCGCTCGTCATCGAGCAGCTCGACCTCCCCGCCGATCAGCAGCTCGACGTCGCGGCGGAGGGCATCCTGCTCCCGCAGCTCATCGGCGGACGCCTCGACGAGCTGCACCTGTCGACGGATGCCGTGACTCTGGAGGGCATCACGGGAGCGGCGGACGTCACCGCGACGGGCATCCCGCTGCGAGGAGGCGACCTGGGCGGCGCCTCGGGCACGATCCGGATCGACCAGGCCGAGTTCACGACGCTCCTCGCGGGCACGGATCTGCCCGTCGACTCGGTCGAGTTCGATGCACCCAACACCACCCTGGGCGGGTCGTTCACCGTGTTCGGCGCTGCCGTGCCGATCACCCTCACCCTCACGCCGGGTGCTGCCGAGGGCGACCTCGAGCTGACGCCGGTGGGGCTGTCGATCGGCGGGCTCGATGTCGACGTCGACGGGGTGGGATCGATGCTCGGATCGGTGGGCGACAGCCTCACCCAGACGCAGCGCATCTGCATCGCGGATCAGCTTCCGGCGGGTCTCACGCTCACCGGGCTGGAGATCTCCGGCAGTGCGGCCGTGATCGACATCGATGTCGACGGCGCGATCGCGACCGATCCGGCTCTGCTGGAGAAGGGCGTCTGCCCGAGCTGACGCAGCGCGTTCGCCGCCGGTCAGCCTCCCTCGAACGAGGCGGCCATGCGGCCGAGGGTATCGATCGCGGACTCGAGCTCCGCCGCGGAGAGCGGTCCGAGAAGGCGGGCGGCGGAGAGCAGGCCGATGGTCGCGCTCGACAGCGCGAGTGCGAGGGCATCGGCATCGACCTGCTTCTCGAGCTCGCCACGCTCCTGGAGGTCGCGCAACCATGCGACCACGCCGAGGTGCCGCTCGCGATAGCGTGCGTCGCCCACCTCGACCACGTGGCTCCCGAGGACGCCGCGGTCATCGAGGAATGCGGCCGTCATCAGCGGATCATCGAGGAGCGCTCGAGCCGATGCGCGGTACGCCTCGCCGAGGCGAGGATGCTCACCGATCTCGTTCCGCACATGCTCGTTCAGGCGGGCCGTGCCGCGTCGCAGCAGCGCATCGAGGATGTCGCTCTTCCCCGGGAACTCCAGGTAGACGGCCCCCTTGCCGATGCCGGCGCCCTCGGCGATCGCGGCGACGCTCATCGCATCGAACCCGCGGGCGAGTACGAGCTCCTCTGCGGCATCGAGGATGCGCTCGCGCCTATTCGGAACGAGAGGTCTGGGCATCGTCGATCCTTCTCAGGTGGGCGAGCATCGCCGGGATGACGATGTCGGGGCGGTCGCGCTGCACCCAGTGTCCTGCGTCCGGCACGGTCACCAGCTCCGCATCCGGAAGCCGAGCAGCGGCCGCCTGGATGCGCGCGAGTGGTACGCCCCTGTCGTGATCGCCGTGCACGAGCAGGGTCGGGGTGAGGATCGACGCGAGCTGATCGATGTAGACCGTGCGCAGCCGGTTGCCGAGCACCTGATCGCGCTGCCACTCGCCGAACACCGCCGTGCCTGTGCCGGATGCCGCCTCGGCGAGGACCGCGTCGACGAGCTCCGGCGTGCGGGCGGCCGGGTCACGGACGAGGTCGCGCAGACCTCTCTCCATCGCGGACCGGTTGCGCAGGTACGAGCGGGTCATCGCCGCCAGGAGATCGGTGCGGAGGAGCAGGAAGCTGCTGACGTGGGTCACGGCACCCAGGGGGCCGTCGGCGAGCCGGGGCATCAGGCCGTAGCATCCGAGCAGCATCGCGCCCCTTGCCCGTCCCGGCCGATCGAGGAGGTGGCCGAGCGTCATGCCGCCACCGAGGGAGAGCCCGCCGACCGCGTAGTCCGTGAGGCCGATGGCGTCGGTGAATTCCCCGACGTAGCGGACGAGACGCTCCTGCGTGAGCGCCCATTCCGCCCGCGCGCTGCGCCCGAATCCTGGATGATCCGGTGCGACCACACGGTGACCGGCATCCGCGAGGGCGGAGCCCACTTCGCCCCACGAGAGCTCTGCACTGTCGGCGCCGCCGCCGTGCAGGAGGAGGACCGTGCACCCCGTGCGCTCGATCGGACGCCACTCCAGGAAGGAGACGATCGCTCCCGGAATCGCGATCTCATCCCGTCGGGGTTCCATGTGCGTCCTCTCGTTGTGACCAGGCTATCAATGCTGGTCACAACGCGGGCCGCTCAAGATTCCGCGTCACCTCCGCCCGCCGCCTTCTGCGCCGCGCGCAGCTCGGCGGTCGCGATGCGCACATCGACCTCGGCGCGCTGCAGCCGCCGCTGGGGGAACGTCGTCGCTCCGAAGCGCTGGTGCACGCGGTCCGTCCGTTCCTCCTCGGTCGTGACGATGAACGCGCAGGCGAGCAGCATCACCTGCGTCGACAGGTTCAGCCAGATCAGGAGCGCGAGAAGCGAGGCGAAGGTCGCGAGGAGCGGATTGCTGGTCGCGCCTCCGACGAAGAGGCTGGACAGCTGCTGGAGCACGACGAGACCGACGGCGCCGAGCAGTGCTCCGCTCCAGAGGGAGCGCGCCGCAGGCTGCACGCCGGACAGGAGACGGAACACGGCGACGAGGAGAACCGTGTCGAGCGCGAAGACGACCACGAGGGAGAGCACCGGTGCCGCCCAGCTGACGAGCGGCGAGTCGGCGGGAAGCCCGAGCAGGTCGCTGATCCAGCCGACCCCGAGCCGCCCGACGAAGGTGACGGCGGCTGCGGCGACGAACGCGACGCCGATGCCGATCGCCAGAGCGAGGTTGCGCAGGATCACCCAGAGGAAGAAGGTGTCGTCCTGCACGGTTCCGGCGATCACCCGCACCGCGGTGCGCAGCGACCCGATCGCGCCGAGTGCCGCACCGATGAGGGCGACGAGCGAGATGATGCCGGCGATCGAGAAGGAAGCCGGCTGTCGCTGCAGGGCGTCCGGATCGATCACGCCGCCCTCGCCGATGAGTCCCGGCACGACCGACTGCACGGAAGAGATGATCGCCCGCCAGGCGTCGGGATTGCCCGCCAGCCACAGCGCCGCGATCGAGAACCCGAGCAGCACGCCGGCGAAGACGCTGAACAGCGCGCGATACGTGACGCTGTCGGCCAGCATCGGGCCGCGACGCTCGGTGTAGAGCAGAGCGGCACGCACGAGGCGGCGCCGGAGGGCCCAGGCGATGAGCGGCTCGCTGACACGCGCGATGAGGCCGGGGCGATCAGGGGTCGCAGAAGGCGATTCGGTGTTCGTCACGCCCCCACCCTATGAGCCCTCGACGAAGCGCTGCAGGGGCTTGACGTCCGGCGTCACCGTGACAAGGCGGTCGCAGGCGGTGCCATAGAATCGGGTCAACCTCGATGTGCGCGTTCAGCCCGAGATCCGTCCCACGATTGGTGCTCAGTGCTTCCCCCTGCCGATTCGCTCGCCCCGGAATGGCTCCTCGTCCCCGAAGATGCGAACGACCTCGCTCACGGCGTGTGGCCCGCATCCGCGGTGCGTGACGCAGACGGAGTCCTCGACATCGCCGGCGTCAGCGCGACCGATCTCGCGCGCGCCTACGGCACGCCGCTGCTGGTGCTCGACGAGGACGAGGTGCGCGGCCGCGCCAGAGCGTTCCGCACCGCGTTCGACCGGGCCGCCGCCGAGAACGGCACGACGGCGCAGGTCTACTACGCGGGCAAGGCGTTCCTCTCGACGACCGTCGCGCGCTGGGTCGTCGACGAAGGGCTGCGCGTCGACGTGTGCACCGGGGGAGAGCTCGAGGTCGCGCTCGCCGCAGGAGTGGCCCCCGCGTCGCTCGGCTTCCACGGCAACAACAAGTCGACGGCGGAGCTGGAGCGGGCCGTCGTGGCCGGTGTCGGCACGATCATTGTCGACAGTGCGATCGAGATCGAGCGCCTCGCCGCGATCACCGCGCGCACCGGTGCGGTCCAGCGGGTGCTGGTCCGGGTGATCAGCGGCGTCCACGCCGAGACCCACGAGTTCCTCGCCACCGCGCACGAGGACCAGAAGTTCGGCTTCCCGCTCGCCGAGGCCGAGGAGGCGGTCGCCCGCATCCGGGAGCTGTCCGGGCTCGATTTCGCCGGGCTGCACTGCCATATCGGGTCGCAGATCTTCGGCGTCGCCGGGTTCCGCGAGTCGGCATCCCGTGTGCTCGAACTGCATGCCGCGCTCCTCGAGGGCGGCCCGGTGCCGCAGCTGAACCTCGGCGGCGGCTTCGGCATCGCCTACACCCGCGTCGACGACCCGACCCCGATCGACGTGCTCGCCGGCGAGATCGTCACCGCGGTCGCCGAGGGCTGCGCCGCACGCGGCATCCCCGTTCCCGCCCTGTCGTTCGAACCCGGGCGCGCGATCGTCGGCACGGCCGGCGTCACGCTCTACGAGGTCGGCACCACGAAGGACGTGACCGTCGAGTCCGGCGCCGTCCGCCGCTACATCAGCGTCGACGGGGGCATGAGCGACAACGCCCGCACCGCCCTGTACGGCGCGCAGTTCTCGGCACGACTCGCCTCACGGGCCGGCGGCGGAGAGCCGCAGCTCAGCCGTGTCGTCGGCAAGCACTGCGAGTCGGGCGACGTCGTCGTCGATCACGAGTATCTGCCCTCCGACCTCGTACCGGGCGACCTGCTCGCCGTTCCCGCGACGGGGGCGTACTGCGCCTCGCTGTCGAGCAACTACAACCATGTGCCGCGTCCGCCGATCGTCGCCGTGCGCGACGGTCGGGCGAGGGTCATCGTCCGCGGCGAGACCGTCGACGACCTGCTGGCCCGGGACGCGGGCATCGACGGGGCTCAGGCCCCCGAGGGAGACAAATGACCCACCTCCGAAGGAGCAACCATGACTGACTACCGACGACTTCGTGTGGCGCTGCTGGGCGCGGGAGCGGTCGGCTCGCAGGTCGCGGCTCTCCTGCTGCGCCACGGCGACGAGCTCGCCGACCGTGCGGGCGCCGAACTGGAGCTGGCCGGCATCGCGGTGCGCGACGTCGACGCCCCGCGTGACGTCGACCTGCCGAAGGAGCTCTTCACCACCGATGCCGAGACGCTGATCCTCGGCGCCGACATCGTGATCGAGCTCATCGGCGGCATCGAGCCGGCGCGCACGAACATCCTGCAGGCGATCGGCTCCGGCGCCGACGTCGTGACGGCCAACAAGGCACTGCTCGCGACGCACGGACCCGAGCTCTTCGAGGCGGCCGACCGCGTCGGCGCCTCGGTCTACTACGAGGCGGCCGCGGCCGGTGCCATCCCGATCATCCGCCCGCTGCGCGACTCACTCGCCGGCGACCGCGTGGTGCGCATCATGGGCATCGTCAACGGCACCACGAACTACATCCTCGATCGGATGGACACCGAGGGCGCGGACTTCGCCGACGTGCTCGCCGACGCGCAGCGCCTGGGCTACGCCGAGGCCGACCCGACCGCGGATGTCGAGGGATACGACGCCGCCCAGAAGGCCGCGATCCTCGCCAGCCTCGCCTTCCACACCGCCGTGCCGCTGGATGCCGTGCACCGCGAGGGCATCACCTCGGTCACGGCATCCATGATCGACGAGGCGCGCGCCGCCGGCTTCGTGATCAAGCTGCTGGCCGTGTGCGAGCGCATCGACGTCGACGGCACCGAGTCGATCTCGGTGCGCGTGTACCCCGCGCTGGTTCCGGCCTCGCATCCGCTGGCCGCCGTGCACGGCGCCAACAACGCGGTGTTCGTCGAGGCGGAGGCCGCCGGATCACTGATGTTCTACGGCGCCGGTGCCGGCGGCGTGCAGACGGCCTCGGCCGTGCTCGGCGATGTCGTCTCGGCTGCCCGTCGTCACATCGCCGGTGGAGTCGGAGTGGGCGAGTCGACGAGGGCCAACCTCCCGGTCGTGCCGATCGGCCACGTCCACACGCGCTACCAGATCACGCTCGAGGTCGCGGATGCACCCGGTGTGCTCGCCACGGTCGCGAGCACCCTGAGCGACGGCGGCGTCTCCGTGGCGACCGTCGTGCAGACCGTGGAAGGCGAGGACGAGCCGACCGCCCGCCTGATCATCGGCACGCACCGCGCGACCGAGCAGGCGCTCAGCGCGACCGTCGACGCCCTCGCCGACAGCGCGGTCGTGGAGCGGGTCGTCTCCGTGCTGCGCGTGGAAGGCGAATGACGGTGGCGTCGGCCGCCGTCGAGGGCCGCACCGTCGAGGTGCGGGTTCCCGCCACGAGCGCGAACCTCGGCCCGGGCTTCGACACCCTGGGACTCGCCCTCAGCATCTACGACACGCTGCAGGTCACGGCGCTCCCCGCGGGGCAGCTCGAGATCGAGGTCACCGGCTCCGGTGCCGAGGAGATCCCGCGCGACGCCTCCAACCTCATCGTCCGCACGATCGCGTACGTGTTCGCCGACGCGGGGCGGCCCGTTCCGGGGCTGCGGATCGTCGCGGAGAACGGCGTGCCGCATGGCCGGGGGCTCGGTTCGTCCGGCGCTGCGGTCGCTGCCGGAGTGCTCGCGGCGAAGGGGCTGCTGGAGGGCGACGTCGAGATCGAGGACGCCGACCTGCTCCGCCTCGCGACCGAGCTCGAAGGCCACCCCGACAACGTCGCGCCCGCGCTCTTCGGCGGCCTGACGATCGCCTGGGTGGGGGAGCGCGGCCCGCAGCACAAGAAGCTCCTGGTGCACCGCGGAGTCTCTCCGCTCGTGCTGGTGCCCGCGTACACGATGTCGACCTCGCAGGCGCGCTCTCTGCAGCCGCCGCACGTCTCCACCGCGGATGCCGTGTTCAACGTGTCGCGATCGGCGCTGCTGATCGCCGCGCTGATGCAGAGCCCCGAGCTGCTTCTCGATGCCACCGCGGACCGACTCCACCAGGACTACCGCGCCGGGGCCATGCCCGAGACGCAGCGGCTGGTGCAGGCGCTGCGTGCGGCGGGCTTCGCGGCGGTGGTCTCGGGAGCCGGTCCCAGCGTGCTCGTGCTCGCCGACGGACCCGGCAGCCGACAGGACGCCGTCGAACTCGCCGATCAGATCACCGACACCCCGTGGGAGGCGCTGCTGCTCGCCGTCGACGTGCGTGGTGGTACAGTGGGGGATCGAGCGGAGGGCTCCACGTAGTTTCGTGAATCTGGCCCCATTGCAACTCTTGCAAGACCCGCACGCAAACCCCTGTGGCACTGCTCTTTCCAGAGCTCCTGCCGAGGCTGGCTGGCGCCGAGCGTCAGCCCGTGCGATCGCGCGCAGCACCCGTTGTTCGCGTTCAACGCTCATTCCCCATGACATATAAGGGAGCACTCGTGGAGAACCTCTCCGAGACCCAGAACGATCAGACGTCTGTCACGTCCGCACCTGCGGCGGCGACGGACACCGAGACGGCCGCACCGGCGCGCAAGCGCGCACCGCGTCGCGCCACCACCGCGACCGCCGCCGCGAAGGCGGAGAAGGCTGCCGAGAAGCCGGATGCCGCTGCCGCAGAGCCGCAGGCCGCACCGTCCGGCGACGGCGCCGACACGGCAGAGGCCGCGCCGAAGGCGAAGGCCCCGCGTCGCAGCCGCGCGAAGAAGGCGGATGCCGAGGCTCCGGCCGCCGACGCCGCCGCGGAAGCCCCGACCGAGGCTCCGGCCGCCGCAGAGGCACCGGCCGAGGCCGCCCCCAAGACCACCGGCCGTGGCCGCCGCGCTGCGCAGAAGCCCGCGGCAGACGCCGAGGCATCGGCATCCGAGCCCGCCGCCGACGCCGCTCCGACCGAGTCCGCTCCGAAGGACAACGGCCGCAACGCGAACGGCCGGAACGACAACGGCAACGGCCGCAACGACAACGGGCGGAACGGTTCCGCGCGGAACGACAGCGCCCAGAACGACAACTCCCAGAACGACAACGGCCAGAACGGCAACGCGCAGAACAACGACGCGTCCTCCGACTCCGCCGACGGCGACGAGCAGGGCGGCCGCGGCCGCAACCGCAACCGCAGCCGCAACCGCGGGCGCGGACAGAACGGTTCCGCGCAGGACCAGCAGCAGCCGCAGGCCGCCGCTGCCGACGACGACCAGGCCGGGAACAACCGCAACCGTCAGCGCAACAAGCGCCGCAGCGGCGCACCGACCGACGAGTTCGACACCGAGATCGGCGAGGACGACGTGCTGATCCCGATCGCCGGCATCCTCGACGTGCTCGACAACTACGCGTTCGTCCGCACCACCGGCTACCTCGCCGGCCCCAGCGACGTGTACGTGTCGCTCGGCCAGGTGAAGAAGTACAACCTCCGCAAGGGCGACGCTGTCGTCGGCTCGATCAAGCAGCCCCGCGAGGGCGAGCAGCAGGGCCGCCAGAAGTACAACGCCCTCGTCAAGGTCGACTCGATCAACGGTCTGTCGATCGACGACGCCGCCACCCGCGTCGAATTCGGCAAGCTCACCCCGCTGTACCCCCAGGAGCGTCTGCGCCTGGAGACGGCCCCCGAGAAGCTGACCCAGCGCATCATCGACCTGGTCGCGCCGATCGGCAAGGGCCAGCGCGGTCTCATCGTCGCGCCCCCCAAGGCGGGCAAGACCATCGTGCTGCAGCAGATCGCCAACGCGATCGCGCAGAACAACCCCGAGGTGCACCTCATGGTCGTGCTCGTCGACGAGCGTCCCGAAGAGGTCACCGACATGGAGCGCACCGTGAAGGGCGAGGTCATCGCCTCGACCTTCGACCGCCCCGCGGAGGACCACACCACGGTCGCCGAGCTCGCGATCGAGCGTGCCAAGCGTCTCGTCGAGCTGGGCCGCGACGTCGTCGTGCTGCTCGACTCGATCACCCGCCTCGGTCGCGCGTACAACCTCGCCGCCCCGGCATCCGGTCGCGTGCTGACCGGCGGTGTCGACGCGTCGGCGCTGTACCCGCCCAAGCGCTTCTTCGGTGCGGCTCGCAACATCGAGAACGGCGGATCGCTCACGATCCTCGCCACGGCACTCGTCGAGACCGGTTCCAAGATGGACGAGGTCATCTTCGAGGAGTTCAAGGGCACCGGCAACAGCGAGCTGCGCCTGTCGCGCTCGCTCGCCGACAAGCGCATCTTCCCGGCCGTCGACGTGAACGCCTCGAGCACCCGCCGCGAGGAGATGCTGCTCTCGGCCGACGAGGTCAAGATCACCTGGAAGCTGCGTCGTGCCCTCGCCGGCCTCGACCAGCAGCAGGCTCTCGAGGTCGTGCTCGGCAAGCTGAAGGAGACGAACTCCAACGTCGAGTTCCTCGTGCAGATGCAGAAGTCGATCCCCGCGCTCTCCTCGGGCGCACACGGGCACGACAACAACATCCGCTGAGCGGCCGTTCCGTGTTCGAGTCCGTCCAGACTCTGATCGACGAGCATCGCCGGGTCCAGGAAGAGCTCTCCGACCCGGCGGTGCACGCCGACGCGGGTCGTGCGAAGCGCGTCAACCGCCGCTACGCCGAGCTGTCGCGCATCGTCGCCGCGTATGACGCGTGGGTCGCTGCGACCGACGATCTCGAGACCGCGCGCGAGTTCGCCCGTGAGGACGAATCGATCGCGGCCGAGATCCCGGCGATGGAGGAGGAGCTGCAGTCCTCTCAGGAGCGGCTGCGGCGTCTGCTGATCCCGCGTGACCCCGACGACGCGCGCGACGTGATCATGGAGATCAAGGCGGGGGAGGGCGGTGCCGAATCGGCGCTGTTCGCCGCCGACCTTCTGCGCATGTACGTGCAGTACGCCGCATCCAAGGGGTGGAAGACCGAGCTCCTGGAGCGCAACGAGTCCGACCTCGGCGGATACAAGGACGTGCAGGTCGCGATCAAGGGCTCGTCGACCGACCCCGCGCAGGGCGTCTGGGCGCACCTGAAGTACGAGGGCGGCGTGCACCGCGTGCAGCGCGTGCCGGCGACCGAGTCGCAGGGCCGCATCCACACGTCGACGACCGGTGTGCTGGTCTTCCCCGAGGTGGATGAGCCCGAGGAGATCCAGATCGATCAGAACGACCTCAAGATCGACGTGTTCCGCTCCTCGGGTCCGGGTGGGCAGTCCGTGAACACCACGGACTCCGCCGTGCGCATCACGCACGTGCCGACGGGGATCGTCGTCTCGATGCAGAACGAGAAGTCGCAGCTGCAGAACCGCGAGGCCGGCATGCGCGTGCTGCGTGCGCGTCTGCTCGCGCGGCAGCAGGAGGAGCTGGATGCCGCGGCATCCGACGCACGCAAGTCGCAGATCCGCGGCATGGACCGTTCCGAACGCATCCGCACGTACAACTTCCCGGAGAACCGCATCGCGGATCACCGCACCGGATTCAAGGCCTACAACCTCGATCAGGTGATGGACGGCGCGCTCGACCCGATCATCGAGAGCGCCATCACCGCCGATGAGGAAGCCCGGCTCGCCGCCGTCGGCAGCGAGTCCTGACCTCTCGACGCGCGGAGCGCTAGGCTCGGCGCGTGATCACATTCCTGTTCCGCGCGCTGATGTACGTCGTGTCCGCGGGCATCGGGCTCATCGTGGCCGATGCGCTCCTCCCGGGCTTCCAGATCCAGTGGGACAAGTGGTGGGGCTTCGTCATCTGCATCCTGATCTTCGCGATCGTGCAGAGCGTGCTCGCCCCGCTCGTCGGCAAGCTGGCCGATCGGTACGCTCCCGTGCTGATGGGAGGCATCGGCATCATCTCGACGCTGATCGCCCTGGTCATCGTCGTGCTCCTGCCCATCGGCGGCCTGCGCATCGTCGACGCGACGGGGTGGCTGCTCGGCGCCGTCATCGTCTGGCTGATCACCGCGCTCGGCAGTGTGCTGCTGCCGCTGATCTTCCTCAAGCGCGATCAGGAATCTCGCGATTCCCGCCGTCGCTGACCGCGCGAGCGCGACTCAGATGGAGTAGTCGGGTGCCGTGAGGAGCGCCCGCGTGTCCTCGCCGATGCTGCGGTGGCGCGGTTTGGCGGGAACGCCGACGAGGATGCTGTCGGCCGGAGCGTCGCGGGTCACGACGGCGTTCGCACCGACCACGGAGCCCGCGCCGATCGTCACCGGACCGAGGATCTTCGCCCCCGCGCCGACGGCGACGCCGTCACCCAGCGTCGGGTGCCGCTTGCCGGAATCACGCGTGCGGCCCCCGAGGGTGACGCCGTGGTACAGCATCACGTCGTCGCCGATCTCGGCGGTCTCGCCGATCACGACTCCCATGCCGTGGTCGATGAAGAACCGTCGGCCGATCCGCGCACCCGGGTGGATCTCGACGCCCGTCAGCCAGCGCGAGAGCTGCGACCCCGCGCGGGCGAGCAGACGCAGGCGGCGTCGCCAGAGCGCATGCGAGACGCGGTGCGCCCAGATGGCGTGCAGACCCGGGTACAGCAGAGCCACCTCCACCGCGCTGCGTGCTGCGGGGTCCCTCAGGCGCGCGGCGGCGATGTCCTCGCGCACACGCGACCAGATCGACGTGCTCACTCTTCGCGGAGGTGCTCGTACAGAGCCGTCGAGAGGTAGCGCTCTCCGAACGACGGGATGATCACGACGATGTTCTTGCCGGCAGCCTCGGGGCGCTTGGCGATCTCGAGAGCCGCCCAGATCGCGGCGCCGCTCGACATGCCGACGAGGATGCCGTCCTTGGCCGCGGTGTCGCGGGCGAGACGGATCGCATCGTCGAAGGTGACGTCGATCACCTCGTCGATCACGTCGCGGTCGAGGATCGGGGGCACGAAGTTCGGTCCGATGCCCTGGATCTTGTGCGGACCGGGGTGGCCCTCGGTGAGGATGGGGGAGTCCTTGGGCTCGACGGCGACGATCTTGACGCCGGGGATGCGCTCCTTCAGCACCTGTCCGACACCCGTGATCGTTCCGCCCGTCCCGATGCCGGCGACGAAGTAGTCGACCTTGCCGTCGGTGTCGCGGAGGATCTCCTCGGCGGTGGTCTTGCGGTGGATGGCGGGGTTCGCCTCGTTGGCGAACTGCTTCGCGAGCACCGCGCCCGGCGTCTTCGCGGCGATCGCCTCGGACTCGGCGATCGCGAACGTCATGCCCTTCGTGGGGTCGGTGAGCACGAGCTCGGCGCCGAACGCCTTGAGCAGCATCCGCCGCTCCTTCGACATGGATGCCGGCATCGTGAGGATCACCTTGTAACCGCGCGCCGCTCCCACCATCGCGAGGGCGATGCCGGTGTTGCCGCTGGTCGCCTCGACGATCGTCCCGCCGGGCTTCAGCTCACCGGACGCTTCCGCAGCGTCGACGATGGCGATTCCGAGGCGGTCCTTCACGCTCGACGCCGGATTGTAGAACTCGAGCTTCGCGAGCACCGTGGCGTCGACGCCCTCGGCCACCCGGTTCAGGCGGACGAGCGGCGTGTTGCCGAACGCGGTCGTGATGTCGGAATGGATACCGGGCATGAGGAGCCTTCCTGGGAGCGGGTCGCTGCCGCACCAGCCTAGGCGAGTCGCCTAGGGGCGAGGGCAATGTGACGGGTCACCGGCACTCTACGCTGGAACCCATGCCTGAGAACTCCCTCGCCGCCGTCGTGCGCGCCGCCGCCCAGCGCCTCGCGGACGCCGGAGTGCCCGATCCGCTGGTCGACGCCGAACTGCTCGCCGGTCACGTGCTCGGTCGTCGTCGGGGCGAGGTCCAGGCGGCGATCGTGCGAGGCGATGGCATCACCGCCGAAGACGCTGCTGCGTTCGACGCGCTGGTGACGCGGCGCTCCGGTCGAGAGCCGTTGCAGCACATCACCGGCACCGCGCCGTTCCGCCACCTCGAGCTGGCGGTCGGTCCCGGAGTCTTCGTGCCGCGGCCGGAGACCGAGACCGTGGTGCAGTACGCGATCGATGCGCTGTCGAACGCGCCGGAGCCCTCCCCGATCGCGGTGGATCTCGGCACCGGGAGCGGTGCGATCGCGCTGGCCATGGCGACCGAGGTCCCGCACGCCCGCGTCTTCGCCGCCGAGCTCTCGCCGGAGGCCCACGCCTGGGCGAGCCGGAACGCGGAGGGAGTGGAGAACCTCACCCTCGTGCTGGCCGACCTCGGGGAGGCCTTCCCGGAGCTCGACGGCACGGCATCCGTCGTCATCTCGAATCCGCCGTACGTGCCCGACGCGGCGATCCCGCGCGACCCCGAGGTGCGGATGTTCGACCCGTCGATGGCGCTCTACGGGGGAGAGGACGGGCTCGACGTGGTTCGCGTGCTCAGCTCCCGCGCCCTCGCGCTGCTCCGACCGGGCGGCCTGCTGGTGATCGAGCACGGCGAGCTGCAGGGCGCGTCGATCAGAGACCTCCTCACGGCGGACGGCTGGCGCGCCGCCGCGACCCACCGCGACCTGACGCTGCGCGACCGCACGACCACGGCCCTGCGGCCGTGATCAGCTGACGTCGAGCATCTGCCGCACCCGTCCCGGATAGAATCGAACCGTCATGTCAACCATCTTCGACTGCCGCGACGAGGCGCAGCTGCTCGCCGGGATGCGCAATGCGCGCCAGGCCATCGGCCGCGGCGAACTCATCGTCATGCCCACCGACACCGTCTACGGTGTCGCTGCCGACGCCTTCTCACCGACGGCCGTGCAGCGACTGCTCGATGCGAAGGGCCGCGGTCGCGACCAGCCGCCTCCCGTGCTGATCGGCTCGAAGGACACGCTCGCCGCCCTCGCGGAGTCGGTGCCGGAGCCCGTGCAGCGACTCGTCGACGCGTTCTGGCCCGGCGGCCTCACGATCGTGCTCCCCGCGCAGCCGTCTCTGGTCTGGGACCTGGGCGAGACGCTGGGGACCGTGGCCGTGCGGATGCCGGAGGGGCACGTCGCCCTCGAGCTGCTGGCCGAGACCGGACCGCTCGCCGTGTCGAGCGCCAACCTCACGGGGCGGGACGCCGCGATCTCGGCCCTCGACGCCGAGAAGATGCTGGGCGACAGCGTCGCGGTGTACCTCGCCGACGGCATGAGCAAGGACGGCATCGCCTCGACCATCGTCGACGCCACCTCGCTCGTGCGGCGCGGCGACGAAGAGCCCGGTCTCGTGCGCATCCTGCGGTACGGCGTCGTCACCCGCGAACAGCTGCACGAGGTGCTCGGCGACCTGCTCGAACCCGATGACATGCAGGAGCCGCACGAGGATCACACGCACGAGGATCACGCGGAGGAGCAGCAGGACGGGAATCCGTGAAGCAGTATCTGTTCACGATCGTCCTCACCGCCGTCCTCACCTTCGGGCTGACGTGGGCGGTCTGGCGTCTGAGCCTGCGCTTCAAGCTCTATCCCGGCATCCGCGACAGGGATGTGCACACCACGCCGACCCCACGGCTCGGCGGGGTCGCGATCTTCCTCGGCATCGCAGCCGCCTTCGCCTTCTCCGCGGCGAACCCCTTCTTCCAGAGCATCTGGATCCCGCCGATCACGATGTGGTCGATCCTCGGCGCCTCCTTCCTCATCGCCGTGATCGGCGTGGTCGACGATCTCTGGGACCTGGACTGGATGATCAAGCTCGGCGCCCAGTTCCTCGCGGCGGGCATCATCACCGTGGGCGGCGGGCTGCAGATCCTGTCGCTGCCGTTCGGCGATCTGATCGTGTTCTCGAGCTGGGTCAGCATCACGATGACGATGTTCGCCATCGTGATCGTCATGAACGCCGTGAACTTCATCGACGGACTCGACGGGCTCGTCGCCGGCGTCTGCCTCATCTCGAACGGCGTCTTCTTCGCCTACTCCTACATCTTCACGCGCGACTCCGGCGCCTCCAGCTACTTCAACCTCTCGACGTTCATCGCCGCGGTCCTCATCGGCGCGTGCCTCGGATTCCTTCCGCTCAACTGGAGCCCCGCGAAGCTGTTCATGGGCGATTCCGGGGCACTCGTCCTCGGGCTCCTGATGTCGACCTCGGCGATCGCGCTCACCGGGCAGATGGATCCGTCCGCCCTCGACCCGGAGCGCCTCGGACGCTCGCAGCTGCTCGGTGCGTTCATCCCGATCCTGCTGCCGCTCCTCGTCGTCCTGCTGCCGCTGCTCGACTTCGGGCTGGCCGTGCTGCGGCGTATGAACGCCGGCAAGTCGCCGTTCTCGCCGGATCGCAAGCACCTGCACCACCGGATGCTCGATCTCGGACACCGTGACCGCGACGCGGTCCTCATCTTCTACGCATGGACGGCCGTGATCTCGCTCGCGGTGCTGCTCATGTACGTCGGCGCACGCGAGGACTGGCCGGGCCAGTACCTGCCGGGCGTCGGCTTCGGCATCGTGGGCATCGCGGCCTGCCTCGTCATCACCCTCAGTCCTACCCGCCGCAGAAAACGTCCGGCAGCGGTTGTACCCGATCCGACACCCGTGGAGTCCTGATGAGTCCCAGTCCCGTTTCCAGCACGCCGATCCTGCGTCGCACCCTCATCTGGTCGGCGGTGGCCACCGCGGTGCTCGCGATCGTCGCGGGCGGGGTCGGATTCCTCGTCGCCCAGGGGGAGGGGCTCGTGAGCGGTCTGCTCGGAGTGCTCCTGTCCGCCCTGTTCCTGGCGATCACCGGGATCAGCATCCTCGTCGCGAACCGCTGGTACGGGGATCCGATCTACGTGCAGCTCTTCTTCGCGATCGTGCTCGGCGGATGGCTGCTGAAGCTCGGACTGTTCGTCGTGGTGATGATCCTCCTCGGCGGTCAGCCGTGGCTGCAGCCGATGGTCTTCTTCCTCTCGATCGTGGCCGGCGTCATCATGTCGCTCATCATCGACGTGCTGGTGCTGACGCGCATGCGCCTCCCCAACGTCAGCGACACCACGCTGCCGACCGAGGTGCCCGAGGATGTGGCGCCCGGCACGCAGAATCGGCCGGATGCAGGCACCTCCGAGGCGGGCCCGCGGTCTTAGGGCATCCTCAGATTCTGATAGTGTTGAGGAGTGCCCGCCGCTCGCCCGCGAGCGCTTGCGCTGATTGCACACCGACCATCGTCGCCCCGGTTTAGACCGGTGCCCCGAAGCTGGAGCCCGCGCTGTTTAATCTTGCTGCGACCCTGATCCCTCGACTCGCCACTGACGGCGAGTTCCACGGCCCGTCGATCGATGAGTTCTTCCCGGAGATCCTCTTCAACGCGTTCGGTGTCATCCCGGTGCACCGCATCCATCTGGTGCAGTTCCTCTCCGTCATCGCCGTGGTGCTGATCCTCTGGCTCGGCACCCGCCGTATGCGCGTGGTGCCCGGCCGTTTCCAGAGCCTCGTCGAGATGGGGCTCGGCCTCGTCCGCGGCAACATCGCCCACGACCTGCTCGGGCGCAAGGACGGCGATCGCTTCCTGCCGATCCTCACGACGATCTTCTTCATGGTGCTGTTCATGAACATCACCGGCATCATCCCGTTCCTGAACATCGCCGGAACCAGCATCGCGGCCGTGCCGCTGACCCTCGCGGTCGTGAGCTACGTGACCTTCATCTATGCGGGCATGCGACAGCACGGCTTCCGGTTCTTCAAGAACGCGCTCCTCCCTCAGGGAGTGCCGGGATTCGCCATGCCGATCGTCGCGATCATCGAGCTGCTCTCGACGTTCATCCTGCGGCCGGTCACGCTGATGCTCCGACTTCTGATGAACATGGTCGTGGGGCACATGCTCCTGGTGCTGTGCTTCGGAGCCACACAATTCTTCTTCTTCACCGTCGGCGGCGGCTGGGCCGCCCTCGGCGTCGGAACCCTCGCCTTCGGCGGCGCCTTCACTCTCTTCGAGATCCTGGTCGCCGTCCTGCAGGCATACGTCTTCACCGTCCTCACCGCGGTCTACATCCAGCTCGCGGTCGCAGAAGAGCACTGAGCGGGCGGGCATCAGCCCTCCCACCCAACGAAAGGAAAAACCCGTGGACGCAACTACGGTTCTCGCTGAAATCAACGGTCACATCGGGGCGGTCGGCTACGGCCTCGCAGCCATCGGCCCGGCCATCGGCGTGGGTATCGTCGTCGGCAAGACAATCGAGGGTGTCGCTCGTCAGCCCGAGCTGGCCGGTCGCCTTCAGGTCCTCATGTGGATCGGTATCGCCTTCACCGAGGCGCTCGCATTCGTCGGCATCGCCGTCGCATTCATCCCGTTCCCCGCGTAATTTCTACCGACTTCTGAAGGAGACAGGATGCTCAACGCTCTTGTCACGAACCTCGCGGCGGAGGGGGAACCGAAGAATCCCCTGATCCCCGAGTGGTACGACATCATCTGGTCGGGTCTGTGGTTCGTCATCATCCTCTTCGTCGTCTGGAAGTTCGCGCTTCCCCGGCTGACGACGATGCTCGACGAGCGTTCGGCTGCCATCGAGGGCAACATGGCGAAGGCTGACGAGGCGCAGAAGAAGGCCGAAGCAGCACTCGAGGAGTACACCCGCCAGCTGGCGGAGGCTCGCACCGAAGCCGGTGAGATCCGTGAGGCCGCCCGTGAGGACGGCAAGAAGATCGTCGCCGAGGCGAAGGATGCGGCTTCCAGCGAGGCCGCACGTCTCACCGCGACCGCGCACACGCAGATCGAGGCTGAGCGTCAGACCGCTCTCGTCTCGCTGCGCAGCGAGGTGGGCTCCCTGGCCCTCGACCTCGCCGGCGGTGTGGTCGGAGAGACCCTCTCCGACGACGCTCGTGCCACGGCTGTCGTCGATCGCTTCCTCGCCGATCTCGAAGCATCCGAGAAGGCGGCTCAGTAATGGGCAGCGCGACCACTCAGGCACTCGCGGCATCCATCGAGACGCTTGCCGCAGCGAAGGGCGTCACTCTCGACACCGCACGGGAGCTCTTCGCTGCCGCGCGCGCCGTGAGCGAGTCGTCCCAGCTGAGCGGCGCGCTTGCCGACCCGTCGGCTCCGGCCGACGCGCGACAGAACGTCGTCGCAGCGGTGTTCGGCGGGTTCTCTGCAGACGCCCAGAGCGTTCTGAAGACCGTCGTCTCCGAGCGCTGGTCGAACGCGGGCGAACTGCTGGACGGCATCGAGGAGCTCGCGATCCGCGCCGCAGCGATCGCGGAACCCGGCGCCGACATCGAGGCGGAGCTCTTCAGCTTCTCCCGGGTGATCGCCGCCAATGCCGAGCTGGAACTCGCCCTGGGCAGCCGCCTCGGGGGAGCAGACGCCAAGGTCGCACTCGTCGAGCGCCTGCTCGCCGACGGCGGCTCCAGCGCTCCGGTCACGCTGATCGTCTCCTCGCTCGTGCGCCAGCCGCGCGGGCGGCGTGTGCGCCAGCTGCTCAACCGCGCCACGCGCATCGTCTCGAGCCAGCACGGTCGAGTCGTGGCCACGGTCCACAGTGCGTCCGAGCTCAACGACGCGCAGCGCACCCGTCTCAGCGACGCGCTCTCGCAGCGCTACGACGGCAAGGTCACGCTCAACGTCGTCATCGACCCCGCCGTTCTCGGAGGCCTGCGCGTGCAGATCGCCGACGACGTCATCGACGGCAGCATCTCCGCTCGACTCGCCGACCTTCGCCAGAAGCTCGCGGGCTAACACGACTTCGCGCGGGGAACCGCGCACCCAGATACAAAGGGAAGACAATGGCAGAACTATCGATCAGCCCCGACGTCATCCGTGACGCGCTGAAGGACTTCGCCGCCGCCTACGAGCCCACCGGGGCCGCGGCGACCGAGGTCGGCACCGTCATCGACGCCGCGGATGGAATCGCGCACGTCGAGGGCCTGCCCGGCGTCATGGCGAACGAACTCCTCACCTTCGCCAACGGCACCAAGGGTCTCGCGCTGAGCCTCGACCAGCACCAGATCGGTGTCGTCGTCCTCGGCGACTTCGCCGGTGTCGAAGCCGGCCAGGAGGTCACCCGCACCGGCGAGGTCCTCTCGGTCCCCGTCGGCGACGGCTACCTCGGCCGCGTCGTCGACCCGCTCGGCAACCCGATCGACGGCCTCGGCTCGATCGCGACCGAAGCCAGCCGCGAGCTGGAGCTGCAGGCGCCCGGCGTCATGCAGCGCAAGTCGGTCCACGAGCCCATGCAGACCGGCATTAAGGCCATCGACGCGATGATCCCGGTCGGCCGTGGACAGCGTCAGCTGATCATCGGCGACCGCCAGACCGGTAAGACGGCCATCGCGATCGACACGATCATCAACCAGAAGGACAACTGGGAGTCCGGCGACGTCAACAAGCAGGTGCGCTGCATCTACGTCGCCATCGGTCAGAAGGGCTCGACCATCGCTTCGGTGAAGGGCGCGCTCGAAGAGGCCGGCGCCCTGGAGTACACCACGATCGTGGCGGCTCCGGCATCCGACCCCGCCGGCTTCAAGTACCTCGCTCCCTACACGGGCTCCGCGATCGGTCAGCACTGGATGTACGGCGGCAAGCACGTCCTCATCATCTTCGACGACCTGTCGAAGCAGGCCGAGGCCTACCGCGCCGTGTCGCTCCTCCTGCGCCGTCCGCCGGGCCGCGAGGCCTACCCGGGTGACGTCTTCTACCTGCACTCCCGTCTGCTGGAGCGTTGCGCGAAGCTGTCCGACGAGCTCGGCGCCGGATCGATGACGGGTCTCCCGATCATCGAGACGAAGGCGAACGACGTCTCGGCGTACATCCCGACCAACGTGATCTCGATCACCGACGGCCAGATCTTCCTCCAGTCCGACCTCTTCAACGCCAACCAGCGTCCGGCGGTCGACGTGGGTATCTCCGTCTCGCGAGTCGGTGGCGACGCGCAGGTGAAGTCGATCAAGAAGGTCTCCGGAACGTTGAAGCTGGAGCTCGCGCAGTACCGCTCGCTCGAGGCGTTCGCGATGTTCGCGTCCGACCTCGACCAGGCGTCGCGTCGTCAGCTCTCCCGCGGTGCGCGTCTGACCGAGCTGCTCAAGCAGCCGCAGTACTCGCCGTACCCCGTCGAGGAGCAGGTCGTCTCGATCTGGGCCGGAACGAAGGGCAAGCTCGACACGATCGAGGTCTCCGACGTGCTCCGCTTCGAGCGCGAGCTCCTGGATTACCTGCGTCGCAACACCAAGGTCCTCGAGACCCTGCGCGAGACCAACGTCCTCGATGACGACACGGTCGCAGAGCTCGAGAAGCACACCGATGCCTTCGTCCTGGAATTCCAGGGTGGCAAGGGACACGCCATCGGCGCTCCCGGTCACGAAGAGCACGAGGCGGCCGAGGCGGAGGACGTCAACCAGGAGAAGATCGTCAAGGGTCGTCGCGCGTAACCGCGTGAGGTACTGATTTCATGGGCGCTCAACTCAGGGTCTACAAGCAGAAGATCTCTTCTGCTCAGACGACCAAGAAGATCACGAAGGCGATGGAACTCATCGCGGCTTCGCGCATCCAGAAGGCGATGGCACGCGTCAAGGCGTCCAGCCCCTTCGCGCGAGCCGTGACGAGGGCTGTCTCTGCCGTCGCGACGCACTCGAACGTCGACCACCCGCTCACCCGCGAGCCCGAGACGATCCGCCGCTCCGCGGTCGTGATCTTCTCGTCGGACCGCGGTCTCGCCGGAGCCTTCAACTCGCAGATCCTCCGTGAGGGTCTCGAGGTGGCGGAGCTCCTGCGCGGGCAGGGCAAGGAGCCGGTGTTCTACCTCGTCGGTCGCAAGGCCGTCGGCTACTTCCAGTTCCGTCGCATCGCGGCGGCCGCGGAGTGGACCGGCGACACCGACACCCCGTCGTTCCACACCGCGGAAGAGATCTCGCAGCAGCTGCTCGAGGACTTCAACCGCGGCGCGGACGAGGGCGGCGTCGACGAGATCCACCTCGTGTACAACCGTTTCGTCAGCATGATGACGCAGACGCCGGAGTCCGTGCGCCTGCTTCCGCTGGAGATCTCGGAAGCCGACGAGTCGGAGGCGGGGAACACCGTCTACCCGCTCTACGAATTCGAGCCGGATGCCGAGACCGTGCTGGACGCGATCCTGCCGGTGTACATCCAGAGCCGCGTCTTCAACGCTCTCCTGCAGTCGTCGGCCGCCAAGCAGGCCGCGACGCAGAAGGCGATGAAGTCCGCCAGCGACAACGCCGACAAGCTCATCACCGACTACACCCGTCTGCGCAACAACGCGCGCCAGGCGGAGATCACGCAGCAGATCGCAGAGATCGTCGGCGGCGCCGACGCGCTCTCGTCGAGCAAATAGACCATCAGGAAAGAGACGAAAATGACCCCCACCGCCACGGCTGACCAGCCGGCGACCGCGGTCGTCGGGCGCGTCGCACGCGTCAACGGTCCGGTTGTCGACATCGAGTTCCCGCATGACTCGATCCCCGACATCTACAACGCACTGAAGACCACGATCGTGATCGGCGACTCCTCCGTCGAGATCACGCTCGAGGTCGCTCAGCACCTCGGCGACGACCTCGTTCGCGCCATCGCCCTGAAGCCGACCGACGGCATCGTCCGCGGCCAGGAGGTTCGCGACACCGGTGAGGCCATCTCGGTCCCCGTCGGCGACGTCACCAAGGGCAAGGTCTTCAACGTCATCGGCGAGGTCCTGAACCTCGAGCCCGGCGAGACGATCGAGGTCACGGAGCGGTGGCCCATCCACCGCAAGGCCCCGAACTTCGACCAGCTCGAGTCGAAGACCACCATGTTCGAGACCGGCATCAAGTCGATCGACCTCCTGACCCCCTACGTTCTGGGTGGAAAGATCGGCCTGTTCGGTGGAGCCGGTGTCGGAAAGACCGTCCTCATCCAGGAGATGATCCAGCGCGTCGCGCAGGACCACGGTGGTGTGTCGGTGTTCGCCGGTGTCGGTGAGCGCACCCGTGAGGGCAACGACCTGATCCACGAGATGGAAGAGGCGGGTGTCTTCGACAAGACCGCCCTCGTCTTCGGCCAGATGGACGAGCCGCCGGGAACGCGTCTGCGCGTCGCCCTCTCGGCTCTGACGATGGCGGAGTACTTCCGTGACGTGCAGAAGCAGGACGTGCTGCTCTTCATCGACAACATCTTCCGCTTCACGCAGGCCGGTTCCGAGGTCTCCACGCTTCTCGGCCGCATGCCGTCCGCGGTGGGATACCAGCCGAACCTCGCCGACGAGATGGGTGTGCTCCAGGAGCGCATCACCTCGACCCGCGGTCACTCGATCACCTCGCTGCAGGCGATCTACGTCCCCGCCGACGACTACACCGACCCGGCTCCGGCGACCACCTTCGCCCACCTCGATGCGACGACCGAGCTCTCTCGTGAGATCGCGTCGAAGGGTCTGTACCCGGCCATCGACCCGCTGACCTCGACGTCGCGGATCATGGACCCCCGGTACTTGGGCGAGGACCACTACCGCGTCGCGACCACCGTCAAGCAGATCCTCCAGAAGAACAAGGAACTGCAGGAGATCATCGCGATCCTCGGTGTCGACGAGCTCTCCGAGGAAGACAAGATCGTCGTGTCGCGTGCACGTCGCATCCAGCAGTTCCTCTCGCAGAACACCTACATGGCGAAGAAGTTCACCGGTGTCGAGGGTTCGACCGTGCCGCTGAAGGAGACCATCGAGTCGTTCGATGCGATCACCCGCGGTGACTTCGACCACGTCGCCGAGCAGGCCTTCTTCAACGTCGGTGGCATCAACGACGTCGAAGAGCAGTGGGCGAAGATCCAGAAGGAGAACGGCTGACCATGGCGCTCAACGTGAGCCTGGTCTCCGCCGACGCGGAGGTCTGGACGGGAGAGGCGAGCCTCGTGGTCGCCAAGACCGTCGAGGGTGAGATCGGCTTCATGACCGGCCACGAGCCGGTGCTGGCCATCCTCGCCGAGGGTCAGGTCCGGATCACCCAGACCGATGGCACCAAGGTGCTGGCGAACGCGCAGGACGGGTTCCTCTCCATGGAGGGCGACACCCTGACGATCGTCGCCGGCAACGCCGCTCTCATCGCCTAGCAGTTCTGTTCCACACGTCCGCCCCGGACCGTCCCGCGCTCACTCGTGAGCGTCGGACGTCCGGGGCGGTCGCGTCTTTCCCCGAGGTCCCATGAAGATCCTGCTTCCTCCCTCCGAGACCAAGCGCTCCGGCGGGGACGGTGCTCCGTTGGAACTCGCGTCGTTGGCCCTGCCCGGCCTGCATGCGCATCGTTCGGCGACCGTCGATGCCCTCATCGATCTCGCCGCCGATGAGGAGGCCGCGCGGCGCGTCCTGAAGCTCAGCGAGCGCCAAGCGGGCGACATCCTGCACAACAGGACGCTGCGCACGGCACCGACGATGCCGGCGATCGACCGGTACACCGGCGTCCTCTTCGATGCGCTGGACGCGGCATCGCTGTCCACGGCGTCCCGCCGCTGGCTGGGCGAGCACGTGTGGATCCACAGCGCGCCCCTCGGGCCCGTCGGCGCCCTGGACGGGCTTCCGGCCTACCGGCTCGCCGCGGGAACGTCGGTGCCCGGGCTGCCTGCGCTGCGTCGGCACTGGGCGGATGCGACGTCGTCGGCCATCGCGGAGTCGGAGCCGCCGTTCGTGCTCGACCTGCGGAGCGAGGCGTATGTGGCGCTCGGTCCCGTCCCGGCATCCGTCCCCTCCTCGTACATCCGTGTCGTGACCGAGCACGGGCGGGCGCTCAACCATTTCAACAAGAAGTCCAAGGGGCTGCTCGTGCGGGCGCTGGCGGAAGATCGCCCGCGTATCGCGTCGGTGCGGGCTCTGCGCCGCTGGGCGACCGCGCGGGACATCGTCCTCCGCGACACCGAGGAAGCCGGAGTTCTGGAGCTCGTCGTCGCTGAGTGACGCCGCGTGTCGGCCGGTATATCTCTCCCGCGTGTTTCGTTGCCCGCCCCCATGCGCACCGCTACCATGTCCAATGCGAGGCGGTCGCTTCGTTTGCGGGGGGCGAGAGCCGTCTCCCGAGACCAAAGAATGTGAGTCTCATGGGTTACGACGACTACGGAACGGGCTATGTCGGCCTGCTCCTCGCATATTCTTTCGTGATCTTCCTGATCGCGATCGCCAGCTACGTGCTGGGCGCCATCTTCTACATGAAGATCTTCGAGAAGGCCGGTGTGCAGGGCAAGTGGCGCGCCTGGGTGCCTGTCTACAACATCATGATCTTCTTCAAGCTCGGTGACCTCAGCCCGTGGCTGGTGCTCTACGGCATCGGTGGCGCTGCGCTCCTCAGCTGGATCGGCATCGGCTTCATCTTCTCGATCGGTCTCGCCGTCTTCTCCGCGATCGCCGCCTGGCGCATCGGACTCAAGCTGCAGAAGGATGCGGTCTGGGTCGTGCTCTACGTGCTCCTGAGCGTCGTGTGGCTGGGTATCAACGCGTTCGACAAGTCGCGCTGGAACCCGAACATCCAGCCCGCCTCCTGGGCGGGCAACGGCTTCCTCGGCGACCGGACGGTGTGGGACGGCATCCCCGTCCAGCCCGCGGCCGCTGCGCCGCAGCAGGGCTACGGTGCAGCCCCCCAGGGGTACGCGCCGCCGGCACAGCCCGGATACGCGCCGCCCGCGCAGCCCGGATACGCGCCGCCGGCTCAGCCCGGATACGCGCCGCCTGCGGCTCCGGCCGCTCCGGCGACCGGCGCTCCCGTGCCCCCGGCGCAGCCGAGCACGCCTCCGGCACCTCCGGCAGCGCCCCCGGCCACTCCGCCGGCACCTCCCGCGGCTCCGCCGGCAGCTCCGCCTGCACCGCCGTCCGACCCCACGCAGCCTCCCGCGTGATCGTCTGACACAGGGCCCTCGACTTCGGTCGGGGGCCCTGTGCCGTGTCCGCGGCCCGGCGATCCGGGGCGACGGATCCGGGCGCTAACGTGGTGAGCATGGTCATCTCGCAGCGCCGTGTCGGCGCCTCCGGTCTCCTGGTCTCGGCCACCGGACTCGGCTGCAACAACTTCGGACGGGCAGGGACGGTCACCGAGACGATCGCCGGCACTCGCGAGGTCATCGACGCGGCGATCGCCAACGGCATCACCCTGCTCGACACCGCCGACATGTACGGTGCCGTCGCCGGGGCGAGCGAGTCGCTGATGGGGGAGGCGCTGGAGGGTCGGCGCGACCGCGTCGTGCTGGCCACGAAGTTCGGTCAGGAACGCGACATGGGCTACGAGTTCCCGGGGGCGCGAGGTTCGCGCCGCTACATGCGCCGCGCGGTGGAGGAGTCACTGCGGCGGCTGCGCACCGACTGGATCGACCTCTACCAGTTGCACCTTCCCGATCCCGGCACGCCCATCGCCGAGACGACCGACGCGCTCGATGAGCTCGTGCGCGAAGGGAAGATCCGTTACTACGGGCATTCGAACCTGCCGGGATGGCAGATCGCGGAGGCGGAGTTCACCTCCCGGGAGCGGTCGACCGGCCGCTTCATCTCCGCCCAGAACCACTACTCGCTCCTGGCTCGCGCGGCCGAGCGCGAAGTGCTTCCCGCGGTCGAACGGTACGGCCTCGGATTCTTCCCCTACTTCCCGCTGCACAACGGACTGCTGACGGGCAAGTTCACCCGCGAGGGCGGTCCGGAATCGAGCCGGATCATGTCCGCGCGCCGCCACGTCTGGGAGGACGCACCCTGGGACGCCCTCGACGCATTCCGCCTCTTCTGCGACGAACGCGGGATCACTATGCTGCAGGCCTCCTTCGGGTGGCTGCTGTCGCACCCGGTCGTGTCGAGCGTCATCGCCGGTGCGACATCGGCTGCTCAGGTGGAGGCGAATGCCGCAGCAGGAGACGCCTGGCGACCCGATGCCACCGACCTGGAGATCATCGACCGACTGTTCCCGCTGCCCGACGATCCGGGCGCCCGGGTGTGATCGGTGAAGAGGAGTTCCACTACGATGTGTGAGTATCCTGCGCTCGCCCGATCCGCCGCAGGTCCATCGGAGGCAGCACGTGGCTGAGACGACGAAGACGCACAGCATCACGATCGCGCAGCGCCCGCTGCAGCTGTCGTGGGCGGGCGTCACCGATCTGGGGCGTCGTCGTGAGACGAACCAGGATGCGTTCCTGGCCGAGTACCCGCTGTTCATCGTCGCCGACGGAATGGGCGGTCATGCCGGCGGCGAGATCGCCAGTCGCAGCACCGTCGCGAGGCTCGAGGCGATCGTCGAGTCCGGCGAGGTCGACCGGGAGGCTATCGAGAACGCGCTCGAGCTCGCGGTCGCCGACATCGCGGATCATCCCGAGACGACCGACGAGGGCACTGGGACCACGCTCACCGGGGTGTACCTCGACGTCGCGGGTGACGAGCCGCAGTGGGTCTCGCTGAACATCGGCGACTCCCGCGTCTATCTGCTCCGCGACGACCGGCTGGTGCAGGTGACCACGGACCACTCCGTGGTGCAGGAGCTCATCGCGGCGGGCAAGCTGAGCCCGGAAGAGGCCGAGGGCCACCCGTACAGCAACGTGATCACGCGCGCGGTCGGCGCGAGCGAGCTCACTCCTCCGGACTACCTCACGATCGACGTCCGCCCGGGGGATCGCTTCGTGATCTGCTCCGACGGGCTCACGAAAGAGCTCACCGATTACGGGATCCAGCACTTCCTGCGCGAGAACGCCGATCCGGGAGACGCCGTCGACGCGATGCTCGCGGCGGCGCTGGAGAACGGCGGCCGCGACAATGTGACGCTCGTGATCGTGCAGGTGAGCGCGACGGAGGAGTCGTCCTCCACAGACGGCGACACCTCGGAGTAACCGCCGGCACCTGTGGACAGCGCGGTTCACGGGCAGATCGTGCTGTGCACTGAGGGATATGGAATCCCTTCCGATCGCGCTCCCCGCCGCTGCTCCGCCGCCACGGAAGCCCTCGCTGCCGTTCATGGCGGCGATCGTGCCCATCGCCGCCGGAGTGGTGCTCTGGCTCGTCACCGGGTCGTTGTTCGCGCTCTGCTTCGCCGCGCTCGGGCCGCTGATGATCGTCGCGTCCCTGGTCGACGCGGCGCGGACCAGACGGCGCGACCGGCGCAGAAACGACGCCGAGGCCGAGGAGGCATGGGCCGTGGCGGAGCAGGCGCTGGACCGGAGGCAGCGCGAGGAGCGCGCCGCACGGTGGCTCCGAGAGCCGGATGCCGCGTCGTGCCTCGCACATCCGCCGCTCCGAGGTGCGCACGCGCCCGATGCGTCGACGGACCTCGTGGTGGGCAGTGGCACCACACCCAGCGGTATCCGCTGCGGTGGCGGCGATGACGCCCGTGCGCGGGACTTCCGTGAGCGGTGCGCGAAGCTGCATGACGCGCCATTGGTCGTGCCGCTGGGAGGCGGCGTCTGCCTGCGCGGCCCCGAGCCCCTGGTGGCGTCGGCGGCGCGGGCCCTGGCGATGCAGCTCTGTCTGCGCTTCCGCAGCGCCCAGCTGTCGCTCGTAGGGGTCGAGCTCGAACGATGGGGCCTCGAGTCGCTGCCACACGCCCTGCGAGCGCGTCGCGGCGGATTCCGTCTGGGCATCGCGGTGGCGGGCGCGGTGCCCATCGATGCCGACGCCGTGATCTGGCAGGCCGAGACCGGAACCGAGGTGCCCGACGGCGTCACGACCGTGATCGACATCGGCGAGCCGCGATCCGCCTCGCTGCGCACGCCCCACGGCATCGTCTCCCTCTCCGTGGAGTGCCTCTCGCTCGCTCAGACGGAGGCGATCGCACGGGACTGCGCGGAGCAGGCCGGAGATGCCGACCTGCTGCCGGTGGCGGTCGCGATGCACGACCTCGGGCAGTCGCGCGGGGATCACGGTCTCCCCGCCGCCATCGGCCGGAGCGTGCACGGAGAGATCGTGGTCGACATCGTCGAGGACGGTCCGCATGCGATCGTCACCGGAACCACCGGCACGGGCAAGAGCGAGCTGCTCGTGACCTGGGTCACCGCGATCGCCGCGTCCAACGGTCCCGACCGCGTCACGTTCGTGCTCGCGGACTTCAAGGGAGGCACCGCGTTCGAACCGCTGCGCGAGCTTCCCCAGGTGGCCGCGGTCATCACCGACCTCGACGAGGACGGAGCTCGGCGCGGCGTCTCCAGCCTCACCGCCGAGCTGCGGCACAGGGAAGCGGTGCTGGCTGCGGCCGGCGCACGAGACGTGCGCGACGTCGCCCTGCCTCGGTTGATCATCGTCGTCGACGAGTTCGCCGCTCTGCTGCAGGAGCATTCGGATCTCGGCGCCGTCTTCACCGATGTGGCCGCGCGTGGTCGTGCCCTCGGCATGCATCTGATCCTCGGCACGCAGCGCGCCGCCGGTGTCGTGCGCGACGCTCTGGCCGCCAACTGTCCGCTGCGGGTGAGTCTGCGGGTCGGCGATCCGGCAGACAGCAGGGTCGTCATCGGGACCGACGCCGCCGCCGAGATCCCGGGCGGTGCCGCGTCGCGAGGCATCGCTCTGGTGCGGCGGCCCGAGGACCGCGAGCCGGTGGCGGCACGCGTCGCCCTGACGAGTGCGTCGGATCTCCGGAGCGTGGCCTTGCGCTGGGCCGCGACCGCACGTTCGCGGAGTCCCTGGCTGCCCGCCCTGCCGGCGCACATTCCGCTCGCGGACCTCGAGGACGATGCGGCCGCGGTGTCGAACGGCACCGTCGTCCTCGGGCGGAGCGACATCCCCGAGCAGCAGGCGCAGCCGTTGGAACTCCTGACGTGCGGCGTCGAGCGAGGCATCGCGATCGTCGGCGCGCCCGGCTCGGGCCGCACCGCGGCGTTGCGGACCATCGCCGTGCAGCGGGCAGATGCCCTGTGGGTGCCACATGATGCGGAACGCGCGTGGGACGCCGTCGCGGCGTGGGCGAGCGGTGCCGAGCGGATGCCGTCGCTGCTGCTCTGCGACGATCTGGATGCGCTCGTCGCCGCCTACCCTCCGGAGCACGCCCAGCAGTTCGGTCAGCGGTGGGAGCAGCTCCTGCGGGCCGGCGGCGGCACGACGGTCGTGGTGACCGCTGCGCGCACCTCGGGGCCGATCGGACGACTCCTCGATCCGCTCCCGCGACGGGCGCTGCTGCGGATGCCGAGTCGGGTCGAGCACCTGGCCGCAGGGGGAGAGGCCTCCGCATTCGTGCGCGACCGCGCGCCAGGGAGAGCGAGCATCGGCGGGCGGGAAGTCCAGTTCGCCTGGGTCGAGAACGGCAGCCTCGCGGCGCCGGTCGAACACCCTGCGGAGGCGTGGCGACCGCAGACCCGCCTGACCGGTGTCGTGAGTTCCGGCGGTCCGGCGCTGGTGCCCCTGCTGCGCGCCGCTCATCCGGAGTGCGAGGTGCTCCTCGCGGGCGCGGATCTGCTCGTCCCGTCGGAGCCGTGCATCCTCGTGGCCGACGCGGAGACGTGGCAGCGCAGCTGGTCCCTGTGGCAGCGGATCCGCGCCGAAGGAGAGGCCCTCATCCGCGTCGAGCAGCCCGGAGATCTGCGCCAGCTCGCCGGGGTGCGGGAGCTGCCGCCCTTCGCACGCCCGCACGCCGGTCGCGCGTGGTCGATCCGCGGAGCAGGATCGCCCCGCCGGGTCGTCGTACCGGCGCTCGCGCCGGTCATCGCGCCGAGGTGAGGCACCTCGATGCAGCGCAGGCCGTCAGATGCCGCTGCCGGGGCGGATGCTGCCGACGACGTCGCCCCCACCGAGCACGGAGAGCGGAAGAGCCGCACCGAGAGCCGCGACGTCGGCCTCGGCCAGGGCTCCGGCCCGGGAGAGCAGAGTAGCGGCGACGATGGTCGAGGCGCGTGCAGCCCCGTCGAGCATCTTCAGCGCGACCGTGGTGCCGCTCGGTGCGACCATGACCATCACGCCCTCGGCGCCGCCCTTGGTGAACACACCGAGCTTCTCGATCGCGATCGTGTCGGGGCGACCGGGACCCTCGATCGTCCAGGGGTTCTCACGCACGGCCCGCACGAGCGAGCCCGCGACCCGGTGCAGGGCGAACGGGGAACGATCCGACGCGGTGCCGATCCGGTGGACGGCACGGGCGAGACCGGTCAGCGTCAGCGCGTGCACGGGCGCCCCGCAGCCGTCGATCGCCGTGTGTGCGATCTTCTCGCCCGACAGGCGCTCGACGACCTCGCGGATGTGCGCCTGCAGGGGGTGGCCCGGATCGAGATACCCGTCCGTCGACCAGCCGGTCGCGACGCACGCGCGGAGCATCGCGGCGTGCTTGCCGGAGCAGTTCATGCGCACCCGCGCCGCCTGGCCGTGCTCGCGCACGAGTTCGTCACGCGTCCCGGAGTCGCTCGGCCACGCCGGCGGGCATCCGAGGTGATCCTCCGTGAGACCGCCCTCGGTGAGCATGTCGCGCACCACCGACGCATGGCGGTCCGTCCCGCTGTGGCTCGCGGTCGACAGCGCGAGCTGCTCGCCCTCGAGGACCGCGCCCGCCGTGATGCACGCGACGGCCTGCAGGGGCTTGAGGCTGGAGCGCGGAAGGATCAGCGCGTCGGCATTGCCGAGACGGGTGACGACCTCCCCGTCGGGCGAGAGCACGACGGCAGCACCCGCATGGCGGGACTCGACGAATCCGCTGCGTTCGACGACGGCGAGTTCCACGGAATCCTGAACGGTGAGAGTCTCCAGCACTCCTCGATCCTATCGCCGCGCCCCTCCGGGCCCTGGCAGACTTGACGCATGGCAGAGCAGTCGACACCCCGCGCCCTCGGCGAGCACCACTACGCGCTCACCTCCGTCTGGACCGGCAACACCGGCACCGGAACCAGCGGATATCGCGACTACCGGCGTGACGTGAGCATCGAGGTGGACGGCAAGCCGGAGCTGCTGGCTTCGGCGGACAAGCCCTTCCGCGGAGATGCGACACGGTGGAACCCGGAGGACATGCTCCTGGCCTCGCTGTCCGAATGCCATCTGCTCTCGTACCTCCACGCGTGCGTGACGGCCGGAGTCGTCGTCGTGTCGTACCACGATCAGGCGACCGGGATGATGCGCGAGAACGGCGCAGGGGGTGGAGCCTTCGTCGAGGTGATGCTGCGCCCCGAGGTCGTGGTCGCCGAGGCGTCGATGATCGAGGCGGCGGAGCGTGCGCACGCCCAGGCGAACGAGTGGTGCTTCATCGCCAACTCGATGAACTTCCCGGTGCGGCACGAGGCCACGGTGACCGCTCGCGCCTAGAGCGGAGGGCGCCGGTCAGCGCCGCTCGTGCGGCAGAGCCTGCTTGATCTTCTCGATCGTGCCCTGTGCGGGGGCTTCGTTGTACGTGCCCGCGAGCTCCTGGCCCGAGAGCGCGTGGATGGCGGCCATGATGTCGTCGGTGGCGAGCCGACGAGCGCGCCCGCTGGTCGCAGGACCATGCGGCGACAGATCGAGAGGTTCGCCGAACTTCACGGTGATCCGCTCCGAGACGGTGGGCATCTTCGCGCCGACCGGCATCACCTTGTCGGTGCCGATCAGCCCGACGGGTACGACCGGGGCTCCCGTCTGCAGAGCGAGGAACGCCACGCCGGTGCGGCCCTTGTAGAGGCGGCCGTCGGTCGAGCGCGTGCCCTCCGGGTACAGTGCCACCGCGAGACCCTCCTCGAGCAGCTGACGCTGCAGGTCCAGAGCATCCAGCGCCGCCTGCCCGGCGCCGCGGCGCACCGGGATCGCACCGATCGACTCGAAGAACGTGCGGCTGATCCATCCGCGGAGACCCGTGCCCTCGAAGTAGGTCGACTTCGCCAGGAAGTGCACCGGGCGCGGTGCCGCCACCGGGATAGCGAGCGAGTCGATGAACGACAGATGGTTGCTCGCGAAGATCACGGCGCCGGTCGGCGGAACGTTGTCCCTGCCCTCGATCCGAGGACGGTAGACGAGTCTGGCGAGAGGGCTGATCAGGCTCCGACCCAGTCGGTAGGTGAAGCCGGCGTGACGGGGTTTCGCGGTCTCCTCTGTCGTCGCAGTCTCTTCAGGCGAGGATTCGGGCTCGACGGACTGCTCAGAGGTCATCAGAGCAGGTTACTCCGGGATCCATGCCATCGCGGGAATGAAGACTCGCGCCGCGCCTCCCAGCGCGGGCAAAGGGGAATGGGAGAGGATGGGGTGTCCCGCCCGCGATCCCGAGGTCTCACTGTGCGCAAGCGTCCGCTCATCGTCCTGTCCACCGTCGCCGCGGCGACCCTGCTGTTGGCGGGCTGCTCCGGCGCCGGCGCTCCGGAGAGCTCGGCCACGCCGGACCCGACGCCGTCGAGCTCCTGTGCGCTCGATGCGCAGCCGGGCGCGACCTCCGACTCCGTGGTCCTCGAGGGCGAGGGTGCCGACACCAAGGTCACGATCCCGGCCGACGCGGCCTTCGCCGACGTCGAGCGCACGGTCGTCTCCCCGGGCGACGGCGAGGAGATCGGGGTCAACGACCTGGTCTCCGTGCAGTACCAGATCCTCGAGGGAGCCACCGGCGAGGTTCTCGACTCCTCGGCGCGCGGTGAAGGGGGGCTCCTGCCGGTGCTCCTCGACACGAACCAGTCGTCGCTGTTCGTCGCCGCTCTCGAGTGCGAGCCGGTCGGATCGCGGATCGTCCTCACCCTGCCCGGCAGCGTGTTCGGCGAGGGCGGAACGAGCAAGGTCGTGTACGCCGAGGCCGTGGAACACCTCCCCGAGATCGCCACGGGGACCCCGGTCGATCCGACCCCCGGCATGCCGACCGTCGAACTCGACGACAAGGGCAAGCCGACCGTGACCATTCCCGACGGCGATGAGCCGACCGAGACCAAGGTCGCCGTCCTCAAGCAGGGCGACGGCGCGACGGTGGGCGCGGGTGACCTCGTCGTCGTGCAGTACCTCGGCGTGAAGTGGTCCGACGGCAGCGAGTTCGACTCCAGCTGGAGCCGCGACGCCGCGCCGTCGCAGTTCCAGACCTCGGGCGTCGTCCCCGGATTCAGGAAGGCCCTGGAGGGCCAGCAGGTCGGTTCGCAGGTCGTCGTGATGATGCCGCCCGCGGATGGCTACGGAACGACGGAAGGCCATGAACTCCAGAAGGAGAGCCTCGTCTTCGTCGTCGACATCCTCGCCACGACTCCCGTCCAGCAGTAGTCGAGGAGCGGTCGCGACCGTGTCCTAGGCTGGCGTCATGCGTCGCATCATCGTCCTCGGCTCCACCGGCTCCATCGGAACACAGGCGCTGGACGTGATCCGTGCGAATCCACGTCGCTTCGAGCTGGTCGGCCTCGCGGCCGGCTCCAACGCCGAGATGCTGGCGACGCAGGCCGCGCAGTTCCAGGTCGAGGACACCGCGCTCGGTGCTGTCGAAGCCGAACAGCTGGTGCGCGATGTCGAGGCGGATGTCGTCCTCAACGCCATCACCGGCTCGATCGGTCTGGGATCGACCCTCGCCGCGCTGAAAGCCGGTCGCACCCTCGCCCTCGCCAACAAGGAGTCGCTCATCGTCGGCGGGGAGCTCGTGCTCGCGGCCGCGGCTCCCGGTCAGATCGTCCCGGTCGACTCCGAGCATTCCGCGCTCGCGCAGGCCCTCCTCGCCGGAACCCATGCCGAGGTGCGACGGCTCGTGGTCACGGCATCCGGGGGCCCCTTCCGCGGCCGCAGCCGCGCGGAGCTCGCGGACGTCACTCCGGCCGAGGCCCTCGCGCACCCGACCTGGGACATGGGGCGCATGGTCACGACGAACTCGGCGACCCTCGTCAACAAGGGGCTGGAGGTCATCGAGGCCCATCTGCTGTTCGACGTCGCCTACGACGACATCGACGTCGTCGTGCATCCGCAGTCGATCGTCCACTCGATGGTCGAGTTCATCGACGGCTCCACCATCGCCCAGGCGTCGCCGCCCGACATGCGTCTGCCCATCTCCCTCGGACTGGACTGGCCGAACCGCGTCGGCGGCGTCGGGCGCCCGCTCGACTGGACGAAGGCCTCGTCGTGGACGTTCGAACCGCTCGACAACGCGGCCTTCCCCGCCGTCGCGCTCGCGAAGGCCGTCGGGCGGGCCGGTGCCACCTTCCCCGCGGTCTACAACGCGGCGAACGAGCAGGCGGTCGACGCCTTCCACGAGGGCCGGCTGTCGTTCCTCGGCATCGTGGACACGATCGCCCGCGTCGTCGACGCGCACGAACCGCCCGACACGCTCACGGTCGAGTCGCTGGCGGCTGCGGAGTCGTGGGCGCGCCAGACGGCCGATCGGCTGATCGCCGCGGCCTGAGCGCGCCGCGGCCTGAGCGCGCCGCGGCCTGAGCGCCGACCGGGCCGAACCGGCGCTCGGTCAGTCCTCGTCGGGGTACGGCACCGGCCAGCGCGAGTCCGGCACGGGCCACCCTGCCGCGCGGAGCGCGCGCCGGGCGAGTTCTCGCGCCGAGTACGGCGTGCGGACGCCGCGGATGTCGCGGTAGTCCTGATGGCCGGGTCCTGCCCAGAGGATCGCGTCGCCGTCGCCGACCAGGCCGACGGCAGCGATGATCGCGCTCTCCGGCGGGGAGTACTCGTGGATCTCGGCATCCGGTCGCGCCGTGCGCGCCCCTTCGACCAGAGTCGCCCGGATGGAGCCGGGGTCTTCGAATCGGGGGTGGTGGTCGGTCACGACGAGCACATCGCTGCCCTCGACCGCGGTGCGCGCCATGTCGAAACGCTTGCTCGCGTCGCGGTCGCCGTCTGCGCCGAAGAGCATCAGCACGCGACCGGGGGTCACCCGCCGGACGGCGGCGAGGGTCTTCTCGAACGCGTCGGGGGAGTGCCCGAAGTCGACGAACACCGCGGGGCCGCGCTCACCGGAGACGAGCTGGGTGCGACCGGGGAGGTACGCGCGGATGCCGCCGTCGCGCGAGAGCGCGTCGACGATGCGCTGCCAGGGATATCCGCCCGCGAGGAGCATCACGATCGCGAGGGCGGCGTTCGCCGCCATGTGCGGGCCGATCACCGGAACGGTCGTGGTCAGCGTGCCGGAGGGCCCGGTCATCGTGAAGGTGGTGCCGGCGGCCCGCTCCTCGTCGATGACGACGACCCAGTCCGCCTGTGCGGCCGCCTCGGGATCGGCGGCGATCGACGGGGTGCCAACGGTCACCGAGGGGATCTCGGAGCGCTCGACCACGATCGCACCCGAAGGGGAGTCGAGGCAGATGACACCGCGCAGCGCGCGATCGGGGCGGAACAGCGGCAGCTTCGCCTCGAAGTACTCGTCCATGTCGGCGTAGTCGTCGAGATGGTCGTGGCTGAGGTTGGTGAACCCGGCGACGTCGAAGCGGATGCCGTCGACACGGTGCCGCGACAGGGCCTGGGCGCTGACCTCGACCGCGACGGCCTCGACTTCGCGTTCGCGCATCAGGGCGAGGAGCGCATGCATCTCGGATGCCTCGGGCGTGGTCAGCCGGGAGACGATGATCTCACCGGCGATGTGACGCTCGGCCGTGGACGAGAGCCCGGTGACGACGCCCATCTGGTCGAGGATGCCCTCGAGGAGGTGCGAGACGCTCGTCTTGCCGTTGGTGCCGGTGGTGGCGAACAGCAGCGGCAGCGGGTCCTCCGCGCCGGTGCCGTACACCCACGCGCTGAGGTCTCCCAGGACGGCACGGGGGTTCTCCACCACGAGGATCGGGAGTCCCGTGTCTGCGGCGATCTCGGCACCGGCGTCGTCGGTGATGACGGCGACCGCGCCCTTCTCCGCTGCGGCGAGAGCGAAGTCCGCGCCATGGCGGTTGACGCCCTGGATCGCGACGAAGGCTTCGCCGGGCCGCAGGTCTGCGGTCGCAAGGGTGATGCCGGAGACCGCGATGCCGGCCACGTCGCCGTGGACGGCGCGGGCGAATCGGGTGGCGAGTTCGGACAGCTCACGCCGGGGCGGGTTCGCGGGGCGGAGCACGGGAGGCAGGCTCGGTTGTTGTTCAATCGACATGTCGGATCCATGATCTCACGGAGGCGGCGGGAAGCCCGTCCCACGCACGTCTCCTCCCGTGCCGCGTCGCACACGGGAGGAGACGTGCTCGGCGTCAGACGCGGCGACGGTAGGCGAGCACCGCGACGACGAGTGCGGCGACACCGGCCACCAGCCCGCCGGCACCGAGGATCGTCGGCAGCGGGTCGGCCGCGGCCGGTGCGGCGGCATCCGTCGTCGTCTCCGCGGCCTCATGCTCGCCGTGGCCGCCGGCTGCGGCTTCGGTCACCGTGACGACGGGGGCCGGCGAGTCCAGGCTGTGCGGGTCCTCGCCGTTCTCGGCGAGCTGCGTCCACTCGGTCGCACCCTCGACGCACTGCTGGACGATCGGGAACGCGAGCGAGTCGGGCGTGTTCTCGTCGAGTCCGACCGACATGCTCACCGCTCCGCGGAGGTCCGTCGGGACCGGGGTGAGTGCGGTGTAGGTCACCGCGCTCACCAGACCGTCGTCGCCACGCTCGACGTCGATCGTCCAGTCGCCGTCCATCGTGGGGGCGACCGATGCGAGCCCCTCGGGCATCGTGATGCGCAGTGCGGTGGTGGGGGAGTTCTCGCAGCCGTGCGAGAACGAGAAGGTGAGGACGCCGTGATCGCCGGCGACGATCTCGTCGGGGCTGACGCCGACGTGGGCACTGGCCATCCCGGGGACGGCGAGAGCGAGGACCGCGCCGCCGAGGACGGCGACGGAGGCGATGGCCGTGCGCCGGGCGCGGGTGCGGGAGGTGTTGTTGCTGGACATGAGGAAGTCTCCTGAGTGCTCGTGAAGCGGGCGCGTCGGAACGACGCGGGAACCCGCGAAGGATGACGCTGCGCCGGGGCAGCGGATCGTCGGTGCGGCGGTTCAGCCGCGGGCGAGCGCCGGTGGGCCGCGTCGCGAGACGTCGCGCGAGATCGCGGCGTCGAACACGGGGAGCCGGACGGAGCGGAGTGCGCCGGGGCGGCGGTGCTCGACCGGTGCGCAGAGCGCGGCGCGCAGGAGCAGCGCCTGGAACCAGCGCGCGACGGCACGCATGAGCGCCTCGCCGTGCCAGACGAGCAGCGTGGTGAGTGCGGCCGCGACGACGTGGGCGCCCAGCATGGTCGCATCGGCCGTGGCGACCGGTGCCACAGCTCCGAGCAGTGCGAGATCGAGATGGTGGGTGTGACCGGGAGAGCTCGCGACCGAAGAGCCCGTCGGCGAGCCCAGCACCTGGAACAGCAGGTGGAAGACGGCCTGCGCGAACAGCACCGCGACGGCGACCCTGGTCCGCGATGCGCGGACGCCGACCAGCAGCGCGCTGAGCGGCGTGAGCAGCGTCGCGACCGCGAGGATCAGCAGCGGATGCGGTGCGGATCCGCCGCCGAGAGTGTGCGACACGGCGGCGATCAGCGTGGCGACGGAGGAGACGGCGGCGGCGCGTACCAGTCGCAGCTGCCGGGAAGTCACCGTGTCAGCCTAGCCGGGTCGGCGATGCCGGGCGGATTCCTAAGCTGCGGGCAGTAGCGTGAGCACGTGGAAATCCTGCTCTACGTGGGCGGCATCCTGTTCATGCTGATCGGCCTCGGCTTGTCGATCGGCTTGCATGAGGTCGGCCATCTCGTCCCCGCCAAGCTCTTCGGCGTGCGCGTCGGCCAGTACATGATCGGATTCGGGCCTCGGCTCTGGTCGAAGCGGATCGGCGAGACCGAGTACGGTTTCAAGCTGCTGCCGATCGGCGGGTTCATCTCGATGTCGGGCATGTACCCCGCGTCGAAGACTGCGGGACCTGCGAGGGGCGTCTTCCGCACGCTGATCCAGGACGCCCGTTCGGCGAACGACGAGACGATCGCCGAAGGAGCCGAAGACCGTGTCTTCTACAAGCTCCCGGTCTGGAAGCGCGTCATCGTCATGCTCGGCGGGCCGATGATGAACCTGATCCTCGCACTGATCATCTTCACGATCCTGGTCTCCGGCATCGGCGTGCAGCAGGGCACGACGACGATCGCGTCGGTGACCGAGTGCGTCGTGCCGGCGGGGTCGACGGCCACCGAGTGCGCCGCCGACGATCCGGCATCACCCGCAGCAGAGGCGGGGATCGAGCCGGGCGACGTGCTCGTGTCGATCGACGGGCAGCCGGTGTCGACGTTCGCCGAGGCGACCGCGATCGTGCAGGCGGCGCCGGGCGAGACGCTCGACATGGTCGTGCGCCGCGACGGTGCCGAGCAGACGCTGAGCATCACACCGATCGCCGCGGAGCGCACGATCACGGATGCCGGCGGGCAGCCGATCCTCGACGATGCGGGTGAGCCGGTCGTCAAGAAGGTCGGCTACGTCGGCATGGGGTCGCAGATGGGCTACGTGCAGCAGCCGCTGACCGCAGGTCCCCAGATGACGGCCGACAACGTCGGCCGCGTGGCCTCCTTGATCGTCACGCTGCCGGTGCGCCTGTGGGATGTCGGCGTCTCCCTGGTCACCGGAGGCGAGCGCGATCCGAACGGTCCGCTGAGCGTGGTCGGCGTCGGCCGCATCGCCGGCGAGGTCGCCGCCACCGACGCCCCGATCCTCAACCGCTTCGCCGTGCTGCTGGGCCTGCTGGGCTCGCTGAACGTCGCGCTCTTCGTCTTCAACCTCATCCCGCTGCTGCCGCTCGACGGCGGTCACGTCGTCGTGGCGCTCTGGGAGGGCATCAAGCGGCTGTGGGCGAAGCTGTTCCGCCGGCCCCCGCCCGCGCCCGTCGACGCCACCCGGCTCGTTCCTCTGACCGTGGTCGTGGCGGTGCTGCTCATCGGGATGGGCGCGCTTCTGCTGGTCGCCGACCTGTTCAATCCGGTCGACATCCTGCAGTAAGCGGTCCTCGCGTCGTCGCTCAGGTCAGCGCGTGCCGGACCAGCCGCTCGAGCGTGCGGATGCCGTCGCGCGACAGGATCGATTCGAGATGCCCCTGCACGGATGCGAAATGCGGGCCGCGGAGGGCGTACACGTCGCCGGATGCGGCATCCGCCGACACCTCGGCGGGGCCGAGCACCGTCGTACCCGGGGTGACCCGAGCGGTGAAGGTGTTGTAGAAGCCGATCGAGGCATCTTCGCCGAAGACGGGCACCGCCTTCTGGAGTCCCTGATGCGGAGCGTCGAGCGGGGTCAGGGCGATGCCGAACCGGTCGCTGAGGATCTGGTGGCTCAGGCAGACGGCCAGCAGCGGCGCCCCATGGTCGAGGCGGCGCGACACGACGTCGCGCATGCGCGCGATGCGGGTGTTCTCGGCATCCCGCGGGTCGCCAGGCCCAGGGCCCGCGACGACGATGTCCGCGGCATCCACCTCCGCATCCTCGACGTCGCTCCAGAGCCGGATGGTGACGGACAATCCGAGGTGCCGCAACTGGTGCGCGAGCATCGTCGTGAAGCGGTCCTCCGCATCGACGACGAGGGCCGTGCGGCCGGCGAACGGCCCGTCGAGATCGTCGCCCTGAGGGTTGAGCCAGAAGTCGGCGAGCCGGGCGTTGCGCGATGACAGGAGCTCGGAGATCGTCGGGTCGTCGGCGAGAGCGCGCTCGTCTCCGGGGGCGTCGGCGTCGCTGCGGGCCTCCGCCACGCGGTCGCGGTCGATCGCGCCGATGGCGCCGAGCACGCCTGCGGCCTTGCCGTGCGTCTCGGAGACCTCGCCGAGCGGATCGGAGTGTCGCACGAGCGTCGCGCCGACCGGCACGCTCAGCGCGCCGTCCTTCAGGTACACCGTGCGGATCAGGATCGGGGCGTCGAGGTCGTGACCGCCGTCGGCGTTCGGCGTGAACAGGGCGGCGACGCCCGAGTAGTAGCCGCGCGGCTTCTTCTCATGGCGGCGGATGACCGCACACGCGTTCTGCATCGGAGATCCCGTGACCGTCGGGGCGAACATCGTCTCGCGCAGGATGTCGCGAGGGTCGAGCGCACTTCGCCCGCGGAGCATGTACTCGGTGTGCGTGAGGCGCGACATCTCCTTGAGGTGCGGTCCGGTGATCCGGCCGCCGTCGGAGCAGACAGCGCTCATCATCTTGAGCTCCTCGTCGACGACCATGAAGAGCTCCTCGGTCTCCTTGGTCGAGGCGAGGAAGTCGATGAGGGTCTCCTTCGTGGCTCCTCCGGCCGGGTGACGGAAGGTGCCGGAGATCGGATTCATCGTGACGACGCCGCCGCGGGCGACGACATGCGCCTCGGGGCTCGCGCCGACGGCGATGTGCCCGGGAGTGAAGACCGCGAAGGTCCAGTACGCCCCGCGCTCATGGGTCAGCAGGGCACGGAACCAGGTCAGCGCGGCGGTGCGGTCGTCCACGTCGATGCTCGCCGTGAAATCGCGCCGGATGACGAAGTTCGCACCTTCGCCGCGGCCGATCTCCTCGGCGATGACCTTCTCGACGATCGCCGCGTAGTCGGCGTCGGCGATGTCGAAACCCTCGTCGTGCAGCGGCACGGGCGCGTGCGGAAGGGCGGCGAGAAGCTCCGCCGTCGGCAGGTGGAGGTGCTCGTCGACGACGATGCACCGCAGCGGTGCCCCGTCGTCCTGCGCCACGAAATCGCGCTCGCGCACCTGTCGATACGGGACGAGTGCGAAGACCTCACGCGGGGTGCCGTCGATGTCGAGGGGGATGTCGCCGAGCAGGTCGACGTCGACGACGCCGCCGGTGAGGAGCTCGACGGTGTCGGCGCCGTCGCGCGCGATCAGCACGAAGGATGCCGCCGGGTCGGCGCTGAGCTCGGCGAGTCGTGAGAGGGTCATCGATGTCTCCTGTGCAGGGCTCCGGCTCGGCTCAACGAAAAGACCGCCCCGGAGGCGGTCTGGATTCGTGGGAACGCGAACACACCGCCTAAGAGGCGGGCCACCAGGTGAAGTTCGCGAGCATGGGGCGAAACTACCACACCGAGGGTCTGTGCCCCGGGCGGATGACGTGGCTGAGACAGTGCCGACATCCAGCCCGCGTGCATCCTGGCGGCGTAGGCTGGAGGCGTGCCAGCAGTGAATCTTGGGATGCCGAAGGTCCCCGTCGTCCTCGCCCCGCGTCGCAAGTCCCGCCAGATCAAGGTGGGCAAGGTGCTCGTCGGCGGTGATGCTCCCGTCAGCGTGCAGTCGATGACCACCACGAAGACGACGGACATCAACGGGACGCTCCAGCAGATCGCCGAGCTCACGGCGTCCGGCTGCGAGATCGTGCGCGTGGCGGTGCCGTCGCAGGACGACGCCGATGTGCTGCACATCATCGCGAAGAAGAGCCAGATCCCGGTGATCGCCGACATTCACTTCCAGCCGAAGTACGTGTTCCAGGCCATCGACGCCGGTTGTGCGGCTGTCCGCGTCAATCCGGGCAACATCCGCAAGTTCGACGACCAGGTCGGCGAGATCGCGAAGGCGGCCAAAGACGCCGGAGTCTCGCTGCGCATCGGCGTCAACGCCGGGTCGCTCGACCCGCGCCTGCTGCAGAAGTACGGCAAGGCCACTCCCGAGGCGCTCGCCGAGAGCGCCCGCTGGGAGGCATCGCTGTTCGAGGAGCACGATTTCCACGACTTCAAGATCTCGGTCAAACACAACGACCCGGTGATCATGGTGCAGGCCTACCGTCTGCTCGCGCAGATGGGGGACTGGCCGCTGCACCTCGGCGTCACCGAGGCCGGCCCCGCCTTCCAGGGCACGATCAAGAGTGCGACCGCCTTCGGCATCCTGCTGGGAGAGGGCATCGGCGACACGATCCGCGTCTCGCTGTCGGCCCCGCCCGCGGAAGAGGTCAAGGTCGGGCACCAGATCCTGCAGTCGCTCAACCTGCGGGAGCGCAAGCTCGAGATCGTGTCGTGCCCGTCGTGCGGTCGCGCGCAGGTCGACGTGTACACCCTCGCGGAAGACGTGACCGAGGGACTCAAGGACATGACGGTTCCGCTGCGCGTCGCCGTCATGGGCTGCGTCGTGAACGGACCGGGTGAGGCCCGCGAGGCCGATCTGGGCGTCGCGTCCGGCAACGGCAAGGGCCAGATCTTCGTGAAGGGCGAGGTCATCAAGACCGTGCCCGAGGCTGACATCGTCGCCACGCTGATCGAGGAGGCGAACCGGATCGCCGCCGAGATGGGCCCCGCGGCTCCCCTCGGCACGGCGCAGGTCGTCACGGTCTGACGCACGATCGGAGCGACCGGCGGTTCGAGGCCGGCCGTGCATCCGGGAGCCCATAGCATCGGGGCATGACTGCGCGAGTGCAAGCGGCGGCCCTGTTCACCGGAGCGCTGACGACGCTCCTGCTCCTCGCCGGGTGCGCAGCCCCGGAACCGCAGCCGTCGCCGACGAGGAGCCCGGTGGTGACGCCCTCACCCACGCCGACGCCCGACGTGCCGACCGTGGCTTTCGACGGTGACTGCGGGGCGATCTTCGCGGATGCGGCGTTCAGTGCTCTGGCGGACCAGGAGATGACGCCGGCCACCCCGGGATGGCGCCTCGACGATGCGGGTCGACTGGGCGGTGTCGACTGTCTGTGGCTGGCGGAGGACCGCGCCGTGCACGACAGCGTCACGATCGAGGTCTACCCGATCACCTCGGTGCCCGCAAGCATGCGGGTACCGGAGGCTGTCGCCGCCTGCCCGGAGACGTACTTCTGCGCCGCCGCCGCGGAGGCCGACGGCATGTGGGTCTCGGTGAGGATGTCGAGCGATGCTCCGGTGAAGGAGACGGTCGAACAGCTCCGCGATGGAGTGCTGACGAGGGTGAAGAGCAGGCCGGTGCCCGTGCCCTCGGCCGACCGCGAAGGATGGTGGGCGCCACCCGTCTGCGGTGAGCTCCGCGCTCCTGACGGCTGGACGGCCAGCGACCCCTATGCCTCGTCGGGCGTCGTGCAGCAGCTGGCAGCCGTGGCAGGCATGACGACGAGGTGCGACCTGCTCGGCTCGGTCTCCGGTGAACCGATCGGGACGAGCGTGACCTTCCATCCGGGCGGCGCGCCCGACATCGAATCGGCGGCCTCGGTCGCCGAGGCCAGGGACATCTCCGTCGAGGGTGCGGCCCGAGCGGTCGTCACGATGGATCCCGACCCGATCGAGCCGCTCGATGATCGCCTGTTCGTGTCGGACGGAACGAACGCGCTCGTGATCAAGGTGCCCCTCCACTTCGCTCCCGAGGACTTCGCTCCGCTGGCGTCGGGCCTGCTCGCGGCGATGGCAGACTGAGAGGGTTTCCCGCCACCCAGGAGTTCCATGTCTGCTTCTTCCACGATCGTGTCCTTTGCCGCCGGTGCTCTCGCCGGGGAGGGCGTGATCACTCATCGCGAGTCGACTCCGGAAGGCGCCGTCGTCGTCGTCGACCGGACGCCGTTCCACCCGGTCGATCACACGTGGCCGGATCAGCCCGGCGATTCGGGCATGATCGGTGTCGGTGAGGATCGCGCCCCCGTCGCCGAAGCCGTCATGGCGGCGGTGAGCGATGAGGGAGTGTTCGCGGTCGGCGCGGAGATCCCCGTCAAGCGCGGTGCGGAGGGCTGGACCTGGCTCGTCGGGCACCGACTCGGCGCGGAAGCGCCCGAGGGGCTCGTTCCCGGTGCGTCCGTAGCGCTCGCCGTGGATGCCGTGCGCCGTGCGGGGCTCAGCCGTGGGCACACGGCCTGTCACCTCGCCTCGCTCGCGCTCGATCTCGCGGCGGCGGATCTCTGGCGCAAGGATCCCGGCGTCGATGCTCTCGGGAACCCGGACTTCGAGGGCCGCGCCAATCAGTCCAGCCGGATCCACGAGGATGGCGCCCTCGACGAGTACCGCCTGGGGAAGAGCCTGCGACGAGCCGGATTCGACACCGAGACGTTCGCGTCGACGCTCGCCGCGCGGGAAGCGCAGATCAACGCGCAGCTCGCCGCCTGGGTGGCCTCGGGCGCTGCCAGCCGGATCGAGACCGAAGGTCCGACCATCGTCGATCGTCGGCGCTGGCACTGCGAGCTCCCGGAGGGGGAGGCCGTGATCCTCTGCGGCGGAACGCACGTCGCATCGCTCTCGGAGTTCGCGTCGATCTCGGTGACGCTCGATCTGACCGACCCTCAGCTGCTCGTGATGACGACCACGGTGGTGCCGGCGGCGTGAGGCCCGTCCACAGGACGGATCAGACGTCCGGCGCGAGGGTCCCGAGCATCACGCCGAGACCGGCCGCGAGCACGTGCGCCTGGGGAAGAGGGATCCACCTGCAGGTCCAGCGCTGAGGTGCGGCGGCACCCTCGGCTCCGCCTTCTCCGACGGTCCAGGCGATGTCGACGTCGGCATCCTCGATGCGCAGCTGGAAGAAGTGCCGTCGGACCACCTCGGGCGGCATGGGCCCCAGGTCGTAGTCCGCGGTGCCGAGCAGGCGCACGACGTCGGCGTGCAGCCCGGTCTGCTCGAAGAGCTCCCGCACCGCCGCCTCCGGAGCGCTCTCCCCATCGCGGACCGTGCCGGCAGGAACCTGCACCCCGGCGATCGCGAGCGGGACGTCGTCGAGTGTGAACACCAGCAGACGGTCGGAGTACACGACGTAGCAGACCGCCGTCTCGACCACCGAGCGCCCGGGAGCGGGCCTGTCTCGCACGGCGTCCTGCAGGATGCGATCGACCCAGGGATGCCGAGGCAGAACGGCGATCTCGGCCTCCGAGAACCACGCGGCTTCGACGAGCTCGTCATCCGTGAAGGAGAGTTCCGCGGTGGGCGGCAGTTCGCATTCGTACGCCGTGGTCACGTAGCTCACACGATCGCCGTTCGCGTAGTCCACGACGAGGTCGGGGCCTCCGTAGGTGCCGACGACGCGTCCCACCGCGGCGTCGAGGCCGAGCTCTTCCTTGATCTCCCGCGCCACCGCGGCCTCCGGATGCTCGCCCGGTTCGATGCCGCCCCCGATCGTGCCCCACAGGTCGGAGCCGCGCTGCCGCGCGAGCAGGAAGGTCGCCCCGTTCCGGATGATCGCGGTGACACCGGGCAGGAGGAGGAGGTCGTGCCCGACCCGGGCACGGAGTTCACGCACATACGGCGACATCGACATGGGGAGAGCCTAAGCGCGCGGCTGCTCAGCGCACGAAACCCGCCTGGACGCGTCCGCCGGCGCGACCGAGTTCCTCCTCGACGCGCTCGGCGAACGCGGCGAGATCTCCAGCGATGAGGGGTGTGCCGAGAGCAGCGGCACGCTCGGCGCTCAGCGCGCGGAGCCGGCGGGGGAGCCACTTGCCCGTTGCGATCCATCGGCCTTCCGTCAAGAGCATGAGCTCTGCGACGCGTTCGAAGAGCAGGGATGCCAGCACGTGCCGCTCCAGCGGATCCGTCGCGTCTCTCAGATCGTCGAGCACATCGGTGATCACGTAGCGGCGGAACGCGGACTCATCGTCCTCGAGGGAGGGACCGGCATCGAGGATAGCTCCCCAGTGCGCGCGCAGGGAGGGGGAGGAACCGTCGTCGCGGACGACGGTTCCCTCGACGAGCATGTGCAGGATGACCGGTCGGTGCTGCGCGATCCCGCGCCCGGCCCACTCCCGGAAGCCTTCCGGCGTGTACGCGAACACCTCGATGACCTCGCCGTCGAACTCGTGGGTCGCGGCCGCGCTCGTCTGCGACTCGTCGTCGAAGAGCTCCTCGCCGAGGAGCAGCAGATCGATGTCGCTCGTCCGGGTGCGCTCACCGCGCGCCGTGCTCCCCGCCACGACCGCGATCGTCGCGCGCGGATAGGTCGCGTCGATGAACCGTTCGACGAGCTCGGCGTACTGCATCGCGTCAGCGTAGCTCAGGGGGTCACACCCTCGAACTCGACCTCCCCGCGGGAGATGTCGGCTCGGACGACGCGGAGCCGGACGACATCGCCGGGCTTCGACTCGGCGGAAACCGGCGCCGTCGCCGTCACGGCGGGCTCGGCGATCTGCACCGACGCGCGCTCGCCGCGGAGTTCGATGACGGTGGCGTCGATGTCCGTGCCGACGAGCGGCAGCATCAGGGCCGCCTCGACGGCGTTGACGGTCGCGGAGTTCAGCCGCGATGCACGCTGACCGGACTCCTGCATGAGCGCGGGAAGCTGGTCGAGCGACTCGCGCGCCCAGGCCGGCACCTCGCGGCCCTCGGACACGGCGAGGCAGATGGCCAGCGCCCAGCGATCCACGAGTCGTCGCAGCGGCGCGGTGGCGTGGGCGTAGGGAGCGGCGATCGCCGCCTGGATCGCGTCCTTCGGTGCGGCTCCGTCGAAGGTGACGTAGCCGGCGCCGCGGAAAAGGGTCGCGGCCGCCTGGAGCACGGGCAGGGTCAGCGGGTCGGTCCGGTCGAGCGCGCGGAGGTACTCGCCGTAGTCTCCGGTCGTCCAGGGACGCCCGAGGGCCTCCGTCTGGTGGCGGAACGTCTCGAACGCCTGTTCGTCGGGTCTCGGCATGGTGCGGAGGATCCCGACGCCGGCGTCGAGCATGAGGGATGCGGCGGCCATGCCGGTCATCAGGGACAGCTGAGCGTTCCATTCCTCGACCGGGAGCGGGCTCGACCGCTCGATGTCATAGGTGCCGTCCGACGCACGGAGGACCTCTTCATCGGGCAGGTTCAGGCTCGCGCCTCCGCGGAGGCGCTCCTGCTCGATGCGCAGGCCGCCGATCTCGCGCAGCAGCGAAGCCGGGCCGGTCTCGCCGCGGTCGAGCGACTGCTGCGTCGTCACGTAGTCGAGCTGCGCTCGTGACCTGATCAGGGCGCGCTCCAGACGGAACGCGGAGACGGCGCCCTCGGCATCCAGAGAGAACGACCACACGAGAGCGGGCCGATCGACGTCGGCGAGGAGGGAGGCGCGGTCCTCGCTGAGCACGGCGGGATGCAGCGGGATCCGGCCGTCCGCGGCGTACAGCGTCTGGCCGCGGCGGCGTGCCTCGGCATCCACCGCCCCGCCGGGAGCGACGAAACCCGGGACGTCGGCTATCGCGTAGCGGACCGTGTATCCGGAGCCGTCGCGCTCGAGGTGGAACGCCTGGTCCAGGTCACGGGAGCCGGCGGGATCGAGCGTGGCGAACGGTATGTCGCGCAGATCGAGGTCGGGCTGCGGGGCGGTCGCGGCTTCTGCCTCGGCGAGCACGTCGCCGGGGAACTCGGTCGGCGCCTCCAAAGATTCCCGCAGGGCTGCCAGCGCGGATGCGAGCTCGGTCTGTGCGGCGGAAGGGGCGACGTGCGATCGGCGCTGAGGCATGTCTCCACACTAGGTCGAGCGCGCGACGACACGAACTTCGCAGAACAGCACGGACTTCGCGGGGATTCGACAGGTTCTCTGTGAAGTTCGTGACGTTCTGCGAACCCCCGCCGCCCGACCCGCGTTAGCGTGGAGGCATGACCACTGCAGCCAAGGCCCAGACCCTTGTCGGACTCTATGACGCCCCGGAGATCCTCCGCGTCGTGAACGTGTGGGACGTCGTCGGCGCGCGTGCCGTCGCGGCACTCCCCGAGACGAAGGCGATCGCGACCGCCGGACACGGCATCGCCGCGTCGTTCGGCTACGAAGACGGCACGACGCCACGCGACCTCATGATCGACATGGTCGGGCGCATCGCGGCGTCCGTCCAGGTCCCCGTCACCGCCGATCTCGATGACGGATACGGAGACGCGGGGGAGACCACCCGGCTCGCCATCGGCGTCGGCGTCGTCGGCGCGAACGTCGAGGACCGTCTCAAGCCGTTCGACGAGTCCGTCGCCGCGGTGGAGGCGATCGTCAAGGCCGCCGAAGCCGAGGGCGTGCCCTTCGCGCTCAACGCCCGCACCGACGCGTTCGTGCGCGCCGGCCACCGGCCGGTCCAGGAGAGCGTCGCCGACGCGATCCAGCGTGGTCGCGCCTACCTCGACGCCGGAGCCACCTCGGTCTTCATCCCGGGCCTCCTCGACGCCAACGTCGCCCGTCAGCTCGTCGAGGGCATCGGGGAGCGCAAGATCAGCGTGATCGGCGTCCCCGGCGCTCTCGCGGCTTCCGACTACGAGAAGCTCGGCGTCGCGCGCATCTCCTACGGCCCGCTGCCGCAGCGTGTCGCCCTGACGGCGCTGCAGGAGCTCGCCGTCAGCCTGTACGGCGGCGGCGTGGTCCCCTCCGGACTGCCTGCGCTCAACTGACATCGTCGAAGAAAGACGAGTGACTGCGCCTCTAGACTTGGGGCGTGGTCACTCGTCTTTCGAAATTCTTCCTCCGTACGCTCCGCGAAGACCCTGCCGGTGCAGAGGTCGCCAGCCACAAGCTGCTGATCCGGGCCGGGTACATCCGACCGCAGGCGGCCGGCATCTTCGCGTGGCTGCCACTCGGGCTGCGCGTCAAGGCGAAGATCGAGACCGTCGTCCGCGAGGAGATGGCCGAAGCCGGCGCGCAGGAGGTGCACTTCCCGGCGCTGATGCCGCGGGAGGCGTACGAGGCGACGGGACGCTGGGAGGAGTACGGCGACCTGCTCTTCCGCCTGCAGGACCGCAAGGGCGGCGACTACCTCCTCGCGCCCACGCACGAAGAGGCCTTCACCCTGCTCGTCAAGGATCTGTACTCCTCGTACAAGGACCTTCCGCTGACGATCTACCAGATCCAGGACAAGTATCGCGACGAGGCCCGCCCCCGCGCAGGTCTCCTCCGCGGCCGCGAGTTCACGATGAAGGACGCGTACTCGTTCGACGCATCCGACGAGGGGCTCGACGAGAGCTACCAGGCGCAGCGCGACGCCTACGAGCGCATCTTCCAGCGCCTCGGTCTCGAATACGTCATCGTGCAGGCGGATGCCGGGGCGATGGGCGGCTCCCGCAGCGAGGAGTTCCTGCACCCGACCCCGGTCGGCGAGGACACGTTCGTCCGCAGTGCGGGTGGATACGCGGCCAACGTCGAGGCGTTCACCACGGCCGCCCCGGACGCGGTCCCCTTCGACGACGCGGCTCAGCCCGTGATCTTCGACTCGCCCGACACACCGACGATCGAGACCCTCGTCGCGCACAGCAATGCGCACCTCGACGGCGACTACACCGCCGCCGACACGCTGAAGAACGTCGTGCTCGCTCTGACCCACCTCGACGGCACCCGCGAGCTCGTCGTCGTCGGCATCCCCGGCGACCGCGACGTCGACGAGAAGCGCGCCGAGGTGGCGTTCGCTCCCGCTGAGGTCGAGACCGCCACGGCAGACGACTTCGAGAACAACCCTCTGCTCGTCAAGGGCTACATCGGTCCCTGGTCGGCCACGGGCGCCTTCCTGGGCGAGGAGTCGGCCACCGGCATCCGATATCTCGTCGACCCCCGCGTGAGCGAGGGCACGAGCTGGATCACCGGCGCGAACGTCGATCAGAAGCACGCGCACTCGGTCGTCGCCGGACGCGACTTCTTCGCCGACGGCATCGTCGAGATCGCGAACGTGCGCGCCGGCGACCCGGCGCCCGACGGTTCCGGCCCCGTCGAGCTCGCGCGCGGCATGGAGATCGGTCACGTCTTCCAGCTCGGCCGCAAGTACGCCGAGGCCCTCGGTCTCAAGGTGCTGAACGAGAACGGCAAGCTCGTCACCGTCACGATGGGCTCGTACGGCATCGGCGTGACCCGCATCCTCGCGATCATCGCCGAGCTCAACAACGACGACAAGGGCCTCATCTGGCCGGCATCCGTGGCCCCGTTCGACGTGCAGGTCGTCGCCGCAGGCCGCGACCAGGTCGCCTTCGACGTCGCCGAGGCGTTCTCGTCGCAGCTCGAGGCCGCCGGTCTCGACGTGCTGTACGACGACCGCCCCAAGGTCTCACCCGGAGTGAAGTTCGGCGACGCCGAGCTCGTCGGCGTGCCGAAGATCGTGATCGTCGGTCGTGGAGCGGCGGAAGGACAGGTCGAGCTCTGGGACCGCAGCACCGGTGAGCGCGACGCGCTCTCGGTCGACGAGGCGATCGCCCGCCTCACCCGCTGATCCGATACGACCATGACCGACGAACCGCTGCCCGCGTCCCTGACCGCCGAGATCAACGCCGTCCTCGACGATGCCGGCGTCACGGCGGATCGTCGTCTGGTCATGCGGATGCTGCGCACGGCGATCCTGCTCGGAGAGGACGGGGCGGATCGACTCGACCTCAAGATCGCCTCGGCGGCCCTCGCAGAGATGCGCGATGCATTCCGGCTGTTCGCGCCGTTCCGCGGCGTGCCGAAGGTCACCGTGTTCGGTTCGGCGCGCACGCGGCAGGACGATCCGCTCTATCTGCAGGCGCGCGACGTCGCCGCTGCCCTCGCGGCGGACGGATGGATGGTCGTGACCGGTGCCGGCCCCGGCATCATGCAGGCCGCCGCAGAGGGGGCGGGCCCGGCGTTGTCGCTCGGCGTCTCGATCCGCCTGCCCTTCGAGGAGAAGGCGCACGGTCTCGTCTCCGGGCAGGACCACGTCGTCGCGATGAAGTACTTCTTCACCCGCAAGCTGATGCTCATCAAGGAGTCCTCGGCCTTCATCTGCCTGCCCGGCGGCTTCGGCACGCTCGACGAGATGTTCGAGCTGCTCACTCTGCAGCAGACCGGCAAGGCCGAGCCGACGCCGATCGTGCTGCTCGATCAGCCCGGCGGCACCTTCTGGCAGAACATGCGGCGCTTCATCGACGAGAGCCTCGAGCCGATGGGCGTGATCTCGAGCGGCGATTTCGATCGCGTCGTCATCACGGATTCCGTCGACTCCGCACGTGCGGAGATCGCCGGATTCTGGAGCAACTACGATTCGCTGCGCTGGGTGGGGGACTCCCTCGTGCTCCGGTTGCGCACCGAGCCGACGGATGCCGAGATCGACACGCTGAACGAGCAGTTCGCGCCGATGCTCGCTTCCGGTCGGATCACGCGGACGGCTCCCCGCCAGCCCGAGGTGGCCGATGAGGATGTGCTGCACCTGCCGCGAATCATGCTGCATCTGGATCAGCGCCAGGTCGGAAACCTGTTCCGGCTGATCCGCGCGATCAACGACCTGCCGTCTGCTCGCGCGCAGTGATCCCGGCGGCGAACTCGCCGAGGTCGACCGAACGCCCGAGAATGCGCTCCGCTGCGCGGTGCCCGGAGTAGTACGCCGCGCCGACCGTCGCGGGCTCATCGCCCCAGGTGGCCTCGCCCGCGAAGTGCAGCACGCCGTCGACCGGGCCTGCGAGCTCGTCGTGATCATGATGCGATGAGCCGACCGCCAGATGCGAGTAGGACCCCACGGAGAACCGGTCCTCACCCCAGTGGGTGATCCAGTGCGCCTGGGGCTCGCCGACCGCGTCGCCGTACAGCGCGCGCAGCGCGCGGACCACATCGGCGACGACCTCCTCGTCTGCGAGCTCCTGCATGTGGCGGCCGAACGGGCCCGCAGCGAACGTCAGCAGCGTCGGGATGCCGCTCACCGCGGACACGTCGTACCAGGAGTGCCAGTGCTCGCCGGCCTCGCCCAGGGCGCGCAGCACATAGCTCTCCTCGTTCCAGAACCGCTCGGGGAACTGGATGAAGATCTTGTTGAACACGCCCATGCCGAGACGGTCGACGGGCCCCGCCACCGCCTCGGGCAGCGCGGGCTCGAACGCGATCGACCCGGCCTTGAGCACGCCGAGCGGCACGGTGACCACGGCGCGATCGGCCGTGAACTCGGCGTCGTCGGTGCTGACCACGACGCCGGCATCCGAGCGCGCCACCCGGGTGACGATGTGCTCGAGGCGCACGTCGAGCCCTGCGGCGACGCGATGCGGGATCTCGTCGTAGCCGCCGGGGAAGATGACCTCGTCGCCGTCGATCGCATCCTCGTCGAGCCCGTGCGCGTCGAGGTCGCCGATCCAGGCGCCGCACTGCTCCTCGACACGGTGGCGGAAGAACTCGCGGATCTCGTCGATGCGCTCGGGCTCGAGGCCGGAGCGATCGAGCGCGCGCTCGGTCACGTCGAGGTAGGTGTCACCGGGGGAGGACGCGGCGATCTCCTCGACGAGCAGACGGTCGGCCTCCTCGACGTCAGCGATCCACTGCGTGGTGGCCGCGGCATCCATCGGCCGGCCGTCGCCGTCGAAGTTCTCGATCGGTCGCCCGCCCACCTGGAAGCTGCCTACGGTGTACTCGAGCGTCGGGATGCCGAGCGCCTGGACGAGCTCCCAGAGGGCGGAGTCGTCGATGCCATGGACCCACGAGGCCCCGCGGTCGACGGAGAATCCCGACTGACGATCGGAGTTCATCCGTCCGCCGATGCGGTCACGTCCCTCGAGCACCACGACGCGCTGTCCTGCGTCGGCCAGCATCCGGGCGGTCGTGACGCCCGACATCCCTGCTCCGATCACGATGGTGTCGAACGTGTTCACGTGGTCCTCCTGCGACGTCGTGGCCGCATCCGCGCGGCTGCCGCCGTGGCAACAGGCGGTGGGCACAGGGTATCGTGGTACGGATGTCGCGCGTGCGAACAGGCGCGACGAGAGCTGAATAGGGAGGCCGTCATGGACATCGAACTGAGTCTGCTGCGAGGGATCGAGAAGGAGAAGGCGATTCCCTTCGAGGAGCTCGTCTCGATCATCGAGCAGGCGATCCTGACCGCGTACTCCAAGCACGTCGCCGCCGACGGCGCCACGCCCGAGGGAGTGCGCGTGGAGCTCGACCGCAAGTCCGGCCACGTCGCCGTGCTGCAGGTCGTCAAGGACGAAGAGGGCGCCATCATCGGCGAAGAGGACGCGACGCCGGACGACTTCGGTCGCATCGCGGCCTTCGCGGCGAAGCAGGTCATCAGCCAGCGCCTCCGTGACATCGCGGACGACGTCGTGCTCGGCGACTTCAAGGACAAGGAAGGCGATATCGTCGCCGGTGTCATCCAGCAGGGGCCGAACCCGCGGATGATCCACGTCGATCTCGGCTCCGTCGAGGCCATCCTGCCGCCCGAGGAGCAGGTTCCCGGTGAGGAGTACACGCACGGCTCGCGTCTGCGCGTCTACGTCACCAGCGTCGCGAAGGGCCTCAAGGGCCCGCAGATCACGGTCTCGCGCACCCACCCCGGACTCGTCCGCAAGCTCTTCGCCCTCGAGGTGCCGGAGATCGCCGCCGGCCTGGTCGAGATCGTCTCGCTCGCTCGCGAGGCAGGGCACCGCACGAAGATCGCCGTGAAGGCCAACGACCCGTCGATCAACGCGAAGGGCGCCTGCATCGGTGAGATGGGACGCCGCGTCCGCGCCGTGACCGAGGAGCTGGCGGGGGAGAAGATCGACATCGTCGATCACGATCCGGATCTCGCGACCTTCGTCGCCCATGCGCTGTCGCCGGCCAAGGTGACGAGCGCGTTCGTGCTCGACGCCGGAACCAAGGCCGTCCGCGCCCTGGTGCCGGACTACCAGCTGTCGCTCGCGATCGGCAAGGAGGGTCAGAACGCGCGTCTGGCCGCCAAGCTCACCGGAGCGAAGATCGACATCCAGCCCGACAGCGTCCTCGACGACTGACCCGCATCTCGCCTCGACTCGCAGGGTGCGAGGCGAGGCGAGGTGGAACGCAGGTGTAAGATGGAACCCGTACGAACGTGCGTCGGCTGTCGCACGCGTGCTCCCCGCTCCGCTCTTCTCAGAGTGGTGTCCCAGAACAATGTGCTCATCGTCGATGAGCGTGCTGTCCTCCCGGGGAGGGGCGCGTGGCTGCATCCGACACGGGAATGCATGGATGCCGCTCTGCGGCGCCGAGCATTCGGACGAGCACTGCGCGTGACCACTCAGCTGGACACGCGGACCTTCGAACAGCACCCACCAAGAAACAAAGGCTGAACAGCTATGGAAACAAAGTGAACGGCTCGAAATGAGACCCGTCCGCGACTAGTGGTCTGCCCTGTCTGGGTGGACCGACTCAGACAGGAGAATTGTGGCTGGTAAACCACGCGTACACGAGATCGCCGCCGAACTCGGCGTCGACAGCAAGGTCGCTCTTGCAAAGCTCAAGGAACTCGGCGAGTTCGTGAAGAGCCCGTCCTCGACCATCGAACCGCCGGTGGCGCGCAAGCTGCGTGCGGCGATCGAGGCCGACGGCTCGCTCAAGACCGGTGGAGACGCTGCGCCTGCAGCCAAGCCCGCCGCGAAGCCCGCTGCCAAGCAGGCGCCGACCCCGGGTCCCAAGCCCGGTCCGAAGCCTGCCCCCGAGCCCGCTCCGGCTCCCGAGCCCGAGGCTCCGGCCGCGCCGGCGCCGGCAGCAGAGGCTCCCGCTGCGGCTGCAGAGCCCGCCGCGGAGAAGTCCGCCGACGGCGGTGCACCCAAGCCGGGCGCCCCGCGCCCCGGCAACAACCCGTTCTCCTCCTCGCAGGGGATGGGTCAGCGTCCGGCGGGTCCCCGCCCGGGCAACAACCCCTTCGCTTCCGCGCAGGGCATGGGCCAGCGCCCGAGCCCGACGCCCGGAAACATCCCGCGCCCGCAGGCGCCTCGTCCCGGCGCCCCGCGCCCGGGTTCCCCTCGTCCCGGTTCGCCTCGTCCCGGTGGTGCAGGTCGCCCCGGTGGTGGCGGTCGTCCCGGTGGCGCACCCTTCCAGCAGCGTCCCGGCGGCCCCGGTCGTCCCGGTGGCGCAGGCGGCCCCGGTGGTGCAGGTGGCCCCGGCGCTCGTCCCGGTGGCGGCGGCGGTTTCGCCGGTCGTCCCGGTGGTGGTGGCGGTCGCGGCCGTGGTCCCGGTGGAGGTACCGCAGGTGCCTTCGGCAAGGGCGGCGGCAAGAGCAAGCAGCGCAAGTCGCGGCGGGCGAAGCGGCAGGAATTCGAGATGCGGAGCGCCCCGGTCGTCGGTGGCGTCAACGTCACCCGTGGCAACGGGGAGATCATCCGCATGCGTCGCGGCGCGTCCATCGCGGACTTCGCCGACAAGATCGAGACGCTGACCGGCTACACCGTGCAGCCGGGAACCCTCGTCACGATCCTCTTCAACCTCGGCGAGATGGCCACGGCCACCGAGTCGCTGGATGAGGCGACGTTCGAGGTCCTCGGTGAGGAGCTGGGTTACAAGATCCAGATGGTCTCGCCCGAGGACGAGGACAAGGAGCTCCTCGAGGGCTTCGGTCTCAACCTCGACCAGGAGCTCGAGGAGGAGAGCGAGGACGACCTCGAGATCCGTCCGCCGGTCGTCACCGTCATGGGTCACGTCGACCACGGTAAGACCCGACTGCTCGACGCCATCCGCCAGACCAACGTCATCGAAGGTGAAGCGGGCGGCATCACGCAGCACATCGGTGCCTACCAGGTGTGGACCGAGCACGAGAACATCGAGCGCGCCATCACCTTCATCGACACCCCGGGTCACGAGGCGTTCACCGCCATGCGTGCTCGTGGTGCGCAGGTCACCGACCTCGCGATCCTCGTGGTCGCGGCCGACGACGGCATCATGCCGCAGACGGTGGAGGCCCTGAACCACGCCCAGGCGGCGAACGTGCCGATCGTGGTCGCGGTGAACAAGGTCGACAAGCCCGACGCCAACCCGTCCAAGGTGCGCCAGCAGCTCACCGAGTACGGTCTGGTCGCCGAGGAGTTCGGTGGAGACGTCATGTTCGTCGACGTGTCGGCACGTGCCGGTACCGGAATCCAGGAACTCCTGGACGCCGTGCTGCTCACCGCCGACGCCGGTCTCGACCTGACGGCCAACCCGAACAAGGCCGCTCGCGGTGTCGCCATCGAGGCGAAGCTCGACAAGGGTCGCGGTTCGATCGCGACGGTGCTGATCCAGTCCGGAACGCTCCGGATCGGTGACGCGATCGTCGCCGGAACGGCTTACGGTCGTGTGCGTGCCATGGCGGACGAGAACGGCGATGCGGTCCTCGAGGCCTACCCGTCGCGTCCGGTGCAGGTGCAGGGTCTCAACTCCGTGCCGCGTGCCGGCGACGTCTTCATCGTCACCGAGGAAGACCGCATGGCGCGTCAGATCGCTGAGAAGCGTGAGGCCGTCGAGCGCAACGCCCAGCTGGCCAAGGCCCGCAAGCGCATCTCGCTCGAGGACTTCACCCGTGCTCTCCAGGAGGGCAAGGTCGAGTCGCTCAACCTCATCATCAAGGGTGACGTCTCCGGTGCCGTCGAGGCGCTGGAGGAGTCGCTCCTCAAGATCGAGGTCGATGACTCGGTGCAGCTGCGCATCATCCACCGCGGCGTCGGTGCGATCACCGAATCCGATGTGAACCTCGCGACGATCGACAACGCGATCATCGTGGGCTTCAACGTGCGCCCCGACACGAAGGCGCGTGAGCGCGCTCAGCGTGAAGGCGTCGACATCCGGTTCTACTCGGTGATCTACAACGCCATCGATGAGGTCGAGAGCTCGCTCAAGGGCATGCTCAAGCCGGAGTACGAAGAGGTCCAGTCGGGCGTCGCCGAGATCCGCGAGGTGTTCCGCTCCTCCAAGTTCGGCAACATCGCCGGTGTCATCGTGCGGTCGGGAACGATCACGCGAAACGCCAAGGCCCGTGTCATCCGCGACGGTGTCGTGATCGCCGATGGCCTCGCCATCGAGTCGCTGCGCCGCTTCAAGGACGACGTCACCGAGGTCCGCACGGACTACGAGGCCGGTATCGGACTCGGCAAGTTCAACGACATCCAGATCGGTGACGAGATCGAGACGACCGAGCTCGTCGAGAAGCCTCGTAGCTGATAATTAGCGATATCTTCGGGCGTCCTTCGCTCCGGCTCCTGAGCGAGCAGCGAGACGAAGGGCGCCCGAAGGCTTTCTGAAGAGGGAGAGAACAATGGCTGGTGAACGACAGGCTCGTCTGGCGGACCGGATCCGCGTGATCCTCGCCGAGCGGCTCGAGAAGGGGCTGCGCGACCCGCGCCTCGGTTTCGTCACGTTGACCGACTGCCGCGTCAGCGGCGACCTCCAGCACGCCTCCGTGTTCTACACGGTGCTGGGCACGGAGGAGGAGCGCATCGCCAGCGGTGAGGCGCTCACGTCCGCGACCGGCATGCTGCGCAGCGAGGTCGGGCGCCAGCTCAGCACCCGTCTGGTGCCGACGCTCGAGTTCATCCCGGACGCGCTCCCGGAGAACGCCGACCACATCAGCGCACTCCTGCGTCAGGCGCAGGAGCGCGACGCGGAGGTCGCGAAGCTCGCGTCCTCGGCATCGCACGCCGGCGACGCGGACCCCTATCGCACCGACGAAGAGCAGGACTGACCGCTCTTCGTCGCCGGATTCCGGCGGCGAAGAGGGGCAACCGATATACAACGTCGGCCCCCGCTCCATTGGCGTGTTCTGCTTGCTAGCCTCGGCTCTGCGGGATCGTGTCCCGCCGAGCTGAGGGGGATCGGCATCGAGGATTCGAACGCGCATGGCGACCCGTCGGTCGCGCCCGACGTCGTCGAGGCGCTTCTCGACGGTCTCCTGGCACGCGGGCTGAGCTGTGCTCCCCATGTCCTGACGCGTCTGCTCAGTCAGCTGCACGGTGACGAGCCCACGATCGGCGAGGTCGTGGAGCGGCTCCGGCCGGCGCAGAGAGCCGGTCTTCGCCCCCTTCCGACCCCGCTTCCGGTCGTCCCGGCGATCACGGCCGTCTTCCAGGACCTGGTCCTCCCCGCGCGGGATCGGGATCTGCTCCTCGCGTTGGCCGTCTCCCTCGACGATGCCCTCGAACCGCTGCTCGAGTTCGACGGTCGAACGGCGGCCGAGATCGCTGCCGCCGTACCCGCCGGCCGTCACCTCGTCATGCGCGCCGGTCGCGCACGGTTCGTCGACCCCCGGTTGGAGATCTGGCTCCGTGCGCACACCGATCCCGCGGTGGTGGGCGTCGTGCACGAACGGCTGAGCAGGGTCTTCCACCACCGCGGCGATCGCATGAGTGCCGACTGGCATCGCGCCCGCGCGTCTCTCGACCGGGATCCCGGTGCCGCGGCCGAACTCACCCGCATCGCGCGCGAACTCTCCGAGGCCGGCCACCCGGATCGTGCCCTGCTGCTGGCGCGAGAGGCGGCCGAGCATGCCGTCGGCGTCGAGCTCGATGAGGCGAGGCTCGTGGCCGGCGCATCATCGGTGGGGGCGGGATTCGCCGTCGAGGCAGCGCAATGGCTCGGAAGCCTGTTCCCCGACGGCACCGAGCGCTACCGACTGCAAGGGCTCGCGGGACTGATCACCGTGCGCGCCCACCTGCAGGGCGCGGTGCCCGATGTCGATCCGCACACCCTGCGACCCCGCTCCGACGACCACGACGACTGGTACTCCTGGACCAGGGCGGCGGCCGTCGCGGCCGTGCTCTGCGCGGAGCGCAGCGACCGCACCGGCATGCGAGCGTGGCTGGATGCGCTGCGCACGGGCACCGCTCGCGTCGGCGCCGAGCGGGAGCTCCGTGATCCGGCCGTCGCTCTGTGCTGGCTGCTGGTGGGGGAGTCCGACGTCGACGAGGCCATCGGGTCGGGGCCGCTCAGCGGACGGATACTGCGCGCTCTGCGGACGGCCGTCAACGGCGACATCGACCTCGGCCTGCGTGTCCTGGGAGCCGCGGATGCGACGATGGACACCGATACCGACCCTCTGGTCGCGGGGTTCGAGCACAGCCCGGTCGTGCGGGCCTATCAGGCCGTCGTCGAAGTGCTGCTGCTCGTGTGGCGCGGCGACATCGGGCCCGCCCGCGAGAAGATGCTGTCCGCCGCGCGAGACCTGCCGATCACGATGCCGTTCGCGGGATTGGGCGTCGTGCTCGCCCGCCGGCTCGATCTCGCCGTCCGTGGTGAGCTCGGACCCGTCTCGCGCGCTCTCACGGCCGCCCTCCCGCCTGCGGTCAAGATCGACGTGATCGTCGACAAGGGCATCGAGGCCTTCCTCGCCGGTGCTTTCGACGGCGCCGCGTCGTCGGTGCGCCTCTGGCTCGACCTCGGAGCGCCGCAGACCACGCTGTCCGTTCCCGGCCTGGACGAGGTCGCGCTCCGCTGGGAGGTCGGCGGGGCCGCGCAGTCTGTCGTCGCGCCGCCCGAGGTCTTCCTCGCGCACGAACTGCGCCTCAGGATCGCGACGACGACGGATGGTCGCTGGCGAGCGGAACGCGACGAGGTGCACGCATCCGCTCGCACCCTGCGTTCGCCCTTCGCCCGCGCACGGGTCGAAGCCATGCTCGGCATCCAGTGCGCCATCCGCGACGAGCACGTGCTCGCCCGCGGTCATCTGCTGACCGCTCAGCATCTGTTCGAGCTCGCCGGGGCGGCAGCATGGGCCCGTTCGATCGGCGACCGCGTCGCCCGTCTCGACCCCGACGAGAGCGACGCCTCCGTCATCGCGGATCCGCTGGCGTCATGCCGGCATGCGTGGGCGCAGCTGTTGACCGCCCGTGAGGTCGAGGTGGCGATGCTCGCCGTCGGCGGTGCCGCGAACCGAGACATCGCCGCCGCCCTGAACGTGTCGGTGCGCACGGTCGAGGTGCATCTCGGCCGCGTCTTCACCAAGCTCGACGTGCGCAGGCGCGTCGAGCTGACCGCGCTCGCGCACCGCACCAACCAGCACCTCTGATCGCGTGGACCGGAGTCCGGTCAGCGGGGCAGGGAGAGGATCTCGCCGTCCGCTTCCGCGAGGCCGTCGGCGATCAGCGAGTCGATCGCACGATCCCGCTGCGGACCGTCAGGCCAGTCGGGCAGCACAGCATCCAGCGGAATCCCGTCTGATGCCGCTGCGCGGAGAAGGCGCAGCACCGCGCCACGGGCCTGCCGATCGGAGCCCTCATACGCCGCCTGACGCCGCTGGGTGTCGCCGGTGTCGGGTCGTCCTGCGGCGAGCCACGCGCACGAGCCGGCGAGAGGGCAGATCTCGCAGCGCGGAGAGCGTGCGGTGCAGACGGTGGCCCCGAGTTCCATCGCTCCCGCGTTGAAAGCGGCGGCATCGGCATCCGTCGACGGCAGCAGCGACTCCATCAGCACCAGGTCCCGGCGCGAGGGCGGAGAAGGCTGCGCCCGTCCTTCGACCGCGCGGGCGAGGACGCGCCGGGTGTTGGTGTCGACGACCGGATGACGGTCGCCGTAGGCGAAGACGGCGACAGCCCGGGCGGTGTAGTCGCCGATGCCGGACAGGGCGAGGAGAGCATCCACGTCACGGGGGACGATTCCGCCATGGCGCTGCGTGACCTCGATCGCCGCACGGTGCAGCCACAGCGCGCGGCGCGGGTAGCCGAGGTTCGCCCACTGCTGCACCACGTCCGCCGCAGAGGCCGCGGCCATCGCCGTCGGTGTGGGCCAGCGAGTCAGCCAGCCCTCCAGGTGCGGTATCACCCGGGACACCGGGGTCTGCTGCAGCATGAACTCGCTGACGAGAACGCCCCAGGCGCCGAACTCCTCGTGAAACGCCGCGCGTCGCCAGGGCAGGTCGCGGGCACCGGTTCGATACCATCGGAGCACGGGCTGCGTGATCTCCTCGACGGGGGTTGAGGAGATGGCAGACACGACGTCAGCCTATGCGAGCGCGACACGCGCCTGAGAACCGGAGAGTGCGATGAACAGGAACGACATGCGTCGACTGACCGTCACGATCGCGGCTGCAGCGGCCGTCGGCCTGCTCGCCGGGTGCACGGCCTCGGCGACACCGCAGCCGTCGCCGAGCGAGACGGCGACTCCGACGGCGACCGCGACCCCGACGGAGACGCCGGAGGCGGACCCAGCCGATCCCACGACGTGGGTCATCAGCGACGCAGGGATCGGACCCGTCACCCTGGGCGGTGACTTCGCCGCCACTCTCGGGGCGCTGCCGGACACCTGGACGAACGACGACGTGTGCTCGTGGACGGCATGGTGGAACGCCGCCGACTCGTCGTACGGGGTGTACTTCGTGCGCGGAACCGAATCGGATACCGAGCCCATCTCCGAGATGTCCGTCTACTCGGCATCCGAAGACCTCGCGGGCGTCGATGGACCCCGCACCGCTGAGGGGCTCGGCGTCGGAGCCACGACGGATGAGGTGCTCGCGGCCTACCCGGATGCGGAGCAGGGCACGGCGGAGATCGGAGCGGGCACCTGGATGCGGCTCGCCGGCGACGCCGCAGGTCACGTCTTCTTCCAGTTCCGCGAAGGCGAGGACGTCGCGAACAGCGTGGTCGTGACGACGAGGGACGAGCCCTCCTACGAGGTCTGTGGCTGACCTCGCGATGGCGCGGCCGCACCACGGCCGCATCGTAGGCTGGGGGGATGGTCTCGCCCGGAATCCTCCTCGTCGACAAGCCCGCAGGGCTGACCAGCCACGACGTCGTCGCGCGCACCCGTCGCGCGTTCGGCACGAGGAAGGTCGGCCACGCCGGCACGCTCGACCCGATGGCCACCGGACTGCTGGTGATCGGCATCGAGGGTGCGACTCGGCTGCTCACGTACATCGTCGGCACCGACAAGACCTATGAGGCGACGATCCGTCTGGGGCAGACCACGGGCACGGACGATGCCGACGGCGAGATCCTCACCCGCGCCGCACCGGATGCCTGGGACGCGGTGACCGAAAACGCGATCACGATCGGCATCGCGACGCTCACCGGCGAGATCTCGCAGGTGCCCAGCGCGGTCTCGGCGATCAAGGTCGACGGACGTCGCGCGTACGACCGGGTGCGCGCGGGGGAGGACGTCGTGCTCGCCGCACGCGACGTCGTCGTGTCGCGCTTCGACGTCGTCGCGAGACGCCAGGGCGAGGGGATCCTCGACCTCGATGTGGTCGTCGACTGCTCGTCCGGCACGTACATCCGCGCGCTCGCCCGCGATCTCGGCGCCGCGCTCGGCGTCGGCGGTCACCTCACGTCCCTGCGCCGCACGCGGGTGGGTCCGTTCGACGTCGCGGATGCCGTCGGGATCGACGACCTCTCCGATGCCCGAACTCTGACGCCTGCGCAGGCCGCGAGCCGGATCCTGCCGGCGTTGCCGGTATCCGCCGAGGAAGCGCGCGACCTCCGTCACGGCAAGCGACTGAGCGACCAGGCCCCCCGGCTGGAGGGGACGCTCGCCGCGGCGATCGACGAAGACGGCTCCCTGGTGGGCATCGTGGAGCGTCGTGGCGCCGACCTGAAGAGCGCGATGAACATGCCGGAGGCCGCCCGATGATCCTGTGGCTCACGATCGTGCAGATCGTCGCGGCGGTGGCGGCAGGGGTGTTCTGCCTCGTCGCCGGATTCGTGGGCCGCCGACCGAGCGACTTCAGCGTCGGTGCTCTCGCACTCGTCGAGGCACTGCTCGTCGTGCAGATCGTCGTGGCGATCGTCGCGCCGCTCACGGGGAATCCGCCCACGGGCGATCTCCTCGAGTTCTGGGTCTACCTCGTGTCGGCGGCGCTGCTCCCGGTCGGCGCCGTGCTGTGGGCGCTGATGGAGCGCAGCCGGTGGAGCACGGTGATCCTCGGCGTCGCCGCCCTCGCCATCGCGATCATGCTGTGGCGCATGCAGGTCATCTGGACCGTCCAGATCGCGTGACGCCGGAAGTGCACGCGGAGTCCGGCGCCCGCGCGCGGCTCTAAGATGGAATGCGCTATGAGCACCACCACCCCCTCCACTCGGATGACCGGAATCGGTCGCGTCCTCGTGATCGTCTACGCCGTCATGGCGCTGGCCGCCACGGGGCGCAGCTTCGTGCAGATCGTCCGCCGGTTCGAGGAGGCGCCGCTCGCGTACTCGCTCTCGGCACTCGCCGCCGTGGTGTACATCCTGGCCACTCTCGCGCTCGTGCTCTCTCGCCGCCGCGGGTGGTACACGGTCGCCTGGATCGCGATCGTCTTCGAGCTCACCGGCGTGATCGTCGTGGGTCTGCTCAGCATCGTTCTGCCCGCGCTGTTCCAGCATGAGACCGTGTGGTCCCTGTTCGGCCGCGGCTACCTCTTCATCCCTCTGGTGCTCCCGGTCTTCGGCATCTGGTGGCTTCGCACGCACCGGCCGTCGCGCGCCCCCGTTCCTCTCGGAGTCGACGCGTGATCGTCTTCCGCAGCCCCGCCGAGGTGCCGGACGACTTCGGTCCCAGTGCGGTCGCCATCGGCAAGTTCGACGGCGTCCACGCCGGGCATCGTGCCGTCATCGAGCGACTGAACGAGGCCGCCGCCGCGTCGGGAAGCCGGTCGGTCGCGGTGACCTTCGACCGGAACCCCCTGGCCGTCCTGCGCCCAGACCGCTGCCCGGAGAACGTGGTGACGGTCGAGCGCAAGCTGGAGCTCCTCGGCGAGCTCGGTCTCGACGCGACGCTCGTGCTCACCTTCGACGAAGAGCTCGCCGCGCGCAGCGCCGAGGACTTCGTGGTCGACATCCTCGTGAACGCGCTCAAGGTCTCCGAGGTGCTCGTCGGGCAGGACTTCCGGTTCGGCCGCGGCGGGGCGGGGACGCCTGCGCTGCTCCGAGAGCTGGGGCCGCTGCACGGCTTCACCGTCGAGGTCGTCGATGACGTGTTCCTGCCGGGCTCGCCACGTCGTGTCTCCTCCACGTGGATCCGTGAGCTGCTCGTCGCCGGTGATGTCGCCGAGGCCGCCCGCGTCCTGGGCCGGAACCCCGATGTGCGGGGCGTGGTCGTGCACGGCCTCAAGCGCGGCAGGGAGCTCGGATTCCCCACCGCGAACCTCTCGACGATCGTCGACGCGTTCGTTCCGGCCGACGGCGTGTACGCCGGATGGCTCGTCGACCACGACACCGGCATCCGGCATCCGTCGGCCATCTCGGTCGGCACCAACCCGACCTTCGACGACGTTCTCGAGCGCCAGGTCGAGGCGCATGTGCTCGACGAGACCGGACTCGACCTCTACGGTCACGACGTGTCGGTGGAGTTCGTCGAGCGACTGCGCGGCATGGTCGCGTACGAGGGCATCGAGAAGCTGTCGGAGCAGATCGGCGTCGACGTCGCCGATGCGCGGCGTGTGCTCGCCGACGTCGCAGACTGACTCCATGACGCGCGACGACGAGGAAAGTCTCCGTCGTCGCGGCGGGATGGCATAGACTGGACAGAGGTTCTCACCGATCCTCACGCGTACGGCGTGCATCGGAGGGAACCGGAATCACTGTTCGTACGGTCCTGGCTCACGCCACACGCGGACATCGAGAACGGCTCGCGGCTTCATGAGGATGCCGGAGCCTTCACGCTCAGGAGGAGCATGCCGACCACGGCAACCGCCACGCGGCGCAAGAAGACGTCCCGTCGAGACGACGAGGCCCCCCTCATCCCGATCCTCGCGCGCAAAGTGCGCGAGATCGAGGCGAAGTCGCAGCGGGGGAAGCTCGGCCCGACGAATCGCGTCAAGTTCCAGGTGATCGCCTTCCTGGTGCGCGAGGAGCGCGCCAGGGTGAAGGCGGATGCCGAGATCGGCGATCCCGCACGCGCGGAGCTGCTCAAGCGCCTCGACGGCGTGGCGACCATCCTCGCGAAGACCGCGGCACGCGACACGTCGCTCATCCAGCTCCTCGAGGCCGACCAGGCGACGTCGCCGGTCGCCAAGCGGATGCGCCGCGACTGGCTGCTCGAGTCCGGCGCCGAGCTGGCACCGGAAGAGCTCATCATCGCGGATGCCGCCCCCGTGCAGATCTCGTCTGTCCCCGCGGCCATCGCCGAGCGGCAGGTCACGCCGCCGTCGGTCGAGTCGCGCCAGCTGGCCAACCCGTTCCTCGCCCCCGACCTGACGCCCCGCAGCACCTCGACGCCGCGTCGCCGCCTCGACGGCTGGGAGCTGATGGGTCCGCTGTACAAGGCGTTCGAGACGGGCGCCGGCGGTTCCGCCGCCACGATGGAGCTGCCTCCGGCTCCGGAGTACGATCACCTCTCGCCCAAGGGCCTCGAGGTCATGGTGCACCAGTCCCGCTTCCTCGAAGCCGTGCGTGCCGGCCACCGCAGCTTCCTGCTGGCCGACGAGCCGGGCCTCGGCAAGACGGCGCAGTCGCTGCTCGCCGCATCCGTCGCCGGTGCGTACCCGCTTCTCGCGGTCGTGCCGAACGTCGTGAAGATGAACTGGGCCCGCGAGGTCGAGCGCTGGACGCCGCAGCGTCGTGCCACGGTCATCCAGGGCGACGGCACCGACATCGACGCCTTCGCCGACATCTTCATCGTCAACTACGAGATCCTCGACCGTCACCTGTCGTGGCTCGGGTCGATCGGACTCCGCGGCATGGTCGTCGACGAGGCGCACTTCATCAAGAACCTCTCCTCGCAGCGGTCGCAGAACGTGCTTTCCCTCGCCTCTCGGGTTCGGGAGCGCACGCCGGGCGGCGACCCTCTGATGCTCGCCCTCACCGGAACGCCGCTGATCAACGACGTCGAGGACTTCGACGCGATCTGGCGCTTCCTCGGCTGGACGACCGGCGAGAAGCCCGGCCCCGAGCTGATGGAGAAGCTCGACGCCACCGGATTCACCCCCGCCGACAAGGCGTTCTACCCGGAGGCGCGGGATGCCGTGATCTCCATGGGCATCGTCCGCCGCAAGAAGAAGGACGTCGCGGCCGACCTCCCGGACAAGCTGATCGCCGACCTGCCGGTGCAGCTCGACGACGAGTTCGGGCGCAGCATCCGTCAGGCCGAACGCGAACTGGGGGAGCGGCTCGCCGCACGGTACCGCCGGATCATCGAGGCCCGCGGCGACCGCGGCCTCGCGCCCGGAGAGATCGACGAGGACATCGTGCGTCTCGTCGCGCAGAACGAGCTCGAGGAGTCGAAGGCCGCAGGCACCGGGGGAGACAACGTCTTCACCATGGTCCGTCGCATCGGCCAGGCGAAGGCCCAGCTGGCCGCCGACTACGCCGCTCAGCTGCAGCGGTCGGTCGGCAAGGTCGTGTTCTTCGCGAAGCACATCGACGTGATGGATCAGGCGGAGGCGCACTTCGCCGCCGCCGGCATCCGCTCGGTCTCGATCCGAGGCGACCAGACCTCGACGGTGCGCCAGCAGGCGATCGACGACTTCAACGGCGATCCCGAGGTCGGCATCGCGGTCTGCTCTCTCACCGCGGCAGGCGTCGGTCTCAACATGCAGGCGGCGTCGAACGTCGTGCTGGCCGAGCTGTCGTGGACGGCGGCCGAGCAGACGCAGGCGATCGACCGCGTGCACCGCATCGGTCAGGACGAGCCGGTCACGGCATGGCGGATCATCGCCGCGCACACGATCGACACGAAGATCGCCGAGCTCATCGACCAGAAGCAGGGGCTCGCTGCCCGTGCGCTCGACGGCGAGGCGATCGACGACACCGCCGCGGAGCCGGTGCAGCTGGCCGCGCTGATGCATCTGCTGCGGCAGGCGCTCGGCGCCGCATAAGGGTGAAGAACGTCGGTTCTTAACGCGGAATTCCGGCTTCGGTCGCGTTCCGTCGTGAAGATCTCGGATGCTGGGTCTCACGCGTGTCAAGATCGCGGGTTTTCATCTCCGCCGAATGGCGCCTGACCGCGCCGGGGCGCTAGTGTCGATCGCAGGCAGCGTCGCCATTCCCCCTTTCACCGAACGTCTGAAGGCACCAGCATGAAGATCGGCATCCTGACGAGCGGCGGCGACTGCCCCGGCCTCAACGCGGTCATCCGCGGCATCGTGCTCAAGGGCACCACCACGTACGATCTGGAGTTCGTCGGCATCCGCGACGGATGGCGCGGTCTCGTCGACGGCGACTTCATGCCGCTCACGCGACACGAGGTCAAGGGACTGTCGAAGGTCGGCGGCACGATCCTCGGGACCAGCCGCACCAACCCCTACGAAGGGGAGCGCGGGGGAGCGGAGAACATCGCCAAGACCCTGTACGGGCACAAGATCGACGGCATCATCGCGATCGGCGGCGAAGGCACGCTCGCGGCTGCCGACCGGTTGTCGAAGGACGGCATCAAGGTGATCGGCGTCCCCAAGACGATCGACAACGACCTCCAGGCCACGGACTACTCGTTCGGCTTCGACACGGCCGTGAACATCGCGACCGACGCCATGGACCGGCTGCGCACCACCGGCGATTCGCACCAGCGCTGCATGGTGGCCGAGGTCATGGGCCGCCACGTGGGCTGGATCGCGCTGCACGCCGGTATGGCCGCCGGTGCACACGTCATCTGCATCCCCGAGGTGCCCATGTCGATCGACGACATCACCGCCCTCGTCACGAGCGCGCACGATCGAGGTCGCGCACCGCTGGTCGTCGTCTCCGAGGGCTTCAAGCTCCTCGGCATGGACGAGGCGTACAGCGACAAGGGCCTCGACGCGTTCAACCGACCGCGTCTGGGCGGCATCGGCGACCAGATCGCCCCCGCCATCGAGCGCATCACCGGCATCGAGACGCGCGCCACCATCCTCGGCCACATCCAGCGCGGCGGTTCGCCGTCGGCCTTCGACCGCGTCCTCGCGACGCGCCTCGGGCTGCACGCCGCCGACGCGATCGTCGAGGGCGCCTGGGGGCAGATGGTGGCCATGCACGGCACCGACATCGTGCGCGTCCCGTTCGCCGACGCTCTCGGCGAGCTCAACACGGTGCCGCGCTACCGCTACGACGAGGCCGCGGCGCTCTTCGGCTGAGCGGGCTCGGCCCGGATCACGCCTCCGCGAGACACGCCGGATCAGGCGATCACGCGGAATCAGGCCGATCGGTCGACAACCTGCCTGATTCCGCGCGTCTGCCTGATTCCGCGTGCTGCCTCATCGGCGCGATCGGATGTGGTGCAGGCCCTGTGCCATCGCCGTGCGAACGGTGTGCTCGACATGCGTACGGTCGCGCATCAACTGGTGATAGTCGAACCGCAAGATGGTGTAGCCGCGCAGGACGAGTCGTGCGTCCGCTCGCAGATCACGACGGCGATCCTTGGCGGCGCTGTGATGCGCGTACCCGTCGATCTGCACGCCGAGACGATCGCCGATCAGACCGTCCAGCGGGTGCCCGTCGATCCAGACCTGTTGACGGACGGCGACGCCGATCGCCCGCATCCGCTCGACGAATACGGTCTCCGGGCCGGAGTCCGATCTGGTGCCTACCAGGGACGCGATCTGCGCGGCCGCAGTAGAGCGCCAGTTGACGCGCTCGAGCTCGTCGAGATCCACGACATCCCGTTGAACCGCCGATTCCCACACCGCCAGCGCGTCGGGCGCCGGAAGGCAGCGAGCGACGTGGAAGAGCACGTTGAGGACCGGTTCCTCGGCCGACCGGGGATGCACCGGGACCGGACCGCGACCACGGTGGATCCGGATGCCTGCGGCGTCGAACCGGGAAGCGGTGTGTGGAAGCGCGACGTGCACGGCATCCGTCTCGACATCCCAGAGCCCGAGCAGGCCCGCTGCACTCGCGCACGTGGCGCGCCCGCCGACGGACGCCGCCAGCACCCGACGTCTGTCGCAGTCGACGGTGACGAGCCAGGAGCGCCGGACGCGACGGAGCAGCCCTGCCTGAACCGCGCAGCGCACCCTGTGCTCGGTGAAACCGGCCGTTCGAAGCTGGGAGACATGGACCGCTCCGCCGCTCTGACGCACCCAGTCTTCGACAGTCGTCTTCTGCACGGGACAAGTGTGCGGCGTTGGGCCCATCCCGTGTTCCCCGGGGCTCACCATCGGGGGATAGACGGCCCTCCTGTCCTTCCGTGCAGCGACAGTGCGTGACGTGGAATCAGGCGATCACGCGGAATCAGGCCAATCGGTCGACGATCTGCCTGATTCCGCGCGTCTGCCTGATCCCGCGTGCCCCTGAGCGCTCGGCCCGGATCACGCCTCCGCGAGACCGAGCGTGTCGAGAAGCCACGCGAGTTCGAACGCGCGCTCCTTCCAGGAGTTGTAGCGTCCGCTGACCCCGCCGTGGCCGGCGACCATCTCGCACTTCAGGAGCACGTCGGACGCTCCGGCCTCGCGCAGCCGTGCGACCCACTTCGCGGGCTCCACGTACAGCACGCGGCTGTCGTTGAGCGACGTCATCGCGAGGATGCGGGGGTACGCGACGCCCTCGCGCACGTTCTCGTACGGCGTGTAGGACTTCATGTACGCGTAGACGTCGGCGTCGTGCAGCGGGTCGCCCCACTCGTCCCACTCGACCACGGTCAGCGGGAGGGACGGGTCGAGGATCGTCGTCAGCGCGTCGACGAACGGCACCGCCGCGAGGATGCCGGCGAACAGCTCCGGCGCGAGATTCGCGACCGCTCCCATCAGCAGCCCACCGGCGCTCCCGCCCTCCGCGACCAGCTGCTTCGGCGTGGTCACGCCGGAAGACACCAGATGCTCGCCGCAGGAGACGAAGTCGGTGAAGGTGTTGCGCTTGTGCAGCAGCTTGCCCTCTTCGTACCACTGGCGTCCCATCTCGCCGCCGCCGCGTACATGCGCGACCGCGAAGACGACGCCGCGGTCGAGTTCCGACAGGCGTGCGACGGAGAAGCCAGGATCGATCGAGTGCTCGTAGGAGCCGTATCCGTACAGGTGCACAGGTCGCGGTTCCACTCCGGGGTCGCCGAACGAGCGCTTCCAGACGAGCGAGATCGGCACCTGCGTGCCGTCGGACGCGCGGGCCCATTCCCGGCGCTGGCCGTACTCCTTCGGGTCGTAGCCGCCGAGGACGGTGACCTGCTTGCGCAGGAGCAGCTCGCGCGAGGCGAGGTCGAGCTCGTACACCGTTCCCGGAGTCACGAACGACGTGTATCCCAACCGCAGGTAGGGCGAGTGCCATTCGGGGTTGCCACTGACTCCGGCGGAGTACAGCGGCTCGTCGAAGGAGATCTCCTCCACGGCATCGGTGGCGTAGTCGAGCAGCCCGACGCGCTCCAAGCCCTCGCTGCGGTACTCGACGGTCGCGAAGTCGCGGAAGGCGTCGGTCCCGAGAAGGCGTCGGCCGGGCTCGTGCGCCAGGATCACATGACGCGCGCCCTGCGGGTCGGATGCCGCCACCGACACGAGCTCGAAATCGAGGGCGTCGTCGTTGTGCAGTATCAGCAGACGGTCCTCGCCATCGACGACGGCGTGCTCGATCGAGTACTCGACGCCCTCGCGGCGGGGCCAGACGACGCGGGGCTCGGCGGTGAGCTCGCCCGTCAGGTCGACGAGGTATTCCTCGCTCGTGATGCTCGAACCGACGCCGATCACCAGGTAGCGACGACTGCGCGTGATGCCGGCGCCGAGCCAGAACTTCTCATCGGGCTCGTGGAACAGCGTGACGTCGTCGGCGACGGGGGTGCCGAGGCGATGCAGCCACAGGGTGTCGGGCCGCCAGGCCTCGTCGCGGGTCGTGTAGAGGATCCCGGTCCCGTCGGGCGTGAAGAACGCACCGCCGGTGTTCGGGATCTCGTCGGCGAGGTTCTCACCCGTCGTCAGGTCGCGGACCCGCACCGTGTAGAGCTCATCGCCCTCGAAGTCGGTCGACCACAGCAGCTTCGTCGCGTCGTCCGAGGTGTCGAACGCGCCGAGCGAGAAGAACTCGTGGCCCTCCGCCTCGGCGTTGCCGTCGAGCAGGACGATCTCTCCGGGCACCGGAACACCGGGCTCGAGGCGCGGGGGAGTCCAGTCGTCGGGCGCAGCCGCGGCGCGGCAGTGGATGCCGTACTGCGCACCTTCCTCGGTGCGGCTGTAGTACCACCAGTCGCCGCGTCGTGTCGGCACCGAGAGGTCGGTCTCCTGGACCCTGCCCTTGATCTCCTGGAACAGGGTCTCGCGAAGTGCGTCGAGGTGCGCGGTCTCCGCCTCGGTGTAGGCGTTCTCGGCCTCGAGATGCGCGATGACCTCGGTGGAGTCCTTCGCGCGCAGCCACTCGTACGGATCGTCGAAGGTGTCTCCGTGGTGGGTGCGGGTGGACGAGCGGCGGTCTGCGATGGGGGCGTCGGTCACCGTCCCACGCTATCCCAGGTCGAGTTGACCGGCGCGGGGCAGGGTGGGAGGATTCAACGGGGCCGGTTAACGGAAGAAAAACCCACGGTGAACTCTTCGTTCGTCACGTCGATCACGTCGACACCTCCTTCCTCCTCAACGACCGAAAGCGAACGGTGGAAACCGCAGCCCTCATCGTCGTGCTTGTCATCGCGCTGGCACTCTTCTTCGACTTCACGAACGGGTTTCACGACACCGCGAACGCGATGGCGACTCCCATCGCCACCGGCGCGCTGAAGCCCAAGACCGCCGTCCTTCTGGCGGCCGCCCTCAACCTCGTCGGCGCGTTCCTCTCGACAGAGGTCTCGAAGACGATCTCCGGGGGGATCATCAAAGAGGATGCGATCATCGCCGCCGGCACCGATCTCTTCCTCTCGCTGATCTTCGCCGGACTCATCGGCGCCATCACCTGGAACATGCTGACGTGGCTCCTCGGTCTGCCGTCCAGCTCGTCGCATGCGCTCTTCGGCGGCCTGATCGGCGCCACTCTCGTCGGCGCGGGGCTCGGCGGCATCGACTTCGGGATGGTGCTGTCGAAGATCGTGCTGCCCGCGCTGATCGCGCCGGTCACGGCCGGGATCATCGCGTTCGCGGCGACCAAGATCGCGTACTCGATCACTCGCCGCTACGACGGGAAGCCCGACGGTCGCGACGGCTTCCGCTGGGGGCAGATCTTCACGTCGTCGCTCGTCGCCCTCGCGCACGGCACCAACGACGCGCAGAAGACCATGGGTGTCATCACTCTGGCGATGATCACGATCGGCTGGCAGTCGGGCGCTCACCACGAACCCGAGCTCTGGGTCATCATCGCCTGCGCCTTCACGATCGCGCTCGGCACCTACCTCGGTGGCTGGCGCATCATCCGCACGCTCGGCAAGGGCCTGACCGACGTCAAGCCGGCGCAGGGCTTCGCTGCCGAGAGCTCCACCGCGGCGACCATCCTCGCATCGAGCGCTCTGGGCTTCGCCCTCTCCACCACGCAGGTGGCCTCGGGCTCGGTCATCGGCTCCGGACTCGGCCGCCGAGGATCGACGGTCCGCTGGCGGACCGCCGGGCGGATCGGCATCGGCTGGCTCCTGACGCTGCCCGCCGCCGGCGGCGTAGGCGCCCTGGCCGCTCTTCTCGTCGTGTGGCTGGGCAACTGGGGCGTCGCGATCGATGCCGTCATCGCCGTGGTGATCATCCTGGCGCTCTTCATGCGCTCGCGCCGCAACGCGGTCACCCCGGCGAACGCGATGAGCGACGTCGCGGAATCCGGTCTCGCGGTCGATCTTCCCGACACGCCGCCGCCGACGCGCCGTCAGCAGCGCATCGAGCAGGCCAAGGCGGAGGCCAAGGCACGAGCGGATGCCAGGGACAAGGCGAAGGCCGAGGCCAAGGCTCAGGCGAAGAAGAAGGCCGAGGCGAAGGCGGCGTCGAAGTCCGGGAAGTCCGGCAAGTCCGGGAAGCCCGCCAAGCCCGTCGACGTGAGCCGGGACGGAGACTCCGCATGACCGTTTCCATCGACTGGCTCGCCTTCCTGCAGGTGTTCGCCGCAGCCCTCGTCGGCGCGACCGCCATCGTCACGTTCTACGCCCTCGGGCTCCGCCTGCTGGTGCGCAGCGGGCGCGCTCCCGTGGTGAGTCCGGCGGAGTTCACCGATGCGATCACGGTCATCTCCGAGAAGGAGCTCAAGCGCGCCGCCAAGCAGGCCGCGAAGGCCGCCAGGAAGAGCCCGCTGACCGAGGGACAGAAGTCTCTCGCGCTGGTGGGCGCCTACGGGTGCTTCGTCCTGTGCGCGGCAGCGGTGGTCGCCGGGATCCTGATCATCGTCCTGGGGCACTGACCTCTGGACGGCGCGCTCAGCCGAGCAACCCGGCGACGAGGTCGTCGATGATGTCGTCGGTCGGGGTCTCCGGATCGATCGGCGTCGTCAGTCGGTCGAGCAGGAGTCCGTCGATCGCGTAGTGGAAGAGGGCGATCTCGCGCCGTGCGCCCGGGAGCCCCGCCGCGGTGTTGAAGGCGACATCGCCGTCGAACCCGGCGCGCTGCCAGGCTCCGAGGACGGCGGCGATCTCGGGCCGGCGGCTGCTCTCCAGGCGCAGTTCGAAGAGGGCGAGGGTGACGTCGCGATCGTCGCTGAGGCGCCGCACGATGTCTCGGATGTAGTCGGCGAACAGGGCGGGACCGGGTGTGCCGGCGGCGCGTCGCTCGAGGTCCTCCGGAGCGGGCGCGAGTCGTTCTCCGATGCGGTCGACGAGCCCGGCGACGAGGGCATCGCGGCTGCGGAAGTAGTTCGAAGTCGTGCCGGTTGGCACGCCGGCGGCGAGGTCGACGGCGCGGTGGGTCAGCCCCCGTGATCCGTCCTTCGCGAGCACGGCCAGGCCGGCATCCGCGATGCTCCGTCGTCTGCTGTCGTTCTTGGCCATGTCGGCATCCTAACGCGAGCACTACAGCCGCAGTAGTCGGGGGGAGCATAGGCTGATGCCATGTCCGCAGGAATCGGCACCCCGCACGTCTTCGGCCGGCACCGGCCAGCGTCCCACGTCCTCATCCACGTCAGCGACCCGCACTTCCTGGCCGGAGGAGCCCGCCTCGGCGGCCGCTACGACGTGGAGGCCACCCTCGCGCGCACGCTCGCGGCGATCCGTGCCGTGCATCCCGACCCTGCGGCCATCGTCATCACGGGTGACCTCGCCGACCTGGGGGAGCCGGATGCGTATCGTCGGCTGCGCGCCGCCGTCGAGCCGGTCGCCGCCGAGCTCGGTGCCCCGATCATCTGGGTCGCGGGCAACCACGACGAGCGCCCTGCCCTGCGCAGGGATCTGCTCGACCTGGCACCGACGGAGGAGCCCGTGACCGGGGTGTGGGATCTCGACGGCCTGCGGGTCGTCGCGCTCGACACGAGCGTTCCCGGTTGGCACCACGGCGATCTGGACGCGGCGCAGCTCGGCTGGCTCGCAGAGGTCCTGGCGCAGCCGGCGCCCCACGGCACGCTGCTGGCGATGCACCACCCACCCCTGCCGAGTCACGTTCCCCTGTTCGACATCCTCGAGCTGCGGCATCAGGACGAGCTCGCCGAGATCCTCCGCGGCAGCGACGTGCGCGGCATCCTCGCCGGGCACCTGCACTACTCGTCGCACGGCATGTTCGCCGGCGTTCCGGTGAGCGTGTCCTCGGCCACCTGCTACACGATGAACGTCGCGCGACCGGCCGCCGAGGTCAACGGGATGGATGCCGCGCAGGCGTTCCAGCTCGTCCACGTGCACCCCGACACGATCACCCACTCCGTCGTCCCGGTGACCGATGCGACGACCGGGGACTACTTCTCCGAGGCCTGGCTGGAGCACATGGCGAGCCTCACGCCGGAAGGACGGCTCGAAGCCTTCTCCCGGAAACCTGGCCGGTGAGCCGCGTAGACTGGTGGCATCCCCCACTCACTCACCCGCCACGACCCACAAGGATGTGACATGGCTTCTGCCGCGCCTGCCCTGACCCGCACCGAGACCGATTCCCTCGGGAGCATGGAGATTCCCGTCGACGCGTACTGGGGGATCCACACCGCCCGCGCCGATGCGAACTTCCCGATCACGAAGCGCCCGATCTCGGTCTACCCGGACCTGGTGATCGCGCTCGCGATGGTCAAGCAGGCCAGTGCCAGAGCCAACCGTCAGATCGGGGTCCTGGACCCGGAGCGCGCCGATCTCATCGACCGCGCCGCCCAGCGCGTGATCGACGGCGAGTTCCACGAGCAGTTCACGGTCGGCGTCATCCAGGGGGGCGCAGGCACCTCGACCAACATGAACGCGAACGAGGTCATCACCAACATCGCGCTGGAGATGGCCGGACGCGAGAAGGGCGACTACGCCTTCCTGTCGCCGATCGACCACACCAACCGCAGCCAGTCCACGAACGACGTGTACCCGACGGCCGTGAAGATCGGTCTGTCGCTGACGCTCCGCTCACTGCTCGAGGAGCTCGACCTGCTGCGCCTGTCGTTCCTGGCGAAGTCGCGGGAGTTCCACGACGTGCTCAAGGTCGGCCGCACGCAGCTGCAGGACGCCGTGCCGATGACCCTCGGGCAGGAGTTCCACGGCTTCGCCTCGACGCTCGGCTTCGACCACACCCGCCTGACCGAGAACGCGTCGCTGATGTTCGAGATCAACATGGGTGCGACCGCGATCGGCACGGGCATCACCACGCATCAGGACTACGCGCCGGCCGTGCTGAAGCACCTGCGCGAGATCACCTCGCTCGATCTGAAGACGTCGGCCGACCTGGTCGAGGCCACCAGCGACACCGGATCGTTCATGTCGTTCTCGTCGACGCTCAAGCGCAACGCGATGAAGCTGTCGAAGATCTGCAACGACCTGCGTCTGCTCTCGTCCGGCCCGCAGGCGGGCTTCGGCGAGATCAACCTCCCCGCCATGCAGGCCGGCTCCAGCATCATGCCCGGCAAGGTAAACCCGGTGATCCCCGAGGTCGTGAACCAGGTCGCCTTCGCCGTCGCCGGCGCGGACATGACCGTCACGATGGCGGCCGAGGCCGGTCAGCTGCAGCTGAACGCCTTCGAGCCGGTGATCGCGCACTCGATCTTCCAGTCGATCACCTGGATGCGTCAGGCGATGTGGACGCTGCGCGTCAACTGCGTCGACGGCATCACCGCCAACCGCGACCGCCTGGGCGCCATGGTCGGCGCCTCGGTGGGCGTCATCACCGCCCTCACGCCGTTCATCGGGTACGCGGCGGCCGCGGCGCTCGCGAAGACCGCGTTGCTGACGAACCGCAACGTCGCCGACCTGGTCGTCGAGGCGGGGCTCATGTCCCGCGACGAGGTCACGAAGCAGCTGTCGCCCGCGCGGCTCTCCGGACTCGAGGCCATCACGGCCGCGATCCCGATCATCTCGCCCGAGGATCTCGTCGAGATCTGACCGCCGGACAACGAGAAGGGGACGGATGCGATCCGCATCCGTCCCCTTCGTCGTTCGCGCTCGCGCGCTCAGCCGGTGATGCGGCAGTACGTCGTCAGCTCGCCGAGCCCGTCGATCCCGACGGTCACCGTCGAGTGGTCGCGGAGGAAGATCTGCGGGTCGCGCGAGTATCCGGCGCCGCCGGGGCTGCCGGTGGAGATGAGCGTGCCGGGCAGGAGCGTGACCGACTGCGACAGGTGGGCGATCAGCTTGGCGACCGAGCGGACCATCTGTCCGGTGCTCGCGTCCTGCACGGTGTGACCGTCGACGACGGCCCAGATGTGCAGGTCCTGAGGGTCGGCGACCTCATCGGCCGTGACGGCGAACGGGCCGGTGGGCGTGAAGCCGTCGAAGGACTTGCAGCGCGACCACTGCGCCTCGGAGAACTGGATGTTGCGGGCGGTGATGTCGTTGACCACCGTGTATCCCCAGACATGGGAGAGCGCGTCGGCCTCGCTCACGTCCTTCGCAGGGGTGCCCATGATCACGCCGAGTTCGGCCTCGTAGTCGACGGCCTCGCTGAGCGCTCGCGTCCATGACGTGATCTGCTCGTGCCCGTTCAACGAGTTCGGCCACAGCGTGAACACGGTCGGCGCGGAGTCGGTCTTGAGTCCGAGCTCGCTCGAGTGCGCGGCGTAGTTCAGGCCGACCGCCAGCACGGCCGGGGGAGCGAGCACGGCGGAATCGAACTCCCAATCGCCGAGGGGATGCCGCGGTGCGGTGCCGTCGGCGAGGGCGGCGCGCAACTCGTCGAGTACCCCGTCACCTCTCTCGATGAGCTTCTGCAGGGTCGCAGGAGCATCGTTGAGGAGGTCAGAGACGAGGATGGCGTCCGAATCCTGCACCACGGCGAGAACCGCGAGAGGGGAATCAGGACGGCGCAGATGAGCGAACCGCATGCTTCTACGCTACCCGGTGGCGGGGGATCGCCGCCTGGAGGTCTCCGCCAGAACCGAGCGATGAGGCTTGTGCCCCATAAGCTTCTGCTATGAGTCTCGGAGGACCTCCCCAGCCGCAGCAGCCGTCGCCCTACACGCCGCCGCCTGCGCAGCCGCCGAACACGGCGCAGTACTCGGCGCCGCAGTACGCGCAGTCGCCGTACACTCCGCCGCAGTTCTCGGCCCAGCCCGGCTACGCGTCGGCGCTCGCTCAGCCGACCCCCTACACGCCGCCGGCCCCCGTCGCGCCCTCGCCGGCTCCGTCGCTGCCGGCGCTGCCCGTGCCGACGCGGAAGGGTCGCACCGTCTCGATCTGGCTCTTCGCATTCCTGGGCTTCCTGCTCCTCGCCCTGATCGGCTACTTCGGCTGGGCCCTCGGTCCGATGGCCTCCGTCATCGGACTCGTGCTCGCTCTCATCCCGCTCACGATCGTCTTCCTCGGGGTGCGCATGATCGACCGCTGGGAGCCCGAGCCGAAGCGACTCGTGTTCTTCGCCATCGCCTGGGGGGCCATCGCGGCGATCGGACTGACGCTCCTCGTCGACCTGGGGCTCACTCTGCTCGTCGGCCAACGCGGGGAGACGTTCTCGGCGGTGGTGCAGGCGCCGATCGTCGAGGAGTTCTGGAAGGGCTTCGGAGTCTTCCTGATCTTCCTGGTCGCGCGCCGCGCATTCGACGGTCCTGTCGACGGTGTCGTCTACGGTGCTCTGGTGGGCGCCGGGTTCGCGTTCACCGAGAACATCCAGTACTTCGCGATCAGCCTGATCGAGGGCGGCGGCGAGCAGCTCACGGTGACCTTCGTGGTGCGCGCCCTGCTCTCGCCTTTCGCGCACGCCATGTTCACCTCGCTCACCGGCTTCGCGATCGGACTCGCCGCGCGTCGTCACGCGTCGGCCGGTGTCGCCCTCGGGGCCGGCCTCCTCGGCATGCTCGGAGCGATCGTGCTGCATGCCCTGTGGAACGGTTCGGCGACGTTCGCCGACTTCTTCGGCCTGTACTTCACCCTCCAGGTGCCGCTCTTCCTCGGCTTCATCTTCGGGATCATCATGCTGCGCCGTGAGGAGGCGCGTCTCACGAAGTCGCGCCTCGGCGAGTATGCGGCCGCGGGCTGGTTCACGCCCGAGGAGGTCACCATGCTCGCGACGCCGGCCGGACGCAAGGTGGGGCTCTCCTGGGCGGCGCAGCTGCGCGGAGATCGGCGTCCGCTCATGCGGGAGTTCATCAAAGACGCGACGGCGCTGGCATCGGTCCGCCAGCGGGCGATCACCGGGCGTGATCCGCTCGCGGCCGAGGATGAGCGCGCACTCCTGATCCGCACACGAGCGACCAGGGCGGCGCTGCTCGCGTACTGAGGTTGCGGCGAGTGTCTTCGCAGGAGAGAGGCGGTTCGGGATGAGCACTTTCGCGCTGATCCACGGAGGCGGGGACGTCGGGTGGTCCTGGCACCTCGTCGCTGCCGAGCTCGAGGCACAGGGGCATGACGTGATCGCCCCCGACCTCCCGGCGGATGACGACGCACTCACGCTCGAGGACTATGCGGATGCCGTCGTGGCTGCCGTCGGCGACCGGAAGGACGTCGTCGTCGTCGGACACTCGTTCGGAGGCTTCACCGCACCTCTCGTCGCCGAAAGGCTCTCCGCCGATGCTCTGGTGCTGCTGGCCGGGATGATACCCGCGCCGGGCGAGCCACCGGAGCAGTGGTGGAGTGTCACGGGCTACGGCTCCGCGGTCGAGGTGCAGTCCGCCCGCGACGGAGGGCTCACCGGCCACGACGACCCGTACGTGAGCTTCTACAACGGCGTGCCCCGCGAACTGGCAGCGGCGGCTTTGAGCAAGGAGCGCCAGCATCCGTCGTCGGCCGCGATGTCGGCACCGTGGCCCCTCGCCGAGTGGCCGGCAGTGCCGACGCGATTCATCGTGTGCGCCGACGACCGCTTCTTCCCTGCGGACTTCCTGCGCGATCTTGCGCAACAGCGTCTCGGCATCGTCGCGGACGAGGTGCCCGGCGGCCACTGCGCGATGCTGAGCCACCCGGGAGAGATCGCCGCGCTCCTCGTCGACTACGCGGAGGACTGCTCGTAGCACGCCCTGGGGGCAAGACTCAGCGCCCGGTGCTGCGGCGATGCCTGCATGTCTCCCGGGCGCTGAGTTGGTCTGTAAACAGGGTGCACCCGGCCATGCGGGGTGTCAAGAGTCAGTTGCGCGGTGCGTCGACGATGACGTGCAGGGGGACGTCCGTGCAGGCGAACCGGGGGAGCTCCGCCCGGCGAGTGCCGCGTACAGCGTCGCCGGTCGCACACTGCGGATCGGTCGAGATCACGACGCGGCCGATGCCGTTGACGACGGTGACGTCGCAATCGAGTGCAGCGAAGAGGGGCAGCAGATCGCGCTCGACCTCCGAGACGAGCATGTCGAGTCCCGCGACGCCGATCCGCTCCCCGTCGATCTCCGCGGGAACAGCGATCGTGATGGTGTACTCGTCGCTGCAGAGGTAGTCGACGTACGGTCCGGCCATGTGCGGCCGGCCGGTGGCCATCGGAATGCGGTACCACTCGAGCGCGCTGTAATCGATGTTCTCCTTGTTCAGCGACTGCGCGGCGAGCACGAGCTGCTTGCGATCCTCGCCCTGCCACCACGCGAGGTGACTGCGGGCGTCGGCGGGGAGGTCGATGGCGGCGATGAAACCGGCGCCGTACACCGGAGCATCCTTCAGGGCCAGAGTGTCCAACGCGTGCGGCTCCACGAGGGCGTCGATCCGCCCTCCGGTCAGTGTCCCCGACCGCTGGGCCTCGGCGACCCGTTCGGCGAAGGGGCCGACCCACTCGAGCAGGCTGCGCGTCGGACCGGAGAAGTAGTCCTCGACGATTCGCACGGCCTCGCGGATCGTCGTTTCGGCTGCTGTCGTCATCCCGTCCTCCGGATCCGCGGTGGATTCATCCTTCATGGCGGCCTCAGTCGGTCTTCGCTGCCAGCTGCGACCGGATCAGGGCGTCGATGACCTCGGCGACCATCGTCTCGGTGCGGGCGCCGGCGGCAGCGGCATCCGCATCTTCGACCGCGTCGACGACCGCCGCGAGATGCATCCCCTGCCGGCGATGGTCGTCGGAGGTATGCGCGACGAGTCGCAGATAGGGCGAGAACTCCGCCTGCAGCTTCATCTGCTCGCGGGTCAGACGCGCCGATTGGCTCAACGCCACGATCTCGATCTGCACGTCGTCGAGCAGGCGACGCTGCGATTCGCCGTCGAGCTCCTCGAGGCGTTCCAGTCGCCGCCGGACCTGCTGCGCCTCGGAGGGATCGGCTCGGCGGGCGGCGAGGCGCACGCCGGCACCGGTGATCGCGGCGTAGTGGGCTCCGAGATCGCGCAGCGACACCCGGGAGGACGTGCGGACGGCTTCCCGCGCGAACGAGAGCGGGTCGGCATGCGCGGCGACGAAGCTGCCGCCGTTGCGTCCGCGACGGGTGACGACCAGGCCGCGTTCGCGCACGGCGAGCAGCGCCTCGCGGATGGTGACCGGCGCGACCCCGAGACTCCTCGCCATCTCGGCTTCCGACGGGAGCCGCTCGCCGGCGCGGAGATGACCGCGGGTGATCGCATCGACCAGACGCCGCTCGACGAGTTCGGCGCGGCCCTCGTCGCCGATGGGCTGGAACAGCACGCCCTGGAGGCGATGCGGACGTTGATGCGCGGTCGTTGCGCCGTGCGGAGGCGTGGGGGAATCGGCGGCGTTCTGACGCGTCGAAATCGATTCCATGTTGCGATTCTGCCTTGTCATCAGCCGCTTGTCGAAGTGTTCGCTGTGAGCAGGTGCTGCCGCGTTGACCCGTTCGCACGCCTCCGGTTGGATGGAAGCATGACTGATCGCACAAAGCCTGAGTTCGACGCTCCCACTGGTACCGCTCCCACGGAGCTCGTCATCCGCGACCTCATCGAGGGCGACGGCGCCGAGGCGAAGCCCGGTGACACCGTGACCGTTCACTACGCCGGCGTCGAGTTCGATTCCGGCGAGGAGTTCGACTCCTCGTGGGGACGCGGCGAGACCATCCAGTTCCCTCTTCGTGGCCTGATCCAGGGCTGGCAGGACGGCATCCCGGGCATGAAGGTCGGCGGACGGCGTGAGCTCGTCATCCCTCCGCACCTCGCCTACGGGCCGGTCGGCGGAGGCCACTTCCTCTCCGGCAAGACCCTGATCTTCATCATCGACCTCGTCGCCGTCGGCTGATCGACCGCACGTCGGACACAGACGCCTCGCTCCTTCCGGAGCGGGGCGTCCGTGCGTGGTGAGAAGAAAATCCCCATGCACGGGAATACATGCAGTTGAATGTAAGTTGGGTCACATGATGCCGCGCACGCGGCCCCTGTCCGTCCGCCGCTCCGGCGGCCACGTCTCGAGGAGAGAAATCATGACCAGCATCGACATTCCCGGCTACCGCACCGGCACCTGGGTCCTCGACCCCGCGCACAGCGAGGTGACGTTCAGCGTCCGCCACATGATGATCTCGAAGGTGCGCGGAAAGTTCGGCGTCAAGAACGCCACCCTCGTCGCCCCGGAGAACCCGCTGGAGGCGAAGGTCGAGGCGTCGGTCGACGTCACCTCGATCGACACGAACGACGAGGGTCGCGATGCTCACCTGCGCTCGGGCGACTTCTTCGACACCGAGAACTTCCCGACCATGGAGTTCGTCTCCACCGGCGCGCACGTCAAGGGCGACGAGCTGTTCGTCGACGGCGACCTCACCATCCGCGGCGTCACCAAGCCGGTCAGCTTCGAGCTCGACTTCGGTGGCTTCGGCACCGACCCCTACGGCAACTACAAGGCGGGCGCCTCCGCCAAGACCGTGATCAACCGCGAGGACTTCGGACTCACCTGGAACGCCGCCCTCGAGACCGGTGGAGTGCTGGTGGGCAAGGACGTCACGATCAGCCTCGACCTGCAGGGCGCTCTGCAGCAGGACTGACGAGCACCGCTCCGATCGCGAGAACCCCGGGCCTCACGGCTCGGGGTTCTCTGCGTCGTAGTCGTGGAAGCGACCGCTGCGGCGTGCCAGTAGCGCGACCAGCGCGATCACGAGGATCCCGCCGAGGAGCGGTGGGAACCAGAGTGCGGTCACGGTCGCCAGGGTGCCGGCGTAGAGGGCTCCGACGCGCGGACCGCCGGTGACCACGACGATGAAGACGCCCTGAAGGCGCCCGCGCATCGTGTCGGGCACGGCCGCCTGCATCATCGTGTTGCGGTAGATGGAGCTGACGTTGTCGGACGCGCCGGAGAGCGCGAGCGCGACGCAGGCCGCGACGATCAGCGCGACGTCGGGGGAGTGCTCGGTCGCGGAACCGGAGAAGGCCCCGATGAGCAGGACCACCCCGAACAGCAGGATCGAGGCGCCGTAGGCCTCCACGGCGCGCTCGATGCCGCGGCCGTGCCAGCGGTAGTGCACCACCCGACCGGACAGCAGACTGGACGCGAAGGTGCCGACCGCGACCGCCGCCGTCAGAATCCCCGTCGTGACCGCTCCACCGCCGAGGATCACCGTCCCGAGCGCGGGGAACAGCACCAGCGGCTGCCCGAACGTCATCGCGATGATGTCGATGATGTACTGCGTGCGGATGTTGCCCGCCCGCCGCAGGAAGCGCCATCCGTCGACGAGTGACGCCAGGCCGGGGCGGACGATGTCGCCTTCGGGGCGCAGCGCGGGCAGCGTCCACAGGCCGAGGAACATCGACAGCATCAGCACGACGTCGATCGTGTAGGTCCAGCCGTAGCCGGTGAGTGCGACGAGAAGACCCGCGAGAGCGGGACCGGCCATCACCGTGACGCCGAATGCCACCCCGTTGAGGGCGGATGCCGATGCGAGCATGTCGCGGGGGATGAGGCGCGGCACGATCGCGGTGCGGGTGGCCATCCCGACGGAGTTGGCGGCGGAGTTGACGATGCTGAGCACGTACAGCCACCAGATCGTCTCACCGCCGGTCCAGGTGAGCGTCGCGAGCAGTGCCGTGGAGGCGAACGTCACCGTGGCGGCGATGAGGGCGACGCGGCGGCGGTCGAACGCATCCGCGAGCATCCCGCCGTAGAGCCCCGCGAAGATCATGGGGAGGAGCCCCGCGACGGCGATCATCGAGACGGCGAACGTGCTCTCGGTGAGCGCGAAGACGTGCAGCATCACCGTGACGATCGTGAGCTGGCCGCCGATGCCTGCGAGGGTGGAGCCGATCCACATCCGGGCGAAGGCGGGGCTGCTCTTCAGTGGGGTGAGGTCGATCAGGTGTCCGCGCGCTGCGCTCACTTCACGACCTCGTCCTGCACCCTCCGAGACTAGCCGAGCGTCGCGGGCAGGGGCGCCGCCGCCGTGTCGCTGGGGCGGGTCGTCAACTGGTAGACTCTTCAGGTTGCCGTTTGATCGGCCGCGGATAAAGAGAGCCCTCGCATCAGGCGTCGGGCGCCGCGCAACGAACTGAAAGGGGATCCCATCTATGCCACTCGAGTCTGACGCCAAGAAGGCGATCATGGAAGAGTACGCGACGCACCCCGGTGACACCGGATCCCCCGAGGTGCAGGTCGCGATGCTGACGCAGCGCATCAAGGACCTCACCGAACACCTCAAGGAGCACAAGCACGACCACCACTCGCGTCGTGGTCTGTTCCTCATGGTGGGTCAGCGCCGTCGTCTGCTCGGCTACCTCCAGGACATCGACATCGAGCGTTACCGTTCGCTGATCGAGCGTCTCGGACTCCGCCGCTAAGGCAGAGCGCCCCAGCGTACTTATCGCGCAGAACATTCTTGAGAAGGCCGCCCCACGGTGTGGGGCGGCCTTCATCGCGTTCGGGGGTTGACCCTCTCCTCGGTTTCCGATAGGAAAGTAAGTGAGCTTTCCACATGGAAACAGGAGGTGGTCCTGATGGACCAGAAGCCGATGCGCGGCGTCGAGCCGCTCGAGCCGCCGACACCCGAGGTGGCGCGACGGTATCTCGACGAGGTCGAAGCGGTGACCGAGCGACGCGATTCCCAGGTCGACCTCCGCGCGCAGGGGTGGATCACGATCGTCGAGGCGCTGGTGATGCTGCTCTTCGTCGCCTGCTGCGCCGTCCTGATCCGATCCGGTCAGGCCTCGCACGTCAGCCTGCTGCTCTTCGCGATGCTCGCCGCCTCCCAGATCCTGTCCGGGGCGGCGCAGAGCAGGGGAGTGCAGTGGCGCTTCCGCGGCAACCGCACGGTCTACATCGTCGTCATCGTCTTCACCGTCATCGCCATGCTCGGCACCTTCGTGCTGGTCCTCATGGCGCCTGAACTGCCGCTGGCGCTGGTGCTGCTTCCTGCGGCGGTAGGCACGGCGGCCCTCGTGGGGCTCGGCATCCGGCAGCTGTGGGCAGGACGAGACGCGCCCCACCGCGTCCGTCGCGAGCGCCCGCCGTTCCTCTGGCCCGCGAGAGGGACCACCATCGGGCTCGGGGTCCTGCTCGGTTTGCTGATCATCGTCGCGGGTACCGCCGATCTGCTCGTGTCGAACCTGCTGGCGCTCCTCGCCGGAGGCGCGATCATCGTGATGAGCATCGGCAACCGCACCGATTGGGGTCCTGCCCATCTGGGCGAAGTATGGCGATGGCCGCATTTCGCGATGTTCGCCCTGGGTGGGCTCCTGCTCACGGCCGTGGTGACGATCGGCGATCGATCCGATCTCGTGAATCCGTGGAGCACGACGATCCTCGGCGCGATCGTCGTCGTCCTCGCCGTGCTGGTGTCGCTCGTCGGATCTCCCGCCCGCAGTGGCCGAGATGGATGACCGCGCGGGACCCGTGCGCGACCCGCACCCTCGCACGCGGCTCGATGACAGCTTCTCGACACCGGTGCGCTTCTCGCTCATGGCCGCGTTGACCGACGGCATCGAACTCGACTTCGCGACGCTCGCGGGAATCCTCCAGGCGAACGATTCGGTCCTCAGCAAGGCCATCGCGCACCTGCACGACGCCGGGTACATCACGAGCAGGAAGGTGTACGTCGGAAGTCGCCCTCGCACCTGGGTGCGTGCGACGAGGACCGGCTCCGACGCGTTCGCCGGTCACCTGCGTGCTCTGCGCGAGATCGTCGAGCTGGGCGGGGGTCGGCTGACCTGGTCCTCAGGCGGCGACGGCTGATTCCTCTCTCAGGTCCACGGCCGGTCGGCGGATGACGAGAGCGACGATCACGCTGAGCACGGCCGCGGACGCGATCATGAACACGAGACCCGGCGTCCAGTCGCCCGTCAGATCGTGCAGGATGCCGACGAGCAGGCTCCCGGCACCCGCGAACGCGTAGCCGACGCCCTGCGATACGGCGGAGAGAAGGCCTGCCGAGGCCTGGTTCTGCGATTGCGTGACGATCAGACTCAGCGAAAGGCCGAACATCGCCCCCTGCACGGCGCCGAGCACGATCGTGATGATCACGTACGATGCATCGCCGGACGCCAGCCAGACGAACGCAATCGCCATGACGGCCCCCAGTCCCGGACCGAACCACAGGAGGACTCTCCGGCGTCTCGCGACCATCGGTGCGACGAGCGTCGGAATCAGACCGGCGATGCTGGCCAGCGCGAGCAGCCATCCGGCCGTCGCCTGATCGACTCCGCGATCCCCGAGCAGGCGCGGCAGCCAGGCGGCCACGGCGAAGAACAGCATCGCCTGCAGCCCGAACATGATCGTCACCAGGGCGACGGTGCGGCGGGTCGCCCGGGTGATCCTCGTCCGTGCCGGCGTGTGGGACGGTGCGTCCGATCGCGACGCCACGCGGATCATCGCTCCCGTCGCCAGCAGCGCCGGGACGGCCCAGACCGCGAGGGCGAGCGAAGGTCCGCTCGCGTGGCTGACGGGAACGGAGAGTCCGGCGCCGAGCGCGGCTCCGGCACTGAAGGACATGCTGCTCAAACCGACCCACAGGCCCCCGGCACCGAGCGACTTCAGATACGGGGGGAGGAGCGTGCCGGCGACCATGATCGCCGCACCGGCGACGAACGTCCCGGCGAGCATCGCGCCGGGCAGCACGGCACGGAGGATCAGCGACATCGCGAGAGCTGCCATCGCCCAGACCAGTGCGCGGACGACTCCGAGCCGCCGCGCCAGGAGCGGCCCGAGCGGCGCGGTCAGCCCGAAGGCGATGACCGGCAGCGTGGCGAGGATGCTCAACTGCACCGCACTCAGCGCGAAGCCGGCCCCGATCGGCTCGAGCAGCGCAGCGACCGAGGTGATCGCCGGACGCAGGTTCAGCCCGATCAGCAGTGCCGCACCGAGGCCGATCGCCCGTTCCTGGACCTTCGCTCGGCCGGTGTCAGAGAGCGACGACACGAAGGCCATCGGCTACCACGCGACCGTCGTGGATGACGGTGCGATCGCGTCCCCTGTCCATCACGGCGCTCGTCGGAGTCTCGCCGTCGACCAGCAGCAGGTCGGCGCGGTCGCCCACCGCGAGCCCCGGGCGGTCGCCGACGCGCCTCGGACGCGGGCTGGAATGCGACATGATGCTCGCCCCTCCCATCGTCGCCACGGCCAGGGCCAGCTCGATGTGGTCGTCGCGGCGGAAGCCGTTCGTGAACGCGAGCTGCCAGGTGCGGTCCAGCATGTCGGCGTTGCCGTAGGGGCTCCAGTAGTCTCGCTGTCCGTCCTCTCCGAGTCCCACGCGAACGCCGGCCTCGACGAGCTGCACGAGTGAGAGGTGATTGCTGGTCGACGGCGCGACAGTCGCCATCGAGATGTCGAGTTCGGCGAAGGTGTCGATCAGACGACGACTGGTGGCCTCGTTCACGGCGCCGAGATCGTAGGCGTGCGACATCGTCACCTTCCCCTCCATCCCCAGGGCACGCGTGCGCTCGATGACGAGATCGGTGCTGAACACTCCGAGCTCGCCCGGCTCGTGCAGATGGATGTCGATCTCGACCTGATACTTCTCGGCCAGCCCGAAGACGATGTCGAGATGCTTCGCGGGGTCGCGGTCGAGTTGGCAGGGGTCGATGCCTCCCATCACGTCGGCGCCCTGCTTGAGGGACTCCTCGAGATACTCGATCGTGCCCGCCTCGCGCAGGATGCCGGCCTGCGGGAAGGTCATGACCTGCACGTCCGCATGACCCGTGAACTTCTCCTTCGCCGCCATCACCGCGTCGAACTTCTCCAGCTTGCAGTCCACGTCGACCTGCGCGTAGGAGCGGACGCGGGTCGTCCCCTTCGCGATCATCTGCTCGAGCGTCCCCGCGACTCGGGTCGGCAGATCGATCTCGGCATCGCGCCAGTTGCGGCGATCGTTCATCATCATCCCCCACACGCCCGGTGCACCGGTGTGCTCTCGGAACGGGAGGCCGATGCGCGTGGAGTCCAGGTGCACGTGCACGTCGCTGAAGGAGGGGAGCAGCAGGCGCCCACGACCGTCGACGACGCTCGCTCCGTCGGGGAGGGCGTCACCCGCTCCACGGGGGTGGATCGCGGCGATGAGCCCGTCCTCGATCACGACATCCGAGGCGGCAGCTCCCCAGGGGCGCACATCACGAATCAGCATGGACTTTCCTTTCTTCGGGGGAGCCGAGCCGCGACACGAGGTCGGCGGCGTCGGCAAGATGATGGCACGCGGCGGGTCCCGTCGGAACCCTCTCGCCGCAGAGCTTCTGCTTCTCTTCATCGAGGAGCGGGAGAACCGGGCAGCGGGTGCGGAACACGCAGCCGCTGGGCGGGTTCGACGGGTGGGGGAGATCTCCGACCAGGCGGATCCGCCGACTGCGATCGGCCGTCGGGTCGGGCGTGGGCACGGATGACAGCAGCGACTGCGTGTAGGGATGCCGCGGTGCTCCGAACACCTCGTCGCGGGAGGCGTGCTCCATGATGCGGCCGAGGTACATCACGGCGACCTCGTCGGCGAAGTGCTTGACGACCGAGAGGTCGTGGGCGATGAACACGTAGGAGATGCCGGTGTCCGCCTGGATGTCCTGCAGCAGGTTGATCACCTGCGCCTGCACCGAGACGTCGAGCGCCGAGACCGGCTCGTCGCAGATGACGACGTCCGGTTCCAGTGCCAGGGCCCGCGCGATCCCGACACGCTGCTTCTGTCCGCCCGAGAACTCGTGGGGGAAGCGGTTGTAGTGCTCGGGGCGCAGCCCCACCCGATCCATCAGCGAGGCCACCCGGTTCTTCATCCCCTCCTTGGGCTTGATGCCCTGCGCCTGCAGCGGGGCCGCGATCGCGGCTCCGACACTCTGTCGCGGGTTCAGCGATGACGCGGGGTTCTGGAAGACCATCTGCACTCGGCGTCGGAACTCCTGCAGCTCGCTCCCGCGGAGCCCGGCGACATCCGTCCCGTCCAGCAGGATGCGCCCGGAGGTGGGCGCGAGCAGGCGCATGAGCAGGCGACCGGTGGTCGACTTGCCGCAGCCGGACTCGCCGACGAGCCCCAGGGTCGATCCGCGCTCCAGGGTGAAGGAGATGCCGTCGACCGCCTTGACGTGCGACGTGCCGCGCAGGAACCCCTTGCTGTCGGCGAAGTGCTTGGCGAGGTCTTCGACGCTCAGGAGCGGTGTGCTCATCGGGAGGCCTCCAGCACGGCAGCGACGGGCAGCGACGCCGCGGCATCCGTCAGGTGGCAGCGGGAGCGGTGCCTCGGCTCTGCGATGGTCAGCGCGGGGCGCTCGGTGCGGCACCGGTCGTCGGGCACCAGGTGCGAGACGGGGCAGCGGTCCGCGAACAGGCATCCCGTGGGCAGATCCAGGAGCGAGGGCGGGAAGCCGGGGATCGGCGTGAGGCGACCGGCGTCGTCCGCCATCGACGGCATCGAGGCGAGCAGTCCCTTCGTGTACGGATGCGCGGTCCGGAAGAAGGCGTCCTGCACATCGGCCTCCTCGACGCATTGTCCGCCGTACATCACGACGACGCGTTCGCAGACCTCGGCCACGACGCCGAGATCGTGCGTGACGAAGATCACGGCCGATCCCGTCTCCGCCTGCAGGGAACCGATCAGATCGAGGATCTGGGCCTGCACGGTGACGTCGAGCGCGGTCGTCGGCTCGTCGGCGATCAGAAGCTCCGGCTCGCAGATCAGCGCCATCGCGATCATCGCCCGCTGCCGCATGCCGCCGGAGAACTCGTGGGGATACGCGTCGTATCTCGACACCGGATCGGGGATGCCGACGCGGTTCAGCATCTCGATCGCCTGCGCCTTCGCCGCCTTGCGGCTGACGTGATTGTGCACCCGGTACGCCTCCGCGATCTGACGCCCGACCGTGTAGAAGGGGTGCATCGCCGACAGCGGATCCTGGAAGATCATTCCGATCTTGCGGCCGCGGTACGGGCGCATCTCGTTCTCGCTCAGCGGGACGAGGTCGGTGCCGTCGAAGAGGATCTGTCCCGTGACGCGGGCGCTCGTGCCCTTCAGCAGGCCCATCAGCGTCTGACTCGTCACGGTCTTGCCGGAGCCGGATTCGCCGACGATGCCGACGGTCTCCCCGCGCTGCACGGTCAGGTCCATCCCGTTCACGGCGTGCACGAGGCCGTCGTCGGTGGGGAACGTCACCCGCAGATCGCGGATGTCCAGAATCGGCGTGGTCATCAGTTGACCCTCACTCTCGGGTCGACGCCCGCGTACACGAGGTCGACGATGACATTCGCTGTGATGATGAAGAACGCGGCCAGCATGGTGATCGCCATGGTCACCGGGAGATCTCCCGAGGTGGCGGCGCGCACGGCCGTGAAGCCGAGCCCGGGGACGGAGAAGATCTGCTCCGTCAGCACCGCCCCTCCGAGCAGTGCTCCGATGTCGAGGCCGAGCATCGTGATGATCGGGGTGATGCCCGCTCGCACGCCGTGGGTGAAGGTGATCCGGCGTGTACCGAGCCCCTTGGCCCGCGCGGTGCGCATGAAGTCCTCGCCGAAGGTCTCGATCATGTTGTTGCGCGTGATGCGGATGTACTGGGCGCTGAAGAGGATGGCGAGCGCGATCCAGGGCAGGAGGTAGTTGGTGAACCACGCACCGGGGCCCGCAGATCCGAAGGGCGAGGAGATCTGGTTGCTCGTGAACGGGAGCCAGTGCAGTGCGCTGACGAAGATCAGCAGGAGCAGCAGTCCGGTGACGGGCACGGGCAGCGAGACGCCGACGGATGCCGCGCCCACGATGATCTTGTCGGTCGCTCGTCCCTTCCGAAGCGCCGCGAGAAGTCCGAGGCCGACACCCGCGATGGTCCACAGCACGACGGCGCCGACGGCGATCGAGATCGTGTACGGGAGCGCGCGGACGATGACGTCGGTCACGTTCTCGTTGGTCTGGAACGACTTTCCGAGGCAGGGCCAGGCGCAGACCTGCTCGGCGCCCGGGGCGCCGATCATGCGCTCCCCGAAGAAGCCGGTGAGGTAGGTGAAGTACTGCACGAAGAAGGGCTTGTCCATGCCGAGTGCGACGCGCGCCTGCGCGACGCGCTCCGGCGTGCACTCCTGACCGCATGCGGCCGCTGCGGGATCCGCGGGGCCGATCTGGAACAGGGCGAAGGTCACGAAGCTGACGACGAGCAGGAGGACGACCAGTGCGCTCAGACGGCGGACGATGAATCCGAACATTGCTGTCCCGTACGGGGTCGGCCGCGATGCAGCCGACCCCGTCCTTTCCGGAAGTGTCGGTCGGGTCGTTACTGCTCGACGCCGATGGTGGACAGATCGATGCTTCCGAAGAAGTACCCCACCTGCGCGTTGTGGATCTTGGAGCCCACCACGCTGTTGGTGAAGGTGCGGATCAACGGCACGATCGGGTACGACTCCATCGCCTCGTTGTAGAGCTCGGCCCACTGGGTGTTGAGCTCCTCGGACGTGCCGTTGGCGTTGCGCAGCTCGTACATCCGCGCGGACAACTCCGGGTCGTGGAAGCGTGAGATGTTGCTGAATCCGTACGTCGTGCCATCGAGGCTCGGGCCGATGTTCGGGTCGACCGTCGTGCGGGTGGAGCCGGATGCCGCGCCGCCGCACCAGCCCGCGCGGGCGATGTCGGGCATCTCGGCGCTGGCGAGCACCGTGTAGTAGTTCGCCGCGGGGATCGGGACGAGCTGCAGGTCGATGCCGAGCGCCTTGAAGTTCTGCTGCAGCACGGTGCCGAGGTTCTTGAACCGATCGATCGCGTTGGAGTAGCCGTACGTCAGGGTGGTGGGGACGTCCTTGCCCTCGAGGAGCTTCTTCGCCTCGTCGAGCTGCGGTGCGCCGTCGATGTCGAGATCCGTGGTCTCCTCCACGTAGCCGACCTGCGCATCGTTGAGGTAGGAGTTGGTGAGCTTCCCGAACCGCGCTCCGCCGTACTGCACCTGGATCGCCGCGCGGTCCATCGCCAGCGCGAGCGCGTGGCGTACGTCGGGATCGGTGATGGTCTCGGTGTTGAAGTTCAGCACGTCGGTGCAGCCGAGCAGCCCGGATGCCGTGCGGTCGGCCACGGCGGCGTCGGCCAGACGGGAGGTGTCGGACGCCTGGAGCGCGCCGTTCGAGTCGAGCGTGATCGCCGTCGGATCGGCATCCGAGATCAGCTGCTGGCTGATGGTCGCCTGCGCCGTGGACAGCGAGAACGTGAACGAGTCCGGCAGCGCCGTGCGGTTCTCGTCCGTCGCCGGGTCCCACTCGGGGTTGCGCACGAGCGTGAGCTCGCGGCCCCGGTCGTAGGACTCGATCATGTACGGGCCGGAGGAGATCGGGTGGTTCGTGTAGTCGAGCTTCGTGTCCTTCGCCTCGGGGACGGGAGCGGTGTTCGAGCGGGACACGAGTGCGGCGAAGTCCGGGTTCGGCTGCTTGAGGTGGAACACGACCGTCTTGTCATCCGGGGTCTCGACGGCGGTCAGCTCACCGCCGTTGTACGGCCCGGTGTAGGTGTCGGCGTCGAGAGCCGAGTTCAGCTCCTGGGGCGCCTGCGTGTAGACATCACGCGCGAAGGTGCGCGCGATGCCGTACTTGATGTCGGCGGCTGTGATCGGCGTGCCGTCTTCGTACTTCAGCCCGTCCTTCAGGGTGTACGTCCACGTCAGACCGTCCTCGGACGGGGTTCCGGTGTCGGTGGCGAGGTCTCCGACGATCGTCGGCGGCTCGCCCGCGGTCTCCTTCGCCATCGTGAGGGTGCGGTAGTAGAGCTGACCGACGTTCGCGGTCTGCACGTAGTTGCTGTTGCCGGGGTCGAGCGTCATGAAGTCGCTCGACATGAGGACGTTGACGTTGCCGCCGGGTTCGTCGAAGCCGGCCTGCACGATGTGCGCGGCATACGGATCCTTCGCGCCGGAGGGGGCGGATTGCCCGTTCTGGGCGGCGGTGCTGGTGCAGCCGGTGACGACCAGGGCGATTGCCACGGTCGCAGCGGCGAGCAGGGGACTGCGGTGTCGCATGACTCGGTTCTCTTTCGGTGGGGGTGGGTGTTCGGGTCGGAGGGGTTCAGCTGCGGGAGGCTTTGGGGTCGAGCGCGTCGCGCACGGCGTCGCCCAGCAGGTTGAAGGCCAGCACGGTGATGATCAGCGCCGTGCCGGGGACGATGAGGAACCACGGGTCGCTGAGATACCAGTTGCCGGCCTGCGCGGCGTTCAGCATCTGCCCCCAGGAAGGGGTCGGGTCCTTGACGCCGACGCCGAGGAACGAGAGGGCGGCTTCGGCGGAGATGTTCGCGGGGATCATCATCGTGCCGTAGACGAGCACGACACCGAGCACGTTGGGGATGACCTGCCGGAAGATGATCGTCCGGTGCGAGGCGCCGTACGACTTCGCGGCCTCGATGTACTCCTGCTCGCGGATGCTCAGCACCTGGCCGCGCACCACGCGAGCGAGATACGCCCAGCCGAAGAAGCCCAGGATGAGGACCAGGGACGCGATCGGCACGAAGCTGCCCTGACCCAGGGGGGTGTCCCTGAGTCTCGACTGCAGGATCGGCGTGAGCGAGAGCACGAGCAGCAGGTGCGGGAACGCGAGGAACAGGTCGATGATGCGGCTGATGACCATGTCGACCTTGCCGCCGAAGTAGCCCGCCGCCGCACCGAGGACCGTTCCGAGGACGACAGAGACGGCCGTCGACAGCAGCGCGATCAGCAGCGACACCTGCGCGCCGTACGCGATCCTGGCGAAGATGTCGCGGCCGAGCCCCGGTTCGACCCCGAGCCAGTGCTCGATCGACGGGTACATGTAGGCGGGCAGCGGCAGACCGGGCGTCATGAAGTTGTCGAGCACGTCGGGTCCGGTGTTCGTCGCATAGGGATCCTGCCCCTCGATCGCGACGAGAACGGGAGCGAGGAGTGCGAACAGCACGATCGCGACGACGACCCCGAACGAGACGAGAGCGACCGGGCTCCTGCGGATGCGCAGCCACGCCGTCGCGAGCAGCGATCGCCCCGTGGCGATCGTCGGGGCAGCGGTGGGGAGCACCTCGGTCTTCGGGGCGAGCGTCTGAGAGTCCGTCACGATCTTCCTTGACTGTCGGGTCTGCGGGTTTTCAGAATCGTATACCAGCTTGAGCAAATGGGATACCAAAAATTGAAACTCCTGCCGATATGCGCGCGCATGATGGAGCACGCCACGAAGAGGCGATATGTTTTGGATACCAAATCAGATCGAGATCATCGGGGCTCTCTTGCGCACACTCCTCACCGCCGACCACGTCCTCACCTTCGACGGGCACTCCCACCAAGAGGTCAGAGACGGCGCCGTCCTGGTCGAGGACGGGGTGATCGCGTACGCGGGCCCGGTCGGCGACGCGCCTTCTGCGGACGAGCGCATCGATCTCGGCGAGAGCCTTCTCCTGCCCGGCCTCATCGATCTCGACGCCCTCGCAGACATCGATCACCTGATCCTGGATGCCTGGGGCACGGGGCAGCACGCCCGACGGCTGCAGTGGTCTGCGGAGTACTTCGACCGGCGGGCTCCCGTGTTCGATGCGGCGGAACGAGCCCGCATCCGCGAGATCGCGCTCGTGCAGCTCGCACTCCACGGGATCACCGGTTACATGCCGATCGCATCCGAAGTGCACTCCGACTGGGCCGAGACGGCGGACGAGCTCCGTGCGATGGCCGCCTTCTCGCGGGAGCTCGGTCTGCGCGGCTTCCTCGGCCCCTCCTACCGCTCCGGGGTCAACGTGGTGACCGCCGAGGGGGAGCGCGGCATCCGCTTCGACGAGGGTGAGGGCGAATCCGGCCTCGACGACGCCGTCCGCTTCTTCGATGAGCTCCGCGCCCTCGACGATCCGCTGCTCACTCCGGTCTTCCTGCCGTGCCGCATCGAGACACTCACGCCCGACCTCCTGGCGGCGACAGCGGCGGCGGCGAAGGAGCGCGGCGCTCTGGTGCGGCTGCATGCGCTCCAGGGGGACTTCGAGCGGGAGCACATCCTCGAGGTGCACGGCTGCACGCCCCTCGAGCTGATCGAGTCCGTGGGGCTGCTCAACGAGCGTCTGATCGTGCCGCACGGCGTGTTCCTCGACGTGAACCCCCGCGTCCACGGCGAGGATCGCGGCGACCTCCGCCGCCTCGTCGACGCCGGTGTCTCCGTCGTGCACTGCCCGCTCACGAATGCCCGCTACGGCTCGGAGTTGGAGAGCTTCGGCCGGTATCGCGAGGCCGGACTGAACATCGCCCTCGGCACGGACTCGTTCCCGCCCGACCTGGTCCGAGGCATCGACACGGGCGTGTCGGTCGCGAAGGTGCAGAATCGGAGCCTCGCCGCCGGAGACCTGGCCGGATACGTGGAGGCCGCGACGCTCGGCGGAGCCCGCGCGCTGCATCGTCCGGATCTGGGCCGCATCAGCGTCGGCGCGCAGGCGGACCTCACGGCCTTCCGGCTCGACGATGTGCGGATGGGGGCCCTCGAAGATCCACTGCGCACGCTGATCCTGAACGGCACGGCGCGCGACGCATGCCTGACGATGGTGGCCGGACGTGTCGTGATGCGTGACGGAGTCATCGAGGGCATCGACCTCGACGCCGTCCGTGCCGACACGCAGCTGCTCTTCGCGAAGATGCGCAGCGCCTACACTGGGCGCGACCACCGGAACGGCACGATCGACGAGCTGTTCCCGCCGGTCTTCCCGATCCGCGACGCGATCCCTCGAGAGGTGTCCTGATGAGCGCCGATATCCGCACCGTCGACGGATCAGCGTTGGCGGAGCGGGTCTACCGCGGCCTGCTGCGCACGATCATCGACGGCGATCTCACCCCGGGGGCCTGGCTCAAAGAACGAGACCTCTCCGAGCGCTTCGAGGTGTCCCGCGTGCCGGTGCGCCAGGCCCTGCAGCGTCTGGAGGTCGAGGGCTTCGTCACGATGTCGCGCAACCGTGGCGCGAGCGTGACGCCGGTGACCATGGCGGATGTGGAGGAGCTGTTCGACGCACGGCTGTGCATCGAGCCGTACGCGACCCGACTCGCCGCGACGCGCGTGCATGCGGGTGAGGCGGACCCGTCCGGCCTCCGCGGGCTCCTCGAGCGTGCGCTCGCTCCGGCCGAGGTGGAGGAGCTGGGCGCCTCGAATCTCGGATTCCACCGCGAGATCGTCCGGCTGTCGGGCAACCGCATCCTCGAACGGAGTCTTCTCCCCATGCTGGGGAGGATGGAGTGGATGTTCCGGCTCACCCGGACCACGCGAGAGCAGGAGCACGACGTCGAGCACCAGCAGCTCCTCGACGCGATCCTCGCCGGTCGAGGTGAGGTCGCCGCGGCGCAGGCGCATGCGCACATCGCGCAAGGGCGCGAGCCCATTCTGGAGGCGTTGAGCTCGGCCCTCGACTGGTAGCAGCGCCTGACGGCCGTCAGACGGTGGCGTTCACGAGGTCCGGGTGGTGGATCGCCGCGACATCCGGGTGTGCGCGCAGGCGGGACTTCATGGCGTTCTCGCCGTAGGTGGCGTGAATCGGGTTGCTCGGATCATCGGTGACGCCCGTGGCCTCGGCGGCCAGGTCGGCAGGGAGCTCGAGAAGGGGGAGCTGCTGGTCGAGCGCGGGGTTGAAGAAGAACGGGATCGAGATCCGCTCCTCCGGCGCTCGGGGAGAGATGACTCGATGGTTCGTCGCCTTCAGATATCCTCCGGTGGCGTATTCGAGCAGCTCCCCGATGTTGACGACGAAGGCGCCGTCGACGGGGGGAGCGGACACCCATTCGCCGTCGCGCTCCACTTGGAGACCGCCCTTCCCCGGCTCGACCCAGAGCAGCGTGAGCACACCGGAGTCCTTGTGCGCGCCCACGCCCTGCTGCGGCTCGGGCTCGTGCGAACCCGGGTAGCGCACGATCTTGATCAGGGTGGAGGGGTCGCGGAAGGGCTCGTCGAAGTAGGTCTCGTCCGCTCCGAGGGTCAGGGCCCAGGTGCGCAGCAGTTTGCGGGCGATCGCGGTCAGGGTGTCGTGCCATTCGGTGACGATCTCCTGCAGCTCCGGCTGCGCCGCCGGCCACAGGTTCGGGCCGATGAGGCGGTTGAACGCGGGGCCGCCGTCGACGGGCTCGCGCTCCGGACCGATGTCGATCTGCTCGCGCCAGTCGACCTTGCCCTGGGTCCGCTCGCCGCCGACGCGCGTGTAACCCCGGAAGTGCGGACTGTTCACATTCTCGATGGCGAGCTTGTCCGCCTCGGGAAGCGCGAAGAAGTCGAGCGCCGCACGGTGCAGACGGGCTTCGAGCTCGGGGGAGATGCCGGTTCCGGTGAGGTAGAAGAACCCGACGTCGTGCGTCGCTGCGCGCAGATCATCGCGGAAGCGGGCAGCGGCTTCGGGGCCTTCGTCGAGCTGGGACAGGTCGAGGATGGGGAGCGAGAGTTCAGCCATGGACCGAGGCTACGTCGCGTTCGGGGGGTGTGGGGCGTGTGTTGCGCCGCATTACCCAGTGCTAGAGTCTCGTGGGTAAGGGATGCCTTACCTCAGTCTTCGCCAGAGAGTCATCATTCCGTGCTCGCAACCTTTCTCATCGGTCTCCGTGAGGGACTCGAAGCCGCCCTCGTGGTCGGCATCCTCGTCGCCTACCTGCGTCGCCTCGGTCGGCAGGATGCGCTGCCGAGGCTCTGGGCCGGTGTCGGTCTCGCGATCGCGCTCGCCCTGGGGATCGGCGCCGTTCTCACGTTCGGCGCGTACGAACTCACCTTCGCCGCGCAGGAGCTGATCGGCGGCGGTCTCTCGCTGCTCGCGGTCGCCATGGTGACCTGGATGATCTTCTGGATGCAGCGGGCCGGACGCACCATGAAGGCGACGCTCGAGGGGGGGATCGATCGTGCGCTCACGGTCGGCGGTCTCTGGGCGCTCATCGCCATCGGTTTCGTCTCGGTCGCCCGCGAAGGCATCGAGACGACCCTGCTGCTGTGGTCGATGGTGCAGTCGTTCGGCGACGCGCCGTCCGCACTGCTCGGTGCGCTCCTCGGACTGATCGCCGCGGTGATCATCGGCTGGCTGATCTCCCGCGGTGCCGTGAGACTCGACCTCCGGCGCTTCTTCGCCTGGACGGGCGGCTTCCTCGTGATCGTCGCTGCCGGCGTCCTCGCGTACTCGTTGATGGATCTGCAGGAGGCGGGCGCGCTTCCCGGGCCGTTCACCGCCGCCGCACCCATCGATGCCGTGACCGGCGGCGTCGCGGTCGGCTGGGCCGGCTTCCCCTTCGGGTGGGCGTTCGACGTCTCGGCCACGATCGCCCCCGGCGGCCCCCTCGCCGCGATCCTGCAGGCCACGGTGGGTTTCATGCCCGCCATGACCTGGCTGCAGGTCATCGCCTGGACGCTCTACATCCTCGTCGTCGGATCGCTCTACATCCGCGGACTCCGCTCGCGTCGCCCGTCGAAGCCGCAGGCTCCGGCAGAGCCGCAACTCGCAACGACCTCCCCCTCACAACAAGGAGCAGCATGACCACCTTCCACCGGATCCTCGGGGCGGTAGCCGCCACGGGTGCGGCCGCACTCGTCCTGAGCGGCTGCGTCGCGAAGAGCGATGTCGGCGCCACCGCGGCCTTCGACGTCTCCTCCACCGACAGCGACTGCGCGGTGTCGGAGTCGACGGCCCAGAGCGGTACGCTCACCTTCGCCGTGAAGAACGACACCGATCAGGTGTCCGAGTTCTACCTCCTGGCGGAAGACGGGCTGCGCATCGTCGGCGAGGTCGAGAACATCGCGCCCGCGGCATCCCGCACCCTCACCGTGGTCGCCCAGCCGGGCGACTACTTCACGCTCTGCAAGCCGGGCATGATCGGCGAGGGCGTCGGCAAGACCGCGTTCACCGTCACGGGCGACCGCGTCGCCGTCGACGGTCCGGATGCCGACCAGAAGCAGAAGGCCGTCGATCTGTACGCGGCCTTCGTGAAGGACCAGGTCGGCCAGCTCGTCCCGGCCGTCGAGGACTTCGTCGCCGCTTACGAGTCGGGCGACGACGAGACCGCCCGCGAGCTCTTCCCGCAGGTGCGTGCCTACTACGAGCGCATCGAGCCCGTCGCCGAGGCGCTCGGCGACCTCGACCCGCGCATCGACTACCGCGAGGTCGACGCCGTCGCCGAGGGCCTGGACTGGACCGGCTTCCACCGCATCGAGAAGGATCTCTGGGTGCCCGCGCAGGACGCGCTGAACGCCGATGGCGAGACGCCCGCCTGGCAGGACTGGGTGCCGTCGACTCCGGAGGAGCGCGCCGACTTCGGTGACCTGCTGCTCGCCGACGTGCAGGAGCTGTACGACTACGTGCACTCCGACGACTTCACCACGGCACTGGACGACCAGGGCATCGGGGGCATCTCGAACGGTGCGATCGCACTGCTCGACGAGGTCGCCACCGGCAAGATCTCGGGCGAGGAGGACTGGTGGTCCGGTACCGACCTCTACGACTTCGCCGCGAACGTCGAGGGCTCCAAGATGGCGTTCTCGCTCGTGCAGGACTTCGCGACCGCGCAGGGCGATGACGGCAAGGCCCTCGTCGATGAGATCGAGTCCGGCTATGCCGCCCTCGAGGAGTCGCTCGCCGCGCACGGCTCGCTCGCCGACGGCTTCGTCGGCTACTCCGAGCTGACGGAGGAGAACAAGCGCGAGTTCACCGATCTGATCAACGCGCTGGCCGAGCCGCTGTCGCAGCTCACCGGCACGGTCCTCGACTGATCGGCTGAGCAGGTACGATCACGGACGTGAACGAACCAGAGGCGGATGCCGCGGCCGACCCGGCGATGGGTGACACGGCGGCGGCATCCGCTCCGTCCGGCCTGAGCCGGCGGGGGCTCCTGGGCCTCGCCATCGGGGGAGGCGTCGCCGGACTCGCGGTCGGAGCGGGCGCCGGCCTCGCCGGTGGCGTGGCGCTCGGACGCGCCGGAGCGCAGGCCGATGCCCAGACCGCGCACGAGTTCTTCGGAGAGCACCAGGCCGGGATCACGACCTCCGTGCAGGAGCACCTGCACTTCGCGAGCTTCGACATGATGCCGCGCACCGACCGCGACGACCTCATCTCACTGCTGCAGGACTGGTCGTACGCGGCCGCACGCATGACGCAGGGCCTGGAGGTCAGCGCGAGCGGCGCCGTGGGCGGCTCGGCCGAGGCGCCGCCGGACGACACCGGCGAGGCACTCGGTCTCACGCCGGCGAACCTCACTATCACCTTCGGCTTCGGCCCCGGGCTCTTCGAGAACGAGGACGGCGACCGCTACGGCATCGCATCCCTCCGTCCGTCAGGCCTCGAGCGGCTGCCGGCGTTCCTCGGAGACGACCTCGACCCGCAGACCTCCCACGGCGACCTCTGCATCCAGGCATGCGCCGATGATCCGCAGGTCGCCGTGCACGCGATCCGCAATCTCAGCCGCATCGCCTTCGGCCGCGCCCGGCTGCGCTGGTCGCAGCTGGGGTTCGGGAAGACCTCGCGCACGACATCCGGTCAGGCGACGCCGCGGAACCTGTTCGGGTTCAAGGACGGCACGGCGAACATCCTCGCCGACGACACGGCCGCGCTCGACGATCACGTCTGGGTCGCGAGCACGGACGAGCCCTCCTGGCTCGCGGGCGGCTCCTACCTCGTCGCCCGCAAGATCGCCATGCTCATCGAGACCTGGGATCGGGTGCGGCTCGCCGAGCAGGACACGATCATCGGCAGGGACAAGGGGAAGGGTGCACCGCTCTCGGGCGGCGACGAGTTCACGGCCCCCGACTTCGGCGGCGCGTCCATCGACGCGAACAGCCACGTGCGTCTCGCGCACCCCGAGCAGAACGACGGCATCCGGATCCTCCGTCGCGGCTACAACTACGTCGACGGCAACAACGAGCTCGGCCGACTCGACGCCGGACTGTTCTTCCTCTCGTACCAGCGCGACCCCGCCCAGTTCATCTCGCTGCAGCGCCGGCTCTCGACAGACCTCATGAACGAATACATCCGACACGTCGGCTCGGGCATCTGGGCGGTCCCGGCCGGCGTGAGTCCCGGCTCTTACGTGGGTGCGGAGCTCTTCGCCTGACCGCGGATCAGGCCTCGAGCATCCGCACGACCTGCTCGGCCATGGCGTCGGCGCCCGCGTGGTCGTCGGCCGTGATCGTCACGACGGCGTCGTCCCGGAAGATCACGAGCTGGCCGTAGGCGCCGTGCAGCCTCCATGCGCCCCCGGGGCCGCCCCAGCCGGCGAGAGCGTACCGGTCGTAGCCGGGCGTCGTTCCGGCTGAGACCCAGTCGCCGTGCATCGCGTCGACCAGCTCCGCCGACACGAGGCTGCGGCCCTCCCACATGCCGCGATCGCGGATCAGGCGGCCGACACTGGCCAGTTCCCCGGTGCGGAGTGCGAGTCCGCCGCCGGCGACGATGCGGCCGTTCGGGCAGCGCTCCCACTCGACGTCGTGGATCCCCAGCGGCGCGAACAGCCGCGCATCGAGGTACTCGCCGACGTCGCCGACTCGGGCGGCGAGCACTGTCATCGCGGTGTACGTGCTCGCGTTCGAGTACTGGAAGACGCGACCGCGCGAGGGGCGGCGGAGGAACTCGCGGGCGAGATCCGGCCAATCGGTCATCATCGTCTCCGACCACGGCAGATCGACGCCGCTCGTCATCGTCAGGAGATGGCGGAGCGTGACCCCGTCGACGCTCGAGCCGAGATCGACGTCCTCGAGATACGCGGCAGCGGGCGCGTCGAGATCGATGTGTCCCTCGTCGGCCGCGATGCCCGCCGCGAGAACGCAGACGCCCTTCGCCGCGGAGTGCACGTCCTCGCGGATGTCGGGGGTCCAGCGATGCTCCGCGACATCGGAGCCGGCGAGGACATGGAGGCCGTGGGCGACGAATCCGCTCGCATCCGCTTCGCGGACGATCCGGTCGCGAACGGTCAGCGCGCGGGTCATCCGCGCAGACTTCGCGGCCGCCGGGATCCGGTCGGATCGTTCCTGCGGCCTTCGCGCGACGCGAGAGCGGGGTCGGTGAACAGCCACTTCGGTCGTGGTTCGACGAGCGGACGGAACAGCCAGCGCACGGGTTTCGTCGCGAGGGCGAGCGCGACGACCACGGACAGGATCGTCACGAGGGGCAGCCAGATCCACGTCGGCTCGAGGTCGCGCAGCGCACCGGACTCGCGGAACGGGTAGAGCACGAAGGAGTGCAGCAGGAACACGTACATCGTGTACTGGCCGAATTGCGTCCACCAGTACGTGCCCCGGGGGATCAGTGCGAAGAACGAGGCGCACAGCACCACCGCGAGCAGCATCAGAGCGAATCGGACGCCGCCGGCCCACCATTGCTCGCCGCCGAGGTCGGCGTAGGAGTCCTCGTAGAACAGCCAGTGGCGCAGGTCGACCGCCTGCCAGACCGGGAGCCAGTTCCATGCGGCCCAGCCGGCCGTCGCCAGCACCGCGAGCGCGACGACGCGCACCCACCACGGGCGGAAGTCGAGCAGGCGGAAGCGGGCGACGATGTCGCGCTCCCGCAGCCACCAGCCGAAGGCGAAGAACGGCAGCAGGCCGAGCGTTCGGGAGAGCGAGAAGGTGCTGTCGACGTTCGGCAGGTATCCCACGCCGATCGAGATGACGACGGTCCAGAACAGCGGCCAGCGCAGCAGCGCCAGATAGGGGAGGACGAGCCGGAAGATGCCGAGCGCCAGCAGGAACCACAGCGTCCACGACGGCTTCGTGATGTTCGGGTTCGCCTGGCCCTCGACGAGCCATTTGGTGAGGGTCCAGAGGACCTCGAAGATGAGGTACGGCACGAGGATGTCGGTGATGACCCGTGCCATCTGGGTCTTCGTCGGCGACCCCGACTTCGAGAAGTAGCCGGAGATGATCGCGAACGCGGGCATGTGGAACGCGTAGAGGGCGAGGTAGAACGCGAAGGCGATGTCGGAATCGTAGATGAGACGCTGGATCGCGTGGCCCAGCACCACCAGCACGATGCACGCGTAGCGGGCGTTGTCCCAGAACGGCACACGCCGCTTCGGCCGCGGGAGCGATCCTGTGGTGGGCCCTGAGATGTCCGCCCCGGTGGTGCTCATGCATCGAGGCTACAGGCCGGGAATAAAGTTGCCGTGAGCGCGTTATCCCATATACATTCAAATGAATAGAAACGGATGCCGGGCATCCGGTTCGAGGAAAACGGAGCACTCATGAGCGAGCAGTCAGGCGCGCAGGCGATGCAGTTCGGCATCATGTCGGTCAGCGACATCACGCGCGATCCCACCACGGGCGTCACGCCCAGCGAGCAGGAGCGGATCAAGGCGACGCTGACCATCGCCACGCACGCCGAAGAGGTCGGACTCGACGTCTTCGCGATCGGCGAGCACCACAACCCGCCGTTCTGGTCCTCGAGCCCCACCACGTTCCTCGCGGCGCTCGCGGCGCAGACCGAGCGACTGATCGTCTCGACGTCGACGACGCTGATCACCACCAACGACCCGGTGCGCATCGCCGAGGAGTACGCGATGCTGCAGCACGTCTCCGACGGACGCATGGACCTCATGCTCGGCCGCGGCAACACCGGCCCTGTGTACCCGTGGTTCGGGCAGGACATCCGCCAGGGCCTTCCGCTCGCGATCGAGAACTACGCGCTGCTGCACAAGCTGTGGCGTGAGGATGTCGTCGACTTCGAGGGCAAGTTCCGCACCCCGCTGCAGGGCTTCACCTCGACGCCCCGTCCGCTCGACGGCATCGCGCCGTTCGTCTGGCACGGCTCGATCCGCACCCCGGAGATCGCCGAGCAGGCCGCGTACTACGGCGACGGCTTCTTCGCGAACAACATCTTCTGGCCGAAGGAGCACTACCAGCGCCTCATCGAGCTGTACCGCCAGCGCTACGCGCACTACGGACACGGCACGCCGGAGCAGGCGATCGTCGGACTCGGCGGTCAGGTGTTCATGGCGGCGAACTCGCAGGATGCCGCGAACCAGTTCCGTCCCTACTTCGACAATGCGCCGGTCTACGGTCACGGTCCGAGCATGGAGGACTTCACCGAGATGACCCCGCTGACGGTGGGATCGCCGCAGCAGATCATCGATCGCTACGCCGCGATGCGCGAGCACTACGGCGACTACCAGCGCCAGCTCTTCCTCGTCGATCACGCCGGACTCCCGCTCAAGATCGTGCTCGAGCAGCTCGACATCCTCGGCTCCGAGGTCGTGCCGGTTCTCCGCAAGGAGCTCGCGCAGGGTCGCCCGGAGAACGTGCCGGATGCACCCACGCACGCCGCCCGAGTCACGGCCGAGTTCGGCGACGGTCCGACGCGTCAGGCCCGACCCGGTGCCAACCGCGGTGACAACCTGACCGGCGACTCGCCCTACCAGGACACCCCGGCACCCGCGGGTTCGGCCTTCGGCCTCAGCCGGAAGGGAGCCTGAGATGACCGTCCGCAGGATCGCGGTCGTCTCCGCGGGGCTGTCGAACCCGTCCTCGACGCGCATGCTGGCCGACCGGCTGGCGGCGGAGACGGTGAAGGCGCTCCGCGAACGCGACATCGAGGCCAGCGTCGACGTGATCGAGCTGCGCGACTATGCGCACGACATCACCAACAACCTGCTCACCGGCTTCGCACCCCCGGCGCTGGAGACGGCGATCAACACCGTCGTGTCCGCTGACGCGCTGATCATGGTGACGCCGATCTTCTCGACGAGCTACTCGGGTCTGTTCAAGTCGTTCATCGACGTGCTCGATCCCGACGCGCTCACCGGGAAGCCGGTGCTGATCGGCGCGAACGCCGGAACGGCACGGCACTCGCTGGCGATCGACTATGCGATCCGCCCGCTGTTCGCCTACCTGCACGCGGAGACGGTCTCGACGGGCGTGTTCGCGGCATCGAGCGACTGGGGCGGCGCCGGCGACGATGTCGCTCCGCTCGCGAAGCGCGTCGAGAAGGGCGCCAAAGAGCTTGCGGACGCGATCGCCCGGCGGGATGCCGCCTCGGCCGCCGATCCGTATGATCCGGCCACCTATCTCGGCGAAGGCCGATCGTTCGGACACCTGCTCGGCGGTCTCGCGGGGGAGTGACGCCCTGATCGCGGTACGACGTCCGTCGACAATGTCGGACGGACGTCGTACCGTGTCGTCATGTCCTCGACCTCCTCGTTCGAAGCCGTCCGCCCGCGCCTGACCGGAGCGCTCATCCTTCCCGATGATCCGGAATACGACGACGCCCGGAAGCCCTGGAATCTCGCCGTCGACCAGCGCCCTGCCGCCGTGGCCGTGCCCGCCGATGTCGGCGACCTGACCGTGCTGCTCGAGACGGCCGCCGACACGGGGATCCCGCTCGCCGTGCAGCCCAGCGGGCACGGCGCCTCGGGCGATCTCGCCGGAGCGGTGATCGTGCGCATGCCGGCGTTCGACGAGCTCGAGGTCGATGTCGAGGCGGGAGTCCTGCACGTCGGCGCCGGTGTGCGCTGGGGTGCGGTGGTCGACGCGCTGGAGGCCACCGGGTGGGCGGCGCCGGCCGGCACGAGTCCCGTGGTCAGCGTCGCCGGGTACACGCTGGGTGGCGGGCACTCGTGGTTCAGCCGCACCGCCGGACTCGGCTCCGACAACGTGCGGGCGGCGTGGGTGCTGCGCACCGACGGCACGCACGAACGGGTCGACGACGACAGCGACCCGGAACTCCTGTGGGCGCTGCGAGGCGCCGGCGGCATCGTCGGGATCGTGACCGCGCTCGAGATCGAACTGGTGCGCACGCCCGCCCTGTGGGGTGCGAGCCTCACGTTCGACGTGTCGGATGCCGCGGCGGTCATCCGGGCGGTGCGCGATCTCTCGGCCGACGCGCCCGCCACGCTCAACGTCTTCATGAACTCGATGCGCATGCCCGACGCTCCGCAACTGCCCGAGGAGATCCGCGGGCGCAGCTTCCTCGAGGTCCAGGCGCTGTCCGTCGACGGCGACGCGAGCGCTCTGCTCGACCGCGTGCGCGGCGCCGGCACGGTTCAGCGTGACACGACCGGACCGACATCGCCGGCCGCCCTCGTCGCGGCATCGAACGAGCCGACCGACCCGATGCCGGGTCGTGGCGCATCCATGGCCCTCTCGTCGTTCGACGACGCCACGATCGACGCACTCGTGGCCTACCGCGAGCTGCCGGAGCAGGGTCCGATCATGGGGATCGACATCCGGATGCTGGGCGGCGCGCTCGATTCCCCGCAGCGCCGCGGATTCGCCTCCCTGCAGTCCGCCGGCTGGTTGCTGCATGCGCTCGCCCCGATCTTCCCCGGTGCGCCGCTCGAGCCGGGCGACGCGAGCCTTGCGGGCTTCGTCGGTCTGCTGGCGCATGCCGAAGCTCCGCGCACGGTCCCGACGTTTCTCGGACCGGGGCAGACCCTCGAACGCTGCGGCAGTCCCGCCGACCTCGAGCGGCTGCGTGCGCTGCGTGCCGCCGCCGATCCGCGCGGGGTGCTGTACGCCGGTCGCCTCCCGCGCTGAGCACTCAGAGGCCGTCGGCGCCCCGGCTCCAGCCGTACTCGGTCTCGGGGCGACCACGGGCGCCGTATCGAGCGGAGCGGCGGAGGACGCCCTCGGCTGCGAGATGCTCGAGGTAGCGCCGCACGGCGACCCGCGACATCCCGAGGCGCTCCGCCGCTTCGCTCGCCGACAGCGGCCCCGCGGCGCGCAGGGCGGCGGTCACGCGCTCCAGTGACGCGGCGGACAGCCCTTTCGGAAGGGTGATCGTGCCTGTCGCCCGCCCCAGCAGCGCGTCGATCTCCGCCTGCGTCGCCTCGCCGGCCGTGGTGCTCGCGTGCTCGCGGTGCGCGCGATACTGCTCCATCCGCTCCTTGAACACGGCGAAGGGGAACGGCTTCACGAGGTACTGGAAGACCCCGAGCGCGGCCATCTGCCGCACCGTCTCGGCGTCGCGCACCCCCGTGATCGCGATCACGTCGACGGATGCCGATCGCGCCCGCAGCGCCCGCAGCACGTCGATGCCCGAGCCGTCCGGCATCGTGATGTCCAGCAGGACCAGGTCGAACGCGTCCGCACCCTGCCGTTCCAGCACGGCGCTCACCGCGGCGCGCGCGCCGCTGCACTCGCCCGACACCGTGAATCCGTCGAGGCGTGCCACGTAGTCGCGATGGAGCTCGAGGGTCAGCGCATCGTCGTCGACCAGCAGTGTCCTGATCATGAGCGCGACCTCCGTGATCCCGCCGGGGGCAGCACGACGCGGAACGTCGTCGGGTCGTCGGTGAGCGTCACGGAGCCGCCGACGCCGTGGACGACCGAACGCACGAGCGCCAGTCCGATGCCTCGGCCCTGGGCATCCGCCGGCTTCGTCGAGAAGCCCTGCTGGAAGATCCGTTCTCGGTCTTCGCTCGGCACGCCCGACCCGCTGTCGGAGACCTCGAGCACGATGCCGCCGTCCTCAGCGGGGGTCAGCGACACCTCCACCCAGCGGTGCTCCACCTCCGCCGCGGCATCCATCGCGTTGTCGACGAGGTTGCCGAGCACCGACACGCTGTCCACGGTCGAGAGCGGCGAGCGCGGCGTGTCGGGGTCGATCTGCACGCGCCAGTCGATGCCCCGCTCCTTCGCCTGCGACGCCTTGCCGAGCAGCAGCGCACCGACCGCGGGGTCGCCCTGGCGCCGGGCGGTGACCTGGTCCACGAGCGACTGGCTCTGGCGGGAGGTCTCGGTGAGGATCTCGATCGCCTCGTCGCGGCGTCCGAGTTCCAGGAGCGCGACCGCGGTGTGCATCCGATTGCCGTGCTCGTGGGTCTGGGCGCGCAGGGCCTCGCCCAGGGTGCGGATCGACTCGTAGGAGGACACGGCGTCGCGCAGCTGCCCGGGCGGCAGGTCGCCGGCGATGCGCCGGGTGACCCGGCGGGCGATCAGGGCACCGAAGGCGCCGAGGGCCACGAGCCCGGCCGTGATCCCGAGCGAGAGGGGGAGCCGGCGCACCAGCGTCTCGCTGATCGACTCGGTCGTGACGCCCGCCGCCACCCACCCGACCAGAGCGTCATCGGCGTCGAGGACCGGCACGATCGTGCGGACGGACGGGCCGAGTGTTCCGGTGAACTCCTCGGTGAGCGCCTGCGGTGCGGCGGGGATCGTCCCGAGGTACGGTCCGCCGATCTGGTCGAGATCGGGGTGGGTGACCCGCACCCCGTCGACGGTCATCACGGTGATGAAGTCGAGCCCGGCCTCGTCCACGACCTGCATGGCGTAGGGCTCGAGACGGCGCGTCGCAGCGCCCTCGTCGCCGTCCGCGAGCGAGGAGACCACATCAGGGGACGCGGCCAGCGAGATCGCGGCGGCCGCCGTCACCCGTTCAGCCTCGGCGCGGATGGCGCGCTGCGCCTCGACGACCAGGTACACCGCGACGAGCGCGCCGATCACGATCGCGGTGACGAGCAGCACGAGGAAGACGCGCGACGCGGTGCTGCGACCGTCAGAGGCATGTGCCATCGCATCCTCCGGTCGTCGTCGCTCTCGGTAGTGACCAATACGACCACAAATCGCGGCGCGGTGGGAAGTCCGCGACGGTGAATGTCATCGGCGACGAGGATGCCGCCGCACACATGACACGACGACGTTCATGATCAAGGAGGAAACATGGCCATCACAACGGGGTTCCGTCTGCCGGGGTTCAACTCGCGGCGCGGCAAGCAGTCCTGGGACCGGCACACCTGGCTCTACGTGTCGGTGATCATCGCGGTCGTGCTCGGCGCGCTCGTCGGGCTCATCTGGCCTGAGGTGGGGCAGGGGTTCGAGGCACTCGGCAAGGGTTTCGTGGCGCTGATCAAGATGATGATCGCCCCGATCATCTTCTGCACGATCGTCGTCGGAGTCGGATCCATCGCGAAGGCGGCGACGGTCGGGAAGATCGGCGGCCTGGCGCTGCTGTACTTCATGATCATGTCGACCTTCGCGCTCGCGATCGGTCTGGTCGTGGGCAACATCATCCACCCGGGATCCGGGCTCGACATGGCTGCCTCCACGTACGACCCCGAGGGCGCGGCCGAGGCCAAGACCACGCAGGAGTTCATCCTCGGGATCATCCCCGCGACGTTCTTCGGCGCCTTCACGGGCGAGAGCGTTCTGCAGGTGCTGTTCATCGCCCTCCTCGTCGGTTTCGCTCTGCAGGGTCTCGGCGACCGCGGCGCTCCGATCATGGACGCGGTGAAGCAGCTGCAGAAGCTGGTCTTCCGCATCCTCGGCATGATCCTCTGGCTGGCGCCCATCGGCGCCTTCGGTGCGATCGCGGCCGTCGTGGGCAAGACCGGCATCTCGGCGATCTGGAGCCTCGGCATCCTGATGGGCGCGTTCTACATCACGTGCGTCCTGTTCATCGTCGTGGTGCTGGGCACGCTGCTCTGGACCGTCACGCGGGTCAACATCTTCTCGCTCATGAAGTATCTGGGGCGCGAATACCTGCTGATCGTCGGCACCTCCTCGTCGGAGTCCGCGCTGCCGCGGCTGATCGCGAAGATGGAGCACGTCGGCGTCTCCAAGCCGGTCGTGGGCATCACGGTGCCGACCGGGTACTCGTTCAACCTCGACGGCACGGCGATCTACCTCACGATGGCGTCGCTGTTCATCGCGACGGGCATGGGCCAGCCGATGTCGATCAGTGAGCAGATCGGCCTGCTCGTGTTCATGATCATCGCGAGCAAGGGTGCCGCCGGCGTCACCGGGGCGGGACTCGCGACCCTCGCCGGCGGACTGCAGGCCTACCGCCCGGATCTGGTCGACGGCGTCGGCGTGATCGTCGGCATCGACCGCTTCATGTCGGAGGGACGCGCGCTGACCAACTTCACCGGCAACGCGGTCGCCACACTCCTCATCGGCACCTGGACCAAGCAGATCGACCGTGCTCGCACGCGTCGGGTGCTCAGCGGGGAGCTGCCTTTCGACGAGTCGATGCTGGACGGCGTCGATGCGCACGGGATGTCGGACGCTCCGGACGCCGCGGGTGTCCAGGAGCTCAGCGAGTCGGCCGTCGCGGAGATGGCAGCCAAGGAGCAGCGGGCCAAGGAGCGCGCCGCACAGCGCTGATCCCTGCTTCCACGGCGAACAGGCCGTATGAAGAAGAAAGGATGCGGAGGCCGGAGGAATCCGGCCTCCGCATCCGTGTGGTCAACCGCTCTTGCGTCGGAACTCGCGCCGCGTCTGCGGGGCGGCCGCGCCGTGCACGGCGGAATCGCCGTCGAGGTGCGACTCGCCCTGTCGGTGCTGCGCGTTCTTCTTCTCGAGCGCTTCCTTGAACTTGCGCTTCATCTCCTCGGAGGAGGTGGCGCCTTCTTCGGTGCTCATGCCCCGAGCCTAGAGCACGCTCGCGACGAGGGGGAGTTCAGGTCCGCCGTCTGCGGGTGACGACATCGATCAGCAGACCGACGCCGATCGCGACCGCGATCGACACCGGGACCGCGACGAGAGGCCCTCCGGGGACGATCGCGGCCACCGCGGCGCCGACCGCCGCCTGGTAGACGGCCCATCCGGTCGCGGCGAGCGTGACGAGGGCCAGATACCGCGGGGGATGGATACGCGACGCCCCGGCGACGAGGTTGATGGCGAGTCGGGCGAACGGCACGAACCGTGCCGTGAACAGCACGGTGGCGGTCCCTCCGTCGAGGCGTCGCCTCGCCCAGCCGAGAGCCTGCTGCACGCGGGGAGCGCGCATCCAGCGCCAGCGCTCGGTGCCGACGAGCCGGCCGATCAGGTAGCAGCACGCGTCTCCGACGGTCGCGGCGACCGCGGCGCAGACGATGACCGCCCACAGAGACGGCGCCCCGGTGGTGACGGCGAGCGCTCCCAGCGCCGTCACCGCGACCTCGCCGGGGATGACGACGAAGAAGGCGTCCCCGACGACGAGGAGGCTCATCAGCACCAGGCTCCAGGGGCTGTCGAGGGCATCGGCGAGCAGATCGGTCGGCACGGGTTCACTGTGCCCGTGGACGGTGAACGGAAACCAAAGAACGGATAGCCGGTGACCTGTGATCCAGCATCCGGTGAACATCTGGTGCCGAGGGTCGTTTCCGGAGGATCCCGCCCCTCGGCGCCGTCATCCTGAGGGTGTGAGAGTAGCGATCATCACGGAATCCTTCCTTCCGCACATGAACGGCGTGACCGGCTCGGTGCTGCAGATCCTGCGACACCTCGAGAACCGGGGGCACGACGCCCACGTCATCGCGCCCGCGGCCCTCGGCATGCCCGAGGCGGTGAGCGGCGCGCGCGTCGAGGCGATTCCGAGTCTCGCGCTGCCCGGCTACCGCAACGTGCGGGTGGGCACGTCGCCGGCGCACCGCGTCGCCGCCTCCCTGCGTCGGTTCCAGCCCGACGTCGTGCACCTGGCGTCGCCGTTCGCGCTCGGCTGGCGCGGGGTGCTCGCGGCCGAACGACTCGACGTGGCCTCCGTCGCGGCCTATCAGACCGACGTCGCCGCGTACACCGAGCGGTACCGGATCGCGGCGACCACGGGCATCGCCCAGACGCACATCGCCCGGCTCCACCGCCGCGCGACGATGACGCTGGCGCCGTCCGTGGAATCGGCACAGCAGCTCGCCTCTCTCGGTATCGACCGTGTGCGGAGGTGGGGGAGAGGCGTCGATGCCGAACGCTTCCAGCCTTCCCGCCGCAGCAGCGACCTGCGCGCGTCCTGGGGTGCCGACGTCGTGATCGGCTACGTCGGCCGGCTGGCTCCGGAGAAGCAGGTCGAGGATCTCGTCGCCCTCCGCGGCATCCCGGGCACCCGCCTGGTGATCGTGGGCGACGGCCCGACCCGATCGCGGCTGGAAGACCTCCTCCCGGAGGCGCTGTTCCTCGGTCACCTCGACGGTGACGCGCTCGCCGCGGCGATGGCCTCGTTCGACGTTTTCGTGCACCCGGGGGAGAGCGAGACGTTCGGCCAGACGCTGCAGGAGGCGCACGCGAGCGGCGTGCCCGTGATCGCGACCGGCCGCGGCGGTCCGCTCGACCTCGTCCGCATGGGCATCGACGGCTGGCTGTACCGTCCAGGAGACCTCGACGATCTGCGGATGCGCGTCGCCGATCTCGCCGGAGACGCCCGCAAGCGCCGGGCGTTCGGCGAGGCCGGACTCGAAGCCGTGCAGGGGCGCAGCTGGGCGAGCGTCTGCGACCAGCTCCTCGGACACTTCGACGATGCCCGGGAGCTGCACCGGGTGGATGCCGGAGCGCGCGCTCGCCGCGTGGTGCGTCCGGAGGCCGCAGCACCCGTCTCGCCGCGACGGTGGCGCCGCTACGTCGCCCTCGGCGATTCGCTCACCGAGGGGCTCTGCGATCCCGCACCCGACGGAGCCCTGCGCGGCTGGGCCGACCGTCTCGCGCTGCTGCTCGCCGCCCGGGGCGGACTCCACTACGCGAACCTCGCGATCCGCTCGAAGCGCGTGAGCGACGTGTGCGGCACGCAGCTCGATCGAGCGCTCGAGCTGCGTCCCGATCTGGTCTCGATCCTGATCGGAGCGAACGACCTGGTGAAGCATCGCGTCGACGTCGCTGCGCTCGCCGCGCGGCTGGAGGGCGCGGTGCGGCAGCTCCGCGACATCGGCGCCGACGTGGTGCTGGTGACCCCGTTCCTTCCGGGACGACGCGCCGCTTCGATCTACACCCGGCGCTTCGCCGCCTTCGCGACCGCTCTCGCCGGGATCGCCGCACGCACGGGCGCGATCCTCATCGACACCGATCTGCATCCGACACTGCCGGAGCGACCCAACTGGGGCGAGGATCTCGTGCACCTGAGCAGTCGCGGTCACCGGTTCCTCGCGTACCGGGCGGCCGAGGTCCTGGGTGTTCCGGATGCCGATGCGCTCGGTGTGCTGGATGCCGCGCTGCACGAGAACGAGACGATCGGCGCCGGGGTGTGGTGGCGCCGGCACGCGCTGCCGTGGGTGTGGCGCCGCCTGCACGGTCGAGCCGCGGGCGACGGCCGCTCGGCGAAGCACGACGACTACGTCTATCTCGGACGGTCCTCCGCCGTGCGCGGCGTCTTCTCCGGTCGTTGACCGAGCGGGCGAGCGAGGGAGGCGAGACGAGACGCCTCAGCGCCGTCCCATGCCGTGGTACTGCCAACCGGCGGCCCGCCACGCGGCGGCATCGAGGCAGTTCCGGCCGTCGACGACGATGCGGCCCCGCACCAGACCTCCGGCGTGTGCGGGTGACAGGTCACGGCGGTACTCGTCCCACTCGGTGACGATCACGACCGCGTCCGCCTCCCGCAGCGCATCGTCGCGTTCGCGGGCATAGCCGAGCTGCGGGTGCGCGGCCTGCGCGTTGTCGATCGCCGCCGGGTCGGTCACCACGACGTCGGCGCCGAGCCCGCGCAGCCGCACGGCGACATCGAGGGCGGGCGAGTCGCGGATGTCGTCGCTGAAGGGCTTGAACGCCGCCCCCAGCACGGCGATGCGTCGGCCGAAGACGAGACCGCCGAGCGCGTCGACGACGAGCTGCACGGCTCGGTCGCGCCGGCGCAGGTTGATGGCGTCGACCTCGCGCAGGAATCCGACAGCCTCCCCGCGCCCGAGCTCTTCGGCGCGTGCGGCGAAGGCGCGGATGTCCTTCGGAAGGCACCCGCCGCCGAAGCCGATGCCGGAGCCGAGGTAGCGGCGTCCGATGCGGCCGTCGTGCCCGAGCGCGTCCGCGAGGAGCGTGACGTCCGCGCCGGCCGCCTCGGCGATCTCGGCCATCGCGTTGATGAACGAGATCTTGGTGGCGAGGAAGGCGTTCGCCGCGCCCTTGACCAGCTCGGCCGTCGCGAGGTCGGTCACGAGGAACGGCGTCCCCGCATCGAGGGCGGAGCCGTACGCCTCACGGAGCACATCGACCGCGCGCTCGCCGTCGGCACCGGGTTCCGCGCCGACGACGAGCCGGTCCGGTGTGAGGGTGTCGTGGACGGCCCACCCCTCCCGGAGGAACTCGGGATTCCAGACGAGGGTCGCGCCGCTGCCCGCGATCCTTTCGGCCAGCCGTGCGGCGGTGCCGACCGGGACCGTCGACTTCCCTGCCAGCACGTCGCCCGGACGGAGGTGGGGGAGCAGGGCATCCACCGCGGCGTCGACGTACCGGAGGTCGGCGGCGTGGCCGCCGGCCAGTTGCGGCGTGCCGACGGCCAGGAAGTGCACGTCCGCCCCCGCAGCATCGGCCATGCTGCTGCGGAAGCGCAGGCGGCCGGAGGCGAGGCCGTCCGCGAGCAGCTCGGTGAGCTGCGGCTCGAAGAAGGGCGCCGTCCCGGAGGCGAGTGCCGCGACCTTGCCTTCGTCGACGTCGATGCCGACGACGTCGTGTCCGATCGAGGCCATGGCCGCGGCGTGCACGGCACCGAGGTACCCGCAGCCGATCACTGACATGCGCATGACGTCAGCACAGCGGATGCCGATCTCGTCCCGGCATCCGGACGGTGAACGCCCCGTGGCCGGGACGTGTCCGATCCGCCGCACAGGTCCGCTCGCGGGATTCCGGGGATCCCGCTGGTAGGCTGGGTGAGGTTGACGTGTGTCGACTGCACAATTTCATATCGACTCATGGAGCGAGCGGCGGAGAAGCTGGTCCCCTGTGGTGGGTTCCTCGGCAGGAGATGTCGGGTGGCTTTCTACTGGTGGCCAGCGCAGGCGATGTTCGCGGGAGTGCCCGCGCGCCCGAACCCTGCTGTTTCCGCTCCTCTTGAATGCGCTCGCGCGTCATACGGATTCGCGAGTCTAAACAAAGAAGGAGAGACCTCTTGGAAGGTCCTGAAATCACCGCCACCGAGGCCGTTCTCGACAACGGCCGCTTCGGCACCCGCACCATCCGCTTCGAGACCGGCCGCCTCGCGCAGCAGGCTCAGGGCGCAGTCGCCGCGTACCTCGACGGCGAGACCATGCTCCTCTCGGCCACCAGCGCAGGCAAGCACCCGCGCGAGGGCTTCGACTTCTTCCCGCTGACGGTCGACGTCGAGGAGCGCTCCTACGCCGCCGGCAAGATCCCCGGCTCGTTCTTCCGTCGTGAGGGTCGTCCCTCCACCGAGGCGATCCTCGTCTGCCGTCTGATCGACCGTCCGCTGCGTCCGTCGTTCGTCGACGGCCTCCGCAACGAGGTCCAGGTCGTCATCACCGTGATGTCGATCGCTCCGGGCGAGTTCTACGACGCCCTCGCGATCAACGCCGCGTCGGCTTCGACCCAGATCTCGGGTCTCCCGTTCTCCGGCCCCGTCGCCGGTGTCCGCCTGGCGTTCGTGCCGGGCCACGGCGAGAACGCCGACCAGTGGGTCGCGTTCCCGACCGCCGACCAGGTGAAGGAAGCCGTCTTCGACCTGATCGTCGCCGGCCGCGTCGTCACCAAGGCCGATGGCACCGAAGACGTCGCGATCATGATGGTCGAGGCTGAAGCCACCGAGGGCAGCTGGAACCTGATCAAGGCCGGCGCGACGAAGCCGAACGAGGATGTCGTGGCCCAGGGCCTCGAGGCCTCGAAGCCGTTCATCGCGCAGCTGGTGAAGGCTCAGGCCGAGCTCGCCGCGACCGCGTCGAAGGAGCCGGGCGTCTACCCGGTCTTCCCGGCGTACAGCCAGGAGGTCTACGACTTCGTCGCCGGCCGTTCCTACGACGAGCTCGTCGGCGTCTACCAGATCGCCGACAAGGTCGAGCGTCAGACGGCGGACGACGCGGTCAAGGATCGCGTCAAGGCCGAGCTCATCGAGGCCACCGAATCGGGCTCGCTGCCTGCTGCGGCCCCGCTCGAGTTCTCCGCCGCGTACAAGTCGGTCACGAAGAAGATCGTCCGCGGTCGCATCCTCACCGAGGGCGCTCGCATCGACGGTCGTGGCCTTGCGGACATCCGTCCGCTCGACGCCGAGGTGCAGGTCATCCCGCGCGTGCACGGCTCCGCGATCTTCCAGCGCGGCGAGACCCAGATCCTGGGCGTCACCACGCTGAACATGCTCAAGATGGAGCAGCAGATCGATTCGCTGTCGCCGGTCACGAGCAAGCGGTACATGCACCACTACAACTTCCCGCCGTACTCGACCGGTGAGACCGGCCGTGTCGGTTCGCCGAAGCGTCGCGAGATCGGGCACGGCTTCCTCGCCGAGCGCGCGCTCGTGCCGGTGCTGCCGAGCCGCGAGGAGTTCCCGTACGCGATCCGTCAGGTGTCCGAGGCGCTGAGCTCCAACGGCTCCACGTCGATGGGCTCCGTCTGCGCGTCGACCCTGTCGCTGCTGAACGCGGGTGTGCCGCTGCGCGCTCCCGTCGCCGGTATCGCGATGGGTCTCGTCTCCGACGAGGTCAACGGTGAGACCCGCTACGCGGCTCTGACCGACATCCTGGGTGCGGAAGACGCTCTCGGCGACATGGACTTCAAGGTCGCCGGTACCAGCGAGTTCGTCACGGCGATCCAGCTCGACACGAAGCTCGACGGCATCCCGACGCAGGTTCTCGCCGGTGCGCTGACGCAGGCGCGCGATGCGCGTCTGACGATCCTCAACGTCCTGAACGCCGCGATCGACGCTCCCGACGAGATGGCGCCGACCGCGCCGCGCGTCATCAGCGTGCAGATCCCGGTCGACAAGATCGGCGAGCTGATCGGCCCGAAGGGCAAGACGATCAACGCGATCCAGGATGAGACCGGCGCGCAGATCTCCATCGAGGAGGACGGCACCGTCTACATCGGCGCGACGGACGGCCCCTCGGCCGAGGCCGCTCGTGCGCAGGTGAACGCGATCGCGAACCCGACCAACCCGGAGATCGGCGAGCAGTTCCTCGGAACCGTCGTGAAGATCGCCACGTTCGGCGCCTTCGTCTCGCTGCTTCCCGGCAAGGACGGCCTGCTGCACGTCACCGAGGTGCGCAAGCTCGCCGGTGGCAAGCGCGTCGAGAACGTCGACGACGTCCTCTCGGTCGGCCAGAAGATCCTCGTGAAGATCACGAAGATCGACGACCGCGGCAAGCTGTCGCTGGAGCCCGTCATCGACGAGGCGCCGGCCGCGGAGGCCGCGCCCGTCGAGGCTGCAGCCGAGTAAGCACCACGCTCGAACCGGAACCCGGGTCCGTCCGCACAGGACGGGCCCGGGTTCTGTCGTCGGAGACGTGATCAAACCGTTATCGGAAGTTTTCGCGCCGTTCCCCTGATTGGTCGGGACGTTCGCCGATGTCGCTTACCCTCGAAGTACGCACCGGGGGGTGCACACGAGCAGTGACGCAGGTCGGCACGCACCGATCGACGCGGGGGTGAGAGTATGCGGTTGTTCAGCGTAGGCGCGGGAGCGTCAGACGAGCGAGCCCAGGGGGCTGCAGAGCCCGCCTCCATCGAGCATCCCTCCGCCCCGATCCCGATCGTCGGACCAGGAGTCGGCGAGAACGTCCGGCAGCCGCTCGGAGAGACGGGTTTCGAGACCTTCCCGCTGATGCTGGGTGCTGCCGAGTTCGGCTGGAACGTCGACCTCGAGACGAGCCACGGCATCCTCGATCGCTACGTGGAGTTCGGCGGCAATGCGATCCACACCGCCGACGGATTCTCGGGCGGGCGCAGCGAGCACATCATCGGACAGTGGCTCCGGTCGCGCGGGCAGCGCGAGCGGGCGATCCTGAGCGTGCGCATCGGCGCCCACGCCGACAATCCCGGGCTCGGCTCCGTGAACCTCGTCCGCGCCGTCGAGGGATCGCTGACGCGTCTCGGCGTCGAGCGCATCGACGTGCTGTACCTCGATGCGACGCTCGACAAGACCACGAACGTCGAAGACACGCTCGCGACGGTCGAGTGGCTCAAGGACGCCGGCAAGATCGGTGCCGTCGGGGCGTTCGGGTTCGCGCCGGAACGTCTGGTCGAGGCGCGCATCCTGGCCTCGGCCGGCTACCCCCGCATCGAGGTGATCGACGCGCCGTACAACCTGCTGCGCCGGCAGCCGTTCGAGGGCGACCTGCGTCTCGTCGCCGGGGCTCAGAACCTCGCCGTGACGCCCTCGCACGCGCTCGAGCACGGCTTCCTGTCGGGTCGTCACCGCAGCAAGGCGCTGACGTCGCAGGGCGTCCGCGGCGAGCAGCTGCGCGGTCACCTCAACCGACGCGGGATCAAGATCCTCCGCGCTCTCGACCAGGTCGCCGCCGAACTCGCGGTACCCGTTGCCGCGATCTCGATCGCCTGGCTCCTGGCGCAGCGCACCATCGCGGCGCCGATCGTGAACACGTTCGCGACCGATCACGTCGACGAGCTGATGCAGGGTGCCGGTGTCACACTGTCGCGTACGCAGGTCGCCGAGCTCACGCGTGCCGGCAACTGAGCAGCGTCCGCCCTGTGACATAGGGTGGATGAGAGGCCCGGCGGATGCTGGCGATGAAGCGAGCGAGTTGTGACGCACTACATATATCTGGTCAGACACGGTGAACATCAGGATGCCGAGCACGGTCTCGCCGACGGACCCCTGTCGCCGCGCGGTCAGCGCCAGGCCGAGTTGATCGCCGACCGGCTCTCGGGTCTCCCGCTCGACGCGGTCTGGCACTCTCCGCTGCTGCGGGCCGACGAGACGGCCCGCGCCATCGCCGGGCGTCTGCCGTCGGTGACCCCCGAGCCGACGGCTCTGCTGTTCGACTGCGTCCCGACGGGTATGACCGACGAGACGCCCGCCGCGTACGAGCCCTTCTTCGGGTCGATCTCGGACGCCGAGATCGACGCCGGTCGTGCGCAGATGGACGACGCGGTCAACGAGTTCCTCATGCGCAAGAACGGCGAGGTCCACGAGGTCCTCATCACGCACAACTTCGTCATCGCGTGGTTCGTCCGTGAGGTGCTCGGTGCGCCGGAGTGGCGCTGGATGACACTCAACCAGGCGCACTGCGGGCTGACGATCATCGCGCAGAAGCAGGGGCGTCCCTGGACGCTGCTCAATCACAACGACACGGGTCATCTGCCCTTCGAGCTGCGCACCGGCATCCCCGACCCGATGCCGGTCTGAGCCCCGCGCGCCCCGGACCGGAAGCGGTCGCCCGCTCCATAGACTGGATGCATGACCTCGCAGGTAGCACTCGTCGGCGGAACCGGGAAGCTCGGAACGATCATCCACGCGGTGATCGACGAGCTCGAGGGCTTCGAGGTGAGCCGCGTGCTGACGTCGTCGAGCGACCTTTCCGAACTCGACGGCGCTGATCTGGTCGTCGACGCGTCGACACCGCAGATCAGCATCGACGTGGTCCGTGCGGCCGTCGAGCGGGGCATCAACATCCTGGTCGCGACGTCGGGCTGGTCGGCTGAGCGCATCGCCCTCGTACGCCCGCTCGTCGACGCAGCCGGCACGGGCGCGGTCTTCATCCCGAACTTCTCACTCGGATCCGTTCTCGGCTCCGCTCTGTCCGCGGCTGCGGCGCCGTTCTTCGGTTCGGCCGAGATCATCGAGGCGCACCGGGAGACCAAGATCGATTCGCCCAGCGGTACCGCCGTGCGCACGGCCGAGCTCATCGCCGCCGCACGCGCCGAGCAGGGCCCGGTGAGCGCCCCGCACGCGGATCAGCGTGCCCGTGGTCAGCAGGTCGGCAGCGTGCCGATCCACTCGCTGCGTCGCCCCGGCGTCGTCGCCAAGCAGGAGGTCATCCTCGCAGGTCCGGGCGAGTCCCTCACCTTCACGCACGACACGGTCGATTCGGCGCTCGCCTACGCGCCCGGCATCCGCCTCTCGGTGCCGTTCGCCCGCAACGCCACCGGCGTGTTCGTGGGTCTCGAGAACATGATCGACATCGGCATCCGCGCATGATGTCGCGGATCGGCGTCGGGCTGATGGCCGCGGCGCTGCTCGTCTACCTGGCCGTCGCGATCTGGCTCGCGGTGATGTTCATCTCGGTCGGCACTCCCATCTCGATCGGGATGGGGATCACGCTCCTCGTGCTCACCCCGATCGGCGCCTGGGCGCTCATCAGGGAGATGCAGTTCGGGTTCGCCGCCGACCGGCTCGGGCGACAGCTCGACTCCGAAGGCGGCATGCCGCCGGTCGAGACGGAGCTGACGCCCAGCGGGCGGATCGCCCGCGCCGACGCCGACCCGCTGATCGCGCGGTACATCGCGGAATCGGATGCTGCGGCGACGGACTGGCGTGCCCGATACCGGCTCGGCGTCGTGCAGGATGCTGCCGGCCGCCGCAAGGACGCGAGGGCCAGCATCCGCGAGGCGATCCGCCTCGCTCGCGCCGACCGCTCGCGAGCCTGATCAGGCGAGCGTGGCCTCGAGGGTGATCTCGATGCCGGCCAGCGCCTGAGAGACCGGGCAACCGGTCTTCGCCTCGGCGGCGATCTCCTGGAACTTCTCCGGCGACAGACCGGGGACGACGGCGTTCACGTTGAGGTGGCTCCCGGTGATGCCCACGCCCGGCTTGAACGTCACCGAGGCGCTGGTGTTGACCTTCTCCGGCGGGGTGCCGTTCTCGGCGAGGGCGTGCGAGAGAGCCATGCTGAAGCACGCGGAGTGCGCGGCGGCGATCAGCTCCTCCGGGGTGGTGGTCGTGTCGCTGCCTTCGCTGCGGGCCTTCCAGTTGATCGGGAAGGTGCCGAGGTTCGACGACGAGAAGGCGACCGTGCCCGAGCCCTCCATGAGGGATCCGGTCCACGTGCTGGCGGCTTCGCTGGTGACGGGCATGATTCCTCCGGTTCTCGCATCCCGCTCGGTGTGCGGGGTGCGTCGCCGCCAGCCTATCGACCGGGCCGACCCGACGGAACAGCGGTCAGGCGGTGGACGCCGCTCGACCGATGATGCCGACGCGCTGCAGCAGCAGGTACAGCTGGCAGCCGAGGCAGAAGGCGAAGGCGGCGTTCAGGAACGCGGCGATGAACGCGGCGGCCGTGGCGATCGGAAGCGCCCACGGCACACCGATCAGATGCAGGACCAGGCCGATGCCGACGACGAAGAGTCCGACACCCTGCGAGAACCGCGGCGGACGGGGGTCTTCGAGCTCAGCGGGGGGCGCGAGGCGCGGTCGGACGAGCCGACGGAAGAGCACGCCCCAGGGGGCGGTCGCCGGAGACGCGACGCTCCAGAGGAACAGCAGGGCGATCACGACGGTGAGGAGGAAGCCCGGGTCGAGCGCGCGCTGCGCCAGCGAGGCGGACGTGATCGCCCACGTGCCGGGGGCGAACGTCGCGTCGGCGAGGGGCTGGTAGGCGAACCAGCCGGGCGCCTGCGCCGTCGAGATGCCGATGAGCGCGAGGAACGTCGCCACGAGCAGCAGCACCGCCGTGATCGTGGCGGCGAAGCGGGGACCGCGAGGGTCGATGCCTGCGGAAGTGGTCATGGGTGCTCCGGTCTTCGAGCCTCAGACGGAGGCGACGGCTTCGGTGAGGGCGTGCCGGTGAGGCACGCCATGGAATCGGGCACGGACGGCCCCGGAGCCGTCGATCAGGAAAGTGGTCGGCGTCTGCAGCACCTTGTACCGGGCCGAGAGATCGGGCCGGTGGGTCAGGTCGACCTCGACGTGCCGCAGCCCGTCGTGGTCCGAGGCGTAGGCGTTCAGCATCCGTCGCACCTGCGGGCACCGCGCGCACATCTCCGTGCTGAACTGCACGAGCGTGGCGCGGGATCCGAGCTCGGCCGACGCGGCATCCGCCGGATCGAAGCGGAGTGCGCCCGCGTCGCGCCGACGTCCGTCGCGGCGGCGCAGGACCACGCCGATGATCGTGGCGAGCACCAGGAGTGCTGCCGCGACGGCTCCTGCGAGGACTGGCGACATGGGTCGAGAGTACGGCTCTCCGAGGGGTGCGAGGGCCGATGTTTCCGACCGTGACGATCGGCGCGCGAGCGGGACGGCATCCGCCCGTGCTCCTGGTCGGGCGGGTATCGTGGCTGTCATGAGCGCTGGCGTCCCGACCCCGTACGAAGACCTGCTCCGCGACGTGCGGGAGACCGGCACGCACAAGTCGGATCGCACGGGCACCGGCACGACCAGCGTCTTCGGCAGGCAGATCCGTTTCGACCTGTCCCAGGGCTTTCCGCTGATCACCACCAAGCGGGTCCACTTCAAGTCGATCGCCTACGAGCTCCTCTGGTTCCTGCGCGGCGAATCGAACGTGCGCTGGCTCCAGGACAACGGCGTGACGATCTGGGACGAGTGGGCCGACGCGTCCGGCGACCTGGGTCCGGTCTACGGCGTGCAGTGGCGCTCGTGGCCGACACCCGACGGGGAGAGCATCGACCAGCTCTCCCAGGTCATCGAGCAGATCCGCCAGTCCCCGGACTCCCGTCGCCTGATCGTGTCTGCGTGGAACCCGGCCGACATCCCCGACATGGCGCTCGCACCGTGCCACGCGCTCTTCCAGTTCTACGTCGCCGACGGCAAGCTGTCCTGCCAGCTCTACCAGCGCAGTGCCGATATGTTCCTCGGGGTTCCGTTCAACATCGCCTCGTACGCGCTGCTCACGATGATGATCGCCCAGCAGGTCGGTCTCGAGCCGGGCGACTTCGTGTGGACGGGCGGCGACTGCCACATCTACGACAACCACCTCGAGCAGGTCGACGAGCAGCTCACGCGCGAGCCGTTCGCGTACCCGACGCTCCGCTTCGCCCGCACTCCGGAGTCGATCCTGGACTACCGGTACGAGGACTTCGTGGTGGAGGACTACCAGCACCACGCTCCCATCCGTGCGGCGGTCGCCGTATGACGTGGGTGGGCCTGATCTGGGCGGAGGCGCACGGGGGAGTGATCGGTGCCGAGGGCGGGATGCCCTGGCACGTGCCCGAAGACCTGGCGCACTTCAAGCAGGTCACACTCGGTGCTCCCGTCGTGATGGGCCGCAAGACCTGGGATTCTCTTCCGGAACGGTTCCGACCGTTGGAGGGCCGCGAGAACATCGTGATCACCCGCCAGCAGGACTGGACGGCGGAGGGCGCGCACCGTGCGGCGAACGTCGCGGAGTCCGTGCGCGGCAAGGACAAGGTGTGGATCATCGGCGGGGCGGAGATCTTCCGTCTCGTCATCGCGGATGCCGACCGCCTCGAGGTCACCGAGCTCGACCTCGCGGTCGACGGCGACGCCTATGCTCCCTCCAAGGCCGGGTGGCGGCTCGTCGACGAGGGGGAGTGGCAGACGTCGCGCACGGGCGTGCGATACCGCTTCCTCGGATACGAGCGCTGATGCCCACTGCACTGATCACAGGGGCCAGCGCCGGGCTCGGCGCCGAGTTCGCCCGGCAACTCGCCCGCCGCCGCGCGGACCTGATCCTCGTCGCACGATCCGAGGATGCGCTGGACGCGCTGGCCGCCGACCTGCGGAGCGCGCACGGTGTCGCGGTCGAGGTGCTCGTCGCGGATCTCGCCGAAGAGGACGGCGTCGCGAAGGTCGCCGACCGGCTGCGGGATGCCGCCGACCCGGTCGATCTCCTCGTGAACAACGCCGGCTTCGGGCTGCCGCTGCAGTTCGCCGACAACGACATCGACGACGAGGTCCGCCATCTGCGCGTGCACGTCGAGGCCTCGATGCGGCTGATGCACGCGGCACTGCAGACGATGCGGGGTCGCGGCGGACGCATCATCAACGTCGCCTCGGTGGCCGGATTCATCTCCCGCTCCACGTACTCCGCCTGCAAGTCCTGGCTGATCGGCTTCAGCCGCTGGGCGGATGCCGAGTACGCGCGAGACGGCGTCACCGTCACGGCGGTCTGCCCCGGATTCACCCACACCACGTTCCATGAGCGGATGGGGCTCGCGGTGGGCCAAGAGGGTGTTCCGGCCTTCATGTGGCTGAACGCCCGCGACGTCGTGCGCGAGGGACTCCGCGATGCGGCACGAGGGAAGGCCGTGTCGATCCCGTCGCTGCGCTACAAGGCTCTCGTCGCCGTGACGCGTGTGCTGCCCAGCTCGCTCACGTCGGGTGTCGCCCGGCGCGGTCGCGTCTGATCGCGGAACCGCACGATGGGGTGGTTCGGCCGGAAGAAGCGCGATCCGCAGGACGCGAACGAGCTCCTGCGCCAGTACAACCAGGCGGAGGCGGCCCGCATCTCCGACCTGACATCGGGTTCGGCCGCGACACGCTCCGTTCCTTCGTTCCTCAGCGCGGGCGGCGCTGCGGCCGAGGTCTCCGTCGAGGACGTCTTCACGATCACCGGGCGGGGGCAGGTCGCGACCGGCACGGTGACGACAGGGACGATCCGCGTCGGCGACGCCGTCGTCGTGCTGCGCGAAGGCGCGCCCGTCGCGGAGACCGGGATCACCGGCATCGAGATGTTCCGCAAGCGCGCGAACGAGGCATCCGCCGGCACCATGATCGGCGTGCTGCTGCGGGACAGGATCGATGTGTCCCGCGGAGACGTCATCCGGGTCGCCTCGTCTGGGTGAGCGGCATCCGAACCGATACGCTGGAGGCATGACGCACTCGGGCAATCCTTTCGGACAGGTTCTCGTCGCGCTCGTCACTCCGATGACGGCCGACGGCGAAGTCGACTGGCCCGCCGTCGAGAAGCACATCGATGACGTGATCACCGCAGGCGCGGACGGCATCGTCGTGACGGGAACGACCGGCGAGACCTCGACCCTGACGGACCCCGAGAAGCTCAAGCTCGTCGAGGTCGGCAAGTCGGTCTCCGCGGGCCGTGCCAAGGTCATCACGGGCGGCGGATCGAACGAGACCGCGCACGCCATCGAGCTGTACAAGGCCAGCGAGAAGGCCGGCGCCGACGGCATCATGATCGTCACGCCGTACTACAACAAGCCGACGCAGGCCGGAATCCTCACGCACTTCCGCATGGTGGCCGACGCCACCGACCTGCCGGTGATCCTCTACGACATCCCCGGTCGCACCGGCGTGCCGATCAAGTACGAGACGATCCTGCGGCTCGCGAAGCACCCCAACATCCTCGCGGTGAAGGACGCCAAGGGCGACTTCTCCGAGGTGAGCCGCGTGCTCAACCAGACCGATCTGATGTACTTCTCCGGCGATGACGCCAATGCGCTTCCGCATCTCGCGATCGGCGCCACCGGCCTCATCGGCGTCACCGCGAACGTCGCCGCCGCTCCGTACCGCGCCATCATCGACGCGGTGAACGCCGGCGACCTGGCGACGGCCACGCAGGAGCACAAGCGCCTCGAGCCCCTCGTGCGCGCCGTCATGACCCACGTGCCCGGCACCGTCGCGGCGAAGTACATCCTGCATGGCCTCGGTCGCATCTCGAGCCCGCGCGTGCGTCTTCCCCTGGTCGGCCCGGAGGAATGGGAGGCCGCGCTCATCGAAGACGAGCTCGACCTCGTGAAGAACGTGCCCGGCGCCGATTTCTCGAACTTCCGACCCGACCGCAACGCGGCTGCGGGTGGTGCCCTGCCGAAGGTGCACGGCACGACGCGCTGAGTCGCGTCGCCACGAACGAACGGACGCGCAGAGTGTCCGACTGAGGAGACAGCATGTCCATCCCCCTGTCCGAACCGTCCGCACTCGACGAAGGGACGCTGCGGGTCATCCCGATCGGCGGCCTCGGCGAGATCGGCCGGAACATGACCATGTTCGAGTACGACGGCAAGATCCTGATCGTCGACTGCGGCGTGCTGTTCCCTGAGGAGCACCAGCCGGGCGTCGACCTGATCCTGCCCGATTTCGAGCCGATCCGTGACCGTCTCGACGACATCGTCGGCGTCGTGCTCACGCACGGCCACGAAGACCACATCGGCGCCGTTCCGTACCTGCTCCGTCTGAAGAGCGACATCCCCCTCATCGGATCCGGTCTCACGCTCGCGCTCGTCGAGGCGAAGCTCAAGGAGCACCGCATCAAGGCGTTCACGCTCACGGTGACCGAGGGCCAGGAGGAGCGCGTCGGACCCTTCGATCTCGAGTTCGTCGCCGTCAACCACTCGATCCCGGATGCTCTCGCCGTGGCCATCCGCACCCCCGCGGGCATGGTCCTCGCAACGGGCGACTTCAAGATGGATCAGCTTCCTCTGGACGGCCGGATCACCGATCTGCGCGCATTCTCGCGGCTCGGCGAGGAGGGTGTCGACCTCTTCCTGGTCGACTCGACCAACGCCGACGTCCCCGGGTTCACGCCCACGGAGCGCTCGATCGGACCGGTTCTCGACCAGGTGATCGCCAAGGCTCCCCGTCGGGTCATCGTGGCGAGCTTCTCGAGCCACGTGCACCGCGTGCAGCAGGTGATCGACGCGGCCTACGCGAACGGACGCCGCGTCGCGTTCCTCGGCCGCAGCATGGTCCGCAACATGACGATCGCCGAGCAGCTGGGGTACCTCAAGGTTCCTGCCGGCGTGCTGATCGACTACAAGAAGGCCCGTGATCTTCCCGACGACCAGATCGTCTACATGTCGACCGGATCGCAGGGGGAGCCGATGGCCGTCCTGAGCCGCATGGCGAACCTCGACCACGCGATCGAGGTGAGCGAGGGCGACACCGTGATCCTCGCCTCGAGCCTGATCCCGGGCAATGAGAACGCCGTCTACCGCGTGATCGACGGCCTCACCAAGCTCGGTGCGAACGTCGTGCACAAGGCCAACGCGAAGGTGCACGTCTCCGGGCACGCCGCCGCCGGTGAGCTGCTCTACTGCTACAACATCCTGAAGCCGAAGAACGTGCTTCCGGTGCACGGCGAGTACCGTCACCTGATCGCCAACGCGAAGCTGGCGCAGGACACCGGGATCCCCGAGGCGAACACGATCATCGCGTCGAACGGCACCGTGATCGATCTGAAGGACGGGGTCGCCCGCGTCACCGGGCAGCTGGATCTCGGCTTCGTCTACGTCGACGGCTCCACCGTCGGCGAGATCACGGATGCCGACCTCAAGGATCGTCGCATCCTCGGCGAAGAGGGATTCATCTCCGTCATCGTGGTCGTGGATGCCGCGACCGGCCGGATCATCTCCGGCCCGGAGATCCACGCGCGCGGCGTCGCCGAAGACGACTCGGTCTTCGACGACGTCACCCCGAAGATCGTCGCGGCTCTCAAAGAGGCGTCCGGCAACGGCGTCCACGACACCCACGCGCTGTCGCAGGTCGTGCGCCGGACGATCGGTCGCTGGGTGAACCAGCGGCTTCGTCGTCGCCCGATGATCGTGCCCCTCGTCATCGAGGCGTGAGACGCGGCCCGCATCGGGCGAAGGCACTCACGGCTGACCGACACATCGCCGTAACAGCGGCCCTCTAGGCTCACGTCATGTTCACGGGCTTCTCGATCCGGCGGGCGACGCAACCCGACGCGGGCTTCCTCGGCGACATGCTCGTCGAGGCCGCGAACTGGCGCGCCGGGGGAGTGCGCCCGCGCCACGAGGTGCTGACGTCGACCGACCACCGGCGATACCTGGCGGGGTGGAAGCGCGCCGCCGACGAGGGACTGATCGCCGTCGGCGACGACGGTGTGCCGGTCGGCGCCGCCTGGTACCGGATGCTGCCGCAGAACGAACCGGGACTCGGGTTCGTCGGTGCCGGGGTGCCGGAGCTCATCATCGGCGTGCATCCGCTCTGGCGCGCCCGCGGTGTCGGTCGTTCTCTGCTGCGGGGGATCGTGGACCTGGCGAGTGCGCAGGGCTACGCGCGCATCAGCCTCAGCGTGGAGCGCGACAACTTCGCGCGGAACCTGTATCGATCCGAGGGTTTCCACGTGACGGCGGAGGGTCGGATGCGCGACACGATGGTGCGGCGCACGGGCTGAGAACGCGTGCCGGATCGCCGGAAAGCCGCGTCATTACGGGAGATGTCGGCTGCTCGTCGTAACGTGAGAACATGGCCAGGAGTTCCACGAAGACCGAGCGTGCGTCGACGAGCGCACCGTCGCGCGCCAAGCGGCAGACGGCTCCCAAGGCCCAGCCCGCGCCCAAGAAGTACATCGACGAGCAGGACAAGCCGCCCGTGGCAGTCCGTGCCTGGGTCGGGCTGGCGCACGGCGTCGGCGGACTGTTCCGCGCCTTCGGTCCCGAGAGCCTCGAGAAGGACGATCGCCGGGACGGCTTCCCGTTCCTGCTCGTGCTCCTCGCCGTCGTCGGCGCCGTCACCGAGTGGTTCTTCATCGGCAATGAGGTCGCCGCGAACATCAGCGCCTACTCGGTCGGCGGGCTGATCGGACGCGTCGCCTTCGTGATGCCCGTGCTGCTGCTCCTGCTGGCGGGATGGCTGTTCCGGCATCCGTCCTCGGTGCACGACAACGGACGCATCGGGATCGGGTTCGGACTGTTCGTGCTGACGCTCGCCGGCATCTGCCACGTCGCCGGAACCCGGCCGCAGCCCAAGGAGGGCATGCTCGCGCTCAGCGAATCGGGCGGTCTCTTCGGGTGGATGCTGGGCCAGCCGCTCACGTACCTGACCGACATCCCCGCCTACATCGTGCTGGGGCTGCTCGCCGCGCTCAGCGTCCTGATCCTCACCAAGACCCCTCCGAACCGCATCGGAGCGCGTCTCGGAGACCTCTACGCGTGGATGTTCGACGCGGAACGCGCGGAGAAGCCCGCGAAGGATGCCGCGGCGATCGATGACGCCGACAAGGTCGACGACCCCGACGTGCTGCCCTGGTGGCGTCGCAACAAGACAGGTCGCGAAGAAGACCCCGACGAGGGCACTCTCGGCTCCGACGACATCACCGCGCTGCTGAACACTGCGGATCCGACCCCGGCTTACGACCAGGCGGTCGTCGTGGAGAACCCCTACGACGCGGCCACTGAGGTGCTGACCGACGTCCGCTCCGTCACCGATTCGCTCGCTGAGCAGCAGGCGACGGCGCTGCTCGACGACGAATCCGATACGGGCGAGGTGCCCGAGCTTCCCGGTCTCGACGGTTTCGGAACAGACGGGCCGGGCGAGCGCGGGCCGCAAGCGCCTGCGGCGCCCTACATCCTCCCGTCGCCCGGTCTGCTGGTCGAGGGGCCTGCGCCCGTCATGCGCTCCGAGGCGACCGACAAGGTGATCGAGCAGATCACGAGCGTCCTGACGCAGTTCAAGGTCGATGCGAAGGTCACCGGCTTCTCGCGCGGGCCGACGGTCACGCAGTACGAGGTCGAGGTCGGCCACGGCGTCAAGGTCGAGAAGATCCTCCAGCTCAGCAACAACTTCGCCTACGCCGTCGCGTCGAACGACGTGCGCATCCTCTCGCCCATCCCGGGCAAGAGCGCCATCGGCATCGAGATCCCGAACGCCGACAAGGAGATGGTGGCGCTCGGCGACGTGCTGCGCTCTCCGGCTGCGCAGAAGAGCACGCACCCGATGACGATCGGCGTCGGCAAGGACGTCGGCGGCAACATCGTGATCGCCAATCTCGCCAAGATGCCGCACCTCCTCGTGGCAGGTTCGACGGGTTCCGGTAAGTCGAGCTTCGTGAACTCGATGATCACGAGCCTGCTGATGCGGGCGCGGCCTGCGGACGTGCGCATGGTGCTCATCGACCCGAAGCGCGTGGAGCTCACCAGCTACGCAGGCGTCCCGCACCTGATCACGCCGATCATCACGAACCCGAAGAAGGCGGCCGAGGCGCTGCAGTGGGTCGTGAAGGAGATGGACATGCGGTACGACGACCTCGCGTCGTTCGGCTACCGTCACATCGACGACTTCAACCGCGCCGTGCGTGCCGGAGAGGTCGTGCTCCCGGTGGGCAGTGAGCGCGTGCTCAAGCCGTACCCCTACCTGTTGGTGGTCGTCGACGAGCTCGCCGACCTCATGATGGTGGCACCGCGTGACGTCGAGGACTCGATCGTTCGCATCACACAGCTCGCGCGAGCCTCCGGCATCCACCTCGTCCTCGCGACGCAGCGACCCAGCGTCGACGTCGTGACCGGTCTGATCAAGGCCAACGTGCCCTCCCGTCTCGCCTTCGCCGTCACCAGCGTCACCGACAGCCGCGTGATCCTCGACAGCCCGGGCGCCGACAAGCTCATCGGCCAGGGCGACGCCCTCTTCTCGCCGATGGGCTCCTCGAAGCCGTTCCGCCTTCAGGGTGCCTGGGTCGACGAGAAGGAGATCGACGCGGTCGTCAAGCACGTCACGCGTCAGGCGCGGCCCGACTACCGCCCCGATGTGCAGGAGGCTCTCGAGCCGACGAGGAAGAAGGAGGTCGACGAGGACATCGGCGACGACCTCGAGCTGCTTCTCGCCGCCGCCGAGCTCATCGTGTCGTCGCAGTTCGGATCGACCTCGATGCTGCAGCGCAAGCTGCGGGTGGGGTTCGCGAAGGCCGGTCGTCTGATGGACCTGCTGGAATCGCGGGAGATCGTCGGACCCTCCGAAGGCTCCAAGGCCCGAGACGTCCTCGCGACGGCCGAGCAGCTTCCCCAGGTGATGGCCAAGCTGCGCGGAGAAGACGCGCCTTCCGCGCCCGCGCCGTCTGCCGCACCGACGTCGACGGCGTCGGCGGGCCCGGCGTACGATGACCCGACCGAAGCCCAGTTCAGCGGGCTGCCCGTCGTGGAGGCCGAGGGCGATGAAGACGCCTGGGGCCTGACGGGTCGCGACTGATGGCCATCCCGCGTCAGCTCCCGAACGCCATCACGATCGCGCGCATCCCGCTCGCCGTCGTCTTCTTCGTGCTGCTGCTGCTCGGCGGCACCTACGGCATCCCGGAGCCGACGCTGCGCTGGATCGCCGGGATCCTGTTCATCATCGGGATCTCCACGGACTGGGTCGACGGCTACCTGGCTCGCAAGTACGAGATCGTCACCGACTTCGGCAAGCTGTGGGACCCGATCGCCGACAAGCTGCTCACCGGTGCCGGCTTCATCGGTCTCGCGATCCTCGGCGAAGTCGACTGGTGGATCGTCGTCATCATCCTGATCCGCGAGTGGGGCATCACCGTGCACCGGCTCATGGTCGCCAGCGAGCATGTGGTCGCCGCCGCCTGGATGGGCAAGGTCAAGACCGCGTTCCAGGGAGTCGCGCTCGGCTGGGCGCTGCTGCCGCTGCACGTCGTCATCGGTCTCGGCCCATGGACGCTGATCACCTTCGTGCTGATGATCATCGTCCTCGTGCTCACCGTCGCAAGCGGCATCGATTACATCGTGGCGCAGGCGCGAGGGGCACGGCAGAAGTCGTGAGCGAAGCCCTGGCGCCCCAGGTGCTGTCGGCACTCGAGCGTCGTGGCTGGACGCTGGGCGTCGCGGAATCCCTCACCGGCGGTGCCGTGTGCGCGGAGCTGGTGTCGGTGCCGGGCGCGTCCGCCGTACTTCTCGGGGGAGTGGTCGCGTACGCCACACCTGTCAAGCACACGGTGCTCGGGGTGGACGCGGAACTCCTGGCGCAGCACGGGCCGGTGCATCCGGCTGTCGCCCGCGAGATGGCCGACGGGGTCAGAGGCGTCGTGTCCGTGGCCGGACGAGCAGCCGACGTCGGGATCGCGACCACCGGCATCGCAGGGCCGGAGTCGCCCGACGGACAGCCGGTCGGCACCGTCCACGTGGGCGTCGTCACTCCCGTGGCGGCCCAGACGAGGGAGCTGCATCTCGTCGGAGATCGCGCGGCGATCCGCGCCCAGACGGTGTCTGCAGCGCTCGCGTTCCTGCTCGAGATGGTCGAGGAATAGTGGCGCACACATTGCGGTTATGACTGATGTGCTCACATTGAAACCACAGAGTGCAAGAGTAGATTCTGTGCAAGCCAGGAGGACTAGACTGGCTGTCTCATCGAGAGGGAACTCGGTGAATCGAACGGGGAGGAGGTTCCGATGATTCTTGTACGACAGGAAATCGGCGATGTGCTGAGGGACTTCCGCCTGCAGAAGGGGCGTACCCTTCGGCAGGTCGCAAGCAAGGCCTCTGTCGCGCTCGGGTACCTCAGTGAGGTCGAGCGGGGTCAGAAAGAGGCGTCGAGCGAGATTCTCGCTTCGGTCGCCGATGCACTCGATGTACCCATCTCGATCATCATGCGCGAGGTCGGCGATCGCATCTCCGTGCTCGAGGGCATCCAGGTGTTCCCGGATGTCGTTCCCGACGACCTCGTGGCGTCGGTCGAGCCTGAACTCTCCCTCCGCTGAACTCCGTCGGTCTGAGACACGATGCGTCGCAGTGAGTTCCTCCGCGCCGTCGACACGGAGTTCCAGGCGCGAGCGTCTTCGCTGGTGAACGATCTCGTCCTCGGCGCGCTCGACAATCGCACGGCGCTCGAGGCCCTCTCCGACGGAACCCCGCCCCGGGAGATCTGGCTCGCGCTGTGCGCCGAGATGGACGTTCCCGAGAATCGCCGTCATGGCGTCGGACGGCAGGAACCGCGCCGGCGCTGACCGGCTTCTTCGCGTTCGAGTCGTGCGGACTCCGACACGCCGATCACGGCGTGTTGTCGAAGATCCGTTCGAAGCGGGCGTAGTCTTCTGCACAAGTGGTCACTGAGTTTCGTTCCGCACAGTTCATGGAAATGCCGATGCAATGTCGGTGGCTCCTTCTACGGTGAAGAACAGGCCCAGAGCCATACGCCTTGTCGGAGAGTTGCTCCCAATCGGGAGCGCCGCGGCAGCCTACAGGCGGCACCACGCGAGCAGAAGGAGCAGACCATGCCATCACCCGCCGACCGCGAGAAGTCCCTCGAGACAGCACTCGCCCAGATCGACCGCCAGTTCGGCAAAGGCTCGGTCATGCGCCTGGGCAGCGACGATCGCGCCCCCGTGGCCGTCATCCCGACCGGTTCCATCGCTCTCGACGTCGCTCTCGGCGTCGGAGGCCTTCCGCGTGGTCGCATCGTAGAGATCTACGGGCCGGAATCCTCCGGTAAGACGACGCTCACGCTGCACGCGATCGCGAATGCCCAGCGCGCCGGCGGTATCGCCGCGTTCATCGACGCCGAGCACGCGCTCGACCCCGACTACGCGGCCAAGCTCGGCGTCGACATCGACGCGCTCCTCGTATCTCAGCCCGACACGGGTGAGCAGGCTCTCGAGATCGCCGACATGCTCGTGCGCTCCGGTGCCATCGACCTCATCGTCATCGACTCGGTGGCCGCACTCGTGCCTCGTGCCGAGATCGAGGGCGAGATGGGCGACTCCCACGTCGGTCTGCAGGCACGACTGATGTCGCAGGCGCTGCGAAAGCTCACCGGTGGTCTGAACCAGACCAACACGACGATGATCTTCATCAACCAGCTGCGTGAGAAGATCGGCGTCTTCTTCGGCTCTCCGGAGACCACCGCCGGTGGTAAGGCCCTGAAGTTCTACGCATCGGTGCGACTCGACATCCGTCGAATCGAGACGCTGAAAGACGGCACCGACGCGGTCGGAAACCGCACCAGGGTCAAGGTCGTCAAGAACAAGATGGCCCCGCCCTTCAAGCAGGCCGAGTTCGACATCCTCTACGGTGTCGGCATCTCCCGCGAAGGCAGCCTGATCGACTTCGGCGTCGAGCACGGCATCGTGAAGAAGTCCGGCTCCTGGTACACCTACGACGGCGACCAGCTGGGGCAGGGCAAGGAGAACGCCCGCACCTTCCTGCTGAACAACGCCGACGTCGCTCTCGCGATCGAGACGCAGATCAAGCAGAAGCTCGGTATCGGTGGGCACGTGGCTCCCGAGGCTCCCGTGGCTGCTGACGAGCTCGCCGAGCGTCGTCCGGCCTGATGAGTGACACACGTGGGGGCGATTCCGAGCGGATCGCCCCCATCATCCCTCTCTTCGGCAGGAAGACGCCCGGTCCTGAGAAGGTGCCCTCGGTGAAGCCTTCTGCTGCCGAATCCGCCGACGCCGAAAAGGTCGTGCCTCGCCGTACCGGCGATTCCGGGCTGTGGCGCTCGACGTGGGACGGTGCGCCCGAGCCGACGCCGATCGGCGACGACCGAGAGGTCGGAACCCCGAGCGATCGCCACCCGGCCCGAGGCGCGGCCGCGAGGGCAGCGGCCGAAGAGTCACCGGCGGAGAAGTCCGCGGGGGAGAGGTCACTGGCGGAGAAGTCCGCGCCGAGGCTTCGCGCCCTGCGCGAGCTCAACGCCGCATTGGACGGCGAGGATCCCGCGTCGGGTCCGTCTCCTGACGAGATCCGCTCCACAGCAGAAGAGTCTCTCCTTCGTAAGCTGCGCGCCAAGTCGCTGTCGATCTCCGAGGCTCGGCTGGTCCTGAGAGGGCATGGACTCCCGGCGGATCAGATCGACGACGTGATCGACGACTTCAGCCGCCGGCACTATCTCGACGACGCGGTCCTCGCCGGTCTGCTCGTCTCGTCCGGCGTGGAGCGCAGGGGGCAGGGACGCGTCGCGCTGTCCCGTGCCCTGTCTCAGCGGGGCCTTCCGCGCGACGTCATCGACGCTGCGCTCGACGAACTCCCCGACGACGATGCCGAGCGGGCTCTGGACTTCGCGCGGACGAAGGCGCGATCGATGGGCCGTCTCGACAACGACACGGCACTTCGTCGCCTCATCGGACAACTGGCGCGCCGCGGATACAACGGTTCCGTCGCGATGAACGCCGCGAAGACGGCTCTGCGCGAGGTGTCGTCGGGCGGGTCCTCGTCGGGCGTGCGGTTCGTGGATTCCGACTGAGGCGACTCGCTCCGAGGCCCGTGATCCGCTCGTACAATGGGATGATCATGACTATCCCGCGGAGCGAACCGACGATCATCAGCGCGTCGTCGGCGGCCATCGATGTCGACGGCCGACAGCGATCATACGAAGTGCGCACCTTCGGGTGTCAGATGAACGTCCACGATTCCGAGAGGCTCTCCGGTTCGCTGGAAAGTGCCGGTTACGTGCGGGCGGGCGAAGGCACTGAGGCCGACGTCGTGATCATCAACACCTGTGCGGTCCGCGACAACGCCGCAGGAAAGCTCTACGGCACGCTCGGCCACCTCGCCTCCGTGAAGCGCCGAAAGGACGGCATGCAGATCGCCGTCGGCGGATGCCTCGCGCAGATGGACAAGCAGGCCGTCCTCGACAAGGCTCCTTGGGTCGACGTGGTGTTCGGCACGCACAACATGGGCTCCCTCCCCGGTCTGCTCGAGCGCGCCCGGCACAACGGCGATGCAGAGCTGGAGATCCTCGAGTCGCTCGAGGTCTTCCCGTCGACACTGCCGACGAAGCGGGACTCCGCGCACAGCGGCTGGGTGTCGATCTCGGTCGGCTGCAACAACACCTGCACGTTCTGCATCGTCCCGAGCCTGCGCGGCAAGGAGAAGGACCGCCGCCCCGGCGACATCCTGAACGAGATCCGCCTGCTCGTCGACGACGGCGCGATCGAGGTCACCCTGCTCGGACAGAACGTGAACTCCTACGGCGTCGAGTTCGGTGACCGCCAGGCGTTCGGCAAACTCCTCCGGGCGGCCGGCGAGATCGACGGTCTCGAGCGCATCCGCTTCACCAGTCCGCACCCTGCCGCCTTCACCGACGACGTCATCGACGCCATGGCCGAGACCCCCAGCGTGATGCCCCAGCTGCACATGCCGCTGCAGTCCGGCAGCGACCGCATCCTCAAGGCGATGCGACGGTCGTACCGCAGCGAACGGTTCCTCGGCATCCTCGACCGGGTGCGTGAGCGCATCCCGCACGCCGCGATCACGACCGACATCATCGTCGGATTCCCGGGCGAGACCGAGGAAGACTTCGAAGACACGATGCGCGTCGTCGAGCAGGCCCGCTTCTCCGGTGCCTTCACCTTCCAGTACTCCATCCGCGAGGGCACGCCTGCCGCCACGATGGAGGACCAGGTGCCGAAGGAGATCGTCCAGGCGCGGTACAACCGCCTGATCGCCCTCCAGGAGCGCATCTCGCTCGAAGAGAATCAGAAGCAGATCGGGCGCGAGATCGAAGTGCTCGTCTCGACGGGCGAGGGCAAGAAAGACGCGGAGACGCACCGTCTCACCGGTCGCGGCGAAGACAACCGCCTCGTCCACTTCGAGGTGACGCCCGGTTCCGACCTTCCGCGGCCGGGAGACGTCGTCACCGTGACCGTCACCCACGCGGCTCCCTTCCACCTGCTCGCCGACGACCCCACGGGCGCACCGCTGCGCATCCGTCGCACACGCGGCGGCGACGCCTGGGATCGCGCCCAGTCCGAGTCGTGCGCGGTGCCGGCACCGGCGTCAGACGGCGGGCCGCGTGCCGTCTCGCTCGGACTGCCGACCCTGCGCGTCGGCGTGTGACCGCCGGGCCACGACTCTGGGCCATCGTCGGCGCGACCGGCACCGGTAAGAGCGACCTCGCTCTCGACCTCGCTGAAGCCCTGCGCGCGCAGGGTAATCCTGCGGAGATCGTCAATGCCGATGCCATGCAGCTGTACCGCGGCATGGACATCGGCACCGCGAAGCTCCCCGTCGCCGAACGCAGGGGCATCCCGCATCATCTCTTCGATGTGCGCGAGGTCGATCAGGAGGCCGCGGTCGCCTGGTATCAGCCGCTGGCGCGCACGTCCATCGCGGCCATCCACGAGCGCGGTGGCGACGCGATCCTGGTCGGCGGCTCCGGTCTCTACGTGTCGAGCGTCGTGTACGAGTTCCACTTCCCGCCCCGTGATCCGGCGATCCGCGAGCGCCTCGAGCGCGAGCTGGAGTCCGACGGCCTCGACGCCCTCCTCGCGCGTCTCCGGACTCTTGATCCGGAGACCGCGGCCCGGGTCGATCCCCGCAACGGTCGCCGTGTGATCCGCGCCCTGGAGGTGCTGGAGCAGGGGAACGAGACCCATGGCGCCGTGCTTCCCGAGCACCCGGTTCTCTGGCATCCGCGCACCCGCATGATCGGTCTGCGCGTCGACCGCGCGGACCTGGTCGAGCGGCTCGATGCACGCGTCGATCGGATGTGGGAGGCAGGGCTCGTCCGTGAGGTCGCCGACCTCCGCGACCGGGGTCTCGAACGCGGCGCCACCGCGAGCCGCGCGATCGGCTACTCGCAGGCGCTGGAACAGCTCGACGGCCGTCTGTCCGAGGGTGAGGCGATCGGCGAGACGCAGGCGCTCACGCGCCGGTATGCCCGGCGCCAGGTCTCCTGGTTCAAGCGCTACCGCGAGGTCGAATGGCAGGACGCGCCCGTCGGCGCGGGGGAGATCCTCGACGCCTGAACCCCCACCGCCCGATGTCGGTGGCCGCTGGCATGCTGTCGGGCATGACGACACACTTCTTCACGGCGTCCAGTCTCGACGGGTTCATCGCGACGGCAGATCATTCCCTCGACTGGTTGCTGAAGCAGGACATCGACCCTGATGGCCCGATGGCGTATCAGGGGTTCGAGAAGACAATTGGTGCGCTGGCGATGGGGGCATCCACCTACGAATGGGTGATGCAGCACGAGGAGGGCCGCTGGGGGTACGCGCAACCGGCCTGGGTCTTCACGCATCGCGAGCTCGAGATCCCGGACGGGGCCGACATCCGTCTCACTCAGGGCGATATCGCGGGCGTGCACGCCGAGATGGTCGAGGCAGCGGGCGATAAGGATCTCTGGGTCATCGGCGGGGGAGACCTCGCCGGCCAGTTCGCCGACGCGGGGCTGCTCGACGAGGTGTGGGTGCAGTACGCACCCGTGACGCTCGGCTCCGGCGCTCCGCTGCTGCCGCGCGCGCTCGATCTCGAGCTGCTCGAGGTCGCCCGCAACCGCAACTTCCTGTGCGGGCGCTACCGGGTGCTGCGCGGCTGATCCACGCGTTCCGGCACGCCTTTCGCAATCCCTAGACTGGGCTCATGGTCGCATTCACCAAGGGACACGGCACGGGCAATGACTTCATCATCATCGCCGACCCTGACGGGGAGCTCGATCTGACGGTCGAGCAGGTCGCCGTGCTCTGCGACCGGCACTTCGGCATCGGAGCCGACGGCATCCTGCGTGTGGTGCGGTCATCGGCCCTCCCCGAGGGGGCGGCGGCTCTCGCCGAAGAACCCGACGCCGAATGGTTCATGGACTATCGCAACGCCGACGGCTCGATCGCCGAGATGTGCGGCAACGGCATCCGGGTCTTCGCCCACTTCCTCGTCCGCGCCGGATTCGCGACCATCGAACAGGGCTCGACGCTGCCGATCGGCACGAGGGCCGGCGTTCGCGACGTGACGCGGAGCGCAACGGGATACCAGGTCGATCTGGGACTCTGGAAGCTCTCCGGCGACGACCCCCTCGTGCGCGTCGACGGGCTGCCCGTCACACGCCCGGGCCTGGGGATCGACGTCGGCAACCCCCACGTGGTCGTCGCTCTGGCGTCGGAGGCCGAGCTCGCATCCGTCGAACTGCACCGCGCGCCGGATCTCGACCCCGTGCTGCCCGCCGGTGCGAACATCGAGTTCGTCGTTCCGGGTGAGCCGCTGGTGCGTGACGGCATCGGCCACGTGAGCATGCGCGTCCATGAGCGCGGAGTCGGCGAGACGCTCAGCTGCGGCACCGGGATCGCTGCGACCGCCCTCGCGGTGCGGTACTGGGCGGGCGAGCAGGCGCCGAACAACTGGCAGGTCGAAGTACCCGGCGGCACGCTGAGTGTGCGCATGTTCCCGGCGGAAGACGGTGAACACGTCGGACTGGCCGGTCCCGCGCAGCTCGTGTACCAGGGCGAGGTCGACCTCCTCTGAGCGACGTGCGCGCCGGGCTCAGCTGACGACGATCGGCTCCGTCGCAGGCGTGCCGTGCTTGCGCACCTTGAGGATGCGGTAGCCCTTGCCGGTCGCCGTGCGGAAGACGCTGTAGCCCGGGTGGAACGTCGCCCCGATCCAGCGCTGCAGAGAATCCGCACCCAGGTTCCGCTGCACCACGAGCCAGGCGTCGCTGCGGTCGTCCAGTCGGGGTATCCAGCGTTCGAGCAGTCCGTGCAACTCGTTCTTGCCGACGCGGATCGGGGGATTGGATCGGATCGTGCGGAACGTGACGTCGTCGGGAACATCGCCGGGCAGCGATGCGTTGACATTGGTGAGACCGAGCGCTGCAGCATTGCGGCGCACGAGATCGAGGGCTCGCTCGTTCACATCGACGGCCCACACGGTCGCGTGCGGCGCGGCGATGGCCATCGACAGGGTGATCGGACCCCAGCCGCTCCCGAGGTCCAGCAGATTGCCGCCCGGAGGGACCGGGGGCATGTTGGCGAGGAGCACTGCGGTGCCGGCATCCAGCCGATCCGGGCTGAAGACGCCACCTGCGGTGGTGACATCCAGCTCACGGCCTGCGAGCGACACACGGATCGATCGCAGATTCTCGGGGCTTGCCGGGGCCGCAGTGAAGTAGTGTTCAGACCCCATACGGTGAGCGTACCGGACACCCCGGGCTAAGGTTAAGGCTCGCAACGAAAGCAGAGATCAGGAACGGATGACGGAGACCACCACACACTCCACCGATGACGAGGCGCTCGACCGCGTGCTCGCGAACGCAGAGAAGCGCTCCGAGGTGCGCGTCTTCGGCGCCGCACAGGCGCTGCAGAGCGACTCGACCGCTGCGCACTCGACCACGGACGGCAACCAGTGGGATCTCGAGGATCGCCATGCGCTGCGTCGCGTCGGCGGCCTGTCGACCGAGCTCGAAGACGTCACCGAGGTCGAGTACCGCCAGCTCCGGCTGGAGAACGTCGTGCTCGTGGGCGTCTACCCCCAGGGTGCACAGGAGGATGCGGAGAACTCGCTGCGCGAGCTCGCCGCCCTCGCGGAGACCGCCGGTGCCGTCGTGCTCGACGGTGTACTGCAGCGTCGCCCGCACCCGGATGCCGCCACCTATCTCGGCCGCGGCAAGGCGCAGGAGCTGAAGGACATCGTCGCGGCCGTCGGCGCTGACACCGTGATCGCCGACACCGAGCTCGCACCGAGCCAGCGGCGTGCTCTGGAAGACGTGGTCAAGGTCAAGGTCATCGACCGCACCACCGTCATCCTCGACATCTTCAGCCAGCATGCCAAGAGCCGAGAGGGCAAGGCCCAGGTCGAGCTCGCGCAGCTGGAGTACCTGCTTCCCCGCCTCCGCGGCTGGGGCGACTCGATGAGCCGTCAGGCCGGTGGACAGGTCGGAGCCGGAGGCGCCGGAATGGGTTCCCGTGGTCCGGGTGAGACGAAGATCGAGCTCGATCGTCGTCGCATCCGCACGAAGATGGCCCTGCTGCGTCGGCAGATCCGTGATTTCGGTCCGGCTCGCGAGGCCAAGCGTGCGGAGCGCAAGCGCAACACCATCCCTTCCGTGGCGATCGCGGGGTACACGAACGCCGGCAAGTCCAGCCTGCTGAACGCGCTCACGAGCGCGGGCGTGCTCGTCGAGAACGCGCTCTTCGCGACCCTGGACGCCACTGTGCGCCGTTCGGAGACCGAGGACGGTCGTGTCTACACGATCACCGACACCGTGGGCTTCGTGCGCAACCTGCCGCATCAGCTGGTCGAGGCGTTCCGCTCGACGCTGGAGGAGGTGGGTCAGGCTGACGTCGTCCTGCACGTCGTCGACGGATCGCACCCTGATCCTGCCGGTCAGCTCCAGACGGTGCGCGATGTGATGGGCGATGTCGGCGTGCGCGACCTGCCGGAGATCGTGGTCTTCAACAAGGCCGACCTCATCGGCGACGACGAGCGGATGGTGCTCCGCGGCCTGCAGCCGCACGCCCATTTCGTGTCGTCACGGTCGGGCGAAGGCATCGCCGAGCTCCGCACAGCCATCGAGGAAGCGCTGCCGAAGCCGGCGGTCGAGGTGCACGCGGTTGTCCCGTATGACCGCGGCGACCTGATCGCGGCGATCCACGAGACCGGGATGCTGCTGTCGGTGGAGCACCGGGAGGACGGCACTGCCGTGCACGCCCGGGTCTCCGAGCGTCTCGCTGCCGACCTGGCGCCGTTTGCTCAGACCGTCTGAGTCCGCTCAGCTGGCCAGGAACCGCGCCTCGACGGTCGCGGAGATCACGATGTCCTCGGGTTCGTACTCCATAGCCGGTCCCGAGTCCGCACTGAATGCGGCTCCGCGTGCCTTCATCATGGGGGCGGCCGGAGACGGCTGACCGCTCGAGATCAGGCCGACATCGGCGATCTCGAGCGGGGTGACCTCGCTGCGTCCGAGTGCGTGGGCGTAGGTCTCGGCGCGGGTGACGGCGACGCCGACCGCCTGCGCGGCGACCTCGCGCTCGATGCGCGCGCTGGTCTCCGGGGTCAGGTGCCAGTTCACCCAGCCCACCTCGACGCCGTCCCAAGGGGAGATGTCCGACACCCAGATGGAGAGCTCGGATGCCTCGACGAAGGTCGCGGTGAAGTCGATGCTCGCGTAGTACACGGGTGCGAGGCGTTTGCCCTCGTTGTTCCACGGGCGCTCCGCGCGCACGGAGAGGCGCTTGCTCGTCCAGTCGACGACGCCCCCGGCATCCGCTCGTTGCGTGATGCTGGTGCGCACCGGCTCGGCGAGCGTCATGACGTGGTCGACGACGGAGGTGCGCTCGGGGCCTTCCGCTCGTACGCTGACGCTGATGGTGGCGCGCTCCGGCGCGACCCGCGCCTCGTGCTCGCCGCGGACGGTGACCGTGACTTCGCTCATGGGGCGACTCTACGCCAGCCGCCGGGGTGGCACGGAATGGCGCAGACTCTTGCGACGTTGTAGTCTGAGATGCTCGGGTGTTCGTCACCCGGGTGAAAATTCCACAGTGCGACAGCGGCTCCTTCGAGAGAAGGACTACGGGGCTGATCGGTTTCGACAGCGCCTGTATATCCACGAGAAGCGGGCCGAGGATGCAGAGTTATCTCGTAAACGCTCTCTGCAAAAAAATAGTTGCCGAAACCAAGCGCAACGACTTCGCCCTCGCTGCATAAGCGAGCCCGATAGTCCGTCAGACCGTGTGTGATTCCGACACGGACCCTGGCGTCATCTAGGAATCTTGCTGTGTGACGGCGTCTGGACGTCACGCGGGACTCTTCCCAGGCTGGGCTCGTCGACTTAGGTGTCTGTGACAAAGGTCGGAGCCGAGCAGAACGTCTTTACAGACTGCGCCCGGAGAAGGCGTGGATTTTCAGCGTTGGACGGGGGTTCGATTCCCCCCAGCTCCACCCAGCCGTTGTCGCAAGCAAAGAGGCCCGCCGCCCTGGTGTTCACGGGGAGGCGGGCCTTTTTGCGCGGGCAGCTCATCGTGCGAGGGTCATCGCGGGAGGGCGAACAGCCCGATGGTGATCAGGATGGCGGCGATCGCGATCGCGAGCACGAGGAAGCCGGGCAGAGAGTTCCTGATCGGTGGCCGTCCGACTGCCGCTGGAATGCCGAGCTGCTCGCGGATCGAATCAGCCTCTGCCTCGAGTTCTTCCGACCGACTCTGGAACGACAACGGCGGACCGTTGGGGAATCGGATGCCGTCAGCAGCGAGTTCGGCCAGTTCACCCCGCACCACCTCGAGCCGACTTTCGAGCGCTCGACGCTGAGCCTCGAGGAGCTCATCAGGGCCAGTGCCGTCGGGGTAGGTCACGATGACCAACGTACAGCCGGGCGCGAAACCGGTCAGCGCTGGAGACCCGCGCCGCGACCGTGAGACCTCTCGAACGTCCGGGTGTCACGTCGCACCTGCACCCACGCCACCGACCCGTAGACAGCCAGGGCGGCGGAGCCGACGAGCAACACCCAGCTCAAGATGTCTCGGCCATCTCCTGTAGGCGTGCTCGCTGCGATTCTCACGACGTGAGAAACGGAAAGCACCGACCAGCCGATCAGCATGATGAGCGCGAAGACCTGACGACGCTGCAGTGCGAGGCGTTGCTGAATCAGCGAGGGAACGGTCTCAGGGGCGGGCTCGCTCATGGGCTGAGCCTAGTCGGGAGGGTTCGGCGCAGAGCCGGTATCGGGGGAGCCGAGGTCGAGCGCCCACTCGTTCATCTCGAGATTCTGCTCGCGGAAGACCCCGCTCATGGTGCCGACGTGGGAGAAGCCCGCGCGGCGGCAGACGGCGTTGGACCCCGGATTGTCGACGCCGGGAAACGCGACCAGCAGATGGCGTCCGTGTTCGTCCGCGATCCGGCGCGCTTCGTCGATCACGAGCGTGAGCGCTCGCGCAGCGATGCCGTGGCCTTGCGCTTCGGGCAGCACGAACCACCCGGTCTCCCACACCTCCTGCTCTCGCCAGCGCACCTTCCAGTACCCGATCGACCCGACGGCGACGCCATCGAGCAGGATCACGAACATCCGTGTCTCGCCCTCCGTCCGGTATGTCAGGTAGCGGGCCTGGCGGTCTTCGACCTGCTCGACGGTCTCGGGCCCGTTGAGGTGGGCCGTCATCTCGGGGGAGTTCGCCCGATGCAGAAGCGGCAGGTCGTCGCTCTGCCAGAGGCGAAGGGCAAGGGTCTCCATCGCCCCAGCGTCGCACGGGCCACCGACACTCCGCTGCGCTCAGGGGCGCGCTGACTGCTCCGGCAAGCGCATGACGAGTCCGTGATAGTCGACGGTGATCGTCGCCGCCGACACGGCGCCCACGGCGTCGCCGTCGAACTGCATGACCTGAGGCTCGGCCAGTCGAATGCTCAGCTTCGAGGCCTGCGCCCAGCGGATGGAGCGGAGACGAGGCGAGACCTGCGTGATCCGTCGTCCGAATCGCGTGTGGCGCAGCATCCGGTTGAAGGCGATGCGCATCCCGATCACCCACCAGCCGGGGCCTCGACCGGGACGGAGGATGACGGCATCGAGGAGGCCGTCATCGATGACGGCGTCGGGGAGCAGGAGCAGACCTGCGGGAAGGTATCCGGAGTTTCCGACGATGACCGTATGCGCACGGGTCTTCCGCTCCGACGCGTCGTCGAGGCGATACGTCAGGTCGAACTGCTTGTTGCCGATCACGCTGCGCGCGATCGGGTCGACGTACGCGAGCCAGCCGATGCGCTTCTTCATCGGCTTGCTGACGTTCGCGGCCATCTGCGCGTCGACGCCGATGCCCGCCATCACGAGGAACGTGTGCCGGGTCAGGCTCCCGTCCTCGCGCTCCACCTCCGCGAGACCCACGTCGATCGAGCGATCGGCGCCGACGAAAGCGATCGAGACCGCTCCCGTGAGGTCGTTCATCGGCAGCCGCAGCTCCCGCGCGAAGTTGTTCGCGGTGCCCACCGGGATCAGGGCCAACGGGACGCTCGTTCCCCGCAGCTTCTCCGCCGCCTCTCGCAGCGTGCCGTCGCCGCCGGCGACGAGCACGACGTCCGGCTCTGCGGCGAGAGCCGCGTCGACGGCAGCGCGGCCATCGTCTTCTGCGGAGGTCGGGAACCATGAGGTGGGCAGCCAGTCCGAGCGTGCCTCCTCGGACGCGACGACCGCCCGGAACCGCTCGATGTCGACCTTCGCGGGGTTGACGACGACCGCGGCGCGTGGTCGGTCGGCGGGGAGGCTCACCCGCTCATCCTAAGCAGTCCCGGCGGCGCTTCCCGCACCGAGCCGAGGGCCGACACCCCGCTTCGATACGATGGGGGGATGGGCGAAGCCGGCATAGAGGACAGGATCTTCCGTGCCGCCCTCGAGATCCTCCGAAAGCGTGGGCCTCTCGCCGTCAGCGTGGAATCGGTCGCGGCGGCATCGGGCGTCGCGAAGACGACGATCTACCGGCGTTTCCAGAACCGTGAGGAGATGCTCACCTCCGCCGTCGCATCCATCTCCGCCGTCGACGTGATCCCAGAGGATCTGGCGACCGAGGACATGATCCGCTGGGTGCTCAGTCACGCGCGGGACACCATCGAGAACGTCGTCGGGCGGGGGACTCTGGCGGCGGTCGTGCTCGATTCGGATCCTGGTTTCACCACCCTGCTGCGCGGGATGATCCGCACGACGACCGCCCCGCTGCGCGACGAGATCCGCGCACGGGCGCAACGAGGGGAGATCCGGCGCGACCTCGACGTCGAGCTGATCATCAGCCTGCTGCTCGGCGGAGTGGTCGCCGAGATGATCCGGGGCCGCCCGACGGACGACGCCTGGGTCGAATCGGTGCTCACCCTGGTGTGGCCGGCTTTCGACGCTCGCTGAGCGTCCGCACGCTCAGTCCGCGAGGATCTTGTTCGGGTTGAAGTTCGCGCCCTTGTCGGCGCCTTCGAACAGCGCCGTCATGACCTTCACTCCCTCTGCCGAGATGTCTTCCTCGAGCCAGGCCGAGTGCTCGCGCCCGACACCGTGGTGGTGTGAGATCGTGGCGTCGTTGTCGACGAAGGCCTGCTGGATCGCGCTCTTGACGGTGTCGTACTCGCCGATCGGGTCGTCGCCGAAGACGAAGGCGAACGTGAAGTACAGGCAGGCACCCGAGTGGTAGGAGTGCGACATGTGCGACATGATCCAGCCCTTGCGGCCGATCTCGTCGTAGGCCTTCTGTGCTGCCGCGTACACCGCGTCATGCACGGCCGTCAGCTTCGACCACGGCGCCGCCGTCTCGGACACGTCACCCGCGGCGCCCATGTCGAGCAGGAAATCGCGCAGGTACGGGGTGTCGAACTTCTTCTGGTCGTAGAGGATGCCGGGGCCTTCGCCCACACCCATGCCGCCGTGCTTCTTCACGATCGCGTCGACGAGCTTCTTCTGACGCTTGGCGTGGGCGGTGCCGCCCTCGTAGCCGATGAACGACAGGCAGATGTCGTCGAGGTTCCAGCCCTTCGATGACATGAGGCGGGGGAGCACCGTCTCTGCCGTGAACTTCGAGAAGCCCTGACGCTGCTTGCTGGTCGCCAGCGTGAACCCCGTCTCGCGGGCATCCGAGATGCGGGTGATCGAGGGCGTCGCATCGGACTCGGCGATCGCGCGCATGGCCGCGATGCCGGCATCCCAGTTCGGGAAGAAGTAGGCGTAGATGTTGCGCTTCTCGGGTACGCGGTGCACCTGCACCGTGACCTCGGTGATGACGCCGAGGCGCCCTTCGCTCCCGAGGATCATCTCGCGGACGCTCGGTCCGCTGGACGTGCTCGGCAGCGGACGCAGGACGAGGACGTCGCCCGGGCGCACGACGCGCAGGCCGCGGGCGATGTCGGCGATGTCGCCGTACTTGTCAGACTGCATGCCGGAGGAACGGGTGGCGACCCAGCCGCCTACCGTCGAGTGCGTGAAGCTGTCGGGGAAGTGGCCGATGGTCCACCCCTGGGCGTTCAGCTGCGCTTCGAGGTCGGGCCCCTGGGCGCCGGCCTGGATGCGGGCGAGGCCCGACTCCGTATCGATGTCGATGACCTCGCGCAGCCGGCCGAGGTCGAGCGACACGATCGTGCGCTTCTCGGCGGGGACGGGTTCGAGGCTGCCGGCGATGTTGCTGCCGCCGCCGAACGGGATGATGACGGCGTCGGCCGCGACGGCGGCATCCACGATCGCCTGCACCTGTGCCTCGTCGGCGGGATAGACGACCACGTCGGGGCTGCGGAGGATCGCATTGCCCCGGATACGCACGAGGTCGCGCAGGCTCTTGCCGTACGTGTGCACCACGCGTGCCATGTCTTCGGTGGTCGCATGCCCGTCGCCGACGATCGCGGCCAGCTGCTGCACGAACGCGGCGGAGGCGTTGCTCTCGGGGACGTTCAGCTCGGCGAAGGAAGGCTCGCTCGCGCGCGTCGCGCTGCCGAGGTCGAGCCCCACGGCGTACTCGACGAAGGGCGCGAAGCCGGGCTTGTCCTCGTGGTGGAAGCCCACCCCGTCCTTGCCCCAGCCCCACCACTTCATGTGCGCGACCGTGTTGCTCATACATGTCCCTTCTGCGCGTGCTCCGCAGGTGCTGCGAGCACGGATGAGTGCAATCGTCGGACTTCGTCTGCAAGTCGACGGGAGAAGTCTTCTGCTGATTCTTGCGCATCGGGCAGCATCGGCGCGCCGAGCACGACCGCGACCGGCAGTCGTCCGGGCTTGGGCCAGTTGCGGCCGCGCGGCATCGCCGTCGACGCACCCACCAGGGCGATCGGCACGCACGGGACCCGGGTCGCCACAGAGAGCGCGGCGGCGCCCGGCTTGAAGCGTCCGATCTCGCCGGACTTCGAGCGACTGCCCTCCGGGAAGATCAGCACCGGCACTCCTCGAGTGAGGAGCGACCGGGAGAGGCCTCCGCGTTTGCGTTCGCCGTTCCGCTCGATCGCGAACGCCCCGAAGAACAGGATGGTCAGCGCCTTGCGCCACCACACGTCGAAGAAGTAGTCCGCGGCCGCACCGGCGGCGAGGTAGCGGGAGAGTCGGCGCGGAAGCCATCCCATGATGAGCGGCGCATCGAGGTGGCTCGAATGGTTGGCGACCGCGATGAAGGGCGCCTTCAGCCCGTCGAGTCTCTCGGCTCCGTGCACGGTGACCGCCACGAGGTTCCAGACCAGGGGCTTGAGGAGCGCGCGCTGCGCGAGGAATCGAAGTGCCGCGAGGGGCTTCGATGTGAAGCGGTCCGTCATCAGGAGTCCTCGGTCGTCGTGGAGGTGGTCAGGGGGTCGGTCTGCTCGACGGGTCTGCTCCGCCGAGAGGAGATCTTGCCGGAGATCCATCGGATGACCGAGCGCGGCAGGTGCCGGGCGAACCATCCGATCGCACGATAGCGCCCCGTGGGGATCGAGATGACCCGGCCGCGGTCAAGATCGGTGAGCGCGGTGCGGGCTACGACCTCGGGTCCGATCCACAGCCAGCCGGGTATCGAGCTGGCACGGGCGCCCGATCCGGTGTGCCAAGGGGTGGTCACCCAGCCAGGGAGCACGGCGGTGACGGTGACGCCCGTTCCGCGCAGTTCGACAGACAGGCTCTGCGAGTACGAGGTCACCCACGCCTTCATCGCGGCGTAGGAGCCCGTGGTGAAGAGGCTCTGCAGGCTCGAGACGTTGATGATCGCTCCGGTGCCGCGATCGCGCATCGTGCGCCCGGCGGCGCCGCCGAGCAGCAGAACGGCGGTGCACATCACGGCGAACCCGCGATCATGGGCAGCGGTGTCGCTCGACGTCAGTTCCGCGCGAACGCCGGAGCCGGCGTTGTTGACCAGCAGATCGATGGGGCGCTCCGGGTCTTCGATGCGGGCGACGACCCGTTCGACGTCGGCTCGTTCGGCCAGATCGGCACTGATCGTGTCGACGGAGATCCCTCGCGTGCTGCTCAGTGCGGCCGCCGCGGATGCCAGTCGCTCCGTGTCGCGGGCGACGAGCACGAGGTCGTAACCACGGGCGGCGAGTTGTTCCGCGAACGCGGCACCGATGCCCGAGGTTCCGCCCGTGATGAGAGCCGTAGCCATGACGTTCACCCTACGCTACGGGACCCGTAGCGTAGGGAGGTTAGACTCCGTCTAGTCGATCTAGCTCAGGGAGGGCAGCGGATGCGGGAATTGGAAGTGACCTCGATGGATGACGCGCGGATCCCTGCCCCGGGATTCGACGTGCGGGAGTTCGCGCGGACAGCCGCCGGGAGCCATCGGGATGCACTCGACCTCGAGTCGTATCGGAGCACACCGGTGACCGACGACACGCTGCGGATCCTGCGATACATGCAGATCATCGAGCGCGCCACCATGACGCACCTGCGGAGCGTCCTCGTCACCGCGACGCACAAGGATGCGCGGATCACTGCCTTCCTCACGACGTGGGCCTATGAAAAGTACTGGATCGCCGACGCGATCGAGCAGATCCTCCTCGCCCACCAGCCCGAGGGCGCCGAGCCGGACCGTTCGCCGTTCATCACACCCGTCGAGCGCACCATCCGGGAGTCGATCTTCGCGAACATCGTCGGCGTGCCCATGATCGCGGTGCACATGGCTCAGGGCGCCGTCGACGAATGGATCACGCAGGCCGCGTACCGCCGCCTCATCGATCTCGACCCGAACCCGCAGCTGACCGCCACCGTCACCAGATTCCTCGAGATCAAGGAACGACAGCTGGTGTTCTTCGAGGCGCAGGCGCGGTTCCGGCTGGAGAGATCCGCCCAGGCCAGGAAGCTCACGCGCCGCCGGCTCGCCCGCGTCTCGTGGCCGATCGGCGCCAAGGCGCAGTCGCGGGCCGACACCGACTTCTACTTCTCCCATCTCTTCGCAGATCGCGCGGCTCTGATCTCTGAGCTCGACGGCCGCGTCGACTCCCTTCCCGGCCAAGGCGGACTGGGACTCTTCCGAAAGGCTGCTCGCCTGTGACCTCTGCCATCACCACGCCCGCCGCATCCCTGACGGATGAGCACGTCTTCCTCACCGGAGGCACGGGGTTCGTCGGTCAGGCGATCCTCGAGCGCCTGCTGTCGAGCCATCCGGGCACCCGGATCACCGTGCTCGTGCGAAGCAAGGGCAGCCAGACGGGGCAGACGCGGCTGGCCAACATGCTGCGCAAGCCCGTGTTCGCGAAGTGGATCGAGTCGCTCGGCGAGGAGGCCGCCCGCGAGGAGTTCGCGCGACGGGTGAAGGCGCACGAAGGCTCGCTGACCGATGTCGGTGAGCTTCCCGACGACATCGACGTCGTGCTGCACAGCGCCTCGACCGTCTCCTTCGATCCGCCCATCGATGAGGCCTTCGACACCAACGTCGGCGGTGCGTACGGCGTCTATGGCGCGCTGCTCGCCAGCAAGAGCGACCCGCACGTCGTCCACATCTCCACCGCGTACGTCGGCGGCATCCGCAAGGGCATCGCCCCTGAGGCCTCGCTCACGCACGATGTGGACTGGCGCGCGGAGTACGAGGCGGCGAAGTCGGCGCGGGTGCGCGTCGAACTCGAATCGCGCCAGCCCGAGGCGCTGCGCAGACAGCTCGAGAAGGCGCGAGGGCGCCACGGCAAGACCGGACCGCAGGCCGTCGCACAGTTCGCGGAGACCGCCCGCGCCGAGTGGGTGCGCGAGCGGCTCGTCGACTACGGCCGCACGCGCGCCGAGAGTCTCGGCTGGACCGACGTCTACACGCTCACGAAGGCGTTCGCCGAGCGCGCCGCCGAGGAACTGTGGTCGCAGGCGGGGCATCGCCTCTCGGTCGTGCGACCCTCGATCATCGAGAGTGCGCTGCGGCATCCGTTCCCCGGGTGGATCGACGGCTTCAAGGTCGCCGACCCGCTCATCATCGCCTACGGACGCGGCCAGCTTCCCGACTTCCCCGGCCTCCCCGACTCGATCCTCGACATCATCCCGGTCGACTTCGTGGTGAACGCCGCGCTCGCTGTCGCGGCGAGGCCGGCCGAGCCGAAGAAGCCGCAGTACTTCCAGGTCGTGTCCGGAGCGACCAACCCGCTGCCGTTCCACCGCATGTACGAGAACGTGAACTCGTACTTCACGCGCAACCCGCTGCCCGACGAGCACGGCGACATCACCGTGCCGCGTTGGCGCTTCCCCGGGGGCGAGAAGGTCGAGAAGGCCCTCGTCCGCCGCGAGCGTCAGGCGGTGCAGATCGAGAAGGTCATCGAACGGCTGCCTGCGGGCGACCGGACGACGCGCTGGCTGGAGAAGATCTCGAAGGGCAAGTTCGCGCTGACCCAGCTGCGGGGATTCACCGAGCTCTACCGCGCCTACGTGCAGACCGAGATCGTCTTCGACGACAGCAACACCCGGGCGCTGCTCGCCTCGCTGCCCGAGGCCGTGCAGCGCGACGAGGGCTTCGACGTCGCCGAGATCGACTGGGAGGACTACTTCCAGGAGATCCATTTCCCCGCCGTCACCACGCTGACCCGGGCTTTCGGCAAGCGACGCCCCGCGGGCACGAAGGCAGAGCGCACGTTGCCGGTGCGCGAAGGCGTCGTCGCGATCTTCGATCTCGAGGGCACCGTGCTGGAGTCCAACCTCGTCAAGCAGTACCTGCAGCTGTGGAGTGCGACCGTGCCGCGGAAGCGGCTCGCGCACGACCTCGTCGACTTCGTCTTCTCGCTGCGTCGGTACTGGCTCGCGGAGCGGCGAGACCGCGGTGCCTTCATCCGCGCGTTCATGCGACGCTACGAGGGCTTCCGGGTGACCGAGATCCAGCGCGAGGTGCGGGGGCGGTTCGGTCGCGCGATGATGCGACGCGCACTGCCCGAAGCGCTCCAGCGCGTGCAGGAGCACCGCGCAGCCGGACACCGCACGGTTCTCGTGACGGGGACGATCGACCTGATGGTGGAACCGTTCGTGCCGTTCTTCGACGAGGTGGTCTCCGGGCGGATGCAGGAGCGCGACGGCGTGCTCACCGGCTTCCTCGCCGGACCTCCGCTGGTCGACGAGGCCCGAGCTGCGTGGCTCCGCCGCTACGCGGAGCAGAACGGCGTCGACCTGGAGCACTCCTTCGGCTACGGCGACAGCCACGCCGACCTGGTGTGGCTGCAGCTGCTCGGCAACCCGCATGCCGTGAATCCGGACATCCCGCTGTCCCGCCACGCGCGGGAGAAGCGCTGGAAGGTGGTTCACTGGAAGCGTGGACCGAAGCGAGACTCCCTGACGGAAGGTGCCTGACATGGCATTCGACATCGACAAGTACACCGCGACCTCGGTCAGCGTGAACTGGCAGGATCTCGACTTCGACGAGTTCAAGACCAACCCGCTGCCGGAGTCGACGCTGCGGAGCCTCCGCTACATGTGCGACATCGAGTACCACACGGTGTGCTACCTGCGCGATCTGCTGGTCACGCCCTCGCACAAGGAAGCCGACGTCAGCGCGTTCATGACCATGTGGAACCGCGAGGAGTTCTGGCACGGCGAGGCACTCGCCGCTGTGCTGGGAGCGCATGGCATCACGGTCGATTTCGACCAGCTCAAGGCGACACGCCTCAAGCTGGGATGGAAGGATCGTCTGGATCCGATCAAGCAGTCCCTGCTCGGCAACATCGTCGGCAAGGACTTCATCGCCGTGCACATGATCTGGGGAGCCGCGAACGAGTGGTCGGCGGTCGCCGCCTACAACCGCCTCGCGGAGCTGGAGAAGCACCCCGTCCTCGCCGAGCTTCTCAAGCGCATCGCCAAGCAGGAGGCCCGTCACGTGGCTTTCTACGCCACCCAGGCGCGCGAGCGCCTCGGAGCAAGCAAGAAGGCGCAGAAGCTCGCGCGGTTCGCCCTCAAGAACGCCTGGGGACCCGTGGGCTCGAGCGTCATGGAGCCTGCCGAGGTCACCCACGTGATGGGGCACATCTTCGCCGGCGAGGAGGGGCTGCGGGAGATCCGCAAGCTCGACGACCACATCTCCAAGATGCCCGGGCTCGAGGGGCTCACGATCGTGGAGTCGTCGATGAAGAAGTACGGCGTCGAGGCGGCTGCCGCCTGACGCCTTGCCGTCACCCGCGTGAGCGGGCCGACCTCCGCGCCGCGACGCTGCCGCGTGCTCTGCGCTTCGCTCGGATGTAGGTGGCCGGGCTCGAACCGAACACCTGGCGGAACGCCTTGATGAATCCGGTCGAGGTGGCGTACCCGACGATCTCCGAAGCTTCCGCGACGGAGAGCCCCTCGACGAGCAGACGTTCGGCCGCATAGACCCTCGCGCGCGTGCGCCACTGCCGGAAGGACAGCCCGGTGTCGGCGAGGAATGCCCGATGCAGCGTCTTGGTGCTGACACCCAGCTCGTGCGCCCACGCCTCGAGCGCGCGATCCTCATGGGGGTCCGCGATGATTGCCGTGGCCACGAGACGCGCCCGTGGGTCAGACGGCACCGTCAGCGCGTCGTAGCTCTCCTCCGTCGCGGCGAGGATCTCGAGAAGCAGATCCAGCGAGGCGTTCAGACGCCGTCCGGCGCCGCGGCCTGCGCAGAGGTCCTCCATGATCGCGGCCGCCACGGCATCGACGGGGAGCACGAGCGGTCGAGCCCACCGATCCTGGGGGAGGCGAATCTCGGGGGAGAGGTACAGGCTGAACATCGCGCCCGCACCGATCATCCGCATCTCGTGCTCGGTGTGGGCCGGTATCCACACGAGGTGATCCGCGTGCAGATGCCATCGGGCGTCTCCGACGCCCACGCGTGCGCCGCCGGGGATCCACGCCAGCTGATCGGCGTCGTGCACGTGAGGTTCGAAGAACTGCTCGGGCGTCACACTCTCGCGATGTGCCTCGAGATTCTCGGATGTCGCTTCAGGCACAGCATCCACTCTCTTCCCCGCTCTGAACGGAACTTGATCTTTCCGAAGGGACACTCCTGGTTCGTCGGTCGACGATCCACGTCCTCTCAGGATGATAGCAAGTGAGGTAAGGCTTCACTATGTTGGTGGCGTCACCCGTGCTTTCCACCCGAGGAGTCCCATGTCCCGCTCGCTCCGGCGCGCCCCGAGAATGCTCGTCGCATTCGCATCGCTCATCGTCGCCGCATCCGCTCTCTCCGCCTGTGCGGCCGCCGACGCCTCCTCGGACGACGCAGGCTCCTCCGACAGCTCCGGCGCCTACCCTTTGACCGTCGAGCACGTCTACGGCGAGACGACGATCGAGGAGAAGCCGGAGCGCATCGTCACGCTCGGCTGGTACTCGCAGGATGTCGTCGCGGCTCTCGGCGAGGTGCCGGTCGGCGTCGAGGACTTCACGTGGGGGAACGTCGACACGTACCTGCCCTGGTTCGCCGACAAGGTGGACGAGCTCGGCGGAGAGCTGCCCGAGATCATCCCGTTCACGGACGCCGGCGAGTACGACTTCGAGCAGATCCTCGCCCTCGCGCCCGATGTGATCCTCGCGAACCACTCGGGCATCACCGAGACCGACTACAAGCGCCTGTCGGAGATCGCCCCGACGGTCGGGTTCGCCGAGTCGGTCTGGGCCTCGGACCGCGAGGACCTCACCCTGACGATCGGCTCGATCCTGGACAAGGAGGAGGAGGCGCAGCAACTGCTCGATGAGGCGGATGCCGCCGTGGCGGCTGCAGCAGAAGCCCACCCCGAGTTCGAGGGCATCGTCTTCACCTATGGCTGGTACCTCGCCGAAGGCGAGACATCCCTCGGCCTCTACCTTCCGCGCGATCCGCGCGTTCCGCTGTTGGAGCAGCTCGGTCTCACCTCCTCGCCGGATGTCGCCGCGTTGGAGGGCACGACCGACCAGTTCTTCGCCAACGTGAGTCTCGAGGAACTCGGCGACATCGAGTCGCAGTTCCACATCGGATGGGCGAACTCCCCGGAAGAGATCGCGTACACGGTGGATGACGCGCTCGTCTCGCGCTGGGCGCCGATCGCCGCGGACTCGTACTACTTCTTCGAGGACCAGCGCCTCGGCTGGGCGACCACCGCGCCGAGCGTGCTCAGCATCCCCGCGACGATCGACGACCTCGCCGCAGCACTGTCCGCGGCCGTTCCCGCGAACTGAGGTGTCGCAGCTGGCGACCCGCGCCGTGGAACGTCTTCCGACGTCCCGCGGCGCGGCCGCGCGTACCGGCGGCCTGGTGCTGGCGGTCGTCATCCTGGCGATCTCGGTCGTCCTGAGCCTGATGGTGGGCGCGAAGGCGCTGTCGCCGGTGACCGTGCTCGCCGCCCTCTTCGACTTCGACGGATCGGACGCGCAGGCGATCGTCCGCGACGCGCGACTGCCCCGAACGATCGTCGGGCTGGTGGTCGGCCCCGCGCTGGGGGTGTGCGGCGCTCTCATCCAGGCCTTCACCCGCAACCCGCTCGCCGACCCCGGCATCCTCGGGGTCAACGCCGGTGCGATGTTCGCCGTGACGCTGGGGGTGGGTGTGCTCGGCATCCGCGCACCTCAGGCGTATGTCTGGTTCGCGCTGATCGGCGCTCTGGTCGTGACCCTGGTGGTCTACCTGATCGGGGCCGCCGGTCGCGGTGGCCCGTCGGCCGCGCGGATGACCCTCGCCGGTGTCGCCATCGGTGCGGTGCTCAGCGGCATCACGTCGATCGTGATGCTCAAGAACATCGAGATCTTCAGCGCGCTGCGCTTCTGGAGTCTGGGGAGTCTTGCCGGACGCGACGAGAACACGGTGGCGATCATCGCTCCGTTCCTCGCCGTCGGCGTCGTGCTGTCACTCCTCCTGGCCCGTCCGCTGAACGCGATCTCGCTCGGCGACGATCTGGGGCGGACCCTGGGCGCACGACTCGTCCGCACCCGGGTGCTGTCGGTGATCGGGGTCACGATCCTGGCGGGCGGCGCCACGGCCCTCGCCGGCCCGATCGCCTTCATCGGACTCATGGTGCTGCACGCGGTGCGCTGGTTCACCGGACCGGATCAGCGCTGGATCATCGCCTATTCGGCTCTCGTGGCGCCGAGCATGCTGCTGCTGTCCGACGTCATCGGCCGCGTCGTGCTGCCGACGGGGGAGTTGCAGGTGAGCATCGTCACCGCGGTCCTCGGTGCGCCGGTGCTCGTCGCCCTCGCCCGCCGGAAGAAGGTGAGTGGACTGTGACCGCCCTGCACACGGAGCAGGCGCCCCGGATGCTGACGATGCGCGTCGGCGCGACGATCTGGCGGCTCCAGCATCGCACGCTCGTGGTGCGGATCGTGCTCGTCGTCCTGCTGCTGCTCCTGGGTGCCGTGGCGCTCACCATCGGCACCTTCCAGCTCGATCTGACCCAGGTGCTCTCCGCGCTGACCGGCGGCGGCGAGGACAACATCCGCAAGCTCGTGGTCGAGTGGCGGCTGCCGCGAGTGCTGTTCGCCGTGCTCGGCGGCATCGCCCTGGGAGTCAGCGGCGCGATCTTCCAGTCGCTCACCCGCAACCCGCTCGGCAGTCCCGACGTGATCGGCTTCGACGCCGGCTCGTACACGGGCGCGCTGCTCGTGATGCTGGTCCTCGGCAGCGTGTCGTACACGTCGATCGCCGTCGGCGCCGTCGGAGGCGGGGTGCTCACGGCCCTGCTCGTCTACGTGCTGGCGTATCGCCGCGGCATCCAGGGCTTCCGATTCATCATCGTCGGGATCGGCGTCTCGGCCTTCCTGGTCGGTATCAACAGCTACCTGCTCATCCGCACGGGTGCGGAGGAAGCGCGCGCGGCGGTGGCGTGGGGATTCGGATCGTTCTCGGCCCTCGGTTACGAGCAGCTCGTGCCGTTCAGCATCGTGCTGCTGCTCATCCTGCCGCTGGTCGCGATCACCCGCCGCGGCTTCGCACTCCTCGAGCTCGGCGACGACGCAGCGACGGCGCTGGGGGTGAATCGTGAGCGCTCGCGCCTGGTGATGACCGTGCTGGGCGTCGCGCTCACCGCCATCGTCACGGCCGCCGCGGGCCCGATCGCCTTCGTCGCCCTCGTCGCTCCCCAGGTCGCGCGACGGCTGGTGCGGGCTCCGGGACTCGACATGACGAGCGCGGGTCTGCTGGGGGCCGTGCTCCTGCTCGCCGCCGACTTCGTCGGTCAGCGCATCGACATCACGGTCGGCCTCGTCACGGTCGTCGTGGGCGGCGCCTACTTCGCCTGGCTGCTCATCAAGGAAGGGTTCCGTCGATGACCGAACTGCCCACCACTCGACTGCACGCCTCGGGTGTGACGATCGGCTACGACCGGAGGATCATCTCGACCGACTTGTCGGTCGAGATCCCGGACGGCTCCTTCACCGTGATCGTGGGGCCGAACGCCTGCGGGAAGTCGACGCTGCTGCGGGCCCTCTCCCGGCTGATCGAACCGGAGGAGGGCACGGTGGTGCTGGACGGCAAGGACATCCACAGCTACCGGGCCAAGGACGTCGCCCGCCGGGTCGGCCTGCTGCCGCAGAGCTCGCTGGCGCCCGACGGGATCCGCGTGGCCGATCTGGTGGGGCGGGGGCGGTATCCGCATCAGTCGATGCTGCGGCCGTGGTCGGATGACGATCAGGTCGCGGTCGACGAGGCGATGGCCGCCACCGGGGTCACCGAGCTGTCGGGACGCCTCGTCGACGAGCTCTCCGGAGGCCAGCGCCAGCGCGTCTGGGTGGCGATGGTCCTCGCGCAGCAGACACCGCTCCTGCTTCTCGACGAGCCGACGACATTCCTCGACATCGCGCACCAGATCGAGCTTCTCGAACTGCTCACCGATCTGCACGATGCCGGAAGCACGCTCGTGGCGGTGCTGCACGACCTGAATCACGCCGCCCGCTACGCCACGCACCTCATCGCGATGAAGGACGGCGCCGTGGTGGCGGAGGGAAGTCCTGCGGACATCGTGACCGCCGAGCTGGTCGAGGAGGTGTTCGGGCTGCCTTGCGTGGTCGTGCCCGATCCGATCACCGGCAAGCCGAGCGTCGTGCCGATCGGGCGGGTGCGCTGAGACGCGGGCGTCAGCCCGCCCACTCGATGAGGACCAGACCCTGTTTGGTGTCGGCGAGTTTCACCCAGCCGTCGCCGAACAGATACGTCATGCCGTAGCCGTCGTCGTCGGTGCCCATGGAGTACTGCGGGTCCTCGGTGAAGTAGATGCCCTCGGGGGCGTCTTCGCGTCGCCAGCCGCCGGCGACCAGCGCCGTCTGAGCCCGCGCCACCTCGTCGACGGTGATCGGAGACCAGCCGTAGAGCTGCCCGTGGTCGGAGCCGACCGAGTAGTCGGCCCAGAAGCAGAGGAGGCCGGCGGTCAGTTCGACATCGCCGATCACGAACTCCTTCGGCTCCGAGGACCAGCCGGCGCTGGAGAGAGCATCGACCGTGCCGGCCGAGATCATCGTCTCGCAGGAGATCTCCGCAGCGGGCTCGGTCGGTTCGGGCGTAGCCACCGGCTCCGCGCTGATGTCGGGGGTCGGCGCCGCGGATGCGGAAGGAGAGGGCTCGGGCGGCTCGGCGGGCGCCGCGCACCCGGCCAGCACGGCGAGGCTCAGGAGCCCACCGGCTGCGGCGGAGATGATGCGGCGTGACATGGCTGGCCTCGTGGTCGGGTTCAGTCGTGCAGGAGCGTCAGGAAGGCGTCGTGGAGGATGCCGTTGGTGGCAAGTGTCGAGCGCGCCGAGATCGTCTCGTCGCCGTCGAACGAGGTCATGCGACCGCCGGCCTCGCGCACGATCGGGACCGCCGCTGCGATGTCGTACTCCTTGACATCGAACTCGGCGACCATGTCGATGCGCCCTTCGGCCAGGAGCATGTAGGCGTACACGTCGCCGTACGCGCGGTCGCGCCAGACACGATCGGCGAGAGCGAGGAGGGCATCGCGCTTTCCGGCATCCGTCCATTGCGCGATGCTCTGGAAGCTGACGCTCGCGTCATCGAGGGAAGCCACCTTCGACGTCTGGAGGCGTCGGGGGCCGTCGTCGGTCGCGGTCCACGCTCCGGCACCCGCAGAGCCCCACCAGCGCCGCCCGAAGGCCGGCATGCTGACGACCCCGACCTGGGGGACGCCGTCGACGGCGAGGGCGATCATGGTGCCCCACAGCGGCACTCCGCGGAGGAAGTTGGCCGTGCCGTCGATCGGATCGATGATCCACTGACGCTGCGTGCTTCCCTGCGCGCCGTACTCCTCGCCGAAGATGCCGTCCTCGGGACGTTCGACCTCGAGGATGCTGCGGATCGCGCGCTCCGTGGCGAGGTCGGCATCCGTCACGTGCGAGTTATCGGCCTTCGTCGAGATCTCGAGGTCGGCGGAGTCGAAACGCGGCAGCGACTGCGCATCGGCAGCGTCTGCGAGGCGGAGCGCGAGCTCGAGATCACGAGACACGAGTCCGTCACGGGGGGAGGTGGTCACGGTCCAAGAATAGTCGCTCGTGCAGAGCGGCCAGAGGGACGTTCCGCCAGGTTTCACGCCCTCGGGTCGACGGCCACGCCCGGGGTGGCTTCGATTTCGCCTGGGACCGATCGGCTGGTAATGTAATTCCTCGGTCGGGGTCATCCCGGGCCACGCACCTCTAGCTCAATCGGCAGAGCAACTGACTCTTAATCAGTGGGTTCTCGGTTCAAGTCCGAGGGGGTGCACGGATCAGCCTCGTGGACACTCTCGCCAGTGTTCACGGGGCTTTTCTGCTTCTCGGGTGCGACGTAGGGTTCGGGTATGGAAACCACGCCCGAACTCGTCTCGGAACTGCGCCCGGACGACGTTTTCGTCTTCGGATCGAACGCCGGCGGTCTGCACGGCGGCGGCGCGGCGCGGATCGCCCATGAGCGCTTCGGCGCGGTGTGGGGCGAGGGGCACGGTCACCACGGCCAGACGTACGCGATCGACACCATGAGCGGTCTCGAGACACTGGCACGGGAGGCGGGCGACTTCGTCGCGTACGCGACGGCACACCCGGAACTGCGGTTCCTGCTGACGCCGGTCGGATGCGGTATCGCCGGGTACACGCCGCAGCAGGTCGCGCCACTCTTCGCCGGCACCCCGACGAACGTCACCGTCCCTGCCGCCTTCGCGTCCTATCTCTGACACGACATGCGCTACCGTGGGCCTCATCTCGGAGGGGGACCAGCGATGCGCAGATCGATGCGAACGGCACTGCTGCTCGTCGGCGCGGTCGTGATGGCGGCGGGACTCGCGTCCTGCGCTGCGGCCGAGAAGACCGTCGACTACTCCGCGGACTCCGTCACGCTCGCTCCGGGCGAGGCGCTCGTCGTCGACTTCGGCGAGGTCAACGCGTCGGTCGGCCAGGAATGGGTGCTCACCCGAGAGCCGGATGCCGCGGTGCTCGGCCCCGGCGAGGAGCGGTCGCGCTACCTCGGCGACGACGGCATGACCGGAGCGCCCAGCGAGGTCACCTACCGTTTCGCGCCCGTCGGCGAGGGCACGACCGTGATCGAGTTCGAGTACCGCTTCCGGGGATCCGTGCCGGAAGAGGCAGACGAACAGAAGACCTCGCGCATCGAAGTCACGGTGAAGTGATGACCGCGATCATCTTCGTCCTCCTGCTGGTTCTTTCCCCGTTGATCGCCGTCGTGATCTTCGCCGTGTTCGTCGCGATCTTCGGGGCGATCTTCCTCTCCGGTGGCCTGGCAACGATCGGTATCGGCGGCGTGGTCTCGCGCGTGCGCCAGGGCTTCAGTGGAACAGCGGATGCTGCACTGTCGCGCGCGTCAGGCGAAGACTTCCTGGCGTCCTTGACTGAGGTCACGCCACCGCGATGACCTGACCCCCGGTGAGGCGCCGCAGCTCGTCGAACGTCAGGGGCATCACCGTGTGCGGGTGCCCCGCCGCGGCCCAGATCACGTCGAACTGCCGCAGAGCCTCGTCGACGAAGGTACGCAACGGCGCGGGGTGTCCGACAGGGGCGACCCCGCCGATGGCCTGGCCCGTCGCTGCGCGCACGACGGATGCCGGTGCCATCGCCACCTCCGCGGCGCCGATGCTGCCGGCGAGCACAGCGAGGTCGGCTCGGTGCCCGCCGCTGGTCATGACGAGCACCGGTTCTCCGTCGGCGAGGAAGACGAGGCTGTTCGCGATCGCCGCGACATCGCAGCCGATCGCGGCAGCAGCCTCGGCGGCGGTGCGAGCGGAATCGGGGAGCACGCGGATCTCCGCGTCGACGCCGGCATCCGCCAGATGACGGTGCACGATGCGGCTGCGTTCGGGGAGGGAGGAGACATCGCTCATCGCCCCACCGTATCGAAGCCCGGCGACGCTGCTCAGGCGGCGTCTCCGATCAGGATGGCCTGGGCGTCTTCGGCCTCGGCATCCGCCGGCTCGTCATCGATGTGCGCGAGCACGCGACGGCCGAGGAACACGGTGAGCGCGGCGAGCAGCACCGAGACCGCGGCGAACACATACGGCACGGTGGCGTTGAACGCGTGCCACAGCAGCGCGGCGATCGGCGGAGCCATGGCGCCGCCCAGGAACCGCACGGCCGAGTAGGCGGACGACGCCACGGAGCGCGGGAGATCCGTCGCCTCCATCACGGCCTCCGTCAGCACGGTGTTCATCACGCCGAGCAGCAGTCCGCCGATGACGATGCAGGCGACCAGGGCGCCGGCACTGCCGACGACGAGCCCGGCCACGACGAGGTCGACGGCGAGCAGCGGCAGGACGATGAGGATGATGCGCGTCCGCGGCATCCGACGCATGAGGACGGGCGCGACCCAGACGCTCGTGACGGCGAGGGCGACGCCCCACCCGAAGAACGTGAATCCGATGCCGAGAGCACCGAAGCCCAGGGGGAACGGCGAGAACGCCAGGAGCACGAAGAAGCCGATGTTGTAGAACAGAGCGGCGACCGCGAGGATCGCCAGTGCGGGACGACGCAGCGCCGTGAACGGCGCCGAGAACGGCACGGGCTGGCGCTTCTCGGCGGGGCCGCGGAGCAGCACCAGCACGGCGAGGAACGCGATGGCCATCAGCACGACGACGCCGAAGAACGGTCCGCGCCAGCTCTGCTCGCCGAGGATCCCGCCGAGGAGCGGCCCGATGGCGATGCCGAGCCCGAGGGCCGCCTCGTAGAGGATGATCGCCGCGCTGCTGCCACCGGATGCAGCACCGACGATCGTCGCCAGAGCCGTGGAGATGAAGAGTGCGTTACCGAGCCCCCAGCCCGCGCGGAAGCCGATGACGGCGTCGACGCTGCCGCTCAGGGCGCACAGCAGCGAGAAGGCGACGATCAGGGCCAGGCCGATCAGCAGCGTGGCCTTGGCGCCGATCCGGCTGGAGATCCAGCTCGTCACGAGCATCGCGAGGCCGGTGACCAGGAGGTAGCTCGTGAACAGCAGCTCGGTCTCGACGGGCGAGGCCTCGAGCGACTCGGCGATCGCCGGGAGGATCGGATCGACCAGCCCGATGCCCATGAAGGCGACGACGCAGGCGAAGGCGACCGCCCATACCTGCGCGGGCTGCTTCCACACCGAGGTGGTGGCGGGGGTGTTCAACGTGCTTCTCCTGTCGAGTCGGGGGCGGTGTGCGCGGCGAGGATCTCCGCCGCGCGGGTGAGGGCGGACCAGTCGTCATCGCCCAGAGCGGCGAAGCGCGGGGCGAGGGTCTCGCGGAACTCGGTGCGCCATGCGGCGAGCGTCGCGGAGCCCTGCGGAGTGATGTCGACGACGATGGCGCGCGAATCGTCGGGGTCGGGGGAGCGGACTACGAGTCCGTCGCGCTCCAGTCCGCCGAGCAGACGCGTCATCCCGGGCTGAGTCGTTCGCGCGGATGTCGCGAGAGCGCCCACGCGCTGTGATCCGGCCTGTTCGAGCAGGCTGAGCACCCGCCACTGGGCAGCGGGTGCGTCGTTGCCGGCATCCTGCGCGGCGATGCGGCCGAGCGCATAGCCCGACAGCACGAGCGAGGGGATCACATCCGAACGATTCATACCAACAAGTATATACCTGTTGGTATGAATAAGCGAGGTTACCGCCGGACGCTCGCGATCCGCGCGGACAGCTGATGCGCGTGGGCCAGTAGCGTGCGCCCGAGCTCCGCGATGCGGTCGTGTCCGAAGCGGAATTCCACGCCGGTCAGGCTCAGGGCCCATTCCGGGCGACCGGACCGGTCGAACACCGCCGCCCCCATGCCCCAGCTGCCTTCGACGATCAGCCCGGGGTTGACGGCATAGCCGCGCTCCTTCGTCTCGGCGAGCCGAGTGCGCAGGGGGGTGTCGCCGTGAGCGCGACCCCAGCTGCTCTCGAGCTCCGGATGCCGCTCCAGGTACGCATCCACATCGTGGTCAGGCAGGAAGGCCAGGATGGCGAGTCCGGCGCTGGCGACGCCGAGGGGGAAGCGCACGCCCTCGCTCAGGACGAAGGAGCGGATCGGGAACGAGCCTTCCTCGCGGAGGAGGCAGACGGTCTCATCCGCCCGGCGCACGGAGAAGAAGGCGCTCTCCTCGGTCTTGACGGCGAGAGAGCGCACGATGTCGCGGGCCAGTGCCGTCACGTCGTACCGCGCCGCCGCCGCAGAGCCCATCAGGAACAGCTCGGGACCCGGCATCCATCGCGTGCTCTCGGCGTCGCGATCGACGAGCCCTTCTGCCTTCAGAGCACTGAGCAGCCGGTGCGTCGTCGAGCGCGTGAGGTCGGCGGAGCGGGCGAGGTCCTGCAGCGCCGCGCCGTCGGCTCCGGATGCCGTGACGAGGCGGAGGAGTCGGGCGGCGCGGGCGATGGCCTGAGCGCCGGGGACGCTGCGGGATGGCGATTCCATAATGTGGACGCTACGCGCACGATCGCCCACATCGCAAGAAGTTCGTTCCGCTCACCACGCAGAAGGCGGATGCTGGAGGGACGCACGTATTTCGAAGGAGCAGGCGTGATCGACAAGCAGTGGGAATCGGCGGCTTCGGCCGTCGCCGACATCACGGACGGTTCATCTCTCGCGGTCGGAGGTTTCGGTCTCTCCGGCAACCCGATCGCCCTGATCGAGGCGCTGCTCGCGCAGGGGACGAAGGACCTCAGCATCGTGAGCAACAACTGCGGCGTCGACGACTGGGGCCTGGGCGTGCTCCTCGCCGCCCAGCGCATCCGCAAGATGACCTCGTCATACGTCGGCGAGAACAAGGAGTTCGAGCGGCAGTTCCTCTCCGGCGAGCTCGAGCTCGAACTCACCCCGCAGGGGACGCTCGCCGAGAAGCTCCGCGCCGGCGGATCCGGTATCGCCGCGTTCTACACCCAGACGGGCGTCGGCACGCAGGTCGCCGAGGGCGGACTGCCGCGGCGGTACAACGCCGACGGATCGATCGCCGTCGCCTCTCCCGTGAAGGACGTGCGCACGTTCGACGTGAACGGCGAGCCGAAGGAGTTCGTCCTCGAAGAGGCCATCACGACCGACTTCGCCCTCGTACACGCCGCTGCCGGCGACCGGCACGGCAACCTCGTCTTCAACAAGGCGGCACGCAACTTCAACCCGCTGGCGGCCATGGCCGGCCGCGTCTGCATCGCCCAGGTCGAGCGTCTCGTGGAGCCGGGCGAACTCGACCCCGACAGCATCCATCTGCCCGGCGTCTTCGTCCACCGGATCATCGAGGTCGGCACCGACATCCCCAAGCGCATCGAGCGACGCACGGTGTCCGAGCCCGTCGCCGCGGAAGGAGCCTGACATGGCACTCACCCGAGACCAGATGGCCGCCCGTGCGGCCGCGGAGCTGCAGGACGGCGCTTACGTCAACCTCGGCATCGGCCTCCCCACCCTCGTGCCGAACCACGTGCCGGCTGACGTCACCGTGGTGCTGCAGTCGGAGAACGGCATCCTCGGCGTCGGCCCGTACCCGCACGAGGACGCCGTCGACCCCGACCTGATCAACGCCGGCAAGGAGACCGTCACGATCCTTCCCGGATCCTCGTTCTTCGATTCGGCGGCGAGCTTCGGCATGATCCGCGGCGGGAAGATCGACGCCGCGATCCTCGGAGCCATGCAGGTCTCGGCATCCGGCGACATCGCCAACTGGATGATCCCCGGCAAGATGGTCAAGGGGCCGGGCGGTGCGATGGACCTCGTGCACGGCGCCGGCCGGGTCATCGTGCTGATGGAGCACGTGGCGCGCGACGGATCCGCGAAGATCGTCGACGACTGCTCGCTCCCGCTCACCGGCCGCGGCGTGGTCGATCGGATCATCACCGATCTCGCGGTCATCGACGTGACCGACGCCGGACTGGTGCTGGTCGAACTCGCCCCCGGAGTCACGGTCGACGAGGTCGTCGCGGCCACCGAACCGCCCCTCATCATCTCGGATGTCCTCTCGGACGCCCTCACCGACGGAAGGACCACGGAAAATGGTTGAGAAGAGCACGGCTGCAGAAGACATCGTCATCGTCGCCGCCGCCCGCACCCCGCAGGGACGCCTGAAGGGCCAGCTCGCCGCTTTCACCGCGCCGCAGCTCGGCTCGCTCGCGATCAAGGGAGCGCTGGATCAGGGCGACGTGGATCCGGCGGACGTCGACGCGGTCATCGTCGGCCAGGTCCTCGCCGCAGGCTCAGGGCAGAACGCCGCCCGCCAGGCCTCGATCGGTGCCGGCATCGGCTGGGACGTTCCGGCGCACTCGGTGAACAAGGTCTGCCTCTCGGGCCTGACGGCCATCATCGACGCGGCACGCATGATCCGCACCGGAGACGCCGAGGTCGTGGTCGCTGCCGGCATGGAGTCGATGACCCGGGCACCGCACCTGCTGATGGGCTCCCGCGACGGCTGGGCGTACGGCAGCGTCGAGGTGCTCGACCACATGGCGTACGACGGCCTCACGGATGCGTACGACCGCGAGAGCATGGGTGCGTCGACCGAGCGGCACAACGCGCGCTACGAGCTCACGCGCGAGGCGCAGGATGCCGTCGCCGCACTGTCGCACCAGCGCGCGGCGGCTGCGCAGGAGGCCGGGACGTTCGACGCGGAGATCGTGTCCGTGTCCGTGCCCCAGCGCAGGGGCGAGCCGGTGCTGGTGACGAAGGACGAGGGCATCCGCCCCGAGACCACCGTCGACACGCTCGGCGGGCTGCGCGCGGCCTTCGCCGAGGGCGGCTCCATCACGGCGGGCAATTCGTCGCAGATCTCCGACGGCGCGTCCGCGGTCATCGTGACGACCCGCGCGATCGCCGAGGAGAAGGGTTGGCCCGTCCTCGTGACGGTCGGGGCGAGCGGTCAGACGGCCGGCCCGGACAACTCCCTCCAGGCGCAGCCGGCGCGCGCGATCGAGCAGGCCTGCGCGAAACAGGGGATCACCCCCGCCGACCTCGATCTCGTCGAGATCAACGAGGCCTTCGGCGCCGTCGTGGCCCGCTCGCAGGTGGAGCTCGGCCTCGACAGCGAGATCGTCAACATCCATGGCGGCGGGATCGCCATCGGTCACCCGATCGGCGCGTCCGGCAACAGGCTCGTGGTGCACGTGGCGCATGAACTCGCACGTCGCGGCGGCGGCACGGCCGCTGTCGGTCTGTGCGGCGGCGGCGGTCAGGGCGAGGCGCTCATCCTCACACGCTGAACAGGCGCGTCGGGGACCGTCTCAGCTGCGACGGTCCTTGGCGTGATCCTGGGCGTCGGCGAGAGCCTTCTGCGACCGGAACTGCAGTCGCTGGGCCTTCTTGGACTTCTTGACGGACTGCGGCGAATCGGCGTCGACGAGCACGCCGCGTCGTTCGCGGTTCATGTCGACGACGGCTCCGACGGCGAGCGCCATCGTGATGCCCCAGCTCACCCAGGAGAGCGCGGCTCGCCACGTGATGGGTTCCTGACGGGTGCCGCGCAGCAGGGAGATTCCCGCGGAGATCGCGGCGATGAGTCCGGTGCTGAAGAGGTAGCGCATGCCCCTACGCTACCCGCCTGCGCCCCAGGCCGTCCCGAGCCTTGACAACCCCTCCCGGATGCTGGCAGGGGGGTAGGTGGTGAAGGAGAGCCGCAGCGTCCGCTCATCCGCCGCGCCGGAGAAGAACGACGTGCCGGGAACGTAGGCGACGTCCTCGGCGAGGGCACCGCCGAGGGATGCCACAGCATTCATGCCGTCCGGCAGACGCACCCACACGAACATGCCGCCGTCCGGGCGGTTCCAGGTGCTTCCGGCGGGGAGCACGCTCGGCAGCGTGTCGAGCATGGCGTCGCGCCGATCCGCGTAGGCCGAGCGGATGCGGTCGAGCGCCGGCTCTCCGCGTCCGGACACCAGGTAGTGAGCGGCCGCGGCCTGGTCGATCGTCGAGGTGTGCAGGTCTGCGGCCTGCTTGGCGATCGTGACCGTGGGGCGGACGTCGTGAGTGGTGCGGATCCAGCCGATGCGGAGGCCGGGCGCGATCACCTTCGAGAAGCTGCCGAGGCTCAGGACGTGATCGGGAGCGAACGAGGCCAGCGACGGGAGCGCGTCACCCGAGTAGCGCAGCTGGCGGTAGGGCTCGTCCTCGATGATGCGGAAGCCGCGTCGCTGCGCGATCTCGGCGATGTGCCGCCGTTCGTCGAGGTCGTGCGTGCGCCCGGTGGGGTTCTGGAACGTCGGGACCGTGTAGAAGAACTTCGGAGCGTGCTCGTCTGCCGCCCTGTCGAGGGCATCGAGGTCGAGACCGTCGTCGCCGTAGGGGATGCCGACGACCCGGGCGCCGGCCAGCGCGAACGTCTGCAGGGCGGCGAGGTAGCAGGGCTCCTCGACGAGGATCGTGTCACCGGGGTCGATCAGCGAGGTGGCCAGGAGCCCGAGTGCCTGCTGCGACCCCGTGGTGATGATGAGGTCGGATGCCGCCGTCTCGAGGCCGTCGGCGGTGTAGCGCCGCGCGACCTCCTCGCGCAGCGCGGTGCTCCCCTCGGACGTCGAGTACTGCAGGACACCGGGGGACGTGAGGACCGCATCGAAAGAGGCGCGGATGCCGTCGAGATCGAACAACTCCGGTGCGGGGAGCCCGCCGGCGAACGAGATGACCTCGGGACGCTCGGTCAGCGCGAGGAGGTCGCGAACCGGAGAGGTCTTCGCGGAGCCCGCGCGCTGCGAGCGGTCGGGAAGGCCACGGGTGGGCGTGGAGATCTGCGGGGCAGAGGACAACGGTTCCTCCTGAGGCGAGAGGCGCGGTACGGGGAGTGTCGACCAGACTAGCGCCGCGGCGCACGCCGCATTCTCCCTGCTGCGGTCGTGTGCGACCCGATACCATGGAGAGGTCGCGGCTCGTCCGCGGCCGCACAACCGTGTAACTACCGGGCCGCGGGCATTCCCGCGGACAGCGGCGGCACCCGACATCGCGTCATCGACGTGCGAGAGCCATGACACACGCAACACCCCAGACCCAGCCGCACCCCTCGGCCGCACCGAACCTGTTCCGCCTGGCCGGCCTTCCCTACTTCCTCATCGCCTTCGTCGCGCGCCTGCCGTTCGCGATGATGGTCGTCGGCGTGCTCACCGTGGTCGTCTCGGCCCGTGGTTCGCTCTCGCTCGGCGGTCTCACCTCGGCCGCCGTCGGGCTCGGGACCGCGTGCTTCGGTCCGCTCCTCGGGGCCGCCGCCGACCGCTTCGGTCAGCGCGGCGTGCTCCTCGCGCTCGCTCTCGCCAACGGGACGATGCTCGTCGTGTTCACGGTCGTGGTCTACGGATCGGCGGCCGACGGTTTCGTGCTGCTCGCCGCGGCAGGCATCGGCGCGACGGCTCCTCAGGTGGCGCCCCTGTCGCGGTCGCGTCTCGTCACGATCATCCGTGAGCGGATGCCGGACGAGCGCCGGGCCCGCACCCTCTCGGGCACCATGGCGTACGAGTCGGCGGCCGACGAGACCGTGTTCGTGTTCGGTCCGTTCCTGGTGGGCGTCCTCGCCTCGGCGATCGCTCCGTGGGCACCCCTCGCGGGAGCCGCGGCCCTCACCGTGCTGTTCGTGGGCGCCTTCGCGCTGCACCCGAGCGGGCGTCATGTGTCGCAGGAGCGCGGTGCGGACGGCAAGGCGCCGTCGGTCGTCTCCGAGCTCTTCCGCCCGCAGCTGCTCATCGTGGTGCTCGGCATCCTCGGGGTCGGGATCTTCTTCGGCGGGATGCTCACCGCTCTCACGTCGTTCATGGCGGACCGCGGTGCGCCCGAGCAGGCCGGACTCCTCTACGGCGTGATGGGCGTCGGCTCGGCGATCCTCGCGCTGGGCGTGGCCTGGCTGCCGCCGGCGTTCACCCTGCGCGCGCGGTGGCTCGTGTTCTCCGGCATCCTGCTCGTGGGAAGCCTCCTGCTCGCTTTCGTGGATTCGCCGGTGACGATGATGATCGCTCTCGGCATCATGGGCATCGGGATCGGACCGACCCTCGTCACGCAGTACAGCTTCGGTGCTGCGCGCAGCCCGCTCGGACGCTCCGCGACCGTGATGACGATGCTCGGCTCGGGTGTCGTGGTGGGCCAGTCGCTCGGAGCCGCGACGACGGGTGAGATCGCCGAGAGCATCGGCACGGCCCCGGCGCTCCTCATCCCGATGATCGCGACCGCCATCGTGTTCATCGCGGGACTCGTGAACTGGTTCCTCAGTCGCACCGCGCCGCGTGCCGCACGCGTCGTCGCCTGACGCGCTGGCGAAAGCCGCGCGGCAACCTCGGTAGCCTGGGGAGTATCCAACCCCTGGCGTGAGGAGTCATCATGGCCGCCGCAGATTTCGTCGTGGTCGCCAATCGGCTGCCCGTCGACCGTGTCGTCGGAACCGACGGAGAAGAGCTGTGGCGCACGTCTCCCGGCGGACTCGTCGCTGCTCTCGAGCCCGTGATGAAGGCGGTGAACGGCGCCTGGGTGGGCTGGCCGGGGCAGGCCGGGCTCGAGCACAAGCCCTTCACGTCCGACGGCATCCGGCTGATCCCGATCGCGCTCAGCGAGCAGGAGATCGCCGAATACTACGAGGGTTTCTCGAACGACACCATCTGGCCGCTGTACCACGACGTCATCGCGCCTCCCCAGTATCACCGCGAGTGGTGGGACGCCTATGTCGCCGTGAACCGTCGATTCGCGGATGCCGCCGCTGCTGCCGTGGCGGACGGCGGCACGGTCTGGGTGCACGACTACCAGCTGCAGCTCGTCCCGCAGATGGTCAGGGCCCTGCGGCCCGACGTGACGATCGGCTATTTCCACCACATCCCGTTCCCGACGCACGGCCTGTACGCCCAGCTGCCGTGGCGAGGGCAGGTGCTGCGCGGTCTCCTCGGGGCCGATGTCATCGGCTTCCAGCGCGCGACCGACGCCACCAACTTCCTCAACGCGATCCGGCGCCGCCTGAAGTACGACATCAAGGCCTCGACGGTCACGGTGCCGTCGGCCAACGGCGAGGTCGATGAGAAGGGAGACTCGCACAAGGCGCTGGTCAAGGCCTTCCCGATCTCGATCGACACCGTGCCGTACCTCGAGCTCGCCGCGCGACCCGACATCCAGGCGCGTGCCGCCGAGATCCGGGAGAGCCTGGGCAACCCCAAGCGCATCCTCCTCGGAGTGGACCGTCTCGACTACACCAAGGGCATCGGTCACCGCGTGAAGGCCTACGGAGAGCTGCTCGCATCCGGTGAGCTCTCGGTCGAGGACGTGACGCTCGTGCAGGTGGCGAGCCCGAGCCGTGAGCGCGTCGACGCCTACGCGAACCTGCGCGACGAGATCGAGCTCGCGGTCAGCCGCATCAACGGCGACACCGACACCATGGGCCACACGGCCATCCGTTACCTGCATCAGGGCTTCCCCCGCGAGGAGATGGTCGCGCTGTACCTCGCGGCCGACGTCATGCTCGTGACCGCACTGCGCGACGGCATGAATCTCGTGGCGAAGGAGTACGTCGCCACCCGGATCGACAACCGGGGTGTGCTCGTGCTGAGCGAGTTCGCCGGCGCCGCCGACGAACTCGGCAGTGCGATCCAGGTGAACCCTCACGACATCGAAGGACTCAAGGAAGCGATCATGCGTGCTGTCGAGATGCCGCCGAGAGAGCAGTCCCGGCGGATGCGGTCGCTCCGCCGCCGTGTGCTCGACCACGATGTGAACGCCTGGTCCGATTCTTTCCTCTCCGCGCTCGCCGCGGCACGCGATGCACGCTGACACCGCGACGCCGACCTCGATCTCAACCCCGACCTCGACTGGAGAACACGTGACCCGCGCCTGGACCCCCGGAGCCCCCGATGCCGACCTGTCGGCGCTCGCCGCGACGCCCCGGCTGGTCGTCGCCCTCGACTTCGACGGCACGGCCTCTCCGCTCATCCCCGACCCCATGGCGGCACGGGCGCTGCCGTCGGTCGCCGCCCAGGTCGCCCGCCTCGCAGCTCTCCCCGACACCGTCGTGGCGTACGTCTCCGGGCGCAGCATGCACGACCTCCGCGAGATCACCGAGCACACCGACGACTCGGTCATCGCGCTCGCCGGATCCCACGGAGCCCAGTACTGGTTCCCGGGCGACGCCGATGCCGCAGCGACGGACGATGCCACCGAGGACGACTCCCGCGAGGAGCTCTGGGCCGCGGCCCGTCCGATCATCGAGCGCTACGAGGGGGCCGAGTTCGAGCCGAAGACCTTCGGGATGGGCGTGCACACGAGGCGCGCCGACCGGGAGACCGAGGAGCGCGTCTTCGCCGAGGTCGATGCGCTGGTCGCCGAGCGGTTCCCGCACTGGCGCCGCCGCGCGGGGCACCGCGTGCTGGAGTTCTCCTCGCGCAATGAGGGGAAGGATGCCGCCATCGCGGCGCTCCGTGAGCGCTTCGACGCCACCGGCATCCTGTTCGCCGGCGACGACGTGACCGACGAGGACGCGATGCGCGTGCTGCAGCCGGGCGATCTCGGGGTGCGCGTGGGGCCGGGGGAGAGCGCCGCGATCCTCCGTGTGGAGAACCCACAACAGATCGGCGAGCTTCTGGAGGCCCTCGCGGACGAGCGCTCCTCGCTGCGGGAATAGACTTCCGTCATGTCCTCGCACGATCCTTCTCCCAGCGCGTCCATCGACATCAAGCCCCGCAGTCGCGTCGTCACCGACGGCATCGAGGCGACGACCTCCCGCGGCATGCTCCGTGCCGTCGGCATGGGCGATGCGGACTGGGAGAAGCCCCAGATCGGCATCGCCTCCAGCTGGAACGAGATCACCCCCTGCAACCTGAGCCTCGACCGGCTCGCACAGGGTGCGAAGGAGGGCGTGCACTCCGGGGGCGGCTACCCGCTGCAGTTCGGCACCATCTCCGTCTCCGACGGCATCTCGATGGGCCACGAGGGCATGCACTTCTCGCTCGTGTCGCGCGAGGTCATCGCCGACTCGGTGGAGACCGTGATGATGGCCGAGCGCCTCGACGGCTCTGTGCTGCTCGCCGGCTGCGACAAGTCGATCCCGGGCATGCTCATGGCCAGCGCCCGCCTCGACCTCTCCAGTGTGTTCCTCTACGCCGGGTCGATCGCCCCGGGCTGGGTGAAGCTGTCGGACGGCACCGAGAAGGACGTCACGATCATCGACTCGTTCGAGGCGGTCGGCGCATGCCGTGCCGGTCTCATGAGCGAAGAGGACCTGAAGCGCATCGAGTGCGCGATCGCACCGGGCGAGGGCGCCTGCGGCGGCATGTACACGGCCAACACCATGGCGTCCGTCGCGGAGGCCCTCGGCCTCAGCCTCCCGGGCTCCGCAGCCCCGCCCGCGGCCGACCGTCGCCGCGACTACTACGCGCACCGCTCCGGCGAGGCCGTCGTCAACCTGCTCCGCCAGGGCATCACCACTCGCGACATCCTCACCAAGGAGGCGTTCGAGAACGCGATCGCGCTCGCGATGGCACTCGGCGGCTCGACCAACGTCGTGCTGCACCTGCTCGCGATCGCCCGCGAGGCGGAAGTCGACCTGAACCTGCACGACTTCAACCGCATCGGCGACAAGGTGCCGCACGTCGCCGACATGAAGCCGTTCGGCAAGTACGTCATGAACGACGTCGACCGCCACGGCGGTATCCCGGTCATCATGAAGGCGATGCTCGACGAGGGTCTGCTGCACGGCGACGCGCTCACCGTCACGGGCAAGACGCTCGCCGAGAACCTCGCCGAGCTCGACCCGCAGCCGATCGACGGCACCGTCATCCACACCTTCGACAACCCGATCCACGCCACGGGCGGTCTGACGATCCTGCACGGTTCGCTGGCACCGGAGGGAGCGGTCGTCAAGACGGCCGGCTTCGACGCCGCCGTGTTCGAAGGCCCGGCACGCGTGTTCGAGCGCGAGCGCGCCGCGATGGATGCCGTCGCCGAGGGCGAGATCGAACCGGGCACCGTCATCGTGATCCGCTACGAGGGCCCCAAGGGCGGACCGGGCATGCGCGAGATGCTGGCCATCACCGCGGCCATCAAGGGCGCGGGGCTCGGAAAAGATGTACTACTCTTGACTGACGGACGATTCTCAGGCGGCACAACCGGCCTGTGCATCGGCCACATAGCACCCGAAGCGGTGGACGCAGGTCCTATCGCCTTCGTGCGCGATGGTGATCTGATACGGGTCGATATCGCAGCTCGCTCTCTCGACCTACTCGTCGACGACGCTGAGCTCGCCTCCCGCCGCTCTGGCTGGGAGCCGCTTCCCCCGCGTTACACCCGTGGTGTTCTTGCCAAGTACTCACGACTCGTGCGTTCCGCCGCAGAAGGCGCGACGACCGGGTGATCCACGTCGGCTCTTCGCTGACGAACTCTCAGATCATCAAGGAAAGACATGACTGCTGACTCCGCCCCGGCCGTTCCACGGCCACCGTCCCAGAAGGCCGCTTCTCCCGAGCTCACGGGCGCTGAGGCCGTCGTCCGCTCTCTCGGGCTTCTCGGGGTGACCGATGTCTTCGGCATCCCCGGCGGCACGATCATGCCCGTCTACGACCCCCTGCTCGACGACGACACCGTCCGGCACATCCTCGTGCGCCACGAACAGGGCGCCGGTCACGCTGCCGAGGGCTACGCCTCCGCCAGCGGCCGCACCGGCGTCGCGATCGCGACATCGGGTCCCGGGGCGACCAACCTCGTGACGGCGATCGCGGACGCCTACATGGACTCCGTGCCGATCGTCGCGATCACCGGACAGGTGTTCAGCCACCTGATGGGAACGGACGCGTTCCAGGAGGCCGACATCGTCGGCATCACGATGCCGATCACGAAGCACTCGTTCCTCGTGAAGGAGCCCTCCGAGATCCCCGGCGCCCTCGCCGCCGCCTTCGAGATCGCCTCCACGGGACGCCCGGGTCCGGTGCTCGTCGACATCACGAAGGACGCGCAGCAGAAGTCGGCGCCGTTCATCTGGCCGCCCAAGGTCGACCTGCCGGGCTACCGTCCGGTGACGAAGGCCCACGGCAAGCAGATCCAGGCCGCGGCCGCCCTCCTCGCCGAGGCGAAGAAGCCGGTGCTGTACGTCGGTGGCGGCGTGGTGCGCGGTCGCGCGGCCGCAGAGCTGCTGGCACTCGCCGAGTCGACGAACGCTCCGGTGGTGACGACGCTGATGGCGCGGGGAGTGTTCCCCGACTCCCACCAGCAGCACCTCGGCATGCCCGGAATGCACGGCACGGTTCCGGCGGTGCTCGCGCTCCAGGAGTCCGATCTCATCGTCGCCCTCGGCGCGCGATTCGATGACCGCGTCACCGGGAAGGCCGCCGACTTCGCGCCCCACGCGAAGGTCGTGCACGTCGACATCGACCCCGCGGAGATCTCCAAGATCCGCAACGCCGACGTGCCGATCGTGGGTGACGTGCGCGACGTGCTGATCGACCTGGATGCCGCTTTCCGCGGCGTCGTCGGCAGCACGCAGCCCGACATCTCGGACTGGTGGTCGTACCTCGACGGGCTGCGTGGGGAGTTCCCGCTCGGCTACACGTCCCCGGACGACGGTCTGCTCGCTCCGCAGTACGTCATCCAGCGCATCGGCGAGCTGACCGGACCCGAGGGCGTCTACGTCGCCGGCGTCGGTCAGCACCAGATGTGGGCGGCGCAGTTCATCAAGTACGAGCGCCCGAACGCGTGGCTCAACTCCGGCGGTGCCGGCACGATGGGCTACTCCGTTCCTGCCGCGATGGGTGCGAAGGTCGCCGAGCCGGACCGTCACGTGTGGGCGATCGACGGCGACGGCTGCTTCCAGATGACCAACCAGGAGCTCGCCACCTGCGCGATCAACAACATCCCGATCAAGGTCGCGATCATCAACAACTCCTCGCTGGGCATGGTGCGCCAGTGGCAGACGCTGTTCTACGACGGCCGTCACTCCAACACCGACCTCAACACGGGGCACGGAACCGTGCGCATCCCCGACTTCGTCAAGCTCGGCGAGGCCTACGGATGCCTGGCGATCCGGGTGGAGAAGGCGGAAGACGTCGATGCCGCCATCAAGCTCGCCCTCGAGACCAACGACCGCCCCGTCGTGATCGACTTCGTCGTGAGCGCCGACGCCATGGTGTGGCCGATGGTGCCGCAGGGAGTCAGCAACAGCTATGTCCAGTACGCGCGCGACCACGCGCCCACGTTCGACGAGGAGGACTGATCCATGTCGACCCATGTGCTGAGCCTGCTGGTGGAGGACCGCCCCGGTCTTCTCACCCGTGTCGCCGGGCTGTTCGCCCGTCGCAGCTTCAACATCGAGTCCCTCGCCGTGGGCGTGACCGAGGTTCCGGGCATCTCCCGGATCACGGTCGTCGTCGACGTCGAGGAGCAGCTTCCCCTCGAGCAGGTGACGAAGCAGCTGAACAAGCTGATCAACGTCATCAAGATCGTCGAGCTCGATGCCTCGTCGTCCGTGCAGCGCGAGCACATGCTCGTCAAGGTGCGCACCGACAACGCCACGCGCTCGAACGTGATCGAGGTCGTGAACCTGTTCCGCGCGTCGGTCGTCGACTACGCACCGGATGCTCTCGTGGTCGAGGTCACGGGAGACAAGGGCAAGGTCGAAGCTCTGCTCAAGGCCTTCGAGCCGTTCGGCATCAAGGAGATCGCCCAGTCGGGTCTCCTCGCGATCGGCCGCGGCGGCAAGAGCATCACCGAGCGCGTCCTGCGCGGCTGACACTTTTCACAAACTCACTGGGTCCCTGAGCGTGTCGAAGGGCCCCGACACACAACCACGAACAAGGAGAAACACACCGTGAGCACCGAGATCTTCTACGACGCCGACGCCGATCTGTCCCTGATCCAGGGCAAGAAGGTCGCGATCGTCGGTTACGGATCGCAGGGTCACGCCCACGCGCAGAACCTGCGCGACTCGGGTGTCGAGGTCGCCATCGCGCTCAAGGAGGGCTCCAAGTCCGCCCCGAAGGCCGAGGAGGCCGGCTTCCCGGTCAAGTCCGTCGCCGAGGCGACCGAGTGGGCCGACCTCATCATGATCCTCGCGCCGGACCAGCACCAGCGCATCATCTACAGCGAGTCCATCGCGCCGAACCTGACCGCGGGCAAGACCCTCGCGTTCGCGCACGGCTTCAACATCCGCTTCGGCTACATCGACGCTCCCGAGGGCGTCGACGTGATCCTCGTCGCTCCGAAGGCCCCCGGCCACACGGTGCGTCGCGAGTTCGTCGCCGGTCGCGGCATCCCCGACATCATCGCCGTCGAGCGCGACGCATCGGGTCACGCCTGGGACACCGCGCTGTCGTACGCGAAGGCCATCGGCGGCACCCGTGCCGGCGTCATCAAGACGACCTTCACCGAGGAGACCGAGACCGACCTCTTCGGCGAGCAGGCCGTGCTCTGCGGTGGCGTGAGCCACCTCGTGCAGGCGGGCTTCGAGACCCTCACCGAGGCGGGCTACCAGCCGCAGATCGCCTACTTCGAGGTGCTGCACGAGCTGAAGCTCATCGTCGACCTGATGTGGGAGGGCGGCATCGCCAAGCAGCGCTGGTCGATCTCCGACACCGCCGAGTTCGGCGACTACGTCTCGGGCCCGCGCGTCATCGACGCTCGCGTCAAGGAGAGCATGCAGGGCGTGCTCGCCGACATCCAGTCCGGTGCCTTCGCGAAGCGCTTCATCGACGACCAGGACAATGGCGCCGAGGAGTTCCTGGCGCTGCGCGCCAAGGAGGAGCAGCACCCGATCGAGGTGACCGGCAAGGAGCTGCGGTCGCTCTTCGCCTGGAAGCAGACGGACGAGGACTACGTCGACGGCAGCGCTGCGCGCTGATCTGATCCACGAGAGAACGGGCATCCCCTCGGGGGTGCCCGTTCTCTCGTTATCCTCTGGTGTCAGCCGCGGGTGAGCTCCTCGAGCACCTCGACCACGTGGCGGTACGGCTGGCCGGTCGCGCGGGTCATGCCGATCTCGCACGTGCGGTTCGCCGAGACGAACGCGTCGAAACCGCCGCGTTCGGCATCCGCCGCCCGGACCTCCGCCGATTCGACCTCTGTCGCGCTGGCGGTGAGCTCGGGATGCAGCATGCCGCGGTCTCCGGCGAAGGCGCAGCATCCCCAGCCCTCGGGGACGAAGACATCGTCGGCGACGGCCCCCGCGATCGCGGTGAGCGCCCCGGTCGCCCCCAGAGCCGTGGTCGAGCAGGTCGGATGCACGGCCACGCTGTCCAACTTCGCGGTGACGGTGACGCGGGGGAGCACCTCCCTGGCGATGTAGGTCGTCGCGTCCTCGATGACGAGGCCCGCATACTCCGGGTACTCGGCGACGGACTTCGCGAGCATCGTGTGCAGGCCCTCGGTGCAGGATGCCGCGTCGCACACCACCGGGAGCGCGCCGGACCGGCTCGCCTCCCAGAGTCCAGCGAGCACGCGCTTCGTCATCCGGTCGTATCCGGCGAGATGCCCCTTCGACTTCCACGGCGTTCCGCAGCACATTCCGCCGGCATCCTCGGGGATGACCACGGCGATGCCCGCGCGGTCCAGCAGGGCGCGGACGGCGTCGCGCGATCCTTCGCCATGACCCTCCGCACCGAACATCGTGCCGATGCACGCACCGAAGAAGACCGCTTCGGCATCGGCGGGATTCTGTGGCACCGGAGGCTTCGTGCCGCCGCGGGGGAGTCCGCCGTCGTACAGCGGCACGGTGTCGGCGCCGAGGATGGCGCGTCCGACCTTCGTGACACCGGCCACCAGGGGCGCGGGCATCGCGGAGGCGAACGTGAGCGCCGTGCCGCCGACGCGCGTGACGGCGTCCCAGTTCTTCGCCGCCGCGTCCCAGACGACGCCCTCGACCTTCGAGGATTCCTCGGCGCGCAGCCGTCGCACCAGATCGCCGGTGTTGATGTCGACCGGGCAGGCGACGCCGCACATGCCGTCGACCGCGCAGGTCTGCACGCCGTCGTAGTCGTAGTCCGCCTGCAGGTCGCGCAGCAGGTCGGTGTCGCCCTGCTCCTCGGCCCACGCCATGTCGCGACGGATCACGATGCGCTGACGGGGCGTCAGAGTGATGCTCTTGCTCGGACACGTCGGCTCGCAGTAGCCGCACTCCACGCAGCGGTCGACCTCGCTCTCGACCGTGGGAACCCGCTTGAGGTCGTCCAGGTACGAGTCGGGGTCGTCGGACAGCACCACGCCCGGGTTGAGGATGAGATCCGGGTCGAACAGCCGCTTGATCTCCCACATCATGTCGGTGAGCTCGTCGCCGTACTGGCGTCGTACGAACGGCGCCATGATGCGGCCGGTACCGTGCTCGGCCTTCAGTGATCCCTGCTGTTCCAGCACCAGTGTCACGAGATCGTCGGTGAAGCGCCGATAGCGGGCCACGCTCGCCGGGTCGTCGAACCGCTCGTTGAGCAGGAAGTGGACGTTGCCGTCCTTCGCGTGCCCGAAGATCACCGATCCCTCGTAGCCGTGCTCGGCGAAGAGCTCGATGAGGCGCTCGCACGTGGCGAGGAGCCGGGGGACCGGCACGACGATGTCTTCCAGCAGCGCGGTCGTGCCGGAGGGGCGGGCGCCGGCGACGGCCGTGTAGAGCCCCTTCCGCACGTGCCAGAGAGCCGCGCGCTCGGCGGCATCCGTCGTGAGACGGGGTGCGATGGCCAGAGGGAGCGATTCGAAATGCGTCTGCGCCGTGGCGCTCGCCTGCGCGAGAGTGTCCACGCTGTCGGCATGGACCTCGACGAGAAGCGCGGCGTGTCCCTGCACCTCGATCTCGGCGATCGTCTCCGGCACATCGCTCAGGCTCTGCGCGACGCGGAGGGAGGCGGCATCCAGCAGCTCGATCGTGGCGAGACCGAGGTCTGCCAGCGCAGGAAGCGCGGTCATGGCGTCGGTCAGCGTCTCGAACACGAGCAGTCCGGTCGCGATGGCCGGGCGCACCTCGATCGTGCGGAAGCGGGCCTCGGCGACGAAGGCGAGGGTGCCCTCCGAGCCGATGATCAGGTGCTCGAGGATCCGCACAGGATCGTCGAAGTCGAGCAGCGCATTCAGCCCGTAGCCCATGGTGTTCTTCATCGAGAACTGCTGACGGAGGAAGGCCACATGGTCCGGTGACTCCAGGAGCCTTGCGCGGAGGGCCAGCAGTCCGTCGGCGATGGCGGGTTCGGCGGCCCTCAGCACCTCGTTCGCATCGGGGCGTCCGGTATCGAGGATCGTGCCGCTCGGGAGCACGATCCGCATCGACTCGATCGTCTGGTACGAGTTCTCGGTGATCCCGCACGCCATGCCGCTGGAGTTGTTCGCGACGACGCCGCCGATCGTGCAGGCGATCTCGCTGGCGGGGTCGGGTCCGAGCTTGCGCCGATAGCGGGCGAGGCGGGTGTTGACCTGCCGCACGGTGGCGCCGGGTCCGACGCGCACCGAGGCGCCGTCGTCCTCGACGGCGATGCCGCGGAAGTGGCTGCGCGTGTCGACGAGGATGTCGCCGCTCACGCCCTGGCCGGAGAGGCTGGTGCCGCCGGAGCGGAACGTCATGGTGCGTCCGGCAGCCCGGACAGCGCCGAACGCGCGGGCGACGCCCTCGGCATCCGCGGGGGAGAGGACGGCATCCGGGATCAGCAGGTAATGGGAGGCGTCGTGTGCGCGGGCGAAGCGGTCGATCGAGCGGGAGTGCACCTCGGTCGACGACCCGAGCAGCACGGGATCCAGCGGTTCTGCGAGTGTGGTCGGCACGGTGCTCCTCTGCTCCGCTCGAGAGATTGTCTGACAAGTGTACTGACATCCGCCGTCTCGATAGAATGGTCCCATGACGACGGATGCTGCTCTCGGGATCGTGGGCGTCGTGGATGCCGTCACCGTCCGGCTCCGCGAGCGCATTCTCAGCGGCGAGATCCGGTCCGGCACGCCCCTCACCGAGGCAGCGGTGTCGCAGTCGTTCGGCGTCGCCCGACCGAGCGCGAAGGCCGCGATCGAGCAGCTCGTCGCATCCGGCCTCCTGGTGCGCACGGCGCACCGTTCGGCGCGAGTGGTGGGGATCGATCCCGAGACCGTGCGAGACGTCTATCGCACCCGGTCGCGACTGGAGAGCGCGGCACTGCGGGAGCTCGCGCTCACGCGCACCGTGCCCGCGTCGGCCGTCCAGGCGAACGCCGAGATCCTCGCGATGCCGACGGGACCCGATCCGGCCACCGTCGATCCCGACCTGCGGTTCCACACCGCTCTCATCGACGCGCTCGAGAGCGAGCGGACGGCGCGGATGTACCGCAGCGTCCTCGATGAGGCACGGCTCTGCATGGCGCAGGTGCAGGGGCGCCGTCTGCTGGATGCCGCCGTCATCGCCGCGCAGCATGCGGAGATGCTGGATGCGGTCGCGGCCGGCGACGGGGAGCGGGCAGCCGACCTCCTCGTCCTCCACCTCTCCTCTGCGGAGGGGAGACTGGTCGAGGCGCTCGGAGCGGATTAGCTCCGCTCAGCCCGCCGTCACTCGGCCGGAGCCTCTTCGACCTGGATCGGTGCGTCCGCAGGGTCCGCCCACACCGGCGCGGGGAGGAGCGTGTCGACCTGCCCTGCCTGGATCGCGCGGAGCGCCTCGGTGATCTCGTCGGCGTTCTCGGGCACCGCCAGGTCGCACGCGCGCAGCTCGGAGGCGAACTGCAGGGTGAGGCGGATCTTGCCGGCCTCGACGGCCTCAGCCGTCGTGCCCGTGCGGATCTCGCTGCCGGTCTGGATCGCGGAGACCTGATCGCACACGTGATAGACCGCACCGCCGTCGACCCAGACCACTTCGTCCTGGCCGAGAAGCTGGATCACGGCCGACTGGTCGGCGGTGTACTGCTCGACGGACGACGGATTGAAGTCGATGCCGAGCACGACGGCGAGAGCGGCGAGAGCGATGCCGACGATGCCGGCGGTCGTCTTCTGCCCCTTGTCCATGTCCTTGTTGAGGAAGATGAGGATGATGAGCGGAAGGAACGCGACGACCGCGATGATCGCACCGAGCTGATTCTGCACGAAGAACCGGACGGTGTCGGACTTGCGTGCGGGGTCCAGACGGTTCGCCTTCTTCCACAGCACCGAGCCGGTGATCGACAGCGCCGCGATGACGACGAGAAGGACGAGAAGGGAGATGAAGGCCCACTGCGGGAACTGCGCGGTGACGCCCTGCTCCTGCAGGAGGCCCGTGTCGGGGTCGCGCACGAGTGTGCCGTCCTCGCCGACGAAGACGCGCTGACGGAGGAGCCAGAAGATGCCGACCGCTTCGCCGATGATCGCGAGTGCCCACAGCACCGCGGCGATCCAGCGGAAGGTCGTCGCCTTCTTCGTCGCGGTGGCCGTCGGGGTCCAGCCCGCCGGCGGCTCGGCGGTGCCGGCGTTCGACCCGTCCTGCTCGTCGCGATCGACCTTCTTGTTGTCAGCCACAGCGGTCCTTTCCCCCTGCCGAGGGCCCTCCGGGGCCCGATGCCCCCGAGCATAGTGGACGAGGTGTCCTACTCTGGGGACATGACTTCCGATTCCGACGACGCCCTCAGCTGGGACGGTGACGAGGCGTCCGCGCCGAAGGATCCGGCGCTGCCGCGAGGGTGGAACGCGGTCGGCAAGGGCAGCGACGAGGTCGGCACCGTCGCGGACGACGGCACCGTCACGGCAGCCGGAGAAACCGAGAGCGCGGGACTCAGCACCGCGATGCTGCTGATCCTCGGCGTCGTCGGCGGCGTCTATCTGCTGTACACGATCGGATGGGTCGTCGCCGGTCTGCGCCTACGACCGCTGGCATCCTTCCTCGTCGACGACACGATGTTCCTGCCCTGGTTCGTGCTCGCGATCGCCGCACCCGCCCTCTGGTTCCTCGCGAGCTGGGTGCTGACGAAGGGGAGGGCCACCTGGATCCGCATCGCGGTGCTCATCGCCGGAGTGGTGCTCCTCGTTCCCTGGCCGTTCGTCACCGTGGGGGTGATCGGATCATGAGCGACACGCAGAGCGCTCCGGTCGCGCCCGGATCCCCGCGCTGGGTCGTCGGGCTCGTCATCGGCCTCGCCGGTCTGCTCTACGCCTATGCGGTGTGGAACGCCGTGGCGCACCTGATCAACATGGCGCGCACCGGGCTGACGGGGACGGGCTGGATCACGCTGCTGTTCGGGGTCGTCTTCCCGGTCATCGTCTTCGTGTTCGCCTTCCTCATCGGCCGTCGGCGTCGGGTGGGAGAGCTGGCACTCTCGCTGCTGGCCGGGCTCGGGATCGTCGCGGTCTTCTGGATGAGCCTCATCGCCCTGAGCCTGACGCTGCCCAGCGCCTGACGCCTCCGAGCATCCGACGCGAGCCGTCACACGCACGGAGCGCCGTGACCGCTCGGGTACAGTTGAGGTGATCGCGCCCCCATGGTGTGCGGCGCATCGGCCCCTCCCGCCTGCCGCGCTGCCCCGAAGGATTCTCTGTGCCGAAGCCCGTTGTGCTCATCGCCGAAGTGCTCTCTCCCGCCACGATCGAGGCCCTGGGCCCCGACTTCGACGTCCGTGACGTCGACGGCACCGATCGGGAAGCACTCTTCGCTTCGCTGGCGGAGGCTGACGCGGTGCTCATCCGTTCGGCCACCCGCATCGACGAAGAGGCGCTCACGCACGCGCCGAAGCTCAAGGTCGTCGCCCGTGCGGGCGTCGGACTCGACAACGTCGACATCAAGGCCGCGACGGCGGCCGGTGTCATGGTCGTCAACGCGCCGACCTCGAACATCGTCTCCGCGGCCGAGCTCACGGTCGGACACATCCTGAGCCTCGCCCGCCGGATTCCGGCCGCTCACGCCTCGCTCTCCGCCGGGCAGTGGAAGCGCAGCTCCTTCACCGGTGCCGAGCTCTTCGAGAAGACCGTCGGCATCGTGGGCCTCGGACGTATCGGCGCCCTCGTCGCCGCGCGTCTCGCCGCCTTCGACATGCGCGTCGTGGCCTACGACCCCTACGTCACCTCCGCCCGCGCGCAGCAGCTCGGCGTGCAGCTGCTCTCGCTCGACGAGCTCGTCGCCGAGGCCGACTTCCTCACGATCCACATGCCGAAGACGCCGGAGACGACCGGCATGATCGGGGCCGAGCAGTTCAAGGCCATGAAGCCGACCGCCTTCGTCGTCAACGTCGCGCGCGGCGGACTGATCGATGAAGAGGCGCTCCACGCCGCACTCGTCGCCGGTGAGATCGCCGGCGCCGGTCTCGACGTCTTCACCTCCGAGCCCCCGGCCGAGGGCGGCACGGCGCGTCCGCTGCTCGACCTGCCGAACGTCGTGGTCACGCCGCACCTCGGTGCGAGCACGGAAGAGGCACAGGAGAAGGCCGGCGTCTCGGTCGCGCGCTCCGTGCGACTGGCTCTCGGCGGAGACCTCGTTCCCGACGCGGTCAACGTCGCCGGCGGCGTCATCGACCCGTACGTGCGCCCCGGGATCTCGCTGGTCGAGAAGCTCGGCCAGATCTTCGCGGCTCTCGCGACGTCGCCGCTCACCAGCCTCGACGTCGAGGTGCACGGCGAGCTCAACGACTACGACGTCAGCGTGCTCAAGCTCGCGGCGCTCAAGGGCGTCTTCACGAACATCGTCAGCGAGACGGTGTCGTACGTGAACGCGCCCCTGCTGGCCGAGCAGCGGGGCATCGCCGTCCGTCTCCTGAAGGATGACGTGAGCGACGAGTACCGCAACGTCATCACCCTCACCGGTGCGCTCTCCGACGGCTCGCAGCTCTCGGTCTCCGGCACGCTCACCGGCCCGAAGCAGGCCGAGAAGCTCATCGGCATCAACGACCACGCGCTCGAGCTGCCGATCGAGAAGAACCACGTCGTGATGCTCTACACCGACCGCCCCGGCATCGTCGCGGTCTACGGACAGAAGTTCGGCGACGCGGGCGTCAACATCGCGGGCATGCAGATCGCCCGTCAGGCCGCCGGCGCGCAGGCGCTCAGCGTGCTGACCCTCGACTCGCCCGTGTCGGAGGAGCTGCTCGAAGAAGTGAGCTCCGCGATCGAGGCCGACCTGTTCCGCCAGATCGAGATCACCGAGGTCTGACACAGCGCAGGAAGAGGGCGGGGAGGCACAGGCCTCCCCGCCCTCTTCGCGTTCCGCGACCGGTGCCTACGTGGTGGACTTCAGGACGAGGGCGATCAGGGCCGTGAGTTCCTCGTCATGCGGGACGAGGCGTTCCGGCCCGTGCACGTCGAGCGAGTTGTTGAAGTAGAGGCCGTCGCTGAGCAGCATCACGAGGTCGAGGCTGGTCCGATCATGCACATGCGGACGGATCGCGTCCTCCCAGCGGCGCCGGTTGTTGCGGAGGCCTTCGGCTGCGGCGATCGACCCTCCCTGGGCGAGGCGCGTGGCGGCGATCAGGGCGCGATCGAGCGCGTCGTCCTCCATCACGGAGGTGCGGATGTAGTACGCGACGGGGCCTTCGTCTGCCGCAGCCATGACCGCGAGATCGGCCGTCGTGAGCGTGTCCAGGCGCTCGAGCAGCCCGGCCGCGAGCTCCTCCTTCGAGCCGAAGTGATAGAGCAGTCCGCCCTTGGAGACGCCGGCGGCCTTGGCGGTCGCATCGAGCGTCGCAGTCCGTTCGCCGTCGGCGATGACGATCGACTCGAACGCGTCGAGCACCTTCTCACGGGCGAGGGGAGGTCGGGGCATGTCTGTTACTATACCAGCTGGACGGTTTAGTAACGATGCCGTCGTGATCCTGAGAGGTGTTCCATGATTCGTACTGCGTCGATCCCGACGACAGAGACGGATGCTCCCCGCGTCGGGGCCCGAGGCTGGGCGGCGCTCGTCGTCCTCATGCTGCCGGTGCTGCTCGTCTCGGTGGACAACACGGTGTTGAGCTTCGCGCTCCCCGAGATCTCCATCGCGCTCGCGCCCACCGGCGCCGAGCAGCTGTGGATCATCGATGTCTACCCTCTCGTGCTCGCCGGCCTGCTGGTCACGATGGGCACCCTCGGCGACCGCTTCGGCCGCCGCCGCATGCTGCTGATCGGCGCGATCGGCTTCGCCGCGGTTTCCGCGCTGGCCGCCTTCGCGCCGACCGCCGGTCTGCTGATCGCCGCCCGCGCGCTGCTCGGATTCTTCGGCGCGATGCTGATGCCGTCGACGCTGTCGCTCCTGCGCACCATCTTCCAGAACCGTGACCAGCGCCGCATGGCGATCGCCGTCTGGGCTTCCGCGTTCTCGGCCGGGTCCGCGCTGGGACCGATCGTGGGAGGGTTCCTCCTCGAGCACTTCGCCTGGGGATCGGTCTTCCTCATCGCCGTGCCGGTGCTGATCCCGCTGCTGATCTGCGCCCCGCTCCTCGTCCCGGAGAGCCGTGACCCGAACCCGGGCAGGATCGACCCGGTCAGCATCGTGCTCTCGATGGCCGCGATGATCCCGGTCGTCTACGCGATCAAGTCGCTCGCCGTCGACGGCCCGTCCCTGATCGCCGGCGGCTGGGCGCTGCTCGGCATCGCGATGGGCGTGCTGTTCGTCCGTCGGCAGAACCGTTCCGCCACCCCCATGCTCGACATGGCGCTCTTCCGGCGTGGCTCGTTCTCCGGGGCGATCCTGGTCAACCTGCTCAGTGTGGTCGCTCTGGTCGGCTTCCTCTATTTCGTCTCGCAGCATCTGCAGCTCGTGCTCGGACTCTCGCCGATGCTCGCGGGCGTGGCGCTGGTTCCCGGTATGGCGGCGATGATCGTCGCCGGTCTCACGGTCGTGCCGATCTCCCGCCGGGTTCCACCTCACCTGCTCGTACCGAGCGCGCTGGTGTTCTCGGTGGCCGGGTACCTGATCGTCGCGTTCACCACGCACGAGCACGGGGTCGCGCCGCTGATCATCGCCTTCGTCGTGCTCGGCATCGGCATCGGCGCGGCCGAGACCATCTCGAACGAGTTGATCCTGTCGAGCGCGCCGGCCGAGAAGGCCGGAGCCGCGAGCGCGGTGTCCGAGACGGCGTACGAGCTCGGCGCGGTGCTCGGCACGGCGGTGCTGGGTGGCATCATCACGGCCTTCTACCGGGGGGCGCTCGCGTTGCCCGAGGGGCTGCCCACCGAGGCGGCGGATGCGGCGCGCGAGACGCTCGCCGGCGCGTACACCGCGGCACGGGAACTGCCGGCGAAGCTCGGAGACGCTCTCTGGGATGCCGCGTCCTCGGCGTTCGGGTCTGGCGTGATGGTGACGTCGCTCATCGGCGCCGGACTCGTCGTCGCGGCGGGCGTGATCGCCGCCGTCACACTGCGCAAAGCACCCTCGCACTGACCAGTACGCTGGATGGACCGGCCCGCTCGACGAGCGAAGGAGCGCGGCCGGTTCATCCCGTGCAAGGAGTGTCATGTCGCGTGTCGTGAAGCTGGCCGTCATCCCCGGTGACGGCATCGGTCCCGAGGTCATCGCCGAGGCCGAGAAGGTCCTCGAGGCGGTCACCGCCCAGAGCGACGTCGTCTTCGAGAAGACCCGCTTCTCGCTCGGAGCGACCCGTTACCTCGAGACCGGCGACACCCTCACCGATGACGACCTCGCGGCCATCGCCGCGCACGACGCCATCCTGCTCGGAGCCGTCGGCGGCACGCCCGGAGACCCGCGTCTCAAGGACGCGAACATCGAGCGCGGGCTCCTCCTGAAGCTCCGCTTCACGCTCGATCACTACGTGAACCTGCGGCCGTCGAAGCTCTTCACCGGCGCGCCCGGTCCGCTCTCCGCGCCGGGCGAGATCGACTTCGTCGTGGTGCGCGAGGGGACCGAGGGACCGTACGTCGGCAACGGCGGCGCGATCCGCAAGGGAACCCCGCAGGAGGTCGCCAACGAGACGTCGGTCAACACGGCGTTCGGGGTGGAGCGCGTCGTGCGCTACGCCTTCGACCTCGCGGAACGCCGTGGCAAGAAGGTCACCCTGGTGCACAAGACCAACGTGCTCGTGCACGCCGGCGCCATTTGGCAGCGCATCGTGAACGAGGTCGCCGCGACCCATCCTGACGTCACGGTCGACTACCTGCACGTCGATGCGGCCACGATCTTCCTGGTGACCGACCCCTCTCGCTTCGATGTGATCGTCACCGACAACCTCTTCGGCGACATCCTCACCGATCTGGCGGGAGCCGTCACCGGCGGCATCGGCCTGGCGGCATCCGGGAACATCAATCCCGACGGCGCCTTCCCCTCGATGTTCGAGCCGGTGCACGGCTCGGCGCCCGACATCGCGGGACAGCAGAAGGCCGACCCGACCGCGGCGATCCTGTCGATCGCTCTGCTGCTCGACCACCTCGGTCTCGCCGATGAGTCCGCACGCGTCAGCGCCGCGGTCGAGGCCGACATCGCCGCGCGCAGCGCGGCTCGCACCACCGCGGAGATCGGCTCCGCGATCACTGCCCGGCTGTGACCTCCGGGCGTAGGCTGAGAGGGCGCGACGATGCGCCCACCCACGAGGAATGGATGATGAGATGACGACCATCGACGAGACCGCGACTGTGACTCCGCTGAAGTTCATGGTGATGAAGAACCTCGCGGCCGCGACACGCGCCCAGGTCGCCGAGGTGCACGAGAACCCCGGGTTCGGCGTCGCCTTCACCGATCACATGGTCGACATCTGCTGGTCCGCCAAGGGCGGGTGGCACCGCCCGCGCGTGCAGCCGTACGGTCCGATCGCGCTCGACCCCGCGGCATCCGTGCTGCACTACGCGCAGGAGATCTTCGAGGGCATCAAGGCCTACCGTCACGAGGACGGCTCGATCCACACCTTCCGTCCCGACCGCAACGCGGCGCGGATGCAGGCCAGCGCACGGCGCCTCGCGCTGCCCGAGCTGCCCACCGAGTACTTCATCCAGTCGCTGCGTGAGATCGTCGCGGTCGACGGGCACTGGGTGCCGTCCGGCGCCGACCAGAGCCTGTACCTCCGGCCGTTCATGTTCGCGAAGGAAGCTTTCCTCGGCGTCCGTGCGGCGCAGAAGGTCGCCTACTACGTGATCGCGAGCCCGGCCGGGGCGTACTTCTCGGGCGGTGTGAAGCCGGTGCGCATCTGGCTCTCCGAGTACTACGCGCGCGCAGGCCGCGGCGGCACGGGCAAGGCCAAGACCGGCGGCAACTACGCCTCGAGCCTGCTCGCGCAGAGCGAGGCCAGCGCGAAGGGCTGCGACCAGGTCGTGTTCCTCAATGAGGAGCGCAACGTCGAGGAGCTCGGCGGCATGAACGTCGTCTTCGTCTTCAAGGACGGCCGCGTCGTCACGCCCGAGTCCGACAGCATCCTCGAGGGCATCACGCGCGACTCGCTGCTGCAGCTCGCGGAGGACCGCGGCTACACGGTCGAGAAGCGTCCGATCTCGATCGACGAATGGCGCGAGGGCGTGGCCTCCGGCGAAATCGTCGAGGTGTTCGCCTGCGGCACGGCCGCCGTCGTCACCCCGATCGGTGCTCTGGTCGGCGAGGGCTTCGACGAGCCGCAGCCGCTGGGGGAGCTGGCGCTGTCGCTGCGGGAAGAGCTCACCGACATCCAGTACGGTCGCCGCGAGGACAAGCACGGCTGGCTGCTCCGCCTCGACGCCTGAGCGCGGAGGGCCTCGCTAGGCTGGAACCATGAAGATCGCCCGGTTCAGCCACGACGACGCCATCATGTACGGGATCATCGACGGGACCGACCTCGTCGTGCTCGCCGGAGACCCGATGTTCACCGGGTACGAGACGACCGGCGCACGCGTGCCGCTCGCGGATGCTGCGCTTCTCGCACCAGTGATCCCGCGGTCCAAGGTCGTGTGCGTCGGCAAGAACTACCACGATCACGCCGCCGAGATGGGGGGAGTGGCACCCGAGGAGCCCCTTCTCTTCCTCAAGCCGAACACGTCCGTGATCGGCCCGGGCGATGCGATCGTGCGTCCGACGCTCTCGGACCGCACGGAGTACGAAGGGGAGCTCGTCGTCGTGATCGGGAAGATCGCGAAGAACGTGAAGGCGGAGAACGCGCTCGACTACGTGCTCGGCTACACGATCGGCAATGACGTGACCGCACGGGACCTCCAGCGCAAGGATGGCCAGTGGGCACGGGCCAAGGGCTTCGACACCTTCTGCCCTCTGGGCCCGGTGATCGAGACGGACTTCGACCCGGCATCGGCGACGATCGAGACCCGGGTCAACGGCGAGGTGCGGCAGCAAGCCCCGCTCACCGACATGATCCACTCGGTCCCGGCGATCATCGAGTACGCCTCCGCCGTGTTCACGCTGCTTCCCGGCGACGTCATCATGACCGGTACTCCTGCGGGCGTCGGCGAGTTCGGCGCGGGCGACGTCGTCGAGGTCGAGATCTCCGGACTGGGGATCCTGCGCAACACCGCGCGCAACGCTGCTCCCGCGTCATGACCGTCGTCGCCCTGACGGCGGCAGAGCATGCCGCGGTCCAGCGGCGCACGGTACTGGTGCTGTCGTTCGGCCAGGTGCTCGGCGGGATCGCCTTCGGAGCGACGGTCTCCCTGGGCGCCCTCCTCGCCGCGGACATCTCCGGCAGCGACGCGCTTTCCGGGCTCGCCACAGCCTCGGTCACGCTCGGCGCCGCGGTCTGCGCGATCCCCCTCGCTCGACTGGCGGCGCGTGTCGGTCGCCGCCGGGCGCTCACGCTCGGCAACCTCTTCGCGCTCGTGGGCATCGCGGTCGTGATCCTCGCCGCCTCCCTCCGCGTTTTCCCGCTGCTGCTCGCCGGCATCCTGATGATCGGTGCCGGAAATGCCGGGAACCTGCAGTCCCGGTTCGCGGCGACCGACCTCGCCGCTCCGCAGCATCGCGGCCGCGATCTCTCGATCGTCGTCTGGTCGACGACCATCGGCGGCGTCGCGGGACCGCTCCTGCTCGGTCCGGGCGAGATCGTCGGACAGGCGGTCGGGATGCCGCGGCAGACGGGCTCCTACCTCTTCTCGTTCGTCGCGCAGTGCGCGGCGCTCGCGCTGTATCTCGTGGCGCTGCGCCCAGACCCGCTGCTCGCCGCACAGCGTCTGGCGAAGGCGGCGGCCGCAGCGACCGGCACGCTCATCGCCGATCGACCGGTGGTCGCGCGGTACGCGATCTTCGCGGTCGCCGGATCGCACGTGGTGATGGCGTCCGTCATGGCGATGACGCCCGTGCACCTGTCGCACATGGCGCACGGCGCGCATGGGATGGCGGCGACACCGGCCGACGTCTCCGCGCTCGTCGGCATCACCATCGCCCTCCACGTCGGCGGGATGTACGCGCTGTCGCCGGTCTTCGGCGTGCTGGCCGACCGCTGGGGGAGGCTCCGCGTCGTCCTGCTCGGCCAGGTGCTGCTCGCCGGTGCGCTGGCCTTCGCGATCTTCACGGGGACGGAGCAGTGGGGCGTGATCGCGGCGCTCATCCTGCTCGGACTCGGCTGGAGCGCGGCGACCGTCGCCGGTGCAGCGCTGCTCACCGAGGCATCGGCGCCCGAGGTCCGCACGCGTCGACAGGGCCGGAGCGACTCGCTCATGAGCCTCTCGGCGGCGGCCGGGTCCATCCTCGCCGGTGTGGTGCTCTCGAACTTCCAGTACGCGGGGCTGGGTGTCGCGGCATCCGTCCTCGTGCTCGCCATCGTCGTGCTGTCCCCGCTCGGGCGCACGCGGCGCCCGACGGACCCGCACGTCGTCGAGTCGCCCGCGCCGTAGAATCGAAGGGCTATGGCTACCCCTCACCCCCTCACCACGACTGCACGTGGTGCCGACGTCCGCGTCCGCTTCTGCCCCTCGCCGACAGGTCTTCCGCACGTCGGCCTGGTGCGCACCGCCCTCTTCAACTGGGCGTACGCCCGTCACAACGGCGGCAAGATGGTGTTCCGCATCGAAGACACCGATGCGGCACGAGACAGCGAGGAGAGCTACCGGCAGCTGCTGGACGCGCTGACCTGGCTCACCATCGACTGGGACGAGGGCGTCGAGGTCGGCGGACCCCACGCGCCGTACCGGCAGTCCGAGCGTCACGACATCTACCGCGGGGTCATCGACACGCTCCTCGCGACGGGCGCCCTGTACGAGAGCTTCTCGAACGCGGAGGAGATCGACGCCCGCAACGAGGCGAACGGCCGCGCCAAGCAGCTCGGCTACGACAACTTCGATCGCGATCTCACCGAGGAGCAGAAAGAAGCGTTCCGCGCGGAGGGACGCCAGCCCGCGCTGCGCCTGCGCGTTCCCGACGAAGACCTCACCTACGTCGACCTCATCCGCGGCGAGGTCACCTTCCCCGCCGGATCGTTCCCCGACTTCGTGGTGGTGCGTCCGAACGGCATCCCGCTGTACACCTTCGTGAATCCGGTCGATGACGCGCTGATGGGCATCACGCACGTGCTGCGCGGCGAAGACCTCATGCCGTCGACCGCGCGCCAGCTCTCGCTGTACGCCGCGCTGATCGACGCGGGCGTCACGACGTTCGTCCCGCGCTTCGCGCACATGCCGCTCGTGCTGGGAGAGACCGGCAACAAGAAGCTCTCCAAGCGCGACCCGCAGGCCGACCTGTTCCTGCACCGCGACCGCGGGTTCATCCCCGAGGGGCTGCTCAACTACCTGGCTCTGCTCGGGTGGGGGATCGGTCCCGACCGCGATGTCTTCTCCCTCGAGGAGTTCACCGCCGCCTTCGACATCGAGAACGTGAACCCGAACCCGGCGCGCTTCGACCAGAAGAAGGCGGAGTCGATCAACGGCGACCACATCCGGATGCTGGAGGAGAAGGACTTCGCCGAGCGCACTGTTCCGTATCTCGCCGCTGCCGGTCTCTTCGACGAGCCGACGCGCGAGCAGCTCGTGACCGCGTTCCGCGTCGCGCCTCTGGTGCAGGAGCGCGTGCAGCTGCTGGGCGAGGTGCCCGGCATGGTCGGATTCCTCTTCACCGACGAGGTGTCGTACGAGGCGGACGCGCTCAAGGGCCTGCCGGCGAACGCTGCCGAGGTGCTCGAGGCGTGCGTCGCCGCGCTCGAGCCCGTGAGCGAGTTCACCCCGGAGAAGATCCAGGAGGCGCTCGCCCACGCCCTCGTCGAGACTCTGGAGCTCAAGCCGCGGGTCGCCTACGGCCCTCCGCGCGTCGCGATCAGCGGACGCCGGGTGTCTCCGCCGCTGTTCGAGTCGATGGAGCTGCTCGGGAAGCACGAGTCCCTGCGCCGGTTGCGCGGGCTGGGCGAGTTCCTCGCGAGCTGAGCGTCGACTCGACTCGACGCGCCCGAGCGGGGCGGGTCATTTTGGTGTTCCGCCCCCGCTCAGGTAGGCTTGATTCTCGGTGCGAGGCTCGGTTTTCGCCCTTGGGGTATGGTGTAATTGGCAACACGACGGTTTCTGGTTCCGTTATTCTTGGTTCGAGTCCAGGTACCCCAGCAAGACGAAAACCCTCGCGTGAGCGGGGGTTTTGTCGTATCCGGCGGCCTTCCTCTCCGGTGTTGCTGTCAGAATGGCGGCATGACTTCGCAGCGGATCCTCTTCATCGGCGGCACCGGCATCATCAGCTCGGAGAGTGTGTCTCGCGCCCTCGCCGCCGGCCATGACGTCAGCGTGCTGAACCGTGGGACGACCGGCATCCGCCCTCTCCCGGAGGGCGCTCGCTCGATCGTCGCCGACGTGAGGGACGCGGAAGCGACCCGAGCCGCACTGGATGCTGTCGGTGGCGACTTCGACGTCGTCGCCGACTTCCTGTCGTTCACGCCCGAGCAGGTTCAGGCGGGCATCGACCGGTTCGACGGCCGGGTGGGGCAGTACGTCTTCATCAGCTCGGCATCGGCGTACCAGAAGCCGCCGTCGCGCCTGCCCGTCGTCGAATCCACGCCCCTGCGCAACCCGTTCTGGCAGTACTCACGCGACAAGATCGCCTGCGAGGATCTGCTCGTCGCCGCCTACCGCGAGCAGGGATTCCCCGCGACGATCGTGCGCCCGTCGCACACCTACGACCGCACCCTGCTGCCCACGCTCGGGGGGTGGACCGATATCGCCCGGATGCGGGCAGGCAAGCCCGTCGTTGTCCACGGTGACGGTTCGAGCCTGTGGACGATCACGCACTCGCGCGACTTCGCCGTCGCGTTCGTCGGCCTGCTGGGGCACCCCGCGGCGGTCGGCGACGTCTTCCACATCACCGGAGACCACGCGCCCACGTGGGACCAGATCTACCGGTGGCTCGGCGACGCGGCCGGTGTCGAACCGGAACTCGTGCACGTCGCGTCGGACACGATCGCGGCCGTGCACCCGTCGTGGGGACCGGGGCTGGTCGGCGACAAGTCCCACTCGATGGTGTTCGACAACAGCAAGGTGAAGGCTCTCGTGCCCGACTTCGGGACCACCGTCACCTTCGACGAAGGGGCGCGCGAGATCGTCGCCTGGTACGACGAGCACCCGGAGCGTCAGATCATCGATGCCGAGGCGGATGCCGCGTACGAGCGCATCCTGGCCCTGCCGCGGAGCTGAGCGCGACTACTCGCACTCTCCGATGAAGCCGAGGTAGCACACGGCCTCATGGGTGACCGCGGGCTCGTAGTCGTCGTTCGATACCTCTCGCGTCGCGATCTCCGGAGTGCGCGTGAGGTGTCCGAAGTCACCGAGCGAGGCGACGACGGTGCCGTCGGTGTCCTCCGAGATCATGCGATCGATCTCGGCACGGTGCTGCGCACAGAGAGTCACCGCGGCCGGGACCAGTTCCACGTCGGCGCATGCCCCCGCGTACTGCACCTCCATGGCGGCGATGCAGTCGGTCCAGTCCTGGTCGACGACACACGGGCTCACGCCGTCATCCGCCACGAGGTACAGGCCGGTCTCGTACTCCTCGCTGTGGAACGTCTCCGGCTTCTCCGGCGCATCCACCTTCGTCCAGTGCCGTGCCGTCGTGAACGCGACGACCACGACGATGATCGCGATGAGCAGGAGCGCCCCGACGATCGACAGCGTGACCCACAGCCCCACGTTCTTCTTCCGCGGGACCGTGTCCGTCGGCGGGAGGGCCGACGGGTACGACATTCCTCCGGCGTATGCGCCAGGGGCGGACGGGGCGATGCCGGTCAGATCGTGATCGCCGAGCGGAGCGACCGGCACTGTCGCGTAGGGCGTCGCGGGAGGCGCCTGGGCGGCAGGCGTCGTGAGCCAGTAGGAGTACCAGCTCTGCGCCGACGCCGGGTCGTCGTGAACCTGCCGGGCTTCGGCATCCGTCAGCTGGATGCCGAGGAACGCGCGGCCGTCCGCGGGAAGCAGGGCCGTGCGGAACTCCTCGAATGACAGTGCCATGTTCAGGATCATCTCAGAACCAGCGGGATCCGGACAATCCACCTGCCGAATCAGGGGTATCGGGCAGTGCCGAGAGAGATGTCGGAGGCATCCGCGAGAATGCTCGGGTGACCGGCATGAAGACGTTCTGGAACGCGCTGCCCACCGAGGGGCGATGGCTGCTGTCCACGGTCGCGATCCAGACCCTCGGGCGCGGCATGACGCTGCCGTTCACGATCATCTACTTCCACGAGGTGCGAGGCTTCGACCTCGGGGTCTCCGGTGCGCTGATGAGCCTCATCGCGATCACCGGACTGCTCGTCACCGGCCCCGGCGGAACGCTGATCGACCGCGTCGGCGCGAGGCGGGTGCTGATCGTCGGACTGCTGTCGATGATCGCGGGCTGCACGCTGCTCGCCTTCGCCACGCATCCTGCCGTCGCGGCCATCGCCGTCGTCCTCATCGGCGTGAACTTCGGGGTCTCGTGGCCGGGATTCAATGCGCTCATCGCCACGGTCGTCGACGGCGAGGCGCGCCAGCAGTACTTCGGCGTCAACTTCGCCCTGGTCAATCTGGGTATCGGCGTCGGCGGGGTGATCGGCGGCTTCTTCGTCGATGTGAACGATCCGGGCACGTTCACGGCGATCTTCCTCATCGACGCGGCGACCAGCCTGATCCCGCTGGCACTGCTGCTCGGACCGCTCCGACACGTGCGGACCCAGCACGAAGCCGAGGCCGACGCGCCGCCGGTCGGAGGCTATCGCGAGATCCTGCGCAGGCCCGCCGTGCTGTGGCTCACCGTGCTGACCTTCCTGGCGGTGTTCATCGGATACGGGCAGATGGAGGCCGGGTTCCCCGCTTTCGCGCGACAGGTCTCCGAGGTGTCGACCCAGGTGGTCGGGCTCTCGTTCGCCGCGAACACGGTCGTGATCGTACTGCTGCAGTTCACCGTCCTCCGACTCATCTCGGGCAGGCGACGCACCAGGGTCATGCAGGTGATGGCGCTCATCTGGGCACTGTCATGGGTGGTGCTCGGGACGACGGGGTTCCTTCCCGGCTCGTTGACGGCCGCGATCGGCGTGATCGCCTTCATGGGCGTCTTCGCGTTCGGCGAGACGATGCTGCAGCCGACGGTTCCCGCGATCTACAACGACCTCGCCTCGGACCGCACGCGGGGGCGGTACAACGCGATCAATTCGGCGGCCTTCCAGGGCGGCGCGATCACGGGCCCGCTCGTTGCCGGCGTGATGCTGGGCGGGGGATGGGACGGCTGGTTCATCGGCGTGATGATCGTCGGGACCCTCGCCGTCGGCGTGCTGGCGCTGGTGCTCGAACGGGTGATCACCCCCGAGGCCAACGGGGTGCCTCCGGTCGGCGCCGAGGATGCAGCGGAGGTCGAGGGCGCCGGCGCATCCGATATCCATCGAACGGACGAGGCCGGCGGAGATCGAAGCCCATAGGCTCCCACTATGGCTCTGGAATCGCTCTTCCTCCGTCTCGACCGGATCGCGGGCGGGCGGCAGGCCGGTGTCGCCATCAGCGAGGCCGATCGCACGCACCCCAAGACCGTGCGGGCCTTCACCTGGATCCTCTGGCTCCTCGTCGTCGAGCTCGTGATCGGCGTCGGGGCGGTCATCGTCGCGCTGCTGCTCGCCGTCGACGGGGAGTCGGTCTCGTTCGCCGTCTGGATGCGCACACTCGTCGTGCTCGCGATGACCGCCACACTGTTCTACTTCGCCTGGCGGGCGCAGCGCGGGTGGCGGTGGGCATACCGGCGGCTGCGGCTGTTCGCGCAGATCTTCCCGATCATCACGCTCGTGATGGCGGCGATCCCCGGCCTGTATCCGCTCTGGATGGTGTCGGAGCAGATCGTCTTCAGCCTGATCATGATCGGGATCGCCGACTTCCTCACGAGCGACCACATGCGCAGCACCTTCGCCGCACCCCGAGCCGAAGACGGATAGCACGGCGGAGCATGCGACGCCACTCCCTTCCGCAGACGTGTGAGGGCCTGCATCCTCGATCCGAGAACGAGTCGAGGGAGGCAGTACGGATGGCGAGACTGAATCGCGTCGTTCCCGGGGACGACCCGGGATTCCGACGGGTGCGATCGGGTTCCGGGTTCCGTTTCGTGGATCCGGCGGGTGCGGTCGCTCCGGAGGCCGATCGGGAGCGGATCCATGACCTGGTGATTCCACCGGCCTGGACCGACGTGTGGATCGCCGCCGATCCGCTGGCCCACATCCAGGCCGTGGGCGTCGATGAGGCCGGTCGCAAGCAGTACCTGTACCACCCGCTCTGGCGTGTCTCGCGCGATCGACGCAAGTTCGTCCGCGCGCTCGAGCTCGCCGCCGCGCTGCCCAGCGCGCGAGCGCAGGTGACGCGCGCGCTCGGCGACGACGGGCAGACCAAGGACAAGGCCCTCGCCATCTCCTTCCGTCTTCTCGACGACGCCGCACTCCGCATCGGATCCGAGCGGTACCTCGCGCGGCACGGCAGCCGTGGTCTGACGACTCTGCGCCGACGCGACGTGAAGCTCGACGGCAGCGATGTCGCCCTGTCCTTCCCGGCGAAGAGCGGTCGAACGGCGTCGATCGAGATCACCGACGACTCGCTCGCCGAGGCGCTCACGGAGTTCGCCGCGGGCGGCGCCCGGGAGTTCCTGCTGGCGTACCGCAAGGGGCGTCGGCGTGTGCGCATCACCCCGGCGGAGGTCAATGCGTACATCCGCGAGATCACCGGGGCCACGTTCTCAGCGAAGGACTTCCGAACCCTCCACGGCACGATCACGGCGGCCGATGCGCTGGCACGGATCGGAGCGCTCGACAGCCGCCGCGACAAGGAGAGGGCCGAGCGTCTCGCGGTCCAGGCGACGGCGACCGCTCTCGGGAACACGACCGCGGTCGCGCGGGGGAGTTACATCGATCCCCGGGTCTTCACGCTCTACGGCCGCGGCCAGACGCTCGACCTGACCGTGACGCCGGAGACGGCCATCCGCCGGCTCCTCGGCGGGCCCGAGACGTCACGCAAGGCGAATCGGCGGCAGAAGGGCGGGCGTCGGCGGTGAGCGGAAGCGCAGCGGTGCGGCTGTCGGCTGCGTGAATGAAAGGATGGAGGCATGGACACCGCCAACCTCAGCCGACAGGAGACCGCGGCGCGATCCGCGGCGGTCACCCTGCGCAGCATCCGTGTCGAGCTCGATCTCACGGGCGCGCCCGAGCGCGCGCGGACCGGATTCCCGACGACGACGACTCTCGAGTTCGACGCGACGGACGACGCGACATGGCTCGACTTCATCGGTGAAGAGGTGCGCCGGCTCGTCGTGAACGGCGAAGAGCGCGCTGTCGACTACGACGGAGCGCGGATCGCGCTGACGGGCCTGGCTCCGTCGAACGTGGTGCGCGTCGAGGCCGTGGGCGCGTACAGCCGCTCCGGTGAGGGACTGCACCGCTTCCACGACCCGGTCGACGACGCGACCTACCTCTATACCCAGTACGAGCCGGCCGATTCGCGCCGTGTGATGGCCTGCTTCGAGCAGCCCGACATGAAGGCGGCGTACACGTTCGTCGTCGATGCGCCCTCCGGATGGGAGGTCCTCTCGAACCAGTCGCCGGCGCGCACGGATCGAGGGCTGGGCATCCAGCGCGTCGAGTTCGCTCCGACGCTGCCGATCTCGAGTTACATCACGGCCGTGGCCGCAGGACCGTACGCCCGGATCGACGGCGCATGGGAGCGCGGTGACCAGCACATCCCGCTCGGCGTCTTCGTGCGCCGCTCTCTGGCGGAGCACCTCGAGTCCGACGAGATCCTCGAGGTCACGCGTCAGGGCCTCGACTTCTTCACGGATGCCTTCGCCTACCCCTACCCGTGGGGCAAGTACGACCAGATCTTCGTCCCGGAGTACAACCTCGGCGCGATGGAGAACCCGGGGCTCGTGACCTTCACGGAGAGCTACATCTCCCGCGGCGCGGCGACCGACGCGCAGCGCGCGGGACGGGCGAACACGATCCTGCACGAGATGGCGCACATGTGGTTCGGCGACCTCGTCACGATGAAGTGGTGGGACGACCTCTGGCTGAAGGAGTCCTTCGCCGATTACATGGGTTCGCACGCCTCGGCCGTGGCCACCAGGTTCCACGACGCCTGGGTCAGCTTCGCCGCGAAGCGCAAGGCGTGGGCCTATCAGCAGGATCAGTTGCCGACGACGCATCCGATCGTCGCCGACATCACCGACCTCGAGGCCGCCAAGCTGAACTTCGACGGCATCACCTACGCCAAGGGCGCGGCGGTGCTGAAGCAGCTCGTCGCCTTCGTCGGCGACGACGCGTTCTTCGAGGGCGCGCGACGGTACTTCGCCGCGAACGCGTTCAGCAACACCACGCTGGACGACTTCCTCGTGCAGCTGAGCGCCGTCTCGGGCCGTGACATGAGCGACTGGTCCCGCGCGTGGCTGCAGACCTCGGGTGTGTCGGCGCTCTGGCTGGAGACGGATGCCGACGGCGATCGCACCCTGGTCCAGACCGAGCCCCGGCCGCATCGGCTGCGCATCGGTCTCTACGATCGCGTCGACGGCCGCGTCGTGCGGCGCGAGCAGGTCGAAGTGGACATCGTGGAAGAGCGGACGCGGATCGAACTCGCGGACGCCGATCTCGTCATCGTCAACGACGACGACCTGACCTACGCGAAGGCCCGCCTCGACGAGCGATCGCTGCGCACGGTGGAGGAGTCGCTCTCCGCCATCGAAGACCCGCTGGCACGGGCGCTCGTGTGGTCGGCGCTCTGGAACGCCACGCGCGACGGAGAGCTCGACGCGGCGCGCTACATCGCGATCGTGCGCGCGCACGCGCCGGGAGAGACGAACATCGGACTGCTCTCCGGAGCCCTCCTCAACGCGGCGTACACGGTGCGCCAGTTCGTCGACGACGCGCGGCGTCCCGACGAGCAGCGGCAGTGGACAGAGGCGACCTGGAATGCGCTGCAGACGGCGGATGCCGGGAGCGACGCACAGCTGTCTTGGGCACGGGCTTTCGCCTCGGCATCCGCGTACGACGACGCGCGCCACGCCGACGTTCGGGCGATGCTCGACGGGCAGGTCGCGGACGGGCTCGTCGTCGATCCGGATCTGCGCTGGCAGCTCCTGACGGCACTCGTCACGACCGGTCACGCCGACGCGGGCAACGTCGCCGCGGAGCAGGCACGTGACGACACCGGCACCGGTCGCACCGCGGCGCGGCGCGCGCTCGCCTCGCGTCCGGATCCGGCCGTGCGTCGTGCGGCCTGGGACACGGCGTGGAGTGATGTGTCGCTGACCAACGATCACCTGGACGCCGAGATCGCAGGCTTCCGCGCCGGAGGCCGCCGAGACCTCATCGCGGAGTTCGACGCCGACTACTTCGCGCGGATCGGAGACGTCTGGAGCACGCGGAGCATCGAACTGGCGAAGCGTCTCGTGCTCGGGCTGTTCCCTTCGAGCGACTCGCTCGATCCGGTCGACTCCTGGCTCGCGGAGAACGCGCACGCGCCGGCTGCCCTCCGTCGGCTCGTGATCGAGCAGCGCGACCACCTGGCGCGGTCGCTCCGGGTGCGCGCGATCACTCGTCCTTGAGCAGTTCCTCGGCCGTCTCGAATCCGAGGGTGCGGAGGTCGTCGCGGTCGTCGCTCGCATGCGCGAGGATGGCGGCGATGGCCGCTGCCCATGCACGGGCACGGACCCAACTCTGCTCGTCGTAGCGGTCACCCGCTGCGCGGCGGAACTGCTGCCGTCCTTCGGCGTCGAACGCGAGCCAGCCTGCGGCGAGATCGTACGCGGGGTCGCCTGCGGTGACGTCGCCGAAGTCGATCAGCGCCGAGAGACGGCCGCCGTCGACGAGGATGTTCCCCGGATGCAGGTCGCCGTGGATCCACACGGATTCGGTCGCGGGCGCCGCAGCGAGCCCGCTCCGCCAGATCCGCTCCAGGGGATCGGCGATCGACGGCGGCAGATCGGCGAGGCGCGCGCGTACGCTGTCCTCGCGGTGCGAGAGAGGCACGCCGCGCACCGGATTGTGCGGAGCATCGTCGGGAGCCGGCACGTGGAGCGCGCGGAGCGCGACGGCGAGGTCTCCGGCCCACGAGGTGTTGTCCGCCCTCGGGAGCCCCAGCGCCTGCCGCCCCGGCAGCCACGGCAGGAGCGACCAGGGCCAGGGGAACTCGGCCGTGGGCGCTCCGACGACGAGCGGCAGCGGGGTGCGCACGCCGACCCCGCTCAGAGCCGGGGTGAGCAGCGGCAGGGCGTGCTGCTCGTGCTCGATGAGCGGCACGGCGAGGGCGCGGCGCGGCATCCGGACGGCGAGGTCGTCGCCGAGACGCCACGTGACGTTGTCCCACCCTTCCGCGACGCGGATCAGCGGCAGCTCCGCCAGCGCGGGCGCGACAGCGCGGACCAGTGCGCGGACACCGGCTTCGTCGAGGATCCGCTCCGCGGCAGGGGAGTCCGGCACGGTCAGAGGTCGAGCGACTCGCCGGGCTCGAGCACGAAGAACTCTCCGCCGCCCTGCTCGGTGGCCCACTGCAGCCGCTGACGATGCATGTTCTTGCCGATGACCGAGAGCGTCATGTCGTGGACGCCGAACGCGCGCCGCGGCTTCACCGCGAGCACATAGTCCATCGCCTCGCCGATCTTCAGCCACGGCGCTCCGAGCGGAGCCGCGAGAGTGTCGACCTCGATGCCCTCGGGGACGGCGTAGGAATCGCCCGGGTAGTAGAGCTCGTCGTTCACGAGGACTCCGACGTTCTCGACGGTCGGCAGGGACGAGTGGATGACCTCGTGCGTGCCGCCGAAGAACTGCAGGCGGAATCCGCCGACCTCGATCGTGTCTCCCGGGGCGACGACGTTGATCTCGTAGCCCTCGGCGGCGCGCGCCACTCCGGACGGTGCGTAGATCGGTGTTCCCGGGGCGTCGCGGAGGATGCGGTCGAGGTGATCCGAGGTCCAGTGATCCGGATGCTCGTGCGTGATCACCACGCCGACGAGGTTCCCGAGGTCGATCAGGGGAGCGGTGAAGGAACCGGGGTCGATCAGAAGGGTCTCATCGTTCTGGTCGATGCGGAGAGTGGCATGTTCGAACTTCGTGACGCGCATGAGACGAGTCAACTCCTTCGGAGGCTCGGCGGCAAACGCAATCGCCGCGCGCCACGCCCGAGCGCTCGTCGAGGTCGGCTCGATTTTGCGGAGGAAGAATCTGCATGGCATACTTGAACGGTTGTCGCGGGACGGAAACGCCCCGCCAGACGGCCCCATCGTATAGCGGCCTAGTACGCTGCCCTCTCACGGCGGTAACGCGGGTTCGAATCCCGCTGGGGTCACACGACACCAGAAAGCCCCCGGTTCGCCGGGGGCTTTCTTCGTTCCCGCGCGCGGATTCAGCCTCTCGTGCTTCTCGTCAGCCACAGCGCCGCAGCCGCGCCGACGACGGCGACGGCCGCGAGCGTGAAGTCCAGACCGTATGCCGTGATCGCGATGACCGGTGTCACGAACAGCAGAACCGCGCACACGGTCGCCGCCCGCGACGGGAAGCGGGGGATGCCGTCGGCGGGCACCTTCTCGAACCGGATCAGCCACAGCGAGAGCAGCCAGACGGTGGCCAGCACGACCACGAGGAAGACCGGCCGCGTCCACCACCACACCGGGCTCCCCGGCGCCGGGAGAGGGAGCGGCAGCAGGAGCTCGATGCCGATGAGCATCATGATCACGGGCAGATGCCAGAGGTAGATCGTCATCAGTCGGGAGCCGATCAGGAACACCGCACCCTGCGCCGGTCGCGTGCGCATCAACGCGGTCAGAGGCACATGCAGGAGCGTGAGCGCCGCGGCCTGGATGATCGCGAGGGCGGCCATCGTCGCGGTCGGCGGCCACTGATTGCCCAGCATGCTCCGGGTGTATCCGCCCAGCGACACGAGGCCGCCGAGCAGCGCGTAGCCGCCCGCCATGAGGAGCACGAGCTGCCACCATGACCTGCGGGCGAACCAGCCGTCGTTGAGGAAGAACCCGACCTGCTGTGCGAACAGCCAGACGAACACGATGTTCGGGATGCCGAAGAGCTCCTGCCCGAGGCCGTAGCCGCCCGGCCGAACCGGCTCGATCCCGAGGACTCCGCCGACGAAGAGGAACCGCAGGGCATCGACGGCGAGGGATGCCGCGAACAGCACCAGCAGCACCCACGCACCGTGACGCTCGTGCAGCCGCATCATCCACGGTGCGAAGGCCTGGGCGATCATGTAGGCCGCGAGGAACCAGAGGGGAGAGCCGACGCCGATCGCGACGGTGTCGACGAGAGCAGGATCGATGCCGAGCATCCGCGTCGCCCCGAGCACGAGCGTCAGGAAGAGGAGGAGGGGGAGCGCGGGGCGCGCCAGGCGTGCGAGCCGCACGCGCACGAACGTGTCGGCCGTGTCGCCGCGGGCGACCGCCGACTTCCATCCGGCTCTCGCCGCGTAGCCGCCGACCACGAAGAACAGCGGCATGATGTTCGCGATCCAGGAGGCCGCCGTGAACCACGACTGTGCTTCCACGGTCTTCTCGATCAGCAGAGACCCGTCCGGGTTGCGACCGACGCCGGTGAAGAGGATGTGCACGAACACGACGAGCAGTACGCAGACCACGCGCGCGAGGTCGAGGGTGAGGTCGCGGCCCGCCGGTGCGGTGCGGGGCGTCGTGTCGGTGGCGGCGCTGCTCATGGCGATGACTCTAGCGTCGGCTGGCGCGCCGGTCCGCCGCGACGAGCCGATCGGTGGAGACCTCTCACCCGGCCGTCCTCAGCGACATCTCCCGGAAGGTGCAGGTGCGCAACGGCACGATCATCAAGCCCATCATCGCGGTGCCGAACAGCACGAAGGGCACCCAGACCGACGTCGCCGACGCGAGGGCACCGAATCCGGCCATGGCGACGGGCATGAGGCAGTCATCGCCCAGTCGTGTGATCGAGCCCATGCGCCCGAGGTACGCCGTGTCGACGGTGGCCGAGAAGGTCGCGCTCAGCAGCACCGACGCGTATCCCGCCGTGGCTCCGACCACGAACGCCGACGCGGCCACGGTCCAGATCGGCCCGAATCCGAGAGCGACGATGCCGGCACCCTGCACGACGAGGGCCCAGAAGCCGGCGACGGCCTCTCGGCGCGGCCGCCATTTCGCGACGGAGACGGCGCCGATCGCTGCACCCAGTCCGAGGAGCGCTTCGAACAGGCCGACGGCGGGTGCGCCCCAGTCCTGGTCGTGCGCGCGGAGAGCGAGACCGATGCCCACGGCCGGGCCCACGGCGAGATTGAGGCCGGAGAGCGCGAAGACGAGTGTGCGGGTGGGGGGATGGGCGCCGAGATGACGGAAGCCGCTGGCGATCCCGCGCAGCGCGGTCTGCTTCTCGGCGCGAGCGAGCAGGAACCGCGGTCGCTGCCAGATCGCGATGAACGCCACGACGACCGTGAAGGTGAGGGCGTTCGTGGCGGCGCTCCCTGCCAGTCCGGCGTGGGCCACGATCACGCCGCCGACAGCGGCGCCGCCCATGGTGCCCAGGCGAGACGCCGTCTGCGCGGCAGCACCGTACGCCGGGAGGTCGGAGGCACGGACGAGTTGACGAGCGATCGTTCCTGCCGACGGTTCGTAGAAGGCGTCGCATACACCGAAGGCGATCGCGGCGGCCAGCAGCACCGCCACCGAGGGCGGGGCCGCCAGGACCCACAGGGTCACGGCGACCAGCACGCCGACCCTGATCGTGTTGAACAGCAGCATCACTCGGCGGGCATCGGCACGGTCGGCGATGACTCCGCCGAACAGCAGGACCGCCGCGCGGGGCACCGTGCCGGCGGCGACGATCAGGCCGGCCATGGCAGGGGTGGCGATCTGGATCGCGGTCCAGGCGAGCGCGATCGTCCACAGGGCGTCGCCCGCATCGGACAGCGCCTTCACGACGATCCAGGCGTGGACGCGGTGATCGCGACGGAAGGCCGGCGGTGCGATCAGCTGCACGGGTTCGACCAGGGTGCTCATCAGAGCTCCGTCGGGAAGGCGTGCGAGAAGACGAAGACCGGGGTGCGGTCCTGCCCGTCGTCGAGGTCGATCTCCTCGCGCCATTCGCGCATGGTGCGCAGAAGGCGGCTCGAGAGGTCCTGCAGCTCGTCCGGCGAAGCCCACGTGGTGGCATCCATGCTGTGCCCGACATAGGCGGCATAGACGGGATCGTTGTGCATGCGGTGCCAGCGCTGCAGACGCTCGAACTGCACCCGGATGCCCTGGCGCTGAGCCTCACGCGCCAGGAGCGCATCGGCCGGGGAATCGGCGAAGTCGTCGGCCGACCACGTGAGGCTGCGTCGCGCGACAGTCCACCAGCTGGTGCGCCTGTCGCCGGTCGGGTCGGCCGCGCGCTCCACGACACCCGCGCGCTCCAGCATCCGCAGATGGTGGCTGATGCTGCCGACCTGACTGTCGAGCGCTCGGGAGAGCACGGTGACCTGCGAGGTGCCGAAGAGCTGCAGGTAGTCGTAGATCCGGCGACGGAGCGGGTGATGCACGGCGGTGATCACGGAGATGTCTTCCACGGAAGGAAACGCTATGACCGACGGGTGATTCCCACAAGACTTCTTGTATACCGCGGAATATCAGTGAAAGAGCCACTCCCGACAGGCGTGGGGAGTGGCTCTTCGACTCGAGATCAGTCCGCGTCGGGCGCGGGGCCGTTCGATGCTGCCGCGGGATGCGTGCGTCGTGCCCGGCGGATCAGCCACACGATCAGCACGACGACTCCGGCGATCGCGACCCAGGGCAGGATGAAGCCGACGGCGACCACCACGGCGTTGAGCGAGACCACGAGACCGTTCCAACCGGCCAGCAGGCCATCGCCGAAGCCGGCCGGATCCGCGGTGGTCGGTGCCGCGGTCCGCGTCAACTCCACCTGGAGCGTGGACATCGCCACCTGATCCTCGATCGACGCGAGCTGCTGCTCGTACGACTCCAGCTGCGCCTGACGATCGGTCAGAGCGACCTCCGCCTCGATGAGCTCCGACACGGTGCCCGACTGGGCCATCAGCTCGGTCAGGCGGGTCACCGATGCCTTCGTCGCGTCGACGCGAGCCCGGAGATCGATCGCGACCGAGGTCACGTCCTGCTTCGAGATCGACGACGAGAGCACTTCGCCGGACTCGTCCAGCGCCGCGATCACGTCGGACAGGTCCGCCGACGGCACGCGGATGCTGATCCATCCGTACCCGGAGTCGGCGGGGGCCGGTTCGGTCGTGCCGTCGACCGCGACCGCCTTGCCGACTTCGGTGCTCTCGACATACCCGCCGCGTTCCTCGGCCAGCGCGGTGATGGCAGCCGCGGCATCCGCGATGTTCTTCACCTGCACCGTGGCATGGGCGGTGGCGATGATCTCGCGGTCCGCGTCGGCGACGTCGCCGGCGGCCGATCCGGAGGAGTCGGTCGCACTGCCGTCGACAGCGCCCGGCGCGACCTCGCCCAGTCGCTCCGGCGACGCCGCGCCGGATTCGGCGACCGTCCCACCCGTGCCGTCGGCCGTGGACATCGTCGTTCCGCCCCCGACCGCTCCGAGGATCGGAGGAGTCACGAGCACGCCCACGACGAAGGCGGCGGCGATTCCCGCGCCGGTGAGCCAGCGTCGGCGTCGCGTGCGGGCACGGACGGCGGAGGGTCGCGCGGGAGAGCGCTCCTCCGCGATCGCGGAGAAGACCGAGTCCTCGATCCGCGCGATGGTCTCGTCGGACAGCTCGGGCAGCTCCCCGCGGGTGGTCTGATCGTTCATGCGTCTCTCGCTTCCTTCACGGCGCCGCGCAACTGGGTGCGCACTCGGGAGAGACGGTTCCGAACGACCGCATGGCTCACGCCGAGTTCCTCGGCGGCAGCCTGATAGGCGTAGCCCTCAGCCGCGCACAAGCGGAAGATCTCGCGGTCGAGCTCGCTCAGGGTGCCGACCTCGGCAGCGATCCGGGCGGCGAGGTCCGCAGTGATGACCTGCTCCTCGACGCTCACCGTGTCGGGCAGGTCCTCGTCGAGGGCCGCCGCCGTGTGTGCCTGGTCGCGGCGCCGCTGGCGCAGCCGGTTCGCGGCCTGGAAGCGGCAGATCGTCGCCAGCCACGGCAGGATCGACTCGCCCTGGAGCTCGAGGCCGGGCAGCTTGCGCCACGCGACCACGAAGGTCTCCTGGGTCACATCCTCGGCGTCGGCGGACGACGCGAGGATGCCGTTGGCGATCCAGTAGACCGGCCGTACGTGAGCGCGGTACAGCTCGCGGAAGGCGCTCTCGTCGCCTGCCGCGGCCTGTGCGGCCCACTTCTGATCACTCGTCTGCACGGGCATCCTGTTTCCGTTCGGTGTCTCTCACTCGGAAAGTGTCGACGGATGCCCCATCGTCTCAGATTCAGTGCGCGGCGGTCTGCTCCGCGGCGTGGGCGGCCCTCGCCGTGCTCTGCGACATCCTGTCGATCCAGGCGAGGGCGACGGCGGAGACGATGAAGACCATGTGGATGACGACCTGCCAGAGCACGCCGGTCGGCGTGTAGTTGCCGAGGCCGTCGACTTCGGAGGACTTGATGCCGTTCTCGTCCATCGCACCCACTGCGATGAAGGTCTTGAGCAGATGGATCGAGGAGATGCCGATGATCGCCATCGCGAGCTTCACCTTGAGCACGTTCGCGTTCACGTGTGAGAGCCACTCGGGCTGATCGGGATGCCCCTCGGTGTTGATGCGCGACACGAAGGTCTCGTAGCCGCCGATGATCACCATGATCAGGAGGTTCGCGATCATCACGACGTCGATGAGCCCGAGCACGCTCAGCATGATCGTCGCTTCCTTGATGTGCAGGATGTCGCCGAAGACGTCCTCGCTGATCAGGTGCCACAGCTCGACCATGAACACGATGACGTAGACGATCTGCGCGACGATCAGGCCGAGGTAGAGCGGCGCCTGGAGCCAGCGGCTGACGAAGATCAGAGAGCCGATCGCCCGTGGCCACGAGCTGCGGGGACGGGCCTCCTGGGGAGCGATGCCGTGGTCGATGTGGTCTGGGCGCGAAGTCGAGGTCACGAGGACTATTCCACCACGCAATGTCGTTCTCCTCGGCACTGTTGCTCCGGTAGCATTGCTCCCGCGAGAGGGAGTATCCCGGATCCGCGCGTAACGTCATCACGAGCACCGTCATCGCTGCTCCGGGCGCGCGACGCACATCACTGTGCGGGGGAGAGACTTTCGGCTTCTTCCGACCCTTCCGAAAGGTGCCGTGCGCCCTTGGTAATCCCTCTCTGGTTCGAGATCACCTCGATGGTGGTCCTCTCGGTCATCCTGATCGGCGACCTGCTGCTCATCCGCCTGCGCCCGCACATCCCGTCGACGAAGGAATCCACGCTCTGGGTCGTGTTCTACGTCGCCCTCGCCCTGCTGTTCGCGGTGCTCCTCGGCAACGTCGGAGGCTGGCAGAACGCCGGCGACTTCATCACCGGCTGGGCGCTCGAGTACAGCCTCTCCATCGACAACCTCTTCGTGTTCGTGCTGATCATGGCCCAGTTCGCCGTGCCGCGGCGCCTGCAGCAGCAGGTGCTGATGGTCGGCATCATCATCGCCCTCGTGCTCCGCGGCGCGTTCATCCTCGTCGGCGTCGCGATCGTCGAGCACTTCTCGCCGATCTTCTACATCTTCGGCGCCTTCCTCATCTACACGGCGATCAAGCAGGCGATGCCGGAGGGCGATCACGACGACGAGGTCAAGCGCGAGAACTTCATCGTGCGCCTGCTCCGTCGCCGCATCGACATCAGCGAGGAGTACGACGGTTCCAAGCTGCGCACCACGGTCGACGGCAAGCGCATGTTCACGCCCATGGTGATCGTGTTCATCACGATCGGCGTGACCGACCTCATCTTCGCGATCGACTCGATCCCCGCGATCTTCGAGATCACCACCAACGGCTTCCTCGTCTTCGCGGCGAACATCTTCGCCCTGATGGGGCTGCGCCAGCTGTACTTCCTGCTCGGCGACCTGCTCGATCGTCTGCGCTACCTGCACTACGGCATCGCGGTGATCCTGGGCTTCATCGGCATCAAGCTGATCCTGCACGCGCTGCACGAGAACGAGCTGCCGTTCATCAACGGCGGCCAGCACGTCGAGTGGGTGCCCGACATCGACAACATGGTGTCGCTGGCCGTCATCCTCGTGTCGATGACGATCGCGACGATCGCCAGCCTGATCGCCTCCTCGCGGGAGAAGCGCGCGGCGAAGGTCGCACCGCCCGTCGAGTGAGATCATGGCGCCATGACTCGTCATTGGACGCCCCTGGCCATCGCGTACCTCGTGCTGGCGGCAGCCGGACTGGTCGGGACGTGGATCTTCAACGTCCTGGCGATCACGCAGATGGTGGACTTCATCGGCGACCTGCTGAACAGCGGTCCCGCGGTGTCGTCGATCTCGATCGATCTCCTCGTCGTGGCGATCGCGGGCTGCGTCTTCATCATCGTCGAGTCGAGGCGGCTCGGGATGCGACACGGTTGGCTCTACGTGGTCCTCGCGGGGGTGACGGCTTTCGCCTTCACCTTCCCGTTGTTCCTGGCGATGCGTCAGCGGCACCTCACTCGGCTGACCACAGGATCTCCGCCTCGAGCGTGAGGTCGATGACCTCACGGAGCAGCGCCCCGACGGTCGTCGAACGCAGCAGGGTGTACCGGTCGTATTCGCCGAGGGGCGCCATCGCGGCGAGCTGCCACGCCGCGGCGAGCGGGTCGTCGGAGAGCTCGGTGTCGGCATCCCACCGCGCTTCCTCCGGAGCCCGGGAAAGGGTGCGCCGCACGATAGCCTCGGCTTCGATGCGCAGCGGGGTGAGAGCGTCGTTCCAGACGAGCCCGGGGAGCGGCGTCACCTCGGCTCGTGGGTAGGGCTCGTCGTCCTGCCACTGATCGACGGTGAAGCGTCCGGCGCCGACCGACACGGTCTGCAGCACCTCGGCCCCCGCCGCCACGCTCACGAGCCGCGCCATCGTGCCGACCGTGCTCCGCCGGTCGCCGCCGCCGACCTCATGGCCGCGTTCGATGAGCACGACACCGAACTCCGGGTCGTCCTCGTCGAGGAGCTGCCCGATCATCGTGAGGTATCGCGGTTCGAACACGCGCAGTGCCAGCGGGGTGTACGGGAAGTGCACCGAGCCGAGAGGGAACATCGGTATCGCGCTCATGTGCCCAGTCAACACCGAGCCACGTACAGTGAACAGATGCGCCGACCCACCCCTGTCGCTCCCGGCCCCGATCAGGAATCCGTCTGGGACTATCCCCGGCCGCCCCGGGTGGAACCGGTCACGGAGCGCGTCACCATCCGCCTCGGCGGCGAGCTGATCGCCGATACCCGTGACGCGGTGCGGGTGCTCGAGACGAGCCATCCTCCCGTCTACTATCTTCCGATCGCCGACTTCGTCCCGGGAGCCCTCACGGACGCCGCTGGCACCTCGTTCTGCGAGTTCAAGGGCGCCGCTCGCTATTTCGACGTGCGGGGCGGAGCCCTCCGGCGCAACGGCGCGGCATGGAACTACCCGGATCCGTCGCCGGGGTTCGAGACGCTGAACGATCGGGTCGCGGTGTACGCGGGCCCGATGGACGAGTGCACGGTCGGTGACGAGGTCGTCGACCCGCAGCCGGGAGGGTTCTACGGCGGCTGGGTCACATCGTCCGTCGTCGGCCCGTTCAAGGGCATCCCCGGCTCTCAGGGCTGGTAGGCGCCTCGGCCTGCCGATCCGGTCAGAATGCGCGCAGGTTCGCCTGCAGTCCGCCGTCGGCATACTCGCGACGGAGGATGCCGCGGCGGCGGAGCACCGGCACCAGCTCGTCGAGCGTGCGGTGCAGGCTCACCGGATGGAAATCGCCCCAGAGCAGCACGCCGTCGTTGCCCCACTCGCCGAGCTCCTCGATCACGTCGGCGAACTCCTCGGCGGTCCCGACGAAACCGGAGCGGTCGGAGAATCGTCCCGCACGCACCAGGGCCGTGAGATGCGCGCGCAGCGGCGCGTCCTCACCGCGGTCGCCGACCAGCCGCTGGATGCTGCCGCGCGAGACGTGCGCGCCGAAGATCGAGAGGTCGAGCGGCTTGTCGAGGTCGAGCGAGGTGAGGTCGGTCTCCAGGTCGCTCGACTGCTTCCGCGCGATCTGCACGAGTGCGGCCTCGTCGGGATGAGCGGATGCCGCGACGATGCGATCCGCTTCTTCGGCGGACGGCGTGATCACGGGCTGGATGGCGAACAGGATCTTGATGTCGTCGGGACGACGGCCCGCGGCGACGGCGGCGTCGTGGATCTTCGCCCGGTACGCCCGCACGGACGCCTCGTGCAGTGGCGCGAGTGCGAGCTGCACGTCGGAGTTCGCTCCCGCGAACCCGAGACCGCGTCCCGAACCGCCGGGGGAGATGATGGCCGGCTCGCCCTCGGGGAAGGGCAACGCGTTGAGGGGGCCGTCGAAGGAGAAGTGCGTGCCGCGATGCTGCACGCGGCGCATCTTCGTGCCGTCCGCGTACACGTCGGTGGCGCGGTCCTGGACCAGCGCGCCGTCATCCCAGCTGCGCCAGAGCGAGCGGATGCCGTCGAGCCATTCTTCCGCCCGGTCGTAGGCCTCGTCGTGGCCGAGCTGCGCCGCGTCGGAGAAGTGCCGTGCGCTTCCGGTGTCGGTGACGACGTTCAGCCCGAGACGGTTCGCGCTGAGGTGCTGCAGCGTCGCGAACTGACGAGCCGAGGTGTAGGGGAGTGACGCAGCCGGGTTCACGGTCGGCACGACGCCGAGGTGCTTCGTCGCCTGGAAGAGGTAGGGAGCGAGGAGGAGCGGATCGTGCTTCGGACCGCCGAACGCGTGGCGCACGCGGATGTCGAGCGTCTCCGGAGACCCCATCGACGGCGCATCCTCGATGATGACGAGATCGAAACCCGCCTGCTCGAGAGTGCGCGCGGCCTCCTGATAGATCTCGGGCCTCGTCCAGTCGTAGTCCCAGTCGAGCGACGGGTAGCCCCACCCCTGCGGGCCGAACCCGCGGGCGAGGAACCAGCCGAAGTGCTGCGGGCGGGTCATGCCACTGCCTCCGTCGCCGCGTGGAGAACCCGGGTCAGGTCGGAGAGGAGATCTTCGATGTCCTCGATCCCGATGGAGAGGCGCAGCGTGCCGGGTCGCACGCCGAGCTGTTCGCGTTCCTCTTCGGAGCGCTGCGCGTGACTCGTGGTGCCGGGATGCAGGACGAGAGAGCGCACGTCGCCGATGTGGGTCATGTGCGTGAACACCTGCACCTGCTCGACGAACTGACGGGCGGCGTCGAGGCCGCCGCGCAGCGTGAAGGTGAAGATCGAGCCGAAGCCGCCTTCCAGGTAGCGCAGCGCCGTCTCGTGGTCGGGGTGCGAGGGGAGGCCGACGTAGTCGACGCTCTCGACCTCGTCCTGCGCCTGCAGCCACCGCGCGACCTCGAGGGCGTTGCGGGACTGCCGCTCGACGCGCAGGCCGAGAGTCTCGGCGCCCTGTCCGATCAGGAAGGCGTTGAGAGGAGAGGGCGATGCGCCGAATCGCGGGGCCACCGACTCGCGGGCATAGGCGATGCGGGCGCGGCCTCCGTGGCGAGCAGCGACACTCGGCAGTCCTCCGCGGCCGGGGAGGACGAGGTGCGGGGCGTTGTGTCCCGCCTTCTCGGGATCGAACCGGCCGTCGTCGATGATCACGCCGCCGAGGACCGAACCGTGCCCGGCGAGGAACTTGGACGCGGAGTGCACGACGATCGCGGCGCCGTGCTCGATGGGGCGGAGAAGGAAAGGCGTGGCCAGCGTGTTGTCGACGATGAGCGGGATGGCCGACTCGTCGGCGACCGCACTGATGGCGGCGATGTCGAGCACGTCGTTGCGGGCGTTGGCGAGCGACTCGGCGAACAGCGCGCGCGTGTTCGGACGGATCGCCGCGCGCCAGGCCTCGGGGTTGCCGATGTCGTCGATGAACGTCGTCTCGATGCCGAGCCGTGCGAGGTTGTCGAGGAGGAGCCCGCGTGTTCCCTCGTAGATGTGCGTCGAGGTGACGATGTGGTCGCCCGCACCGGCGACGGTCAGCAGAGCAGTGACCACGGCCGCCTGACCGCTGGCGACGAGCACGGCGTCGGCGCCCGATTCGAGCGCGGCGAGCTGACGCTCAGCGGCCCGCACGGTCGGGTTCCCGGTGCGCGTGTAGCCGAAGCCCGTACCTGTGCCGAAGTGGTCGGCGGCATGGTCGAAGTCGTCGAACTCGAACCCTGCGGTGAGGTAGATCGGGGTGGCGCGGGGTGCCGCCGTCTCGCGGCTCCTCGCCGCGTGGACCGCGCGGGTCGCGAAGCGGGCGGTCTCTACGGTCATGCGAAGCCTCTCGGTGGTGCGGGTGAAGAACAGAGTGTCATGGCGGATCGGAGCGCGCTCGAGCGGTGGTAATCTGACGTCATGCGGACCGTGCTCCTTCTTCTTAGCGGCCGCGACGAGACCTCGTTCTGAGCCCCTCCTCGTCGCGGAGTCCATCGTGGGCCGAACCGCCAGCTTCAGGAGAAACGCCATGAACAGCCCCGCATCTGCAGCCGATTCCGCACGTCCCAGAACTCTCGCCGAGAAGGTCTGGGACGACCACCTCGTCGTCAAGGGCGAGAACGGCGAACCCGACCTCATCTACATCGACCTGCACCTGGTGCACGAGGTCACCAGCCCGCAGGCCTTCGACGGCCTGCGGAGCGAAGGACGGCCGCTGCGTCGGCTCGACCTCACGATCGCGACCGAGGACCACAACACTCCGACGTGGGAGATCGACAAGCCCATCGCCGATCTGACCAGCCGCACCCAGATCGAGACGCTGCGGCGCAACGCCGCCGAGTTCGGCGTGCGTCTGCACTCGCTGGGCGATGCCGAGCAGGGCATCGTGCACGTCGTCGGCCCGCAGCTCGGTCTGACCATGCCGGGGATCACGGTCGTCTGCGGCGACTCGCACACATCCACGCACGGCGCGTTCGGCGCCATGGCGTTCGGCATCGGCACCAGCGAGGTCGAGCACGTGATGGCGACCCAGACACTGCCGTTGAAGCCGTTCAAGACCATGGCGATCACCGTCGACGGCGAGCTGCGCCCCGGTGTGACGGCGAAAGACATCATCCTCGCCGTCATCGCGAAGATCGGCACGGGCGGCGGACAGGGCTACGTCCTGGAGTTCCGCGGCAGCGCCATCCGCGCGCTCTCGATGGAGGGCCGGATGACGATCTGCAACATGTCGATCGAGGCCGGCGCACGCGCCGGCATGGTCGCGCCCGACGAGACGACGTTCGCCTATCTGGAAGGGCGCCAGCACGCGCCGAAGGGCCAGGACTGGGAGGATGCCGTCGCCTACTGGCGGACGCTGCCGACCGACGAGGGCGCGACGTTCGACGCCGAGGTGCTCATCGATGCCGACGAGCTCGAGCCTTTCGTCACCTGGGGCACGAACCCCGGTCAGGGCAGCTCGCTCTCGGCATCCGTACCGAACCCGGCAGAGATCGACGACCCGAACGAGCGCGCGGCCGCAGAACGCGCTCTGGAGTACATGGACCTGACACCCGGCACTCCTCTCAAGGAGGTTCCGGTCGACGCGGTGTTCATGGGCTCCTGCACCAACAGCCGCATCGAGGATCTGCGCGCGTTCGCGTCGATCATCGAAGGCAAGAAGAAGGCCGACGGTGTGCGGGTCATGGTGGTGCCCGGTTCCGCCCGTGTGCGCCTCGAGGCCGAGGCGGAGGGCCTGGACAAGATCATCACGGACTTCGGGGCGGAGTGGCGGTTCGCCGGCTGCTCGATGTGCCTCGGGATGAATCCCGATCAGCTCGCTCCGGGGGAGCGCTGCGCGTCGACCTCCAACCGCAACTTCGAAGGCCGTCAGGGCAAGGGCGGGCGCACGCACCTGGTCTCGCCCCTCGTCGCCGCCGCGACCGCGATCCGCGGCACGCTGTCCAGCCCCGCAGACCTGCTCGTGACCGTCGGAGAAGAGGCCTGATCATGGAGAAGTTCATCACCCACACCGGGATCGCCGCTCCGCTGAAGCGCTCCAACGTCGACACCGACCAGATCATCCCCGCCGTCTTCCTCAAGCGCGTCACCAAGACGGGCTTCGAGGACGCCCTCTTCCACGCCTGGCGTCAGGACCCCGATTTCGTCCTGAACCAGGCGCCGTTCCAGGGCGCCTCGGTGCTCGTCGCCGGCTCCGACTTCGGCACCGGTTCCAGCCGCGAGCACGCTGTCTGGGCGCTGCGGGACTTCGGTTTCGCGGTCGTGCTCAGCCCGCGCTTCGCCGACATCTTCCGCGGCAACTCCGGCAAGCAGGGGCTCCTCGCCGCGACCATCTCGGAAGAGGATCTTGAGCGGATCTGGGCCGAGATCGACCGGAATCCCGGGGTGCAGATCACCGTCGATCTCGAGGCGCGCACCGCCTCGATCGGCGACGTCCAGGCCGACATCGGGATCGACGATTACACTAGATGGCGGCTCCTTGAAGGGCTCGATGACATCGGGCTCACGCTGCGCAACGAAGACAAGATCGCGCAGTTCGAGGCCCGTCGCGAGTCGTGGCGGCCCCGAACCCTCCCCGTGCAGTGAGACGGTGGGGGCGGGGGAGCCAGGGGCAACCCGCCCCCGAAATCCGTGGAATGAAGTGAGGCTCCGAATGACGACACCTGTGCGCGACGCTCTCCCGGACGGAGTCCCCGCTCTCACCGGAGACGTCCTCGCTATTCGAGGGGGTCGTCCGCTTCGCGGTCGTGTCGACGTCAAGGGCGCGAAGAACCTCGCGACCAAGGCGATGGTGGCCTCGCTCCTCGGCGAGACCGTCAGCGTGCTCCGCGACGTTCCCGCGATCAGCGACGTCGCCGTGGTGCGCTCGCTGCTCGAGGTGCACGGTGTGCGCGTGTCCGACGGCGACGAGCCCGGCGCGCTGGTGTTCGACCCGAGCGATGTGGAATCCGCCCACTTCGAGGAGATCGATGCGCATGCCGGCGCCTCGAGGATCCCGATCCTGTTCTGCGGACCCCTGCTCCACCGTCTCGGTCAGGCCTTCATCCCCGACCTCGGCGGCTGCCGCATCGGCGACCGCCCCATCGACTTCCACCTGGACGCGCTGCGCAAGTTCGGCGCGATCGTCGAGAAGCTGCCGAGCGGCATCCGCCTCTCCACGGGTGGGAACCGTCTGCACGGCGCGAACATCCACCTGCCGTACCCGAGCGTCGGCGCCACCGAGCAGGTGCTGCTGACCGCGGTCCGCGCCGAGGGCACGACCGAGCTCCGCAACGCCGCCATCGAGCCCGAGATCATGGACCTGATCGCCGTGCTGCAGAAGATGGGCGCGATCATCTCCTACGAGCCCAACCGGGTCATCGTCATCGAGGGCGTCGAGAAGCTCCGCGGCTACGACCACCGGTCGATCTTCGACCGCAACGAGGCAGCCTCCTGGGCATCCGCCGCGCTGGCGACAGACGGCGAGATCTTCGTCGGCGGCGCCAAGCAGCAGGAGATGCTGACATTCCTCAACGTCTTCCGCAAGGCGGGCGGCTGGTTCGACGTCAAGGAGGACGGCATCCTCTTCCGCCGTGACGGCGAGATCAAGCCCGTCGTCATCGAGACCGACGTGCACCCCGGATTCATGACGGACTGGCAGCAGCCGCTGGTCGTTGCTCTGACGCAGGCGCACGGCCGTTCCGTCGTGCACGAGACCGTGTACGAGAACCGCCTGGGATTCACCGACGCGCTGGTCAAGATGGGGGCCGACATCGTCGTGCACCCCCGAGGACTGCAGGACGGCCCTCGTCGCGTCCCCCGTCGCGACTTGGAGCAGGCGGCCGTCGTCACCGGCCCCACGCCGCTGCACGGCGCCGACATCGTCGTTCCCGATCTGCGGGGCGGCTACAGCCACGTCATTGCCGCACTCACCGCCTCCGGCGAGTCGAAGGTGTCGGGTGTCGACATCCTCAGCCGCGGATACGAGAAGTTCCTGGCCAAGCTCGACGCTCTCGGCGCTGACTTCGACGTCATCCGGTGACATCGATGACTCCGCGGTCGACGGAGCGGGCTCGGCCGTTGTTCTTCTGGCCGCTCGCGGGGATCGTGGTGCCGCTGGTGGCGTTGCTGGCCAAGATCCGCGTGACCGGCGCCGAGAAGCTGCCGCGCGAGCGCGCGTTCGTCCTCGCCCCTAACCACTACTCGGAGTTCGATCCGCTGGTCGTGGCGGTCGCCGTGTGGCGTGCCGGGCTCGCCCCGCGCTTCATGGCGAAGGAGAGTCTGTTCCGGGTGCCGGTGCTCGGCTGGGTGCTGCGCCGCACGGGCATGGTTCCGGTGGCCCGCAGCTCGTCGGCAGCGTCCGCGAGGCAGACGTTGACCCAGTCCGCTGAGCTCGTGAAGCACGGCCGGGGTGTCATCGTGTACCCGGAGGGTACGCTCACGCGTGACCCTGACCTGTGGCCCATGCGGGGGAAGTCCGGCGCGGTGCGCCTGGCTCTCACCGACGGCATCCCGCTCATCCCGATGGCGCAGTGGGGCACGCAGGCGATCATGGGCCGCTACCAGAAGGGCCTCAGCCTCTGGCCGCTGCGCAAGCCGGTGCAGGTCATCATCGGGGACCCGGTCGACGTGTCGGACCTCCGCGGACGAGCGGGCGAGCCGGCGGTCCTGAACGAGGCGACCACCCGCCTGATGAACGCGATCACCGCGCTGCTGGAGCAGCTGCGCGACGAGAAGGCCCCCGCGGAGCGCTGGAATCCCGCGAGCCACGGCCAGAAGGAGACGGGTCGCCTTGACTCCTAAGAGACCTGCCACGCCGGTCGGACCGCGCGCGACCGTCATCGGCGCGGGCAGCTGGGGCACCACCTTCGGCAAGATCCTCGCCGACGGCGGGGCACGGGTGACGATGTGGGCGCGCCGCGCCGAACTCGCACACGAGATCGACGAGGCCAAGCGCAACTCGCGCTACCTGCCGGGCATCAACCTGCCGCGCACGATGGCCGCCACCCACGACCTGTCCACCTCGCTCGAGGGCGCGGAACAGGTCTACCTCTCCGTGCCGAGCCAGTCGCTGCGCGAGAACCTGAAGGCGCTGCGACCGCTGCTCGCCGACAGCGACGCCAAGATCGTCAGCCTGATGAAGGGCGTCGAGCGCGGCACCGGACTGCGCATGAGCCAGGTCATCCAGCAGGAGCTGCGGTGCGACCCCGACCGCATCGCGGTGGCCTCCGGACCGAACCTGGCCCTGGAGATCGCCCGCGAGCAGCCGACCGCCGCCGTGATCTCGTCGCGCAGCCAGGAGACGGCCGAGATCGTCGCCCGCGCCGCGCGCAACAGCTACTTCCGCACCTTCGTCAACACCGATGTGATCGGCACCGAGTTCGGCGGCGTGCTCAAGAACCTCATCGCCGTCGCGATCGGCATCGTCGACGGTGTGGGCTACGGCGAGAACACCAAGGCGTCGATCATCACCCGCGGACTCGTCGAGATGACCGACTTCGCCGTGGCGAACGGCGCCCACCCGGAGACGCTGCAGGGTCTCGCCGGCCTCGGCGACCTGATCGCCACCTGCCAGTCTCCGCTGAGCCGCAACAACACGGCCGGGCGCCTGCTCGGCCAGGGTTACAGCTTCCAGGACGTCGTGAAGCAGATGCAGCAGACCGCGGAGGGCCTCGCGTCCGTCGCGCCCATCCTGCAGCTCGCCCGCGAGTCCGAGGTGGACATGCCCATCGTCGAGCAGGTGAAGATGGTGCTGGACGGGAAGATGGATCCCCGTGACATCGCACCCCACCTGACGACGGACGACGACACCCCCCAGGGTGAGAGGACCAACCATGGACAAGCAGACGGTGGTGGTGCTCTTCGGCGGGCGCTCCAGCGAGCATTCGATCAGTTCCGCCACGGCGGGGGGCGTGCTGGGAGCGATTGATCGCGACCGCTACGTCGTGATCCCGGTCGGCATCACGCGCGAGGGAGCCTTCGTCCTCGAAGACGACGACCCCGCGAAGTTCCCGCTCGACGCGGCGCACCTTCCCGAGGTGGTCGACAACGGCACCCGCATCCTGTGGCCGGAGCCCGGCGGCGACCGCACCCTGCGCGTCGTGCACCCCGACGGCGAGACCCGGGGGCATGGGGAGATCGACGTCGTGCTGCCGATCCTCCACGGCACCCACGGCGAGGACGGCACGATCCAGGGGTTCTTCGACACGCTCGAGGTCCCGTACGCGGGTGGCGGCGTCCTGGACTCCGCGCTCTGCATGGACAAGCACTTCATGAAGATCGCTCTGCAGGCCGCCGGCATCGCCGTGGCTCCCGGGGTGACGGTGCGTCGTCGCGAGTGGGATCAGGATGCCGCTCCGGCCCGTTCACGGGCCGCAGAACTCGGCCTTCCGCTGTTCGTGAAGCCGGCCCGCGCCGGGTCCAGTGTCGGCGTCTCCAAGGTCGAGGCCCTCGACGAGCTGGACGCCGCGCTGGCGATCGCGTTCGCCGAAGACGACAAGGTGCTCATCGAGACCGGTGTCTCCGGGCGGGAGATCGAGGTCGCGATCCTGGAGAGCGCTGACGGTGTGCGCGCGTCTCTCCCCGGCGAGATCGTGCTGACGTCCCGCGGGTTCTACGACTTCGAGGGCAAGTACCTGGGCGGGGACGGCGTCGATGTGGTCTGCCCCGCCGAGCTCACCGACGCCGAGACGCGGGCCATCCAGGACATCGGCATCCGGGCGTTCGAGGCCGTCGACGGTCGCGGCCTGGCCCGCGTCGACATGTTCCTCACATCCGAGGGCGAGCTCGTCGTCAACGAGCTGAACACCATGCCCGGCTTCACGCCGATCTCGATGTTCCCGAAGTGCTGGGTCGCCTCCGGACTCGGCTACGGCGACCTGATCACCGAGCTCGTCGAGGCCGGCCTCCGCCGCTGATTCAGCCCGCCACAGGCGGCGCAGGCGGATACGTCTGCGCCGCCGGGTAGGTCGGAGGAGCCGACGCGCTGGCGGGCTCGCCGGGCGCGTTGGCGGCCGTGCGGTGGACGAGCGCGACCACCAGCGCGGTGAGCCAACCCCACATCAGACCCCAGGTGGCGCCGGCGAGGCTGATCTGGGAGAACTGCGTCATCAGGATCTCGGATTGCTCGGCAGGGATCTGCAGCACCATGAGCACGAGCGGCGCCCGCAGGACCCCCGCGGTCCACGACGCGAGGATGACCGCGCCCCAGGTGCCGAAGAACACGGCGGCAGCGCGGCCGGGCAGTGCCGAGCGCACGATCATGCGGACGAAGAGCCACGTCAGCCCCACGAGGATCACGAGGGCGACGAGCATCGCCACGACGGCCATCGGCTGCACGCGGGGCCGGAGGGCGAACCCGATCGGATCCTGCAGGATCAGCAGCCGTGGAAGGCTCTCGACGCCAGCCAGCAGGAACAGGAAGTTGATGAACCCGCTCGCCAGCGCCCCCACTCCCACCATGATCGCTGCGACGACGGACGCTCGGCCTGCTGCGTTGCGGTTCATGCCGCGAGTCTAGGTGCCCTTCGTTCAACCGGCGGGGAACTCGACCCGCTCGGTGCATTCCGCCGTCGCCGGGGCGAGTCCCGGCTGGATGCTGGACGAGATCGTGTCGACGACCGTCTGGAAGTCGATCTGCTCCCCGCGGCGGATGTTCACCTCGACGGCGGGCTCGCGGCCGTAGGTCACGAGTCGCTGCCGCTCCTCCTCCTGGTCGAGCACGAGCCAGTCGACGCCGCCGATCGTGGTGCACACCAGCTCCGACGGCGCGGGAGGTTCGACGCCGCAGCGGAGCACGACCGTCGGGTCGCCCCAGGCGCCGGTGGCCTGCGCATCCGTCCAGACGCGGTCGAGCCCGGCGACCGTATCCGGCAGCAGCACCGAGACGGCCGCGCAGCCCGGGTTGTTCGCGTCATCGGCGGGCTCGAGGTGCACGGTCGTCGAGCAGCCGGCGAGGGCAGCGGCCAGGATCACCGCACCTGCGACGGCTGCGAGGCGACGGGAACGGAGCATGCTTCCAGGCTACCTTTGACAGCATGCCTTCCCGACCCGAAGCCGACGACCCTGCCCTCGGTGATCTCTCGGAGGGAGCGATCCTTCGCGCGATCCTCGCCCGGACCGCGCCGGGGACCTACACGCTCCTCGGTCCCGGAGACGACGCCGCGGTCATCGCCGCGCCGTCCGGCACGGTCGTGGCGACGACCGACACGCTCGTGCACGGTCCGGACTTCCGCCTCGCCTGGTCGAGCGGCTACGACCTGGGCTGGAAGGCGGCGGCCGTGAACCTCGCCGACATCGCGGCGATGGGCGCGCGTCCGACCGCTCTGCTCGTCGCGCTGGCGGTACCCCGCGACCTCCGCCTCTCGTTCGTCGAGGGCCTGGCCGACGGTCTCCGAGAAGCGTGTGCGGCGCTCGCGCCCGGGTGCGCTGTCGTGGGCGGCGACCTCACTGTCTCGGACGTGCTGACCGTCGCGGTGACGGCGCTCGGTGATCTCGAAGGGCGCGCGGCCGTGACGCGCAGCGGGGCTCGTCCAGGCGACGTGGTGGCGGTCGCGGGGGAACTCGGACACGCCGCGCACGGCCTTGCCGTGCTGTTCGGCCGGTTCCGCGATGACGACGTGCCGGTGGCGATCGATCCGGCTCTGCTCGCCGCAGGGGAGAGCGCCGCGGTCTCCGCGCAGCTGCGTCCGTCGCCTCCGATCGGACTCGGCCCGGTCGCGGCCACGGCGGGCGCGACGGCGATGATGGACATCTCCGACGGACTCGCACTCGACGCGCGACGGATGGCCGCGGCATCCGGGGTCACCATCGCCCTCGACAGCCGGTCGCTCGGCGAGAACCCGAACCGCGCGCTGGCCGGCGGCGAGGACCACGGCCTGCTGGCGACCTTCCCGGACGGCGTGCTCCCGCCGGGGTTCCGCATCATCGGCGAGGTACGCGGCCGGGGCGACGAGGGACTGCTCTGCGACGATCGCCCGGTCGACATCACCGGATGGGATCCCTACCGGGACTGGGACTCGGTCGCGGGCTGAGCATCGACACCGGGGTCATCGTCGGATGCCGCCGGTTCCGCCCACCAGAGCGCGGTGTCGCCGTAGGACTTCTCACGGAACAGCTCGAGACCTGCCGCGGCGAAGTCGGGCGGGGTGGAACGCCGCGCCCGCTCGACGATGACGAGGGCGTCCGGCGACAGCAGAGGAGCGAGCGCGACGAGGTCCGCCGTCATCGCCTCGTCGTCGAGGTCGTACGGCGGATCGGAGAAGACGAGGTCGAAGGGCCCCGTCGCCCGCAGCAGGTAGGTGTGCACGGCCACCTCGTGGACTCGCGCCGCCGATGCTCCGCCGGCCTTCACCACGGTCGCGGCGTTGCGCCGGATGAGCGCCGCCGCCTGACGGCCGCGCTCGACGAGGTCAGTGCTCGCCGCGCCGCGGCTGAGGGCCTCCAGACCCAGGGCGCCTGATCCCGCGTACAGGTCGAGCACACGGGCTCCGCGGATGGCATCCGCAGACTCCAGAGCCCCGAACAGGGACTCGCGCACGCGGTCGCTGGTCGGACGCGTTCCCGAGCCAGGAACCTCGAGTCGTGCCCCGCGCGCGCGTCCGGCGATGATCCTCGTCACCCGTTCACGATACGACAGTCGCGGCGTCCGGCGCGTCCGTGGCGTTCCCTAGACTCGGAGCATGCCGCTCACGCTCGATTCGTCGCTGGAAGACGCGCTCGGCGCCGTCCCCGCGAAGTCGCTGAACCGGGCGTTCGGCATGCGCACGGTGGGCGATCTGGTCTCGCACTACCCGCGGCGCTACGCCGACCCGGGGGAGTTGACCCCGATCCGCGACCTCCCGATCGGCGAGACCGTCACCATCGTGGCCGAGGTCCTGTCCTCGAGCTTCCGCCGCATGCGCAACCGTCAGGGCGCCATGGTCGACGTCGTGATCGGCGACGGCATCGGGCGCATGTCGCTGACGTTCTTCGCCAAGAACATCGGTGCCGCCGAGTGGCGGTCGAAAGACCTCGCGGTCGGTCGTCGAGGCGTGTTCTCCGGCAAGGTCGGCATGTTCAACGAGGTCACCCAGTTCGCGCATCCCGAGTACGAGCTCTTCGACGACGAAGACGCGGCCCGGCGCAGGGCCGACGCGCGTGCCGCGGTGCTCATCCCGATCTACCCGGCGACATCGACGATCCAGACCTGGCAGATCGCGAAGTTCGTCGGGCGGGTCCTCGACGATCTGCCCACGGTCCCCGATCCGCTCCCCGATGCCGTGCGCACCGGTGATGAGCTCCTGACAGCTCGCGAAGCCCTCGAACTGATCCATCGGCCCCGCACGCGCAACGACATCGATCCGGCGGTGCGCACGCTGCGCATGCACGAGGCGCTGACCCTGCAGACGGCCCTCCTGCAGCAGCGCGATGCCGTGCGCGCGCTCTCGGCGACGGCCCGCCCGGCGCAGCCCGGCGGTCTGCTCGAGCGCTTCGACGCCGCACTGCCGTACGTGCTGACGCCCGACCAGCAGACGGTCGGCGATCAGGTCGCTCAGGACCTCGTCGGCGCGTGGCCGATGAACCGCCTGGTGCAGGGCGAGGTCGGTTCCGGAAAGACGCTGGTCGCGTTGCGGGCGATGCTGCAGGTCGCGGAGAGCGGCGGCCAGGCGGCGCTGATCGCCCCGACCGAGGTGCTCGCGGGTCAGCACCTGCGCTCCATCGCGAAGATGCTCGGTCCGGCACTGGCGCCGCTGGTCATGCCCACGCTGCTCACCGGGCAGATGCCCGCCGCCGAGCGCCGCAAGGCCGCCCTGCGCGTCGCCTCGGGACAGGCGCTCGTCGTCGTCGGCACGCACGCGCTGCTGGGGGAGAAGACGACCTTCGCGGATCTCGGCCTCGTCGTCGTCGACGAGCAGCATCGTTTCGGGGTCGAGCAGCGCGAGGCGTTGCGAGCCAAGGGTTCGAGCCCGCATGCGCTCGTGCTGACGGCGACGCCGATCCCGCGGACCGTGGCGATGACCGTCTTCGGCGACCTCGACACCTCGGTCATCCGCACGATGCCCGCAGGGCGCGCCGGCATCGAATCGTTCGTGGCGCCGCTCGCGGAGCACCCGGGATGGTTCAACCGCGTCTGGGACCGCGCTGCCGAGGAGATCAGCCAGGGTCGGCAGGTCTTCGCGGTCTGCGCGGCGATCGACACCGCCAAGAAGACCGCCGAGCCGGGGGAGCAGCTCGCGATCGCTCCCGAGGGCGCGGCGGGTCCGCGATGGGGCGTCGTGCAGCTCGATGAGGCGCTTGCGACGCACCCCAAGCTCGGCGGGGTCCGGCGTGCCGTGCTGCACGGCAAGATGCCGTCCGACGAGAAGGACGCCGTGATGCAGGCCTTCGCACGCGGCGAGATCGACCTGCTGGTGGCCACCACGGTCATCGAGGTCGGCGTCGACGTGCCCAACGCCTCCACGATGATCGTGCTCGACGCGGATCGCTTCGGCGTGTCACAGCTGCATCAGCTGCGCGGCCGGGTGGGCAGAGGCGGGGTTCCCGGCCTCTGTCTGCTCGTCACCGAGGCGGAGTCCGGGTCCGTCGCGCGGGAGCGTGTCGACGCGGTCGCCGCGACCCTCGACGGTTTCGCGCTGGCGGAGGTCGATCTCGAACTCCGCGGCGAGGGCGATGTGCTCGGTGCCGCGCAGGCCGGTGTCCGATCGTCGCTGAAGCTTCTGCGCGTGGTGAAGGACGCAGGGCTCATCACGCGGGCGCGCGAGGTGGCCGAGGAGATCCTGTCCGCTGATCCCGAACTGGCCCGACACACGGGCCTGCGCGAGGTCATCGGCCGACGAGTGAGCGACGAGGATCGCGCCGCGCTCGCGAAGAACTGACGCTTTCGCCGTGCCCTAGGCTGGAGCCATGCGATGCACTGAGCGACGGATGGATTCGAAATGAGCAGCCGGATCGCCGTCGTCCCGGGATCCTTCGATCCGCCGACCCTCGGTCACCTCGACGTGATCCGCCGTGCCGCGAAGCTGTACGACGAGCTGCATGTGCTCGTCGTACACAACCCGGGCAAAGAGGCCATGCTTCCGATCGCCCAGCGCCTGACCCTGCTCGAGCGATCCATCGCCGAGGACGGCATGGAGGGCACCATCGTCATCGGCTCCTGGAGCATGGGTCTGCTCGTCGACTACGCGCGCGACGTCGGCGCGGGGGTGCTGGTGAAGGGCATCCGCTCCCAGATCGACGTGGCCTACGAATCCCCGATGGCGATCGTCAACCGGCACCTGGCCGACATCGAGACCGTCTTCCTGCTGCCCGACCCGTCGCACGCCCTCGTCTCGAGCTCGCTGGTGCGTCAGGTCGCATCGCTCGGCGGCGACGTGACCCCCTTCGTGCCGCCCGCCGTCGCGGCCTTCCTCGACACGGGTGCCCGCGGCATCTGAGCTCTCTTCCGCGGCGACGCCCGGCCCGCTCGCAGACGGAGCCGGGTAACATGGCGTGGTGCGATCTCGACTGAACGGCCCTTTCGTCCTTCCCGTCCGCGACATCGTCCGACGACCGGGGGAGATGCGTGAACACGAGTTCACGGTGACTCTCGCCGAACCCTGGGGTGAAGGAATCGTCTCCTTCGAAGCAGGCTCGGAGATGGACCTCGACGTGCGTCTCGAGTCGGTCCACGAGGGCATTCTCGTGTCCGGAACAGCGGATGCAGAGTACGCCGGCGTGTGCGGAAGATGCCTCATCGACATCGCCCGGCCCGTCGAAGTCGAGTTCCAGGAGCTTTTCGCGTATCCTGGTGAGGAAGAAACTGACTTCGAGGTTCAAGACGACCACGTGGATCTTGAAACTCTCGTCAGGGATGCGGCCGTATTGTCGCTTCCATTTCAGCCGGTGTGTCAGCCGGATTGCCCGGGTCTCGACCCGCAAACGGGCGAACGACTGGCCGAGAGCACCGGAACGGAGCAGGCAGCTCCCATCGATCCTCGATGGAGTGCGCTCCAACAGATCACAGACCAAGACGGCGCGGAGGAATCTCGCGCCGCCGAGAAAGAAGAGAGCTAGTCATGGCTGGTAACCCCCCGAAGCGCAAGGTCTCCCGTTCGAACACCCGCTCGCGCCGCGCGCAGTGGAAGGCGGCCCCCGTCGCCCTCGTGAAGACGGTCGAGAACGGTCAGGTCGTCTACAGCCGCCCTCACCAGGCGAAGGTCGTCACCGACTCCCAGGGCACCGAGCTCTACATGGAGTACAAGGGCCGCAAGGTCGCTGACGTCTGAGTCGCGTTCCACGACTGTGACAGAGGTCCCCGGGGGGACGAGACCTCTCCCAGACAAGCTCCGCGTCGATATCGACGCGGAGCTTCTGGAGTTGGCCCTGACTCACCGCTCGTACGCGTACGAGCACGGGGGCATTCCCCACAACGAGCGCCTCGAGTTCCTCGGAGACTCGGTGCTCGGTCAGGCGGTCACGGTGATGCTGTTCACCACTCACCCCGGGCTGGATGAGGGCGAGCTGGCGAAGCGGCGCGCGAGCGTCGTCTCGACCGTCGCCCTCGCCGAGGTCGCCCGCGGCATCGACCTCGGCAGCCATCTGCTGCTCGGTCGTGGCGAGGAGCAGACCGGCGGACGCGACAAGGACTCGATCCTGGCCGACACGATGGAGGCCGTCATCGGCGCCACGTATCTGTCTGCGGGGCCCGAAGCGGCGACGGAACTCGTGCTGAGACTCACCGAGCCGCTGCTCGCCGACCCCGAGCGGTACGGCGCGGCGATGGATCCGAAGACCAGTCTTCAGGAGCTCGCGGCACGGTCCGGAGCCACCCCGCCGCAGTACTCGGTCGAGGCCAGCGGTCCCGACCACGACCGGCGCTTCACCGCGACCGTGGCCGTGGGCGATGTCCGCATGACCGGCACCGGAAGCAGCAAGAAGACCGCCGAGATGGCGGCCGCGCTGAGCGCCTGGCGCACGCTGAACGAGCGTGCCTGAGCTTCCCGAGGTCGAGGTCGTCCGCGCGGGTCTCGCACCGGCGGCCATCGGATCCCTGATCACCGCGGTGACCGTCTTCGACGAGCGCGCGCTGACGCGGCATCCGGCGGGCGTCTTCGATTTCGTCGCCCGGCTCGAGGGCCGCAGTTTCGCTGCCGCCTCCCGGCGAGGCAAGTTCCTCTGGCTCCCTCTCGACGACGCCGAGTCCGCGCTGATCGCGCACCTCGGCATGAGCGGTCAGATGCTGCTGCGATCTCCGGATGCCGCGGCCGAACGCCATGAACGCGTGCGGATCAATCTCGAGCACCCGACGCACGGCGAGCTCGCCATCGTGTTCGCCGATCAGCGCACGTTCGGCTCTCTCGCCGTCGACGCTCTCATCCATGACGGTCCGTCGCTCATTCCGACGCAGGTGGGCCACATCGCCCGAGACCCCGTCGACGAGGCCTTCGACGACGATCGCTTCCGGCATGCTCTCACGCGCAAGAACAGCGCGATCAAACGGGTGCTGCTCGATCAGGGCGTCGTCAGCGGGATCGGGAACATCTACGCCGACGAGGCTCTCTGGGCGGCGAAGATCCATCCGGAGACACCGGCGAATCGTCTCTCCACGCCCGCGGTGCAGCGACTCCTCGCCGAGGTCCGTGCCGTCCTCGCGAAGGCTCTCGCCGAGGGCGGGACCAGTTTCGACGCGCAGTACGTCAACGTGAACGGCCAGGCCGGCTACTTCGCGCACTCCCTGAACGCCTACGGCCGCGGCGGGCAGCCGTGTCCGCGCTGCGGGACCCCGATCCGCCGCGAGTCGTTCATGAACCGCTCCTCGCACTACTGCCCGCGCTGCCAGCGTCGCCGCTGACGCTCGGCTCCTTCACGCCTCCTGGAACGCGCCGGTCAGCAGCGGGCGCGTGGCCCAGGTGCTCGCCCAGACGACGCCGATCCCGACCGCGACGACGGCCGCGATGGTGAGCAGGGAGACGGGTGCGGTGATCAGCGCGATCCCGACCAGGGGGAGCACCAGCACGCCGCCGCACAATGCCGATCCGATCGCCGTGACGAGCAGCGGCGACATGATGGCCCGGCGGCGGGCGCGGTCGACGGTCTCCAGCGGCATCCCCAGATGATGCAGGCTGCGGTGCAGATCACGCTGATCGAGCACGTCCGATGCCTGATTGACACCGACGGATGCCGCCACCATGAGGAACGACCCGATGAGGGTGATGACGAGTCCGGTGCGGATGTCGTCTGCCAGGGCGAGGTCAGACGCGGCGGCGCCCTCGGCGCTCATGACGTTCAGGAGCGCGACGCCCGTGCCGGCGAACACCGCCATGAAGCTGGCCATCGCGATGCCGCCCACCTGCCGCCATGCGGCCTTCGGGGAGTCCAGGACGATGCGGGCGGCGAGGAGTCGCTCGGGCTTCTCGGCGCGACGCAGCTGCCGCGATGCCGACACTTTGAGCACCCAGGGGCCGACGACGTTCAGCACGGCCAGCACGCCGGCGAACAGGCCCGCGAGGACCACGATCGTGCCGACGAGGCCACCCACCGACGGGAACACCTTGATCACGACGAACGCGATCGCGATGACCCCCGCGGCGATGACAGCCCGGATCCAGTGCACTTTCGACGCCGTGGTGCGAGTGCGCACGCCCAGCGGCGAGATCACGACGCGTCGGAGCCCGATGACGGCGCTGGCGGCGGCGAGGAGCAGCACTCCGCCGAACACCGCGACGATGTGCAGCGGCGACAGGACCACGGCCGCGAATCCGAGCGGCTCGCCGCGGAACGGGATCAGCCCGATCAGAGGACTGAGCGCGAGGTGCCCGACGACACCGGCCAGGGCTCCGGCTCCGGCCACGAGGACAGATTCGGCGACGGTCGCCACGGTGACGCCGGCGGGGGAGACACCGAGAAGGCGGAGGGTCGAGAGCCGTTCGTCCCGGCGCCGGGCCGAGAGGCGCGCTGCCGCACCTCCGAGCGACATGAGCGGGACGACGAGCAGCACGAGGGCGATCGCGGCCAGCGCCTGATAGACCGGCGCGAACTCGTCGGTCCAACCCCAGAACGACTGCGCACCGCCGATCACCGTGAGCACGAGCGTCGTGACCACGCCGAAGGCGACGACCGGAAGCGCGAGCACGCTGTTCTGCCCGGGCGCCGGACGCAGCAGCAGGGCGAGCACGTTCACGTTCATGCGGCCACCGCCGAGGAGACGATGCGGCCGTCGCGCACGGCGATCGTGCGCGTGCAGCGTGCGGCGACCTCGGGGTCGTGGGTGACCACGACGAGCGTGCGTCCCTGCCCGGTCGTCGACCACAGCAGCGCGTCCATCACCTCCGCCGAGGTGTGCGAATCCAGCGCGCCGGTCGGCTCGTCGGCGAACACGAGTTCCGCACCGGTCGCCTGCGCGCGCGCGATCGCGACACGCTGAGCCTGGCCGCCGGAGAGCTCGCCGATGCGGCGGTCCTCCATCCCGGCGAGGCCGAGTGCCGCCAGCCAGGCGGCGGCATGCTGCACGGCATCCTGGCGCCGGACCTCGTTGATCATCGACGCCAAGACGACGTTCTCGACGGCGGTCAGCTCGGGGATCAGCAGACCCTGCTGGAAGACGAACCCGAAGCGCTCCCGTCGCAGTCGAGAGCGAGCCGATTCTCCCAGTGCGGTGACCTCGACGGGGGCGCCCTCCGCCGGACGGAAGGTCACGGCGCCGGCATCCGGAGCGATGATCCCGGCCAGCACGTGCAGGAGCGTTGTCTTGCCGGACCCCGACGCTCCCATGATCGCGACGGACTCGCCGCGCGTGACGGCGAGGTCGACACCGGCGAGGGCGCGGGTCGAGCCGAAGTTCTTGAGCAGGGCATGGGCTTCGATCACGGGGATGTTCATATATCCAGCGTCGTCGCCTGCCGCGCCGTCGTCGTCCGTCAGGCGGATGAGGATGCGGACCCGACGTCATCCCGGAGAATGAGATCGGGTCCGCCGCCGTCAGATCCTCTTCTGCCACGCTCCCGCGTAGGAGACGGGCACGAAGCCGATGGCCTCGTTGATGCTCAGCATCGGCCGGTTCTCCTCGGCGTTGAACGTCGAGACGACCGCCGAAGCCGGCATCAGCTCGCGCCAGTGCAGCAGGTTGGCGCACTTCACGATCATGCCCAGCCGGTGCCCACGGTGCTCCTTCGAGACCAGCGTGCCGAACTGGTGCGTGACGCCGGCACGGTCCGCCGAGATCAGCAGCTCGTTGTAGGCCACCAGGTCTCCGGTCGGCATGTGCTCGACGGCCACCACGGACACCGCCTGACCCGCGCCCGTGAGCTGAGCCTCGCGCCGCACCACGCGGTCTGCGTCCCATTGCTCCGCGACGAAGTCCATGTCGCCGCTCGGCGCATCCGTCGACAGTCGAGCGAGCACGGCGGCGAAGCCGTCGCGGAACTCCGGCGGCGTCGGGAGCATCCACTGGACGACACGGTAGTCGGCGCCGGCGAACGACTGCGCCTCGGCGAGGGCACGACGCAACGGGGTGGGATCGGCGCGCAGGTCGAACTCGCTGTTGCGTTCGACCTGTTCGAGGTCGTAGCCACGCGCCTCGAGCAGGTCGCTGAGACCGATGGCGGGTACCCGTCCCCAGCCGGTGCGAGGGACCAGCATCCGCTCCGACTCCTCAGGACGGTGCAGGCTCCAGATCTGCAGGATGCTGCGCCCGCGCACGCGCGCCTCGTCCTCGGCTCGCGCGAGCAGCGCGTCTTCGATGCCGCGGCCCCAGTGTTCTGCCGGAACGAGCATGTCGATCTCGGCGGCGTGCGCCTCGGCCTCCTGCGCGAAGGACGCCGTCACCATGCCGACGATCCTCCCGTCCGCGCGCGCGACGAATCCGGTCTGCAGCGTGTCGGTGCTGTCGTGCCAGGCGGGGAGCATCTGCGCGGCATCCGGTGCCAGGTCGGGGAGCCCGACCGCTTCGTCGCAGATCTGCCGGTTGAGTTCCCCGTAGGCGAGGAAGTCGGCGGCATCGGCGTCGTCGAGAGAGCGGGGGACGGTGAGCGGCGCGATGGTCAGCGCGATGGTGTTCATGTCAGTTCCTTCTTCCAGGCCCCCTCGTAGGCGGTGGGCGTGAAGCCGATGGCCTCGTTGATGGAGAGCATCGGCCGGTTCTCCTCGGCGTTGTAGGTGATCACGCGGGGTGAGCCAGGCGCGATCTGGGGCCAGGCGAGCAGAGCGGCGGTCTTCACCAACAGGCCGAGTCGGTGGCCGCGATGCTCGCGCAGGACGAGCGTGTCCTCCTGGTGCGTGACCTCGTGCGTGTCCGGTCCGATGGCGAGTTCCGAGAACGCGCACAGCTCGCCGGACGCGATGTGCTCCGCCGCGGTCACGAGCACGGTCCGGCCCATCTCGGCGATGCGCTGCTCACCTGCCGTCAGGCGGTCGACATCCCACTTCTCCTCGTCCATCTCGAGACCGGCCGCGGGGGCGTCGGTCGACATGCGCGACTTCATCCACGCATACCCGGCCGCTCGCTCGGGCGGTGTCGGGAGCATCCACTGCACGACGCGGTAGTCGGCGGATGCCGCGCGCGCCTGCGCGCCCAGTTCGTGCGCGCGTTCCAGAGCGCCCGCCGTCAGCTCCAGATGGCTCACGCGGTAGACCTGCTCGAGGCGGAAGCCGTGCCGGACGAGGAAGCGCGCCACGTGATCTTCGGGAACGCTGCCGAAGCCCGTCGGCGAATCGATGCGCGGGCCGTCGCTCGGCTGCTGCTCATTCCAGTTCTGGATGACGGTGCGGCCGTGCTCACGTGCCACGGCCTCGACATGCGGCAGCACTGCGCTTCCGATGCCGCGTCCCCAGACCCGCGGGAGCAGTTCGATCATCGCGACGGCGACGCGCGAACCCTCCTCGTGCGGGATGTTGACGACTGCACGGCCGACGATCCGATCATCGATACGGACGACCCAGGAGACGGTCGTGCGCTCGGGACGCGAGCGCAGGATCGGCAAGAGGGCCTCGGGAGTCAGGTCTTCTTCGCGACGACCGGTGATCTCCCGGTAGACGGTGTTGCGGACGCGGGCGAGTTCGCGGAACTCGCCCGCGTCCGCTGCATCCGCCCGTGCCGGGAGCACGAGCGGATGCAGGGTCGCGCCTGCGATGAGCGGGATTGTCATGTTCCGATCTCCGATCAGCGCATTCCACGCTGCATGTCGTAGGTGAACAGCGCGTAGGTCTCCGCAGCGGAGCGATCGCGCTCCCCGAGGAACCACGAATCGGCGGATGCGATGTGCAGGCTCCTGCGTTCACGCCGAGGACGCTGCGCCCTCTGGAACAGCCAGAGGCCGATCCGTAGGGAGAGACGATCAACGAGAGCGAGCTCTCGCAGTTCGTCGGGGCGGGGGATCTGGAGGACCGTCTGGTCCTCGATATCGGGCGGGTGGGTGATGCCGCGGTGCAGCGTCGTATTCACGATGATTCCTTCGAGATGTGAGGGAGATGGGTGCGGAAGCGCCGTCGCAGGACAGCGGATGCGGTCCGGGAACGGAGCGGAAGCGGGCCACGGAGACGGTCGCTGGAGTCGCGGAGCCGAGAGTGGCGGGGACCCATGATCCGAGGTCGGATCAGAGGGGGAGCGCGGCGGAACCGACGAGCGAGGGGCCCAGGACGGGCCCGGATACTCGGGATGCGGTTCTATGCGAGCGCGCTGGAACGGTCGCCGAAGGCTACCGATGGCGCGAGGCGCGGCGCAGAGTGCGCGGGCGCGACGAGGCCTGTGGCCTGAGCGTTGAGCTGAATGAACATCATGGGTAACCTCCTTTCGTGTGGCGATCCGGACGTTACCGTAGCGAACGTCAGCGGGTGCCGTCAAGCACATCGGCGTGGGATCGGCGTGTCGCGTCTGTGCCGGGTTCTGCCCGTGACCGCGCGGGATCACGGGACTGCGCCGGGATTCCGGTAGCGTAGCGGCGTGATTCTCCCCGGACGAGCGGTGCCCGCATGCATCTGAAGAGCCTGACGCTCAAGGGGTTCAAGTCGTTCGCCCAGCCGACCAGTTTCGTGTTCGAGCCGGGCGTCACCTGCATCGTCGGACCGAACGGATCCGGCAAGTCGAACGTCGTCGATGCACTCGCCTGGGTGATGGGCGAGCAGGGCGCCAAGACGCTTCGCGGCGGCAAGATGGAGGACGTCATCTTCGCCGGCACGTCGACGCGCGGGCCTCTCGGTCGCGCGGAGGTGCAGCTGACGATCGACAACGCCGACGGCGCCCTCCCGATCGAGTACGCGGAGGTCACGATCAGCCGCACGCTCTTCCGCAACGGATCGAGCGAGTACGCGATCAACGGCGACAGCTGCCGCCTGCTCGACGTGCAGGAGCTGCTGAGCGACTCGGGGCTCGGGCGGGAGATGCACGTCATCGTCGGGCAGGGTCGGCTCGATACCGTTCTTCAGGCGTCGCCCGAGGATCGCCGCGGCTTCATCGAAGAGGCCGCAGGCATCCTGAAGCATCGACGTCGCAAGGAGAAGACTCTCCGCAAGCTCGATGCCATGGAGGCGAACCTCACGCGCCTCAGCGATCTCGCCGGCGAGATCCGACGTCAGCTGAAGCCGCTCGGACGCCAGGCCGAGATCGCTCGCGAAGCGCAGACCATCGCCGCCGTGGTGCGCGATGCGAAGGCGCGCATCTTCGCCGACGACGTCGTCGCCCTGCGATCCGCTCTCGCCGACCACACCCGCACCGAGCACGAACGGCACACCGAGCGACTGGTGCTCTCCGATCAGGCCGAGACCGTGCGTGCGAGCATCGCCCGGCTCGAGCAGGACCAGAACTCCGTCGCCGTCGACCAGGCGCGGGGAGTGGCTTTCGGGCTCGAGCAGGTGCAGGAGCGCATGCGCGGTCTGTACACGCTGGCGAACCAGCGTCTCGCACTGCTGGGCTCCGAGGAGGACGACGCCGCGGTCACCGCGGTGACCGTGACCCAGGGCACGATCGATGAGGCGAAGGAGGAGATCGACCTGATCTCCGCCGGCCTGGGTGACGCGCAGGATGCGGCGGTGGCGGCGAGTCGGGAAGTTGTGCACGCCAGGGCCGAGCTCGACACGCTCGACGTGGACATCGCCGAGCAGAGCGCTCTCGTCTCGGAGTACGACATGCGACTCTCGACGCTGCGCGGAACGGCGGATGCCGCGGCTTCCGCTCTCGCCGCCGTACGGGGGGCCGTGCTCCGGCAGGAGAATGCGCTCGAAGCGGCGAACGTGCGCCGCAGAGAGGCCACGGAGGCGCTCGAGGCGATCGACGATGCGGAGGCCCCGGAAGGAACAGCGGCCGAACACGCCGCGTCGTACGACAGCGCGCAACGGGCGTCGTCGACCGCCGAGGCGGAGCGCGAGGCGCTGCGGGAGCGGCTGCATGCCGCCGAGCGTGAAGTCGACTCCCTGACGGCGAAGGCGGCGGCGCTGAGCAGCGCATTGGCGTTGTCGGGCGGTGCAGCCGAGATCGTCAAGGCGGGTGGCGCCGGTGTGCGCGGGCTCGTGGGCGATGCCGTCCAGGTGCGCTCCGGGTTCGAAGCGGCCATCGCGGCCGTCCTCGGCCCGCTCGCGGAGGGCGTGCTCATCGATTCCTCGGCCGATGCCTTCGACCTGGCCGCCGAGGCCGCGGAACAACGTCGGGGCGTCGTCGACTTCGTGGTGGCGGATTCCCTTCGTCCCTCGGTCGCCCTGCCCGTGATCGATGGCGTGACCCCGGCCATCGAGACCGTCACGGCGCCTGACGGCGTGCTCGGCATCCTCTCGCACGTGCTGATCGCCGGCGACCTCGACGCGGCACGCGCGGCACGTGCGGCTCTCGACACCGCGGGCGACACGACGACGACCATCGTCACGATCGGCGGGGACGTCGTGACCGCCCAGACGCTCCGGACCGGCTCAGGTGGCGAGAGGTCGCGTCTGGAGCTCGCGGCCGAGCGCGATGCCGCGCGCGAGCGTCTCACCGAGATCCAGATCGTCGTCGATTCGCTGCGAGAAGCCCGCGAAGACGCGAACGAGGCCGTTGAGATGACGCGCCGCCAGGCGAAGGACGCACTGCGCGCGCTTCGCGAGCACGACGCGGCGCTGGCGAGCCACGCGGAGCAGGTGAACCGGATCACCGTGCGCCATGAAGCCGCCGTCGCGGAGTGCGAGCGTCTGGAGACCGGGCTCGCGCAGGCACAGGCTGCGGTGTCGGATGCCGAGGCGAAGGCGCAGGCTGCGAAGGACGAGGTGGATGCGGCGATCGCGGCGCCGCGTCCGGTGCTCGACGCGACGGCGCGCGATGGACTGCTCGACGCGCTCGAGGCGGCCCGCGAAGACGAGGTGCGAGCGCGACTCGAGATCGAGACGCTCAGAGAGCGCGTCCGTGCCGCGCAGGCGCGGGTGATGAGTCTCGAGCGTCAGCGCGAGCAGGAGCGAGACGCCGCGGCCGAGACTGCGCGCAGGGCGGTCATCCGTCGGGCCCAACGTGAGGCCGCTTCGGGTGTCGCGGCGGAGCTGCCCCGCATCCTCGACTCGCTCGATCGCTCCGTCACCGAGGCGCGTGTCGCGCTGGGGGAGGCGGAGGCCGCGCGCTCGGCGCAGAACGAGGAGCTCGTCGCGCTGCGCGCGCAGGAGACCTCGCTGCGAGAGCGGCTGACCGGGCTGACCGAGAGCGTGCACGGGCTCGAGCTGCAGATCCACGAGAAGAAGCTCCACCTGAACAGCCTGCTCGAGCGAGTGGCTTCGGAGTTGGCGCTCGACGAAGATATTCTCGTTGCGGAATATGGACCTGATCAGCTTGTTCCCCGCGATCCGGGCGTCGAGCCCTCGGCCGAAGAGCTCATCGACGACACGGCGATTCCGTTCGACCGTCGCATTCAACAGCGTCGGCTCGCCGAGGCCGAGCGCAAGCTCGCGCAGCTCGGTCGAGTCAATCCGCTGGCCCTTGAGGAGTTCGCCGCGCTCGAGCAGCGTCATGCGTTCCTGACCGAGCAGCTGGCCGACCTGACGCAGACGCGGCAGGATCTGCTGACGATCATCGGCGACCTCGATGAGCGGATGCAGACGATCTTCGCCAGCGCCTTCGAAGACACCAGGGAAGCGTTCCACCAGGTGTTCCCGCTGCTGTTCCCCGGTGGAGTCGGGAGCATCTCGCTCACCGATCCCGAGAACATGCTCACCACGGGGATCGAGGTATCGGTGCGGCCGGTGGGCAAGAAGATCGAGCGCCTGTCCCTGCTGTCAGGTGGTGAGCGCTCCCTCGCGGCCGTCGCGCTGCTCGTCGCGATCTTCAAGGCGCGGCCGAGCCCGTTCTACATCCTCGACGAGGTCGAGGCCGCGCTCGACGATGCCAACCTCGGACGCCTGCTGACCGTGTTCGAGCAGTTGCGCGAGAGCTCCCAGCTGCTCGTCATCACGCACCAGAAGCGCACGATGGAGATCGCGGATGCGCTCTACGGCGTCTCCATGCGTCAGGACGGCGTGTCGGCCGTCGTGGGCCAGCGGGTCGGCGACAGGGCGGCCGCCGCGAGCTGACCCCGCTCAGCCCAGGGACCGCTCGAAGCCCTCGACGGCAGCGCGAACGGCGGCAGGTCCTGCGGCCGATGTGCGGCGCCGTCGATCACGACGTGCTGTGCGCCGCGCGCGTCGAGGATCGCGGCGATCCTCTCGTGCTCGGCGTTCCAGCCGCCGGTCACCACCAGGGTCGGGATGCCGTCCAGCATCCGGTCTCGCACGCCGTGCCCCCAGGGCAGGTTGATGGTCGCCCAAGCGTCCTCGCCGCGACGTCCACCGCCGTGGACGTAGAGACGGTCGAGGGGCTGCGCGCGTTCCATCCCGGGATGCTACCCGTAGGCTGGAGTCATGGCGGAGAAGTCCTGGTCTCTCGGTCGCGCACTGCGCGGCATGTTCGTCAAGCCCACCATCGACGAGACGACCTGGGAGGACCTCGAGACCGCGCTCATCACCGCCGACTTCGGTCCGGACATCAGCGAGCGGGTCGTCGAGGAGCTCCGCGAGAAGGTCGAGCGCTTCCGCACGACCGATCCGCAGGACCTGCAGCGGATGCTGCGCGAGACGCTGGAAGAGCATTTCGCGAAGTTCGACACCACGCTCAAACTCACTGAGCGCCCGGCCGTCGTGCTGGTCGTCGGTGTGAACGGCGTCGGCAAGACGACCACGATCGGCAAGTTCACCAAGTTCCTGCGGGGCTATCAGCGCAGTGTCGTGGTCGGCGCGGCCGACACGTTCCGTGCCGCAGCCGTCGATCAGCTCGCCACGTGGGCGCAGCGCGGGGGAGCAGCGATCGTGCGTCCTCAGCAGGAGGGTCAGGATCCGGCATCCGTCGCCTTCCAGACCGTCGACTACGCCAAGCGCGAGGGGATCGAGATCGCGATCATCGACACTGCGGGACGGCTGCACACCAAGGGCGGCCTCATGGACGAGCTCGGCAAGATCCGCCGCGTGGTCGAGAAGCAGGCCCCGATCAGCGAGGTGCTGCTGGTGCTCGATGCCACCACGGGGCAGAACGGCGTCATGCAGGCCGAGTCCTTCCTGGAGCACGCCGGCGTCACGGGTCTCGTCCTGACCAAGCTCGACGGCTCCGCCAAGGGCGGTTTCGTCCTCGCCGTGCAGGAGCGCACCGGCATCCCCGTGAAGCTCCTGGGGCAGGGTGAGGGCATCGACGATCTGACCGGTTTCACCCCCCACGTCTTCGTCCAGTCGCTGGTCGGCTGAGACGGGACTACCGCCGTGAGCACGAGGCTGGTTTCATAGCGTTATGGCGATCGAACACGACTACTTCGGACTCCTCTCGTCAGGACCCGACGGCTCGATCTTCTGGTCGGAGACCGTGGAGCTCGGCGACCAGAGCGTCACCGTGGATCTGACGGCTCCTGACCAGGACGACGTGTCTGCGGACGCGCTCGACATCGCCGCGAGCCTCATCGCGGGCTTGGAGAGCGTCGACGACACCGCCCGGCGAGGAATGCTCGCCGAGGTGGACGATCGCACCAGCGAGGTGACGGAATACATCCTGCAGCAGCAGGAGACCTACGGCGAGGATCTGCCCGACGTCCTCGTCGATGTCTCCGGTGACGCGGCGGTCGACATCATCCGCTCCCTCCGCCTGATGAGCATGACGATCCTGGCCGACGAGCACGGTGGCTCGGAGCCGTTCGCCGTGCTCGAGTATGCGCTCGACGACAGCTCGACCGACGACGTCCTGCTCGTGAACCTCGGCTCCGACGGAAGTGTGCAGTCGGTGATGAGCGCCGACTAGGGCGTGTCTCCGATATCTCGGTGAGGGTCGCGTCAGTCTGGTGCGAAAGACGGGACGCGATGGACAGAGTCACGATCGACGAACGACTGGTGGCGGGACTGGTCGCCGACCAGTTCCCGGAGTGGGGCGCGTTGCCGGTCAGGGCGGTCGTGCCGGGTGGCAACGACAACCGCACCTTCCGCCTGGGCGCCCATCTTGCGGCGCGCCTGCCGAGCGCCCCCGGTTACGCGGCTGCCACCGAGAAGGAGCAACGATGGCTCCCGGTCATCGCGCAACACACGCCGCTGCCCGTGCCCGTTCCGGTCGCGATCGGCGCCCCCGGGCGCGGATACCCGTTCGCCTGGTCGGTGAACCGATGGATGCCGGGGGAGACCGCCGATGTGGGCAGGGTGGGCGATCTGGTCGAGTTCGCCGTGGACCTGTCAGGCTTCCTGCGTGCGTTGCAGACCGTACCGACTCGGGGAGCCCCGCCGGCCGGCGAGCACAGCTTCTGGCGCGGTGCCGGTCTCGAGCACTACGACGAGGAGACGCGACGCGCGATCGCAGCTCTGGGCAGCCGGATCGACGGCGCACGGGCACTCGCGCTGTGGGAAGAGGCTCTCGGGGCCACCTGGCGAGGCGACCCCGTGTGGTTCCACGGCGACGTCTCGTCGGGCAACCTGCTGGTGAACGGCGGCAGGCTCTCGGGCGTCATCGATTTCGGGACGAGCGGCGTCGGCGACCCGGCATGCGACTGCTACATCGGGTGGACCTTTCTCTCGCCCGAGGCGCGGCGCGCGTTCCGTCTCGGGCTGGGCGCGGATGAGGGTATGTGGGCGCGCGGGCGCGCGTGGACCCTGTGGAAGGGCCTCATCACGGCCGCGAACCAGATGGCGGACCAACCGTCGTGGGGAGTCAGGGTCGTCGAGGAGATCATCGCCGACCCCGGATGAACGGGGCGGCCCGAGACAGGCCCTAGACAGCCTGTGCGAACCCGAGATCGGCGCTCTCGGCGATGTGCGAGAGGTGGGCGGGGATCTCGCGTCCCTTCGAGACCATGGACTGCGCCCACAGGCGTCCGGCACGGTACGACGAGCGGACCAGCGGACCGGCGAGCACTCCGAGGAACCCGATGCGCTCCGCCTCCTCCTTGAACTCGACGAACTCCGCGGGCTTCACCCAGCGGGACACCGGCAGGTGGCGCGGCGTAGGGCGGAGGTACTGCGTGATGGTGATGATGTCGCAGCCCGCGTCGTGCAGGTCGTGCAGCGCCTGCACGACCTCTTCCGGCTCCTCGCCCATGCCGAGGATGAGGTTGGACTTGGTGATGAGTCCCGCGTTGCGGCCCTGTGTGAGCACGTCCAGCGACCGCTCGTAGCGGAAAGCCGGGCGGATCCGCTTGAAGATGCGCGGCACGGTCTCGACGTTGTGCGCGAACACCTCGGGCCGCGCATCGAAGATCTGGCCGAGGAAAGCCGGATCGGCGTTGTGCTCGTTCGCGAGGAGCTCGACGCCGGTGTTCGGGTTGAGCTCGTGGATCTTGCGCACCGTCTCGGCGTTGAGCCAGGCTCCCGTGTCGGCGAGGTCGTCGCGCGCGACGCTGGTGACGGTGGCGTAGCGGAGTCCCATCTTCTGCACGCTCTCCGCGACGCGCCGGGGCTCGTCGGTGTCGTAGGCGTCGGGCTTGCCGGTGTCGATCTGGCAGAAGTCGCAGCGCCTCGTGCACTGCGAGCCGCCGATGAGGAAGGTCGCCTCTCGGTCCTCCCAGCACTCGAAGATGTTCGGGCAGCCGGCCTCCTGGCAGACCGTGTGCAGGTCCTCGCTCTTCACGAGCGAGTGCAGGGCCGTGTACTCCGGACCCATCTTCGCTTTGGTCTTGATCCACTCCGGCTTGCGCTCGATGGGGGTCTCGGCGTTGCGGATCTCGAGACGGAGGAGCTTGCGTCCCTCGGGTGCGGCGGTCATGCGGATGCTCCTGCGAGGTCGGCGCCGGCGTCGGCGTAGTCGGCGGTGAAGGCGGTGATCACGGCGTCGACGAGGTCGGCCGGGGTGACCGTCCGACCGGCAGCCTCGCTGACCGTGGTGACTCCGGCGTCGGTGATCCCGCAGGGGATGATGCCTCGGAAGCCGGCGAGCGAGTTGTCGCAGTTGATCGCGAAGCCGTGCATCGTCACGCCCTGCTGGACGCGCACGCCGATGGCGGCGACCTTGTCTTCGGAGAGCGGGCGGCGCACCCAGACGCCGCTGCGCCCCTCCACCTGATAGCCCTCGACGCCGAACGGTCGGAGCACGTCGATCAGGAGCCGTTCCAGGCGCCGTACATGGGCGACGACATCCATCGGCTCGGGGAGCCGCACGATCGGGTAGCCGACGAGCTGCCCGGGACCGTGCCAGGTGATCTTTCCGCCGCGGTCGACATCGACCACGGGTGTGCCGTCCTGCGGGCGCTCCTGGGGCTCGGTGCGCTTCCCTGCCGTGTACACGGCCTCATGCTCGAGCAGGATGAGCGTGTCCGGGCGGGTGCCTTCGACGACGTCGGCATGGATGCGTCGCTGCAGCTCCCAGCCCTCGGTGTACGGGACCGGGTTCGGCGTGAATCCGGGAGTGAGGATATCGAGCATCAGGTCCCCCTTCATGGGGTAGTTGGGTTGGGTCTAACAATACTCCTGATCGTGGATCCGGATCTCATCACGCCGCGCCGGGCGGTAGCGTGAGGGCATGAACTCCACCGGTCGCGCAGGTCGCCCCAAAGCGTCATCGCGGGAGACACTGGCCGAGGCCGCGTGTGAGCTCTTCCTCGAGCGGGGGTACGACGCGACGTCGGTGGCCGACATCACCCAGCGAGCCGGCGTGAGCCGCTCGAGCTTCTTCAACTACTTCACGTCCAAGAGCGACGTGCTCTGGTCCGGCGTGGACGAGCGCATCGGGCAGGCGATCGCGTCGCTCGAGAGCCTCGGCAGGGAGGCGACCGGAGACGCCGTGCGCGGCATCCTGCTGGTCGTCGTGCGGGATTTCGAACCGGACCCCCTCGCCCTCGCCCTCCGCAACGCGGCGGCGATGGGCCTGCAGGAAGAGCTCGTGCGCGACACCGGCCTGCGCCTCGCTCGACTCTCGACCGCGGTCGCCCGAGCCGCGAACGCGTCGGGCGTCGACATCGTCCGCGCCGACATCCTGGGCGCGGCCCACGCGGCCGCCGTGTTGTCCTCCCTGCGCGTCTGGGCGGAGCACGGTGCCGGCCAGGGCACGCCCGAGGCCGTGCTGCTGCAGGCGCTCGGCACGATCCACGACCTTCCGTGGTCAGGCTGACCCGCGCGGACGAAACGCCGTGTGCCGGACACGTCATGAGTGAACCCACCCCGAGGAGGAACTCATGACCCGCGATCAGCTGGACGATCTGCTGGATGCATCGGCGCCGGCCGCGCGCGCGATCGACCCGAATCATCTGCACACGATGGTCGTCGAGGCGCGGGCGGAGTCTTCCACGCCGAAGCGACGGCGACGGGTGGCGATCCTCACGGGCACGCTGGCCTTGCTCCTCGCCGGGGGCGCCGGGGTGGCAACTGCTGCCGGAGACTGGCTCTGGGGCGACGGTCTCGAGAACCCTGATCGCAGCTACACGTACACCTCGCCGACCTGGGGTCAGTGCGAGATCCGGTTCAGCGGCCTCGAGACCCACAACATGTTCACGCAGGCCGACGTGAACACGATCGTCGATGAGTGGTTCGCGACGACCGATGTGGAGGCTGCCGCCGCGCCGTTCGTCGACAAGCACTTGGCGGTGGTGGAGGAGTCGCAGGAGGCCGCCCCGGAGGTGCAGAACGACCCGCGCGCGGCGGATCTCAACGCCTGGACGGCTCACGAACAGGCCCTGGGTGAGGCGCTCTACAACGAACTGCGCGAGCAGGGGTTCGACTCCGATCGGCTCGCGGGATCGGAGTCGCACAGCCAGGTGCACTGCGACGGGGAGGACTGGGGCGGCGAAGGCGGCGCGCCGTGAGCCGGTCCGAGGAGCCGCTCACCCGAGCCCTGATGCACAGCAGCGCCGACATCCTGAGCTATCTCACTCGACGCGTCGGACACGACGACGCGCCCGACCTGCTCGGCGAGACGATGGTCACGGCCTGGCGCCGGGTCCGCGAGCTTCCGGACGACCCTGAGCGCGCGCGGATGTGGCTCTTCGGCATCGCTCGCGGGAATCTGCAGAACCATGCTCGGGGCGAACGCCGCCGATGGGCGCTGGCCGACCGCGTCCGCGGACACGTGCGCGCCGACGCGTCAGCGCCCGCTTCGGATGCCGGAGCCGAAGTCCGCGACGCGATCGCGCGGCTCGAGCCCGATCTCGCCGAGCTCGTGCGGTTGGTCCACTGGGACGGGTTCTCGCTGACGGATGCCGCCGACCTGCTGGGCATCCCCGCCTCCACGGCGCGCGGTCGGTACCAGCGGGCGAAGAGCGAGCTCCGTGCCGCGCTGAGCATGGAGGCTCCGCTCGCGTAGAATCGACAGCACCATGGCTACCTTTGGCACGCTCTCCGATCGGCTCACCGAGACCTTCCGCAATCTGCGCACGAAGGGGAAGCTCACCGCGGCCGACGTCGACGGCACGGTGCGCGAGATCCGTCGCGCCCTGCTCGACGCCGACGTCGCGCTCGTGGTGGTGAAGGACTTCACCGCCAAGGTGCGCGAACGCGCGCTCGGCGACGAGGTGAACAAGGCGCTCAACCCGGCTCAGCAGGTCGTGCAGATCGTCAACGAGGAGCTCGTGCAGATCCTCGGCGGCGAGCAGCGTCGCCTGCAGTTCGCGAAGACCGCACCGACGGTCATCATGCTCGCGGGCCTCCAGGGCTCCGGAAAGACGACCTTCGCGGGCAAGCTCGCCAAGCAGCTCGAGTCTGAGGGACACACCCCGCTTCTCGTCGCGGCCGACCTTCAGCGTCCGAACGCGGTCAACCAGCTCCAGGTCGTGGCGCAGCAGGCGGGTGCCGCGGTCTACGCGCCGGAGCCCGGCAACGGAGTCGGAGACCCGGTCAAGGTCTCCCGCGACGGCGTCGAGCACGCACGTCGCCAGCAGCACGACGTCGTCATCATCGACACGGCGGGTCGCCTCGGCGTCGATGCCGAGCTCATGAAGCAGGCCTCCGACATCCGCAAGGCGGTCGACCCCGACGAGGTCCTGTTCGTGATCGACGCCATGATCGGTCAGGATGCCGTCAGCACGGCGAAGGCATTCCAGGAGGGTGTCGACTTCACCGGTGTCGTGCTGTCGAAGCTCGACGGCGATGCGCGCGGTGGGGCGGCGCTTTCCGTGGCATCGATCACCGGCCGCCCGATCATCTTCGCGTCGACCGGTGAGCGTCTCGAAGACCTCGAGCCCTTCTACCCCGACCGCATGGCGAGCCGCATCCTCGACCTCGGCGACATCCTCACCCTCATCGAACAGGCGCAGAACGCCTTCGATGAGGAAGAGGCCACGAAGATGGCCGAGAAGCTCGCCAACGAGGCGTTCACTCTCGAGGACTTCCTCGACCAGCTTCAGCAGATGAAGAAGATGGGCTCGATGAAGAAGATGCTCGGGATGCTCCCGGGCATGGGGCAGATGAAGCAGCAGCTCGACGACTTCGACGAGCGCGAGATCGACCGCACCGAGGCCATCATCCGTTCGATGACGCCCGGCGAGCGGCGCAACCCGAAGGTGCTCAACGGCTCACGTCGCCTGCGCATCGCGCGAGGTTCCGGCATGACCGTGACCGACGTCAATCAGCTCGTGCAGCGCTTCGAGCAGGCCGCGAAGATGATGAAGACGGTTGCCCGCGGCGGCACGCCGAACATCCCCGGCATGGGGCCGGTCCCGGGCATGGGGCGCCCCGGCGCCTCGTCGAAGCGAGGCAAGAAGGGCAAGACCTCGGGCGGCTCACGGTCGGGCAACCCGGCCAAGCGGGCAGCCGAGAACGCCGGCCTCGCCCCGGCGGCGACGCCCACGGGTTCCGGCTTCGGTCTCGGTGGCGGCAACGCGGCTCAGGCTCCGAGCGAAGCCGATCTCGCCGAGATCCAGAAGCTCTTCGGCAAGGGCTGATCCGTTCAGCGCGGGGCGACCAGCGCCGGTGCCGCAGCGGGTTCCGCCGCAGGCGGTGTCACGCGTCCTCGGCGGGCGAAGAACTGTCCTGACACCAGCGCGGCGAGTGTGATGGCGAACCCGATCGCCTGGATCGGGGTGAACGCCTCTCCGGCGACCAGTGTGCCCAGGACGGTCGCGACGATGGGGGAGAGCAGAGCCAGAAGACCCGGGGCGATGACCGGGAGCTGCTGGATGCCGCGGAACCAGAGCGTGTACGCGACGATCCCGCCGGCGGTGCCCAGCCACAGGTAGCCGAGGATGGCCCCGCCGTCGATGGCCGCGGGCACGCCCTCGACGAGGAGCGTCACCGGCAGCAGCAGGAGGCCGCCGGACGTGAGCTGCCAGCCCGCGTAGGCGATCGGACCGACTCCGCTCGGGCGCCCCCAGCGCTTGGTGAGGATGATCCCGACGCCGGTGGCGGAGACTCCGCCGAGCGCTGCCAGGATGCCCCAGAGATCGAGCTCGGCAGCAGGGCCCAGCACGACCAGCGCCACGCCACCGGCGCCGGCCACCGCGGCCGCCGCCGTCGTCGCACGGATCCGCTCCTGCAGGACGAGGGCCCCGAGCGCGAGGACGATCAGCGGTTGTGCGCCCGCCACGGCAGCCGCCACACCCCCGGGGAGCCGCTCCGCCGCGAGGAACAACAGCGGGAAGAACGCTCCGATGTTGAGCGCGCCGAGGGCGAAGGCCTTCCACCACCATGCGCCGTGTGGGAGCCGACGACTGATCGCCACGGCGAGAAGCCCGGCGGGAAGGGAGCGGAGCAGGCCCGCGAACAGCGGATGCCCGGCAGGCAGGAGCTCGGTGGTGACGAGATACGTCGTTCCCCAGGCGATCGGCGCGAGTGCGGTGAGAAGCACGATGGTCAGTCTGTTCATGCTTTCCAGATTCCTCGCACGATGATCATGAGTCCAACGCATGCTTGTCACGCTCTTGATGAGCAGGGATCATGGATGCATGGACCTCCAACAGCTCCGCTACGTGGTCGAGGTGGCAGCCACGTCGAGCTTCACGCGCGCGGCCGAGCGCTGCTTCGTCACGCAGTCCGCGCTCAGTCACCAGATCGCCGCACTCGAGCGTGAACTCGGTCAGCGGCTCTTCGTGCGATCGAGTCGCAGTGTGCGTCTGACCGAGGCGGGGGAGGCGTTCGTGGTGCCGGCACGCACCGCTGTGCTGGCGGCCGAGCAGGCCAAGGAGGATGCGGCGGCGGCCGTGGGCGATGTCGTCGGCACGCTCCGACTGGGTGTCATCCCCACGGTCACCGCGGTCGACGTGCCCGCGCTGCTGCTCGCCTACCGTTCCGCGCACCCCTCGGCGAGGGTCGAACTGCGGGTCGGGAACAGTGATTCGCTGATGGCGGCGATCCGGCGTGGTGGCCTGGATGCGGCTCTCCTGGGCCTCCGCGAAGAGGTTCAGCCGACCGGCGTCGCCTCGCGGCTGCTCGCCTCCGACCACCTGGTGGCCGTCGTCCCGTCCGCACATGCCTTGGCGGAGGCGGCATCCGTCGGGATCCGAGACCTCGCCGGGATGACGTTCGCCGACTTCCCCGCGGGCACATCCGGGCGGGCGCAGAGCGACGCCGCTTTCGCCGCCGCAGAGGTGGAGCGAGATGTCGCGTTCGAAGCGGACTCTGCGGAGCTCATCCTCGGTCTCGTCGCGGCCGGTCTCGCCGTCACGCTGCTGGCGCCCGGAGTGGTCGCCCGTGCGAAGGCCGACGTCGTCACGGTGGATCTTCATCGGGGACCCGTCCGGAACGAGTACGTCGCGTGGGACGCAGCCGCACCTCGCAGCGTCGCCCGGGCATTCCTCTCTGTCCTCGCGGGACACGAACCTCGCTGACCGCGGGTTCGACGACTGTCCACAGGGCGGCCGACCCTCGGCGGCGCGTTGCGCTACTCTGGGCGGCTGCGAGTCGGGGCAGAAGAGATCCTCCTGCCGACGACCGCAGGAGGAGAGTACGGCGTGGGATTCCTGAACTTCGGAAAGAAGAAGTCGGCGCAGCAGATCGACGCCGATCTCGACGATCTGACCGTCGAGGAAGCGGACTTCCTCCGCCGACTGTTCGCCGAGATGTGGCCGGCATCCGAGGGAACGATCACACTCCACGGGGAGTACGCGCAGAGCTCGTCCGGAGGGCAGTTCGGGCTCTACAACCTCTCGCGTGCGGTGAAGCTCGAACCGCAGCAGAACTGGCCGCAGGTCGTCGAACGGCACATCTCGGGGCTGCTGAGCCGCGGCGCTGCGCCGAAGGACGCGGAGCTGACCGACGACGAGGTCCTGTCGCTCGTGAAGGCCCGACTGGTTCCGAGCACGTACCTGCCCGAGAGCCACCGCGAGGCGTTCACGTATCGGCGCACGATCGCCGACGGACTCGAGGCCATCCTCATGCTCGACTTCCCCGAGACCACGAGCGCCATCCCCGATGCCATCGTCAGCCGGTTCGAGGCGGATTCGCTGTGGAGCACGGCGATCGCCGCGGTGACGGCGGAGCCCCTCGGGGAGATCCAGACCGTGGATGCCGGATCAGGACCGTTCGCGATCGCGATCACCGACTCGATGTTCACGGCGAGTCACGTTCTCGACCTCCCGGCGCTCCTGACTCAGGCAGGCATCGCGTCGGCACCGCAGGGAGTGCTGTTCGCCGTGCCGTCCCGTCATCACCTCGCGTTCCATGTCGTGGAGAGCGTGAGTGCGATCCACGTCGCGCACGAGATGTCCCAGTTCGCTCAGATGGCCTTCGGGCAGGGCGTCGGCGAGATCTCGCCGAACATCTACTACTGGAGCGACGCCGGGTACGAGCAGGTCACGTCTGTCGATCAGGAGGGAAACCTTCGCGTCGACGGCACGGGGGCATTCTTCTCGGCCGTCAACAGCTTCTGAGCGCCCGCGCGAAGACACGAAAGCGGGCCCGGAGAATCCTCCGGGCCCGCTTCTGCGTGATGTGCGACTACTTGACGTCCTCGTCGACCCAGTCCATGGACTTGGTGACGGCCTTGCGCCACAGCCGCAGCTGACGGTCGCGCTCGGCGTCTTCCATCGAGGGCTCCCAGCGCTTGTCCTCCTGCCAGTTGGCGGACAGGTCGTCGAGACCGCTCCAGAAGCCGACCGCGAGGCCCGCGGCGTACGCGGCGCCCAGCGCCGTCGTCTCCGCGACCACCGGACGGACCACCGGAACACCGAGCACGTCGGCCTGGAACTGCATGAGCGCGTCGTTCGCGACCATGCCGCCGTCGACCTTGAGCTCGGTGAGATCCACACCGGCATCCGCGTTCACGGCGTCGAGCACATCGCGCGTCTGGAACGCCACGGACTCGAGTGCCGCGCGAGCGATGTGGTTCTTGTTCGCATAGCGGGTGAGGCCCACGATCGCGCCGCGGGCGTCCGGCCGCCAGTACGGCGCGAACAGTCCGGAGAACGCCGGCACGATGTAGACGCCGCCGTTGTCCTCGACCTGCTCGGCCAGCTTCTCGACCTCGGGGGCCGAGGAGATGATGCCGAGCTGGTCGCGCAGCCACTGGATCAGCGATCCGGTGACCGCGATGGAGCCCTCCAGTGCGTAGTGCGTCGGGCCGTCGCCGAGCTTGTACCCGACGGTCGTGAGCAGCCCGTTCTTCGAGTGGACGATCTCCTCGCCCGTGTTGAAGATCAGGAAGCAGCCCGTGCCATAGGTGTTCTTGCTCTCACCCGTGTTGAAGGCCGCCTGCCCGAACGTCGCCGCCTGCTGGTCGCCCAGGATGCCGGCGATCGGCGTCTCACGCAGCAGCGAGGAGTCCTCCGCGTTGCCGTACACCTCGGAAGAGGAGCGGATCTCCGGCATCATCGAGCGCGGTACGCCGAACACCTCGAGGATGTCGTCGCGCCACTCCAGCGTCTCGAGGTCCATGAACATCGTGCGGGAGGCGTTGGTGACGTCGGTCGCATGCACGCCGCCGTCGACGCCGCCGGTGAGGTTCCACAGCACCCAGCTGTCGGTGGTGCCGAAGGCCAGGTCGCCGGCTTCCGCCTTCTCCCTGGCACCTTCGACGTTCTCGAGGATCCAGGCGATCTTCGTGCCCGAGAAGTACGTCGCCAGAGGCAGGCCGACGATGTCCTTGAACCGGTCGCCGCCGCCGTCCGCCGCGAGGCGGTCGACGATCTCCTGGGTGCGCGTGTCCTGCCAGACGATCGCGTTGTACACCGGCTTGCCGGTGGTCCTGTCCCAGACCACCGCGGTCTCGCGCTGGTTCGTGATGCCGATCGCGGCGATGTCGTGACGGGTGAGGTCGGCGCGGCTCAGCGCCAGGCCGATGACCTCCTGGACGTTGCGCCAGATCTCGGCGGCGTCGTGCTCCACCCAGCCGGCCTTCGGGAGGATCTGCTCGTGCTCCTTCTGACCCGACTCGATGATGCTCCCCTTCTTGTCGAAGATGATGGCGCGGCTCGAGGTCGTTCCCTGGTCGATGGCGATGATGTAGTCAGCCACTGTGCTTCTCCTTTGAATAGCGTGCGGATGCGTGATGCGTCAGGTGTCAGCCGGCGAGGCCGAGCAGCGCGGGTGCGGCGAGGGCGGCGATGACACCACCGATGAGCGGACCGACGACGGGGACCCACGAGTAGGACCAGTCGCTGGCGCCCTTGCCCTTGATGGGCAGGATGGCGTGGGCGATGCGCGGACCGAGGTCACGGGCCGGGTTGATCGCGTAGCCGGTCGGTCCACCGAGCGAGGCGCCGATCGCGACCACGAGCAGGGCGACCGGAAGGGCCGTGAGCGGTCCGAGGCCTCCCGGCGTGCCGACCTCGATGTCGCCGTAGTCGGCGAACGCGAAGATGACGAACACCAGCACGAAAGTGCCGATGATCTCCGTGATGAGGTTCCAGCCGTAGGAGCGGATCGCAGGACCGGTGGAGAAGACGCCGAGCTTGTTGGCGGGCTCCGGCTCCTCGTCGAAGTGCTGCTTGTACGCCAGCCAGACGAGGATCGCTCCCAGGATCGCTCCGAGCAGCTCCGCGCCGGTGGCGACGAGGAACATCACGAAGGAGATCTTGCCGGCGACCAGGAGGCCGATGCCGACGGCGGGGTTGAGGATCGCACCGGAGTACGCGGAGACGAGCACACCGGCGAAGACCGCGAGGCCCCATCCCCAGTTGACCATCAGGAAGCCGCCGCCGAAGCCCTTGTTCTTGGCGAGGGCGACGTTGGCGACGACACCACAACCCAGGAGGATCAGCATCGCTGTGCCGACGAGCTCCGACAGGAAGTAGAGACCGAGATTCACATCAGCCATGTCTTCATTGACCTTTCTTGAGTGCCGGGGCCCCTCTGCCCCGACACGGTGAGGGAGATGCGCCGCGAGGAGGGCGGCGGTCGGATATCTCGTCAGCCGCGGGTGCGGGACGGGATGTGGAGCCCATGTCGTTCGTTCAGCAGCACGCGGGTCTGCTCGAGCTCGGCGTCATGCCGCGCGCGGTCCCAGCCGAGGAGCGGTGCGAGCGCGTCGGCGATCTCGTCGAGCACCTCGGCATCCGCGTTTCCGAGGAAGGCGATGCTCGTGCGGCGCAGCACGACGTCCTCCAGGCGCGCGACCATCTCGTGCTCGACCATCCACTCCAGTTCACGGGTGGAGAGGTCGCCGCCGGCCAGAGGTGCGTCCGCACCCTGCTCGACGTACTCCCAGACCTGCGCCGCGCGGGTGCCGTAGCGCGCGAGCAGTCGCTCCGCACGCGGGCCGGCGCCCGGAAGGTTCTCCTGGATCCAGATCCGCCTGGCCTTCTCGGTGCGCGGGAAGTCGCGTCCGCCGCCGATGGCGCGTCCGACCGTCGAGACGGTCCGGGTGCGCTCGACGAGTCCGAGCACGATGTCGGACAGCGACTCTCCCAGCGCACGGAACGTCGTCCACTTGCCTCCGACGAGGCTCACCAGGGGAACGGAGCCCTTGTCGTCGACCTCGATGCGGTAGTCGCGCGAGACGAATCCGGGAGCCGTGTCCTCGTGCCGGGGCAGCGGGCGGATGCCGGAGAACTTGTAGACGATCTGGTCCTTCGAGACCGGGATCGACGGGAAGACGTGGTGCACCAGCTCGAAGAAGTAGTCGACCTCCTCGTCGGTGCACACCGCGACCTCGCTCGGGTCGGCATCGATGTCGGTCGTGCCGACCAGCACGCGCCCCTTGAGCGGGTAGATGAGGACGATTCGGCCGTCGGAGTGCTCGAAGAAGATCTCGCGTCCCTGCGTCGCCTCGAGCAGTTCCGGGTGATCGAGCACGATGTGGGAGCCCTTGGTGCCGCCCATGAAGCGGCTGTCGACGCCCAGCGCGTCGTTCGTCAGGTCGGTCCACGGACCGGAGGCGTTCACGACCACGTCGGCCTTCACCGGGAACTCGGTGCCGCTCTCGCGGTCGCGCAGCACGACCTCGTCGCCGTCACGCGCGATCGCCTCGACGTAGTTGAGCGCCTGCGCTCCGGGATGCGCCGCGAGACCGTCCTGCAGGACGTCCAGGGCGAGGCGCTCCGGGTCGTGCATGGAGGCGTCGTAGTACGTCGCGGTGTACTTGATGTTCGGGTCGAGCGAGGGCAGCTCCGCCAGCGCCTTCTTGCGGCCGAGGAATCGGTGCCGGGGAACCATGCCGCCGTCGCGCGAGAACGTGTCGTAGATCGTCAGGCCGACCTTGATCAGGAATGCGCCGCGCTCCTGCGGCTTGCCGCTCTTGTGCGTGAGGAAGCGCAGCGGAGCCGAGAGGATGCCCGAGAACGTGGAGTAGATCGGGATCGTCGTCTGCAGCGGCTTGACGTAGTGCGGCGCGATCTTCAGGAGGCCGTTGCGCTCCTGCACGGATTCGCGCACGAGCCGGAACTCGCCGTTCTCCAGATAGCGGATGCCGCCGTGGATCATGTGGCTCGACGCGGACGAGGCACCGGAGGCGAAGTCGCCGCGCTCCACGAGGAGCACGTCGACGCCCTGCAGCGCCAGATCCCGGAACGTCGAGATGCCGTTGATCCCACCGCCGATGACGAGGACGCTCGTCCGGCCGGATTCGCGGACTGTGCGGACCTCGGCCCGCTCCGCCGATGAGTGTGTCGAATCGTTCATTCTCGAACTCTCTTCCTTGCTTGCCCCCAGCATCGACCTCCACGACCATCGTGCGCAACCCCACTGCACATATGTGCAAGGATCGAGGTCGAGGAGGATGTCATGGCCGGTCCCGGAGCGCAATCACGCGACGCGAAGCTGATCGCGGCGCTCACCGCCGCGCAGCTCTACTACATGCAGGACAAGACCATGGAGGTCATCGCGCAGGAGCTGCACACGTCGCGCTCATCGGTCTCGCGACTGCTGAGCTTCGCGAGGGAGAGCGGACTCGTGGACATCCGCATCAACTCGCCGCTGGAACGCCTCGGCATGCTGGAGCAGCGCATCCGCGACCGGTACCGCGTCGCGGCCCACGTGGTCCCGATGCCGGAGATCGTGAGTGAAGTGGAGCGCCTCGAACGCGTGGCGCTGACGGCGGGCCGACTGCTCTCGCAGTTCGTCGACTCGAACATGATCATCGGTGTCGCCTGGGGCTCCACGATCAGCGCGGTCAGTCGCGGTCTCACGCAGAAGCAGACCCACAACACGACGTTCGTGCAGCTCAACGGCGCCGGCAACACGCAGACCAGCGGCGTGGAGTACTCCAGCGACATCCTGCAGCGTTTCGGCAGCGCGTTCGGCGCGCAGGTGCAGCAGTTCCCGGTGCCCGCGTTCTTCGACGACCCCGCGACGCGGGAGGCGATGTGGCGGGAGCGGAGCACGCGCCGGGTGCTCGACCTGCAGGCGAAGATGGACATCGCGGTCTTCAGCCTCGGCTCGCCGGCCGCCGAGGTGCCGAGCCGCGTGTACGTGGGCGGCTACCTGGGGCGCGAGGACTATCGGAGCCTGCGCGAGGACCATGCCATCGGCGACGTCGCCACGGTGTTCTTCCGAGCTGACGGCACCTGGCGCGACATCCGAGTGAATGCTCGGGCGACGGGCCCCGGACTCGACCGCCTCCGTCGCGTGCCGCGGCGGGTGTGCGTGGTCTCCGGCATCCCGAAGCTCGTGAGTCTGCGTGCCGCGATCGCGGCCGAACTCATCACCGACGTCGTGCTGGACGAGGGACTCGCCCGCCGCCTCGTCGAGGACTGAGGCCTACGGCTCGTCGATCGACGATTCCGGTCCGGAGCGGAACTCCCGGATGAGGTGCTGCACGACAGCGCCGAGGTCGCCGCCGGTCGCGTTCGCGATCGTGAGCTGGCGCTCATAGCTCGCGCCGTCGTCGAGCGTCGTGGCGACGCCGCCGAACTCGCGGCCGCAGCCGAGTTCGACCGCCACGGGGCTCAGCCGCTCGAGGATCTCCGTGAGGTGCTCCCGCACCGGGCGCTGCGTTCCGGCCGCATCCACGATCACCCGGGCATCCATCCCGTATCGCGCCGCTCGCCACTTGTTCTCCCGGTGGAACCACGCCGGCATCTCCGGAAGAGTGCGCCCCTCGTCGAGTTGACGGGAGAAGTCCTCCACCAGCACCTGGACGAGCGCGGCGATCGACGCCAGCTCGGGAAGCGACGACATGCCGTCGCAGGCCCGCACCTCGATGGTGCCCCAGCGCGGCGCCGGACGGATGTCCCAGCGCACCTCCGTCGCGTCGGCCATGACACCCGTGCGCACCATGTCGTCGAGATAGGACTCGTACTGCGACCAGTCGTGCAGTGGCCAGGGGAGTCCGGCGGTCGGCAGCTGCTGGAACACGAGGGCGCGGTTGGACGCATACCCCGTGCGCTCGCCCGCCCAGAACGGGCTCGAGGCCGCGAGTGCCTGCAGATGGGGGAGGTAGCCGGACAGGGCGTTGACGATGGGGAAGACCTTGCGGTGGTCCTCCACGCCGATATGGACGTGGATGCCCCAGATCATCATGTTGCGCCCCCACCACTGGGTGCGCTCGATGAGGGTGTGGTAGCGGGTCTTGTCGGTCACCTCCTGGTCGAACCACTGCGCGAAGGGGTGGCTGCCGGCGGACAGGAGCTCGATTCCCGCAGGGTCCGTGGCCGAGCGGACGGCCGTGATCGCACTCGCGATGTCGTCGATCGCGTGAGCGACCGAGTCGCCGACGCCGCTCGTGACCTCGATGGTGTTCGTGAGGAGCTCGCCCGTGACGGTGTGCCGTTCATCCTCGCTCTCGGCCTCGAGCGCGGCGAGCAGCTCAGGGGCGCGGCCGACGAGGTCACCGCTCTCGGGGTCCGCGAGCATGATCTCCCATTCGATGCCGACGGTGGATCGGGCCGAAGGAGCGAATTCGAGCTTCACGAGCACAGTCTGACACGCACGCGCCGCGACACGATCAGCGCGGTTTCCCCGCGTTTCGCGCCTGGGGCGGGCATCTGGCAGAATAGAAGGTCGGACGACCTGCTCGACCCTCTATCCAGCAGTTGACCACTCATTGAGCTTCCGCCGGGTGTGCACCCCACGCTCCAGGCGATCAGTTCCTTCCTTCCACACAATTCAGGAGAATCGTGGCTGTAAAGATTCGTCTCAAGCGCCTGGGCAAGATCCGCGCGCCGTACTACCGCATCGTCGTCGCCGACTCGAAGACCAAGCGCGACGGTCGCGTGATCGAGGAGATCGGCAAGTACCACCCCACCGAGGAGCCCTCCTTCATCGAGGTCGACTCCGACCGGGCGCAGTACTGGCTCTCCGTCGGCGCGCAGCCGACCGAGCAGGTCGCCGCCATCCTCAAGCTCACGGGCGACTGGGGCATCTTCAAGGGTGACAAGGACGCGAAGTCCACCGTCAAGGTCAAGGAGCCCAAGGCGCCCTTCGAGATCGACGGTTCGAAGAAGTCGGTCGTCAAGCCCAAGGTCGAGAAGAAGGCAGAGGCTCCCGCTGAGGAGGCTCCCGCCGCTCCCGCCGCCGACGCGGAGGCCGCTGAGGCTCCCGCCGCCGACGCAGAGTAATCCGTCGTGCTCGCCGCCGCGCTCGAACACATCGTCAAGGGGATCGTCGATCACCCGGAGGATGTCCGCATCAACGAATCCACTTCGCCGCGAGGCGACCTCCTCGAGGTGCGTGTGCACCCCGATGACCGTGGACGCGTGATCGGGCGCGGCGGCCGCACCGCGAAGGCTCTTCGCACCCTCGTCAGCGCTCTGGCCGACGGGCGTCGCGTCCGCGTCGACGTCGCGGACGACTGACGTGGTGCCGAAAGACCGCAACCAGGGCAAGAACCAGCTGCGCGTCGGGCGTCTCGTCAAGGCCCACGGCCTCAAGGGCGCGCTCAAGCTGGAGCTGTACACCGACAACCCGGAGCGGCGATTCGTCCCCGGGGCCTCATTCACGTTGCAGGTGCCCGAGGCATCTCCGTGGCACGGCAAGGAACTGACTGTCCGCGAATACCGCGTGATGAACGGCAACCCCGTCGTGTTCTTCGACGACGTCGACGACCGCGACGGCGCTGAGAGCCTGGTCAAGGCGATCCTCTGGATCGATCAGGACGAGAACGAGGTCGAAGACGACGCCTGGTTCGACCACCAGCTCGTCGGACTCGACGTCGTCCGCGACGACGTCGTCGTCGGTCGCGTCGCACGGGTCGAGCACTTCCCGGCACAGGATCTCCTCATCGTGAACACCTCGTCGGTCTCGGCATCCGGTCATGAGGTCATGGTGCCGTTCGTGTCGGCCATCGTGCCGACGGTCGACGTCGCGAACGGCCGCGTCATCGTGACGCCGCCTCCCGGTCTCTTCGAAGAGCTGCCGGATGCCGTCGACAGCGAAGCGGACGACGCAGCGGCCGCCGCCGCGTCCGAGTGACCGCTGATACGGTTCCCCCGTGCGCATCGACGTCCTCTCGATCTTCCCGTCGTACTTCGACGGCCTGACGCTCTCCCTGCTCGGGAAGGCGCAGGCGACAGGTCTCCTCGACCTGAAGGTGCGCGATCTTCGGGAGTGGACGTCCGACCGGCACCGCACCGTCGACGACACGCCGTACGGCGGCGGCGCCGGCATGGTCATGAAGCCCGAGCCGTGGGGTCTCGCCCTCGACGAGCTGGCGGCGACCTCGTCGGACGAGCCGCCGACGATCATCTTCCCCTCGCCCGCCGGCGAGGTCTTCACGCAGAAGACCGCGCGCCAGCTGTCCACGCGTCAGCACCTGATCTTCGGCTGCGGACGCTACGAGGGCATCGACGAGCGGGTCTTCGAGTACGCCGCCGCGCTCGGCGAGGTGCGCCTGGTCAGCCTCGGCGACTACGTCCTCAACGGGGGAGAGGTGGCGACCATGGCGATGATCGAAGCCATCGGGCGCCTCATCCCCGGTGTCGTGGGCAATCCCGAGAGTCTCGTCGAGGAGAGCCACGAGGACGGTCTCCTCGAGTACCCGTCCTACACGAAGCCGTCGGTGTGGCGGGAGCGCGCGGTGCCCGACGTGCTCCTCAGCGGCAACCATGCGGTCATCGCCTCCTGGCGGCACGAGCAGCAGCTCGAGCGCACGCGGCGCCGTCGGCCCGACCTGCTGCCTGACGAGGAGCCGACCGAGCGCTGAGCGCCGTGCGCTCAGAGCATCCGCTCGACGCCGCGCTCGATCTGGAAGACCACGCCCTGCGGATGCCGGAGCGACAGCGCGGTGGAGGCATCGAGACCGCGCAGCTCGGCGCGCAGCATCCGTCCGATCATCTCGTGGCTGACGAGCAGAGGGACACCGGCCGACGCCCAGCCGCAGCTGCTGAGGGCTTTGCGGGCGCGCGCTCGCGCCTGGGCATAGCTCTCGCCGCCCGGGAACGCCCACCCGTAGCGGTTGGCGGCCCGTTCCTCCCTGGCGCCGGGGAACTCCTCGTCGATCTCGTCCCAGGTCTTTCCGGCCAGTGTGCCGTGATGCACCTCGGCGAGCTCCGGAACCTCGACCAGGTCGGCGCCGAGCCGATCGGCGATGATGACCGCCGTGCGCAGCGCTCTTCCGAGCGGGCTGCTGCAGACCGTGACGACGCCGGAGTCGGCGAGGTGCTCCGCCATCGCCGTGGCCTGCGCGATCCCGTCGGCGGTGAGCGGGGAGTCGAGCTGACCCTGCAGGCGATGCTCGAGATTCCAGGTCGTCTGGCCGTGCCGGGCCAGGAAGAGGCGCTCCGGCACGTGACGGTCCTGCGGGATCATGGACTCAGGATGGCACAGAGGATGTGCCGACGTCGTGTCCGGTCAGTCGACGCCGAGGAACGACCGGTCGGTCAGGACGATCGGGCCGGTCTCGGTGATCGCGATCGTGTGCTCGGAGTGCGCGCCGCGCGACCCGTCCACACTGCGCAGCGTCCATCCGTCGGGATCGGTCACCAGCTCATCGGTGGTCGCGAGGAGCCAGGGCTCGAGCGCCAGGACGAGACCGGAGCGGAGGGGGAAGCCTCGGCCCGCGCGCCCGTCGTTCGGGACGTGCGGATCTCCGTGCATCGTGCGGCCGACGCCGTGGCCGCCGAAGTCGGTGTTGATCGAATAGCCCTCGCCATGGGAGATCTCAGCGACGGCGGCCGAGATGTCGCCGATGCGGTTGCCGACGACAGCGGCAGCGATCGCGGCGTCGAGGGCGCGCTCCGTGGTCGCGATGAGTCGCAGATCCTCCTCGCGCGGTGCGCCGACGACGAAGGAGACCGCGGAGTCCGCGACCCAGCCGTCGACCGACACGGCGAAGTCGAGGGTCACCAGGTCGCCGTCGCGCAGCGTGTAGTCGTGGGGGAGGCCGTGCAGCACGGCGTCGTTGACAGAGGTGCAGATGACCTTGCCGAACGGGCTCGCGCCGAACGACGGGTGATAGTCGATGTAGCAGGACTCCGCGCCGGCCTTCCGGATCATGTCGTGCGCCCGGCGGTCGATCGAGAGAAGGTTGGTCCCCACCTTCGTCTCGTCGCGCAGGGTCGCCAGGGTCTCGGCCACGAAGCGCCCGGCGGCGCGCATCTCGTCGATCTCGGCAGGGGTGCGCAGTTCGATCATCGGGTGTCCTCTCGTCACCTCCATTCTCCCTGATGGGACGACGGACGGATCCCGCGCGCTCACAGCGAACACCGGGACTCGGACCGGATCGGCGACGTACGATCTGAGCATGTGGTTGCGTCAGGCGTTCTTCCGGTGGCTCTTGCCGGCCGCTTTCCTGCTGCCTCTGTGGCTGCTCGTCGGATGGGGCGTCTTCCAGGGCGGCTGGTCGATCCTCTGGGTGCTCTTCATCGCCATCCCGTCGGTCTTCGTCGGACAGCTCGTGCTCACCCTCCTGACGCGTTCCCGCCCGTCCGTGCGGATCGAGCGTGCGGTGTCCTGGTGGGATGTCGCCGGCTTCACCCTCTGGCACGGCCTCACCATCGCCGTCGGGTTCTTCATCGACGGTGCTTTCGGCTGGCTGCTCGCCGCCGCGATCGTCGTCGGCATCGCACTCATCTGGCTGCAGCTGTGGCAGCTGTGGAACGAGGCCAAGGGGAGTGGCACGCGACTGCGCGAGACGATCTCCTGGTCCACCATCCCGACGGTCGATGAGCAGGCTCCGCCGACGCGCGCGCACGAGGTCATCGTGGTCAAGGAGACCGAGCACCGCGACTGACGCCGCCGTTTTGGCCGCCGGCGGCATCCATGGCAGAATGGATCTTTGTGCCGTGACCGGCTCTGCCTCAGGGGAGCTCGCGGTCGCGTCAGCGCCGTACGGCACAACCCATTCTTGTTCCTTTGAATTCATGCACCCGACCTGTGGCGAGTGCAGAGAGAGATGATCATGCACATCCTCGACGCTGTCGACGCGGCTTCACTCCGCTCCGACATCCCCGTCTTCCACCCCGGTGACAACGTGAAGGTCCACGTGAACATCACCGAGGGAAACCGCTCCCGTATTCAGGTCTTCCAGGGCGTCGTCATCGGCCGCCAGGGCGACGGTGTGCGCGAGACCTTCACGGTCCGCAAGATCAGCTTCCAGGTCGGCGTCGAGCGCACCTTCCCGGTGCACTCCCCGGTGATCGACCACATCGAGGTCGTCACCCGCGGTGACGTGCGCCGCGCGAAGCTCTACTACCTCCGCCAGCTCCGTGGCAAGAAGGCGAAGATCAAGGAGAAGCGCGACCGCTGAGTCGCAGCATTTCCACAGCACCCCGGGACACGATGTCCCGGGGTGCTTTGTTGTGTCCTGGGTGTGCGAACCTTGATACGTCCGCGATCTCGGCGGTGTAAGACTGCGAAGGAACCTGATGACCGAATCCCCGACAGCGCCCGCGTCCGCGTCACGACGACGCCGGGGGTTCCTCGTCTTCCTTCGCGATGTTCTCGTCATCATCGTCATCGCCGCGCTTGTCTCGTTTGTCGTGAAGTCCTTCGTCGTGCGGTCGTTCTACATCCCGTCGGCATCGATGGAGCGCACTCTGCTCATCAACGACAGGATCCTCGTCGACGAGCTCACCCCGCGGTGGACCGGATACGAGCGCGGCGACGTCGTCGTCTTCAAGGACCCGGGGGGATGGCTCGACCCCCAGCCCCAGAAGCCCCCGCAGCCCCCACTGATCCAGGCGGTCGACTGGGCGCTGAACTTCGTCGGCATCTCGGCGACGGACTCGCAGGACCATCTCGTCAAACGTGTGATCGGTGTGGCGGGTGACCGCGTCGTCTGCTGCAACGCGCTCGGACAGATCACCATCAATGGTGCGCCGATCGACGAGCTCGACTATCTGAACCTTCCCGAGGGCGACACGGCCGCCTCGAACGAGCCGTTCGATGTCGTCGTGCCGGAGGACTCGGTGTGGCTGCTGGGCGACAACCGGGACCGTTCCCGCGACTCGCGCGCTCATCAGGAGCTGCCGAGCGGCGGCTTCGTTCCCCTGGGCAATGTCGTCGGGAAAGCCTTCCTCACCACCTGGCCGCTCGATCGGATGGGGGCCATCGACGGCCACCACGAGATCTTCAACGGAGTTCCGGATCCGGAATGACCGTCGCGACGCCGAGACTGACCCTGGAGCGCAGGCTCCTGGGCGAGTGCGAGCTGATCATCTCGCTCGACGAGGTGGGTCGCGGGGCACTCGCCGGGCCCGTCGCGGTCGGTGCGGCGGTGATGGATGCCGCCGGTGCGCGTCGTCGTGTGCCCGAAGGTCTTCGCGACTCGAAGCTGGTCACAGAGAAGCGCCGACCCGACGTCGCGGCTCGCGCAGCGGCGTGGGTCCAGGCTTCGGCGGTCGGTTGGGCGACAGCGGCCGAGATCGACGAGGTCGGAATCATGCGGGCGCTCGGCCTGGCGGCCTCTCGCGCCGTGCAGGCTGTGGTCGACCAGGGCGTGCTCGTGGAGAATGCGCTCGTGCTCCTCGACGGCAACCACGATTACGTGTCGAAGGTCCACCCCGTACCGCTGCAGGTGCGGCCGGTGATCAAGGCGGATCGCGACTGCGCGTCGGTGTCGGCGGCATCCGTCATCGCGAAGGTCGCGCGCGACGGCCTCATGACCGAGCTCCACGACAGCCATCGCGAGTACCAGTGGGACCGCAATAAGGGGTATGCGAGCCTCGAGCACCGCGAGGCGATCCGCAGCGTGGGCCTGTCTCCGTTCCACCGGGCATCCTGGGCGATCACCGACGCGCCCACTCTGTTCTGATCGACGACGGCGCCCCACGGCTCCACGGATGCCGCGCAGCGCGTCGCGCGACTCTAGGATGGACACATCATGGATGAGGAAGCCTTCGACGACTACGACCGCGAGCTCGAGCTCGCGCTGTTCCGTGAGTACCGGGACGTCGTGTCCCAGTTCCAGTACGTTGTCGAGACCGAACGCCGGTTCTATCTGGCGAACGAGGTCAACGTCGTGCGCCGCGACACCGAGCACGACTTCTACTTCGAGATCTCGATGAGCGACGTGTGGGTGTGGGACATCTACCGCGCCGATCGTTTCGTCAAGGCCGTGCGGGTTCTCACGTTCAAAGACGTGAACGTCGAGGAACTGCAGCGCCGCGAGTTCGAGATCCCGCAGGAGCTCTCCCTCGACGGCGAGTGACGTCTGCCGCGGTTTCGCCGCCGTGTCACTTCTTCTGCACGAGGGCGCTCGATGGAGCTCTTGTCCCGAGCCGCCGTGAGTAGCCCGGATCCGCGTCTCGAATCGTCTGCGGATCGCAGGATGCTGTCGACATGGCAGCGAAGGACGATCTTGGAAGAGCCGGTGAAGAGCGCGCAGCGCAGCACCTGACGCAACACGGCTACACCGTGCTGGACAGGAACTGGCGGTGCACGCAGGGCGAGATCGACATCGTCGCCGAGCATGGCGCGCATCTCGCCGTGGTCGAGGTGAAGACGCGGCGCTCTGCGGCGTTCGGGCATCCTTTCGAGGCGATCGACGAGAGGAAGCGCCGCAGACTCTGGGCTCTCGCCTTCGCATGGCGGGCCGAGCATCCCGACCTCGCCCGCGGCCTCCACATCCGCGTCGAGGCGATCGGCATCATCGGGACGGATCCGGCGGTCGGCGTCCTCGAGCACCTCGTGGACATCTCGTGACCACGGCACGCACGTGGGCGGTGGCTCTCACCGGCGTGGATGGGCATCTGATCGAGGTCGAGGCCGATCTCTCGAACCAGACGCCCGAGTTCAAGATCATCGGTCTCCCCGACAAGTCGCTCGGCGAAGCGGTCCAGCGCGTCCACAACGCCTGCAAGAACGCCGGGCTCGATCTGCCTCGCCGCCGTCTCACGGTGAACCTGTCGCCGGCCAGCCTGCCGAAGCACGGGGCCGGGTTCGACCTGAGCATCGCCGTCTCGACTTTGGCCGCCGGCGGCTCGATCGAACGACGCGCCATCGCTCACACGGTGCACATCGGCGAGCTCGGTCTCGACGGTCGGATCCGTCCGGTTCCCGGTGTGCTTCCTGCCGTGTTCGCGGCTGTCAGGGCGGGATTCGAACGAGTGATCGTCCCGCGAGGCAACGAGGCCGAGGCGCGGCTCGTGCCCGGCGTGGAGGTGCGGGCCGCCGCGTCGCTCGCCGAGGTCGCGGTCTGGCACGGCGCCGACGTCGAGGTGCCCGACATCGAGACGGTCGCCGTGGCCGCAGGCTCATCGGTCGACGAAGAGGTCCTCGACCTCGCTGACGTCGTCGGACAGGAGGATGCCGTCGAGGCGCTGATCGTGGCAGCCGCGGGTGGCCATCACCTGCTCCTGAGCGGACCGCCGGGGGCGGGGAAGACGATGCTCGCCCGGCGGCTCCCCGGAATCCTTCCGCCTCTGAGCGAGCAGGAGGCCCTCGAAGTCGCGTCGATCCGGTCGCTGAGCGGTGAGCCGGTGACGTCCCTCGACTCGCTTCCTCCGCTCGAGGCGCCGCATCACAGCGCATCCGTTGCGGCGCTCGTCGGTGGCGGATCGCGGGTCGCGCGACCGGGAGCCATCGCCCGCGCGCACTGCGGCGTGCTTTTCCTCGACGAGGCGGCGGAGTTCTCGCGGGTCGCTCTCGACGCACTTCGGCAGCCTCTCGAGGCGGGCGTGATCGAGGTCCACCGCGCCGGCTTCACCGCGAGGTTCCCGGCGCGGTTCCAGCTTCTCCTGGCGATGAACCCCTGTCCGTGCGGGAACTACGGCCTGCGCGGCGCGGAGTGCGTGTGCCCGCCGGCGGCGATCCGACGCTACGCGACACGTCTCTCCGGGCCGCTGCGTGATCGCGTCGACATCGACCTTCCCGTGACGCGGGTCGCTGCGTCGAGGGCGACATCCGGAGGGCGTGCCGAGGTGACCACCGCCCAGGCGCTGACTCGCGTCTCTGAGGCACGGGAACGCGCCGCTCACCGCTGGAGGAGCACGCCCTGGCGCCGCAACGCCGACGTTCCGGGTACCTGGTTGCGTCAGGGTGCCCTTCGCCTTCCGCCGGCTGTGCGGACGTCTCTGGATCGGGCGCTCGAACGAGGGGCGCTGACGCTCCGGGGGTACGACCGCGTGCTGCGGCTGGCGTGGACGATGGCCGACCTGGCAGAACTCGAGCGCCCGGGGATCGACGAGATCGGGCGGGCGCTGCACCTGAAGAGAGGAATGAACCCATGATGGAGGAGCTGCTCGGCGACGCCGAGATCGTCGACGCCGCACGTCGGCTTCGACGGGAAGACGATATCGGAGAGGCTGTCGCGAGGGCGGCCTGGTCGGTGATCGCCGAGCCCGGGGATGCCGTGGTCGGGACACTGATCCACGAACTCGGTGCCGCGGACGCCCTGACCTTCGCGCTGAGAAGCCGCCCCGAGGGCACGGTCGCCTCGAGTGTCGATGGGAGTGCCGTCGCTGCGCGGCGCGCTCTCTCCGAAGGTCGCAAACGGTGGCGTCCTCGAGCCGATCCTCGGGGCGTGCGGGACGCCTTGCGAAGTGCGCACGATGTCGAGGCAGTGCTGCTCATTCCCGGCGACGAGAACTGGCCCGAGGCACTCGACGATCTGGGCGCGAGTGCACCGAGCGCTCTGTGGGTGCGCGGGCGTCCGGAGCTGCTCATCGCCGAGCCTCGAGTCTCGCTCGTCGGCGCGAGAGCCTCCAGCGGATACGGAGAGCACGTGGCAGCCGAGATCGCCGGAGACCTCGCCGCGACCGGTGCGGTCGTCGTGTCCGGCGGGGCCTACGGCATCGACGGTGCTGCACACCGTGCGGCGCTGGGCGTGCAGGGGGCGACCGTCGCCTTCCTCGCCGGGGGCGTCGACCGCGCGTATCCCGCCGGACATCAGCAGCTGATCCGTCAGATCGCCCAGGAGGGTGCGGTCGTCAGCGAAGCTCCCTGCGGCGCGGCTCCCACGAAATGGAGGTTTCTCGCGCGTAACCGTCTCATAGCGGCACTCGGGCAGGCGACCGTCGTGATCGAGGCAGGGTGGCGCAGCGGATCTCTCAACACCGCCGGGCATGCCGCAGCGCTGGGGAGGCCCCTCGGCGCCGTGCCGGGGCCGGTGACATCCGCATCGTCCGCGGGCTGCCATCGTCTGCTGCGTGAGTACGACGCCCTGTGCGTGACATCGGCGGCCGAGGTGCGAGAGCTCTGGGGGACGTCTGCTGCCGCCGCATCGCTGCACCAGGACCCGGTCGACCCGGAGCGCGTCCGCCTCTTCGATGCGATGAGCACGAGGTCGAGCGTGTCCGTCGAGGAGCTCGCCCGCCGGGCGGGACTCGCACCTGATCGGATCCGAGCCCTGCTCGGACTTCTCCAGCTCGAGGGTGAAGTCCGACGTGACGAGGACGGCTGGCGGCGCGTGTCCGGCGCCTGAGACCGAGGCGAGGCACGATCGAGATCACCACGGTCGGCGGCGAGGCGACGGCCGCGGCGTGGCCATGGCGGGCAAGCTGGGGGCATGGAACTCGCGGTCGCTGCCGAGGCGTTCGCCGATCACCTCGAGAGGGTGCGACGACTCTCGCCGGCGACCGTCAGGGCCTACCGCTCGGACCTGCGAGACCTCGGTGCCTCGGCCGGAGCGATCGCGCTGGAAGAGGTGGATCTCGAGGTGCTTCGAGACTGGCTCTGGCACGCCACGCAGCGCGGAGATGCGCGATCGACTCTCGCGCGACGTGCCGCCGCTGCGCGGTCGTTCTTCAGCTGGGCGCAGGAGCAGGCGCTCATCGTCCACGACCCCAGCCTTCGGCTGATCGCACCGAAGAAGGGCCGGACGCTCCCGACCGTCGCGTCGCGAGACGGCATGGCGGAGCTGCTCGACGCTCATCGTTCCGCCGCAAGCGCAGGAGACCCGGTCGCGATGCGGGACCATGCGATCCTCGAGATGCTCTACGGCTCCGGCATCCGCGTATCGGAGCTCTGCGGTCTCGACATCGACGACCTCGACCTCGATCGGGCGACAGCGCGCGTGCTCGGCAAGGGCGCCAAAGAACGCGTCGTGCCGTACGGAGCGCCGGCGCGCGACGCCCTGCGCGCCTATCTGACCCGTGCGCGTCCCGCCCTCATCGCTCGGGCGACCGCGACGACGCCCGCCGTGATGCTCGGCTCGCGGGGCGGGCGAATCGGTCCGCGCACCGTGTACACGCTCGTGGCGAGGGTCCTTGCGCCGATCGTGGGTGCCGAGACCGTCGGCCCACACGCTCTGCGTCACACCGCGGCCACCCATCTCCTCGACGGCGGAGCAGACCTGCGCGCGGTCCAGGAGATCCTCGGGCACGCCAGTCTCGGCACCACCCAGATATACACGCACGTCTCCGCAGAGCGGTTGACCGTCACCTACCGCCTGGCGCACCCGCGAGCCTGACCGCAGCGGGCTGCGCTCATCGGGCTCACAGTGGCGCGCAGCAGGGGAGGAGAACTGCTCTCGGCACGCCTCCGAACAGGAGCATCGGGTTGATGTACTCCCCGTCGAGTCGCACGCCGAGATGCAGCGCCCCCACCGTCGCGTGGCCGCCGGTCGCGACGACGCCGACCTCATCCCCGGCCGCCACCGCGTCGCCGGGCTGCAACGTCGACTCGAGAGGTTCGAACGTCGTCACCAGGCCTCCCGCATGCTCGATCGTCAGCAGCGGGCGGTCGACGACGACGCCGCGAAAGGCGACGATTCCGTCGGCGGGAGCGCGGACGACACCATCCGGAGGCGCAGCCAGATCGATGCCCCGGTGCCCCGCGCCGAACGCGTGCGCCGGGGCCCGGAACGGTTCCAGGACCTCGCGGTCGCCGTGCACCGGCCAGAGCCAGGACGGCTGATCGTCGGATCGGGCCGCAGGGCTCGCCGGGATCGGATCGGAAGTGCTCAGGGCCACGGTGACGGCGAGGAGGACCCCGAGGAGGAGCCGTGAGGAGGCGTGCATATCGGCATCCTGATCGCTCGAACGGTCATGCCGGGAGCAGGAGGCTCCCGAGAGGCGCGAACGGGGGAGAAGCCCCGAGGATTCCGTGGAGTGCAGCGCGAGTCGGGCCCCCGGCATCCTGTATGCTGGAGGAGCACCTCGATATCGGGGTGACTACGCGTGCCCAGAGCGACTTCGGTCGTGGCATCCACTCCCACAGGTCCCCTCCATGAGCGGGCGGGTGTGCGCCGGGCACCAGGAAGTCCGATCACACGATCGGCAGACAACCTCAACGGCGCAGTAACGCGCCAGAACCAGGAGACGACCATGGCTGTGGTCACCATCCGCCAGCTGCTCGACAGCGGCGTGCACTTCGGACACCAGACCCGTCGGTGGAACCCGAAGGTGAAGCGCTTCATCCTCACCGAGCGCAGCGGCATCCACATCATCGACCTGCAGCAGTCGCTGGGCTACATCGACAAGGCCTACGACTTCGTCAAGGAGACCGTCGCCCACGGTGGCACGATCCTCTTCGTCGGCACCAAGAAGCAGGCGCAGGAGATCCTCGCCGAGCAGGCCACGCGCGTCGGCCAGCCCTTCGTGAACCAGCGCTGGCTCGGTGGACTCCTCACCAACTTCCAGACGATCTCCAAGCGTCTCGCACGCATGAAGGAGCTCGAGGAGCTCGACTACGAGACCCCGGCGAACAGCGGCTTCACCAAGAAGGAGCTCCTGCTCAAGAAGCGCGAGCTCGACAAGCTGCACAAGTCGCTCGGCGGAATCCGCAACCTCACCAAGACGCCGTCGGCTCTCTGGGTCGTCGACGCCAAGCGCGAGCACCTCGCCATCGATGAGGCCAAGAAGCTCGGCATCCCGGTGATCGGCATCCTCGACACCAACGCCGACCCGGACGACTTCCAGTACCCGATCCCCGGCAACGACGACGCGATCCGCTCCGTCTCGCTGCTGACCCGCATCATCGCCGACGCTGCGGCCGAGGGCCTGCAGCAGAAGCACAACCCGGAGTCGGGCGACGCCGAGCCGCTGGCCGAGTGGGAGAAGGAGCTTCTCGAGACCCCGGCCGACGAGGCACCCGCCGCTGAGGCTCCCGTCGTCGAAGAGTCCGCTGACGCCGCCGAGATCGTGACCGCCGAAGACGAGGCTGCCGTCGTCGAGACCCCTGCTGCCGACGAGACGGCCGCTGACGAGGCCGGCGCCGAGGCGCACGACGAGGCGATCGCCGCCGCTTCCGGTGAGGAGACCGCCGAGGTCGCCGCCGCCGAGGCTGAAGACGCCAAGTAATCCCCTCGTACACACACATACATAACGAAGCAAGGAGCCACCACACATGGCCAACTTCACCATCGCCGACCTCAAGGCGCTGCGCGAGCAGCTCGGCACGGGCATGGTCGACACCAAGAAGGCGCTCGAGGAGGCTGACGGAGACGTCGAGAAGGCCACCGAGATCCTGCGCCTGAAGGGTGCGAAGGGCAACGCGAAGCGCGCCGACCGTTCCACCAGCGAGGGACTCATCGTCGCTCGCGAGCAGGACGGCACCGTGACGCTCATCGAACTCGCCTGCGAGACCGACTTCGTCGCGAAGAACGAGCGCTTCATCACGCTCGCCGACAAGGTCGCCGACGCTGTCGCAGCCGTCAAGGCCGACTCGGTCGAGGCCGGCCTCGCCGCCGCAGCCGGTTCGCAGACCGTCGAGCAGCTGATCTCGGAAGAGGCGGCGATCATCGGCGAGAAGGTCGAGCTGCGTCGCGTGCGCACGATCTCGGGCGACAAGGTCGAGGTCTACCTGCACCGTACGAGCAAGGACCTGCCGCCGCAGATCGGTGTCGTCGTCGCGTACAGCGGTGACGACGCGGAGACCGCGCGCAGCATCGCCCAGCACATCTCGTTCGCCAACCCGTCGTACCTCGCCCGCGAGGACGTTCCGGCGGACGCGGTCGAGAAGGAGCGCGAGATCGTCACCGAGATCTCCCGCAACGAGGGCAAGCCGGAAGCGGCTCTGCCCAAGATCGTCGAGGGCCGCGTGTCCGCGTTCATCAAGCAGGTCGCCCTGCTCGAGCAGGACTACGCGAAGGACAACAAGCTCTCCGTCGCCCAGGTGGCGAAGGACGCCGGTATCACCGTGACGGACTTCGCGCGCTTCAAGGTCGGCGCGTAACACTGTCGAAGGGGTTCGGATCATCGAGATCCGAACCCCTTCTTCGTGCCCACGAGGCACTATCTTGAATCGGGACGAGAGGACACCCCCACATGACTGAACGAACCGGACGCCGCCGCGTCCTTCTCAAGCTCTCCGGAGAGGCATTCGGAGCCGGTCAGCTGGGCGTCAGCCCCGATGTGGTCTCTCAGATCGCGCGCGACATCGCCGCGGCGGTCGACCGTGTCGAGGTCGCGATCGTCGTCGGCGGCGGGAACTTCTTCCGCGGCGCAGAGCTCAGCCAGCGCGGCATGGACCGGGGTCGCGCCGACTACATGGGCATGCTGGGCACCGTCATGAACGCCCTCGCCCTGCAGGACTTCCTCGAGCAGGCGGGTGCCGCGACGCGCGTGCAGTCGGCGATCTCGATGACCCAGGTCGCGGAACCGTACATCCCGCGCCGCGCCGAGCGCCACCTCGAGAAGGGCCGCGTCGTGATCTTCGGCGCCGGCGCCGGACTCCCGTACTTCTCCACCGACACCGTGGCGGCGCAGCGCGCCCTCGAGATCGGTGCGCAGGAGGTGCTCGTCGCCAAGAACGGCGTCGACGCCATCTACACCGCGGATCCCAACAAGCACGCCGACGCGGAGCGCATCGAGCGGGTCACCTACCGCGACGCTCTGCAGCGCGGTCTCAAGGTCGTCGACTCGACGGCATTCAGCCTGTGCATGGACAACAGCATGGACATGCGCGTGTTCGGCATGGAGCCCGCAGGCAACGTCACGCGGGCTCTGCTGGGCGAGCCCATCGGCACACTCGTCACCGCCTGAGCGCAAGACCGGGCGGAGTGCGCTTCGCCCGATAGAATTTCCAGAACACCCCGACGATAGGAGTCACCGTGATCGCGGATGTCCTCGCTGAAACCACCTCCCGTATGTCGCGGGCGGTCGAGGCTGCCAAGGAGGACTTCTCCACGGTGCGCACCGGCCGTGCGAACCCGCAGCTGTTCCAGAAGCTGCTCGTGGACTATTACGGCACGCCGACCCCCTTGGCCCAGCTCGCCTCGCTGGCCAACCAGGAGGCTCGCACCCTCATCATCACGCCGTACGACAAGTCGGCGCTCAAGGCGATCGAGCAGGCCGTGCGCGACATGCCGAACCTCGGCGCCAACCCGACCAACGACGGCAACCTGGTCCGAGTGACGATGCCCGAGCTCACCGCCGAGCGGCGCAAGGAGTACGTGAAGCTCGTCAAGTCCAAGGGCGAGGACGCCAAGGTGCACGTGCGCGGCATCCGTCGCAAGGCGAAGGACGAGCTCGATGCGCTCAAGAGCGAGATCGGCGAGGACGAACTCGCGCGCGGCGAGAAAGAGCTCGATGCTCTGACGCGCCAGCACGTCGACCTCATCGACGACGCTCTCAAGCGCAAAGAGGCCGAACTCCTCGAGGTGTAGTCCGGATGTCCGACGACACGCGAGATGCCGAAGAGGGACAGCCGCAGACGCGCCGAGACGGGCGCGACGCGGTGACCTCCGACGACGGCATCCCGCTCGCAGATGCGGCGTTCCCGTCGTTCGATGCGGCGAGCATCCCGCCGCGGCCTCCGCTGCCGCCCGCCGAGCCGGAGCCCGGCGCAGGGCCGCTGGACACCGCCGACCACAACGCGATCAGGGAGCAGTGGCGGGTACGACGTGACGAGCTGAACAGCCACGTCTCGTACGCACGCGACCAGATCGATCAGGCGAACGAGCGCATCAAGGAGCGCACGGGCCGTGATCTGATCGTGGCGATCCTGATCGGCCTCGCCTTCGGTGCCGCCCTGCTGGGATCGCTGCTCTTCATCAAGGTTCTGTTCGTGCCGTTCGCTCTCGCGGCGGCGCTTCTCGGGGTGTACGAGCTGTCCCGCGCGCTGCGCGCCTCCGGCCGACGAGTCGACGTGGTTCCGCAGCTCATCGCGGCATCGGTGCTCGTGCTCTCCGCATATTTCGCGGAGCCGTGGCTCTGGTGGGTCGTCCTCTTCGTCGCCGTGGCGTTCGTCATCGTGTGGCGCCTGATCGGCCAGATGGTCGTCAAGGACGGCCGCACGTACGGCGAGGTCCTGGCGGATGCCGTCATCGGCGGATTCGTGCAGATCTATGTGCCGTTCCTCACCGGTCTCGCCCTCATCCTGCTCGGACAGGAGGGCGGGCAATGGTGGGTCCTCGGGTTCATCGCGATCGCCGTCGCCGTCGACACGGGCGCGTACGCGGCGGGTGTGGCGTTCGGTCGTCATCCGATGGCGCCCCGGATCAGTCCGAAGAAGACGTGGGAGGGCTTCGCCGGCGCCGTCCTCGCGTCTCTCGCCGTCGGCGTGCTGCTCGCGCTCTTCCTGCTCGATCTTCCCTGGTGGGCGGGGCTCATCTTCGGCGCGGCCATCCTGCTCACGGCGACGCTCGGCGATCTCGGCGAATCGATGCTCAAGCGCGACCTCGGCATCAAGGACATGAGCTCCTGGCTTCCCGGGCACGGCGGGCTGCTCGACCGGCTGGACAGCATCCTGCCGTCGACCATCCCCGCTCTCGGCCTGTACTTCCTCCTCTCTCCCTGGGTGGTTCTCTGATGAATGAAGACCTGATCGACGAGCAGACGGACCCGGAGGCCCCGCCGGCGTTCGCGCTCACCACCGGGCGAACGCGCGGTTATCACCGAACGGCTGTCGACACCTTCCTCGCCTCGGCTCGCCGGGCTTTCGAGACGGGACGCGATGACCTCGGTGCCGTCGACGTGCGCACCGCCTCGTTCCCGCTCGTCAAGAACGGCTACGTCGTCGCCGACGTCGATGCGGCGCTCGGACGGGTGGAAGACGCGTTCGCGGCGCGGGAGCGAGAGCGCGTCGTGCGCTCCCGTGGCGCGGGAGTGTGGGTGGAGCAGGCCCGAGAAGACGCGCAGCTCATCCTCGATCACCTCGCCCGCCCTCGTCGCCACCGCTTCGCGCGCACGGGTGTGCTCACGTTCGGCTACCGGGTCGACGAGGTCGATCACGTCGCCACGCGTATCGTGCGATACCTCCGCGACGGCGAGGGTCTGACGGCCGAACAGCTGCGCTCTGCGGCGTTCCGGATGCAGCGCGGCGGCTACCGCGAGGAGCAGGTCGATGCCCTCCTCGACGCAGCGATCGACGTCATCCTGGCCGTCCGCTGACGTTTCTGATGGCCGTCTCAGCAAGGTCTGCGTAGACTGTCACCCATCGTGAACTCCCGAAACGACATGACTCTCGAACGAAGCCACTCCTCGCTTGTGCCCGCAGCGACGGTGAATTCGGCGCGCAAGGGCACGCGACGGTGGTCGCGACGACGCGGTGTGGTGGGCGTGTTCAGTGCCCTGGCCGTCGTCGGCTTCGCCGGTGCGCTGGTCGCTCCGACGGGCGTGGCACTGGCCGAGCCCGCGCAGGCCGAGGCACCGGATTCGGTGTACGCGGCTGCTCTGGCCGACACGCAGAACCTGACCGTGACGGTCGAGGGCGCGGAGATCGCACCCGTCGTGCGCGGCACCTTCGAGGTCTACGTGAAGCCCAAGCCGAAGCCCGTCCCCGTGGTCGCCTCTTCGCCGACCGGCGGATCCTCGGGCGGCGGCGGACCCCTGTACTACACGGGTGGAGGCGCTCCGGCCGAATGGATGGCCGCCGCCGGCATCGCCGAGGCCGACTGGGGATACGTCGACTACATCGTCTCCAAGGAGAGCGGCTGGAACCCCAACGCGACGAACAAGTCGTCCGGGGCCTGCGGCTTGGTGCAGGCGCTGCCGTGCAGCAAGGTGCCCGGCAACGGATACGACCCTGTCGACAACCTGCGCTGGGCCACCGGTTATGCGACCGGTCGCTACGGCAGCTGGGCCGGCGCGTACGGTTTCTGGACGAAGAATCACTGGTGGTGAGCCGGCATCGTGCCACGCTCCCATCGACGCCGTCCGACGCGCCCTGACACCGAAGACTCCCTCGACCGCCTGATCGCGGGCTGGAAGCGCACGGAGACCCGCCGCGGCACCGAATGGACGGTGCAGCCCGTCTCCGCACCGCAGGCGCAGAAGGACTACCGGTGCCCCGGGTGCGCACAGGACATCGAGGCCGGTACACCGCACCTCGTCGCCTGGCGAGCCGACGGCGTCCTCGGGGATGCCGCGGATCTCGCGGCACGTCGTCATTGGCATACGCACTGCTGGAGGATCGCATGAGCATGGAGATCAGGGGACCGCTGGAGCTTCCCGCGCTGCGCGAGGAGATCGAACTCCAGACGGCGGACGGCCTGACCCTCGTCGGCGAGCTCGCCCAGCCGGAGCACGCCGCGCCGGTCGCGACGCTCGTGACGCTGCATCCCTTGCCCACCGCAGGCGGGTTCATGGACTCCCACATCCTCCGGAAGGCGGCGGCACGTCTGCCCGCTCTCGCCGATCTCGCGGTGCTGCGCTTCAACACCCGAGGCACGAGCTCGCAGCGCGGCACGAGCGACGGTGCTTTCGACGGCGGTGCGGCCGAGCAGTTCGACGTGGCTGCCGCCATGGACTTCGCACGCGATCGCGCGCTCCCTCGACCGTGGCTGCTGGGCTGGTCGTTCGGTACCGAGCTCGCTCTGAAGTACGGCCGTGAGCACGACATCGAGGGCATCATCCTGCTCTCGCCGCCGCTGCACAGGGCGACGGAGGCAGAGGTCGCCGCATGGGGGAGCACGGATCGTCCTGTCGTCGTGCTGGTGCCCGAGCTGGACGACTACCTCCGCCCCGAGGAGGCGCGCGAGCGGTTCGCGTCGATTCCGCAGGCGCAGCTCATCGCGGTCGACGGGGGCAAGCATCTCTGGGTCGGCGAGACGCAGACCCGGCGGGTGCTCACCGAGATCGTGGCCGCCGTGAATCCGGCAGCGCTCCCGCTGGCGACGCACTGGCCGCCGCTCGACTGAGACGCGTCAGAGCTCGTTCATCCGCGGAATGAGCACCTGACGATAGATGATCAGGATGCTGGCCGCCACGGGGATCGCGATGAGGGCGCCGAGCAGACCCAGCAGACTGCCGCCCGCGAGCGCGGCGACCACGACCACGGCACCAGGAACGGAGACCGCGCGGCTCATGATGCGCGGGGAGATGATGTACGCCTCGATCTGCATGTAGATCAGGTAGTAGATCCCGGCGGCGATAGCCGTGGCCGGGGAACCCAACCCCGGGATGAGGCACACCAGGACGATGATCGTGGATCCGGTCAGCGTTCCGACCAGGGGGATGAGCGAGAAGAAGAACGCGATGACGGCGAGGACGGCCGGGAACGGCGCCTTGATGATCGACAGGTAGATCGCACTGAGCACGCCGTTGATCACGCCCTGCGTGACCTGTCCCATGACGTAGTAGCCGACGGAGTCGGTGATCTGATCGGCGAGGTCGATGAACCGGTCGCGCTTCGACGCGGGGGAGAGCTGGTAGACCGCCCGCTTGAGCGACGGCGTCGAGGCGGTGAGGTAGATCGTGAGGATCAGCACGATGAAGGCGCCGAACAGGCCACTGAGGACCGCGCCGCTCGCGACGAGGACGCCCTGGCCGATGGATCCGCCGATCTCAGCGAGGTTGGTGTTCAACCAGTCCTCGACGTAGCTGAAGACGTCGTCGACGCGCAGGTTCGGGAACGCGCCCTTCATCCATTCCTTGAGGTCGTCGATCGCTGTTCCGCGCTGGACTATCGCCGAGATCTGGGCGATCAGCTGGGAGATCTGGTCGACGAGAACCGGAAGGACGATGAGCACGATCCCGACGAACACGGCGAGCACCGCGACGATGGTCGTGAGCACCGCGAGCCAGCGGGGGAGCCGGCGCCGCTCGAGGAACGAGACGAGCGGGTCGAGACCGAGACTCAGGAACAGCGCCGTCCCGAGGTACAGGAGCACGCTCGAGAGCGTCTGGACGCTGCCGATCAGCAGGATGCCCAGACCCACGCCGAGCGTCGCCACCAGGGCGGTGCGGAAGGGATTGTGGATCTTCATCGGGGCTCCTCGAAACGGCTGTGTTCAGGCTATCGAGCCGCGCCACGAGGTCGCGTGCGACGTGCCGGGAGGGAGTGCAGCGGGACCTGCTCGTGGGCAACACACAGGAGGTTTCGCTAGTCTGAAATGTCGAGTGTTGCGGCCCGGGTGGATATCCGCGCTGCGTGAGGAGACTATTCGTGCGTTTCGTATGGGCCGTTGTGGCCTTCGTACTTGCCGCGGCGCTGATCGGGGCCGGGATCGCCCAGCGAACCATCTTCCTGGGTCCGGAGTCGCAGAAGACCCAGGTCGAGATCGAGGAACCGGCGCCCTTCGTGCTGCTGGACGGCGACGTTCTCCGGGCTCACCCCGGGGCGCAGACGCTGCTCATCAAGGGCGAGGGAGAGATCTTCGCGAGCTATGGTCGCACCCCCGACATGGAGGCGTGGCTGGCCGACTCCGACTACAACCACGTGACAGCGGGCAAGAACGGAGCCCTCGACGTCGAGCACGTGACGGCATCCGCCACCGAGGAGACCGCCCCGTCGGACGAGGCGGACGCGACGCCCGCCCCCGAGGACACCGCCGCGCCCGAAGCCACCACCGAGCCCGAAGCGGGTACCGACGCCGAGGCCGGAGACGCCGACGCCGAGGAGCCCTCCGGACGCAATCCGGCCGGTTCCGACCTGTGGCTCGACTCGTTCGGCGACGAGAACTCTCTGATCGCCGACAACATGCAGCTCCCCGAGGGCACCAGCATGCTGATCGCCTACGACGGCACGAAGGACGCCCCCGACGACATCGCGGTCTCGTGGCCGCTCGACACCACGACGCCGTGGGCGGGTCCGCTCATGGTGGCCGGTGGTCTCGTGCTGCTGGTCGGCCTCATCCTCTACGTGCTCGGCATCCGGCACCAGCGTCGCGGCCGTGGTCCGCGTCGCAAGGGTCCCGGTCCGCTTCCTGTGACGGAGCCGATCGATGTCGCCGCACTCCCGCCGGCCGAGCGTGCCGCGATCGAATCGTCCGAGCCCGACGCGCCCGTGAGTGCTCCCGAGCAGCCCGCGATCGAGGATGCCGAGATCGTCGACGAGAGCACCGAGCCGGAGTCGAAGAATTCGATGCGCGCGGAGCGTCCGGCACGTCGCCGGCGGCGGATGCTGGTGATCCCCGCCCTGGGGCTCACCGCACTGCTCGCCGCCGGGTGCTCGGCGGAGTCCTGGCCTCAGTTCGGCGCGGAGTCGCCGTCGCCGTCGCCGAGTCCGACTGTCATCGCGCCCGACAATCAGAAGCCGCCTGCCGTCACCGACGCCCAGGCGACGCGGATCCTGCAGACGATCTCCAGCACGCTCGAGGAGGCCGACACCGCCCTCGACGTGGATCTGGCGTCGACCCGCCTCGACGGGCCGGCCCTCGCCGCGCGCACCACCGAGTACGCGCTGCGGACGCAGATCACCGATTCGCCGCTCCCGTCCGTGATCCCGACCGATGAGGTCGAGGTCGTGCTCCCGGAGGCGACCGACAAGTGGCCGCGCACGGTGCTGATGCTCTCCAAGGGGACCAGCGACGACACGGTCCCGCCGGTCATCCTGACGATGACGCAGGCAGATCCGTGGTCGAACTACAAGGTCACCAACATGGCCGAGATGTCGGCCGACGCCGCATTCCCGGCTGTCGCGGCCACGTGGCTCGGCACGTCGCTCGTGCCGCAGGACTCCGCGTTCCTGCGGGTGGCGCCGGGTGAACTCGCCACCACCTTCGCCGACATCGTCGATCAGGGCGAGCAGAGCCCCTCGTACGACCTGTTCGACGAGCAGTCCCTCAACCTGGCCAAGTCCATCGTCGACAGCCGCCAGGCGGTCGTGCAGACGCTCGCCGACAACGGCGCGGCGGAGACATCGCAGGCGACCTTCGACATGGCGCCCACGACGTCCGTGCCGGTCTCGATGACCACTCTCGACAGCGGCGCGATCGTCTCCGTGTCGTTGACCGACACCGAGACCGTGGCGCCGACCTCGGCCGATGCGGTGATCCGGTTCGGCGACAACGCGCAGGCCAAGGCGCTGACGGGGGTCTCGGAGTCCGCCAAGGGCGTCGCCACGACGTACGAGTTCCAGCTGTTCTTCTCGGTCCCCGCTCAGGGATCGACGGAGCAGATCAGGCTCCTGGCCGTCCGCCAGGATCTTCTGTCCGTAGAGGTGATCAAGTGAGTGAAATCTCCCCGGCCGCGCTCCGCGGCGCCGTCGACCTGTCGAGCCTGCGCAATCGCCCGGCTCCCGCTCCCGCCGGAGCCCCGGCGCCCGGCGTGGTGGATCTCGTGGTGGATGCCACCGACGAGACGTTCGGCCAGATCCTCGAGCTCTCGCGCACCGTGCCGGTCGTCGTCGATCTGTGGGCCGAGTGGTGCGGGCCCTGCAAGCAGCTGAGCCCGATCATCGAGAAGGTCACGCGTGAGCTCGGCGGACGCGTGCTGCTCGCCAAGGTCGATGTCGACGCGAACCCCCAGCTCGCCCAGAGCTTCCGCGCGCAGTCCATCCCGATGGTCGTCGCGCTGATCGCCGGCCAGCCCGTCCCGATGTTCACCGGTGCCGTGCCGGAGGAGCAGGTGCGCGAGGTCTTCGCACAGCTGCTCCAGGTGGCCGCGCAGAACGGTGTCACCGGGACGCTGTCGGTCGGCGGAGACGCCGATCCCGAGGCTCCGGTCGAGGAACCGCCGCTTCCGCCGCTGCATGCCGAGGCGTTCGCCGCGATCGAGACGGGCGACTACGCCGCCGCCATCCGCGCGTACGAGAAGGCCCTCGCGGAGAACCCCCGCGATGAGGATGCGATCGCCGGCCTTGGGCAGGTGCGCCTGCTCGACCGGGTGCAGGGCCTCGATCTGCAGGAGGCTCGTGCGGCGGCCGCCCAGGCACCGCTGGACGTCCAGGCGCAGTTCGCCGTCGCCGATCTCGACCTCGCCGGCGGCCACGTCGACGACGCCTTCGGACGACTGCTCGATCTGTTCGCCCAGCTGCCGTCCGACGAGCGTGCGCCCGTCCGTGAGCGTCTGGTCGAGCTGTTCGGGCTCATCGGCGCTGCTGATCCTCGGGTCGTCTCGGCGCGCAACCGCCTGTCTTCACTGCTCTTCTGACCGCCTGAGAGTGCTCCGACCGGCCGTGCGCCGGCCGGAGCGCGGCTCAGCCGTGGCTGATCGTCGGGACGTGCGGGTCCTGCTGATGACGCAGCCACAGCGTGGAGAGCGCGGGAAGCGTCAGTGTCGCCGTCGGTGCTCCGTCGTTCTCGGCGCGGGCGACGACCACTCCGAGGTTCCCCGACCCGCGTCCGCCGTAGTCTGCGGCATCCGTGTTGAGGATCTCCTGCCACACGCCCTCGCGGGGCAGCACGAGACGATGCCCGGTGCGCTCGACGCCGGAGAAGTTGCTGATGACGACCACTCTGCCGCCGTGGGCGTCGCGGCGTTCGAACGCGATGACCGTCGGCTCCCAATCCGGCGCGCCGAGACGGGAGAAGGAAGAGCCGTCGCTGTCGCGCTCCCACAGCGGGGCCTGCGCGCGATAGGTGTGGTTGAGGGCTCCGACGAAGCTCTGCAGCTGCGCGTGCGAGGGCTGATCGAGGAGCCACCAGTCGAGCTCTCGCCCCTCCGACCACTCGGCCAGCTGCCCGAACTCCTGCCCCATGAACAGCAGCTTCTTGCCCGGGTGACCCCACATGTAGGCGAGGTAGGCCCGCACGTTGGCGAGTTTGTGCCAATGGTCGCCGGGCATCTTCGCCAGCAGGCTGCCCTTCCCGTGCACGACCTCGTCGTGGCTGATGGGCAGCAGGTAGTTCTCGCCGAACGCGTAGACGAACGAGAAGGTCATCTCGCCCTCGTGGTGCGAGCGGTACATCGGGTCGCGCTCGATGTACTGGAGCGAGTCGTTCATCCACCCCATGTTCCACTTGAAGCCGAAACCGAGACCGGCGTGGTCGGTCGGCGCGGTCACTCCGGGGAAGCTCGTCGACTCCTCGGCGATCATGACGATGCCGGGGTTCAGACGGTAGGCGGTCGCGTTGACCTCCTGCAGGAAGCGGATCGCCTCGAGGTTCTCGCGGCCGCCGTGGATGTTCGGCTCCCACTCACCGGCGTTGCGGGAGTAATCGAGGTACAGCATCGAGGCCACGGCATCGACCCGGAGCCCGTCGACGTGGAATTCGCTGAACCAGTAGAGGGCGTTCGCGACCAGGAAGTTGCGCACCTCGTTCCGGCCGTAGTCGAAGATGAGGGTGCCCCAGTCCTGGTGCTCGCCGCGCCGCGGATCCGGGTGCTCGTAGAGGGCCTGCCCGTCGAAGCGGGCCAGCGCGAAGGCATCCTTCGGGAAGTGGCCGGGGACCCAGTCCATGATCACGCCGATGCCGGCCTGGTGCAGCCGGTCGATCAGGTGGCGCAGGTCGTCGGGTGTGCCGAACCTGCTCGTCGGTGCGTAGTATCCGCTGACCTGGTAGCCCCAGGAACCGCCGAACGGGTGCTCGGCGAGCGGCATGAACTCGACGTGCGTGAAGCCGGCATCGGTGACGTGCTGGATCAGCGGGTCCGCGATGTCGCGGTAGCCGAGGCCGGCTCGCCACGACCCGAGGTGCACCTCGTAGATGGAGAGCGGCTGCGCGACGGCGTGGGTCGCCGCCCGGCGCGTCATCCAGGCGCCGTCGGTCCAGTCGTAGGACGACTCCGCGACGACGGATGCCGTGTTCGGCGGGACCTCCGCCGCGAGAGCCATCGGGTCCGCCTTGAGGATCCAGGAGCCGTCGCGGGTGCGGATCTGATACTTGTACTTCGAGCCGGCGGTGAGATCCGGGATGAACAGCTCCCAGACGCCGCTGCCACCCATGGAGCGCATCGGGTGGGACTCGCCGTTCCAGCCGTTGTGATCTCCGACGACGCGCACGGCGGAGGCGTTCGGAGCCCAGACGGCGAAAGAGACGCCCCGCTCGCTGTCGAGCGTGCGCGGGTGCGCGCCCAGCACCTGCCACAGGCGCTCGTGCCGCCCCTCGGCGATCAGATGCAGGTCGATGTCGCCCAGGACGGGGGAGTGGCGGTAGGGATCGCCCTGGACCGTCTCCTCGTCGTCGCCGTACGCCGTCGCGATGCGATACCGGACCGGGGGTCCTGCGTGCTGGGCCTCCCAGATGCCGTGGGCGACGTGCGCGAGGGCCAGGCGGCTTCCGTCGTCGAACACGGCCTCCACGGACGACGCGAGAGGACGACGGGCCCGGACGACCGTGACAGTGCGATCGGCCGCATCCTTGATCGGATGGGCGCCGAGAACGGCGTGCGGGTCATGGTGCTCGGCGGAGGCGACGGCCTCCCAGTCGGCGGACGCGGTGGCGTCTTCCACGTAACTCATGATCGCTCCCTCACCTTCAGGATGTGCACCGGCTCGGCGAAGGCGTCGAGCCGCACGTAGTTGTGGTCGCTCCAGTCCCACACGGCACCGGTGAGCAGATCCTCCACGACGAAGGACTCGCCGAGCGGCACGCCCCAGAGCGTCGTGTCGAGATGGACCGTCGTCTCCCGCACGGAATGCGGATCGACGTTGGCCACGACGATGATCGTGTCGTCGCGACCGGTGCCGGTGAATGCGGCATCCAGGTGCTTGCTGTAGACGAGGACCGAGTCGTCGTCGCTCCAGTGCGCCGAGAAGTTGCGCAGCTGCCGGAGGGCCGGATGCGCGGAGCGGATCTCGTTGAGCCGGCGCAGCAGCGGCGCGAGCGACTCGCCGCGCTCTTCGGCACCTGCCCAGTCGCGCAGCTTGAACTCGTACTTCTCGTTGTCGATGTTCTCTTCGGAACCCGGTCGGGCGACGTTCTCGAACAGCTCGTAGCCGGCGTACACGCCGTAGATCGGAGCGGCCGTGGCGGCGATGCACGCGCGGATGCGGTACGCCGCCCTCCCGCCGAACTGCAGGTACTCCGTGAGGATGTCGTGCGTGTTCACGAACAGGTTCGGCCGCATGTAGTCGCTGGTCTCGTGCGAGACCGAGGTCAGGAACTCCTCGAGCTCGGCCTTGGTGTTGCGCCACGTGAAGTAGCTGTAGCTCTGCTGGAAGCCGACGGCGGCGAGTGCCCGCATGACCGCCGGGCGGGTGAACGCCTCGGCGAGGAAGATGACGTCGGGATCGGCGGCGTTGACGGTGCCGATGAGCCACTCCCAGAACTGCAGCGGCTTGGTGTGCGGGTTGTCGACGCGGAAGATCTTCACGCCCTGGGCGACCCAGTGCTGCACGATGCGGAGCATCTCGGCGTAGATGCCGGCGGGGTCGTTGTCGAAGTTCAGCGGATAGATGTCCTGATACTTCTTCGGCGGGTTCTCCGCGTAGGCGATGGTGCCGTCGGGGAGTGTGGTGAACCACTCGGGGTGCTCGGCGACCCAGGGGTGATCGGGCGAGGCCTGCAGCGCGAGGTCGAGGGCGACCTCGAGCCCTTCCTTCTGCGCGGCGCGGACGAACGCGCGGAAGTCCTGGGCGGTGCCCAGGTCGGGGTGGATGGCGTCGTGCCCGCCCTCCGCGGCGCCGATCGCATACGGTGAGCCCGGATCGGTCTCTTCGGCGACGAGGGTGTTGTTGCGACCCTTGCGGTTCGTGGTGCCGATCGGGTGGATCGGCACGAGGTAGATCACGTCGAAGCCCATCTGCGCCACACCGGGCAGCCGCTTCGCCGCGGTGCGGAAGGTGCCGGTCTTCACGCTGCCGTCCTTGAGGCGCTTGGCGCCCTCGGACCGGGGGAAGAACTCGTACCAGGCGCCGACTCCGGCGGTGACGCGCTCGACCAGCAGCGTCTGCTCCGGAGCGGCGGAGCGGAGACTGGCGACGGGGCGCTCCGCGAAGATCTGCGCGAGTGCGGGATCCGTGGAGAGGGCGATGGTCGTGGCGGCATCGCCGTCGGCCAGAGACGCGGCATCCGCCTGCAGGCGCTTGCGCTGTGCTGCCGGGCGGTCCTTCTCCGAAGCTGCGGCGGTGAGCAGCTGCGCACCGAGAGCCGCCATGATCGGCACATCGACGTCGGCAGCGACCTTCAGCTCGGCGGCATGCGCCCAGGTCGCGAAGTCGTCGGAGAAGGCCTCGAACCGATATCGCCACGGTCCCTGGGCGTCGAGTGCGATCTCGGCCGACCAGGTGTCGGTGCCGTCGAGCCGCGGTGCGAGGCGGTGCAGGGTCTCCTCGCCACCGGGCGACGTCAGCCGCACATGCACGCCGATGATGTCATGGCCTTCGCGGAATGCGACGACGCTGAACGGGACCACCTCGCCGACGAACGCCTTCGCGGGGAAGCCGCCGGGCACCGAGGGAGAGCCGTTCAGGAGCGGGATGCGCGGCGCTCGCGTATCCGTGACTCTCGTCATCTGACCCGATGGGCGCGTCGGGATCTGCGCGGGACTCCGGAGAGCCGGGGGCGGGGTGTTTCCAGCGCGTGCAGCCACAAGCCGAATCTACCTCCCTGGTCGAATACGGCGCAGCGGGTGGACAACGGCGCCGTCGCTTGACATCATTCGACGCGGAACAGCCGCATGGACGTTCCGGAGGTCGGCAGGACATCGCCCGGCGCGAAGACTTCGGCGGCGTCGGAGGGCTGCTCGTCCGCGCTCGACCACAGCGACACGAAACGCGTCGCGCCCTCGATCTCCTCGGGAAGACGCACGTCGATCGGCGACTCCGTGCCGTGCACGATCAGCAGGATCCTGTTGGCGGCTTCCTTGTCGGGTGTGGATGCAGCCACGTACTGGAGCGTGCGGTTGCGGGGATCGGCCCACTGCGCGCTCTCCATGGTCTCGCCGTTCTGGTCGTACCAGTCCATGACGGACGCGTTCGGGATGTGCTCGCCGAGCCGTGCGTACTTGCTCGGCCGGAGCGCCGGATTCTCCGCACGGAGGCTGATCAACCGTGCCACGTGCGCACGGAGGTCCTTCTGCCAGGGCTCGAACTCCCAGGCGAGCCACGTCATCGCCGAGTCCTGCGCGTAGGCGTTGTTGTTCCCGCGCTGCGTGCGTCCCACCTCGTCGCCCGCGGTGAGCATCGGGATGCCCGCCGAGAGCAGCAGGGTGCCGAGCAGGTTGCGCATGGCCTTCCTGCGGGCCGTGAGGATCGTCGGGTCGTCCGTCGGTCCTTCGACGCCGTGGTTGAACGCGCGATTCATGTCGGCGCCGTCGCGGTTCTGCTCGCCGTTCGCCTCGTTGTGCTTGACGTCGTACGAGACGAGGTCGTGGAGGGTGAATCCGTCGTGGGCGGTGACGAAGTTCACGCTCGCGAGCGGACCGCGTGCCTCGCTGAAGGTGTTCGACGATCCGGCGAGCCGGGTGGCGAAACCTCCGATGCCGACCGGGGCGGATGCGCGACGTGCATAGTCGATGTCACTGAGCCAGAAGTTGCGGACGCGGTCGCGGTACCGGTCGTTCCACTCGTGCCATCCGGCCGGGAAGTTGCCGGTCTGCCAGCCGCCCATTCCCACATCCCACGGCTCGGCGATGAGCTTGGTCTCGGCGAGGATCGGATCGTTCGCGATGGCGGTGAGCAGCGGATGCTCCGGCGTGAAGGTGTGCGCGCCGTCCCGGGCGATAGCGGCGGCGAGATCGAAGCGGAAGCCGTCGATCTGCATCTCCTGGGCCCAGTAGCGGAGGGAGTCGAGAACGAGCCGTGCACCGGCGTCCGTCGACGTGTTCACGGTGTTTCCGCAGCCGGTGGTGTCGATGTAGACGCCGGTGTCGTCCTGGCGGTAGTAGCTCGAGTTGTCGATGCCGCGGAAGCTCGATCGAGGACCGCCGATGCCTTCCTCGGAGGTGTGGTTGTAGACGACGTCGAGGATCACCTCCAGGCCGGCTTCGTGGAGCAGGCGCACCATGCCCTTGAACTCGGCGAGGATCGCCTCAGGGCCCTCCTTGCGCGACTCCTCCGTCGCGTAGGCGGTGTGCGGGGTGAAGAAGTTGAGGGTGTTGTATCCCCAGTAGTTCGTGAGGCCGCGCTCGAGAAGGCGCGGCTCGGGGACGAACGCGTGCACCGGCAGCAGCTCGACGGATGTGACGCCGAGGGAGTGGAGATACTCGATCATCGCCGGGTGCGCGAGACCCGCATAGGTTCCGTGCAACGCCGGCGGCACGTCCGGGTGGCGCTTCGTGAGTCCCTTGAGATGACCTTCGTAGATCACGGTGCGATCGAGGGGCACGCGCGGCTTCTGCGAGTCGCCCCAGTCGAAGCCGTCGACGATGACGACCGAGCGCCATTCCTCATACCCGTCGCCCTGTGCCAGGCCTCGCGCGTACGGGTCGAGGAGCAGGCTCTCCGGGTTGAACGTGTTGCCGGGACCATGCGGGCCTCCGACGCGCACCGCGTAGCGCACGCCGGCCTGCAGCAGCGGCGTCGTGATCTCCCAGATTCCGCCGGGACGGCGTTCGAGGGGTGCGACGTCGGTCGCCCAGTCCAGGTCGGTGGCATCGAACACGACGAGCTCGACGGAGGAGGCGTTCTGCGACCAGATGCGCAGCGTTCCGACGCCGTCATGCAAACGGACGCCGAGGTTGTCGAGGGCTGGACCGCCGGGCGCGGTGAAGTCTCGGGACTCGGGCATGAGTACACCTTAGGGGTGCGCGTCCCAGTCCCACGACCCAGCGCACTCAGTGCCAGGAGGTCGTGGCCGCGGAGGCTCGGATTCGCGAGAGAATCGAGGGATGCGGCACTATCTGGACCATGCGGCGACCACGCCTCTGCGGCCCGAGGCGCGCGATGCGTGGCTGACGGCGTCCGAGACGATCGGCAACGCCTCGTCGACCCACGGGGCCGGCCAGGACGCGCGTCGTCTGCTGGAGGAGTCGCGCGAGCGCGTGGCGGCCGTGCTGGACGCCGACCCGATCGAGGTCGTCTTCACGTCCGGCGGCACCGAATCGATCAATCTCGCTCTGCAGGGGCTGTGGCGTTCCCGGCTCGACGGCACGGACGCGATCGTGCTGCCGGATGCCGAGCACCACGCGACGATGGACACCGTTGCGGCCCTCGCCGACGAGGGCGCCCTCGTGCGCGTCGTCGGCGTCACGCCGTCGGCCGGCATCGACGTCCCGTCGTTCGCCGCGCAGCTGCCGGGCGCCGCCCTCGCGACGGCCCTCGTCGCCAACAACGAAGCGGGCACGCTCAACGATGCATCCGCTCTCTCTGCTGCGAGTGCGGACGCGGGGGTGCCGTTCCACCTCGACGCGGTCGCCGCGCTCGGCCACGTCGCGCTGTCCTTCCGTCGGCTGCGATCGGATGCCGCGCCCGGAGTCGGGCTCGTCGCGATGAGTCTTGCGGGGCACAAGATCGGCGCGCCGGTCGGCGTCGGCGTTCTCGTCGCCGCGCGGACCGCCCGGCTCACCGCGCTGCTCCGTGGCGGCGCTCAGCAGCGCGGGCTCCGCGCCGGTACGCAGGACGTGGCAGGCGCTGCCGCGTTCGCCACCGCACTGGAGCTCGCCGAGGCGGAGCGTGAGGCGGAGGCGGCGCGGCTCTCGGCGATGCGTGACCGTCTGGTGACCGGCATCCGCGCCGCTGTTCCTGCCGCGCAGCTGCTCGGCGATCCGATCCACCGGCTTCCCGGCAATGCGCACGTGCTCTTCCCCGGCGCCGTGGGGGAGAGCCTCCTGTTCCTGCTCGACGTCGCCGGTGTCGCGGCATCCACCGGTTCGGCATGCCAGGCGGGCGTCGCCGAGCCCTCCCACGTCGTGATGGCGATGGGCAGGAGCGAGCGCGATGCGCGGAGCGTGCTGCGATTCTCGCTCGGCCGCACCTCGACGGATGCCGATGTCGACGCGGTCCTCGCCGCGATCGCCGACGCCTACCTCCGCGCATCCGGGTCCGGCACAGGCGCGCGCTCGTAGACTGGACCCATGCGGATCCTGGCAGCCATGAGTGGGGGAGTGGACTCCGCCGTCGCGGCCGCACGTGCCGTGGAGGCGGGGCATGACGTCGTTGGCGTGCACCTGGCGCTCTCCCGAGCCGGCGGCACGCTCCGCACCGGCAGTCGGGGCTGCTGCACGATCGAGGACGCCCTCGATGCCCGTCGCGCCGCCGACCTGCTCGGCATCCCCTTCTACGTGTGGGACTTCTCCGAGCGGTTCCGCGACGACGTGATCGGCGACTTCATCGCCGAGTACCAGGCCGGCCGCACGCCGAACCCCTGCATGCGCTGCAACGAGAAGATCAAGTTCGCCGCTCTCCTGGAGCGCGCGATCGAGCTCGGCTTCGACGCGGTGTGCACCGGTCACTACGCCACGCTGATCGACGGCGAGCAGGGGCTCGAGCTGCATCGCGCGTCGGACAACGCCAAGGACCAGTCCTATGTGCTCGGCGTGCTGACCGCGGAGCAGCTGGCGCACACCTACTTCCCGCTCGGTACCACCCCGTCGAAGGCGATCGTGCGTGCCGAGGCGGAGGCACGGGGGCTCACCGTGGCGCAGAAGCCCGACAGCCACGACATCTGCTTCATCCCCGACGGCGACACGCGCGGCTGGCTGGCCGAGAAGGTCGGCACCGCCACGGGCGAGATCGTCGATCGCAGCGGAGCGGTCGTCGGCTCGCACGAGGGAGCGCACAGCTTCACGGTCGGGCAGCGCCGCGGGCTCAAGCTCGGCGTACCGGCGTCAGACGGGAAGCCGCGTTTCGTGCTCGAGGTCCGTCCCGTGTCGAACACCGTCGTCGTGGGCCCGAAAGAGGCGCTGGCGATCGCGGAGATCGCGGGCGAGCGGTTCAGTTGGGCCGGCGCGGCGCCGACGGACGAATCGTTCGCGTGCCACGTGCAGATCCGCGCGCACTCGGAGCCCGTCCCTGCGATGGCATTCGTGGGCCCCGACGGCGTGCGGGTCGTCCCCGAGGTTGCGCTCGACGGTGTCGCACCCGGGCAGACGGCCGTGCTCTACACCGGCACCCGGGTGCTCGGTCAGTTCACGATCGACACCACGGTCTCGGCCGTCCCTGTCGGCGCGTAGGTCTCGATGGATGTCGGCGCCCGCTCCTAGACTGGCGGGGTGCCGGAGAACATCTCGCTGGAAGACGCCCGAACCGAAGCCGAAGAGCTGACCACTCGCATCCTCGAGGCGAAAGACGCCTATTACGGGCGCGACACCTCGGTGGTCGACGACTTCACGTATGACGGGTGGATGCATCGCCTCGAAGAGCTCGAGCGTCTGCATCCCGAGCTGCAGGGTCAGGATTCCCCGACGCAGATGGTCGGTGCCGCCGAGGCGACCGGCCTCGCGACGATCGAGCACGCCGAGCGCATGCTGAGCCTCGACAACGTCTTCTCGATCGAGGAGCTGAGGGAGTGGGCCGCGAAGACGCAGGCGTCGGCTGGGCGTCAGGTGGCCTGGCTCACCGAGCTGAAGATCGACGGACTCGCGATCAACCTGCGCTACGAGAACGGCGTGCTCACCTCGGCTGCCACCCGGGGCGACGGGCGCGTCGGAGAGATCGTCACGGAGAACGCGCTGCGGCTGCCCGAGATCCCCGCACGCCTCACCGGCGAGGGGCACCCGACGATCGTCGAGGTCCGCGGAGAGGTGTTCATCCCCGTCGCCGCGTTCGAACGTCTCAACGCCGCGCAGGCGGCGTTCCGCGAGCGCGCCTACACCGACGCCCTCGCGCGCTGGGAGGCCCGTGGCGGCGCGAAGAAGCCGTTCGAGGAAGAGAAGGCCCGCACCGCCGCCGCACGGCGATTCCCCTCGTTCGCGAACCCGCGCAATGCGGCGAGCGGCGGTCTCCGCCAGCAGATCGACAAGAAAGACGGCCTCGAGCTCGAGGCCGGTCTCCTGCGCATCGAATCGCTCGCCCTCTACGTGCACGGCGTCGGCGCCTGGACGAACCCGCCGGTCGAAGCCCAGAGCGAGGTCTACGAGCTCCTGGCCGGATGGGGCCTCCCGACGAGCCCGCACACCAAGGTCTGCGCGTCGATCGACGAGGTCGCCGCGTTCGTGGAGTACTTCGGCGAGCACCGGCACGACATCGAGCACGAGCTCGACGGGATCGTCGTGAAGGTCGACGAGCTCGAGCTGCACGATGAGCTCGGAGCGACCAGTCGCGCGCCGCGCTGGGCGATCGCCTACAAGTACCCGCCCGAAGAGGTGCAGACGAAGCTGCTCGACATCGTCGTCTCGGTCGGTCGCACCGGTCGCGCGACCCCGTTCGCGGTGATGGCCCCGGCGCAGGTCGCGGGTTCGGTCGTGCGGCAGGCGACCCTGCACAACAAAGACGTGGTGAAAGCGAAGGGCGTGCTCATCGGCGACACCGTCGTGCTGCGGAAAGCGGGCGACGTCATCCCCGAGGTCCTCGGCCCGGTGGTCGAGAAGCGCGACGGCACAGAGCGCGAGTTCGTCATGCCGGTCGAATGCCCGGAGTGCGGCACGCCCCTGCGCCCCATGAAAGAGGGCGACATCGACCTCCGCTGCCCGAACGCCCGATCGTGCCCTGCACAGGTGCGCGGACGCGTCGAGCACATCGGGTCGCGCGGAGCTCTCGATGTCGAGGCACTCGGCGAGGTGACGGCCGCGGCGCTGACCCAGCCGACCTCGCCCGAGGTGCCGCCGCTGCAGACCGAGGCCGGACTCTTCGCCCTGACGATCGAGCAGCTCGTGCCGATCGAGCTCTTCGTGCGCGACGCCGAGACCGGACTCCCCAAGGAAGACGAAGACGGACTCGTCAAGACGCGGGCGCCGTTCCGACGGAATCCGACGGCCGCCGAGAAGAAGAAGGGCGTCGAGGGGCCTCAGCCGTCGTCCCAGGCCATCACGCTCCTCGCCGAACTCGAGAAGGCGAAGACCAAAGACCTCTGGCGCCTGCTCGTGTCGCTGAACATCCGTCACGTCGGTCCGTCCGCGGCTCGGGCACTGGCGCAGTGGTTCGGCTCACTCGAAGCCATCCGCGCGGCATCGCGCGATGAGCTCGCATCGGTCGAGGGCGTCGGCGGCATCATCGCCGACTCGCTCCTCGCGTGGTTCGAGATCGACTGGCACCAGGAGATCGTGCAGCGCTGGACGGAGGCGGGCGTGCAGTGGGCGACGCCCGGGCACCCGGGTCCTGGCGGTGCGATCGCGGCGGGCGGGGTGCTCGAAGGCCTCACGATCGTCGCCACCGGGTCTCTCGACGGGTATACCCGCGACGGGGCGCAGGAGGCCATCATCACGGCGGGCGGCAAGGCGGCCTCGAGCGTGTCGAAGAAGACGGACTTCGTGGCGGCCGGACCGGGTGCGGGCTCCAAGCTCGCGAAGGCCGAGGAACTCGGCATCCGCATCCTCGACGCCGCGCAGTTCCACATCCTCGTGACCGAAGGGCCCGACGCCCTCGCATGAAGCGCTATGGACCGCTGATCGCCGTCCCCGATGCTCTGGCCGTCGGCGACCCCGGCCGGAATCACCTGCGGCTGACGCCGGATGCGGTGATCCTTCGGGCGGGAGTGGAGAATCGCGGCATCGTGACGTGGGGAGGGCTCGACAGCATCACGCTCGAGGTGCCGACCACGAGGTTCCGGTTGCCGGGGCTCGTGGGCACCATCGTGCTCGGGGCGTTGACGGCGATCTCGCTGTCCGACCTGGGCGTCGACCCCGACGACGGGTCGGTGACGCTCGTCGTCGACGGGGAGCCTCGCGTGACGCCGCTGAGTCGCCATCACGTCGGGGGCTACTGGGGTCCGACCGTGGACGGCGCGCATCGCCTGCTCGCGCACCTCATCGCCAACCCCGAGCAACGGGCGCTCCTCGCGCACCCTGAGCCGTTGATCGACATCGCCGCACAGCTCGCGCGCGAATCCGTCTGAACGTCCGGGGCGCAGCCGAAACCTCGCAGAACGACACGAACCTCGCAGAGATCCCGGGGGATTCCTGCGAGGTTCGTGTCGTTCTGCGAGAGTTCTTCGTCAGCCCTTGTGCCGCGGCTTGCGGAACGGCTTCTCGTCGCGGTCGCCGTTGCGCGCCGGTCGCTCGTCGCGGCGCTCCGGACGGTCGCGACGCTCGAACCGATCGCCGCGGTCGTCACCGTCGCGCGGGCCGCTGCGGCGGGCACCGGGACCGCGGTCGGGCTTGATCTCGATCAAGCGGCCGGAGATGCGGGTGTCGCGCAGCTTCTCGAGCACCGCAGAGCTGAGGTTCGCCGGCAGTTCGACGGTCGAGAAGTCGGGACGGATGTTGATCACGCCGAAGTCATCGCGACCGAGGCCGCCCTCGTTGGCGAGAGCACCGACGATCTGACGCGGCTCGACGCGGTGACGACGGCCGACCTCGATGCGGTACGCCGTGTAGTCGCCACGGCCACGACGTTCGGTGCGCGGCTCGCGGGCGTCACGGGTTCCGCGCTCGCGCGGCGGTCGGTTGTCCGCCTCCACCGCCTTGCTCAGCGGATCGTTGGCGGGGTCGAGGAGCAGCGGCTTGTCGCCCTGCGCGACGACGGCCAGGGCGGCGGCCACGTCGCCCTCGGGAACATCGTGGTGACGCACGTAGTGGGCGACGATGTCGCGGAACGCCTCGATGCGACCGGTCTCGGACAGCGCGGTGGTGATCGCGTCGTCGAAGCGGTTGAGGCGCGTCGTGTTCACGTCTTCCGTGCTCGGGAGTTCCATCTGCGCCGGCTGCTGCCGGGTCGCCTTCTCGATGTGCTTGAGCAGGTAGCGCTCGCGCGGCGTGATGAAGCTGATGGCATCGCCCGAGCGTCCGGCGCGTCCGGTGCGACCGATGCGGTGCACGTACGACTCGGTGTCGGTGGGGATGTCGAAGTTGATGACGTGGCTGATGCGCTCGACGTCGAGGCCGCGGGCAGCGACATCGGTGGCGACGAGGATGTCGAGCTTGCCGTCCTTCAGCTGGTTGACGCTGCGCTCGCGCTGCACCTGGGCGACGTCACCGTTGATGGCTGCGGCCGAGTAGCCGCGGGCACGGAGCTTCTCGGCGAGCGTCTCGGTCTCGTTCTTCGTGCGGACGAAGACGATCATGCCGTCGAAGTTCTCGACTTCGAGGATGCGGGTGAGCGCGTCCACCTTCTGCGCGTACGACACCACGAGGTAGCGCTGCGTGATGTTCGTGCCGGTCGCGGTCTTCGACTTGATGCTGATCTCTTCCGGATCGCTCAGGTACTTCTGCGCGAGGCGGCGGATCTGCGGCGGCATGGTCGCCGAGAAGAGGGCGACCTGCTTCTCGGACGGGGTCTGCGCGAGGATCTGCTCCACGTCCTCGGCGAAGCCCATCTTCAGCATCTCGTCGGCCTCGTCGAGTACGAGGTACTTGAGTTCGGAGAGGTCGAGGGTGCCCTTCGCGAGGTGATCCATGATGCGACCGGGGGTGCCGACGATCACGTGCACACCGCGACGAAGCGCGGACAGCTGCACGCCGTAGCCCTGGCCGCCGTACACGGGGAGGACGTGGACGCCCTTCATCTTCGAGGCGTACGACTCGAACGCCTCGCACACCTGCAGGGCGAGCTCGCGCGTCGGCGCCAGCACGAGAGCCTGCGGGATCTTCTGGGAAACGTCGAGGCGCTCCAGCACGGGGAGCGCGAAGGCCGCGGTCTTACCCGTTCCGGTCTGCGCTTGTCCCACCACGTCGCGACCCGACAGGAGAGTCGGGATGGTCGCGGCCTGGATCGGCGAAGGCGTCTCGTAGCCGAGATCCTTGATGGCTTTGAGGACGGGCCCGGTGATGCCGAGTTCCTCGAATCCGGGGGTCGCGGGGGAGTCCTCGGGGGCGTCGGTCAGCACTGCATCTTCAGGAGTCACTTCCCAAGGGTAGCGCCCCGGCGCTGTCACCGCCTGTGAGGGCGTCCTCAGGAGCCCGTCGTCAGCGCGACCAGCTTCTCCTTCACCTGCCGGCGGAGGACCTTTCCGATCAGCGACTTCGGCAGTTCGTCCACCACGAAGATGCGCCGCGGCACCTTGTACGGCGTGAGGATGCTGCGCGCGAACTCGCGGATCGCCTCGACGTCCACGTCGGCCTCGCTGTCGACGACGATCGCCGCGACGACCTCTTCGCCGGAGTGCTCGCTCGGAAGACCCACGACCGCGGCATCCGCCACCTGAGGATGCTGACGCAGGGCGTTCTCGACCTCGGTCGGTGCGACGTTGAAGCCGCCGGTGATGATGAGCTCCTTGATGCGATCGACGATCCGGATGAAGCCCTCTTCGTCGATCCTGACGATGTCGCCGGTGCGGAACCACCCGTCGACGAACACCGCGTCCGTCTCCTCCGGCTTGCCGTAGTAGCCCGAGAAGACCTGCGGCCCACGCACCACGAGCTCACCGGGAGACCCGTCCGGCACGTCTGCCGTCGGGTTCTCCGGGTCGACGACACGGCATTCGGTGCCGGGCAGCGGCAGCCCGACCGTGCCGGGCACGCGGTGCGCGGCGACCGGATTGGCCATCAGCACGGGCGAGCACTCGCTCAGCCCGTAGCCCTCGACGAGGTAGCCGTGCGTGGCCTCCTCGAAGGGCACCACGAGTTCGTGCGGCAGCGCCATCGCACCGGAGATCGCGACCTCGATCCCGTCCAGCGACACGCCCTTGGACCGGGCGGCGGCGAGCAGCCGGTCGGCGATGGGCGGGACCAGCGGCAGGAAGGTGGCGGGGTGCTTCTTCATCACGTCGAGCACGAGGTCGGGGTCGAACTTCGGGAACAGCACGAGGCGGGCGCCCATCGACATCGCGAAGGTCAGGCACAGCGTGAGCCCGTAGGCGTGGAACATCGGCAGCACGGCGTAGACGACGCAGCCCTTGCCGCGCTGGATCGACGGCACCCAGGCCTTCGCCTGTGCGGCGTTCGCGAGCAGATTCCGATGGGTGAGCGAGGCGCCCTTCGGGGTGCCGGTGGTCCCGGAGGTGTACTGGATGATCGCCAGGTCGTCGGTCGACGGCTTCGGATGGGATGCCGCGATCGGTTCGGAGCGTACGAGGGCATCCCATGTCACGGTGCCGCGCACCTTCTCGGTGAGCGCCGTCCGGGACTCGCGGGCCTTGGCGACCGGCAGCCGCAGCGCGACGCGCGTGAGGAAGGGCATCGCGCGCGTCACGTCGACCGAGATGAGGTTCGTGACGGCGAGGTCGGTCGGGAACTCCTGAACAGTGCCGACGACTTTGTTCCACACGATCGCGTGCTTCGCGCCGTGGTCCTCGAACTGCTTGCGGAGCTCGCGCGGCGTGTAGAGCGGGTTGTGTTCGACCACGACGGCACCGAGACGGAGCACGGCGTAGAACGCGACGATGTGCTGCGGGCAGTTCGGCAGCACGATCGCGACCGGATCACCCGCCTTCACGCCCAGATCGCGAAGACCCGCAGCGGCACGATCGATCGCGTCCTGGAGCTCGGCGTAGCTCGTCTCCCTGCCGAAGAACTGGAGAGCAGGAGCCTCGGGATAGTCCCTGGCGGATGCCGCGACGATGTCGATGAGCGAGCCCTCGACGGGTGCGAGGTCTTCCGGGACTCCGGCGGCGTAGCTGGCGACCCATGGGCGAGGAGGCTGGAACTGGCTCACGTGCCCAGCATAGGGGCGTGGGGTCGCCTCAGGGATGGGACGCACGAGGACGCCAACTAGACTGGGGACGTGTCTGAAATCACCCCTGATCTCGTGCGCCATCTCGGCGTGCTCGCGCGTATCCAGCTGAACGACGACGAGGTGACGCGGCTCACCGGCCAGCTCGACGCCATCGTCGACAACATCGCCAAGGTGTCGGAGGTCGCGACCGCCGACGTCGTCGCGACGAGTCATCCGATCCCGCTGAGCAACGTCTTCCGCCCCGACGTGGTGGGCGAGACCCTGACGCACGAGCAGGTGCTGCAGAACGCCCCGGATGCGGCCGACGGCCGCTTCCGCGTCACCGCGATCCTGGGAGAAGAGCAGTGAGCGACATCATCCGCCTGACCGCCGCGGAGCTTGCAGAGAAGCTCACCGCCCGCGAGATCTCGAGCGTGGAGGCCACGCAGGCCCACCTCGACCGCATCGCGGCCGTCGACGGCGATGTGCACGCCTTCCTGCACGTGAACGAGGGCGCTCTGGCGGCGGCCGAGGCCATCGATGCCCGGCGCGCAGCGGGCGAGCAGCTCGGTCCGATCGCGGGTGTTCCGCTGGCGATCAAGGACGTGCTCGTCACCGACGATCAGCCGACCACGAGCGGATCCCGCATCCTCGAGGGCTACCGTTCGCCGTACGACGCGACGGTCGTCGCCCGCTCACGTGCGGCCGGCCTCATCCCGCTCGGCAAGACCAACATGGACGAGTTCGCGATGGGTTCCTCCACGGAGCACTCCGCATACGGTCCCACCCGCAACCCGTGGGACCTCGACCGCATCCCCGGCGGCTCCGGCGGAGGCTCCGCTGCCGCTGTCGCCGCCTTCGAGGCGCCGCTCGCCCTCGGCTCCGACACCGGCGGCTCGATCCGCCAGCCCGCGCACGTCACGGGCACGGTCGGCGTGAAGCCCACCTACGGAGGGGTGAGCCGCTACGGCGCGATCGCCCTGGCATCGAGCCTCGACCAGGTCGGCCCCGTCACCCGCACGGTGCTCGACGCCGGTCTCCTGCACGATGTGATCGGCGGACACGACCCGAAGGACTCCACGTCGCTGCGCGATGCGTGGCCTTCGTTCGCGGATGCCGCCCGTGAGGGTGCCCGTGGCGACGTGCTCAAGGGGCTCAAGGTCGGCGTCATCCGGGAGCTGCCCGACAGCGGCTTCCAGCCCGGCGTCGCGGCATCCTTCCGCAGCGCGCTCGCGCTGATGGAGGCGCAGGGTGCGGAGATCGTCGAGATCGGCGCACCGCACTTCGAATACGGCGTCGCCGCGTACTACCTGATCCTCCCGGCTGAGGCCTCCAGCAACCTGGCGAAGTTCGACTCCGTCCGCTTCGGTCTGCGGGTCACTCCCGACGGCAACCCGACCGTCGAAGACGTCATGTCGGCGACGCGTGACGCCGGGTTCGGCGACGAGGTCAAGCGCCGCATCATCCTCGGCACCTACGCCCTCTCGGCGGGTTACTACGACGCCTACTACGGCAGCGCGCAGAAGGTGCGCACGCTGATCCAGCAGGACTTCGCGAACGCCTTCGCCGAGGTCGACGTCATCGCGACGCCGTCGGCGCCCACCACAGCGTTCAAGATCGGCGAGAAGATCGACGATCCGCTGCAGATGTACCTGAACGACGTCACGACCATCCCGGCGAACCTCGCCGGAGTCCCGGGAATCTCGATCCCGAGCGGCCTCGCCGAGGAAGACGGGCTGCCGGTCGGCATCCAGTTCCTCGCACCTGCCCGCGAAGACGCTCGCCTGTACAAGGTCGGTGCCGCACTCGAGACAGTGCTGCTCGACACCTGGGGTGCTCCGCTCCTCACCCGCGCACCCCAGCTGACCGGAGGAACCCGCTGATGGCCGCCGCCAAGCTCATGGACTTCGACAAGGCGCTCGAGCTGTACGAGCCCGTCCTCGGTTTCGAGGTGCACGTCGAGCTCAACACGAACACCAAGATGTTCTCGGACGCGCCGAACCCGGCGAACGAGAAGTACCACGCTGCCGAGCCGAACACCCTCATCGCTCCCGTCGACCTCGGCCTTCCGGGATCGCTGCCCGTGGTGAACGAGACGGCGATCCGCTCATCGATCAGCCTCGGCCTCGCGCTGGGCTGCTCGATCGCCGAGTCGAGCCGCTTCGCGCGGAAGAACTACTTCTATCCGGACCTCGGCAAGAACTACCAGATCTCGCAGTACGACGAGCCGATCGCGTATGAGGGGTCGGTCGAGGTCGAGCTCGAAGACGGCACGGTCGTGACGATCCCGATCGAGCGCGCGCACATGGAGGAGGACGCCGGCAAGCTCACCCACATGGGCGGGGCGACCGGACGCATCCAGGGGGCCGAGTACTCGCTCGTCGACTACAACCGCGCGGGCGTTCCGCTGGTCGAGATCGTGACGAAGGTGATCACCGGGACCGAGCATCGCGCCCCTGAGGTCGCCAAGGCGTACGTTCAGACGATCCGCGACATCGTCCGCGGTCTCGGCATCTCCGAGGCCCGTCTCGAGCGCGGCAACCTGCGCTGCGATGCGAACATCTCGCTCCGTCCGCGCGGAACCGAGAAGCTCGGCACCCGCACCGAGACGAAGAACGTGAACTCGATGCGCTCGGTCGAGCGCGCCGTCAAGTACGAGATCCAGCGCCAGGCGCAGATCCTCGCCGACGGCGGGTCGATCACGCAGGAGACGCGGCACTGGCATGAGGACACCGGCACGACGTCGCCGGGTCGTCCCAAGTCGGATGCCGACGACTACCGGTACTTCCCGGAGCCCGACCTGCTCCCCGTCGAGCCGGCCGCCGAGCTGATCGAAGAGCTGCGTGCAGCCCTGCCCGAGCAGCCCGTCGCCCGCCGTCGTCGTCTTATGACGGAGTGGGGCTTCACCGACCTCGAGTTCCAGGACGTGCGCAACAACGGTGTCCTCGAAGAGGTCGCCGCGACCATCGCCGCGGGCGCGACCCCGGCGTCGGCGCGCAAGTGGTGGACCGGCGAGATCTCCCGCCTCGCGAACGCCCAGGAGAAGGATGCGGCCGAGCTGATCAGCCCGGAGAACGTCGTCGCGCTGCAGAAGCTCATCGACGCGGGAACGCTCACCGACAAGCTCGCACGCCAGGTGCTCGAAGGCGTCATCGCGGGAGAGGGCACTCCTCAGGAGGTCATCGACGCGCGTGGCCTCGCCGTCGTCTCCGACGACGGCGCGCTGATCGCGGCGATCGACGAGGCCTTCGCCGCGCAGCCCGACGTGCTCGCCAAGATCAAGGACGGCAAGGTGCAGGCCGCCGGAGCCGTGATCGGCGCCGTCATGAAGGCGATGAAGGGCCAGGCGGACGCCGCACGCGTCCGTGAGCTCATCCTCGAGCGCGCCGCGCAGTAGCACTCGACAGGCTCGGGAGGCCTGACGGTCTCCCGAGCCTGTCGCGGGCGCCACGTCCGACGCCCGGGAGAGAATGGACGTATGGGACACGGCGACGGCAGAGGGCAGATCACCTCTGCCACCGACGCCGACGACACCGGGACCCGCATCCTGCACGTCGACATGGACGCGTTCTATGCGGCCGTCGAGGTCCTCGATGACCCGAGCCTGCGGGGGCTGCCGCTGATCATCGGCGCACCCGACGGCCGTTCCGTCGTGTCCAGCGCCTCCTACGAGGCACGGCGCTACGGCGTCCACGCGGCGATGCCGGTGGCGCAGGCGCTGCGGCTCTGTCCCTCGGCACGCATCGTGTTGCCGCACTTCCACCGGTATCAGGAGGTCTCGCGCCAGGTGATGGCGATCTTCGAGTCGTTCACGCCGTTGGTGGAGCCGCTGTCCGTCGACGAGGCGTTCCTCGATGTGCAGGGCGTCCGGCGCCTGTGGGGGAGCCCCGCGCGGATCGCCGGCCTCATCCGTGAGCGCGTGCTCGACGAGGTGGGGATCACCTGCAGCGTGGGTGTCGCGGCCACCAAGCACGTGGCGAAGATGGCCTCGACCATCGCGAAGCCCGACGGGATGCTGGTGGTCTCGGCCGCCGACACCCTCGACTTCCTTGCTTCACGACCCGTCCGGGCGATGTGGGGAGTGGGGCCGAAGGCCGCCGAGGCGCTGGAAGCCCGCGGCATCCGCACCATCAAGGACATCCGAGAGTCCTCGCCCGAGATGCTCGAACGTGCGGTCGGTCCGGCGCTCAGCGGTCGCCTCGCACAGCTCGCACGGGGCGAAGACCCGCGTGAGGTCGAGACCGAGCGCATCGAGAAGAGCATCGGCCATGAGGAGACGTTCGACCAGGACATCCTCGACCGGCAGTTCCTCCGTGCGGAACTGCTCCGGCTCGGTGACCGCGTCGCCGCCCGGCTGCGACGGGCCGAGTGGGAAGCGGCGACCGTGTCGATCAAGGTGCGCTTCGACGACTTCCGCACGCTGAACCGCTCCCAGACGCTGAGCGAGCCGTCTGCCGTCGGACAGCGGATCGGGGAGGCCGCGCAGACTCTCTTCGAGCAGATCGAGCGCCGCGATCCCGTCCGGCTGCTGGGAGTCCGCGCGGAGAACCTGCGGCCCGCCGGCGGCGGTGGCCTCGGGCTCTGGGACGATGACGAGGACTGGCGCAAGGTCGAGGGAGCCGTCGACGAGGCGGTCGCGCGGTTCGGCACGGCCACGATCAGTCGGGCCCGCCATATCGGTCGTGGCGACGGCCGCGGTGCGGCACAGCACCCGAAGGCCCACGGCATCGATTGACCGCGCGCGTGCGCGATTCGTGGGCTAGCGTGGGACCATGCCGAACATTGCACTGGAACTGGGAAAGCAGATCGCGTCCTTCGGCGTGAAGAGCGCGTACGGTGAGCCGCAGGACGTCGACGGGGTGAGCATCACTCCGGTGTCCCTCACCTACTCCGGCTTCGGCGGCGGCAGTGCGGAAGGCGGCGAAGGCGGTGGCGGCGGTGGGGTCTCGATCCCCGTCGGCGTGTACGTGCGTCGCGAGGAAGGTCTGCGGTTCGAGCCGAACATCGTCACCCTGCTCGCTGTGGCTGTGCCGTTCGTCTGGGTCACCGGGCGGGCGCTCTCGCGCATCATCCGTGCACTCAAGAAGTGACGATCCGGTCGCGACAGCGCTCGACCGCGCCGCGACGCTGATCGCACAGGATGTCGTCGCACTGTCGGCGGCGAATCCGGTCGTGCTGATCGATGGCCAGAGCGGTGCGGGGAAGTCGTCTCTCGCCGCGCGGCTCGCGTCCCGTTGGCCGCTGGCCGGTCGGGTCCAGTTGATCGCTCTGGATTCGCTCTATCCGGGCTGGGACGGTCTCGATGCCGGTGTCGAGCGGGCGCTCGACGGGGTTCTCCGTCCGCATGGCCGCGGTTATCTCGGCACCTGGCAGCGGTGGGACTGGATGCGGGAGACGGAAGCCGAGAGCCACGCCGTCGATCCCTCGCTCGGTGTCATCGTCGAGGGCAGCGGGCTGCTCACGCCATCGACGTCCGCGCTCGGTGACGTGCGCGTCTGGGTCGAGTCGGCCGAGACCGCACGCAAGGCACGAGCGCTCGCCCGTGACGGTGAGACGTACTGTCCGCATTGGGATCGGTGGGCGGCGCAGGAGAAGATCCACGTGGAGCGGGACGACCCTCGGGCTCTTGCGACGCGGGTCGTCGACGTTCCCTAGCCTCTATCGGCCTCGGCGCTCGTCCACCTCGTCGGCCGCCTGGATCAGCAGTTCGAGGCGATAGCCGAGCCAGTCGTAGATGTCGCCTCGACCATCTTCGTCGGTCTGGTCGTCCTCCGTGATCCCGAGCCGATCGGCGATCACCAGTCGGATCGCGGTGAGTGTGCGCAACCAGCTGTCGAGATCGTCTTCGGCGATGACGAGATCGCGAGGCGCCAAGGCCTCGTCTTCGGACAGCGGCTCCACGTCGACGTCGAACGGTGCGAGTGCTGTGCGGACGGTCACCGCGTCCGCGAGCCTGCGGTCGAGGAGATCGTCGCGGGTGCTCTCGGCGAAGGCCCGGGCTGCGTCCTGATCGTCGGGATACGCGCTGGGCGTCAGACGCCGGACGGCGGAATCGTCGGTCTCGCGCTCGGTGAGCAGGTCACGGAAGTCGTCCACGAGCCGTGCGAGATGAACACCCTCCAGGACGGCGATGGACAGGACGACGTTGCGCGCGCTCATCGGGATGCCTTCCGCACCGTGGCCCAGAGCCCGTAGTCGTGCATCGCCTGCGCGTGGACCTCCATCGTCTCGCGGGGCCCGGTCGCCACGATCGCGTGTCCGTCCTGATGGACGGCGAGCATGAGGGCGGTCGCGCGCTCGACGGAATACCCGAAGTACGTGCGGAACACCCGGACGACGTAGCTCATGAGGTTCACCGGGTCGTTCCAGACGACCACCTCCCAGGGTTCGAGGGGAGCGGCGCTGAGGTCGGTGACCTCCTCGAGATCCGGGGTCGCGATGGGGGTGCTCATGCCCAGCCCATCTCGTGCAACTGCTCGTCGTCGAGACCGTAGAAATGCGCGATCTCGTGAACGAGGGTGGTGTGGATCTCATCGCGAAGCTCCGACTCGGTCTCGCACTGAGCCAGGTGCGGCTCGCGGAAGAGCACGATCCGGTCGGGGAGCTCACCCATGCCGTACTGGGTGCGTTCGGTCAGAGCGAGCCCGTCATACAGTCCGAGCAGATCGAGGGAGCCGTCTTCCGGGCGATCCTCCACGACGAACACGACGTTCTCCAGCCCGTCGACCATATCGTCGGGCAGCTGGTCGAGCTCGTCGATCACGAGCGCCTCGAAGGCTGCGGCATCCATGTCCATCGTGTCCAGCCTAGGGGCGGATGCCGAGCCGGACGGCGGCGTCAATGGAGGAAGACGAGCAGCGCGGCCACGGCGATGAAGAGCACGCCGAACACGGCGTTGAGGATGCGCTGGCCGCGCACCGAGCGGGTCAGGCGGCGGAACGGGCGGGCGGCCGCGGCGAAGAATCCCCACATGACGATCACATCGACGATGATCACCGTCGCGATGAGAGTGAGGTACTGCGGGAGGGGAGGCTCGTCGAGCCGGATGAACTGGGGGATGAAGGCGAGGAAGAAGACGATCGCCTTCGGATTGAGCAGGTTGACCCAGAACCCTCGTCGGATCATCGACCAGTGACTCTCCCGGGAGTCGACCGGTGCCACCGAGTCATCCGGGATCTCGGACGGCTTCGCCAGGATCAGGCGGATGCCGAGGAACACGAGATACGCGGCGCCGGCGTACCGGATCGCCGTGAAGAGGAAATCGGAGCGCGCGACGAGGAGTCCGACACCGGCCGCGACGATCGCGACGTGGACGATGAGCGCGATCTGCTGACCGACGATGCCCCAGATCGAGCGGCGCCAACCCTGGTTGAGAGCGTTCGACATCGTGTTGATCGCGCCGGCACCCGGCGTGAAGCTGATGACGACGGAGGCGGTGAGGAGGGAGAACCAGACCGCGAGCGACACGCTCTCAGTCTAGAGCTCAGGGGAGGGGGCGCCGAGACGCAGAAGAGGCCCGAACCTGACGATTCGGGCCTCTTCGATGGGGTGAGTAACGGGACTCGAACCCGCGACATCCGGCACCACAAGCCAGCGCTCTACCAGCTGAGCTATACCCACCATGTGCCCACCGGAGCGGGCAACCAGATGAGTCTATTACATGTTGGGGGTGAACTCCGACACGGTGCGGGCGGCGATGTCGCGCGCCTCATCGCTCGAAGGACCGGGCTCATCGACGAAGACCGCCTCGCGGTAGTAGCGCAGCTCGCGGATCGACTCGAGGATGTCGGCGAGGGCACGGTGGCCACCGTCTTTCGACGGCGCCTGGAAGAACACGCGGGGGTACCACCGGCGCGAGAGCTCCTTGATGCTGGACACGTCGACGTTGCGGTAGTGCAGCCACTGATCGACCTGCGGCATGTACTTCGCGAGGAACATCCGATCGGTGCCGATCGTGTTTCCCGCCAGGGGTGCCTTGCGCTCGAGCGGCACGAATCGTCGGATGTACGCCAGCGTCTGCGCCTCGGCCTCTTCCAGGGAGACGCCGAGCGGGATCTCGTTGATCAGTCCGGACGTCTCGTGCATCTTGGTCACGAAGTCGTTCATGTGCGCGAGGGCCGTGTCGTTCGGGCGGATCACGATCTGAAAGCCCGGGTCGATGGGGCGCAGCTCGAAATCGGTGATCACGACGGCGATCTCGACGAGTTCGTCGACCGCGAGATCGAGCCCCGTCATCTCGCAGTCGATCCATACGAGACGATCGTTCTCCGACGCAGTTACCATTCCGCCATACTATCGACGGGCCCGACATCGGCCTGGCCCCCCAGGCAGGGTTCGAACCTGCGACCGGCGACTTAGAAGATCGATGCTCTATCCACTGAGCTACTGGGGGTCGGTGTCCAGACTAGCGAAACTTCCGCCAGAGTCTCCGACGGTCCCGCCGTCGGCCGCGGCACGACGCCGAGCAGCGGCCGCGGCGCGAATCTCTCGTGAATAGGCGTTGCGTCGCTCGCGGCAGGGCTCGCAGGCGCACCCTCGCCGCCCTTTCACGCCTTCTCCGTGAGCCACCTCGACACGGTGAGAAGGCAAGCGAGGGGGAGCCGGCGGTTCGAGGCCGAGGGAGACGAGATGCTTTCGGCTGCCGGCCCGGAGCGCCGTCCTTCTTCGGTGGCAATTCGCGCACACGACCTCGCACTTCGCGATCTCCCCAAGAATCGTCGACCACGCGCGAGTCGATGCATTGACCGCCCGAGCGATCTCGAACCGCTTCTCGTGCTCGGGCATGTGATCGAAGTCGAGCACCACGGGGTCGGGTTCGCCACAATCGCGACACGGGTGCTCACGGAGATACTCGATCATCCGAGTGAAGTTCTGATGCCGGTGCCACGCTTGCATCGCGTACAGGCGCTCTCCGGAGCTGGGCACGCTGCGGTCCCTACGAATAGCGGAGAGCGGCGACCGCATCGTCGGGGCGCCAGAACTCTCCGACGAGGCGGAAGGTGCCCGTCGCGAGGTGCAGACGCTCGGCGCGGTAGCGGAGGCCCAGCGGGTCGGCCACGATGCGCAGGTGACCGAGCACTCGCTCCCTGCGGTCTTGCACGCGCCAGAGGTGGTCGGCCGCCCGGACGAGGTGCTCGCGCGCGGAGGAGAGCCGAGGCGTCGAATACGGAACCTCGGGCAGATAGGTGGTCAAGCTGTCGGACATCGGAACTCCCTTCTGATTCGAACATATGACCGACCACCGACATTCCGACGGCCTGGGCCCGCGGGAAGGCGTCGGCTCTGCTCCTGCACGGGAGAGGATCTGCGATTTCCTTCCACAGCTCGCGTTTTTCCGGGGTTCGAGACTCGAGGAGAGGAGGCACGCTGGAGCGATCCGAGCAATCGACTCGGCATCGAGAGGACTGAGATGAACGACACCGTGACAATCGTGGGAAGAGTCGCCACTGACCCGACGCAGGGTCAGACCGGGGGAGGCGACCCGGTCACGAACTTCCGGCTGGCCAGCACGCATAGGCGATTCGACAACGCGACGCAGACCTGGACCGACTCCGACACGAACTGGTTCTCGGTCGCGGCGTTCCGTCAGCTCGGCGAACATGCCAAGGCCTCGCTGCGAACCGGTGACAGCGTCATCGTCACCGGCCGCCTCCGGATCCGCACCTGGGAGAGCAACGGCAAGCAGGGCACGAGCGTCGACATCATCGCCGAGGCCATCGGACACGATCTGCGCTGGGGAACGACGGCCTTCCTGCCGCGCAGCCGGGCGGCCAACGCCGGAGCCACCGGATCTGCGCCGGACCAGCGGGCGGCCGATTCGGACGGCGGCCCGGATGCCGACGACGACGTGGATGCGCAGGATTCCGGGGACGGCGACGGCGAGCTGTCCGACCTCGACATGTCCTGGGCCGAAGTCCCGGCCGGCAGCGTCAGCGCACCCGCCACGATGCACTGAGCGAACGGCCCGGACGCGAACGGATCCAGACCGGTCGGCGTGGCTATGCGTGAGGTGGCTGCACGTAGACTCAGCACGTGCTTCGTCGACCGGTCTCTGCGGCGCCGCGTACGGCCGCCTCCCTCGTGGCTCTCGCCGCCGCGCTGCTCGTGCTCTCCGCCTGCGGGCCGGGTCCTGATGTCTCCGCCACGCCGTCGGCTGAGGCCTCGCCGTCACCGGGCGCCACCGCACCCGTCGAACCGGAACTGGTGCCGGACGGCACCGCGGAAGACAACCTCCCGGTCTTCACGAGCGTCTCCGAGGCTGTCTGGGCGACGGAGCAGCGCGGAGCGGGTCGTGCGTACATCGACGCGCTCATCGGGGCGGGCTTCGACCGCGCAGACATGCAGGTGACGCAGGACGTGTCCACGGTGGGCAACACCGCGGAGAGCCTGCTGTTCTCCGTGCGATGGGGTGACGAGGAGTGCCTGATCGGACAGGTCGGACCGTCGACCGGACAAGTGGTCACCGCGGTGATGCCGCAGCTGGCAGAAGGGCGCTGCCTCGTCGGCAGCACTCGTCCCATCGACTGGTGACACAGCCGAGGGCCGGTAGGCTGGAGTGTCGATCTTCGACGCCAACAGAAGGAGCGGTTTTCGGTGGCTGAGTACATCTACTCGATGGTGCGTGCACGCAAGGCAGTGGGCGAGAAGCTCATCCTCGACGACGTCACCATGGCATTCCTTCCTGGCGCCAAGATCGGCATGGTGGGTCCGAACGGCGCCGGAAAGTCGACGATCCTCAAGATCATGGCCGGCCTCGACACGCCGTCCAACGGCGAGGCGAAGCTGTCTCCCGGTTTCACGGTCGGCATCCTCATGCAGGAGCCCGAGCTCGACGAGTCGAAGACCGTGATCGAGAACATCCAGGACGGCATCGCGATCAAGGCGAAGGTCGACCGCTTCAACGAGATCTCGGCGCTCATGGCCGATCCCGACGCCGACTTCGACGCCCTCCTCGCCGAGATGGGCGGTCTCCAGGAGGAGATCGACGCCGCCGACGGCTGGGACCTCGATTCGCAGCTCGACCAGGCCATGGATGCGCTGCGCACCCCGCCTGCCGACGCCGCCATCGCGCCGCTCTCGGGTGGTGAGAAGCGCCGCGTGGCCCTCGCCAAGCTGCTCCTCCAGAAGCCCGACCTGCTGCTCCTCGACGAGCCCACCAACCATCTCGACGCGGAGAGCGTGCTCTGGCTCGAGCAGCACCTGCAGGCGTACAAGGGCGCGGTGATCGCGATCACCCACGACCGGTACTTCCTCGACCACGTCGCCGAGTGGATCGCCGAGGTCGACCGCGGTCGTCTCATCGGCTACGAGGGCAACTACTCGACCTACCTGGAGAAGAAGGGCGAACGCCTCGAGGTCCAGGGCAAGAAAGACGCGAAGCTCGCGAAGCGCCTCAAGGAAGAGCTCGAGTGGGTGCGCTCCAGCGCCAAGGGCCGCCAGACCAAGTCGAAGGCTCGTCTCGCCCGGTACGAGGAGATGGCCACGGAGGCCGAGCGGACCCGGAAGCTCGACTTCGACGAGATCCAGATCCCGGCAGGCCCGCGCCTCGGTGGCATCGTCATCGACGCCAAGAAGCTGCAGAAAGGCTTCGACGACCGCGTGCTGATCGACGGCCTCAGCTTCAACCTGCCGCCGAACGGCATCGTCGGTGTGATCGGCCCGAACGGTGTGGGTAAGACCACTCTGTTCAAGACGATCGTCGGGCTCGAGCCGCTCGACGGGGGCGACCTCAAGATCGGTGAGACGGTCAAGATCAGCTACGTCGACCAGTCGCGCTCGAACATCGACCCGAACAAGACGCTGTGGGAGGTCGTGTCCGACGGGCTCGACTACATCCAGGTCGGCAAGACCGAGATCCCCTCGCGGGCGTACGTCTCGAAGTTCGGCTTCAAGGGTCCCGACCAGCAGAAGAAGGCGGGTGTGCTCTCCGGTGGTGAGCGCAACCGACTGAACCTCGCCCTCACGCTGAAAGAGGGCGGCAACCTGCTGCTCCTCGACGAGCCCACCAACGACCTCGACGTCGAGACGCTGAGCTCGCTCGAGAACGCGCTGCTCGAGTTCCCCGGCTGCGCCGTGGTCATCACCCACGACCGGTGGTTCCTCGACCGCATCGCGACGCACATCCTCGCCTACGAGGGCACCGACGAGAACCCCGGCCAGTGGTACTGGTTCGAGGGCAACTTCGAGGCCTACGAGGAGAACAAGGTCGATCGCCTCGGGGCCGATGCTGCGAAGCCGCACCGCTCCACGCACCGCAAGCTCACGCGCGACTGATGTCCACCCCGCGTCTGCACATCCCGATCCACCTCCGCTGGGGCGATCTGGATGCGTTCAACCACGTCAACAACACCTCGATGCTCAAGCTCCTCGAGGAGGCGCGGGTGCGGGCGTTCTGGCGCGCCGGTCCCGGGGAGGAGGCGCCGACCACGGCCGTCCTCGACTCCGGGATCGACGAAGGCATCCTGACGCTCATCGCGCGCCAGGAGATCGAGTACCTGGCGCCGGTGCCCTACCAGCGCCGTCCGCTCGAGGTGCAGATGTGGTTCGGGAAGCTCGGCGGATCGAGCGTCGAGGTCTGCTACGAGGTCCACAACGATCCGGCCGCGGAACCCCGGACCATCTACGCTCGATCGACAGCGGTGATCGTCCTGGTGGACGCCGCAAGCGGCCGGCCGACGCGGCTGACGCAGGAGATGCGCGACGCGTGGGAGCCCTTCGTCGGCCCGTCGATCGAATACGCCCACCGCTGAGCCTGCGCGCGCCCCGCGTCCGCATGATGGGGGAGGTGCCCGGTGACGGACTCCTCCGCCACGCGGCGGGAGGTGAGCGGAGACCGCCTGTCGGCGCGATACCGTCGAGCCGTGCCTTCGCGTCGCAAGTTCCCTGCCGCCGGACCGTCGAAGGCTGCGCGGGCCCGGTACGCGAAGCGCCGTAAAGGTCGACTGGACCGCGTGGACAACGACCTCACCGCGCCGCAGTGGGCCGACATCGTGGCCGCGTGGGGAGGGTGCGCCTATTGCCGATCAGAGGATGACGGCCGGCTCCAGCGCGACTGCGTCATGCCGATCTCTCGCGGCGGGCGCTACACCATCGACAACGTCGTGCCCGCCTGCGCGTCCTGCAATGCGAGCAAGAGCAACAGCGAGGTCACCGGGTGGCTGCGACGGAAGAAGCTCGACGAGCGCGACTTCCTGCTGCGCTACGCGACGATCCTCCCCGCCCTGCTGGCGGACTAGGCCTCCGGCACGCGGATCATGATCTCCTGCGCGACACTGGCGACGAGAGCGCCCTCCCGCGAGTAGATGCGTCCGGTCGCGAGGCCCCTGCCACCGCGTGCATTCGGGGACTCCTGCACGTAGAGCAGCCACTCGTCCACGCGTGCAGGACGATGCCACCACATCGCATGATCGAGACTGGCGACCTTGAGCCCGGGCATCGCCCAGTACACCCCGTGGGCGCGCAGGATCGACTCCTGGATCGTCATGTCGCTCAGGTAGGCGAGCGCAGCGCGGTGCAGTCGCTGATCGTCGGGCAGCGGAGCGCGCAGGCGCATCCAGACCGCCTGCCTGGCGACCTTCGCGTCATCGCTCGGCAGGTAGAGCGGGTGATCGACGTGCCGGATGTCGGCGGCCCGTTCGCTCAGCATCCGCGCCGTCCCGTCGGGGAGACCCTCCACCCTTTCCTCGTCCGGCGCGAGGTCCTCCGGCGCCGGCACGCCATCCGGCATCGGCTCCGCGTGCTCCACCCCCGGATCCTGGTCCTGGAACGACGCGATCATCGAGAAGATCGGCACACCGTTCTGATACGCCTGCGAACGCCGCGTCGAGAAGGATCGGCCGTCGTGGATGCGGTCCACCGCGATCGTGATCCCCTGGCTCGCGTCTCCCGGGCGAAGGAAGTAGCCGTGCATCGAGTGGACGGCCCGATCCTCGGGCAACGTGCGCTCGGCGGCGATGAGACTCTGCGCGAGGACCTGACCGCCGTAGATCCGACCGCTCGGCATCGGGTGCGAGGCACCCGTGAAGATGTCCTCCGTGGTGCGGGCCTGCGTGAAGTCGAGGTCGAGCACCTCGAGCAGGCGCTCGACGGTCTGGATGGCGTGGTCTTCCGGGCTCATCGGTTCCTCTCCGCGACCGTGGGCACCGGTCCGTTGGTAGTTTAGAACGCGTGCCGCATCACCTTCTCCTCGCCGACCCCGACACGGCAAAGGACGTTCTGACGTTCGTGGGACGAGCGACGAGGATCACGGACGACGGTGTGCGGCTGCAGGCGTCGAACGGCGTGCTCGCGCTGACCACGGCCGCCCTCGCCCCGCACGGCCTGTTCGACAACACTCCGACCGTCCTCGCGATGCGCATCGTGCACGCCGACCCCGAACTCGAATGCGACATCGTCGTGGACCAGCTCACCGCGTCAGACGACCCGCTGCGGCTGAATCTCCCGGAGACGGGCCTCTCGCCCGCCTGGGCAGGGGTCGCCCCGCCCCGCGGGGACTGGAAGCCGGGGTCGATGCTCCCCGCAGCCATGGTCGCCCAGCGCGCCCAATGGGGGATCTCCGCTGTCGCGCGCGGGGCCATCCCTGGCTCCGGCGAGGAGGCCGTCCGCGCGCTCAGGGCGGCGATCTGGGGCGAGCCGGATGACGACCTCGACGGTCTTCCCCGCGGAATCGCCTTCGCGGCCGACGCGATGGGATTCATCTCCGGAGAAGAGGACGTTCCGGTCATGCGGTCCGGACGGTGGTCCAGGCTCGCGTTCCGCCGCGGTCACGTGCTGGCACGCGGGCCGGTGGCATCCGGTTTGACCGCCGTTCGCGACACGCGCGCTGCCGGCTAGCGCCCGCGGGAATCAGCGCGCCGCGGCGCGTCCGGCCTGTCGACCCGAGAACAGGCATCCGCCGAGGAAGGTGCCCTCCAGCGCGCGATACCCGTGCACGCCTCCACCGCCGAACCCGCTGGCCTCTCCGGCCGCGTAGAGCCCGGGAATCGGCGTTCCGGTGGCATCCAGCGCGCGTCCGTCGAGGTCGGTGTTGATCCCGCCCAGCGACTTCCTCGTCAGCACATGCAGCTTGACGGCGACGAGAGGACCGGCGGCAGGATCCTGCAGCCGATGCGGGGCCGCGGTGCGGATCAGCTTGTCGCCGCGGTAGCTGCGCATCGAGCGCAGCATCCCGATCTGGGCATCCTTGGTGAAGTCGTTGTCCATCTCGCGGTCGCGGGCGACGACCTCGCGGCGCACGTTGTCGATGTCGAGCAGTTCGCCACCCGGATGCTGTCGCATCTGCTCGAGGAGGGACTCCAGGTCGCTCTCGACGATGAAGTCCTCGCCCTCGTCGAGGAACGCCTGCACCGGGCCGGTCGGCCCCTTCGCGAGCCGGGACTTGAGCAGCAGCCCGACGTCCTTGCCGGTGAGGTCGGGATTCTGCTCGCTGCCGGAGAGCGCGAACTCCTTCTCGACGATGCTCCGCGACGTCACGAACCACGAGTGATCGTGCCCTGTCGTGCGCAGGTGCGCGAGCGTGCCGAGTGTGTCGAAGCCGGGGAACAGCGGCACGGGCAGGCGCTTTCCGGTCGCGTCGAGCCATAGCGACGACGGCCCGGGCAGGATGCGGATGCCGTGCGACGGCCACACCGGATCCCAGTTCGTGATGCCCTCGACATAGTGCCACATCCGGTCGCCGTTGATGAGATGAGCGCCCGCCGCCTCGCTGACGCCGTGCATGGAGCCGTCGACGTACGCCGGGACGCCGGTGAGCATGTGCTCGGGCGGGGTGCCGAGCCGTGAAGGCCAGGCCGCGCGGACGAGGTCGTGGTTGCCGCCGATGCCGCCCGAGGAGACGATCGTGGCGCCCGCGCTGATCTCGAAGTCGCCGATCACCTCGCGCGACGACTCGACGCCGCGTGCGGCGCCGCTCGTCGCCAGCACCTGGCCGCGCGCGCCCGTGACCGCTCCGTCCGTGACGATCAGCTCCGCGACGCGGTGGCGGGGGAGCACGGTGAGTCGCCCTTCGCGTTCGCCCTGCTCGACGGCGGCGGCGAACGGCGCGACGATGCCGGGACCGGTTCCCCAGGTGATGTGGAAGCGGGGGACCGAGTTGCCGGGCCCGAGTGCCCCGTATCCGCCGCGTTCCGCCCAGCCGACGACCGGGAAGAAGCCGACGCCGCGTTCGCGCAGCCAGGAGCGCTTCTCACCGGCTGCGAACTGCAGGTACGCGTCCGCCCACCGCCTCGGCCATTCGTCTTCCGGACGATCGAACGCGGCGTTGCCGAACCAGTCCTGCGTCGCCAGCTCGAGCGAGTCCTTGATCCCCATCCGCCGCTGCTCGGGGGAGTCGATGAAGAAGAGACCGCCGAACGACCACCAGGCCTGCCCGCCGAGGTTCGTGCGCGGCTCCTGGTCCACGATGATGACACGACGGCCGGCGTCGAGCGCCTCGGCGGCGGCGACCAGCCCCGACAACCCCCATCCGATCACCAGGACATCTGCGGACAGGGGCGTTGTCGTCATGAGGTCTCCGTTGATTCCTGACGTGATCGGGTCTCGAGCGTCGGGCGCCCGCCAGAGGTGGTACCGATGCCCGACGGCTCCATGGTGTTCACCATGGCATAGGCCGCGCGCTCCAGGTAGTCCCAGAGCGTCGTTTCGTGGAGGGGCGACAACTGCGCCTCGTCGACGGCGGTACGCATGTGACGGAGCCAACGATCGCGGGCATCCGGATCGACGCGGAAGGGCATGTGCCGCATGCGCAGGCGAGGGTGGCCGCGTGTGTCGCCATAGGTGGTCGGGCCGCCCCAGTACTGCTCGAGGAACATCAGCAGGCGCTGCTCGGCAGGACCGAGATCCTCCTCCGGGTACATCGGCTTGAGCACCGGATCGAGCGCGACCTCGCGATAGAAGACGGAGACGATCTTCGCGAACGTCTCGCGTCCGCCGACCTCGTCGTAGAACGTCACTTCTGAGGGCTCCCGTCGTCGGTCGTCTTCTTGCGCCGCCAGATCCCGCGGTCGGGGATGACCGGCACACCGGTCACCGCATTCGGGCGGGTGCGCGGCGGATTCGCGCCGCGGACGCGACGCGCACCGTCGAGCCCCGTCGGAACGACATCGACCAGGCTGGGCACCGCGATCTCCTTCTCGATGAGCGCGGCCCGGAGCCGTCGGCGCAGCTCCTGCGCGACGTCGTCCTTCGCGTTCGCGCGCGTCTTCACCACGATGCGGACGACGAGGGCATCGCCGCCGATCGACTCGAGGCCCCAGAGCTCGGGCTTCTCGACGATACGGGTGCGCCACTTGGGATCCTTGGCGAGCCCCTGCGCCGTCTCCAACATGGTGTGCTCGACCTGTTCGAGATCGGAGTCGGCGGGCACGCCGAGATCGATGATCGTGCGGGCCCAGCCCTGCGACATGTTGCCGATGCGGGTGACCTCGCCGTTGCGCACGTACCAGAGAGTGCCGTTCACATCGCGCACCTGCGTGATGCGCACGCTGACGTACTCGACCACTCCGCTCGCGAGGCCGAGATCGACGACGTCGCCGATGCCGATCTGGTCCTCGGCGACGATGAACATGCCGTTGAGCACGTCTTTGACGATGTTCTGCGCCCCGAAGCCGAGACCGGCGCCGACGGCAGCCGTGAGCAGCGTCAGGGAGCCGAGGAGGCCAGGAGAGAGTGTGCCGACGACGAGCACGAGCGCGATCACGACGAGCATCACGTTCACGATGTTCTGCAGGATCGAGCCGAGCGTGCGGGTGCGCTGAACCAGCCGCATGTCGGCAAGGGGCGATCGCTCGAGGGCCTGGGTGTCGTCGACATCCGCCTTGTTCTTCGCGCTGTCGACGATGCGGTGCACGACGCGGCGGATGACGACCCGCAGCACGAAGCCGATCACGATACAGCTGACGATGATGATCGCGACGGTGAGCGCCGTCATGCCGACTTGGCCGAGCACACGGAGCATGTCGGCCCACCAGACGGGCAGCACTGTAGCGGGCGGATCGGTGACTTCGAGGGGGATCATCATCACCACCGATCCTAGCGATCAGGCCTCTGTGCGGGCTGGGTACGACGAAAGGCTCAGCAGCCCGTTCCCGGGTCGCTGAGCCTTTCGAGAAGGGGTCAGTCGTCGGCGTCGCGCGACTGCGCGGCCAGCGCCCGCTCGACATCGGCGAGGTTCTCCAGCACGAGGCGGCGGAGCGCCGGCGCGGCATCCTGGTTCGCTGCGAGCCAGCCACGCGTCGCGTCGCGCAGCGCGACGTCGGCGAGTGCGGTCGGGAACAGGCCCACCACGAGGTACTGCGCGATCTGGTAGGTCCGCGACTCCCAGATCGGGAGCAGCATGTCGAAGTACTTCGGCACGAACTCGCCCAGGACCGCGGCTCCGGCCGGGTGGACGAAGCCCAGGGCTGCAGAGCGCACGATCGTGTTGGGTGCGTCGTCGCGCTCGATGAGCGACGCCCAGGCGGCGTTCTTCGACGCGGAGTCGGGAAGAGCGGCACGTGCCTGAGCGGCGAACTCGCCGCCCTTGGCGGTGTTGTCGGCGGCGAGAGCCGCGTCGATGGTGGCGGCATCCGTCGCGCCGATGGTGGCGAGTCCGACCAGCAGCTGCCAGTTCAGGTCTGCGTCGATCTCGAGACCAGGGAGCGTCTCCTCGCCGGAGCGCAGGCGGCCGACGATTCCGGCGTGCTCGGGCGTGACGAGGGCATTCGCGAACGCCGTGACGAACTGGAGCTGGCCGTCGCTGCCGGGCTCTGCCGCTTCGGCCAGCGCCCAGATCCCGTCGGCGACCTTCAGGCGGGCCGACTCACGGTCGGCGGGTGCGACGTACAGGGTCGCTGCCGTGCGCAGCTGGCCGAGCGTGGTGCGGACGGTGGTGGACTCGGTCTCGCGGCCGATGTTGCCGAGGACCAGATCGATGTAGGCGGATGCCGGTGTCTCGGCGTCGCGTGTCTGATCCCAGGCCGCGCCCCACACCAGCGAACGCGCGAGCGGGTCGTGGATGTCGGCGAGATGGGCGATCGCCGTGGCGAGTGACTTCTCGTCGAGTCGGATCTTCGCGTACGCGAGATCGTTGTCGTTGAGCAGCACCAGGTCGGGCCGGGCGATGCCCTGCAGCTCCGGCACCTCGGTGCGGTCGCCGTCGACGTCGACCTCGACGTAGTGCGTGCGGGTGAGCGAGCCGTCGGTCAGCGTGTAGAAGCCGATGCCGAGGCGGTGCGGACGGATCGTGGGGTAGTCGGCGGGTGCCGTCTGCGTCACGGCGAACCGGGAGATCTTGCCGTCGCCGCCCTCCGCGATGACCGGTTCCAGCGTGTTGACGCCCGCCGTCTCGAGCCACTTCTTCGACCACGTGCTGAGGTCGCGACCGCTGGTCGCCTCGAGCTCGGAGAGCAGGTCGCTCAGCTCGGTGTTGCCCCAGGAGTGCTTCTGGAAATACTGCGAGACACCGCCGAAGAACGCCTCGATGCCGACCCACGCGGCCAGCTGCTTCAGGACGGAACCGCCCTTGGCGTAGGTGATGCCGTCGAAATTGACGAGGACGTCCTGCAGATCGTTGATCTCCGCGACGATCGGATGCGTCGACGGGAGCTGATCCTGGCGGTAGGCCCAGGTCTTCTCCATCGCATTGAACGTGGTCCACGCGCCGGTCCACTCGGTCGCCTCGGCCGTGGCGATCGTCGACGCCCACTCCGCGAACGACTCGTTGAGCCAGAGGTCGTTCCACCACTTCATCGTGACGAGGTCACCGAACCACATGTGCGCCAACTCGTGCAGGATCGTGACGACGCGACGCTCCTTGACGGCGTCGGTGACCTTGCTGCGGAACACGTAGGACTCGGTGAACGTGACAGCACCGGCGTTCTCCATCGCGCCGGCGTTGAACTCCGGGACGAAGAGCTGGTCGTACTTCGCGAACGGATACGGCACGCCGAACTTCGACTCGTAGTACGTGAAGCCCTCGCGCGTCTTGTCGAAGATGTAGTCGGCGTCGAGGTGCTGCCACAGGCTCTTGCGACCGTAGACCCCGAGCGGGATCACGCGGCCGGAGGCGCTCGTGAGCTCGGAGAAGGTCGACTCGTACGGGCCGGCGACGAGCGCGGTGATGTACGAGGAGATGCGCGGGGTCGGCTCGAAGCCCCAGGTGGCGGTGATGTCGTCGTCGTGCACGATGGGCTCGGGCGTGGGGGAGTTCGACACGACCTTCCATGCCGACGGCGCGGTGACCGTGAACTGGAAGGTGGCCTTCAGATCGGGCTGCTCGAAGACGGCGAACACGCGCCGGGAGTCGGGAACCTCGAACTGCGAGTAGAGGTAGACCTCGCCGTCGACCGGGTCGACGAAGCGGTGCAGGCCCTCGCCCGTGTTCGTGTAGAGGCAGTCGGCGTCGACGACGAGCACGTTGTCGGCCTGGAGACCGGAGAGAGCGATACGGGAATCAGCGAAGACCTCGTCGGGATCCAGCTGCTCGCCGTTCAGGGAGATCTCGCGCACCTCGCGGGCGATGAGGTCGACGAACGTGAAGCTCTCCGGGGTCGCCGTGAAGCGCACGACGCTCCGGGAACCGAAAACCTCGGCGCCCTTGGTCAGATCGAGGGCGACTTCGTACGACTGCGTGTCGATGACGTCGCGGCGCTCCTGCGCTTCGATGCGGGTGAGGTTCTCTCCAGGCACAGATCTACTCCCAGGGGTGAGGGGATGTCGCCGGAGTCGGGCGCTGTCGGCGCCGACGGCAACCATGACAGCCTACGCCAGAGCGAACGGCCGTTCTCCCTCCGGCGAGGTGAAAGGATGGAGGGGTGACTGCGACCGAGCCGAACACCGTTCCCTTTGCCTCGCCCGCTGCGGCCGGCGGTGCCCCCTACGTGACGACCCCGGTCGCCTACGACGGCATCCTGCTGGCAGGATTCGGCGGTCCGGAGGGACAGGACGACGTGATCCCCTTCCTCCGCAACGTCACGCGCGGCCGCGGCATCCCGGACGAGCGACTGGAGGAGGTCGCGCACCATTACCGTCACTTCGGCGGCGTGAGTCCGATCAACGGTCAGAACCGTGTGCTCAAGGAGGCTCTCGAGGCGGAACTCGCTGCTCGCGCCATCGATCTTCCCGTGTACTGGGGGAACCGGAACTGGGCGCCGTACCTGGAAGAGGTCGTGACCGAGGCCTCCGCGCAGGGGCACAACACGCTCCTCGCGTTCGCGACGAGCGCTTACAGCTCGTTCTCCAGCTGCCGCCAGTATCGCGAGGACTTCGCCCGCATCCTCCAGGACACCGGGCTCGGCGAGACGGTCACGATCGACAAGATCCGCCCGTTCTACGACCACCCGGGCTTCGTGGAGGCCTTCGAGACCGGGGTGCGCGAAGCGGTCGAGGGGTTCCTCGCCGACGGCATCGCGGCCGCGGACATCCAGATCCTCTTCTCCACCCACAGCATCCCGACGGCAGATGCCGAACGCTCGGGCGCGCGCGACATCGACTGGGGCGAGGGCGGCGCGTACGCGGCGCAGCACCTGGCCGTCGCCGCCTGGGTCATGGACCGTGTGCGCGAGAGCGTGCCGGCAGCGGCAGATGTCTCCTGGGAGCTCGTCTACCAGTCGCGTTCCGGACCCCCGTCCCAGCCGTGGCTCGAGCCCGACGTCTGCGACGTGATCGGGGAGCTGTCGTCGCGCGGTCGCAAGGCGGTCGCCGTGGTGCCGGTGGGATTCATGAGCGACCACATGGAGGTGCTCTGGGACCTCGACACGGAGGCCGCCGAAGCCGCGGAGGAGGCCGGACTGGCGTTCACCCGCACGCCGACGCCGGGTGTCTCGCCGTCGTTCGTCGCCGGCATCGTCGATCTGATCGAAGAGCGCCTGCAGGGTCGCCCGAACGAGCAGCGCCCGCATGTGACGTCGCTTCCCGGCGGCTTCGATGTGTGCCGTCCGGGGTGCTGCGAGAACATCCGGGCCGGGTTCAAGCCCGCCGCCGCGGGCGTCGCGCCCTGACATCCCGCCGATCGTCCGCCGCTTCTAGGATGGGAGCCATGCGCATCCACATCGCCACCGATCACGCCGGTCTCGACTTCTCCACGCAGCTGCAGGACCATCTGCGCGCCGCAGGGCACGACGTCGTCGATCACGGCCCGATCGTCTACGACGCGGTCGACGACTACCCCGCCTTCTGCATCCGCGCCGCTCAGGCCGTCGTCGCCGACCAGTCGTCGGGTGTCGAGGCGCTGGGTATCGTCTTCGGCGGGTCCGGCAACGGCGAGCAGATCGCGGCCAACAAGGTGCAGGGCGTCCGCGCGGCGCTGGTCTGGAATCTGTCGACCGCAGAGCTCGCCCGCGAACACAACGATGCGAACGTCATCTCGATCGGCGCGCGCCAGCACACGTACGACGAGGTGACCGGCCTGATCGACCGGTTCATCGCGACGCCTTTCTCCGGCGAAGAGCGCCATGTGCGCCGGATCGGTCAGATCGCGGACTTCGAGCGCGACGGGTCGCTTCTCCCGGACCCGAGGGCCTGACATGCCTGAGGGGCATTCCGTCCACCGGATCGCGCGTCAGTTCGACCGGAACTTCGTCGGGAAGACGCTGCATGCCTCGAGCCCGCAAGGGCGGTTCGCCGAGGGTGCGGCTGTCCTCGACGGGCGGGCGGCCGTCAGCGTCAAGGCTGTCGGCAAGCAGATGTTCCTCGAGACCGAGGGCGACCTCTGGCTCCGCGTGCACCTGGGCCTCTACGGCGCGTGGGACTTCGCGGGCGAGATCCTGCTCGACCCCACCATCGCCTCGGCGAACGGACGGATGGGTCAGACCAATCAGCGCGGGACGGTGCTCGACGAGTCCATCCTCGATGACGCCGGCGAGAACTCGCTGTCGTCGATCGGAGCGCCTCGTCGCGCGCGGGTGCACGTGCGGATGTCGGAGCAGACCAAGGGGCTCTCCGACGAGGGCATGGAATGGCCGCCTCCGATCGTGGGGCAGGTGCGTCTGCGGCTCATGACGGACATCACGGCTGCCGATCTGCGCGGCCCGACCGCCTGCGTGCTGCAGACGCCGGACGAGATGCTCGCCACCGTCGCCAAGCTCGGTCCCGATCCGCTGGTCGGCGACCCGGTCGAGAACGAGGAGCGGTTCGTCCGCGCGGTCCGCAAGACCCAGACGGTCATCGCGCTGCTTCTGATGGACCAGTCGGTCGTGAGCGGCATCGGCAATGTCTATCGCGCGGAGATGCTCTACCGTCAGCGTCTGAACCCGCACACGCCCGGTCGTGACGTGCCGGAGGAGATCGTGCGGGCTCTCTGGCACGACTGGGTGCGTCTGCTCGCGATCGGCGTCGAGACCGGCCAGATGATGACGATGGACGACCTCTCGCCGGACGAGTACCGCGCTGCCATGGCCAGCCGGGACGACCGTCACTGGGTCTATCACCGGGCCGGCCTGCCCTGCCGTGTGTGCGGCACCGAGATCGCTCTCGAGGAGATCGGCGCACGCAAGCTGTACTGGTGCCCGCGCTGCCAGGCGTGACCGCACCGCTCTAGGCTTGATCGCATGCGACAGAATCCGAGCTTCACGCTGGCCGACGTCACCGAGATCCGCCGCGTCGTCGACGCGAACCCGTGGGCGACGATCGTGAGCGCGGCGGATGACGGACTCGTCTCATCGCACTATGTCGTCCTGCTCGACGAGACGCGCGACGACCTCACGATCGTGGGGCACGTCGGCCGACCCGACGACCTGATCCACGGAATGGGGGAGCGCGAGCTCCTGGTCGTCTTCCAGGGGCCGCACGGCTACGTGTCGCCGGGCTGGTACGGCGACGAGAAGGCGGTGCCGACCTGGAACTACACCGCCGTGCACCTGTCCGGTGTGCCGGAGATCCTGAGCGCGGAAGAGAACCTCGCGGTGCTGGATCGACTGGTGGCACGTTTCGAAGGTCGGATGCCGGATCCGCGTCTCATGTGGGAGCGGCCGAACGACCCCGCGTACGTCGAGCGTCTCGCTGCCGGCACGGTCGGTTTCCGGCTGACCCCGGCGCGCGTGGTCGCCAAGCGCAAGCTGAGTCAGAACAAGCCGACGGAGACGATCGAGGCCGTGATCTCTGCGCTGTCGGCAGAGGGCCCGTACGCGAATCGCGCGCTGGCGGATGAGATGCGGCGCGCACAGGACGCGCGAGCCGGAGCACAGCGTTGACCGAGCGGGAGACGGTGATCGGCACGGTCCGCGCTGTCCGGATCGCGGGACCCGGTCGTGAGTTCCTGATGGACGACGAACCCGTCGACATCGTGCTCGAGGACGGGCGTATCGCCGACATCGCGCCGACCGGTGCCCTGCGGGCGCAGGGAGAGGTGTTGGACGCGGAGGGCGCGTGGGCGGTGCCCGGCCTGTGGGACAACCACGTGCACACAGTGCAGTGGGCGCTGGCGGCTGAGCGCCTGGCGCTGGGCGCGGCCGGATCCGCGGCCGAAGCCGCCCAACTCATGAGCGCCGCGGCGGTGCTTCCCGACGGACGGCGCGTCGGCAGCGGCTTCCGCGATGCCCTCTGGCCGGACGCGCCGACCCTCGCGCTGCTCGACCGCGAGACGGGCGTCGTGCCGACCTACCTGATCAACGCCGACGTGCACAGCGTGTGGCTGAACTCCGCCGCGCTCGCGCGGGAGGGATTCCGCAGCGCGGACGGGATGCTGCGCGAGGAGGACGCGTTCGAGATCTCACGGCGCCTCAACGCCGCAGACCCCGTGCACAGCGACGTCGCCGTGCAGGCGGCCGGCGACCGTGCGGCGATGCGGGGCGTCACCGGACTCGTCGACTTCGACATGGCGTGGAACGCCGACGCGTGGCCCCGACGTGTCGGCGCGGGATTCGCTGCGCACCGCGTCGAGTTCGCGATCTATCCCTTCGACCTCGAGCGAGCGATCTCGGCGGGGCTGCAGACCGGGGAGCCCCAGGAGGATCCGACCACGCCGGAGACGGCCCGCGGCCTCGTTCGGGTGGGCTCGCTCAAAGTCATCACCGACGGTTCGCTGGGCACGCGCACGGCGGCCTGCTCGCACGCCTACCCCGGCGATCCGCAGAACTTCGGCATGCTCACGGTTCCGCCGGAGGAACTCGTCGACCTGCTGACCCGGGCCGCCGGTGCCGGACTGTCGGCGGCCGTGCATGCGATCGGCGACCGTGCCACCACCTCGGCATTGGATGCGTTCACCGTCTCGGGCGCGGTCGGCACCATCGAGCATGTGCAGCTGGTTCGGCACGCGGACCTCGCCCGCTTCGCCCGCCTTGGCATCATCGCGAGCGTGCAGCCGCAGCATGCGCTCGACGACCGCGACCTCGCCGCCACTCTCTGGGCCGGGCAGACGGCGATCGGCTATCCACTCGCCTCACTGCGGAACGCGGGGGCGGATCTCCGGTTCGGGTCCGATGCCCCTGTGGCCGATCTGGATCCGTGGCAGGCCATCGGTGCCGCGGTGCACCGCACGGACGATGACCGTGGCCCCTGGCATCCGGAGGAGACGCTCACCGTCGATCAGGCTCTCGAGGCGAGCGTGCGCTCCGCACTCCGCCCCGGGGAGCCCGCCGACATCGTGCTCTGCGCGTCGGACCCGCGAAGCGCCGGCGCCGAGGACCTCCGCACCATGCCGGTCATCGCGACGTTGCTCGCCGGACGGGTCACGCACGCCTCATAAGAACCGCGCACGCGAAAGGGCGGGCCCCGGCATCACGCCGAGACCCGCCCTTTCGTCGTCGTGCGTCAGGCCGCGATGTGCGAGACGAGGAACCAGCGGTCCTTATCGAGGCCGCGCTGGATCTCGATCGCGACGTCCTGGCTGGTGAGGTCGACCTCGTCGAGGCCGTCGACTGCCGCGCGGACGTCGACGAGGATCGCGTCGATGTCGGCGATGACCGCACGGATGAGGTCGTCGGACTGGGTGAACCCGGCCGGGACGCCGGTGGCGCCCGCCTTGGCGGCGACCGCGCTCACGCGGGCGTCGATCGGGAGGCCGAGAGCGACGATGCGCTCCGCAGCGGTGTCGGCGAAGTCGCCGGCGTGGGCGACGATCGTGTCGAGCAGCTCATGGACCCCGACGAAGTTCGCGCCACGGACGTGCCAGTGCGCCTGCTTGCCGTTGATGGTCAGCGCCTGAAGGCCGAGAACGACGGGGGAGAGGAACTGCGCGGCGCCGGCGGCGGCGGTCGGGTCGATGGCGGTGGTGGAAATGGTCTGTGCCTTGCTCATCTTGTGCTCCTCCGGGAGGGAAATCTCGTATCTGTTGAAGACAACGCTACTCAGGCTCAGACATTCCGCAAGCAAGCTGAGGCTGGGCTCACTTCCGCGTGATTCCGCGGAAGTGAGGGTAGTCTCACCTCATGACCATCGCCTCCGGAGCGTCTGTGCTCAGCCTGCCGAACAGTACCCCCTCGATCGATGACTCCGCTTTCGTCGCGGACGGCGCACGCATCATCGGAGAGGTGAGTCTCGGAGCAGGCGCCAGCGTCTGGTACAACGCGGTGCTGCGGGGTGATTCCGCCGGCATCCGCATCGGCGCGGGGAGCAACGTGCAGGACAACGTCTCGGTGCACGTCGACGCCGGGCATCCGGTGGTCGTGGGCGCGAAGGTGTCGATCGGACACAACGCGGTGGTGCACGGCTGCACGATCGGAGACGGGTCGCTCGTCGGGATGGGGTCGGTGATCCTCAGCGGTGCCGTGATCGGCGAGGGCTGCCTCATCGCGGGCGGCGCGGTCGTCCTCGGCGGTACGGAGATCCCGGCCGGATCGCTGGTCGCCGGGGTGCCCGCGAAGGTGCGCCGCGCGCTCAGCGACGAAGAGCGAGCCGGGCTCATCGCGAACGCCGACATCTATCTCGACCACCTTCAGACCCACGCCGCGGCTGCTCCGGCGTGAACGGGCCGGCCGCTAGGCTGGAGCCCGTACGGGGCGGTGGCCAAGCTGGTTAAGGCAGTGGGCTCATAACCCAACGATCGCGGGTTCAAGTCCCGCCCGCCCTACCGAGATCGCACTGCCTCCACACAGAATGCGAAGCGGATGCCCGCTGTCAAGGCCCTCCCGGGCGCCTCCGCTCCGCGGCACTCTCGGTTTCGTGCGGCAACTTCGCCGCGGAACGGGAGGCATCATGAGCATCGGCACAGGAATCGCGCTCTTCGTCATCGGAGCGATCCTCGTCTTCGCCGTGAACGTCGAAGTACCGTGGGTCAACCTCGACATGGTCGGCTACATCCTGATGGGTGCGGGCGTCGTGGTCTTCCTCATCGGCATCATCCTGCTGGCGCGACGTCGGCGCACCGACACGGTGTCGCGCACGTCCGTCGACCCGGCCACGGGTGAGCCGGTCACGCGCCGATCAGTGCGCGCGACCAACGACGACGTGGTGTGACCGCGTGGGCTGACGGCATCCGCCTTTCGCAGGGGATGTCGTCAGTCTGCGGCGAGGCTCTCGAGGTGCTCTTCGATGAGCGTGATCCCGCCGCTGGAGTTCGCGGAGTGCGCGAGATCCTCGATCCAGTTCCTGCTCAACTCGGGCGTCTCCGGTTCCTGGAAGACGAACCGCAGGGGGATGGAGGGATGCAGCCAGAGCGTCGAGCGCCCCGGTGTGTCGCCCTCGGGGTGCCGCCACGACAGGGTGAAGCTCTCGTTGCGTCGGAGTTTCGTCGCGATCACGACCTTCAGATGCGCGAGCGCACGATCCTCGATCTGGATCGGATCCTGGGCGTCGCCGTAATACAGGGCTCCCACGGGTCAGCCCGCGTCGCGGAAGATGACGGTCGAGTGGCTCATATGACTCCTCGGTGCGTGCGTTGGAGGACAGACGCAGTCCGGGCGTAGTTGCACTCTATCCAACTGCGACGGTTCCTCCTGCCATACCCGGTGACCCGCCGTCACGTGCGAACAGAATCTTCGCCTGGCGTCACACGCCGCGCCGAATCGGCCACTGCAGCAGGAGTCCCGCCGTACGCATCGCGGTAGGCCGAGGTGAATCGGGAGGGGTGGCTGAACCCCCACCGGCGTGCGATCACGCGGACGGACGCGCCGTCACCGCGCTCGAGATCACGGTGTGCTCCGTCGAGTCGGACTCGCCGCAGAGCCTCTGTCGGGGTCATGTCGAGGGCGCGCCGGAACGCGTACTGCAACCCCCGGGTCGAGATGAACGACGCGCTCGCGACGTCATCCACTGTGATCGGCAGGTGCGCGTTCTCTTCGATGTAGGCGAGAGCGCGTCGCACCGTCAACGGTGCTCCCGAGCGCTGCGGCGTTCGCTGCAGGGCGTCGGTCATGGTCGTGGCGAACGTCGCGAGCGTCGTCATCAGCGCGTGCCGTTCGAACTCGGCACGGAGGATGCGGTCGTCGCCGACTTCGTCGTCGACGGAGGCGTCGAGGTAGTGGAACATCCGCTCCCACTGCACGGCGGCGGCAGCAGAACGCGGCGCGAAACCCGTCGCACGCAGCTCGACGCCGTCGTCGCCGGTGACCTGTCGAGCACGATCCTGCGCCGCGACGCGGTCGAACACGAGCGCTCGGACGCGTGCCGAGTGCAGCCACTGAGCCTGGACGGCAGCACCGTCGGTGAGCCATGGCGCGCTCGCGTCGAGATCTCGATCCTTCGACCAGACCCGGGCGTCGGGGGAATCGACTCGGCACGCGAGCAGCTGATCGTGCGGCTCGGCGGTGGAGTGGATCTGTGCGGCGAGCTCGTAACGCACCAGGGACGCGGATCCCAGGTCGGCAGAACGCCACTCGAATCGGAACCGTTTCGGATCGACCTTCTGCAGCGCGGCGGACGGGACGTACTGCCGCCAGGTGGACTCCACGTCATCGACGTTCCTGGACGTGAACTGCATCGCCTGCTTCCTCCTCACACCGCGCGAAATGGCGCCAGAAGGGAGATTAGTCGAAGCCGGAGACAGCGATGAGCACCCGTCGGGAGGTCAGTCGGCGGGCGGACTCGTGCGCACCGGCCACGTGCCGTCGAGCCGCTCCTCGGGCTCGAGCCGGCCCACGCTGATGAAGTACTCCGTGAGGCTCGCGGCCTGTGAGCGCGCCCAGCCGATCTGGCGGGTGTGCAGCTCGGTCAGCGTCGGCGGAAGCGAGAACTGACGCGCGAGCGCCTGAGCGACGCGTCCTGCGGCGATCGCGTCAGCCGCCGCTTCATGCGCCCCGTCGAGCGGCACGGCATAGTGCTCGGCGACGACCTCCAGTGTGCGCTTGCCTCGGCGGTACCGGTCGTACGCCTTGTCGATGACGAACGGGTCGATGACCGGAGCGGGGTCGATCAGCGGTTCGATCCCGTGGCGGAGAGCCTCATGGGGGAGGAGGGAGAAGTCGTAGGAGGCGTTGTAGGCGACGACCGGAACGCCCTGGCTGAGGAGAGAGCGAAGGGCGGAGGTGACCTCGCCGACGACCTCGGCTGCCGGTCGACCGTGCGCGCGGGCGTGGTCGGTGGTGATGCCGTGCACGGCGGTGGCGCCGTCGGGGATGACGATGCCGGGATCGGCGAGCCAGGAGCGTGCAGCGATCTGCCAGCCGTGGGCGTCGAGGACGCCGACATGCGCGCTGACCACCCGGTCGGAGGTGACGTCGACCCCGGTGGTCTCCAGATCGAACACCGCGACACGCGTGAGCCAGGCCGGAAGCGCGGGACGGGGTGACATGCCCTCACGGTAGATCCGCCCTCGGACATTCAGGGGAAGGCGCACGGCGGCTCGTAGACTCGGAGCATGACCGTGCCATCGCCCTACACCGACCGTCTCCGACTCCTTCCGGTGCGCAGGCACGAGGTGTCGGTGCGCGGCGGAGTGACCGTCTACTGGGAGTACGGCCCGGAGGATGCCGAGACCACGATCATCGCCGTGCACGGCTTCCGCGGCGAACATCACGGCCTGGAGCCCGTGCTCGCCTTCCTGCCCGAGGTCCGCGTGATCGCGCCCGACCTCCCCGGCTTCGGCGAGACAGCGCCCCTCCCGCAGCGCACGCACGACCTCGATGAATACGCGGCGTGGCTGACCGATTTCGCCGCCGCCGTCGCGCCCGGCGCCGTGATCCTCGGGCACTCCTTCGGATCGATCGTGACGGCTGCCGCGGTGGCCAGAGGACTCGAGACGCCGAAACTGATCCTGCTGAATCCGATCGGCGCGCCTGCGCTGGAGGGTCCCAAGGGCGTGATGACCCGACTCGCGGTGTTCTATTACACGCTCGGCGCGCGTCTTCCCGAGCGGCTCGGCACCCCCTGGCTGCGCAGCCGTCTGATCGTTCGGGTGATGACCGTCACCATGGCGAAGACGAAGGATCCGGTGCTCCGCCGCTTCATCCACGATCAGCACGACACCTACTTCTCCCGGTTCTCCGATCGTGACGTGCTGCACGACGCGTTCGTCGCGAGCGTGTCGCACGACGTGCGGGAGTTCGCCGCCGACATCGACGTGCCGACCCTGCTCGTCGCCGCCGAGCGCGACGACATCACGCCGATCGAGGCCGAGCGGAAGCTGGCGACGATGTTCGACGACGCCACCCTGGTCGAGATCGCCCACGTGGGGCATCTCATCCACTACGAGACCCCGGCGGAGGCCGCCGGTGCAGTGCGACGCTTCCTCAGGATTCCCGTCGAGCGAGGCCGATGAGCCCTGCCACCCGGAACGGGATCACCTCGCCCATCGCGAGAGAGGTCTCCGTCCGCTCGACGCCTTCGATCGACAGGATCCGCGCGTCGGTGTCGAAGAGGTGTCTCGCGTCGCGACACGCGACACGAGCGAGAAGGTCGATCGAGCCGCTGAGACCGTGGGCCTGGACGATCTCCGGAATGCGCGCGAGCTCGTTGATGATGCGGGGCAGCTCGGGCTGGCGCACGCCGATGTTGACGAAAGCCTGCAGCGGAAAGCCCAGCACGTCGGGGGAGAAGGACCGCTCATAGGAGAGGAAGACTCCCGTCTGCTCCAGACGCGCCATCCGGGCCTGGATGGTATTGCGGGAGAGCTTGAGGTTCTCCGCGAGCGCGACGATGGTGATGCGCGGATCGGCGGCGAGCGCGGCGAGAAGTTCGAGATCGATGCGGTCCAGTCCAGACATAGTGCCAAACCCTAGCAGCACACGGATGCCGAATATTGAGCAACATGCTCAAGCGCATTGCAATTGCTTGAGCGAGGTGCTGAACGGACGTAGCCTCAGACCATGCCGGTGCTGAAGCCGGTGCCAGCGCCGAGGCTCCATGAGGGCCGTTGAGGACAGGGAGGACGATGATGTCACCGCAGATCACGCCCATCGCCGACACCGCACAGGATCTCGAGCTCTCCGAGCGCATCCTGGCGCCGGACGGATCGCGCATCGCGAACCCCCGGCTCGACCCGTTCGTCGCCGACGTGGATGCCGCTCAGCTGCGCGCTCTCCACCGCGACATGATCATCCTCCGCCGGATCGACTCCGAGGGTGTGGCCCTCCAGCGCCAGGGACAGCTCGGCCTCTGGGCGCCGTGCCTCGGCCAGGAAGCCACGCAGATCGGCACCGCGCGCGCCCTGGCTCCGCAGGACTACGTCTTCCCGAGCTACCGCGAGACCGGCGTCATCTATGCCCGCGGGGCGCAGCCCGGCGACTACGTCCGCATGTGGCGTGGCGAGGAGGGCGCCGGCCACGATCCGGAGGCACTCCGGGTCGCTCCGCTGCAGATCATCATCGGCGCGCAGACGCTTCACGCGGTCGGCTACGCGCTCGGCATCCGCCATGAGGGCGCCGACGAGGTCGCCGTGACCTACTTCGGCGACGGCGCCACCAGCCAGGGCGACGTGAACGAGGCGATGATCTTCGCCGCGTCGTACCAGGCGCCGGTCGTCTTCGTCTGTCAGAACAACCACTGGGCGATCTCGGAGCCGGTCGCGGTGCAGTCGCAGTTCCCGATCGCCGGACGCGCACCGGGATTCGGAATCCCCAGCCTGCGGGTCGACGGCAACGACGTCCTGGCCTGCATGGCCGCGATGCGCTGGGCTCTCGATCACGCGCGCTCCGGCAAGGGCCCGGCGTACATCGAGGCCGTGACCTACCGCATGGGTCCGCACACCACGGCGGACGACCCGACGCGCTACCGCGATGAGGTCGAGCTCGACTCGTGGCGCCGGCGCGACCCGATCGCGCGGCTCGAGGAGTACCTCCGCGCGACGGGCGAGTTCAGCGACGAGCACGTCGCCGAGACCCAGGCCGCAGCGGATGCCGTCGCAAAGGAGATGCGCGCCGCCTGCCTCGGCATGGTCACGCGTCCCCCGCTCTCGGTCTTCGAAGGCGTCTACGCCGAGCCCCACGCGGGTCTCGAGCGCCAGCGCGACGAGTACGCCGCGTACCTCGCGACCTTCGACGTGGAGGCATGACGATGACGGAGATGGCTCTCGGAAAGGCCCTCGGAGCAGGCCTCCGCCAGGCGATGCGCGACGACGACAAGGTCGTGCTGCTCGGCGAGGACATCGGCAAGCTCGGCGGCGTCTTCCGCATCACGGACGGCCTGCTCGACGAGTTCGGCGCCGCTCGCGTGATCGACACCCCTCTCGCGGAGTCCGGCATCGTCGGCATGGCGGTCGGACTCGCGTTCCGTGGCTACCGGCCGGTCGTCGAGATCCAGTTCGACGGTTTCGTGTACCCCGCGTTCGACCAGATCGTGGCGCAGGTCGCGAAGCTGCACTACCGCACGCAGGGGCGCGCGAAGATGCCCATCACGATCCGGATCCCCTGGGCGGGCGGCATCGGTGCGGCCGAGCACCACTCGGAATCGCCCGAAGCCTACTTCGTGCACACGCCCGGCCTGCGCGTGATCGCGGTGTCGAACCCGGAGGACGCGTACCGCAGCCTCCGCCAGGCCATCGCCAGCGACGACCCCGTGATCTTCTTCGAGCCGAAGCGGCTGTACCACCACAAGGGCGAGGTCGACCTCGACGCGCCACTGGCCGATGCGTCGCCGATGGGGCTCGCCCGCGTCGTGCGCACCGGGACGGATGCCACGCTGATCAGCTATGGCGCCATGGTCTCGACCGCGCTGCAGGCGGCGGATGCCGCGGAGGACGAGGGAATCTCACTCGAGGTCATCGACCTGCGCTCGCTCTCGCCCGTCGACTACGACTCGGTCGCGGCATCCGTGCGCAAGACCGGACGCGTCGTCGTCGCCCACGAGGCGTCGCGTGAAGCAGGAGTCGCCGCGGAGGTCATCGCGAGCATCACGGAGCGCTGCTTCGAGTACCTCGAGTCCGCTCCGCTCCGCGTCACCGGGCACGACATCCCGTACCCGCCGGCGAAGCTCGAGAAGTACCACCTGCCCGATCTCGACCGGCTGCTCGACGCCGTGGACCGCGTGCTCGACCGTCCGAACAGCCTGACGGGAGCGGACGCATGAACGCGGAGTTCCGTCTGCCGGACCTCGGTGAAGGACTGACCGAGGCGGAGGTCGTGCAGTGGCTCGTCGCTCCTGGCGACACGGTCGCCCTGAACCAGACGCTCGCCGAGGTCGAGACGGCGAAGGCCATCGTCGAGCTGCCGTCGCCGTACGAGGGGACGGTCGCGACCCTGCACGCCGGAGCCGGCGAGACGGTGGCCGTCGGTGCACCGCTGATCGACTTCGACGTGGAGGGCGAGGAAGAACCGGCACCCCAGAACGATGCGGGGGAGCAGGCCGCGGTCGAGAAAGCGCAGCCGAACCTCGTGGGATACGGCGCCGCACCGACCGCGTCCGGTCGTCCGGCGCGCCGGGCGCGCCGTGTCGGCGCGTCCAGCGTGTCCGCGGACACCGCTGTTCTGGAGGCCGCTCCGCATGATGCGCGGCCCACGGCGAGCACCGACACGGTCGTCGAACGGCCGCGTTCCACCCCGCCGGTCCGCGCGCACGCCAAACGGCTCGGCATCGACCTGGTGCTCGTCGCCGCAGAGGTCGGGGATCGGGTGATCACCCGGAACGACGTCGACGCCTACGCGCAGCGCATCGGGTCCGTCTCCTCGACAGCGGCGGCTTCGGTGCCGGCCGAGGCCGTCGCACCCGCGACTCCGGAGCCCCTGTTCGCTCCGACTAGGTCAGGTGAGCGGGAGACCCGCATCCCGATCCGCGGCGTGCGCAAGCACACGGCGGCGGCGATGGTGCAGAGCGCCTTCACGGCCCCGCACGTGACCGTGTTCCACACCGTCGATGTGACGGCGACGATGGATCTGCTCGCGAGCCTTCGCGAGGACAGGTCGCTCGCCGAGCACCGGATCGGTCCGCTCGCCGTCATCGCGAAGGCCGTCTGCCTCGCGCTCGGTCGCGCGCCGGGCCTCAACTCGCGCTGGGACGAGGCAGCGGGAGAGATCGTCCAGTACAACTTCGTCGACCTGGGCATCGCTGCGGCGACGGATCGGGGCCTCATCGTCCCGAACATCCGCGACGCGGATCAGCTGAGCCTGACCGGGCTCGCCACGGCGCTGAAGTCCCTCGCGGAGACGGCACGATCGGGCAAGACCTCACCGGCAGAACTCGCCGGCGGAACGTTCTCGATCTCCAACATCGGCGTCTTCGGTGTGGATGCGGGAACCCCGATCCTGCCCCCAGGGCAGTCCGGCATCCTGGCGGTCGGCGCTGTGCGCCGTCAGCCGTGGGAGTACCAGGGCGAGATCGCCCTGCGCCAGGTGATGACGCTCAGTCTCTCGTTCGATCACCGACTCGTCGACGGGGCGGAAGGTGCGCGGTTCCTCAAGGACGTCGCCGATGTGCTGCAGGAGCCCGGTCGCGCGATGCTCCTCAGGTAGAGGCGCGCAGCGCGGCATCCGCCATCGCGACGAGGACGCTCGCGGTGGCGGCATGCCGCCGGGCGGCGGCGCGCGTGCTGTGCGGAGTCGAGTTGATCAGACCGAAGCAGGCCTGCACCCGCAACCGGAGTTCGTCGCGACCGGCCTTCGCCGTCTCGTCGGTGGCGTCGCCGAGCTGATGCAGTGGCTCGAGCGTGTCCATCCACAGCTCGATGTACGCGCGCTGCAGTCGGCGCACCTCGGCGCGATCGGTCTCGGAGAGGTGAGCGACATCGCGATCCTGCACCTGGATGACCTCGGCGTTGCCGAGCGCGAAGTCGACGTGGAAGCGGATGAGCGCCTGCATGCGCGCGTCGGGCGTCGAGGCGCCCTCGGAGACCTGCCGGCCGCCGAAGATCAGGTCCTGGCTGACCTTCACCAGGACCGCGCCCAGCAGCGCCTGCTTGCCGGCGAAGTGACGGTAGACGGCGGGACCGGACACCCCGACCGCGGCGCCGATGTCTTCGAGGCTCACGCCCGTGTAGCCGCGCTCGGCGAAGAGACGAGCGGCGGCGTGAAGGATCGCGTCGGAGCGCTCGGCCTTCGCGCGGTCTCGGGCGGTGACCGGGCTTGTCATCTCAGTTAATCCTCGCTAACCTGAATCAACGGGTTAGTGAACACTAACCGAAAATGCATGCACTGCGCCAGCACCTTCGCCGGCGCCGACGTGGGTCGAGGAGGACATCACGATGCCGGCAACCCAGGAGTCGCTCGCCGAGGAGCTGCGGAATCGCCTCGCGACCGCTGCGCGCGGCGGACCCGAGGCGTCGAGAGAGCGCCATCTGGCTCGCGGAAAGCTGCTCCCGCGCGACCGTGTCGCACGACTCCTCGACGAGGGCAGTCCCTTCCTCGAGGTCGCGCCGCTCGCCGCGGACGGACTGTACGGGGGAGAGGCGCCGGGCGCGGGAGTGATCGCCGGGATCGGGCTCGTCCACGGTCGCCACGTGATGGTGGTCTGCAACGACGCCACCGTCAAGGGCGGCACCTACTATCCGATGACGGTGAAGAAGCACCTGCGCGCCCAGGAGATCGCTCTCGAGAACAGACTGCCCTGCCTCTACCTCGTCGATTCGGGCGGAGCCTTCCTGCCGAGGCAGGACGAGGTGTTCCCCGACCGCGAGCACTTCGGGCGCATCTTCTTCAACCAGGCGCGGATGTCGGCGGGGCGCATCCCGCAGCTCGCGGCGGTGCTCGGGTCCTGCACCGCCGGCGGCGCGTATGTGCCCGCCATGAGCGACGAGACCATCATCGTCCGTGGCCAGGGCACGATCTTCCTCGGCGGTCCGCCGCTCGTGAAGGCCGCGATCGGTGAGATCGTGACCGCGGAGGAACTGGGTGGCGGAGAGCTGCACGCCCGTCGCAGCGGCGTCGTGGACCACCTCGCCGAAGACGACGAGCACGCCCTCGAGATCCTCCGCGACATCGTCGCGACGCTCCCGCCGCCGCAGGCACCCGCATGGGAGGTGCTCGACAGCCGTGTCCCGTCCGAGCAGTCGCCCCTGTACGACATCGTGCCGGTCGACGTGAACGCGGCCTACGACGTGCGCGAGGTCATCTCCCGCCTGGTCGACGGCGACAGCTTCCGCGAGTTCAAGGCCGAGTACGGCACGACCCTGGTCACCGGCTTCGCCCGCCTGCACGGACATCCGATCGGGATCGTCGCCAACAACGGCGTGCTGTTCAGCGAATCCGCTCTCAAGGGGGCGCACTTCATCGAGCTGTGCGACCAGCGCGGCATCCCGCTGCTCTTCCTGCAGAACATCACCGGCTTCATGGTCGGATCGGATGCCGAGGCCGGCGGTATCGCGAAGGACGGTGCCAAGATGGTCACCGCCGTCGCGAGCACCCGCGTCCCGAAGCTCACGGTCATCATCGGCGGGTCCTTCGGGGCCGGCAACTACTCCATGTGCGGCCGTGCGTACTCGCCGCGCTTCCTCTGGACGTGGCCGGCCAGCCGGATCTCGGTGATGGGCGGTGCGCAGGCGGCATCCGTCCTCGCGACGGTCAAGGAGGATCAACTCACCGCCCGCGGCGACGACTGGAGCGCCGAGGATCGGGCATCGTTCGAGGCGCCGATCCGCGAGCAGTACGAGCAGCAGGGTGAGCCGTACTACGCGACCGCCCGACTCTGGGACGACGGCATCGTCGACCCGGCTCAGACCCGCGACCTCCTGGGCCTCGCCCTCGACGTCGTCGCCCGCAGTCCGCTGCCCGAACCGCGCTTCGGCGTCTTCCGGATGTGAGTGCCATGTACTACGACACCGTCCTCGTCGCGAACCGCGGGGAGATCGCCCGACGCGTGATCCGGACCCTGCGCGAACTCGGCATCCGCAGCGTCGCCGTGTACAGCGACGCCGACGCCGAAGCGCCCCATGTGCGCGAAGCCGACGACGCCGTGCGCATCGGTCCGGCTCCGGCCGCCGAGTCGTACCTCGACATCGACGCGGTGATCGCCGCCGCGCGCACCTCGGGCGCGCAGGCGATCCATCCCGGCTACGGGTTCCTCTCCGAGAGCGTCGGCCTCGCCGAAGCATGCGCCGAGAGCGGGATCGTGTTCATCGGCCCGTCCGTCGAGGCGCTGCAGATCATGGGTGACAAAGCACGGGCGCGCGATCATGTGATGCGCTACGGCGTGCCCGTGGTGCCCGGGTTCGACGCCCGCGGTCTGTCCGACGCCGAGATCGCGGAAGAAGCGGCGCGCGTCGGGTTCCCCCTGCTGGTCAAGCCGAGCGCGGGTGGCGGAGGGAAGGGCATGGAGGTCGTGTCGGATGCCGCCGGTCTCACCGGCGCGCTGGCGTCGGCGCGTCGGGTCGCAGCTGCGGCCTTCGGCGACGACTCCCTCATCCTCGAGCGCCTGATCCGGCGCCCGCGGCACATCGAGGTGCAGGTCTTCGGTGATGCCCACGGCACCGTCGTCGCGCTGGGCGAACGCGAGTGCACCCTCCAGCGGCGGCACCAGAAGGTGATCGAAGAGGCGCCGTCCGCAGGGATCCCGGAAGAGACGCGCGAACGTCTGCTCGCTGCAGCCGTCCAGGCGGGGGAGAGCGTCGCGTATGTCGGCGCCGGGACCGTGGAGTTCCTGGTCGACGCGGATTCGCCGGAAGACGTCTTCTTCATCGAGATGAACACGCGGCTGCAGGTCGAGCATCCGGTCACCGAGGAGGTGACGGGTCTGGATCTCGTCGCGCTGCAGTTGCGGGCCGCCGCCGGGCTGCCGCTCGACGTCACCCCGACGCTCCGTGGTCACGCCGTCGAAGCGCGCGTATACGCCGAGTCCCCGGAACGCGGGTTCCTCCCCTCGACCGGAACCGTGCTGCTGTTCGACCCGCCCGCGGGCGTGCGCGTGGACGCGGCGATCGAGACCGGCAGCGAGGTGACCGGGTTCTACGACCCCATGATCGCGAAGATCATCGCGTTCGCCGAGGATCGCACGACGGCACTCCAGCGCCTCGACGAGGCGCTGTCGAAGACCATCGTGCTCGGCGTCGACACGAACATCGCGTTCCTGCGCCAGCTGTGCAACGACGCGCGCGTCATCGCCGGCGATCTCGACACCGGCCTCATCGAGACGCTGCTGCCGGTGACCGCGGAAGCGCCTTCGACGGCGATGCTGACGGCTGCCCGGGCCGTCGCACCCCGAGCGGCGGAGCCCGTCCGCACGAGCGCACTCTGGCGGGAGCTCCCAGGCTGGCGCCTCGGCGCGGTGCCCATCGAGCGCGAGACCTTCTCGATGCTCACCGATGACGACCAGATCATCGAGGTGCCGGCAGACGAAGGCGGGGCGACGCGGACGAATGCGCGTGCCGCTGTGGATGCCGATGGTGCGATCTGGGTATCCGAAGACGGCAGGACCGCTCGACTGCGTCCGCTCGACCGGCGTCAGCGGATGCGGCGCCGGCATGCCGCGCACGATCGCGGTGCTGCGGCGACGGAGCCGGAGGCCCGCGCCCCGATGCCGGGGAGCGTCGTCGCCGTGCACGTGGAGGACGGCGCGACCGTCTCCGCAGGCACGCCGCTGATCGCCATCGAGGCGATGAAGATGGAGCACCCCGTGCTCGCGCCGCACGACGGCGTGGTACAGCTGCTGGTCGCCGTGGGCGATCAGGTTCGACGCGACCAGCCGGTCGCGCGTGTGACGACAGAAGAGAGCTGATGATGGAAGACCTGACCGAGGAGGAGCGCGAGCTCGCCGCCATGGTGCGCGAGTTCGCCGAGACCGTCGTCGCGCCGCAGTCGTACGAGGCCGATCGCACGCACACCCTGTCGATGGACGTCGTGGCGCAGATGGGCGACCTGGGCCTGTTCGGACTGCCTTTCCCCGAGGAATACGGCGGTCAGGGCGGCGACTACATGGCGCTCGGCGTCGCGATCGAGGCGCTCGGCCGTGTCGACCAGTCCATCGCGATCACGCTCGAGGCGGGCGTGAGTCTCGGTGCCATGCCGATCTTCCGCTTCGGCACCGAGGAGCAGCGGCAGGAGCTGCTTCCCGACCTCCTCGCGGGCCGCGCTCTCGCGGGATTCGGTCTCACCGAGCCCGAGGCGGGCAGCGATGCCGGTGCGACGCGCACCACCGCGCGGCTCGAAGGCGACGAGTGGGTGATCGACGGCTCCAAGCAGTTCATCACCAACTCCGGCACCCCGATCACGCGGTTCGTGACCGTGACCGCGGTCACCGGCGTCGAGAACGGCCGCAAGGAGATCTCGACGATCATCGTTCCCAACGGCACGCCGGGATTCACCGTCGAGCCGCCCTACGACAAGGTCGGCTGGAACGCATCCGACACGCATCCGCTGAGCTTCCAGGGTGCGCGCGTTCCCGCATCGAACCTGGTGGGAGAGCGCGGACGCGGATTCAAGAACTTCCTCAGCATCCTCGACGAGGGACGCATCGCGATCGCCGCGCTCTCCACGGGTGCGGCGGAAGGGTGCCTGGAAGCCGCGGTGGACTACGCGAAGAGCCGCACGATCTTCGGCAGTGCCCTGAGCTCCCGCCAGAACGCCCAGTTCACCCTGGCGCGCATGCGGGCGCGGGTGCACACGGCGCGACTCGCCTGGCATCACGCGGCACGACTGCGCGATGCCGACAAGCCTTTCGCCGAGGCAGCCGCGATCGCGAAGCTCGTCGCCGGCGAGGCCGCGATGGACAACGCCAGGGACGCGACCCAGATCTTCGGCGGCAACGGCTTCATGAACGAGTTCCCGGTCGCGCGGCACTACCGCGATTCGAAGATCCTCGAGATCGGCGAGGGCACCACCGAGGTGCAGCTCCTGGTGATCGCGCGCGGGCTCGGTCTCGCCGGGTAGCGTGAGCGGCATGGGTACCCAGGACATCATCCAGCGGGGGCTCTACTACGAGGAGTTCGTGGCAGACGCCCGCTATCTCCACCGACCGGGTCGCACCGCGACCGAGGCCGACAACGTGCTGTTCACGACGCTGACCATGAACACGCAGGCGCTGCACCTCGACGCGGCGTTCGCCGATGCGCAGGCGCCGTTCCATGCTCGGCTGATGAACTCGATGTGGACGCTGTCGACCATGGTGGGGTCGTCGGTGGCGCAGCTGACGCAGGGCACGCTCGTGGCGCAGCTCGGTTTCGGCGACATCGCGTTCCCGCATCCGCTGTTCGCCGGCGACACGCTCTACACCGAGAGCGTCATCGTCGAGAAGCGGCTGTCGTCGTCTCGGCCCGGCCAGGGAATCGTGCAGATCGCGCACACCGGCCGCAATCAGGACGGCACGGTCGTCGCCACCGCGACGAGGAGCGTGCTCGTGCACTGTCTTCCGGAGGTCTCCGTATGACCGCGTTCGACCTCGGTCCCGCGTTGCTGTTCTGCCCGGCCGACCGCCCGGAGCGCTTCCGTACGGCGCTGGAGAGGGCAGACGCGGTTATCCTCGACCTCGAGGACGCCGTGCTGCCCGACGCCAAAGCCGCAGCGCGAGTCAACCTCATCGCGGCCGACATCGATCCCGAACGCGTGATCGTGCGGGTGAACACGCCGAGCAGCGAGCACTTCGCTTCAGACCTCGACGCTCTCGAGCAGACGCCGTTCCGCACGGTGATGGTGGCGAAGACCGAGAGCGCCGACGGTCTTTCGGAGTTCGACGACCGGTTCTCGCTCATCGCGTTGTGCGAGACGGCTCGCGGGGTGCACGCGGCGCCCGAGATCGCCGCGCATCCGCTCGTCGTCGCCATGATGTGGGGCGCGGAGGACCTCGTGGCTTCGCTCGGCGGCACCTCTTCCCGCACGACCGGCGGCGCCTACCGCGAGATCGCCCGCTACGCCCGCTCGCGGGTGCTGCTGGAATCCGGCGCGCACGGCAAGGCGGCGATCGACGCCGTGCACATCGACCTCGGCGACCTCGAAGGTCTCGAAGAAGAGGCGACGGATGCCGCGGCGTCCGGCTTCCGCGCCACCGCCTGCATCCACCCGAACCAGGTCGCCGTCATCCGCGCGGCCTATCTGCCGGATGAGGCGACGGTCGAGTGGGCGCGAGCGGTCCTCCACGCTGCGGAGAGCGAACGCGGGGTCTTCCGATTCGATGGGCGGATGGTCGACGAGCCGGTGCTGCGGCACGCGCGGTCGGTGGTGGCCCGGGTCAACTGACGGGTTCCGCCGTCTCCCAGTGCCCGTGGGCGTCGATCCAGGTGTGCCACGGCGACACGCGATCGACATGCAGGATCAGGTCGAAGGACGCGCGGACGTCCGCGACCTCGAGTTCGGTGCCGTTGTGGGTCCCGTGCACGCCGTCGAGCGATGCCGCGACCTCTGCGGGCGCTGATCTCAGGTCGATCAGACGTGTGCCGCGTCCGGCCTCGGCCAGGTGTCGATCCAGGCTGTCCGGGCGAAGGGTGCCGATCTCTGCGGTGAAGGGCGTCGAGTGCCCGGGCGGATCGTCGGGACCCGGGCGGTGGAGCCACGCCTCCCCGCCGCCGAACGTGGTTCCGATCACCGTGTAGTCCGCACCCAGCCGGGCGCTCAGATGCGTCCCGACCGTCGCGAGCGGCTCGGTGACGAACGGCGGGGCCAGATAGGGCGTCTTCCGGACGTGCCCGTTGGCCGCGAACAGGAGGAGTCGTTCCTCGCGCTCGAGAATCCACTCCACCGTGTCGGCCATTGTCGAGTCCCGGATGTTGGCTGCGGGCCAGGTGCGTGTCGGGCCCTCGACCATGGCGGCGAGAAATGCGTCGGCACCGCGCGCGACCTCCGCCGTCCGCACCGCGCGGTCGATGGCATCCGCGGCGAGGCCGTTCGCCCGATAGTCCGTCCGACGCGCACGGATCCGTTCGACGAGTCCGGCTGTCCCGGCGGTGATCGCCTGGCGGCGCGCGTCATCCAGCGCCAGATAGGACTGGATCGCGGGGGCGGCGCGAGCGAGACCCGACCTGTCGGACGGAAGGTGATCGTGAGCATCGATGACGGTCCGACGCACATGCTCGGCGTATTCGGGATCGGCGACGGCGAGGAAGTCGACCGCAGCGGTCACCGCAGGGAGTGCTGATGCGGCGGAGTCGGGAATGTCGACGCCGTAGAAGCGCACGGGGGAGCCGGAGGTGACGCTGCGCTCGCGCATCCACACCGCGAGGTCGAGCGCCTCCTGGCACTTCCCGAAGTGGTACGTGATCCCCTCATCGAGCGCCGGTCGGAGTCCTCCCTCGCCCGCGACGACCCATCGATCGACCCGTTCCGCCTCGGGAAAGCCGCTCTCGATCGCCAGAGCGGTGAACCCGGCGCGTTCGACGAGGAAGCGGAGGAGACGCTGTCTCCACGCCAGGAACTCGTGAGTTCGGTGCATCGACTCGCCCAGTGCCACGACGCGCGACGATCCGATCATGTCGAGCAGAGGTTCGAGCGAGGAGTCGGGGACGTCTTCCGGAGCGGTGTCCGGAAAGGGCGGCGCGGTGCGGTTCAGCCAATCGGCGAGGGCATCGCGGGTCATGCTCTCGACGATATTCCTCCGACGTCGAGGTCACAGTGGTGGTTCGCCGTCAGCGGAGCACCTGCTCAGAGGACCAGGGTCTCCTCGAGCAGTCGCAGCGACCCCGGGGAGGCCTCGAACCGGTGAGCGGAGCCGTTGGCGATGACCTCGCCGTCGCGGGGGAGCGTGCCGCCCGAGACCAGGTCGATCACCGAGCGGATCACACCGCCATGCGCGACCACGATCACGGACTCGGCGCGAGGTGCCGTCCGGCGTCGTGAATCGCGGGCGATCGCATGCAGTGCCGCGATGGCCCGCACGCCCACATCGTGGAGGGACTCGGCGCCGGGAACCTCGGCATGCCAGTCGCCGTACGTCGAGATGTAGTCGGAGACCAGCATCCCCTCACCCTCGCCGAACTCGCGCTCACGCACGTCGGGTACGACCCCGGCGAGTTCCAGCCCGAGATCGGCGGCGATGATCTCGGCAGTCTCCTTCGCCCGGAGCAGCGGGCTCGAGTAGATCGCGTCGTGCGGCGTCTCCGCGAGATGCGTGGCCGCCCGATGAGCGTCGGCCCGGCCCTTCTCGTTCAGCGGGATGTCGGTGGAGCCCTGGATGCGACGGGCGAGGTTCCAGTCGGTCTGTCCGTGGCGGATGAGGGTGATGAAGGTCACGAGAGGAGTTCCTGAAGGGCGGGCAGCACGTCGCTCGTGCCGGCGGAGATCGTGAGATCGGCCCAGGCGTCGGCGCGGGTCGGCTCACGGTTGACGATGATCAGCGGGATGCTGCGACGACGGGCGCGCTCGACGAGACGGACTCCCGAGTTCACCACGAGCGAGGAGCCGGCGACGATGAGTGCCGAGCTGGAGCGCAGCAGCGACTCCGCGGCACGGAAGCGATCCTGCGGCACGTACTCGCCGAAGAACACGACGTCGGGCTTCAGCATCCCGCCGCACACCGTGCAGGTCGGGATGAGGAAACCCTCGGTGCTCTCCGGCAGCACATCGCCGTCGGGATTGAGCGCCACATTCTCGGGCACGGTGATCCAGGGGTTGAGCTCCTCGATCTGCACCGCGACGTCGCGGCGGTCGAACACCTGGCCGCAGTGCAGACAGAGGACGCGACGCATCGTGCCGTGCACCTCGATGACGTGCGAGCTGCCCGCGCGGAGGTGCAGGCCGTCCACGTTCTGTGTGATGACGCCCGAGACCGCACCGGCGGCCTCCATCTCGGCCAGGGCGACGTGGCCGGGATTGGGGTCGGCTCGCGCGAACGCGCGCCATCCCAGGTGTCCGCCGACCCAATAGCGACGCCGGGCGGCCTCGTCGCCGAGGTAGGTCTGGATCGTCATCGGATCGCTGCGGGTCCTGGCGCCCTCACCGCGATACGCGGGGATGCCGGAATCGGTCGAGATTCCCGCGCCGGTCAGGAGCGCGATCCGCCTGCCACGAAGCAGCCCTGCCGCCTGGGCGAGGGTGGCCGACAGCTCGGCAGTGCTCGATGCGCTCACAGGACCTCCCCGAGCGAGTCTACGACGTGCCGCGGGGGTGGGTCGTGCCGGGCGTCGCCCGCCGGGTGGCAGAGTGGCTTCGTGGAACTCTTCTCCGTGGCCGACGCCGCAGACCCCCGGCTGGACGACTATCGCGGACTCACCGACACCGCTCTGCGCACGGTGAGCGATCCGACGGGTGGCCTGTACATCGCCGAGTCGACGAAGGTGATCGCCCGTGCGGTCGCCGCCGGTCACCGTCCGCGCTCCGTGCTGCTGCAGCAGAAGCGGGTCGAAGAGATCCGCGGGATCCTCGGCGATCTCGACGTGCCGGTCTACGTCGTCCCCGACGAGGTCGCCGAGGCCGTGACGGGCTTCGCCGTGCACCGCGGAACGATCGCGTCGATGCACCGGCCTGAGCTGCCGACGGTTCGCGAGGTGCTCGAGGGCGCCCGTGTCGTTCTGATCCTCGAGAACATCGGCGATCACACGAACGTGGGCGCCGCCTTCCGTGCAGCGGCCGGCCTCGGTGCCGACGCCGTGCTGGTCTCGCCCGGCGGAGCCGACCCGCTGTACCGCCGCAGCGTGCGCGTGAGCATGGGCACCGTGTTCCAGGTGCCGTGGACGCGGATCACGGACTGGGACGCCGCCGTGGCCGACCTTCACACCGCAGACTTCGACATCGCGGCGCTCGCGTTGCGCGACGATGCCGTGACGCTCGACGCCTATGTCGCCGACCGCCCGGAACGGGTCGCGCTCGTGATGGGCTCGGAAGGCGACGGGCTGTCCCGCACCGCGCTCGAGGGCGCCGATCACGTGGTCACGATCCCGATGAGCGGGGGAGTGGACTCGCTCAACGTGGCGTCGGCCGCCGCCGTCGCGCTCTGGGCGCTGCAGCGCTGAGGACCGACCGGGTTCAGTCCTGCTCGAGCCGGATCATCCGGGAGGGCTCCGGTCGCTTCGCGACGACGTGATCACCGGAGGACTGGTGCCGCAGCCGGCGCAGAACCCAGGGGACGAAGTGCTCGCGCGCCCACCCGAGGTCCTCGGATCGTGCCTCGCGCCAGGTCCGCAGCGGGATCGGTTCGGGCTGCATCGCCTCCAGGTCGTTCGGCACGTTCAGGGCGCGCAGCACCATGCGGGCGACCTCGTGGTGGCCGAGCGTGTTGTAGTGCAGCCGGTCGGCGTCGAAGAAGCGCGTGTCCTGCACGACCTTCAACGCCCACTGATCGGCGACGATGCAGTCGTGCCGGTCGGCGATCGCGCGCACGTTCTCGTTGTAGATGGCGACCTTGCCGCGGAAGGCACGGAACACCGGGGTGAAGCCGGTGTCGATGCCCGTGAAGAGGATCACGGTCGCGCCGGTGGACGCCAGCCGTGCGACGGCATCCTCCAGCTGCACGGCGATCGCATCCGGATCGGTTCCCGGTCGGATCACGTCGTTGCCGCCCGCGCAGATCGACACCAGATCCGGTCGCAGCGCCACGGCAGGCTCGACCTGGTCGGCGACGATCTGCGCGATCAGCTTCCCCCGCACCGCGAGGTTCGCGTAGGCGAAGTCGTCGACCTGCTCGCCGAGCACTTCGGCGACGCGGTCGGCCCACCCTCGGTGATTGCCCGGGACCGCCGGATCGGGGTCGCCGATGCCCTCGGTGAAGGAGTCTCCGATCGCGACGAATCGTCGCCACGGGTGCACGTTCTCGTTGTCGGGGTCGGGGGTCCGGGTCGAATCCTGGTCTGTCATCCAGCTCTCCTTCGCGAACAGATGCACGCGGCGGTGGCCGCAGCGCAAGGACTGAGCCTACCCGCGCATGGCGTCTCGCGGGAGGTCTGCGTGGCGCGTCGGCGCGAGTGCGCTGCGGTGTCCGTGGGAGCGATTATCGTTGACTCGATGCTCTCTCCCTCCTTCCCTCAGCGCGCCCCCTGGGGGACGGCGAGCAAGCTGCGGGCATGGCAGCACGAGGCCCTCGAGGCCTACTTCGAGGCCGACCAGCGGGACTTCCTCGTCGCCGCGACGCCGGGCGCAGGCAAGACGACTTTCGCGCTGACGCTCGCGGTCGAGCTGATGCGCATGGGCGAGGTCAACCGCATCATCGTGGTCGCTCCGACAGAGCACCTCAAGACGCAGTGGGCCGATGCGGCGGCACGCGTGCACATCCGCCTCGATCCGCGTTTCCGCAACAGCCATTGGGCGCCGGCGCGCCACTATCACGGCGCCGTCGTCACGTATGCGCAGGTCGCGGCGAAGTCGTCCGTGCATCGGCACCTGACCGAAGACGCGAAGACCCTCGTGATCCTCGACGAGGTGCACCACGGCGGCGACGCCCTGAGCTGGGGCGATGCGATCCGCGACGCCTACGGGCCGGCCACGCGGCGGCTGCTGCTGTCCGGTACCCCGTTCCGCAGCGACACTGCACCGATCCCGTTCGTCGAATACCACCCCGACGAATCCGGGGCGCGGATCTCGCGCACCGACTACAACTACGGATACGGCCGGGCCCTCGCCGACGGCGTCGTGCGTCCGGTGCTGTTCCACATGTACGCCGGCAAGATGCGCTGGCGCACGACCTCGGGCGATGAGCTCGAGACCCACCTCGGCCAGGACAACACGAAGGATGTCACGTCCCAGGCCTGGCGCACGGCGCTCGACCCGGAGGGCGAGTGGATGCCGGCGGTGCTGTCGGCCGCCGACCGTCGCCTCACCGAGATCCGTCATCATGTGCCGGATGCCGGTGGGCTCGTGCTCGCGAACGATCAGACGGTCGCGCGCGCCTACGCGAAGATCCTGCACAGCATCACCGGGCAGCAGCCCACGATCGTGCTCTCCGACGATGCCACCGCATCGGAGCGCATCGAGAAGTTCAGCGCCGGCGAGCAGCGCTGGATGGTGGCGGTGCGGATGGTGTCCGAGGGTGTGGACGTGCCACGCCTCGCCGTGGGCGTGTACGCCACCTCGTCGTCGACGCCGCTGTTCTTCGCGCAGGCCATCGGCCGGTTCGTGCGGGCCCGACGCCGCGGTGAAGCCGCCAGCGTGTTCCTGCCGCAGGTTCCTGTGCTCATGGGCCTCGCGAACGAGATGGACAAGGAGCGGGATCACGCGCTCGACCGCCACTCGAACGATGAAGACGGCCTCGACGACTCTCTGCTCGAGAGCGCGAACCGTGAGGATGAAGCCTCCGACGCGCTCGAGCAGGAATTCAGCTACCAGGCGCTCTCGTCTGTCGCCCACTTCGACCGCGTGGTGTTCGAGGGGCAGGAGTTCGGGCAGCTCGCCGAGCCCGGCACACCGGAAGAGGAGGAGTTCATCGGGTTCCCGGGACTCCTCGAGCCCGAGCACGTGCATGAGCTGCTCATGCAGCGTCAGACCCGGCAGTCCCGCCTCCGAGAGGCACGCGAGGCTGCCGCGGGGCCGACCGAGACGACCACGCTGCCCGCGCCCCTCCACCGCACGCTCAAGGAGCAGCGTCAGCTGCTGAACAGCCTCGTGGGCCTCTACGCCCGGCAGAAGGGCGAGCCTCACGGCGCGGTGCACGCCGAGCTGCGACGCATCTGCGGAGGACCGGCGGTCGCGCAGGCCACCGTGACGCAGCTGCAGTCGCGCATCGACGTGCTGCGCAAGCGCGTCCGCTCCTGATCACCGGTCCCTGAGCACGTCGAACGGTCCCGTCCCGACCGCGGCGTTCGGATCCCCGAAATGCTGGCAATCGTCGCCTGAGCGCGGTTCTCGTGCGGCTCCGCGGCTAGCGTGGAACGGTTGCCCGCGGACCGGGCTCCGCGACATCTGGAGGATCCATGACAGCGCCTGCCGCCACCGAACCGACACCCGCTGACCGCCGCCGCTGGGCGCGCTATCTCGTGGAGGAGCGCGCCGAGGGGATGGTTTACCAGAAGCTCGCCGCTCGACGTGGGGGAGAAGAGCAGGAGATCCTGTTGCGCCTCGCGGACGCGGAGCGGCGCCACGAGCAGCACTGGCTCGACCTGCTGGGCGGTGAGCCCAAGCGCCTGCCGCGTGCCGGCATCCGCTCCCGCCTGCTCGGCTGGATGGCCGGGCGCTTCGGCTCGATCTTCGTGCTCGCGCTCGCGCAGAGCGCGGAGGCGCGCTCGCCCTACGATTCCGAGCAGTACGCCACTCCCGCGATGCGCGCCGACGAGAAGATCCACTACGAGGTGGTGCGCGGGCTCGCCGCCCGAGGCCGGCGACGACTGTCGGGGTCGTTCCGCGCCGCCGTCTTCGGCGCCAATGACGGCCTGGTGAGCAACCTGGCCCTCGTGCTGGGCATCGGCGCGACCGGAGTGAGCTCCGGGTTCGTGCTGTTCAGCGGCATCGCCGGTCTGCTCGCCGGCGCTCTCTCGATGGGCGCGGGGGAGTTCGTCTCGGTGCGCTCCCAGCGCGAGCTGCTGGCGGCGACCGAGGCGAATGAGGATGCGGCGGATGCGGCAGGCGACCTCGACATCGATGAGAACGAGCTCGCCCTCGTCTACCGCGCGCGTGGCATGGCGCAGGAAGAGGCCCTCACGCGCGCCCACCGCATCGTCGAGGCCGCCAAGGCCGGTGCGCGTCGTGCCGCGACCGGACCCGTGAACGTGCAGGGCGGCGACCACGACATCGTCGGCAGCGACTGGACGGCCGCGATCTCGAGCTTCCTCCTCTTCGCCTCCGGCGCGATCGTGCCGGTTCTCCCGTGGATCTTCGGACTCCAGGGCATCGCCGCCGTGGTGCTCGCTCTCGTGCTGGTCGGCATCGCCCTGCTGAGCACGGGCGCGATGGTCGGCGTGCTCTCCGGTGGCCCGCCGCTCCGCCGCGCACTGCGCCAGCTGGCGATCGGCTTCGGCGCGGCCGCGGTGACATACGTGCTCGGGCTCCTGTTCGGTGTCGGCGTGGCCTGATGCCCTGCGGGCACGCGCTCGAACGACGAAGAAGGCCCCTGATCCGGAGATCAGGGGCCTTCTTGTTTCCTGTGCGCGGAGGGGGACTTGAACCCCCACGCCCTTACGGGCACTACGACCTCAACGTAGCGCGTCTACCATTCCGCCACCCGCGCAGGTGTTGGATGATCGTTGCCGACCGAAGAATGAGATTAGCACGTAATCCAGCGCGCTTCGAACCGAGCGCGACGCCCGGGCGTGGCTCGCCGCTTCGGTAGCCTGGAGGCATGACCGATCCCTCCCTGCCCGAGGTCGTCCGCATCGCGAGCGACCTGATCCGGTTCGACACGTCGAACTTCGGCGGCGGCAACGCCAAGGGCGAGCGGGAGGCTGCGGAGTACGTCGGCGCCTACCTCGAGGGCCTCGGACTCGAGGTCGAGTACTACGAGCCGATCCCACGTCGCACGAACGTGATGGCGCGAGTGCGGGGTCGTGACAGCAGCAAGCCCGCCGTCGTCGTGCACGGCCATCTGGACGTCGTCCCGGCCATGGCGGAGGACTGGAGCGTCGACCCGTTCGCCGGCCTCGTGCAGGACGGCATGCTGTGGGGCCGCGGTGCCGTCGACATGAAGAACATGAACGCGATGATCCTGACGGCCGTCGCCGACATCCTGCGCGCGGGGGAGCAACCCGAGCGCGACCTGGTCCTGGCGTTCTTCGCCGACGAGGAGAACGGTGGCGTGGAGGGTTCCGCGCTGGTCGTGCAGAACCACCCGGAGTGGTTCGAGGGCGCCACGGCCGCCATCAGCGAGGTCGGCGGCTACTCCATCACCGTCGACGACCGGCGCGCGTACCTGCTGCAGGTGGGCGAGAAGGCCCTGATCTGGATCCGCCTGGTGGCGAAGGGGCGCGCGGGTCACGGCAGCCGTCTGCACGACGACAACGCCGTGACGAAGCTCGCCGAGGCGGTCGCCGCCATCGGACGCACGCGTTGGCCGATCCGGCTGACGCCCACCACCGAGGCTCTCCTCGAAGGTCTCAGCAGCCTGACCGGCCGGAGCGCGGACGACCCCGATGCTCTCGCCGCCGCCGCGGGGCCGGCCGAGGCGTTCCTGCGTTCCTCGTTCCGCACCACGACCAACCCGACCGCGCTGGCCGCCGGCTACAAGCACAACGTCATCCCGGAGCGCGCCGAAGCACTGATCGATGTGCGCGTCATCCCGGGCACCGAGGACGACGTGCTCGCCGAACTCCAGCAGATCGTCGGCGACGACATCGCGATCGAGACGGTCGTGCGCGACATCGGCATGGAGACGCCGTTCGAAGGAGAGCTCGTCGAGGCCATGGTCGCGAGCATCGGCCGCCATGACCCGGGCGTCCCTGTCATCCCGTACCTGCTGGGCGCCGGCACCGATAACAAGGCGCTCGCCTTCCTCGGTATCACCGGCTACGGCTTCGCACCTCTGAAGCTGCCTGCCGACCTCGACTTCACAGGCATGTTCCACGGAGTCGACGAGCGCGTGCCCGTAGAATCGCTTGTCTTCGGCCAGCGGGTGCTGGCCGATCTGCTGCGCACCTACTGACCGCAGCCCGCCCGCCTCCGTGCCCTCATCTCACCAGAAGGCCCTCCATGCACCTGCTCGAAGCCCTCATCCTCGGCATCGTCCAGGGACTCACCGAGTTCCTGCCCATCTCCTCGAGCGCACACCTGCGCATCATCGGCACGTTCCTCCCGTCGGGCGAGGATCCGGGAGCGGCCTTCACGGCGATCACGCAGATCGGTACCGAGGCCGCTGTGGTGGTCTTCTTCTGGCGTGACATCGTGCGCATCATCTCGCAGTGGTTCCGGTCGCTCGCCGGCCGTGTGCCGCGCAGCGATCCGGACGCCCGGATGGGCTGGATGATCATCATCGGCAGCGTCCCGATCGTGCTGCTCGGGCTGTTCTTCCAGGACCAGATCGAGACCGTGTTCCGGTCGCTCTGGATCGTCGCGGTGATGCTCATCGTCTTCGGCATCCTGCTCGGCATCGCCGACCACGTGGGTGCGAAGCGCCGCAAGCTCGGCGACCTCACCTACCCGCACGGCATCGCGTTCGGTTTCGCCCAGGCGCTCGCGCTCATCCCCGGCGTGTCCCGCTCCGGCGGCACCATCACGATGGGGCTCTTCCTCGGCTACGAGCGCGCCGCCGCAGCCCGCTACGCCTTCCTGCTGGCCATCCCCGCGGTCTTCGGCAGCGGCTTCTACCAGGTGTTCAAGAGCTGGGGAGAGCCCTCGTTCTTCTCCTTCGGCGACACACTGGCGGCGACGGGCATCGCGTTCGTCGTGGCGCTCGGAGTCATCGCGTTCTTCATGAACTTCATCTCGAAGCGCAGCTTCCTGCCGTTCGTGATCTACCGGATCCTGCTCGGCACGGCGCTGCTGATCCTGCTCGGCACGGGCGTCATCGCCGCCTGAGCCGCGTCAGCGCTTGTGGTCGCCGGGTGCGTCGCCCCGGCGTCGCAGGTAGCGTTCGAACGCCTGCGCGATCGCGTCTCCTGACGCCTCGGGGGAGTCCCACGTGTCGCGGGTGCGCTCGAGCTGGCGGATGTACTCCGCCATGTCCTCGTCTTCGGATGCCGCGGCGTCGATCGACGCCTCCCATGCGGCCGCCTCGGTGCGCAGGTGGCTGCGGTCGACATCCACACCGGTGAGCTCCTCGAGGCGATCGAGGAGAGCGAGCGTGACCTTGGGGGAGGGCGTCGCGGAAGCGACGTAGTGCGGCACGCTCGCCCAGAGACCGGCGGTCGGGATGCCGGCGCTCTCGGCGAAGTGCTCGAACACGCTGAGGATGCCGACCGGCCCCTCGTACAGCGACCGTTCCAGTCCGTGCGCCTCGCGCACCTGCTCGTTCTGACTCGACGCGAAGATCGAGATGGGTCGGGTGTGCGGCACATCGGCCAGCATGGCGCCCATCGTGACGAGCCCGGTGATGTCATCGCGCAGCGCGATGTCGATGAACTCCGAGGCGAACGACTGCCAGGTGCGGGCGGGCTCCACGCCGGTGAGCAGCCAGAACTCCGGGCCGGGACCGGGATCGCGCGGACGCCAGAGGCCTGCCTCCGGCCACTTGAGCTGACGCCGGCCCTCGGCGTCCATCTGCGTCGACGGGCGCGTGTACTGGTAGTCGAAGTACAGCTCGGGATCGACGGAGTGCACGAGGTCGTACTCGGACGATGAACGCAGCGCCTCGACGGCGCCACTGGCTGCTTCGCCTGCGTCGTTCCAGCCGTCGAAGGCGGCGATGACGATGCGTGAACCGAGAACATCCATCATGGGCTCCCTTCGAGATCGAGGACGTGTCCCTCCAGGCTAGTCCGCGGCGGAGGGATGTGGGCGGCACCCCGGCTAGCATGGGTTCAGTGAGCAGAAAGCCCCGCGCAGTCCTCTGGGACATGGATGGAACACTCGTCGACACCGAGCCGTATTGGATGGCGGCCGAGACGTCGCTGGTCGAATCCTTCGGCGGCACCTGGACTCATGAGGATGCGCTGCAGCTGGTCGGGAGCGGTCTGATCGACAGCGCGATCATCCTGCAGAACGCCGGCGTCGCCATGGAGCCGGAGGCGATCGTGTCGCATCTGACCGATGTCGTGCAGGAGGCGCTGCGCACCCAGGGCGTGCCGTTCCGTCCCGGTGCGAGGGAGCTTCTCGCGGCGCTTCGAGAGGCGGAGATCCCCACCGGTCTCGTCACCATGTCGCTGCGCCGGATGGCGCTGAACGTCGTGGATCTCATCGATTTCGAGGCGTTCGACATCGTCGTCGCGGGCGATGACGTCGACAACCCGAAACCCCACCCGGAGCCTTATCTGCAGGCGGCGGCCCTTCTCGACGTCGACATCGCCGACGTCGTGGTGATCGAGGATTCGCCCACCGGCGTGCGGGCCGGTCTCGCATCGGGTGCACTGACCATCGGCGTGCCGCACATCGTCTCTCTGGAGGGACTCGGTGCGCATGAGCTGTGGCCGACGCTCGCCGGGCGTGGAGTCTCCGATCTGGCGGACCTGTTCGACACCGAGGACGCCGTGACGGAGGCGATCCGATGACGGTCGCCGGTGCCCCGCGCCCGAGCGGACCGTTCCGCGTCGGCGATCGCGTGCAGTTGACGGGACCCAAAGGCCGTCTGAGCACCGTGACGCTCCGCGAGGACGGCGAGCTCCACACGCACCAGGGCGTCCTCCGCCATCGCGATCTGATCGGTCTTCCCGACGGCTCGGTGGTCGCCAACAGCTCCGGGCACGAGTACCTGGCGCTGCGCCCGCTGCTGCGGGACTTCGCCATGTCGATGCCGCGCGGTGCGGCGATCGTGTACCCGAAGGATGCGGCGCAGATCGTCATGCAGGCCGACATCTTCCCCGGCGCCACGGTGGTCGAGGCGGGCGTCGGCTCCGGCGCGCTCTCGCTGGCGCTGCTGCGGGCCGTCGGGCACGCCGGGCAGCTGATCTCCTTCGAGCGGCGCGAAGACTTCGCGGACGTGGCACGAGGGAACGTGGAGACCTTCTTCGGAGGACATCCCGACACCTGGCGCGTCGTGGTCGGCGATCTCGTCGAATCCCTCCCCGCGGAGGCGGCAGCGGGCTCTGTGGACCGCGTCGTGCTCGACATGCTCGCGCCCTGGGAGTGCATCGATGCGGTCGCCGAGGCGCTCACGCCGGGCGGCGTGGTGCTCTGCTACGTGGCGACCGCGACCCAGCTCTCGCGCGTGGCGGAGTACATCCGCGGAACCGGGCTCTTCACCGACCCCGACGCGTCGGAGACCATGGTGCGCGGCTGGCACGTCGAGGGTCTCGCCGTGCGTCCCGATCACCGGATGGTCGCGCACACCGGGTTCCTGCTGACCGCGCGGCGGCTCGCTCCCGGTGCGGTGGCACCGTCGGTGAAGCGCCGGGCCTCGAAGAGCAGCTACGGCGATGACGACGTCGAGCAGTGGACTCCGGGTGCCGTCGGCGACCGCGAGATCAACGACAAGAACCTCCGCAAGCGCGCCAGGGAGGCGGGCAAGGCCGCCGAGGGGGCGCGCGCGGCCGCCGCTTCGCGCGAATCGGAGCACTCGACGGAATAGACTGGAGCGCGTGCGTAAAACGTCCGCCGTTCTGGCCTCCCTCAGCCTCGCCGTCCTCGCCCTGACGGGCTGCTCCGTCGCGGGTTCGTCCGACGGCGCCGCCTGCGAACGCCCGGCTGATTCCACCGGCGTCGCAGACGCGGTTACCGTCGACGGCGACCTGGGCAGCAAGCCCGACGTGAGCATCTTCGCTCCCGTGAAGATCACGAAGTCGGCGTCCAGCACGGTGATCGAGGGCGACGGTCGTCCGGTCGAGAACGGACAGCAGCTCGTCGTGCTCGAGCTCACGCTGTTCAACGGGCAGACGGGCGAGGAGGTCGCGTCGACGGCCTATGACCCCGACAAGGGCGCCCTGACGAACCTCGACAACCAGGCCGAGCGTTTTCCCGCGCTGGCATCCGCGATGAAATGCGTCACCGAGGGCTCCCGCGTCGTCGTGGCGGTATCGCCCGAGGACGCCGGGGCCGAGGCGCTGTCCGGCTTCGGTCTGGGCCCGAAAGACACGATGGTCTTCGTCGCCGATGCCCTCGACGTCTACCTCCCTCGTGCTGAGGGAGAACTGCAGTTCAACGACGCGAGCGGCATGCCGACGGTCGTGCGAGCGCCCGATGGAACCCCTGGCGTGATCATCCCGGATTCTGCGGCACCGAAGTCGCAGGTCGTCCAGACGCTGATCAAGGGTGAGGGCGAGAAGCTCGGCGCCGACCAGATCCCGCTCGTGAACTACACGGCCGTCAACTGGGACACCAAGGACTTGGTCGACACCACCTGGGGCAAGTCCGTGTCGCTCGATTTCGCACAGACCGCTCCTGCCGTGGCGGAGACGCTCGTCGGCAAGCCCGTGGGCTCGCAGGTGCTGGTTGTCACCCCCGCGACCGGTGACGTTCCCGCCACGGCGTACGTCGTCGACATCCTGGGCGCAGTGACGGCGCCCACGCAGTGATGGCCGCCCGGATTCCCGCGGAGGAGCGCCTGACGAATCTCGTCGTGGCGCTGATGGCCACGGAGATCGGGCTCACCAAGCAGCAGATCCTCGACAACGTCTCGGGCTATCGTCAGCGAGCGGATGCCGGCACCCGCTCGGATGCGCTGGAGAAGATGTTCGAGCGCGACAAGGAGGAGCTGCGGTCCCTCGGCGTCCCGATCGAGACGATCGGCGACGCGGCCGACCCCAACGACCTCCGCGAGGCGCGCTATCGCATTCCGCAGGCGGAATACGACCTGCCGGCGGACATCGAGTTCACCCCGGCCGAACTCGCGGTGCTGCGTCTCGCCGGAAGCGTCTGGAGCGCGGAATCCGCGTCCGGCGACGCGCAGTCCGGTGTCCGGAAGATCCGCGCCCTGGGCATCGACGGCGACGAGCCGATCATCGGCTTCGCCCCGCGCATCACGGCGAGGGACGCGGCTTTCGCTCCGCTGCAGGATGCGATCGAGAAGAGCAGGGTCGTCGTCTTCGAGTACCTGAAGCCGGGCGAGGCCGTGCCGCGACGGCGCAGCATCCGTCCGCTCGCTCTCGTCGACTACGAGGCGAGGTGGCACGTGTTCGGGGTCGACGTCGACATCGACGAGGACCGGATGTTCCTGCTCAGCCGCATCGTCGGCGATGTGAAGCTCACGACGACGACGTTCGATCCGTCGCTGCGAGACGGCGCGGGGGAGCGTGCACTCGCAGGTCTCGAGCGTGTCGCAGCGGAGAACTCGGCACTGCTGGAGGTCACGCCCGGCACGGAGGCGGCACTGCGTCTCGGCCGCCGCGCCACACCGGCGGCCCAGGGCATCACCGTGCCTTTCGTCGACCTGCACATCCTCGCCGACGAGCTCGCGTCCTACGGTCCGGAGGTGCGCGTCGTGGAGCCTGCCGAGCTCCGCGACGCCGTCATCGCCCGACTGCAGGCCGTCGTGGACGCCCACGCCGAGCGGGAGGAGGCACGATGAGCGCCCAGGCCAAGCCCCTGCTCGCCGCCGAACGCGTGCGGCTGTATCTCACCCTCGTGCCGTATCTGCTCGAGCACGGTCAGGTCTCGCTCGCCGAGGCATCGGCGGAGTTCGGCGTGACGCCGCAGGAGATGCGCGGCATGGTCGAGAAGCTGACCGTGATCGGGCTCCCCGGCGAGTCCGGATACTGGCAGCAGCCGCAGGAGATGTTCGACATCAACTGGGATCTGCTCGATCTCGAGGACGTCATCGAGATCACGAACGACGTCGCCCTGCGCCGCGTTCCCCGTTTCACCGCCCGCGAGGCAGCCGCGCTGCTCGCCGGTCTCCAGATGGTCGCCGCTGTCCCCGCCGTGTCGGACTCGGGCCTCGTCGCAGGGCTGATCTCCAAGCTGTCCCGCGGTGCGGCCGATGCCCCCGCCGACGTCGTCGTCGCGCCCGGCGCGGTCGACGAGGTGCGGGAGGCCGTGGCGCGCGGTCTGCAGGACGGGGTCGCGATCTCGTTCACGTATCAGGCTCCGGATGCCGCGCCGACGACGCGCACCGTCGACCCGGTGCAGATCCTCATCACGAACGCGCAGTGGTACCTCCAGGGATGGTGCCACCTGCGGCAGGCGATGCGCACGTTCCACCTCGACCGGGTGAGCGAGCCGAAGCTGACCGACATCCCGATCACGCACGGCGGGGATCAGGTGCCGGAGCCGTTCGCCGGCCTCGACGACGAGCGCGAGGTCACCGTACGAGTCTCCGAGCGATACGTGCCGCTGCTGACAGGCTTCCTGCCGGCGACCACGCTCGAAGCCGTCGACGGTTCGACGACAGCGCACTTCCATCTGGCCGACCCGCGGGGCATCAAGCGGCTCGCCGCGCGCTTCGGCGGAGCTATGGAAGTCCTCGAACCCGGCGTCGCACGGTCGTCGACCCGTGAATGGGCGGCATCCGGACTCGCGCTCTATCACCACCCCGATCCTCGGGATTGATCTGTAGACTGGGTCGCACGCTTACCGAAGACGGGAATTCATTATGGCTGGACTGCAAGGCTGGCACCTGCTCATCGTGCTCGCCGTCATCCTTCTTCTGTTCGGCGCTGCGAAGCTGCCGGCGCTCGCGAAGAGCGTGGGTCAGTCGGCTCGCGTCTTCAAGGGCGAGATGAAGGCCATGAAGGATGAGGACGAGCCGCGCACCGAGGCTGTCGTCGCAGAGCCCACCACGGTGAAGGACTCCGTCGCCAAGGACTCCGGCGTCAACCCTGAGACTCCGCCTCGTACCTGATCGACCGTGGCAACCATCGAACCGCCCGTGAAGCCGAAGGCGGATCGGGATAGGCGGATGTCGCTCGGCGCGCATCTGGTCGAACTGCGGAAGCGGCTGATGTGGGCAGCGCTCGCGCTGGTCGTCGGCATGGTCATCGCCTTCCTCATCGCCGATCCGGTGATCCACCTGATCACCGAGCCCATCCGGGTCATCATCGAGAAGCGCGGCGACAGCTTCAGCGCACTGAACTTCGGCACCGTGACGGCCGCCTTCGACATGAGGATGCGGATCGCCTTCTCGATCGGGTTGTTCCTCTCGGCGCCCGTCTGGCTCTGGCAGATCTGGGCCTTCATCATGCCCGGCCTGACGCGCAAGGAGATCCGCTACACGATCTCCTTCGTCGCCGCCGCGGTGCCGCTCTTCTTCGCCGGCTGCTACCTCGGCATCCTCGTCATGCCGCACGTCATCGAACTGATGTGGGGCTTCACACCCGAGGGCGGCACGAACTTCTACCAGGCGCAGGAGTACTACGACTTCATCTTCAAGCTGATGATCGTCATCGGCATCTCCTTCGTGCTCCCCGTCTTCCTCGTCGCGCTGAACGTCGCCGGCATTATGTCCGGGCGCGCGATCCTGAAGGGATGGCGTATCGCGATCCTCATCGCGACGGTCTTCGCCGCCCTCGCGACGCCCGCCGCCGATGTCATCAGCATGCTGATGCTCGCCGGCATCCTGATCGTGCTGTTCTTCGCGGCGGCCGGTCTCTCGATGCTGTTCGATCGACGCAAACGCAAACGTGATGCCGCAGCCGGGCTTCTGCCGGACGCGGTATGAGTTCGCCCTCCGAGAGATACGCCGCGGCCCGAGAGGCCGCTGAGCACCCGGCGACGAATGCCTTCGCCGCACGACAGAAGTTCGAGCTCGACCCCTTCCAGGTCGCCGGATGCCACGCACTCGAGTCCGGGCGCAGCGTGCTCGTCGCGGCGCCCACCGGAGCGGGCAAGACGATCGTCGGCGAGTTCGCGATCCACCTCGCGATGCAGACCCCGAGTGACAAGGCGTTCTACACGACGCCGATGAAGGCGCTGTCGAACCAGAAGTTCCGCGAGCTCGTCGAGGTCTACGGACCCGACGAGGTCGGCCTCCTCACCGGTGACACGAACATCAACGGCAACGCCCGCATCGTGGTGATGACCACCGAGGTGCTCCGCAACATGATCTACGCCGACTCCGCGGCGCTCCGCGATCTGCGGTACGTGATCATGGACGAGGTTCACTACCTCGCCGACCGGTTCCGCGGTGCGGTGTGGGAAGAGGTCATCATCCACCTGCCGCAGCACGTGCGGCTCGTGTCGCTGAGCGCCACCGTCTCGAACGCCGAGGAGTTCGGCGACTGGCTCGACACCGTGCGCGGCGACACCGAGGTCATCGTGTCGGAGATCCGCCCCGTTCCGCTCGAGCAGCACGTGCTCGTCCGGGATGACCTGCTCCCGCTCTTCGACGACCGAGCGGGTATCGCCACCGCGCAGGTGAATCAGGAGCTGATGCGGATCCGCTCCTTCACGGGGTCGCACTACGAGAACAACCGGCGGGCCCAGTCGTACAGCAGCGCCCGGCATGCGGGCAGGCAGGCGAAGCGGCCACCGCGCGGCGGACAACGCCCGGTGCGCCCGTCGAATGTCCGTCGTATCGAGCGCATGGACCGGCCTGATGTGATCAAGCTCCTCGAGCGCGCCAACCTGCTGCCGGCGATCTTCTTCATCTTCAGCCGCGTGGGCTGCGATGCCGCGGTGCAGCAGGTGCGTCGCTCCGGGATCAGGCTGACGTCGCCGGAGGAGAAGGCGGAGATCCGCGCGATCGTCGAGGAACGTACCCGCTCGTTGCAGGACGAAGACCTCGGTGTGCTCGGGTACTGGGATTGGCTGGAGAACCTCGAACGCGGTGTCGCCGCCCACCATGCCGGCCTCCTGCCCGCCTTCAAGGAGGTCGTGGAAGAGCTCTACCGCCTCAAGCTGGTCAAGGTCGTGTTCGCCACCGAGACTCTGGCACTCGGCATCAACATGCCTGCCCGCACCGTCGTGCTCGAGAAGATGGAGAAGTTCAACGGCGAGGCCCGTGTGGCCATCACCTCGGGGGAGTACACGCAACTCACCGGGCGAGCCGGCCGCCGCGGCATCGACGTCGAAGGTCATGCGGTCGTGCAGTGGACCGAGGGCATGGATCCGCAGGCCGTCGCCGCGCTCGCGTCCCGCCGCACGTATCCGTTGAACTCGAGCTTCCGCCCCACGTACAACATGGCGGTCAACCTGATCGATCTGTTCGGCAAGCAGCGCGCGCGGCAGATCCTCGAGTCTTCGTTCGCGCAGTTCCAGGCCGACCGTGCGGTCGTCGGGCTCGCACGGCAAGTGCGGGAAGCCGAGGAGTCGCTCGCCGGCTACGAGAAGTCGATGGCCTGCGAGCACGGGGACTTCCCCGAGTACGCGGCCATCAGGCGCGAGCTGAGCGACCTCGAGAAGAAGAACCGACAGGACTCCGCGGCGCCGCGCGCCGCCCGCGACAAGCGGATGAAGCGCATCCAGTCGCTGCGCACCAGCATGCAGCGGCATCCGTGCCATCGCTGCCCCGATCGAGAGGCTCACGCCCGCTGGGCGGAGCGCTACTGGAAGCTCAAGCGGCAGACCGACCGCATCCGCCGCCAGATCGAGACGCGCACCGGCACGGTCGCACGTGTCTTCGACCGCGTCGTCGAGGTGCTCGAGACACTGGACTACCTCTCCCAGGACTCGGGGGAGACCGCGCTGACCGAAGCCGGACGCACGATGCGCCGCATCTACGGGGAACGCGACCTGCTCGTCGCGGAGTCCCTCCGTCAGGGGCTGTGGAACGGACTCGATGCGCCGTCGCTCGCTGCGATGGCCTGCTGCCTCGTGTACGAACCGCGACGCGACGAGGCGAACTCGGGGGAGCGGGGTCTCCCGCGTGGCGCATTCCGCACCGCGTATGAGAAGACGACCACCTTGTGGGCCGAGCTCGACGATCTCGAGAAGGACCACCACCTCCCGGGATCCGAGCCGCTGGCCGCCGGACTCGCCGGAGCGATGCACTCGTGGGCACGGGGAGGCATGCTCGATCGCGTCCTGATCGACGCCGACATGGCGGCCGGAGACTTCGTGCGCTGGGCGAAGCAGACGATCGATCTCCTCGACCAGCTCTCGATCGTCGCCGAGGACGGCGCGCTCGCCCGCACCGCTCGGACGGCTCTCGACGGCGTGCGCCGTGGAATCGTCTCGTACTCTTCGATGTGAGAATGAGAGGGATGTCCGAATCCCGAGCGCGCCAGCGCCCCCTCCTGCCACTCTGGGCGGCCGTGATCGCGGCTGCGCTCTCGGCGTTCCTGATGAACCTCGCTTACCCGGAGTCCGCGATCTGGGTGCTCGCCTTCCCGGCGGTCGCCCTCGTGCTCGTCTCGCTCATCGGTCGTCGCGCCGGTGGTGCTCTGCTGGTCGGACTCGTCTACGGCATCGTCCTGTTCGGGTTCCTCGTGTCGTTCACCGCGCGCTACCTCGGTCCGGTTCCGTGGGCGGCGCTGAGCGTCGTCGAGGGCGGACTCACGGCGGTCGCATTGATCCTGACGGCACTGGCCTATCGCTGGATGCCGCGTGCGTTCCCGGGGACCGCAGGGCGCCTGCTCGCACTCCCGATCGTCGTCGCGGCCCTCTGGGTCGGGCGCGAGGTGTTCGTCGGCTCCTGGCCCTACGGTGGCTTCCCCTGGGCCCGCATCGGGATGAGTCAGGCGCAGAGTCCGCTCGCCCCGCTCACATCGTGGATCGGCGTCGGCGGCCTCGGGTTCCTCATGGTGCTCCTCGTGGCGATGCTGATCGAGATCGTGCGTCTGCGGGCATGGAAGAAGCCGCTGCGGCTGCTCGTTCCCGCCGCGCTGGTGATCGTCCTCTTCTTCACGCCGCTCTTCCCGACGACGGATGCCGGCACGATGCGCATCGCCGCCGTGCAGGGCAACGGACCCACGGGCTACTTCGATCAGCGCGAGCCGTTCTCAGTGATCGACGCGCAGACCGAGGCGACCGCTCCGCTGTACGGCGAGGACGTCGATCTGCTCGTCTGGCCGGAAGGATCGCTGGACACGGATCCGTTCCAGAACGAGACGCTCGCGCGACGGATGACGCTCATCACCACGCGCATCGGCGCACCGCTGCTCGCGAACGCCGCCACCGGGCGCAACGAGCGCTACTTCAACACCTCGATGCTGTGGACGGATGCCGGGGGAGCGACCCAGCTGCATGACAAGCGGCATCCGGTGCCGTTCGGCGAGTACGTGCCCGACCGCGCGTTCTACAACGCTCTGGCCCCTGACCTCATCGGTCTCATCCAGCGCGAGTACACCCCGGGCGAGAACCCGCCCATCGTCGATGTCGACGGCGTCGCCGTCGGCCTCGCGATCTGCTTCGACGTGATCTACGACGACGTGATCACCGAGGGGATCAACGCGGGCGCGCAGGTGCTGGTGTTCCAGACCAACAACGCGGACTTCCGCGGCACCGATGAGAATCTGCAGCAGCTGGCCTTCGCACGGATGCGGGCGATCGAGACAGGGCGCAGCGTCGTGAACATCTCCACGGTCGGCCGGAGCCAGATCATCGCGCCCGACGGCGTCACGGTGACGAGCCTGGACGAGGATGAGGCCGGCGCGATGCTCGAGGACGTCGAGTTGCGCACCGGTGTGACAGCGGGCGTCCTGCTCGGTCCCGGGCTGCAGCAGCTCCTGGTCTGGGGCGGCCTGGCGGCGCTTGTTCTCGCATGGTGGCGAGCACGGAGACGGGGAGCTCTCGAGTCCTGAGGTCCGCGGTAAGTTACACATGGTAAGTTACTAGTAGTAACTTCTTGTCTCACCACCGAAACGAGGACCTCGATGAGTCACGCGCCCGACATTCCGCCGCGTCAGCGGATGCCGAAACCCGTACGCCACACGCAGCTGCTCGACGCTGCCAGGGATCTCATCCGTGCTGCGGGGACCGATGAATTCTCGCTCGCGCGCCTGGCGGAGCACGCCGGCGTGACCAAACCGCTGGTCTACGATCACTTCGGCGATCGTTCGGGAGTGCTCGCCGAGCTCTACCGCGAGTTCGAGCACCGACAGCGGGAGACGCTCGCGACCGCTCTGCAGAATGCGCCGCAGGACCTCGGCGTCGTGTCGGGCGTGGTCGCGGGTGCGTACATCGACTGCTGCCTCGCGGAAGGCCGCGAGCTCGCCGACGTCGTCGCCGCCCTTGCCGGATCGGCCACGCTGACGCGGCTCCGGCAGGAGGCGGAGGAGGCCTACCTCGACATGTGCCGGAGCGCCCTCGAGCCGCTGTCCGGACCGATGGAGCCGGCGGGGCTGCTGGCGATCATCGGCGCAGGTGACGCGCTGGCGCGACGCGCCCTCGACGGCTCGATCACCGCTGCGCAGGCACGCTCAGCTCTGTCCAAGGTCGTGGCGGCGGTCGCTGGTGACGCCCCCGAGCACGACGGAGAGGACCACGCATGACCATCTCGAATCCGCCCACGCCCGGCACGGCCCTCTGGCTGTACGCCCATCCGCGGCACGAGTCGTTCAACCATCGGCTCCACCAGGTAGGCGCGGGCGTGCTCGGAGAGCACTACACGGTGGCTACCTCCGACCTGTACGCGCAGGGGTTCGATCCCGTGCTGGGTGCGCAGGATCTGGGCGATCTCGCCTCGACCCCCGGGAATCTCGCCGAGCAGGCGGGGGAGGCCTACGCGAGCGGCCAGCTGGCTGACGATGTCCGCGCGGAGCAGGAGAAGCTCGCCGCCGCCGAGCTGCTGGTCATCCAGTTCCCGCTGTGGTGGTACGGCATGCCGGCGATCCTCAAGGGATGGTTCGACCGCGTCCTGAGCGCCGGCTTCGCGTACGGCGATCTCGACCCCGAGCTCGGCGTGCCGCGTCGCTACGGTGACGGCGGGCTCACGGGACGACGAGCACTCATCATCGTGACCGCGGGGGAGGACGAGGGGTCGATCGGGCAGCGGGGCATCAGTGGAGACATCGAGGCGCTGCTCTTCCCGCTCACGCACGGCGTGCTCTGGTACGTGGGCATCGACGTGCTCGAGCTGCACGTGGTCCATGACGCCGACGCCCTGGGCGCCGAGGCCGTGCAACGCGAGATCACACGCCTGAGCGACAGACTGCGGAGCATCGATGACGAGCCGGCCGTCCCGTTCCGTCGTCTGCGTGACGGGGACTACCGCGGCACCCGTGCCCTCCGTCCGGAGTTGCTGCCCGGTCGCACCGATCTCGCGATCCACATCGCGGCGGACGAATAGCCTGCGCGATCCGTCCGGACGCAGAAAAGCAGCGAGGCTCGTCGGAGCCTCGCTGCTTTCTCGTATCAGGCGGTCAGGCGCCGATCTTCTCGCGGGTCGGGTCCTCGCCGGCGCCACGACGGGCACGGATGAAGGCGAGGCGCTCCTCGAGCAGCTCTTCGAGCTCGGCGCGGGTGCGACGCTCCATCAGCATGTCCCAGTGGGTGCGAGCGGCCTTCTCGTCGGTGACCTCGAGCGTGACAGCCTGGCCGTCGACGTTCAGGCGGGCCTCAGCACCGCAGGAGCGGCACTCCCAGGTCTGGGGCGGCTCGGCGTCTGCCGCGAACATGAGGTTCGTGACGTGTCCGCATGTGTCACAGGAGTATTGGGTTTCGCGGCGCTCCATGAAAACGACGCCCTCTTCGCTCTGTAGGCTCTGGGCGCCGAGTCGGATGCCGCGCAGGCTGCGATCTGCCATTTTGTGGTCCTCTCGTCGATGTCAGGTATAACGCTCCAGCCTGTGCGCCTGCTCCACGCGAGCGGATTCTCGGCGGGATTCACAGCGTAATCCCAGCGCCAGAGGTTATAGGGCGCGTCGAGCGCTCTCAGCGGGGGTTGAGAGCCGCCAGAGCGACGTCGGCCCGATCGGAGACGATGCCATCGACGCCGAGGTGCGCGAGGCGCAGCATTTCGGCGGGATCGTTGATGGTCCACACATGCACCTCGACGCCGACGCGGTGTGCGGCACGGAGGAGCGCGGGGGTGAGAACGGTGAGGGCGCCGCGGCGTTCGGGGATCTGCAGCGCGTCGATATCCCTGAGCACGCGAGCGGGGGAGAGGCGCAGGGCGGAGAGGCCACGCAATGCCGCAATGGTGCGGATGCCACCCGACGTCGCGGGTCGCAGCGCCGCTCCGGCGCGCAGCACGGCGGCGACGGTGGCTCGGCGGTTGGCATCCGAGAAGCTCGTGATGAGCACGCGATGGGTCTCGTCCACGAGGATCGGGCCGAGGAGCCCGGAGGCGGCATCTGTCTTCACATCGATGTTGAAGCGGATCTGAGGAAAGGATCTGAGCGCCTCGGTGACGGTGAGAAGACCACCGTGGTCGGCGAAGATGGTGCGCAGCTCTCTCGTGTGCACGTCCCTCACCGCCCGCGGATCGCCGACGAGCCGATCGAGCGTCGGGTCGTGGAAGAGCACCACGTCGCCGTCGGCCGTGACCTGGCAGTCGGTCTCGATGTACTCGACACCGGCGGCATGAGCAGCCGCGAACGATGCGGCCGTGTTCTCCCAGACGCCCGAGTCCTCGCCCGCCGCGGTGATCAGACCACGATGGGCGAGGACTCGGGGGTGCCGTGCCTTCGCGAAATACGGGTGAGTCACGCGCCGGGAAGCGTGTTGCTCGGCCCCTGGCCGGGCTTCGGCGTGAACGCGCTGCCGATGCCCTTGAGCGCCTCGGTCAGCTCGCTCGGGATGATCCACAGCTTGTTGGACTGGCCTTCGCTGATCTTCGGCAGCATCTGCAGGTACTGGTACGCGAGGAGCTTGTCGTCGGGCGCACCCTGGTGGATCGCGGTGAAGACGTTCTGGATCGCCTCGGCCTCACCCTGTGCGCGGAGCACCGCCGCCTGCTTGTCGCCTTCGGCGCGGAGGATCTCGGCCTGACGCGCACCTTCTGCTTCGAGGATCGCCGACTGCTTCGTGCCCTCGGCGGTGAGGATGGCCGCGCGCCGGTCCCGCTCTGCGCGCATCTGCTTCTCCATCGAGTCCTGGATGGAGATCGGCGGGTCGATCGCCTTCAGCTCGACGCGGCCGACGCGAATACCCCACTTGCCGGTCGCCTCGTCGAGGACGACGCGGAGCTGGCCGTTGATGTTGTCACGGCTGGTGAGAGCCTCTTCGAGGTTCAGACCACCGACGACGTTACGGAGCGTCGTGGTCGTGAGCTGCTCGACAGCGCCGAGGTAGTTCGCGATCTCGTATGTGGCCGCGCGGGCGTCGGTCACCTGGAAGTAGACGACCGTGTCGATCGAGACGACGAGGTTGTCCTCGGTGATCACGGGCTGCGGCGGGAACGAGACGACCTGCTCGCGCATGTCGATGAGCGGACGGAGCCGGTCGATGAAGGGGACCAGGAGGTTCAGGCCCGGCATGAGCGTCTTGTGGTACCGGCCGAGCCGTTCCACGACGCCCGCTGTCGCCTGGGGGATGATCCGGATAGAGCGTGCGACGGTGACCACCACGAAGATGATGATCGCCACCACCAGGATCCAGAGGATCGCGGTGGGGATGAACGAGGAGTCGTTCACTGATTTCTCCTAGTCGTTTGTGGGGCTAGTCGTTGATGGGTCGGACGACCGCAGTCGCTCCATTGATCGCGGAGATCGCGACCGGCGAGCCCTGCGGGATCGGAACGGATGTGAGGGAGCGTGCGGTCCAGGTGTCGCCGTTGCTGAGCTTGACCTGGCCGGAGATCTGGGTGACGTCGTGCAGGGCGATGCCGCGCAGGTCGATCAGCGCGTCGACGTTCGACTTCGTCGGATCTTCGCCACGCCGGAGCCGCTTCAGCAGTGGCGGCCGCAGGAAGAGGATGAACACCGCGGCTGCGGCGGCGGCGATGATCACCTGCACCCAGACCGGGAGGCCGACGAGGTCCGTGACGAGGCCGATGGCGCTTCCGAAGCTGAGCATGAGGAAGGTGAAGTCGAGCGTGAGCATCTCGATGACGAGGAAGAGTGCGATCAGGACCAGCCAACCGATCCATGCCCAGTTATCGATCAGTTCGATGAAGACGGAGAAGTCATTCATGCGGCCTCCTTTGCGGTCAACCTATCACGCGCCGTCGACGCTCTCGGGAGTCGCGGAGCCGGATTGATAGTGTGTGAGAGCCGTGCGATCACGGCATCTCACGCATCATGAGGAGTCACCGTGACCGACGTTCTTCCCGCAGGATCTCTCGACGGCAAGGTCGCCCTTGTCACCGGCTCATCGCGGGGGATCGGCGCCGACACCGTGCGCTACCTGGCCGAAGCCGGTGCCGACGTCGTCATCAACTTCCGCAACAAGGCGCCGCGCGCCGAGAAGCTCGCCGGTCAGCTGCGCGATCTCGGCCGCCGTGCGCTCGTCGTGGGCGCGGACCTCACGGATCCGGCATCCGTCGCGGAGATGTTCGACGCCATCCGGGCCGAGTACGGCCGCCTCGACGTGCTGGTGCTGAACGCGTCCGGCGGCATGGAGTCGGGAATGGCCGAGGACTACGCACTCGCTCTGAACCGCGACGCCCAGCTCAACGTGCTGAACGCGGCCACGCCCCTGCTCGGCGAGGGCTCGCGGGTCGTGTTCGTCACCAGCCACCAGGCGCATTTCATCCGCACCACGCCGACGATGCCCGAGTACGAGCCGGTCGCGCTCTCGAAGCGGGCGGGTGAGGATGCGCTCCGCGAGCTCATCCCGGGCCTCGCCGAGAAGGGCATCGGATTCACCGTCGTCTCCGGCGACATGATCGAAGGCACCATCACGGCGACACTGCTCGAGCGTGCCAACCCGGGCGCCATCGCGGAACGTCGCGAGTCGGCCGGCAGGCTCTACAACGTGTCGGAGTTCGCGGCCGAGGTGGCACAGGCCGCCATCGATCCTGTGCCCGCCGACAACACGCGGCTCGTCGGCGACGTCAGCGCCTTCGCCGCCGAGTAGCACGCCACCCCTGAACGACGATCGGCCCCGGCCTGCTTCTCGCAGGTCGGGGCCGATCGCTGTCTTCTGCGTGCCGTCAGGCGGCAGCGCTCTCCTGCGCGGCGGTGAACGTCTTCGCGTCCCTCCCGAGCGTGATCGCGCGAACGATCTGCACGATGCCCAGTGCCACGAGCGAGATGCCCAGCAGCAGCCAGAACGCCAGACCCGCGATGATCGGCGAGAACAGCACGATGATTCCGGCGATGATGCTGAGCAGGGCGTAGAGCAGAGTCCAGACGCGGGAGCCGTCGCTGCCGAGCAGCGAGAGGGAGACCACGCCGTCGACGATCCAGCTGATACCGATGAAGATGACGACGACGAACGCCAGCGTCGCCGCGGCGGCGCCGAGGTTCAGGTAGGCGATCACACCGGCGGCGATGTAGACCAGCCCGAGCACGATGTGACCGACGCGCGACCATCCGCCCTTCGCATTGTGGAAGATGGCGAGGCCGATGTAGATGAGGCCGGCGACGATGAGGTAGGTGGCGAAGATCGCGGTCACGATCACCGCGGACTTCACGGGCCAGATGAGCAGCACCAGACCGGCGATCAGAGCGACGACGCCGGAGACGGCCAGCGCGACGCGGACCGACTTGAAGAGCGACTTCGCTGCGGGGAGTGTTTCGGACATGATGTGGACCCTTTCTGAGAGAATCCTGTGGGGATGACCCTCAGGGTAGCGCTCTCGTGATCGTCTGTGGAAGGCGTTTCGCCCGAGCGTCTCAGAACGTCACCCCGTGACGCTCGGTGACGTGGAAGGATCGACTCGTGACCCCCGTGGACGATGCCCGCCTGCGCGAGCTCGTCGTGATGCGCAAGGTGCGAGACCGCATCGATCGTGAGTACGCGCAGCCGCTCGACGTCGAGGCGCTGGCCAGGGGAGTGCACATGTCCGCCGGTCACCTGAGCCGCCAGTTCCGGGAGGCGTACGGCGAGTCGCCGTACTCGTATCTGATGACCCGACGCATCGAACGGGCGATGGCCCTCCTGCGACGCGGCGACCTGAGCGTGACCGAGGTGTGCTTCGAGGTCGGCTGCTCATCGCTCGGCACCTTCAGCACCCGATTCACCGAACTCGTCGGTGTCTCACCCCGGGTGTACCGTGAACGCGCCGCCCACATCGACGGCATACCGCCCTTCCAGGCCAAACAGGTCACCAGACCGATCAGGAATCGAGAAGCGCCGCGCACTGATGCGCATCTAGCGTGAACACCATGAAGATCAGCATCCACTACGCCTTCCTCCCGCACACCGACGCCGACGCCGCCCTCGGTTTCTATCGAGACACGCTCGGCTTCGAGGTGCGCAACGACGTCGGGTACGACGGTCTCCGCTGGCTCACCGTCGGTCCCGCCGGACAGCCCGAGACGTCGATCGTCCTGCATCCGCCGGCGACAGATCCCGGGATCACGGATGCCGAGCGCCAGACCATCCTCGAACTGATCGCCAAGGGCAGCTACGGCGCGCTCACTCTCGCGAGCGACGATCTCGACGAACTGTTCGAGCGTCTCGTCGAGGGCGGCGCCGACGTCGTGCAGGAGCCGATGGATCAGCCGTACGGCGTGCGAGACTGCGCGTTCCGCGACCCGTCCGGCAACCTGCTGCGTATCAACCAGGCCGGCTGACCTTTCAGCCTCGACAAGGAAGGACGCCGATGACCGCCGCCGAGCATCCCGCAGACACCCACGACCTGATCCGCGTGCAGGGTGCGCGTGAGAACAATCTGAAAGACGTCAGCGTCGACATTCCGAAGCGCCGGCTCACGGTGTTCACGGGCGTCTCCGGATCGGGCAAGAGCTCGCTGGTGTTCGACACGATCGCCGCCGAATCACGACGCATGATCGACGAGACGTACAGCGCATTCGTCCAGGGCTTCATGCCTTCCGTTCCGCGCCCCGACGTCGACGTGCTCGAGGGACTGACGACCGCGATCATCGTCGACCAGGAGCGCCTCGGCGCGAACCCTCGGTCGACGGTGGGCACGGTGACCGACGCGAACGCGATGCTCCGCATCCTCTTCAGCAAGCTCGGATCGCCCTACATCGGCGGGCCGACGGCGTTCTCGTTCAACATCCCGACGCAGCGCGCCAGCGGCGTGATGACGGGGCCGGGCGGCGAGAAGAAGATCGTGAAGGACGCGATCTATCTCGGTGGCATGTGCCCGCGCTGCGAGGGCAGGGGAGCGGTGTCCGACCTCGACCTCACGCAGATCGTCGATGAGTCGAAGTCGCTCGACGAGGGTGCGATCATGGTGCCCGGATACACCGTCGACGGCTGGATGGTGAAGGGCTTCTCGCAGTCGGGTTTCTACCCCGGCGACAAGCCGATCGCCGAGTTCTCCGAGAAGCAGCGGCAGCTTTTCCTGTACGGCGAGGTCACGAAGGTCAAGATCTCGGGCATCAACATGACCTACGAAGGCCTGATCCCCAAGATCTCGAAGTCCATGCTGTCGAAGGACCTCGACGCTCTGCAGCCGCACGTCCGCGCGTTCGTGGAGCGGGTCGCGACCTTCGCCGTCTGCCCGGAGTGCGACGGCACGCGGCTGACCGAGGGCGCGCGCTCCTCGAAGATCGAGGGGATCAGCATCGCGGATGCCTGCCGCATGCAGGTGACCGACCTCGCTGCCTGGGTGCGCGACCTGAGACTTCCCGGCGCAGGGCCGCTGCTCGAGGCGCTCAGCGCGAACCTCGATGCGTTCGTGACGCTCGGGTTGGGTTACCTCAGCCTCGAGCGGCCCTCGGGATCGCTGTCCGGGGGAGAGGCGCAGCGCATCAAGATGCTGCGCCACCTCGGCTCGTCGCTCACCGACATCACCTACGTGTTCGATGAGCCGACGATCGGGTTGCACCCGCACGACATCCAGCGCATGAACAGCCTGCTGCTGAAGCTGCGCGATAAGGGCAACACGGTCCTCGTCGTCGAGCACAAACCTGAGACGATCGTCATCGGCGACCACGTGATCGACCTCGGTCCCGGGGCCGGTGCCGCCGGCGGGGAGATCTGCTTCGAGGGCACCGTCGAGGGGCTCAAGTCGAGCGGCACGCGCACCGGCGATCACCTGGACGATCGTGCGCAGCTGAAGGATGCCGTGCGCGCGAGCAACGGCGCCATCGAGGTGCGTGGTGCGACCGCGAACAACCTGCAGAACGTCGACGTCGACATCCCGACCGGGGTGCTCACGGTCGTGACCGGTGTCGCAGGGTCGGGCAAGAGCTCTCTCATCCACGGATCCGTGACGCGACGCGAGGGTGTGGTCGCGATCGATCAGGGGGCGATCAAGGGATCCCGACGGAGCAATCCCGCGACATACACGGGGATGCTCGAACCGATCCGCAAGGCGTTCGCGAAGGTGAACGGCGTGAAGCCCGCGCTGTTCAGCGCGAACTCCGAAGGAGCGTGCCCCACCTGCAAGGGTGCCGGCGTCATCATCACCGAGCTCGGATTCATGGACACGATCGAGACGCCGTGCGAGGACTGCGGCGGAAAGCGGTTCCAGGCGAGCGTGCTCGAGTACAAGCTGGCAGGCAAGGACATCACCGAGGTTCTGGACCTGCCGGTGTCAGAGGCGCGAGTCTTCTTCTCCGACGGCGAGGCGAAGATCCCGGCCGTCACGGCGATCCTGAGCCGTCTCGACGATGTGGGACTCGGGTATCTGTCGCTCGGACAGCCGCTGTCGACGCTGTCGGGGGGAGAGCGGCAGCGCATCAAGCTGGCGATCCAGATGGGGGAGAAGGGCGACATCTACGTTCTCGACGAGCCCACGACCGGCCTCCACCTGGCCGACGTCGACAAGATCCTGGGGCTGCTCGATCGACTCATCGACTCGGGCAAGACCGTGATCGTGATCGAGCATCACCAGGCGGTCATGGCCCACGCGGACTGGATCATCGACATCGGTCCGGGGGCCGGACACGACGGCGGGAAGATCGTCTTCGAAGGCAATCCGGCAGATTTGGTATCCCAGAAGTCGACTCTGACGGGGGAGCACCTCGCGGCGTACGTCGGAGCCTGAGCTTCCGTCTCCGGGCCGCGGTCTCAGGGCCGTCGTGCGACGATCGTGTAGGTGCAGGGTACGAGGTTCCGTTCGGCTTCGGGCCACGCCCACCCTCCGGGGACCTCGACCATACGCGGGCTGAATCGCCAGGGGAGCATGCGCTCCTCATCGAAGTGGAGGATCTGAAGCCCCGCGCGGATCAGCACGCTGAAGATCTCGGAGAGCGGATGGGGCCACTCATACGTGCGCGCGTGGGCGACGGTTCCTCCACCGACGTAGGTCGACGCATCGTCCCAGCGCTGCGCGCGGCCGTCGCCGAAGTAGGGGTAGCGGAGCGTCAGATTCTCGGCCTCCTCATCGAGGGCGTACAGCAGCGGATGTCCGTCGCGGATGAAGAACGTGCCGCCGGGCCTCAGCAGGCTGGCGATCTGCGTCGCCCAGCGCTCCAGATCATCGAGCCAGGTGATCGTACCGATGCTCGTGTAGACGATGTCGAAATCGCCCGTGACAGCGGCCCGGGCGTGCAAGACGTCGGTCTCGACCCATGTGGCCGGCACGCCGGCCGTCGCCGCGAGCCGCGCGGCTGCTGCCAACGCGGCCGGTGAGAAATCGACGCCGGTGACGTTCGCGCCGGCGCGGGCTAGCGACACCGTATCCGTGCCGATGTGGCACTGCAGGTGACACAGATCGAGGCCGGTGAGTGAGCCATCGGGAAGGAACGACGTGAGCACGGGAAGGTCATGGCGCACGACGTCGCTGAGATGGGCAGGATCGTCATAGGCATCGAGTCCGTATGCCTCCTCATGCAATGGGACGCGGTCCTCCCAGTTCTCACGATTGGCCTGCCGCGCCGTCGCTCCATCGATCTCCACGTTGTCTGCGTTCACACGGCGAGCCTACTGAGACAAAGGTGACGGACTCGCATACCTCAGGTTTGGTATCCCAAAATTGGTTTGGGATACCAGAGAATCGATGCTGTCTGCACTGAGCTGCGAGGATCCAGGCGGCCGGATCATCAGCGAGACCTGCACGTGCGACGGAAGGCGCATCGTCGAGATCGTCGATGGCGGTGACGTCGCATCCCTGCGCGGCGTGCTTCCTGCAGTGCCGTGGAGCGTGTCGAACCATTCTTCGGCGGCCATCGCACTCATCCGTGCTGTCATCGCCCGCGGCGGCCACGGACATGACTGACGAAGCCGCCCCGTCGATTCTGCCGATTATGATGTAGCCGATAATGCACATTATGTCAGTTCGTTGAGGAAGATGTCCCTCGCCCGCGCAACGATGTCGTCCAGTCGCGCCTGCAGGTACGGACCAGGACACTCGGTCCCCGACCATGTCTCCTGATGGGTGATGACGTGCTCCCGGTCGATCGTGAACGACACCGGTACGCCGTCCAGGCTCTTGCCGTCGAAGGTCGCGAGCCATGCGATCATCTGTGAGAGTTCCTCCAGCTGCTCCGCCGTCACGGCGTACTCAGGCGCCCCGGTGGCAGCGAGCGTCTCCACCGCAACGGAGCGCCAGTTCCAATCGGCGCCGGTCGAGGAAGGCTTCGCTCCGGGGCGGATCAACTCGATGACGGAACCGTCGTGACGCAGATAGAACGTCGGCGCCGAGGAACGCTTGTTGCAGCGCGAGAGGAAATCCAGCTGATCGTTGGTCGTGCCCGTGTGGTGGATGATGAACCTGTCGATCACCGGCGTGACCACGTGGCCGTCGCTTCCTGCTATGTCACGGCGCGCCCGAGCGGTGGGATTCGCACAGTTCTCGAACCCCAGAGGCGCTTCGAGACCCCTTGCCGCACGGGGGTAAACGGGATCGTAATGCGCCAGTCCCCTCGGGTTGTCCGGGTCCAGGGGCGGCATCGCGCTGTCCGGCGCCTCAGGAGTCGTCGCGAGCCAGATCCCCGCTGCGGTCACGGTGACACCGGCACCTGCAGCGATGAGAAAGCTCCGGCGGGTGGGTCCTGAGTAGCCTGATGCGGAGTCGGGCGTCTGAGGGTCCGGCATCCCCCTATTCAACATGCGCTCACGAAACCGGATGCGATGAACACGGCTCTCCTCACCGCACGCCGTATCCAGCGAGGAACAGGTCGACGGCGGCGGCACGCGACGACTCATCCGCTCGTCCTCCGAGCAGTCGTGCGTTCAGGGGGGCGCCGATCACCAGCCAGGTGAATTGCTCGGCGGCGGCATGGGCGTCTTCGACGCGCAGCTCCCCCGCATCGGCCAGCGCGCTCAGCGCGTCGGCGAGATTCGCGATGTTGGCGTCCCAACTCTCGGTCAGGTATGTCGCCGCGACCTCCGGCTCGTTGTCGGCTTCTGCGGTGACGAGTCGCCGCATCGCCAGCACGGGTTCGCTCAGGATGCCGGCATGCATCGTCTCCGCGAGGTCGATGAGGCCCTGCCTCGTGTCAGCACTCCCCCGCAGATGCTCCAGCGCGGGTCGCATCGCATGTCTCCCGGCGGCTGCCCACTGTCGGACGACCGCAGCGTAGAGCGCACTCTTGGACGGGTGCGCCCGATAAAGCGATGCCTTCGAGATCCTCGCCCGCTTGGCGACTTCGTCCATCGATGCTCCGGCATAGCCGCGCTCGAGGAACACTTCTCGCGCGACGACGATGAGATCCTCCCCCGTGAGTCCGGCGGGGCGTCCCCGAGTCGTCAATTCTGAGGCCATGTCCCCATATTAGTACTTGACAGTTCTTAAACCGCAACCTACCTTGAGTACTACTCGGTACTAAAGGAGTCGACATGTTCGTGTGGGGAATCATCATCGCAACGGTGGTCTCGTTCGTCGCGAGCGCCGTGCTGTACGCGATTCCGCCTGTTTCGGCGGTCGTCACGCGGGCCAGCACTCCCCGACCGGGCATGCCCGTGAGCGTGCAGATGCTGTCGGTCGTCGTGCGCAGCCTCGTCGCATCGTGTCTCGTCGCGGGGTTGATGCTGGCGGCGGACTGGCATGGCGCCCTTCCCGGCATCGGGCTCGGACTGGCCCTGGCGACGCTCCCGCTGATCCTCCTCATGGGTGGTGTCGTCCATGAGAACACCGCACTCCCCGCCGCAGGGATCCACCTTCTGGACTGGATCTTAAAGCTCGTTCTCATCGGCGCGATCGTCGGCTTCTTCGCTTGACGCGGCGCCACCGGCAAGACAGGAGCACATCATGGACACCGTCACTCCCCTCGACATCATCTTCGTCGCCACGCTCGGGAAGGTTCGCGACGGAGACACCTGGACTTGCGTCCAGCTGCCGGATTCGGCGTCCGTCTTCGGGACTCGTGGCCTGGTCAAGGTCGCCGGAACCGTCGACGGAGAAGAGTTCCGCGGCGCGTTCATGGCCCTCGGCGACGGTACGCACAAGCTTCCCATCGCCGCGGCCATCCGCAAGCGGATCGACAAGACGGACGGTGACGAGGTCACCGTGCACCTCACGCAGCGCCTCAACTGATAGGAAGCTCGATGCTCAGCTCGGCCGGATGAGGCCGTAGACGAGCATGTCGCGCCGCGCGCTTCCGATCTTCTGCCACGAGTGCAGAAGGCCTTCACGAGCGAATCCGGCTCGCTCCGCCATCCGCCACGACGCCTCGTTCGAGGGATCGACATGAAGCTGCAGGCGATGCAGCTCGGCGGTCTCCCACGCCCAGACACAGAGAGTCTGCAGCGCATCGAACGCGTGTCCGCGGCGTCGATGGCTCGGACGGATCCAGTAGCCGATCGTCGCACGTCCCTGATCGATGTCCCGCAGCCACAGTCCGATCTGGCCGACGCACTCATCCCCCGCCTGGATGGCGAACGAATAGCCGGTGCCGCTGGCTGCGCGTCGGTGCTGCCGAGCTATCCACTCTTCCGCAAGTCGCGGATCCGCCACCGGAGGAACCGTCGTGACGCTCGTGATCGCGTCGTCTGTCGATGCCTCGAGAACGGCCTCGATGTCACCTTCCTCGAAATCGCGGAGAGTGATCTCGTTTCCCACGATGCGGGGCACGAAGAGACCTCGAGGTTCCGTCATCAGACCAGTATCGTCGCCCCGGGCCAAGGTGCCGGCCGCACTGACCATCGCTCGCGCCGCGTCCGCCGTCCCTGGCATCCGCGATCAGAGCGCACATCTGATGGTCATCGCACACAGGCCGGACTGATCGGGTCTGCCGGAGCATCTGCGATCCGGCTTCAGCCCCGGGAACGGACCGCGAGCGTTCGCCGAACCCATTCCTCCACCACGCCCGCGACCTCCTCCGACGCAAGCCCATCGGTGTCGATGATCTCCGCCGCCCAGCGCGCATCACCGCGCTCCCATTCGGCCCACCGCTCCCAAGCCATCGGCACCCCGCTCTCGACGCGGATCACCTCGGGTGCATGTCGGGGGTCGAGCGTGTGGCCGCGGAACCACTCTCCGAACCGGTTGTGGTGCACGATCGCCGCCGGATCCTCACCGCGCGCTTGCAGACGCTCGGTCCGCACCTCGGGAGAGCAGTGCAGCATGCACACCGCGATGTCGTCGAGGCTGTCCGCGGACGGCGCAGCGAGCAACTCGCCCATCGGCACCTGGCCGCAGAGAAGCATGTGCTCACCCGCGGCCTGTGCCTGAAGCGCCTGCTGCACCCAGTGCTCGACAGCACCATGACGCCATGCCGTGTCCGCGCCGTCGGGCACACCGATCGAATCGAACTCGACGCAGCGCACCGGTTCCGGCCACGTCACCCCGTCGAGATGAGCCAGGACCGTCGACTTGCCCACCCCGCTGGCACCGGTGAGAGAGAACAGCATCCGGTCAGACTACTGCGCGGCCCAGACTCCCAGTTCGTTGCCACTCGGGTCGGCGAAGTGAAGCCGCCGACCGCCCGGGAACTCGTACGGCAGCTGCAGGATCGTCCCTCCCGCCGCCACGATGCCGTCCATCGTCGCGTCGAGATCCGCCGAGTACAGCAGCACGAGCGGTCCACCGACCGGTCGCGGTTCTTCGGCGACCAGGAGTCCGCCGACCTCGCCCTCGCCGTCGGGGGCGGCGATCCCCGCGTAGCCGGGGCCGTAGTCGACGAAGGACCAGCCGAAGGCCTCGGTATAGAACCGGGTGGCAGCGGCGAGATCTGTCACGACGAGTTCGACGTAGTCGAGGGAGTGGTGCTGCGGTGTGGTCATCATGCGAGCAGGCTAGCGGCGGCATCCGACATCACCCCACAGGAGTAGCGTGGAAGCGTGCCGCAGGTCCCCCGCTCCCCCGTGTCGACGCCGGAGTGGCGGGCATGGCTGGTGTGGTCGGTGGGCGTCGCGGCTTACGTTCTCGCGATCACGAACCGCACCTCGCTCGGCGCGGTCGGGGTGGAGGCGGCGGATCGCTTCCAGGCCGACGCGTCGACGCTGGCCCTCTTCGCCGTCGTCCAGCTCGCTGTCTACGGCGGCATGCAGATCCCGATCGGCGTGCTCCTCGACCGCTACGGTTCCCGGCCGATCATGACCGTCGGCATGCTCCTGATGGCCGCGGGCCAGCTGACCATGGCTCTCTCCCCCAGCGTGGGCATCGCCATCGTGGCACGCGTGCTCCTCGGCGCCGGTGACGCGGCGATCTTCCCCGCCGTCCTCCGGCTCGTCGCGACCTGGTTTCCGGCGCAGCGCGGTCCGATCATGGTGCAGTTCACCGGCATCGTCGGGCAGGCCGGCCAACTGATCGCTCTCGTCCCGCTCGCCGCGCTCCTGCACGCGACGACCTGGACGATCACCTTCGGGAGCATCGCCGGCCTCGGCGTGCTGTTCGCGATCCTCGTCTTCCTCATCATCCGCAACCACCCGCCCGAGCGCGACGCCGACGTCACCGTCAACACCGATACCGGCGTGATCCGCGTCGTGACCTCGGCGATCGACACCGGTGTCGGCATCCGCGCGGCCTGGGCGCACCCCGGCACCAGGCTCGCCTTCTGGTCGCACTTCACGACGCCTTTCGCCGGCACCGCATTCGTCCTCCTCTGGGGTATGCCGTTCCTGACTGCCGCTCAAGGACTGGACACCGCTCACGCGGCTGGCATCATCTCGGTCTATGTCGTCGCCGGCATGGTCCTGGGTCCCGTCATCGGCGATCTCTCTCGAAGACTGCCGAACTATCGTTCCCTCGCCCTCGTCCTTCCCGCCGTCGGTGTGCAGATGGTGGCATGGATCGTCGTCCTCGCCCTCCCCGGGCCCGCTCCCCTGTGGCTGCTGTATCTGCTCGCCATCGCGCTGGCCACCGGCGGCCCCGCCTCGATGATCGCCTTCGACCACGCCCGCACCCACAATCCCTCGCACCGCCTGAGCACAGCGACCGGAGTCACCAACGCCGGCGGCTTCATCGCTGCCCTCATCGCGATCTTCCTGATCGGGCTCGCGCTCGACCTGCAGGGTGCGGGAACCCCCGAGACGTACTCGCTCGACGCCTTCCGCATCGCCTTCCTGATGCCCATACCGCTGTGGATCCTGGGGGTCGTCTTCATCCTCATCGAGCGGAAGCGCACGCGGATCCGCATCGGTCTGGATCCCGAGCGACGTCGCTGAGCACTCATAGGATGAAGCATGGTCTCTGGCTTCACCTTCTCCTCTGATTCGTCCCGTATCGACCGCACGCAGGTGCACGCCTGGCTCAGTGAGCAGGCGTACTGGGCCAAGGGACGCGCACGGGAGGTGCAGGATGCCGCGATCGACGGCTCGCGCAACTACAGCGTGTGGAACACGGACGGCGAACAGGTCGCCTATGCCCGTGTCGTGACGGATGCCGTGACGTTCGCCTGGTTGTGCGACGTCTTCGTCGACGAGAGCGCGCGAGGGAACGGCGTCGGCAAGATGCTCGTCGAGGGCGTCATCGCCGACCTGCAGCCGCTGCCGGTGAGTCGTATCCTGCTTGCCACCTCCGACGCGCATGGCCTCTACGCCCAGTATGGATTCGCTCCTGCGGAGGATCCGAACCGCTACATGATCAAGCAGATGAAGGCGGCCGATCAGCCGCAGAACACTCCTTGACCTGGCACCGTTTCTCGGCGAGGATGAGCCCACGGCGCCGACCAGTCGCCGAGCTTCGGAACATCCGCTCCAGCCGGTGTTCGCGTCGCGAAGGGGATCAGCCCCCACGGTCGTGACTGCCGGAAGCCATCTTCTGACACCTGCGTCGCTGGAGGGCGAGAGTGTCGCGAGGAGGCTTTGCCATGACCAAGGACGCCCGTTTCAAGAGAGTCGTTCGCCGCCACGCCGAGGAGACAGGTCAGCGGTACACCGCTGCTCTCGCGGACATCGATGGGCTGAGCTCGCGGATGGATCACGAGCCCGCAGGCGATCGACTGCTCGATCATCTCCGTGACCGCTACGGCATCGACGCGACCACCGCGACGAGACTCAGCGTGCACAAGACCTACGTCTTCCGCATCGACCGGAACGACGGCGCCCCGTGGGTCGCCCGTGCCTTTCCGCCGGCCCGCTCTCGTGCTCGCGTCGAGGGTGACGCCGCGATCCTGCGTTTCCTGGAACAGCACGGCTACCCGGCCGAGCGCGCCGCCGCCGACGACGCGGTCACGGACCTCGACGGAAGCTCCGTCCTGGTCACCCGGTTCATCGATGGCACTCCCCTGCCGGAGGGTCCCGCGAAGTTCGCGATCATGGGGGAACTTCTCGGCCGCCTGCACGCGCTGCCGGCCGGTGCCGCGGCGAGTCGTCCTGGCGGAGCGAGCGGCGAGGATCCGCGCCATGAGGGAGCGCCCCGTCAGGATCTGCTGGCGGCTCTGGCCTTCCTCGACGCGGTCGACAGCAAGGTGCCCCCGGTGGAGCGCGAACGGTTCGAGCAGCTCAGGTCGAAGGTCCGCTCGACCGACGACGGCGCCGGGCTGCCGGAAGCACTGCTGCACGGCAACCTGCTGCACTCCCCCGATCACGCACTGGTCAGCGCCGAGGGGCCGATGGCCTTCAACTGGAAGGCTTCGGGTCGTGGCCCGCGGCTCGCCGATCTCGCGTACCTCCTCTGGGGCACCGGGGCGTGGAATCCGCGTCGCCCGGATCAGGAGTGCATCGACGCCGCGGTGTCCGCGTACCGTCGGCATGTCGAGCCGACAGCGGAAGAGCTCGATCGGCTCGCCGACATCATGTTCGTCCGCACGCTCTACCTCGTCTGCTTCGGCTACCGCCGAGCTGTCGAGAGCGGGGTGCCGTTCGACGAGTGGTTCTTCATCGAACCGGCGGACTACTACACGGCGACGGCCGAAGCGACCCGGGCCGCCTTCCGCCGCGTCTGAGCGCAGCTCGACCGGATTCAGCGCCGGAGGGGCGTCCATCCGGGTGGCAGCGGTCCGTCGAAGGCCGCTCTCTCCCGGTCGGCCTCCGCCGACCATCCCTGCGCCTCGCCGTCGGTGTCGAACGCGCCGCGCGCGAGCCGGACGCCGACGTCGTCGTGATGCATGCGCGGCGCTCCCCCGCGGCGGACAGATGCCCGCACGCTCCAGGCATCGTCCGCGAACCCGCCGCCGCGGAACACGCGATAGTCGTCGTACCGCGCCGGATCCAGGAGGTCCCAACACCATTCCCACACGTTGCCGAGCGTGTCGAAAAGGCCGTTGAGGTTCGGGATCCTGCCGCCCACGTTCTGCGGCGCGCTGACGCCGTCGGCGCTGGTCCATGCCGCATCCGCCAGCGGCGCGTAGTGCGGACCGACGGACCCGGCGCGGCACGCGTACTCCCACTCCGCCTCCGTCGGCAGCCGATACCCGTCTGCCGTGACATCCCAGCTCACGTCCTCGCCGTCGAACAGGTAGACGGGATCGAACCCCTCCCATTCGGACGCCGCGTTGCAGAAGTGCACGGCGCGCAGCCAGCTGACATCGACGGCAGGGCGGGACGGATGCCGCTGCGCGATGCCGAGCACGTCTGCCAGTTGCTCCTCGGTGACCGGATAGACGCCGATCTCGAACGGCTCCAGCTCCACCGTGCGCTGGAGCTTCCGGCGCGCATCGTGCAGGGTGACGGATCCCGCACGAATGCGGGCCATCTCGAGGTCGGACACGCCCTCAGCCCGCGATCCGGATCTCGCCGGTGGTCGTCGCCTCCGTGCCGGGCTTCGCCTCGTCGGGGAGGCGGATCGCGAACAGGCGCAGGAAGTACTGGCACAACGGCCCGACGAGCAGCGCGAACGCCACGGTGCCGACGCCGACGTTCCCGCCGAGCGCCCAGCCGACCGCGACGACCATCACTTCGAGGCCGGTGCGCACGACCCAGATGGGCCAGCCGGTGCGCCGATGAAGTCCGGTCATGAGGCCGTCGCGCGGTCCGGGGCCGAATGACGCACCGATGTACAGGCCGGTGGCGCCGGCGAGCACCAGCAGACCGATGACGAAGAAGATGATCCGCACCCAGAGGGCGTCGGTCTCGGGGATCAGGAGGAAGCCCACGTCGGCCGACGGCCCCACGAGGAGTGCGTTCAGCACGGTGCCGATGCCCGGCCTCTGCCGGATCGGAATCCAGAGGAGCAGGACGACGATGCTGACGAGGATGGTGATGACACCGAACGTCAGCGGGATGTGGCGCGCGATTCCCTGCGTGAGGACGTCCCAGGGTGCCGCCCCGATCATCCCGCGCACGATGAAGGCGATGCCGATGCCGTAGAGGAACAGACCGACGAGCAACTGGGTGATGCGGCGCGGCATCCGGCGGCCGCGCAGTCGGTTCACGACGGGGTCCGCTCGACCCACATCGGGTACTTCGCCATGCGGCCGTCTCCGGAGGAGGTGCGCGTCACGCGACGGCGGACCCACGGACCGACGTGCTCCCGGTAGTACGCCAGTCCGGAAGGTCGCGCTCCACCTCGTTCGCTCGGCGCCCACCAGGTCTCCGGCGGCTCGAAACCGAGGGCGTGGACGACGCGCGCGGCGACGCGGTGGTGACCCGCGGCGTTCATGTGCAGCCGATCCTCTGACCAGTACGCGGGATCGGAGAGCTCGCGGTCGGGCCAGTTCAGCGCACGGACCACGTCGGGGCGGTTCTCGATACGACGGAGCACCGCCTCGGAGAGGAGATCGCCGCGGCGCTGCACCAGTGATCCCATCGGCAGCTGGCCGCTGGGGTTCGCGCCGGAGAGAAGGATCAGGGTCACGCCCTCCTGGTCGCAGCGGCGGAGCACGCGGCTGAAGGCGTCGGCGATGTGCTCGAGGTCGGTGCGCGGCCGCAGCATGTCGTTCCCTCCCCCGTTGAACGAGAGGTGCGTGGGGCGGAGCGCCAGCGCCGGCTCCAGCTGCTCTTCGACGATCGGCCAAGCCAATTTGCCGCGGATCGCAAGGTTCGCGTACTGGATGGAGTGCCCTGCGGCGTCCGCCCAGCCCTGCGCGGCGAGATCCGCCCAGCCGCGTTCCCTGCCGTCGGGAAGGATGTCGCCGACCCCTTCCGTGAAGGAGTCACCGATAGCCACGAAACGCACATCTGCCACCGCACAAGCCTATTCCCGCGCGGGGACGGCGCGGCGCAGCTCAGCGATCGTCGAGTGCGGCGCCACCACGGTCGGCGAGTCCCCAAGCGGCGACCGCCGCCACCACGAAACACGCGCCGAAGACGATGAAAAGCAGCGGCGTGCCGCCGGCGACGAGCAGCAGCGGCACCGACAGCGGTGCGGCGATGGAGGCGACGCGCCCGACGCCGGCCGCCCATCCTGCACCGGTTCCACGGAGCGACGTCGGATACGTCTCGGGCGTGATCGCGTACAGAGCACCCCAGGCGCCGAGGTTGAAGAACGACAGGGCCATGCCCGAGGCGATGATGGCGGTCTCGGTGGTGGCGGTGCCGAAGAACACGGCAGAGACCGCGGAGCCGACGAGGAAGACCGACAGGGTCGCGCGCCGCCCCCAGACCTCGATGAGCCAGGCGGCGACGGCATACCCGGGCAGCTGCGCCAGCGTGATGATGAGCGTGAACCCGAACGACCGCACCAGGTCGAATCCCGCATCGAGCAGGATGCTGGGGATCCAGATGAACGCGCCGTAGTAAGCGAAGTTGACGCACAGCCACACGAGCCAGAGGCAGAGAGTGCGCACGCGGAACTCCTGGTTCCACAGGGTCTTCAGGCGCGCGCGGGTCGTGACGGCGATCGCGCGCGATGCCGGCTCCTTGCGGATCGCCGGTGCCGCGACGACGCGAGCCTCGGCCTCGAAGGCCGAGACGATCCGATCCGCCTCGGCGATCCGTCCGCGGGAGGCGAGCCATCGTGGGGACTCCGGCAGCCCCCAGCGGACGATCAGCGCGTAGATCGCCGGAATGGCTCCAAGGGCGAAGGCCCACCGCCATCCGGCATCGGATGCCGGGATCACGAAGTACCCGATGAGAGCGGACGCGGTCCAGCCCACCGCCCAGAACGCCTCGAGGATTACGATGAGGCGGCCGCGTATGCGGGCGGGAGCGAATTCGCTCACGTACGTCGACGCGACCGGCAGCTCGGCGCCCAGTCCGAGACCGACGAAGAACCGCAGCACGAGCAGCGCCGCGATTCCGCCGACCAGCGCACTCGCGCCCGTCGCGATGCCGTAGATGAGCAGCGTGAGGGCGAACACCTGACGACGTCCGATCCTGTCGGCCAGAAGGCCACCCAGGGTCGCGCCGATCGCCATGCCGAGGAACCCGATCGAGGCGATCCAGCCCGCGTCCGTCTTCGTCAGACCCCACTGCTGAGTGAGCGCGGCGAGGATGAACGAGATGAGTCCGACGTCCATCGCGTCGAGCGCCCAGCCGGCTCCCGAGCCGGTGAGCACGCGGAGATGGCGCCGCGTGAACGGCAGATCGTCGAGGCGCTCGGCGAGCGACGCACGGCTCGGCAGGGCGGTGTTGGCCATGTCCTCATCGTAGGGCGGCGCGCACCCGCGCCGCCCTACGATGACGGCTCAGTCGCGCGCGGCCAGGATCTTGCGCACCCGCGGGATCACCTCGGTGCCGTAGAGCTCGATGCTGCGCATCATGGACTCGTGCGAGAGCGTGCCGGTCGCGTACTTGAGATCGAACCGTCCGAGTCCGAGCGTCGTGACGGTGTCGGCGATCTTGGCCGCGACACGGTCGGGGGAACCCGCATAGATGGCGCCCTCGGGACCGACGTCGTTCTGGAAACGCGCGCGGCTGTACGCAGGCCAGCCGCGCTCGCGTCCGATGGTGTTGTTCATCGCCTCGAAGCCGGAGTACGCGGCGTCCCAGGCTTCGGCATCCGTCTCGGCGATGTGGCCGGGCGAGTGCACCGATATCGGGTGCGAGGTCGTTCCGAAGGACGCGACCGAGCGGTGGTACAGCTCGACGAACGGCTTGAACCGCACGGCGGGGCCGCCGATGATCGCGAGCATCAGTCCGAGACCGTGCCGGGCGACGCGAACGACGGATTCGGGGCTGCCACCCACGCCGACCCACGTGCGAAGGCCGTTCTCGGTCTTGGGGAACACGTTCGCGTTCTCCAGCGAGGCGCGCATCGTGCCCGACCAGGTGACCGGCTCCTCCTTCAGCAGCTCCGTGAACAGTTCGAGCTTCTGCTCGAAGAGCGCCTCGTAGTCGCGGAGGTCGTAGCCGAACAGCGGGAAGGATTCGATGAAGGATCCCCGGCCGAGCACGACCTCGGCGCGGCCACCGGAGAGTGCGTCGAGCGTCGAGAAGCGTTCGAAGACGCGGACGGGGTCGTCGGATGACAGCACGGTGACGGCCGTGCCGAGGCGGATGCGCTCGGTGCGCGCGGCGATCGCCGCCAGCACCATCTCCGGCGCGGAGACAGCGAACTCGGAGCGGTGGTGCTCCCCCACGCCGAAGAAGTCCACGCCGACGCTGTCGGCCAGTTCCGCCTGCGCCACGACGTTGCGGATCGTCTGCGCCGCCGTGAGAAGCTCGCCATCCGCATCTCGCGTGATGTCGCCGAACGTGTCCAGCCCGAATTCGATGCTCATGTCATCCCTTTCCATTCAGGTGAATGAACACGGTGCGACCGCGCGGCATTCCCGTCAGCGCGGCAGGAGCGAGTTGCGCAGGGTGTCGAGGCCCACGCCGCCCATGTCGAGCGCGCGCTTGTGGAAGTCCTTGAACGAGAACGACTCCCCCTCGGCCGCGCGGACGGCATCGCGGATCTGCTCCCAGATACGCTGTCCGACCTTGTAGGAGGGAGCCTGCCCCGGCCAGCCGAGGTAGCGGTTCACCTCGAACTGCACGAACTGGTCCGACATGTTGACGTTCCCGCGCATGAAGTCGAGGGCATAGGCGGCGTCCCAGGTGCCCGTGCCGTCGAGGCGGGGCTTGCCGAGGTGCACGCCGATGTCGAGCACGACGCGGGCGGCGCGCATGCGCTGCCCGTCGAGCATGCCGAGACGGTCGGCGGGGTCATCCAGGTAGCCGAGCTGCTCCATGAGGCGCTCGGCGTAGAGGGCCCAGCCCTCGGCATGTCCGGAGGTGCCCGCCAGCAGACGTCGCCAGGAGTTCAGCTCTGCGCGGTTGTAGACCGCCTGGGCGATCTGCAGGTGGTGGCCCGGCACACCCTCGTGGAAGACCGTGGTCAGCTCACGCCAGGTATCGAACTCGGTGACGCCCTCGGGCACCGACCACCACATGCGGCCGGGACGGGAGAAGTCGTCGGTGGGACCCGTGTAGTAGATCCCGCCCTCCTGGGTCGGGGCGATCATGCACTCGATCGTGCGGATCGCCTCCGGGATGTCGAAGTGCGAGGCGCCGAGCTCGGCGACGGCACGGTCGCTGGTCTCCTGCATCCACTTCTGGAGCGCATCCGTGCCGACGAGCTTGCGGGCGGGGTCGGACTCCAGGTGCGCGACGGCCTCCTCGACCGAGGCGCCGGGAAGGATCTCGTTCGCGATGGCGGTCTGCTCGGCGACCATGCGGGCGAGTTCTTCACGACCCCACTCGTAGGTCTCGTCCAGGTCGATCGTGGCACCGAGGAAGCGACGCGAGTTCAGTGCGTAGAGCTCGCGGCCGACAGCGTCGACGTCTCCCGCCGCGGGGGCGAGCTCTTCCGCGAGGAAGCGACGGAGCTCACCGTAGGCGACCCGCGCTGCTGCGGAGTTGTCGGCGAGCGTGCGCGCGAGCGAAGCCGGGAGCTGTCCCTCTTCCGGGGCCGCATCGGCGACGAAAGCGGCGAAGAAGCCGTCGTCTGCGGTGTAGCGGTCGATCTGGGTGGCGACCTCGACGACCTGGCGACGTGCCGGGGTGACACCTTCGGCGATGCCCTGTCGCAGGGTCTCGGTGTAGCCGCGCAGTGCGTCGGGCACGGCGGCGAGACGCGTCGCGACGACGCTCCAGTCGTCGGCCGTGGCCGTCGGCATCAGATCGAATGCCGCGCGCACGTCCTGCGCGTTCGAGGCGATCACGTTGAGATCGCGCAGGTGCCACTTCGCCTCGTGGAACTCGAGGTCGAGGCGCAGCTCCGCGCTCAGGTCGGTCTGGGTGACCTCGTCGATCGCGTCGACGGGCTCGAGGGCGGACAGCTTGTCGAGCGTCGCGCGAGTCGCCGCAGCGATCTCTTCGTGCCCCTGCGGGCTCAGGTCGCCGAAGCGGTCGTTCACCTCGTCGCGGCCGATGTAGGTGCCGAGGGTGGGTGCGAGGACAGCGATCGTATCGACCCACTCATCGGCGACCTTGTCGATGGCGGACGGAGTGCGGGGAGCTGAAGTCATCCCTTCAGCCTAATCCCCGGCACCTCTTCGATATATCGGTTCTGTCCGTCGCCGGACTCCCGTGTGGGGCTGCTCAGTGCGCAGCCTCGTTCCAGTCGGCACCGCGGCCGACCTGCACGTCGAGCGGAACCTGGAGGTCGGCTGCATCGCCCATCCGCGTGCGGACGACCCGCTCCACCGCGTCCCACTCGCCGGGAGCGACCTCGACCACGAGCTCGTCGTGGATCTGCAGCAGTGCGCGCGACGAGAGCTTCTCGGACCGCAGGTCGTCGTGGATGTGCAGCAGCGCGATCTTCATGATGTCGGCCGCACTCCCCTGGATCGGAGCGTTCAGCGCGGCGCGCTCGGCATTCTCGCGCAGGACGCGGTTCGGGCTTGCGAGATCGGGGAACGGGCGGCGGCGTCCGAAGATCGTCTCGGTGTAACCGACCTCTTTCGCCTTCATCACCGACGCACGGAGGTAGTCGCGCACCGCTCCGAAGCGCGCGAAGTACTCGACCATCAGCTGTTTCGCCTCGGACTGCTCGATGCGCAGCTGCTTCGAGAGGCCGAAAGCCGAGAGCCCGTAGACGAGGCCGTACGACATCGCCTTGACCTTCGTGCGCATCGCCGCCGTCACATCGCTCGGGTCGACACCGAACACGCGAGCGCCGACGAACCGGTGCAGGTCTTCCCCGCTGTTGAACGCCTCGATGAGCCCCTCGTCGCCGGAGAGGTGCGCCATGATGCGCATCTCGATCTGCGAGTAGTCCGCGGTGAGGAGTGCCTCGTACCCCTCGCCGACCTGGAAGGCGCTGCGGATGCGGCGCGACTCCTCGGTGCGGACCGGGATGTTCTGCAGGTTGGGGTCGGTGCTCGACAGTCGTCCGGTCTGGCTTCCGGTCTGCACGTAGGTCGTGTGCACCCGGTGGTCGTCTCCGATCGCGGTGTCGAGCGACTCGATGATCTGACGGAGCTTCGTCGCCTCACGGTGCTGCAGGAGCAGACTCAGGAAGGGATGCGGGTGCGTCTCCTGCAGATCGGCCAGCGCGGCGGCATCGGTCGAGTATCCCGACTTCGTCTTGCGGGTCTTCGGAAGCTGCAGGTCTTCGAACAGCACCTCCTGCAGCTGCTTGGGCGACCCCAGGTTGAACTCGCGTCCGATGCTGGTGAACGCCTCCTGTGCGAGCCCCTCGGCGCGCGTGGCGAGCTCGCCCGAGAAGGTCGAGAGCACGTCGTGCGACACGGAGACGCCGGCGACCTCCATGTCGGCGAGCGTGAGCAAGGTCGGCAGTTCGATGTCGACGAGGACCTTGTTCACGGAGTCGGGGATGTCTTCCCGCAGGGCGTCGGCAACGCGGAGCGCGAACCAGGCCTCCTGCGACGGCGTCGCCCCTTCGGTCTCGGGGACCAGTTGCGACGGATCGGCCTCGGGCAGCTTCTCGCCGAGGTAGCGCTCGACGAGGTCGGCAAGCGTCTTGTCGGGGAAGCTCGGCCGCAGCAGCCAGCCGGCGAGACTCGTGTCGTACCCCAGCCCATCGAGGCGGATGCCCTGGCGCAGCAGCGCCTTCACCTGCGGCTTCGCATCGTGCAGAACCTTCGGGCTCGGCGACTCGATCCAGTCGCGCAGCGCCTCCGGCGCGGCATCGGTCCAGTCCGACTCGCGCAGGTCGCTGGTCGTGGCCACCCCGATGCGGACGGGCTTGCCGTTCTGGGTGATGATCCGCACAGCGACGTCGCCGTCTTGCGCGGCAGCCCACGCGGCGAGATCCGCGGGGGCGACCTCGACGGGGACGGGAAGCACGACGGCCGACGCCGGGTCGTCGGCCACTTCACCTGCGCCGACGGCCTCGAATACACGCGGGAGCAGCGTGCGGAACTCCAGCCGCGCGAAGATGTCGCGCACTGCCTGCGCATCGATCGGCGTCACCGCGAGGTCGTCGGGTGCGACGGGAAGCTCGACGTCGGTGAGGAGTCGGTTCAGCTTGCGGTTGCGCCGCACGTCGTCGATGTGGTCGCGCAGATTGCCGCCCACCACGCCCTTGATCTCGTCGGCGCGATCGAGCAGCTCGTCGAGCGTGCCGAACTGCGTGAGCCACTTCACGGCGGTCTTCTCGCCGACCTTGGGCACGCCCGGCAGGTTGTCGCTGGTCTCGCCGACGAGCGCGGCGATGTCGGGATACTGCTCCGGCCGCACTCCGTAGCGCTCCTGCACCGTCGCGGGGTCGTAGCGCTTCAGCTGCGAGACGCCCTGCACGTTCGGGTACAGCAGCGTGACCTCGTCGTTGACGAGCTGGATGCTGTCACGGTCTCCCGAGACGATCAGTACGTCGTAGCCCTGCTCGACGCCCTGCGTCGAGAGCGTGGCGAGGATGTCGTCGGCCTCGATGCCCTCTTTCGTGAGGACGGGGATCGACATCGCCGCGAGGCAGTCCTGGAGCAGCGGGATCTGGCCCCGGAACTCCTGCGGGGTCTCTGACCGCGTCGCCTTGTACTCGGGGTACTCATCGGTGCGGAACGAATGCCGCGAGGTGTCGAAGGCGATCGCCAGATGGGTCGGCTGCTCGGCCTTGATGAGGTTCACCAGCATCGACAGGAAGCCGTAGATGGCGTTCGTGTGCTGGTTGTCCTTGGTCGTGAAGTTCTCGACCGGAAGGGCGAAGAAGGCACGATAGGCGAGCGAATGGCCGTCGATGACCATGAGGGTAGGCTTTGCGGAGTCCGTCACCCTGTCAGCCTAACGAGGACGACAGACACCCGCTGAGGAGGATTCATGAGCGACGTCTCGACGAGCGAGGGACTCGACTGGGCGACAGCCCGAGGGATGGGCGCACTCGCTCAGAAGATGGGCATGGAGTTCCTCGAGTTCACCCTCGAACGCTGCGTCGCCACACTGCCCGTGGAGGGCAACACGCAGCCCGTCGGCCTCATGCACGGCGGCGCCTATGTCGTCCTCGGAGAATCGCTCGGTTCGATGGCCGCGAACCTGCACGCCGGTCCCGGCCGCCTCGCGGTCGGCGTCGACATCAACGCGACGCACACGCGCTCCGCCACGTCGGGCGTCGTCACCGGAGTCTGCACCCCGGTGCACCTCGGCCGGAGCATCACGGTGCACGAGATCGTCGTGACCGACGATCAGGGGCGGCGCTGTTCCACGATCCGGATCACGAACATGATCAAGGACGTTCCCGCCGCGGGCTGAGCGGCTCCTCCAGCAGCAGCTGGAACAGCAGGTGGTCCTGCCACTCCCCCGCGATCCGCAGGTACTTCGGGGCCGACCCGATGCGCTCGAAGCCGGCACCGGTGAGCACCCGCTGCGACCCCGTGTTGTGCAGCAGGGTCGCCGCCTGGAGACGATGCAGCCGCAGCTCTTCCCGCGCGTGCTCGGCGACCCGGTCGACCGCGCGGGAGGCCAGACCCCTGCGCAGCCGGGACACGTCGATCCAGTACCCGAGATCCGCGCTCCAGAACGCGCCGCGCACGATGTTGTTCAGGTTCATCCGCCCGCGGATCTCGCCGTCGTCCGACTCGATCACGAAGCGGATGCTGCGGCCCGACGCGGCATCCGTCACGCACTGCTGCGCCTGCTCCTCTTGAACGGCCTCGGTGAAGAACGCCTCGGAGCGGGTGGGTTCCCAGGGAGCGAGGTGCTCGCGGTTCGCGAGATAGGCGCGTGCCAGTGCTGCGCCGTCGCCGAGGCGGATCGGGCGCAGGATGTGCTCGGCGTCGAGCCGGAAGTGAGATCTCGGCAGGCTCAATCCGAGCCCTCCGGGCTCACTTCTTCGGCGCGAGCTGCTCGATGATCGCCTTGGCGACGTCCTGCATCGTCAGACGGCGATCCATCGACGCCTTCTGGATCCAGCGGAACGCCTCGGGCTCGCTCAGGCCCATCTTCTCGTTGAGAAGACCCTTGGCGCGGTCGACCAGCTTGCGGGTCTCGAAGCGCTCGACCATGTCGGCGACCTCGGCCTCGAGCGTGATGATCTGCTCGTGACGGGCGAGAGCGATCTCGATCGCCGGGAGCAGGTCGTTCGGGGTGAAGGGCTTCACGACGTACGCCAGGGCGCCCGCCTCGCTCGCCCGCTCGACGAGCTCCTTCTGGCTGAAAGCCGTCAGGAGCACGACCGGGGCGATGTTGCCCTTGTGCAGCTTCTCGGCCGCGCTGATGCCGTCCAGCTGGGGCATCTTCACATCCATGATGACCAGGTCGGGGCGGAGCTCGGTCGCGAGCGCGACAGCGGTCTCGCCGTCTCCGGCCTCGCCGACGACATCGAAGCCGTTGTCGCGAAGGATCTCGACGATGTCGAGACGGATCAACGACTCATCTTCGGCGACGACGACGCGTCGGGGTGCGGATGCCGTGGGCTCTACAGCCTGTTCTTCCTCTGTCACAGATCCATCCTAGTGGAGAGGCCCTGTGCACCGGCGGTCGCGCGGCGCGCCCTCGGGATCCGCTGCGCTAAAGTCGAAGGCGCGACACACGAGCCGGCGTGGCGGAATGGCAGACGCGGAGCACTCAAAATGCTTTGTCCGAAAGGGCGTGTGGGTTCGAGTCCCACCGCCGGCACCCAAACAGGCGACGCCTGACGATACTCGCCCAGAAGGCCCGGAGAGTAGACGGTCGTGATCCACGGGCAAGCTCATACCAATCTGTTGCTGGGCGCTGGCGGTTGATGCTATTCCGCTTGGTTGACCTCCGACTCGCCTCCGAAGAGAGTCACGCTTGGTGCATCGCCAGCCCAGACCACAAAGTACTCTCCGGTCTCAATGCGCACACGAGGCTCAGCACTGTCATCGTCATCCTCAAAAACTCCAAGCGAGATTGAGGTGTCTGCGACGGGAGCGAGACCATCCTTTTCCTCGGGCTTGCGAAGCGACCGCAGTGTGGACCGAGAATCGAATAGGATCGCTTCTCCGTCAAGCATCGAAGTTTCGATGTGCCGCACCAACGTCAACGCCTCTCGGAACTCCGGGGAGTGCCAGCCCTGCACGTCTATCAGACCCCCAAAGGGGGTCACCAGCACGTGATACTTTGCTTGATCGCCGAGCGTCATGATCGTTCCTGCAATCGCCGAGGATGACGGAGCCTTCAAAAGAGGGTCCAATGTTCGAAGCTCTGCAAGAATCTTCGCGTTCTCGCCCTCGATGAACCCCCGCGCGATCACCCGCCCGAGCTCCCCCGGATCTGCATAAGTCTGGTTGAAGATTTTGTCGACAAGATAGTGCCGAGACACACGGAAGTTCATTCCGAGGATCGGGCGCGATGCATCTGCGCGACCTCCCTCCTCAGTGTCGACGGCCAAGAGGGGCAGATCATCGTCAACCGGCAGAGTATCCGCAAGGCGGGAGTGATCCATCAACGTCTCGCGGAGAGCGAGTCGGAGTTTCTCGATCCGCGACACGGCCAGCGGTTCATCTGCAAGTCGGGCGTCTTCGTTCTCGTTCCACTTGGCGACCGCCGAGCTGAGTTGATCCAGCAAGGCTCTTTCTTGGACACTCAAGTTCTTCTTGTCGGAAAGCAACGCAATAAGCCGTTCGTATTCGGCAGCGATGTCCTGGCTACTTGCATCTGGAAGGGGTCCGTATGAACTCGCCATGGCCGCCAGCTGAGCATGATCGATGAAGTTCGAGAGTTCAAGCACCTGAGCGCGTCCCGAGTTGCCAGACTTCATTTCCCACGAATCCCACCGACTGAAGGGAACCTGCTCGCTGTCGACTACGTGGCGCGCCGTGATGATCTCGCTCCAGCTGCCGCGCGGAGTCAGCAGCTTATGCAGGGCAGGATCCGATGGGTCGCGCTCATCCCTCTTCTCCGCAAGGTAGTCCAACCATGCTGATAGGACGAGCTGACCTGCGCGTACGTGAGTGCGCCCTGCACCTTCGCGAACAAACTCAAATAGACCTTCAAGCTCTTCTCCTGCTGCGCGAGCAGCGTCGGGCCGCTTTGCATCCAAAGCCAGCTTCACTAATTCGACCATTGCCCACACACCTCTCGCCTGGAGGTCCCCCCCATCCTGGTCAGACGCAAACGTGAACATCGCCAAGTTCTGGATGTCAAGAATGATCCGCGCCCGGGCCACATCGAAGTTGTCGCTGCCGTGCCGGAGAATCTCGAACCACATCCTGGTGAAGCTCCGCAGGCATTCATCGACGTAGCTAGTCGAGTCTGCTCGAGGAGCCTCCACCGCGCGCTTCATCGCGGCGGACACGAACATGCCGGCCGCACGAGACGATAGGAGGGCGTCCTGTTCGACATCGCCGATGCTGCCGAAGAGCCATCGCCGCCGCGCGCGCGAAGCTTGCCACGATGTTTCCGCAGGCAACTCCGCCATCCATACTTCTCGGATGACATTGCCAAGGAGATCCAGCGCTCGCTCCGCCGTCGCAAACGCTCCCGCCCGGAGATTGGTGCTCGTTGCGTCCTTCAGGCTGGAGATCTCTCTATCTGATTCCTCGTATGCGGTTACCGCTTCCCGCGGCTCAAACGAAATGCTGGATTGGAGAAGGCGCGTAACACGAGCCGCCGTTTGATCGTCGAGCGGACGCGAAGTAATCACTCTAAATGCGGTCTGTCCGAACCGGGTTCGCTCGCCGATATCTGCTGCGAGGGTCACACGCGGCGGCGCGTACTCAAGGACCTCTTCGTCCTCGACTGGCTCGTACTCGGTGGCCCGCAGAGCCAGCGATTCAATGGCTTGGCGAACAGCCTTCGGCCTTAGGGCTCTGATCACCCTCCCACCCTCGTGGATGGGAACGCTGAGTGTAATCGAGGATCGGTCCGCCGCACCGAGCGATCCGTCCCACTCAAGCAGAGCATCAGCGTCGTTCTTCGCTGATGCGTACTTCCCTGAAGCATCAGTAAGGCGTGTGAGAATCGTCTCTACGAGAGACGCGCGAACGACCTCGTCCAGCAGAGATGGACGCCCGAAAAGACGAACAAGCCGCACTACCGATCGGACGAGGAGTGCGACCGTCGGTGCAAACCAAGCGAGCGCAACGATCACGATTCCGAACTCACTCGGCAACCAGATCGACTCGATGGCTATGAGGGCGTTGGCAACCAGTCCGACCCCTACGAACTGGCCGGCCCCCATGTAGTCAAGAACTCTCCCGCGGGATGCGCCAACCGCAAGCGGAGTTTCGGCGAAGAGTTGCGCGGCGATGGCTAGTCCGGCGAACCCCACTGAAAGAAAGGTCGTTTGAATCTGCCAGAGAACGGCACCACTGCCGACTGTCGCGGGCAAGTGCTGCACAATCCATGCTGCATCATCACCATAGTGTGACGCGATGAGCACTGCCAGACTAACGGCGAAGACACATGCGAGAAACAGCATGCTTCGCCATTTCATGTTTGCCTCACGAGAGGCGACTCAGCAGACAGGGCATTTACGAGACACTACGCGATCCGTCATATAAGAGATAGGACTGCGGGACAGGTAGACAAACTGCGCGTGAAGTGGATACATCGGGCGGCCGGGGACGCCTGTGTTCGAGGATTTCATTGCGGTCTCACATCACCTCATGCAGTGAAGTTGACGCGCCAACGGCTCTGTCCAGGCTGAAGTCATAGCCTGGACGAGCCCGTCACCACACCTTTGCAGGAGCAGCAGTCAGATGACCGTGGGCGGAGTTCTTCCGCCCACGGCCGCAGTGCGATAGAAAAGTCCCTATGAACTCCGGCGCGCCTGCGGCGCACACTCGCCGACCACGACGGATGCGGCGAACCCTCCTGATCATCGCGGCGATTCTCGTCGTCGTACTCGGACTCGCGGCCGCGGAATTCGCCCGACGCTACTTCGAAGGTCAGGCCGACCTCAAGACCGATCCGGCGTTCTACACGCTGCCCTCCCCCGCACCGACGGGAGATCCGGGCGAGATCATCCGCATCGAGCCGATCGCGAGCGCACCGGCGGGTTCGACCGCCTGGCGCGTGATCTACCACTCGACTGATCTCGCGGGCGACGACGTGCCGGTCTCCGGTGTCGTGATCGTGCCGGACGGCCCTGCTCCCGACGGCGGTCGGACCGTGATCTCCTGGGCGCACCCCACGACGGGGGCTGCGGCGAAATGCGCACCGTCACTCGGCCTCGATCCCTTCCAGTACATCGAGGGACTTCACGAGCTGCTGGCCGAGGGGTACGCCATCGCCGCGACCGACTACCCCGGCCTCGGCGTCGATGGGCAGTCGTCGTATCTTCTCGGCGTGCCCGAGTCGAACAGCGTGCTGGACATCGTGCGTGCGGCGCGCACGATCGACGGCGCGGACATCAGCGATCGCGTCGTCCTCTGGGGGCACTCGCAGGGAGGTCAGGCGGCGCTCTTCGCGGCGGAGCGGGCATCGTCGTACGCCCCTGAGCTGAAGCTGCAGGGTGTCGCGGTCGCAGCGCCGGCGGCGAATCTGAACGCGCTGATGACCGATGACATCATCGACCTCTCCGGAGTGACGATCGCTTCGCTCGCCATCCCCGCCTACACGGTCGCCTACGCCGACCGGTACACCGCGGACGAGATCACGGCGATACTCACTCCCGCCGGGGTGAAGGCCACCCCCGAGATGGCCGAGCTCTGCCTGCTCACGCAGACGAAGGAACTCCATGCGATCGCCGACCCGCTCGTCGGCGGCTACGTGACCAGCGACCCGGCCACCACCGAGCCGTGGAAGACCCTGCTGGAGGAGAACAGCGCGGGCGGGCAGCCCGTGACCGTGCCCGTCTTCGTCGGTCAGGGCGAGGCCGACCAACTGGTGCGCCCGAGCGCGACCGAGGGCTATGTGAAGCTGCTCTGCTCCCAGAAGGCGGATGTCACGTTCCACACCTACCCGGACATCGATCACGGACTGGCCGCCTACGCCGCGCTCCCGGATCTGCTGCTCTGGCTACCGACTCTGGGCGATGGGCGCACACCCGCGGGGAACTGCGGCTGACCTCTCTCCCGTGGCGGCGTCAACCCCATGTCTCTCTGCACCGACGCTCTCTAGCCTGAGCAGATGAAGGACTTCGTCGTCGGAGATCGCGTCAGTTGGAACACGTCGCAGGGCCGCACTCGCGGGACCGTCGTCGAACGGAGAACGCGCGACTTCACTTTCGCAGAACAGAAGTTCACGGCATCCGCTGACGAGCCCTCGTTCATCGTCGAGTCCGAGAAGTCAGGAGATCGTGCGGCGCACCGCGGTGCGGCGCTGCGCAAGCTCACGTCCTGAGTCGAGGAACGCCTACTCCGCCAGCACCGCGAGCTCGGCGAGGACCCGCGGATGGGCGAGGATGCGGAAGTGCCCTCCGGTGTCGAGTCGGACGTTCTTCGCTCCCGCCAACTCGCTCCCCTCCGGGATGTGCGGGTCGAAATCGGCGTAGATCGAGACGATCCGCGCGTTGACCTCGAGCTGCCGGGCGAGACCCACGATCGACGGGTCCTCCGGTGAGAACGCGCGCAGCGTGCGCAGCGGGATCCTCCGTGCGTACCGGGAACCCCCGAACGGCGTCGCGATCGCGAGCATCGAGCGCACGCGCCCGGCAGCGGGACCCGTCATGACGAGCTTGCCGGCGAGGCCGCCCTTGCTGTGCGCGACGAGGATGACATCGCGCAGGTCGTTCGCCTGGAGGAAGTCGGCGACCTGCTCGGCCATCTCGGCCACCGGTCGCTGATTCCGCCGGAGCACATCGACCACGTGCACGGGATGGCCGCGCGCATGCAGCGCCGTGATGAGCGGCTGCATGAACCGCCACGTCTCGTACACCCCGGGAAGCACGACGATGTGCGCCGCATCGCCCGAAGAGAACGACGCCGCGTCGGAGCGCCCGAGGGAAGCCCTGAGCTGCCAGTACCCGGCATACACGTAGTCGGCGATCCACCAGCCGAGAGCCTTCAACGGGTTGATGTCATCACCAGGGGCATCACGGGATCGGGTCGTCGGCTCGATTGTCCCATGGCGGTAAAGCTACCCGATACCGACGACAGAGGGGCGGGACCGAAGTCCCGCCCCTCGGCGATCGTCACCGCGATCAGACGGTGGCTTCCTTGTAGATCGGTGCGGCGCCGTTCACGGCATCGCCCACCTTGTGGACGCGGATGTCATTCGTGGAGCCCACGATTCCGGGAGGGGAACCGGAGATCACGACGACCTTGTCCCCTTCCTGGGCCAGGCCGTTCCCCAGCAGATAGTCATCGACCTGCAGGTACATGAGGTCGGTGTGCTGCACCATGTCGACCAGCGTGGAGCGGATGCCCCAGGTCAGCGCCATGCGGCGGCGGATGTCGGGCTCCGGCGTGAACGCCAGCATCGGGATGCGCGAGCGCAGACGCGAGAGACGACGGGCGGAGTCACCCGACTGCGTGAACACGCAGAGGAACTTCGCGTCGACGAACTCGGCGACCTCGAGGGCGGCGAGGGTGATCGCTCCACCCTGCGTGCGCGGCTTGGTCGTGAGCTTCGCGATGCGCTCCAGGCCGTGCTCCTCGGTGGACTCGATGATGCGGGCCATCGTCTCGACGACCACGACCGGGTAGTCGCCCACGCTGGTCTCGCCGGAGAGCATGACCGCGTCAGCACCGTCGAGCACGGCGTTCGCGACATCGGACGTCTCGGCGCGGGTCGGCACCGGGCTGTTGATCATCGACTCGAGCATCTGCGTCGCGACGATGACCGGCTTGGCCATGCGGCGGGCGATCTCGACGGCGCGCTTCTGCACGATCGGCACGGCCTCGAGCGGGAGCTCGACGCCGAGGTCGCCTCGGGCGACCATGATGGAGTCGAACGCGTCGACGATCTCCTCGAGCGCGTCGACGGCCTGCGGCTTCTCGACCTTGGCGATGACGGGGACTCTGACGCCCTCCTCTGCCATGATCTCGTGCACGCGGGTCACATCGGACGCGTTGCGCACGAACGACAGCGCGATGAGGTCGGCGCCGATGCGCAGACCCCAGCGGAGGTCGTCCTCGTCCTTCTCGCTCAGGGCGGGGACGTTGACGGCGACACCGGGCAGGTTGATGCCCTTGTTGTTGGAGACGGCACCGGCGACGATGACCTTCGTGGTGACGGTCACGCCGTCGGTCTCGACCACCTCGACACGGACCTTGCCGTCGTCGATGAGCAGGAAGTCGCCCGGCTTGACGTCCTGGGGCAGACCCTTGAAGGTCGTGCCGCAGATGTCCTTGTTGCCGATGATGTCTTCGGTGGTGATCTTGAAGATGTCGCCGACGGCCAGCTCGTAGGGTCCGTTCTCGAACTTGCCGAGGCGGATCTTCGGTCCCTGCAGGTCGACGAGGATGGCGACGGCGCGACCGGCGTCGTCCGCGGCGCGACGCACGTTGGCGTAGTTGTTCTCGTGCACGGAGTAGTCGCCGTGGCTGAGGTTCAGGCGTGCGACATCCACCCCCGCATCGATCAGTGCGCGCACCGTCTCATAGGTGGAGGTGGCGGGGCCCAGGGTGGCGACGATTTTCGCGCGTCTCAACAGAATTCTCCTGAATGGAAGTGGGGGAAGGTGAATCAGGCGACGGTGCCGCCGCTCAGCCTACGCGGGCTGGAGTCCGATCGCGACATCATGCGGACGCACGGGCTCGGGAAGCACGGTGGTGCCCATGAGGAAGCGATCGACGTTCGCGGCCGCGGCGCGCCCTTCGGCGATCGCCCAGACGATGAGCGACTGTCCACGACCGGCGTCTCCGGCGACGAACACGCCGGGAACCGTCGACTCGTAGCCGGAGTCGCGGCGGAACGAACCGCGGTCGGTGACCTGAGGGAGGGTGTCCTCGGTGTAGCCGTCCTGCTCGGGCCCGGTGAAGCCCATCGCGATCAGCACGAGGTCGGCGGGGATCTCCCGCTCGGTCCCGCTCTTGGGGACGCGGCGTCCGTCGACGAACTCGGTCTCGGCGACGCGGAGTGCGGTCACCTCGCCCACGTCGTTCGAGAGGAACTCGACGGTGGAGGCGAGGAACATCCGCTCGCCGCCCTCCTCGTGTGCGGAGGCCATCTCGAACAGGGTCGGCATCATCGGCCACGGCTGGTGGTCGGGACGCTCGGACGCGGGCTGCTTGCCGATCGCGAGGTTCGTCACGCTCAGCGCGCCCTGACGGTGCGCGGTTCCGATGCAGTCGGCGCCGGTGTCGCCGCCGCCGATCACGATGACGTGCTTGCCCTCCGCGGTGATCTGGTCGGTGACCTTGTCGCCGGCGACCGCGTGGTTGGACTCCACGAGGTACTCCATGGCGAAGTGCACGCCGTCGAGGTCGCGGCCCGGGATCGGGAGGTCGCGGGGCACGGTGGCACCGGTCGCGATCACGACCGCGTCGTAACGCGCCCGCAGGTCGGCCCAGGAGATGTCCTTGCCGATCTCGACACCGGCGCGGAAGCGGGTGCCCTCCTCCTGCATCTGGCGAAGGCGCGACTCGAGCTGCCCCTTCTCCATCTTGAAGTCCGGGATGCCGTAGCGCAGGAGTCCGCCGATGCGGTCATCGCGCTCGAACACCGCGACGGTGTGACCGGCGCGCGTGAGCTGCTGGGCGGCGGCGAGGCCGGCGGGGCCGGAACCGACGACCGCGACGGTCTTGCCGGTGAGGCGCTCGGGCGGCTCGGGCTCGACCCAGCCCTTCGCGAAGGCCTCGTCGATGATCGAGACCTCGATCTGCTTGATCGTGACGGCCGGCTGGTTGATGCCGAGCACGCACGAGCTCTCGCACGGTGCGGGGCAGAGCCGGCCGGTGAACTCCGGGAAGTTGTTCGTGGCGTGCAGGCGCTCGATGGCGGCACGGCCCTCACCGCGCCACGTCAGGTCGTTCCACTCCGGGATCAGGTTGCCCAGCGGGCAGCCCGAGTGGCAGAACGGCACGCCGCAGTCCATGCAGCGGCCGGCCTGGCGTCGGAGCACGGCCTTGTCGCCGGGCTCGTAGACCTCTTTCCAGTCCATGATGCGCACCGGCACCGGACGTCGTGCGGGAAGTTCCCGCTCGGTCACCTTCATGAAGCCTTTGGGATCAGCCACCGGTCACCTCCAGGATGCGGTTCCACACGATGTCGCCGTCGGGGTCGATCCCCTCGGCCAGCGCTTCCTCGCGCATGCTCCGCACGGCGGCGAAGTCACGGGGAAGCACCTTCACGAACTCGGTCGCGGTCTCCTCGAAGCGCTCGAGGAGTTCGGCTGCACGCGGCGACGCGGTGCGCTCGACGTGTGCCGTGAGCAGGCTCCGCAGCACCTCGAGGTCGGCGCGGTCCAGCTGCTCGAGCAGAAGCTCTCCGCTGCCCAGGGATTGCGCGTTCACCTTGGCGGTGTCCAGCGCGTGCACATAGGCGACGCCACCGGACATGCCGGCGCCGAAGTTGCGCCCCGTCGAACCGAGGATCACGGCGAGACCGCCGGTCATGTACTCGAGCGCATGGTCTCCCACACCCTCGACGACCGCGGTCGCTCCCGAGTTGCGCACGAGGAACCTCTCCCCCACGACACCCGAGAGGAACATAGTTCCCGACGTCGCACCGTAGCCGATGACGTTGCCGGCGATCACGTTCTCGTGCGGCGCGATGGACGAACCCCGGGGTGGACGGATCGTGATGTCTCCGCCGGACAGACCCTTGCCGACGTAGTCGTTGGCATCGCCTTCCAGGCGGAGCACGATCCCCGGCGGCAGGAAGGCGCCGAGCGACTGCCCGGCCGTTCCGTGCAGGGTGACGTCGATCGTCTCCTTGGGAAGGCCGGCAGCACCGTGCCGCGACGTCACCTGGTGACCGAGCATCGTGCCGACGGCCCGTTCGGTGTTCGCGATCGGGAGCTCGACCACGACGGGCTCGCCGTTCAGCAGTGCACCCTTCGCGATGTCGATCAGCTGGACGTCGAAGTGCTTCTCGAGCTCATGGTCCTGCGTGCGGCCGCTGCGACGCGGTTCCCCTGCCGGGAACACCGGACCGTCGAGGATCGGGCTCAGGTCGAGTCCGTCCGTCTTCCAGTGGTCGACCGCGGCGTTCGTCTCGAGGAGGTCCGCCCGGCCCACGATCTCGTCGATCGACCGGTATCCGAGCTCAGCGAGCAGCTCGCGCACCTCTTCGGCGATGAACTCCATGAAGTTCACGACGAACTCCGGCTTGCCGGTGAACCGCTCGCGGAGCGCGGGATTCTGCGTCGCGACGCCCACCGGGCAGGTGTCGAGGTGGCAGACGCGCATCATGATGCAGCCGCTCACCACGAGCGGAGCCGTGGCGAAGCCGAACTCCTCCGCACCGAGCAGCGCGCCGATGATGACGTCGCGGCCGGTCTTGAGCTGTCCGTCGACCTGCACCACCACACGGTCGCGCATGCCGTTCAGCATCAGGGTCTGCTGCGTCTCGGCCAGGCCGAGCTCCCACGGCGTTCCCGCGTGCTTCAACGAGTTCAGCGGGCTCGCGCCCGTGCCGCCGTCGTGTCCGGAGACGAGGATGACGTCGCTGAGGGCCTTCGCGACACCGGCCGAGACCGCACCGATGCCGGACTGGCTCACCAGCTTCGTGTGGACGCGCGCCTCGGGGTTGGCCCTCTTGAGGTCGAAGATGAGCTGCTTGAGATCTTCGATCGAGTAGATGTCGTGGTGCGGCGGCGGGGAGATGAGCCCCACGCCGGCGGTCGCGTGGCGCGTGCGCGCCACCCACGGGTACACCTTGGTCGGCGGCAGCTGCCCGCCCTCGCCGGGCTTGGCACCCTGTGCGAGCTTGATCTGGATGTCGTCCGATTCGGTGAGGTAGAGGCTCGTGACGCCGAAGCGACCGGAGGCGACCTGCTTGATCGCACTGCGACGCTCCGGATCGACCAGGCGGTCGGTGTCTTCGCCGCCCTCACCGGTGTTCGACTTGCCGCCGATGCTGTTCATCGCGATCGCGAGCGTCTCGTGCGCCTCGCGGGAGATCGAGCCGTAGCTCATCGCTCCCGTCGAGAAGCGCTTCACGATCGAGGACACCGGTTCGACCTCGTCCAGCGGAACGGGCTTGCGGGTGCCGGTGCGCAGGTTGAACAGTCCGCGCAGCGTCTTGAGCTCGGCGGCCTGGTCGTCGACGAGCTTGGTGTACTCGCGGAAGATGTCGTACCGGCGGGTGCGCGTCGAGTGCTGCAGCTTGAAGACGGTCTCCGGGTTGAAGAGGTGCGGAGAGCCGTCGCGACGCCACTGGTACTCGCCACCCGTCCAGAGGCGCTCGTGCGCGCGGGCTGCGGCGTCCTCCGGATAGGCGTAGTCGTGGCGTGCCTGGTTCTCGGCGAAGATCTCTTCGATGCCGATCCCGCCGAGCTTCGACTCGGTGCGGGTGAAGTAGGCGTCGATGAACTCCTGGCCGAGTCCGACGGCCTCGAACACCTGCGCTCCGGCGTAGGACGAGACCGTGGAGATGCCCATCTTCGACATGATCTTGAGCACGCCCTTGCCGAGCGCGTAGATCAGGTTCTTGACGGCCTTCTCCGGCGTGATGCCGGTGATGTAGCCGGTGCGGACGAGATGCTCGACCGTCTCCATGGCCAGGTACGGGTTGACCGCCGAGGCGCCGTAGCCGATCAGGGTCGCGACGTGGTGCACCTCGCGCACGTCACCCGCCTCGACGATGAGACCGACCTTCATGCGGTTCTCGCGGCGGATGAGGTGGTGGTGGATCGCCGAGACCATGAGCAGCGACGGGATCGGCGTCAGGTCCTTGTTCGAGTCGCGGTCGGACAGGATGATGAACTCCGCGCCGTTCTCGATCGCCTCGTCGACCTCGGCACACATCTCGTCGAGCCGGTTGCGCAGCGTCTCGGGACCGGCGTCGAAGTGGTACAGGCCGCGGATCGTGACGCTCGACCGATCGGGAAGGGCCTTGTCGATGTGCCGGATCTTCGCGAGCTCGTCGTTGTCGATCACCGGGAAGTCCAGCGAGACGGTGCGCGTGTGCTCGGGACCCCACGAGAGCAGGTTGCTCTCCGGGCCGAGGCCGAGCTTGAGACTCGTGACGACCTCTTCGCGGATGGAGTCCAGCGGCGGGTTCGTCACCTGCGCGAACTGCTGCGTGAAGTAGTCGAACAGCAGGCGCGGACGCTTGCTGAGCACGGCGATCGGGGTGTCTGAGCCCATCGCCCCGAGAGGCTCCACGCCCGTCTGCCCCATCGGGGTCAGCAGGATGCGGACTTCCTCCTCGGTGTAGCCGAACGTGCGCTGGCGGCGGGTGATCGATGCCGGCGGGTGCACGATGTGCTCGCGCTCCGGGAGGTCGGCGAGACGCACGGCACCGGCATCCAGCCATTCCTGCCATGGGTGCATCGTGGAGAGGTCGCGCTTGATCTCCTGATCCTCGACGATGCGGCGCTGCGCCGTGTCGACGAGGAACATCTTGCCGGGCTGCAGGCGGCCGCGGCGCTTGATGCGCTCCGGCTCGAACGTGAGCACGCCGGTCTCCGAGCCGATGACGACGAGGCCGTCGGTGGTCTCCGTCCAGCGACCCGGGCGCAGGCCGTTGCGGTCGAGCGTGGCGCCGACGAGCGTGCCGTCGGTGAAGATGAGGGCGGCCGGGCCGTCCCACGGCTCCATCTGGTTCGAGTGGTACTCGTAGAAGGAGCGCAGCTCCGGCGTGATGTCGGCCTGCTTCTCGTACGCCTCGGGCACCATCATCATGATGGCGTGCGGCAGGCTCCGGCCGGTGAGGGTCAGGAGCTCGAGCACCTCGTCGAACGACGCCGAGTCGCTCGCGCCGTCGGTGCAGATGGGCAGGAGCGGGGTGACATCGCCGAGCAGCTCGGATTCGAGCTGCGACTGACGCGCGCGCATCCAGTTGCGGTTTCCGCCGACCGTGTTGATCTCGCCGTTGTGCGCGAGCATCCGCAGCGGCTGCGCGAGCGGCCACGAGGGGAAGGTGTTCGTCGAGTACCGGGAGTGCACCACGGCGAGCTCCGAGGCGAAGCGCTCGTCCTGGAGGTCGGGATAGAACGGCTCGAGCTGCAGGGTCGTGACCATGCCCTTGTAGCCGAGGGTACGGCTGGAGAGCGAGACGAAGTAGGCGCCGAGCTCGTGGCCAGCGCGCTTGCGCAGACGGTAGGCGACACGGTCGAGCGCGATGCCGGTCAGCGGGGCCTGCGCATGGGTCGCGCCGCCGGCGCTCACGAACAGCTGCTCGAAGGCGGGGCGCGCCTCATCGGCGAGCTTGCCGAGGTTGTCGTTGGCCGTGGGAACCTCGCGCCAGCCGAGGACACGGAGACCTTCGGCGCGGGCGATCTTCTCGATGCCGGCCTTCTGTTCACGCCGGACGCTCGAGTCGCGCGGCAGGAACGCCAGTCCCGCGGCATACTCCCCCACCGGAGGCAGCTCGAATCCGGTGACGGCGCGCAGGAACTCGTCGGGCATCTGCGTGAGGATGCCCGCACCGTCTCCGGTACCGGCATCCGACCCGATCGCACCGCGGTGCTCGAGGTTGCGCAGCGCCTGCAGCGCCAGCGCGATGATGTCGTGCCCTGCCGTGCCGCGCAGCGTCGCCACCATGGCGAGGCCACAGGCGTCCTTCTCGAACGCCGGGTTGTACATGCCCTGCTTGGCCGGGAAGTTCAACCCGACGGGTGCGCGGAGGTCGCTCGATGCCATGCGGTACCGTCCTCAGATCTTCAAGATGACCCGGGGACGTCATTGGCCGGGTGGATGCGTGGGGTTCCTCACGGAACTGGAGGCTATCGAGAGCCTTCCGCGTCCGTGGGAGCGACGCTTGTGGCGCTGGCTCCTGCGGTGACTTCTTCTGCCGGAGGCTCGCTCAGGTCCACGAAGTCAGAGGGATTGTCCTGCGATTCTACATCAGCGTCTTGGTCGGTCCGTCCGCGGCCCGGCTTGTACGGCGACGGCTCGAGACCCGGATGACGGCGGGTCTGCACGATGAGGATCGCGATACCGACGACGATGCCGAGGATCGCCGCCCAGACGTTGCTGCGGAGCCCGAGGATGATCTCGCTCGGGTCGATGCGGATCGACTCCCACACGACACGCCCTGCGCCGTACCAGATGAGGTAGATCGCGAAGAGGCGACCCCACTGGAAGAACAGCTTGCGGCCGAGCCACAGCAGCACGAGCACGCCGAGCCCGTTCCAGAGCACCTCGTAGAGGAATGTGGGGTGGAAGAGCGTCCCCTCCGGCAGGCCGGGAGGGAAGGCCGAGTTGTCGGACGGGATCTCGAGGCCCCACGGCAGGTCGGTGGGCAGTCCGAAGAGCTCGTTGTTGAACCAGTTGCCGAAGCGGCCCATGGCCTGCGCGAGTAGGAGACCCGGCGCCAGCGCATCGGCGAACGTCCAGAAGCGGATGCCGGTCCACTTGCAGCCCAGGTAGGCGCCGAGCGCGCCGCCGATGAGCGAGCCGAAGATGGCGATGCCACCCTCCCAGATTGCCCAGACGGATCCCGGTTCGAACGGATTCCAGGTGTTCCTGCCCTCGCCGAAGTAGAAGTTCGGGTGGGTGAGAACGTGGAAGATGCGCGCACCGATGATCGCGATCGGCACGGCCAGGATCGAGATGTCGATCACGACCCACGGCTCTGCACCGCGCTTGGTGAGGCGGTGGTTGGTGATCAGCGCGGCGGCGATGATGCCGGCGATGATGCACAGAGCGTAGAAGTGGATCCGGATCGGGCCCAGGTCGAAGTACGACACGGTGGGGCTCGGGATGCTGGCGAGCACGCCGTTGAAGGTGCTGTGGAGCGCGAGGGACATGAGTGCGATTCTAGTTCTCGTGATCGGGGCGTGCCGACGACGTGCCGGAGGCCAGGTTTCGGGTGACTTCGGCGAGGGCGGGGATGCCGCCGTCGCGCAGTGCACGCACCAGCGCGGTGCCGACGATCGCGCCGTCGGCGTACTCGGAGACGCCCGCGACCTGCTCTGCCGTGGAGATGCCGATGCCGACGCAGGCGCGGGTGGCGCCGTGTGCGCGGAGGCGGGCGACGAGCGTGCGGGCGGCGCGGTCCAGTTCGGCGCGCTCCCCCGTGATGCCCATGGTGGAGACCGTGTAGACGAAGCCGGTGGACGACTTCACGACCAGGTCGAGGCGCTCATCCGACGAGGTCGGTGCGGCGAGGAACACGCGGTCGAGACCGGTGCGCTCGCTCGCAGCGATCCACTCCTGGGCCACCTCCGGCGTGATGTCGGGCGTGATCAGCCCGGCCCCGCCGGCGGCGAGCAGCTCGTCGGCGTAGCGATCGACGCCGTACTGCAGCACCGGGTTCCAGTACGTCATGACGAGGACCGGGACATCCGTGGCGGCGGTGATCGCTCGCAGGGCCGTGAAGAGATCGGCGGTCTTGAAGCCGGCGGCCAGCGCCTGGGTCGTCGCCTCCTGGATGATCGCGCCGTCCATCACCGGGTCGCTGTACGGCGGGCCGAGCTCGATGATGTCGGCGCCGTTCTCAGCGAGGGCGATCGCGGCCTGGATGCTCGTCTCGAGGTCGGGGAAGCCGACAGGCAGGTACCCGACGAAGACGCTGCGGCCGTCGGCGTGCGCGGCGGCGATCGCCTGTTCGACGCGGCTCATAGCTCGGGCTCCCCCTTCGAGGCCGCTTCTTCTTCGGCAGTCTCCTCGGCGACGTCGTGCGCGAGCGCGGCTTCGTCGTACAGCTCGAAGTAGCGGGCGGCCGTGTCCATGTCCTTGTCGCCGCGCCCGGAGAGACAGATGGCGATGATCGCGTCGGGGCCGAGCTCCTGTCCGACGCGCAGCGCGCCGGCGAGAGCGTGAGCCGATTCGATCGCCGGGATGATTCCCTCGGTACGGCTCAGCAGACGCAGTGCCTGCATGGCCTCGTCGTCGGTGGCCGGGATGTACTCGGCGCGCCCGATGTCGGCGAGCCAGGAGTGCTCGGGACCGACGCCCGGGTAGTCCAGACCGGCGGAGATCGAGTGCGACTCGATCGTCTGACCGTCTTCGTTCTGGAGCACGTAGGTCTTCGAGCCGTGCAGCACACCGGGGCGACCGCGCTCGATCGATGCCGCGTGCCGGTCGGTGTCGACACCGTCGCCGGCTGCCTCGACGCCGTAGAGCTTGACGCTCTCATCGTCGAGGAAGGCGTCGAACATGCCGATCGCGTTGGAACCGCCGCCGACGCAGGCGAAGACCGCGTCAGGGAGGCGACCGACCTCGTCGAGCAGCTGGGCACGCGCCTCTTCGCCGATGATCTTCTGGAAGTCGCGAACCATGGCCGGGAACGGGTGAGGCCCCGCCGCGGTGCCGAAGATGTAGTTGGTCGTCTCGACCGATGCGACCCAGTCGCGGTACGCGTCGTTGATCGCGTCCTTGAGTGTGCGCGAACCGGAGGTGACGGCGACGACCTCGGCGCCGAGCAGGCGCATCCGGGCCACGTTGAGCGCCTGGCGCTCGGTGTCGACCTCGCCCATGTAGATCGTGCAGTCCAGCCCGAACAGGGCCGCGGCGGTGGCCGTGGCCACACCGTGCTGACCGGCGCCGGTCTCGGCGATCACGCGGGTCTTGCCGAGCCGCTTGGTGAGCAGGGCCTGGCCGAGAACGTTGTTGATCTTGTGCGAGCCGGTGTGGTTGAGGTCTTCACGCTTCAGGAAGACCCGTGCGCCGCCGGCATGCTCGGCGAATCGCGGCACCTCGGTGATGATGGAGGGTCGCCCCGCGTAGGAGGTCAGCAGATGGGCGAGCTCGTCACGGAAAGCCGGATCGGCGACTGCCGCCTCGTAGGCGACCGTCAGCTCGTCGATCGCCGCGATGAGCGACTCGGGCATGTAACGTCCGCCGAAATCGCCGAAGTACGGTCCGTGCTGGTCGCGCAGGCTCACGATGCCTCCAGGAAGCTCTTCAGAGTGGCGACGGGGTCGCCGGTGACGAGCGCCTCGCCGATCAGGACGACATCCGCACCGGCGGAGCGGTAATGCACCACGTCGGCCGGAGTGAGAACGGCCGACTCGGCGATCTTCACCGCGGTCTCGGGGATGCGCTCGACCAGGCGGCCGAAGAGGTCGCGGTCGAGCTGGAGGGTCTTCAGGTCGCGGGCGTTCACGCCGATGAGCGGAGCACCGAGGTCGATCGCCGCTTCGAGCTCATCGGCCGCGTGCGTCTCCACGAGAGGCGTCATGCCGAGTTCGGTGATGAAGCCGAACAGATCCTGCAGCACCGCGGGCTCGAGTCCGGCGACGATGAGCAGCACGAGGTCTGCTCCCGCGGCGCGGGCCTCGAGCACCTGGTAGCGGGTGGCGATGAAGTCCTTGCGCAGCACCGGGAGCGAGACCCGCGCGGTGACCGCCTCGAGGTCGGCGAGGCTGCCGCCGAATCGGCGCTCCTCGGTGAGGACGCTGATCGCGGAGGCTCCCCCGGTCTCGTACAGAGAAGCCTGGAGGGCGGGATCGGGGATCTCCGCCAGAGCGCCGCGCGACGGGCTCGCGCGCTTCACCTCGGCGATGATCTTCACCTGCGCGGCAGGCGCAAGGAACGACAGCGCGTCCTTCGCGGCGGGGCGCGCGAGGGCCTCGCGTTCGACGACGGCGAGAGGGCGCGCCAGAGAGCGACGCTCGGCGTCTTCGACAGCGCCGGCCGTCAGGTCGGCGAGGACCACTAGTGCGCCTTCGGCGAGTACTTGGGGCCCTTCACGCCGTAACCGGCCTTGGACAGCACCCAGCCCACGATCGCGCCGATCGGGATGAGAGCCGCGGAGATCCAGACGAGGGTCGGCTGCTCGAAGCAGAACGCGACGGTGCCGGCGGTGAAGCCGACGAGCATGATCACGACAGCGGTCCAAGCCGCAGGCGAGTGTCCGTGGCCGGGGTCGGCGATCGGGTTGGTCATGTTCTCCTCCGGGGGACGACGTGCGGGTCGTGTTCAGTCTATCGGGGTCACCGCGTCGGATCGGTTCCGCGGGACAGCTCGTCCCACGAGTCGACCGCGTCGACGGGGCCGTCGCGGGGGGCGGTCTCGGATGCGTCGGTGCGGTACCGTCGGCCACCGGCCTTCCAGCCCCGCCAGGTCAGCAGGACGAAGACGGATGCCGCGAGCAGGATGACCCACCCGACCAGGGCGATGACGGGCCACGCGGTCGGCGCGACCGCCGCGACGACGTCACCGAGGGCGTCTCCGCCCGCGAGACCCGTGGCCTCGGTCACCGCCGGACCGACCGAGCCGATCGGCGACGAGAGCATCTGGATCGTCGACCAGCCGAGCAGTACGGATGCCGCTCCGGCGAGCACCGCGAAGACGACGCGGAGAACCCGGGCGGCGATCGACAGCGCGGCTCCGAGCGCCAGCACCGCCAGGCTCAGCGGCGCGAGGAGCACGAGCGCGGACGCTCCGGGAACGAGGATCGCCTCGCCGCCATCCGCCCTCTCGACGGTCAGCCAGGTCTGCGTCGACGAGATGATGCCGATCGCACCGGCGAGGAGGAAGCCGGAGACGGAGAGGGAGCGACCGCGCTGCGCTAGTCTCACTGGTCCGCCGCGCCCTCGGTCGCCTCGAGGTCGTTCGTGTCGAAGCAGGTGCGCGTGCCGGTGTGGCAGGCGGGGCCGGTCTGGGCCACCTTCAGGAGGATGGCGTCGCCGTCGCAGTCGAGACGCGCCTCGTGCACGACCTGGATGTTGCCCGACGTGTCTCCTTTTCGCCAGTACTCCTGGCGGGAGCGCGACCAGTAGGTCGCCCGCCCCGTGGTGAGGGTGCGGCGCAGCGCCTCGGCGTCGACCCAGGCGAGCATCAGCACCTCATGCGTGTCCCACTGCTGCACGATCACCGGCGCCAGGCCGTCCGCGTTGAAGACGACCTGAGCGATGCGCTCCTCGACACTCATCGGACCAGCACTCCTTCCGCGCGCAGCGCATCCTTGACGTCGCCGACCGTGAGGGCTCCGGTGTGGAAGACGCTCGCGGCGAGCACGGCATCCGCTCCGGCCTTGATGGCGGGCGCGAAGTCCGAGGCCTTGCCGGCGCCGCCGGAGGCGATCACGGGCACGGTCGCGACCTCTCGCATGAGCCGCACGAGTTCGAGATCGAAGCCGTCCTTGGTGCCGTCGGCGTCGATCGAGTTGACGAGGAGCTCTCCCGCCCCGCGCTCCGTGGCCTCGCGGGCCCAGTCGAGGGCGTCGAGCGTCGTCTGGGTGCGTCCGCCGTGCGTGGTGACGACGAACCCCGACGGCGTCGTATCCGCCCGCTTCACGTCGAGCGAGAGCACCAGCACCTGCGCACCGAAGCGGTCCGCGATCTCGCCGAGCAGCTCGGGGCGGGCGATGGCTGCCGAGTTCACGCCGACCTTGTCGGCACCCACCGACAGGAGCCGCGCGACATCTTCGACACTGCGCACTCCCCCGCCGACCGTCAGCGGCACGAAGACCTGCTCGGCCGTGCGCTGCACCACGTCGTAGGTCGTGGCCCGCGCGTCGACCGTCGCGGTGACGTCGAGGAAGGTGATCTCGTCGGCGCCCTGCGCCGCGTAGTGGCGGGCGAGCTCGACCGGGTCGCCCATGTCGCGGAGGTTCTCGAAGTTGACACCCTTGACGACGCGTCCGTCGGCGACGTCCAGACACGGGATCACGCGGCTGGCGAGAGTCATCAGAGCCTCGCGTTGTGGATGGCGGTGACGAGGATCGCGCGAGCGCCCAGCGCGTACAGCTCGTCCATCACGTGGTTGACTCGCGTCCGGGCGACCATGACGCGCACCGCCACCCACTCCGGGTCGCGCAGCGGCGAGACCGTCGGTGACTCGACGCCGCCGGCGATCTTCACGGCGTCGTCGAGCAGCGCGACGGGCAGGTCGTAATCGATCATCACGAAGCGACGTGCCACCATCACCCCGCGCAGCCGGCGCAGCAGGGTCTCGGAGCCGTCGGCGTCGACCGGACCCGCGATGAGCACGGCCTCCGACTCGAGGATCACGGGGCCGAACACGTCGAGCCCCGCCTGGCGGAGCGTCGTGCCGGTCTCCACGACGTCGGCGACGGCATCCGCGACGCCCAGGCGCACGGCGGACTCCACGGCGCCGTCGAGCGGCACCAGGTCGACCGCGATGCCGCGCTCGTCGAGGAAGGCGTCGACGAGCCCGGGATACGAGGTCGCGATGCGCAGCCCGTCGAGTTCGGAGACGTCGGTGTAGCGGCCGGAGGGCGCGGCGAAGCGGAAGGTGGAGCCGGCGAAACCGAGCGCCTCGATCTCGCGTGCGCCCGGCATCCGGGCATCGAGGAGGAGGTCACGCCCGGTGATGCCGACGTCGATCGCACCCGATCCGACGTAGGTCGCGATGTCCTTCGGGCGGAGGAAGAAGAACTCGACGTCGTTCTCGGCGTCGATGACGTGCAGGGTCTTCGGGTCGCGCCGACCGGCGTAGCCGGCCTCCGCGAGCATGTCGGCGGCGGTCTCGGAGAGCGAGCCCTTGTTGGGAACGGCGATGCGCAGCATGGATGGCTTTCAGTTCGAGGGGATCGGAACGGAGCGCATCACAGATGTCGGTAGACGTCCTGCAGGCTGAGACCCTTCGCGAGCATCATGACCTGCAGGTGGTAGAGCAGCTGCGAGATCTCCTCGGCGGCGGCCTCGTCGGACTCGTACTCCGATGCCATCCACACCTCGGCGGCCTCTTCGACGATCTTCTTGCCGATGGTGTGCACGCCGCCGTCGAGCTCCGCGATGGTGCGGGAACCCTCGGGTCGGGTCTCGGCCTTGACGCTGAGCTCGGCGAACAGCTCGTCGAATGTCTTCACCCCTCCAGGCTACCGGCTCGTGCGCGGTCCCTGAGCCGAGTGACGGCGGCCTCGATGTCGTCGGCACCGTAGACGGCCGAACCCGCGACGAACGTGTCGGCACCGGCGGCCGCGGCCATCTCGATCGTGCTGTCGGAGATGCCGCCGTCGACCTGCAGCCACACCTGCGAGCCGCGTCGACGTGCCTCATCGTGAAGAGCGCGCAGCTTCGGCATGGTCTCGGGCATGAAACCCTGACCGCCGAATCCTGGCTCGACGGTCATGACGAGGATCTGGTCGAACTCCTCGAGCACCGAGAACAGCGGTTCCGCGGGCGTATCGGGCTTGATGGCGATGCCCGCCCGGGCGCCGATGTCACGAAGACGTCGGGCGAGCGCGATCGGATCGGCCGCGGCCTCGAGGTGGAAGGTCACGCTGGCGGCGCCCAGCTCCGCGTATCCGGGAGCCCACTGGTCGGGATCCGTGATCATGAGGTGCACGTCTAGCGGGATCGGGCTGGTGGCCTGGATCCGCTCCACCATCTGAGGTCCGAACGTGAGGTTCGGCACGAAGTGGTTGTCCATCACGTCGACGTGCGCGAAGTCGGCCGATGCGATGCGGGCGAGATCCGCCTGCATGTTCACGAAATCGGCGGCCAGGATGCTGGGGTTGATGCGCGGGGCGCGGGGAAGTTCCACGGTCCTAGTCTTCCTTCACTGACGTGTTCGGGGCGTCCGTGCGCTGCAGCAGCGCGAGGAACATGGCATCGGTGCCGTGCCGGTGCGGCCAGAGCTGAGCGCTGCCCGACCCCGCCCGGCCGTCTTCGGCGAGGTCGATCGGCGACTGCGCGACGTCCGTGAGGACGGCGCGCGCATCGAGCTCGGTGATGTCGGTGCGGTCGCGCAGCACTTCCTGCACCACGCCGACCGTCTCCGCGAGATGCGGTGAGCACGTGACGTAGGCGACGATGCCACCCGGCGCGAGCGCGTCGAGGGCGGCCGTCAGCAGGTCCACCTGCAGCGGTACGAGCTCGGCGACATCGGCCGGCGACTTCCGCCAGCGGGCCTCGGGACGGCGGCGCAGCGCGCCGAGCCCGGTGCACGGTGCGTCGACGAGGATGCGGTCGAAGACTCCGGCCCTGGTCGCGGCGAGCTCGCGACCGTCCTGTTCGTGGACCACGACCTCGCCGGGAACCGCGCGCAGGGCGTTGCGCACCAGGCGCGCGCGCGTCGGGACGATCTCGTTGGCCTCGAGGATCACGTCGTGCTGTCGGGCGATCGCGGCGAGCAGGGCGGTCTTGCCGCCGGGGCCGGCGCACAGATCGAGCCACCGCTCCCCCGCGCGGATCGGCGCCGCCTCGGCCAGAGCCAGCGCCACGAGCTGAGAACCCTCGTCCTGGACCCGGACGGTTCCGCCCGACGCCTCGACGGAGCGTCGCGGATCGCCGCCCGGCGAGGCGAAGGCGGTGGCCGCGAAGGGGCGACGGGGCTCGACGGGTTCCGCGAGCCCCGGCAGCGCCACGAGCGTCACCTCCGGCGAGACGTTGTCGGCCTCCAGAAGCGCCTCGAGCTCGTCGACACGCCCCTCGGCCGCGAGAGCACGGCGCATCGCGCGGATGATCCAGACGGGATGGGCCGATCGCAGCGCGAGCCGCTCGTCGTCGGAGCGGGCATCCTTCTCGATCCGCTCCTGCCATTCCCCCGGGGTCTCCCGGGCGATGCGGCGGAGCACGGCGTTCGTGAAGCTCGATGCTCCGCGTCCGACGGTCGTCGCCACCAGGTTCACCGACTCGTTGACCGCGGCGTGGGAGGCGACGCGGGTCGCCAGCAGCTGGTGCACGGCGAGGCGGAGCGCATCCAGGACGGCCGGATCGATGCTGTCGGTCGCCCGATCGGCCGCCGCCGCGATGATCGCGTCGTAGAGCCCGCGGCGCCGCAGGGTGCCGTAGGTCAGCTCGGTGGCCAGTGCCGCGTCCTGCGGCGTGAGCCCGGCCTCGGCGATGGCCGTGGGCAGCAGCAGGTTGGCGTAGGCATCGGAATCGGAGACGGCGCGCAGCACATCGTAGGCGACGCGTCTCGCCGGTTGCACGGCGCGGTCGGGGCCGCGACCACCGGTGCGCTCCCCGCGGTTCGACGGACGGGCCTCGCCACCCGATCGACCCGCGGGACGACGTGCCGATCTTCCTTGCTCTGACGGGCTCATGATCCGGCACGCAGCCCTTCCGTGTCGCGTTGCCCGCGCCACCAGTCGACGGCGCTCATCGCACCTTTGCCCGCAGGCTGCACGCGGGTGACGGCGAGCGGAGCGGATGCCGTGCCGAACAGCAGCGCAGATCTCGTGCTGCTGATGAGGCCGGGCTCCAGCGAATCCGCGTCCTGTGCCGACGCTGCCTCGAGAATCTTCAGTCGCTGGCCGTCGATGGTGGTGTGCGCGCCGGGCTCGGGGGTCACGCCGCGGAAGCGCGCGAACAGCTCATCCACGGTCTGCGACCAGTCGAGCAGCCCGTCGTCGAGCGTCAGCTTCGGGGCGAGGGTCGGCTCTCCCTGCTGCGGCTCGGCACGGGCGGAGCCGTCGGCGATCGAGGCGACCACCTCTGCGGTCAGCTCGGCGCCGTCCTGCGCGAGGGTTTCCAGTGCCTGGTCGGCCGTGGCGGCCGGGGCGACGTCGATCGTGCGCATCGCGAAGACGTCGCCGGCATCGAGCTCGGGAACGAGCTGGAAGACGCTGGCACCGAGAACGCTGTCTCCCGCGATGAGCGCGCGCTGCACCGGCGCGGCGCCTCTCCACGCGGGAAGCAGAGAGAAGTGCAGGTTGATCCAGCCGACGTCCGGCGCCGAGAGCAGCGGCTCGCGCACCAGTCCGCCGTACGCCACGATCACACCCAGCTCGGGTGCGAGCGCCACGATCTGCGCCGTGGCATCGGCGTCGAGACGCGCGGCCCGGATCACGGGAAGGCCGAGCTCCTCTGCCGCCTGGGCGACCGGCGAGGGAGTGAGCACGCGCTTTCGACCGAGCGGTGCGTCGGGTCGGGTGACGACCGCGACGATCTCGTGCAGCGTCGCGAGACGTCGCAGGGTGGGCACGGCAGCAGCGGGTGTGCCGGCGAAGACGAGGCGCATGAAGGTTCTCCGGAAGGGTCAGAGCTCTGGATCGAGGATATCGAGGCGCACCGTGAGAGTGCTCTTCGTGTTGCGGGCCTTGCCGCGCCGCCCATTGACGGCCTCAGCGACGACGGCGGCACGGAGCACCGTGGCGACGCGGCTGCCGGCACCGTACTCGAACCGCACGAGCGCGCGCACGCGCGGAGGCAGGTCGTCGGATTCGACGGGTACCGGCCCGAGCACCGCGTCGGAGGGCAGGGCGAGCTCCCCGAGCGCGATGAGGGCGCGTGACACAGCGGCGGCCGAGCCCTCGACCAGGGCCACGCGCGTCGTCGGCGGCATGTGGAGCGGCGCCCTGCTCTCGAGCTCCGCGCGCGCGTATCCCGCCTGGTTCCAGGTGGCGAGAGCCATCCCCACCGCACCGCTCACACCGACGAGGTGGATCGGTGCGCCGGGGGCTGCGAGGGCCGCGGCGTTCGACCACCAGCGCAGACACGCCTCCCCGATGCGCAGATCGGGTGCTTGCAGCATCCGCGGTCCGTCGAGGAGCACGACCGCGCGGTATCCCCCGACGGCCAGCGGCTCGGCGCCGCGTGTCGCCACGACGAGTGCGGGCTTGGCGTCGACGCGTTCGACGGGGTGGGCTCCGTCGGCGACGATCACGCGGATGCCGGGGAACGCACGTCCGAGCTCATCCGCGGTGCGCTCGCTCCCGGACGACGCCAGGCGGAGCTTCGTCGACGAGCAGAAGGGACACGCCCACGCCTGGGCGCTGCGACCGCACCATCCGCACACCGGGACGGCGCCGCGGTGACGGGCGCCGAGCGGACCGCCGCAATGCGGGCAGCGCGCGGGCGCACGGCATTCCGCGCAGACGAGCGACGGGGAGAATCCCGGGCGCGACACCTGCACCAGCACGGGCCCTTCGGCGGCGGCGGTGCGCGCGGCGAGGAACGCCGAGGACGGCATCCGCTGCCCGGCCGGCTGCTCCATCTCCTGCGGGGTGCTGAGCACGACCTTCGGAAGCACGCGGCGCGCGGCGCGCACATCGTCCAGCCAGCCGTGCGCGACCAGCCGCTCGACGTCGGTGGTGCGGGTGTGCCCCGCGAACAGCAGCGCCGACTGCTCGAGCTCCTGCCGGAGCAGCGCCGCATCCCGCGCGTTCACGTAGGGCGCGAGCTGTTCGCCGAGCAACGGGTCGCCGTCGTCCCAGATGGCCACGAGCCCCGCCTGGACCGGCGCGTAGACCGCGGAACGGTTGCCGACGACGATGCACGGCGCCTCTTCGAGCGTGCGCAGGAAGCCGCGGTAGCGATCGGGGTTCGTCTGCCGGGAGTCGTAACGCACGACGGCGTCCCCCGGTACGAGCCCGTCGAGAGTGGTCAGCAGGCGATCGAGGTCGCGATGGTCGGGGACGATGAGGATCGACGACTTTCCCGACGCCAGCAGCCGTGCCGCAGCGGCGGCCAGGAGCAGGGACCAACCCTCTGCGCCGTCGCGGAGCTGCGGGATGGCCTCGACGGCGGCACGCCCGCTTCCGTCCAGCACCGCGGCGAGGCCGTCGTACGCGTCGAGGATCTCCTGCGCCCGGGCAGCGGCATCCTCGTCCACGACCGGGACGGGGCTCTCGGCGGTCCAGGCCTTCTCGACCCGCACCTGCCGCTTGGGGATCACGAGTCGCAGCACGTCCGAGGCGGAACCCGCGGCCCGGTCCGCGACCCGGCGCGCGAGGCGATGCAGCCGCTCGGGAAGCACCGCCACCTCCGACACGATGCTGTCGACCTCGGACAGGGCCCGGTCGGCGTCGTCCTCGGTATCGATGTCGACGACGTACCCATCGATCACCCGTCCCGCGGTGCGCAGCGGCACGCGCACGCGCACGCCGAGCGGCACATCGCCGAACTCCGCGGGGAGCGCGTAATCGAAGAGGCGGTCGAGCTGCGGCAGCGGTGAATCGAGGAGCACGCGCGCGATGCGTCGGCTCTCGCCCGTCATGACGACCGGGCCCGCATCAGAGCCCGGCAGCGCGGCGAAGCTCTTCCACGCGGTCGGTCCGCTCCCACGTGAAATCGGGCAGCTCGCGGCCGAAGTGACCGTACGCCGCGGTCTGCGCGTAGATGGGCCGCAGCAGATCGAGCTGCTCGATGATCGCCTGCGGACGCAGGTCGAAGACGTCTTCGATGGCCTTGATGATGGCCTCGTCGGTCACCTTGCCGGTGCCGAAGGTCTCGACGTAGAGACCGACGGGCCGCGCGACGCCGATCGCGTAGGCGACCTGCACCTCGAGCCGGTCGGCCAGGCCCGCGGCCACGGCGTTCTTCGCCACCCAGCGCGTGGCGTAGGCGCCGGAGCGATCGACCTTCGACGGGTCCTTGCCGCTGAAGGCGCCGCCGCCGTGGCGAGCCGCTCCTCCATAGGTGTCGATGATGATCTTGCGACCGGTGAGGCCCGCATCGCCCTTCGGGCCGCCCGTGACGAACGGACCCGCGGGGTTGATGTAGTGCGTGACGTCACCGAGGTCGAGACCGGTCGTCGCGAGGATCGGATCGATGACGTGCTCGCGCACCTGCGCCTTCAGCTCGTCCTGCGAGATGTCGGGGTGGTGCTGCGTCGAGAGCACCACGGCATCGACGGTCTTCGGCGTGAAGCCGTCGTAGCCGAGCGTGACCTGGGTCTTGCCGTCGGGGCGGAGGAACGGCAACAGGCCGCTGCGGCGCACCTCGGTGAGGCGCTCGGCGATGCGATGCGCCGTCCAGGCGGCCATCGGCATGAGCTGCGGCGTCTCGTTCGTCGCGAAGCCGAACATGATGCCCTGATCGCCCGCGCCGAGCGCGTCGAGCGGGTCGACGGACGAGCCGTCGCGGTGCTCCTGCGCGCTGTCGACGCCGTGCGCGATGTCGGTCGACTGCTCGCCGACCGAGACGCTGACACCGCACGAGTCGCCGTCGAAGCCGGTCTCGCTGGAGGTGTAGCCGATGCCGTTCACGACCTGGCGGACGATCGTCGGGATGTCGACGTACGCCTCGGTGCGGATCTCGCCCGCCACATGCACGAGGCCTGTGGTGACGAGCGTCTCGACGGCCACACGGGAGCCGGGGTCCTTCGCGAGCAGTCCGTCGAGGATGCTGTCCGAGATCTGGTCGCAGATCTTGTCCGGGTGCCCTTCGGTGACGGACTCGGACGTGAACAGACGCAGGGCGCTCATCGGTTGCTCCAGAACGGGGATGGATGGTGGGAGGGGTGCAGCACCCATTCTGGACCGCGCCGCCGACAGAGCGGCGTGCGCGGTCGGAATATCACTCTGCGTGACGCAGGCGGAGCTTGTCCTCGTTGATCTCGTGCAGAGCGATCGTCAACGGCTTGTCCTCGACCGAGGAGTCGACGAGCGGGCCGACGTTGTCGAACAGGTTGCCCTCGTGCAGGTCGGAGTAGTAGTCGTTGATCTGGCGCGCGCGCTTGGCGGCGTAGATCACGAGCTCGTACTTGGAGTCGACGCGGTCGAGCAGGTTGTCGATGGGGGGATCGATGATGCCCTTGGTGTGGTGTCCGGCCATGGTGGGACCTCCAGATCAGGCGACGGGATCGTCGCGAAGACGGTGCAATAGGCGCGCGAACGTGTCAGCGCGCAGAGCCTGAGGTCAATTCTACGACCTCGCGGGCCGCCGCGGCGACGTCCTCGTTCACGATGAGGTGATCGAACTCGTTCTGGGCGGCGAGTTCGACCTTCGCCGTGCGCAGTCGTCGCGCCCGTTCTTCGGCGTCTTCCGTGCCCCGGCCGACCAGTCGGTGCACCAGTTCGTCCCAGCTGGGCGGGAGCAGGAAGATCAGTGTCGCGGACGGCTCGGCGCGCCGCACCTGGCGTGCACCCTGCAGATCGATCTCGAGCAGAACGGTCTTTCCCTCGGCGAGGGCGGCGTCGATCGGCGCCCTCGGAGTCCCGTAGCGGGAGCGGTTGTGCACCACGGCGTACTCGAGCAGCTCGTCGTCGGAGATGAGGCGGTCGAACTCGGTGTCGTCCACGAAGTAGTAATGCACGCCGTCGACCTCACCGGGCCGCGGCGGCCGTGTCGTCGCCGACACCGAGAGGTGGATCTCCGGATTGTGCTCGCGGATGTGCGCGGCGACGGTCCCCTTGCCCACGGCCGTGGGGCCCGCCAGCACGAGCAGCCTGCCGCGGGCATCGCGTGGTTCGAGCACGGGGAACCGACTGTCGAGCCAGTCCTCGAGGACGACGCGCTGGCGCGCGCCCAGACCGCCGAGGCGCTTCACCGGAGAGATATGCAGCTCCTGCAGCACACGGTCGCGCTTGCCTGCGCCGATGGCCGGGAGGGCGAGCAGGAAGTCGGTGATGCGCATCGACCCCTCGACCGACTCGGCGTCGGCGGTCGCACGGTGCAGGATGGTCTGCGGCGTCACGACGCGCATCGTGAGGTCGCGCTTCAGCGACGCCCGGGCGCGCCGACGCTCCACGGCTCGGCGGGCGGCTGCCGCACGGTCGACCTCCGGGACGGTTCGACGCGGTTCAGACACTGACGACCTCCCGGTACGCGGCGATGCGAGCCGTGATCGCTGCGGCGAGTCCCTCGGGACCGGCGGAGAGGATGCTGCGGCTCTCGCTGGCGATCACGGCATCCGACATCGTGCCGAACCGCTCCCGCAGGTCGGCGGGCGTCGCGCCCTGCGTGCCGAAGCCGGGCGCGAGGATGGGCGCGGTCGGAGCGAACGGCGCGATGCCGGCCTGAGTCCAGTCGACCGTCGCACCGATGACGAAGCCGAAGCTCCCCCATGCCCCAGGATTCACCAGGGCGGCGTTGCGTGCCGACACCTCCGCGATGATCTGCGCCGACACGGTCGAACCGGAGGCGACGGTCGCGCGCTGCACGCCCTCGGCCTCGGGGTTGCTGGTCGCCGCGAGCACGAACACGCCCTTGCCGTGCTTCGCCGCGAGCTCGAACGTGCCGTCGAGCGCCCCGACGCCGAGGAAGGGGTTGACGGTGAGCGCGTCGGCTTCCAGCGGTGCGCCGGGTGTGAGCCACGCGCGGGCGTAGTCGTCCATGGTCGAGCCGATGTCGCCGCGCTTGGCATCGGCGATGACGAGCAGTCCAGCCGCACGGGCCGCCGAGAGCACGTCTTCCAGCGCCGCGATGCCCTTGGACCCGAAGCGCTCGAAGAACGAGACCTGCGGTTTCACGACGCCGACGCGCCCCGCCGCAGCATCCACGGTGCGCAGCCCGAACTCGCGCACCCCGGCCGCGTCGTCACCGAGGCCCCACGCGGCGAGCAGCTCGGCGTGCGGGTCGATGCCGACGCAGAGCTGACCGTGCGCGCGCAGCGCCGCCTGGACCCGCTCGCCGAAACCCTGGCTCACAGTGCAGCCGCCCGATCGATCGCGTACTCCTGCAGACTCTTGACCTGGAAGCCCTCGTGCGCGGCATCCATTCCGCTCACGGCCGCACCCAGCACCGCCATCGTGGTGAAGAGCGCCTTGTCGGCCGCGACAGCCGCTGCGCGGATCTCGTAGCCGTCCGCGCGCGCTGCACCACCGGACGGCGTGTTCACGACGATGTCGATCGCGCCCGCGTTGATGAGGTCGACGATGTTCTCGGCGCCGGATTCCTGCGTCGCGCTGTACTTCTCGACGACCGTCACCGCGATGCCGTTGCGCGAGAGGATCTCGGCCGTGCCCTCGGTCGCCACGATCGTGAAGCCGAGCTGCTGCAGGCGGTGCGCGGGCAGGATCACGGCGCGCTTGTCGGAATCGGCGACCGAGATGAACACGGTGCCCGAGGTGGGCATGCCGCCGTAGGCCGCCGCCTGGCTCTTCGCGAACGCCGTCGGGAAGTCGCGGTCGATGCCCATGACCTCACCCGTCGAGCGCATCTCCGGGCCGAGGATCGAGTCCACGGTCTTGCCGTCGGCGGTGCGGAAGCGCTTGAACGGGAGCACGGCCTCCTTCACGGAGACCGGGGCTCCGAGCGGGACGCGCGAGCCGTCCTGCTGCGGGAGCATGCCCTCGGCGCGCAGCTCGGCGATCGTGGAGCCGGTCATCACCCGGCTCGCCGCCTTCGCCATCGGGATGCCCAGGGCCTTCGACACGAAGGGCACGGTGCGGCTCGCGCGCGGGTTGGCCTCGATCACGTAGAGCACGCCGGCGCTGATCGCGAACTGCACGTTCAGCAGGCCGCGCACGCCGACGCCCTTCGCGATGGCGAGAGTCGCCTCGCGCACGCGGTCGACGTCGGTGCGTCCGAGCGACACGGGCGGCAGGGTGCAGCTGGAGTCGCCGGAGTGGATGCCGGCCTCCTCGAGGTGCTCCATCACTCCGCCGATGTACAGGTCGGTCCCGTCGTAGAGCGCGTCGACGTCCAGCTCGATCGCGTCGTCGAGGAAGCGGTCGACGAGCAGGGGCTTGCCCTCCTCGATGACGACCTCTCCGGCCGTGCGCACGAAGTAGTCGCGCAGCGACGCCGTGTCGTAGACGATCTCCATGCCGCGGCCGCCGAGCACGAAGCTCGGACGCACCAGCACCGGGTAGCCGATCTCCTCGGCGATGCGCACGGCGCCGTCGGCGTCGATCGCGGTGCCGTTGCGCGGTGCGAGGAGTCCGGCGTCGTCGAGCAGACGCGAGAACAGTTCGCGCTCCTCCGCGAGGTCGATCGCGGCGGGGCTCGTGCCGAGCACGGTGTAGCCGGCGGCCTCGATCCCCTTCGCGAGCCCGAGCGGCGTCTGTCCGCCGAGCTGGCAGACCACGCCGAGGATCGTGCCGCTGGCAGCCTCCGCGTCGAGCACCTCGAGCACGTCTTCGAGCGTCAGCGGCTCGAAGTACAGGCGGTCGGAGGTGTCGTAGTCGGTGGAGACCGTCTCGGGGTTGCAGTTGACCATGACGGTCTCGAAGCCGGCATCCGACAGCGCGAAGGAGGCATGCACGCAGGAGTAGTCGAACTCGACGCCCTGCCCGATGCGGTTCGGACCTGAGCCGATGATGACGACCTTCGTGCGCTCGGAGGGAGCCACCTCGGTCTCGAAGTCGTAGCTCGAGTAGTGGTACGGCGTCAGGGCGGGGAACTCGCCAGCGCAGGTGTCGACCGTCTTGTACACCGGGCGGATGCCGAGACCGTGGCGCACACCGCGCACCTCGGGCTCGGTCGTGCCGCGCAGTTCCGCGAGCTGCGCGTCGGAGAAGCCGTGCTCCTTCGCGTAGCGCAGCGTGGCGGCATCCAGTTCAGGAGCGGTGCGCACGATCTCGGCGACCTCGTTGATCAGCACGATCTGGTCGATGAACCACGGGTCGATCGCGGTCGCCTCGAAGGCCTGCTCGGTCGTGGCGCCCTTGCGGAGCGCCTGCTGCAGGGTGACGATGCGGCCGTCGGTGGGGATCCTCGAGACCTCGAGCAGCTCGTCGACCGAGCGCTCCTCGGTGCCCCAGTGGAAGCTCGACCCGCGCTTCTCCAGCGAACGGAGCGCCTTCTGCAGGGCGGTCGCGTAGTTGCGGCCGATGGCCATCGCCTCGCCGACCGACTTCATGGTCGTGGTGAGGGTGGCGTCCGCGGCCGGGAACTTCTCGAAGGCGAACCGCGGCACCTTGACCACGACGTAGTCGAGCGTGGGCTCGAAGCTCGCCGGGGTGACACCCGTGATGTCGTTCGGGATCTCGTCGAGACGGTAGCCGAGCGCGAGCTTGGCCGCGAGCTTCGCGATCGGGAACCCGGTGGCCTTCGAGGCGAGAGCGCTCGAACGGGACACACGCGGGTTCATCTCGATCACGATGATGCGCCCGTTCTCCGGGTTCACCGCGAACTGGATGTTGCAGCCGCCGGTGTCGACGCCCACCGCGCGGATGATGTCGATGCCGATGTCGCGGAGCTTCTGGTACTCGCGGTCCGTGAGCGTCAGGGCGGGTGCCACCGTGATCGAGTCGCCGGTGTGCACGCCGACGGGGTCGACGTTCTCGATCGAGCAGACCACGACCGTGTTGTCGGCCGTGTCGCGCATGAGCTCGAGCTCGTACTCCTTCCAGCCGAGGATCGACTCCTCGAGGAGCACCTCGGTGGTCGGCGAATCGCGGAGCCCCGCACCGGCGATGCGGCGGAGGTCGTTCTCGTCGTAGGCGAAGCCGGAACCGAGACCGCCCATCGTGAAGCTGGGACGCACGACGAGCGGGTAGCCCAGCTCGTCGGCCGCGGCCAGCACCTCGTCCATCGTGTGGGCGATGCGCGAGTCGGCGACATCGGCGCCGGCGTCGAGGACCAGCTGCTTGAAGATCTGACGATCCTCGCCCTTGTTGATCGCCTCGAAGCTGGCACCGATGAGCTCGACGTCGTACTTCTCGAGGATCCCGTGGTTGTGCAGCTCGATCGCCGCGTTGAGCGCCGTCTGGCCGCCGAGGGTCGGCAGGATCGCGTCGGGGCGCTCCTTCGCGATGATCGTCTCGATGACCTGCCAGGTGATCGGCTCGATGTACGTCGCGTCGGCGAAGTCGGGGTCGGTCATGATCGTGGCCGGGTTGGAGTTGACCAGGATGACCCGGACGCCCTCCTCGCGGAGCACGCGGCACGCCTGGGTGCCGGAGTAGTCGAACTCGCAGGCCTGGCCGATGACGATCGGGCCGGAGCCGATGACGAGGACGGAGGAGATGTCGTCGCGCTTGGGCATTACTTGCTGTCCTTGTTCTCGCGGACCATCGTCGCGAACCGGTCGAAGAGGTAGTTGGCGTCGTGCGGGCCGGCAGCGGCCTCGGGGTGGTACTGCACCGAGAACGCCGGGATGTCGAGGGCGCGGAGACCCTCCACGACGTTGTCGTTGAGGCCCACGTGGCTGACCTCGACCTTGCCGTAGCCGTTCGGGCTGTCGAACGAGCCCTCGAGGGGCGCCTCGACGGCGAAGCCGTGGTTGTGGGCGGTGATCTCCACCCGGCCCGTGGTCTTGTCGAGCACGGGCTGGTTGATGCCGCGGTGTCCGAACGGCAGCTTGTAGGTGCCCAGGCCCAGGGCGCGGCCGAGCAGCTGGTTGCCGAAGCAGATGCCGAAGAACGGCAGCCCGTGGTCGAGGACGGAGCGCAGCAGCTCGACGTGATCGCCGGATGCCGCGGGGTCGCCGGGTCCGTTGGAGTAGAACACCGCGACCGGATCGATGGAGCGGATGTCGTCGATCGTCACGTTCTGCGGAAGCACGTGCACCTCGAAGCCGCGGGCCGCGAGGTTGTCGATCGTGGCCTGCTTCACGCCGAGGTCGAGCACGGCGAGGTTGCCGATCCGCTCCCCCATCGCCGTCGTGACGGTCGCGACATCCACCGACACCTCGGCGGAGAGGTTGCGACCGGCCATCTCGGGCGCCTCGCGCACGATGCGCAGCTGCTCCTCGGGGTCGAGCGCGGCGTCCGCACCGGAGAAGATCCCCCCGCGCATGGAGCCGGCGGACCGGATGTGCCGGGTGATCGAGCGGGTGTCGATGCCGCTGATGCCGACGATGCCGTCCTGCACGAGGATCTCGTCGAGCGAGGCGTTCGCCCGCCAGTTCGAGACGACGCGCGAAGGGTCGCGCACGATGTACCCGGCGGCCCAGATCCGGCGGGACTCCATGTCCTCGTCGTTCATACCGGTGTTGCCGATGTGCGGCGCGGTCTGCAGCACGATCTGCCCCGCGTACGACGGGTCGGTGAGCGTCTCCTGGTAGCCGGACATGCCGGTGGCGAACACGACTTCGCCCAGGGTGCGACCGCGCGCACCGTAGGCGCGACCGGTGTGGGTGGTGCCGTCTTCGAGGACGAGCACGGCGGTTTCGGGCAGGGAGGTCATCGTATGGCTCCTGTGTCGGGGGCGGCGCTGCCGTCGGAGACGGGGACGAGCCGCTGCAGTTCAGAGATGAGGTTCTTCGGGTCGCCCGTGGCCAGGCGCAGGTAGGAGTCCACGACGGTGTCATCGTCGGTGCTCCAGGAGATGCGGATGAGTCCGCCCGGCTCGACCACGCGGTCGATCGTGACGGTCGCCCTGTCGACCTGCACGAGGCGCGAGGAGGCGAGGAACACCGTCGGCGAGCCGTCGAGGCAGAGCGCGACACCACGATCCGTGACCGCCAGCTCACCGCGGGCGCGGTAGGTCAGCGGAGAGACCGCGAGGCGCTCCAGAGGCTGATCGTGGCGCGTCGTCGAGACGTACAGGACTTCGTCGCGCCGTGCGACCTCCGCGTGCTCCGGCACACCCAGCGGTGCGGAGAGACCGGAGTCCCGGCGCAGACGTCGTCGCCACGCGAAGAACATCGCGAGCAGGATGAGCACCGCGAGGGCGATCATGACGGTGATGGCGAGTTCGCGGGTCATGCGTTCAGCTCCTCGACCACGGTTCCGCCGTCGACGGTGACCGTGCCGCCGTGCACCGTGAACTCGACGCGACCGGGCAGAGCGCGACCGAGGTACGGCGAGTTCACGCTGCGACCGTGCAGGTCGGCCTCGGTGAACACGCCGTCGACCGAGGCGTCGTAGAGCGTGATCTGGGCGGCGCTGCCGACCTCGAGGGGCGTCCCGTGCCCGGACAGGCGTCCGATCCGCGCGGGAGCGGCGCTCATCACCCTCGCCACGTCGGACCAGCCGATGAGCCCGGTCTGCACCATGGACTGGTGCACGACGCGCAGAGCGCTCTCGAGGCCCACCATGCCGTTGGCCGCCGCCTGCCATTCGCATGCCTTGTGCTCGCTCGGGTGCGGGGCGTGGTCGGTCGCCACGATGTCGATCGTGCCGTCGGCGAGTCCTTCGCGCACGGCCAGGACGTCTTCTTCACGGCGCAGCGGCGGGTTCACCTTGTAGCGGGCGTCGTACCCGCGAACGAGTTCATCCGTCAGCAGCAGGTGGTGCGGAGTGACCTCGGCGGTGACGGCGATGCCGCGCTTCTTGGCCCAGCGGATGATGTCGACGGAGCCCGCCGTGGAGAGGTGGCAGACGTGCAGCCGCGAGCCGACGTGCTCCGCGAGCAGCACGTCGCGGGCGATGATCGACTCCTCGGCGACCGCGGGCCAGCCGGCGAGGCCGAGCTCCGCCGACACGGTGCCCTCGTTCATCTGGGCGCCCTCGGTGAGGCGCGGATCCTGCGCGTGTTGCGCGATCACGCCGTCGAAGGACTTCACGTACTCCAGGGCGCGGCGCATGATCAGCGGGTCGAACACGCAGAAGCCGTCATCGCTGAAGACGCGGACCTGTGCGCGGGACGTCGCCATCGCACCCAGCTCGGCGAGGCGCTCGCCCTTCTGCCCGACGGTCACCGCCCCGATCGGCTGCACGGTGGCGTAGCCTGCTGCCTCGCCCAGGGCGAGCTCCTGCTCGACGACACCCGCCGTGTCGGCCACCGGAGACGTGTTGGGCATGGCGAACACGGCGGTGAAGCCGCCCGCTGCCGCTGCTCTGGTGCCGGTGAGGATCGTCTCGGATGCTTCGTAGCCGGGCTCGCGCAGATGCGTGTGCAGATCGACGAGGCCCGGGAGGGCGACCAGCCCCTCGGCGTCGATGACGCGCGCGCCGGCTCGGCTGAGACCTGCGCCGATCTCGGTGATGACACCGCCCTCGACGATGATGTCGGCGCTCTCCGCGCCGAGCAGCTGTGCACCGGTGATGACGAGGGTCTCGCTCACAGGTCTCCCCCTCGTTCGTCGTCTCGTTCTCCTGCCAGCAGCAGGTACAGCACCGCCATGCGGACGGACACCCCGTTCGTGACCTGCTCCAGCACCGTGGACCGGGCGGAATCGGCTGCTTCGGAGGAGATCTCCAGCCCGCGGTTCATGGGTCCGGGGTGCATCACAATGCTACCGTCCGGGAGGCCCGCCACACGCCGTGCGTCGAGGCCCCATCTCCGCGAATACTCCCGCTCAGTCGGGAAATACGCGGCATTCATCCGCTCGAGCTGGATCCGGAGCATCATCACGGCATCCGGCCCCTGCGCGAGTGCCTCGTCGAGGTCGTAGACGACGCGGACCGGCCAGAGCGAGACGTTCTGCGGTACGAGCGTGGGAGGCGCCACGAGCGTGACCTCGGCGCCCAGCGTCGTGAGCAGCCACACGTTCGAGCGCGCGACCCGGGAGTGCAGCACGTCGCCGACGATCACGATCCGGAGTCCGGCGAGATCGCGTCCGCGGCTGTCGGCGCCGAAGCGGCGCTTGCGGATCGTGAAGGCGTCGAGCAGCGCCTGGGTCGGGTGCTCGTGCGTGCCGTCGCCGGCGTTGACCACGCCCGCCGAGATCCAGCCGCTCGTCGCGAGGGTCTGCGGGGCGCCGGACCCGGGATGCCGGACGACGACCGCGTCGGCCCCGATGGCCTCCAGGGTCTGCGCCGTGTCCTTCAGGCTCTCGCCCTTCGAGACGCTGGAGCCCTTCGCGGCGAAGTTGATGACATCGGCGGACAGGCGCTTGGCGGCGGCTTCGAAGGAGATGCGGGTACGGGTCGAGTCCTCGAAGAAGAGGTTCACGACCGTCTTGCCGCGGAGCGTCGGGAGCTTCTTCACTTCCCGGGACTGGGTGTCGGACATGTCCTCGGCGATGTCGAGGATGCGGAGGGCATCGGTCTTCGAAAGGGTGCGGGTGTCGAGGAGGTGTCTCATTCGCCGATCGTCACCTCCTCGGCCCCGTCGTTCTCGAGGAGGCGCACGTTGACCCGCTCGGTGCGGGCGGAGGGGATGTTCTTGCCGATGAAGTCCGGCCGGATCGGCAGCTCGCGGTGACCGCGGTCCACGAGGATGGCCAGGCGCACGACGGCGGGCCGGCCGATCGACTGGATCGCGTCGAGAGCGGCGCGGATGCTGCGGCCCGAGAAGAGCACATCGTCGACGAGGACGACGATCTTGCCGTCGATCCCCCCGTCGGGGATCTCGGTCGGATGCGGAGACCGCGTCGGGTGCTTCGCGAGATCATCGCGGAAGAGCGTGACATCCAGAGCCCCGACCGCGACCGAGGTCTGCGCGATCTCGCCGATCAGTCGCGCCAGGCGGTGGGCGAGAGTGACGCCGCGGGTCGGAATGCCCAGCAGGACGAGGTTCTCAGCCCCTCGATTCGACTCGAGGATCTCATGCGCGATACGGGTCAACGCCCGCGATACGTCGGCTTCGTGCAGCACAGTGCGCGTGCTCATCAGCCGCTCCCTTCTCCGCCTCACAGGACGGTGTTAAAGGTTGCTTGTGGAGTCAGTCTATCGGAGCGCCGGCCCCTGTCCGATCAGCTCGCCTCCTGCAGCACCGGATCGGTGACGTCGTCGATCTTCGTCGATCGGATCGGGTGGCCGCTCGTGGACAGGCACCGACCGGTCTTCAGGTCCCACTTCCAGTCGTGCATGCTGCAGGTGAGCACGCCGTCCTCGTCGACCTTGCCGGTCTTCGTGAGGTCGGCGCGCAGGTGCGGGCAGCGGCGCTGCACGAGCCAGTCGCCGATCTCGGCATCCTCCGTCTGGTCCGTCTGCTCCTGGTACCAGTTCTCGACATACTCGATGCGGTCGACCGACAGGCACTTCAGGAACGTCGTGAGGAACTCGTTGAACTTGCCGCTGCGGCCGACCTGGAACTGCATGGACAGGAAGATCGAGTTCGACCAGTCGATCTCGCGGTCGCGGATGTTCGTGGAGACGAGATCGGCGGGGATCGTGTACCAGTAGATGCACTCCTCCCCCGCGTACTCACGGACCTTGGCGCGGGGGAAGTCGACGACCATGTCGAGGTCGCCGATCTTGAACCGCACGCAGCCGCCGACGCCGAGGCGGATCGTGCGCGACTTCTTCAGCAGCGGCTCCCACCACTCCTTCAGGGTCTCGAGCATCTCGGCAGGCGGGATGACGTCGGCGCGGGACGCCTCTTCGTCACGGATCTCCTGCTGCCTGCTCGCCCGCTGCGACTCGAGGTAGTCCCACTTCTCGTCGAAGATGTGCGCGATCTCGGCTTCGGTGTACAGGGACTGCTCGGTGCTGACCGACGCGCCCTCGACCGTCACGACCGTGCCGGGGACGAAGAGGTGCCCGTCGTACTGCGGAGTGAGTTCCTTCATGTGCGCGAGGAACTGCTTCTGGTCGGTGAAGATCGACTCGCCGTTCTTCCCGACGCCGTTGAAGTCGAAGAGGTCGTTGCGCAGGAACATCGGCGGTCCTGCCATCGGGAAGACGTGCGTGGCGTCGACCTTCTCGATGTAGTACATCGCGCGCTTGTTCTGCGCGTCGCGCTTGAGCTTCGCGAAGTTCTGCTTGGCGTCGAGGGGCAGGTCGTAGACCATGGGCCACCAGATCGCACCGGAGACCTGCGTGAAGTAGGCGTCGGGCTTGCCGAAGCTCAGCAGCTTCTCGAGGTCGAGCGGGTGGGAGTCGTTCTGGTTCAGCACGGATGCGGTGCCGTCGTCGACACTGAGCGACGAGTCGCCGATCGGACCGTCGCTCGGGGCGCGCAGCGGGGTGATCATGATCTTGAGATCGCCGCGTTCGATGATCTGACCCGCCGGCGCGTACGTGATGTTCGTGTACCCGAGGGCGCGGATGTCCTGTTCGAGGTCGTCGATCGGGTACTCCGGCAGCAGGACCTCGATGTCCTTGCGGATGTAACGCTCGAGGAGCTTCGGGTCGAAGTGGTCGCGGTGCCGATGCGAGATGTAGAGGAAGTCGGCCTCACGTCCGAAGCGCTCCCAGTCGAGCCCGCGGTTGTCGGGGAACGGGAACCAGGATCCGTAGAAGGACGGTCCGAGCACGGGGTCGCAGATGATGTTGCCGCCCCGCGTCTCGATGAACATCCCGGCGTGGCCGAGTCCCGTGATCCGCATTGCATTCCTCTCGAAAGTGAACCGTCCGATTCTACCGAGGGCCTCCTGGGCGACGGCGGAGACCAGCCGTGAATACCCGAGTCGCCGCTCACTCCGGGCGGCGTTGCGCAGACGTTACGCAACCCTGATGCGATCGTGACCGAATTCGCGGCGTCCCACCGGAGTCGACTCACTACCCTGCCCCTATGAACACGACACGGAGACTCCTGGCCGTCCTCGCAGTGGCATCGATAGCGGCCATCGGCCTCGTCGGGTGCTCAGCCCTGGGTACGGGAGGAAGTGATGCGGCACGCGTGGACGAGGCCTCGGCCCAGGATGCCTCGGCAGCTGCGGAAGGCGAGGATCAGGACACGGCCGTCGTGATCACCGGCCGCATCTCGATCGTCGCGGCCGACCCCGTCGCCGCCGCGAGCGAGGCGACGACGATCGTGACGGATGCCGGCGGACGCGTGAGCGGTCGCACCGAGCGGTCCGCCGAGGACGGCGGTCAGGCGAGCGCCGAGCTCACCCTGCGGATCCCGGCGGAAGTGATCGAAGAGGTCCGCAGCGACCTCGGGGGTCTCGGAGACGTGAAGGAGACGTCGCTCGAATCCACCGAGGTCGGCTCGATCCAGCGCGACCTCGACGCACGGGTCACGACACTCCGTGCCTCGATCGCCCGTTACACCGAGTGGCTCGGCACGGCCTCCGAGACCTCGGATCTGATCGAGCTGGAGACGGCCATCGCGGATCGGCAGACCGAGCTGGAATCCCTCGAGGCGCAGTCCCGCTCCCTGGAGGATCAGGTCGCGATGTCGACGATAACGCTCAGCCTCTCGTCGGAGTACGTCGCTCCGGTCACTGCCCCGCAGAACTTCGGCGAGGCTCTGGTCGTCGGGTGGAACGGCTTCGGCGCTTTCTGGGGTGCGATGCTCATCGCCATCGGCGTCGGCCTCCCCTGGCTCGTGCTCATCGCGGCCGTCGTGACCGGCGTGATCTGGCTCGTCGCCAGGAACCGCCGTCGCCAGGAGCTGAAGCCCGCTGTCTCTGCGGCCATGCCCGCGGCTGTCCTGTTCGGCATGCCGGAGGAGGCGACATCGGAGGCGACGCCCCCGGAGGGGACAACCCCCGCACCGCGCTAGTCGTCGAAGAGCCCGCGGATGTCGTCGGCGGTCAGCGACTGCGCGAACAGCTCTTCATCGTCCATCACGGCGGTGAAGAGCCGCGCCTTGCGCTGCTGCAGCTCGCGCACCTTCTCCTCGATCGTGCCGGCCGAGATCATGCGATACACGAAGACCTGGTTCGTCTGACCGATGCGGTGGGTCCGGTCGATCGCCTGCGCCTCGGCAGCGGGATTCCACCACGGATCGAGCAGGAACACGTAGTCGGCCTCGGTCAGCGTGAGTCCGAAGCCGCCGGCCTTCAGGCTGATCAGGAAGACCACCTGCTCCCCCGCCCGGAACCCGTCGACGACGTCCTGTCGACGACGAGTCGACCCGTCGAGGTGCGCATACGGGATGCCGGCGGCGTCGAGGCGTGCGGCCGCGAGGTCGAGGAACGAGGTGAACTGGCTGAACACCAGTGCCCGGTGCCCTTCGGCCTGCAGCTCGACGACCCTCTCGAGGAGAACGTCGAGCTTGCTCGAGCCGATGTCGGCGTCTTCCGCGTCGACGAGGCCGGGAGCGAGGCTCAGCATCCGCAGCAGCGTCAGGGAGCGGAACACGATGAATCGGTTGCGGTCGAGATCGTCGATCAGCCCGAGCACCTTCTGCCGCTCGCGCTGCAGCACGACGTCGTAGAGCGCCCGATGCGCGGGGCTCAGCTCGACGTCGAGGACCTGCTCCTGCTTCGGCGGCAGATCGGCGGCGACGAGCTCCTTCGTGCGCCTCAGCATCAACGGGCGGATGCGGCGGCGCAGCTGCGCGAGACGGCGCTGACGGTACTCGCCGCCCTCCTCGTTCTCGGGCACCTTGCCCTTCTCGATCGGCTGGATGTAGCGATCGCGGAACTTCCGGGCGGACGGGAACAGCCCCGGTGCCGCGAGTTTGAGGAGCGACCAGAGGTCGGAGAGACTGTTCTCCATCGGCGTGCCCGTGACGGCGTAGGTCACGTCGGCGCGGAACGTCGCGATCGCACGGTGCAGCTTCGTCTTCGGGTTCTTGACGAACTGGGCCTCGTCGAGGACGAGACCGGCCCATTCGACGGTGCCGAACTCCTTCTCATCGAGCCGGGCGACGGTGTACGAGCTCACGACGACGTCGACGGAGGCCGCGGCGCCGGCCAGGCTCCCTCGGCGCGTGCCGCTGGTCGCGTCGACGATGGCCACGCGGAGGTCGGGCGTGAACCGGGCGGCCTCCGATTTCCAGGTGCCGAGCACCGAGGTCGGGGCGAGCACGAGGAAAGGTCGGGTCTCCCCCGCATCCCGCGTGTGCTGCATGAAGGTCAGCAGCTGCAGGGTCTTGCCGAGCCCCATGTCGTCGGCGAGGATCCCGCCGAGCCGGTGCTTCCACAGGAACGCGAGCCAATCGAATCCGGACTTCTGGTACGGACGCAGCTCGGCGCGAAGACTCGCGGGAACGGGTGTCTCGGGGACTCCGGTCGCCTGACGGAGACCCTCCGCCATCGAGCGCCAGCTCACGGCCGGCTGAGCCTCGTCCGCGAGATCCTCGAACTCCTCCCAGAGATCGGTCTGGTAGCGGCTGATGCGCGGGCCGGTCTCCCATTCGGCGAGTTCGCCCGCCTCGTCGATCAGTTCCCGCAGGCGGTCGAGAGCGGGGTGACTGAGCGTGAAGTAGCCGCCGTCCGACAGGAGCAGCTTCTTCTTGCCGCGGCTGAGAGCGGTGAAGAGCGGTCCGAACGGGATGCTCCTGCCGTCGATCCGCACGATGATGCCGAGATCGAACCAGTCGGAATCCGTCGTCTCGACGGTCGACACGGTGACTTCGGGTGCGCCGGTGAGCTCCCGATACTCCTTCCGGGTTCCGGTCGTCTCCACCGTGACGCCCACGGCTTCGAATGCCGGCACGATCTGCGCGACGAAGGCCGCGGCGTCGATGTCGTGGAATGAGCCCGACGGCGTGAACCGCTTCGTCGTGTGCTCCTGCCACACCGCCTCGAGCGCGGAGCGTCGCACGGCTTCCGCCTCGGGATCACGGACCGCACCGCTGCCGGGAGCGAACGGCACCGTGCCGAAGCCGCGATAGGCCCACAGGAACGAGTAGCTGACGACGTCGCCGCGTTCGAAGGCGACGTTCAGAACAGGCTCGGGAGCGGGGATCGCCGGCAGCGACACATCGCCGACCGTCTGCACGGCCGTGCGTCGCGCGAGCAGCGGGTAGGCGTCGGTGACGAACGCCTCCTCTTCCTGCGGTGGCACGACGATGGCGTCCGGAGCCTGGAGCAGGGCGCGCATCTGCTCGCTGAGCGGCGCCTCTGCGAGGGTGATCCGCATGCGGCTGCCGATCAGGACGGCCGAGTAGACGCCGGACCGCCCGATCGGGTGCACGGCGGCCGTGGCCGCCTCCTGCCCGTCGATCGTGGCGGCGGCGGCGACACGGAGCGCTCCGTCCTCCGCACGCGCGATCGTCGCGGAGAGCTCGGCCTTCTCGGCGAGATGCACGGTCGCGTTCTTCTGGCTCGCCACCAGCGGGATGCCGAGAGCCGCACCCGCACGCAGATGTCCCCAGAGAAGCCCGGACTCGATCTGATCCACGACCAGCCAGTCTCCGGCGTTACCGGAGAGCAGCGAATCGCGGGAGATGCTGAGCAGGTCGCCGAACCAGCGGTTCTGCGCACGGCCGAACTGCGCGAAGTCCCGTCGCACCACGTCCCAGCCGGCGTGACCCTGGATCCACGCCCCCGTCTGATGGCTGCGCATCAGTGGGCGGATCGCCAGGAGGAGCTCCCCCGTCGAACGGGCGAGGTCGCGGGGCGTCGCCGGTCGTACCGCTCGAGGTGCCCAGTGATTTTCCCCGCGCGGTTCCCGATGCCGGAGCTCGACCCCGAGGGCCAGCGGTCGTACCTGCGCGGTGATCGCCGGGTCGATGAGCGCGCGCCAGGACGGCGGCGCGGGACGCGCAGCCGGGGGCGCGACCGCGACGGGCTCTGCCGCCCTCGCCCCGGCCTGCTGCGCGTACTCGTGCACGTTGGAGGCGAGCAGCGCGGCCACGACGTGCTTGCATCCGGATCGCACCGGGCACGAGCATCGGTTCGAGCGGACATGCCTCTTGCCGTTCGACGCGACGAAACCGACCTCGACGAGATACACCGCGTCGTGGCTGCCCTTCACATGGCCTTCGAGCTCCTGCTGATCCTCATCCCAGTCGAGATCGAGGACGTTCCCTTCACGGAAGTAGGCGAGCCCGCGCGCGTACCCACCGGCATCCGTGATCTGCATGAGATCGCGGAGGTCGACGTGAGGTGCGGGCATGCCGGCATCCTTCCCATGGCATCCGACATGACGCGTGAATCCACGCGCGGCGATCAGGCGGCGCGGGCCACCCGCGCGAGGACACCGTGCACGAAGGCGCCGGAATCATCTGTCGAGAACTCCTTGGCGAGCTCGACCGCCTCGTCGATGGCCACGGCCGTGGGCACCTCGTCGTTGGAGAGGATCTCCCAGACGCCGATGCGGAGCAGCGCGCGGTCGACGGCCGGCATCCGCTCGAGCTTCCAGTCGCGGCTGTGCGTGGTGATCTGCTCGTCGATCTCATCACGCTGATCGATGATGCCGTCGACGATCTCCCTGGCGTAGAGCCAGGAAGCCTCGCGAGAGGGCTCGTTCGCTGCGCGCTTCGCCTCGGCGGCGAGGGCCACGGCGAGGTCGTCTCCGCGCACATCGGCGGAGAACAGGATGTCGAGTGCGCGCTTACGCGCCTTCGTGCGGGCGCTCACGCCTTACTTCTCGCGACCGAGGTAGTCGCCGGTGCGCGTGTCGACCTTGATCCGCGTGCCGGTCTCGACGAACAGCGGGACCTGCATCTCGTAACCGGTCTCGACGGTCGCGGGCTTCGTGCCGGCCGAGGAGCGGTCGCCCTGCAGGCCGGGCTCGGTGTACGTCACCTCGAGGATGACCGACGCCGGAAGATCGATGTACAGCGGGTTGCCGTTGTTCAGCGCGATCGTGACCTGCTGGTTCTCGAGCAGGAAGTTCTTCGCGTCGCCGACGGTCGCCGCACCCACGGTGATCTGGTCGTAGTCCGAGGTGTCCATGAACACGAAGCTCTCGCCGTCTGCGTAGAGGTAGGTGTAGTCGCGGCGATCGACGTTCTCGATCTCGATCTTGGCGCCGGCGTTGTAGGTGCGGTCCACGACCTTGCCCGACACGACGTTCTTGAGCTTCGTCCGCACGAACGCGCCACCCTTGCCGGGCTTGACGTGCTGGAACTCGATGACGTTCCAGAGCTGTCCGTCGATGCTGAGAACGACGCCGTTCTTGATGTCTGCGGTAGATGCCATGCGCTGAGAGTTCCGTTCCTGAGTCTGTGGGGCCGGCCCTCTCCCGCGCGAAACAGGCAGGCCGACAGTCGATTCTACGGGATGAGCCGCGCCGCTTCGGAAACGGAGCCCGTCAGAGCTGAGCGATGAGCTCTCGCACGGCCTCCGCATACCCCTCGACCCCGTGTCCGATGACGCGCACGGCGGCGACGTCGTGCAGGTAGGAGTGGTGGCGGAAATCCTCTCGGGCGTACACGTCGGAGATGTGCACCTCGGCGAACGGCAGTGCGACTCCCGTGAGGGCGTCGCGAAGGGCGACGGACGTGTGCGTGAGCCCGCCGGGGTTGATCACGATGCCGGCGCAGTCCGCCCGTGCCTCATGGATCGCGTCGATCAGCACGCCCTCATGATTGCTCTGGATCGCCCGCACGTCGTAGCCGAGCGAGGCCGCGGCCTCAGCCGTGAGGCGCTCGACATCGGCGAGGGTCGCCGTGCCGTAGACCTCGGGCTCACGGGTGCCGAGCAGGTTGAGGTTCGGCCCGTTCACGAGCAGAAGACGGGGGTTCGCAGTCACGGTGCCACACTATCCGCGGCCGCGAGCGAGCGGCTCATCTCGAGCTCCGGCCCGATCGATCCCGTGAAGCGAAGGCCCGTCTCGACGTAGCCGGCGCGGCGGTATGCGCGCTGGGCCCGGAGGTTGTCGACATGCACATCGAGGGCCAGCGCGCCGTCGCCGAGATCGCGCGCCCAGTCGGCTGCCGCACCGAGGAGGGCATCGACGACGCCACCGGCGCGATTCTCCGACCGCACGAAGACACCGACGACGTCGCCCCGAGCCACGGAGACCGTGCGTCCGTGATGATCCGTGTCGCCGGCCTTCCACCGGATCACCGTGACCGTGCCGATCCACTCCCCGTCCGCCTCCGCGACGAACTGCGCCACGGCGTCACCGGTCGCCGCATTGGCCGCGCGATCCTGCCAGAACGCGGCGGGATGCGCCGCCTCGGCCTCGTACGAGCTCAGGAACGCGATCGCCGCCGCAGGATCGCGGACGGCATCGAGTCGCAGATCCCGCACGCGCTCCCACTCGTCGGCACGGACGCGACGGACGTCGACGCTCACGCCCCGATCTCCTGGTAGGCGGCGAAGAGCAGGGACTCGTCGGGAGCCTGCAGCACCGTGGGCTTCGCGATGTCGTCGAGCAGGATGAAGCGCAGCATCCCGCCGCGGCTCTTCTTGTCGCGCTGCATCGTCGCGAGCAGCTGCGGCCAGGCACCCGCGCGGTACGAGGTCGGCAGGCCGAGAGACTCCAGGATCGTGCGGTGCCTCTCCGCGGCGGCATCCGACAGACGTCCGGCGAGCCGCGAGAGCTCGGCGGCGTACAGCATGCCGATCGAGACCGCCGCACCGTGCCGCCACTTGTACCGCTCGGCGTGCTCGATCGCGTGGCCGAGCGTGTGACCGTAGTTGAGGATCTCGCGAAGACCGGCCTCGCGGAAGTCGTCGGACACGACCTTCGCCTTCATGTCGATGGCGAGCTCGACGGCACGACGGAACTCCTCCGTGGTCGTGTCGACGGCGCGCGCCGGATCCGCCTCGATGATGTCGAGGATCTCCGGAGCCCAGATGAAGCCGGCTTTGACGACCTCCGCGAAGCCGGCCGTCGCCTCGTTCGGGCTCAGACTGCCGAGTTCGTCGAGATCGCCGACGACCGCGCTCGGCGCCCAGAAGGCCCCGACGAGGTTCTTGCCCTCGGCGGTGTTGATCCCGGTCTTGCCGCCGACGGAGGCATCGACGAGACCGAGCACGGTCGTCGGGACCTGCACGAGCTGCACGCCGCGCAGCCAGGTGGCCGCGACGAAACCGGCGAGGTCGGTCACCGCTCCCCCGCCGTACCCGACGACGGCATCGGTGCGGGTGAAGTCCGCCTGTCCCATGACCTGCCAGCAGAAGGCCGCGACCTCGATGCGCTTGCCCTGTTCGGCGTCCGGCACCTCGGCGAGCAGAACCTCGCGCGGCCCGTTCTCCGTGTCGGCGAGCAGTCTCTCCCGCAGCTCGGCGGCGCGTGCGGCCAGCGTCGGCGGATGCACGACGAGGATCTTGCACACGGTCGGCGCGAGCGCGGCCGAGACGCGGTCGAGCACACCTCGCCCGATGGTGATGTCGTACGCGTCGTTCCCGGTCACACTGATGGTGGTCGTGCTCATCGCTGCTCTCTTCTCCATGCCACGATCTCGTCGGCAATCCTCTGCATCGGCCGTCGCGACGTGTCGAACGTCGTCGAGGCCACTTCGTCGTACCAGTCCCGACGCTCCTCGAAGATCCGTATCCAGCGCTCCACCGGGTCCTCTCCGGCGAGCAGCGGACGGTTGCCCCCGCGGATCCGGTCGGCTACCGCCTCAGGGCTCACCGTGAGGAAGACGACCGGATGCTGTCGCAGCAGTTCGCGCGTACCGTCATCCGTCACCGCCCCTCCGCCGAGCGAGACCACGCCGCCCTCCGACAGGGCGGCAGCCACGGCAGCGCGTTCGAGCGCGCGGAAATGGGGTTCCCCGTGATCCGTGAAGATCGCCGGAATGGGTCCGTGCTCGGCGACGATCCTCTTGTCCGTGTCGATGAAGGCCACTCCGAGCCGCCGTGCGACGCGCCTGCCGACGCTGGTCTTGCCGGCGGCCATCGGGCCGACCAGCACCAGCGTGAGCGGATCAGCCTCGCTCGTCATGCGCGATGAGCGCCGCCTCGGACGCCGGGGTCGTGCGCAGCTCCTCCGGGATGCCGGCGAGGTAGCCCTCGAGGTTGCGGCGCGTCTCGCCGATGCTGTCGCCGCCGAACTTCTCCAGCACGGCGTTCGCCAGCTCGACGGCGACCATGGCCTCGGCCACGACACCGGCGGCGGGCACGGCGCAGACGTCGGAGCGCTGGTGGTGCGCCGTCGCCTCCTCGCCCGTCGCCACGTCGATCGTGCGCAGCGAGTGCGGGACGGTCGCGATCGGCTTCATGCCTGCACGGACGCGCAGGACGGTACCGGTGGACATGCCGCCCTCGGTGCCGCCGGCGCGATCCGATCCGCGAGAGATGCCGTCGGCGGTCGCGAACAGCTCGTCGTGGGCCGCGGAGCCGCGGCGGCGCGTCGTCTCGAAGCCGTCGCCGACCTCGACGCCCTTGATGGCCTGGATGCTCATCAGCGCCTGTGCGAGACGGGCGTCGAGACGACGGTCCCAGTGCACGTGCGAGCCGAGTCCGGGCGGGAGGCCGTAGGCGAGCACCTCGACGATGCCGCCCAGCGTGTCGCCGTCCTTCTTCGCGTCGTCGACCTCGGCGACCATCAGCGCGGACGTCGCCGGGTCGAAGCACCGCAGCGGATCCGCGTCCAGCGTCTCGACGTCATCGGGCGTCGGCAGCGCCGACCCCTCCGGCGCCCGCACGGGGCCGATCGACAGCGTGTGACTGACCAGGCGGATGCCGAGCTCACCGAGGAACGATCGGGCGATCGCGCCGAGAGCGACCCGCGCAGCGGTCTCCCGGGCACTCGCGCGCTCGAGGATCGGGCGCGCCTCGTCGAAGTCGTACTTCTGCATGCCCACGAGGTCGGCGTGGCCGGGACGCGGACGGGTCAGCGGCGCGCTGCGACCACGCGACTTGTCGGTCAGCTCGACGGGTTCCGGGTTCATGACCTCGATCCACTTGGGCCACTCGGTGTTGCCGATGCGCAGCGCGATCGGGCTGCCGAGCGTCTTGCCGTGCCGGACACCGCCCGAGATCGTCAGCTCGTCCTGCTCGAACTTCATCCGCGATCCACGGCCGTAGCCGAGCTTGCGGCGGGCGAGATCGGCCTGGATGGCCTCGGAGGACACCGGAACGCCGGAGGGCAGGCCCTCCATGACGGCGATGAGTTCTGGGCCGTGCGATTCGCCGGCCGTGAGCACGCGGAGCATTGCTCCAGTCTCCCATGCGATCAGGCCTGCCTCGCGCCGCGTTTCGTCGAGCGCCGTCCGGCTCAGAGCACGGCGCGCATCGCGGCGACGACGTCGGCCTCATCCGGCAACGGGACCAGCGGGTCGCCGTGGCGGAAGATCCTGATCTGGCGCACCGCCTGATGCAGCAGCATCCCCAGTCCGGAGACAACGCGCCCGTCACCCCATGCGACCGCGAGAGCCGACGGCCACGGTGCGTAGGCCGCGTCGAAGAGCGTGCCGCCGCGAGCCGCCAACGGTGCGGCGACGTCCGGAGGGAGCGCGGTGCCGCTCGGCAGCGTCGCGATCGTCAGTTCGGCATCGAGCACGACGTCGTCGAGAGTCCGCGGTTCGACGGTCGCGCCCAGGCGCTCGCCCAGCACGACCAGGCCCGCTGCGCGTTCGGGTCGTCGCGCCGAGACCTCCACGTGCTCGGCTCCGAGCTCTGCGGCAGCGACGAGAGCGGATGCCGCCGTGGCGCCCGCACCGAGGATACGCACCCGCTGCACCTCCGTGACACCCGCCTCGGCCAGCGCATCGATGATCCCGCCGACATCGGTGTTGTACCCGGCGACGTCGTCGCCGAACAGCAGGGTGTTGACGGCACCGGTCAATGCGGCATGGGCGTCGCGCGTCGTCGCCGCGCCGAACGCCTCCTCCTTCAGCGGCATGGTCAGGGAGAGACCGCGCCAGGAGGCGTCGAGCCCGCCGAGCGCCTCGGCGAACCCGGCCGCACCCACCTGCCGGCGGTCGTACTCCCAGTCGAGCCCCAGCACGCCGTACGCCGCGGCGTGCAGGGCCGGAGACTTCGAGTGCGCGATCGGGTCTCCCCAGACGGCCAGGCGGGTCGCGGTCACCGTCTCAGCAGCCGCCCTCGGGATTGGCCCGGCACCATTCACGCCACTTCTCGATGCCCTGTTCGTGCTCGGCGAGCGTCTCGGAGAACTGCGTCTCCCCCGTGGCGAGGTTGATCGTCACGAAGTAGAGCCACGGGCCGTCCGCCGGCTCCATGGCCGCCTTGATGGCGGCGTCGCTCGGACTGGCGATCGGTGTGATCGGGAGCCCCGTGTGCACGTAGGTGTTCCACGGATTGTCGTCTTCGAGCGCTTCCGCCGAGCTCGACACGACGCCTTCGTGCAGTGAGCCGTAGCCGTACTGCGCCGTCGAGTCCATCTGCAGGAGCATGTCGATGTCGAGGCGGTTCTGGATCACCCGCGAGACCTTCGCGAAGTCGTCCAGGCGTCCCTCGCGCTGGATGATCGAGGCGATGGTGAGCACCCGCTCGGCATCCGCGTCGGGCACCCCGGCGGCGGCCAGCGATTCGCGGGTGCGGTCGACCATGCGCTGGATGACCTGCGTCGCCGTCACCTCGGGGTCGAACGTGTAGACCGCCGGGAACAGCCATCCCTCGAGGCTCTGCGCCGTGACGCCGTAGGCCGAGGGGTCGGCCACAGCGGCTTGGAAGTCCTCGATCGGGATGCCGAGAGTCTCCGCCATGCCGGGGAGCGACGAGGTGATCGTGCCGCCCTCGGCCACCGACACGGTGTTCTCGAGCTTGTTCGAGTCGTCTTTGAGCGCTGCCAGAGCGGCCTCGGCCGTCATCTTCTCCTGCAGGCGATAGACGCCGGGGTAGAAGGTCACGGCCAGGTTCTCGTTGACGATGTAGTCGTAGAAGACGTCTTCGGTCCTGGTGACGCCGGCCTCGAACAGAGCGGTCGACACCGGTCCGCCCGTGTCGCCTTCCTTGATGGTGACGAACACCTCGCCGGTGGCGATACCCGCCTCCCAGTCCTTCGGCTCGCCCCAGCCCATGGCTTCGCTGATCTTGTCGCCGTAGGTGTTCCAGGCCCAGATGCCACCCGCGGCCAGGCCGCCGACGATCACGAGCACGATGATCAGCGCGACCAGGCAGCCGGTCCGCCGCTTCTTCTTCGGACCTTTGGCGCCTGCGCGCTCGTCGTGCGTGACGAAGAGGTCGTCGAGCCCTCCGCCCAACGGCGGCGCGGGATCGGATGCCCCTGCAGTCGCCGCCGATGCGGTCGCAGGGACTCGACCCGCGGACGTCGCGAGGGCGGGCTCCTGGACGGCGTCCTGCTGGACGGCGTCCGCCCCGAACAGCGCATCGACGTCCGCCGGCTCGCGCCGCGGAGGCTCCGCGTTCGCGGATGCCGTGTTCGGCGCTGCCGCTTCGTCGGCATCCGGCGCCCCGGGGGTACGGCCGGCGGCCTCTCGCGCCGCCCGGCGCGACCCCGGCGTCGGAGCGCTGTTGTCGACGGTCGGGATCTGGCGCGTGGGGGCGGGAAGGTTCTCGAACAGGTCGCCCAGGCGGGCGTCCGGATCGTGCTGGGGGGAAGCACTCTCGCGTTCGGACATGTTCAGGCGGGCTCCTCGTCAACCGGGATCGTGGCACCGGCCGGGTTTCCGGTGCTCTTCTCCGTGTCGATCGCCTGCTGCAGAAGGACCACGGCGGCGACCTGATCCACAATGCTACGAGACTTCTTCTGTGATCGCCCGGAGGAACGCAGTGCCGCGTGGGCGGTGACCGTGCTGAGACGCTCGTCGACCATCCGCACCGGTGCGCCGCTGCGCTGCTGCAGAGCCACTGCGAACTCGCGGGCATCCGTGGTCGACGCGGTGTCCGCTCCCTGCATGTTCACCGGGAGTCCGACGACGAACTCGAGGAGATCGTACTCCCCCGCGATCGTGAGGATGCGGTCGATCGACTGGTCGTTGCGCTGCACGGTCTCCACCGGAACGGCGAGCATCCCGTCGGGGTCGCATCGGGCGACACCGACCCGGGCGCGGCCGACGTCGATGCCGAGGCGCACCCCGCGACGGAACCCGTTCACGCGGCGTGCAGCTCCTGGGAGATGGACTCCAGCGCCGCGGGCAGCGCCGAGGAATCCGTGCCGCCGCCCTGGGCGACGTCGTCACGCCCGCCGCCGCCACCGCCGAGCACTCCGGCGGCACGCTTCGCGAGCACTCCGGCCTTTGCTCCGGCCGTGCGCGCGGCGTCGTTGGTCGCGACGACCACGACGGGACGCCCGTTGACGACAGCACCGAGCGCGACGACGGCGGCTTCGGATCCGAGACGATCACGCACACCGATCACGAGCTCGCGCACGTCGTCGGCAGAGGCGACATCGCCGAGGGACTGCGCAGCGACGAGGAACGCTCCGATGCGCTGTGCGCCGTCCGCGATGGCCGGCACCTGCCCTGCGCGCTCCTTGGCCTCGAACTGCGCGATGCGCTTCTCCGCCGCCTTGAGGCTCGCGGCGAGGTCGGCGATGCGCTCGGGCAGCTGCTCGCGCGGCGTCTTGAGCGAGGCGGTGAGCTGCGACACGAGGGCGCGTTCTGCCGCCAGCTCGCGGAACGCGTCCGCTCCGACGAGTGCTTCGATGCGGCGGTTGGAGGCACCGACCGACGATTCGCCGACGACGCTGACCAGGCCGATCTCGGCACTCGTCGTGACATGCGTTCCGGCGCAGAGCTCACGGGACCAGGGTCCGCCGATGTCGACCATCCGCACGACATCGCCGTACTTCTCCCCGAAGAGAGCCATGGCGCCGGCCTCCTTGGCCTCGTCGAGCGAGACGATGCGCGTGGTCACCTCGAGGGCGTCCTGCACGGCACGGTTGGTGATCTCCTCGATCTCGGAGCGCGTCTCGCCCGAGAGCGCCTGCGACCACGAGAAGTCGAACCGCATGTAGCCGGCGCGGTTCAGCGACCCCGCCTGCGTGGCCGTCGGGCCGAGGGTGTCGCGGAGCGCGGCGTGCACGAGGTGCGTCGCCGAGTGCGCCTGGCGTGCGGCGCGGCGGTTGGCGGCGTCCACGACGGTCGTCGCGGCATCGTCCACGGCCACCGTGCCTCGCGTGACCTCCACGGTGTGGCTGATCAGCCCGGGAACCGGACGCTGCACGTCGAGGACCTCGAGCTCGAATCCGGGGCCAACGATCGTGCCCTTGTCGGCCACCTGTCCGCCGGACTCGGCGTACAGCGTGGTCTCGGCGAGGACGACTTCGGCGATCTGTCCTTCGGACGCGCTGCGCACGACAGCGCCGTCGACGAGGATGCCGAGGACGCGGGACTCGACCTCGAGGGCCGTGTAGCCGTCGAAGCCGGTCTCGCCGCGCGAACGCAGGTCGCGGTAGACGGAGACGTCGGCGAGCTGCCGCTTGCGGTTGCGGGCGTCGGCCTTGGCGCGCTGACGCTGCTCCTGCATGAGCGAGTCGAACGCAGCACGGTCGACGTCGAGCCCGGCCTCCTCGGCGACCTCGAGCGTGAGGTCGATCGGGAAGCCGTACGTGTCGTGCAGCAGGAACGCCTCGGGCCCGCTGAGCGTCTTGCCGCCGCCCTGCTTCGTCTGGTCGAGCGCCAGGTCGAGGATGGTCGATCCGGAGGCGAGCGTGCGACGGAAGGTCTCCTCCTCGGCGAACGCGGAGGCCGAGAGCGTCGACCAATCCTTCTCCAGGACCGGATAGACCGCCTTCATCGCATCGCGCGAGGCGGCGAAGAGTTCGGGGAACACCGGTTCGTCCACGCCGAGCAGGCGCATCGACCGCACCGTGCGGCGCATGAGGCGACGGAGGATGTACCCGCGTCCCTCGTTCGAGGGCCGCACACCGTCGGACAGCAGCATCAACGAGGAGCGCACGTGATCGGCGATCACGCGGAAACGGACGTCGTCTTCGTGCACGGCGCCGTAGCGCCGTCCGGAGAGCTCGACCGCGCGGTCGAGCACCGGACGGACCTGGTCGGTCTCGTACATGTTCTCGACGCCCTGCTTGAGGAAGGCGACGCGCTCGAGACCCATGCCGGTGTCGATGTTCTTCATCGGCAGTTCGCCGACGATGTCGAACTCGGTCTTCCCGCGGATGTTCTCGATGAAGTCCTGCATGAACACGAGGTTCCAGATCTCCAGGAACCGCGTGTCGTCGGCGGCAGGCCCGCCGTCCTTGCCGTAGGAGGGACCGCGGTCGAAGAAGATCTCGGAGTCCGGCCCGCCAGGACCGGGCTGGCCCGTGTTCCAGTAGTTGTCGGCGCGGCCCAGACGCTGGATGCGCTCCGGCTTCAGCCCGATGATGTCGCGCCAGATGGACTCGGCCTCATCGTCGGTCTCGTAGACGGTGACCCAGAGGTCCTTCTCGTCGAACGCGAATCCGCCGTCGGCTTCGGAGCTGGTCAGCAGCTCCCAGGCGTAGCGGATGGCGCCCTCCTTGAAGTAGTCGCCGAACGACCAGTTGCCCAGCATCTGGAAGAACGTGCCGTGACGCGCCGTCCGGCCCACTTCTTCGATGTCGTTCGTGCGGATGCACTTCTGGAGGTCCGCGATGCGCGGATGCGGAGCAGGGACGACGCCCGTGAGATACGGGATCATCGGCACCATGCCGGCGACCGTGAACAGCAGGGAGGGATCGTCGCTGACCAGAGAGGCCGACGGGACGATGACATGGTCGTTCTTCTCGAAGAAGTCGAGGTAACGCTGCGCGATCTCCGCAGTTTTCATAGCGTGCCGGGTGTCCTTGCGTGAGGATGCCGCACCGAGGTGCGGCGAGGGTTCAGTTCTTGCCCGGCTCCGTGAGCCGTGCCTCCTGCTCGCGGTAGGCGTCGCCGAGGGCTGCCGTGAATCCGTTGATCCGGGCGTCGACCTCGGCGAGGATGTCGTGACCACGCGGGTCCTTGTTCATGAAGTGAGCGACGACGAATCCGCCGACCAGACCGACCAGGAACCAACGCACGTTCTTCATGTCACCATCCTTGCCCTTGATCCGCGAAGGCGCGGTTTCTCCATCGTAGGCGGAAACGACAGAAGGCGTCGGGTTGCCCCGACGCCTTCTGCGAATCGCTCTCTCGCTGGATCAGCGAGCTGCGTAGTACTCGACGACGAGCTGCACTTCGCAGGTCACGGGGACCTCGGCGCGCTTCGGACGACGGACCAGGCGGGCCTGGAGCTTGTCGAGCTCGACCTCGAGGTAGCCGGGAACGGGAGGCAGGACCTCGGCGTGACCGCCGGCTGCTGCGACCTGGAAGGGCTCGGTGCCCTCGCTCTTGGCCTTGACGTGGATGAGCTGACCCGGCTTCACGCGGAACGACGGGCGGTCGACGAGCTGGCCGTCGACGAGGATGTGACGGTGCACGACGAGCTGGCGGGCCTGAGCCGTGGTGCGGGCGAAGCCCGAACGCACGACGAGCGCGTCGAGACGCATCTCGAGGAGCTCGACCAGGTTCTCACCGGTCAGGCCGTCGTGACGACGCGCCTCGTTGAACGTGTTGCGCATCTGCTTCTCGCGGATGCCGTACTGCTCGCGGAGACGCTGCTTCTCACGCAGACGGACGGCGTAGTCGCTGTCGGCCTTGCGCTTCGTGCGGCCGTGCTCACCCGGAGCGTAGGGACGCTTCTCGAGGTAGCGGGCGGCCTTCGGGGTGAGCGGGATGCCGAGGGCACGGCTGAGCCGGACCTTGCGGCGGTCCTGGGACTTCGTGGTCACGAAGCTGTCCTTCCGATGACGTGGTCGCGTCTTTCACGACTCACGGACGTATCGTCCGCGTTCTGCCTGGGAGCGCACGCCGGGGCGCCATCAAGGTGTGGTGTGAACGAGGAGATGCCCGAAAACTCGGTTTCGAGCCGGTCAAGTCTAACAGATGGCCGGCGGCGTCAACGATCGCCGAGAATGCGGCGGATCCGCTCGAGCCGCGCGGCCACATCGCGCTCCGCGCCCAGCGACTTCGGCTCGTAGTATCGCCGGCCGTCGAGCTCGTCGGGAAGGTACTGCTGCGGCACGATGCCGTACTCGCTGTCGTGCGAATACACGTAGCCCTTGCCGTGCCCCAGGCGCTTGGCTCCGGGGTAGTGCGCGTCGCGCAGATGCACCGGCACACGGCCGAAGCCGCCGTTGCGGATGTCGGCGATCGCGGCGTCGATGCCGACGTACGCGGCGTTCGATTTCGCCGTCGTCGCGAGGTACACCGTCGCCTCGGCCAGCGGGATCCGCCCCTCCGGCATCCCGATGAAGGCGACGGCGTCGGCGGCGGCGACCGCGATGACGAGTCCTTGGGGATCGGCGAGACCGACATCCTCCGAGGCCGATATCACGAGCCGGCGGGCGATGAAGCGAGGGTCCTCCCCCGCCTCGATCATTCGGGCGAGGTAGTGCAGCGCGGCGTCGGGGTCGGAGCCCCTGATCGACTTGATGAACGCGCTGATCACGTCGTAGTGCTCGTCGCCCTGACGGTCGTACCGCAGCAGCGCCTTGTCGACGGCCTGCGAGACATCGTCGGCGGACACCGCGGGCACGACGCTCGCGTCGGAGGCCTTCTTCTTGCCCTTGGGGGCCTTCGCGTCGGAGGAGTGCGACAGGGCCACGGCCGCGGCCGCCTCGAGTCCCGTGAGGGCACGGCGGGCATCGCCGGAGGCGAGCCGGACGAGAGCCGCGCGCGCCTCGTCGCTCAACGCGACCGCGCCGTTGAGCCCGCGGGCGTCGCCCACCGCGCGATCGACGAGCAGGGCGATGTCGTCGTCGGTGAGCGGCTGCAGCGTGAGCAGGAGCGAACGCGATAGCAGCGGGGAGATCACCGAGAACGACGGGTTCTCCGTCGTCGCCGCGATCAGGATCACCCAGCCGTTCTCGACACCGGGCAGCAGTGCATCCTGCTGGGCCTTCGTGAAGCGGTGGATCTCGTCGAGGAAGAGGATCGTCGTCTGTCCGTAGAGGTCGCGCTGGGTGATCGCCTCCTGCATCACCTCGCGCACGTCCTTGACCCCCGCCGTGACGGCCGAGAGCTCGACGAAGCGGCGCCCTGACGACCGGGCGATGGCCTGCGCGAGCGTCGTCTTGCCCGTGCCAGGAGGGCCCCAGAGGATGATCGACACCGCGCCGGGCGACGTCGCCTCGGGGTCGGCCAGCGCGACGATGGGGGAACCTGCTCGCAGAAGGTGACGCTGACCGGCGACCTCGGCGAGCGAGACCGGGCGCATGCGCACGGCGAGAGGCGTCTGCCCGGAGAGCAGCGCGGCAGGGGACGTCATCCCACCAGGCTACTGGCGGGTCACGACACCGGGGTGACGCTCAAGGTACACCGCCGCCGACGGTAGGCTCTGAGGCGACGTCGCGCACAGTCGCACGGATGGGAGATCGGGCATGGCCGCACGCGGTTCGAGGACAACCAGGCAGGAGCGCGCTCAGGCCGAGCGCCGTACCCGTCTGCACACCGCGCGCACGATCTGGCATCAGGGTCAGCTGCGCCGCCGCACGCGTGACAACGTCATCGCCGGTGTCGTCGGAGCCCTCATCGTGATCGCGGCGATCGGCAGCCAGGTCGTGCACGCCCAGGTCACCGCACCGGAGCCCACGCCGACGCCCACCGTCGAGCCCTCGACCCCGCCGTCCGAGGCACCGACCGAGACGCCCGTGCCGATCCCGTCGGACACCCCGGCGGAGTAGCCGGAGCGACCACCGCGTCGACGGGCCCGTGCGACCGCGGCGTCGTCAGATGGCGCTCTCCGCATACGGCGACGAGGCCGGAAGCAACAGGCCGGCGCGGGCGACATCGCCGATCACGATGACAGCGGGGTTCGTCACCCTCGCCGCAGCAGCCTCGTCGATGACGGCTCCGAGCGTGCTGCGCACGGTGCGCTGGCGCGGGCTGTGCCCGTTCTCGACGATCGCGACCGGTCGTTCGGCGGGGACGCCGTGCCCCAGGGCCGCATCGACGAGACGCGGCAGAGCGGCGACGCCCATCAGCACGACGGTGGTCACGGACGGGTCGGCGAGCGAGGCGAGAGTGCTCCGGGTGAAGGGACCCTGACCGTTCACGACGTGCAGGGCGGACGCCACGCCGCGATGCGTCACGGGAATCCCTGCCGCCTGCGGGGCCGAGATCGCGCTGCTGACGCCGGGTGTCACGGAGACGGGGATGCCGGCGGCTTCGCAGGCGAACACCTCCTCGCCGCCGCGGCCGAGAAGGAACGGATCCCCACCCTTCAACCGGACGACGCGCATGCCGGCTCGAGCATGGGCGACGAGCAGCGCGTTGATCTGCGCCTGCGGAATCGGATCGCGCCCCGGCCCTCCGCCCACATCGATGAGCAGCACGTCGGGATCCAGACTCGTGCGCACCTCGTCTGTCGGGCCGAGCCGATCGGCGACGACGACATCGGCCTCCGCCAGCAGGCGGTGTGCGCGCAGGGTCATCAGATCCGCGGGCCCCGGTCCGCCGCCGACCACATCGACGCGCCCCACCCGCGCCGGGTGCGCCCTCGCGCGGGGTGCGCCTGCCGCCCGACGCCGGAGCATGAGCCTCATGCGCGCTCCCGGAGGGGGTGGCGCTCGATCGACACGCTCCCGAGCGAGGTCGTGGTCGGCGCCGGCACGATCGGGGTGTCGCACCGTTCCAGCCCCGCGTCGACCAGACGCTGCCGGATCCGCGGCAGCTGCTCGAGACGGGCGCCGCGCAGATCGATGCGATGTCCGTCCACGATGCTCGGCTGCAGTCCGAAGTCCTTCGCGATCTGTCCGATGGCGATCAGTGCATCCGGTGTCACGCGTCCTCCCGGCACACTCGGGATCACCGTGTACGTGCCGTCGTTCTGCAGCGTCTCCACGACATGATCGCCGGGCGCCAGGAGGTAGGCGGAGGGATCCGCGCCGAGCTTGGCACCCACCAGAGGCCGCAGCGCGCCGTACTCGCTCGCGTCGCCGACGAGGATGGCGCCGAGCAGCGTCTGCGCGTCTGCGGAGAGCACGAGCTTCCGGTAGATCCCCGCACCCGGATCGGAGTGGACGACGTCGAACGCGCCGGGCGTGCGGCCGTGCGCATCTCCGAAGCTCGCGACCTCGACGCCCGGAAGCCTCAGGGCAGCCGACTCGTCGTACCCGGGGAAGCTCGCCTGCCCGCCGAGCAGGCGTGTCGCGGCGACCTCGGCCATCGCATATCCGGGTGCTACCGACCCCACGCACCGGCCGTCGAAGTTCGCGACCTCGCCGACCGCGAGGATGCGCGGATCGGAGGTCGTGCACCCCTCGTCGATCAGCACGCCGCCCCGCGGGTGCACATCGAGTCCCGCATTCCGTGCCAGCTCGTCGCGCGGACGGACGCCCACCGTGAAGACCACCACATCCACCCGCAGGAACGACCCGTCCTGGAACTCCACCGCGGTGACCGCGCCCGACTCGTCGGGATCGATCGTCACCGTGCGCGCCTGCGTGCGCACGGTGAGGCCCCGCGCCTCGGCCACGCTCTTCAGCATCCTGCCGCCCGCCGGATCGAGCTGGGCGGGCATCAGCCGATCCGAATGCTCGGCCACCGTCGTGTCCACATCCATCCCCTGGAGCGCACCGGCGAGCTCGAGTCCCAGCAGCCCGCCTCCGATCACCGCACCCCGCAGCCGACGACCGAGGATGCGCCGGCGCCGCGCCACGAATTCCTGCAGCTGCTCGGCGTCTTCGAGCGTCCGATACACGAAGCACCCGGAAACGTCCGCGCCCTCCACCGCCACGCGCGGGGCGTACGAGCCCGTCGCGAGCACGAGCGTGTCGTAGTCATAGCGCCGCCGTGAGCGGGTGCGCACCGCACGCCGGGAACGATCGATGCGCAGCACCCTGTCGTTCGAGATCAGGCGCACCCGCGCGTCGGCGAAGACGGAACGGTCGAGTTCCAGCTCGTCGGCCGCCGTGCCGGAGAAGAAGCTCGTCAGCGCCGCGCGGTCGTACGGGCCACGCCCCTCGTCTCCGATCACGGTCACCCGGACGTCGGCGTCGGCACGGCTGAGCAGACTCTCCACGAAACGATGGGCCACCATCCCCGCTCCGACGACGATGATCTCGTGCGGCGTGGATGCGGTGTCGTTCATGGGGCTCCTGTCGACGCGGGGGGACTGTCGCTCTCGTGACGATAGGAGCGCCATGTTTCCCGCAGAGGACGCTGGATGTTTCGCCCGTCGAACGTTCTCCTCACAGATCGGTAACGGTGAGGTGCGAAGTCCGCGACCTCACCCTGAACCCGCGGGCGTACTAGGCTGAGCCTCGTCCTTTCCGCCTCCCGCGGGCCCTACCGCGCAAGGAGAATCACCGTGTCTGCCAACGAGCCGTCGAAGCCGACTCCTCCCATTCCCGCACCCCCGGCCAAGCCGATGCCGCGAAAGGTGCCGGCCCCCGCTGCCGCCGCACCCGTCGCGTCGGTCCCGGCATCCTCGTCGTCCTCGGCTGAATGGGGTCGTGTCTCCGAAGACGGCACCGTCGAGGTGCGCGAAGGCGATGCCTGGCGCGTCGTCGGCCAGTACCCGGACGGCACTCCCGATGAGGCTCTCGCCTACTTCGTGCGCAAGTTCGACGACATCGCCTTCAAGGTGCACGCTCTCGAGCAGCGTCAGCAGGCCGGTGGCGCCTCGGCCGGCGACCTCGCCAAGCAGGCGGGTCACCTGATCGACGAAGCGACGGATGCCGCCGCCGTCGGCGACCTCGCCGGACTCCGCGACCGCCTGAACGCGCTCACGGCTTCGCTGTCCGAGGCGACCGAGCAGGAGGCCCAGCAGGCCAAGGAACTCGTCGACAAGGCCATCGCCGAGCGGACGCTCCTCGTCGAGCGGGCCGAAGCCATCGCCGCCCGCGACCTCAGCAAGGTGCAGTGGAAGCAGGTGACCGCGGAGCTCGGTGAGCTCTTCGACACCTGGCAGGCGCAGCAGCAGACGGGTCCTCGCCTGTCGAAGGGCCTCTCGCAGCAGCTCTGGAAGCGATTCCGGGATGCTCGCGCGGTCGTCGACAAACAGCGGCGCGCGTTCTACTCCGAGCTCGACGACACCCACAAGGTCGCCCGCGACGCGAAGTCCCGCCTGGTCGAGCGCGCCGAGGCCCTCGCGCCCCGCGGCACCGACGGCATCCCCGCGTACCGCAACCTGCTCGACGAATGGAAGGCCGCGGGTCGGGCCGGACGCAAGGCCGACGACGCTCTCTGGGCGCGTTTCAAGGCGGCCGGCGACGCACTTTACGCCGCCCGCGCCGAGCAGGCCGCCGCGGAGGAGGCCGAGTCCGGTCCCAAGATCGAGGCCCGAGAGGCTCTCCTCGAAGAAGCCAAGGCGGTGGCGGACGAGTCGAACATCAAGCGCGCCCGCGCCCTGCTCACGCGCATCCAGCAGCAGTGGGACGAGCTCGGACGCGTCTTCCCGCGCGAGAAGGAACGTGCTCTCGACGACCGGCTCCGCGTGATCGAGAGCGCGCTGAAAGCCCGCGAGGAAGTCGACTGGAAGAAGAACAACCCGGAGACCAAGGCACGCGCCAACGACATGAGCTCGCAGCTGCTCGAGGCCATCGAGAAGCTCGAGTCCGAACTGGCGGCAGCCGAGAAGGCCGGCGACAAGAAGGCGGCGAAGACCGCGGCCGACGCCCTGGAGGCACGCCGCACCTGGCTCAGCGCGCTCGGCGGCTGACCCGGTTCTCCACAGGTCGCCCGCGATCACTCGCACGCGGGGTGCACTGGGCCACACTGGCCGGATGCACCCCGCGTTCCTGTATCTGCCCGGAAGTCGACTGAGTCCGGCGGAACTGAGCGCAGCGCGGATCGACGGCCACGTCATCGACCTCGGCGAGGCCTATGTGCCCGCCGATCTCGTCGAGACCGCCGAGGTCCGCGCCAGCACGCTGGCTTCGCTGGTGCGCCCCGGAACAGCGGCCTCGGGTCCGACCGCCGCGTGGATCCACGGTGCCGGCGACGCTCCCCCGGCCGTGCACCACGTGAAGCGCTCGGCGGACCGGCGGCTCCGGCCGCAGACCAGCGGGCGCCTCGTGTTCCACGACACCCTGCTCGCGGCATCCGACCAGCAGATGATCGCCGGCATCGCGGTGTCGACACCGGTGCGGACCCTGCTCGACCTCGCGACGACGCTGCACCGCGACCCGAGAGTGCTTCCCTGGATGGATCACCTCGCCCGGGTGTTCCCCGGACTCGCCTCGGAGGCCGCCGCGTCCGTCCGATCGCTCCGGCGCGTGCCCGGGAGCCGTGCCGGACTGGCCGCGCTCGAACGGCTGGTCGTCAGGACGACGTGACGCGGTAAACGTCGTAGACGGCGTCGATCCGCCGGACCGCGTTGAGCACGCGATCCAGATGCACGGCGTCACCCATCTCGAACACGAAGCGGCTGAGCGCCAGACGCTCGTCGTTCGTCGTCACCGTCGCCGACAGGATGTTCACGTGATGCTCGCTGAGGACACGCGTCACGTCCGACAGCAGGCCGGAGCGATCCAGCGCCTCGACCTGGATCTGCACGCGGAAGACGCTCTTCGTGGTCGGCGCCCACGACACGTCGACGAACCGATCCTGCTCGGCGCCGAGCGCCTTCACGTTGACGCAGTCCGCCCGGTGCACGGACACGCCGCTGCCGCGCGTGACGAAGCCGACGATCGGGTCGCCGGGCACAGGCGTGCAGCACTTGGCGAGCTTGACCAGGATGTCGGCGGCACCGCGAACCAGCACACCGGAGTCACCCGATCGCGGTTCGCGGGTGGGAACGCTTCCCGGGAGGTCGATGGTCTCGGACGCAGGATCGCTCGAGGCGACGAGGGCGGTGACCTTCTCCAGCACCGACTGCGTGGAGACGTGTCCCTCGCCGACGGCGGCGTACAGCGCCGAGACGTCTTCGTAGTGCAGCTGATGCGCGACCTCGGCGAACGAGTCCTGGTTCATCAGCTTCTGCAGGGGCAGGTTCTGGCGGCGCATCGCGCGGGCGATGGCCTCCTTGCCCTGCTCGATGGCCTCTTCGCGGCGTTCCTTGGTGAACCAGCCGCGGATCTTGTTGCGCGCTCGCGTGCTGGCGACGAATCCGAGCCAGTCCTGGCTGGGGCCGGCATCCGGGTTCTTCGAGGTGAACACCTCGACGACGTCGCCGCTCTTCAGCTCGGATTCCAGCGGCACCAGGCGCCCGTTGACCTTGGCGCCCATGGTGCGGTGGCCGATCTCGGTGTGCACGGCGTACGCGAAGTCCACCGGGGTCGCGCTGGCGGGGAGTCCGACCACCCGCCCCTTCGGCGTGAAGACGTAGACCTCTTTCGCGCCGATCTCGAAGCGCAGCGAGTCGAGGAACTCCCCCGGGTCGGCCGTCTCGGCCTGCCAGTCGGAGATGTGCGCGAGCCACGCCATGTCGGTGTCGGAGGCGCGGACCTCGGTCTTGCCGCCGCCGTTCATCCGCTCCTTGTACATCCAGTGCGCGGCGACGCCGTACTCCGCCTGCTGGTGCATCTCGTGCGTGCGGATCTGGATCTCGACCGTACGGCCGGCAGGACCGATGACGGTCGTGTGCAGCGACTGGTAGAGGTTGAACTTCGGGGTCGCGATGTAGTCCTTGAAGCGGCCGGGCAGCGGCGTCCACCGGGCGTGGATCGCGCCGAGCACCGCGTAGCAGTCGCGCACGGAGGCGACGAGCACACGGATGCCGATCAGGTCGTAGATGTCGTCGAACTCGCGGCCCCGGATGACCATCTTCTGGTACACGGAGTACAGCTGCTTCGGGCGTCCGACGACCTTCCCGCGGATGCGGAGATCACGCAGGTCCTCGTCGATCTCCTCGACGACCTGCGCCAGGTACTTCTCCCGCTGAGGGGTGCGCTGCGCGATCAGGCTGTGGATCTCGTTGTAGATCTTCGGATGCAGCACGGCGAACGAGAGATCCTCGAGCTCCGACTTGATGGCCTGGATGCCGAGTCGATTCGCCAACGGCGCGTAGATCTCGAGGGTCTCCTTGGCCTTCTTCGCCGCCTTCTCCGGCGGGACGAAGCCCCACGTGCGCGCGTTGTGCAGGCGGTCGGCCAGCTTGATCAGCAGCACGCGGATGTCCTTCGACATCGCGACGATCATCTTGCGGACCGTCTCGGCCTGCGCGCTCTCGCCGTACTTGACCTTATCGAGCTTCGTGACGCCGTCGACCAGCATCGCGACCTCGTCGCCGAACTCGGCCGTGAGGTCGGTCAGTGCGTAACCGGTGTCCTCGACCGTGTCGTGCAGCAGGGCTGCCGCGATCGCGCGCGGCCCGAGCCCCATCTCGGCGAGGATCTGCGCGACCGCGAGCGGGTGCGTGATGTATGGCTCGCCGCTCTGCCGCTTCTGCCCCTCGTGCTTCTCCTTGGCGACCGCGTACGCGCGCTCGATGACGGGGAAGTCGCCGCGCGGGTGATTGGCGCGGACGGTGCGGATCAGGTTGTCGAGATCGTTGATCCTGGACGCGCGGGAGAAGATGCGGGGAACCAGTCGTCGCAGACTGGAACCCTGCGACGACGTCTGCGGCTCCGCCATCCACTCACCTCCCGAATCTTCTCATCTTACGCGTGCTGTGCGGGACGAGCTCCCGCCGAGAGGGAACGATCAGGCGTTGACGTCCGCCTTGCTGCGGGCCTCGCGGATGCGCGCGTCGCGCTCCTTGATCTGCGGCTCGTTCTCGCGGAACAGCGAGTACAGCGGTGCGGCGACGAACAGCGTCGAGTACGTCGCGACGAGGATGCCGACGAAGATCGACAGCGAGATGTCGGTGAGCGACTCGGCACCCAGCCAGAAGGCGCCGATGAAGAGCACCGCGCCGACGGGCAGGGCCGCGACGACGGACGTGTTGATGGAGCGCACGAGTGTCTGGTTCACGGCGAGGTTGACCGATTCGCCGAACAATCGCGCGGACTTCTCCCCGTCCTCCGTCGTGTTCTCCCTGATCTTGTCGAACACCACCGTCGTGTCGTACAGGGAGTACGCGAGGATCGTGAGGAACCCGATCACCGCCGCGGGCGAGATCTCGAAGCCGGCCAGCGCGTAGACGCCGACCGTGATCACCAGCACGTCGAGAAGGCCGATGATCGCCGCAGCCGACATCTTCCAGGTGCGGAAGTAGATCGCCAGGATGAGGAAGGTCAGCGCCAGGAAGATCGCGAGACCCCAGAGGGACTGCCTCGTGACGTTCTCACCCCAGGCCGGGCCGATGAACGACGACGTGACGCTCTCCGCATCGACCTTGTAGGCATCCGCGAGGGCGCTGGCGACCTGCTGCGTCTCGTCGGCGCTCATCTGGTCGGTCTGCACCCGGATGTCGCGGTCGCTGACGACGACCACCTTGGTGGCGGCTCCCGGGACCACGGACTGCACGGCCTCGGTCGCGGTGTCCTGGTCGCGGCTGTCGGGTGCCTGCACCGTGAACTGCGATCCGCCGGTGAACTCGATCGAGAACTGGACCGGACGGAACAGCGGCACGAGTGCGGAGCCGACGACGAGCGCGATGGCGATGATGAACCACAGGCGACGCCTGCCGACGAACGGGAAAGAGGTCTTCCCCGAGTACAGGTTGTTGCCGAACTCATTCATGGAAGGCATCAGGCGTCTCCCTCCCTGGCTCCATCGGTAGAACTGTCGGCGTTGGTGGATCTGTCGCCCGCGAGGGCCTCGGCGCGTTTGCGCTCGGCGATCGTCTGTCGACGATCCGCCTCGCCGCGAGCTCGGGCGTTCTTCGCGCCGCGGCCGGTCGTCGTGGTCGCCACTTCGCGGAACTGCGAGCGGCTGCGGTACACGGCACCGAGCGCCTCGGGGTCGAGACCGGAGAGCTTGTGCCCGCCGCCGAAGAACCGCGTGCGGGCCAGCAGCTGCATCACCGGGTGCGTGAAGATCACGAAGATGAACACGTCGATCAGGGTCGTGAGACCCAGCGTGAACGCGAAGCCCTTCACCGTGGCATCGGCGAGGATGTAGAGCACCACGGCCGCGAGGATGTTGATCGACTTCGAGATGTAGATCGTGCGCTTCGCGCGTCCCCATCCGTCCTCGACCGCCGAGGTGATGGACTTGCCGTCGCGCAGCTCATCTCGTATTCGCTCGAAGTACACGATGAACGAGTCGGCCGTGAAGCCGATCGACACGATCAGACCGGCAACACCGGCGAGCGACAGGCGGAAGCCGAGTCGCCAGGCCAGGATGCAGATGATCACGTACGTCAGCACGGCCATCACCGCGATGGAGGCGATGATCACGGTTCCGAGTGCTCGATAGACGATGAGCGAGTAGATGGCGACGAGCGCGAGGCCGATGAGTCCGGCGATGAGGCCGATCTGCAGCTGCTGCGTACCCAGGGTCGCCGAGATGGTGTCGGAGCTCTGCACGACGAAGCTGAGCGGCAGCGCGCCGAACTTCAGCTGGTCGGCGAGGGTGGTGGCGCTCTCCTGCGTGAAGCTTCCCGAGATGCTGGGGCGACCGTCGAGGATCACGCCGTTCATCCGCGGCGCGCTGAGCACGTCGCCGTCGAGCACGAACGCGAACTGGTCGCGCGGCGACAGCCCGTCGATGCGGTTCTGGTTCAGTCGGGTGCTGACCACGCCGAAGGCGTCGCCGCCCGAGCCGCTCATCGTGAGCTGCACGAGCCAGGCGCCCGACTTCGGGTCACGTCCGGCGGAGGCATCCGTGATGGCCGTGCCGTCGAGCTCGGCCGGACCGAGGAGGAACTTCTGGGCGTCGTCGGGCGAGCAGGCGATGACCGGCTCGTCCTTCGGGGCGCGGGCCGGGTCGTTGTCGGGGTTGGCGCAGTCGTAGGCCTGGAACTCCGCCGCGAGCTTCTCCGTCACCCAGGACAGGTCGCTGGCGTCCGTCGGCTCGACGGTCGGCGTCGCGTTGAGCGAGGGATCGGGCGACGGATAGGGCGTGGAGTTGCCGTCCTCACCCACGAAGTCGCTCGTCGCGGCGTTGGTGGCGAGCACCGGCCGGAACTCGAGCTGCGCGCTGGACTGGATCCGCTCGCGGGTCTGCTCGTCGGCGACACCCGGGATCTGGACGACGATGTTCTGTCCGCCCTCGGTCGTGATGTCGGCCTCCGCGACGCCCGACGCGTCGACACGCTGGCGGATGATGGCCGCGGCCTGGTCGAGCTGCTCCGACGACGGCGCAGATCCGTCTTCGGTCTCGGCGCTCAGGACGATCTGGGTGCCGCCCTGGAGGTCGAGGGCGAGCTCAGGTGCCCACGAGCTGGCCGCCTCCCCGTTGGCGTCCTTGATGACGAAGACGCCCAGCGAGTTGATGCCGAAGAGCACGCCCGTCACGAGGAGCAGGCCGAGGAGGACCCGCCAGGCGTGACGGACCGGAGAGGATGAAGCCACGTGTGTTCAGCTTTCTGAGATGCCGGAGATGCGGGAGGCAGCGCTGGCGGCGGTCTTACTTGTCGTCTGCGTCCCGCTCGAGGCGCGCACGCGTCTCCTCGGTCGTCTCGATCGCCGGAGCGTCGGTCTTGTCCACCACGATGTCGTCGTGGACGACGTCGACGGGCTCGTCGATGACGGAGTCCTCGACGATGACGTCCTTCGGCTCGACGATGCGGAGGATGGCCTGGCTGTGGACCTCGATGATGGTTCCGGGCGCGATCTCGACGAGGGCCGGGGTATCGAGGTCCTCCGGGTCGTACGCGACGATCGTTCCGTAGATGCCGCCCTGCATCAGTACCTTGACGCCGGGGACGGTCTTGGTCGCCTTCTCCTCCTGCTCGGCCTTCATCGCCTTCGTGCGCTTGCGCGTGTTGAAGATCATGAAGACGAGGAGGACGGCGAGAAGTCCGAAGAGGATGAATTCCATGGGCATGGGGGAAGCGCCTTTCTCAGGTGCACGCACCAGCGTTTGGGCGCACGAAGATATCCGGGAAGTCTTCAGCGATTATAGGTCATCAAGACGAAGCGTCCCGTCCGGGTGCGGGACACCGAGATGCGCGTACGCCTCCGGCATCGCCACCCGACCCCGTGGAGTGCGGCCGAGGAAGCCGATCCGTACGAGATACGGCTCCACCACGCTCTCGACGGTCTCCCCCTCCTCGCCGACCGCGACGGCGAGGGTGCTGAGGCCCACCGGGCCGCCGCGGAAGCGCCGGACCAGCGCCTCGAGGACCGCGCGATCGAGCCGATCCAGGCCGATCGCATCGACGTCGTAGAGCTCCAGCGCTGCCCGCACGTCGTGCATGGTGGCCGAGCCGTCTCCATGGACGAGGGCGTAGTCGCGCACGCGGCGGAGCAGACGGTTCGCGATGCGGGGAGTGCCGCGCGAGCGGCGGGCGATCTCGGCCAGGGAATCGCGCGGGATGTCGACGCCGAGCACCATCGCGGACCGCTCGATGACCTGCTCGAGCTCACGCTCGTCGTAGAACTCCAGGTGACCGGTGAACCCGAAGCGGTCCCGCAGCGGGTTGGGCAGCAGACCGGACCGCGTGGTCGCGCCCACCAGCGTGAAGGGGGCGAGCTCGAGCGGGATGCTCGTCGCGCCGGCGCCCTTTCCGACCATGATGTCGATGCGGTAGTCCTCCATCGCGAGATACAGCATCTCCTCGGCGGAGCGCGCCATGCGGTGGATCTCGTCGATGAAGAGGACCTCGCCGGGCACGAGGCTCGACAGGAGGGCAGCCAGGTCTCCGGCATGCTGGATCGCCGGACCGCTGGAGAGTCGCAGGGGACGGTCGCTCTCATGCGCGACGATCATCGCCAGGGTGGTCTTGCCGAGTCCTGGCGGCCCCGCCAGGAGGATGTGATCGGCGGGGCGGCTCTGGATGCGCGCGGCTTCGAGCAGCAGCTGCAGCTGACCGCGCACCTTCTGCTGACCGACGAACTCGCTGAGGCTGGCCGGGCGCAGGGCGCCCTCGATCGCGAGCTCGGTGTCGTCGACCGGCTCGGTGGCGTCACGGGCGTCAGACACGCGCCTGGCCTCCCTGTGCCGGCCCCAGGAGCGCGAGCGTGCGGCGCAGGAGCGACGAGACCGAGCCGCGCTCGGCTTCCGTCGCGTCGGCGGCCGTCTGCGCGGCCGCCTCCGTGGCGACCTTCTCCGACCAGCCGAGGCCCACGAGCGCGGCGGCGACCTGGGAGACGACGTCGTTGCCCGTCGAGGCAGCGCCGCGCCGGGGCGCAGCGGTCGGGTGCACCTTGCCGGCGAGCTGGAGCACGATGAGCTTCGCCGTCTTCGGTCCGATGCCGGAGACCCGCCGGAACGGTGCGTCTTCCTCGGCGGTGACGGCCTCGGCGATCTGGTCCACGGTGAGGTGGGACAGCACACCGAGCGCCGACTTCGGTCCGACGCCCGTGACGCTGATCAGGAGACCGAAGATCTCGAGTTCATCCCGCTCGGCGAATCCGTACAGCGACAGGGAGTCCTCACGGACGATGAGACTGGTGTGCAGCTGGAGGCGCTCCCCCACCGTCGCGGTGTGGGCGACATCGGTCGGGACGGCGACGGAGAAGCCGACTCCGCCCACCTCGATGACGACCTGATCGGATGTCGCATGCAGGACGACACCGTGCAGAGAGGAGATCATCCGACCAGCCTAGGGCGTGGCTCGTAGATATGTTCGAGCGACACGCTCGGCGTCGGCCCATGCCCGCTGGGCGGGCGTCAGCGCTCCCTTGGTCGCCACCGCACCGCCGCGGCGCCAGGCATGGCACAGGGCGATGGCGAGGGCGTCGGCGGCATCGGCGGGCTGCGGAGGAGCGTCGAGGCGAAGGATCCGCGCGATCATCGCCTGCACCTGCCGCTTGTCGGCCGAGCCGTAGCCGGTGACCGCCGCCTTCACCTCGCTCGGCGTATGGGTGGCCGCGGGCAGCCCCGATTCTGCGGCGATGAGGAGGGCGACACCGCTCGCCTGCGCCGTGCCCATCACCGTGTGCGTGTTCTGCTGCGCGAACACCCGCTCGACGGCGACGGCATCCGGCCGATGCTCGGCGATGACCGCGCGGATGCCGGCGGCGACGATCGCGAGACGGTCGCCGATCTCCGCATCCGGTGACGAGCGGATCACGCTCACATGCACGAGCGTGCCGCGGCGCGATCCGTCGACGTCGACGACGCCCACCCCGCACCGGGTGAGGCCGGGGTCGATGCCGAGGACGCGCAGGGAGGAGCTCACTCCCCCAGGCTAAGCCGGACGATCGGCGACGAGCGTCAGGCTCGCCTCACTCGTCGTCGTTCTCGAGCTCCGCCTGGACCTCGGGCGTCAGATCGAAGTTCGTGAACACGTTCTGCACGTCTTCGCTGTCTTCGAGTGCGTCGATGAGTCGGAAGATCTTCCGAGCGGTGTCGACGTCGATCTCGACCTTGAGATTCGGCACGAACTCCACGTCGGCGGATTCGTAGTCGATCCCGGCCTCCTGCAGCGCACTGCGCACCGCGACGAGGTCGGTGGCCTCGGTGATGACCTCGAAGCCCTCGGCGTGCGGCTCGATCTCCTCGGCACCCGCCTCGAGTGCCGCCATCATGACGTCGTCCTCGGTCGTGCCCTCGGAGCCGACGACGATCACGCCCTTGCGGCTGAAGTTGTAGGCCACGCTGCCCGGGTCGGCGAGGGTGCCGCCGTTGCGGGTGAGCGCGGTGCGCACCTCGGCCGCCGCGCGGTTCTTGTTGTCGGTCAGACACTCGATCATCAGAGCCACGCCGTTGGGTCCGTATCCCTCGTACATGATCGAGAGGTACTCGACGGTTTCTCCGCCGATGCCCGCACCGCGCTTCACCGCGCGGTCGATGTTGTCCTTGGGGACGGAGGTCTTCCTGGCCTTCTGCACCGCGTCGAACAGGGTCGGGTTGCCGGCCATGTCGGCGCCGCCGAGCTTGGCCGCGACCTCGATGTTCTTGATGAGCTTGGCCCACGACTTCGCCCGACGGGAGTCGATGATGGCCTTCTTGTGCTTCGTGGTCGCCCACTTGGAATGCCCGGACATAAGTCTCCGCTCGTCGTATCCGCCCCGGAGCTCGCACCCAGGGCGTCGTCCAGTCTAACCAACCGGGCCCGCCCTCCGTGGCCGTGCGATCTGCCCGGCACGAGGGCACGCGCTGTCCGCCTCGGCGAGAGCGCGGCGACGGCGAGAAGGCCCCCGTCTTCTCGGCTCGGGCCCCTGGCGCAGGGAGGCGCACGGGTGTAGTCCTGACGCATGGACGAGAATGCTCTCGACGAGCGGGCGCGCGCACTCGAGGCGGCCCACACCGCCGCCTCGATCTTCCTGGATTCGATCGATGATCGCCCGGTGTGGCCGCGTGCGTCGCTCGACGACATGCTCGCCGTCTTCGGCGGACCGCTGGCAGAGGATGGCGTCGACCCGGCCGACGTGATCGCCGAGATGGCCGAGCGGGCCGATCCCGGACTGGTCGCGATTCCGGGAGGGCGGTTCTTCGGTTTCGTGATCGGCGCCACGCATCCGGCTGCCCTCGCCGCCGACTGGCTCGTCTCCGCCTGGGACCAGAACTCCGGCTCCTCCACGCTGACCCCGGCGACCGTCGCCATGGAGCGCATCGCCGGACAGTGGATGCTGGAGCTGTTCGGTCTTCCGACGTCCGCCAGCGTCGGCTTCGTCACAGGAGGACAGCTCGCGAACTTCACCTGTCTCGCGACCGCGCGCCACGCCGTCATGGCGCGCGCGGGCTGGGACATCGCGGAGCAGGGATTCCGCGGCGCTCCCCCGCTGCGCTTCGTCGTCGGTGCGGATCGGCATGGATCGATCGACCGCGCCGCACGCTTCCTCGGAATAGGACGCGCGGAGCTGACGGTCGTGGACTCCGACGACCAGGGGCGCATGCGCGCGGACGCGTTGGAGAGGGTGCTCGCAGACGCGGAAGGGCCGCTGATCGTCTGCCTGCAGGCCGGCGAGGTGCATACCGGCGCCTTCGACGACTTCGGTGCGCTGATCCCGATCGCGAAGGAGCACGGAGCCTGGGTGCACGTCGACGGCGCATTCGGGCTCTGGGCGGCGGCATCCGATGCCCTGCGTCCGCTCACCGCGGGGATGGAGCAGGCGGACTCGTGGGCGACGGATGCGCACAAGACCTTGAACGTGCCCTATGACTGCGGGATGGCGATCGTGCGCGACCCCGCCGACTCCATCGCGGCGTTCCGCACCGGCGGCGACTACCTGATCTACTCCGGCCTCGATCCCTGGGATGTGACGCCCGAGCTCTCCCGGCGGGCGCGCGGCGTTCCCGCCTGGGCGGCGATGCGCAGCCTCGGACGCTCGGGCATCGCCGCCCTCCTCGATCGGCTGCACGACAACGCCGTCGCCATGGCCGCGGGACTCGCATCGATCGACGAGATCGACATCCTCAACGACGTCGGTTACACGCAGGTGATGTTCCGGGCCGCGTCGGATGCCGCGACCCGCGCGCTCGGAGACGCGATCCTGACGGACGGCACGGCAGCGGTCACCGGCGCCGAGTGGCGAGGACGGGCCGCACTCCGCTGCTCGATGTCGTCGTGGGCGACGACCCCCGCCGACATCAGCCGCACGGTCGAGGCGGTCCGGCGTCTGGCAGCGGGCTAGGCGGAAGCGGCGTCGCGGATGCCGACGCGATCGAGGAACCGGAGGTGGAACCGCTTCTCGCCCGTGATCTCCGGGTGGAAGCTCAGCCCTAGCAGGCCGCCCTGCTCGACCGCCACGACGCGCCCGTCCGGCAGCGCCGCGAGGACCGTGGCAGCCGGACCGACCGATTCGACGACAGGACCGCGGATGAAGGCGGCCTTGACCGGTTCGTCGCCGAGCTCGGGCACGACGAGCTCGGCTTCGAAGGATTCGACCTGCCGTCCGAAGGCGTTGCGGCGCACGACCGCGTCGATCCCGCCGAAGGACTCCTGTCCGTCGATGGCGTCGACCACCGAGTCGGCCAGCATGATGAGGCCGGCGCAGGTTCCGAGCACGGGCATGCCCGCGGCGATCG